>NZ_CAXURX020000003.1:0-2063260 GCF_964253885.1 Caballeronia sp. LjRoot31
AGGCAGACCGCTAACGCCGAAAGCAGCAACCCGGCATTAACCTCGACCGCTAACCCCAGAACCGACCACCCCGGCATCAACCCCTGACCGCTAACACTGAAACCACTACCCCGGCGCATACCCCTAACCCCAACATCCCATCCCCCCACCACAAAACCCCTCCGGCGACAGCGCCCGCGCCCGGGCCCCTCACCGATGGTACTTGGAATCAACCTCATTAATCGCCGCCACATTGCCCGCGCTACGGCCATTCTCATCGAAGGCCTGCGCCAGAAAAGCATCGGCAATGCTCTTGGCCACCTCCGTCCCAATCACCCGCGAACCCATCGTGATGATCTGCGCATTATTCGACAGCGCCGCTCGTTCCGCCGAATAGGTATCGTGACACAACGCAGCACGGATTCCCGGTATCTTGTTAGCCGAAATACTGACACCGATCCCCGTGCCACAGACCAGAATAGCCCGGTCGTAATCACCGCGTATCACGCCCGAAGCCACACGGTCAGACAAATTCGCATAGAACTCCTTCGGATCTGCCTCATTGGTCGAAACCTCAAAAACCTCAAAGCGGTCCTTAAGGTGTTCAGCCAGCACATGGGCCAGTCCCGCCCCCGCGCTATCTCCGGCAATTGCAAGTTTCATGATGATCTCCTTCAGTTTGAAGTTCCACGCATGCGGACAGCTCAGAGCACCGCCCTGACACGCTCCAGGATGTCCAGATACCCATTCACGTCCCAGGCAGAGCGCCCAATGAACAGTCCGTCAATATGTTCGCAGGCAGCGAGTTCGGCGCAGTTGCCGGGGTTGACCGAGCCGCCATAAAGGCACGGTACACGGCGGCCAAGAATGTCTTGCGCCACCGCGATGATCTCCGCCTGGCGAGCATCGGCATAGTCGGCACTGGCCGGTATGCCGCGCTCGCCGATAGCCCAAACCGGCTCGTACGCGAGCAGGATCGGGGCCGTGTGTTGTTCCGGCTTCAATCGAGCCAGCGCGCCGCGTACTTCGGCAGCCAGCACGTCGGCTGCTCGCCCGCCTTCGCGATCGGCAAGCGTCTCGCCAATGCAGATCAGCGGCGTCAACCCGTGGCGCACCGCCGCCTCGACCTTCAGTCCTACCGTGGCATCGGCCTCGCCAAAATGTTCGCGACGCTCGGAATGACCGAGTTCGACCAGATCCATGGCGCAATCGACCAGCATCGACGGTGAGATCTCGCCGGTCCAGGCGCCATGATCGGCCCAGTGCATGTTCTGCGCGCCGACCTTCACCGTGGTATCCGCGAGTATTGCCTTGACCTCGCGGATCGCAGTGAAGGGCGGAATCACGAAGCGCTGCATCCGCGGGTCGGCGGTGCCGGTGAGCAGACCCTCGGCGAAAGCGCGGGCCTCCGCCAGGGTCTTGTTCATTTTCCAGCTGGTACCGATCCAGAAAGGGGAATGGGTCATGATGATGTCGTCAATCAGATGCACGAACTGGTGCTGCTGCACGCCGCGCCGGGGTGAGTCGGACTACCCCGGCGCGCAGGGTGAAAAACCGCAAGCGCCCTTCGGCGCGCTGCGGGTTCAAGCCGTAGCATCACTTCGAAAGCGTAAATGCAGAGGTGTACTTATCCACATTGGCCTTGGTGATAAGAATGCAATCGAAGAGCTGCTTTTCAGTCTTGGCGCCCGTCTTGCCGGTCTTCAGAAACTGATCGGCCTCCTGCACCGCCTTGACCGAAAATGTCGCAACCGGCTGCAGCACCGTGTACTGCAACTCGCCGGCCTTGACCGCTGCAACCGCCGTCGGCGAACCGTCAAAACCACCCACCTTGATGCTCGAGAGTTTGCCCGCTTGCTTAAGCGCGGCAATCCCACCCAGCGCCATCTCGTCGTTGCCGCTGATCACACCAATGATGTCCGGGTGCGCTTGCAACAGGCTCTGCATGGCGTTAAAGCCCTTGGTGCGATCCCAGTCAGCCACTTGCGATCCGACCTTCTTCAGATCGGGATACTGACTGAGCACGGACGTGTAGCCGTTGGAACGCGTGGCGGCATTGTTGTCGGACGGCGAGCCGAGCAGCTCGACGTAGTTGCCCTTCGACCCGACGTCCTTCACCCATTGCTGCGCGCCCAGCGCCGCACCCTGTGCGTTGTTGGAAACGAGCTGCGCCTTGGCCAGGCCCTCCTGGTTGATCTCGGCATTGACGAGGAAAACCGGAATATTGGCGGCCACCGCTTTTTTCACCGCACCAACGGACCCGCTGGCGTTCGCGGGATCAAGAATGATCGCGACCGATTTGTTGGTGATGGCGGTGTCGATCAGTTGACTCTCGGCGTTGGTGTCGCCCTTCGAAGCCGCAACGTTCGCGGTGTATCCGAGCCTCTTCGCCTCGGCGGCGGCAACGTTGCCTTCGGTGAGCCAGTAGGGGTTCGAGGGATCGTTGACGATGATGGTCACGAGCCCTCCCGCCGCATGAGCCTGGCTTGCGAACAAAGGCGCGGCCAAGGCGACGGCGGCGGCGAGCAGCAGGGTTCTTCTCTTGGTTGTCATGGTAAGTCTCCTTTTTTGATTAGTGATGGCGTCGGGATAAGACATTCTTCTCGGGTCCGGTGGCACGGCTCAGGCCTTGCCGCCTTGTGGAGAAGTGGGTTGACCGGCGGTCGGCGCAGGACGCTTGACACGGCGGCGATATTGAATGGCGTTGAGCAACACCGCGAGCACGATGACCGCGCCGGTGAACACCGTTTGCCAGTAGGAGGAAATTCCGATGATCACGAGACCGTCGGACAGGAAACCAATCACGAAGGCGCCGAGCAGCGTTCCGCGGATGTTGCCGGTGCCGCCCATCAGTGACGCGCCTCCGATCACCACGGCGGCGATGGCCGTCAGTTCATAGGTCGTGCCGGCCGTCGGACCTGCGGACGTGAGCTGCGAGGACAGGATCAACCCGGCGATGGCGGCACAGACGCCGGACATCATGTACACGCTGATCTGCACTCTTTTCACCGGAACGCCGGAGAGCTGGGCTGCGCGCTCGTTGCCGCCGGAGGCGTAGAGCCAGCGACCGAAGGCCGTACGGGTAAGCATGACGCTGCCCAAGATCCCGATGACCGCGAGGATCAGGACGCCGACGGGAACATTGAACAGACGATCAAAGCCAAGCCCGTTGAATCCGACATTACCCAGATCCGCGTGGCCGCCCAGGTTGTTGTAGGTCAGGCCGTTGGTCATCAGGAGAGCAAGTCCCCGCACCACATACATCACCCCGAGCGTGGCGACGAACGCAGGCACTTTGAAGCGCGCGATAAGCACGCCATTAACCAGGCCGATGAAAGCGCCAAGCAGACAGCACAGCACCACCACGACCCAGACCGCCGGATACAGCACGACGCCAAACAGGTTCAGCGTCACACCCTGCAGGAAGAACCCCGCGACCACGCCGGACAGGCCGAGCGTGGACCCGACCGACAGGTCGATTCCGCCGTTGATGATCACCAGCAGCATGCCAATTGCGAGGATGCCGTAGATGGCCACATGCGAGGCCATCGTCAGGAAGTTTTCGACTGCGAAGTAATACGGCGAGAGAAACGAAAATACGATGATGATCACGATCAGCGCAAAGAATGCACGTCCTTCGAGCAGCATCTTGCCGATGTCGAAACCGTCGCCGAACCGGCTGGCGCGGGTTGACGTGGAAGTTTTGGCGGAGTCGTTCATGTTCAGGTCTCCAGGCATTTCTATGATCAGATCACCACGGCTTCGCCGGAGGCGGCCATGATCTGGTCTTTGGTGGCATCGGTGCCGAATTCGGCGGAAATCTTGCCGCGGCGCATGACGACGATGCGATGTGCGATGCTCAAGCATTCACCCACTTCGGACGTGGAAAACACCACGGCCAGGCCTTTCGTGGCGCTCTCGCTGAGCAGGCGAAAGACTTCTGCCTTGGCGCCGATATCAATGCCACGGCTGGGTTCGTCGAGCAGAATGACTTTTGGACGCGTGGCGAGCATCTTGCCGATGACAACCTTTTGCTGGTTGCCGCCCGACAACGAGCCGATAGGTGCGCCCGGGCCCGCCGTCTTGACATGAACGTTCCGGATCGACTGGTCGACGAGCGCACGCTCGCGGGAGAAGGACAGCAGCAACCCTCTGACGAAGGTGCCGATGCTCGCGAGCGACAGGTTGGCGCCAACGTTCATGGTCGGCACCAGGCCATCGCGTTGGCGATCCTCCGGCACCAGCACAAGGCCCCTGCCAATACGCCCGGCGATGCTCAAGGGGGCAATGTCCTCGCCTTCGAGAAGGACCTTTCCACCGGTCACCGCTGAACGGCCGGCCACAGCCTCAAGCAGTTCCGTGCGCCCTGCCCCCATCAATCCGTAGATGCACACGATCTCGCCCGCTCGCACCTCGAGCGACAAATGATCGACCACGGAAATGCCGGACCCGGCGTCATCGGCAACGCTGACATCTTCGATAGCCAGTGCTACGTTGCCGAACGCGTAGCCTGTCGGCGGCGAGCCGAGGTCGAAGTTCTCTCCCACCATGTTGCGCACGATCCATGCGAGGTCGATATCGCGGGCTTCGGCCGTTGCCGTCATCCTGCCGTCGCGCAACACCACCGCGTAGTCGGTGATTTGCAGCGCCTCTTCGAGATGATGCGAGATGTAGACAATCGACACGCCGCGGCTGGTCAGGTCGCGGATCACCTTGAACAGCACCTCGACCTCGGACGCGCTCAGCGCCGAAGTCGGCTCATCCATGATGAGGATGCGCGATTGAACGGAGAGCGCACGAGCAATTTCAACGACCTGCTGCTGGCCCAGGCGCAAGTCCTGCACGCGCGTCAATGGGTCGATTTCCTCCTCAAGATCGGCCATCAGCGCCCGTGCCTGCCGTGCTTCTTCGGCGAAGTTGACGCCGGTCGCCGAGCGCAGCTCCCGGCCCATGAAGATGTTGTCGCGCACGCTGAGGTTGGGCGCGAGGCTCAACTCCTGATGGATGATCGAGATACCGTGATCGCGCGCATCATTTGACGAAGCAAAAGCGACGCGCTGACCATCGAGTTCGATATGTCCCGATGTGGGCCTCTCCACTCCGGCGAGAATCTTCATCAAGGTCGATTTTCCCGCGCCGTTTTCGCCGAACAAAGTGGTGACCTTGCCGCGATGGATGTCGAAGTTCACACCCTTCAGCGCATGCACGCCGCCATACGACTTGACGATGTCGCGTGCCGACAGCAGGACTTCGCCGGCCGCGGGTTGGGTTTGGGAGGGTTGGTTCAGGGTGCTCATTTCACGTCCAACTTCACCGGCGTCACCAGCCAGCCGTTCGGATTGATCAACTGGAAGACGCCCACAACGGAGATGGTCTTGCCCGTCAGCTTGGCCGCATCGACCTTCGACAGCACCGCCTTTTTCATCGCCGTGTTGATCGCGTATCCGGCGTTCTGATAGTCGATCTGGTTGGTGAATTGCTCAAAGCTGATGGTGCCGGTTGCGTCGCGCAAGTCGGTGCCGTTGATCGCCGGGCCGGTCTGCACGCGGATGATCACCGAGTCAGGCACGTTCGGCACCTTCACGGTATAGATCCCGCTGTCCTCACTGCCTGCCACGCCGTCGAACTTGACCGAGATTTCAGGGCCGATGCCACCGCCTGCCACGCCGTACTGCTTGCCGGCGGCGTCCTGGTCCTTCGCAATTGCGGCGGCCAGTGTGTCGGCGCTGACCGCGCGACTCTCGATTGCCGCCTGTGTTTTCGGAAATTGCGCCTCGCCGTAGGCAGCGGGATCGAAAGTCTTGACTTGCGTATCGCTGGCAGACCCGATCTTCACGGCCTTGGTGCTCAAGGCCATCGCTACGATCAGAATCACCGCCAGCACTGCGGCGATTGCTGCGCGAACGCCGCGCCGGGAGCGACGATTTATCGTTGGGGCAATTGTGCTCATGGGAACACCTCCTGACCTTCTGAACTACGGAAATGCAAAGCTGGCGTGGTGCTGAATGCTTCCGCATCCACCGCGCATAAGGGGTTACTGTCCCGGTCACGCTTATCGTCTGTCAGTTCATGCTGTGCCACGTTGCCCCCAATCTTCAGCGATCACATTGAGTACTATCGTCGCGGACGCCGCCCCCGGATCGATATGTCCGAGACTGCGCTCGCCGAGCCGCGCCGATCGCCCCTTGGTGGCGACCATCGATTTGGTGGACTCGGCGCCTTCCGTTGCTGCGTCGCGTATCCGCGTCATGATCTCGCGCAGCGGCAGCCCGCTCGCCATGCCTTGCTCTGCCGCTGCGGCGGCAGGAGTCCAGACATCGACCATGGTCTTTTCGCCCTGCTCCGCCTTGCCACGCGACCGGATACCTTCGGCCATCGCGACGATCAGCGTCGGCGCTTCGATCAACGGCATTTCTGCGCGCGCTCCGGCCGCCTTGGCCGCACGCATGAGCGCGGTGGCGTAAAGCGGCCCCGACGACGCGCCGACCGCGTTCAGGAATCCCTTTGCCGCCGCGTTGAATTGATCGGCAAGCGTGGCTTCCTCAGACAGCGCATCAATCGCAGAGGATGCCGCAGCAAATCCGTCCGCCATCGCGATACCGTGGTCAGCATCGCCGATCACACCGTCGAGCCGGCACAGCTCATCTCGCGCCGCGCCAATGGTTTCCGCGAGCTGGCGGAACAAGCGCGCAATGTCACCGGTCGTCAGCATCGCCAGCCTCCTGTTGGTACATCGCGCACTTGCACGGATGATCCAGCAAGCGCTGCAGTTCCTCGTCAAGATGCATCAGGGTGATCGAGGCGCCGGCCATTTCGAGCGATGTACACAGCGGCCCGACCAGCGTGCGATGCACGATCAACCCAGCCTCGGCCAATCGCTGCGAGACGCGGCGGTTCATGATGTACAGCTCCATCAGCGGCGTTGCGCCAAGCGAGTTCACCAGCACCGCCACGCGGTCTCCCTTCGCCGGGCCCATCTCAGCCAGGATGGCGTCCATGATCTCGTCAACCACGGCATCGGCTGGACGTAGCGCCTCGCGGCGCATCCCCGGCTCGCCGTGAATGCCCATGCCGATTTCCATCTCGCCCGCGGCGATGTCAAAATTCGCGCGCCGCGTCTGAGGCAACGAACACGGCGCAAGCGCTACGCCTAACGTGAAGGTGCGGGCGTTGGCGTGACGCGCCACCCGCTCCACCTCGTCCAGTGACATCATCAGATCGGCCGCCGCACCGGCAGCTTTGAAAATGAACACGTTGCCTGCCACGCCGCGTCGTTGTTCGCGCTGATCGCGCAGCGCGGAGGCAATGTCATCGGTGGTCAGCACCGTGCGCGCCTCGACGCCCTCCAACTCGAGCAACTCGGTGGCCATGTCGAAATTCATCACATCGCCGGCATAGTTGCCGTACATGAACAGCACCCCGGCACCTCTGTGCGTGGCTAGCGCAGCATCAACAGCCGGTTGCGGCGGCGGCGAGGCGAAAACATTGCCGACCGCCGCTGCGTCGGCCAATCCCTTGCCGACAAAACCCAAAAAAGTCGGCTCGTGCCCCGACCCGCCGCCGATCACCAGCGCCACTTTTCCGGGGCGCGATCCGTGGCGCGCGACGATCGCACGCGGCGCACCGTCGAGGCGCCGCAGCAAGTCGCCGTGTGCGGCCATCACGCCGTCCAGCATCTCGTCGACGGCGGCATTGCCGTCGTTGATCAGTTTCTGTGTCATCGCGCCTTGCATCGCAGTCACGTCCTTCAAATGTTCAGGTCGGAAACGCCGGTATCGAAATGCGGAGCCCAGAACGCCACCGACTCAGCGATCTGCTCGACGACCTGTCGATCCTTCGGTTCGCGTTCCTTGAACGACAACTCCAGACATATTTCGTTATCCTTTCCACCGCCTTCCTGAAGCGCTGAGATCAGCGGATCAGGCTGGATACGGCCACGCGCGTTGAACTCGGCAGTGAACGGATGATGGCCGCCCTTGTCCATCAACGACTGCTTGATATGGATGATGGGCGAGACACGCGGCACAGCGCGTGCCCAGGCATACGGATCGAAGTCATCGGGGTTCGCGCTGGTAATGTCGCCGTGATCTATGTCGGCCATCATCCACATTGGCACCGCCATGTTTGCAGCGCTCAGCCGTTTTTGCAGCGCCAAACACGCAGCGATCGTCTCGCCGAACTCGCGCCCGACCGACATCGGTTCCCAGAACACGTATTGCAACCCGGCGGTCTTGGCGTGTTCGGCGACCTCAGTCCAGCAATCGATGGCGGTCTGGATCAGCGCCTCGCGCCGGTTGATATCGTCGTAGTCGCGGTAGGTGAAGATGGCGAACTGGGTGCCGATTGACTTGCCGCCCAGATCGGCAGTGATGTCAGCGAAAGTCTTGAACCAGTCGACGTAATAGCGCCGCACGTCGGGATCCGGATGCCCGAAGTGGTTGAGCCGCCCGTAGGGGCCGGTCATGCCCGAGGTGATCCGCACGCCGGTTCGCGCCATCGCCGCGCGCACCTGGCGCGTCAGACGTCGCGTCACTGCAGCGGGCCACGATGGATTGATGAACTCGTGCGTGAGCTGTACGTCGCGGATCTTCATCTTGTACGCGATGGCGTCGATGAGATCATCCGGCTCGGCGAAGCGATTCACCAGTGGATTGGTGTTGAGTGCGAGCGTGAAAGCCATGTTCGTCTCGTGTTGTCTCGTGTTATATGCGGATCGATCGTGTTTCGGCTCAGGCGGATTTTCTGTCGAGGCCGTCGAACCAGGCACCGAACGCAGCCGTTTGCTCAGTACTCATGTGCAGTCCGTGCTTGGTACGCCGCGTCAGGATGTCCGGCACCGTCTCGGCCCACTCATTCGTCATGAGGTAGCGCACTTCCGCCTCGTAGAAATTCGGTCCGAACTGTCGACCGAGATCGGCAACCGAGTTGGCGGAGTCGATCACCTGCGCCGTGCGTGCACCGTAGGTTCGCGCGTAATGAAGCATCAAAGCCCGCGGCAGCCAGGCAAACTCGCGCTGCAAACGCGCAATGAATTGCGGCACGTCGGCGTTCTCGATCTCACCGCCGGGCAGCGTCGCCGTGGCCGTCCAGTCTTTCCCCATGTCAGGAAAAGTCGACCGCAGGTGTTGCAGCGCGTGCTCGGAGAGCTTGCGAAAAGTCGTGATCTTGCCGCCGAAGACGTTGAGCAGAGGCGCGCCGCCCGTGGTATCGAGATCGAACACATAGTCGCGCGTCACCGCTGAAGGATTGCCTTTGCCGTCGTCGTAAAGCGGGCGCACACCCGAGAAGGTCTGCACCACGTCCTGGCGCCGCAGCGGCTGCTTGAAGTAACGATTCACCGCGGCCAGCAGGTAGTCGACTTCCGCTTCATCGATCGCCACGTTTTCCGGCGCGCCGTTCCAGGGGATATCCGTGGTGCCGATGAGCGCCTTGTCCCCTTCATAGGGATTGATGAAAATCACCCGCTTGTCATGGTTCTGCACGAGGTAGGAATGCGGACCGTCCCAGAACTTCGGCGTGACGATATGGCTGCCCTTGACCAGTCGCACCTTGCGGGTCGAATGACCGCCTGCCACGCGCTCGATGACATCGGCCACCCAAGGCCCCGCGGCATTGACCAGGGCCCGGGCGGTGACCACACGTGTGGCGCCGGTGCGCGTGTTGCGCAACTCGATGCGCCACGCGCCACCTTCGCGCCGCGCCGAGGTACACGCTGTGCGCGTGAACACCTGCGCGCCGCGCTGCGCCGCATCCACCGCGTTGAGCACCACGAGGCGCGCGTCATCGACCCAGCAGTCGGAATATTCGAAACCCCTGCGGTACTGGTCCTTGATCGGCGCGCCTTCGGGACTGCGAAGCAGGTCGAGGGTTCGCGTGCCCGACAGCTTCTTGCGTCCGCCAAGGTGATCGTATAAAAACAAGCCCAGCCGAACCAGCCACGCCGGGCGATCGTCCGGACTGTGCGGAAGCACGAAACGCATCGGCCAGATGATGTGCGGTGCGGCGTTGAGCAGCACTTCGCGCTCGATCAACGCCTCGCGCACGAGCCGGAATTCGTAGTACTCAAGGTAGCGCAGCCCGCCATGCACCAGCTTGCCCGAGCGCGACGAGGTACCCTGCGCCAGGTCATCCTTCTCGCACAGGATCACCGACAGCCCGCGGCCCGCGGCATCGCGCGCAATGCCCGCGCCGTTGATGCCACCGCCAATGACGAACAGGTCGACCATCTGGCTGTCGCTCATCTCACCACCCTCCGTTCGACTTCTTGCCTGACCGCGCCAATGGCGTCGAGATGACTCCTGCCCCTCGCCTGCCGTGCCATTGCATCCCACACGGGTTCCAAAGCGCGTCGCGCCTCCCGGTACACAGGGAACGCCTGCGAGTAGGTCATCACAAGGTCCGGATCGGGCGTCTCGACCGGTCCCAACAGCGGCGTGACCCACTCGGCAATGCATGCCTGCATGTCGGGATAAACGCCAAGCGCGACCGCTGCCATCATGGCCGCGCCGGCCGCGCCCGCCTCTTCGCGCGTGGACGTTCGCACCGGAGCGCCAACCACCGCGCCGAGCACCGCGCGCAACGCACGCGACCGGGTTGCACCGCCGGTCAGTCGCAACTCCGCCGGCATCGCGCCGCCCATTGCCGCGTAGCAGTCGCGCGCGGCCATCCCGAGCCCCTCGACTACGGCAAGCAACAAATCCGGGAAACGGCTTTCGCTTGTGAGTCCTATGAAGTTGGCGCGCGCGTTGGCGTTCACGAACGGGCCGCGCTCGCCCGCATCGGAGATATAGGGGTGGTAAAGGTGCGCGCCCGGACGGCCGGCTTGCAGCCATCCATCGATGCGTTTCACCCGATCAACTTGCGACAGCTGCGTGCCGAATTCCGCGAGCAGGTCGCACGCCAGATTCAAGACCCAGTCGACGTTCAGGGTCGCAGCCATGTTGGACTGAACCTGCGCCGACATGCCTGGTATTGGCAGCGCGATGACGTACCCCGTGCTCTCGGCGTTCAGGTACACGTCGCTGTTCTGCACTGCACGCATATGCATTCCCGTCGATCCGATGATCGAGCAGGTGGCGCCGACGGCACCAGCGGTATGGATGCCCGCGCCCAACGCCGTCAGCACGATGTCGACGAATCCGAGGCACACCGGCGTTCCGGCCAGCAGGCCCGTCGCCGCCGCGGCTTCAGGCGACAGCGCATGGGTGAGCTCGGTGCCATCGACGATCTCGGGCAACAAGCCTCGCCGCGCCGTCAGCCCGAGGGCTTCGATCACCGAGTCGTCATAGCGCCGGGTGCGGAAGTTGCCATAAGTGAAGCTCGCCTCCGATGGATCCGTTGCGCGCACCCCGGTGAGATTGAGATAGAGCCAGTCCTTGCAATGCAGCGCGACTTCGGAGCGATCGAGCACCTCGGGCGTCGTTGCCGCCATATGCGCGATCTGCGCGCCCTGACTGCACGCCGCCAGCCCGGTACCGGTGGCCTCGAATCGAGCACGGCTTTCCGCGCTGCCCTGTAACCGCAGCACGGTATCTGCGGCGCGCGCGTCCAGCCATAGCCAGGCGTCGCTTGCGGGCTTGTTGTCCGCGCCGACCAGCCACGTACCGTCGCCCTGCCCCGTCACCGCCACCGCCGCGGTGCGCCGTGCCAGGCCCTCGACCTTGGCGCCAAGATCACGCAGCGTCTGCGCGCAATCCGCCCAGGTCTGGTCCAGCGACTGAAAGGCTGCGCCATCGGCGCTCGTGGTGTATCGATTAGGAACCGATGCAACGGCGATCTGCCGCCCTGCCAGATCGAAGGCCACCGCCTTGATGACCGAGGTGCCGGCGTCGATACCGACCAGGAGATCGCGTCCGGCGCTAGCCATCACGCTGCCTCCTCGCTGAGTGTTCCGTCATTCAGCGCCAGGGCAGTGGCTTCATCGGTGATCAGCCCGCTGAGAAGGCCGCTGTTCAGAACGGCACGGATCGCCTCTATTTTTTCAGCGCCGCCGGCGATGGCGACGATTCGCCGGCCGGTCAGATCAGCGAGATTGGGGGCCACCGTACGCGCAGCCAGCGATGTTTCAACCGATTTGCCAGCGTGATCGAAAAAGTGACCCAGCACCTCGCCCAGGCCACCCATGTCGCGCACTTCGTGAATTTCTGCCGGCTCGATCATCTGCGACGCAACGAGTTGCGCGTCGGGCTGTGCGGTGCCGATACCGACGATCATCAGGTCCGCATGCGCGGCCAGATCGAACACCTCGCGCACGCCGCGCTGCGACAGCAATACCTCCCGGTCTTCAGCCGTATTGGCGAAAAATGGCAGTGGCAAAACGTAAGATACGGCGCCGGTTTTTTCCGCCAGACGGTGGATCACGTCGTACGGATTCGCCGTGTAGTTGCGCGTCACCCCGCCCAGCAGCGATACGAAACGCACCTTGCCGGCATCCATGCGCGGCATGTCGGCCACGACGGCCGCAAGCGTACGGCCATGCCCCATGCCGATTACCCCCCCTTGGCGAGCCGCGATCTCGCGTTGCAGGAAGTGCGCTCCGGCTACGCCCAAGGCACGCAGCGGCAGGCCAACCTCGTGCAGATCCGGCACCACTTCGCAATACGCAAGCCCGTAGCGGTCGGCAATTTCCGCTTCCAGCACGACGCATTCCGCCACGTCGCCATCGATCGTGACCTTCACCGCGCCGCTCTGGTTGGCGCGCGTGATAAGCCGATGCGCCTTGACGTTGCTTACCCCAAGGCGCATGGCGACATCGGCCTGCGTCTGCCCCGCGGCGTAATGCAACCACGCCGCTCTGATAGCGAGACTGTCTTCGGCATCACGCCTGTCGGCGGATTTCGTCATGTCTTCTCCACGTGCAAAACGAAAAGTGATTTTTTTTTCGTCTGCTGTAATTTATTTCATCTTTGCCAAGGATAGCAAGCAAATGCTCGGTTGCCATCCGCTATAACCCTTACTCGATATGCGTCATGTTCCCGAAAGCTTGGCCGCCTGGATCGAGGGTCCAGGCGGCAATGGCGCGGTTCAGGGATTTTTTTGATGGCCGTTTGAACAGGCCGGCTGCGTGGGATGATTTGCGCTCGGCATGACGGACGGACGAGCGATGAACATCGACCCTTTGAGCGACGGCAAGATAATCGAGTCATGGAAGCAGAACGCTTCGCCCTGGACGAATGCGGTACGTGCCGGCGAAATCGAGAGCCGCCGATTGGTGACCGATCGCGCAATCCTGGACGCGGTCCTCGCGTGCAGGCCGCGTACCGTTATAGATATCGGTTGTGGCGAAGGCTGGCTTGCCCTTGCGCTCCAGCAGAATGGGATCGAGGTAACGGCAATAGATGGCGTGCCGGCATTAGCCCTTGCCGCGAAGCAGGCGGGCGTCATCGACAGCCGCGTGATGTCTTACGAAGAGATTGCAGAAGGGCGGCTCAAACTTGGCGCCGATGTCGTGGTCTGCAATTTCTCATTGCTCGGCAAGGAATCGGTAGAGGGTCTGCTGCGGACCATTCCAATGTTGCTCACGCCGGATGGGGCCTTGATCGTACAAACGCTGCATCCGCTTATTTCGTGCGGTGATCTGCCGTACGTCGACGGCTGGCGGACAGGTTCATGGGCAGGGTTTGGTCCCGAATTCAGCGATGCCCCGCCCTGGTACTTCAGGACATTGGGCACGTGGCTCGAACTCATAGGGACTAGCGGACTGACGCTTCGCGCACTGCAAGAACCGATAGACCCGCGAACTCGCAGGCCAGCATCCGTTGTGTTTCGTGCACATCGGATTGGATGACTGACCTCAACTACGCGCTACGCGGACTGCAACGCCAATACGATCATGGTTACGAGAGACACGACGAAGATCGAGGCGCCAATCGTTTTGCGGCGAGTGAGCTCGGTCCAGAGCAGCACGCCGGTGAGAGACAGCAGAATGAGGCTGCCCGCGATCGAATCCGCAAACAGGATCCAGCCGACACCGGCTCCTTCGGAACGATGCAAGCCTTCAAGAGTGCTTATCAAACCCTGATCGCGGCGTTCGACGCTGACAAGCGTTGCTACCTTTCCACATATCCGCCGTGACCAGATAATGCGGCGCGATGAAGCGGACCACCCAGTGTTCGGGCTGGATCACGGATTGGTCGCCCCACGTGACGGGTTTAGCCTTTTCCCGCGTCACTCGCTCGGCAGGCCGGTCGAGCTTCAATTCGGCCTGTAGATACTGCGCAAGCTCGTTAGGCGATTTCGGCGGCGGCGTCGGAATGGCGACCTGGATTGTCGATACGCTCTGACCGCCGACCTTGATCTTCATCGTTGCGCGATGATTCTGGAGAATCCCTGTCACACCAAAGAGCAGGCCGAGTACCGCGCCCCACAATCCAATCCAGCCGTGGACGCGGCGCAGCCACTTAAGAAAGGTGCTGCGGCGAGAGCGCGATTTCTGCGCCCTGTCTTGGGGTCCCGCCGCCGGTTCGACGTTGGTTTTCAGTGTGCTTGCGTGCATGGTTTCGTCCGGGTTTGCTTGGGGGAAGGCGCGAAGCGCTAGAAATCGAATGTCGAACTAAGCTCGAGCGTGCGCCCAAGGCCGACGCCGATCTGGTTCGATCCGACTGCGCTCCAGTAACGCTTGTTGGTCGCGTTTTCGAGGTTCGCCTGGATCGTCGCCCGCTTGCCGAAAATGCGCGTCGTGTAGCGCATGCCGGCGGTCAACAACGTATAGCCGCCGATCGAGGCCTGGTCGAGATCGTTCACAGCGCGAGGCCCGATGTAGTACAGGCCGCCGTTGATCGAGAGTCCAGCGACGGCTGGTATGCGGTAGTCGGCAAACAGGCTCGCTGTGACGTGAGCAGCGTTTTCAGGTGTCTTGCCTACCAGCGTCGGATCGGGCGAATCGACCTGCGTCGCATCAAGATAGACCGCGGAAGCGATGACCGACAGATCGCGCGTCAGATCCCCTTGCAGCGAAAATTCGACGCCTCGATACCGCGCATTGCCGTTCGTCACGAAGACGTTGTCGGCATTGGTATCGGCCGATGGCTGACGCAGGTTGAACAACGCCACCGACGCAAGCATGTTGTTCGTGACCCGGGTCCGGATGCCGATTTCTTCCTGCTTGCTGACACCCGCAGGCAGGATCTGGTTGGCATTTTCGGCGGTGGCCGGTGCGCTGCCTTCGGACTCCAGCGCCTCGACATAGCTCGCGTAGACGCTGGTGTTTGGCGTCACCCTGAAGCTCAGGCTTGCGGATGGTGTTGTCCTGCTGATGTCCGAGTTGGGCGTTCCCGCCTGCGACGTGATGTATTCGGATTGCCGTAGCCCCGGGATGAATTGCAGCCGCGAAGTCAGGTCGATCCGATCGAACACATAGGCGCCACCGTTGCGGACATGCTGCGCGAAGAATTGCTTTGGCGTGCCGCTTGGCGTGAGCGCGGTGATGTCGACGGGGTTGTAAAGGTTTTGCGGCGCAGTGAATGTGTAGGACGTGAAATTCGGCTGATACATCCAGTCCTGCGAGACGCCCATCGTCAGGTCGTGACTGATCGATCCAGTCTTGAACACGCCATTCGTCTCAAGGCGGACCGTCTCGTTCTGATACCGCTGGCCATTCTGCTGGGTGGCCTGCACGGTGCCGGCACCCGTTGTCACGTTGTATTTCTGGAAGACCCAGTTCCAGCGGTCGCGCCGTGTGATCGACTCGCCTGCGGCGAGGTTCACGCTCCAGTTGTCCGATAAAGCGTAGTTAGCCCGGAACAGGTTCGTGTCTGCGCTTGAACGCGTCGGATAGCCGGCGCCCGACAGCAGTTTGTTCGGATTCGGAATACCGGGCAGGGAGATGACGCCCTGCTTGTTCGCCGCGAGCGGCACGATACCCGCCTGCTCGACAACACTGGTCTCGATGTGTTCGAGATCGTACTGCAGTGTAAGGCGGCTGTTCACACGCCAGTCGAGCGCCGCGCTGATGAACTTTCGATAGCCGTGATCACCCTCGATCGGTGTCTCGACATGCTCATCCATCGCATTGACGCGCACGCCGAACTGGTCGTCCGTTCCGAACCGCCGGGCAATGTCGACATGCGTGCCATACGACCCTCGCGAATCACCGAGTAGCGACACGCTCGTGACCGGCTCGGTGCCGGCGCGCTTGGTCACCATGTTCACGATGCCGGCCGGTGCGGCAAAGCCGTAATAGAGCGCGGACGCCGCTTTCAGTACCTCGACGCGCTCCTTGTCCTCCATCGGCATCCAGATGTTGTTGTCGATCGGAAGGATCCCGTTGAAGTAGAAGCTTGCGCGGTTATCGAGCGGGACACCGCGAATGGAAAGGTTATCGTAAGCAAGACCGCTGAGTTGCTGGCGGGTCACGCCCGCCACGTTGCGCAACGCGTCGTAAAGACCGGTGTCGCCTTGAGCATCCATCACGCTGCGCGTCACGACATTCACGGTTGCGGGCACGTCCAGCACATCCATTCCACGATACGGGCCCGTTTCGACGGATGCGGGCGCAAAACCGTGTGCCCGCTGGCTGGTGACCGTTACCTGAGGAAGCTGCGGAGCGTTGGACTCATCAGTCGTGGGAACTGCTGCGCTGCCGGTTATATCGGCCATCGCAGGCCGTGCTGAGATACCAAACAAGCCCACCGCAAGCAAAGCACTGACGAGCGGAGCTCTTCTATTTTTTCTACCAAGCGGCAAGCGCCTGCCCGCCCCTTTTCTGCGACACATATATACAAACCCCCGAATGAGCGTGTGAGCGCGATCCCGAATGCCGGCGGTTCAGGCCAACATGAGGACATGCGCATTCCCATTCACTTAACAAATACGAATGATTCGCGTTTATATTCGTATTTGTTTAAAAAATCAAGTGATACTTTTGCGTCACAAGACTGGATGCGTGCAATGTGTTTATCGAGCAATGGCCCGCGGTCAGGGAAAAGGTCGAAAGTGAGCACCAGCATGTCAATGTCTCCCACACCGTAGCTCGCGAAACTTCCCGACGGGGCAGTGCCATGCCTTGTTTAAATGGCTGGCTAGGCCGGCGGCCGTCGCGTCCATAATTCACTACGCAGGAGAATAATCCATAGGAATCCGAATCGTATGGCTCACGCTTGATGCTTTGAAACAGCCCGCTCATGCGCTTACGGCCCGTCATCGGCTTAGAGTACTTTAGCCGCCTGAACCGTGCTGCCTGACCAGCGCCATGCGGGGCTTCGACCAAGGTCGCGCCCCTGTTCTTCACGGAGTCATCGCGGCCCTGGCGGCTCAGTTCGACCGTTCGACATTGCGGTCCAGATCGCCGACAATCACAAATAGGGTGCTTCCCGGCGACCACACATCCAAAACCTCTCGATCCGCTTTGCGCAAAATAATGCCGAAGGAAGACTTTCCGCACAGCTATCACAGTACTGAAATGCGCAATGTTTCCGATAACCTGAATCCAGCCCTCCGACCGCCAATCCATGCTTTCAACTTCAAGCGCCACACTGATGACGTTAGGTAGCGTTATCGTGTTGGTCATGCCGGGTCCCACAAACACGTTGCTCGCCACCGCAGGTCTGAGGTCGGGTGTCCGGCGCTCGGCTCATCTGACTGGCGCCGAATTCGCCGGCTATCTCGTGTCGATTTCAGGCTGGGGATATTTCCTTTCGCATGCGGCTACCTCGCTAACCTGGCTACCAACGCTCTTGCGTATTGCGAGCGGTCTATATCTTGCCTACCTCTCGGTCCGCATGTGGCACACGGCGAACTCGTTTCCTTCGCCGGCGCAAGGGACGATCGGCCTGCGCGTGTTGTTCATCGCTACCTTGCTCAATCCGAAAGCAATCCTGTTCGCTGGCACGATTTTTCCTGCGGCCGCGTTCGAAAATTTGGCGGCCTATCTGGAAGCGATGGCAATCTTCACGATCCTGCTGATTCCAATCGGTCTGGCCTGGATCGCATTTGGCGCGGAACTCGGTAGCGGCCGCCTGATGCGGATCAGTCCGGTGCATGTGCAACGTTGTGCGTCGATCATTCTCGCTGCCTTTTCCTTGTCTCTTGCGTGGGCGGCATTGCACTAAGTGGCATGGGTTCAGGCTTGGCGCACGTCGCCTGGCCGTCTCAATTGACACGATCCCAGCATCGGGCAGTTCGCAAACGGCGCTTAAATAGAAGGTCAGCCATTGACAAGGAAACGATCATTTCCTAATATGGGAAGTGATCGTTTCCTATTAAAGTCCAATATGACATTGCTCCAGTCGTCAAAACACCCCCGTGGTCCGGGCCGCCCTCGCGAGTTCGACATGGAGAAAGCATTGGATGGGGCGCTCCTGACGTTCCGTGAACGAGGCTTCCACGCCGCGTCCATCGCCGATCTCAGCTCGGCGATGGATCTCACCGCCGGCAGTATCTATAAGGCATTCAGCGACAAGCGCGCGATTTTTCTCGCCGCCTTCGACCGCTACACAAGCCGACGCAACGCTCGCCTGCAGCAACTGCTCGAAGTCGAAGTGAGCGGGCTCAACAAGATCAGGGCCATGCTCGCCTTTTACGCGGAGTCGTCGCATGGCGTTGAAGGACGGCGCGGCTGCCTTGTGGCAGGTAGCGCAACAGAGCTTGCAACCTTCGACTCGGAAATGGCCGCACGAGTGACAACGGCCTTGCGGCGCGTGGAAACGTCGTTGCGCACCCTCATCCAGCTTGGCCAATCCGACGGTTCGATCCCTTCTGACATAGACGTAGAAGCCACCGCCCGGGTCTTGCTCTGCCTGATGCAAGGTTTTCGCGTTATCGGCAAGACCGGGCGCACGCGCGCCGACATGATCGCAGCAGTCGATCAAGCCATGCGATTGCTTGCTTAAAAAAATTTCCTGATTTAGGAAACGATTATTTCCATATAGATAGGACTGTAACCCGCGTTCATTAGAGGAACCGACAGCCACTCACTATCAGTCTTCGTGGCAGCGGCAACCGATCTCACTTTAGGAAAGGAGTACCACTCATGACGCAACCGCAAACAGAATCAGCATTACAACCTGCACTCCGCACGATCGAAGCTTTACCGGCGTCCCGGTCCGACGCCAGGTTGACTGGCTTCGAGCATCGTTTCGAAACCGTCAACGGTGTGAGATTGCATTATGTTTCCGGCGGCAGAACCGACGGCGACACCGTCGTTCTGCTCGCAGGTTTCCCGGAGAGTTGGTACGCATGGCGTAAGGTCATGCCGCTGCTTGCCGAGCGCTATAAGATCGTTGCCCTGGACCTCCCCGGGCAGGGCGACTCCGACCGCCCTGCGCACGGATACGACACACAGAGTCTCGCAGGCATGGTTCACGGCCTGCTTCAGCAACTTGGTATTAGCGAGTATTTCCTGGCCGCCCACGACGTAGGCGCATGGGTCGCCTATCCTTACGCAGCGCTTTTTGGCAACGAAGTCCGGCGGCTCGCGTTGCTGGATGCGGGAATTCCGGGCATCACCTTGCCGGACGCCTTGCCTATTGCCCCGGAGCGGGCATGGCGCACCTGGCACTTCGCGTTTCATGCCATACCCGACCTTCCCGAGATGCTGATAGCCGGCCGGGAGCGCGAATATCTGGACTGGTTTTTACGCCGAAAGACAGCGAACCCTGAGTCATTCTCAGACGCCGACGTGGACGAATATCTGCGCGTCTTCAAGAAAGACGGCGGCTTACGAGCGGGGCTCGCCTATTACCGCGCCGCAGCCCTGTCTGCGCAACAGAATCGCGCACTATGCGCCAAGGGAAAATTGAAAATGCCTGTGCTGGCGCTAGGCTCCGACCAAGGGTCCATTCCGGACATGGCTGCTCCGCTCAGGGCTTTTGCCGAAGACGTTCACGGCGGCACGATCGCGTTCTGCGGCCACTTTCTTCCGGAAGAACAACCGGCAGCGGTCGCAGCCGAACTGACCGCCTTCTTTAGCTGATCCCAGCCGGTCACTCCACAGCCTCCGACGAGGGCCTTAACACGGGAAGCGCGGCCTTCCGCCCTCCGGCAATCATGATGAACAAGCCGTAGCTCTGGTAAATATCAAACAGCAATCCGCCGATGCTGCCACCTGCGATAGCGGCGATGCCAACCGCAATATAGAGGGCGCCGAGAATCGCACCAAGGTTCGCCACTCAAGCAGGTCGCCTCTCGTTATCTTCGGACACCGAATAAACAACCGCGAACTAAATACCTGCGTATCTCACCCGTATGCCTGTATCAGCGCCTTGGGAAGCCCCCCTGTGTATGCCCTCCTACTCATGGCTGACCTGCGAAAGCGCCGCAATCAAATCACCAAAGCGTTCACCCTGAACCACAATGTGCCCGCGCAACGCGACAGCAGCTGCTTCGCCGTCGCCTTTGGCGAGAGCGTCCACCACTGCCTGATGCTCGTCGAAGGACGAGGTCATGCGCCCCTTCACCCGTAGCTGCAGCCGTCTATACGGTCTTAGCAGCTTATGCAATGCCTTCGCCTGGTCATGGAGGAAGCTGTTATGGCTGCCCTCATAGATCAGGCAATGGAAACGCTCGTTCAAATGGTAATAGTCGTCGGGGTCGTCCGAATCGCGCGCTTCCAGACAGGCAAGATGCGCCGCACCAAGCGCCTCAAGTTGCCCGGCGCTCATCCGCCTTGCGGCAAGCCGGCCGCACATTGCCTCAAGCTCGGCCATCACTTCGAACATCTCGATCAGCCGATGCAAGCTGATCTTTGCCACCACCGCGCCATGTCGTGGCCGCATTTCTACCATGCCGGCTGCAACAAGCTGCAAAAGCGCTTCGCGAACTGGCGTACGAGACACCTGGAAACGCGCGGTAAGTTCGGACTCATCCAGCGAGGCGCCCGGCGGAAGGACCCCGGTTGCGATGTCTTCCTCGATGGATTCGCGAAGCTGATCGGCGCGAGTGAGCTTGTTCGTCATGATCGACCTTTTACGGTTGCGGGTTGGCCGGAGCACTCAAGGCCAGACAGTACGCGTAAACGATAGTTGAGAATGCGGTGGGGAGAATTATAAATACACAAGGTTCCTTTAAATATATTTCTAAACGTCACACAGCTTACAAAGCTTTTGCGACGGTTTCAATGGTCCTCTTCCCGAGGTTCATTGTGTCCTTCAAGTTTGCTCGCGCTCGCCAGAAACGGGCGCCCGTTTGCCTATGCGAAACCGGCGTCGCTTATCTCTTTCCGTTTGCGGACGTGGGGCGTCCTTAAGCGCAATCCGATTCGAGATCCTTGTTCCATGAAGCTGGCCATGTTCGGAGAAACTGATCATGAAAGTCAAATCAGTAGGTGTACTACTGGGAATGAGTGTGATGGGTGTGAGCGTAGCGTTGATCGGTGGATGCGGGCACAGCGACAATGGTTCGGCGAATACCAGCAAGGGCGCGGGCTTTATCAACAGCTTCCAGATCATCTCCAGCGCGCCCGCTTTCGGGGGCGCCACGCCGGCCGGAGCAGCCGGCCCTTATCAGGTCATTACAGCCGTCGTGCACGGCGAGCTTGATCCGAACAATCCGCTCAACGCCGGTATCGTGAACATCAAGAACGCGCCGGTGGGCTCCGACGGGTATGTGGCCTACGCGACCGATGTCGTGATCCTGCGGCCCCAGAGCGCATCGACCGCAAACCGCGTTCTGTTCTATGACGTCGTCAACCGCGGCAGCAAAATTGGCGACGCTTCGTTCGTTGGCGGTGGCGCGCTCGATACCGGCGCGGCCCCCACGTCCAGTTTTCCCTCGCTATTGCGCAATAACTACACCGTCCTGTGGAGCGGCTGGCAAGGCGATGTTCCACTCACCGGCAACAGTACGCTCGCCGGCGCCGGGCTTCTGGGCACCAGCTTTCCGGTTGCGACCAACAAGGATGGCACGCCAATGACCGCGCTGAGCCGCGAGGAGTTCATCCCTGACTACGCGGGCGGCCCCGCCACCACGATCCCGTTGACCTATGCACCCGCCAATCTGAACGACAAGACTTCCGTGACGTTTACCGCGCGGCAGTCGTGGCTGACAGCTTATGGCAGCATTCCCGGTGGATTCCAGACGTACACGGCGCCATCGGTATCGGTACCCACCTGGAGTTATGTCAGTACACCAAACAATGTCTACGAGGGTAATTACTCAGTGACGTTTACGCCGCCGGCCACCGTGCCCGGGCCCAACGGCTCGAGTGTCGCGCCCGACGCAGGCACCATCTACAGCTTTGTCTATATGGCGGCCGCGCCCACCGTCGACGGCATTGGTTTCGCGGCATTGCGCGACCTGGTGTCGTTCCTTCGATACGACTCGACGGATGCTCAGGGCGTCGCCAATCCGCTCAACGATCTGAAGACTGCCCCTTGCGCCACGGCCTCTTGCTCGCAGAACACCAACTTCGACATCGCTATTGGAGAAGGCATCTCGCAATCGGGCCGGTTCATGAAGGACTTCCTGTATGAGGGTTTCAATGTAGACAAGAACGGCAAGATCGTTTTCGACGGCATGTTCCCGATCATCTCCGCTGCCCGCCGTACGTGGACCAACGCGGCATTCGCGCAGCCCGGCCGCTGGTCAAAGCAGCATGAAGACCATTTCATGCCCGGCTTCCAGTTTCCGTTCACCTACGCGACGCTCACCGACCCCGTCAGCGGCGCGACGGATGGCCTGCTCAAGCAATGCTCGGCGACCAACACCTGCCCGAAGATCATGCAACTCGACGGCGCGTTCGAATGGTGGGGTGGCGCGGCGTCGCTGGTGGTCACCGACGGGCGCGGCAACGACATCCAGCTCCCGCCCAATGTTCGTTACTACTTCGTGCCAGGAACGCAACACGGCGGCGGCAGTGGGGTAACCACGGGCAACTTTGTCGTACCTGCGACCGGCAGTCAGTGCCAGTTCCCGGCTTCACCGGTCGAAGAGACGCCTATCGAGCGAGCGCTTATTCCCGCGCTTGTGAACTGGGTCGCCAATGGCACCCCGCCGCCGGCGTCGCAGTATCCGACCGTTGCAGCCGGCACGCTTGTAGCGCCAACCCAGACCGCTACCGGGTTTCCGAGCCTGACGAACGTCTTTGTACCGAGCGGACCGGCGGCCACCCCAGTCCAGTTGCAACTGACCTTTAACGGTGAGTACAACCAGCTGTTCGTGACCGACTACAGCAACGCCGTGCCGGTGGTCAATACCGCGCAGCAGTACACCATTCTTGTGCCGAAAGTCGATGCCAACGGCAACGAGACAACCGGCGTGCTCGTACCCGATGTCAGCGTGCCGCTCGCCACCTACACCGGCTGGAATTACCGCGGGTTGGGCCATGCAATAGGCGACGGCTGCATCTCGAACGGCGCGGCAATTCCGTTAGCCACGAACGCTGCCGCAGAAGCAGGCGGGACGGATTCCCGCGCCACGCTCACGACGCTCTATGGCGCCAGCAGGTCGAAGTACCAGGCTGCCGTATCGGCAGCGGCCAATGCGCTCGTGAGCCAGGGCTATCTGTTGCAGGCCGACGCCGACAACGTCTTCGTTGCCAACGCCGCAAGCATTTCGCCTACCTTGTTGCCCTTGCCCTGACGCGAAAATGAGGGAGCCGGATCGTGGCGCCACCCGGCGTCACGGCTGACTCCCCATGCCGATTCCTGACTTCCTGACCGCGACGCACGATGAACAGGATGGAGCGATGACCGGAACGAGAAGACGCACAGCCGCCGGGTTTATCGCTGCCGCAATGATGGCGCTCAATGGCTGCGGCGGGGGCGGAGGTAGTTCTGACACAGCGAACCCCGGTGCGCCTGCACCGGCCGCGCCGAGCGTAATCGTCTATCAGGACAGCTTGATGCTCGGCAGCGTCACTCCGCAATCATTGTCTTTCGTTCCGGCAACAACGACCGTGAACGCCATGATCGTGAGTCCTGCGGCCGCGCCGCTCGTTGCCGCCGGCAACACCCCGCTTGTATCGAGCTATTTTCCGGGCACTGTTCCCGGCGCGGGCATAGCCTGTATCTCTGCGCCAACGAACAGTATTGGCACGGTGACAGGCGTCAACGCCGGCGTGAACATCAAGAGTGTTGCTGTGATGCTGGATGGCTCCTGGACAGCATCGACCACCCCCGATGCAAACTGGAGTGCTCTTGGCGCCAGCGCCGCAGTGTTTGATGGCTCGGAAAACTGCGGAGCCAAAGCGGAAGGCAGTCCGTCGCCGTCGTCCACCTTGACGATCAATGCGGACGGCAGCTTCTCCGACAACGTATTCGACGGCAACCCCTCCACGACAGTTACTATCGTCGATCAAAGCTTCAGTTCGACACAGGCCGCGTCGATGCTCACGGACGCCGGTTATCTCGATGCGAGCCAGGCTGACAATCCGCAGACCATTCGCCTGAAGGTATTCCAGAACGCTGCCAAGCAGACACTTCTCGTTGAGCAAGGCATTCCGGCCAGCGGCGCGACCAACGCAAATCCTGGTTTTGTTGCGATCTATTTTCAGCGGTAAGACCGATCGACAACGGACTGCAGGTTCACAACGAAGGCCGCCGAGAACCCTTTCCATCTTCTATCCGATACCACCACGCGCGGCAGTTGGCGCGTTTCAACGCCGCTCGCGCAGCGCTATTTACCTCTCCTTCACATGCATCACCCGAGCGGAAAGGTCACCATCCTCCATCGATCCGGGCGCTAAATTTGTCGTCGATGGTTTCTTTTTCGACGAGAATATCGAATATACAAAGCATTACTTATCATATTAAATGGCAGACATGCCAGCAGGTCTTGCTCGACCCCATTGTTCAGATATTTGACCTTTTGAGTTCCTGTTTGGACTGGGTATTCATCTGACCTCGGCGCTGCAACCCATACTGCGTCAGCAGTTCAATACAAAACCGTTCAATGCAAGAGAGCGAGGAGAACGTCCCGCCTCCTCAGGCGCTTTTCTTGCTGATGCAGGACGCCGTACCTCGCGTTGTTACGCTGGGCTGCAGCGAGCGATTCGCGCTTGCACGCTGTGGATATGATGTGTTGTGGACCGCTCGACAGCCGCCGGAGAATCGCCATGAAATCTCTGCAACGCAAATCCGCTTTTTGCCCAGCCTCTCGTCGCCACTTGTTCAAAACATGTACGCAATTGCTGATAGCGGTGTGCCTCGGGTCATGCGGCGGCGGCTCAAGCAACAGCCCGACCACCACCACGACCACCAGTGCAGGCGGCGCCAGCAGTACGCCCGTGAGCCCAAGCGCGACACCCGCGCCGTCCACGACCACGCCAAACAGCACGACACCCACGCCGGCCCCGACAACCCCTGCCACCACTCCCGCGCCGAGCACGACCACACCCGCCGGAACGACTACCGGCTCGACGCCAACGGCTGTGGCAGCCTACGCGACAGACGTGCTGATGCACCACAACGACCTCGCACGAACCGGCCAGATGCTCTCCGAAACGACGCTCACGCTGACCAATGTCAACTCCACAACGTTCGGGAAGCTGCGCTTCCTGCCTGCCGACGGCAAAGTCGACGGGCAGCCGCTATTCGTGACGAATCTCACGATGGGCACGGTCGCGCATAACGTCGTCTATGTTGTGACGGAGCACGACAGCATCTACGCCTACGACGCCGACAGCGGTGCCGCGTTGTGGCAAATATCGCTGGCGCCTGCGGGCGAATCCTCGAGCGCTGACGTCGGCTGCACGGACATCACGCCGGAAATAGGTATCACGTCGACGCCGGTCATCGACCGCTCGCGCGGTCCGAATGGGACGCTATATGCCGTCGCCATGACCACGGACGGCAGCGGGAACGTGCATCATCGCCTGCACGCGATCGATCTTGCGACAGGAGCCGAACTGTTCGGCGGCCCGACCGAAATTGCCGCTACTTATCCAGGCAGCGGTTCGGAAGGTGCGAACGGCGTCCTTACCTTCAATCCGGCGCTGCACACCGTACGCTCGGCACTGACGTTGGTCAACGGCACTATCTACATGGGATGGACCGCTCACTGCATGTCCGGCAACTATAACGGCTGGCTGATGGCCTACAGCGCCGATACGTTGAAGCAAACCGGCGCGCTTCCGGTTACGCCAAACGGCACCAAGGGATCGATCTGGATGGCGGGCTCGGGCATGGCGTCGGACGGGACATCGATCTATTTTATCGATGGCAACGGCACCTTCGGCACGACGCTCAACGCGCAGGGATTTCCATCCGATGGCGATTTTGGCGACACGTTCGTCAAGCTGTCTGCTCTCCCGACGCCGGTCGTAACCGACTACTTCGCGATGTATAACACCGTAGCCGAATCCGACGTGGATGGCGATTTCGGCTCCGGCGGACCGATGCTGCTCCCCGATCAAACCGCTGCGGACGGCACGGTCAAGCATCTGGCTTTAGGAGCAGGCAAGGACACCAATATCTACGTCGTCGATCGCGACAACATGGGCAAGTTCAACCCAACGACCAACAACATCTGGCAGGAGCTGATCGGCGTCCTGGCTGACGGTATCTGGGGCTCGCCGGCGTACTTCAACCATGTCGTCTATTACGGAGGCCAGACCGATACGCTCAAGGCGCTGCCTGTCACCAACGCACTGCTCGCCACCGCACCGTCTTCGCAGACCGCGTTGCAGTTTCCTTATCCCGGCGCGACGCCGGCCGTTTCGGCGAACGGCACGAGCAACGGCATTGTGTGGGCGGCAGAAAACGGCACGATTGGGGCGCTTCACGCATACGACTCGACCAATCTTGCGCACGAGTTGTACAACAGCAATCAGGCCGGCACGCGGGACCAGTTTGGCGCGGGCAACAAGTTCATCACGCCGATGATCGCGGAGGGGAAGGTGTATGTAGGAGCGACGAACGGCGTTGCGGTGTTCGGCTTGCTACAGTAATGCTGAGATACGAAGGGGGATACGGATATCCCCCTTCGCGTCAATTGTGCAAACCGCCCGGTCTATGTCACCGCTCTTAGCGCTTTTACAAGTTCAGCCAGCCGATAGGGCTTGTTGACGAAGGCAAAATTCTCGATACGCCCGTACCGCTCGCGTAATGCCGGAATGGGATATCCCGAGGCCACTATCACCTTGAGACCGGGCCGAAGCTCGCGCGCCAGGCGTGCCAGTTGAATACCGCTCATGCCCTTCGGCATGACTACGTCGGTGAACAGCAGGTCGATGTCGGAACGGCGTTCAAGGATCGTCATGGCTTCGACGCCGTTGGCCGCTGTCGCAACCTCGTAGCCTATGCTGCGAAAAAGCTGCCCCGCCGCGTCGAGCACGTCGGGCTCATCTTCCACGATAAGAACCGTATCCACGTTGTCGCCGGCCGCGGCAATCCTGTCGTCTGGCGCGCCTTCAATCACGGGCAAGTACATGCTGATGGTCGTACCCTTGCCCTCTTCGCTGTCGATCACGACGTCGCCGCCGGATTGCGCGATGAATCCATAGACCTGGCTTAAGCCAAGTCCCGTGCCCTTGCCCACCTCCTTGGTCGTGAAGAACGGCTCGAACGCGCGTGCAACAACCGCTGGCGGCATACCCGAGCCTGTATCGGAGACAGAGACCCGGACGTAAGCACCCGGCGCCAGACTCCCGACCTCCACGGCACCCAGCTCTACGTTGTCGACGGCGATTACCAGCTTTCCGCCAGTGGGCATGGCGTCGCGGGCATTGACGACCAGGTTCAGCAACGCCGCCTCGAAGCGGGCGGCATCCAGCAAAATGGTCCGGGCGTGGCGTGCCAACCGGATGTCCATTTCGATAGCGGAATTTCCCGCGCGGCGCAGCACGGGTTCGAAATTGCTGATCACAGCGTTCACGTCATATTTTTCAACCTTGAGCGGTTGCCGACGGGCGAACGAAAGCAGTTGCTGAGTCAGGAGCGCCCCGCGCTCGACGGCGCGTCGCATGGCGTCCAGTATCTTTGTATCGGCATAATTCTGCGCGCGCGAGGCCAGTACATCCACGCTGCTTGAAACGATCGCCAGCAGGTTATTGAAGTCGTGGGCAATGCCCCCCGTGAGCTGGCCGATCGCTTCCATTTTCTGCGACTGGAAAAGCGCCGCATTGGCTCGCTCAAGCGCCTCCGCTGCCTGCTTTCGTTCTGTTATATCTCGCGTAACCTTCGCGAATCCCAGCAGTTTCCCCGCTTCGTCGCGGATCGAATCGACCACCACGTGCGCCCAGAATCGCGTTCCGTCTCGGCGCACACGCCAGCTCTCCTGTTCAAACCGGCCTTCGCTCGCGGCCGTTGCCAGCGTCTGGGCAGGCATGCCATTAGCACGGTCTTCTTCCGTGTAGAAGACCGCGAAATTCGAACCGACAATTTCCTCTTGCTTGTAGCCCTTGATGCGTTCGGCGCCGGCGTTCCAGTTCGTGATCACCCCCGTTGGGGAGATCATGTAGATCGCATAGTCGGTCACGCTCTGAACGAGCAGGCGGAACCTGTCCTCACTTTCACGCAGCGCCTCTTCGGTCGCTTTGCGCTCGGTAATGTCGCGCGTGATTTTGGCAAAGCCGATCAGCTCGCCGGAGGGAGTGCGGATCGGATCAACCACGACGCTTGCCCAGAATCGCGTGCCGTCTCTTCGCACCCGCCAACCTTCATCTTCGAACTTACCTTGTTCGCGGGCGGTTTGTAACGCCCGGGTCGGCTTGCCTGAGCGCCGGTCCTCCTCCGTATAAAAAACGGAAAAATGCTGGCCGATGATCTCGTGGGCGGCATAGCCTTTGAACCGTTCCGCCCCGGCGTTCCAGCTATTGACAATCCCCTCGGGGTTCAGCATGTAGATGGCGTAATCGCTGATGCTCGTGACGAGCAATTCAAAGCGCTTTTCTTCGCTCACGCCACACAACTTCGCACGGTCGTCGGTTTTCATTGTTCAGACTTCCACGTGTCGTAATTTTAGTTGTCGTCCAAGAAGGCTGTATCGCATCACGCGATGCTTGTTCACCGATGATAGTACTGGATTGATTCATTTATCGACACGTCTTACGGAAACGTATCGGCAGGTGACGAGCAAGGCGAAAAGGAAGAGGCGCGGTCTGGTCAGTCGACGTCGCAGGCGGCGTGTCGGATCGCCTGAAATTCCGCGCTCGGCAGCCCCGTTGATCAGGACACGGCGGCTCCCACCGCGTCCGCGTGTAAACTAGCGAACTTTTTGACTCTGGTGGTATGGTGCAAGCCCCTCAGCGCACAGCTTTCAACGGACCGACGCTCATTCGCTTGCTGGCTCGCCTGGCGGATGCCGATGTTACCGAATCCAGACAACCGCTCTCGGACAGGCTGAGCCAATGGCTCCACTGGACAGACGCCATCGCGCTGTCCACGGCGCTCAACGGTAATCCGCCTGCCGTAGCCCCCGGCGCGCAAGCCCTGGGCAGCGCGGAGGAGACCGAGTGCGCCCGCGTGCGCAGCACGTTGGTGAATGCGATCGTTAGCGGTAGTGCGCCTGCCGCCGCCAAGCGCCACGGGTCCGCGCAAACGGCCTCTCATGGAGCTTCCCTGGACGCTGCCGTCGACTATCCGGCTTTTCGTCAGATGTATCTATCCATGCAGCAGACGATGGAAACGGGCATCGGCAACTTGCGTAGCCGCTTGCGGGCAAAGCTGGCTGCCAGAACACCCGGCATGAGCCGGCTCGCGGAGGTGGATGCCGTCATGGAGCGTGCACTGAGTCCGCGCGAGCGGAGTCTGCTGGCCACCGTACCGGCATTGCTCGGCGCGCATTTCGAACGGTTGCGCAAGACCGAGCGGGAAACGCTGGCCGACGCTCAGGCGTCGGAGGACACCCCGACGATCGCGCCGGGCGCGTGGCTGAACGTGTTCCGCAAAGATATGCAGAGCGTGTTGCTGGCCGAACTGGATCTTCGTTTTCAACCGGTCGAAGGGTTGCTCGCGGCCCTTCGCACCCGCTAACTGGGACGCTATGTCCAGATATCTGAATCTTGTCGTTTTTTTGGTGGGTCTGGCCGCTGTGTGCTGGATCGGCGCCGGTTACGTCGGCTCGAACGCGCTTGCGCTGGCCGTCACCATGCTCGTGGGGGCCTGCTATCTGGCGGGCGCGCTCGAATTGCAACGCTACAGCCAGGCCACTTCCACCCTGGCGCGTGCCCTGGCGGACCTGTCCAAACCTCCGCCAAGCCTCGCCGCCTGGCTCGACCGATTGCATCCCAGCTTGCGTAATGCGGTGCGCCTGCGCATCGAAGGCGAGCGGGTAGCGTTGCCCGGCCCGGCGCTTGCGCCCTATCTGGTTGGCTTGCTCGTGTTGCTGGGCATGCTGGGCACGCTCCTGGGCATGGTGGCGACCCTGAGGGGCACGGGCATGGCGCTGGAAAGCGCGACGGACCTGCAGGCTATACGCGACTCGCTGGCCGCACCGGTCAAGGGGTTGGGATTTGCGTTCGGCACCTCGATTGCAGGCGTAGCCACATCCGCCATGCTCGGACTGCTTTCCGCGCTGTGCCGGCGCGAGCGGATCGAGGCCGGGCAAATGCTCGACGTGAAGATCGCGACCACATTGCGCATCTACTCGCAGACCCATCAGCGCGAGGAAACTTTCAAGCTCCTGCAGCGGCAGGCCGAGGGGATGCCTGAACTGGTCGATCGGCTGCAGATGATGATGGCGGCCATCGAGCAACAAAACCTCGCCGTCAACGCGCGGCAAATCGCCAGCCAGGAAGCCTTCCACGGCAAGGCCGAGGCAACTTACGCCCGCCTCGCTTCGTCGGTGGAGCGGTCGTTGAAGGAGAGCGTCGCCGACAGCACCCGCGCCGCCGGCGCGGCGCTGCAGCCGGTCATGGAAGCCACGATGGAAGGCCTTGCCCGCGAGACGGCTTCCTTGCATGCGACCGTCACGCAGGCCGTAGAGCGGCAGTTGGACGGGCTGTCGAGCGGATTCGAGGCGAGTACCGCTACCGTGGCCGGTATCTGGAATCAGGCGCTAGAGGGACATCAGCGATCGAGCGAGGCGCTGGTCCAGCAGCTAAGCACCTCACTGGATCGATTCACCGACACCTTCGAGCAACGTTCGGCCGGCCTGCTGGAAGGCGTCGCCGCGCGCCTGGACGCTACGGCCGGCAGTGTGTCTGCGGCGTGGAACGAAGCGCTGTCACGGCAAGAACGCGCTGGCGAGACGCTGGCGAGTCACAACCGGCAAGCCTTGACCGAGGCCGCAGCGGCCTTCGAGCAGCATTCGGCGTCGCTCCTGCTCACGGTCGGCCAGTCGCAGGCGGACTTGCAGGGTGAATTGGTATCGCGGGACGAGCAACGGCTCGCGGTCTGGACCGAGACGCTCGGTTCGATGGCCGCTATGTTGAGCCGCGAGTGGGAGCAGGCGGGCACGCGCACCGCGACCCGGCAACAGGAGATGTGCGACACGCTGGCGCAAACTGCACGCGATATATCGGCCCAGACGCAAGCGCACGCCAGCAACACGATCGCTGAGATCGACCGGCTGGTACAAGCTGCGTCGGAAGCGCCCAAGGCCGCGGCGAACCTGCAGGCGGAATTGGCATCGCGGGACCAGCAGCGGCTCGCGGCATGGACCGAAACGCTTGCTTCGATGGCCGCCACGTTGAGCCGCGAATGGGAACTGGCGGGCACGCGCACCGCGACCCGGCAGCAGGAAATTTGCGACACGCTGGAGCGGACCGCGCACGACATATCGGCCCGGACGCAGGCGCACGCAAGCGACACGATCGCCGAGATATCCCGGCTCGTGCAAGCGGCATCGGAAGCCCCCAAGGCCGCCGCTGAAGTCGTCGCCGAACTGCGCCAGAAGCTCTCCGACAGCATGGTCCGCGACACCGCGATGCTTGAGGAACGCAGCCGTCTGCTGGCAACGCTGGAAACCCTGCTCGATGCCGTGAACCATGCGTCCACCGAGCAGCGCGCAGCCGTTGACGCGCTGGTCGCGACATCGGCGGGTCTGCTGGAGCGTGTGGGCACCCAGTTCGCCGACAAGGTTGAAGCCGAAACCGGCAAGCTCGGCGCCGTTGCCGCGCAGGTCACCGGCAGCGCGGTCGAAGTGGCGAGCCTGGGCGAAGCATTCGGCATGGCCGTGCAGTTGTTCGGCGATTCGAACGAGAAGCTGGTGACTCACCTCCAGCGTATTGAAGTCGCGCTGGACAAGTCACTCGCCCGCAGTGACGAACAGCTTGCCTATTACGTGGCGCAGGCTCGGGAAGTCATCGACCTGAGCATGATGTCGCAGAAGCAGATTGTTGAAGACCTGCAACAGCTCGCCGGCCGGCGTGCGTCCGCCGAAGCCGGGGATGGAGCCACGGTCGCATGAGCGAGGATATCGACGGCGGCGTGGAGACGATCGCGCCTGTATGGCCTGCCTTCGCCGATCTGATGTCGGTGCTGCTGGGCGCGTTCATGCTGATCATGGTGGGCGTCATCGGCATGCAACTGGAGCTGTCTTCCAAGCTTGAGCATGAGGTCAAGCAACGGCAGATGGAAACGCAGCGCCGCAAGACCCTGGAGCAGGCGCTGGCCGGGCCGCTGGCAGCGGGGCGGGTGACGCTGGTCAACGGGCGTATTGGCATCAACGGCAGCGTGTTGTTCGCGCTCAACTCCGATCAATTGCAGCCCGAGGGCCGGGACGTATTGAAGAGCCTGGCCGGGCCGCTGACCGCTTATCTCCAGGCCAACGACCAGATCCTGATGGTGAGTGGTTTTACCGATGACCGGCAGTTGCGGGAGAGTAACCGCCGCTTTGCCGACAACTGGGAGCTGTCAGCGCAGCGCGCGTTGACGGTAACCCGTGCGTTGATCGACGCAGGCGTCCCCTCCTCCTCCGTATTCGCGGCCGCGTTCGGCTCACAGCAGCCCGTCAGCTCGAATGCCGACAACGAGGGACGGGCGAGGAATCGGCGAGTGGAAATTGCGCCGGTCCCCAGGCTGTCGAACGCAACGGTGAAGCCCGGTGAATAGCGAAGCGAGTGATGTGACGGTTAGCATCCGCTCGACGCTCGATGCATGGCGCGAGCGCGGCGCCGATCGGCTGGATCCCGTCCGCTTTCATTTTATCGAAGCGCTGGATCGGCGAGCGGCCAGCCACAGCGGCGAGGCGCGACGGATTCTGGATGACAGGCTGTCCACACTGCTCGCGGCCTATGCTCGCGATCTCGAGAACGCCGCGTCCCAAACCGCCCATGCCGGCGAGCCCGCTCGCGGGGCGCTTGCCGGGCTGATCGAGTACATGAGCCACCGCGCGCCGGTGGATGGCGACGGCCCCACCACGGGTCACACCTTGCCCCGCGCCTCCTATCCAGAAATGGAGGTGCTCGATTACTTCCGAAAAACCTGGACCAAGATCAGTGCCGAGAGACAGTTCCGGCAGTCGCTTGCACAAGTGCCCGGGAATGCCGGGCCGCTCAACTCGAGTAGCCTAGTGCATCGCTCGCTCTCGCTAATGCGCGAGTTGTCACCTGGGTATCTGCAGCAGTTCTTGTCGTACCTCGACGCCTTGTCGTGGGTGGAGCAGATGAACGGCGGCGGCGCCTTGCCGGATAAAGATGCGCCTCGCTCCGGGAGCCCTCGGAAAAGCACGCGCGGCAAACAGCGCTAGCGCCACGAGTAGAAGTCAAAGGGTTGCGACGACGCTTGGGTACTGCCCGTGTCTCACTCATCGTCCCGCGCTGTCAGTTCGCGGACGAGCGGTATGACCTCTTGTGCGAACCGTTTCATATCCGCTTCAAACGGCTGAAACTGCAGCATGAACAATTCGATTCCCGCTCGATGAAACTCGACAATACGCCGCGCTACCGTTTCGTAGCTGCCAACCAGCCCCGCTGCGGTCCCGCCATTCGATCCAACGCGCGCTGACTTGGCGAACGTCTGGTGCATGACCGCCTTCGGATCGATGTTTTCCTTCTGCGATGCACGCAAGGGAGCATCCTTCGCAGCAAGCGCGAACAGGTGATCGAGATGCTCCTGCGCCTGCCCGTCCGTTGGCCGCGCAATCACGAAGGCGGAAAGCCCGAAGCGCAATGGCGCACCGGTACGGGCACGCCCTCCCACGTCTTCGATCAGCCGGCGCACATCGGGCAACGGTTGGCCGTTGATGAACCAGAAATCGCCGCGTTCAGCCACGAGCGCTCTCGCCGGCTCCGACTCGCCGCCGACATAGATGCGCGGTCTCTCCCGAAAGCGGTCGGCCGGGCGCAAGACATAGTCTTCCACGTCGAAGAACCGCCCCTTGAAATTGGTACGCTTTCCAAGCATCAGGTCATTCACAACCGTGATCCATTCACGGCCGTATGCATATCGTTCGTCATGCTCAGCAAAGCCGATACCGGCCTTGGCCAGCTCAGGACGATTCCATGCGTTGACCAGATTGATCGCGAATCGCCCACCGCTGATGTCTTCAATCTGCATGGCCATTTTGGCCAGGGTGACGGGATGATAGAGATAGGGCTTGATCGCCGTGATGATCTCGATGCGCGTAGTTAAAGCAGCCAACGCTGCCGAGGCAGTCCAGGCCTCTAGCTGATCAAGCTTTTCGTCATGGGGATTGATCGTATGCTGCGCGACCAGGGTCGAGTCGAAACCGAGTCGCTCGGCTTCCAGGATGAGGTCGCGGTTGCGAGCCCATGACGCATCGTAGGGCTCGTCAGGATCCTGCAGCGCGGCGCGGCTACCGTGCACCAGCGCCCAAATGCCGAAGCGGGGAGTTGACGAAGGCATCAGTCGACCTAATGTGGATTGAGAAAAACAAGAATCAGAACCTGCAAGCATGCGTCGACCACATCGCGCAGGTCAATGCGACGCTTCCAGTTTGTTCGCATATCGATAGAAGGAAAACCGGAATGACAATTCGTCTGCAATACGGCCATTCCTGGTGAGAGTTTCCGTCTCTCCGCATCTTCTCAGTTCCTTATATCCGAACACGAAATCACGTTGCTGCGTTATGGCGATAAGGTTCAGCCGATTTATTGTTAGATCAAATCGTGCCTGGTTCTTATACTCGCTCACGTAACTGCTTGATTCGAACCGAGCCACTCAACCGCTTCACCGTGCCGTTTCCTTCGCGACTCCCTTGTGAACGACTACCCAGCGAGCGACTACCCATCATGACAACGCCGAACCCTCGCAGCGCAGATCACCCTATCGATCCGCAATTCGTCAATCGCTGGTCGCCCCGCGCCTTTAGCCAGGAACCTATAGACAATGCGACGCTGCTGACCTTTCTCGAGGCCGCCCGTTGGGCGCCGTCCTCGTATAACTCGCAGCCGTGGCGGTTCGTCTACGCGACGCGCGACAGTGAGCACTGGCCGCAATTTCTGGGTTTCCTGAACGATTTCAATCGCACCTGGGCAAATCATGCAGCGGCGTTGGTCATCGTCCTTTCAAAGAGTACGTTTGTCCCCCCGGGCGGAACAGACGAGGTGCCGACCATCAGTCATTCGTTCGATACGGGTGCCGCGTGGGGCTATCTTGCGCTGCAGGCAAGTCTGGCCGGATGGCATGCGCACGGGCTGGCCGGAATCGAGCGAGACAGAATCCGGACAGAGTTGAAAATCCCGGATATCTACTCGATTGAAGCGGGGATCGCGATAGGCCGTCTCGGCGACAAGGCTTCGCTGTCGGAGGCGCTACAGGCGCGAGAAACGCCCAGTCCGCGCAAACCCCTTGGCGAAATCGCCACCGAAGGTCGATTTGCCGCCTGACTTATGCAGCCTGACTTATTCAAGGAAATACGCCAATGTCCCATCACGTCTACAAGCAAATTGAACTGACCGGCTCGTCAACGCAATCGAGTGACGACGCGGTGTCGGTCGCCCTGGCAAGGGCTAACAAAACCTTGCACAACATTGACTGGTTTCAGGTCATCGAAACGCGTGGTCATGTCGAGGGCGGCAAAGTTGCGCACTGGCAAGTGACGCTAAAGGTCGGCATTCGTCTCGACGACTAGACTAGTCACGGTGGCCGCGTCGGCGCACGTTATAGGAACCTTGGCTCAAGAGGACGATGCTTTCCATAGCCGAAATACTTGGTTCGCGCGCGTGCGAGGCGGCGTTAACTTGCACGCTCAACAACCAAGTACCCAGTGAAGGAATATAAGGTGGCCTTTTTGCTGCGTTTCTCCCGACGTATCGCCCTGTTTTCACTCGCCTGCCTCGTCTTGACAGGCAGCCTGAATGCGAACGCGGAAGAGCAAGTTCTGAAGATCGGTGTGACGACTGGGCCCCACGAAGAGATTTTCGAAGCCGTCAAAAAGGTGGCGGAACGCGATTACGGCCTGCATATCCGGATTGTGACCTTCAGCGACTACATACAGCCGGACGCCGCGCTCGATGCGGGCGATCTTGACGCCAACAGTTATCAGCATCGTCCTTTTCTCGCCTCCCAGATTCGTGCACGTGGCTATAAGCTGGTGGGCGTCGGGCGTACGTGGATCGGCCCTATTGGCATCTACTCAAAAAAGTACAAGCAGTTCTCAGCGCTTCCCGATGGTGCCAGCATCGGTATTCCAAACGATCCGGCAAATGAGAGCCGAACGCTGCTGCTGTTGCAGAAAGCAGGCGCGATCAAACTGCGCTCCGGGATCGACCCCATCGCGGGCATCAACGCGACCCCTCGCGATATCATCAGCAATCCGAAGCATTTCAAGTTCACTGAGATCGACGCTGCGCAACTGCCGCGCACACTCGACGATTTCGATGCGACCACGATAAACGCCGACTATGCGATCAAGGCCGGTCTGAATCCCGGTCACGACACCATCCTGGTAGAGGATGCGAATGGGCCGTATGCCTGCCTGATTGCCGTTCGGGAGCAGGATGCCGGCAAGCCGTGGGTTCAGCAGATCGTCAAGGCATATCAATCCGACGAAGTGCGCAACTTCATTCTCACGCGCTATAAAGGCGCGATCATACCGGCGTTTTAATACCCGGCAGATCAGGCTGCGGCGGCGGTCCAAGCCTTCATGCGCATACGCACATGCGTCATGCCGCAAGGGCAATCTCGCCGCTCAGTGCCTGGCCAGCCGTTTCACCACGGCGATCATCCGGTCGACCTCTTCCGGCGTGTTGTAGAACGCGAGCGACGGCCGCACGGTCGCCTCCACGCCGAAGCGCCGCAAGATAGGCTGTGCGCAATGATGCCCGGCCCGTACTGCAATACCCTCTTCACTGAGCGCACGCCCCACCTCTTCGGGCGTGTAGCCGTTCAGAACGAATGACAGCACGCTCGCTTTGTCCTGCGCCGTGCCGATCAGGCGCACGCCCGGAATCGGCTTCATCAACGCGGTGGCATAGTCGAGCAACTCGTGCTCGTAGCGCGCGATGTTTTCTATGCCGACGCGCGTCACATAGTCGATAGCAGCGCCCAGGCCGACTGCATCTGCGATGTTCCCGGTGCCCGCCTCGAAGCGATGTGGCGCCGGTTGAAACACCGTCCGCTCAAATGTCACGTCCGAGATCATGTTGCCGCCGCCCTGCCACGGCGGCATTGCATCGAGCAGCGCCCGCTTGCCATAGACCACACCAATTCCGGTCGGCCCGAACACCTTGTGACCCGAAAAGACAAAGAAGTCCGCATCGAGTGCCTGCACATCCACGCGCATATGGGACACCGACTGCGCGCCGTCGATCAATGCAACCGCGCCGACGCGGTGCGCCATCTCCACCATTTCCTTGACCGGTACGACGGTGCCGAGCGCATTCGACACCTGCGTCACCGCGACGATCTTCGTCTTGTCGTTCAACAACCGGCTGTACTCTTCGAGCAGCACCTGGCCCGAATCGTCAACCGGAATCACCCGCAGCGTCGCGCCAGTCAGCGAAGCCAGTTGCTGCCACGGCACGATGTTCGCGTGATGTTCAAGATGCGACACGACGATCTCGTCGCCCGCCCCGACGTTCTGCACTCCCCACGACTTTGCCACCAGGTTGATCGCCTCGGTCGTGCCGCGCACAAACACGATCTCCTCGGGCTGCGAGGCGCCGATAAAGCGTTGAACCCTGTTGCGGGCTCCCTCATAGGCATCAGTCGCGCGACCCGCCAACGCATGTGCCGCGCGATGAATGTTCGAGTTCTCGTGCAGATAGAAATAGGCGAGACGATCGATGACGGTCTGCGGCTTTTGTGTAGTGGCCGCGTTATCGAACCATACAAGCTGCCGGCCGTTCACACGCTCCTGCAGGATCGGGAAGTCGCGTCGGATCGCGTTTACATCGAACTGGGGATGGCCGGACTGCGCCTGCGCTGCAGGGTCCGATGTGCGGCCCGATGCCGGCGTCCCGGGCGAGCGGATATCCTCGAGAAAATAACGCTCGGTGGCGTCCGGCCGGGCGGGAGCCGACTCCGCAAAACCGCGCGGCAATCCAAACGACGATCCTTGCGGCGGGCCAGCGTTCGCGGACTCTCCAGCAGGCAGCAGTGACGGAACACCCAACGGATCGAGCAGCGATGCCGCGGGCAGTGGTCCGTCCTCAACGCCATACGACGGAGGCCTGGCGATATCGATGAAATAGTAAGGTGATGCGCTGCTGCGACCGGCAGCCCCATCGGTCGGCAGATTCGCCGCCGCGGCTTCCGGCACACCGAGCGCGGTACCCCCGTAGCGACTGTCAAGCGCGGGTGCGATCGTCACCAGATTGTCGGGCAAACCGTTCTGCGCAGCGGCATGCGGCAACAAGGCAGGCGCACGATTGCCGAGCGATAGAACGTGGGTCGGCGCTGAAGGCGCAAGGTTGGCACCCGGCACCTTGCCTTGCGGTATGGCTGCACCCGGTATGCCGCTGCCTGCGCCGGACGGTCCCGCCATCGGAGAGCCCGGGGGCACCGGATTCGTCGAAGCCGGCAAAGCGGGCGCCGCCGCGGCAAGCTCGGAGGGCGCACTGCCAGGCACACCGTTGCCGCCAAGCGTACTGCCCGGCAACGCGGCAAAAAACGCGTTTGCAAGACGCGCCAGCATCGCTGGATCGGGCAAACCGGCAGGAAGCGCTGACGTTGGGTCGGGATAAGCTGTCGCCGAACTACTGGTAGGTGTGGGCATAGTCATGGTACTTGCCAACCTCAACGTCCTCGAGGACCGCCAACGCGTCCGGCGTGTGCACTGCAAGCGAGCAATACAGCGACACCAGGTAGGAAGCGATTGCCTGATTGTTGATCCCCATGAAACGCACCGATAACCCCGGCCCCTGCTCGCCTGCCACGCCCGGCTGATAAAGACCGACCACACCCTGGCGCTTGTCGCCGACTCGCAGCAGCAGGATCTTGGTCTTGCCGTCGTCCACGGTTACCTTGTCTGACGGAATCAGCGGGATGCCACGCCACGTGAGGAATTGCGAGCCGAACAGGCTGATGGTTGGAGGCGGCACGCCACGGCGCGTACACTCGCGGCCGAAGGCGGCGATCGCCAGCGGATGGGTCAGGAAAAACGCTGGTTCCTTCCATACCTTGGTCAACAGTTCGTCGAGATCATCGGGAGTCGGCGCGCCGGTCAGCGGCAGCACGCGCTGCTCTTCCGCGACATTCGCAATCAACCCGTAGTCAGGGTTGTTGATCAACTGGCTCTCCTGCAACTCCTTGATCGTCTCGATCGTCAGGCGCAGTTGTTCCTTGATCTGGTCGTGCGGACTGCTGTAAAGATCGGAGATGCGCGTGTGCACCTCGACAATTGTGCTCACGGCGTTCAGGAAATATTCGCGCGGCTCCTCTTCGTAAGGCACAAAGGTGGTCGGCAATTGGCTTTCGTCTTCGCGCGCGGTGCATGTGGCAGTCACGGCTTCCGGATTCTTCACCTGATTCAGACGATAGATGCCTGCCTCGACCGGCACCCACTGCAGCAGATGCGTGAGCCAGCGAGGTGTAATGGTTGCAAGCTGCGGGACAGTTTTGGTGGCGTTCGCCAACTGCCGTGCGGCATGGTCGCCGAGTGCGCTGTGACCGGGTGTTGCCATTTTCAAACCCCCTTTCTGTAAGAAATACGGGAATGCTTATAGGCAAAATTGATCTGGAACGAGTAGCAAAGGTACTTCGTCTTTTTTGATCCGGCAAGGATTACGTGGCGATAAACGCCGGCTCTGCGTTCGGTGGAAAACATTGGGCGGAGTACGCCTGGCGCATCGAGCGGGATCGATAGATATGAGGATTGTCAGTGAGGCTAATGGGCTTTATCGCGAGACCGATGCGAGGGGAAATTCGGGCTGACATTCTCTGGAAAAGAAGCGTGTGAGGATCGCGTTAATCGGGCGTCACGCGCAAACCGGTCGCTCCAAGCGAGCCCGCGATGGCCATTTCGATTTCACGCCCAGTCGATACCAGCGCGCGTTCGCTAAATGCGGGGCCAACCAGGGACAAGCCGAAAGGCAAGCCGTCCGGCGTAAAACCGGACGGCACGCTCAGTGCCGCCAGGTTGAGCGGATTCGCGAAGTACGTGTAATACCCCATGTTCGCATTCAGGCGTTGTGGATCGCGTTCAACGTCATCGCAACGGTAAATGGTGGGGACAGTAGGCAGCGCAAGAAAATCGACAGTTTGAAAAAGCTGCGCTGCGTAGCGCGTCAGCGTTCGTTGCGTGTAGAGCGCCTGGAATGCATCGGCGGCGTTGTAGTTTTTCGCCGCGTCGATCGACGCGCGCACCGCCGGGTGAACCGCGTCGGGATAGCGCGAAATCACATCGTGATAGGTAAGCCAGCGCTCAGCGATGAACGCGCTCCCGAACACAAGCCGGCCAGCGTCGACGAACGGTTTGTAGTCGATCCGGACTTCTTGCGCCCCCAGCGAGCGAAGCACGTCGAGCGACGCAAGATACGACGAACGGGCCGCATCATTGCCGAAGAATTTCAGGTCTTCAGCGTGTGGCACACCGAAGCGCAAGGGCGGTGTTCTACGATGCAATATGGTTGTTGGATGGTCGGCCGAGAACGGGTCCGTCGGATCGTATCCGGCAATGACGTCGAGCACATCGGAGGCGTCCTGCACGGTGAGCGCGAATACCGGAGCGACATCGAAACTACGGTTGCAATAGACAAATCCGCGCATGCTGACGAGCCCCGGCGTCGGCTTCAACCCGACGATGTTATTCAGTGCCGCTGGAACGCGCCCCGAGCCACCGGTGTCCGACCCGATCGAAAACGAGACCTGGCCCGTGCTGACCGCGACCGCCGAGCCAGAACTCGAGCCACCCGGGATGTAGCGGGAGTCGAATGGATTGCGACAGTAGCCTGACAATGAGCGGATGCCGACCAAACCCGTGGCGAACTGATCCATGTTCTGCTTGCCGATCAGGATGGCGCCGGCGGCCTCCAGGCGCTCGACAACAGCCGCCGACTGTGTGGCTTCGTAGCCGAACGCGGGGCATCCCGCGGTCGTCGGCAATCCGGCTGCATCGATGTTGTCTTTCAGCCCGAACGGGATGCCGTACAACGGCAAGCTCGAACCGCCGTTCCCCAATCGTTCGAGCCGGGCCGCTGCGGCCAATGCGACCTCGCGCGACACGACATGGGTCCAGACGTGATCGCCGGTACGATGCGCGAGCCGTCGATAGACCTCATCGATTACGCTCGACGGCGTCCAGGAACCATCGGCATAGGCGCGCTTCAGGCTGTTGAAATCGAGGCTCAGTGGCGAAGATTGCATAAAGGCTTGGATCGGGAAGAGTCAGGAGGACCAGTGAACGACACGGCGCGAAATCATCTCGAACAGACGATCCGCCAGCGATGATAAAAAGCCCAAGACCAGCAACCCCGCCATCATCGTGGCGATCTGCAGGTTCTGTTGTGTGATCTCAAGACGGTAGGCGACGCCCGCGTACGCGCCCGCCAGTTCCGCCGATACCAGCGCATAAAAAGCGATCGTGATCGCGGTGCGTAACCCGACGAACACAAACGGCAGTGCGTCGGGCAACTGCACGGTCCACAACAACTGGCGGCGAGTCGCACCCAGCGCCTGCGCCGCGCGCACATACGTAGGATTTGCCCGTTGCAAACCGAGATGCGTGGCAAGCCACACGGTGAAAAACACGCCCCAGAATACGAGGAACCACTTGCCCAGTTCGCTCAGTCCGAACCAGACGATCACAATCGGCACGAATGCGATTGGCGGGATCGGGCGCAGCAATTGGAACACGGGCGTGAGCAAACCCGCCGCAACACGGTTCGAACCACTAAGTAATCCGATTGCGATGCCGACCAGGGCACCGGCCGCGTAGCCGATAACTGCCCGCTCGACGCTCGCACCAATATCAACCCATCCTTCCTTTGCGCCGAGATAGCGGTATAACGCGGCGATCACGCGCGTAGGCGGAGGAAACAGCAGAGGATTGACGAGATGCGCCTGGCACAGCGCCTGCCATAACAGCAGGAATAACGGCAGCGAAAGCAGTTTCGCGACAAATGGAGCGTGTTTCATGCTGGTTATCCGCGGCCTAGTCCGACGCTGCGGGCAACCGTACCCGCGCCTTGTCCACCTGAGCCAGCGGCGCACTGAAAATAATGCGGCGGAAATCCGGGAGCGTCGCCCCGGCCGGCGCGTTGCCGCTCGCCAAGCGCCATTGCGCGTGTTGCGTGAGCGTGTCGAGCGTACGCTGGTCGAGCACCACATCAAACACATAGTCATGCCAGATCGAGGCAAGATCGGCACGCTCCATATGGGTCGCCTGCGCGATAGTAGTGATGGCGTCGTCGGGATGCGCCTTCAGCCACGTTTCGGCCTCGACGACCGAGCGCAAAAACGCGACCACAGTTGCGGGATGTGCCTGCAAATAAGTTTGCTGGACAACAAGGTTGAACGTCTCGGCATAAACGCCTTTGGCCGGAAGCTCCCGGGCCTCGTCGCCGAGCGCTTTCTTGCCGTTCGCGATGAACGGCTCCCAACTGTTGTAAGCGTCAATACTGCCGCCGGCGAGCGCGGCCGGCATGTCCTGCGGGCGCAAGTTCACCAGTTGAACCTGCGCGGGAGTCAGTCCTGCGCGCTTGAGCAACATGCCCGTATAGATTTCGCTGCCCGTACCCGCCGAAAACCCGATGCGCTTGCCCTTGAGATCGGCCGGCGTTGTGATCCGCGCGGCGCTGCGAGTGAGTGTCTTGTCGTCGGAGTATTCCATCCTTGCGAGCACTGCGATCTTCTGGTCGGCGAGTGCCGCCGCCGTAATCGGCGCTTCGGCAGTGGTGGCCACATCTGCGCCATTTCCAAGCACGGTTTCCAGTGCCTGCCGGCCGCTGCTGAAGTTGCTGACCTGAACATCGAGTCCGTTCTTTTCGAAGAAATGTTGTTCCTGCGCGATAATCACGAGGCCGGATATGGGGGCCAGATTTTGCGCAAGCCGAACGGTTTCGGCCGCGTTGCCCGTTGCCTGCAGCGCGGTGATCAGAATTCCCGAAACGAACAATTGTTTTGTGATACTAAGCATAATTATAATTTCCCGATGGCATTGGCAAACGTGTCAAGGTGTCGTTGCTTTAAAGCGGAACTGCAAGCACTTGCCGCCAAAAATGGCTTTTCAGTCAAGCGTCGTTGTCAGGACAGACGGAAGACTTGCCTCGCCGACATCACCGCCCTCGCCGGCCGCCCTTCCTGGCGGCAATGCCTGAGCTTCTGTATCGAATGCTTTCTGACTCTCCTCCCGAATCAGCGAAAGGAGCCGGGACCGGATCGAAAAGAACTCCATCGACTCCATCGTAGCTTCGCTGCGTGGGCGGGCAAGCGGCACCGGCACGATCTCCTTGATGTGTCCGGGACGAGCCGTCATGACATAAATGCGATCGGCCAGAAACACCGCTTCGTCAATATCGTGCGTGATGAACAGCACCGACAAGTTCAGGCTGCGCCACATGGTCGTCAGCAACTGCTGCATGATCGTGCGGGTCTGCGCGTCGAGGGCGCCGAACGGCTCGTCCATCAACAGGATGCGTGGTGTGGTCGCCAGCGCGCGCAGGATGCCCACGCGCTGCTTCATGCCGCCCGAAAGCTGCTCGGGGAAATACGTTTCGATGTTCGACAACCCGGCCATCGCCAGTAACGAGCGGGCGCGGTCACGGCGTTGCGCCGACGGCACGCCTTTCAGCTTGAGGCCGTACTCGACATTCGAACGTACGGTCATCCAGGGGAACAGCGAATATTGCTGGAACACGACGCCCCGGTCGGCTCCCGGCGATATCACACGCTGACCGTCGATGGTGACGCTGCCTGATGCTGGCGCCTGAAATCCGGCGACCGCGTTGAGCAGCGAAGACTTGCCGCACCCTGAGGGCCCCACCACGACGACGAATTCGCCGGGTGCGACTTCGATCGAAACGTCGTCGAGCACTCGCGTCGCTACGCCTGCGCGCTGCCACGGCCAGCGTCCCGCGCGGTGCGCGAATTCGACCGAGAGCCGGTCGACCCTAAGGTGTCCGAGGGCCTGTGTCATGCCGCAACCGCCCCAAGCGCTTCGAGAAACGGCCAAGGAAAAATTCCCTGCGCGTGACCGTCGCTGAAGATGATCTGCACGCCATAAGCCATCGAATGAATGTCCACGATTGCGACGTCCTCGGCTGCCTGCACGGAACTCGCGGCGAGGCGAATACGGCGGCACGCGGCGCAAGGGCATGCACGGCGCAAGGCCGCGTGACTGACGCACTGGGCCCGCGCGCCGGGCCAGTGCAGCGTCAGGGTATGGGCGCGCGAGTCCAGGTCGATGCGTTCGGGTACGTTCATGCTGCAAGACCTTCGATCTGTTGCAACGCGATGCGAATGGCCTTGCGTACTTCCGGGTCCGGGTCGCCTTGGGCAGCTTGCAGGGCCGGCAGCAAACCACGGTCGCCGAGCTCGCCGAGTGCAAGCGCCGCTTCCTTGCGAAGATTGCTGATGGAGTGCGACAGCAGCCGGGCAAGCGCCGTTCCCGCGCCCGGGTCACGCAACCGTCCGAGCGCTCGCGCGGACTTCAACCTCACCTGCCAGTAAGGATCGTCGAGCGACGCGATCAACGCGTCGCGTGCCTGGCCCGCGCGCAGCTTGCCCAGTGTCGCGGCGGCTTCCTCACGCACTTGCCACGCGTCGTCGCGCAACGCACTGAGCAACGCGTCGACAATGGCTTGCGCCGGCTCCGAGCCCAGTCCTAACGACCCCACTGCGGCCCGGCGCACATCGGGATCGGTATCGCCTGCGGCCACTTGCGCGAGTTGCGCAAGTGCGCGCTCGTCCTTGAGCCAGCCTGCGACGCCGACGGCCTCCAGGCGCACCGACGCAAGCGGATGCGAGAGTGCTCGCATGGCGGGGTCCAGTGCATCGGACAGGCGCAATTCACGCAATGCGCGGAGTATCGCGGCCTGCACGAACGGGTCGGGATTGGCGACCCATTCAAGCAACACGTGGCCGGACGTTGCTTCCTTGAGTTCCGAGAGGCTTTGAGCGGCAGCAAGGCGCACCGTTTCATCGGCGTCGAGAAGGGAACGGCACAGCGCGTCGACAACCTCCGCCCCTTCCCAGGCCGCCAGCACACGCGCGGCCTCCCGGCGGACATCAGCCGAATCGTCATGACGCAGTGCATGGACGATCGGCGGCAAGAGATTCTCGTCCTCCAGATCCGCGAGTTCAAGGAGCGCGATGCGGCGAACCACGGGGTCGGCGCTGGACAGGCGCGGCAGCACGGCCGCTGCTTCGGGATCGAGCGCGTCCGGGTCGAAGGTCAGCGGAGAGAAAACAGTCATGAGTGGATGGGTTGTCAAATGAGCGATTGAAGCAATGAATATTCAGAATGGCGTGGCGCGCAATTTCATGTCGTCTCGCGCAGCAGTGCAAGGCAACGGCGCTTGATGTCGACGAACTCCGCCGCCACCGTGCTTTCATCATCGCGTGGACGGGAAAGTGGCACCACGATATCGGCGACGATTCGCGCGGGCCGTCGTGACAGCACCAGAATGCGATCGGCCAGGAACAATGCCTCGTCTATATCGTGAGTCACGAACATCACGGTCGTGCGCATACGCGCCCACACATCAAGCAGCAGGCTCTGCATCATCCGGCGTGTCTGTGCGTCGAGTGCACCGAACGGTTCGTCCATCAGCAGGATGCGCGGCCGATTGATCAGCGCGCGTGCAATTTCCACCCGCTGTTGCATGCCGCCCGACAGTTGCGCCGGATAACGCGCTTCGAATCCCTGCAGGCCGACGAGTTCGAGCAGCGCACGTGCCTCGCGATGCCGCTCCGCGAGACCGAGCCCGCTCATCTTCAGTCCGAACGCAACGTTGTCGATCACCCGCTTCCACGGAAACAACGTGTGCTGCTGAAACACAAGACCACGGTTTCGATGCGGCCCTTCGACCCGTTCGCCATCCACCGCGATCTCGCCACGGGTGGACACCACATGTCCCGCGATAGCGCCCAGCAAGGTCGACTTGCCACAACCTGACGGTCCGAGCACGCAGACGAATTCACCCGGCTCGACGGTGAAATCGAGGCGATCGAGCGCCGTCAATCGTTCGCTCGGCAACCCCACCTCAACGCTTAGCGAACGCACGTCCACACGGCCCAGGGTGGCCTCGGTCGACACCTCGGTTACCGCGATACTCATCGACGTGCCTCGCTCAGCCGATGCCACGGCATCAGCATCAGTCCGAGCCTTTTGACAAGCACGCTGCTGCCCATGCCAAGCGCGCCGATCAGCAGCATGCCGACGACGATATCGGCGTAGTTCTGCAAGGTGTACGACTCCCACGTGAAATAGCCGATCCCGTACTGCCCCGCGATCATCTCGGCCGTGATCAGGCAAAACCACGCAGTGCCCATGCCGATCGACAAACCGGTCAGGATCGCCGGCGCCGCGCCGGGCAGGATCACTTCGCTGAACAGGGCGAGGCGGCGCGTGCCAAGGCTTCGCGCGGTGGCGACCAGGCGTGGATCGACGCCTTCCACGCCGTGAATGGTATTGAGCAGAATAGGAAACAGCGCGCCGATGAACGTGATGAACATCATGCTCACCTCCGACGACGGAAACATCAGGATCGCCAGCGGAATCCATGCAACAGCGGGAATGGGCCGCAGCACTTCCAGCGACGGCAGCACTGTATCTTCGAACGCGCGATACCGTCCGATGGCCAGGCCAAAGCCGATCCCAACCAAAGCCGCCGCGCTGAATCCGACCAGCACCCGCATGATGCTGGCGAAGAGGTGCATCGGCAGCTTGGGTGAATGCAGCAGATGCCAGAACGCCTGTGCGACCTCCGTCGGTGCGGGCACATTCGCCATTGTCACGAAGCCGAGCGAGACCTTGTACTGCGTAGCGATCTGCCACAGGCCGAGGCAGGCGACAAGTGACGCGCAACGCCAGATCGAACGGCTGACAGGCGTGCGCGTCAACACCGCCGACGAACGTTGTCCGTCAAGCGCCGGCAAGTCGCGGCTTTCGATGCTTTCGAGCGAAGTGGCCATTATCGATTTCCTGTAGAAGGCGTCGAACCTGCTGCGCGTCAGCGTGCGGCCACGGCCTGAGCCGCACCAGCGCGAACCGATGCATAGTCCGAGACTTGGCCACTGACCTTTTTCGCGTAATCGTCCGCACTGGCGCGCAGCAGGAAAGCCGCAATCTGCCCGGTGCCTGAGCGGACATACCAGGCTTGGCCCGCCAACAGCTTCAGCCCGCTCGTGTGATCCTGCACAAACACCGCGCGCACGGTCTTGCCCTGTTTCGTCAACGCTTCCTGCGCAGTGAGAGCTTCTTGCGGTTGCGCGTAACTGCGAACGGCGTCTTCACCTTCGACCCACACTTGAGCAACGTCATTGAAATCGGTGATTCTCTTGCCCGTTTGCGCGTCATTGGCCGTCAACGGCTGCTTCGCGTAGTTCTTGAGCGCGGCGTCGTAGTCGAGGCCGGACTGCTTGAACGCCTCGCGGATAAAGTGGTCGTCAATGATGCTGTTCGCATCGAGCTCGACGTCCGTCTTTTTCAGCAGCTTGAGTGTGTCGATCGCGCTCGCCACGGCCTGCCGATACTCCGGCTTCCAGGTCAGGTCGCGGGTCTGCAAGCCGAGCGGCCCGTGATACAGGTAATCGACCGGCGCTTCAATGCCCGTCACTTTCTCTATCAGCAGGCTGTACTTTTCCGGGTCCTGCGCCATCAGGCGATTCGCCTCAATGGTCGCGCGCAAATAGGCAACGACAATTTCCGGGTACTTCTTTGCGTAGTCCGCGTCGACGAGCGCACCATGAAAAGTCGGTGCGTGGCTTTGCGAACCGTCATAGATCTTGGTCGCGAAGCCGCGATACGGAAACAGGTCGGCGAACGGCACAAAGTCGGCATGCGCGTCAATCTTGTGCGCCTTGAGCGCACTGCCCGCCACTTCCGGCGCTTGCGTGATGATGTTGACGTCGGTCTCAGGATCCCAGCCTTGCGCCTTGATAGCGCGCAGCAACATGCTATGCGCGGTCGATGCGAACGGCACCGAGATTGTCTTGCCCTTCAGGTCGGCCAAGGAATGAATCGGGGACCCGATCGGGACGACAATGCCATTGCCGCTGCCCTCGATGCTCCCCGACAGAACCGTGATGAACTCACTCCGCTTGCCGGCTTTCTTGAATGCCGCCGCGTTGAGCGTGCCAGGAAAATCCGCCATCGCGCCGAAATCGAGTTTGCCCGCGACCATTTCATTAGTCAGCGGCGCGCCGGATGTGAAGTCCTTCCACTGGATGTCGTACTGGACGTCCTTGTATTTGCCGTCGTGCGGAAGATACTTATCGAGCAGATGCAGCTCCCGGATCATGAGACCGCCGGTCGCGCAGTTGATCGTGGTGTCCTGCGTGCCGATAGCCACGCGGATCGTTTCCGCCTGCGCGGCGCTCAATGACGCCATGACGATGCCTAACGCCGTGGAAGCCCGAAGCAGTTTTCGAATATTCCGAATGTTCATTACTCAACCCCGAGTAGATAGTGACTACGCCGCGAATCTGAACGCCGCGTCAGCGCAGCAAATAAGGAATCTCTACCTTGACCGCACCGGTCGGGCAATCCTGTTCGCACGGCATGCAGTACCAGCATTCATCGAACTTCATGAAGGCCTTGCCCTTCGAGAGGTCGATCGCCAGCAAGTCGAGCGGACAGACATCCACACAGACGGTGCAGCCCTTGTCAGCGATACATTTGTCTTCGTCGACGGTGACAGGCGCCGAGCTTCGCTGGAAAATTTCATGAGACGTATAGGACATGGAGACTCCGTTCAGGCGGATTCCGGCACGGCTGCGGGCACGGACACACGCTCGCCAATGCGCAACTTTTGATAGGCATCGCTTTCGTCGTTGTCGAGCGGAAGCACATAGGGCTCGACCGCGCGTTTCGCGCTCGTCATCCTGCCGAACTGATCCTTGAAGAGGTGCGTATGGCAGAACCACTCGCTGTCGTTACGCTGCGGATAATCCACCCGGTGGTGATAAAGCCCCCAGCGGCTCTCGGTCCTGAAGAGCGACGCACGTGCGGCCATTTCCGCGCAGTCCCTGATGGCTCGCACTTCTGCGGCGCGCATCAGTTCGTGCGGGTTATCGGCTTTCATCTCATCGATATCGGCGCTGATTTCCTCGAACCGCTGCAGCCCGATCTCCATCTTTCGCGTGACCTTGGGCGGTTGCAGATAATCGTTCACCATGCGCCGCAACTTGTATTCGACCTGCGCCGGGGCAAGCCCCGATTCGCGTTCGAGCGGTGCGTAGATGCGTTGACGCTCTGCCGCTATCTGTTCGTCGTCGAGCGGTGAAAACTCGCGGCCTGCGACATCGCCGGCCGCGTTCCATCCCGCGAACCAGCCATAAGTGAACGCGCCAAGCATGTAGTTGTGCGGCACCGCAGCCATGTCGCCCGCTGCATATAAACCCGCCACCGTGGTCTCCGCGCGCTCGTTGACATACACGCCCGACGCGCTGTGGCCGCTGCAAAAGCCGATCTCCGAGATGTGCATCTCGACCATCTGCTGCCGGTAGTCAGTGCCTCGTCCCGCATGGAAACGCCCCCGGCTCGGACGCTCGTTGGTATGAAGGATGTCTTCGATCGTCTTGATCGTTTCTTCCGCCAGATGATCGAGCTTCAGGAACACCGGCCCATTGCCGCTTTGCAGTTCCTGGTAGAACTCCCACATCATCTGACCGCTCCAGTAGTCGCATTCAATAAAGCGTTCGCCCTTGCCATTCGCCGTGAAGCCGCCAAGCGGTCCGGTCACATAAGCGCAAGCCGGACCGTTATAGTCCTTGATTAAAGGGTTGATCTGGAAACACTCAAGGTTGGAAAGCGCGGCGCCGGCGTGATAGGCCATGGCATAACCGTCACCTGCGTTGGTCGGGTTTTCATAAGTGCCCATCAGGTATCCCGACGCCGGCAACCCCAGCCGGCCTGCGGCGCCACAACTCAGGATCACGGCCTTCGCGCGCACGATATAAAAGTCGGCGGTGCGGCAGTCGAAACCCATTACGCCGCAGACGCGTCCCGTTGCATCGGTCAGGAGGCGTGTCGCGACAATCCGGTTGGTAATGGCGACCCGGGAACGCTTGAGCTGACGATAAAGTACTTTCTTGATGCTGTGCCCTTCCGGCATGGGCAGCACATAGGAACCCATGTGATGCACCTTCTTGACAGCGTAGTCGCCAGTACTGTCCTTCTCGAATTTCACACCCCAGCGATCCAGTTCCTCGATCGTCTTGAAGCTATGCCGCGCATAGGCGTACACCGCTGACTGGTCGACAATACCGTCGTTCGCGATCGTGATCTCCCGCGTATATTGCTCAGGCGTTGCGTGCCCGGGAACAATCGCGTTGTTGAGACCGTCCATGCCCATGGAAATTGCGCCGCTACGCTTGACGTTTGCTTTCTCCAGCAGCAACACCCTGAGCGAGGGATCGCGTTCCTTCGCTTTGACCGCGGCCATGGGTCCGGCTGTTCCGCCTCCCACCACCACGACGTCGTATTCGAGAACATGTGTATTCATCGCGCTTTCCTCGCATTCCTGCGTTTCTTTTCCCGGTCGATACGCATCCGGTACTGGAATGCATCGCCGCGAAAATAAAGGTATTCATAGTCGATAGGCGTGCCGTCAGCGCAGTGCGTGAGGCGTTCGATCCGCAGCACCGGACTGCCCTCCTCTACCTGCAGCGCGGCGCCGATTTCGTCATCGGCGAGAATCGCGTCGATCGATACATCGGCGTGGCCGAGCGAAAGTCCACAGTCGTTCTCAAGGATCAAAAAGATGTCGCGGGTCACGAGGTCGGCATTGGCCAGACGCTTTTCGAGCGCCTCCGGAACGTAGGTAATTTCCAGCGACACGGGCGCCCGGTTGAGCAGCCGCACCCGATGGATTTCGACTACCCCCGAGCCCTCGGCAACATTCAGGCGGCTTGCAACGTGGCGGTCAGCCTTGATCACCCTGAACGTGCGCAACTGGTTGACGATTTCATATCCCATCGATGACATCGCCTCTGCAAAGCCTTGTAGCGACGTTACGTTCTGAAAGGCTTTCGGCTTGGAAACGAAAGTTCCCTTGCCATGGATCTTGAACAGCAAGCCCTCTTTCTGCAGGTCGCCAAGCGCCTGACGCACGGTGATGCGGCTGACCTCGAACATTGCGCAGAGCTCGTGCTCGGATGGCATCTGCCCATGCGGCGCGTACGTCCCATCAAGGATGCGAGCGCGCAGCACTTCCTTTAACCGGGCATAGAGCGGGGCGGCGGACAGCGGCAACAAGGTGGCAGTGGGAGCAGTCATTTCAACTTGTTATGACAAGATGAAACGGAGTCTAAACACGCCGATAAATCCGACCAACGAAGATTTTCTGATATCGATCAAAGCAGAGTGGCTGATTTTCAGCAGAGCTTTCAGCACAGCGGTCGCGCCACGAGCGTCATATCTTTCGCACGAATCCTTCGTTGCGATACGTCCATGTGAACCGTAGGGTTTACGTTTGTCATCCGTCGCGCATCGTTGCGCATCGTCACGTTGACGGAACCGCCTTTCAAGCAGACACCGGCACGGCGTGTCCGCGCTCCATCAAAAAAATAGAAGGAATCAGCAGATGTCAGATAGTCATCCCAAGGATTCGCCGCCACCGGACCAAAAACGAAAATCGACCGGACGTCGGAGCTTCATTGTTGGCGGCGCGTTACTGGGTGTCGGTGCGATCGGCTATGGGCTGATCAGCAGGCATGGTACGCAAGGTTCAGTCAATCCGGCGGCGCTCATTCATGCTGCATCGGACGGCACGCCTCGGGTGGGCGGCACACTTGTCGTGGGCGAGTATCAGGAGCCGACCGTCTTTGATCCCAATCATCAATACTCCTGGGAAACGTACCGGGTAGACCGGCATATCTACGAGTCGCTGATAGGCGAAGATCTCAGCAGACCCTCCTCCGATGGGCCGCCGCCTCTGATTCCGGCGCTGGCTGAAAGCTGGCAGGTCAGCGATGACGCGACCACGTTCACGTTCAAGCTGCGCCGCGGCGTGAAATTCCACGATGGCGCTCAGTTCGATGCGCACGCCGTGGAGTTCAACGTGCGCCGCTTCCATGACAAGAGCTTCGAGTACTACGACGTCAAGGCTAACGCCTTCATGAAAGCGGTGTACGGCGATCTGAAGTCCTTTGACGTGGTCGATGATTACACCGTGCGCTACGTCTTCAACAAACCGTTTCGCGACTTTCCGCGCATGCTGCCGCAAGGCAATTACGTGTCAGGGATCTTTAGTCCCGAGGCGCTGAAGACCTGGGGCCAGGATGGTCTTGCCGAACATGCTTCAGGCACAGGGCCGTTCAAGCTGGTCACACGAGTTCACGGGGAAAAGACCGAACTGGCGCGTCACGAACAGTACTGGGGGTCACGTCCCTACCTCGACAAAATTGTATTCCGGCCCATCATTGACGACTCCACGCGCCTCGCCGCGCTCCAGGCGGGTGAAATCGACATCCTTACCCGCACGCCGGCCGACGCGGTTCAGCCGTTGTCCTCGAACGGCTATGCCGTGCCCGAGGGCACGGGCGCGGGATTGCTTTATCTAGGCTGGAATTTCAAGAACAAGTTCGCACAAGATGTGCGCGTCCGGCAGGCGATCATTCAGTCGATTGATCGCGAAGGGCTCGCCAAAACGCTCTTCAAAGGTCACGCCATTGCGTCGTACAACATTCTTAACCCCGGCAACACCGCCTACGATCCTGCCCAGAAGGACTTCGCCTACGATCCCGATGCTGCGCGCCGGCTGTTGAGCGAAGCGGGCTTCAAGGATGGCGACATCAGCTTCACCATTGCGACCGACGAGGCGAATCAACCGAGCATCGAATGGATACAGCGCGATCTCGCGAAGGTCGGCATCAACGTGAAGATCCTCTCGCAGGAGTGGCTGACCTATACGTCCAATCTCCCGCACCTGTCCGACGACATCGCGCTCGCCAGCATGGAATGGGGCTTCGTCACCCCTCTGTGGCTGCGTATTGTGTATCAAGGGTATGTTGTGGCGCGCGGCGGCAAGGACCTGCTTGGGCCGGAACTGGCGGCATCGATCGACGTGGCGTCAGTAGAACCCGACGAGGCCCGCGCGATCCCTCTATGGAAGAGCGCCAATGGCTTGCTGCAGAAGCAGGCCGGTGTCGTGCCGCTGCTTTCGTTCACCCGTTACTTTTCTACCAGCCCCAAGGTCAGGGGCTTTAACGTGCCGGCGCAGAATTGGTACGACCTGAGCCACGTGTGGCTGTCAACATGACGCGCACCATCATCAGTCGCCTGGCGCAGGCCATTCCGGTCTTCCTGACCATCTCGGTGCTGGTGTTTCTTTCGGCGCATCTGGCCCCGGGCGATCCGATCTCGAACGCGCTCACGGGGCAGATGCCGCAATCGTCCATTGACGCCCTTCGGCATGAATACGGCTTCGACCGGCCGCTGGTTACGCAGTACTTCATCTGGCTGTCGCATTTGCTGAGCGGCCATTGGGGCGACTCCATCGTCCTCAAGGTGCCGGTCATGGACGTACTCGGCCGCGCGTTCATCAATACCGCGATCCTCACCGCCGCAGCAACGCTGATCTGCGTCGTGTTCGGTGTCGCCGTGGGCGTGGTGTCCGGTTTGAATCGAGGATCAAAGGGCGATTCCGTCTCCATGTTCGTGATTCAGATTGGCCACAACATGCCGGTATTCTGGCTCGGACTCGTGCTGATGTGGCTGTTCGCGCTCAAGCTTCACTGGCTGCCGTCATCCGGCATTGCGGACATGCGTGGCGACGGCGGCCTGCCGGACTTGCTGCGCCATCTCCTCCTGCCGGCGTTTTCGGCGGCGCTCATTTCGATGCTCATTCTTGCGCGGCTAGTCAGGGCAAGCGTGATCGACATCGCAGGGGCGGATTACATCAGGACCTATCGATCGCTGGGATTTTCACGCGCCCGGATTCTGCGGCGTCACATGGGACGCAACCTGCTTAGTCCGGTGATCAACGTCACCGGCCTGCAGATAGGCTATTTGCTGAGCGGCGTGATTCTTGTGGAAAACGTGTTCGCGTGGCCCGGCCTGGGTTCGCAACTCTATGTGGCAGCAGCCGGCCGGGACTATCCAATGACGCAAGCTGGCGTGATGCTGATCGCAGCATGTTTTGTGGGCGTGAATCTTGTGACCGACATCGCGCTCGACCTGCTCAACCCGCGCCTTGGCGCTTAACGCAGATCTTCCATAGGAACTACTCGATGCCACCGTCAGAACTGGTTCGGGAAAAAGCATACGCCGAGAGCTGCAGCGCGTGCGAGCGGCTCGCGCCGTCGCGCATGAGCGAAGCCGCCACGCGACTGGCATCGAATGGACTTGCGTTCGGTGGACTGATTTTCATCCTGCTGGTCTTCGCCGTTTCGGCAGCTGCACCCTGGCTCGCGCCCTATGACCCGAACGCCGCCGACCCGGTGCTGCGCCTTGGCGGCATCGGCACACCGGGGCACCTCCTTGGCCTCGACGCTCAAGGACGCGACATGCTGAGCCGCCTGATCTGGGGCGGCAGGACGTCGCTCGTCGTGGTGATCCCCGCCGTGCTCGGAGCCTGCGTGCTCGGTCTCCTGCTTGGTCTGTACGCCGGCTATTCACGAAGCCGTGCGAGTGCGGTCGTCATGCGCTTCATCGACATCCTGTTTGCGTTTCCGATGATCCTGTTTGCGATCAATCTCGCCACGACGTTCGGACCGGGCATCTTTACGGTGACCGCGACCGTGCTGTTCTGCGCGCTGCCCTATGTCACGCGGGTGGTCTATGCCGAAGTGCGGGCAGAGCGGGATAAGGAGTATGTGGAGGCTGCGCGTGCGCTGGGTGCATCGTCCTTCGAGATCGTCTCGCGAGAGATCCTGCCGAACGTGCTGACGTCGGTAGTGGTGTATGGCACGACGCTGATCGGCGGAATGATCGTGTTCCTCGCGGGCCTGAGCTTTCTAGGGCTTGGCGTACAGCCGCCCACGGCTGATTGGGGCCGCATGGTCGGCGAAGGCGCTCGAGTGATGCTACTCGGCGGCGGTCATGTGGCAACCCTTCCCGCGCTGGTGATCGTCGCCTTCGCGCTTGCGTTCAACTGGTTCGGGGACGGTCTGCGCGATGTGCTTGATCCACGCGATTGACCGGTCCTTGAACGAACCCGCTTAACCGTCACACGCCCTTGCGGAGATCCATGTGCCACTGCTGAAGATTGAACAACTGAAGGTGGATTTCACTGGACGACGCGGCCTTGAAAGCGCCGTGCGCGGTCTGGACCTCAGTATCGAAGCGGGAGAAATCGTCGCGCTGGTCGGGGAATCCGGTTCGGGCAAGAGCGTCACGGCGGCAGCCATTGCCGGCCTTCTGCCGCGTGAAGCGAGCGTGCGCGGAACGGTTGAGTTCGAAGGGAGCGCGCTGTTGGGCATGCCGGAAGCCGCACTCGAACAAGTTCGTGGCAACGGCATCGCGATGGTCTTTCAAAACCCGCTCAGTTCACTCGATCCGTCGTTCAGGGTGGGCGCGCAGCTTCAGGAGGTCGCACGGCATCGTCGACATGTCAGCCAGGCCGAGGCGCTTGAGCAAGCGGCCACGTGGCTCCAGCGCGTGGGTATCGCCGATACAAAACGGGTCTTGCACGCATGGCCGCATGAGCTGAGCGGCGGGATGCGGCAGCGCGTGATGATCGCAATGGCGGCGATGGGTCAACCCCGTCTGCTGATTGCCGACGAACCGACTACCGCGCTCGACGCCACGCTTCAGAAGGAAATTCTCGCGCTGCTGAAGAGTCTGAACCGTGAGTTCGGAATGGCCATTCTTATCATCACGCATGACTTCGGCGTGGTGTCATACCTGAGCGATCGGGTGGCCGTAATGAAGGCCGGGCGGATCGTTGAACATGGGCCAACAGCACAAGTGCTGACCGCGCCTCGCCATCCGTACACGGCGAAACTTATTGCAGCGGTGCCGGAACTGGGGCTGCGGCGCCTGGACCCATCGCCTGCACGACGGCTTGGGGAAAGCGCTGGTAGCGAAGCCTCGGGATCGACTGTTTCGAAGCCACGCACGTCTGAGACGTTGCTGAAAGTCGAGGGACTGTCCAGAACATTTGTTATTGAAAGATCATGGCTGCGTTCGCGTGTGCGCACACTCGATGCTGTAAGCGACGTCCATTTCGAAGTCCGCCGTGGCGAGATCTTTGGCCTGATCGGGACATCGGGTTCCGGCAAGTCGACACTGGCGCGCCTGGTCGCGCACCTGCTTGCATCGACTGGCGGCAGCGTGCACTTTGCGGGCGCTGACCTGGCACAGTTCGACGCCGTCGCACTACGGCGCTTCCGTCAACGCTTTCAGTTCGTGTTCCAGGACAGTACGTCATCGCTTAATCCGCGCCGCACGATCGGCGAGCAACTTTGCGACCCGGCGCTGCGGCTCGGCGCGGCCCGCGACCAGGCTCACGCTTACGAACTTGCCGTTGAAGCCATTGAGCGCGTCGGGCTGAAAGCCGAGCATCTCCGGCGCTTTCCCCACGCGTTTTCCGGCGGGCAGCGGCAGCGGATCGGGATCGCCCGGGCGTTGGTTGTAAAGCCCGAATTCATTGTGCTCGATGAACCGACTTCCGCGCTCGATGTATCGATTCAGGCGGACATACTCAACCTGTTGCTCGAACTTCGACAGACCCTCGATCTGACCTATCTGTTCATCGGCCATAGCTTGCCGGTGATCGAATTCATGTGCGACCGCGTGGCGGTGATGGAGAACGGCCGGATCATCGAGACCTTCAATGCCGCTGATCTCAACGCCAATGCACGCAAATCTTCCACCCGCACCCTGATCGACGCCGTGCTGTCCTTGCCTTCGCCGTCGCGCAAGCCGTCAGGCGCCGGCTCGACCCAGAATGCCCCTGCCGCAGAGTTCACGCCATGACGCGACGCCTGATCTACAACGCCTTCACACATGTCACGCCCAATCACCACAGCCACGGCTACTGGCGTCACCCCGAAGGCCGCATCCAGCTCGACTACAAGCGGCTGCAACCCTGGCTGGATCTTGCGCGCACGGTCGAGCGCGGCAAGTTCGATACCGTATTCCTCGCCGATGTAGTGGGCGTCTACGATAAATTCCGCGGCAGCGGCGACACCTCGATTCGCACAGCGATGCAGTTTCCGAGCCTCGACCCGGCCAGCCTCGTCTCGGCATTGGGCGCGGTGACCGAGCACCTGGGCTTTGCGGTCACCAGCTCCGTCATCCAGGATCATCCCTTCGATTTCGCCCGCAAGATGTCCACGCTCGACCATATGACGGACGGGCGCGTGGCATGGAACATCGTCACGTCATACCTCGATAACGCCGCCCGCAATCATGGGCAAAGCGCGTTGACGGAACACGATGAACGCTACCGCTGGGCGGAGGAATATGCCGATGTTGCCTACAAGCTTTGGGAGGCAAGCTGGGAAGACGATGCGCTAGTGACGGACCCGGAGCGAGGAGTATTCGCCGATCCCGCCAAGGTGCATAAGATCCATCATCGCGGGCAGCGTTACTCGGTCGAGGGACCTCACCTCTCCGAACCTTCGCCGCAACGCACACCGCTCCTGTTCCAGGCCGGGGGATCAGAAGCCGGGCGCTCGTTTGCGGCACGCCATGCCGAAGCCACGTTCATTGCCTCGCGCACACCTGAAAGCGCCGCCCTGACGGCTGCCGATCTGCGGGCACGCGCGCGTGCCTTCGGTCGTGCCGAGGACGAGCTGAAGATCATCGTGTCGCTTGCGCCGGTTATTGGTTCCACCGAAGCCGAAGCGCTCGCGCGCCGTCGCGAACTGAAAGAGTGGCTGAGCGTGGAAGCATTGCAGTCGTTCTGGAGCGGCGGTCTTGGCGTGGACCTGTCGAACATCGACCCCGCACGGCCCATTTCCGAACTGCTGCTGACGAACCACGTGCGCGGCAACGTGCGGGCTTTCATCGAGGCCGCGCCGGACCATGTGGTGACATTCGGCGAGTTGTTGCGCGAGACCGTGTCCGGCCGTTTTGCCGGCACGCCGGAACAGATCGCCGATGAAGTCCAGCGCTATGCCGACGCCGGTGTGGACGGATTCAACGTGGTGCCGGTGACGACCCTGGGCTGGTGGAGCGAATTCGTCGACCATGTGGTGCCCGTGCTGCAAAGGCGTGGCCTGATGCAGAAAGAATACGCGCCCGGGACCTTGCGCGAGAAGATTCAGGGACACGGGCCTTACTTACCCGACCATCATCCGGCACGCGTTACACGCTCGGCGGTACGGACGTTTTCATCGAGGAATGTGGAGGCGGTGTCCTGAACCTGCACGCCGATAGTCGCCGTCATAACCGAAACCCGAAGGCAAAACCAGATCGAGTACCGTCCAGCAGACATCCTGATTTGCAAATCATCAATTGATGGTGGCGCGCTCATCCAGCGCGTCGCCATAATCGCTGAACGCAATGGTTCATATAAGGAGCCGCTGGATGTCAAACGTTCCAAGCGAAGTCGACGCGTTGCCCGTTTCACGGACTGCTCAGGCAAAAGGGTCCGTAACGTCCCGTACCCCTCGCGCCCCCCGCGCCCCATTACTCAGCGACGCGTTGCTCGCGCGCATCGGCGAACGCGCCGCCGGCTATGACCGAGAAAACCGCTTCTTCACCGAAGACCTCGACGACCTGCAACGCGCCGGCTTTCTCCACGCCGCCGTTCCTGTTTCACTGGGTGGGCTCGGCCTCACGCTACCGGAGTTGCTGCGAGAACAAGTCCGCCTCGCTTATCGCGCGCCGGCGACCGCCCTCGCGTTGAACATGCATCAATACTGGATCGGTACCGCGCTTCATCTGTTACGCAAGGGCGATACCTCCGCGCAATGGATACTCGAAGAAGCCAGCGCCGGCAAGGTGTTCGCCGCCGGACATGGCGAACCCGGCAACGACCTGGGCCTGGCTCATTCCTTCGTCACGGCGACGCCGCTACCCGACGGGAGTTATCGTTTCAACGGCCACAAGGTCATGACCTCGCTTGCACCGGCATGGGACTGGCTCGGCGTGCATGGCCTGGATGACTCCGATCCGGCGCACCCGAAGATCGTGCATGCGTTTATCCGGCGCGAATCGCCGGGGCATCGCTCGGTCCAGACCTGGGACGCTCTTGGGTTGCGCGCCACACGCAGCGACGATACCTATCTTGAAGGAGCCATCGCAGCGCGGGAACATGTGACGCGCGTGCTGCCCGCCGGCATACCCAACGATCCGTTCGTGGACGGCATCCTGGGTGCAGTGCTGCCAGGGCTCGGCGCGGTGTATTACGGCATTGCGAAGCGCGCGTTCAACCTGGCCGTAGGCGAAGCGCGCAACCGCAAGTCGGCGGCACTGCACGGGCAGACCTACGCGCATAAGCCGTTCACGCAAGCTGCGGTGGCAGAAGCTGCGATCGAGCTCGACAGTATCGAAGCGTTGATCGAGCGCGTGGCGGCGCAGTGGTGGGAAGGTTATGCCGAGGATGAACTCTGGATCGCGAAATTGCTGGCAGCAAAACAGCATGCCGTGGACGGCGCGCTGCGGGTGGTAAACCTGTCGCTGGGCATAGCGGGCGCGGCGTCTTTGTCGCGGCGGCACGAACTCGAGCGTTTGTATCGCGATGTCCGCGCTGGCGCATTTCATCCGCCGAATGCCGACGCCTCGCATGAGGTCATCGGCCGCGCGTATCTCGGCGTGCTCGATGAGCTTTGACGAAGCGGAACCTCGCCGCCCATGTCAGATCGCCGAGCGCTCAAGCATGAAATTCTGAAACTGAATCAGCGTCGGATCGGATGAGCGGTGGGGATGGAGGCGAATAACAAACTGCCACGACCCCGGTAATTCATGCTCCGGAAACAGGCGAACCAGACGGCCGTGGGCCAAGTCAAAATCGATCAGCGGTGAACGGCCCAGCGCAACACCCTTCCCCGCAATCGCAGCGCCGATGATCGGGCTGAAACTGCTCAACCGGACCAGGTTCTGCTCTGGAAGCGCTCCCGCGCCGAGCAGCGCAAACCACGTCTGCCAGTCTATTTCACGACTCGATGCGTGGTGTTCCTCCTGCAGCAGCCGATGCTCGGTCAGTGTCTGCGCAGTAGCGGTCCGTGGGTCCATCAACAGCGGGCTGCACACGGGGAACACGGTCTCCCGGACCAGCGCCCGATCGCCCGGGTGCGGGTCCGGCTCATCGCCTGACGAGCTTGTCAACGGCACGCGCAGAATCGCGATATCGATAGTGTCATTCTGCCAGTCGGGCTCGTCGTCAAACACCCTCAGGTTCACCGCAATCTCCGGATAGCGCGTCGAGAATTCAACCACATGAGGCGCGAGCCACAGCGATGAAAATGGCGCATTGGCGGAGACCGTCAACGTGCGGCGACGCTTGCGCCGCCGCATGGTCAACCGCTCGCAGGCTTCGCCCAGCGGAATCAGGCTGGCCTCAATAGCCGCCAGCAACTCCTGCCCGGCGGACGTGGGTTGCGCGCGTGAAGTCGTACCGCCACGGTGCATCAACGTTGTACCCAGTGCGGATTCCAGCGCGCGCAATTGATGACTGATGGCGCTCTTGGTAACGTTGAGCTCTTCCGCCGCGCGGCTCAGGCTGCCAAGTCTGGCCACGGCTTCGAACGCCTTCAGGGCGGCTAACGGGGGAATAGGCGGAATGTGCGGAGAGGGTCTTGGCATGATGGGTAAAGTTTAGCTCAACCCCGGTTGAGAAAGCATCGCTCGCGCGCAGCGCGGGTCCATGCCACGATGATCCAATACCTTGAGGAGTCACCCTGATGTATTTCGATCTTCGCCTTTGGCAACTGACTAAAGGGCTACGCGGGCACATGGTGCTCAGCATCGTCGTCGGGCTGCTGGCCCTGGTGGCCGGTATCGCACGCTTTGTGTTTCTCGGCCAGTTGCTCGCACTGGTCTTGCGAGGCAGTCAGTGGCAATCGTGGATAGCACCCTCGGTCGCCGTGGCGGCGGCTATCGTGCTGCGCGCGTTGCTGGATCACTGGCGTGCGGGCATCGCCTGTCGCACCGCAGCACGAGCCCAGGAAACCCTGCGTGGCCAGTTGTACGACCGCATCGTGGCGCTTGGGCCGGCCTGGTTCGCCGAACAACGTACGGGCGGCGTGATGTTGTCGGTCATCGACGGCGTCGAGCAGTTGCAGACCTTCTTTGGGCAATATCTGCCGCAACTGGCCGTGGCCCTCTGTGCGCCGTTTGCCATCTTCGGTTTCATCGCATTCTGGGATCTGCCCGTGGCCGCCGTGCTGCTGGTTGCGGCGCTGGTGGCGTTGTTCGGACCGATCGCCGTGCATATGCATGAACGCCGCACCAGCCTCGCGCGCGCCCAGGCATTCAAGGAGTTCGGTGAAACATTTCTCGACGCGGTCCAGGGCCTGCCGACGCTCAAAGCGTTCGGGCAAAGCCGCGTATGGGGCGAACGCCTCGCCGCGCAGGCCCGCGCTGTCTCCGACAACACCTTCTGGGTGCTCGCAGCGGGCCTTCTTACACGCGGCATCGTTGACCTTGGAGCAGCGCTGGGCGCCGCGCTGGCGCTCGTTCTTGGCGCGTGGCGCGTGACCCACGGGGAGATGGGCCTGACCACGCTCCTGATCGTCCTGATGGCGGGTACGGAGATTTTCCGGCCGCTGCGCGACCTGCGCAGCGTCTTGCACCAGGGCATGCTCGGGCAGGCCGCGACGGCGGGCATTCGCTCGCTGCTGGAGGCGAGCCCACCCATGCCGGAAGCCGGCACGGACGCGTTGCGCGACGCCCCTTCGTCGCTGGATTTCGACAACGTACGCTTCGCCTATGCCGGCGGTCGGGGACTCGCGCACCGCGGACTGACATTCTCGGTGGCGGCAGGCGAGCGCATCGGCATCGTGGGGCCGAGCGGCGCAGGCAAGTCGTCGATCGTTCGCCTGCTTCTGCGTCAGTACGATCCGCAGGGCGGCAGCATCCGCATTGCAGGACAGGACGTGCGGTCGCTGGACCCGGATGCGCTGCGCGCGAAGATTGCGGTGGTCGCGCAGGACACCATGCTGTTCGCGGGTACCGTCGACGAAAACCTTCGGCTCGGGCGCCCTGACGCCACCGCTGATGAAGTAGAAGCGGCCGCGCGGGCAGCTTACGCTCACGACTTTATCGCGAGTCTGCCTGACGGGTATCAGACCTCTATCGGCGAACGCGGTGTTCAGCTTTCGGGCGGCCAGCGCCAACGGCTTGCCATTGCCCGGGCGCTGCTGCGCGATGCCCCGATTCTCATATTGGATGAAGCGCTCTCCGCCGTCGATGCGGAAAACGAGGCGCTGATTCAACGGGCGCTGGATCGTCTGATGCAAGGCCGTACCACGCTGATTCTCGCGCACCGGCTGTCGAGCGTGATCGACGCTGATCGTATCCTGGTGCTGGACGATGGCCTTGTCGCGGAGAGTGGTACGCACGACGAACTGATGAAAAGAAGCGGGCTGTATCACCGGTTGATGGCGGCTCAAGCGACGCCTCACAATGTATCTGCATTGCGCTCCGATGCCGCTGCACCCGGTCCTCAGGCAGGCGCGCCCGGAACAAAAACCGCGCTAACGAGCGAGACGGAAGAAGACTCCGTGCAAGGTCCGCGCGAGCTGGATGCTGATGCGAAGACCCTGGATTGGAAGGCGACCCTGGCGTCCCTGGTCACGGCGATCCACCCCTGGCGAGTACGATTGGTGCTGACCATTCTATTGGGCGTGGGGCGAGTGACGGCCTTCATCGGCGTCGGTGTGCTGGGCGCATGGCTGGTCGCCGCACTGCGCGCCGGCAGCCCGCATCAGACGATCGAGGTGTGGCTGCTGCTCGTGGCCCCGCTGGCGGCCATTCTGCACTGGCTTGAATCCTGGCTCGCACACGACATGGCGTACCGGCTGCTCGCGGATCTGCGAATACGCCTGTTCGCCCAACTTGACCGTCTCGCGCCCGGCTACCTGCTCCGCCGTCGCTCCGGTGACCTCGTCACGTTGGCCACGCAAGACGTTGAGACCATCGAATATTTCTATGCGCATACGGTCGCCCCGGCGATCGTCGCAGTGCTGGTCCCGGCCGCGGTGATAGCCGTCCTCGCGCTGGCAGCCTGGCCGCTTGCGCTCGCACTGCTGCCGTTCCTCGCATACGCGATGCTTTCGCCGGTGCGCGGGCGCAGCCGTATCGATGTGCTGGGCAGCAAGGCACGTGAATCCTTGGGCCTGCTCGGCGCGCATATGACCGAGACCATCCAGGGTTTGTCCGATCTGCTCGCCTTCCAGGCGACCGGGCGCCGGCGAGAAGCGTTCATGACGCTGGCGCGCGAATACAGCGTGACCCGGCTCGCGTTGCTGGCGGATCTGGCTCGACAAACCGCGCTACTGGATGTCGCGACCGGCCTCGGCGGATTGGCAATCGCGGTAGGGGGCGCGTTTCTGGTCTCGGCCGGGCAGCTTTCCGCAGCCTGGCTGCCGATGCTGATTCTGCTCGCCATAGCGGCCTTCATGCCCGTGGCGGAGATCGCGCAAGTGGGCAGGCAACTAGCCGATACGATCGCGTCGGCGAGGCGGTTAAGGGTCGTGCATGACGAGCCGGTTCAGGTACTCGACGGAGACCTCGACTTGCATGCAGCGCCGGGTGGTTCGGAGGTTCGCTTTGAAGACGCGCGTTTCGCCTACGCCGAGCGCACGCAACCCGTATTGAACGGCGTGTCTTTTCGCGTGCGCGCCGGCTCTACCGCGGCGCTTGTGGGGGCCTCAGGCGCCGGCAAGAGCACCATTGCAAATCTGCTGTTGCGGTTCTGGGACCCGGATACAGGTTCGGTGCAAGTGGATGGTGTCGACTTGCGGCGCTTGCGGCTCGACTCGCTACGCGCTCACGTTGCCCTCGTGTCACAGGACACGTATCTGTTCAACGACACGCTTGAGGCCAACATCCGTCTCGCCCGGCCCGACGCCAGCGAGGAAGCGCTGCGACTCGCGTTGGCGCAAGCGTCGCTTGCCGACTTCGTGGCAACGTTGCCGGAAGGACTCGCCACACGGGTCGGTGAACGTGGCGTCCAGTTGTCGGGAGGCCAGCGTCAGCGTGTTGCCATCGCGCGGGCTTTTCTCAAGGATGCACCGGTACTGGTTCTGGATGAAGCAACGTCACATCTGGACGCCATCAGCGAAGCACAGGTACACGCCGCGCTGAAAACCCTGATGGCCAACCGCACGACTTTGATCATTGCGCATCGTCTCGCGACCGTACGCGAGGCCGATCTGATCATCGTGCTGGACCAGGGCTCGGTCATTGAAGTGGGACCCCATGCGCAACTGCTCGCCAATAACTCGATCTATGCGCAGCTCGTCAACCGGCAACAGGTTGGCAACGGCGTGCAGCAGTCCGCGTGAGGCGATTGGTCCTGGGCGCCACGGCTGCTTATAGCGATATGCGAACGCTGGCCAACGCTGCCGGCTGCCTCCCGGTGCGTCAATGAACCTTGGGGAAACCGTGGCGCTCGGCGAGCAGATCGAGGATGCGACGGGTATCGGTCACGAAGCGTTTGTCGCCGAGCGTCTGTGCGTCGGCGGGCACCGGATGCTCATCTCCGAGAATCAGCACGGGCAAGCTCTGATGGTCCTCGTCGAGCGCAGCGACGACCGCCTCGCGGGGGCGCGCAAACGGCAGGCGATGAATATCGAGGCGTGAGGTTTTCGACGGATCGCTCGCCAGCAGGCCCTCGATAGGTGCCCCGTCCGGGCAGATGAAACGCTCACCAGGAAATTTCGGATCGGTGAAACCGGGTTCCAGCAGCAATAAAAGGTCTTGGCTCACGATGTGACAATCCTCGAAGAAGAGTGACGAATCGAGTGACTCCGCTCCATTGGAGCGGAGTCACTGTGAATAAATCGACAACTCGAACCACTGCACGCCGATGCATGTGAACCGACTGCGTGTCTCACATCCCGAGACCTCTAGAACACGCGGCCTTCAGTCAGATGCGTGGTATCGCCGTTCAATTGATAACCGCCGATCACTCGTGCCTTGTGCAACAACGGGTTGTGGCTGAAGATCGTACGCAGGTTGCGCCAGTGACGATCGAAATTGTGCACACGCGACGTGGCGGACGCGCCGCCCGCCTCGAACAAACGTTCTCCCGCATGCAACGCCAGCTTGCTCACCACCAACTGTGTCTTGGCCGTAGCCAGCGCGCCCTCCAACACCCATGCTTCGGCATCGTCAGCCTGAGCGCGAATGGCGTTGGCCGACCGGTCCAGTACGCGCGCATTCTGCTGCACCAACGCATCGATCGCGTGACTGTGTGCCGCAAGATCGCCCACCACCTGTTGAATGAAATGATCCTCGCGCGCCGATGCAGCCGGACTGTGAAGCACCGGCCGTCCATGCTTGAGCACGTAGTTTTCAGCATCTGCAAGAATGTTGCGGACTATGCCGGCGGCAACCGCGACCAAGTGGAGTTGCCGCAGCGCCCCGCCATGCCGCCCTGCCAGGGTCGTATTGCCGCGCGGCGCGACTTCGCTCGCATAGACCTGCACGTTGTCGAGAACCAGGCTGCCACTGGCGGTCATCCGCTGACCCATGCCGTCCCAGTCATCCAGTATCTGGATGCCCTCCCGAGTAACAGGAACGACGGCAACCACGGTGTTGCCGGTTTCATCCTGCACGTTGATGCGCGCATAGTCGGAAAATGCCGTTCCGGTCGAGTAGTATTTCTTGCCTGTCACGCGGTAGTTCTCGCCGTCACGTCGTAATATCGTGCCGATTTCACCCGGCCTCGATGTGCCGCGCTCGGTTGAAGCGCCTCCAAATATTGCTCCCTCCAGCAAGCGCTGGATCTGCGTGTCGTTGAACGCTGAACGCGGCGACAGAAGGAGCGACTCGGTCAGGTCGAAATGGATGCGCAACGCATGGGCTACGTTCGATTCCTCGGCAGCAAGGGTCGCGATTACATGAAAGAGGTCTTCCAGCGAGCCGCCCAGTCCGCCCCATTCGACCGGGAGTCGCAGCAAGCCCAGGCCGGACTTGCGAAACAGCGCGAAACCATCGAACGGCAATTCGCGCCTTGCCTCGCGCGCCGCCGCGTCCTCGCCTATTTCATGTGCCAACGCCGGCAGCGCGGCTAACGCCGCGTGCAGTCGCGACGTTGCGGGGACTTCAGAGGGTGCATTCATAATTTTTAATCCTTCTGGTAACTTACCGGGCTTACAACGCGCAGTCGGCAAGACGTCACCTGAACTGTTATCCCGAGAGTGGATCGCACTGTGACAGCGCAATAATGTAGTCGTGGGTTCACTGCGTCGCTCTATCGATTTCAGCTTTGCATATGCATTGTTCTGTGAAGACCAGCGTGATCCACGGGTTGCGCCGAATCGCCCGCGGTCACCCAGCGTCCGGCCAATTTAGATGGAGGTGTCGTGCCTTACGCCCTTGATGCCGTCGACGCTGAACGCCTTTGGGGTATTTCCCGACACTCATTGACTGAGCGACCTTAAAATAAAATCAACCACAGGTATCGCCTTCCTCGATCTCCAGGTGAATTCTCAGTCGGCCGACGTGTCCTCAAAACAAAGGAAACTATCTGATGTTCAGTGCAAAGTTCAGACGACTATTCATGCTGGCCATCGCGACCGCCATCGGCACATCGGCGGTAGTTGCTGCGCCGCTGCTGGTCATAGGCGACGGCGGTGTCCCCGCGTTCTACACCTGGACGGAGCAAGTGCCGCCAACGCCCGGGCAAATGCTGCGCACCGGGCAGTTGACGCCGCCGCAAAGCCTCGCCGAAGCCGGCCAGAATATCCGGATCCTGTATACGTCAACCGATGGTCTCGACAACCGCACCCCGATTGTCGTGTCCGGTGCGCTGTTTGTGCCGAAGGGAACGCCGCCGCAAGGCGGCTGGCCACTGATGGCGTGGGCGCACGGCACTGTCGGCAGCGCCGACGTGTGTGCGCCGTCGTTTGCTGGCCGCAGCGAACGGGACACGCGCTACCTGGATTACTGGCTCGCGCAGGGATACGCAATCGTCGCGACTGACTATCAAGGTCTAGGGACACCCGGCCTGCATCCGTACGGGCTCACACGCCCTCTCGCGTACGGCGTGCTCGACAGCATCCGCGCGGTTATCGGTGGCGGCTTCGACCTGTCGGCGCGGGTGGTTGTATTCGGGCAGTCGCAAGGTGGTCGCGCCGCGTTCGCGACGGCCGTCTATGCAAAGACCTATGCGCCCGAGCTGAACATTGTCGGCGTGGTAGCGACCGGCACGCCGTACGCGGCGGCCCATGAGCACGCGGATGACACGGAGCTGGCGAACGCACGCAAGTCAGTTGTCCCGACCTTCGCGTACGATATGCTGCGACTCAGCACCGCAACGCTGCTCGATCCGTCGTTCGTACCCGCTGACTATCTGAACGACCGCGCGATGCCGGCGTTCGAAACCAGTCAGCGAGCATGCTTGCACGCAATTGAGCAGAGGATCGTGGCAGACGGGCTCACGTTCGACAGCAGCTTCAAGCGCTCGCCGAAGCCGGCGCTCGCTGCGATCAACCGCGAAGCGGCGTACCCGACGCTGAAGTCGGACATCCCGATCTTTATCGGAACGGGCGGAAAGGATCGCGATGTGTTTGTGCCCGGCCAGGTCGCGCTCGTCACCAACGCATGCGAGGTTGGCGACAGAATCGAATGGCATGTATATCCGGGGCTTGACCATTCCGGAACCGTCAACGGCTCGCTTCCCGATTCCACGCAGTTTGTCGCAAGGGCATTTGCGGGCGAGCATATTATCGGCAATTGCGAATCCTTACCCAAGCTTTAGCGGGATTCATTCCCGAAGGGAGGCCCTATCGCTAACCGATGATGGCCTCCCAGCGTCACCACGGATGCCCGTTCACGGGTCTTGCTTCATCAGCAAAGCCGTTCGTCTTCGCGTTCCAGGCATAGCCGTGCGCCATACTGCGACAAAGCCCTGACCTGCATCAACTGCGCACAAACAGCGACAGCGATGGAAGCAGGCGCTTTATCCACGATCCCCTCCACGCCGATCGGGCAAGTCATCTCCGTCAATCGCCCGGGGTCCACACCTCGATCAGTTAACCGCCGCTCGAATTTCACGCGTTTCGTCTTCGATCCAATCATGCCGAAGTAAGCGAAATCGTTTCGTCGCATGATTCGGAACGCTAACGAAAAATCCAGCGAATGGTCATGCGTCATCACCAGAAAGCAGGCGCCGGCCGGCGCCGAATCGACAATCGCATCCGGCGTATCAGTCGCTTCGATCTGCACGTTGCCGGGCACTTCGTCGGGAAAAAGTTCGTCGCGTGCATCGACCCACTGGACCACGCAAGGCAGCATGCCCAGCAAGGTAACGAGTGCATGCCCGACGTGCCCCGCGCCAAACAGGACGATATGCGTCGGCGGCGAAGCCGGTGGCGTCGACAACCCGCGACGACGTCCGATAACAACAGATTCCTGGAGCATTTCCATAGCAAGCCTCGAATCAACGAGCTGCAGCCGCAGCCACTGCAGCGCGAACGGCGCCCACTGCTTTCAAGATTTCTTCGCTGGTCGCGGGTGCATTCAGCGGCGGATTCACGGTGTTATTGCCTACACTCGCCACTGCATCGCGGATCGCGAAGAACACTGAAAACGGCAGCAACAAGGGCGGTTCGCCGACAGCCTTCGACCGATGAATGCTGTCCTCCGCATTACGGTTCTTGAACAACCGGACGTCGAACACAGGCGGGCAATCATTGACGGTCGGGATCTTGTATGTGGATGGCGCATGGGTCATCAGCTTGCCGCCCGCGTTCCACCACAGTTCCTCGGTCGTCAGCCAGCCCATTCCCTGGATGAAACCGCCTTCGACCTGCCCCACATCCAAAGCCGGATTGAGCGACGCGCCCACGTCGTGCAATGCATCAGCGCGCAGCACGCGCATTTCGCCGGTCAGCGTGTCGATCACGACTTCGGAAACCGCCGCGCCATAAGAGTAGTAAGAGAACGGCCGACCCTGCATCTTCGACTGGTCCCAGTAGAGCTTAGGGGTCTTGTAGAAACCATCGGACCACAACTGCACCCGCGCGCGGTACGCCTGCATGATCACTTCGTCGAAAGGGATCGCCTTGTCGCCGACCACAATCCGGTCGTCGACAAAACGCACGTCGTGCGCATCGACCTGCCCCTCGCCATAGTGTTCCGCAGCCAGCGCCGCAAGCCGTTCGCGCAATTGCCGGGCGGCGTCCTGCGCCGCCTTGCCGTTCAGATCGCTGCCGGTCGACGCCGCGGTCGCCGACGTGTTCGCGACCTTGCTCGTGTCGGTCGCAGTGACCCGGACACGGTTGAAACGGATGCCGAGCTCGTGCGCGACTACCTGCGCGACCTTCGTATTGAGCCCCTGGCCCATCTCCGTGCCGCCGTGATTCACGAGCACCGAGCCGTCGGTATAAATGTGCACCAGTGCGCCGGCCTGGTTGAAGTGAGTCACATTGAACGCAATGCCGAACTTCACCGGCGTCAGCGCGAGCCCCTTTTTCAGCACATCGTTGTTCGCGTTGAATTCGCGCACAGCCTCGCGGCGAGCGCGGTAATTGCTGGTCGCTTCGAGCTCGTCAAGCAGTTCGTGGATCACGTTGTCTTCGACCGCCTGCCCGTACGGTGTCACGTTGTGCTCCGTCTTGCCGTACAAATTTCGGCGGCGCACATCGAGCGAATCGAGCCCCACCGAACGCGCGATGTTGTCGACAATGTATTCGATCGCAAACGCGCCCTGCGGTCCGCCAAAGCCGCGAAACGCCGTGTTCGACTGGGTGTTGGTCTTGCCGCAGAACCCGTCGATAGACACATGCGGCAGCCAGTACGCATTGTCGAAATGGCACAGCGCGCGGGTCATCACCGGACCTGAAAGGTCAGCCGAAAAACCGCAACGCGACGTCATGTCAACGGTCACGCCATCGATCAGGCCGCTGTCGTCATAGCCGACTTCGTACGTGTAGTGAAAATCGTGCCGCTTGCCGGTGACCATCATGTCGTCGTCGCGATCCGGACGCAATTTCACGGGGCACAGCAGCTTCCATGCAGCGAGCGCCGCACAACACGCGAACAGTCCCGATTGCGACTCCTTGCCGCCGAAGCCGCCACCCATCCGCCTGCATTCGACCAGCACGGTGTGCGACGCGACGTTGAGCATGTGCGCGACCATGTGCTGCATTTCCGACGGATGCTGCGTGGAGCACCACACGTGCATGCCATCGTCGTCCTTCGGCACCGCGTACGAAATCTGACCTTCCAGGTAAAACTGTTCCTGGCCGCCGAGCAGCATTTCACCGGTTTCGCGATGCGCGGCCCACGCGATCTTCGCACTGGCGTCGCCACGCGCGAGCTTCATTGGGGGCAGCACGTGCGCGTTGGCCGCGCGCGCCTGTTGCGTCGTGAGGATCGCCGGCAACTCGTCATACACGACCTCCGCCCGGCGCGCGGCGTGGCGGGCGATGTCGTGCGACATCGCGACGACAATGAACATCGGCTGACCGACGAACTGCACGACGCCATCGGCGAGGATCGGGTCGTCACCGTGGATGATGGGGCCGACATCATTCGCGCCGGGGATGTCGTCGGCAGTGAGGACGGCGACCACGCCGGGTGTCGCCCGCACGGCGTCGAACGACATCGATACGATCCTTGCATGCGCCTTCGCCGACAAACCCAGGGCCGCGTGCAGCGTGCCGGCGACCACCGGTATGTCGTCGGTGTAGCTCGCTCGGCCGCTGACGTGCAGATGCGCGGATTCGTGCGGGCGCGAAACGTGGACCTGCGCGAAGTCTGCTTCGAGGAGATCCTTTGCTTCCTTCATGTCCTTCAGGAACGGTTCGGCTTGCTGATTCATTCTGTTGTTCTCCGTGTCCTTTGAGGTTCAGGAAGCCGTCACTGCGCGTACGTCGAGCGCCGCTTTCGGCAACGGATTATTCGGACGTGTCTCGAGCCAGAATCGATGCAACGTGTTCTTCGCGGCTTCGAGCCGGTAGTCGCTCGACGCACGCATGTCGGACAACGGCGCGTAGTCCTTCGCGAGCGCGAGCATGGCTGCCTGCGCGGTGGCTTCGTGCCAGTCGGCATCGCGCAGCACGGCTTCTACATGCGTCGCGCGCTTGGGCGTTGCGGCCATTCCGCCGAACGCGATGCGTGGATCGCGAATCGTGTTGCCGTCGGCGATAAAAGAGAGCGCCGCGCATACCGCCGAGATATCCGAGTCGAAACGCTTCGACAACTTATAGGTGCGGAACTGCAGATTCACGCGCACGCCGGTGCGCGTCGGCACTTTCAACCCGAGGACAAATTCGTGCTCGGCCATGTCCTTCTTCTGATACGCGAGGTACAAGTCTTCGAGCGGCATCTCGCGCTCGACATCGTTTCCGCGAACGATCACGTGTGCGCCGAGTGCGATCAGGCCCGGCATGGAGTCGCCAATCGGTGAACCGTTCGCGATGTTGCCGCCGAGCGTGCCGGCGTTGCGGATCGGCAGCGACGCGAAGCGCTTCCACATTTCCTTCAGTTCGGGATAGTGCTTCGCGAGTTCTTCGTAGGCCCGCTCCACGGTGACACCCGCGCCAATTTCGATCCAGTCATTCGACGTTTCGATCTTCTGCAGCGCGCCGATTCGCCCGACGTAGACGATATCGCCCAGATCGCGCATCAGTTTCGTGACCCACAGGCCGATGTCGGTGCTGCCGGAGAGAATGCGCGTCGATGGTTTCACGGCCTTGATACGCGCGAGTTCATCGACGGTACGCGGCGCGTCGAAGCGCTGGCCCGCATGTTCGTAGCGGAACATGTCTTCGCGTTCGAGCGTAGCGAGCGTGCGGGACAACGCGGCGAGATTGACCGGCGCTTTGGGCGCGGGGACTTCGAACATCCGTACCGCTGCATCGACGATAGGCCGGTAGCCGGTACAGCGGCACAGGTTGCCGGTCAACGCGTCGGATATATCGGCGCGTGACGGTACGGTTTTGTGCGCGCACGAATGCTCGTGGCCGTGCTTTTCGTATAACGACCACATCGACATCACGAAACCGGGCGTGCAGAAGCCGCACTGCGAGCCGTGGCATTCGACCATCGCTTGCTGCACCGGATGCAGCGAACCGTCGGGCTGACGCAGGTCTTCGACGGTGAATAGCGCTTTGCCGTCGAGCGTCGGCAGAAACTGAATGCATGCGTTGACCGCCTTGAAGCTGATGCCGCCCGCTTCGTCTCGTTCGCCGAGAACGACCGTGCACGCGCCACAATCGCCTTCGGCGCAGCCTTCTTTCGTTCCAGTGCAGAGCGCGTCTTCGCGCAGGTACTGGAGGACGGTGCGCGTGACGGCTGCGTCGCTGACTTCGCGGATCGCGTTGCGGTGGTAAAAGCGGATGGGCTGGCTCATGTCTCGATGCTCGCGTTGGTTTGCGTTATTGCTCTGCAGGTAGGTGTAGCGTCCCGCGGCTTTTTTCCGGCTGGCCTGACCGCCGACGCAGTAACGGTTCGAAAAGTATCACTGTCAATATTTGGAACCCATAGCGGGGGAGATATGCGCGTCATATCGCTGCGGCGATAAGTCACGGGCTGCGCGGAGGGTTGGGGTATATCGACGCGTCTTTCTGGGTGGACGCCGCTCAACGGAAACCGTCGGGATCTCGCGGTCCGCGCGATCGGCAAAGCTGTCGTGATGAATCCAGGGACGCATTTGGGCGCTGTCGTCGACATTCCGGCCACCCTGCCGCCCATGCCGTCATGCGCCATCACCGCTTTTGCTATATTCCCTGTTTTCTCTGGCAATCTTTAAATCATGCGAGTCGGCCGTCCGGTTCAAGCTCTGCCTCATCCGAATTGCGACTATTGCGGCGCAAAGGCGACGCTTGTGCGGCCCGGAGAGGCGGCTTACCCCTATCAGGACGGACACGGACCGCTATGGCTATGCGCACCGTGCGAGGCCTGGATCGGGATATTCGCACGCAGTACTCGCAACCTCCCGCTCGGCCGGCTGGCGAATGCCGAATTGCGGGAATGGAAAGCGAAACTCCACGCCGCGCTGGAACCCATGGCTGAGGCAAAGGCCAGGCGCGACGGCGTGAGCATCTTCGAGGCAAGATCAAAGGGCTATAAGTGGCTGGCGGGGGAACTGAAGATAGAGCCAAAAGCCTGCAACATCAATTTGCTGGCCCTTGAGCAATGCAAGGCGGCTGTCGGCGTAATCGAAGAATTCGAACAAAATCGCCGGACTGCCACCCCTTCAGAATAACCGCGACCTGTACGTTAACCTGTGGACAACTCTCCTGACAACTCCATGGCCCGTACCCTACCGTTTAACCGCAGCGCGCAAGCAACGCGTGTCCGCCTGTCCAAAATGCAGCTTCTTCCGATGCCCAGGGCGGAGGCGGACACACTTTCATTGCACGCTCATTGCGCGCTGCAGGCGCTGCGCGACGGCACCGGATGGATGGCCGGAACCCAGTCCCTTGCAGAAGTCCTGATCCTGACGGCGTACGTCACCGAGGCGGGATACGGGCACATCACCCGCGAGGCGTGGCTGCAGGGCGAGATAGCGATTAACGCCGCGTTTGCGCAAGGCCAGGCCACGGGCGTCTGGAAACTGGACGACGCAAGCTGCCAGCAGCTCGCCGGCATCGTGTGCGTGCACGATGCGCAACTCCACAACGCCCCATTGGGCGTACTCGCCGCGGCCAGCGAGCGGCTTGAGCGCCTTAAAGCTGGCGAAGCGGACCCGATGCCAAAACTAAAGAGGGCGTGAACGGAAAAATCTGTCTGGCCTTCCTGGACTCGCTCCGAATTTCCCTTGAAGCTGCCTACCGGATTCGCCGCGCCACCCATAAGCCAATTGCCTTGTCCGCACGAGCGGGTTTCCACGGTGTCAAAACTTCACAACACTGCATGCGTCATTCGTGAAATAAAGTGACATGGGTCATAGCAAAATGATTAAATTGATCCGGCTGCTCCCGATGTGACCGGACTTGCACCGCCTGCGGAGAGTCGTCTTGTTGTGCATTGGCATCTGTGAAGATCGGCAGAAGACGCGCCGGTCAAATCTAGCGAGAGCACTATGTCGCCTTGGTTAGCCGTCGCCTTAGGCGCTGGAGTTTTCAGCGCAGTCGTCAACGTGGCTTGCAATGCGGTTGCTCGCAAGCGCAGCTCAACGCGCAGCGCCACCGAGCGTGTCCATGCCGGTCGTCATACCGCATTGGCTACGGCCATCGTCCTCGAAGAGTTTGCCCACCGCTGTCAGGTGACCATCGATCGCGCAGAACGCAGAGACCTGTCAGAGCAGCGGCATGTGCAGTTGGGCGACATAGAGATACCGCCTTTTGCGTTTTCCAATGACATCCAGTGGCGCGATCTCGACGCCGGAAAGGCATCGTACCTTCGGGCCTTCAGCGCCGATCAAACGCATAACGCCGAGCGGATCCAGTCGAATGACCGATGCTCGAATGTTGACGAGTTCGCCGCCTACATCAAAGGGCATTGCGCTGAATTCGGACGACGCGCATGGCTGATGGCAGTTGAACTGCGCGAAGAAAACGAATTGGGCGCGGTCAAGGACCACGACTACCTGATCGAGTTCGACGCAGCACTCAGCCGATACACGGCATGGGAACAGCGCCATAAAGTCCGCAACGAAAGAGCCCCCGCTCCTTCACACGTGACTCAAAGTCCGCACCGTTCTGGAAACAGAGGAAGGGGACTCGCCGTGGGCGGCTCGGCGTAGGTCTACGTTTGTCGCTGGTGATCATGCATAGGCTGCGTTTGGTGTTGCCGTGTGCGGACCTCAACAGCCTGTAAGGACAGACAGGCTTTCCCCATATTCTCACCAGTTGCCGGGAGCCATTCACTCCGTTCGCGCCATATCGCGCAATCATACTGTTTCGAATTTCTGATTCGCATGCCGAATTCAACCACTGATGCATAACGTACGGGGCAACCGATGACTGCCGCCGGGAAACGACGACCTTGATAAAGTGGTTTCGGATTCTTCATCGCACAATCTACGCGACACCCCCGGCAACGTACCAGAGCCGCCTTGACTGGGTCTAAACGAGATTCTATAGTGTCGACACTATGAATCCGACTCTACTCTTTCAGCTATCCAGGCAGGATCCATGACGGACACCACGGAGCTCGAACCGGCGATTCCGTCATCGGCGCGCTTGTCTTCACTCGATGCCGGATCTAGTACGTCGCCGTCTGCGAATGAAGGCAGCGCATCGGCTGGATGGTCCCTCACTCCCGAAACCGCAGTTCGCGACCGGCGCGCCCTGGTGCTGATGAGCGTGCGCAACGCGGACGACCGGCCGCCACTGGCGCGGAAGATCTTCGACGACGTGGTACTCGACATCGTCGAAGGGAGGCTGGCGCCTGGCGACGGGGTGAATTCCGTTGAACTGGCGCGCCGGTTCGGCACTAGCCGCACGCCGGTCCGAGAAGCGCTCGCTGAGCTTGAGCGCCAGGGGATTGTCGTTGTCCCGCAGCGCCGACGACCCTACATCGCGCCCGTCACCCTCAAGCAAGTGAAAGACATCTATGACCTGCGTGCCTGTCTGTTTTCGCTCGTCAGCGAGCTTATCGTCGACACTTGCCCAACCGAACGCCTCGCGGAACTCTGGAAATGGCAAGCGGCCCTTGAGGACGACGTCGCGCGCGGGTTGACTGACAACTACTTCTGGCACAACGTCGGATTCCGGTTGATCGAGGCACAACTCGCGGGCAACGAAGAGTTATTGCGCAGCATCGGCGCACTCGGTGTGCGCACGCTGCAATTTCGTCATTTCAGCCTCGCGCAGCCCGGTCGACTGCAACGTTCAGTACAGGACCATCGACGTTTGCTCGTCGCGTATGAAGAACGGGACAAGGTCACGGCAGTGAGCATGACCCGCGCGCTGATCATGGCCGGTTTCCGGACCATCGAACGGTCCGGCTTTCTGAACGCGTCGCGATCGTTACCTGCGGACGGCGCCACCGACTAACGGCAGCCGGCGAAACGCCGCCGCTACGCAAGATCTCACTTGCCCCGTAACAGATGTGCCGCATCGCCGGGCTTCGCAACCGCCTTGGCTGGTCCAGGCGCGTCCCGTTTGTTCCCCTTTCGCACTGCACGGCGAAGCGCGAAGACGATCTGCAAGAGGACGAGGAGCGTGGATATGCCGATAAACACGGCACTGATCGGGTGTGACAGAAATATGGTCATGTCGCCGCGCGAGAGCAGCAGCGAACGGCGAAAGTTTTCCTCGACAAGCGGACCCAGCACAAAGCCGAGCAGGATCGGCGCCACCGGAAAATCGAGGGCGAGTAGCACCGCGCCTACCACGCCGAACACCAGCACCTCGCCCACTTCGAACAGACTGTTGTTCGTGCTATATACGCCGACGGCGATAAAAAATAGCGCAGCCGGATACAGATAGCGATACGGCACCTGCAGGAACTTCACCCAGATACCGATCAGCGGGACATTGAGCACGACCAGCAGAACATTGCCGACCCAGAAGCTCGCAATGAGGCCCCAGAAGAGGTCCGCATGTTCCGTGATGAGCTGTGGCCCCGGCTGGATACCCTGTATCAGCAGCGCGCCGAGAATCAGCGCCATCACGGGATCACCGGGAATGCCGAGGCTCATCGTCGGAATGAAATCGACTTGTGTCTTCGAATGCGAAGCGGCTTCGGGCGCCGCTACGCCTTCCAGCGCACCATGCCCGAAACGCTCAGGTGTACTGGATATTTTCTTTTCCACTGCATACGCCAGGAACGTCGTAATGGTGGGCCCTGTACCAGGCATTGCGCCGAACAGCGTACCAATCAGCGTACCGCGGACCATTGGAAAAAATGCCTGCTTAAGCTCGCCCCTGCTAGGACGCATGTCGCGCAGTCGAAGCTTGATGCCGCTCCCTGTCACTTGCATGCGGTTCACGTTGCGCAGGAATTCCGCCACGCCGAATAGCCCCAGCGCGAGCGCCACAAGCTCAATGCCGCTCGATAGCTGGTACATGCCGTACGTGTAGCGCATGACCCCCGAATTTACATCGGTGCCGACAACGCCGAGCAACAACCCCAAGACCGTCATCGAGCCACCTTTGAGCGGGGAGCCGCGCGACATCGTGCCGCCGGCCAGTAGCCCGAGCAGCATGATCGAGAAGAGCTCGACCGGACCGAACTTGAAGGCCACCTTGACCAGCAAGGGCGACGCGAAAACCATCACGAGGATGCCGACCGACGCCGCGAAAAACGACGAGATGATCGTCACGCCCAGTGCGGTTCCGCCCTTGCCGCTCTTTGTCAACGGATAGCCGTCGAGGCAGGTCACTGCATGCGGGGGATGGCACGGCAGATTCAGCAAGATCGCGCCGATTGCACCGCCATATTGCGATCCGTAGAAAATGCCAGCCAGCATCAGAATGGCCGGGATCGGATGCATGGTGTAGGTCAGTGGCAGCAGGACCGAAATCGCCGACAACGGTCCCATGCCGGGCAACACGCCGATCAGGTTGCCCATCAGGACACCGAAAAATGACCACATCAGGTTGTGAATTTCCAGTGCGACACCAAAGCCGTGCCACAGGTCGAGCAAAGACTGTCCGATCATCGCCTAGCCCCACGAAAACAGAGGGAACTGCAACTGCAACGCCCACCAGAAGACCACGACCGCGATCACGCCCATTGCAGCGGCAAGGACAAACGCGCTTTTCCATGTGTTCTGGCGGTCACCGAGCGCGGAGATGAATACCACCGCGCATGTCGCCGGCACCAGGCCGCCGTACTTTCCCAGGATCACGAACGCAGCAATACCGGCTAGGATGCAGCCCCAGGCGGCCCATTCCGGCGCGGGTCGTACCCCGTCGTCGCGGGGTGCGGCGGACAGCTTCGTGACCATGACGATGGAAATGCCAGCGAGCATGAGGATCGTGCCGAGCGCGACCGGGAAAAAGCCCGGGCCCATATCGGTAAGCGTGCCGATCGTGTAGGACGCGCCCTGCGCGCTCGCGCCAAGTCCAAGCAGGAACATCAACCCGCCAGCGAAATAATCTCTGGGAATACCCGTTACCGCTTTTAACATGCGTGTCTCCGTTTTAGTCACCAGCGCTGGACAACGCGCTGCTTCGCCAGTTGTCAGCGGGCGATCGCCGCCTGTCTTTCGAGCCGCTGACAGCCCGCAATCAGCGGCAATACATACGGCCAGAACGGACCGCGAAGTGCGGCAATTACTTTCGGTCCGCGCCCGGCCTTGTTCCCATGAAGCTGCCGTACTTCGCTTGGCAGGCAGCCTTGCTCAACGACATTTCATGCAGCGATACCTTCAGCTCGCGAACCTCATGAGCGCGGTACGCAGCGAAGCACTTTCTACCACCGCCATATGCCTTACCGCAGGCCAGCGCTCGAAGCGTGCGCCAGGAATCCCTTGCGCAATTGCCTCGCCCATCGACGGCGGCGTCGCATAGTCTTCTTCGCCTGTGACGACGAGCGTCGGCGTGTCGATCGAACCGAGCCTTTGCCTCACGTCGAGCGCACCCATCGCGAGACAGGCCTGCGCATGCGCCTCGCGCTTCGTTTCAGTGAAGATGTCACAGACATGTTTCACGATTTCTGGATGGGCCGCCCGAAAAGCATCGCTAAACCAGCGCTCAGTCTGAAACGGCAACTGTTCCTCACGCGTTTTGCTCCGTGCCGACTGCGCCCGCTCGCCCCAGGTCGCCACCGCGTTTTCGCCATACCAAGCGGTCGTATCGCACAACATCAGGCGATCCAGCCGCGCGCCATACCGGCACGCGAACGTCATCGCGACCGAGCCGCCCATCGACATGCCGAGCATATGACAGCGTTCGATTCCGAGTGCGTCAAGCAGATCGCGAAGATCGGTGGCCATGTCGTCGATGGAAAAAGCGCTGCCGTCCCAGTGGCTCTCGCCATGACCTCGCAAATCCGGCATGACCAGATCGTGGCCCGGCAGAAGCTCTGTGAGAAAAGGCTCCCACAGACGGCCTCCCAGCGCGAGCGGATGAACGAGGACGAAAGGCGTGCCGCTTCCGGCCCTCCGATACGCAAGCTGTCCCCAAGCCATGTTGATGCGTTCAATTTTCAGCAAGTCGGCACCCGGTTGTTTGAACAAGGTCTTGGCGCGTTGTGAGGTATCTACGCGAATCCAAAATTTAGCGTTAGTGTCGACACTATAGGTACTGATCTTTGGTGCGTCAAGAAACCTTTCCGGGCGACAAACGAGACGATGACATCGTGCAACATCGTAAAAACCCTTATAAACGGCTACTACCTGTATGTAATAGGCATAAACAACCAGTTCAGATATGCATGTAAAGCCTTGACATCAGCTAACCGCAGACCTAAAGTGTCGACACAATGCAATGTAATTAAAAAATTAAAAGTGCGGCGGAACGGCCGGACGAGACCAGACAGATAAGGATGGAGGAACAGCGAATGTCACATCAGGATAGTTTTTCGGCGCAGGCGGGAACCGCAGGATCTGTTTCTGACGACCCGAAAGTGTCGTCACTTCAGCAAGACCCGAAAGCGACGAATCAACCTGGACAGCGCGGCGCAGAAACCCTGCCGACCGGCCCGACCGAAGCGCTCGCGAGCCTCGCCGCCGGGCTGAAATGGGAGGCATTGCGTCCCCAGGTAATCGAACGCACGAAAGATCTCGTGCTCGACCACCTCGGTGTCGCGCTTTACGGCACTCAACTGCCATGGACACAGAAAATACGCGAGTTCGTATTAAGCGAAGGAGGACGCGAGCAAAGCACGATCTACGGCTCACACCGCGTCCCTGCGCGCTCAGCCGCACTGGTCAATGGGGCGGCCGCCCACGCGATTGAGCTCGACGACACGCACGACGAATCGTTGAGTCATCCCGGCAGTGTCGTCTTGCCGGCGGCATTCGCGATGGCCGAAGCGCTCGATCGCAGCGGCACCGAATTTCTGACGGCAGTGGTCGCGGCCTACGAAGTGCATGGTCGCATCGGGGCCGCGCTCGGCAACGATCTGCTCCGCCGCGGCTTTCATCCACCCTGTGTCGGTGGCGTATATGGCGCTGTCACCGCGGCCGGCCTTCTGCTCAATCTCGATGCCGCCACGCTCGTCAGCGCATACGGTTCCGGCGCATCGATGAACGGCGGCACCATGCAGTTCGCCGAAGACCCGGCCGGGACCATGATCAAGCGCCTGCATACCGGGCTGCCGGCAGAGCGCGGCATTCTCGCCGCGAGACTGGCCGCAGACGGATTCCTTGGACCGAAGGAAGCCATTGAAGGACGTTACGGTTTCGCCAAAATGTTTGCTGGACGAAGCGGCGATCTCGATCGCATGACTCAGGATTCCGGTGGACGTTTCGAAATCGAGCGGATGACGATCAAGCTGTACGCGTGCTGCAAGCTCTTCCATTCAATGATCGAGGCCATGATGAACTGCCGCGCCGAGCGACCGTTCACCGCCGATGAAGTCGTTGCGATCGAGCCGTTCGGCCCGCGCTTCATGATCGACACGCATATGGTTTACCGCCCGGAATCCACCATGGCCGCGCAGTACAGCCTGCCGTACACATGCGCGGCCGTGATCCTGCTCGATCCCACTCATCCGGATTCTTTCGCGGACGACGCGATCGGCCGCGCAGACGTGCTGCGTCTCGCCGATCTCGTCAAACCGGTGATCGATCCCGAACTCGAATCGATTTTTCCCCGCAAGGTCGCGGGTGGCGTGCGGATACGGCTGCGCAACGGCGAGGAACTCACGAGCACCGTCATCGAGTCGCGCAGTTCGCCAGACCGCCCGATTAGCAGGGAAGACGTCCAGGCGAAGTTCCGCAGCCTCACAGTCAGCGTACTGCCAGCCCAACGTCAGCAGCAGATCATCGACATGGTTGCAAACCTTGAACGACTTGACTCGATTCGCGAACTCACGTCGTTACTGGAAGGTGGTTCGTCACGGTAGGCGCACAGACTGTATCCACGCTCTTCCGGAGTGCCACCCGCACGCGCGGAACATCGCCGCGATTGGCACCTTGGACGACCGGACCCTGTCGCCTCTGCAGAGCGATCAACGCCGTGCAAGATAAGGAATCCGAATACCATGCTGAAGTCATGTTTCGCAATCGTGGGCCGGCTCTGCATCGGTCTGCTCGCGACCGTTGCGACGGTCACCGCTTATGCCGAGCAGCCCTACCCGACTCACGCAGTTCATCTGGTCGTGCCGTTCCCGCCGGGCGGCGGGAACGACGTCCTGGGGCGCCTGTTCAGCCAGAAGCTGGCTATGCTCTGGAAACAACCGGTGATCGTAGACAATCGTCCCGGCGGCAATACCATCATTGGCGCGGAAGTGGTGGCGAAGTCGACGCCTGACGGATATACGTTACTGCTGACATCGAGTTCACACGTCATCATCCCGAGCCTGTTGAAACTGCCGTACGACGCAATCAAGGACTTCTCACCGATTGGGACATTAAGCAGTTCTGAGCTTGTGCTGGTCGTGCACCCTTCTGTGCCCGCCAACTCGCTTAAGGAACTCATCGCACTCGCCAAGGCGAAGCCGGGTCAACTCAATTACGCCTCGGGCGGACTCGGCGATCCAAACCATCTCGCGGGCGAGCTGTTCGACAACATGGCCGGTGTCAAGATGGTTTCGATTCAGTACAAGGGCGGCGGTCCTGCGCTGACAGATCTGATCGGTGGTCAGGTGCAACTGTTCTTCGTGGCCGCGCCCGCCGTGCTGCCTTATATCAAGGCCGGCAATCTGAGGGCGCTCGCCATTTCCGGCGATCACCGGCTTGCCACCGCTCCGCAAATTCCCACATTCGCAGAGTCGGGCCTCCCCAATTTCAATGTGCGCCAGTGGTACGGCATTCTGGCGCCCGCCCATACGCCCAAAGAGGTCGTCGACAGGATTTCTGCCGACATCGCCAAGGTGCAGGCAATGCCTGACATAAAGAAAGCGCTTGCTGATCAGGGGATGGAGGTGCTGACCACATCCCCCGCCCAGTTCGGCGGCTTGATGAGTTCCGATCTCGCCAGGTACACGCAAATCGTCAAGACATCAAACCTCAAGCCCACTCAATAGCATCACGGGCGCATCGGACAACGCCGTCGCCCGCGTCGCTTCATCAGGTTCATCACTCACCGCGTTATGGAGACCAGCAACATGTCATATCTAGGAAGGTTTCAGGATCAGGTCGTGTTCATCACTGGCGGCGGCGGCGGTATCGGCAAGGCAGCGGCGTTGAGGTTAAGCAGCGAAGGCGCCCGCGTCGCAATTTCCGACTACAGCCCGGAACTCGCCGAAGCTGCCGTGCAGGAAGTCAAGGCGCAAGGCGGGACTGCCATTGCACTGACGGTCGACGTCGGCTCCCAACAGGCAGTGGAAGATGCCGTCAAAACGACGATCCGCGAGTTTGGCCGCCTTGATGTGATGGTCTGCGGCGCCGGGATTCGCACAAGCAAACCGCTGTCGGTGCTTGATTCCACTACCGAAGAGTGGAACAAGGTTCTCGAAGTAAATCTGCTGGGTGCGTTCTATCCGGCCCGCGCCGCTGCCCAGCACATGGCAGACGCGGGCAAGGGCAGCATCGTGACGATCTCGTCGATCAATGCGTTGCGGGCCGCGCCGGGCTCGGTCGCATACAACTCCGCCAAGGCTGCAGTGATCTCGATGACGCAGACGTTCGCGATCGAACTGGCGCGGCGCGGTGTCCGGATCAACACGGTAGCGCCGGCTCAGATCGACACGCCGCTTACCGCGGCGATCACCAGCGAGAAACGGAAGATCCGCGAAGAAGGTATTCCGCTCGGCCGCTTCGGCAAGCCCGAAGAAGTCGCAGCCGCAATCGCCTTCCTCGCGTCGGATGACGCTTCGTTTATTACCGGCCACACACTGCTCGTGGACGGCGGACGATATGTCATGCAACACAAGTTCGGCTTCCCCTTTCCCGCTTGATTGCACGGCGAAGTGAACGAGGTCGTCAAACACGATCGAGACTGGCACGCCAATTCGCTTGCGCGGGTCGGCACGTGTGCCTCACGACATTTCTTGGGACATGACAAAATGGCAGATTCCGAGCGTAACGAATTCATCCGATGGGCACGCAGCGCGTGCCATCCCCTCCTGAGCGCCGACGCAAAGACCGGCACCGTCGACCTCGAGCCGCTCCGGGCAATCGTCGGAAACGCGAGCATCGTCGGTCTGGGCGAGAGCTGGCACAGCAGCGGCCAGTTGCTGGCGATGAAAAACCAGCTAGTGCACGCCCTCGTCGATCATTTCGGCTTCAACGTAATTGTCTTTGAAGGCGGGGTTCCTGGCTCGACCGACGTCGATGCCTATCTGCGCGGCGACGCCACGAGTGCCATAGCAGCGCTACGCAAATTCGGCCAGCCAATGTGGCTGAATCCGCAGACAGTGGAAATCATGGAATCGCTGCGGGCGCGAAATACCTCGCGTGCAGCAAAAGACCAGATTCGTGCGTTTGGCGTCGACCCCGCCTATCCCGGTGCGGCGATTGGATCTGTGTTGTCGTTTCTCGACCGCGTCGAGCCTGACTATCGCGTGCCCTATCGCGATCTGCTTCTAACCATCGAGCACGCGTTACTGGCCGTGCCGCTGGACAGCGCAGCGAAATCGGCCGTATGGGGCTCGACCGGTGTCTACGAAAGCCTGAATCCCACCGACAAGGAACAGTTTCGCTTTGCCTGCACCGAGCTTGTCGCGCAACTGGAACAGAACCGCTGTGCTTATTCGTTCCGGACTTCGGCTGCGGAATTCGAATGGGCGCTTCGCCAGGTCGTCGTCTTGCTGCAGGCGCATGGCATCGTGAGCATACGGTCCCAATCGTTGACAGAGGCGAACCGGGTGCGCGACGCCGCGTTCGCCGAGAATCTTGTATGGATGCGCGGCCAGTCTCAGGGCGCTATCAAGATCATCGTGCTTGCCCACAACATACACATCGCGCGCGAGCCGTTTCGCTCCGCTCCCGATGGCCCGCCCATTAGATCGATGGGCGGCTATCTGTCGGACTGGCTGGGCAATGACTATGTGGCCATCGGCAGCACGGTCGGACGCGGTCGTAACGGTGCCGAACCGGATGCAGGACTCGCCGGGGTACCAACGACGGATTCTGACAGGCAGGCATCGGCCGACGCAAGCAACGACGCAGCACTGGAAGAAGTCGGTCTCGGGCAATTCATGCTGCCGCTACGCGGCGCGCCGGCGTGGGCATCGACTGGACGCACCACGCGTTCGCATCTTGATCCTCAGCCGGAATACGCGCTTTCCAGGTCATTCGATGCAATTGCCTACGTCGACAGAATTACCCGAAGCGACCCGGTGAACGCCTAGCGCCTTTCTTTTCCCCTCTACCGGAAAACGTAGTCGCTGAAGAAGAACATCAATTCGATTGAAACCAGTGTATTTGTAATAAATAGTATATCTAACTATCTAAATCGCTTAAAAAAGAATTTGTACCTCAGGAGACCCTCATGAAAAAGTCGATTCTCTCGGTAGCGACGCTCGGCGCGTTTTGCAGCGTCGCTCATGCACAGAGCAGCGTCACGCTGTACGGCCTGATCGATGAAGGCGTGACGTTCGCGACGAACGCAGGCGGTCATCAGCAATATGCAATGTCGAGTGGCGAACTGCATGGCACGCGATGGGGTTTGCGCGGAACGGAAGACCTTGGCGGAGGGCTGAGTGCGATCTTCACGTTGGAGAATGGCTTCGATCTCGGCACGGGGAAAGCCGGCCAGGGCGGCCTCGAATGGGGGCGCCAGGCGTTTGTCGGTCTCTCCAGTCCGGTGGGCACCATCACGTTCGGACGCCAATATGACTCAGTGGTCGATTACATGACGCCGCTCTCCTCGGGCAGCCTGTGGGGTGGTTACCTGACTTCACACCCGGGCGATCTCGACAACACGATCAATACCCAGCGCACCAACAATGCGATCAAGTACAAGAGCCTGAACTACAGCGGCTTTACTTTCGAAGGTGTGTATTCGCTTGGCGGTGTTGCGGGGAACTTCACGCAGAACCAGATCTTCTCCCTGGGAGCCGGTTACGTGGGGCATTCGCTTAACGTGGGAGTCGCATACCTGAACATTCGCAGTCCCAACACCTCGTTCTTTGGCAACAGCGTCGCGACGCTAACAGCAGGTGTAAACAACGAAACATCGCCTGTTTATAGCGGCTTCGCATCCGCTCATACACAACAGATCATCGCTGCGGGCGGCGCCTACACATTGGGCTCCGCAACGCTGGGGATCCTCTATACCAACACCAAATATGAAAGCCTGAGCGGCGTCGCCAACGCCCTCAATCCCGCGGGGTCATCGGGCACGGTTACGTTGAACGACATTGAAGTGAACCTGAAGTATCAGTTCACGCCAGCGGTCTATGCCGGTGTGACCTACAACTACACCGATGCAAGTTCTATCGACGGAAAAAGCGGAGCGAAATACAACCAGCTCGGACTGGCCGCCCACTATCTGTTGTCGAAGAGAACCGATCTATACGTCATCGGCGTCTATCAGAAGGCATCCGGAACCCAATCGAATGGAGGGACCGCCGTTGCGTCGATCACGACGCTTACGCCATCGACCACCGATCATCAAGGTGCGGTCCGGGTCGGCATCTGTCACACGTTCTGAAAGTCGCACGCATCGGCTGTTTGCCGCTTAACGGGCCTGGTTGCATGCAGCGCTTTATTGACACGGAGAGAGGACATGGCGAGAGGCACCGGATACTGGCGCAATACGATTAAAAACACGCAGTCGCAGCGGCAGAAGACGTACGGATTCCCGTGGAGAGTTCCATCATGAAAGCGGACCCGCAACTTATTGCCGCGTTCGCACCGACCGGTACGCTACGGGCGTCCATCAATGTGGGCAATCGCGTGCTCGCGGGCATAAAACCGGACGCCGCACAACCTTACGGGGTATCAGTCGACCTGAGCGTCGCGCTTGCCGCGCATCTCGGCGTACCGGTGGAGTTGTTGGTCGTCGATGCCGCTGCCAAGTCAGTGCAGGCTGTCGCCGAAGAGCATGCCGACGTGGGCTTCTTTGCGATCGATCCACTCCGAGAGGTGGATATAGCGTTTACCGCGGCTTATGTGCTGATCGAGGGGAGTTACCTCGTGCGCGATGACTCGTCGATAACACGCAACGATCAGGTCGACAGATTGAACAACCGGATTGCAGTCGGAGAAGGGAGTGCATACGACCTGTATCTCACGCGCGAATTGCGCCATGCAAGCCTTGTTCGGGTTGCCACGTCGGCCGAAGTCGTCGCGACTTTTCTGCAGCACAACCTCGAAGTCGCGGCAAGCGTGCGGCAGCAACTTCAATACGATGTCAAACCCGGACTGCGTGTGCTCGATGGCAGGTTCATGATCATCCGGCAGGCAATGGGTATACCGAAATGTCGGGGCGAAGCGGCAACTAATTTTCTACGGGACTTCGTCGAGGAGATGAAGCGATCCGGGTTTGTTGAACAGGCGTTGATCCGGCATGGGGTCTTCGGCGCTTCGGTCGCTCCGGGGACACTCGACGACGAACCGAAAATACGCAACCCACCGCCCTGAAGCAGGGAAAACCGGCGAATGACGCGTGACGTCTCGCCACCTCATCGGGTCACCGCTCGCCGGCTGCGGGAAATCCCGCTCCGCTTCTGAAAACGTATTTTCGCCGCACGTCAGCCCGCGTAAACCCGTCAGCGTGAATCCATTTACGCCAAACTTTTCTATCTTTCAGTTGAGATCTGTAAGGACAGTCCCCACTTCGTGGGCGAAACAAGTTCTCTTCCGTTTTGGGTGAGTGAATCTATCGTTCTGGTCGATTGCTCGCTCGCCTCGACAATGGCAAGTAGGCGGGTTTAGCGCAACTGTCGATCGTGCTCATTCACAACCCGCGTCAAGTCATCAACGAGGGGTTCCCTGATCGTCCGATGGGCCCTTTCTTTGCCTCGCTGCAGCGTAAGCGCGAGACCATCCTCCGTTCGACGGTGAATGTCCTGGACCTCTCATGGCTGGATGAGGCAATCTTCTGGCGCATGACGGAGCCCAGCCTGTGGTGCATCCGTTTGGCGCAGACGGCTCGCGATACGACTACGAACATCTCCCCAAGACCTCACCGGACCGGCGGACGATCCGTATAGAAGTCTCGCTGGCGAACTGCGCTGGGTGGCTGGCTTCGCGAAAGACCCGACCCCGTTCGGCGAATTCCTGTGGGCGGATTTCCTGCGTTCACGCGTCGCGGAGAGCAAGATCCGCAAGAGCTTTGCGAAGGCGACCGATCGTGCGAAAGCTGTCGCGCATTCGCTAGAGGCACTGTATCTGCCGGGCGGGTCCGGGTTGATCGAAAGCTGCCGGTGAGCAGACCTGCGTCGGCACCGCGCGGGTGGGTGGGTGCAATTTCATCGATAGACGGAATGCAAGCGCCCCGTTACCTGCTGGTTTGAACGGTCGCCCACCGAACGACGACCGCGAACGAAGGCCGCGTCAGAAACATAATTCGGCGCAGTATGGTTTCAAGCAAAAATGCGACAATCACGCATCATTCGTCTGAACCCACGAGTCCGATTACGGAACTGAAAGTATCTGGGGTGTCGTTAGTTTGCCGATCTTCCTGCGTACATGATTCCTCCTGAGTTCGCCGCACCCCTTCTTCGTCAAATAGAAAGCTGATTTCCGAAATGCATACACCCATGAAGCTTTCACGTCGCGCAGTGCTTGGCCGCGGCCTCGCCGTTCCCTTAAGCCTGAGTCTGTCGCCATTTATGGCGCTCCGGTCTGAAATCGCTAACGCCGCCACATCCTCGCTAGCCATCGTGATGAATTCCGGCGAAGCCAGTGTCTCGGTCATCGACATGGCGTCGCACAAAGTGGTTCGTACCTTACCCACGCTGCGCGAGCCGAGTCACTGGGCACTTTCCCAGGACCGCAACAAACTCTATATAGCCGACGCGAGCGGCAATGCGTTATTCATCGTCGATCCGCATACCGGTACCGCGCTCGGTCACAAGGTCATTGCCGATCCTTACCAACTTGGCTTTACGCCGGATCATCGTTACCTCGTTGTCAACGCGCTTCGACTCGATTATGTCGATGTTTATCACGCTGACGACCTGAGCCTCGCCAAGCGTTTCTCACCCGGCTCCATGCCGAGCCATCTGGATTTCTCGCCGGACTCGCGGTGGAGCTTCAATTCCATGCAAGGGTCGGGAACACTTGTCTCGTTCGACCTGACCACCATGGCGATACGGTGGAAGTCGAAGGTGGGTTCAACCCCGGCCGGCGTGCTGTGGCATAACGGCAAGGTGCTTGTCTGCGTCATGGGTAGCGATCACGTGGCGGAGGTCGATCCGGTTACGGGTGACGTGCTGCGACGAGTCAAGACGGGAGTTGGTCCGCACAATATTTTCCTCTCGCCGGACGGCAGCACGCTCTACGTGTCCAACCGTATCGGCGGCTCCCTGGTCGCCCTCGACCCCACCACCTTTGCGATACAACGCACGTATCCGTTCCACGCGGGCGGACCGGACGACATCGGCATTGCACCGGATGGCAAGCTATGGGTTACGTTGCGCTTTCGCGAACAGGTCGCGGTGCTGGACCCCAAAAGCGGCGCTTACGAGACTATCGATGTGGGACGCTCGCCGCATGGCATTTTCCTTAGTTCAGAATTGAGCCGTAAGGGTCCAATCACTGCGGAAGCTTTGTAAAGAACGCCATGCTGATATTCCTCGACAGGTTGTTCAACGCTTTGGCCGGCGAGATCGATCAGTACCTCGTCCTGCCGCTGCTGTATCACTTCGGCTGGATGCAGTGGGAAGAGCTGTCTTTCGACTGGGTACTCGTGTGCGTGTATGGGATGTTCGCTGTCGTCGTCACCTATGCCGTGTGCTGGCCGCTGGAAGCACTTTTTCCGATCGAGCACTGGAAAGATCGAAAAACGGTGATGACAGACGCGTTCTATACGGTGCTCAATCGCGTCGGTGTATTGCCGGTCGTCAGCTTCCTGCTGTTCTATCAGGTGCAGGTGTGGGTCAACGGATTCGTGGTCGACCATGGCTATATCCCGCCAACGCTGGAGACTGTCGTACCGGCGCTGCTCGGACACCCGATCATCACGTTCTTCGCATACGCGCTGATTCTCGACTGCGCGGACTACTGGCGTCACCGCCTGTCGCACTCATGGCGCGGCTGGTACGCATTGCATGCGCTGCATCACGCGCAACGGCAGATGAGCTTCTGGTCCGACGACCGCAACCACCTGCTGGACGATCTTGTTGCGGCAATCTGGTTTGGCGTGGTCGGTCTGGCGATTGGTATTCCGCCGCTGCAATTTCCGCTGCTGTTCCTGTTCATGCGCTTCGTCGAAAGCCTGAGTCACGCCAATATCCGCATGTCCTTTGGCTGGCTTGGTGACAGGCTGCTTGTCTCGCCGCGCTTTCACCGCCTGCATCATGGACTGCGTGCGGCTGGCCGTAACTCCTGCAATTACGGCGCTGTTTTCCCGATCTGGGACATCGTGTTTCGCACGGCCGACTTCTCGGCGGAGTATCCCCCCACCGGAGACCGGCGCGCGCCTGAGTCGATGGCAAGTGGCGGTTACTTCGCCCAGCAACTGGGCGGTTTGCAGTTTTTCCTCGATGAAATCCGGCAGCCATCGAAAAAAGCGCGCCGCAGTTCTTGATGGCGTTGGCACGGCCGCGTGCGCAGCCCGGCATCTGATAACCGATGCCGGGCTGCGGGTACTACGACGAGCGCGACACCCGCGAACATTGCCCAAAGCTCACGCCACTTTTCCCCCATCAGCAAGCCTCCCACCCACCTGCTAACATGCGGGTCGCTGAGACGCAAACGCGAGCGCGTCAAGCCTCTCTTACCTATTCCGACCCGCCATGTCTCTGCTTAACCTGCTCGTCCCATGGGAACCTTCTTTCGGGCTCGTGGCAGTTTTCGTTATCACAGCCTTTCTGTATGCGCGAGGGTCGCGCCACGTTCGTATCAGCATTGCCCGGCGAATAGCGTTTTGGGTGGGTCTTGCGCTCTTCTACATAGCCCTTCACACGCGGCTCGACTACTACGCCGAGCACGAGTTCTTTGTACATCGGCTCCAGCATCTGGTACTGCACCATCTTGCCCCGCTCATCCTGATGTCGTCTTATCCAGGCAGCACACTCCGGGCCGGCCTGCCGTTGCGTTGGCGCAGCGCGCTGCGGCGTTGGCAATACCGCAGGCCAGCGCGTGTACTCGCTGCCGTTGTGCTGAATCCGGCCTTCATCTCGGCGGCGTTCGTCATCTCGGTTGTCTTCTGGCTGATTCCATCCGTGCAGTTCGTCGCCATGCTGGACTGGCGCATCTACACGTTCATGAACTGGTCGGTCGCAGTGAGCGGGCTGCTGTATTGGTGGATGCTGCTCGATCATCGACCGCATCCGCCGAGTCGTACCCGGCCCGGCTTGCGAGTGCTGTCGCCGGTCATCACCATGACCCCTCAGATTCTGGTCGGCGCGATCATTACATTCTCGGCGCACGACCTCTATCCGGTCTTTACGCTTTGCGGCCGTGCGTTCACGTCGGTTCCGGCGACGCTCGACCAGAGTCTCGGCGGACTCATCATGTGGGTGCCGGCCGGAGTGCTTGAGGCGATCGGCGCCATGATGGCCTTGCGCCATCTGATGCGTCTGTCCGAACTCCCCGCCCGTGTGCCACCCAAACCGAGGCCTGCGAAACGGCGAGCGAAGCCTGCCCTGGGGAATTGACGGTATGGTGAGATCTGCCCAAGCATTCGGTTAGAAATCCGCGGCGGTATCGGCAGGCAAAACTATGCGGTCAACGCACGTTATTTTGGCTCTCGCATAACAACAGGTAATATCAACATTAGCAGTGCGGACGCAAGTTGCCATGCGAGCAACTCATGCGGGTCCCCGAAGAAAACTGGAAGCGCGAGAAATGAAAGGATACCGTCGCCTGATTCCTTCGCTAAACGCATTGGTCGACTTTGAAGCCGTTGCGCGGCTCAAGAGTTTCACGCTCGCAGCCGACGAACTCGGTGTCACTCAGGCCGCCGTCAGCCGGCAGATCCGCTTTCTGGAAGACGCCATGAAGCTGCAGTTGTTTCATCGGCTGCATCGCTCGATCGCGCTCACGAAAGAAGGCGAAGCCCTCTTTTTCGTCACATCGGAATCGCTCCAGAAGATCGCGGGCACCTTCGACAGTCTCAGCAGCAACACACGCGAGCAGGAGTTCGCCATCCTGGCGACCGCCGCGTTTTCACAATTCCGCATCTTGCCCAGGCTGCCGCTGCTCAAGCGCTCGCAGCCGCAACTCAAGCTACGCCTGACCACGCAGATGTTCACCGCGGACCTGCGTCATAACGAAGTGGATATTGCTATCCGCTATGGTTCGGGCAACTGGCGCGACGGTCACTCAACGCTGCTCTTCAATGAGGAGGTGGTGCCTGTCTGCTCGCCATCATGGCTCGAAGCACATGGCGAATTTCAGTCGCCGCATGACCTGAGCGATGCCCCGCTCATTGCCTACGACTCCACGTCGGAGGGCTGGATGGGCTGGGAAGACTGGTTCGACGCAGTGGGCATCAAGCGCAGCCGGCTGAATTATGTCCTGCGTTGCAGCCTGTACACCGATGCCATTCATGCCGCGTTGCAGGGCCAGGGCATCGTGCTCGGCTGGCGGCGGATGCTGGGCGACATGCTGACGTCGGGACGCCTGGTGCCGCTCGGCGACGCGTGCGTGAAAATGACCGACGCGTATTACGCCGTCGTGCCGCACGGACACGCCGTCACGCCCGCGGTGGATGCCGTCATCGAATGGCTTCGTGAGGAACCGGCGGCGTGAATCGAGGGTGTTTCGGCTCCTCACCGCTGCCATTACTTATTGTTATGCGAGCGAGCAAATAAAGCGCATTGACGCTTCGAATTGGCCTGTCGATACTCCGTTCATCACGCAACTCATGTCGCGCCTGACAACGTAGGGAATCTGATAGGGACCAGCGGATGTCGAGCACCAATGGCACTATGCACGGCACTACGCACGGCGCTTTGTTTCGCAGTCGGGCTTCAGGTCACGGCATGCCCGGCGCCCTGTTCGGGCGGCAGGACGTGTTTGAGAACGACGTCGATATCTTCTTCCACAAGCACTGGATCATGGCGGGTGTCACTGCCGACGTACGCGAGCCTGGCGATGTCTCGGCGGTCGATATTGGCCGCGCCTCGATCATCATCGTTCGCGACGATGACAACGTCGTTCGAGCGTATCGGAACGTGTGCCGTCATCGCGGCGCGCGCCTGCGCGAGCAAGGCAAGGGTTCCGTGGGAATGCTCGTCTGCCCCTACCATCAGTGGACGTACAGCCTCGACGGCGATCTTAAACACGCAGCGCACATGGGACAGGATTTCGATCCGACCTGCCGCAGCCTGATGCCCGTCCCCCTACGCGTAATAGGCGGGTTGATCTTTGTGTGCCTGAACGACGAAGCGCCCGCGGACATTGCGGCGCTTGACGAGACCATGGCGCCACGCCTGGAACCGTTCGATCTGGCCCGCACAAAAATTGCCTACGAAACGGACATCATTGAAAACGGCAACTGGAAGCTGGCAATTGAAAACAATCGCGAGTGTTACCACTGCAGCGCAACGCATCCCGAGCTCACCGTATCGTTCCTGGCCGAAGATTTCGGCTTCTGCCCCGACGGCTTAAGTGAGGAATCGGAGCGCGCGCTCGTTGAATATCGGGCGCGTAACGCGGCTTCGCTGGCGAGCTGGCACAAGGAGGGACTGCTCAGCGAAGCCGTAGAACGACTGGATGACGTAGCCACGCTGTTCCGAACCCAGCGCCTGGTCATAGCCGGCAACGGCGAATCGCAAACGATGAATACAAAGGTGGCCAGCACCCGGCTGCTCGGCGACAACACGCGCCGCGATCTCGGCGATACCCATTTGTGGACGCACAACTCGTGGTCCCATGTCATGAGCGACCACGCGGTCATTTCGTACCTCATCCCGCTTGCACCGGATCGGACACTGGTCAGAACCAAGTGGCTCGTTCACGAGGATGCGATCGAGGGCGTTGACTACGCGCTGTCCGATCTGATCGAGGTATGGCAGGCAACCAATGCTCAGGACGCCCGCCTTGTTGCGATCAATCACCAGGGCACGCAAGACCCCGGCTACCGGCCCGGACCTTTCTCGCCTTTCACCGAGTCGTATCTCGAACGATTTTCACGCTGGTACGCGACGCGGCTGGAAGCGCACGGCATCTGACGCCATGACTCGCGTCACGCCTGTGATCTGGCGCGGTCACCGGATATTGATTTGCCTAGCGTTTAATTCATACAGGAATACTATTCAAATACAAATTTTCGCGGTCGTCGACGAACTCGCGAACACTTCTATTCGACTAGCCGGCAAGCTTGGCGACCTTCATTCGCCCAGGTATAGAAATGACTGTTCGTCTTCGATACTGTTTCTAACAAACTCACCATTGGTCGCGTGGCACCCGCATTCGTAGATGATCTAAATCGCTCAACAACACCAAGCGGCAACGTAGCTTAAACGCCGACCAATCCCATTACATCAATCAATCGGCTAGCACAATAATGACGACCCGGCGGTTTTGCTCGCGGCCCTCCGCCGTACGGTTGTCAGCAACAGGATTGCGCTTGCCTAAACCCTGTTGTCGGATGTGACTCGGCGCGATGCCTGCATCCACCAATATACGGGTCACTGCAGCCGCGCGCCTCATTGAAAGAGCGTCGTTGTAGGTCAAGCTGCCAACCGAGTCGGTATAACCCAGTACTCTTAGATCGACGAGACCAACTGCGTTGAGCGAACGCCCGATTTCCAGAACAACCTGGCGGCTCTCGGGCGTAAGTTGGTCCTCGTCTGTGTCGAACAGAAGCTTGTCCGATAATCCCAGTATCCACCCGTCTTCGGTCTTGACAAACCCGTCCCGCTCCAGGACCGCCACCCGCATACCCGCCAGGTCCTGTGGCGCGCTCGCAGGGATTGTCTTGCAGCCGCTCAGCGCTGCGGCACACAGCAGCACCACGGCCAGCAGGCGCGTTCTGCGCGAAAACAGCGATAACGTTTTAAGCATTTCCCCTACTCATTAAAATGAACCATGCGACCTCGAAGACCGGCGGCGTTGTAACGCCACTCCTTGTTGCGTCGAGCCTTGGCCAGGTACATTGCTATGTCGGCCGCGCGGATCAAACCGATACCATCCAGCGCATCATCGGGATAGACCGCCATGCCCACGCTCACCGAAGACATGATCGTCGTGCCGTCATCGAATACGATAGGCTCCCGCATCGCCACGGCGATGTTCCAGGCGACGCGACTGGCATCCTCCGCGTCCCGCAGGGGCGAAAGCAGCGCGGCGAATTCGTCGCCACCCAGCCGCGCGACGAGGTCCCCCGCGCGAAGCTGCTCACGAACGCGCGCCGCCACGGCGACGAGCACCTTGTCGCCCGCTGCATGACCCATGGTGTCGTTCACCTCCTTGAATCGATCAGCATCAAGGAAAAGCACAGCAAACCTTTGCTTGTCCCGTGTCGCGCGCTCCACCTCGTGCGCGAGGCGACGCTCGAAAAGCGTCCGGTTAGGAAGACCCGTCAGACTGTCATGGGTGGCCTGATGTGCAAGCGACTTATTTTCGAGCTGCATGCCCGCCTCCCACTTCTCAAGCTGTTCGAGCAGAGCATTAAAATCGCTTGCGAGATCGTTCAACTCCGTAATGTGCGCAGGCGGCACTCGCTGCCCGAACGAGCGGGCGCTACGCACCTGATGCGTCACGCGAGCAAGCTCGCCAAGTGGAATAGTGATGCGATTGAAAATTCGTCTCGAAAGATATAGCGTGCTCGCCACGCTCAGGGCCATGCCTGCAGCAATCCACAAGAAGCCCGTCAGGATAAATGCGAGCAGTCCGTTTGGGCTGCCGTGAAGGCGGATTTCACCGACCGGTACGCCTTCGTTAAGGATCGGCACGGCAACCGCACTGCGCCATGGAAGCCTGTCGACGAGCCCCCAGATCTTCTCGTGCGAGTCGTTACGCGTGCGCTGCCACGTGGCCAGGCGGCCGCCATGGATATCGAAGACGGAAACCGACTCCACCTCATCACTCGATGCAATACGGGCAATTGAATCGAGTGCCGCACGCGGATCGTTGAAGACAACGGCGGCCTCCGCGCTATAAGCAATTGATCGGGCGAGCAGTTGCAGGTTATGGTTCTCGAGCGCCTGCAGCCTGATCATTCCCACTATCATCAGTGAGCCGCCTGTGAGGCTTACCGCGATGAGCGCACACACGAGATGCACGCGCCGTAAGGTACGCGCGAGCGTCAGCGGCGGTGACGTGGTCCGGATGCCAGGAGGTTTCATCTCCTGTCCTCCCTACGCGCAAGCAGCAGCACGTCTGGGTCTATTCGCAGGCTACTACGGGCGATTCCATCGAGGTTCGCGGCAAACGAAACCGCACCGCTCACGCGCGTCAGGCAAAAGAGACTGCCCTGTGCACACGCTTCGTCATCGCCTCCTACGCTGAGTACCGGGAGCCCTGCCAGCCGGCGGAAAAGTTGTTGTGCGGCTGCGCCGGTCACTTCGATATACAGCACGTCGCAGTCGGTCTCAAGGCGCGTGTCTGCGATCGCGTAGCGCCGTGTTACCACCGGCCGGCCCGTGTTTTCCGCAGTGAACTGGCTTAAGCTGCCGGCGTAGAGCGCGGGAGTCACGACGCAAAGCCGCCTGACGGAATAACTGGCCGGCCAGCGCGTAAAGCTGACGATTCCTTTAATAATGCGCGCCACCTGATCTGCACGCGCCTGCCCATCGGCAATCTCCGGAGGCGCTGCCGTTTGCCCGTGCGCCACGCATGACGTCAGCCCGCTCACTAAAACCACCGAGCAAAATGCCATATATGACAGCGTCCGAGCAGCGAGGCGTCGCAATGCGTGCAATCCACCGGAGACAGGTAGGTTATCGGTGTACGTATGTGGCTCAATCATAAATCCGGGAGGCTCAGCTAACACTTGTCTCTGCTATAGGCTTACGGGGCCAGGATCGTCAATGCGCTCAGGACTTCTTAAGACCGTTTCCTGTTTTTTCCGAGCCTGCCCAAGAGGGAGAACATCCATGGATTGGCGTGAGCGAAAGGAAGATGCGTCAGGTTAAAGCACCTTGATAACCTCGGCCATATCAGCTAAGCCAGTCTTATTGGTGATTCTTTCACGCCTTCCCCGCCTCATGCTAATCCTGTTTAGGTTGGCGGTTTGTCAACCTTTGTTAGACGCAGCCCACCGTCCACACAATCGCCGTCCTTGAGGCAGTGTTCAGGACAAGTCGGAGGGTGATCGCCGGCGTCATCAATCGACCTATAGTCAACGCACAGCCGATAAAGCCTACTGTTAAATACGGTTAAATTATCGAGAAATCGAACACGCTCGCCAGTGCATGATTAGAATGAAGAAAATTGAATTTTCTTAGCAACAATGGCAAATCCATCTTTCTCTGGAAAGAGAAGTCAGGGTTCCACATTATCCACCTGGAGTCACTAACTAGGTCTTGCGAGACAACCACGGGAACCCCGGAGCAAGCGTTCGACACTACGCATCGTAGGACGCCAGGCTTATCCGGCCCGTGCTGGAACATGTGTGCACGTATTCATTCGGGTTGCATATGATTGATAGTTCCGACGATATCCGCCTGGCACCGCCCGCCTCACCCGTCCTTGTTCTTTTGATTGATGATCAAGCCTGTGTTGGCGAAGTCATCAGACGTGCCCTCTCGTCCGAAGCCGATATCGAGGTTCACGTCTGCACGGATCCGCGAAGAGCCTTGAACATGGCGATGCAGTTGCAACCATCCGTCATCTTGCAGGATCTCGTGATGCCGGGTATCGACGGACTGGACCTCGTGCGGGTCTGGCGCACGACTCCGGCTACGTCAAAGGTTCCGGTCATCGTGTTGTCCACGGAGGAAGAATCAACGGTGAAGCACGCCGCCTTTCTGGCGGGTGCTAACGATTACCTTGTAAAGCTACCCGACGCAATTGAATTGATTGCACGTATTCGCTATCACTCGAGCGCCTACCAGGCAATGCGTCACCGGGACGAGGCACTCGACTTTCTCTCGCATGACATGCGCTTGCCGCAAGTATCAATTCTAGCGTTGGTCGACAACCATCGCGATGAATTTGGTCACGCGTCGGTCGTCTTCGAAAGGATCGAAATGCATGCGCGGCGTACGCTCGCGCTGGCGGACGGGTTCATCCGCCTGACACTTGCCCAGTCAGAAACGAAAGCGCTGGAAATGACGGATCTGAGCGAGATCGTGGTCGACGCAGTCGATCAGTTGTGGGAAAAGGCACGTCGATTTGGGAGCCGGATTGTCATGGATGTTCCTGCCACGCAGTGTCTTTACCTGGCGGATCGCATGATGCTGACGCGCGCCATCAGCAACCTGATCGATAACGCGCTGAAGTATGGCCCTGCGCGCTCCGAGGTCCGTTGCCGTCTTGTGTCCGATGCTAACGAATGGGTAATCAGCGTTGAGGACGCAGGCACCGGAATTTCTTCATCCGGGACTCAACAAGCCGTGGAACCGTTCGTGAGAATCCAGCCAGGCGCGAACTCCGCCGACGACGGCTTCGGACTCGGCCTTGCGTTTGTGAAGATGACCGCGCTCAAGCACCGCGGCGATCTTTCGATGCAGCACGCTCCCGTGGGGTTCGTGGTTGCGATCAAGCTTCCCGGGCAGTGACGGAGATCAGCTATCTACCATTCGAACCCATGATTGAAGCAACCAATAAAACAAGGCTCGGCGCAATCGGCGGTCGTCGCCCTGCGCGCGTGGTGCAACTTGACCCTGCGCCACATCGGCTGCGCCGGTTCCGTTCACACGCGCTTCATCAAGGCGTTCGCATCTGGCGCAATGCGAACGCCTGTGGTGACCTGTGGATCGAGTTGCTGAACAGCTACGGATTCGATCCGTGTGCGGCGCTCAGCTTTACGGTAATGCAAGATTTTGAAGGCGACCAGTTCACGCTCTTCAAGTTTCCGCATGCGGACCTGGATAACCTCTACGGCCTGCAAGTGCAGGAACTGGCGATCTACGACTCGCTTGAAGAGCGGCTATCTGGGCAAACACAGCGTGATAACACCGTCATTATGGAAGTGGATGGCTTCTATCTACCCGACATGAAGGGGACGTGGTACCGGTCCGGCCACGTCAAGACAACCATAGGAATTGACTACATCAATACACGGACACGACAACTAGGCTATTTTCATAACGCCGGTTATTTCTTTTTGTATGGTAAGGACTACGACGGGGTACTTCATCGGTTACCCGAGTTTTACAAACAGTCCAATCTGCTATTACCCTACGTTGAATTTTCCAAGCGGATACGACCGGCGCTTGAAGGAACTGCCCTTGCAGAAGCATCCGCCGACCTGTTGATTGTGCATCTGGCCCGGCGCCCGGCAAGCAATCCCATAGATCGTTGGCGCAGCGCGTTTCCCGGGCACATGGATACGATCCTGGAACGTGGAAACCCTTACCTCCAACTCTACGCATTCAATCTGATGCAGCAACTAGGTGCGAATTTTCAGTACCTGGCGAAATATCTGGACTGGATGCGCACACAAGGATTCGATATCCCCACAGCCATTTCAGCCGCGGCGCAAAAGATCGCTAGCGAAGCGATGATGATGAAGTTCCGTGTGGCCAGAGCGAACCTGGACAAGCGGACGGACCTGTGCGACGACTGCTTCGACGTATTGGCGGCATCTTATGACCAGACCATCGGTTCCCTCGATGCGCTCATAGGTTAGGCGCGCGCTGTAGCTATAAACAGCGGGAACAAACACCGCTCAGGATTGTTCCTCTGATACCCTCTCGAATCGATACCCGTAGCCGTAAATCGGGACGATCCGATACCCATTCTGGGGCCGCAGTTGAAGCTTCGAACGAATATGGGAGATGTGCGTATCCATCGTCCGCGAGGGCACCTCGACATCCCGCCGCCACACCGTTTCGCGTATGTGCGTACGCGACAGGGGTCTGGCGAGGTTCCGGAATAGCAGCAAGGCGAGTTCGAATTCCTTGTGCGTCAGGCTGACGGGAATTCCGCCTACTGAGACGTGTTGCGTAGCGCAATCGAAATCGTAGACGCCGAAGATTTGGTGAGCCTCTGCTGAGACGAGCGGATAGACGCGCCTCAGGATGGTCTCCACGCGGGCCAGCAGCATGCAACGCGACACCGGCTTGACGATGTAATCGTCGGCGCCCGCATTGAGCATGGCGACCATATCTGCCTCAAAGCTTCTGTTGGTCACGAACAGGACGGCGAGATTGGGTTTTAACTTCTCCCTGATCCATTTCAGGACCAGGTCGCCGGACATGCTCGGCATGTTCCAGTCGAGCACCAGCAAGTCGTAAGTCTGCCGCCTCAACTCGTAGATAAACACTCTTGCATCGGTGAAGATATGACAGGTGTGGCCAGTCGCCGTAAGGGTTTGAGTCACAAAATCGTTGTGCTCAAGGTCATCATCTAACACGCAGATTCGCATTGCCTCGGGTCCTTGATAATCGCGTTGATCTTTTGCCGGTCCTCATGGGCAAACAGTGCCGGTTCATGCCTGCAATCAAACTGCCGAGAGTGGTACTCGCTGTTTTCATGTCATCGCATTCGCGCAAGCCAGCGAGAGATGAAACAGCGCAAGGTGGTTGTCGATATCGATTAAAGCGAGCCGTTTTGAGGTGCTAAAACTTGCCCCTTGCATCTTGGCGTTAGCGGACGTGCCCAGCGCTGGCGAGAGAGCCCTGATTTCCGCGAATTGCCGCGTTCATTCGCCTGATCAAATGCTGCATCGATGACGGTATCAAGCATATCCAAAAAAGCCGCGATGAAATGTCAATCAATGCAAGGTGGCGTTAGCGCCGAGATTCCAGATTTCCAGGCGGGTGCTGAAGACGCGTGAGCAAGCGCTTCGTCAATTTTCGGCACAAGCTAATCGCGCGTCAGAAGATCAATCCCGCTATAACCGCCGCAAGCGAGATCTGGATTCAAGCAAACACCGGACATATTAAGTTCTTAGTTAAATCACAAAGGAGCGCGCGCAGCTCGCCCTTATCCCAAAGCGTCCAAGCCTCAACATGCCGTCCAGCGACATGCGCCGACTCACGCTAAAATGTCCAACTAACGCGATGCAGCACGCACCTGCCTGCGCTCAAGGTCGCTTGAGTCGACACCGGGATCACAGGAGACATTCGTTCAATGAACGGCGCAGACTTACCAGGCATGCTTCCCGCGATGCTGCCGCGACTATGGGCGTTCGCGCTTCGCATTTCAGGCGATCGGCACGACGCCGAGGATCTCGTCCAGAGAGCTTGCGTCCGGGCGCTTGAACGAGCGCATCAATTGCAGCCCGACACATCCCCGCTAAGCTGGATGTTTTCAATCGTCCATTCCACCTGGATCAACGAGCTGCGAGCGCGCAGCGTACGCAAGCGCTCCAGCATGGATTGGGACGACGACTTTCTCGAAAACGTCGCCGACCCCGTCGACAAAGGTCCGGAAACCCAGCTCATGCACGGCCAGATCATCAGCGCCGTTGAACGGCTGCCCGAAACGCAGCGTGTGGTCATGCTGCTGGTCGCGGTGGAAGGCTTGAGCTATCAGGAAGCGGCCGATGTTCTGGAGGTACCCATCGGCACTATCATGAGCCGGTTGTCGCGGGCACGTCAGGCGGTTGGCGCGTTGTTAGGCACGCCTGATTCGAAAGCCCGGGCCTCGGTCGCACGCAAGGACTCCATCGCATGAAAGCCGACGACCTCATGCTAATGGCGTACGTAGACGGCGAACTGGCTCCCGAAGAGAGCCGGGAAGTCGAGGCGCTCATCCGCGCTTCTGCTGAAGCCGCGGAGCTGGTAGCGCTGCTGCAAGCATCGCGTCTTGACTACAAGCAGGCGTTCGCTACGCAAAAATTGCCGCCGGTGCCGGACTCGCTGACCCGGAAGATCGAAGCGATGGCCCTTGCACACAGCGCTAAAAGCGCGGCTGCAGGCGCAAACGATCCTTCAGTTCCAGCGCCCTCCGTTGCCCCCGCCGCCGCACCGGTTCGCTCGCGTTTGCGCGCGGTTCCCACGTGGCTCGCGGCGGCGTGCGTCGCCGCCGCGTTTTGCGGTGGACTCTTTTTGCGGCCCGGAACGTTTGCTCTTCTCAGCCGAGGCTTGCCGAGTTCCGGCAGCGCCGCCATGGCAAGCTCCGGCCTCTCGCCTTGGGTAACCGCGGCGGTTGGCTATCAGCAGCTTTATACGCGCGACACGCTGGCTTACGCCGACGAGAATCCGGCAGCGACATCAAAAATAGTCGATGACATTCGCCATGACGACAAACTCGCGCTGCGCATTCCCGACCTAAGCAGCGCGGGCCTGACTTTCAAGTCCGTGCGCCGCTTGCAATTCAACAACAAGCCGCTCGTGCAAATCGTTTATCTGCCTGAGAAAGGACCGCCCGTCGCGCTATGCGTCATGAAAGACGTGAAGTCGGATCAAGCGGTTTCAGCACAGGTGGTCGACACCATGCACGTGGTCACATGGCGGCAAGCGGAACTTAGCTATGCGTTGATCGGCAAGACCGAAGGCGTCGATCTGGACGCACTCGGCAAGCGTATTTCGAACCGCGAGGTGGAGCAGCTATTTAGCAAGGCGACTTCAGCGCTGTTCCCGCTAGCCGGGTAAGCAATGGCCAGCCTAAGGCTTATAAGCTGGTGAACGCCTGACGCCTTGAGCCGTGCAGGCCGGTTGGCGCTTGGCGGAATGCTTAGTCTGTCGAACCACGTCCGGTTGCACGAAACACACAGCCCGCCGATCATCGGCGAAACGCAGATACACTTATAACAGGCCTGTTTAGCGGAAACCGACCACTTACCGAATCGGCGCACGAGAAAAAGCGCGAATTTGATCATCAGCGAAAGTAACTGCTCAGTCTTATGAAATCGGACGATATCCTGCTAATGGCCTACGTGGACGGCGAACTCCCGCCGCACCAACGCGAGGAAGTCGAGCGCGAACTGCGCACGTCTCCCGACGCGGCGGAGCGTGTCGCGTTGTTGCACGCCTCGCGGCTACCGTACCGTGATGCGTTCGCCGCGCAAAAGTTGCCGCCCGTGCCGGCTAGTCTTAGCGCAAAGATCGAAGAGATGGCGCGTGTGGCTAAAGCGCAAACTGCCCGGCCCGTCGCCAGTCCCGACGTTAGCGTCAACGATCCCGTCGTTCCCCATACTCCAGGCAGTGCGTCCTCGTCACCCATCCGCTCGCGGCTACGCGTTGCGCCGGCGTGGCTAGGCGTCGCCTTCCTGGCCGGCGCATTTGCCTGCGGACTGGTGCTTCGGCTAGGTCCCGGCATGGGTCCGGCATCGAATGCCGGCGCTTCGCTTGCGTCGGTCGGCATGAGCGTATCGCCTTGGGTGATGGCGGCGGCCGGCTATCAGCAGCTCTATTCCCGCGAGACGCTGGCGAACGTCGTTCCCGACACCGACCTGTCGATCAAGACCGTCAAGGAAATTCGCCAGGACGATGGCCTCGCGCTGCGCATTCCGGACCTGAGCGCATCCGGCCTCACATTCAAGCGCGTACAGCGTCTGCGGTTCAACAACAAACCGCTCGTGCAAATTGTCTATCTTCCAGAGAAAGGCGCGCCCGTTGCGCTGTGCGTGATGAAGGAGGCCAAGCCAGATGCCGCGGTGGCCGATCAGCGGGTCGACTCCATGACCGTTGTCACATGGCGGCAGGCCGGGTTGGGCTATGCGTTGATCGGTCAGCCGGAAAGTGTCGAGTTGACGGTGCTTGGCAAGCAGATATCGGCTGGCAGAACCGCTCCGTTGTTCAGCCGGGAAACCTCGTTGCCGGTAGCTGCCGCCCTGGCGTCGGTTAACGTGGCGCCAAGCGTGGAATAAATTGATTGTCTGGCTGTTCTGTTGATCGGACCCGTCTTTTACCGGCGCATCCGGCACTTAGCGTCACGTATGAGGTCATCTAAACGTAAAGCGTTCGCTGCACCGCATTGCAGCGGTGAACAGCGAACCAGGCATCAAGGTGTGTAGCCTCGCCTCTCCCGCTATCAGGCCCCCGCGCGCACGCGCTCAACCTCCGTGCTCTTCACATCATCGCGCTGCTTGAACAGTGTGAAGTCGAAATCGATCAGCACAAACTGACCCTCCACGCCATACGGTTTGCCTTGCGCCCCTTCCGCCCTCTTAAGCTCGGGTACAAGACCATCGCGCGTGGCAAACGCGAAGTCGTCCCATAGATACGGATCACCATCAATATTGATCTGCGTCGTCAGCTTGCGATAACCCGGCGCTGAGATAAAGAAGTGAATATGCGCCGGACGATGACCATGGCGACCCAACTGATCGAGTAATTGCTGGGTCTTGCCCGCGGGCGGCACGCTGTAGCCGACCGGCACGACACTCGTAAAGCTATAGTTACCCGCGCTATCGGTACGAATCGTTCGACGCAGATTGAATGCCGGTTGCGACGCGTCGAAATATGAATAGTTACCCAGATGATTCGCGTGCCATACCTCAACCAGCGCATCCTTCAGTGGTGCGCCATCTTCGCCAATCACGCGACCGCGCATCACGAGCGTTTCGCCCGGATCGGTGCCGTCATCCAGACGCGCATGCCCGACCGACTCCGGCGCGCCGGCTACATACAACGGGCCTTCGATCGTGCGCGGCGTGCCGCCTTCTATACCGGCCTTCGCTTCCGCCTCGTCCATCCTCAAGTCGAGGAAATGCTCGAAGCCCAGGCCCGCAGCAAGCAGTCCGAGCTCTCCGCTCTTGCCCGCTTCGCCAAGATAGTTGAGCGCGGTCCAGAACTCGTCGGGCTGCACATCGAGATCTTCAATCGTATAAAACAGGTCTCGCATAACGCGATTCACGATCGCCTTCGTGCGCGCATTGCCTTCGCTGGTTGCGCTGTCGTTAATGGTCTTGAGCAGCACGTCGATAGCTTGATGGTTCATTTTTGTCTCCGTGTTTTATGTGATGTCGGTGTTCGTTGATGCGGACTACTGCAGGATCATTAAGGTCAACGCCGCAACCGTTCGATACGTTCCCAATCGAGGGTGATGCCCAGACCGGGACCTTGCGGAAGATGCAGCGAAAAGTCTTCATAACGCAGGGGCTCAGTGAGAATTTCCTCAGTCAGCAAGAGCGGGCCGAACAACTCCGTCCCCCACTTCAACGTGCTGAACGTGCTGAATAGTTGCGCCGATGCAATCGTGCCGATCGCCCCCTCCAGCATCGTGCCGCCATACAAATCAATATGCGCCGCAAGCGCTATCGCTGCGACGCTGGCCGCGCCCAGCAGTCCACCGGACTGGGCAATCTTGACGGCGAAGACATCGGCACAACGGCTGCTCGCCAGTGCGAATGCATCGGTGGGGCCATGCAGCGCTTCGTCAGCCATGATTGGCACGCGAGCCAGGCCGGTAAGCCGTTTGAGGCCGGCGTAGTTCGTGGCGGCGATGGGTTGCTCGACCAGATCGACGCCGGCATCGGCGAAGCGCGGCAACGCCCAGATAGCGTCCGACTCGCTCCATGCCTGGTTCACATCCACGCGAACGTCGCCACGCTCACCGAGCGCTTTCTTGATCGCCACGACGTGCGCTACATCGTCGGCCACCGCTCCCGAACCAATCTTCAGCTTGAACACGCGATGCCGCCGCAGGTCGAGCATCTGCTCGGCTTCATCGATATCACGCCGTGTATCGCCGCTGGCAAGCGTCCATGCGACTTCAACCGAGTCCGTCACCCGGCCGCCGAACAACTCCGACAGCGGCACGCCGATCCGTTGAGCCTGGGCGTCGAAGAGCGCCGTTTCCACCGCGCATTTCGCAAACCGATTGCCCTGAAACAGCTTGCGCAGCTTCGCCATGGCCGCACCGGGCCGCGTTGCATCCAGGCCTTTGAGCAAGGGTGCGAAGTAGGTGTCGATATTGACCTTGATGCTCTCGGGACTCTCTTCGCCATACGCGAGACCGCCGATGGTCGTGCCCTCGCCCACGCCGCTTATACCGTCCGAGCAGCGAATCCGGACCAGCACCAGGGTCTGGCAGTTCATGGTCGCGACCGACAGCCGGTGGGGCCGGATAGTCGGGACATCAACCAGCAGCGTTTCCACGCTTTCTATTCTTACCGCTGTTGCCATTGTGTGTCTCCTCCCGAAGCACACATGGTAGAAACAAACGAACCGGGAAGTCCAACACCGCTTCCGACTACTTTCATACCCTGAAGGTATGAAACCCGTATTCTTCCAAGTGACAAGTGATAAAGCCGTCACAAGGAACCGAACGTGCCTCCCGGTTCCAGCGCAGTCATGGGCAGATGCGCCTAGTCGCCAGTCGTGTCGTCCACCGCCTTCCTCACCGTATCCAGCAACCTCTGCCCGTCGAAGGGTTTCGTGAAAAAGAGGTGGGTATCCTCTTTGAGCTCCACTGCGAAATCCTCGACCCTGTAGCGTCCCGTGATGAAAATCACAGGCATCGTGGGTCGGAGTTCACGCACGCGTCTGCGCAACTCGACACCGCTCAGACCCGGCATGTCGATATCGGAAATAAGACAATCCGGGGCAAGCGATTCAAAGTCGCGCATGAAGTCTTCTGCCGAGGTAAACAGGCGAACCACGAACCCCGAAGAAGCCAACAGGCTTTCGAGAGACTCGAGTACCCGGTAGTCGTCGTCGACAACCGATACGACACGCCGCCTCAGCTCATCCATGTTTAATGTCCCGCTCGCGTTTGTCGAACGTGCGTTGCCGGGCACCCCTCGTGCCGAGACCGTGTATCACGATATACCGAGCCGCCCAGCAATCTTGACGAGTTCAGCAAGCGAACCCGCCGCCATCTTGCGCATGACCTGACCTCGATGCATCTGAAGGGTGACTTCGCTGATTCCCAACTGTGAAGCCGCCTGCTTGTTCAACAAGCCGCTCACCACCAGTTGCAGCACTTCCCGCTCGCGCGGAGTGAGCGTAGCGAAACGCCCACGCACATCGCCCATTTCCGCGCGGTGACGGCGAGCGTTCCTATCTTGTTCGAATGCCGTCTCGACCGCTTGCATCAAACTGCTTTGACTGAACGGTTTGGCGAGGAAATCGACCGCCCCAGCCTTGATCGCACGAACGGATGACGGAATGTCTCCGAAACCGGTAATGAATATAACCGGAGGATGGTCGCCCTCGATCAGCCTGGCATGCAGGTCCAGCCCGTTGGCGCCCGGAAGCTGTACGTCGAGAATGAGGCATGCCGGAATGTCCGCGCGGTCGTACTCGAAATATTCCACGGCGGACGGAAAGGCAATCGATGCGATATTGAGCGACAACAGCAAATCGGACAACGCTTCGCGAATGCGACGATCGTCATCGACCACATAAACAATTTGATCGGGCTGGCTCATTTACCCATGCACCTCAAGGGGAATGAAGAACTCCAGTGCGGTGCCATGAGGCTGACGGCTCGACGCCCATAGCTGGCCGCCATGTGCCTCGACAATCGACCTGCAGATCGAAAGCCCCATCCCCATTCCGCTCTCCTTGGTCGAAAAAAAAGGTTCGAATATTCTCTCCACGTCTTCGACGCCGCGCCCTCCATCACTGACCTGCACACACGCGCGCTCGTCCGGGCCGGACCACGTCCGAACGGCGATCTGCCGCTGCGACAGGCCCACGCCCTCCATCGATTCGATTGCATTGTTGATCAGGTTGATGATGATCTGCTGGATTTGCGGTCCATCGGCCCACACGTGCGGCAGAGGATAAAGTAACTCCGACACGACTGTGATCGATTTGCGAGCCAGGTCGTCCTCAAACAGCCGGAGCACCTCGGAAACGAGCACATTGAGATCAAGCGCGGCCTTCGATGGCGCGGTCTGCCTGAACAGCGCGCGTATTCTGCTCACCACGTCCGCCGCCGAGTTGCCGTCTCTGACCACCCGCTCCGCAGCCTGGCGCGCTCGCTCGAGATTCGGCGGGTCGCTTGATAACCAGCTCTGGCACGCATGACCGTTCGTAACGATCGCCGCCAGCGGCTGGTTCACCTCATGGGCAATCGAGGCAGAAAGTTCGGCCACCGTAGCAATTTTCGTCGCGCGAGAAATGCGTGATTGCGCCGTCCTCAAGGCTTCCTCTGCTTTGCGCCGGTCATCGACATCAACGAACAGGCCGTACCACCTTGCAACGTCGCCACGCTCATCGTGGAGAGGCTGGACACGCACCTCGAACCAGCGATATTCCCCGTCGTAGCGGCGCAACCGGTAGGTGGCCTCCATTGGGGCGCCCGCCTCTACGCATCGCCGCCATTCCCCGGCATCTTTCTCCATATCGTCCGGATGAAGGATGGGCCATCCGCGGTCGTAGAGTTGCTGGAAACTCCGGCCTACAAAATCCAGCAGGCGCTTGTTGGCGTATTCCAGTTGACCTTTCCCGTCGTTGACCGTCACCATTCCGGGGATGGTTTCCACCATCAGGCGAAGTTCGCGCTCGTTCGCCTCCAGGGCGGCCTCCACGCGCTTACGTGTATCGATATCCCACGCTAGCCCATAGCATCGAACGACCGTACCCCGTCCGTCGTGAAGCGCGTCGGTGCGAGCCTGGTACCAGCGATAGGTGCCGTCATCGCCAAGGAGACGGAACTCATATTCACACGGCTCACCTGTTTGCATCATTTCTTCAAGCGCGTGGCGCTTGAGCGCCACGTCATCCGGATGGACCATGCTATTCCAGTCAAACGGCGCTTCGGCGCCTAGAGCGTCCAGATAGGGGCCTTGCTGATTCAGATAATCGAGTTCTCCACCGGCGCGCTCACTCCACACGAAGCCGGGGAGCATTTGAAGTATCAAGCTCAATTTTTCATTGCTGGCCACCAGCGCCTCGCGAGCCGCATTCTGCCGGCTGAGGTCCCGGACGAAGATCGTTCCTGATCTGCGTCGCCCTTCATGGGCCGGAGTAAAGCCAAACTCGACGAGAAAACGCGTGCCGTCACGCCGAACCGCGGACACCTGCAACGCGGCAGACGGCTCCAGATGCGCCTTGGGAATAATTGACCAGACAGGTTCGCCCAGCAACTCGGCACGACTAAAGTCAAACAGGCGTTCTATTGCCGAGTTGGCTTCGGTTATCCGTCCGAGCGTGTCGACCGACAGGATGCCGATCGGAGCGCCGTCCAGTAGATGTCGCAGACGCTCGTCGGGCTTTGTGCGCCGCAAAATGACGTGCAAGCACAAGCCGGCGACGCCCGAAACGAGCAAGCCGAATACAAAGGCTGCGCAAGACATGAAGCCCGGTGACAGATGAGGAAATGGCATCGCAAAGATCGAAGGAGCCCGGTTGCAAGCTATGGCGGCAGCGTGTCGAACACCGCTTCCTGCCATCATCGTTTAGCCATGCAGGTGAGTCGAGCATTGTGGCCTTGGTGTTTTTACTGACATAGAAACATGTGATAGCGAGGGGTACGCAGGGTGGCTATTATCGGCATGAACCCGTCAGGAGACGCCCGGCAAAGCCTCAGCGATGCACGCGGGACAATTGCACCGCAACAAACAGGCATGCCGGTTATCGGGATCATAAAGAGGCGCTTGCGCGAACTGCGAGGCGACCCAATTCACCGTGAGACAAAGGAAGAATATGTCGGTAGATCGTCGTCACTTCTTGAAAGCCGTCGGCAGCTCGCTCGCCGTTCCCCTCGCTGCAAGTCTTCCTGCCGCGGTCCGCGCGCAGGCGCCGGTGGAGATTGTCATCTGGCAGTGGATTCCCAAGTTTTCGGATCAAGTCGATCTGTTCAACAAATCACAAAGCCGCATTCGCGTGGTGACCGCACCGGTCACCAATAGTGCGGACCAGTCCCTGAAGCTGCGCAACGCACTCGCCGCCCATAGCGGCGGCCCTGACATTGCGATGCTCGAATATGCCCATTTGCCAGCCCTGAATACAGTCAACGCTTTCCTCGATATCACACAGGACGTCGCCGATGTTCGTGGGCAATTCGTGCCCAGCGCGATCTCGCAGTGCACCGTGAACGGCAAGACGCTCGGGTTGCCGCTCGACGTAGCGCCGATGATCCAGATGTACCGCGCGGACATTCTGGGTGACTGGGGAATCAACGCGCCAACCACCTGGGACGAATTCGCCGCGGCCGCGGAAAAGGTACGGACAAAATCGAGCAACCAGTATCTGACCAACATGTTCCTTACGAGCGCGGGATGGACCACGGGCATGATCTGGCAACGCGGCGCCCGGGGCTTCGAGATCGATGGCGACAAGATCTCGATCAACCTGAATGGCGCACCTTCCAAGTCGTTCTCGGACTACTGGCAACGCTTGATCGATGCCAAGCTCGTGAGCACCGAACCGGATTCGACGGCCGATTTTTTTCAGGCGCTCGATACCGGCCGCTATTTGCAGGTCATGGCCGGCTGCTGGTTCCCTAACTACGCCCGCACCAATGCAAACAAGAGCTTTGGCAAATGGCGCGTCGCCAAGATGCCTCACCTCTCGGCACAGAACACCCTGAGTACTGCTTTCGGCGGATCGATGTTTGGCGTGTTTTCAGGAACGAAGCATCCGAAGGAGTCGCTCGAAGTCATCAGGTACATGATGTCCAACCGAGCACCCACCGAACTCTATGTCCGCGAACAATTTCTCACACCATCCACTCGCAAACTGATCAGCGACCCAGGCATCCGCGAGATCGAGCAGCCCATGTGCGGCAATCAAAAGGTCAATGAAGTGAACTTCGCGGCCATCGGCGAGATGACCGTGCCTTACAGGTTTTCTCCATTCGAAGACTATGTCCAGCAGGTGATGAACGACGAATTGCCACAGGCCGCGAAAGGCGCGCGCACCCTGTCGAAAGCGTTCGACCGGATTCAGGACCGGGTTGTAGCGTATGCGAAGGATCAGGGTTTCACCGTTCGAGCTTAGCGGGCGAAACACGCGATTCCGCCTTGCCTGACATCACGCGGAATCGGCTCTTCGGATGACATCTCGCCAGGCTGGAACTGCATCACTTCAAGACCCGGCAGATCTCGGTAGCCAGATGCAAGGAGCGGTCATTGATGAACACAGGTGTTCAAAAGCATATGGCACACGAAGCGCCGGCGCGTCGCCACCTTATAAAGGCACGCTTCGATAAGCTGAGGCTTGCCCCTTACCTGTTCGCACTTCCATTCTTGTTGTTCTTTCTTTGCTTCATTATTTTTCCCGCACTCTACGCGGGGTACCTGAGTCTCTTCAAGACGGGCATCGTCGGCGGTCAACATTTCGTCGGCCTGGAAAATTACGTCCGCGCGCTGAACGATTCACGTTTCTGGGAGGGGGTGCTCAACGTCTTGCACTTCGGCGTCTGGATGGTACCGATCCTGATAGGGGCTGCACTGCTGTCTGCGCTGATCCTCGACAGCGATATGGTTCATGGAGCGTCTATCTTTCGAGTGGGCATTTTCATTCCCTACGCTATTCCGGGCGTCATAGCGACCCTGGTTTGGGGATACCTCTATGGGCCCAATTACGGATTGATCACGCAGCTATGCCAGATGGTCGGTATTCGGCCACCTGACCTCCTCAGCAGCGGCAACATCGTGACGTCCATAGCCAATATCTCGGTGTGGCAATACCTTGGCTACAACTTCATCATCTTTCACGCGGCACTTCAGGCTGTTCCAGAGGACCTGATGGAGGCCGCCGCGCTCGACGGAGCGAACCGGTGGACCGCCGCCCTATACATCAAATTACCGCTCATCCGTGACGCCGTCATCACGGCACTTCTGTTTTCGATCATCGGCACCGTGCAACTGTTCAACGAGCCGTTCCTGTTGCAGCCCGAGGCGCGCGATGTCATCACCAGCAATTTCACGCCGAACATTTTCTCGTACTCCCTGGCGTTCCGTAGTCAACAGTACAACTACGCAGGTGCCGTCTCCTTTCTGATTGCGCTCATAACCGGTCTTTTGTCTTACCTGTTCCTCTGGCTGAGCAGCCGCAAAAAAGGAAAATCGCAATGACAATGGCTGGCTACCAAACGGCAAGCTTCTACCGCTACCGGCGCCTGAACACGCTACTGATGTGCGGCGTGCTGGTGTATTCGATTTTTCCGATCGTCTATCTCCTGATTGCCTCGACGAAAAACGCTCGCGAGTTGTACACGACCTTCGGCCTCTCGTTCGGCGAATTTCACCTGCTGCAGAACTTGCGAGACCTGGCCGCGTACGACGGCGGCATCTATTTTCGATGGCTGGGCAACACGCTCCTTTATTCAACCGTGTGCGCGTCTGGCGCTACCTTACTTTGCGCCATGGCGGCTTATGCCTTTGCCAAGTTCAAGTTTCGCGGCCGTGATGCACTTTACAACCTGATCCTCGGCGCTCTGATGGTGCCGCAGACGGTGCTCGCGATCCCAATCTTTCTGATGCTGGCGAAGGTGGGCATGGTCGATACGCCCTGGGCGGTCATCCTTCCGATGATGCTGTACGTCCCCGGGGTTTTCCTGATGCGCGTCTACATCGAGCAAAGCGTGCCGACCGAGTTGCTTGAGGCCGCGCGTATTGACGGCGCGAGCGAATTCGTGATTTTTTCGAAGATTGCCCTTCGGCTCATGGCGCCCGGCCTGATTACCGTCTTCCTGTTGTCGTTCGTACAGACCTGGAACAACTACTTCCTGCCGCTCGTCGTGCTGAACTCGACACAGTACCTGCCGATCACGGTCGGGCTTTCGAACTGGTACTCCATCGCACACAACGCCAGTGGCGGCGAGACGCTCTTTACCATCATCCTGACCGGCGCGACGATCAGCGTCCTGCCAACCATCCTTGTCTTCGTCTTCATGCAGCGGTATTGGCAGCGGGGACTAACCGCGGGCGCCGTGAAATGACCGCCGTGTATCGACCTATATCGCTTCTCAATCACCGAAACAGGACATTGCAACACCATGACGCCATCCACCTACAAGCTTTCGTTTCAGCTGTATTCCACTCGAAACTTTCCACCGCAAGACGATGTGCTTGAAGGACTTGCCGCCATGGGCTATGACGCGGTCGAACCCTGGCTGCCAGACTTCGCCACCGACGCCAAAGGGTTCCGCAAGCGCATCGACAATGCAGGGCTCGAGTGCCTTGGTTTTCATATGCCGTTGAAGGGCCTTATCGAAGAGCCGATGAGGTATATCGACATCGCGCACACCTTGGGGGATTCACCGCTGATGATCCCGCCTTACGTCGTGCCGGAAGAGCGCCCCTTCGACGCGGACGGATGGCGCCGAATCGGCGAGCAGCTCGCAAAAGGCGCCGAACTGGCGCAGGCCAACAACCTCCGCGTTGCCTGGCACAACCACGACTTCGAATATCGGCCCCTCGACGATGGTTCCCGGCCGATCGATTTGATGCTCGAAGCGGCCGGAGAGAATGTCGGTTTTGAAATCGATTTTGCTTGGGTGACACGTGCATGGGCCAATCCTTACGCAGAGCTAAAGAAATATGCTCCCCGGATTCTCGCGATTCAATTGAAAGACACCGCTCCTCCGGGTACGTCCAGCGAGGGAGGCTGGACGCCCCCCGGCGACGGAATTGTGGACTGGGATGCACTCTGGCCCCTGTTCGCCACCACGCCCGCCGATCATCTCGTCGTCGAGCACGACAACCCGGCTGACTGGCGCCGCGTCGCGCAGCGCGCGCACGATTTTGTCGTCTCGAAAGGTGCGAAACGCAATGACTAACGGGCGCACGAAAATCGGCATCATCGGCTGCGGGGACGTGCTCGACATGTATATGTCGTCATCTCTCGCGTTTCCAACAATCGAGGTTGCAGCGCTCGTGGACAACGATCCCGTCAACCTCAAAGCCCGCTCCGATCAGTTCGGAATCCCAGGCATGAACCTGGACACCCTACTGAGCAGAGACGACGTCGAGTTCCTGGTCAACCTGACACCACCCGCGGCGCACGCCGAAATATCTGAACGGGCCTTCGCAGCGGGAAAACATGTCTATAGCGAAAAGCCGCTCGGCGTTACGCTCGAAGAAGCAAAGCGTATCGTCGATTCCGCGCGAAAGTACGGCTGCAAGCTGGCAGGCGCGCCAGACACACTGCTAGGCGCCGCGCACCGGAAGTGCCGGCAACTCTTGGGCGATGGGGCCATCGGCGAGATCGTTTCTGCATCCGCCGTCTTCATGACGCACGGCATGGAGCACTGGCATCCCGCGCCGAAAAACTATTTCCAGCCGGGCGGCGGCCCCGTCTTCGATATTGGCCCCTACTACATCGCTGCGCTCGTCTGCATGCTCGGCCCATTACGATCAGTCAGTGCAATCTCGTCCACCGGCTTCGCAGAACGTACCGTCACGGCGCACGGGCGGAATCATGGCCAGGTGATACAGGTCGGGACCCCGACGACTTACCATGCGCTGCTCGAATTTAGCTCCGGCGTAACGGCGAGTCTCTCGATGAGCTGGGATGTGTGGCACCACGGTCGCGGCGCGCCCATCGAGATCTACGGCACGGAAGGAACGCTCGTGGTTCCCGATCCGAATATGTTCGGCGGCACAGCTATTGTTCGCGACAGGAACGGACACGAGACTCCGTTTGATTCATCACAGTCTCTACTAGGCGCGCCTCACTGGAAAGTGAAAGACAAGTACAAGCTGGACCGCGAGATCGTGCTCACAAACTATCGGATGGCCGGGGCAGCGGACCTGATAGACGCCGTGCGCACGGATCGTGAGCCCTTCACGTCGCCCACGCTGGTTCTGCATGTGCTGGATGCCATGGAGAGCATCCTGGTCTCCGCCCGGGAACGACATCCGGTGACGCTCTCGACGGCAGACGTGTCCCTCCCGCGGATGCCCTCGGAAGAGGACATCGCCCGGATCGTCGGAAATTAGCGTTCGCAGGCGCGTGGCTGCCACGCACTTGTAATCATCGAAAACCCGATGCAATTCTTTTCGCGCGATGACAGTCATCGCGCCCTTCACCGCGCCTTTCACCGTTGAGGCAAGCATGAGCGCCTACCTGTTTCGCAATGTCATCGTCTGGGACGGCATCCGGGATGTCCCGTTCGACGGCGAAGTGCTCGTCGAAGGAAATCGAATCGCCGCGGTTGCCGAGGGGCAAGGAAAGATCGAGCCCGCGCGTGCCGCGCATGTCGTCGACGGCGGCGGTCGATTCATGATGCCGGGCATGATCGACGGTCACTGTCATCTGAGTTTTGTGGGTCCTGCACGCAATCAGGATCTCGGTGAGATACCCCCGGAAGAGCACCTGCTCGGTACATGCAGAAACGCGACGCTGCTTCTCGAACACGGCTTTACCTCGTGTTTTTCGGCCGCGTCCGCGAAGTTGCGGCTCGACGTGGTCGTCCGGCAGGAAATTGCCGATGGTTTTCTCGCGGGGCCCCGATATCGGGCAGCCGGACCGGAAATTACCGTCACGGGCGGCCTGGGTGACGAGCGCAAGCAACATATCCACGCCGAGAGCTTCGGTCTCGTTGCAGATGGCGAAGACGAGATTCGCAAGGCCGTGCGACTGTGCTGTCGCGAGGGTGTCGACAACATCAAATTTTGCGTTTCGGGTGATGAGTTTGTCAGTCATGCCCGCGCGGAAGTGGTTTCAATGACGGAGGCAGAACTTCGCGCCGGTGTCGAGGTTGCGCATGACTGGGGGAAGTTGGTTGCGTGCCACAGTCGCGCGGCCGAATCGGTTAAACGGGCGGTGCGGGCAGGCGTCGATTGCATTTACCACTGTGACTTCGCGGACGAGGAAGCCCTCGACATGCTCGAGAGTGTGAAAGACCGGGTGTTCGTCGGGCCGGCCGTCGGCCTGCTGCACAACGCGCTGTATGAGGGGGAGCGCGTCGGACTATCACGGGAAACCGCGCAACGGATGCAGTTGCCACGCAAGATGGAGCACACAGTCGCGACTTACAAGGAAATGCGCCGACGTGGTATTCGCGTCGTGATCGGTGGTGACTACGGGTTCACCTTGACCCCGATGGGCCAGAATGCGCGAGATATCGGCCACCTGATCAACCTTTTCGGCTATACCCCCGCCGAGGCGCTAAGAAGCGCGACTGCGGTGGGTGGCGAGTTGATGGGCTACGGTGGTGAACTCGGCGTTCTGCGGGCGGGGGCATTGGCTGACATCCTGCTGGTCGATGGAAACCCCTTGCACGATCCGACGGTACTCGTCGGGACCGAGCGTCTGTCGATGATCATGAAGGACGGGATCGTGCATGCGTCGTCGCGTCCCTCGTCGAGCGCCCTTCTCTTCTCCGTGCCTGACCGGTGATAGTCGAAGCCTCTCCAGACCCGCTGAACATCCGCGCACATGTCGCCGGCTTCGACGCGTTCCTGGAAGACTACCGTGTCGCCAGCGAGCTGACCCGGCGAACGCGGCGGTCCCTGATCGACGTTTCTTACGGCACGGCCGATAGCGAGCGCATGGATCTCTTTTTCCCGTCCGGCCTGGGCCCTCATCCTATTCATATGTTCGTACACGGGGGCTATTGGCGCGCATTCTCACGCAAAGACTATTCGTTTGTCGCCGACAGCATTTTGGACGCAGGCGCCATTGCGGCAATCGTCGACTACTCGCACCTTCCGATGAACCGCATGGGCCGGCTGGTTGGGCAGGTGCGCGATGCCGCGCGCTGGCTTGTCACTCATGCCGAGCGTCTCGGCGGCTCGCCCGGCCGGCTCAGCGCAAGCGGACACTCGGCGGGCGCACATCTGGCAAGTTATCTCGTCTCCCACGGCCCGCTAGATGACGTCAAATGGCCGGTGCAAATACAGTCGCTATTGCTCGTTTCAGGTCTATACGATCTGCGCTGCGTCGCCAGCAGTTTTCTCCAGCCTGAACTCCGCCTGACGAAAGATGAGCTCTTTGGCTGGTCTCCCCTCAATGCCAGTTTCGAACCTGCCAAAATGCCCCTGCTGGTCGTTGGCGAGCATGAGACAGCACCCTTTCACGATCAGGCCCGCCAACTCGATCCGGATCGGTATCTGTCTATCCGCGACGAAAATCACATGTCGATCGTGCGTACGCTGGGAACCCCCGGAACGCCCATGGCCGACCTGCTGACCGCCTGCATTCAGGGCTGCGAGACGGGCGGCTGATACTTCGATTCATTGAACGTGTGCCTGGCACCGAGATAACGGACTTGTAGAGGTTTGCACGTTCCATAATCCACCCACCGAGAAATATTGTTCGATGGAAACGACATGTGTTTTCGCTGCCGGGGAGTTTTTCTGTGGCCGCTGTTTGAGTATCCTTGCGCTCGACAAATGCTATCTCCAGGGCCGCGTAACGCGTGGCCTAAGCGTCGGCGGTGCCTGGCGACGGACATGCTGTACCTTCTCCTGACGTTCAGGGTCATCGAGCACAGCACGGCGCTGTGTCATTTTTATCGACAGCTTGTAGCCCAAGCCCCGGATACGCGGCGTACCGGGCACACGGAGACTCGTGAATGACGATGTTCCAAGCGGTTGGCGTTCTGCTAACCCTTATCGCGATCTTCGGTCTGATAAACCAGAGATTCCTGAAACTCCCTGATACGCTTGGCATTACCGCGGTCGGTCTTCTAGTCAGTCTCTGCTTCCTCGTCGCAAGCTACGGGAACCCCGATTTCGTTTCGAAGGCAAGACGACTTGTAGGTAACATTGACTTTTCGGACGTGGTCTTCCACGGTCTGCTCAGTTTCCTTCTGTTCGCGAGCGCCCTTCACGTCGACTTATCGAAGATGCGCACAGTGAAGCTGCCTGTCTTCCTGCTCGCCACCGCCGGCGTCCTCATTTCCACGGTCGCAGTCGGTACAGGGTTTCATCTGCTTACCTTTACTCTTGGGCATCCCGTTGGCTGGTTATGGAGTCTTGTCTTCGGCGCTCTCATCTCACCGACAGACCCAATTGCAGTCATGAGCGTTCTCAAGAACGCCGGTGCGCCCGAGAGCCTCAAGATAAAAATAGCGGGTGAGTCTCTATTCAATGACGGGACCGGCGTTGTTGCGTTCGTCACACTTGTTGGTCTGGCGACAGGGGCAACGGAATTCTCGGCTACGCACGCCGCAACCACTCTCGTTCGTGAGGTAGGAGGTGCCGCAATTGTAGGGTTGGTCCTTGGTTACGGTGGCTTTCGAATGCTGCGCGCCCTCGAGAGTTACGCGGTCCAGATCGTGGTGACCCTTGCGCTCGCGACCGCGGGATACAGCCTGTCTGAATTTTTGCATGTTTCCGCGCCACTAGCGATGGTAGTCATGGGTCTTGTAGTTGGAAATCAAAACTCCAAACGTGCCATGTCGGCGCGGACACGTGAACATCTGTTTGGTTTCTGGGGTCTCCTCGATGAATTATTGAACCTTGTCCTGTTTGCACTTATCGGGCTACAGGTCATTGCAGTTTCGTTCGAGATTAAAGTCTTCTGGGTAGCTCTGGCCACAATCCCTATTGTATTGGTGGCACGTGCCATCAGCGTGGCAATACCGCTAGCAACGCTGCGCAGCTTCCGCGAAGTCAATCCCCATTCGGTGAAAATCATGACTTGGGGTGGCCTGCGCGGAGGTATCTCTATTGCATTGGCTCTATCGCTTCCAGAGTTTCCCGGGCGAGAAATGCTTATAGGTGTCACCTACCTGGTAGTCGTTTTCAGCTTACTCGTACAGGCTACCACTCTCGGTTCGCTGGTTAGGCACCTCACGGGATGCAGCGGGACATCGGCAAAGCGCGAAACGACGGCTAGCGGTACGAGTTCGCGACCGCGAAACGTCTGAAACGGCATGATGAACCTGGCAATCCCTCCGCATCCACTCTCCGGTATATACGTCCGTATATGGGTGGTGAAGTATCTGTTAATCGTTTCCCCCTGGATACGGCCGTATGCGCTTCAGTCTGCCTGGCACCTATGTTATACGGTCGTATATCGAAGACACCCTATGGAAGCATCACTACACCCAACCGTAGAATAGCTTCCCCCCCTCGCTCCATCTACGCTTCAGTCATTGCGGCCCATGCGCTCCGGATGACCAGGTGATATATCCCGCACACCGTTCACCGTCCCCTGTGCAGAATCGCGATCGGCTTGCCTTCCCCTGCTTGCCGCTTCTCCTGACCATTTTCCTTTAACGCATCACCGTCTAAAAGGAATTCTCCGTGTCACACGTTCTGCATAGCTGGTTATTCGTGGGCTGTAACGCCTATATCGCGTGTACCTTCGTTTCCTCGCTCAACAAGAGTGTCTACCGGCGAACCATGGCCTTTTCCAAAGTCTGCCGTCAATAGCCGCTGTGGCTTTTTCTCATGGTGTTCGATAACCGCTTCGACTATTACCTGATGAGAGGAAGTGATGTTAAAAAATGAACCCTGCCATGCTTGCGAGGAGCCTCTTTTAGAGACAGCCTCGGTGCACACTCCTGCCAGCCTCCAGCCTGCGTGCCCTCCACAGTCATACACGGCCGGCCCTGGCCGAGTCGGGCATCGTCGTCCGGCTTTCGGCGGTGCGCTGCCGGCTGGTACGGACCCGTGGGCACGCACGCTGTCTGCACTCCTGCACTTCGCCGCCGTTCCGGAAGAGTTCCGTGAGGAACTCGCATGTCTCCAATTGAAGCATCTGTCGGCGAGACAGCCCGCATACGACCCCGACGCCCGGAGCTTTACCGTAAACGTCCTCGAATACCTGGCTAACAATCTCGTGGTCGTCTCCTGGCACGACCCAACGCTTTGCAACTATGAAGAGCAGGTTTGGTCCCCTGCTCTTGCACGCCACTCTGGCCAGTGCGCGCTGTCGGGAGAACACATTAGCAGAGGTGATTCGGTATACAAGCCCAGGACCCGAGGCCTGGTCCAGCCCCTCAATGGTGACGCGATGATTCGAGCGTCCGCACTTCGGAAGGTAGGCGACGGGTGAACGGGCGTAACGACTCGCTGTCCCGGGGTGTGGCCAACTCCCGGGACAGCGAAGCAGCGACTGGCCCGTTTTGCGGTGCCATGGGCTAGCCGGCCTTCCGGCTAGCATGCGTCCGTTGGAATAGGTACCGTCGAACGCCATGGCATTATCCGGTGCTCCCGACGAACCCGTAAGTCGATACCGACACTCGAGTTACGACTCTCGCCTGATGTCGTGCAGGGGTCAATCTGGCAAATGCGATCGTTCCGTGCAATGAGAAAACTTATTTCACCCACCGGACACGCATGCTTTCCTTCTGTGGCAGCCGCATTTAATTCAGCCTCAGAGGCTGCCAGCCGTCGGAGGTTTTCTTATGTTCTCCACCTCGCGATGCGATAGAGCCTTCAAGGAATGATGCGCTACAGAATTGTCAGCTTTTAGTGGTCAATGCGTTTCCAAACGACGGGTTTATCTCCAGACGCGCGCGCAGCATACTTGCGCAGCCATGGCACGCGTAGCCATGCTGCGCCCCTTTTTGGGGCCGCGGCGCACCCACCTGGAACGGAATAACGATGCTGACAAGACAGGCGCTTGACTCGGGCGCCTACCTGGAGAAGTTCCGGTCACTGCCGAACCTCTGGACGTCGGAGCGAATCGAAGCCTCGCTCGCCGAGACTCTGAAGGAGCAGCCGGCATGCGTGAACAATGACGTGTGGATTTTCGCGTACGGCTCACTCATGTGGAATCCGATGGTGGATTTCGATCGCAGGGACGTGGCGACTCTGCATGAGTGGCATCGTAGTTTCTGCCTGTCGATGACCATCGGTAGAGGCAGCCCGGAGATGCCGGGAAGGATGCTTGCGCTCGAGGCCGGCGGACACACAACGGGCCTCGCATTGAGGCTCACGCCCAACACCATGCGCGAGGATCTCAAGGCGGTCTGGATTCGCGAGATGGTGCTCGGCTCTTATCGTCCGACGTGGGCGCCTGTCACACTCGAATGCGGCATCCACACTCACGCCATCGCCTTCGTCGCGAATACGGCAGGCGAGCAGTACAGGACGGATTCATGCATCAGCGCCGTCGCGCCCCTGATTGCCGCTGCGACCGGGCAAATCGGCAGTAATGCCGAGTATGTCTTCAGACTGTATGACTCGCTTTCGCAGTGCGGGCTGCATGACAGATATATCGAAGCACTAGCCGGCGAACTCAAACGCTTCCATCAGCACCCGCGTCACGATTCCCAGGGTGCGCCCAATGCCACGGCGTGAGTCGCGGCTTGCAGTCCAAGTGAGTAACCATGGATAAACTTCAGGCAATGCACGTGTTCACTCGCGTGGTCGACAGCAATAGCTTCTCCGGCGCCGCCGACGGTCTCGACATGACACGCTCCTCGGTGACGACCATCGTCCAGAACCTTGAGGCTTATCTGAAGGTTCGCCTGCTCAACCGCACGACCCGGCGTATCAGCCTCACGCCGGACGGCGCCGCCTACTATGATCGCTGCTCTCGCATTCTTGCGGACGTTGAAGACTCCGAAAACTCATTTTCCAGTATCGGTGCGCCGAGAGGAAAGCTCAAAGTGGAACTGCCGGGGTCGCTGGGCAGGTTGATGGTCGTCCCCGCGATCAGCGAGTTCCACGCGCGATACCCTGACATCGACCTGATGCTGGGCGTTGGTGACAAGGCGGTCGACCTTGTACAGGACGGCGTCGACTGTGCGATCCGCATGGGTCCACTACAGGATTCGACGCTGGTCGCACGCCGCGTCGGCGTGTCAGAGTTCGTTACAGTCGCAAGCCCGTCCTATCTCGCACAGCATGGTGTGCCTCTCGCACTCAATGACCTCAAAGACCATTGCGCGGTGAACTATTTTTCGAGCCGCAACGGCCGGATAGTTGAGATGGACTTCGTGGTGGGCGGCAAACCGGTTGAAATCAGGATGCGCTCAAAGCTCGCTGCAAACGATGGAGATGCCTACCTCCAATGCGGCCTGCAGGGGCACGGATTAATCCAGGTCCCGCACTTTCTCGCGCTGCCGCATCTTGCGTCAGGCGCACTGATCGAGGTTCTGCCAAAGTGGCGCCGCCAGCCTTTTCCAGTCTCCGCGGTATACCCCGCAAACCGCCATCTTTCGCCGCAGGTGCGCGTCTTCGTCGAGTGGATTGCTGAGCTCTTCGAACGATGCCAGTTGCTGCGCAAGGGCGTGACCCCGTCCGGCGACCTTCAGCTACCGGTCAGCGTTTTGCATTCGATTGGGGGCACGTCGTCTGCCGGACCAACAAGGCTTTCTGATCTCCATGCCCGAGACATGGTCACGAGCGCCTTCGAATAAGAATCCCCCCGGACAATTCGATATGATCGAATTGTCTTGCCGAACCCACTTGATTTATCTTCGCGGTGCTTAGGTGGACGATGCCAACATCGAAAATAGATTAATTTTTCCTGTTGGCGCGTACGCGCTAAGGCACTGCAATGAAAGCAACACTGGACATCTCGAACATTAGGAATACTGGACATGTGCAAGACGATGAGCCATATTCGTCGGCTAGCCGAGCGTGTATGTCACACCGCAGCTATGGCACTCGACGACGATCGAGGGCGCCACCATATCGCCGCCGGCCGCCTTCGCGCGCTCGCCGGGCACGAATTCCAGGCGCGACGCGTGATCCTGACCCGCGATAGACACATCGATCGAGCCGCAGACGAAGCACTCTTCGTGATCGATGAGTTTGGGCGTTGTGGTGAAGCCGCCCGCAGCCTTGCCAAATGCCAATAAAGAATGTTCCATGATGAATTTGTTCAGGTCGTGGTGAGCCCGGCGGGTACCGCTACGCAGGATTCAACGGGTACGCGGCAGCTTTGACGCTGTATCGACAGTGACTGTTGCCGAGCGAGCTTGTCGTCTTGCCGGGTCACTCCGATGCCGTTGCTGTTTCAGCGCGGCTATTTTCGCGCGGGAAACTGGAGTAATGACGCTCGCGCCTGCTACGGGAGCCAACAATCCGACTTCCTTCGCTTACGAGGTGCTGCTGCCGTTCCGCACGGAAACTGCCGGGGCGGGTGTGAGTGTTGCGCCCTGCTGCGACGATTGCTCTTCCTGCAGAAGCTTCGTTACCTGGGTTTTGGACGCATGGTCAACGAAACTCGGGCCACCGACAAGGGTAACGAGGAAACCGACTACGATCAATGCAATAGCCATTCTTCTCTCCATGAAGATATCCAGAACCTCCGGCCACTCGAAAAGCCCCGGCATGAGTGCGTGGTCATGGCATGACCTTCAGTTGGCTTCTGGAGGCAACTCGCCGCCAGACAACACAAGCTTAATCACACTGCCTCATCGGATAAAGATCAGTTTAACGAATTGATTTCTCTTTGCCGTCGAACAATCACGGCGCTTGACCGGCAGCAGTGCGCAGCGCTGACTGCGGAGTTATGGCGTAGGAATTGAGGGGTGTGGGCTCGCGTGCGGCTTTATACAGTCACCGAGGTGGCACAAACCGCTGGCATGGGCCATACAAGACGTCGAGTCTGATAGCTGCAGTGGCAGGCATGGCTCACGGCGCAAGGTATATGAGCTCAACCGTTCCAGATCATGTACCCATCAACCGCGTTATCGCCCGCTCAGATTCACCTGGCGGGCGATCAGGATCAAAAGCCATTTGTCGGATTACAGAAAATGCTGCGGGTCCTGTGACTAGCTCAGGCACTCGTTGCGGCCTCAACACCCTTTTCATCCCGCTCGAAACCATCGCCCTGCGTGCGGGTCCGGCTGAGGAACGCGAACGTCGCGAAAGCAGAAAGCAGCGTGATGACGATCAGCACGTGAAGCAGTCCGACGAACGCGTCGGCATAGCTCAACGAGAGCGCATGACGACTGACTTCCGGAAGCGCGGCAGCAGCCGCCGCGATGTCGCCATTGGTCAGCCGCTGCGCAGCTTCGGCCACCCGTGCGCTCAGTTCCGGCCCACCTTCTGGCACCCGATGCGCGAGGCTCGTATTGGCGAGCGCAGCAAGGATTGCGGTGCCAATCGCGAGTCCCGTGCCTTCTCCGGCGACGCGGGTCGTGCCGAAGATGCCGGAGGCCATGCCTGCCCGGTCATTCGGTACCACACTTACGGACAGGCCATCCATCAGGCCCCACGGCATACCCGTGCCAATACCAATGATGAGCATGGGCATTAGCAGTGCTGTCTTCGATGCGCTGAAGTCAACCAGGCTCAGCCAGTAAAGACCTGCTGCGGCAATCAGGAAACCGAGGCCGGACAGCACACCCGGGGAGGCCCAGCGCGTGAGCGATGCGACTGCAATCGGGACCACCAGCATGGGTGCCGAGAGTGCAATCATCAACAGGCCCGAATCCATTTCGCTCATGCCTTCAGCGCCGATGAGCCGGAGCGGCAGCATGACCACCAGCAAGATATAGCTGTAGCAGGTGCCGAGTGGCAGGATCTGCACACCGATGAAGCGCACGTATTTGAAGAGGCTCAGGTCGAGCATCGGGCGTCGGGCACGAGTCTCAACCATGATGAAAGCCACCAGCGTCACCACGGAAGCCGCGAGCAAGCCGACAATCAGCGGACTGCCCCAGCCGCTCTCCGGCGCCTGGATGATGGCAGTCGTGAAGAGCACGAGCGTCGCGCTGAAAGTGATGGTGCCCGGGTAATCGAGTCCCGCAGCATTCGGATCGCGCGACTCGCGCATGCGCGGCACGCCGAACATGAAGGCAACCGCCGCGATCGCACCCGTCGTGATGAAGAGAGAGCGCCACCCGAAGTATTCAATGAGCGTCCCGGCCATGAGCGGACCAAATGCGAGTCCAATCCCGAAGCTCGTGCCAAGCATGCTGAACGCTCGGGTTCGCGCATGCCCGTCGAACTCCTGGGCTAATGCCGCAGAGCCCGCCGCGAGCGACGCTGCGGACACAATCCCTTGTATGGCGCGCAGGATGTCGAGCCAGAAAACCGAAGGGGCAAGGCTGATTGCAAAGGAGCTGACGATGAAGCCGCCCAGTCCAATGACGAAGAGACGCTTGCGCCCGAACTGATCGGCCAGTGCGCCGGCTGCCATCAACAGACTGCCAAAGCTGAGCATGTAGGCATTCGTGACCCAGGTCAGGGACGCCGGGCTTCCGCCCAAATCGCGCCCAATGGCGGGGGTCGCCACCGCACCGCCGGATAGTGCAAGCGGCAGCAGGACCGCAGCGAGGCACACGGTGAACAGAATCAGCAGCTTGTCGCGACGTGAGGCGACGTGTGAGAGTGCAGGGTTCATTGAGAGCCGTATCTGAAGATGGGTACGCTAAACGCCACTGGACGTTCGTGCGAGGCGAGATAGCGGCGCCATTGTGCGATGCATTGCTCTTCAGATAAACCGCGCTGTCGTGGCCAGACCGTCTCCGTCAGGCTGACAATCAAGTGGAGCTTCTGCGGCCGGAAACCTGCTGCTCCACGACGACAAACCTCACTGATGTTTCGGCTTCTGCTCGAAGGTACGCTTCACGTCGTCGGCAAGATCGTTCAGCACGACGCGCGTTCTGGACGCCATCTTCTGGCCAGAAGGAATGAGCGCGTGAACCGGCGGACCATCGACGTCGGCGTCAGGAAGGAGGTGTCGCAACCGTCCCGCCTCCACGTGTGGCTGCGCTATCCGGTCAAGGAGTTGCGAAATACCCATTCCGTTGACCAGAGCGTCAATAAGCACCTCCCCGTCTTCCAGGACGATCGCCGCGTCAGGAGAGATGTGCCGCACATAACCGCCGTCGTTCAGCATCCAGGGATTCAGACGCCCCGACGACCCCCGAAAGATGATGGCGTCGTGGTCATCCAGGTCCGCTACAGACTTCAACTCTCCGCGTTCCGCAATATAGCCGGGTGAAGCGTAGAGACCAAAGCGCGTGTCGCACAGCTTGCGCACGACCATATCGCTGGTCGCTGACAGCTCTCCCACCCGGACCACGATGTCCCAGCCGTCTGCAACAGGGTCGGACATGCGGTCGCTGAACGCGAGGTCGAGCGTCAGCTTGGGATACCGGCGGCGCAGCGCATGCAAGGCCGGAAAGAATAGTCTTCCAAACGAGGCGGGCAGGTTGAGCCTCACGCGCCCGGCTATTTCATCCTTGCTCGCGGCAATCTCCTGCTCCGCTTCGCGAAGGCTGCGCAAGGCGACCTGCGTCGCACGCAGATAGGTTTCTCCGTCCGCGGTGAGCCTGACGGCGCGGGTCGTTCGTTGGAAGAGCCGTGTCGCAAGACGTTCTTCAAGACGCTGGATATTCTTGCCAACGCTCGACTTGCTGATGCCCAGAAGTTCAGCCGCTCCCGTAAAGCTTCCAGTGCGCACCACCGCCTCAAATGAAGATATTTCGGCTACCGAGGCATCGGCACGCTGGACCATTGTCTTCTCCTTGTTGATGTTGCCCGCGAAGGAGACAGCGGGGCACGCGTAGTTTAAAGCCTTACGCAGACCGGTAAAAGCGAGCGTTGGAGAATTGATTGTCCGTCGCCGCCGGACAATTCCCTGCTCAGCGTTTGGTGGTTCAAGTGTATGGAGCGCACTCCTTTGTCAGATGGAGACGAAAAATCAATTCGACTTTAGTGCATTTATCTAAGGGGTGCCGACAGATACATTGCAGCCACTTTGATCTTTACGATCTTTACGTATGGGCGTGAAGCTAACGCCTCCAGCCCATACCCCTCCCCTGACTACTCCGGAGTACCTCTGATGTCCGAAACCATGAAGCGCTGGGAAATCCCCGCCTACGGCGTTGACAAGCTCGCGCTGAATACAGTCGCACGCCCTACCCCCAAGGCTGGAGAAATCCTCGTCGAGGTCGAAGCGGTTTCGCTGAATTATCGTGATCTGGTGGTCGCTGCAGATGGCATGGGCTCGGACCTCAACTTTCCGTTTACCCCGGCCTCCGACATGACGGGCCGCGTTGTTGCACTCGGCGAAGGTGTCACGCGTTTCTCGGTGGGCGACAAGGTCATCTCGACCTATATCGCGAATTGGGTCGATGGCGCGCCGTTGTCGTGGGCGGATTCGCCCACGCAAGGCGGCCCGATTCCAGGCATGCTGGCCGAGTATGTTGCGACGCCTGCCGAGTGGTGCGTACTCGCTCCGAAGTCGATGACCCCGGAAGAGGCAAGCACTCTACCGGTGGCAGCACTGACCGCCTGGATGGCGCTTATCGAGGAAGGTAATCTGCACGCGGGTCAGACGGTCGTCGTTCAGGGCACGGGTGGGGTGTCACTCTTTGCGATCCAGATTGCCGCGGCGAACGGCGCACACGTCATCGTGACGACTACCAGCGACAGCAAGATTGCACGCGCCAAGGAACTGGGTGCAACGCACGGCATCAACCGCAATACGCATCCTGACTGGCAAAACGAAGTACGCCGGCTGACAGACGGTCGCGGAGCCGAGCATATCCTTGAGATGGCTGGCGGCGATAATCTCGGCCGTTCGCTTCAGGCTGTGGCTCCCGGCGGCCGCATCTCGGTCATTGGCCTGCTGGAGTCGGATTCGGTGACCTTGCCCATCATGCCGATGCTTGGCAGCCGTGTTTCGATTGTTGCGATTGCAGTGGGTCCACGTCGTGTACTCGAAGATTTGATCCGCGCAGTCGACGTGCGCGGGCTCAAGCCAGTCATCGACGCGTCGTACTCGTTCTCCGAAGTCAAGGAAGCCTTCGCCCACCTGAAGCGCGGCGCCTTCGGCAAGATCGTCGTGAAAGTCCGCGAAGCATACATGAATTGAAAACGGCGCGGCGCGGGGAGAACTCCGCGCCGCGCCGTTCATTGTTGCTCGGAAGCGGCCGGAATGCAGCCCTACAAGGCCGGCGTTGCCGCCACTGCTGCGTCCTTCCATCCTCCGCCAAGCGCTTTATACAGATTCACTTCGCTGCTCAACTGGTTGAGCCGGTCGCCAATCAAAACCTGCTTTGCGCTGAACAACTGGCGTTGGGCGTCGAGCAACGTCAGGTAATTGTCCACACCTGTGCGGTAGCGTTTCTCCGCGAGTGTGTAGTAGTCCTGGGTAGCATCGACAAGGCGCATTTGCGCTTGCAACTGCTCGCCGAATGTCCCGCGTGCGGCAAGTCCGTCCGCGACTTCGCGGAACGCCGTCTGGATCGAACGCTCGTAGCGCGCCACGTTTATGTCCTTCTGGATTCGCGCGTAGTCCAGGCTCGCCTGCAAGCTGCCGGCCGTGAACAGTGGCAAATTGATATGCGGCTGGAACAACCAGGTGCCCGACCCTGCGTCGAACAGGCCGGAAAGCTGGTTGCTCGCCGTGCCCGCCGACGCGGTCAGGCTGATGCTCGGAAAGAACGCGGCCCGCGCCGCGCCAATGTTCGCATTCGCCGACAAAAGCTGATGCTCGGCCGCCAGGATGTCCGGGCGGCTTTGCAACAGTTCCGACGGCACGCCGGCGGGAAAGGCCGCGATCATCGGCTGATCGAGGTCCAGACCGGCCGGCAAATCGGCCGGCAGGGAACTCGTGCCGAGCAACGGCAACAGCGCATTCCGGTCTTGCGCGACCTGCCGCGTGTAGCGTGCCAGACTGGCGCGAGCGGTCTCGACGCTGGTTTGCGACTGGCGCACATCGATCCGCGACGCCACGCCTTCCTCATAACTGCGCTGGGTCAGGCGATACGTGTGCGCGTAGGCGTCGAGCGTGTCCCGCGTCAGTTGCAAGAGTGCTTCGTCGGCGCGCAGGGTCAGATAGGCATCGGCCACGCTTGCGACCAGCGCAATTCGCGCACTGCGCATGGCCTCCTGGCTGCCGAAGTAGTTTTCCAGCGTGGCCGTGCTCAGGCTGCGCACACGGCCGAACAAGTCCAGTTCCCATGCCGTGGTGCCAAGCGATACGCCATAGTTGCTGCTGATCGCGCGCTGTCCGGCGGGCGACACGCTTGCCGGCACGCTCTGGCGCGAACCGGAGGCCCCCGCGTCGACCTCGGGGAACAAATCTGCGCGCTGAATGCGGTACTGCGCGCGGTAAGCGTCGACGTTGAGCGCGGCCACGCGAAGATCGCGGTTGTTGGCAAGCGCGGTTTCGATCAGCCGGCGCAAGCGCGGATCGGCGAAGAACTCGCGCCAGCCAAGGTCGGCGGCCGGCAGCGTCTGGATACTGACACCGGCCGAATCGTACGCCGCACCCTGCGGATAAGCGGCATCGACGGGAGCCGCCGGACGCTCGTACCGGGGAATCAGGCTGCAACCGGCGAGCGCCAGGAAGCACGCCGAAGCGGCTACGCTAATAACGTGTTTTTTCATTGGAGCGCTTCCGATTTGATGGGGCTTTCGCCGGCACTCGGCTTGCGCTTGAACAGCGAACCGACCGCCACGAAGAACAGCGGCACCCAGAAAATAGCGAGGACCGTGGCGGTCACCATGCCGCCAATCACACCCGTGCCGATCGCATGCTGGCTGCCTGCGCCCGCGCCGGTGGAGATCGCGAGCGGCAGCACGCCGAGCACGAACGCGAGCGAGGTCATCACGATCGGACGCAGCCGCATGCGGCACGCCTCGACCGCGGATTCCACAAGACCCTTGCCCTGGTCGTGCAATTCCTTCGCGAACTCAACAATCAAAATGGCGTTCTTCGCCGACAAACCGATGGTCGTGAGCAGTCCCACCTGGAAGAACACATCGTTCGACAGGCCGCGCGACAGCGTCGCGATCAGCGCGCCAATCACGCCCAGCGGCACGACCAGCATGACCGAGAACGGAATCGACCAGCTCTCGTAAAGCGCGGCGAGACAGAGGAACACCACCAGCAACGAGAGCGCATAAAGCGCGGGCGCTTGCGAGCCGGACAAACGCTCTTCGTACGACAAGCCGGTCCACGCGTAGCCAATACCGGTCGGCATTTCCTTCATGATTTCTTCGACGGCTTTCATGGCGTCGCCCGAGCTGCGGCCCACTGCCGCTTCGCCGAGCACTTCCACCGCCGGCACGCCGTTAAAGCGCTGAAGCTTCGGCGAACCGTAGCCCCAACGGCCGGTGGCGAACGCCGAGAACGGCACCATCGCGCCCTTCTCGTTGCGCACGAACCATTTGTCGATGTCGTCCGGATTCATCCGCGAATCGGGCTGGCCCTGCAAATAGACGCGCTTCACGCGGCCACGGTCAATAAAGTCATTGACGTAGCTCGAACCCCACGCAATCGACACCGTGTTGTTGATATCCGCCAGCGAAACGCCGAGCGCGCGCGCTTTTTCGTCGTCGATATCGAGCAGGTATTGCGGCTGATCGTTAAGACCGTTCGGACGCACGCGCTGGAGCACCGGACTCTTCGACGCCAGCGTCAGGAACTTGTCGCGAGCGTTCATGAGCGCAACGTGGCCGAGGCCGGCACGGTCCTGCAAATACAAATCGAAGCCGGTCGCATTGCCGAGTTCCTGCACGGCGGGCGGCGCGAATGCAAACGCCATGGAATCGCGGAACGCCCCGAACTTGGCCTGAGCGCGCGCGGTGAGATCGAACACGCTGCTGTGGGCGCCGGTGCGTTCGGCCCACGGCTTCATCAGGATAAAGGCAAGACCCGAATTCTGACCGCGTCCGGCAAAGTTGAAGCCGTTCACCGTGAAGAGCGAATCGACGACGTCGCCCTCTTCTTTCAGCAAGTAGTCGCGCATCTGGTCGAGCACCTTCTGCGTGCGCTCGGCGGTTGCGCCCGGCGGCGTTTGCACTTGGGCGTACAACACGCCCTGATCTTCTTCCGGCAGAAACGAAGTCGGGATGCGCGTGAACAGGAAGGCCATCAGCGCGACAATCGCGACGTACAGCACGAGAAAGCGCACGCGACGCTGCAAGATGCCCTTCACACCGCGCTCGTAGCTGCGCGTGGTCGAGTTGAACTTGCGGTTGAACCAGCCAAAAAAGCCGCGCTTATGCTCGCCGTGCTCGCCCTTGTCGATCGGCTTGAGCATGGTCGCGCACAGCGCCGGCGTGAGCACGAGTGCGACGAGGACCGAGAGCACCATCGAAGAGACAATGGTGATCGAGAATTGGCGATAGATCACGCCCGTGGAGCCGCCGAAGAACGCCATGGGCAGGAACACCGCCGACAGCACCATGGCAATGCCCACCAGCGCGCCCTGAATCTGCCCCATCGACTTCAATGCCGCCTGGCGTGGCGAAAGCCCTTCCTCCGCCATCACGCGCTCGACGTTTTCCACCACCACGATGGCGTCATCAACCAGCAAGCCGATTGCCAGCACCATGCCGAACATGGTCAGCGTGTTGATCGAGTAACCGAACGCCGCGAGCACGCCGAACGTGCCGAGCAACACCACCGGCACGGCGATGGTCGGGATCAGCGTCGCGCGAATATTCTGCAGGAACAGGTACATCACGAGGAACACCAGGACGACCGCTTCCAGCAGCGTCTTGATCACTTCGTGAATGGAACCCGCGATCACCGGCGTGGTGTCGTACGGGTACACCACCTTCATGCCAGCCGGAAAGAACGGCTGCAATTCGTCGAGCGTCGCGCGGATCGCCTTGACCGTTTGCAGCGCGTTGGCGCCGCTTGCCAGACGCACCGCAATGCCCGATGCCGGCTGGCCGTTGTATTGTGCGTTGATGTTGTAATCCTGCCCGCCGAGTCCCACACGGGCGACGTCTTTCAGGCGCACTTGCGAGCCGTCCGGATTCACCTTCAGCAGCACGTTGCCGAACTGCTCGCTCGTTTGCAGACGTGTCTTGCCGATCACTGAAGCGTTGAGCTGCTGTCCGCTGACAGCAGGCAGACCGCCGAGCTGGCCGGACGCAATCTGAACGTTCTGCGCCTTGATGGCGTTGCTCACGTCGATGGGCGTCAGCTGATAGCTTTGCAGCCTGGCCGGATCCATCCAGACGCGCATGGCGTACTGCGACCCGAACACCTGGAAATCGCCCACGCCGTAAGTGCGCGAAAGCGGGTCCTGAATGTTCGACACAATGTAGTTCGCCAGATCCTCGCGCGCGACTTTCGGATCCGTTGACACCAGGCCCACGATCACGAGGAAGTTGCGAACCGACTTCGTCACGCGGATGCCCTGCTGCTGCACCTCTTGTGGCAAAAGCGGCGCGGCAAGCGCCAGCTTGTTCTGAACCTGAACCTGCGCGGTATCCGGATTGGTGCCTTGCTCGAACGTCGCGGTAATGGTCATGCTGCCGTCGGAGTTGCTTTCCGACGAGATATAACGCAAGCGGTCGAGACCATTGAGCTGTTGCTCGATCACTTGCACGACCGTGTCCTGCACCGTCTCAGCCGACGCGCCCGGGTAATTGACCGAAATCGCGATGGTCGGCGGCGCGATGGCCGGATACTGGTTGATCGGCAGCGAGCGGATCGCCAGCACGCCCGCCAGCATGATGACCAGCGCGATCACCCAGGCAAAAATGGGACGGTTGATGAAAAATTTTGACATGAAGAATCCTTATCCCCGATCTGGCCGGTTAGCGCGCGCCATCACGATTTGGTGACGGACGCGGCGTCGCTTGCCGACGGGGTAACCGCAGTTGCCGGGCTTGCTGCCGGAACCGGATTGACCTTGGCGCCCGGACGGACGAACTGCAAGCCGTCGACAATGATCCGGTCGCCGGCGTTCAGGCCCGAGGTGACCAGCCATTTGTCGCCAATCACGCGATCAGTCGTCAGCGAACGCATCTCGACTTCGTCTTTCTCATTGACCACGAGCGCGGTGGGCTGCCCCTTCAGGTCGCGCGTCACGCCGACTTGCGGCGCCAGAATCGCGTTGGATTTCACGCCTTCGCTCAAACGCGCATGCACGAACATGCCCGGCAGCAGTACATGGTTCGGGTTAGGGAACACGGCGCGCAGCGTGACCGAGCCCGTGCTCTGGTCAACCGACACTTCGGAGAATTCAAGCCGGCCCGCGACGGGGTACACACTGCCGTCTTCCAGTCTCAGGGTGACCCTGGCGGCGTTGTTACCCGCGTTTTCGAGCTTGCCCGCGGCGAGTTCCGCGCGCAGGCGCAGCAGCGTAGCCGAAGGCTGGGTGACATCCACATAGATCGGGTCGATCTGCTGCACGGTCGCAAACGCCGTGGACTGGCCGTTGACCGCGAGCGCGCCCTCGGTCACGTTCGAGCGTCCCACACGGCCGGAGATCGGCGCGAGCACCCTGGTGTAGCGCAGGTTGATCTCGGCGCGCTCCATGGCCGCTTGCGCCTGTAGCCAGGACGCCTTGGCTTCCGCGGCGGCCTGCTTGCTGACCGCTTCGTCGGCAACCAGCTTGCCGTAGCGTTGCGCAAGCAGCTTGCTCGATTCCAGCGTGGCTTGCGCGCTTTTGTAGGTGGCGTCGTAGGTTGCCGGGTCGATCTGATACAACTGCTGCCCCTGCTTGACCTCGCTGCCTTCCTTGAACAGGCGCTGCTGGATGATTCCATCGACCTGCGGCCGGACTTCAGCCGAGCGGAACGCCGCGGTACGGCCCGGCAGCACGGATTCGATGACGACCGGCTCGGACGCCACGGTGACGACGCTGACTTGCTGCGGCGGCGCTGCCTTCGCGGCTTGTTCTTGTTTGCCGCATCCGGCAAGCGTGACGAGGGCAATGCCCAACATGCCCGGAATCAAAGCACGCGTGCTACGCGATCGTTGCATTGCGATTTCCTAGATGATTGAAAGACTGCGGAATACGTCCAGCACCCGGACCGTCCACAAGGGCGCTCGCACGGGTCATCCGACGCGTTAGACAGGGGCGCCGGCAGCAGGCACGCCTGCCGGTCGGCTTGGGTCACTGGTTGAGCACGAACTACCGCATGGGACGAAACCAGAATGAATTTCAGGGAAGCTCGAAGATAAAAAGAGACGCCGCGCAAAGGCGTGCCGTTCTTTTACAGCCGTCGCGGTACGCCGGAGAGCGCACGGATCAACCGTTCTTGAGGGGCGATTTTATCCCCGGTTTGAGAGTTTTCCTGCAATTGTCCTACTTAAATATTTCAAAATAATAACAAATTGAAAGAATGACGGGTCGGCGCGGCGGATCGTCGGTGCGCTGACCGTTAGAAACGGGGCACCTGACAATGAGTCACAGGGGATCAATATCGCTGAGGGTGATTGACTGCTACGGAACGAAAAGCCGATCGTCAAGGTGGCCTGCGCAGCACATCGGAGAATCCGCCAACACGGACAGCGGTGGCATGGATCGCTGTCTTGACGCACGATGACAGCAACGCCTGCAATTCATCCGCATGACGATAAAACTGCATCCCCTCGCTTAACGGACAATCCCCATCGACCGCGGGATGACAATAAATCTCGACCACGCCGCGCGGCAATGCATTAAGGGCGGCCAGCAACGCCGCCTTATCCATATTCCCGCTCCTCGCGATGCCCACCACATAATCGTTATGCGCAATTCCCGCACGCGCGAGCCGGACTCGCATCATCGCGATCCATGGTTTCATCCACAGCGGCGCGCCCATTTCGAACGGCAGCCGCATTGCATGCATTCCATAGTCGCGCCCGATTTCCAGAATCAACCCGAGCACCGTCGGATGCAAATGAAAATGCTTGTGCGTGTTGACATGATCGAGCGTCAAACCCGTCTTCGCAAACGCGTCGAACTGTGCGCGAATCTCCCGGGCCAATTGCCTGCGTACCTGCGGCGAAAAGAAAAAACGCACACCGTCGCGCGCCATGTTGCTGCCGAAGCGTCCATGCTTGTCGAGCAACGCCGGAATGTCCGCACGCGGCATGATCGCGTTGCCATCGGCCAGGACAACATGCAGGCCGACCCGCAATTGCGGCAAATACCGGGCACGCGCTATCGCATCGGCCGCGGCAGGCGCACCGACCATCAGGCTGGCCGCCGTCAGCACGCCATGCCGGTGCGCCTGCTCGACCGCAAGATTGACGCGCGAATGCAGGCCGAAATCGTCCGCGGTAATGATCAGGCCGGGCACCTTATCCACCATCGGAAGTTTCAATCACATCCAGCGCGGCTAACGCCGTGCTTTGCCTCGCCGATACGGACTCCGTCACGGGTACGCGTGCGCCGCGCCACACAACATGCGAGCCGAACACCGCCGCGAGCCATTGCAAGGCCAGCAAGATATCGCGAAGCGGCACGAGGAGTAGGTCTCGCCAGAAGGCGTGCTCGTGACGCGCGGCGCGCAGATGCAGCAGCACGCGCGCGACGCTACCGCACGCCGTCACGGTGGCGCTCGCGAGCGCCGGCCACGGGTCCACGTCGCCGGGCGGACCCGTCAGGAGGCTGCCTGTGAGCCAGGCTCCCGCCAGCAGCCAGGGCGATGGGAAGGTGATAAACAAAAAGGCGAAGCCCAGCGGATTCACCGAGCGGATCGTGCGCAACCAGCGCGTTTCACGCTGCCACAAGGCCCGGAAACTCGGTTCGATGACGTCGGTGGTCACGATCACGCGCGAGAGCACTGTGCGCAATCCGAGGCCGCGTACGTGCTGCGCGAGCCGATAGTCATCGGCGAGACAGTTTTTCAACGCTTCGAATCCGCCAATACGCTCGAGCGTCGCGCGGCGCAAAGCCAGCGTCGCCCCAAACCCAAAGCGACGTGAACCGACCGCGTGAGCGACCCGCACCGACGGCGCGAACCACTCGTTGATAAACAATGCGCCTACACGTGGCCAGAAGCCACCGACGCCTTGCGCCACGTAAAGACAGGTGACCACCCCAATACTCAAGTCGACGAGGGGCGCGGCCACGGTGTCAAGATAGTCGGCTTCTACGGCGATATCGCTATCGGCAATCACAATCACCTCGTGTCGAGCCCGCTCCGCCATGTTGATGAGATTGCTGACCTTGAGGTTGCTGCCATGCACGCGGGTGTCGATGGCGAGCTCGATGTCGTGCATTGGATAGGCGACTTGCAATCGGCGCACCACGGCAACGGCCGGATCATCGGATGAGGATACGCCGAGCACCAATTGAAAGTGCGGATACTGCTGGACGCAAAAGGTCTGGAGATTTTCGTAGAGACGCGGCTCAGCGCCGCAAAGCGGTTTAAGTACGCTGACGCCGACAGGCGCAAACAGATGTGCAGTGGCTTCGGCAGCCGCCGGATGCGCAGCGCTCGTGGCGGCACCGGCACGCCGCATCGCAAAGAACGGCATGGCTAAGGCGGCTGCCATCACGTAGAGCGAAGCGATACCGCAGCCGGCTAACAACACCCATTCATATGCACTCAGCGTGTGCGCCGCCATCGCAGGGTTCCGTCAGTGGCTGGCTAATACGAACGGTCTGCCCGTCAATCGCAGATGAAGAATGACAAGCCCGCGCCGCGGACAACGGGTCGTCACCGATACAGGCCGCGAGAGCGCGAGATGGGTTGTGACGTAACGACGCTGCACCGCCTGCTCGAACGCTGCATGCGCCAGGCGCCGAATCACGATCACGCCGCTGACGATCAGCGCCAGCGCGAGCAGCCTGAACGGCGTGGAGCTGAAGGTCTCTTCAGAAACCGGCAGGACCAGCAACACCAGCAATATGAGCGCCTCGGCGCCCATTGCCGTGAGTGAAGCGGCCATCAGATGGGCTCGCAGTATGTCGACGGTGACCGGTTTCATGGCGTAGTCTCGTGACCTTTCAGGATGACATGCACCTGTATTTCGGCGCGATTCATCTGCAAAAACCGCAAGCTGTGCGTCGAGTCGATGCACTGACATTCGAACGGCGGGTCTCCAGTAACCTGGCGTTGCTTCGCGCCATGCAGGTCACGTGAGAGCGTGTGCTGTCAGGAGCGATACTATCGATCCAAGCTGAAGGAAACCTTAAGCGGCACGGCGGTACTCGGCTGCTGGTGACCACTATGGTTACACTGCGAATGCGGCCCGGTAGCCGTTACAAAGTCCGCGCCAACCGGCGGCCGACATTAATGATGTGAAGGAGTCCTTGACCCATGCGCGTACTCCTCGTAGAAGACGACGAACTGATTGGCTACGGTGTTGAAGCGGGGCTGCGTCAAGCCGGCTTCACCGTCGACTGGGCACGCGACGGCCACGAGGCCGACCTGGCCCTCACTACCACCAACTATGCGCTCGTGATACTGGATCTCGGCTTACCCAAGGTATCGGGCATGGAGGTCCTGAAACGGCTTCGCGATGCGGGCAAGGACCTCCCCGTGCTGGTGCTGACAGCCAGAAATATGGTGGCTGACCGCGTTGGCGGCCTGGAAGCCGGTGCCGACGACTACCTCAGCAAGCCCTTCGACCTTACTGAACTGATCGCGCGTTGCCGGGCCGTGCTGCGCCGTGCCCAAGGGCGCAGTGTGGAGGTCATTCGCTATCGTGATCTGACGGTCAATCCGGCAGCGCAAACCGTTGAAGTCGGCACTACGCGCGTGTCCCTGACCTCACGGGAATGGGCCATCCTGATGCAGTTGCTGACGCACCTGGGCAATCCTCAGTCGCGCTCGAGTCTCGAAGAGAGCTTGTATGGATGGCAGGAAGAAATCGAAAGCAACGCAATCGAGGTGCATGTGTCCAACCTCCGCAAAAAACTCGGCGCCAAACTGATCAGAACCGTGCGCAATCTCGGCTACGTGGTGGAGAAAGCGTAATGTCGCCATCGATACGCCGACGTCTTGTTCTGCTGGTTCTCGCCAGCATCGTGCTGATCTGGGGCATCGCGCTGGTGTCGAGCTATCGTCAGGCCAAACACGAAATTGGCGAATGGGAAGAGGCGCGGCTCGCGGAGTTGGCGCAAATCCTCGCGCTGCTCGATCAGCGCAATCTGACCACGCTGGCCAATGCCCGCATCGACGTGCGGGAAGAAGAGAAAGGCGGCGAACCCGGCGCGAGCGACAGTGACGATGACGACGCGCTTCCGCGTGACGCGCTATTCCAGGTCCGTAGCGCGAACGGCGCCGTGCTGGCCGGCAGCCCGCAATTGCGTACGTTACAGGCGCAGGATCTGCCGGTGCCTCCGCTCAGCGGCACCCAGGACATGACGCTGGGCGGTCAGTTGTGGCATACGTTCACCTTGCGCGATACCGCGCTCGGGCACACGGTGCGTGTTTTCGAGCCGGCCAATACGCGCAGCGATCTGGTAAGCGGCGTGGCGAGCCGAATCGCGCGGCCCACCCTTCTCGCGCTGCCGGTTCTTGCACTGCTGGTTTGGTTCAGCATCGGCTGGAGCCTCGCGCCGCTCAAGACCCTCTCGGGCGCCATCCGCGTACGCGATATCAACCGGCTGGAGCCGGTCGATATCGGCCGGGTGCCGACCGAGGTGCGGCCGCTGGTGGATGCGATCAACCTCGTGCTGTCGCGCTTGCGGCACTCGGTTGAGCGCGAACGCGCGTTTACCGCCGACGCCGCGCATGAACTGAAAACGCCGCTCGCTGCGATCAAGGTGCAGGCGCAAGTCGCATTGGCCGAGCCGGACGCCGCACTACGGCAACTGGCGATGCAGCGCGTGGTGCAAGGCGTCGATCGGAGCGCGCGGCTCGCGGAGCAATTGTTGCTGCTCGCGCGCCTGGACGCGCAAGAGAAAATGCCGGCCGAGCCGCTCAAGCCGGCGGCGATCGCGAAGGATGCGCTGCTGGCCAACGAGCGCAATGCGCAGCAGAGGGATATTCGCGTGACGCTGGCGGGCGACCTGCACGCCGAGATCAATGCCGAGCCGGTGCTGCTCGGCATCCTGCTCGACAATCTGCTCGATAACGCGATCAAGTATGGAGGCACCGGAGGCCGGATCGAGGTGGACGTGCACCATGCGGATGACCGCGTGCAACTCACCGTGCGCGACGACGGCCCTGGCGTCGCGCAAGGCGATCTCGCCCATCTGACGAACCGGTTTTTTCGCGCGACCGGCACGCAGGCTTCGGGCAGCGGGCTAGGACTCTCGATCGTCGCGCGGATCGCGGAGCATTTCGATGCAAGCCTGCATATCGGCGCGGGTATCGGCGGAAGAGGGCTTGCAGTTCAACTGTCGTTTCCTGCCTATGTCGAAGCGGGCTGACGCGCGCTATGAAAGCCGGGTCTAGCGGCTCTCAGCCCGTTCCGACTGTCCGGACGCGCGATTCGACGACTCGGCAAACTGCCAGGCGAAGAGTCCCGGCACGAAGATCAACAGATCACGAATTCGCCTGGCGCCGGCCAGCGCCAGGCAGATCGAAGGATCGAGCCCCAACGCGCCGCCAATCACGATGAAACCTCCCTCCTGCACACCGAGGCCGCCCGGCACGAAGAACGCCGCGCTGCTCACCGCCTGAATCAGCGATTCGATCACCACCGCCTCGGTCAGGCTCACCGGTGCGCCAAGGAAGTAGAGCGCCAGCCAGATTTCAAGCGCCGTCAGGAAACACTGCAGCGGTTGCCAGAAAAATAGATAGCGCAACACAACCGCGCGTCTGCGCCAGATCTCCTTGATGGCCTGATCGACCTGTGCCGACTGTCCGACCAACGCCGCCAGCTTGCCGCTCGTCATATGATTGAGCGCACGCGTGATGCGCTCGAATGGACTGGCGTGCTGCACGAGCGCGAACAGCACCAGCAGCGGCGTGAGCACCACCACGCCCCATGCGAGCTGACTGGCGAGCCGCAGCGTGCCGGAATGGGCGTGCGCGAACAGAAAGCCAATGCCGACCATCGTGAAGAGCAACTGGCTGATCACCGTGAGCTGCATATCGACGATGATGCTGCCCACCGCTGTCGACGGCCGCACGCCCCAGCGCTTGAGCATTCGAAACGAGACCACTTCGCCGCCGATACGCGCTACCGGCAGCATGCTATTCACCGATTCACGCACCCACACGAGGTGCAGCATAGCGAGGACACCGGGACGATTCCCGCCGCGAATCAGTGAACGCCAGTCGCAGGCATTGGCGAGCATCGGCAGCACGTGCGCGAACGCCGCCAGCAGGAGTCCCGCGCCGGCCGCGCGCAGCGCGCCGAGCACGGCGCCGGGATTGTCCAGCCAGACCAGCCAGAGCGACACCAGCAAGCCGGCGAGCGCGGCTGCGCGACCGAGATGCTTCATCACGTGGACACCTCGTGCGCGCGCCTCATACGCATTGCCCTGCTTTTAATAGCTGCTTCGAAAAACCTGCGCGTCATGGCCGACCTGTCCTGCCGCTCATCCGTCATTCGTCCTGCGCCGCCGACAGCAGGCCGTCACCGTCCACTTTGAAACTGAAGCCTCGCCAGATCACACGCGACGACCAGAAGCTCGCCAGGAAAATCGAAAACGATACGATATCCCATAACGGCAACAGCCACAGGTCACCATGTGCCTGCTGTAACGCGCGATCCGACTGCAGTTTCAGCACGAGCCGGGCGCATACCGCGACCAGCGCAAGCGGCCACGACCACAGCGCGCCGCCCGAGAAGGCGATGGCGAGCAGTGCGAAAGCCAGCGGATAAATCAGCGCCGAGCCGAGATGGCCGAGCGGATCGATGCTGCGAATCGTGCGGCTCCAGCGCAGTTCGTGCGCGATCAGTTGCGTCGCACTCGATTCCACGCAGGCATGCGCGATCGTGAACGGCGGAATCACCACCTTCTCGCCGATCATCCGCACGGCTTCGCCGATTGCATGGTCCTCGGCCAGATGCTTCACGAACGGTGTGAACCCGCCGATTTTTTCAAGGGTATCGCGTCGCATCGCGATGGTCTGCCCAAAGCAGGGACGCGCGAGACCAAGCGCGAGTCCCGTCACCACGCCGGGCAGGAATTGGTAGTTGGTGGCCTTGGCCGACAGGCGCGGCCAGAAACCGGGATCGGGCGCACCGCGATACACGCAGGTGACGAGACCGACGCCGGGCTTCTGTAATTCGCCGATTACATTGCGCAGATAATCCGGCCCGACGCTCACGTCGCTGTCGGCGAACACCAGCAGGTCATGCCGGGCCTGCGGCAGCATATTGAGGATGTTGCTGATCTTTCGGTTCGGACCGTACAGGCGCGCATCGGCAACCACGGTGATGTCCGCTTCCGGATGCAATCGCCGCAGATCCTCGACGGTTTGCAAGGCGGGATCGGTTGAATCGTGCACGCCGAACAGGAATTGCACAGGGCCCGAATAGTCCTGCCGGCAGAAGCTCGACAGATTAGCGAGCAACGCCCACTCGCTGCCGTGCAGCGGTTTGACGATCGTGACCGGCGGAAAACTGGTCGGCTCGGACACCGCTCTCGCGAAGAACCGGCCGATCAGCGCACCGGCCAGCACCGTATAGGCGATGCCGAAAACCGCACCCGCCGCACACGCCCAGGCAAGCGTGACGGCGAGCAGATGCACGGCGCTCACGCTTGGTGGGCGCGCAGGAAGCGGAAAAATTCGACGCCTTCACGCAGGCGCCGTTTCATCATGTCCCAGCTCGTGAGCATCTCACGCAGAATTTCCCAGATCTTTGACGGACGGAAATAGAAGCGCTTATAGAAGTTTTCGAGTTGATGATAGATATCGTCGCGCGACAGATGCGGATAACCGATCGCCGCGAGCTGCACGCCTGACTTGCTGACGAGATTGATGACCTTGTTCTCTTCGAGCCAGCCGTTCTCCACCGCCTGGTTGTAGAGCGTCGTGCCAGGATACGGCGCGGCGAGCGAGACCTGGATAGTATGCGGATTGATCTCTTTCGCGTACTCGATGGTCTTGCGGATCGTGTCCTGCGTCTCGCCCGGCAGGCCGAGAATGAAGGTGCCGTGAATCTTGATGCCGAGCTTGCGGCAGTCTTCGGTGAAGCGCCGCGCAATATCCGTGCGCAAGCCCTTCTTGATGTTCAGGAGAATCTGATCGTCGCCGGATTCATAGCCCACAAGCAGGAGCCGCAAGCCGTTTTCCTTCATGATCTTGAGCGTGGCGTACGGCACGTTCGCCTTCGCGTTGCACGACCACGTCACACCCAATTTCCCAAGACCACGGGCGATTTCCTCGACACGCGGCTTGAAGTCGGTGAAGGTGTCGTCGTCGAACATGATCTCCTTGACTTCAGGCAGGTTGTCGCGAATCCACTTTACTTCTTCGAGCACGTTCTCGACTGAGCGCGTGCGGTAGCGATGCCCGCCCACCGTTTGCGGCCACAGGCAGAAGGTGCACTTCGAGCGGCAGCCGCGGCCCGTGTAGATCGACACGTACGGATGCTTCAGATAGCCGATGAAGTAGTTGTCGATTTTCAGATCGCGTTTGTAAACAGGCGCGACAAACGGCAACTCGTCCATATTTTCAAGGATCGGGCGCGCTTCGTTATGCTCGATCGAACCGTCCGCGGCGCGATAGCTCAAGCCTTTGATCTGCGCGAGCGGCTTTCCCTCGGCCACTTCCTGGCATGTGAAATCGAATTCCTCACGGCAAACAAAATCGATCGCTTCGCTGGCGGTCAGCGAATTGTGCGGATCGACCGCGACTTTCGCGCCGACCATGCCGACCCGCACGGAAGGCTTGCGCTTCTTCAGGTCTTCGGCAAACAGGGCGTCGGTCGGAAACGATGGCGTACTGGTGTGAATGATCACCAGGTCATATTGCTGCGCGATGTCGAGCGATGCATCAACGGACAGTCCGTCAGCGGGAGCGTCGAGAACACGGCTATTGGGAACGAGCGCGGCAGGTTGTGCGAGCCATGTCGGATACCAGAACGAGCGGACTTCGCGCTTCGCCTGATAGCGCGAACCTGCGCCGCCATCGAAGCCGTCATAGGACGGCGCCTGCAAGAACAAGGTTTTCATTAACGCTCCAGCGAACCTGTATGGACGCTTTCAGTTTTCTAGCGGAAAACATCGGAACTATTTGCTCGTGAGAAAACAAGCGGACGCGCAAATAGTACGGAGCAAAGCTGAAGGAAACCTTAAGTAATCGATCGGCCAACGCGGCGACTTTGATTTGCCTCTCCCAACTCGTTTTTGACACCGCCGTCCAGCGATGCAATTGCCAGCCCGTTTGGAATTTCTATGGGATATTTTTCCAGCGAACTAAGACCCTGTGGCAGGGTCCGGAAAACGGGGGGAACTTTATACCTTGAAGGTATGGAGGCGATAATCTTCCAATATAGATATGGCGGTTTCAATTTCAAGGGTGATTCATGCGATTCCAGGATGCCTTGTAACCGAAGCCTCATCGCATCCAAGGACGCCGGTCACTATCTCGTACTGCTAACAATATTCGCTCCAGTGGTGAACTCCCTCTTGCAGCCAATGCCGGTTACACACCTTTAGTCACTGACCTTCGACTTGAACCCGCTCAATACATGAAGTACGTCGAACGTCTCGCACACGAGAGGCATCGACTCATCCGCTACGCGTCCGATCCGAAGACACTCCTCAGAGAAGAAACGCCAGTGCTCCGTCTGCCAATACGATAGGGAAAGATCCCCTTCACCTTCACTAGCCGCAAATCCGGCGCTTACGCGCGCAAACGGAACGATCTCTACGGTCGCTGCTCGCCGAACTAGCGCGGGTCGGCTATGCCAATCAAGAACAATCTCGATGTCCCCGGCTTTTGGCAACGCGTCGTCCTCGAATTCCCAAGACCACAGCAAACTGCAGGTCGCTCGTTTTATGCCGGCCGCGATAAGTAGGATGAGCTCATTTGATAGCGCCTCGGAATCGCCAAAACTGCCGATCCGAACATCGCCATCTGGCAGGTAGATACCGTGTTCGTGCAATTCCTCGACGAGCTGCCTGATGATCAAGTTCATATCTTCACAATTTCAAGTCGCACTGCCGAAGTTGGGAATTGGCGGTGAATGTCCAACCGGAACGAGGCATTGGCTCGTGATTATCGATGATTCGCGCCACCCTTTGCGGACGGTTGTAGATCGAGCACACCACCGCTTCGTCCCGTCTGCCCTTGATGCTCACCGAACTGCAGGGCAGCAAGCTGCGCATAGAGCGGCGAACTCAGAAGGAGCTCCGCGTGACGGCCTTGCGCAATAATGCGGCCTTGTTCCATCACGACAATGCGGTCCGCCTGCTGCACCGTAGCCAGGCGATGCGCAATGACCAGCGTGGTGCGGTTCTGCGCGGCATTGTCCAATGCCTTTTGCACCAGCCGTTCGCTTGCTGCATCGAGCGCGCTGGTGGCCTCGTCCAGCAGCAGGATGGGCGGATCTTTCAGAATCGCACGGGCAATCGCAATGCGCTGGCGCTGTCCGCCAGAGAGTCGCACACCGCGCTCGCCCAGAAACGTGTCGTAACCTTGCGGCAGCTCTTCAATAAATCCCGCCGCAGCGGCCATCCCGGCAGCCCGCTGCACTTGCGCGAGCGTGGCTTCGGGCGCGCCGTAGCGGATGTTATCGAGCACGCTGCCGGAAAAGATCACCGATTCCTGCAGCACTACCCCAATTTCCCTACGCAACTCGACAAGCGGCACTTGCCGCGTAGGCACGCCGTTGATCAGAATGGCGCCGGTCTGCGGATCGTAAAAACGCAGCAGCAGTTGGAACAAGGTGGTCTTGCCGGCCCCGGACGGTCCAACCAACGCAACATGCTCGCCCGAGCGGACATCGAGTGAGAGGCTGGAAAGCGCAGCGACACCGGGGCGAGACGGATACGAGAAGCTGACGTTATCGAAGCGGATACCCTCGCCGCGCGTCGGCAGCGGCACGGTCGTCTCGGCCGCAACAACCGGGGAGCGCGCAGACAGCAGTTGCAGTAACCGCTCGGTGGCGCCGGCGGCCCGTTGCAGATCACCCCACACTTCGGCGACTGCCCCCACCGCGCCGGCCGTAAACACCGCGTAGAGGATGAACTGGGACAACTGGCCAGCAGTCATTCGCCCGGCCAGAACCGCCTGCGCCCCGAGCCAAAGCACGAACACAATGGCAGTGAACACCAGCACGATCACCACGGCGGTCAACCAGGCGCGCGCCCGAATGCGCTTGAGTGCTGTTTCGAAGGCCAGTTCTACCGCGCCGCCAAATCGCCGCGACTCAAAGGGCTCTTGCGTATAAGACTGCACGGTCGGCATGGCGTTGAGCACCTCGCCCGCCACCGCGCTCGCGTTCGCTACCTTGTCCTGACTCGCGCGCGAAAGCCGCCGCACGCGCCGGCCGAAGATGACGATTGGCGCGACCACCACAACCAGCGTGGCAATAATGTAGGCCGATAGCACCGGGCTGGTCACCGCCAGCATTGCCACGCCGCCGGTAAGCAGGAAGAAATTGCGCAATCCCAACGACAGGCTGGTGCCTACCACCGTCTGGATCAAGGTGGTGTCGGCGGTGAGCCGCGACAGCACCTCTCCCGTCTGCGTGGTCTCGAAGAACTGCGGACTCATCCCCAGCACGTGGTCGTAGACCGCGCGCCGCAGGTCAGCCGTGACCCGCTCACCCAGCCAGGACACGAGGTAGAAGCGCAGCGCCGTGGCGCCGGCCAGTATCAGCGAAACAACGAAGAGTGCGAGAAAATAGCGATCAATATGCGCCCGGTCGCCAGCCGCGAAGCCACGGTCGATCAGGTATTTGAACGCCACCGGCAACGCCAGTGTGGCCCCCGCCGACGTTATCAGCGCCAGGAACGCGAGCGCCCATCGCCCGGCATAAGGGCGCAGGAACGGAAACAGCGCAAACAGGGGACCTATAGCTCGCGAAGGCGGCGAAGGCGAGACAGCGTCTGGCATCAGGATTCCAAGTGGATCGAAGGTCTTCCCGATTGTGCCAGTACTGCAGATTCGAAGACGGACTAGTCAGAGCCTCGCGCTGATCGATGAGCGCTTCGGCGTACGCTACGTATCGTTCAGGGCTAACTGCCTGCCACGTGCTTGTCGCGACTGCCCATCTGTATCAAGATCAAGTGGACCCATCAGGAACAAGCCATTCTCATGACAGACAATCCCGATCCCGACAAACTGAAGGGCCCCGGCGGCCTCACGTTACGCCAGATCCATGAACAGGTTCAGAAGAGCGTCAAGCGCGACCGCGAAGAGCAGGCAACGCGCAACGCCACCGCGCCGCCGAAGAACAGGTGGCAACGTTGGGTACGCTACGTGTGGGGCCGCAGCGGCCGTCGCTAGAGCGACGGCTCGACAACAGGAGATGTGCCGGTCGCGACGCCGATTTGGAATCGATCTCACTCCCCCGAGCCCGGCCAGCCGCAGCGTTTGGCACCCGACGGGACCACAGCGGGTCCGCGCCGGGCACAATCACCCGTCCAGATCAGCGCATGCCGCCACTTGCGACAACATTTTCGCCCGTCATCCAGCGCGAGTCATCCGACGCCAGAAACACTGCGATCGACGCGATGTCATCCGGCTGCCCCAATCGGCCAAGCGGAGTCTGGGTGAGCGCCCACGCATCTAGGTCGGACCCGATTATCCCTGCGCTGTGGGTACCCTCGGTCACCACGACGCCGGGATTAATCGAATTCACGCGAATTTTGCGTGGCCCGAGTTCGCGCGCAAGCACGCCGGTAATTGCGTCGACCGCGCCTTTCGTGCCGCTATAGACAGCACTTGCCGGCGGCGTAATGCGGGTGACGACCGAACTGACATTGATGATGCTGGCCCCCTCGCCCAGATGGCCCACGGCGGCCTGCGTGGTAAGCAACACGCCTAGTACGTTGGTATTGAACTGTTTGTGGAAGTGTTCTTCGGTGATCTCTTCGATCGTCGAGAATTCGTAGACTCCCGAATTGTTGACCAGGATGTCGAGGCGTCCAAATGTTTCGATGGCCGCGTTGATAATGCCTTTCGCGTCCGCTGCCTTCGAAACATCGCCGCCGACGGCGACTGCCCGGCCATCGGCCGCAGTAATGGCTGCAACGACGGCATCGGCGCCCGCCTTGCTGCTTGCATAGTTGACGACTACTGAAGCTCCCTCCGCTGCGAGTGCCTTGGCAATAGCGGCGCCAATACCCTTGGACGCGCCCGTGACGACGGCTACCTTACCTGTGAGCTTGCTCATGATCGTTTCCTTGAAGAGATTGAGTACCGTGGAAAATGACTGGCGGTTTCTGGGACCAATCGATTTGCGCTCGTGCAAATGTAGACATCTCTTCGGCCGCGATAAAGCGGCGCAAAACGAATTGACTGGAGGGATTTGACGAACAATTGAAGCTCAGCATATTTTGACCGGTCGTTCCGGCCCGCCTTCGAGGGACAACTTGACGGACAGAAAGCCGTTGGAAAGATCTCGAATGAATTCGACGTAGTCCGGCTCGCCGTTGTCGTTCATCACAAGAAGCCGCCGATCCTGAGCTGTGACGCCGCGATCTCGATGACCTGCCAGGCCAGCGACGGTCCCGAACCAGGCGGCCAGTCATCGATGAGCGCGAAATCAGCAGGGCCGCCAAGATCTTTGAAATCACCGTGCCGCCGTTGTCGCGCATCGCTGCAGCGAAATAGACGATCCGGCAGAGGTCGCGAACTCCAGCGCCCCGGTCGCAGCGTATCACACGTATCACACGTATCACACGTATCACACGTATCACACGTATCACACGTATCACACGTATCACACGTATCACACGTATCACACGTATCACACGTATCACACGTATCACACGTATTGCGCGTATCACACGTATTGCGCGGCAAAGCAGATCGATCAGATCGCCCTGGGCGGAAAGATAAGAGCGACTAGCACGTCAGCCGCCGCACTAAAGCTGAGCTTCGATAGCCGCTTTATCTATAACTGACCATACCTGCTCGATCTTTCCCTCCCGGAATTGATAGAACACATTCTCCGTAAAGGAAACTCTCTTGCCGTTTACAGGGAGGCCAAGAAATTTTCCCTTTGGTGTACAGACGAATTCCAGCCGGCTGGCGACACAAGGCGGATCGGAAATCAGCAGATGAATTTTGAAATAAAGGTCTGGAATTTCACTAAAGTCTCTCTCAAGCATCGCACGATAACCTGATAAGCCAATCCGCCGATCGTTGTAGTACACGTCGTCATGAACGAACTGTTCCAGCTGCAGCCAGTCCTGCTTATTCAGGCAGGCAATGTAGTCTCGATAGACGTTGGAGAGGTCGATTTTATTCATGGCAATTGCCTGTCCTTTTACAAGGTCCCTGCTGCAAAGCGGGACGAGTTCAAGTTCCACGTCAGCCGTTCACATCGTCATACAGGCTGATGATTTGCCCACAATCGAAGCGGCATCGGGTTCACTCCGCAGCGATTTTCCGCGTTCCCTCGATCAGGGATCTGATCCGTTCCTGATCGGCCGGTGTCGCCGGGTTGTAGACGATCATCTGAAGATCCGGCCGCCCGTCGACCGCGAAGGAAGAATATTCCAGCGAGATCGGCCCAAGCACAGGGTGGCGCAGATGCTTGACCCCTTCGCCATAGGTCTGCACCTCATTGTCCCGCCACATGGCGGCGAACTCGGGGCTTGACCGGCACAGTTCGTCGACGAGCGGCGCCACCTCGGCATCAGCGCCTGCGCGTGCGGCATCGATCCGGAAGGCGCTCACCACGAAGCGGGCCACGCTTTCCCAATCGAACTGCGCGGCTCGCACGCGGGGATCGCAGAAGATCATGCGCAGGATGTTGCGTTGTTCGGGCGGCAGGGAGCCGTAGTCGGTGAGCACAGCCGCGGCCGCGCGATTCCAGGCAACCACGTCCCATGTCGCCGTCCTGACGATAGCCGGGCTATCGGGCAGCGCCTCGAGCAGGCGCTGCAGTCGCGGCGTGATCGCGTCGCTGCCCCGATAGCGGACTTCGGGTTGATGGCCGAGGCCGAGCAGGAATATGTGTTCGCGCTCCACCTCGGTCAGCATCAGTGCCGTCGCGATGCGCTCCAGCACATCCGCCGATGGATTGCCGCCGCGCCCCTGCTCCAGCCACGTGTACCAGGCCGCACTGATATTGGCGCGCTGCGCAACCTCTTCACGGCGCAGTCCCGCCGTGCGCCGCCGGCTACCTGAAAAGCCGAAAGTCGCGGGATCGAGCTTCGTGCGCCTGTTCTTCAGATAATTGCCGAGCCGATTGTCGTTCGCGCTCTCGCTCTTACTCTCGTTCGCGTGGGCCATGTGCAACCTGTTAAGAGGTATACCTGGATAATGTCACCACTTTAACAGGATGATTTTGCCTCGTACATTGATCTCTCGATCACTTGGGAGAGCATCAAATGCGCGTCTTTGTCACGGGAGCCACCGGCTTCGTCGGCTCCGCTGTCGTCCGCGAACTGCTCGCGAACGGCCATCAGGTCGTGGGTCTCACGCGTTCGGAGGAAGGCGCGGCCACGCTCGCCTCTGCCGGCGCCGAGGCGGTTCATGGATCGCTTACCGACTTCGACTGCCTGCGTCGAGGAGCGGCGAGCGCCGACGGGATCATTCACACCGCCTTCAATCACGATTTCTCCCGATTTGCCGATAGCGCCGAGGAGGACCGGCGCGCGATCGAGGTTCTCGGCAGTGTGCTCGAAGGCAGCGAGCGCCCGTTGTTCGTCACGTCCGGCACGGCGTTCCTGAGCAATGGCCGCACGGCGACCGAGGAGGATCGGCCTCGTGCGCCGTCCGGCGACTTTCCCCGCGCGTCGGAGGCGGCGGCGCAGACCCTCGCGGACCGCGGCATACGTGCGACCGCCGTGCGGCTACCGCCGTCCGTCCACGGTGAGGGAGACCACGGGTTTGTCCCCATCCTCATCCGAATCGCCCGCGAGAAAGGCGTGTCGGCTTATGTGAGGGATGGCCTGAACCGCTGGCCCGCAGTGCATCGCTTCGATGCCGCCCGCGTCTTCCGGCTCGCGCTCGAGCACGGCGCTATCGACGGCCCGTATCATGCGATCGCGGAGGAAGGCGTGCCGTTCAAGGCTATCGCCGAGGTGATCGGCCGCCGGCTCGGCCTGCCAGTGGTCGCCAAGTCCCACGACGAAGCAGCGGCGCATTTCGGGTGGTTCGCGATGTTCGCGAGCGCGGACCTGCCGACATCAAGCGATCGGACCCGCGCCGTGCTGGATTGGGCGCCGACCGGTCCAGACCTTCTCACCGACATCGATCAGCCGGGCTATTACGCGCATCCCTGACGTTCGACGCAGGAACGCATTGCCGGTCGCAAGAAGCTGTCTGATGTTGAGCTTGCTGAACGGGTCAAGCCCTCGATCGGAAAGGACGGCCGGGGAAGGAGTCTACGAACAGGCGGAAAGACGTTTATTAGCTTAAGGGACTATGGCGAGTTGCTGATTCAACGCCCAAGCATGATAGGGCCAGCCATGTTCGTGGACAACGGCCTTCGCCGCATCGTGCATCAGGTCTGGGACTGGCACGACGACCGGCGTTACTCAGCTCACTTGTACATCGCTTGCCAGACAAGTGACCACGGCTGGCAATCGAGCCATTTCGTCGGCCACTATCGGGCTATCACGCCTGACGAAGTGGCGTCTCTCGCCTCGCAGGTAGGATTCGATGACGTACGGGTTCTTTCGCCATCTACCACCGGATATTACCAACCAATCGTCACGGCCGCGACTGCGTAGTCCGCTCGGTTCGCCCGTGGTGCTTCAGGGGACGCGGATCGCCATCAGGCGCTTGCCGGCCAGAAAGCGACCTTCGTTCGATGCGTTGCCATGACATTCATGTGGCGGCTCCACTTTACAAGCGGTCGTTTAATCGCCGTGCAGCAGCGTCGCGTCAGCGGTACGGATCCAACCGGTCGTCCAAATCACCCGTCGTCAGGCCATTTCCGAATGGCCGATCGCTGAAAAAATCAATAGGCGTAGACGGCCTCGAGCGGTCGTTGAGCGCGCTCGACAATCGTGGCAGGTCTTATAGATGCCAACGGACATTCGGATAAGGAAGTGCAACAGCGGTTCGCGAGCCAATGTGCCATAGCTCGCTTAAGAAGTCCTTTGTCCGGGCGCGCCTAATTTCTCGCGGGAGCGAGGGCTCGGGCCAACGTTGCGGGGAGCGCTCCATTCACCAAATAACTGTGCAATCGGCTCTTGAGCGACTACCAATCCATCGCCGTCGCGAGGTCCTTTCCAATCTTGTCGCATTGTTTTATGTACTGGACGGCTCCGTCACGGTCACGATTCGACGCGATGTTGTCAGCCTGGTCGACACCGGCCTGAACAAGTCTACGAACCTGACCGGTCGTGTGAGATTGGCTATAGAGATCTGTCGCACGTGAGTTGTTTACGCCGAATCGCCCTGCCAGGTTTATGAGAGCGTCACCCGCAGATGATTTGCCTGCAGCGACCGGATATGCGATGTCGGAAACTTCCGCCGCGAACGAGCTCGGTCCTGTATTCAAAAATAGCAAGCGTTGATTGAAGCCACTGCATGTCACCAAGTACGCCTCGGCGCGCTCTGCAGTTTTTGCATTTGTGACTCTACCCGGAGCGGGAGCCGGAGCATAAGTTTGTGCCCGCGGCAGGCTCTCCTCTATGGATTCGATAGCGGAATCATTAGGCGTTCGTTCGAAGCGCGAGTATCCCAAATACATCACGCCGTACGAGTTGTCGGAGAGCCCAGTTCGATTGGGGTAGACCGAGGGATCTATCTCTGGATGCTCCTGCCTCAGTTGATCAAATGCCATCTTGTACCAGATGCGCGCCGCCTTTAAGTCGTGCAGTTTCGCTAGATCTGTTTTCCATGCGAATTGATTATTGCGCCTATCGTCCTGTGATCGCGAAAGAAACCCATCGGCAACGCGAATTTTTGTCTCAAACTTGCTGGCAGTCGGATCACCAGAAAACTCGTAATTGTAATCTTGTCCACTTCCGTACCATATTGTCAAAGCACCCCTCTCAAAGTGATCTCTGATATCGGCATATTCAGTACGCCTCAGCGGATCTAGGTTACCAACCGTACTCTGGGGCTTCCCCATGGTATTCACGGGAGGGGTTTGAACCAAAGCGGTAGATGAGCCGGAGCCGTCGGACTTGGTAACCACAATTGAGCGGGCCGGGTCTTGGGGCGTCACGGGTGAGCTTGGAGTGGACGTGCGCGCATCAGATTTGCCATCGTCGCCGTCTGGGTTAGCGGGCTGGTCATTGGCCCACAGGAGACTTGCATTGGAAACTACGGCCCCGCCTGGGTCGTAAGTGGTGAGTCGGCCTTGGCCACTCCTTTTACCGTCAACAAATCCTCCCGCGTACTCTTGAAATAGTTTGCCATTTCGAAAGATAGTCATCGTTCCCTGCCCCGTGGCCTCTCCATTGATCAATGGTACTTTTATTTCCTCCATGGAGACGCCAGGTACGGGTATGGTTATTTGGCTTGAACCCTGGCCGACACCGTTAACAAGCGTTAGGTCTACAAGTTGGGTTACGTTACCCAAGTAGTTTTTCCAGGTCTCTGTGCCATGCCCCGAAGCGACTCTGCTAACGCACTGGCCGCTCCACTCGACCCTTGACCCAGCATGAGGACTGGGGTCGTAAAGCCAGCAGTCTCCGGTCGCAATTATCTTCCAATGCGGATCGTTTCCAGAAAGGTCCGGTTGAGGTGCTCCTTGCGCGATGGCCTGAACGGCCACACATAGCGGGAGAATCGATATCGCAATCTGCAACCGCCCGATTACCCGCATGTGGATGTCCTCAAAGGATATTGAAAGCTTCATTGCGTGATACACAAGAACCTTTATGCTGCCGCCGCAATAAGGACTCGACTGTGCGGAAGATCACTTTTAAGTCACGCCGCTGTGTTTGATCGTGTAGTTACTAGGCACACGGAGAGCCCCCGTTTGTGCTGGCGCTGGATCGAACGGCAAAGCGGTTCGACTGCACCCGTTCGTCTTCTCCGATACCGGCCATTCAAGAATAGGCAAATTCCCACGCGCTTGAGTGACCGGCTCGGCTGACCAGCCGCTTCGGGTCGTCAAGAGCCTTTCACTTCCTTCCCACGACTTCTCGGGCCGCCGCACGCATAAGTCGCTACGACGGCCGATTCCGGGCAGTCCAGTCAATTCCGTACTTTCGTGTCTATCTAACTGCGCGCTAGTCTAACTAATTCCATTTCCCGACACAGGTCACCCGCGTTCGCGCCGCTGACCTGGAACTGTATCGGTCAAGGCTGCTCCGTAAAGATGCAACGCTATGGATAACTTACAAATTGAAAGCGCTGCAATTCTGTGCTTGCGTTGCTCGTTGTGGATCGCCGCTGTTTTATTACACCCGCAAGATAGATTGCTTGGCGGGAATCCTTACAAACAGATTAACCCGATAAATACCTCGTATCAGAAGCATATTTCGCCAAGTCCGACGTATCGATTACCCCGGGTAGCGAGTAGCGAACAACCCCGATCCTCATCGCTCAACAAGCGCGTTTAAAGCGCCAAGGAGCCCTCGGGCAAGCAAGCTTCCACGACATCGGCAAGGGACGCGCCCATGTTCTCATCGACGACAAAGCCGCGAACGCATCCGCCTTTCCGCCTTACTGACCGCAAGCTTATAAACGCGGACAGCCCTCGGTCCGTTCTTGTCATGCGCCCGACACCTATCGCCGTCACGATGGCGATCTGGCACCGCAAATTCTCTGCGAAGAATTCGGTTCGGCCATCGAACGAGACGCGTTGTATCAGCCAACACGATTCCAGATTCACGCGCCGTAAAAGGCACGCCAGGCCAAGCGAATACGCTCGGGGCTGATTAAACCTCCGCGTGTTATCGCCATCGCAATAGCCGCAATCGCACCAGGAGTGAGTTATGCATGATGTGGCAGATTCCGACAGGTCGCAGAGCAACGGTGTGAAGTCAGTCCAGCAGTACATCGACGAACACCCCATGTGGCCTGACGGAACGCATCTCGCGTCAGTACCCATGACCGCGATGCAATGGCGCATCTGGGCGCTGGCGGCAGCCGGAAAATTCTTTGAAGGATTCGTCGTTTTCATGACGGGCGTGGCGCTCCCGCTGATCTCGCGCGAGTTCGGCATCAGCGCGGCACAGAACGGCTTCATCAGCGCCGCCAGTCTCATGGGCATCCTGGTCGGAGCGGTCGGTCTCGGAGGCATGTCCGACTACTTCGGGCGTAAGCGGATGTTCATCGTGGAGATGATCATTTTCGTGGCGTTCCTGGTGCTGCTCGTTCTTTGCACCAATTTCATCTCGCTCGTGATCTGCCTGTTCGGACTTGGCGTGGCGCTCGGCTGCGACTACCCGACCGCGCACATGATCATCTCCGAAAGCATCCCCAGCAGCAGTCGAGGCAAGCTTGTGCTGGCGGCGTTCGGCTTCCAGGCGTTGGGCGCGCTCGGCGGCACGGCGGTGGGCTTCCTGGTCCTGTCGACCATCCCGACCCTCGATTCGTGGCGCTGGATGTACGGCACGGCGATCATCCCGGCGCTGGCGGTGACCATCGGCCGCTTCTACATCACGGAAAGCCCCAGTTGGCTGCATATTCGCGGTGCGGTCGACCGCGCGGAAGCCGCGGCGCAGCGATTACTGGTGCGCACCCCGCAGTACCCGACAAGTATTGCGTTGTCGCGCGAAATGGAAATGGCCGCCACGGGCCACGGCGGCAAACAGAGCTTCGCCGCGCTGATCGCGCGGCGCAACCTGCGAGCGACGATCCTGGCCTCGGTACCGTGGTTCCTGCAGGATCTCGGCACGTACGGGATCGGCATTTTCACGCCGACCATTCTCGCAGCGGCGTTCGGCAGCAAGCCGGATCACGTTCGCAGCATCAGCGACCTGATACTGAACGACATACTCGCCGCCAAGGGCTCTGCCCTCATCACCATGCTGCTGATTGTCGGCATCATTTTCGCGGTCATCTTCGCGGACAAGGTCGGACGGATCTGGCTGCAAGTGGTCGGTTTCATCGGCTGCGCGGCGGGCCTTCTGATTGCTTCGTTCTCCGATAGTTTTGAAGGTTCGACCAAGACTGTCGTGATTTTTGCCGGCTTCATGCTCTTCAATTTCATGACCAACCTGGGTCCGAACGCACAGACCTATCTCCTGGCAGGCGAAGTGTTTCCGACGGCCATTCGCGGCACCGGCGCCGGATTCGCGGCAGCCGTCGGCAAGATCGGCGCGGTCGCGACCGCATTCCTTTTCCCCATTCTGCTCACGGGCATTGGCACCGGTCCGCTTCTCTACATTCTCGTGGGCACATCCATTCTTGGCGCCGTGGTGACCTGGTTATTTCGCATCGAAACTAACGGCGTGAGCCTTGACGACATTGGACGATAAGCGCGCGCTCACAGACCGACACGATGTTCCCTACGCAAAAAATAGTTTCCCGGTATTTCCCCGTATCGCGACGGAGACGTGCATGACTAAGCATTATAAAAACCCGGCACGGCGGCGGCGCTCGCACCGGTTCGCAGCCCTGCCGCTGTGCATGGCTGCGTTCAGCCTGATGGCGAGCACATCGGTCAATGCACAGGACCTGACATTGAGCGAAACCGGCTCGACCCTGATGTATCCGCTCTTCACAACCTGGGTGGCTGAATACACGAAGTCGCATCCCGGCATCCACATTACCGTCGGCGAGACTGGCTCGGAGGCCGGTATTCAGCAGGTGCTGGCGGGCAAGGTACAGATCGGTGCGTCCGACGCCTATATGTCCGATGCCGAGATGCGGCAACACCCGCAGATCATCAACGTGCCGCTGGCCATTGCCGCGCAGACGGTCAACTACAACGTGCCCGGCCTCAACGCGACTCACCTCAAGCTGGACGGCCCAGTGCTCGCCGCCATCTACACAGGCGAGATTCGCAACTGGGATGCGCCGCAGATCGCCGCGCTCAACCCGAGCGTAGCGTTACCGCATCATCCGATCGTGCCGATCCATCGGGCCGAAGGCTCCGGAGACACTTTCGTGTTCACCCAGTTCCTGTCGTTCTCGACGCCAAACTGGGAAAGCAACCTGGGATATGGCACGTCAATCTCATGGCCGGCCGTGTCGGGCAGTGCTACTGCAACGGGAAACTCGGGCATGGTGAAGGCGCTGCAAACGACGCCCTACTCGATCGGTTATGTCGGCGTCAGTTTTACTGACACGCTGGCCGCGGCGCATCTCGGCACCGCCGCACTCAAGAATGGCGCAGGCGAATTTGTTATGCCGAGCAAAGACACGATCACGGCAGGCGCCGCTTCACTCGGCCCGCGCACGCCGGCTGACGAACGTCTGAGCCTTGTGTTCGCGCCGGCATCGGGCGCCTACCCGCTCGTCAATTACGAGTACGCGGTCGTTTCGACGAAACAGCCTGACGCCACCACTGCGGCGGCGCTGCGCAGGTTCTTGCTGTGGTCGATCGTACCGTCCGAGACCAATGAGGCGTACCTCGATACGGTCCACTTTATTCCGCTGCCGCCGCATACCTGGGAGTTGAGCCAGGCGCAGGTTCAGTCAATCAAGTAAGCGTCAGATAAGCGAAATATTCTACCGGATGCGGCAACGCGGTTTGTAGTTCCGTTATCAAATCGCGGCGCACTGTATGCAGTCATCCGTCATAAGAAAAGTGCCGGCATCCGGGCGACGCGCTCGAACAGAGTGCGTTGCCCGGAACAACTGGATCAATCAGTGACCGCTGTGCAAGTGCACCGCTTTCTTGGCTGCGTGTTCAGCGTGCTCGCCGGCGTGCAGCCCGTGACCATGCGCCAGGTGAGCATGGTGGCTCGCAGCCTCGTGGTCGCCAGCCTCTGCGTGCTTGGCTGCTTCGCGATGATGCTTCGCGGCCGAATCGAGGTGCTTGGCTGCTTCGTGATGATGGTGATGAACTTCGTGTTGATCGCTCATGGAAGTCTCCAGTATCTGCAACGGGGCCCAATCCACAATAGGAGTGAGCATCACCACGATAGTGAAATGCGGTGTCACTTGCATGAACCCGTCACGGAATCGCCAAGGCACTGCAACTGAAGATTGCGAGGCGTGTTCGGTAGCAATCGACAAAGCCGGCAACCAAGGAAAACCTCAGCCGTTACGCTCGTCGCGCACCCATTATGCGTAGCGTGCAAGAAACATATCGGCGGCGGATTCCGCTACCTGCTTTTGTTCCTGCTTGCTGAGAGGACGCTGCCCCATCGTCACCTGCGGCCAGAAAGCAAACGCTTTGACGAGACCCTGCAACTGCAGCGACGCGAACACGGGGTCCGATGTCTTGAGCCGGCCATCGGCAGTGGCTGCGCGTATCCACACGGTCAGGTCTTCTTCGCGCTCCCCCATGCGGGCCACCATGTCGCGCGCGCGCTCCGGCGAATGAATGCCTGCCGCGATCGCCACGCGCGCGAGCGACAGGAATGCCTCGTCGTTCAAAAGACTCAGCTTTTTCAACAGCAGCTGGAGCAACTGCGCGCGCAACGGCTGAGAGCCGGAATAAGCGGGCGCTTCTCCCGCGTCACTCGAGTCCCACAACTGCCGCAAGATGGCCGCGAACAGCACTTCCTTGCTGGGAAAATGGTTGTAGACCGTCCGCTTCGACACACCCGCGCGGGCTGCGATGCGGTCCATGCTGGTTGCATCGAAACCCGCTGCGAGAAATTCTTCAATAGCCGCAGCGATCACGGCGGCGCGCTTGCGATCGGTCAGGCGTAGCAGGTTGGCAGTAGCATTCATCAATAAATTTTACACCAGGCAGTTTACTTTTTTCTACGATAAACTACACTGCATAGTCTACTTTCTGTATCGGGACGCCACTACATGACATCGTTCACCGGTTCTATCCGCCGCGCTTTGGGATTCACAGCAGCGCAACGCGGCCGTGAATCATTTGACTCGTCAACTCAGCACGACGGCGAGCGCTTCCGTAATGTCAAGCCTCGTCCCGTGGAAGGAATCCGTAAGACCCTGAGCATCGTGTGGAATGTGTTGTTCCATAAACCGGACGGCACTGTGCCTGCAAGCACCCTGCCCGTCGATGCGCTGACGCGTGAACAGCTTGACGCGGCGCCGGACCGCAGCTTGTATCGCCTCGGACATTCAACCATGCTGCTCAAGTTGCGCGGGCAGTTCTGGCTGACCGACCCTGTCTTCGCCGAACGTGCGTCGCCGTTCCGGCGGTTTGGTCCAAAACGCTTTCATGCGCCGCCCATCGCGCTCGCAGACTTGCCGCCGCTGCGCGGCGTGATTCTGTCTCACGACCACTACGACCACCTGGACCGCGAGACGGTGCTCGCCCTCGCCAGCACGACAAGCGTGTTCCTGACGCCGCTGGGCGTGGGTGACCGGCTGATCGAGTGGGGTATCGACGCGTCGAAGGTGCGTCAGTTCGACTGGTGGCAGGGTGTGGAGATCGACGGTCTCGCGTTCACGGCAACACCTTCCCAGCATTTCTCCGGCCGCAGTCTTTTCGATGGCAACAGTACCTTGTGGGCCTCGTGGGTCATCGTCGACGACGATCTGCGCGTGTTCTTCAGCGGCGACACGGGCTACTTTGACGGTTTCAGGACGATTGGCGAACGACTGGGTCCGTTCGATATAACGCTGGTCGAAACGGGCGCCTACGACGCCCAATGGCCATACGTGCACATGCAGCCCGACGAAACCGTCCAGGCCCACGTCGATCTGCGCGGCCACTGGCTGATGCCAATTCACAATGGCACGTTCGATCTGGCGATGCATCGCTGGCAAGAGCCGTTCGAGCGCGTGATGGGGCTCGCCGCGGCAAGAGGCATTTTGCTCGCGACGCCGCGCATGGGAGAACGGCTCGATCTGGCCGCGCCACACCGCGGTCAGCGGTGGTGGCGCGAGGTGACAGAGGTTGTGCAAGCGCCCAGGACGCTGCGCCGATGGTTCTCCTGCCGCACGGACCAGGCAAATTCGCAGGGCTAACTATTGACGTAAGCGCTGCAATCAGCGATTCCGGCTATGACCCCGGGGTCCAACGATAAACAATGATGCTCGAATTGTTATAGTTGTCCTTCGTGACCACGTACTCACCGGTCGATCGCAGGTATGACCTCAGGCCGTACATCGAATCAACGTTGTTGCCCACGTCCACTGTCGTGGGGCTGCTATTGGTGAATGTAGTGTCCAGGCTCCCCGTGGCGAGATTGAAGGCGTCGATGTTGGGCGCGGTGTTTACGTAGCCGACGAACAGATAGTTGCCGGCTGCCGTGATCGATTTCGGATTGGCGCTGGTGAGGTTGATCACCGGATTCGGCGAGCGCTGGTTGCCTGCGAGCCAACCGTGATACACCTCGACACGCGTTCCTATCGAGGTCCAGTCCGTGCTCCCGACTATGCCTTGCGCGAGGATCATGGTGTCGCTATCGGCAAGATAGATGATCCGCGTCAATGGCAGGATGGTCCTCGGCGTGGCGTATGCAATGCCTGCTCCCCAGCTCGGTTTACCGTCGGCATCAAAGCCGGTCAGCGGGTAGTAATAGATGCGGTTCGTCCGGTCCGGGCCGGCCCAGACGTTTCCATTGCTGTCGAGACTGAATCCTCCCGTGATCAATGCGGTCGCATTGAACGCCGTGCCAGGCAGCGACCCGTCCGGTATGGCGATGTAACCATTGGCCGCGTTGAAGTGAAAGAAATAAAAGATCCCCGGATTCTGGCCGGCTGCCACAAGGATCCGGTTTGCGCCGACGGTAGCGATTTGCGCGAAGTGCTCGCCGCGCTGGGTGTCGTTGATGTCGATTCGTGGATCGGACGGGTAGTCAATCGGATCGACGGTGTTCGCCACGAACGTTCCGCCGGCAGTGCCCGTGTAGACGTTGAAGCCTCCGTAGAAATACGCGCCATCTGTAGCGGGGTCCGGTGCGCCGTTGCCTTCAAAGTTCAGTGCCTGAAGCTTCCATCGCAGAATGCCTGAGCTGTCGTAGGCGTAGATGTCGCTATTGCCGTTGCGGCCGAGATCCCAGGTTCCACCCCACGGGTTGTTGAGGACATACAGGTTGCCGGCGGAGTCCTTGCCGATGCCCGCAACGCGGGTGAAGCGCCTGTCCCCGACCTGGCCTTTGATTCCAGTCGTGGTGTCGAGATATCCGCCCTGAATGCCGAACGTGCCGACCTGGGTTGGCTGGGTTGAAACGCCCGCGATCTGGTAGATCTTGATGTTCATGTCCGGCCCTTCATCGCCGACTAAAAGCTGTCCAGCCGTTGCGTCGAAATACAGCGCGCTCGGACGGGACGTGGGTGGCATCTGGATCGTGTTCAACGCTGCGCCGGCCGGGCTGAATTCGACAATCGCGCCGGCATTCTCTTGCGCGACCCAGACATTGCCGGCGCTGTCCAAGGCGAGCGCGCCGGGCGCGGCCACATTGATATCGCTCTGCCAGACGCCGTCGGTGGTGAAGACCCGCACGCGATTTCCCGGGAAATCACTCGCATAAAGGAGAGAGCCGGATGTTGCTAGTCCGGTAACGACATCGCCGCGGGTCTGGGTCGTTGTCGCACTGACGGGGATGGAGAGATCGCGTGTTTTACTGGTTCGGTTATATCGCCCTACCCAGCCACTGCCGATAGTCCTGTCGTATTGCAAGGCAGCAAAGATTGAAGTTGCATTGCCCGTAATGGCGCTGCCCTGGAACTCGTTGTGCAAACCGATGGAACCCATGTTTTTGCGGTTGCCATATATGGCGACGCCGCCTTCGTTTTCGTCCCACAGGGAAGCGGTATAAATAATTCCCTCGGGCGCTACCCATATGGAACGAGCACCATTGCCGACATAGGTGGAATTCGTTCCATACGTGTTCGCTATCCAGTCAGTGGTGTATTGCGCCTGACACTCCGGCGTAATTGCCGCGATCAGCACAGCGGCAACAAATGCGGCACGAATGCGTTTTCTCAACATGAACAATGGTCTCCTGATGGTCATCCAGCGTGGAGGATGCGCGGCAATGAAATCCCCTTGGGCCGGACCTCACATGGGTTCGTCGCGCGCGTTCAGCGGAGGATTTTGTTGCTTACGATCGATGCAGTTCTACAGCGCATATGCCATGTGACCTTTATGCTTTAAAAAGGGCAGATTTTCCCGAAAACCGTCCGATAGTAATTTTTTACTCATCGTGAGGCAATACTGCGATAACTGATCGCAAATCGAAAATAGCTGAAAAGCCGTCAATAAAAAATCAAAAATAAATGGCGCGCTTTAATGTAATGGCATTGGCGATGGATGAATGCGCCACGGCCGCCCGAAACACCACTATGATGGGTGCGCCATGCGTGACGAATTGACCGATGCAATTACTTGCCGGAAATATGTTCATAGGCCAAGCGCCTTCGGCGTCGAGCATTTGATCAACGTAAGTGATTGCGCGTACGAGGAGGGATCATGCATTCGGCGTCGAGCCGGACCGCCAGCAAGCGGCCCGATCTCTCCACCCGCAGTCGAGATCGGGCATCAACGAAAGCTACGTGTTCACATCAAGACCCCGCCAGTGCGCGCAACGCAAACCGCTTCAGCTTGCCGGTCTCGGTGCGAGGCAAGGCATCGACAAATTCAATCGCGCGCGGATATTTGTACGGTGCGATCTCTTCCTTCACGAAGGTTTGTAGCTGCACCACCAGCGCGTCGCTCGCTACAAATCCAGCACGAAGAACCACGAACGCCTTGGCAATTTGCCCGCGCTCGTCATCGGCCACGCTAACGACCCCGCACTCCGCCACCGCTTCATGCAACAGCAGCGCGCTTTCCACTTCAGGACCGGAAATGTTATAGCCGGCCGAGATGATCATGTCGTCGGCGCGGGACTGATAAAAGACGTAACCATCGGCATCGATACGAACCGAATCACCCGGAAGGTTCCACCCATCGCGGACGAAACTAAGCTGCCGCGGGTCGCTTAGATAGCGGCACCCGGTCGGCCCTTTTACCGCGAGCATTCCGACCTCGCCAACCGGAACAGACTGCATGTTGTTGTCCACTGCCTGCACCACGTAGCCCGGCACCGCGCGCCCGATCGCCCGGTCGCGCGTCTGTCCCTCGGCGCACGACACAAAAATATGGATCATTTCAGTGCTGCCAATTCCATCGATCATTTGCAAACCCGTGGCCTGCCGCCAGAGCTTGCGCGTGGCATCCGGCAACGCTTCGCCAGCCGAGACGCTTTTTCCAAGGCTCGACAAATCGAAACGCGACGCGACGCCCGCCATTTGCCGATAGAACGTCGGCGCCGTGAACATGATCGTTGCGCGAAAACGCTCGACCACTTGCAGCAGCGTCTCCGGCGTCAACTTCTCGATCAATACCGACGATGCCCCCGCGCGCAACGGAAAACACAGCAAGCCACCCAGCCCGAAGGTGAACGCTAGCGGAGGCGTGCCGCAGAATATATCGTCGGCGGTGGGCTTGAGAATATGGCGCGGAAACAAGTCGCACATCGCAAGCACATCGCGATGAAAATGCATGCAACCCTTCGGCATTCCCGTCGTGCCGCTGGTAAATGCGATCAGGCAGACGTCGTCGGCAGCGGTGTCCACTGCCGTGTACTCGGTGGGTTGAAGCAAGGCGATCGTATCGACGGAATCGGGGCCATCGTCATGAAAGAGCCTTGTTTTCAGCAGGCTTTCGCAAAAGTACGCGTTGGCGGGGTCGCTGCATTGCGCGAGTTCATCGACCAGTCGTGCGTCGCATAAGGCGGCTGAAACCTGAGCCTTGTCGATAATCTGCTTCAGTTCCTTGGCGCGCAGAAGCGGCATGGTAGGCACCACCACGAGACCCGCCTTCAAGGACGCAAGCCATGCGATTGCCATGTGCAGCGTATTCGGTCCGCGCAGCAAAATGCGGTTGCCCGGCACCAGCCCCATCACTCCGGTCAGCACATGCGCTGCCTGGTTCACGCGCGTGCGCAATTCGCTGTACGTGGTCGCGTGCGCAGTACCATCGACGTCCGACCAGATCGCGGGCCGTGCGCCCTGCCCACGTTCCGGATGATCATCGATTATCCGGTCGAGCAATTCGACTGCGCAATTCAGACGCGCCGGATAGGAGACGTCGGGGTTGTCGAGCAGAAACTGCGGCCACTCGCCGGGCGGCGGCAAGTTGTCGCGAGAAAACGTATCGACGTGAGCCGAAGGTTCCATGGTGAGCTCCGAAAGCGACGAGATAAGCGACGAAATAAGCGACAGTTGTTAATCTGGAATAACGGCGGTGGCTTCGATCTCCACCTTGGCTTCGTCTTCAATGAGCGCGACCACCTGCACGGCGCTCATTGCAATGTCGTAGTTGCCGATCAGTTCTCGAAATGCGCTCCCCACGTCCCTTAACGCGGCGAGGTATTCGCGCTTGTCGGTCACGTACCAGGTCAGCCGCACGAGATGCTCCGGGCGCCCTCCCGCGGCGTCGAGCACCGCGACTATGTTGGCCAGCGCCTGATGCGCTTGCGCCGCGAATTCGCTGCTCTGGAAGCGCCCTTGCGCGTCCCAGCCGATCTGTCCTGCTATGAAGACCTGCGTGCCACGCGCGGCAACACCGTTCGCGTATCCGCGCGGCTTGACCCAGCCGGGTGGGAGCAATGCTTTTTTCACGAACGTGTCTCCTTTGTCTGTTCTCTTACTTCCGCAAGCGCTGCGGGGTTGAAGCGTGTCAGCGCGGCGCGAACGTCATCGGGGATATCGATCGACGCCCCAGACTCAAGCGACGTTGTCACAAGCACCTGACGCGCAAGAAAGCGCGTTTCGCCATGCGACTGCGCGTCAATCACAATCCCGACAGAACGAGCGCCTATACGTTCAAGCGTCAGCGACAGCATGAGCGTGTCGCCCATCCGGCTCGGCTTTGAAAACGTGCAATCGAGCTTCACGATCGGCAAGCCGACGCGGCGCGTGCCGATCATCGCGGCATAGTCAATGTCGAGTGCCTCGTTGAACCAGTCCTCTACCAGCGCATTGGTCATCACGAGATACTGCGGAAAAAATACGATGCCAGCGGGATCGCAATGCGAAAAGCGAATACGCACGGGCCGCTCGAAATGGCTCGATGATTCCGTCATGCGTTCCTCACGGCATGAGCCTTGAGCAGGTCTCGCCCGACAATCAACTGCTGCACTTCGGTCGCGCCCTCGTAGATGCGCAACGCACGAATCTCCCGATACAGTTGCTCCACCACAGCACCGCTTTGCACGCCGCTACCGCCCCACAATTGCACGGCTGCATCGATAACCTGCTGCGCGCCCTCGCTCGCGTGCCACTTCGCTAATGCAGCTTCACGCGTAACGGACTTGCCCTGATCGCGCAGCCACGCAGCCCGATAAACCAGCAACGCGGAGCTGTCGATGGTGAGCGCCATTTGCGCCAGCTTCGCCTGCGTCAATTGAAAGTCGCCCAACGTCTGCCCGAACATCTTGCGCGATGCGGCGCGTTCAATACCTTCGCTCATCGCTCGCCGCGCAAAGCCAAGCGACGCGGCTGCAACCGATGTGCGAAAGATATCGAGTGTGCGCATCGCAAGCTTAAAACCTTCGCCGCGATTGCCAAGTAAAGCGGTACGCGGCACGCGAGCGTTTTCGAAAGAAAGGCGCGCTAGCGGATGCGGCGCGATCACATCGAGCCGTTCGGCAATGCGCAGTCCCGGCGTATCCGCATCGACGATAAACGCGCTGATGCCACGCGCGCCCGCCGCCTCACCGGTACGGGCGAACACCACGTAAAAGTCCGCGATGCCACCATTCGAGATCCAGGTCTTCTCGCCATCGAGCACGTATGAATCGCCGTCTTCACGAGCGCTTAGCGCGAGCGCCGCGACGTCCGAGCCTGCATCGGGTTCAGTCAGCGCAAACGCCGCGATTGCCTCGCCGCTCGCCACGCGCGGCAGATAACGCTGCTTTTGCGCTTCGTTGCCGCCGAGCGAAATTGCGCCCGATCCGAGTCCCTGCATCGCAAGCGCGAAGTCGGCAAGGCCGCTGTGACGAGCAAGCGTTTCGCGCAGCAGGCAAACAGCGCGCGTGTCGATGGTGTCACCGTGTCCGCCGTAAGCGGTGCCGCCTATGCCATAACGCAACCACCCTGCCTCACCGAGTTCACGTACGAGACGGCGGCAGATCGCATCGACGTTCGCATGGTCGGCATGAGTGTCTGCCAGGTGTTCCGCCGCCCATGCGTCAATGCGTACACCGAGTTCGCGATGCCTTGCTTCGAAGAACGGCCACGCGAGGGCTTCGTGGAAAGCGTCGGATGTTGTTTGAGGATTGGCCAACTCAATCTCCCTCGAACACGGGCCGCGTCTTCGCAGCGAATGCGCGATACGCGCGGCCGAAATCGTTGGTCGCCATGCAGATTGCCTGCGCCTGTGCTTCGGATTCGATCGCGTCGTCGATGCTCATACTCCACTCCTGATGCAACATCTTCTTCGTGATGCCGTGGGCGAAGGTCGGCCCCGAGGCAAGATCGATGGCGAGCAATTGAGCTTCACGCAGAACCTCGTCGGGCTCACATAGACGGTTATAGAAGCCCCACGCGAAACCCTCATCGCCGCTTGCCGAACGTCCGGTGAAAAGCAGTTCAGCCGCTCTTCCCTGACCGATGATGCGCGGCAGGATCGCACACGCGCCCATGTCGCAACCCGCCAGTCCCACACGGGTGAACAGGAACGCAAGCTTGCTGCGCGCGGTGCCTAGCCGCATATCCGAAGCCATCGCCAGGATCGCCCCTGCTCCGGCGCAGATGCCATCGACAGCCGCGACAATCGGTTGCGGGCAATGCCGCATCGCTTTGACGAGGTCTCCCGTCATGCGCGTGAACATGAGCAACTCGGGCATGGGCAAGTCGACGAGCGGCGCGATGATGTCGTGCACGTCGCCACCCGAGCAGAAGTTGCCTCCGGCGCCGTGGATCACGATGCTCTTTACGTCGGTGGCGTAAGCGAGCTGGCGGAACAGGTCGCGCAACTCCGCATACGATTCGAACGTCAGCGGATTCTTGCGCTCGGGCCGGTCAAGGGTGATCGTCCCCACGCCTTGCTCTACCGTCCAGCCAAAATGCTGCGCGCGATAGTCGCCAAGGGTCGTGCGGTTGCCGGCAAAAAGCGCGGCGGTGTTGTCGTTCATCGACTATCTCCGTATCTGTGTGCTTTGCCAGGCTTCACGAATCCGTGCGCTCGCGCAAGTGCTGCTTGAGCTTGCCCAGCTTCTGGTGCATGCGCGCCTTGTCAGCAAGCGGCAGTCCGCCGAACAATTCGACGACCCATTGCTCATGCGCACGCGCCATGCGATCGAACGATTCGCGGCCATGGGCAGTGAGGCGCACTGCAAACGAACGGCGGTCGTTCGGATCGGTATCGCGCACCACAAAACCTTCCTTCTCCAACTGGTCGGTGAGCCCAGTCACGTTGCCGCCGGTGACCATCAGCCGTCGCGAAAGCTCGTTCATCTTCAGGCCTTCGGGATGGCGTTCGAGTTGCGCCATCAGGTCGAAGCGCGGCAACGTGGTATCGAATTCGGCGCGCAGGCGGCGGCGCAGCTCGGCCTGCACAAGATTTGTGGTGGTCAGCATGCGCAGCCACAAGCGCAGTCCCATGTGGCTGTCTACGCCCGTGCTCATCTCAAGGTCGACAACGTTACCGGCGGCCTTGGCCTTTTCGGGCGCGGCGGGTTTAACCGTGCGGGCAGCGGGCTTGTTCACATTACTTCTCCACCTGAAATAGAAATGGTCTGGCCGGTGATCGATCGCGACTCCGGCAAGCAGAGCCATAACGCGGAACTGGCGACTTCATCAGGCGTCACGAAGCGACGTTGCGGATTGGATCGCAGCAGTGCTTCGCGTGCTTCGTCCTCGCTACGTCCGGTCTGCGCAACGATCTTTTCGATCGACTGTTCGAGCAGTCCGGTTTCGGTAAAACCGGGACACACGGCGTTGACAGTCACACCACGCGTGGCAACTTCTAGCGCAAGTGAGCGCGTCATGCCGATCACGCCATGCTTGGCTGCGCAATACGCGGCAACGTAGGCGTAACCTACTTGGCCCGCGGTACTCGCTACGTTGACAATGCGCCCGCTGCGGCGTTCGAGCATTCCTGGCAAGACCTCTTGCGTGCAGAGAAACACACCGGTCAGATTCACGTCGAGCATGCGTTTCCACAGCGCCAGATCCGTCTTCGCAAACGGCGCGGCTTCGGCTTGGCCCGCATTGTTCACGAGGATGTCGATAAAACCATGCTCGCGCGCAGCAGCAAACGCCGTAGCGACCGAATCGGCGGACGTGACATCGACGCTCTGCACATGCACGACTCCGGCTTCGCTCAGGACTTCAGCCTGATACGCGAGCCGCGCCGCATCCCGGCCCATCAGCGTGACCTGCGCGCCGGCTGTTACCAACGCATGCGCGATGGCAGCGCCAATACCGCTCCCACCGCCTGTGACGACTGCGTGCTGGCCGTCGAGCGCATAAGTGCCCGTGTTCATGCTTCGCCCTCCGCACGCTGCGCGCGCTCACGTTCATAGCTGCGCTCGAGCTGCGACTTCGCGGCGTAATACTGCTTCGGCCAGGTGATATCGACATAACCAAGCTTCGCGGCCTGATCGAGTGTCCACGAAGGATTGGCAAGATGCGGACGCGCGACGGCGCAGAGGTCGGCGCGGCCCGCTGCAATGATGCTGTTCACGTGATCTGCTTCCGAGATCGCCCCGACCGCGATGGTCGCAATGCCTGCTTCGTTGCGCACGCGATCCGAGAAAGGCGTCTGGAACATGCGGCCATAGACCGGCTTCTCTTCCTTGCTCACCTGTCCCGACGATACGTCGATCATGTCCGCACCTGCTTCCTTGAATGCTCGCGCGATCAGCACGGCGTCGTCGGGCGTGATGCCGCCATCCACCCAGTCGTGCGCCGAAATGCGCACGGAAATGGGCTTGTCCTTGGGCCACGCTGCGCGGATCGCATTGAATACTTCGATCGGAAAACGCAGACGGTTCGCGGACGAACCGCCATATTCATCGTCGCGTTGATTCGTGAGCGGGGAGAGGAAACCGGACAGCAGATAACCGTGCGCGCAGTGCAGTTCAAGCCAATCGAAACCAGCGTCTGCGGCAAGCTCGGTCGACCGCACGAACTGCGCCTTGATCTCGTGCAGATCGTCGGCGGTGGCTGCGCGCGACCATTGACTGATGCCTTTCAAATACTGCTGCCGCGACGCCGACACGATTGGCCAGTTGCCCTCTTCAAGCGGCTTGTCTATCCCTTCCCAACTCACGCGCGTCGATGCCTTCGCGCCAGCATGACCCAACTGGATGCCGATCTTCGCATCGCTCTCACGATGCACGAAGTCGACAATGCGCCGCCACGCGTCGCGTTGCATGCTGTTGTACAAACCGGGGCAACCGGGCGTGATGCGACCCTCGGGAGAAACGCAGGTCATCTCCGTCATCACCAGTGCAGCGCCGCCCATGGCGCGGGCGCCGAGATGCATCAGATGGTAGTCCCCCGCGATGCCATCGACAGCCGAGTACTGGGCCATGGGAGAAACCACCACGCGGTTCTTCAGCGTCACGCCGCGTACGGTGAAGGGTGTGAACATCGGCGGGACGGAGCGCTTGCTGCCGCTGTCTATATCAAGCCCCGAACGCTTTGCGATCCAGTTTTCAAACTCGGCAAGATACGCGGCGTCGCGTGAACGCAGGTTTTCATGGGAGATGCGCTGCGAGCGCGTGAGCAGGGAATAAGCGAATTGCTCCGGCTCGAAGGACGCGTACCGGTCCACGTTTTCGAACCACTCCGTAGAGTTGCGCGCGGCGTTCTGGATGCGCAGGACATCACCGCTGCGTACGTCAGTGTAGTGATCAAGGGCGGCCGGCAGATCGCCCGGATGCGCCGCGATGCTATTCGTCAGTTCGATCGCATCTTCAAGCGCGAGCTTGGTGCCAGAGCCAATCGAGAAGTGCGCCGTGTGCGCGGCATCGCCCATCAGCACAATCGGCGTCACGCTGCCATCGCTATTCGCGCGGTCATGCACCCACGTTTCGTTCACGATGCGCGGAAACCGGATCCACTGCGAGGAGCCGCGCAAATGGTGTGCGTTGGACTTGAGCGCATGACCGTCGAGATACCTGGCGAAGAGCCGCTCGCAAAATGCGATGCCGTCTTCCTTGCTCATTTCGTCCAGGCCGGCTGCACGCCAGACCCGCTCAGGCGCCTCCACGATAAACGTGGACATGTGGTCGTCGAAACGATACGCATGCGCCTGGAACCAGCCGAACTCGGTCTTCTCGAACGCGAATGTGAAGGCATCGAACAGCTTGTCCGTGCCAAGCCAGACGAAGCGGCAGTCGCGCAGATCGATGTCAGGTTTATAGGTGGCCGCGTACTTCGTGCGCACGACGCTGTTGGCGCCGTCGCACGCAATGATGAGGTCGGCTTCATACGCTTCGTCACTCGCGACCTGTGTTTCAAACACCAGCTTTACGCCAAGTTCCTCCGCCCGCTCCTGAAGAATGTTCAACAGGCGCTTACGGCCAATGCCGCAGAAACCGTGTCCGGACGAGCGCTGAGTGCGGCCGTTGATATGGATGTCGATGTCGTCCCAGTGGTTGAACGCATCGAGAATGGCGGCCGCGCTCGCCTCGTCCGCACGACGCAGGTTGCCGAGCGTCTGGTCGGAGAACACCACGCCCCAGCCGAAGGTGTCGTAGGGGCGATTGCGCTCCACTACCGTCACGTCGTGAGCGGGATTTTGCTTCTTCATCAGCAAGCCAAAGTACAGACCCGCGGGGCCGCCACCAATACAAACGATGCGCATAGTGCGCTCCAGGCTGAAGAGTCAGTTTTAATTTAAGCCTCGATAGTTTAGGTGTCAAGTAAATTCATAAAAGAAGCCGATCATTCTCCCGACGGTTTGATCGCAAAAATTAAAGGTGTCGGCGGAAAATGAGAAGGGTCAAACGTCTTCGCAATGGGGAGTGGTTGGATTGGCGCCGTCCGCGGCACGGCTGCCAACCCACGTAATGGATCAGCATCGCATCCTGTAGCTTCACGGCGGCTTCCGTCGCGCCGGACGACCGAGGCGCGCGAACGAACGTTCTTGGGAAAATCGAATACCAGGAAACCTACGCCACGATGGAATTTCAAGGACTCGTTGACTTTCATATGGATTATGACAATAATCCATATGAAATAGGATCACGGAGCGCGAAAGGCCGTGACGAATCCGGGGTCGCAACTACCCACCGTCACGATGTTCCGAATCATTGCAGACCCCGCCGCTTCATTACCGGTCCTGCAGGACTCAAGCAACACCTCGATGAGATCATTCGACTCATAAAGTGCATATGCACTTTACGACATACCAAAGTGAATTTCTGACCACGGTGAATCGAATATCGGTGTTAACAATCCCCTGCACGTGTGACCCGTGCGCGTACCCTTAATTGGAGAATTAACCATGCAGCAACGTAAATACCTCATCACCGGTGCCACCGGTAAAACGGGCGTCCACACCATTCGTCATCTTCTCAAGGACGGACATGCGGTTCGGGCTCTTGTGCATCAGGAAGACGAGCGGAGCACAACGCTGCGGGATGAAGGCGCCGAGGTCATCGTCGGTGATCTTCTCGAGCATGACGACGTTTTGCGCGCGATGGACGGCGTGACGGGTGCGTACTTGTGCTATCCCGTGCATCCGGGCTACATCCAGGCGACCGCGTATTTTGCGGACGCTGCGCAGCGCGCAGGTGTCGAAATTGTGGTCGAAATGTCGCAAATTTCCGCCCGGCGAGATTCGGAGAGTCACGCTGCGCGCGATCATTGGATCGCGGAACGTGTACTCGACTGGTCTGGCGTGCCAACCGTCCACATTCGCCCGACGTTCTTCTCCGAATGGCTGGTTTTTCCGTGGGTGCGCGATCAGATCGTGCAGGAAGGCAAGATCACGCTGCCGTACGGTAGCGGGCGCCATGCCCCCATCGCTGCCGAGGATCAGGCTCGCCTGATCGCCATCGTCCTCACACAACCGTCCAGCCATATCGGGAAGACCTATCCGCTGTTCGGGCCCGTCGAGCTTAGCCAACAAGAGATTGCCGATGAGGTCGGCAAGGTGCTCGGCCGCAAGATCACCTACAGTCCGTCGACCATCGAACAATATCGCGAGCATTTGAAGAAATACGCTCTGCCGGAATTTTTGATCCAGCACTTCCTCGCGATCGCCATCGATTACCAGAACGGAATTTTTGCCGGCGTGGACGGTGTCATCGGCGAGATCACCGGACAAGCTCCCCAAACCGTTGGCGACTTCGTGAAGGCACACCGTCATGTATTCGAGCAGTAAGTTTTGTCACGTATGCAGAAAGGCCGTGGCGCAAATAGCGATCGCCGAATTGTCAGTTCGAGCAGCGCGCCAAGCAAGCGAGACGCCTGCCAGCCCTCCTTGTCCGACACCACTCCCATGAAAATCCATGAGGACACGCCCGTAGGCGATTTCCGTCGCGCGATTGCGCTTCATGGCGAAAAGATTCTCATCGGTGATCCGGTCAAGATGGCGCAAGCAATGATTGCTTCCTGCGAACTCAAGCCGGCTCCACGGAGACTGGTACTGGGAAGCGATGCGTATCAGCATATTGAGGCTTCACTGATCGAACGTCTTGCACTTCTGCGTTCACAAAAGGAGCTCGCTTTCTCGACGGATCTGAATTCGTAAAGCGATGATATCTGTCCGCCAGCACGTGGAACGGGCCAGTCTCCGCTCTGATCGATCTGAGATCGGTTGAAGGAGTTGAACAGCCGAGCGTCCATGCCGCTCTTCTTTGGATCTTCGGGATTCACGCCGCGGTTCCATGCGTGATCAGGCGTCGACGCATGGTACCGCGGCTGATAGCGCGTGCCCCTTGCCGGCTGCCACCACTTCGGCACAGCATGGAGGCCTCGGGCGTGGCTTTATCCAGCAAATTGAGTACATCGCTTGCGAAGAAGGAAACCTGAACTGAGCAATTGAACGTCAATTTTTCAGGGCTGGCACCCACATCAACGGTCGTCCGACTGCCGATGACACGCTCGATATGAGCCCTTTCGTTCCGCTACCTTCCCCGCGCCCGATTGTAAGCAACATCGTCGTAAGACGAATCATCAGTAGGCTCGCGATGAGATTTAGCGCAAGTACCGAATACAAGCTGCTGGGGCCGAACATGCTGCACCCGGATCAAAGGAAAAATAGGCTAAATACTATCGCTGTGCAACCTCAAGTCATTTGGACGCAGGCGGCGCCGCCCCGCAGTCACGAACTCGCCTGCACAACCAGGTACTTGCTGCGCATTGATTCAAGCCCCGCTAATCTTAACGTCCGTTGACCCGGAAATTCGGCCGCGCCAACCGTTTGCTAAACACCCCTGCTGATTTGGGAACCGCAAGTTCAGCAGCCTTGCTCGCCTGAAGCGCATGAAGATGTTCTCCAGGTCCGCATGCTCGTTGAACCGGCATTTCGACTATCCACCACCGTGGATAATGTTTCCAGAATACCGCGTTTATTTTGTTTCAACGCGCGCCTACACTTCGTTCGGCCTCGCGATATATGCCCGGACGCGATGCATGCTAGCGCTGAATATCTGACTCACCGCGTACATACATCATTCAAATGAGTGACCATGTAATTCGGCATCCTCATCTTTATGAAATCCGGCTTCGTGCCGCTGAGAGTCGAGGCATGCAAGTCAAGCTGGCTCTCATCTCCTTGAGTCGAGCGTTGCGCAATCGGCGTTGCCGCAATGGACGCGGCTCCTGTTCGGTCATCGCCTCACCGTCCAAAAACTTTTTTGCCGACAGACCCATTTAAAAGGTGGTTTTAATGAAGATCCATGACATCACAGGTTTCCCCAACCCGGCTCGCATTCGCATCGTGTTAGCGGAAAAGGGAATGGACTCCCAGGTGGAGTTTGTTCGCGTGAAACTCTACGATGCAGAGCATCAAAAAGGTCCGTTCCGCGAGAAGAATCCGACCTCGACAGTTCCCGTTCTTGAGCTCGACGACGGCACGTTTATCGGCGAGTGTATTGCAATCACAGAGTATCTCGACAACCTCGACGGGAACCCGATCCTCACCGGACGCACGCCTCGGGAAAAAGCGGTGATCCACATGATGCAAAAGCGCGCGGACCATCAGTTGATCGATGGCATAGGGGTATTTTTTCACCACTCGACGCCGGGACTCGGCAAAGCCAACGAAGCCTTCAAGAGTGCAGACTGGGCTTTCCGCAAACAATGGGGCGACAAACACGGGGAACGGGCGATAGCGGGAATGAAATATTTTGACAGCGTCCTGCAAACTCAACCCTACGTCGCAGGCGATCAGTTTTCCGTCGCGGATATCACTGTTTGGGCCGCCTTGATGCACGGGGATTACGCAGGATTGACGGTTCCGGCGGACCATACCGCCCTGGTGGAGTGGCGAGCCAGGTTGGACGAGCGTCCAGGCATCAAAAACCGTAGCGGCAAGGATCTCCTTGCCGAAGATCTTCCACGCCTCGAACCACTGCTGGCTTATCTTAATGCCAAAGCCGCCGCATCGTCCGCGAGCTGATGCGGCGGCTCAAAGCATAGAGACGAACCTGCCAGGGTGTCGCGGTGGCGCCAGTAGTTCTAAACAACCAAGGTGAACGCGTCGCCTTTTCAAGTATGCTAGTCAAAATCTAGCTGGTTCCTGCCCGGTTGACCGGACATTCAGGTCATCTGTAACCCGGGCGGGCAATACTCACAGCATGTTTGACGGTCAAGCTGTGGATATTCCTGCTCGCGCCGAGAGTGAAACAGAGGGCAACCTTCGTCGGAGGATACCGTTGAACAACTTGATGGCGATTCGGGTCTTCGCGAGGGTAGTCGAGACAGGCGGATTCACAAAAGCGGCGGACTCGCTAGGGATTCCTCTGGCAACCGCAAGCAAAATGATTCAGGAGCTTGAAGCGGAATTGCGAATCAAGCTCCTGCGGCGGACAACGCGCATTGTCGCAGTGACGCCAGAAGGCGCTCACTATTACGACAGTACGCTGCCTATCATCCAGGCGCTGGACGAAATCAATAATTCGTTTGCGGTGCAAAATGCTAACCCCGCGGGAAAGATCAGGATCGGGATAAGCGCCTCACTAGCAAGCAGCTTTGTCATACCGGCCCTTTCCCGGTTCCATGAGAAGTATCCAAACGTTGAAGTAGATCTATGCGTTCGCGACAGCTTGACCGACATGATTCAGGATGGCATTGACTGCGCCATTCGAGGCGGCCCGATGCACGACGAATCGCTCGTGGCACGAGAAGTTGGCCGCGCGAGCTGGACGACGTGCGCTTCACCTGAATATGTGAAGCGCCACGGGACACCCTCCAATATCGAAGATCTTGAGCAAAACCATACGCTCGTGCGATACGTCTCACCACGAACGGGGCGCATCGTACCATCACCGTTCGGCACAGGCGCTGAGGCGACTGAAGTACAACCCAACGCATTTTTAAGTGTGAATGAGGGCAATGCCCATCTTGCGGCCGGTCTGGCTGGAGTCGGTGTCATTCACATCTTTTCTTTCAAGGTTCGGCCCTACATAGCAACGGGCCAACTGGTCCCATTCCTCGAAAGGTGGCAACCGCCACCCTATCCATATCACGTCGTGTATCCACGCAACCGCCACCTTAGTCAGCGTCTGCGGATTTTCATAGACTGGCTCGTCGAGATGTTCGACGAATTGGACTAATGCCAATGCCGCACTCGTATCACGATAGGTGAGAGGCAACAAACAATGAAAGCAGTCGCACTAATGCGTTATCTGGCGATCTCTGATCCCGAATCGCTGATCGATGTCGAGCTCGAAAAACCAGATGCCGACGGTCACGACCTGCTCGTCAAGATCGAGGCTATTGGCATAAACCCGATTGATACAAAGGTTCGCTCTCCCAAGGATCAGGTTGAGAAGACGCCGCGAGTGCTCGGCTGGGACGCATCTGGCGTAGTAGAAGCGGTAGGCTCGAAAGTAACGCTGTTTCGCCCGGGCGATGCTGTGTTTTATGCAGGTAGCATCACACGTCAAGGTTCAAACAGCGAATACCATCTGGTCGATGAGCGCATCGTCGGCAAGAAGCCGAAATCCCTGGATTTTTCAATGGCAGCGGCACTCCCGCTAACTTCAATCACAGCCTGGGAGGCGCTGTTCTCGCGGCTGGGAGTGTCCACAAGCGGAGGGGACTCCGGCAAATCAGTGCTGGTGATAGGGGGCGCCGGCGGAGTCGGTTCGATCGCTATTCAGCTCGCTAAGAAAGTCGCGCGGTTAGAGGTAATCGCAACAGCCTCGCGGCCGGAATCAGGCAACTGGGTAAAAAAACTCGGCGCGGATCACGTGATCAATCACTTCGGTGACATGCTGGCGCAATTGGTAGCGCTCGGCATAGACGCAGTTGATTACGTACTTATTCTCAACAGCATCGACAGGCATTTTTCTACCGCTGCCAATATCATCAAACCGCAGGGCGCCATTTGCTCGATTGTCGAAAACGAGCGGCCGCTTCCAGTTGAATTGCTTAAGGCGAAAAGCGTTTCGTTCCATTGGGAATCGATGTTTACGCGCTCATCCTTTTGCACATCGGACATGATAGCTCAGCACGTCATCCTTTCGACGATTGCTGACCTGGTTGATGCGACAGCGATCGGAACGACCTTGGGGTGCAATCTCGGGTTGATCAACGCCAAAAATGTGAGAGAAGCGCACCGTCTTCTCGAGAAAGGACGGGTAATCGGGAAGCTCACACTGGCAGGTTTCTAGAAGGGAAACCCGCGGCACGGCCGTAGCGCGGCGCCCTCTTTTAATGATTCGTACTCCGATCATTACCTGTGGCTTGGGCGAAGGTTCGTTGTGCACTCGGAGAAGGAAGTTCTACCGACGCGGGTGATCCATCTGACCTGAGACACGTGTCCTTCTTCCGGGAAGAAACGCGGCTGCGTTCTCATGTGTTTTTACGGGTGAGAGAACGGGCAATGTAAATCTGGACCGCCGTCACAATGGACAAGACCCCAGTTGCAAGCAGGGGAAGTGAAGATACATTAGCGTGACAGTCAACTGCGCCATTACCGCCCATAACCCGTTGAGCCTTAAGCCAATACGAGCCAGGGACAGTTTTGCCAGGCGTGCCTGCACGGTGGGTATTCTTTTGCTTTGCTCAAGCTAGCGTTAACAAAGCACTTCGGTCGAATGGCGATAAACTTTCCAAGCGGTTGTCGCGGACCTTTTGCAACCAGAGTGGATCGACTAGCAACGCCCTCCCAACGGCAACAAGATCAAATTCTCCCATGGCCATGCGACGCTCAACATCAGCCAGGGACGCGGCCGTGGCTCGATCCGGACCGCCGCGTAACGCGCCTATTACGTCTCCCCCTTCAAGCCCGACTGATCCGACCGTGATTGACGGCAAGCCAGTAATTTCTCTGGTCCAACCGGCAAGGCTTAAATCCGATCCGGAAAATGCCGGGTCCCAAAATCGGCGCGCTGAGCCGTGGAAGATATCTATGCCAGCATCCGCCAGTGGTGTGAGAATCGCTTCAAGTTCCTTTGGATTACTAGCAACTTTTGCATCGTAGTCCTGAAGCTTCCATTGCGAAATTCGCAAAGAAATGACGTAGCCCGGACCAACAGACGCACGGACCGCCTTAACGATCTCGCTTGCAAACCTCGTTCGCCCTTGCGCTGTTCCACCATATCGATCCGTGCGGCGGTTGCTCTCGCTCCATAGGAATTGATCAATCAGGTAACCATGCGCTGCGTGAATTTCGACCCCATCGAAGCCTATTTGCCGCGCTGTAGCCGCAGCCCGGCCGAACGATTCGACAGTGTCCGCGATAGCTTCGTCCGACATCGCGTCAATATGCTCCGTTGTAGCGCTCGGACCTTCTGAACGGGCGTCGGGATTGGGGCCGCTCCCCATCGGTCTTAACGAGCCCGCGTGCCATAATTGAACGAAGATTTTTCCGCCCGCTGCGTGGACTTCGGAGACGACGTTTTTCCAGCCAGCAATGCTGACCGGATCGTGTATGTTGGGAATGTTAGAGTCAAAAGAGGCGGCTTGCCGGTCGACGGTCGTTCCCTCTGTGATGATAAGTCCAACTCCGCCCTCAGCGCGACGGCGATAATAAGCCGCAACGTCGGGTCCAGGAACACCTTGAGGACTTTTCTTTCGCGTCATCGGCGCCATCACTATCCGGTTTTCGAGTGATAGTGTCTTGCAGGACCATGGTTTCAGGAGATGCGGGATCATTTTTTCGATATGAGGGTAAGTCGGGCTGGCCGAAAGCACCACTGCGATTCCCCAAAAAAATTGGAGCGCGAGCCCTCATAATAGGACTGCCCCTGAGAAATGATTCAGCAACTTTCTGCCGATATCACATTGTCAAATCGCACATAGTTGATTGAAAAAATCATCGCCCGAACCAAAGGAATCCGATGGACCGGCTGTTTTCGATGAAGGTGTTTACGCGTGTGGTGGAGATGTCAAGCTTCGCTCGAGCCGCGGAGAGCTTGCAAGTGACGGCGGGGGTTGCGTCCAGGATGGTGCAGGCGCTCGAATCTCATCTCCGCGTCAAGCTGCTGAATCGAACAACGCGTAACGTAAGCGCCACAGACGAAGGAATGGCGTATTACGAGCGTTGTATTCGAGTACTCAGTGAAGTGGAAGACATGGACGCCGCCGCGTCGGACGCGCGCCGCACGCCACAAGGCCGATTGAAGATAAGCTTGCCCGCTTCGTTGGCAAAAGGGGTTTTGATTCCAGCGCTGCCCTCTTTTTTCGAGCAATTTCCTGACATTGACATCGAACTGTTGATGTCCGATCGACGCGTGGACCTCGTCGAGGAAGCCGTTGATTGCGCAATCCGCGTCGGTCCCCTGCAAGACTTATTGCTGGTTGCCAAGCATATTGGTGAAGTCTCCAGAATTACGTGCGCATCACCCGCCTATATCGAGAAATTCGGCGAGCCGAAAACACCGAAAGAACTCGGCAACCACATTGTTGTGAACTACGTCTGGAACAACGGGGCCCGCCTCCGCGAGTGGGATTTCATGGTAGACGAAACGTTGGAGTCAGTCACCGTCCGCGGGAAAATCGCTGTTAACGACGCTGATGCATATCTTGCATGCGGCATAGCAGGTCTCGGCATTGTCAGCGGATCCGACTATACGCTTTTGCCGTTCATTCGCAGCGGTGCACTGAAGGAAATACTCTCCGGGTTTCGCGCCCCCACTCGTACAGTCAGCTTGATCTATCAACAGAACCGTCATTTACCAAGCAAGCTGCGCGTATTTATTGAATGGTTCACTGATGCTTTTAACGCATCGCGGTGAGTCAGCCCGTTGATCATGGTCCCGGTCGAGAACATCGCACGATCACGTCATAGGCGCCCTGAAGCATCCAGGACGCATGGTACGCCGGCTGCACCGTCCCTTGCGCCTCGCTCAATCCGATTGCTCCGCGCCACTCGCTTCGTGAGACAACGATCAAGCGGGATTGCCCCCGGCTTGACACGAACGTCTTGCACGAATTGCGCTTGATACGCGTGTATGCCATCACTACGATTCCCCTTTGTTCTGCGCTCCTTGCAGTCGTCGAGGTAATAGCAATTTCTTAGGGAATTCAGAGTGTCCAAGCTCATGCGTGTTTTTTTGGGGGCCGCGACCCTGTCAGGCTTCTTGCTTACCAGTCCCACGCGGGCGGCACATGAGGTTTCGACGCAGTACACAATGATGATTGACAGCCAAGACTCCGTCTCAATACGAGACCTCTACAAAACACTCATTGATAAAGAGAATCACCATGATCTCCACGCGGTGAGCGATCTTTTATGGGATTCCCCATCTACTCTTTTTGTTGCAAAGACGGCCACGCAAGCCGAGGGCGGATGGGCCGGCTTTTGGAGCAAGGACACCGTAGTCTTACATTTCGGTGAATTATTCAAAGGTGCCTTCCGTATAGATCCCGACTACGCTTCGGAGAAAATAGTTGCTCTGTCCAAGGACGTGGCACAGACATACGTGCCAGTTCAGATCACAGTCGGATACGCCGGCCAAACTCCGGTACCGAAGCCGTTTCTGATGATTCTGGAGTGGGTCAGGACACCTGATGGATGGCGAATGGCAACCGACATCGCTTTGCCGATCCCTCCCGCAGCCAAGCCGTAGGCGAAACTCCCTTCATCTGCCTATCGGAGAACCGTTATTAAGGCCGTCGTTATTCACTCGTATGGAACGCCAGATGTACTCAGCGTTGAAGAAGTGCCTGTGCCTGTCCCTGCACCCAATCAAATCTTGATCCGGGTAGAGGCTGTTAGTGTCAACTATGCAGACATAGTGCGCCGTCGAAACGATCCCTATCCTGTGCCCACGCCCCTGCCGGCAATTCTCGGAGGCGAAGTGGCTGGCTTCGTGGAAGCACTGGGATCTGAAGTACACGATCTGGCAATCGGAGACCGCGTTTTTGCTTTACTTGGAGGCGGCGGAAAAGGAGGTTACGCTCAATTCGCGGTAGCTGATCGAGCTCAAGTCATGCCCCTTCCGTCGAGCTTCGATCTCGACATTGCCTGTACGCTGGTAGTCGCGGGCGTCACCGCTTACCAAGTCCTCAAGGAAGCAGCCCAATTGCAGCCGGGTGAAAGTGTCTTTATACCTGGCGCCCTTGGCGGAGTCGGATCATATGCACTCCAATTGGCCAGGATCTTTGGCGCCTCTAATGTGATCGCAGGTGCGAGCACGGCCGAACGACGTGAACTACTGATGGAGCGCGGCGCGAGTCATACGGTTGACTACACCGTAGACGATTGGGCCGAACAGGTAAAGCAGGTCACTAGTGGTAAAGGCGCGGACGTTGTACTGGACATGGCCGGAGGTAAGGCATTCCAGCAAAGCTTATCCGCACTGGCGCCGTTCGGACGCCTGGTCATCTATGGCAGCGCGAGTCGCGAACCAGCGACGCTGGCTCCGCGAGCGCTGCTCACTCAGAATCAAACGGTCACTGGATATTATGTGGGACAGTGGTTTGCCGCACGCCCCCGACAATCAATCGACGCATTCAACGCCCTGATAGAACTGGTTGTTTCCGGCAAGCTCAATGTGCAGTTGGCCAGTCGCCTGCCATTGAGTGGGGCCGCCGAAGCTCACAGAACCATGGAGGCGAGACGTTCAACGGGCAAAATTGTGTTAAAGCCCTGGATAGACGCTTGATCTTGCGGGCGCCTGTGCCTTTCACCAGACTTCATATCAACTCCCGTATCGGGCAACAGAAACAAAGGCAAATATGCGAACTGTTCTAGTCACCGCAGCAGGAGGAAATGCCGGCCGTAATACGGTCGAGTCCTTGCTGAACAAAGGATTCAATGTCGTTGCAACGGCGCGCGATCCAAAAAATCTGAAGCTTTCCAGGGATGTCGAGACGCGGGCTTATGATGCTAACAACACCACGACAGATTTCGATACTCTCTTCAAAGACATTAACGATGTCGTCCTCATTGGTCCGCCCCTGGACGGAGAAGTACACAAAAAACTCGGGGCGATTATTGACGCCGCAGCAGATCGTGACGTCGGCCATCTTGCCTACATGTCCGGAAATTATCTCGCGGCATTCTCGGGGCAAAGTCTGGTAGACCTGCCGATACGAAAGGTCGAGCTTCAAATCGTTAATTCAGGCCTGAAGCACACCTTCGTACGAGCTGGCTTTTTCATGGACAATTTCGTCACCGGCTTTAATGCTCCGATGGTAGAGCGTGGCAACATCACACTGGCGGTTGGAGATGCCAAGTCGTCGTTTGTCGCGGCCGCGGACGTTGGAGCATTCGTTGCCGAGGCGTTGGTACAGGGATTAACCGGGGAATACCTTGTCACGGGCCCCGAAGCCCTCGACCACTGGGAAGTCGCTCGCCTTCTCACAGAAAACATGGGACGCACGATTTCTTACACGCCCATCAGCGAGGAAGAGCTTACCGCTGCATATAAATCGCGTGGCCTCGCGCCGGAAACTGTCGAATACGGTTTGACTCTCTACCGGGCGTTTCGCAACTACGCGACGGCGGCAGTGACTGACACTGTGAAGCAGATCCTCGGACGTGATCCCATCAGCTTCAGGCAATTCCTGAAGCTGATTTGACGTTCATTTAGGGCCTGCGGATCAATTCGGCGTGGATCTCGGAAGAACTTTGCCCATTCCTGCGTTCTGACAGAGTGCACGACGGGCACAGCGCTAGCGCTAGTTTCAGACGTGACGAAGGAAACCAGGCTATGGCGGAGTGAAGTCGGTTTAAAGCCGCGGCTGCGAACGTGTTGGGCAGCGTGCTGACGCGGATCGTGTCACTCCATGAACGCCACGGATGAGAGGTCATCGAGACGAGCCCGCATGTGCAATGGGGGCTCAACCAGTAGCGCAGCTTGTGTTCAAAATGAAAACGGTCATTGTGAAGGGGAAAATCGGATCGGCTTATGCTCGCGGTTGAACTCCCAATAATCTGCAGTTCGCCGACACATCCGGCTAACGGCTCGATGAACGCACGCCCTTCTTCTTCGATTTCGCCGCGCCCAACTGATCGTTGCCGTCCATAGCGATCGCGTCCAGCACCTCGCGATTCGCTTCAAGCAGTTCGTCGGAGAACGATATATCGTCGACCATGCGAGACAGGATCAACCCGCCCAGCATCGCGGAGAATCCGGAGATGGCAGTGCGGCGGCGCCCCTCAGCGTCTTCTCCAGGCGCCAGCTCAGCAATCACCTCGATCATCCGCCTGAGGCTCTCGGTCATTTCATGGCGCACTGCGGGCGCCTGACGAACCGCCTCACTCGCTAGCGCCGCGAAGGTGCATCCGCCAGCACGATGCTGTCGATGGTATGCACTCAAATACCCCGCGCAATAGTCTTCAAACGTATCGGCTTTGACCTCTTCCTGGCGCTTCAAGGAGAACGCGCTAGCCTCGGCGATCAGTTCGTCCTTTGAACCGAAGTAACCATAGAAGCCGCCGTGCGTGAGCCCGGCGTCTTTCATGACGTCGACGATAGTAACGGCATCGAATCCACGCTCGCTGAAAAGCCGGCTGGCAGCTTCAAGAATGTTAAGGCGGTTCTTCGCCACCTGCTCACGACTGACCTTCATGCGACGCCTCCGAAAACGCCAATATACATGTTGACTAACCTGATTAGTTAGAACATTATCATGTTGACCAACATGAATAAGTGGCGTCAAGGCCAAATCGAGGTCAACGACGACCATGGCGAAGAGCACCATTTCATCGCTTTACAGCTGCTGGGCGATGCGCAGCCGTCACCTTCACCGCTCGGCAGAATCGATCCAACCAACACAGAAACGGAGCGACATCATGGGGAAACTGGACGGCAAGATCGCACTGGTCACTGGCGGGACAAGTGGAATTGGATTGGCAACGGCCAAGCTTTTTGTAGCAGAGGGCGCACACGTCTATGTCACGGGCCGGCGACAGGAAAAACTGGACGAAACGGTGAAAGAAATTGGTGCCGGCGTTACCGCGGTACAAGGCGACGTCGCGATCCTGAGCGATCTTGACCGGCTCTTCGTCCAGATCAAGCAGGAAACCGGCCGGCTCGACATCGTGTTCGCCAATGCAGGCGCAGCGGAGTTCGCACCGTTCGGTCAGGTTGATGAAGCGCACTACGACCGCATGTTCGACGGGAACGTCAAGGGACTGTTTTTTAGCGTGCAAAAGGCACTACCGCTAATGCCCGATGGCAGCGCCATCGTCTTGACCAGTTCGATTGTGGGAAGCAAAGGGCTGGCGGCAAACACCGCCTACGCGGCTACAAAAGCTGCCATCCGTTCATTTGCCCGGACCTGGGCGACCGACCTCAAGGATCGCAAGATACGCGTCAATGCAGTGAGTCCGGGTCCTATTGATACAGCCGGCCTGCGCGAGCTTCTGGGCGATAGCCCCGAAGGCCAGCAGCGCAAGGACAGCTTCGCACAAATAGTGCCTCTCGGGCGTCTCGGTTCCCCCGAGGAAATCGCGAAAGCGGTGCTGTTTCTCGCTTCAACCGACAGCAGCTATGTCACCGGGACAGAGTTGTTTGTCGATGGAGGAATGGCTCAGGTTTGAACATTCCCCGGGGCGGAATGGACGCATCACGCGCGCAGCGCCGCCTACCTCCTCAACGCTTCCGCCTTTAGTCAAAACAGCCATCGACCCGGGCATCTTCGCGAGGGTTCGTCTCCGCCCATCTGACAGAAATGAGCAGGATCGTTACTCACATCATAGATAGGACTCCAACATGAAAGACTTCCTGATCACGGGCGCAACGGGTCAGCTTGGACATGGAATTGTCAAACAACTGCTGAAACGTGTGCCGGAAAAGTCAATCGCAGTACTCGTGCGCGATCCATCGGCCGCAGGCACGCTTGCGTCATATGGTGTCGAGATTCGACAGGGAGACTATCAAGACCTGGCGTCGCTCGAATCCGCTTTCAAGGGCGTCGACAAGCTGATGTTCGTCTCCACCACAGCCTTCTCGGATGCGATCACTCAACATCGTAACGTTGTCGATGCGGCTGAAAGCGCAGGCGTGCGCCATATCCATTACATCGGTGTGCAACGTCCTGAACACTCGGAATTTGTGATGTCGCAGGTAACGGAGTGGGAACAGGTGACCGAAAAAGCGCTGGCCGCGTCCAGCATGGTGGTGACATTGCTACGCAACTCTTTGTACCTCGACGCACTCCCGCTTATGTTGGGCGATGACGTATTCGTGAACGGCGTTCGCGCACCGGCGGGATCTGCGCTCGCCGCGCTCGCCGCCCGCGCCGAGTTGGCCGAAGCTGCAGCAGTCGTGCTGGCGGGAACCGGTCACGAGGGCCGCACCTATACGCTCGGCGGCAGCGAAGCCGTGTCAATGGGCGACATCGCAGCGATCGTGTCGACTATCGCGGGAAAAAGCCTGCCGTATGCCGACGTCACGCCTGCCGCATTCATTGCCGCACGCACTGCAGCGGGTATGCCTGATTTCGTTGCCGCCTTTCTTTCCGAATGGTTTACCGCCGTTGCCGCCGGGGAGTTTGCCGAGATAACAGGAGACCTTGAGCGCCTGATTGGCAGAAAGCCCCTGACAGCCGCGCAATTCCTCCCAAGCGTACTCACTCCTGTCAACCAATCACACGCTTAGACGATCGTAGGAACCGGCTTGAATAACCGCTTGCCGGGCGTGAACTTTAGCTGCGTGAATAAGCGAGGTTAAGGGAGCATCAAGGGAACAGTCCAGCCGCCCGGTATGCCGTCACTGCGCGGTCGAACATTGCGATGTCACCCCGCCCTCTCGCGACAAGTTGAGCGCCTTCGATAGCGGCGAAGATCGCAAGCGCCTGATGTTGAATTGCATCCTTTCCTGCTTTCGACTTTCGAAGCGAGAGGATTTCAGTCAACCATTTGACGTTGACGTTAGTGAATCGGTCGACCTCTGCTCGCACCTCTGCGGGCAAGTCGTCGTACTCGGCGGACATGAGTCCAACCAGGCACATCCGATTGTCATTGAGCAACGCCGAGCGAAAGATGCCCGTGTAACCGGTCATGCATTTGTGAGCATCTTTGGAACTGGCCAGCAATTTTTCGAGTGCAGCACTTCCGTCGTCTGTATAGCGTTGCGCCAGCGCAGCGCCAAGATCGCCTTTGGTGGGAAAGTGGTGATGGATGCTCGCGCTGGACACGCCTACTTCTTTTCCGATTTCACGAAAGCTTAGTGCGTTGTAGCCGTGCGCCTGCACCATGAGCCGCGCCACACTCATGATTCGTTCTTTGGTGTCTGGAGTGGTCATCAAAAGCCTTCGTCTACCAATAGCAGTGCTGTTTAGAAGCAAGTTTTATCAAGTATATTCCTATCGATAGATAAGCACAATCGTGCTGCTTATCTATCGATCGATAGTTCTTGACATCGTGATCTTAGCGCCGCATGCTTCGCCCCACGCCTTAGCTATCGATAGATAACAAGAAGGAACTGATCATGAAAATTTACGACACCCCTGGCTTCCCGAATCCGGCCCGCATTCGTATCGTCCTCGCCGAGAAAGGACTGGATTCCCAAATCGAATTCGTGAAGGTGGATCTGTTTGCGGCCGAGCACAAGCAAAGCGCATTTCTCGCCATCAACCCGGCAGGCACGGTTCCCGTTCTCGAACTCGACGACGGCACGTTCATCTCGGAAGGCGTCGCGATCACCGAGTATTTCGACAACCTGGATGGGAACCCAACGCTCACAGGCAGGACCCCGAAGGAAAAAGCGGTCATTCACATGATGCAGAAACGGGCTGACGATCAACTCATCGATGCTGTTGGCATTTACTTTCACCATGCAACGCCGGGACTTGGTGCGCGCCTGGAAGCCTACAAGAGCCCTGAATGGGCGCACAGGAAGGAATGGGGCGAGCGGCACAATGAGAAGTTCGTGCGCGGCATGAAGTACTTCAATGAGGTTCTTAAGGCAACTCCTTACGTGGCCGGCGATGATTTCTCGATGGCCGACATCACGGTCTATGCCGCGCTCATGCACGCCGGCGCCGCAGGCATTGCGATCCCAGACGATTGTTCGGCCTTGTCTGCGTGGCAGGCAAAGATATCGGAGCGGCCGAGCGTGAAGAATCGAAGCGGACAAGTGATGGAACTGCCGGCCTGACACATTGCAACGCCCTTGCGTACCCGGGGCCTTGCTATCCCACCGTATCTGGAAAAACCACCATGAAGCATTTCAGCAAGACGTCCGGCTTTCGTCTGGGCCTTATCGTGGCTGCGTTCGCAACGGCTTTTTATCTCACTCCCGCGAGCGCCGCGAGCGCCGGGACCGCGCCGGTAAGCGGCACGTCATACACGTTTCAAACAGCCCCAACCCAGTTCATCGATGCCGGCGGCACGCGTCTCGCCTATCGCCGATTCGGAAAACGTGGCGGTGTTCCGCTGGTGTTCTTCCAGCACTTCGTGGGCAACCTGGATAGTTGGGACCCGAAGGTCATCGATGGATTCGCACACGACCGTGACGTGATCCTCTTCGACAACGCCGGTGTTGGCAGCTCCGGCGGCGAAGTGCCCGGCACGATCGAAGCGATGGCAAAGCAGGCAATCGCTTTCATTCATGCGCTTGGCATTACGAAGGCCGATTTGCTGGGCTTCTCGATGGGAAGTCTCGTCGCGCAGGAAGTAACCATCGAACAACCTGATCTGGTTCGTCGTGTCGTGCTGGTGGGAAGCGGACCGCGAGGCGGTGCAGGCATGGCGACGCTGACTCCGGAGTTCCAGGGATTCCTGGCGAAGAAGCGTACGCCGCAGGACGATTTGTTGCTCGACGTCTTCTTCACCCAGTCGGATGCGTCGCAAGCTGCCGGACGTGCATTCCTGACGCGAATCCATGCACGCACAGTGGATAGGGATGCCGCTATCGACGCCAAGGTGGCTCCTGCGCAAGTGGCCGCGTTTGCGGCTTGGGGTGCCCCGAGCGCGGATTCCAGTGCTTATCTCAAGGCGATCAAGCAACCGGTCCTGGTGGTAGCTGGCAGCAACGACATCGTCCACTACACGATCAACTCCTACACCCTGCAGCAGAACCTGCCGGATGCCCAGTTGATCATCTACCCGGACTCGAATCACGGCTCGCTCTATCAATATCCCGATCTGTTCCTGAAGGAAGTTACCGCCTTCTTGAACCAGCCAAAGTAAGCAGCTCCGTGTCCACACGGTAGTCGCGTCCCATACCGCCTCACTTCGCGGTATGGGCTTCAACACTTTTTGCTCCGCTTACATCCAGGCCAAGCGCCGTTTTTTAGCCGCGGCCGGCACTATCGCAATCAGCGGGTCAACCACATGCATTGATTGCACAGTCATGTCCGGAATTCCTGTGTCGAAGCTTCCGCTCTGCACGCTAGCTATTGCATCGCTCACCCTGCCCGCTCGGTTGTTCATCGCAAATCGCCAGCCCAAGCGCTATGCCGAGGCGCCCTGGGAAAGCTTACGCAAGTCCGCGCATTGTCTCGATGACAAAGTCACGGTGGCCGCGCGGAAATCGAAGCGGTCGTGGTGAGTACACGGGGACCAGGGCCGCCCAGCCCAAACCGGATACCGTATTCCAAAGCGGCCTAAAACGGCTTGAAGGGCAGAAACTTGCCATCGAGTATGATGACTGCCCGCGAACCGCCCTCTGGATCCTCGACCTTCTTGATATCGAGTGTGAAATTGACCGCGCTGATGATGCCATCTCCGAATTGTTCGTGGACCAGAGCCTTCAGGGTCGACCCATAAACCTGCACCATTTCATGGAAGCGATAGATAGTCGGGTCCGTTGGCACACCGGCCTCCAGAGTTCCTCGCAACGGCACAGTCTGAAGTAGAGCCACTGCGTCCGGCTCAAGATCCAGGCGAGTGCCCACCACCTGTGCGGCCTCCTTTGGAAGCGGATGCTGGCCAAGCAGCGCGGCGGTGACAAAAACGAGGCTGAGGTTCGTCCCCTCGGTGAGTTGTGCAAATGACAGGTCTTTAAGGGCCTTTGCTTTCAAAATGACGTCCGTCAATGCAAGACGTGCATCCCGGGAAACTTCAGACTGCAACATGACGATTTCCTTCGAAGTTAAAATACACTGTCCGACCGGGCTTCCTGATACCTTCGAATGGCGGGTTCTGGCATAGACCCGGGCATGCTCGGTAAGCGATACGGTTCCCACATGAATTCAGCGCGTCGATATCTCCAGACCAAATGCCATAGAGCCGGGCGTGAAGCGACAACTTTCGTTGCGGAAGAGCCAGCGCGATGCAAGCAAGGATGGTCTCGATGTTTGGGAACTGCGCAACGACATTCTGAAGGGGTCAACGCGTGAAGCCGGTCCGCCGCCAAGGCATGAGTCCGCGCGGCATTGATGACCCCGCTTGACCCGGTATATTGCAACCAGTTCGCCACGGCGGCCATGTGGTCCAGACACGTGCGTGTGGCAATGGCGGAAATGGCCCCGCAATCCCAATGGCCGCCGATCGCGTTGTCGCACACTCCCAGCGAGTCCATGGCGTACTCGACCGAAGTCGATGCACACCCGGACCCGCTCCGTCCGACGGAACAATATTTCCTGCGTTACGAATGACGAACAAGTCTCCCGGCCGACGCTGCGTCAAAACTCCGGAACCACGCGGCTATCCGAGCATGCGATGAACAAAACCTGTGCTGCCTGACTGCATGGCAGACCGTTGAAAAGCGCTGAGCGCTTTGGAAACTCGTCCTGCCAAGAACGCAGGCAACCTTCAATGACACCGCGCATGGCAGTTTCCTCCGGCGGTTCCGGACATCAGCTCGATAATTGTTCGACGGTATGGTCCGTGGTCCAAAGCGCGTGAGCGAGGAAGCGATAATTGATGATCGCGGCGAGGTAGCCATCACCTTCAGGCAGACGCGGGCCCGCAGTCGCGTCGCGCACTACCGCTACTTCAAACCCCTGCTCGATGAGCTCGCGCAAGTGCGACTCGATGCACAGGTTCGCGGCCATGCCCGCGAGAATGATTTGCGTCACGCCCTTTTTTCGCAATTGCAAAGCCAGGTCGTTCGTCTCCGGGCCGTAGATCTTGTGGGGTGACGCGATAATCGTCTTGCCGTCCAGGATGTATTGCTTGTATTCATCGAGGAAATCGGCACCTGAGCCGTCAAACCCTTCCAGCGTATTCGGCCCTTTACGATCGAACATGCAGATGTTGTGCATCACTTTTTCCACGGGGCCACCGAAGTGCCATTCATGATCGCATGGATAGTAATAATGTGGTGACACAGCGACGGTGAGGCTCGCTTCCTTTGATGCCTTGAAGAGCCGCCCAATGTTTGAGACGGTGTTGTTCTCCACAATGCTTTCGCCGAACAACGCCCAACTCGCGCCGCCAGGACTCAGGAAATCATTCTGGGGATCGACTACGACTAAAGCTGCTCGCGATAGGTCGAGTTTAAAGTCGCTTGGCGGCAGCGCCGGGTTGACCGGATCCGCATAGCGATGTGCGTTGACTTGCGCTGGTTGGCTTTCGTTGCTCATGATGCCCTCTATCTGGCGATTACTGCGGAAGGACCGGCCCCGTCTAAAGGAGTCGGCTCTGGTTAATAAATGACCAGTCGTCTATTAAAAAAGCAAAAAAATTAACTAATTAGCCGGGGCAAAACCAAGTTCTCGAACCGCTTGAACGCATTGCCATTTTGCTCAACCTTCCCTCGCATGACCGCGCCTTCATAGGCCTCGATCATGATTGCCGCAAGTTGATCAGGATCGGTATCGCCGTTCAGCTCGCTTCGCTCTTGTGCTTCACGCAGGCACGCCGCCAGCGCCTTTTCCCACCTATCAAGCACGTCGGCCAGTTTGGCGCGTGTTTCGTCACTGCCATTGGCCAGTTCGAGCGACAGATTGCCGATCAGGCAGCCAAGCGTAAAGCCATGTTCGCGGTGATCCTGCGACAACCCCTTGAAAAACCGGTCGATACGTACCAGCGGCTTGAGGCGTGCGTCGTAGAGAATGGGGCCGTGCCGCCGTTCAATGGACTCCCAGTAATCCTCGATAATCTCGGCCGCAAAGGATTCCTTACTATCAAAATAATTGTAGAACGAACCCTTGGGCACGCCTGCTGCGGCCGTAATGTCCTGGACCCCGGACCCGTTGAAGCCGCGGTCATGGACTACAGTGCGTCCGATCAACAACAAGCGGGAACGCACTTCGGGATTAGCGGGTCTGGGCATTGCAATTATCTTCGGGCGAGTAACAATTTAGCAAGATAACCGGTCATCTATTAAAGGTCAAGCCCGCAACCGGAAGTTTTTCAATGTAGATGCGCCTTGCCGCATAAGCGAATCAGGAAGTACCACCCAGGATACAGCGTCACGGCGCGGTCACCATGGGAAGCGGAGTGACTCAACACTATCTCGAGCGGTTCCTGTGCCATCGAATGTCTTCCTCTGCGAGGACAAATGGATTATTAAACGACCTCAAAGCCCTTGCGGGAAAGCATTTGGATATGTTTGCAAGCGCGGAACATTCTCCAACAGATGTCTTCGCATGAGCGCCATACGTCTCAGGTCCTGCGACAACGCGATCACCTCTCCGCAGCCCGGGCGTGAAGCAACCCCGAGACTGACACCGGAAGCCATCGCGTCACCGGGCGGATTTACATCGGGGGCGTCACGCCGTCCTTCTCGACCACGACCAGATTCCCGTCGTAAGCTCCGTTTTTCCCGGGAGTTGCCACGACGAACACTTTCTTGCCCGTCGTCAAATCGTCGCGTGTAGCGGGAACGAGCGTCACGACCGGAACATTGAGCGGCACGTTGATGGTGTTGCTGCCGCCCTTGTACGAGAGCTTCAGATCTCGTCCGCTAGTACTTTGCACAACGGTATCCACATTGGCGTTCGTCATCGAACTGTTCGCGCCAAGATCCCACGCGTAGTGGCCCTCTCCTGTACCCCGTGCGGCTTCCGGAAACACCAGGACCTCCTTCGCAGTCAGCTTGCCGTCCACGGCTGGCATCGCCGCCGCGCCCACGTATGAGCCGGGCTTGATATCCGAAAGCTGGATCGCCTTCACAGCGTTCAGACCGGTCGACTCCTTCACTTCAATGGTGACGGTGTCGCCGCTGCGACGGTGTACCTGTAAGGTACTACCCGAGAAAGCCAAAATTTCGCCCCGGATCCGTTCGGGCTTGTTGGCGGGAGATTGAGCGACTGCAGCGCCAGCGAGCGTCAGCGCGACAAAGGAAACAACGAGTTTGAGGCGAGTGGACATAGGTGATCCGTATGGTTTGTTGCGGTTAAAAAATCATCGGCTCGCGGCTAAGTAACCGCCGAACCAGTTGTATCCCGGGTTTTCCAAATAGCCGCCGGAGAATTCATTGGTCGCCGTGATGGCGCCGACGTGCTTCTGGTTTTTTTATCCCAGTTTGGTAGGTATCCGAATCTTAGTGAACGATGCGCGCGTCGTACATCTGCCGGTCGCTCAAGCACAAAGCGATAACGGCAGCGGCATTGACCTGGTGAAAAATGCGGACCCACACTGGATGAATAGTGACCTGGGTCAAAGCTACCTCACTGACGACGACATTTAGATTGGGTTGCGGGACTGTCAGCGCGTATCGAGGAGTTGCTGGTTGTCCGTCTGTGCAGGGCCGCCCGACTCCACGTAGGTGTCATATGTGCCCCCATCAGCGTCTGCATTGATGACCGCGACATACGGTTTCGCTGCCAGGGTTTGGACGCTCGGACCGCGCTGTGACGCAGGCGCACCCACTATCGGCTGGTACGAAGGCTGCGGACCGAAACCGCTTGCAGCAGCCGTTGTCGATAGCAGTGCCGTCACAACAGCAAGTGCGGTCGCAGCAAGATTGGTGCTGATGAACAGGAGTGGGGTGATGAAGTTGCGTTTCATAGGGCGTATTCAGGATGTTGGGCGGGTCGCGTTATGACACGGTGGAGAAACCGAAGTCTCGCCATCTCGCCCAGGGGGTGGATTGGCCTTAATGATCGCAGCCGCGCCGCGGCAGCGGTATCGGTCAAATGACCGACCCTAGTATCCTGCCCGCTGGGCTACTCGGGTCTGGAGCGGCGTACGCCATTGGTAACCCGAAGTACGTGAAAGACGTATTGAAGGAATGGATGGCCGGCTCGCACCGCCTCGCCTCAACGCCGAGCGCGACACATGCTGAGTTCCTGGTGCGGGCCATTCGTTTGGCTACCTGGCCATAGAAGGGCAACGAGTATTGCGCAACGGGTGACAATGCCAATGTGTCGACATGATGGCTCGCGTGCCTGCGACGTTCACGTGAACGTCGGTGTCCAAGGAATTAAGATGTTTCTGGACATGTAATCACATATTTATTAAGCTCTACGATAGAAAGTGTGTTTGTCGTTCTAGCGAAAGGAAGGTGATATGAGAAAATCAAGACGGGAGACCGCTGAAACGCGCCAACGCATCGTTGATGCTGCTGCTGGCGAGTTTCGACGAAATGGCATTGGAAACACAGGCCTTGCTGATCTTATGGCCGCCGCAGGTTTAACACACGGTGGTTTTTATAAGCATTTTTCTTCCAAGGAGAACCTGGTCGAGGAATCGATCGTGGTCGCTTCTGGTTCATTTGCAGAAACAATGATTTGCTCCCTGTCGAACTCAACACGTACGCGGGCACTGGACAGTGCGATCTCAGATTATCTTTCTTTGGAGCATCGCGATAATCCGGGCAGTGGTTGCCCTTTTGTCGCCCTCGGTAGCGAGATGGCCCGCGGTAGTGACGAGTTGCGGGAAGCGTCCACCGCTGGCTTCTTGAAGCTTGTCGGGATTTTCTCCGCGCACTTAGAAGACCGATCTCCTGCGGCAGCGAAAAAGGAAGCTTTGGTGATATTGGCCACGCTTATCGGCGCGGTCACAGTTGCGAGAATGGTCAACGACCCGAGTTTGTCGGCAACCATCCTTCAACAAACGAAAAAACATCTCTCAAAGCGCAACTGACCAAAAGGTCAGCGCACAGATGCCGGAGCCAATACTGGTTGAACGTCAGCCAGCATTGGCAAGTTTCATAGCAACGTCAGATCTCGCATCAAAGACTACAACGCCAGCATCAGCGTCGCAGTCGCGCGTCAGTTAGCCGCTTTTTGTTCCGTCGCAGCCGTGGCCACAACTCCACCCGCCGACGAAAGGTCCCACCCACCGCCTAGAGCGCGATATGTCGTCACGGCTGCACGCGCTGAATCAGCCTTTGTGCTGTCAAGATCGTCACGGGCCACCAAAAGTTGTCGGTCTGCATCCAAAACGTCGGTGAGCGTAATAGCGCCAGCTTTATAGGCACGCTCTGATAGAGCTCGTGCACGTTCCAACGCAGTGACTTCGTCCTGCAACTCCACCCGTCGTGCTTCAGTCTGAGAAAGGCTCGTAAACGCGTCCTCAACATCTTCTGTCGCTTTCAACGCTGCCTGCCGGTATTGAGCGAGTGCCTCCACATTCACACCGCGCGCCTGTGCAACTTCAGCATCGACCTTTCCAAAGTCAAATAAACGCCAGCGCAACGCCCCTGTTCCAATGGGCTGAAACGACTGCGCAGAGAACAGATGATTAGTGCTCACACTATCAAATCCCAACGCTCCCGAAAGCGATATTTTTGGATAATAGTCCGATATGGCAGCACCTATCCGATCGTTTGACGCCGCTAGCCTCCGTTCAGCCGCAATGATGTCAGGACGACGGCGCAGAACATCGAGCGGTTGGTCGGTGTCTGCAATGGAAGGGACACTTGGAATTGCGCTCGGCTGAGCCAGCTCCTTCGCGTATGTTCCTGGTTGAACTCCCATCAACACGTCCAAGCGATTAAGTTGTGCTTCCAACGAAGTTTTCAGCAGCGGAACTGTCGCCCTTGCTTGCTTGAAGAGCGCTTCCGCCTGCGCCGTTTCCCGATCTTCCGCCGCACCTAGGCGACGGCGAACTTTGACCAAGTCCAATAGGTGCGAATCGGTGTCGATCTGGTCTTGCGCAACGGCTAATCGAGCCTGAAAACCCCGAATTTGTATATAGGCGTCAGCCGCATCAGCCGCAACGGTAATGCGGGTACCGAGCTGCTCAGCCTCCGCCGCTTGCGCCTCCTCCCTGGCAGCGGAGGCACTTCGTCGCAGTCCACCAGCGAGATCGATTTCCCAGCTTGCAGCAGGACCAATGTTGTACTCCTTCTGATCTCGACTGTAGCCCGGAAAAGTCTTGGCAAGCGTTCCGAATGGGCTTTGCAGACTCTGATGTTCAGCTGTCCCGCTCGCGTTCAGGTCGACAGTAGGCAACAGATTAGCGCCTGCTCCGGCAGCTGCGGCGCGGGCCTGTTGAACACGGCCAATCGCCGCGGCAAGATCCAGATTTTGCGCCAATGCCCGCTGAACAACGGTTGTTAGCATCGGATCGTTGAATCCCGTCCACCACACGTCGAGCTGCGGCGCTGGTAATGGAGCCTGTGGTCCCGCCGTCGCAATATGACTATGAAACGGTACGAACTGCGAGTTGGGCGGGACATAGTCAGGACCTACTGCGCAACCGGCCAAGACGAGGCTTAAGACAATGCCTGCCGAAATACCCCTCAAAGCACCAGGCGAATTGTCCGATTCCTTTGACTTCCTCTGAGGACCGTTTTGCGAGGAATCAGCCGACAGTGGCGTGCCTGTAGAGCCACTGACGCGGTCGGCGTGGGCGAAAATGTTCGTCATACGCTCTCCTTACGGCCAAACTTTCCTACCAAGATGTAGAACGCCGGCGTGAACAGTAGACCAAAGCAAGTCACCCCAAGCATTCCGAACAGCACTGCGGTACCAAGCGACTGCCTCATTTCCGCCCCCGCCCCCGTTGCGAACGCGAGCGGCGCTACTCCGAGAATAAAAGCGAAAGATGTCATCAAGATCGGGCGCAGGCGGGTGCGCGCAGCATGCACTGCGGCTTCCACTGGAGACGAGCCCTCGCCTTCTTTCTGGCGAGCAAATTCCACAATCAGAATCGCGTTTTTCGCCGCCAGTCCTACAAGCACGACGAATCCTATCTGCGCCAGGATATCGATCGGCATACCTCGCGTAATCAAGCCCGTCACCGACGCAAGGATACACATCGGCACGATCAGGACAATCGCCAGCGGCAGCTTCCAGCTTTCATATTGCGCCACGAGGACAAGGAACACGAAGAGTGCAGCCGCACCGAAGACGAGCAGAGTAGGAGTGCCACGTTGTTGCTGCTGGAATGCCAAGTCGGTCCATTCGAAGCTGATTCCTTGCGGAAGAACCTGTTGAGCGAGCTCTTCCATGCGCTTAAGGGCCGTGCCAGTGGCAACCCCAGGCGCCGCAACCCCTTGAACCTCTGCAGCGGGATACAGGTTGTAGCGCGGAACACGATACGGAATGGTCCTGCTTTCCATCGTCGCGACGCTCCCGATCGGAACCATTTCCCCGGCCTGGTTACGCGCTTTAAGGCGAGTAATGTCCTCAGCGTTGTGCCTGAATCGATCATCAGCCTGGACAACGACCTGATACGTCCGACCAAGGTAGTTGAAGTCGTTCACATACTGCGAACCAAGGTAGACCTGCATGGCCGAAAAGACGTCTGTTGGCGTCAGTCCAACCTTCTCAGCTTTCACTCGATCGACATTCGCATAAATCGAGGGCGACCCCGCGTTGAACAAAGTAAATGCGCCGGCGAAATCGGGATCTTTTCTTGCCGCAGCAACGAGAGCGTTCGCAGCACGCACAAGCGCTTCAGATCCCAGGCCACCGCGATCCTCGAGCATCATCTTGAATCCACCCGCGCTACCCAGGCCTTGAACAGGCGGCGGCGGGATCGTCAACACATAGGCATCCTTGATTACCGATAGCCTTTGGCGAAGGTCTGCCAACACTGTAGCGGCCGTCACACCAGAAATAGAGTGGTTGTAGAGCGATGGAAGTCCCGAAAATACTGTTCCAGAGTTCGAGGCCACGGTAGAGGTGGTCGCGTCCAGGCCAACAAACGGAGCAACGTGCTCCACACCGCGGGTTGTAAGCGCGATGTCAATCGCTCGCCGAACCACCTGCTCCGTACGGTCCAGCGACGAACCGGCCGGGAGCTGAACAATGTTGATCAGATACCCTTGGTCTTGCTCCGGGATGAAACCCGTAGGCGTGCGCGCAAATTCCATGGCCGTTATGCCAATCAGGGCCAGGTAGATAATAAGAACGACCGTTAAGCCGCGCACCAATCGACGAGTAAGTTTTCCGTACCCGAACGAAAGCTTGTCGAACCCTCTGTTGAATTTATCAAAGCCGCGGTGCAAGAAACGCTGCGCAGCATTTGTGTGCAAGGCGTGAGAGACATGCTCCTTAAAGAGCACGGCACACAGCGCTGGACTCAGAGTAAGCGAGACAAAGCACGAAATGATCGTGGAGGCCGCAATCGTAACCGCGAATTGCCGGAAAAAGAGGCCCGATATCCCACTCAGAAAAGCTGAAGGCACAAACACTGCGCACAGCGTCAGCGCGATAGACAGCAGCGCTCCACCCACCTCGTCCATCGTTCTGTGCGCCGCCTCGGTTGGCGACATGCCAGAGCGAATGTTGCGTTCGACGTTTTCTACCACGACGATCGCATCGTCGACCACAATCCCGACGGCCAAAACCAATCCAAACAGTGAGAGGTTGTTCAGCGATATACCGAATGCGTAGAGAACGATGAAAGACCCGAGCAACGAAACGGGAATCGCAACCACCGGAATAATGGTCGCTCGCCAATTCTGGAGGAATATGAAAACGACACCGACTACAAGCAAGATGGCGACAAAAATTGTAGTAATAACTTCATCGACTGACTTGCCGATGAAGATCGTCGGATCGTAGATAATCTTATAGCCAAGGCCCTGGGGAAAATCGTGCTCAAGGCCTTTCATAGTCGACAAAACTTCGCCTTCGACCGCAAGCGAATTTGCACCTGGTTGGGCGTAGATTAGAAGCGAAGAAGCGTCGCTGCGATCCATGAACGCCGTCGACCCATAATCGGCTGCGCCGATCTCGACGCGGCCGATGTCGCGCACGCGCGTGACCCGTCCCTGACTATCGGACTTGACCACGATATCGTCGAATTCAGCAGGGGTGGACAGCCGACCCAACGCCTCCACGTTGATCTGGTAAGCCTCGTTACCATGTGTTGGAGGTTGGTTCAGAACCCCGGCGGACACCTGCAGATTTTGAGCACGCAATGCATTGAGCACTTCGCCAGCATTCAGGTTGTTGGCAGCGACTTTATCGGGATCGAGCCAGATGCGCATAGCGTATTCGCGTGCGCCCTGGAACTGCACATCTCCCACACCCTCAAGCCTGGCGAGCGCATCCTTTACGTGCAACGTCGCGTAGTTGGAGAGATAAAGCGTGTCTCGAGTCTTGTCCGGCGAATAGAGGTGAATCGCCATAAGGATGCTTGGGGTTGACTTTCGAACCTGAACACCCAAGCGCTGTACGTCCTCCGGCAGCCGCGGCAACGCATCCTGAACGCGATTCTGCGTCAACATCTGCGCGACATTCAGATCGGTGCCAATGCGAAACGTAACCGTAACGGTCAATCTTCCATCGCCGGTTGACTGGCTACCCATGTAAATCATGTTTTCAACGCCGTTAATCTGTTGCTCGAGCGGCGTTGCGACTGTACGAGCAATAGTGTCTGCCGACGCGCCAGGGTAGGACGTCGTGACTTGTACTGTTGGCGGAACGATTTCCGGATATTGCGCAATCGGAAGCACAAACATTGCGCCAAGCCCGATCAGCGTAAGAAAACTGCTCACGACCGTCGCAAAACGCGGCCGGTCGATAAAGAAATGTGCGATGCGCATGGTTCGGGTGGTTCCTATTCCTGGCCTGCGGCGTAGCTAATCTTGCCGTCCTGCGGAGCCACTTTGGCTCCGGGTGTCGCGAAAGGAAGGCCGCCCACAATCACCCGGTCGTCCGAGTTCAGCCCAGAACGTATGACACGCAAACCACCACGAATATCTCCTATCTCAACCCGTTTCGGAGTGACGACACCATCAGCCGAAACCGTAAAGACAGCGTGCTGTGATTGATCCGGCAAGACCGAGGCGTCTGGAACCAGAAGTGTCGGGGTGGCTTGAGCGACGATCACTCTCACCCGCGCGAATTCCCCGGGTGTCAAGGCAAGGTCGCGGTTAGGCACGGTTGCTCGAGCGTGGATGGTGCCGCTCGAACGATCTAGCACGTTATTAATGAAATCGAGGACGCCCTGCCGTTCGAACGTCGGCTCGGTACCCAAAGCGAACTGAACCTTATCGGCGGATGTTCCTTTCGACAGTTGTTGATACTTCGAAAATAGCTGGAAGTCAGCCTCACTCATATCGAAATCCAAATGGATTGGATCGAGCGAGACGAGCGTAGCAAGCAGCGTAGTGGGGCTCGTCGCCGCGCGGCTTCCGGCCACCAGATTGCCGACCGAAACAAGGTGATTGCCGATGCGCCCCGTGAACGGAGCGGCGACGCGGCAGTGCGCAAGATCGAACTCGGCATCACGAATCTGCGCTTTGGCGTTGTCTACCGCCGCTTGTGCGGCAAGTCTTTCAGAGGTCTTCTGCTCAACGTTTTCAACCGTTCCAGCGTCGTTACGTTGAAGCTCTTGCGCCCTGCTAAATTCGTGATTTGCCAAGTCGACCCGCGCGCTTGCTGTTTCCAGTTGAGCCTTCGCTTGCGCTAGCTTGATCTCATATGGGACTGGATCGATTGAAAAAAGCGGATCGCCTTTGTGGACGACATCCCCATCCTTGAAGTAAATGCCAGTAAGAGTGCCGCCCACTTGCGCGCGAAGCTCAACCTGGTCAACCGCAGAAAACTGACCGAGAAACCCAATGCGCGTATCGAGGTCGTGCACTATCGGTTTGCTAACAGTCACCTGCGCAAGAGGCGGACTGGCGCTGGCTGCGGCAGCGTTGCTACCGCGCGAGTGCACAAACCATCCAACACCGATGACCACGACTGCCAACGCGATAACCAGGACAGATTTCTTTGGTGCGCGTCCGCGAGTACTCGACCGGGACCCGTTCCGGACCTCCGCATTCTCCAATTTCGTCTTTGTATCCACTCTCGTAAGTCCTTAAAATTTCGGTTGCTTATTCGGTTGAAGTTACACATGAGGCCACGACGGCGCTAGCCGATTGCCAGCGTTGCCAGCGATTGGCCACTTCGTGCTAACGCGCTGACCAGAAATCGAATGGATTACGATCAGACTCCAGATTTTTGCAAAGATGACACGTAGCATCTAATAGGTCAACATTTTTTTGCGGATCGATTGACCGCTGAAAATCCGACGAGGGCGGATACCGTGGCATCTAAGCGCAATACCTTCATGTGCCGTAGAATCGCGCCCGAAGCGCAGTTGCCGCTCACAGCCCAAGCTTGGGCAGCCGCATCCAAAGCAAGAAATTAAGTAGTCGAGAGTGGTTGAAGACCGACGGCGATGACTTGGTCTGCGCGACCATAAAAAGTTGCGACGACCGACGCAAATACTGCCGGTCTTTGGGTTGACTTCAAGCGCACGCGGTTATGGAACACTCGCTTAGAGCCGGCAACCATTTGCCGCATCGGCGCACGAAGAAGCATCCAGAGCCAAAGAATTTCGAGGCAGATCTTAGTCGACAAGCGATTGTTCGTCTTGAGCAATGAGACTATTCGCTTTACCCGACTTTATCTTCTTCCTGGCATCTCTTAAAGTCAGCGAACATTGCCGGTCAAGGCCAGCTAGCTGGATTGGTGCCCGGCACGTCTGCGAACTTCGTTTCTGGATATCCGACAAACATGCGCGCCTTCATACCAACGTCTCTCGTGGCTTTGTTGTTTTTTACCTGCTTGGCCCATGCTGAAGCCGTCGGGACCGCATCGGCCAAAGCCGGTACCACTCCCCTCACTGTCCAGAGCAACGCAGATCAAGCAGATGCGCGTGTCGCTCTCGAATCCAAAGCAACACATGTTTCGGACTACAGTTGGTTAGCCGAACAAAAAAACCGAAAGATTGTTCAGTATGCGACAGCACTTCCCACACGCTTGCCTGAATCCAGTGCGCGATAAGTCGACCATCCGCTTCAACAGTCATCTATCAAACATGGGCTATGCGTAGAATGAGCGTAATTGCCGACGACACATTTGAGGCACACTATGTCAACCCAGATGATCTCCGATAACGCCGCGTTGCTTGCTAAAGCCAAGTTGTTGAGCGTTGCACACGTAGCAGCTCAGCGAGCAATGAGGGCGGCTACCAGTCGCCTTAGCTCTGCACTTAAACCAGCAAAGATAACGCCAGCACAATTTTGTCTTCTTAGCCTTCTTTACAGGGACGAGCCGCCAACAGTAAAAGACGTCGCCGATGAGATCGGGATAGACCATCCGCAGGTCTCGGCCCAATACAGTATTCTCGCTCGAAAGTCGCTGATCACCGGTAGTTATGAATCAAGCGACCGAAAGCGCCGCTTGTCGCTGACTCAAAACGGTCGGCAAGTCTTGGACGCCGCCCTTCCGCTTTGGCTCGACGCCACAGCAGGAGAGCCACGGCTCGATGTTCTTAATGCAATCGTGGACCAATTCGCGCATGCCGCAAATCACTCCACGGAATCAGCTTAAGAAATTTACGCGACCGAAAACGCTCCTTAGAAGCTTGGCGGCGACCCATGCTAACGATGCATGTGCTTCCTGCCTGCATCACTCAAGCCAGAGTGACAAAGTGACGTTTGCAGCTAACGTTTAGCCTGCCGTTCCAATTGATAACGGTATGTTGCAACACAGCCACAAGTCATTAAAAACCTGCGACGTCCCCCGTTCATCTGGAGTTTATATATAATCCACCGTGTCCTAACTCCTTGCAGTACGTTAACTATTTCGGCAACGGTATGTCTTCCCATCGCATAAGGTGAAGTTGCGATATAGAGAAACGTGCAAGTGTTAGGACGCCAAACTTGTATGTAAAACGAGATGTTAATTTGGACTAGTGCGAGTACTCGACCCGAGCGCGAACATAATTCCGCCGTTGAGTCTCGTCTCACAAAGGTGAATGGAGGAGACTTGAAAAAACATATCTTAGCTGGCGTAACCGCGCTCCTGGCCGGCACAGTGGCCCATGCTCAAAGTAGCGTAACCTTGTACGGCCGGATCGACGCTGGCTTGGAATACCTAAACGGCGCACCAACTGGCCCCAACAACGGAGCGCCGACAGGTTCAAGCAGCAGGTTTCGTGCTGAAAGTGGAGACTGGGGGACCAGTCTTTGGGGCATGAAAGGCGTCGAGGATATTGGTGGTGGCAACAAAGTTCTCTTTCATCTCGAGGGGTCCTTCAACACCGTGAACGGACAAGGGCCGTCCAACAACGGGCTGTTCGACCGATTCGCCACCATCGGGATATCTAACGACGTCTTCGGTACAGCCTTGTTAGGCAAAGAGCTGTTTATATCAAATGGTGTTTGGGATTTTGATCCCTTTGGCCAAAGCAATTGGTCGTCTGCATCACTCGTTCGCGGGCGTAACTGGAACCATTCGAGCAACAACATTTCGTATCAGTCGCCCAACATTGCTGGCTTTGATGTCTTTGGCCAATATGCGCTCTCCAACGCAACAAGTTGGAACGGCAATGGCACCACGGCCCAGGGTCGCGCAGACGGTATCCAACTGACCTATACGAATCCTTTTTTCCAGCTTCGCGGAATCTATGACGAGTGGAGAGATGCCGCAAATGGAACGTTAGACGACGTGTTTAACTATTCACGCGAATACTTTGGCGGCATCAACGTGTTCCTGGGACAGTTTAAACTGCAAGCGACCTACCAACAGGCGCATTCAAGCAGCGGCGCGAATTCCGGCGGCATAACAACGACGAAACAGGAATGGGGCGGAGTAACCTGGCAAGCGACGCCAGCGGCGGCGCTCATTGCAGCCGCGTACCACGTGAACGCAAACAACGGTGGTGGCAATGCCACCATCTACACGGTTGGCGGCACTTACAATCTTTCGAAGCGGACATTGCTCGATTTGCAGATTGCAACTGCACGAAACAGCTCGCACGCTAACTTTGGACTCAACTCGAACTCCTACGGGTCAACCACCGGCACAGACAACCCATTGCCTGGACACTCTCAGTCAGGGGCGTATGCTGGTATCCAACATTTGTTCTGAAACCGAAGCGTTCTGACGGCAAAGGGGGCCTTTATAAGGGCCCCTTTTTTCGCTGGTGGTCTGCTTCCATTCGCAAGATGCCAGTACGCTCGAGATTTGTGAAAAGATCAGTTTTCCAGGCACGATTCAAAGCGCATGGTGCCGGGAGCGACAAGAATAAAATTTTGAATAGTCCATGTCGCATTGCGACAAACCCGCTCGGCGAAATCGCGGATTCCACGGCAATGCCGGGTGCCGCGTCATCCGAAAATTCGCGCAAGGCTTCTTTGTTCGTGAAGGGTCTCTCGCTGACGGCGCGGCCGAACAAATTTTCTTTCCGTCTCACGTAGGGTTGTTTTGCGCCACATCTCTGAACTGCGCCTTAAAATTTATCGTCCAGTCTGGGCTTACGATGGACTCGATGCCAGCAGGTGACGTATCTCTTTACGGCGTTATGGATTATTCATTTTATCCAGAATGCCAATTTGACTTCCACGCCGTATCTCCTCGTTTGCGGTCCTTTGACGCGCTGTGACATTGTCGAGACGCAGTTGGGATCCCTGACTACGGATAGAACGTTCCGGCGCGACAACGCCGAGAAGAAATGACGGCCGTCACCGCTATTCGCCAGTGCCGAGAATACAAACAAATTTCCAGAGCTTGATCATTGGTTCAGCAACCCGAGACTTCGGGATCTCGGGGGAAACTATCTAGTCGATAGCTATCTTTTCCTTGACAACAGGATTATGATAATGATTTAGATTTTCAGGAACTACGGCGAAAGACATGGGACATTCTCAGGCTGAGAAACTTGCAACACATGCGAAAATCGTAGATGTGGCCGCTCGTCGCTTTCGGGAATTAGGTATTGAAGGCATCAGCGTGGCCGACATCATGAAAGAGGCAGGCCTGACGGTCGGCGGCTTCTACAAACATTTTGCTTCGCGGGATGACCTCGTCATTGAGGCACTGTCCCTCGCGTTCAAAGACCTTGACACGTGGGAGGGCGCCGCGACTGTCAGTCTGAGCAGATGTATCAGCGGATATCTTTCCGAAAGTCATCGTAACAATGTGTCGAGAAGCTGCCCGCTGTCCTCCCTTGTGAACGATGTAGCAAGAAGCAACGTTGCGACGCGTGAGGCCTACACAGCCCGCGTGAGCCGGGTGTTCGACGTTTTGGAAAAAATGCTCCCCCCGGCCCTCGCTGCTCGCCGCAGAGCAAAAGCGATGGTTCTTTTCAGCGCTTGCATGGGCGCCATCTCGGTATCACGTGCGATTTCGGATGAAAACCTATCCGCAGAGATACTCGAAGGCGTAGCGAGTGAGCTCATTGACCTTTATTCATTGCCAAAAGTAAATTTGCGCCAAATGGCCGAAGCATCGTAGCCACATTTTCCGCCACGAGCGTGAGGGCAGCCGCCTGAGAGCTTAGCGCGTGCTACAGGTCAGCGCGTCACCCTTCCAAGAATACGGCTGAGCGGCGCCTCGATGGACGCCGCGCCTCATCTGCTTAGCGGCTCAGTTGAGTGTGCGATAAGAGAGCGCAGTCCCTCGTTTGGGCGTTACGCTTCGCCGCTTGGATCTCACTGCTGCTTGGCAGCCACGCCGCGACGCCGGCACACGAAAATCAAGACTTAAGAACTAGTGTTGTAAGCCGCTTGCGAAAGAACATGCCAATATCGGTTAGCGCCCCAGGGTGGCTAGCCAAGGAATCGTGCGACGCGCTCTTATACCTCGTCACCTCTGTTGGCACACCCGCTGCAATGAGCTCGCTTCCATACTTCTCTGCCTCGACACGTAAGCGGTCATTTTCGGCGCTTGCAATTAATGCAGGGGGAAGACCCGAAAGCCGAAGTGATTCAATGGGTGCCGCGTACGGATGCATCAGTAACGATACGTACGGCAAGTAAGCGCGATAGCACCGTGAATATTCTTGTGCTGCAAAGTCCGCCCCCGCAAGGTCGTGGCTACGGGCGATCCTGGTCATGCTTGGATCGAGAAGAGGCGCAATAAGTGCCTGCGCGAGAAACTCTATTGATTCGCGATCGCGCGCCATGGCAGCAATGCAGGTTGCCAGATTACCGCCAGCGTCATGCCCACAAATCCCGATGCGCCGCCCGTTGGCCCCCATCGCGCGAGCATTGGCAACGGCCCAGCGAGCCGCTCGGATGCCGTCTTCCAGCGCTGCCGGAAATGGAAACGCGGGTGACAAGGAATAGCCGACCGAGACTACCCAGGCAGGTGTGGTCCGGGCGATATGAGAAGCTGCTGCGTCGCCATCTTCAAGCGTTCCGCGTACGAACCCTCCACCGTGAAAATAGAGGATAACGGGAAGCTGTCTGCCATTGGACGAAGGCCGATAGCTTCTAAGCGTTAAGGTTTGAACATGACCCGCAATGACTTCTTCCTCGACACATAGCGCGCCGTCCAGCTTCGACTTCATAAGTTTTGAGAGACGCGGCGCGCCGGCCCTCCGGGATTTCAACGTGCCTATTTTGCCCGAATACGCGAATCTGATAAATGGTTATAATCCAGATCATAATTCGGCTGCGTCGAACAATTGCCGAGCTTCGAGGCCGTTGACGTGCAGCAAGGATGCCGGAGCAACTCTCCAGCGTTGAGGAAATAGATATGGACCGCTTACAAGCGATGCAGGTTTTTACCAAGGTGGTAGAGCTTAACGGATTCTCGCGAGCGGCTGACGCGCTTGAACTGCCGCATGCGTCTGCGACAACCATCATCAAGAATTTGGAAGCACATCTCCAGGTTCGACTCATGCACCGGACAACCAGGCGCCTCAGTCTCACCCCGGAAGGAGCCGATTACTATGAGCGCTGTCTTCGAATTTTGGCTGACATCAGCGAGACGGAGGAAGCGTTGGCTCATTCGGGTAAAGGCCCGCGTGGCAAGTTGCGCGTTGATATGCCCGGCTCGATCGGGAAGCTAATCGTAATTCCGAAGATAGCAGCATTCCGCGAAAAATATCCGGACATTGATTTGATGATCGGATTCGGTGACAGACAGGTCGATCTCATTCAAGAAGGCGTAGACTGCGCCGTCCGCGTAGGACAACTCCAAGATTCCAGTCTTGTCTCGCGGCGCTTAGGGAACCTTCAGACCGTAACCGTTGCGAGTCCGGCGTACATTGGCCAATTTGGGTTACCAATCAAGCTGGCCGAAGCCGAAAAACACCACGGAATCCAGTACTTCTCCAGCCTTACAGGTCGAGTCTCACATATGAACTTCACGATCGATCGCGAGACGATCGAAGTCAAGGTTCCTGGCACTCTATATGTGAACGATGCGGAAGCGGCCGTGCTTTGCTGCCTGGAAGGTTGCGGTTTGATTCAGGCCCCACGCTTTATGGTTGCAACGCATTTGCTTTCCGGTGCGTTAGTTGAAGTACTGCCGCGATGGAAGCCGCGTTCAATGCCAATTGCAGTGGTTTATCCCCACAATCGGCATTTAGCAGGAAAGGTACGTGTCTTCGTTGAGTGGCTCACAGCCCTCTTTGAGCAGTGTCCACTGATGGCCGAGGGGAATGACGATTCGCGCAACGTGATTTCTCAAAGCGGACGCGCGGGCTCACGTAGCAAATCCCCATCGCTGACCGCCTTGCCTCTGCGAAGGCAGGAACTCGTCGATGCGATTGATTTCGTGGTCAGCGATGTGAGTTAGCACATAGTCCCGGTAGGCACGCGGATCGATGTCATTCAGATACAAGGCCTGTACGAATGCCGGCACCAAGAGACCAGTGAGATAAAAAGCCGGCCTCGTGTGTCGAACCAATCCTCGGGCCGGATGCTCTGGTGAATCATTGAACATCACACTGGCACGCCAACGGGTCCGGCACTTTGCAGCACACGGCCTGCAGCAACACATTCGCCCCGGACGGCGTAATTGACTCGGCTTCGTTATGACTGGTTCCGTCCACGCACGGTTTAAAAATCATCCCCGTGGGAACGATGCGAGCAAGATGGCAGGCATCATGTCCGGTGCCCGACACAATGTCGGCATGAGGAAGATCAAGCGCCCTCGCCGCGCGTCGCACGAAGCTGACGCATGCCGGCGTGAAACTCACCACTCGTCTGATGAAGCCTCACAACTTCGACGCGGACCGCCAGCGTCATTGGAACCTTCGTGACCGTAGCATCAGACTCGACGCGCGTGATCCTGAATTGGCAGTGAGCAACTCCGTCACCCACGTCCGGAAGCTCTACCGATTTTCCGACATGGATTTGCTCAAGCGGTTCGGGAAGGGCAACCTCACGAAAAGGAATTTCTGAAGAAACGCCGTGTGCGTCCGATAGATAAAACTTGTAGACGTATTCCATCGATTTGTTCTCTCTGATAAATCATTGAGATGCAATGGACAATGAGACCATTCGTACCTGCTCGTAATCAGCATGCCGGTCGCGCAAGACGACGACGGTTGGCCATACCTGATGAACAGAGCTACTCGACAAACGGCGGTGTCTCCAAGGTATATGTCGACTGGGGCTCGGAACGACGCTCTGCGTCATCACATGACATGCCGGTTCGCCCTCACGCTTCCCGTGCATTTCGTAGAGCCAAAATTCCCATCCGAAGAACAGCGACCCGTACCTGGTACCTCGTGGAAATGCACAACCACGTAACAGGAACATCGCATCTGTATACGGGCGCTATGATAACGATATTATCATGGTATCAACATGGCAATTTGTCGACCGCCGACGTTCCTCACCTTGTTCCTTGACGACGAAGGTAACTGTGGCCGATCAAGTCGAAGAGTCGCAAATGAATGCGTCAATATAAGCGCCATGGTCACCGAAACGCCATGGGATGGTGTTATAGCCACGGAGGTAGAAGTCGCTGCGCAGTGAGACACACCGGCTGCGGCGCTTATCGGAGATGGTTGCTAACTCGTAGACGGATACCTTGTATTCCGTCTTTGATACGTTAGGGGGCAAGCCGCGCAATAACAGAAAGGACTTGCGCTTGATCGACAACCGCACCGACCTTGGGTGAGCCCCGCGAGGCGCCGCCACGCCGAAGCTCAATAGGACCGCCTACGTGCCTTCAGGGAACAGGAAGCCGCACATCTGACGCTCGCGTTCACGCGCGCACTGGCTTTAACGAAGACATGTAATTTACCTGCATGCCGCAAAGGTAACCGCATGAAGGAGTACCCGGCGGCATTCAGTACGAACGGACGGTAACTTCTCAACCGGATCACGTCATAGCCTGAAGCCGATGTACCTCAGGCCGTTTTCCGGCGTGGGCGCGCACCAACGGCGCTCTTTGTCTTGTAGGTGACACCGTGCTGCTCAAGGTATTCGCGAATCAGTTGCCGCACCACCTGTGAGGGCGTCAAATCCTGCGCAGCGCACAGTTTTTCGAATGCCTCCTTCTTCACAGGATCGATCAGAATCGTGAGTCGAGCGCTTTTTGTTTCCATGACAGGGCGAAGTCCAGATATGTTAATCGAATTATAATACATCGCCTGACCCGAGTCATCTTCGTGCCGCCAGAAGCGCTCAGCGCTCGATCTGCTGGCGCCAACAACACGTGGCGGCAGCACCCTGAAGCTCTGCCCTCGCGTGCAGACATCCTGTCCGGCCTGGGTAATCAGGAGACTACCTCGTCCTCGTCTCCAGACGGATACCTCTTCCCATAATGAGTCACGGCACTGCTTTCGTTACCACACCCCGCTGTCCTCTTCCTTGCTTGAGAATGCGGCTGATCAAAAGGCCGGAAACGTGCGCGTGCCGATATCCGCGCAATGCAGGCGAATACGATCAACACGTCTGCTCGTATCTGTTCCAGTTAAATCGCTTGCCGTATTCGATGCGCGTGGCCGTGGCATGAAGGTTCACTCCGTGTCCGGTCGCCAGCCCACGCGCCCGATCAAGCATGACTGCAAGCGAAGGAAGTCCGTCGGCGCTACCCTTCCATGCAAAGACGGTGACATTGTGTTGACTGCCCTCCGACGGCGCCAAGGTCACCGCGTTATCGAAGACGTCCTTGAGCGCGCGTAAATAGCGGTGGAAGTCCGGTTCGTCCGTTACCAGATTGGCCACCAGAATACCGTCATCGCTCAACCGTCGACGACAGGCTTCATAGAACGTCTTGCTACCCAGTTCGGCCGGCAAGCCATCGGCATTGAAGCCATCAATCAGCAGCACGTCGGGCTGATGACCGGGAACCAGCACAGTCACGTACTTCGCACCATCGGCACAAACCACCCTGAAGCGTTCATCGTCACGAGGCACATGAAACTGGTCGCGCAGCGCGATTACCTGCGGATTGATTTCGACAGCGGTAATAGCCGTGTCCGGCAAATGACGATAGCAATATTTAGCCAGCGAACCGCCGCCCAGACCGATCATCGAGATACGCCGCGGGGACGGCCGGAACAACAGGAAACCCATCATGGTGCGCGTATAACCCAGCGCAAGGGCATAAGGATCATGCCGCAGCATGGTGCTCTGGACCCCACGCGCATCGAAGTACAGCGAAACAACCTGTTCGTTCTGTATGACCACCGGCTTGTTCAGATTTATCTTTCTTTTCTTGGACATATTTGAGCGCGAGTGGTTGCGAGGCCGATCTACGGACGCGCACGTAGTGTCTTGCCTGGATCAGATCAGGAGGATTCCTGCGCACGCAGAATGGCCGAAAGCGCCTCAAGAGCCTCTACTTCGTCGGGACCCGTTGCCAGGATACGCACATGCGCGCCTGGCTTCGCCCGCAGCGACATGACCGACATAACATCCTTGGCGTTGACGGAGCGGCCGTTCGCCATGCAGACGATATCGCTCAAAAACCGGGCGGCAGTCGTAGCAAGCCTTGCTGACCCGCGCCCGTTCAATCCCGATCGCCCGCCTACCTGAATCAATGCCTCGACCAACCCGTTCCCCTCGTGCCTGATCCGTGACTCAGGGCGCGGCGCCCCTCCCGGTTGTGCTCAATGCATGGAACGCGCGACAACCTGCGCAAAAAAGGCGCGCAGCAATGGGTCCCACGTTTCGTCCCGCAAGGCGATGTCGGCCGTATCAAGTCGTCGCATTTCCGGATCCAGATATAACGCGCGAAGCGATTTTGGGTGAGGCGGACCGCGAAAGAATAGACCATCATCGTCCAGGAACAGACAGGGCCTTTGCCTGCATCGCGCGCCGAATAACGAAGGCGCATCCTGAACATGGCGCGCCGATTCCTTCCGATAGACAAAAATGACGTTGACCCCGCGTTTTTCCAGGCGGTCGCAGATATCAGAGAATCTGTACAGCATCTGGAATCCACGCTCGCCTGTCTTGCCCACGCCAATAACGATCAGTCCGCGACGGCCCGTCACCTCCCGTAAAAACAGGTGCGTGTAGTCATGGGACAACAACGGAACACTCGCATCAATCACGTCGATCTTCCCCTCAGGCACCGTGAACGCTCTACTTCGCTCAATCTGATCATTCAGGTTCGATCAACTGGAAGCAGTCCAGTTGATTTCCGTCATTGGTATTGTAGCGTAAGTAAATGATGATCGTATTATCATGGTATGTGCATCACCGACTGTAACTCGCTCTCCACCTCGTCAGCGAACTGGCACAAGCGAGGAGTGGATCGGCGCACCTTCAGTCAGCACTGAACGTGCGCGTTCGTGCATCCAGTTCCTTCATCTGCCCATTTATAACTGCCGTACTAGCGGTCAAGCCGGTAGATCTGGCCGCGCAGATCGTCGATCAACGGCACGATCGCCAGCACGGTTAACAGTCCTGCCAGGGGAATCGTTGCCGCGTATCCGATGTGCTTGAACCCCATCGCGCCCGTGACACCCCCGATGAAGAACATGGTCAGCATCGTCCCCAGCACTTTCAGCTTCGCCCGATTCGCGAGTACGGAAGGCGTGGTGGCGTCGACCCTGGAAGAATTCCAGTAGAAGAGCTTGCCGAGTTCGATGCCGATATCCGTCACGATGCCCGTCATGTGGGTGGTCCGGATTTCCGCACCGGACAGCTTCGTGATCAGCGCGTTTTGCAACCCCATGATGAAGCAGAGCAGCACGACCGTCGTGGGCACGAACAGAGGTTCCCACAGGGCCAGGTGACTGCCGAGCAGCCCGAAACACAGGAGCAGGCCAGCTTCGATCAACAAGGGTGATGCGTACTGGCTGTTCAACCGCCTGCGCCCTCCCCAATTGACAAGTACCGCGGAACAGGCGGCACCGAGCAGGAACGAGATCAGCGATCCGGCGCCCGCAAGCACGAGTGAAAGGTCCCCCAGTGCAGTCTGGTCAGCAATTGCAGATACCACCCCGCTCATATGGGACGTGTATTGCTTGACCGCGAGATAGCCGCCAGCGTTGGTCGCACCTGCCACGAACGCGAGCGAAAAGCCAAGCTGCCTGTTGGCGTCAGTGCTGCGATGCTTTCCCGTCAAGGTCCGGAAATAGTGTGCTGGCATCAGGTATCGACTCGTGTGTTCGCGGGTCCGAAGCGCGCTTCGGCGCAAACAAGGACCGGTGCAACAAGCTGGTTTTCCAAAATTCCACATGCAGGGCGCAACCCTGCGTTCCCGACGCCTCGAACGAAGCCGGCGAGTTCTTCGCGAATGCCGACAGTTCATCATGTGCGCGTCACGTGCGCATCACGTGTGGAATCGGGTCAATAAAGCTGCTAGGATGATAACGCAATTATCATCAACTGGTAACTTGATCCCCCGGGCGAACACCCCCTCCAGACGGTGAGCGGCGCGCGTGCCGCCATGGTTGCATACGCGGCGGCAACAGCGCAGCGTCAACGCGGTTCGTGGTGGCAGGAGGACGAAACCCGGCAGGCGACAGAATCCCGGTCGCCCCGCGCGCCATTTTGAGGAGAAGTGCCATGTCGCTTGGCGACACGCTTGAAGAACACTGGATAGCGGGCGTCTCGTTGCGTAACGGAATGGGAATGCACAAGCGCGTGAGGCTTGTCGCGTCCGCATTTGGCAACGAACGATGCTGCGCGCTCGGACGCTGGATTCACGAAGACGCCCAACGGTGGGACGACGCTCCCGAACTTCTGCAACTGAAACTGGCGCACGCGAGCTTCCATACCGTGGCGCTGGTGATTGCCATTGCCATCACGCAAAAGCGCATCGCTGAAGCAGCGGTGATGCTGGAACCGGACGCACTCTTCGAAAACGCAGCGCGTATGCTCGCTCATGCGGTGTCGTGTTTCGAAAATCGCCGGGTAACGGGGACACTCCCCACGCCGGTCCGGCATGGGGAAATCCACTAAGACTGTCGCGGCTCACCGGTCGCGGCACCACGCCGGTTCGGGCAACCGGTCGCGCAGTTTCAGGAGAACATTGGATTGTCAGCCGATCACAATCAACTCAGGCATGCCCTCGCCGAGCAGTGGGGAGAAACGTTTGGAAAGCCCGTGGTACGCGATGAACCATGCACGCGGTCGCTGTGTTTCGACGCTTTCAGCATACAAAGCTCAATGCGCAGAGGTAATCCGCTGGAACTCGACCTCGCTTATACGCGGGCCATGATGTCATTCCAGCTCTTTCAGTCCGACCCCAAGGACATTCTGATCGTGGGTCTCGGCGGAGGATCACTGTCCAAATACTGCTTCCATAAGTTTCCGTCGGCACGCGTGACCACCGTTGAAATCGACGAGAGAGTGATTGCGTTACGCGAATCCTTTTTCATTCCGCCTGATTCAGAAAGATTCCAGATCGTGCACGCCGACGCGGTCGAGTACCTCTCGGACAAGGTTGACGTCGCCGATGTGATCCTGCTCGACGGCTTCGACGCGTTTGGCCTGCCCGCCGGCCTGTCGAGCCAGTACTTTTACGATTCCTGCTACAGCGCCCTGCGTAACGAAGGTGTGCTCGTGGCCAACCTGCTGAACAGCGACCCGCAGCTCACCACCTACCTCGGCCGGATACGTGGTGCCTGCAACGGAAAGCTGTTTCGCACCATGGCGCGACGCGAAGGCAACACCATCGCCATAGGCGTGAAGCAGGCAAACGTGCCAGGATGGCTTGACCTCTACGCTCGCGCGGAAGCCATCACGATATCGATGGGACTTGACCTGTACCGGTATGTCAAAAAAATGGAACGCCACCATCGCGGTGAGCCAACCTCACGACACCCTTCGTCCGACAAGGCAACTGTTAGACAAGACATTTGACAGCACCGGAGAGAACGCCAATGGAACACTTGCTGATCATCCATTATGTGCTGCTGGTAGTCGCGGGCTGGCTGGTCGTTGGGGTGCTGGGGCTGGCCAATCTGCGCCGCACACGTGTGGTGGCGCACGGCCTGTTTCCTGTCGGTGCGGTGTTCGGCCTGCTGCTGTGCGTACTGGGCGTGGCTGGCGTTTTCGCGGGTCCCCAGGAAGCCATCCTGCCGCTCGGGTTGCCGAACCTGCCATTTCATTTAAGGCTTGACGGTCTGTCGTCGTATTTCGTGGCCGTACTAGGCGTGGTGAGCACAGGCGTGAGCGCGTTCTCCGCCGGCTATTTCCGCAAGGGCGAGGGCACTCCGCCCGGGTTGCTGTGTTTTGAGTATCACGTGTGCCTCGCGAGTCTGGCGGTCGTGCTGCTGGCCGACGATGCGTATTGCTTCATGGTTGCGTGGGAGACATTGACGCTGTCGGCCACCTTCCTGGTGATGACCAATCACCGCATAGCCGAGATTCGCCGGGCAGCCTACCTGTACTTCCTGATTTCGCACGTCGGCGCGCTGGCATTGCTGTTGTGCTTCGGGCTGCTGCAGGCAAACACGGGCGACTATACGTTCGCCAACATGCGGCTCCAGCATCTGGATGTGTTCTGGGCTTCCGTCGCGTTCCTGCTGGCACTGTTCGGCTTCGGCGCGAAGGCGGGGATTTTTCCGCTCCATGTCTGGTTGCCCGAGGCGCATCCCGCAGCGCCGTCGCCCGTGTCTGCCCTCATGAGCGGCTTCGTGCTGAAGGCCGGCCTCTACGGCCTGCTTCGCACAGTGTTCGATCTGCTGCACGTCCAACTGTGGTGGTGGGGTGCGTTCATGCTGGCGCTCGGCCTCTTCACCGCCTTGTTCGGAGTGGTGTTCAGCACCGTCCAGACGGACATGAAGCGGCTGCTCGCCTACTCGTCCATCGACAACATCGGTCTGATGTTCGTCAGCATGGGACTCGCGATCCTGTTTCGCGCGTATGGCATGAACGCGCTGGCAGCCCTGTCGTTGACGGCGCTGCTGTATCAGATCGCCAGTCACGCGACGTTCAAGAGCCTGTTGTTCCTCGGGACCGGTTCAGTGCTCCACGCAACGGGCGAACGCAATCTCGGACACCTGGGCGGCCTGATCCGGTTCATGCCGTGGACCGCGTGGGTGGTCCTCGTGGGTGTGTTTGCCAGTGCGGGCCTGCCGCCATTGAGCGGCTTCGTCTCCGAATGGTTGCTGCTGCAAAGCTTTCTGTTTACCCCAGGCTTGCCGAACTCGTTCCTGAACATGGTAGTGCCGCTCGTTGCCGCGCTAATCGCGCTGGTGGCCGCGCTTGCGGGTTATACGATGGTCAAGTTCTTCGGCATCATCTTTCTCGGTCAGCCCCGCGAGGCGAAGCTGAGCGACGCACGGGATGCGAGCCCGTGGGAGCGGGTGGGCTTCGTGTGGCTCGCGGCAATATGCATGCTGCTAGGTCTGCTGCCGGTACAGTTCGTGATCGTTCTGGATCGCGTCACGCAGATGCTGGTCGGTGCCGGCATCGGACAAACTGTCGCGAAAAATGGCTGGCTGCTGCTGGCGCCCACTGGCGTAGACCGGGCCAGTTACATGCCGGTGGTGTTTTTGCTGTTCTTCTTCGCCTGTTGCGGGCTCGCGTGGCTGCTGGTCCGCCGTCTCTACCACGGGCGCCTGCGTCGGGCCATACCCTGGGCGTGCGGCTACCCGTTCGTGAACGCACGCATGCAGGACACGGCCGAAGGGTTCGGACAGCCGATCCGCGAGATCTTCACGCCGTTGTTCAAGATCGATCGGCAACTCCCTTCGCCGTTCGACACGCACCCCGTGTATAGCGTCACCGTGACAGATCGCACGTGGACCCTGATCTATGAGCCTGTGGCGCGGTTGGTCAAGCGCGTTGCTGCACTCGCCGGGTTGCTGCAGGCGGGCCGCATCGCGGTCTATCTGATGCATAGCTTCCTCGTGCTGATTGTCCTGCTGATCCTGGTGAGACGATGATCACGCCCTCCGGACTGCTCTCGCAGGGACTCGAGATCGTGCTTGCACTCGCGGCCGCGCCCTTGCTGACGGGTTGGGTCAACATGTGTCGCGCACGGTTGCAGAACCGGCGGGCGCCGAGCATCTGGCAACCCTACCGGATGCTGCACAAGCTGTTCAACAAGGAGTCCGTCGTGGCGGAGCACGCAAGTCCCGTGTTCCGCGGCGCGCCCTATATTGTCTGGGCGTGCATGACGCTCGCATGCGCGATCGTGCCGACGCTTTCAACGGACCTGCCGCTGTCGCCGGCCGCCGATGCCATCGCCCTGGTGGGCCTTTTCGCACTGGCGCGGGTCTGGATCTCGCTGGCTGCGATGGACGTCGGCACCGCGTTCGGCACGCTCGGCGCGCGCCGCGAGATGCTGGTCGGGTTCCTCGCGGAGCCGGCATTGTTGATGGTGTTGTTTTCGGCGTCCTTGCTCACGCAGTCCACCTTGCTGACCAGCATCGTGGCAACGCTCAGTCACCGCGAGTTGGCGATCTATCCGAGCCTCGCGTTCGCGGGGATCGCATTCACGATGGTGTCGCTTGCCGAAAACGCCCGGCTTCCAGTCGATAACCCGACCACGCATCTTGAACTGACGATGATCCACGAGGCGCTGATTCTTGAGTACTCGGGCAGGCACCTCGCGCTGCTGGAATGGGCCGCGAGCCTCAAGTTATTCGCGTATTCCTGCATTGGCCTGGCCTTGTTCATCCCGTGGGGGATTGCCGAAGCGGGCAATCCGCTCGCCCTGCTTCTTGCAATACCGGTGCTTTTCATCAAGCTGTTTGTTGGCGGCATCGTGCTCGCGGTGATCGAGGCGAGCAATGCGAAGATGCGCATTTTCCGCGTGCCGGAATTTCTCACGACGGCTTTCCTCCTGGCGGTGATCGGGATGCTCGTTCACTTTCTGCTGGGGGCATGAATGCACGGCTTCGCCACGCAGATCATCAACTTCCTGGCCGCCATCCTGTTGCTGCTGTCGTTTGCGATGCTCAGCCAGCGCCGGATGCAGTCGTTGATTCACCTCTATACGCTGCAGGGCCTGACGCTTGTTTCAGCCAACCTGATATTGGGGTTCATCACGGCCGATACGCACCTCTATATCTCCGCTGCGCTGACCCTGTTGCTCAAGGTGGGCGTGATTCCCTCGATACTTTACAGGCTGGTGCGGCGTCTGAACGTGAAGACGGACGTCGAGCCGCTCCTCAATATTCCCGCCACCCTGCTGATAGGCATTGTGCTCGTCATCATCGCATTCAACGTGGCGTCGCCCATCAGTCAGCTTGCCTCGTCGGTTGCGCGCGGCACACTTGGCATTGCACTCGCCTGCGTGTTGTTGTCGTTCATGATGATGATTACGCGCGCAAGGGCGATCCCTCAGGTGATCGGTTTCCTGTCGATGGAAAACGGCCTGTTCTTTGCCGCCGCGGCTGCCACCAACGGCATGCCGATGATCGTCGAACTCGGTATCGGGTTAGACGTGCTGGTGGGCATCCTGATCCTCGGCGTATTCATGTTCCAGATTCGCGAGCAGTTCGACAGCCTCGACATTCATCACCTCGAAAAACTCAAAGATGACTGATGCCTACGTCCTGCTGCTGGTTCTCGGCATCCCGCTGGTTGCAGGCGGATGTCTCGCGCTTGGCGGACAGCACCATTTCGCGCCGAACCTCAACGTCGGGTTCAGTTTCCTGACATTCACGGCCGCCATGCTGCTCGCCGTGCAAACCGTGGCGCACGGGCCGGCTTTCGCGCTAGGCAAGCTCTTCTTCGTCGATCCGCTCAATGTGTTCCTGGTCACGCTCACGGCCTTCGTTGGCTGGACCACCTCGATTTTTTCGAGGCCATACATGCGGATCGAGCGTGACCGCGGCAAGATGACCGGTGGGCGCATGCGGCTCTATCACAGCATGTACCAACTGTTCATCTTCGCGATGCTGCTCGCGCTGCTCACCAACAACATGGGGATACTCTGGGTCGCCATGGAAGCCGCCACGCTCGCGACCGTGCTGCTGGTCAGCGTGTACCGGACTGCAGCAAGCCTCGAAGCCGCGTGGAAATACTTCATCCTGTGCGGCGTCGGCATTGCGCAGGCGCTGTTCGGCACGATTCTTCTCTACCTTGCCGCGAGCCGGCAACTCGGCGGCAACGATGCGCTGCTCTGGACCAGTCTGAACGCGGTCAAGGGAAGCCTCGATCCGACCATCATGTCACTCGCGTTCGTGTTCCTGCTGATCGGCTACGGCACGAAGGTCGGCCTGGTGCCCATGCACAACTGGCTGCCCGATGCGCATGCCGAAGGCCCGACGCCCATTTCCGCCGTGCTGTCTGGTTTGCTGCTCAACGTCGCGCTCTATGCGGTGTTGCGCTGCAAGGTGCTCGCGGATGGCGCACTTCAGAACGGCTTGCCCGGGCGCCTGCTGATCGGCTTCGGGCTGGTCTCGGTGCTCGTCGCGACCTTTTCCATGTTCCGGCAGAAGGACGTCAAGCGGCTCTTTTCGTATTCATCGATCGAACACATGGGCCTGATGACGTTCGCTTTCGGGCTGGGTGGTCCCATCGCGACCTTTGCGGGTCTGCTGCACATGACGGTTCATTCGCTTGTCAAATCGGCCATTTTCTTCACCGTCGGACACGCGGTTCAAAAGGCCGGTACGCAGACGATCGACGACATCCGGGGATTGTTGCGCGTGAGCCCAACCGTCGGGTGGGGCATGATGCTGGGCGCGCTCGCCATTTTGGGCATGCCGCCATTCGGCGTGTTCGCGAGCGAGTTCCTGATCCTGACCACCGCGATGAGCACGCTGCCATGGGCCACGCCCTTCCTGCTGCTCGCGCTTGCCGTGGCGTTCGCGGCCATCTTCGTGCGCGTGCAGGGCATGGTGTTCGGGGAAACTACGGCCAAGACGCTTGAACACTCGCCGGCATTGCTGCCGGTGTTCGTCCATCTCGGCATCGCCCTGATGCTGGGGCTCTACATTCCGCCGTATCTTGCGACGTGGTATAGGCAAGCGGCGGCCATGATCGCGGGGTAACACATGCGCATCGAGGCATTCGAGTTTCCGAATCAGGTCCGCCTGTCTGCATTGGCGGACAAGTCTTCGGCTTTTCTGGCGCGAATCGATGCCGGCACGTGGACCCGCACCGCCGGGACGGTACGCGAGGCGGGCGGGCGGCTGATCTCCGTGTGGGGCGCCGAACAGGCTGCGGGCGCATTCGTGATCTCTGCCGCTTACGCGCTGGAAGACGGCGTCCTGTGGCTTCAACTGCCCGTAGGCGACGGGGACGGATACCCGGATTTGTCGGCCGTCTTTCCGTGCGCGGCACGCATGCAACGGGCTGTCTACGATCTGCTGGGGCTGCGGGCGATCGGCGCCGACGATATCCGGCCGTGGCTGAACCATGGCAACTGGCCGGCCGACTACTATCCGCTACAAAAATTGTCCTCCGGTACCGAACGGTTTGAGTCGCGGGAAGCGGACTATCCGTTCGTGCCGGTCGCCGGAGACGGCGTCCACGAGATTGCGGTGGGGCCGATCCACGCAGGCGTGATCGAGCCGGGACACTTCCGCTTCTCGGTCGTCGGCGAAAAAGTGCTGCGACTTGAGGAACGGTTGGGCTATGCGCACCGGGGCATCGAGCGGCTGTTCGAGCGCACGCCGCTGCTGCTCGGGCATCGTCTGGCGGGACGGATCGCTGGAGACACCACGGTCGCCTTCTCATGGGCGTTTTGCATGGCCGTGGAGCAAGCGCTCGACGTCCGCGTTTCTTCGCGCGCGCTGTGGCTGCGGGCGATGTTGCTCGAGCGTGAGCGCATCGCCAACCATCTGGGCGATCTCGGAGCGCTTGGCAACGACGCCGGGTTTGCGTACGGCCTCGCCCAGTTTTCGCGCCTGAAGGAAGACTGGCTGCGCATGAACGACCGGGCTTTTGGACATCGTTACCTGATGGATCGAATCGTGCCCGGAGGTATTGCAACGGACCTCGAGCCGCGCTTCATCACCGCGATGTCGACGCAGTGCGACCAGGTTGACGCGCAGGTTCGTGTCATGCAAACCATTTACGACGACCAGTCGGGACTGCAGGATCGTTTCGCGGGTGCGGGCATTCTCTCTGCGAAGGTAGCGCAGCACTTCGATGTATGTGGGCTGGTCGGGCGTGCAAGCGGCCGGAAGATCGATGTGCGAGTTGATCACCCGTACGCGCCATACCGTGAGGTTCAGGTGCAAATGGTCAGCGACGATCGGGGTGATGTGACGGCCCGGGTCGCTGTCCGGTTCAACGAGATCTACGAGTCCATCCGGCTGATCCGGACCCTCCTGAGCAATCTGCCGGACGGCGACATCGTTACACGGATCGAACACGACGGTTCACCATCCTGCGGGGTGGGCTGGATCGAAGGCTGGCGTGGCGATGTTTTTGTCGCACTCGAAACCGGCGCGGGCGGCACCATTACGCGCTGCCATTGCCATGACCCGTCGTGGCAGAACTGGCCGGCACTGGAGCATGCGATCATCGGGAATATCGTTCCTGATTTCCCGCTGATCAACAAGTCGTTCAATCTGAACTACGCGGGACACGACCTGTAATGTGGCAACTTCTCAAACAGATCGCCAGGACCAACGCGCCCACTCAACGCGTGCCCGAGGGCGATGACGCATGGCGTACCGAGGGCCATCGCATCCAGCAGGAAATCCTCGACGTGCTAGGCCGCGCGCTGTGCATTCGCGAGATCGACGCGGGCTCCTGCAACGGCTGCGAACTGGAGATCAATGCGCTTAGCAATCCGTACTACAACATCGAAGGCCTGGGAATCAAGTTCGTTGCCAGTCCCCGTCATGCCGACATGCTGCTGGTCACCGGACCGCTCACGCTGAACATGAAGGAAGCGGTGTGGCGGGCATACGAAGCAACGCCGCATCCCAAGCTGGTCGTCGCGGTCGGCGAATGCGCATGCACGGGCGGCATCTTCAGGGAAAGCTACGCGGTGTGCGGACCGCTCTCGACTCTGCTTCCCATCGACGTCACGATCCCGGGCTGCCCCCCGCCTCCCATCGATATCCTGAGGGGCATTCTCACCGCGCTTCGCGTGAAAGACCTTTCTCCATGATCTCCACCGGCGAGGTGCGCTGACCGTGGTCGTGGGCATGGGCTTCATGCGCTGGACCGGCAAACTGCGTCATCTACGGGCTCATACCTCAAGCTGTTCGAGGACTCGCCCTTTCGTCTCGACGCCCAGAAAATGAACCGCTACCGCGGCCAGCATCGGCACGATCGCGAGCAGGTACAAAGCCGTGTCGAGATGACCGCCGACGAGCGTCTTGCCAACCATCGCGGGGGCGAAGATGGCCGCCAGCTTCAACCACGCGCCGGCTACGCCGCAACCGAACGCACGGATGCTGGTCGGATACAGTTCGGGCGTATAGACGTATGCCGTGATGAATCCGCACGACATGAACCCGATGGCAAACGCGCAGCATGCCGCGACCACGTACACCGATTCGTTGTGGAACACACCGGCGAGCGCCAGTGAAACCGCGCACAACACGAACGACACGTTGATGACCGGTTTGCGGCCCACCTTATCCACTATCAGCGCACAGATCACGGACCCCACCACGCCAAGGAGCGACGCCGCCACGGCCAGATTCAACGCCAGTTGCAGGGGCGAGTGATAGACGGTCTTGTAGATCGTCGGCAGCCAGGTCGACAGGCCATACTGAATGACGCCGCAGGTCATCCACAGCAACGCGACCGCGATCGTACGCTTGATATAAGCAGCCCCGAAGACATCACGTGCCCGACGCTTGGGATGACGATGCGCCATCGCGTCAAACTCGGTCGTGGCCGACAGCGGCGGCAACGGCCCCTTGACCGTTGCTTCGAACGCCTTGAGCGCGTGGTCGGCGTCGTGCATACGATCTTTCGATGCCAGCCAGCGCGGCGATTCAGGCACGATCTTGCGCAGCGCGAAGAACAGGAGCAGAGGCACGCCACCAATGATATACATTGCCTCCCAGCCAAAGCGCGGCACGATCCAGGCACCCAGTGCATTCGATGCCAGCAACCCTATCGGGAACACGATTTCATACAGCAGAACGAAACGTCCCCGGCCGTGAGCCCGCGTGATCTCGTTGATATAGGTTGCCGCGACCGGCAATTCGCCGCCCAGCCCTAGCCCTTGCGCAATCCGCAGCGCGACGAAAACGGCAAACGTCGGTGCGAATCCGCAGGCAATGCTCGTGACACCGATGATCCCGGAACTCCATGCAATCGAGCGCACGCGACCGAAACGTTCGGCCAGCGCCGGAAAGAGGAATGCCCCGATCAACTGACCGATCGAACCCGAAGCAATCAGGAATCCGATCTGTCCTGGCGTAAGACCCCACTTCTGGATCAGCAGCGGCAGCGTGGTCGCGATGGTGATGACATCGAAGCCATCGAAGAAAGTCGCCGCGCCGATCAGGAAGCGCGCGCGCACCTGCATCGGGTTGGTCGGCAGACGCTCGATCCGCGCGATGATCGAACCGGCGGTAAGCGCCCCCGGGGCACCGGCCCCGCCCTGCGCTGCAATCGTATTGCCTAACGTATTGCCAAACGTTCTCATGTCTGTACCTCGTCCTCGTATGCCGTCCATGGGGTTAAGCGAGCGCCTTGCTCGTATCGGCGAGGGTCGCGACGTCGATCTCGCGGCCCTGGCTCATCCACTTGCGCGCGAGCTTCAGGTCGCGCGGCATGTTGATTGAAATCACGCCGCGGATAACGCCCGCTTCCAGAAAGAAAAGACTCGCGCGGCGCGCGTTCAGGTCGCCGCGTATGACCGGTTCGATACCAGCGGGAATGTCGCCGAGGATCTGCAGGTTCACGTCGTATTGGTCGGACCAGAACCACGGAATTTCCGCATAGGGCTCGCGCGTGCCCATCAGCGCGCGTGCGGTTGCTATCGCCTGATTTTGCGCGTTAGCCCATGATTCAAGCCTCACGCGACGCTTGAGCCACGCGTTCGGATGGTTCGAGACATCGCCGCAAGCGAAGATGAGCGGGTCGGATGTTGCCCCGAATTCATCGACCACGATGCCGTCGTTCACATCGAGCCCCACCTCTTGTGCAAGCACCGTATGAGGCGCCAGGCCAATCCCCGCGACCGCGAAATCCGCATCGAGCGTGCTGCCGTCCGCGAACGAGGCGCGCACCCCTTGCTCGTGATCGTCCAGCGCGACGAGCAACGCATCGAGCCTTACATCGACACCATTCGAGCGATGCAACGCCAACAGGAAATCCGACACCGTTTGCGGCAACGAACGGCCGCACAGACGCGCCGCACCTTCAATGACGGTCACCTCCACGCCCAGCTTGCGCGCCGTCGCCGCCACCTCGAGGCCGATCCAGCCGCCGCCGATCACGAGCACGCGTGCACTCTTTCGCAGTCTCGCGCCAAGCGACACGGCGTCGTCGAGCGTACGCAGATAGGCGATGTGCGATGTCCTCACAAGCGATTCCGGCAAGCGCCGCGCAGCACCGCCGGTCGCAATCACCAACCGGTCGTACCGTACCTCGCGGCCCCGCGATGTACGCACGATCCGTCGTTCGCGATCGATCGCCACGGCGCGATCCGGCTGCCATGCTTCTACGTTCAGCGCCGCGAAGTCATCGGATGAAACCAGATGAACCGTGTCGATATCGGCGTCACCGGAGAGCACCGCTTTCGAGAGCGGCGGCCGCTCGTACGGCAAGTGAATCTCGTCGGCGATCATCACGAGGCGCCCCGTGAAACCGTCCTTGCGCAGCGTCTTGACGATCCATCCCGCCGCCTGCCCGCCGCCGATCACCACAACCGTATGCAGCTCGCTCAATGCCAGATCGTCAGCCATTTTTACGCTCCGTCATGAACTTCCCTTCTGGTGCCTTCGCGTTCTTTTGCCGGCGCGTGTTGCCGTCGAGACCGCCGTCGACCGCCCATTCCGCGAACACCGTCGGACCGGGTTCGAAATCGCGCGGCTGCCAGTCGGGCGTGAGCACGTCTTCATCGGCGTAGTACTCGATCAATCCGCCAGCGGGATTCTGGAAGTACCAGAAGTACGCGGACGACACCGGATGCCTGCCGGGCCCGAGTTGCGTCGTCCAGCCGCATCGGCTGATATGCAGGCCCCCGCCGAAGACTTCATGGATATCGCGCACGGTGAACGCGACGTGATTCAGTCCACGCTTGCCGTCGGGGAGTTGCAACAGGAACAGGTCGTGATGTCCGCCGTGCGGCGCGCAACGCATGAACGCGCCGCGCCCCGGATAGCGGTCCGACGTCTCGAAGCCAAGCAGGTCGTGATAGAACTTTTCCTGTTCGGCTACGCAATTCGTGAAGAACACGACGTGACCAACTTCGATAGGTTCCGCGCGTTCATACACGGGGCTCGGCGTATTGATGCGCAGATCCTGACCCCACACATTCGAGGGCGAACCCTTGATATCAAGCGTGCGCTTGCGCGTGACTTCAACGCGGATAGCCATGCCGTTCGGGTCGATGCAACCCACCGCATCGCTGGTTTCGAAGTGACCCGGTTGACCCGCGAACTTCCCGCGCAAAGCGTCGAGTTCCGCAACGCTCGCGACACCCCATGTCACTTCGCGCAGCGTCGGACCCGGTTCGAAAGCGGGTGGGAGCGCTGGATCGTTTGCATCGACGACCATGATCGTGCAGCCGTTCTGCGCTTCGAAACGCGCGTGGGTTTCGTCGTGCGCGACTTCTTTCAGGCCCCAGTCGCTGAAAAATGTCCTGCACGTTGCGAGGTCGGTCACGCCGTAGGTGACCTGTTCAATGCCAAGAATAGTCATGACTCGTTTCCTAGTTGGCCCACGGCAGCGGAGCGTCGTTCATGCCCCAGTAAAGGCTCTTCTGCTGCATGTATTCGCGAATACCGAGGTGGCCCTTTTCGCGTCCCATGCCGCTGTCCTTCCAGCCGCCGAATGGCGTCGAAATCGAAAATTGCTTGTATGTGTTGATCCAGACGGTGCCGGTTTCCAGCGCGCGGCCCACTCGCCATGCGCGTTTGTAGTCGTTCGTCCAGATGCCGGCTGCGAGCCCGAAGACGCTGTCGTTGGCTTCGCGCATGAGCGACGCTTCGTCGTCGAAAGGCAGCACGACGAGGACCGGCCCGAAGATTTCTTCCTGGCAGATGCGCGCCTCGTTGGTCAGGCCGTCGAGGATCGTGGGCGAGTAGAAGAAGCCTTGTTCGCGGTTCTCGCCTGCGGGACGTTCTCCGCCGCACAGCAGCTTGCCGCCCTCTTCCAGTCCGAGCGCCACGTAGCGCTCGACCGACTCGCGATGCTGGCCCGTGATGAGCGGCCCCATCTGCGTATCCTCGCGCGACGGGTCGCCCACGCGCAGGCGTTTCGCGCCTTGCACCAGGCGCGTGACGAACGTGTCGTAGATCGAGCGCTGCACGAACAGGCGCGAACCCGCGATGCACGACTCGCCCGATGAACTGAAGATGCCGTACAGCACGCCATTCACGGCGTGGTCGATATCGGCATCGGCGAAAACGATGGTCGGCGATTTGCCGCCCAGTTCCAGAGAGACTGGCATCAGCTTGTCCGCCGCCAGCCGCGCGATCCCGCGCCCCACTTCCGTACCGCCGGTGAACGCGATCTTCCTGACCAGCGGATGGCGCACCAGCGCGTCGCCGACAATCGATCCCTTGCCCGGCAGAACGCTCAGCACGCCCTTGGGCACGCCGGCCTCTTCGCAGATGCGGGCAAGCGCCAGCGAAGCCAGTGGCGTCACCTCAGCGGGCTTCAAAATGACTGCGTTGCCGGCGGCCAGCGCCGGTGCGAGCTTTTGCGCATCGGAAGCGATGGGGGAATTCCACGGCGTGATTGCCGCCACGACGCCGAGCGGTTCATGCACGCTTATCGTCATGAAGTCACCGCGCGAAGGCGTGAGCGATTCTTCAAGCGTCTCGACGCACGCGGCGAAATAGCGGAACGTGTTGGCCGCGCTCGTGACCAGTCCGCGCGTCTCGGTGATCGGCTTGCCGTTGTCGCGGCGTTGCAGTTGCGCGAGCGCTTCATGGCGCGCGGTGATCAGGTCAGCAATGCGATGCAGCACGGCCGCGCGCTGATGCGGTTTCAACCCCGCCCAGTTCGACTTGCGCCAGGCCGCATCGGCCGCTTCGACGGCCTCGCGGGCGTCGTCCGCGTTGGCGGCGCTGATCTCGGCGTTGATCGACTGGTCGGCCGGGTACAGGCTCGTGTAAGCCGTGCCGCGACCGGCGCGCCATTCGCCGCCGATCAGGATGTCGCTCGATACAAGAAGACTGGATTCGGGAGAGTTCATTAAAGTGTCCTTCGGGTCAATCAAATTACGCAGCGCGCTGCACGGTTGCGCAGGGCACGGATCGCGCTGAACGCCGTCAGCGCGGACGTCTTGGGATTGTCAGGAAGCGGCTTGCCGCACATTTCCAGCGACATCTCGCCAAACGCGCCCCGCGCCACGATTCGATGCACGTTGCGTTCCACGCGCGGGTCCGCGATAAGCCGCACGATGGTCTGATCCAGACCGAGACCGGCCAGCGCGATGGTCGCCGCAACGTTCGCGTTCTTCGGATAGAGACGCGCCGCATCACGCGCACTGCCTTCGAAAATCACGCGTTCTTCAGTCATGTTCAACAGATCGAACAAGTCTTCCGCCGGCGTGCCGAGCCAGCCCGAGGGGGGCTTGCGGCCCGTGTACAGCACTTCGTCAAGGCCGCCTTCGCGGGCGGCAGCCAGCGCATCGACGCCGCCGATAGCCCCGGACAACAGCGTCAGCGTGGCCTCGCCTTCATCGGCGGCGCTCGACAATGCATCAAGCAGCAGCCCGTCCGATAACGCACCAATCGATGCCACCGCGCAGTCCGTCCCCGCTTTCAGCAGCGGCACCACGTGATCGAGCAGCGCGCCATGTCCCGCGCATTCCAGCGCGAAGTGCGGACGGCGGCTGAGCGCATCGACGGACGACACAACGTCGACGTCCCGGCCGACTTGCGCGCGCACTTCCGCCGCGTGGCGCGACGGCACGATCACATGCGACACGCGCACGATCGGATCGGACGCCATCGCGCGATACACCGCCGAGCCGATCGCGCCGAAACCGATCATCGCGACATCGACGGGTACGGTGTGGCCATGGGCGTCACGCATATTCAGGCTCCTTCGGCTCTTCCTTCTTGACCGGCGGACCGGCGAACGCCGTCGCAAACGAACCCACGGACACCATGTCCACCTCGATCATCACGGGGCCGGTTTTCTCATAGCCTTGACGGATGATTTCTTCCGCCCGATCCAGCGAGGTAATACGGTGGTGGGTCATGCCGAAGCTTGCACAGAACTGTGCGAAATCGGGTTGATGCAGATCTACGAACATGCGCCGGCCGCCGTATTGCGCGTCCTGGATGTTGCGGATCACGCCATAGCACTGGTCGTTCATCAGCACGATCATCACGTTCGCGTCTTCCTGCACGGCCGTCACGAGTTCACCGACGTTCACCATCAAGCCGCCGTCACCGACGAGACATATAGTTTTCTTAGCCGGGTGAGCCAGCGCCGCGCCGATCGCCATCTGCATCCCCTGACCGATGCCGCCGCCCAGCGCATGCACGCCCGAGCGCGGCTCGAAGACTTTCAGGAGGCGATTGCCCCACGTGCTGTTGGAAATCGTGACGTCGCGCACCCAGTTGTAATCGCGGCCGATCACGCGTTGCAGTGATTCCACGAGACGCTTGTACGGGCCCAGGCCCTTGGCCACATCGGCTATCGCGGTTTCGCGCGCGGCCGCCAGATCGCCGGCGAATGACGGATCAATTTTCAAATGGCCTTCAAGGCGCGTCGCGAGTTCATCGAGGATGGACAGCGAATCGCCATGCACGAACAGTTCGTTCTTATAGCCGCGGTTGTCAGAGCACGCATCGGCATCGATCCGATACAACGGTGTCGGCAACGCCAGCTTGTACTTGAGCGTCTCATTGCCGCGCAGACGTGAACCGACCACAAGCATGGCGTCGCAGGTTTTGTAGAAGCTCTCCACGGCCGGATGCACATTGAACGCGCCGAGCGTGGCCGGGTGATCTTCCGGGACCACGCCGCGTCCCTGCACGCTCGTCACCACGCCAAACCCCAGCGCAACAAGCCGGTCCACAGCATGGCGTGCGTGCCGCGTGCCGCCGCCAAGCCACAGCAACGGACGCTTCGCGCGCATCAGCGCCTGGGCCAGTTGTTCGACACGCGCGCTGTCATGCGTGAGCGTGCTCACGTGAGGGGCGGCGAGATCGGCCGGCCATTCGATTTCAGCCGCCTGGATATCGATGGGAATCTCGACGCTCACCGGTCCGCTCGGCGCGGTGAACGCGACGCGCACGGCCTCACGCACGGTGGCGAGCGCGGTGTCGACCGAGCGCACGCGAAACGCCGCTTTGGAAATCGATGCCAGCATGGAAAGCTGGTCCGGCGCTTCGTGAATGTAAGCCAGGTCCTGATCGAGAAATTGCGTCTCGATCTGGCCGGTGATATGCAGGAGCGCGGTGCCCGCCGTCAGTGCTTCGACCATCGCACCGGCTGCGTTGCCGGCGGCCGTTCCCGTCGATGTAAACGCAACGCCGAGGCCTCCGGAAACACGCGCGAGGCCATCGGCCATGTTGAGCGCGCCGGCTTCGCCGCGTGCGCCGACGTAGCGAATCTTGCCGCGCGTACCAATGGCATCGAGGATGGGCATGTTGTGGATCGAGATCACGCCAAAGGCCGTGCGAACGTCGCATTGTTCGAGAAAAGCGGCGATCACTTCGCCAACGGTAGTGGTGTTAGACATGACGTGCAAACCCTCCGGAAACATCGATATGGCTCCCCGTCGTATAGGACGACAGGTTCGTGGCCAGATAAAAGAGTGCCTGCGCCGCTTCTTCGGGACGTCCGAAGCGGCCAAGCGGAATGTTTTTCTTGCGTGCCAGTTCAGCCGTCCATGCTTCCCAGCTCTGACCGTCCTGCGCCTGAGCCGCGTGCCGACGCCGCCATTGACCCGACTCCACGATGCCGATCAGGATCGAATTGACGCGAATGCGCTGAGGCGCGAGTTCGGTAGCGAGCGACTTGACGAGACTCAACACCCCGGCGCGTGCCGACGATGTCGCGACCATATGCGGCTCGGGTTGCAGCGCAAGCAGCGAATTCACGCAGACAATTGACGGCGCCGGTGCGTCGCGCAGCATCGGCAGGAACGCGCGAGTCGGACGAATGATGCTGAAATACTTGAGGTCGAGTTCATCGCGCCAGGCTTCGTCGGTGGTATCGGCGAAGGTGGACACGCGGCCCTGACCTGCATTGTTCAGCAGCATGTCGGCGCGGCCGAAACGTTCAGATACCTTCGTGGCAAATGCTTCGACATCCTGTGCATCGAGCACGTCGCATTGCACAGTGAGCAATTGAGCATCGGAGAACTGACTGCTCAACTGTGCTTTCGCAGCTTCGAGCCGCGTGGCGTGACGTCCGCAAATTGCCACCGATGCCCCGGCGCGCAGGAACAGTTCCGCTGTCGCCAGGCCGATGCCCGACGAGCCGCCGGTGATCACGGCCACCTGGCCGGTGAGGTCGATCTGGATCATGATTTCAGTCCTAGCGATTTCAGATATTGGCTTTGCGTACCCGGCCGGTAGTTCAGGCGCGAAGACAACTCGGCCGCTGCATGACGCACCTTGTCCACCAGGCCGGTGTCCAGCAGCGTTGCATCGATTTCCGGCCGTGGAATCGTGGTCGTGATTACCGCGACAATGCGGCCCGTGTCGTTGCGCACCGGCGCCGTGACAACAGATATGCCGCGCTCAAACGATGACTGGCTGATCGCATAACCGCGCTCGGCATCAGCGCGAACCATGTCGTACAGCGCCTCGACCGTTTCCGGCGTGAGCCGCGTAAAGCGATCGAGCACGGGCTCGGGATACAACGCACGCAGTTCATCGAGGGAAAGATCTCCCATCAGCACGTGACCGTGCGTGGTCGCGTGGGCAGGCAACCGCGTACCGACATTGACCTTGACCGAACTGAAAATCGGCTCCTGGCTTTGGGCCTTCGCCACGAACACGACGTCGCGGCCATCGCGAATCAGGATGTGGCTCGTGAGCCCGGTCGAGGTGCGCAACGCTTCGATGATCGGCAAGCCAAGATCGGTCAATTCCAGCGAGCTGAGATACTCGAAACCCAACCGCAATACTGCAACGCCCAGTCTGTAGTTGCGATCCTTGTCCGCCCGTTCGAGGAAGCCCAGCGATTCAAGCGTCTGCAACAGCCGGAATACGGTTGTGCGCGGAATCTTCAGGCGTTTCGATAATTCCGGCGCACCGAGCACCGGCTCGCGCGGTGAGAATTCGGCCAGGATCTTCAAGCCGCGTTCGAGTCCCGGCACGATGTAATTGCCATCGTCCTTCTCAGCGTCGTCAGCCGTTCTGGCGAGGGTCCCGAGTGTCATTGCGTAGCTCCCATACATTGCGCGCTGAACGCCTCGATCAAGGCGCTGTAGCGCACCGGCGCTTCGATATAGCCCGCATGACCCGCACCCGGAATCACTTGCAGGCCGACGTTGGCGGCTTTCGCGATCTGTTCGCAGGCAGCGGGCGGTGTGATCGTGTCTTCGGCGCCAACCGCGACCGCTATGCGGCCGTTGTAGTGCGTCAGGTCAGACGCCAGATCCGCGTTGGCGAGAAGATGCGTCGCCTGTGCGTAGCCGGCCGGGTTGATACGCGCCATGTTCCATCGCACCCACTCTCGCGCTTCATCGTCCGCACCGGCCGACACCATGTTCGCGCTGCGCTTTTCAGCCAAGCCCTGCGGCCCGAGTTCAGCGAGCATCGCAAGGCGCGCATCACGCTTCTCTTCACGTACGTGCGCCGGTGCCGCGCCGTATCCCGCTGCCGGCGACAACAGCAATAGTCCTGCTACGCGCACCGCCTCGCGGGCCGCGAACGAACCCGCGATGAGTGAGCCGAGCGAATGGCCCACGAGGACGCAGCGCTCGATCCCGAGTGCATCGAGCCAGTCGCTCAACGCGTCTGCATAGTCCGATGCCACAGGTGATGCAGGCTCAACGTGGCTCGACTTTCCATACCCCGGCGCGTCCCACGCAAACACCTGATGTGCGTTTCCCAGCGTCTCCAACTGGCGCACCCAGGATGCCGCGCCCGAGCCAATACCGTGCAGCATCACGATCGGCATGGCGCTCAGGTGCTTGTCACCTTTGTCACCCGCCTCGCGATAACCGATCGTGCGTTGCGCGGTATCAACGCGTTGCTCGGGGAAACGAACCAGCGCGTCAGCGTGAGTAAGTGTGAAAGCAGACGATGTCATCGGCTTAACGCTTCAGCTTGGCCAGCGGAGAATCGGGCGGATACGTCGGCGTGATCGGCTTGGCCGCGCCGAGCATCACGCACATGAGCGCGTCTTCATCGCCAATATTGATTTCCGTGCGATACACGCCCGGCGGCACCGAGATCAGGTCACGCTCGCCGACAACCGTTTCCCACGACTCGCCGTCCTTCTCGCACACCACTTTCATCTTTCCGCGAATCACGAAGAAAATTTCTTCGACGTCCATATGAATATGGCTCGGGCCGATGTTGCCGGCCGGAATGACCATGGTGGAGAACGTGAAGCCGCCGGCCGGAACCGTGTTCACGTCCTTCGCTACCCCGGTGCCGCCCGTCCCGACATAACGCATCTGCGCCCGGCGATACTTCGGGTCGTAATCCGCCTGGAACTTCAGTGCGTCCCAGTCGTACTTGCGCGTTTCAAGACGTGCGACGCGTGAGTCCATCCATTGGGCAAAGCTCGCTTCTTCCGGCTGTTCCCACGACTTGCGTTCGATATCCGTATCGGCCATTGATTGCTCCTTCAAGGTGTTGAGTTCGTTACTGCCTGAGTGAGTGACTGAATCAGTTCATGACGAAGCCGCCGTTCACCGGCAATAGCTGGCCGGTGACGAAGCGCGCTGCATCGGACAAGAGAAACAGGACGGGGCCGTTGACGTCATCGGGAACCTGCGCACGATTGAGCGCGCGGCCCTTGAGGTAATACTCGTGGCGTTCGGCCGGCACGTAGGCGGTCGCCTCGACTTCGGTCAGCCCGGGCGCAATGGCGTTCACCGTGATGCCATGCGCGCCGAACTCGCGGGCAAGCGTCCGGGTCATCGCGATGACGGCGCCCTTGCTCGCCACATAGGCGAGCAATTTAGGCGCGCCCCACAAGGCCGTATCGGAAGCAATATTCACGATGCTGCCCCGCCCTGAGTCACGCAGATGCGGCATGGCTGCAACACTAATGAGCCAGGTTCCGCGAACGTTGACGTTCATGACGGCGTCCCACGTCGCGGTGCTCAGTTCGTCGGCGCTCTTGCCGCCCGAATTCGTGATCGCCGCATTATTGATAAGCCCATCGATGCCGCCCATCAATTCGGCGCTCGTCGCAACGCACGCCTGAATGCTCACTGGATCGTTCAGATCGAGCGGCACGAAGTCCACGCGATGACCCGCTTCGCTCAGTGTCTTCGCAAGCGTCCGGCCTTCGTCTTCCAGCACGTCGCCAAACGCCACGCGCGCACCGGCTTGAGCCAGCGACGTGACGAACGCAGCGCCTAATCCGCGCGCGCCGCCGGTGACAAGAATGCGGCGTCCGGCGAGCGCGTCACGCATGACCGTGCTCCGGCTGTTGCGCTTTCAGCGCATCGAGCGCGGCAAGATGTTGTTGCGCGCGTTGCTTGAACAGGCGGCGCACGCGCGTCATGCCAACATCGTGCTGATACAGAAACTCGTGGTCACGCGCGTTCGGCGCCATGCTTTCGAGTACGTATCTGTCCTGTTCCAGCACCGCCCAGTGCAACCCTTCAAGACGATTGCGATACATGAATTTCCACGCATCACGCTGCCAGCCCGAGACCTTGCGGGTACGCCAGAAATAGACCTGGCAATGGTTTTCATCGACAGGAACCGCGAAGCCGATGATTCCAAAGTTGCCGCCCGGACCGAACTTCTTCTTGTACGGAATCGCAAGACGCATCCACAGACAACCCGTTTCACCGATCTCGACCCAGTCGAAATTCACGTCGCGCTGGCCGACCTTTTCGAACATCAAACCGGTCTCCGTCTTGCGCACACGCATGTCGGCCTGCTTGTCGCCATCGGCCATGGAGTGGGACGTGGCGTGCAGATATGCGCCATGCATCGGGTCCATGACGTTGTCGATTGCGTACTGGTAATTGCACTTCCAGTGCGACATGCACAGGAAGCTCGCGTATTCCTCGCCAACCAGTTCCTCCGGCAATTGCAGCGGTGCGGGTTCCTTGTTGGCGTCGTCGCCGAACCAGAGAAAAATCGCGCCCGCATGTTCTTGCGCCGGATACGACTTCACGCACTTCTGCCCTTCAAGCGGACACGCGGACACGGCTGGCACCTTCTGCACAGTACCGCTGCCATCCACCTCGATACCGTGATACCAGCACGCCACGCTGCCGCCGAGATTCCATCCAAGCGACAGACGCGCGCCGCGATGCGGGCAACGATCTTCAAGCGCATGAACGTGGCCTTCGTTGTCGCGCCACAGCACGATCTGATCGCCCAGGCGCGTCAGGCCGATCGGCGCGTTCGCCACTTGCCAGCTCGGCGCGACGGGGTACCAGTAATTACGCAAGCCTCGATCGAGATACGCCTGAACCGGTTCGATCTCAACGGCCACGTTATTTGTATTGGGGGACGTCATTCAATACTCCTGATATTGATAGGGGCGGCGTTCAATCGGCCAGCGTGCGGAACTCGGCGGCGAGCCGCTCTCCGGTCCACGCAGCACCTTCGGGCGTGCGAAAGCCGATACCGTTCAAGCCGTCGGCAACCTGATCGAGCTCGACCGCGCCTGCATCGAACACGCGTTCGAGTGCGTCGCCGAAGTCGTTTTCGTATTGCGTGGGCTCGGCCTTGCGCGTTTGCCAGATAAAGTTTTCAGTCTCGCCCGGCTTTTCGATCACGCCCTTGCCGGCCACGTTGTTCGGTTGCGGCGCAAGCCACGGCTTGAGCGAGGGATTGAAGTTGATGGTTACTTCGCGCGCATCATTCGTTGCCATGTCATTCCACCTTGATCTGGATTTCTTCACCGGCGAGCCGGACCGCGTAGGTCTTCAAGTCGCGGCCACCGGGCTCTTTCAGGCACTTGCCCGTCGGAATATGAAAAACGGCTTCGTGCAGCGGACATTCGACCGTGTCGCCATCGACAAAACCTTGCGTCAGCAGCGCGTAAGCGTGCGGACACACGTTCTCAAGCGCATACAACTCGTCGCCCACGCGATAGATACCGACCTCCGCGCCGCCCTCGATCTTGTATTCGATCGGAGAGTCCTCCGACAGATCACCGGCATGTCCGGCGCAACGCCATTGCTCAGCCATTGCTCACTTCCTCCGGGTTTGTTTTGTTCCACATACGGAACATTGATTTACATGTGGTTATTATAGAAGCGGTTTCTCGCTGGTCAAAAATAAAAATGCGGCTCTTAGTGAAAACACTGAGACGAGCTCGAAGCAGACAATTCCCCTCTCTTGTGCGATGTGCGCGTCTATCCCGCTTTTTCTTTCAAAACAGTCAGTTACGGCCCGTTTTTGGTGCCTGCCAAGTTCGCCGGGTCACAATTTCCGATCGCACGAATTTATTTTTTCCCAGCTTGAAAACTCAATATACTTTCCATAGGCAAGACGTTGATCCATAGGTGGAACACACCAATTGATCATTCGACTTGAGGGAAAGGGAATGCGTTGGGGGCTGGTTATCAGCGCCCGCGAATCAATCGGACGATTAGGAGAACGTAAGGTGAAACACATCATCGCGGCGGGGTTGATCGGAGCGGGCGCCGCATCGGGCGCGTGGGCGCAAAGCACTGTGACGCTGTACGGCAGCCTGGATGCCGGCGTTGCATACGTCAGTAACAGCGGCGGCCATGCCAAGTGGATGGAAGAGCAAGGCAACATGCAGCCGGACCGCTGGGGCATTCGCGCGGTCGAGGATCTGGGCGGCGGGCTGAAGTCAATCGTGCAGTTGGAGAATGGCTTCTACACAACCACTGGTGCGTTTGCGAAGAGCGGTGTCGAGTGGAACCGGCAGGCTTTCGTGGGTCTCAGTTCAGACCAGTTCGGCAAGGTCACCTTGGGGCATCAAACGCCATTTTCGTTTGACTACCTCGGGCCGCTGTCCACGGGGTATCAAGCGGCAAGCTGGTATGCGTTCCATCCGGGAAATATTGACGAGCTCGCGGATACCGGCGTGGTTCCCTACGACAACTCGGTGAAGTTCACCTCGGCGAGTTATCACGGGCTCACCGTCGGCACGATGATGGGGTTGGGCAACACGACCAACTTCTCCACGGGCAAGTCAGAGGGATTCGGCGTGAATTACGTGAACGGTCCCTTTACCGCGGCCGCGACTTACTCGAATGAACATAACCGCTCGGTCTCCGTCTCGACACTCGGCTATGTGACTTTTCAGAACCAGCCGGCCGCGACTTATACCGCCGATAAAGTCGAGAACATGGGCGCAGGCGTTTCCTATACGCTCGGCAACGTGCTCATGCATGCGTTGTACACACGCGTGAAACTGGAATCGGGTAGCGTGTCCGACGTGTTCCAGAGCTACGATGCGGGCGCGACCTGGAAGGTGGTTCCGGATAACTGGATCGCGGGCGGCGCAGCCACAACGACATTCGCCGGCGAGCGTTATACGCAGTTCGAGATTGGCGACATCTATCTGCTGTCGAAGATGACGCAGGTGTATGTGAATGCGTTGTTCGAGCGCGCCAGCTCGGGGGCGAATGCGGCGCTGTACACGGCGGGCGTATCGAGCAATCGCAATCAGGTGGCATTGCTCGCCGGCATCCATCACTCGTTCTAGGCAAGCTCCAGGCAGAGCCGCCAAACAGCGTCGCGCATCTACGCGACGCTTGCCCTTTCAATCCAATTTTTCGGTGCGGCGCGTGGCCAGCTTCGCGGTGGGGTCCCCGTCAGCGGGCCGGTATCCCATTCGCATCGACAATTCGATCGCCGCGCCGCACACCGCGGTAACGAGGTCGTCCTTCTCACGCGCGGTCCCGAATTCCGAACGCGGCACCGTGACCGTGACCGCGGCGACTATGCCTCCCGAGCGTTCACGCACCGGCGCCGTCACCACCGAGATTCCCCGCTCAAACGCACCTTCGCTCGACCCATATCCCTGCGATGCACACACCCGCACCCGCGCTTCCAGTTCGCTTACCGTGCCCGGCGTCCGGTCCGTGAACTGCTCAAGACGTTTTTCCGGATAAAGCGCGCGCAGCTGCGCCAAACCCAGATCGCTCATCAGCACGTGACCGTGCGTGGTTGCATGCGCGGGAAAACGCGTGCCGACATGCACCCTCACCGAACTGAACATGGCGTCGTGACTCTGGGCCTTGGCGACGAACACCACATCGCGCTGATCGCGGATAAGCAAATGGGCATTCAGGCCGGTCGCGTCCCGAAGACGTTCGAGGATCGGCGCCGCGAAGTCAGTCAACTCGAGCGAACTCAGGTATTCGAATCCAAGCCGCAATACCGCGACGCCCAGCCTGAAATTGCGATCGTCATTGACTCGCTCCAGGAAACCCAGCGATTCGAGCGTCTGCAGCAACCGGAATGTTGTCGTGCGCGGGATGCCGATACGCTTCGATAATTCCGGCGCACCCAGGATCGGTTCGCGAGCGGAAAACTCCGCGAGGATCCGCAAGCCGCGTTCGAGGCCCGGGACCAGATAGGACGCGCCGGCGGTGGTGTCTTCGGCGCTCTCGGCAGCGTCGTTCTGTCCGTCAAGCGCGGACGTTTTTTCAGTGGTGGGTTGTTTGGGCATACCGTCTTACTCGGAATCTCGTCGGCAACTATCATAACCGACGCGATCGGCAGTTTAGACGGATCGTTGAAGCGCTTCCATGCCCGTCAGGCCACCACGTGAAAACCGGCGTCGGCGTAGATGGTTGAACCTGTCAGCGTCATGCCGGCGTCGCTGGCGAGCACGGCCGCGATACGCCCGATTTCCTCGATCGTGACAAGATGCTGCGCCGGCGTGCGTGCGCGGACCTCGTCGAGAAGCGCATCGAAGTGGTCAATGCCGGACGCCGCACGTGTCATCACCGCGCCGGCGGAGATGGCGTGAACATGAACCCGGTGAGTCGCGAGATCGGCCGCCAGATAACGCACGCTTGATTCGAGCGCAGCCTTGACCGGACCCATCAGGTTGTAATGGTCGACCGCCCGTTCGGCGCCGTAGAAACTCACCGTCATCAGGCTGCCGCCGTCAGTCATCAGCGGCAACGCCAGCTTCGCCGTGCGGATGAATGAATGGCAGGACACGTCCATCGCAAGCGCGAAGCCCTCGGCGGAGCAATCGACAAGGCTCGCGTGAAGATCGGCAGCGGGCGCGAAGGCGATCGAGTGAAGCACGAAGTCGAGCTTTCCCCATTCCCGCTTGATCCGCGCGAAGACGGCTTCGAGCTGACCCGGCACGCTGACGTCGCAAGCCATGATGAGGGCTGCCGGCAGGGTCTCGGCGACAGCGCGCACATACGGTTCGGCTTTTTCGTTAAGGTAGGTAATCGCGAGTTCGGCACCGGCCGCGCGGAACATGTGAGCACATCCTGCGGCGATGCTATGTTCATTAGCAATGCCAATGACCAGACCACGTTTTCCGGATAGATCGATGAGCGCATTCATGCAGTGACTCCTTGGCCATGAAGAATGGAAACAGCTTCGTCCGCGATGATCTGCTCTTCATCGGTCGCGAGCACTAACACGGTGACGCGACTGCTGGCGGCGCTGATAATGGTCGCATTGGCGGCGTTCGCCTGGTCGTCCAGTTCAACGCCGATCCACGCGAGACGCGCGCATACCGCTGCACGGACCTGAGGCTGGTGTTCGCCGATCCCGGCGGTGAACAGGAGGCAGTCCAGGCCACCGAGCGTGGTCGCGAGCCGAGCTGCTTCTCCCGCGATTCGAAATGCGAAGAGATCGAGCGCTTCGCGCGCTTCCGGCCGTGTGCTGGCCGCGAGTTCGCGACTGTCCGCGCTGATCCCCGAAACGCCGAGCAAGCCGGATTGTTCGTACAGGATCTTTTCAATCGCTGCAGCGCTCAAGCCTTCCTGCTGCATGAAATGAAGGACGACGCCCGCATCGAGCGCGCCGCAGCGCGTGGCCATCGGAATGCCGTCAAGAGTCGAGAAGCCCATGCTGGTGTCGCGGCTCGCGCCTGCGTTCATCGCGCACAGGCTTGCGCCGCTGCCAAGGTGTGCCGCGATCAACTTACTATTGGTGAGTTGAGGAAACTGATGCGCAAAAGCGCGGGCAATAAAGCTATACGAGAGACCGTGAAAGCCGTAGCGTTTGACGCCATTATCGAAGAAACGGCGTGGCAGCGCGAAGCGGCGCACAAGGTCCGTTTGCGTGCGATGAAAGGCGGTGTCGAATGAGGCCGACTGCACAAGGTGAGGCCGCAGGTGTCGAATAGCACGAATCAGCCGGACACTTTGCGGCTGATGCAACGGGGCGAGGGGCGTGAGCTGGACGATCGCGGCAAGCGCTTCATCGGTGATGGCGACCGGTCCGGAAAAGGTGTCGCCGCCATGCACGACCCGATGCCCGACCGAGACCAGATCCGTCAGCGAAAAATGCGTCGCAAACCAATTGAGCGTTTCGTCCAGCACCTCGTGCAGGTTCTCTGTGACAACGGCCTTCAGAGGGATATCGTGAACGGCGCCCTCATTCACCAGATGCAGCGAGAGCGGCACGCGCCGGAAATCGATCATGCCCTGGCCAATCCTCGTCGCGCCACTGGACGAGACGCTGAACAGGCCGATCTTGATCGTCGATGAGCCGGGATTGAAGGTAAGCAATAGCGGCGCGCTCATGATGGCAACGCCTTGCTGAGCAGCGTGCGTTGCGCGACTATCCTGGCCAGCGCCACCGACGCGAGCCGCACCCGCAGGCTGTCGGCGCGGCTGGTCAGGATGATCGGCAGGCGTGCGCCGAGTACCAGCCCGGCGGCATCGGCGCCGCTGAAGTACATCAATTGCTTGGCCAGCATGTTGCCCGCTTCCAGGTCGGGCACGAGCAGGATGTCCGCCTGCCCCGCGACCGGCGAGACGATCCCTTTCGTCTTGGCCGCCGCCATGCTGATGGCGTTGTCGAAGGCGAGCGGGCCGTCGACAATCGCACCACGAATCTGGCCGCGCGCAGCCATCACGGTGAGCGCGGCTGCGTCGAGCGTGGTCTGCATGTGCGGGTTGACGAGTTCCACCGCGGCGAGCACGGCTACCCGGGGTTGCGCGATGCCGAGCAGATGCAGCAGGTCGATCGTGTTCTGGCAGATATCGCGTTTCTGTTCGAGCGAGGGCGCGATGTTGACGGCGGCGTCAGTGATGAACAAGGGCTTGGGATAGGCGGGCACGTCCATCGCATAGACATGGCTGATACGCCGTTCGGTCCGCAGGCCGGACGCCGAGCCGACGATCGCCGCGAGCAACTCGTCCGTTTCCAGGCTGCCCTTCATGAGGGCGGCGACCTTGCCTGCCGCACCCATTTCGACGGCGCGCGCGGCGGCCGCATGGCTGTGTTCGACCGCTTCGATCGTCACCCCGGCGAGGCTGACCTCCGCCAATTCGGCGGCGGCACGAATCTTCGCTTCCGGGCCGATCAGCACGGGATCGATCATCCCTTCGTTGCGGGCCTCGATCGCCGCCTTGATCGCCTCCGCGGAGCACGGGTGCACGATCGCCGTGCGCAAGGATGGCATGCTCTGGGCTTCGCGGATAAAAGCGTCATAACGACCGTGGCTTCGCACCGAAACATCCGGACGGGCAAGCCGCGGCCATACGATAGTCTCGGCCGGCGCAATCACCGTCGCCAGGCCGATCAGGACCACCTCGCCCCGCTGGTTGGTGCAACGCGTATCGAGCAGCACAATCCGTTTGTCCGCGCGTTTTTCCTTGACGATCACCGTTGCTGTCACCACGTCGCCCGGTACGACCGGATGACGGAACTGCAGGTCCTGGTCGAGATAGATCGTGCCCGGTCCGGGCAGTCTCGTACCCAGCAACGCAGAGATGAGCCCGGCCGTCCACATGCCCTGCACGACAACATGACCGAACATGTCATGCGCGGCGAAAGCCGCATCGACGTGGGCGGGATTGACGTCGCCCGACATGGCGGCAAACAACTGGATATCGTCGAGCCCGGCGGTGCGTACGAGCGATGCCGACTCACCGATCGCGAGTTCATCGAAGGTACGGTTGTGAAGGAGGTTGTCGTCCATGGGTCGCTCTCAGTCCTGAAGTACGTAGGTGCCGGGTGCATCGACAAGGGTCACGCGCTCTTCAGCAGCGAGCCCCATGTGCGGTGGTGCGACAAGATCCTTTGCTGAACGGCTGGCGAGCCAGGCGGTCCATTCGGTCCACCATGAACCGTCGCGCGGTTCGGCGGCGGCGATCCATTCGTCCGGGCCGACGCGAAGATCCCCTCCCGCTGCGTATTCGATCCTGAACTGCCGGTTCGCGTGCCCCGGTTCGCTGACGATGCCGGCATTGTGGCCGCCGCTCGTCAGCACGAACGTGATCTCCGTGCTGGACAGGTAGTGGATCTTGTAGACCGAACGCCACGGCGCGATATGGTCGCGGTCAGTGCCGACCACGAACATCGGCGCACGGATGTTGCGCAGCGAGATGGGCCGTCCATCGACTTGATACCGGCTCGACGCGAGGTCGTTGTCGAGAAACAACTTGCGCAGATACTCCGAGTGCATCCGATAGGGCATGCGGGTCGAATCGGCGTCCCAGGCCATCAGGTCGAACATGGGCGTGCGATCGCCCAGCATGTAGTCGTGAATGACATGGGACCAGATCAGGTCGTTCGACTCCAGCATCTGGAATGCGCCTGACATCTGGCTGGCGTCGAGATAACCCTTCGACCACATCATGCTTTCGATGAAGTAGACCTCGCTGTCGTCGATGAACAATTGCAGCTCGCCGGGTTCCGTGAAATCCGTTTGTGCGGCAAGGAGCGATACGGAGGCGAGCCGCTCGTCGCCGACGCCCGCCATTGCCGCTGCGGCTATCGACAACAATGTGCCGCCGAGGCAATAGCCCGTCGCATGGATCCGTTGGTCCGGCACGATTTCGCCGATGGTATCGAGCGCGGCCATGACGCCGAGCGTCCGGTAATCATCGAGACTCAGGTCCCGGTCTTCTGCGCCGACGTTGCGCCACGAAATGCAGAACACCGTGTAGCCCTGGCCGACCAGGAAGCGGATCAGCGAGTTGTGTGGCGAGAGATCTAGTATGTAGTACTTCATGATCCAGGCTGGCACGATCAGGATCGGCTCGGCGACGACCTTTTCGGTCGTGGGACTGTACTGAATAAGCTCAATCAGATGATTGCGAAAGACCACCTTGCCGGGCGTCACCGCGAGAGCAACGCCGACCTTGAACTGATCGACGCCGGCGAGGGGCTGGCCGTTCGCCTGGCGTCGCGCGTCTTCGAGCAAGTTGCACGCGCCCTGCAGAAGATTGGCGCCCAGCGTGGCCTGGGTTCGCTGTATGACCTCGGGGTTGGTGAACGGCGAATTCGTCGGCGAGGACATATCGAGCAACTGGCGCGCGCCAAAACTCACGACGTTTTCGTGATGTTTCGTCGCGCCCGGTACGTCACGGGTTGCGGCTTGCCACCATTGTTCGGTCAGCAGGAACATCTGCTGCAAAAGTCGATAAGGCTCGGTCTGCCAGACCTCCGCGCGAAAACGGTGATCTCCGGGTGCTGGCTGCGCAAGTGGCACGGCCGCGTTACCCGTCAGGCTGCGCAGCATGTAGTCACCGATCTGGCCTGCATTCGCGGCGGCTAGCGACGCCAGCTCCGCCCGTTTTCCCGGCGCCGACGCGAGATGGATGAACCAGTCAGCAAAAGCCAGCGATTGCGCTGCAGGGGACAGACCGCCTGTGAAACGAGCGATCGTTGCCTCCTTCGTGTGATCGAGCGCGCGAAAGGCGTTGGTGGCAGCAGGGGAAACCGGTTGCTGCGGGAGTGCGGGGTTACCGGTGGAAACAATCCTGGAGCGAGTGTCCATGAAGATCCTTCAGGTCAGTCTTGCTTACCTTGCAGCGACGTGTACGAACCCATGCGAGAGTCTTCTTCAAAACGTGAATGACTAGGCGCAGAGGGTGATGTTTTCCGTGAGACCCGATGAGGCCCGATGAAGCCCGGTGAGACCTTTAAGGACAAGGCCCACCCATCGCGGCCGTTGTGACTTGCGTCGGGAACAGCGATTCAAAGCGACTGTAGCGGTATCTTTTTCGGCGCGGTTGATCTGCGTCAAGTCGAAGGTGTCGAGGTTTTCGTCAGGCCCATGCTGCGTTTAGATGTCAGCGAGATGTCAGTGGGATCAAGATGCTTTCGCTCGACTAACGTTGTAGAACGACTGGAAATAGAAGATCTGGGAATTGCACCATGACCGCCCGCGGCGGTGGCGATATCTTTGATCTACATCACTCCTGGAAACCGCTAAAGGCACAGTATCTGGACACACCGTCTTGGAGTGCGTCGTGCCATCCAACTCTCCCGCATCATCTCGTACCGACTGTTTTCACCCCGCGTTCATTGTCGCCTGGGTGTTCTGCCTGATCTTCTATTTCGGGCAGTACGCATTGCGCTCGGCTCCGGGCGTCATGGTTCCAGAGTTGACCCATGCCTTCGCGCTTTCCGCGCTCGGCGTAAGTTCGCTCGTCGGGCTCTACTACTACACGTATTCATTATTCTCTCTCGTTGCCGGCGCCTCGCTGGATCGGTACGGTGCGAAATACGTCATCCCGCTAGGCGTCGCCATGCTCGCGGGCGGGGCCGCGCTGTTCGGAGCCGGATGGGTCGCTTCTGCGGAGTTCGGCCGCTTGCTCCAGGGCGCCGGTGGTGCATTCGCCTTCACCGGCGCGGTGTACCTCGCCACCCACGGCTTTCCGCCACGCTATCTGGCTACAGCCGTCGGCTTCACCCAATGCTTCGGCATGTTGGGCGGATCGGCGGGTCAGTTCGTCGTCGCGCCGTTGATTCATGGTGGAATTGTCTGGCAGCAGTTCTGGCTGTATGCGGGCTTAGCAGGCGTGATTGTCGCGGCCCTCATCCTGATCCTGACCCCTGCGGATCACGATGCCCGGACAGCGGAACAGTCGTCAATCTGGTCGATGTTCACACCGTACAAGACCGTACTGACAAATCCGCAATCGTATCTGTGCGGGTTCGCCGCAGGCTTGCTGTTCCTGCCCACGACTATCGGCGACATGATCTGGGGTGTCGCCTTTTTGCGCGACGGCTGGCATATCGACTATGCGCAAGCTGTCAATCGCGCGTCAATGGTGCCGCTTGGCTGGGTAATCGGCTGTCCCGTGCTCGGGTACATTGCCGACCGGATCGGCCGCCGCAAGCCCATGTTGATCGCTGGCGCTCTCGTGATGCTGGCAGCCGCACTCTCCATACTCTACCTGCCGCAGAACACCCTGCCGCCCTACCTGGCTGGCTTCATTCTTGGATTTGGGTCTGGCGCCGCGATGATTCCCTACACCATCATCAAGGAAGTCAATCCGGATCATGTGAAAGGCAGTGCGACGGGGGCCATCAACTTTCTCGTGTTCACGTTCAGCGCGGTGATGGCGCCGCTATACGGCTGGCTTTTGACAAGAATTTCAGGTGGCGCGGAACTGTCGCTGCCGGTCTTTCAAAAGGCGGGAACCGTGGGCATCGCCGCCATCGTGCTTGCAATCGTCTTGTCGTTGTTCTTGAAAGAGACAGGCAGCGCAGTGAAGACCCGGTCTGGCACGACCGGCGAATCTACGCCGCCGGTGCCAAATCCGTCTGCGATCACGGAGCATTGAAATGACCTATCCTAAGCACACCGACATGACGCCAAGGGTCGAGTTGACAAGCGTCACGGGCGCGGGGCCCAAGCGTTCCAAACGCCCCGTCTACGTGGACTTGTTGCCGCCGTGCAATGCCGCGTGTCCTGCAGGCGAAGACATTCAGGCATGGATGGCTCATGCGCAGGCGGGCAACTTCCGGGCGGCCTGGGAAACCTTGGTGCGCGACAATCCGATGCCCGCCATACACGGGCGCGTCTGCTACCACCCCTGCGAGTCGCATTGCAACCGCGCGGAGTTGGACAGTACGGTCGGCATTCATGCTGTCGAGCGCTTTCTGGGCGACAAGGCGATCGAAGGCGGCTGGACCTTGCCGGTCGACATGCCGCCTTCCGGCAAGCGCGTATTGATCGTCGGCGCCGGCCCGAGCGGCCTGTCGGCCGCTTATCACCTGGCACGACGCGGCCATGCCGTCGAGATCCATGACGCCGGTCCGCTTCCCGGCGGGATGCTCCACTTCGGGATCCCCGCGTATCGCCTGCCGCGCGACATCCTGATGCGTGAAATCGCGGGTATTGAAGCGCTTGGCGTAAAGCTCGTGCTGAACCACAAGGTCGAGGATCTGCTCGCGGAGAAACAGGCAGGCAACTTCGACGCCGTCTTCGTGGCGATCGGCGCCCACCTTTCCCGGCACGTTGACATTCCCGCGCGCGATGCAGCCAGGGTATTCGACGCTGTGTCATTGCTAAGTGACGTCGAGCAGGGAACCACGCCGTTGCTCGGCCGACGCGTGATCATCTATGGCGGCGGCAATACGGCGATGGACGCGGCGCGCACCGCCAAGCGACTAGGCGCGAACGACGCATTGATCGTCTACCGGCGCGATCGCGAGCATATGAGCGCCCATGGATTCGAAGCGGACGAAGCGCTCGCCGAAGGCATCAAGATCAAATGGCTGACTACGATCACGGCGATCGACGCAAGCGCCCTGACGGTCGAAAGGATGCGCATTGACGAACACGGGCATCCACAGCCGACAGGACAATTCGAAACGCTTCATGCCGACGCCGTCGTCCTGGCGCTCGGGCAGGACGCGGACAGCCAATTTCTCAGGCAGATACCCGGCATCGAGTTTCAAGCCGACGGCACGATGATCGTCGGTCCCAACATGATGACGGGCGAAGCGGGCATCTTCGGGGGCGGCGACCTCGTACCGGGCGAGCGCAGCGTGACCGTTGCGACGGGCCATGGCAAAAAGGCGGCCGCGCATATCGACGCCTGGCTCAACGGCCTCGTGCGCGAATCCGTACCGAAGCATCCCATAGCCGATTTCGCCCTGCTCAACCTGTTGATCTACAGCGACGCCGAACCATCGCGGCAAAACGAGCGCAGCGCCGCGGATCGGATCCAGTCGTTCGATGAGGTGGTCAGCGGTCTCAGCGAACGCGAAGCGGTACACGAGGCCAAGCGCTGCCTTTCATGCGGCAACTGTTTCGAATGCGACAACTGTCTCGCCGCGTGTCCTGAAGACGCGATCGTCAAGCTCGGGCCGAACCAAGGGTACCGCGTCGACTTCGAGCGCTGCACCGGCTGTGCGGTCTGCTTCGATCAGTGCCCTAGTCACGCGATCGACATGTTTGCAGAACCATCGGGCGCGGTCTTGCCTGACATGGCTGAAGTTCCACGTTAGAGGAAACGATAATGGGCAACAGAACCACGATGGATGGCAACACGGCAGCCGCCCACGTCGCCTACCGCGTCAACGAGATCTGCGCGATATTTCCGATCACGCCCTCTTCGACCATGGCGGAACTCGCCGACGAATGGGCCGCCAAAGGTGTCAAGAACATCTGGGGCAACGTTCCGGTCGTGCAGGAAATGCAAAGCGAAGGTGGTGCAGCCGGCGCGGTCCATGGCGCGCTGCAATCCGGCGCGTTGACGACCACGTTTACCGCGTCGCAGGGTCTCATGCTGATGCTGCCGAACATGCTGAAAATCGCGGGTGAATTGACGGCGACCGTGTTCCATGTCGCTGCGCGTTCGCTGGCAACCTCCGCACTATCGATCTTCGGTGACCACTCTGACGTGATGACCGTGCGTACCACCGGCTTCGCCTTGCTATCGTCCGCGTCGGTGCAGGAAGCGCATGACTTCGCCTTGATATCCCAGGCGGCAACGCTTGAGTCGCGGGTGCCCTTCCTGCATTTCTTCGACGGCTTTCGCACCTCGCACGAACTGAACACACTCGAGCTTCTGCCTGACGAACACATCCGCGCGATGATCGACGACCGCCTGGTCCGCGAGCATCGTGAACGCGCGCTCAGTCCCGAGCACCCTTTCATTCGCGGCACGGCCCACAATCCGGACACCTACTTTCAGGCGCGCGAGGCATCCAATCCTTTCTACGAGAAAGTACCCGCCGTTGTCGACGCTGTCATGGCTCGCTTTGCCGCATTGACCGGACGCCAGTACCGCCTGTTCGAATACGAAGGCGCGCAAGACGCCACACGCGTGGTCATCGCCATGGGGTCAGGTGCGGAAACGGTTCGTGAGACAGTCAAGGCGCTTTGCGCGAAGGGCGAGAAAGTCGGCGCGCTCCAGGTACGTCTGTACCGGCCGTTTTCCGCCGCGCACTTTCTCGCGCAACTGCCCGCGACGGTGCGCTCCATTGGCGTAATCGAACAGACAAAGGAATCGGGCGCTCCGGGCGAACCGCTCTATCTCGATGTCGTCAGTACGCTTGCTCAAGCATTCACGAGCAGCGAGCGCAGCGCGATGCCGCGCGTGATCGGTGGGCGCTATGGCATTTCATCGAAAAATTTCTCGCCGGCAATGGCACGCGCAGTCTTCGATGAACTGAGCAAGCCGAATCCGAAAAACAGCTTCACGGTCGGTATCGATGACGACCTGTCTCACACCAGCCTCACTTACGATCCGGCCTTCTCCATCGAACCGCCGAGCGTCAAGACCGCGGTCTTCTACGGACTGGGCGCCGACGGCACGGTCGGCGCCAACAAGAACACCGTGAAGATCATCGCCGAGGACGCGGGGCTCTATGCACAGGGCTATTTCGTCTACGATTCGCACAAGTCAGGCGCTCAAACGGCATCACATCTTCGCTTTGGGAACGAGCCGATCCGGGCGCCGTATCTCATTGCATCGGCGTCGTTTGTCGCCTGCCACCAGTTCGGCTTTCTGGAGCGACAGGACATGTTGCGACTGGCCGCGCCAGGCGCCGTGTTTCTGCTCAACAGCCCGTTCGGGCCCGAGCAAGTGTGGGACCAGTTGCCCCACTCGGTACAGCAAACGCTCATCGACAAACAGCTGCGTTTTTTTGTCATCGATGCGACCAGCGTGGCGCGCGACGCGGGCCTTGGGAACCTCACCAACACGATCCTGCAGACCTGTTTCTTTGCGATTTCAGGCGTGCTTCCGCGAGACGAGGCCCTGCGCCACATCAAAGAATCAATCACCAAGACCTACAGCCGCAAGGGCGAGGAGACTGTCGAAAAGAACAATGCGGCGGTCGACGCCGCCCTAAGCCATCTTCATGAGGTACCCCTGCCCGCCCGCGCCACCAATGCGCACGACCTTGCAGCGCAGGTGCCGGCAACCGCCCCTGAATTCGTTCGGCGTGTGACCGCAAAGATGTTCGCGGGCATGGGCGACATGATCCCCGTCAGCGCGATGCCTGCCGATGGCACGTTTCCATCGGGGACGGCCGCATTCGAGAAACGCAACGTCTCCGATATCGTCGCAAGCTGGGATGCGCAATCGTGCATTCAGTGCGGGCAATGCGCATTCGTGTGCCCTCACAGCGTGATCCGCTCGCGCTACTACAACGAGGACCAGCTCAACGGCGCGCCGTCGTCATTCAAGTCGGCGCCCGTCAATGCGCGAGGTTACCCCGAAGAACGTTTCACCCTTGAGGTGTATGCGGAAGACTGTACCGGTTGCGGCCTATGCGTCGAAGCGTGCCCGGTTCAAAGTTCCACGCAAGCCGATGTCAAGGCGATCAACCTCACCGCGAAAGCACCCTTGCTCGCCGAGTCTCTCGCGAACATTGCGTTCTTCGAGACCCTTGCGGTCAACGATCGCTCACGCGTCGACTTCAAGAACGTGCGCGGCGTCCAGTTTTTGCAGCCGCTATTCGAATTCCCCGGTGCGTGCGCCGGATGCGGTGAAACGCCGTATCTCAAGCTGCTGTCGCAGTTGTTCGGCGACCGGGCGCAGATCGCCAATGCGACCGGATGCTCATCGATTTACGGCGGCAATCTGCCCGTGACACCCTGGACGCTGAACCACGAAGGCCGGGGCCCGGCGTGGTCGAACTCGCTGTTCGAAGACAACGCCGAGTTCGGCCTTGGCTTTCGCCTCGCCGCCGACAAACACCTCGACATGGCACTCACGCTGCTGCGCTCTCTCGCGCCGCAAGTAGGTCAGGCGCTCGCACAAGCGATTATCGATGCGCCGCAGACGGAGGAATCAGATATCCGCGCCCAGCGCCAGCGCGTCGCTGAATTGAGGTCGAAGTTGCTCGCGCTGAAAACCGACTCCGCGCGCGATCTGCTGTCGCTGATCGATCACCTGGTTCGCCGTAGTATCTGGATCGTCGGGGGTGACGGCTGGGCCTACGATATCGACTACGGCGGTCTCGATCACGTGCTCGCGACGGGACGCAATGTGAATGTGCTCGTGCTCGACACAGAGGTCTATTCGAATACAGGTGGTCAGGCATCCAAAGCAACACCGCTCGGCGCGGTCGCCAAGTTCGCTGCCGCAGGCAAGCGCGTGGCACGCAAGGATCTGGCGCTGCAAGCGATCGCCTACGGCAATATCTACGTCGCGCAGGTCGCCATGGGTGCGAATCCTCAGCAAACGCTGCTCGCCTTTCGCGAGGCGGAAGCCTACGATGGCCCGTCCATGATTCTCGCTTACAGCCATTGCATCGCGCATGGCATTGACATGCGCCATGGTATGAAACAGCAGGAGCTTGCCGTCGCGAGCGGCTTCTGGCCTCTGTTGCGCTTTAACCCCGCGCTACGTGCCGTTGGGCAAAATCCTTTCTGCCTTGATTCACCCCGTCCGGCTATTCCGCTGCGGGACTATGCTTACAACGAAATCCGCTATAGCGGCCTGTCGAAGTCGGACCCGGATGAAGCGCGCGTGCTGCTCGATGCTGCCCAGCGTGACGTGACGGCGAAGTATCGTGAGTACGAGTTGTTGTCCGAACTCGACGGTGCGCGGTTCTATCCAAAGGCTCAGAGCGCTCAGAGCAAACGTATTCCATGAGGGGGGATGTACCCTGTTTCGTGTTGGCGAATAGCGTGGTGCACCTATTCGCCAACAGTGCAGCCGTCACCACACTCAACGAGTATTCTCGTGCAGAGCCAACAGAAAGAACCTCCTCAGTTCGTCCATCAGTTCCGATTTAGCCGCGGCGAAATCGAATTCTCCTCGGCTCTCGTTGGCGAACTGGTCGCGAAGTTCGCTTGCTTTGGCTCTCGCTTCATCTGCCTGTGCAGAATCAAGCTCCGGCGTGCGAATTGCATGGTCAGCCAGCACGATGACCGAGTCCCGCAACACTTCCAGCACGCCTCCTGCGACAAAGACATGCTGATCTTCAGCCGCCCCAGGCTGACGGATCTTTATAACCCCTGGTCGAATGCGCGTCATCAGGGACGCGTGGCCGGGATAAATGCCCAATTCACCTACCTCGCCCGGCAATACAACGAAAGTAGAGTCGCCTGTAAAAAGCAATTCTTCGACACTAAGAATGTCGACCCGCAAGAGATGGTCCATATTTACCTTGGCTTAAACGGCCGATGCGCCATTGACGATGTCACATAGCTCGGTGGTGATCGCCGCCTGGCGGGTCCTGTTATAAACGCGAACCAGGTTCTTGAGCATGCGGTCGGCATTGTCGGTCGCCGCTTGCATCGCCAGCATTCGGGCGCACTGCTCGCAGGCATTATTCTCGGCAACCGCCTGGTAGATGAATGACTCGACGTAGCGCAGCAGCAAGGTGTCGACCACAGGCTTGGGGTCCGGCTCGTAGATATACTCGGGCAAGGGCTCCGGCGGCCCGTCACGATTCGCCAGGAGCTCGTCTAGCGGCAGAACCTTCTCAAGCTTAGGCTCATAAGACAGGGCGCTGGAAAGGTGGTTATACGCAATGTAGACTTCGTCCAGCTGTGCGTTGAGAAATCCGCTGAGCGGCACGGTAATCGTGCCGAAGAACGCATCAAAGTGCAGCTCCGCGGTCAATACGCCGGTACGCGCTACAACGTTGGCGCCATGACGATGCAATGGGCCGATACCCCGGGAACCGATCACGCTCACTTCGACCTTCACTCCCGCTTTTTGCCACTCGTCCAACGCCTCCGAGCACTTGAGCAGCAAGCGATTATTTAGCGGCCCGCATAAACCCCGGTCGGTACTGACAACAATCAGGCCGACCCGGGCAACCGGCATGCGTCGGGTGAGGAAAGCCGACATGTAGTCCGGTTTGTCTTCGTGAAGACGTATTGCTATGGCGCGAATACGCTCCGCGTACGGCCGGAACACGCGCGCGCGTCGCTGTGCTTTAGCCATTTTCGTACGCGCCATCATTTCCATCGCGCGGGTAATCTTGCGCGTGTTGGTAACGCTCTTGATCTTTGATCGAATTTCTCGAATTTGCATAAGCCCGTCCTTTTGCGATGTCGTGATTTGCATTCGACTCGCGAGCGCCAGGCTTAACCAAGCACCGGTCACGAATTCGAGCTGCTGGTTCGCCGGTAGGTAACATGCTCCTCGCTATCTTGCCGGCCGGTAATATCCAGAACAGCGGTAAGGCAATCGTCGGGGAAGCAAGGAGTGAAGCTGAGTGGCCGTGTTCCGCCCGTGTTTCGCGTTACTCCCACCGAAAGAGTGCTGACAGCATAGGCCGGCCAGTCTTGCGCACTATTTGATCCATATCAAACAGACATGGATGGCAACTACTGGACTAATGTTTTCCCCATTACGATGCATTCATACATCGTGCTAAGCGATGCGTTAAGTACGCTTTAAACCAAGCGCCTTAATGAGGTTTGGTCAGCAGGGTCCCCCAACCGAATAACCCAACGGCACCGCCACGATAGAACATGCAAATACAATCCTCTCCGGACCTAAAGACGGGTGCTCACCATCATGCACCGCGTCGGCGGCATGACCGTCCCGTCGATGCCTTCTACATCTGGATCTATTTCGCAGTGGTCTACTGTGCGGTCCAATATTTAACGCACCATTCCGTGGGCTTTGACGATCTGCGTGGACTGGCCCTGGGCGCTGCGGTGGTGTACTTTTCCGCCTATCTCATGGACCTCATTGCGAAAAAGCTGGGGCCGCCTTTCGCGCCGGCTTCGGCCATAACCAAAACTAAAGGCGAGCCAGGGTAAGTCGCGGGGCTAACGCATTCGGTTTGCAACCCGCCGGCCCTTCTCCCTTCCCCCTGCTCCGAACGACGCTATCTCTCTAGTGGCGGAGCAAAATTCCGGGTGAACGCCATTGTTCATTGGCATTCATGCCCGCGCTATTTCTCGAACAGATCTGCCTTGATCTGAGTCAACGGCGGCTCGTACAAAAATGCTAGTTTGAATTGTGCACGCGACACTTCGCGAAGCGCCGATCCAGACGAAGAACTCTTTGCTTTTGCGATCACCTCGTCATTCGTTTTTGGAAAATTCAGCTTTTCCCCTACTGCTTCCGAACGAGGAAATCAAAGTGAATAGACCCAGCGATGAGAGAGTTGTTGAGCAGATAGCCGAAGAAACGCATACATCGGTGCTAGCCGTCTCGAAGATGTATGAGGACACGATGGCCGCCTATCGAGATGGAGCACGCGTCCTTGACTATATGTCGCTTTTGGCAGAAAAAAGGGTTCGCGCAAACCTGAAGTCGCTACCCGCGAAGCGCCTTTGATAGAAGGGATTGTCGGTCGATAAACCCAAGCGCAGATGCTTAAGACGTGGCTGAAGTTCCAGCGCGGTAGCCGACGAGGCAGTCCTTGCCAAGCTGCCGTGCAACAACCGCAGCGTGCGCCGTTCGCGAACCGCGTTGCGTAGCAAGCCACTGGCTAATTCCCACGCGGCTTTATCGCCCAATCACGTTGATCTGAGTAGATTCCGAGTCTTTCGCTTTACCACGTCGAAAGCTATCCTGTAGTGAATTTTCAGGCGTTACCTTTTAGGCGCAATCGCATCTTCGATCAGAACGTTACTGGTGGCGTGGCAGCATCATCCACGAACGTGCCCTGCAAATGCTTAAGCTGCTAACGACTTAGGTGCCAGGCTCGGTGAAGCCCTTATTAAAGGCAAAACTCATGTACAGCCGATCCATATGAACCCGGACAGCAGCGGGCGCGTGTTGCCGAAACCCGGGCTGCTCCCGGTCGAATCGGGCGGTCGAGCCACGCGATACCTAGCCGCGGGCATGGATAGGTGGGCCACAATTTCAACCTGCTTTGTCGTGCTGTGGTCTTTAGTCGAACTTCCATGGGAAATAGATAGCGGAACGAGCGTTGAACAGTCTTCCGCGCTATTGACCTCGAAGCTCCTGTTTGTTGCGCTCGCTGTTCTTTCCTTTAAGGGAATTACCCTGGCGAGATATGCTCTTGCATTTCTGTGTCTGGTTAGCGTAGCCGTGATCGCGGTTGCAGTGTCATCCGAATACGCTCACTCACGTTCCCTTGCTTTTCTCTCGGCTATAGAACTCGCTGGAAAATTAGGCGTTTTTATAGCGGTTGCTTCTCAGCTCTGCGCTAAAACCCGTCGAGCGACTACCGACTCAAGCCTGTGACGGCCCGAAGTCAGCATCGAAGCCCGTCTCTCGTTTCATGGCGCCGATTGACTGTGCACGATGTTCGCGCCGGCTATTCCATTCTCCGTCGCAGTAAGAGCCATCAACTATCGCCCAGTGATAAAAATTGTATTTTCTTAACGTCGTTCCCAATTGGCCGTAGCCAGCAACGGAGTTTTCCATGACAACGCAAACATTTCTCGAGTCATTGCTTTCGCTTCCGCCCGGAGCGGAGGTAAGCGAAGGCGATCTCGCCAGCATGGTGGACCAGGAATTCGCACGTCTTTCTTCGAGCGTGCCGGCTCAAGACACGATGAGAGCGGGCGAAATGGCGCGTCGCCGCAGGAACAGACGGCTAGAGGCACGTTCATCCGCTCCGCCCGATACGGCGGACTGAAATTCAATTTTCCAAGTCGAGCGAAACGTTGTTTCGCTTCGATAGCTATCCTTACCAATGAGAGCCGATCATGTCCTATCAAAGCGTGAACCCGTATGACGGCACGATTCTGAAAACATTCGAAGAGTTTGACGATAAGCGGCTTGAAATAGCAATCGAGCACGCACAAGCTTGCTTTGAAACCTGGCGGCATACCAGTTTCTACGAACGAGCGGCAATTGTCGCAAGAGCCGCGGCACTGATGCGCGCGCGGGTCTATGAGTTTGCCCGGCCGGTAACCCTCGAGATGGGTAAGCTGGTCGCGCAGGCTCGAGGTGAGGTGGAGCTGAGTGCAGATATCCTCGACTACTACGCGAGGAACGCGGAGTCGTTCCTGGCACCCCGGGTCCTGCAACCGCTCACAGGGGAAGCGCAAGTCGAAAGCAGCCCATTAGGCGTGCTCTTCGGCGTACAACCGTGGAATTTTCCGTACTATCAACTCGCACGCTTTGCCGCACCGAATCTGATGGCCGGTAATGTGGTGATGGTAAAGCACGCCGGCTGCGTGCCCCAGTGCGCCATCGCTTTCGAGCAGCTATGGCTTGACGCAGGTGCACCGGCAGGCGCCTATACCAACCTTCTGATTTCCTATGACCAGGTCAATCAGGTAATCGATGATCCGCGGATCAAGGGCGTAGCGTTGACTGGGAGTGTGGACGCCGGAAGAGTGGTGGCCGCCCGGGCTGGGATGAACCTCAAGAAGTCGACAATGGAACTGGGCGGCAGCGACGCATTCATCGTGCTCGAAGATGCGGACCTGGAAAAGACGGTCAAATGGGCTGTGTGGGGCAAGATGAACAACATGGGCCAGTGCTGCGTAGCTGCGAAGCGCTTTATCGTTGTCGAGGAAGTAGCGGGCCACTTTCTGCACAGGTTTCAAACGGCGCTTGAGGCGCTCACGCCGGGCGATCCGATGGATCCCGTGACGACCCTGGGTCCGCTGTCAACCGAATCGGCTCTCGTCAAGCTCCTTGATCAGGTAGAACAAGCGGTTGCTCACGGTGCGAAGCTCGTTATGGGCGGCAAGCGTCTTGATCGTCCAGGCGCGTTCATGCAGCCCACGATTCTCACCCATATCCGGCCAGACAATCCCGCATTCCGCGATGAGTTTTTCGGACCGGTCGCCCTGCTTTTCACCGTAAAAAACGAAGACGAAGCGGTGGCGCTCGCTAACGATTCAGACTTCGGTCTTGGCGGTTCGGTCTTCACAAGGGATATCGCACGGGGCAAGCGCGTGGCGAGCCGCATCGACACCGGAATGGTGTTTGTCAACCAGCCGACCTGGACGACACCGGAGTTGCCGTTCGGTGGCGTCAAGCACTCAGGTTACGGCCGAGAACTGTCCGAGATGGGCATTCAGGAGTTCGTGAACAAGAAACTGGTCAGGGTCGCCGACATCAATGCACCGGTGTAGGCGTCAATATGTGAAGTGAAGTCAGGTTGGCGCGCCGTGGAACCTGACCGCCTTGAGGCGTAGGGCATTTCCGATTACCGACACGGAACTGAATGCCATGGCGGCGCTTGCAATGACAGGGCTTAGCAGGATGCCTGACCACGGATAAAGAACGCCCGCCGCGATCGGTATCCCGATCAAGTTGTAGGCGAAGGCAAAGAACAGGTTTTGCCGGATGTTCTTCATCGTGGCGACGCTCAACTGCCTTGCGGTTGCGATACCCCGCAGGTCGCCTTTGACAAGGACGATGCGCGCACTATTCATCGCCACATCCGTTCCTGTCCCCATTGCTATGCCAACATTGGCTTGCGCCAGGGCCGGCGCATCGTTCACACCGTCTCCAGCCATCGCGACAACATGTCCTTGCTCCTGCAACTCTTGCACATACTTATGTTTGTCTTGCGGAAGCACCTCGGCTTTCACGCCGTCCAGAGCCAGAACCTTCGCAACGGCGTTAGCGGTTACCGCATTGTCGCCCGTTAGCATGATGATCTTGATTCCGGACGCTCTAAGCTGCTTGACTGCCTCGGGCGTCGTGGCTTTGACTGGATCGGACACACCAAGGTAGCCGGCCAGCTTGCCGTCGACCGAAAGATACATAACCGTTTGCGCGTCTGTCAGCAGTCGTTCCACGCCCACTCTCGCGGCTAAGTAATCGACTTTCGCGTCATCCATCAGCCGTGCGTTACCGAGCAGGACGCTATGGCCATCGATCGTCCCGCTTATACCTTTACCGGTCACTGAATTGAAGGCAGACACGGATGAAAGCGTGACATTGCGTTCGCGTGCCTCACTGACAATAGCTTGCGCCAGCGGATGTTCGCTCTGCCCCTCGAGGCCGCCTGAATAAGCGAGCAGCAAAGTTTCGGTGAATCCGTCAAGCGCGATGACTGCACGCACCCGTGGCCTACCCTCCGTCAACGTCCCGGTTTTATCGACCAGCAAGGTATCCACTTTTTCCATCAGCTCCAGCGCTTGCGCATCTTTGATAAGGACACCTTGTTTCGCCCCTCGTCCGACACCCACGATGATCGAAACTGGCGTAGCCAGGCCGAGCGCGCACGGACACGCGATAATGAGTACGCTGATAGCCACGACAAGAGCGTTTCCGAGCACCGGCTGCGGTCCGAAGAGCATCCAGACCGCGAACGAAACGGCCGCGACCACCAGCACCGCCGTGACGAACCATCCCGAAACCTCGTCGGCAATCTTCTGAATGGGCGCGCGAGAGCGCCCGGCCTCGGAGACCAATTGAACGATTCTCGCGAGCAGGGTCTCGCTCCCGACCTTCTCGGCCTTCATCAGAAAGGATCCGGTCTGATTCACGGTCGCCCCTGTGACGTTGCTGCCGGTTACCTTCTCTACCGGGATCGGTTCCCCGGAAATCATGGATTCATCGACGCTCGATCGCCCTTCCAAGACCACGCCATCGACAGGAATTTTTGAGCCGGGTTTGACGCGCAGAGTGTCACCCACGACAACCATCTCGAGCGCAACGGTTTCTTCCGTACCGTCGACGCGCACTCTATCCGCCGTTTGTGGCGCCAGCTTCAACAAGTCCTGTATCGCGCCGGTGGTCCGCGAGCGCGCACGCAGTTCAAGCACCTGCCCTAGCAAAATAAGCGCCACGATTACGGAAGAAGCTTCGAAATACGAAGGCAGTTCACCCCCGCGTCGAAACGCATCGGGAACACTGGCAGGAAAGAACAAGACGAAAAGACTGAAGAAATACGCTGCCCCAACCCCTATGGCAATAAGGCTGAACATGTTCAACTGCCACGTGGCGAAGGATCTCCATCCCCGTGCGAGAAACGGCCATCCAGCCCATAGAACGACCGGTGTCGCCAGCAAGCCCTGCAAGCATTGCGACCACGAGACGGACAGGAGATGCGGAAGCTTGAACGCTTGCGCCATGCGATTGATCGCGTCGTTCGGATCCGGAAGCCCGACGTCATGTCCCATGGTCAGCCACAGCAGGGGCACCGAGAAGACCACCGCCATCCAGAAGCGGCGAGTCATATCCCTAAGCTCAATAGAAGACTGCTCCGTCAAGACGGGGGCAACCAACTCCAGCGTCATGCCGCAGATCGGGCACGCGCCGGGGTTCGGCAACCTTATCTGGGGATGCATGGCGCAGGTGTAGACCGCTGCAGGCTTTGGCGCATAGGCGGGCGCGGCGGATACTGCTGGGGTGACAGACTTCATGGCTCACTCCGATAGCTAAACCTGCGATTCGTGTACACGCTGCCTAGCGTATCACCGTGGAATCGCCGTTGCCGGTGTGAAAGCCACATCATCCGGCATCGCCCTCGTTCGTGGCGTTTGCAACCGGGCTATGCCAGCCGCCATCACGCGCGATAAGCTGTTCGCTTTCTGCCGGTCCCCAGCTCGGCGATTCGTAGTACCTGATTGGAACGGTGTTCCCAAGAATGGGTGCAACGGTGCGCCAGGCAGCCTCAATGCTGTCATAGCGCGCGAATAGCGACGCGTCCCCCAGAATCGCGTCGCCGAACAGGCGTTCGTATGGCGCCATTTCATCGCCAGGATGACGATGTGCGAGGAGTTCCACCGTTTCGCCTGCCATGACCTCGCCAGGGACCTTGACGCGCGCGCCCACCGAGATCAGCACGTCGGGGCTGATCCGGAAGCGGAAGTAGTTTGATTGGCCCGATGCTGCGGTATCGAAGACTGCGTGCGACGGCGATTTAAGTTTCACCATGATCTCGGTACCGGTCACGGGCATCTGTTTGCCGGCCCGGATATAGAACGGCACGCCGGCCCACCGTTCGTTCTCGATATGCAGACGCAACGCAACGAAGGTCTCAACCTGGGAATCAGGGGCGACGCCGGGCTCATCCCGGTATCCACGGAACTGTCCTCGCACTGTCTCGTCCGCAGAGATTGGCTGCATCGCCTCGAATACGCTCAGTTTCGCATCGCGCATTGCATCGGGATGATCGGCGACCGGGGGCTCGGCCGCCAGCAATGAAACCACTTGCAGCAAATGATTCTGCACGACATCCCGGATAGCCCCGACGCCTTCGTACATACTCCCACGGCCCTGCACCCCGAATGATTCAGCCATGGTGACCTGAACGCTCGCTACATAGCGACGATTCCATACCGGTTCAACGAGCGCATTCGCAAAGCGGAAGTACAACAAGTTCTGGATCGGTTCCTTGCCCAGGTAATGATCGACGCGGAACACGGCCGATGGCGCGAAGGATTTCATGAGCAATGCGTTCAGGGCCTGTGCCGAAGCGAGATCGCTCCCAAACGGTTTTTCAACCATCACGCGGGCATTTTTGGCGCAGCCCGACCGGGACAGGCCATCTACCACGACCCCGAATATTTCCGGGGGAAGGGCAAGATAGTACAAGGGCTGTCCGGAGTTGCCGAGGGCCTCGCGCAAGTGCCGGTAAGTCAGCTCGTCGCGGCAGTCGCCTACGACGTATTGCAGTCGGGAAGCGAGTTTTTCGAAAGCCGCAGCGTCCAGCGTGGCGTGCTTTTCGATGCTGTCTCGCGCCCGCGCGATGAAACGATCGTTGTCCCATGGCGATCTGCCTACGCCAATTATCGGCATGTCGAGGCGACCATGTCGAATCATGGCTTGTAACGCCGGGAAGATCTGCTTGTATGCCAGATCGCCGGTAGCGCCGAAAAAAACAAATGCGTCCGACCGGGGTGCGACCATCTCAAGCCCCTGCTTTCGGGGTCGATCTTTCCGGATGGCCTTCGAATTCGTTTCGCATGACTGATAATATTTTGTCAGAAAACAATGCTTCACCGCGCGAGGTAAACCGCTCGAAGAGCGCAGCGTTCAATCCAGTCATTCCTGCTTGCATCGTGAATCTCCGTGGAGGTCAGTTGAAACAAACGAGAGCGTTTTTCATCTCTGCATCTCGCGTTGTTTGTTTCGATGGACGCCGACTTGGAACGCAATCGCATCATCATCGACTTTGATGATAGTCGTCACCTGGTCGACTGTGCAGGCTCGGAAACTACTCACTTTCTGGTGGTAATACACACGAGATCAACAGATGCGCGGCAGCGGCTCGCCGCTCAGCCAGTCGACAACGCGCCGTCCACCAACACATGTGTTCATCTGGATAAAACAATTCTCGTCTTCTGTGACGCTGCCTATACACGCGGCTGCGTGGCCCAAAGAGTGTGCATGCATTGCCGCCAGCACCGCCGCTGCAGCCTCCGGCGCGACGATCGCCACCAGCTTGCCTTCGTTGGCGATATACAGCGGATCCAGGCCGAGCAATTCGCAGGCAGCATCGACCTGAGGCAGTATGGGAATAGCAGATTCCTCCAGCATCATGCCCACGTTGGACTGCCCCGCGATCTCATTGAGCGTGGTCGCGAGCCCGCCGCGAGTGGGGTCACGAAGCACATGTATCGCGCCAACGGGGGCAGCCGCCAACATCGCCGCGACCAGCGTGTGTAATGCAGCTGTGTCGGATTTGATCGTGGTCTCAAACTCCAGCGAAGCGCGTTGAGACAACACCGCGACGCCGTGCTCGCCGATCGTTCCCGACAGCAACACCGCATCGCCGGGCCGCGCACAAGCCCCGCCGATGACGCGTCCCTCAGGCACTGTGCCGATCCCCGTTGTGCTGATGAAAACGCCGTCACCCTTACCCCGCTCGACTACCTTCGTGTCCCCGGTGACAATAGGCACGCCTGCATCAAGCGCGGCACTGGCCATCGACTGCACGATGCGTTTAAGCTCCGCCAACGGCAAGCCTTCTTCGAGGATGAAGCACGCGCTCAGGTAGAGCGGCGTCGCTCCCAGCATCGCTACATCATTGAGCGTGCCGTGCACCGCAAGGCAGCCGATGTCGCCGCCGGGAAAGAACAGAGGTGAAATGACATGCGCGTCGGTAGCCATGACCAACCGTTGGCCGGCAGGCACCGGCAAGAGCGCCCCGTCATTGCCCTGCCGCAGGAATTCATTGTCGAAAGCGCGAGTGAATATCTCCTCGATCAACTGTGCCGACAGACGGCCGCCCGCGCCGTGGTTCATGTCGATGCGGCCATGCTTCATATCCAGAGGACGTGTGTAATGTCTTTTCGGTGTATCCATGGATCGGCGATCTCGATCAAAAGTGCGTCACGCTGAGTACTGCAACTTCATGCGGCCACCACCGGGATGTCCCGGAACCTTCCGTATGAGTAGTGCGCCGCACACGAGCCTTCACTCGACACCATGCAGGATCCCATCGGATTGTCCGGTGTGCAGACGGTGCCAAAGAGCTTGCAGTCGATGGGCTTCTTGACCCCGCGCAGGATTGCACCGCATTCGCATTGCTTATGGTCGGGCACCGCACGGTAGTTCAGATCGAAGCGACGCTCGGCGTCGAAGAGCGCATATTCCGGGCGAATCCTGAGTGCACTCATCGGCACCTCACCCAGTCCGCGCCACTCGAACGTAGCGCGCACTTCGAGCACCTGCGCCGTCACAGCCTGGGCGCGAGCATTGCCTTCGCGATTCACCGCACGCGTAAATTCATTCTCGATCTCGGCGCGGCCATCATTGACCTGGCGCACCAGCATCAGGATGGCCTGCATCACGTCCAGGGGCTCGAACCCGGCGATTACCACCGGCTTGCGATGGGTCTTGGCAAACCCCTCGTAGGGACCCGATCCAATCACGATACTCACGTGGGCCGGCCCGACAAAACCGTCGATCTCGACCGTGCCGTATTGACGCACTTCCGGGGATTCAAGGATGTGGGTAATGGCGGCCGGCGTCAGCACGTGGCAGCACAGCACGCTGAAGTTTTTCAGCCCTTCACACGCTGCTTGCTGGATAGCCAGCGCGGTCGGCGGCGTGGTGGTCTCGAAACCGATGGCAAGGAATACCACTTCGCGTCGTGGGTTGTCGACGGCGAGCTTCAATGCATCGAGCGGGGAATACACCATGCGGATGTCGGCGCCGCGGGCCTTGGCACGCATCAGGGACAAGCCGTCCGATGCCGGTACCCGCATCACATCGCCGTAGGTACACAGCATCACGCCGGCATCGAGTGCGAGACGTAAGGCCATGTCCACACGCCCAATGGGAAGCACGCACACAGGGCAACCGGGGCCGTGGATCATGCGTACATTTGGAGGCAGCAGATCCACGACGCCATAGCGGGCTAGAGCATGTGTGTGGCCGCCGCAAAACTCCATGAAACTGTATCGCCGGGACGCTTCAGCTTCTCCCGCGATGTTGGCGGCAATGTTGCGGGCGAGCGCGCCATCACGGAATTCATCGACGTATTTCACGTGGCCAGCTCCGCGAACAGTTTAAGCGTTGCTTCCGCTTCCTCTATGTCGAGCATGCCGATGGCATAACCCACATGAACGATCACATAGTCGCCGACCTGAACCTCGGGCACCAGCGCAATCGAAATTCGTTTCCGCACGCCACCAAGGTCGACGACGGCCATGTCCATGCCGTCGAGCGCTATAACACGAGCAGGCAACGCTAGGCACATGATAAGGTTTCCTCAGCAGATAGCATTCCTTGACCGGCATTGATGGTGCAGCCCGCCACCCACGCCTGACCTAGCGCGAGGCCCGCATCGCCACAACTCACGCTTTGTGGTCGCAACACCACCAGGCTCGCGCCTTGCAGCGCTGCGCTCAGACGTTCGCTAAGGACCTGGTTGAGGAAACAGCCGCCCCCCAGAATGACGGTTCGGGTGCCATGTGCGCGCGCAGCCTCGGTGGCCGTGTGTGCCAGACCAGCGGCCAGACCCAGGTGAAAAATCGCCGCACCGTGCGCGCTCGACGCGACGCCCTGGCCGGCCATCGCGAACAATTCGGCTACGAGCGGCGCCAGATCGAGCGAGGTCCATTGCACGCTGAATTCGGGGTGGGCCTCCAGCCACATTCTGGCCTGCTGCTCCAGTGCAATGGCCGCTTCTGCTTCGACTGTTTGGTGAACGCACAGTCCCAACGCGCCAGCGGCAGCGTCGAACCAGCGGCCGGCACTTGTCGTGGAGGGACTGTTGACCTGACGCTCCAGCAGGCTGCGCACGACGCGCGCCGCAACCACGCCAACCACCGGAGCGAACCTTGCTTCGATTTCGTCGGTACGGCCCAGGCGGTGCAGTAGGGCAGCGGCCATGCGCCAGGGTTCGCGCGCAGCCACGTCGCCGCCGGGCAATAACAAGGGCGCCAAATGATCCAGTCGACGCCACCGATGGGCGGCCGAATCCACCCAAAGTACTTCGCCACCCCATGCGCTGCCGTCGTCGCCCAAGCCCACACCATCCAGCGCGAGGCCGATGACAGGACCGGCTACTCCTTGCTCGGCCTGGACCACCGCAATGTGCGCATGATGGTGCTGGACAGCGATCGCCGGAACGCCCAGACGGCCCGCCAGCGCCTGTGCAACGTGAGTACTGTAAATATCCGGATGCAGGTCATGTGCCACAGCCTGCACCGGCCCCGATGCGGCACGCAGCAGTTCCTCGACCGAGTCGTCCAGCGCCTCGCGGTTGGCTGCGCCGACGAGATCTCCGTGCGGGGCGGACCACAGCACTCGCTGGCCATCGATCAGGCAGGCGGTGTTCTTCAGGTATGCACCGCAGGCCAGCACGCGCGCGGGTGCCGCTTTTGGCAAGCGGGCTGAATGGATCATGGCGTCACGCCGGTTGACGCCGTGATCCGTTGCGCAGCAGTGTCGTGCCCGAACGGTTCGGCCACCGGACGATGATCCGGGTCACCGCACTGGGGCAACAGCCAGTCCAGCCAGCGGTCCATGCCATCGCCGGTCGTGGCCGACACGAGCAGCACCTCGATGCCGGGGTTGACTTGTCGGGCGTACCCGATGCATCTGGACACATCGAAACTGACGTAAGGCATGAGGTCGATCTTGTTGATCACCATCAGTGTTGCAGCGGCGAACATGTCCGGATACTTGAGAGGCTTGTCCTCGCCTTCAGTCACCGACAACACCACGACCTTGGCGGCCTCGCCCAGATCCCATAGCGCCGGGCAAACCAGGTTGCCGACGTTTTCGATGAACAGCAGCGCATCGGCACCGTGAGCACCGTGGCCGTGATGCGCGCTTGCGTGCAGATCGAGACGCGCGAAAGCGTCGCCCACCATTTGCGCATCCAGATGGCAGCCGCGGCCGGTGTTGACCTGGATCGCCGATACGCCGGTGGCGCGAATGCGGTCCGCATCGACGCTAGTTTGCTGGTCGCCCTCGATCACCGCCACGCTCAAGCCCGGCCTGCGGATCTTGAGCGCGTTGATGCTCGCGCAAAGCAGCGTTGTCTTGCCCGAGCCGGGGCTGGAGACGAGGTTGAACGCGCTCACGCCATGCGCCGCGAAATGCGCTCGATTGCGGTTTGCCAGGCGCTTGTTCTCGCCCAGCACATCGGCTTCCATGTGGATGGTGCGCGCCTGGCTGATACCGGGCACCGACAATCGGGCGGCGCCAACGCCATAGTGAAGATCGCCGTCACCCGTCTCCATAGGTGCATGGAAAGCGCTGGAAGTTGTTTCCCCCGCATCGGTGCGCTGGGAGTTTGACTCGGAGCTTGATTCGGCGTTACAGCCGCAGACGACACACATGACCCTCTCCTTCAAAATTCAACCGTCGAACACCACGAGGTCGACCACGCGTAGCTCGGAGCCCCCGGTGGTCTGCAAGGTGAAGCTGCCGCATCGCGGGCAGGGTTCAAGATAGCTTTCAATCTCCACGCTGGCGGCGCAGTGCAGGCACCGGGCCGTGCCGGGAATCTCGTCGATGGTGATCTTCCCCCCTTCCAGACAGGTGCCGGGCATCATGGCAGTGAGCGCGAAACGCAGGGCCTGCGCTTCGACACCGGCCAACGCGCCGATCTCAAGACGCAGTTGCGAAACCCGCCAGAAGTGCTCGCGCGCGGCAGCTTCTTCGACCATGCGCAGGATGCCGCCAGCCAGGCTGATTTCATGCATGCATGGCCTCAGGCGCGATGGCGGGCGGCGGTACGCTATTTCCTAACCAGGCTTGCCCCCAGGCCAGCGCTAGCGCCAGGTGTTCGAGCGCGAGCGGTCCGGGCGGCTCCCCTAGTTCGAAACGCATGCCTCGAATTGCCAGCAGCGTGCATGGCGGCGGATTGACGCGGTACAGGTCGCGGTACACCTGCATCACTGACGGCGCAGACATGGCGTGCGTGGTGAAGGTCGCGTCACGCGCCGGACTCAGCGATGTAACCTCGAACGGGGCTGTGCAAGTCAGGCTGGCATCGACGAACAGCACGCGCTCACGACACACGAGGTCCAGTGCGTGCTCGATTTGAAGCTGATAGTCTTCGAGAAACTCCACACGGCTGTCGTTCGCTGACCCGGCCCACGTGCACAATTGCTGCACGAACAACGGGCCTAGCGCGTCATCGCCACGGCTCAGATTGCCCCACCCGCACACCAGCATGGGAGCAATCATGGGAGCGGCTCCACGAACGCCTGGGCGTTGCGCACCATCTCGCCATGCGGCGACTTCACGACGTGATCGACTAGTTCACCGTCAGCCCCAAGCAGTACAACATCTAGCGGCATCTGACCCAGCGCATGCGTGGCGCACGACAGGCAGGGGTCAAAAGCACGGATAGCCACTTCAATACGATTGAGGAGCCCTTCGGTCAGCTCGCGGCCATCCAGATACTGACGTGCGACCGAGCGCACCGCCTCGTTCATCGCCTGGTTGTTGTGCGTGGTCGAGACGATCAGGTTGCACATGCTCACCAGGTCGTCGGAACCTACTTGATAGTCGTGAATGAGGGTCCCGCGTGGCGCTTCGATGATACCCACGCCCCCTCCCCGGCGCTCGCCGCTGGCCATCAATTCCCCTTGCAGGATGTCCGGGTCGTTGAGCAGATCCTTGATGACCTCCACCGTATGCAGCACCTCGATCATCCGCGCCCAGTGGTAGGCAAGCGTGGCGTGAACCGGCGCGCCTTTGCCCCAGGCGACGAACTCCTGGCGCTGCACTTCCGCAAGCGGGCTAGGAATGAAGTCGCAATTTTGAACTCTCGCCAAAGGTCCGACCCGGTACCATCCGGCATCACGGCCGAGGCTTCGCAGGTGGGGAAACTTCATGTACGTCCAGGGCCTGGCCTCTTCTTCTATCAGGTCCATGTAGCACTGGTCGCTCGCGCCATCGAGAATGATCTTGCCATCGGCGTCGCGCGCACGCAGCACGCCATCGTAGAGATCCATCGCGCCATCGGCTCGAACGAGTGACAGCATGTTGGAGCGAAAGCTCCCGAAACCGTCATACAGGATGGGGTTTTGCGCGTGCAACTGTTTGGCGATGTCCACGGCATCGGCCGCCCAGGCGATCATCTGGTCCACATCGCGATAGAGCAGATCGCGTTCGGCCTGGCTCACGTGCTTGTTCACTCCGCCGGGTATCGCGCCAGTGCCGTGGATGCGCTTGCCCGACGTGACGCGGATCAGCTCCTGCCCGAATTTGCGCAAGAGGATGCCCTTCTTCGCGATGTCCGGGTGTGCCTGCGCTACGCCAACGATGTTGCGCAGGTCGGCTTCCGAGTCAAAGCCAAACAGCAGGTCGGGCGACGCGAGATAAAAGAAGTGCAGCGCATGCGATTGCATGACCTGGCCGTAGTGCATCAGCCGACGGATCTTCTCCGCACTGCGCGTAATCGGCTGTGCGCCGACCACGAGATCCATCGCCTTGGCCGCCGCGAGTTGATGCGAGACCGGACAGATGCCGCACAAACGCTGCACCATCACCGGGACTTCCCAATAGGGACGCCCTTCGATAAATTTCTCGAAGCCGCGGAACTCGACGATATGCAGGCGCACCTGCTTCACGCGATTCTGCTCGTCGAGCAGGATCGTCACCTTGCCGTGCCCTTCGACGCGCGACACCGGGTCGATAGCCACGCGGCGCAGGCCTTTCGGTTCTGCGGCGGTTTCGAGGTCGAAGCTCATTGCGTTTTGGTCCTCGCTCTCAGTCGTAGTGCATCAACGCGTGACCGAGTTGCGGTGTGCGTCCGGCCATCAGGTCGTTCAGGAAACTCCAGAATGCATCCGCCGACGGCGGGCAACCGGGCAAGAAGTAGTCGACATGCACGACTGCATGGATCGGACGCACCTGCCGAAGCAACAGCGGCAGTTCGGGGTCGTTTGGAATCTCGCTGCCTTCGCTCAGGCCCGGGCGGTCGTGATAAACCTCGCTGAGCAAGACGCCCAGCTCGAAGCGATTGCGCTCGGCCGGCAAGCCGCCATTAATGGCACAAGCACCCATGGCCACCAGCGTCTTGCAGTGGGCACGAAACGCGCGCAGCACGAGCACGTTCTCGGAATTGCACACTCCCCCTTCAATCAGTCCGATGTCGCACTGGCCGACTTCCTTGATGTCGGTTAGCGGCGAGCGGTCAAACTCAATATGCTGGATCAGCTCCAGCAGACGCTCGTCGATGTCGAGGAAGGAGGTGTGGCAGCCGAAGCAACCCGCAAGCGAAACGGTGGCGACCTTCAACTTGGCGGGCCGGGGGGCTACGTCGACGTTCATGGCCGGATTCATGACAGGGCTCATGACGCCTCCTGCGTGTCCGCATCGGCCGCCGTGTGCGGGTCGTACCGGCGCTCGCCGATCGGGATCACGAAGCCGCGCCGCTTGGGCAGGATCGCACCGACAGGGCAAACGCTCGCAGCCCGGTCGGTGAGCGCCATATCGGTATCGACCAGCTTTCCGCTCATGCTGTTGACCACCAGATGCGTTCTGATCCCGTGACCCGCGATGGCGAAAACGTCTTTGCCATCGACATCATGACTCGCGCGCACGCACAGCTCGCACAGGATGCAGCGGTTGAAGTCAATCATGACGTCTGCGTGGCTTGCGTCGATCGGGCGTCGCGGGTAGAACTCATCGAACAGTACGCCCTCCATGTTCATCTCGTAGGCCGTCGCCTGCAGCAGGCAATTGCCGCTCTTTTCGCAAGAGGGGCAAAAGTGATTGCCTTCAATGAACAACATCTGAATGAGCATCTTGCGATCGGCGTTCAGCTCGTCTGTATTGCTTTCGACGACCTCGCCTGCGGCGGCGTGCAAGGTACATGCCGAGCCGGCGCGGCCCTTGACCTTCACGGTGCAAACGCGGCATGAGCCCTGCGCAGGAAAGTCCGGATGCCAGCATAAGTGCGGGATGTAACGCCCCGCCCGCCGTGCTGCCTGCAGAATGGTGTCGCCCGGCTCAAAGGGCACGTCGTCACCGTCGAGCGAGAACGTGGCGCCTGTATTGCCGGTCTCGGCGAGCGTAGTCATGAGGCGCTCTCCAGGTGCGCCGCCGCGTCATCTCGGCCGGTTACGCGGCGTGCGTCCGCAAGCTCGGCGTCGAGATCGAATGCTGGCTCGAAGTGCAGCGACTTCAGCCGTCGCTCGTAGGCAGGCCGAAACTTGACGATGGTGTCGTGAAGGGCGTTGCAGGCCGAGCCGCCCAGGCCGCAATGCGTGGTGCCGTGCATCAGCTTGTCAATGCTGCAGAGTAAATCGACGTCATGACGCGAGCCTCGGCCGGCGGCGAGTTTGTCCATGCTCTTGACGACCAGCGCCGTGCCCACCCGGCACGGCGTGCAAAAACCGCAACTCTCCTCGGCGAAAAATCCCGCATAGTTGCGTGCCACTTCGAACATGTCTCGCGACCGGTCGAACACCATGAATGCACCCGCCGTAGGTACGTCTTCGAACCCTATGCGACGACCAAACTCTGTCGCCGGGAGGCACTTCCCCGACGGGCCGCCGACCTGCACCGCCTGGGTGTCATGCGCGCCGCAATCTTCGAGGATGCGATCGATGCTCGTGCCCATCGGATACTCATAAATACCCGGCCGATCGCAATCGCCCGATACGGAATGGATGTTGGTGCCAGTTGACTTGGGCGTGCCGATAGCCGCCCACCAGGCGCTGCCTTGCAATGCAATGTGCGTCGCGGCGCACAAGGTTTCAACGTTGTCCACTGCAGTAGGTTGCCCGAGATAACCGTGCTCTGCGGGAAACGGCGGACGGATACGAGGCGTACCACGCTTGCCCTCAAGGGACTCGATCAGCGACGACTCCTCGCCGCATACATACGCGCCGGCGCCGACATGAATCTCAATGTCAAAATCAAATCCAGCGTGTCCCTGAATGGCGGTCCCCAGCAAATGCGCATCGCGGCGGCGCTGCAGCACATCGCGCAATGGCTCCAGCAGGTAGCGATATTCACCACGCAAATACATCAATCCGTGCCGGGCTCCGATCGCGAGCGCACCAATCGTCATGCCTTCAAACACCATGTCGGGGTGACTGGTCAGCAGCACGCGGTCCTTGAAGGTTCCGGGCTCGCCTTCGTCGGCGTTACACACCATGTAGTGGTCGCTGCCCGCCGCATCGCGGCAGAGTTCCCATTTCTTGCCGGTGACAAAACCTGCGCCACCGCGTCCGCGCAGGTTCGAGATCGTCATCTCGTCTACCAAAGCGCGTGCTCCGCGCGCCAACGCGGCAGCAATGGCTGCGCCGGGCGGTAACGGAGTGCCTAGCAGGACATCGGCGCGTCGGATGTGGTCATCCACGCGAGACCAATGCGCCGGCCAGTCAGAGACCGCCACCCTTGCTTCGATCAGGACAGCGATCGCAGCAACGCGCTCGGCGTCGAGCCGGGTGACAACCTGATGGTGGTTGATCAGTAACGACGGTCCCTGATCGCAAAGGCCGGTGCAGGAACAGAAATCCACACTGACCCGGCCGTCGGCGCGCATGTGACCCGGCTCAACCGCCAGGCGCTGGCACAAGTCGGCCAGCAATGCAGCGTTACCTTGCATACGGTCGGTAATGTTGTCGCTGAAGAGTATGCGGTACTCGCCCACCGGTTCGGTGTGAAAGAAACGGTAGAACGTCGCGACGCCCTCAACATGGGCAAGTGTCAGCCCAAGCGTGTCCGCCACATAACGCAGCATGTCGCGCGGCAGCCAGGTATGCAGCGCCTGTGCCTCACGGAGGATCTGCACCAGCGCGTGCGGATCGCACGCGTGGCGCGAGACGAGCGACTCGATGGCCTCGTTTTGGAAGCTGGCGGGCTTCGACAGAAAACCGTGTGCACTAGTCACGACAGATCGCCCCCATGTCTGGACCGATGCGCTGATTGCGTCGGGCGGTGAAGTTCAAGCCAACGATAAAGCACCCTCTTTCATCGCTCGATTTGCATGCACAGAGTAGCCCGCATCCGCCGCTGGGCGATAGCCTCGGAAAATACTCAGGCCTGGTCTATTGCGCCGCTCAATGACTCGTGAACTCCAGCACCACGCGGGAAGGCACGTCGCCGTGCGCCAGCCGATGGAACACGTCGTTGATCGCCGATAGCGGCTGCAACTCGATATCCGCCTTCACCTTCCCGTCCGCGGCAAAGGCAAGCGCTTCGGCCATGTCGCGGCGATTGCCGACGAACGAGCCCTTGATCGTGATGCAGTTGGCTACCACGTCGAACAAGGGAGTCGGGAATTCACCCGGCGGCAGGCCCACCAAAACGCAGGTTCCGTGCTTGCGGGTCATGCCTACACCCTGCTTGAACGCCCCGAGCGATGGCGCGGTAATCAGCACACCATGGGCGCCGCCACCGGTGGCCTTCTTGACGGCGGCGATCGGGTCTTCGTCCCGGGCGTTGACCATCACGTCAGCGCCCAGACGTTTGGCGTGGGCGAGCTTGCCGTCGTCGATGTCGACCGCGCAAACGTGCAGACCCATGGCCTTGGCGTACTGGATACCCAGATGTCCCAGGCCTCCGACGCCTGAAATGACGACCCATTCGCCCGGACGGGCCAGCGTTTCCTTGATGCCCTTGTAAGACGTGATGCCGGCGCAGATAAGCGGGGCTGCATCGCGGGCGGCCAGATGCGCCGGAATGTGCGCTACGTAATTGGGGTCCGCGAGGATGTACTCGGCGAAGCCGCCGTTCTTTGTATAGCCGCCGAACTGAGCTTCCGGACACACGGGCTCGCGCGCCGCGAGACAATATTCGCAATGTCCGCAGGCGGAATAGAGCCAGGGCACGCCAACGCGGTCGCCCTCTTTCACGGCCGTGACACCCGCACCGATTGCAGTGACAATGCCAATCCCCTCGTGACCCGGGATGAACGGTAATGAAGGCTTCAAGGGCCAGTCTCCATTCGCGGCATGCAGGTCGGTATGACAGACGCCACAGGCCTCGGTCTTGACCAGCACCTGCCCTGTTCCTGGCGCTGGAATGTCGACTTCCTTCAGCACGAGCGGCTTGCCGAACGCTTCGACAATAGCGGCTTGCATCTTCGTTTTCATGATCTTTCCCTCGGTTAATATATGTCAGCCGCTTTACGCCACGGCGGGCAAATTCAGGCCTCTGACTGCCTCGATCATCTTGACCAGCACGGTCTGCGCATCGCCATACACCATGTCGCAGTTATCGGCGTAGAAAAGGGCATTGACGATACCGGCGTAGCCCTTGCCTTCCCCACGCTTGATCACGAATACTTTCTTGGCGTAATCAGCGTTGAGGATCGGCATGCCGTAGATAGCGGAGGATTTATCAGTGCGCGCGGCCGGATTCACCACGTCGTTGGCGCCAATCACAAGGGCCACATCGGTACTGGCGAACTGGTCGTTGATGTCCTCCAGTTGAACAATCAGGTCGTAGGGCACACCCGCCTCGGCCAGCAGCACGTCCATCTGACCCGGCATCCGGCCTGCAACCGGATGGATCGCGAACTTCACCGACACGCCGCCCGCCTGCAGCAGTTTGACGAACTCGAAGAGCTTGCCCTGGCCTTGCGACACGGCGAGGCCGTAGCCCGGCACGATGATGACCGACGCCGCATAGCGCATCGCGATACCTGCGTCGCCCGGCTGTATGGGCTTCAGGCTGCCTTTTATCTTCCCCTGCTTGTGCTTCGCCACTTCTCCGAAGTTCGTGAAGACCACGTTGCTGACGGAGCGGTTCATCGCCTTCGCCATCAGCAACGTCAGCAGCATGCCGGCAGCACCCACCACCATCCCCGCGATCATCAGCGCCGGGTTCTGAAGCACGTAGCCCTCAAGCCCCACCGCCAGGCCCGTGAAGGCATTGAAAATGGAGATCACGACAGGCATGTCGGCGCCGCCGATCGGCAACGTCATCAGGATGCCGAGCGCCAACGCGCAACCAAAGAACAGGTAGATCGTGGTCGGCATGGCCAGTACCAGTGCGGCCTTGTCCGCGCTCGCCACGACAATGTATGCGCCGACCGCGACGGTCACGAGCATCACCAGCGCGTTGAAGGCTTGCTGGCCCTTCACCCGGACCGGCTTGTTGATGACCCCGTCGAGCTTGGCCCAGGCGATCAGCGAGCCCGACAGCGACACCGCGCCGATCAACGCTCCCAGCAAGGTCACGATGAGCTCCGTCTCGCCTTGCGCCTTGTTGCCGAACAACTCCACGGCGGCGATAGCGCCGGCCGCACCGCCGCCCATGCCGTTGTAGATCGCGACCATTTGCGGCATGGCCGTCATTGCCACCTTACGGCCGCTCCACCAGGCCGCGCCTCCCCCAAGCACGAGGGCGACGACAGCCAGGCCGATGTTCACCGGCAGGTTAGAACGCGCAGCAGTGTCGACACCGAAGGCATAGAGAAAGCTCGCGAGCACGGCCACCGCCATGCCTATTCCAGCGACGAAGATGCCCGAAGGCGCCGTCACGGGCGATGACATGCGGTGCAGTCCATACAGGAAAAGAAAGGCAGCAGCCAGATCAGCCGCACCGATGCCGAGTTGTTCAATGAGGGTCAGCATGGCGGCGTCCTCAATGCTTCTTTGCGTGGATCGACTTCACGCGAGCCGTCTTGCCGTGGCCGCCCCGCTTCGCGGGAGTGCCGCTTGTCTTGAACATCGCCAGCATGCGGTCGGTAACGGCATAGCCTCCTGCGGCATTGCCTGCGCCGAGCAGCACGGCGAAGAAGCCGATCACCTGCTCCTGCACCGTCGATGCGTTCAGAAGCGCATAGATTCCGCCCACCACCACGATACCGTGCACGAAGTTCGAACCGGACATCAAGGGCGTATGAAGGATCGCCGGCACGTGTCCGATGATGACCCATCCCGCGAAAGCGGCGAGCATGAAGATGTAAAGGGCAACGAAGCCGGAGATGCTGATCTGGAAGTCCATGCGTGTGTCCTCTGTCGGCTCGTGATATCTAACTGGATGTGGCCGGTGCCGCTTTCTCAGGCGGCACGGCGGGCGTGTCCGATCTTGCTGCTTTGTCGCCTTTGTCACTCTTGGCAGCTTTGTTCTCACCCGCATGCGTGAGAACCGTGTTGGCGAGTATTTCATCGCTCCAGTCGATCTCGATCACGTTGTCTTTCATGATCAACGCGAGCAGGTTGTACTGATTCTTCGCATACAGTTCGCTCGCGTCCTCTCCAAGCATTGAAGGTACGTTCAGCGGAGCAACGATCGTCACGCCACCCAGTTTTACCGTCTCGCCGGGGCGCGTGTCCTCGCAATTACCGCCCCCCTCGGCTGACAAATCCACAATGACGGCGCCGGCCTTCATGCCCGCAACCTGCTCGTGGCTGATCAGCTTGGGCGATGCCTTGCCTGGGATAGCGGCCGTCGTGATGATCAGGTCGGCTGCCTGAATATGCTGTGTGAGTACTGCCGCAACCTTGGTCTTTTCCTCTGCGCTTAGCTCGCGGGCATAACCGCCTTTGCCACGCGCATCGACGCCGGTCTTCACGAAGGTCGCACCTAATGACAACGCCTGCTCCTCCGTTTCGGGACGCACGTCGTAGCCTTCTACAATCGCGCCAAGCCGGTGAGCCGTGGCGATAGCTTCAAGTCCCGCGACCCCCATTCCCATCACGAGTACATGGGCCGGCCCGAGGGAGCCCGCCGCACTCGTGATCTTCGGCAGCACGCGCGCCAGATGCGTCGAGCCAAGCTGTACGGCGTAATATCCGGCGAGCGCCGCCTGGCTTGAAAGCGCGTCCATTGCTTGCGCGCGGGTAATGCGCGGCACCCGCTCCATCGCGAAGCAGGTAATCTTTTTCTCGATCAAACGCTTCACCAGTGCAGGCTCGTTGTGCTCATAAATGAAGGAAACCAGGATCGAACCCTCCTTCATCGCATTGATTACATCGAGCGCGGGTGGTTGAACGGCAAGTACGACATCTGCATTCCTAACCAATTCGCTTCGATCCGCCATGAAGACCACGTTCTCGAAGGCCGCGTCGTTCAGATCGATAGCCGCTCCTGCGCCGGTTTGCATGTGCAGTTTCGCACCCAGCTTGATCAGCTTGGGAATGACGGCGGGCACGAGCGCCACCCGGCGCTCGTGTGCCTGTGTTTCCTTTAGCACGGCAACGTTGATGTACATGTCGGAGTTTCCGTGGCGAGTCGTGACAGTCAGGTCGGAGCGTTCAGGTCAGCGGTGCGGACCAGCTTTTTATTGACGAACTCCTGAATCCCCATGTTGCCAAGCTCCCGCCCGTAGCCGGAATACTTGATGCCTCCGAACGGCAGTTCGGCGTCGGACCAGTCAATGTTATTGATGAACATCATGCCGGTGTCGACCTGGCTGGCCACGCGCTTGCCACGCGCCTCGTCCCTGGTGAAAACGGAGCCGCCCAGTCCGAAGTCCGAGTCATTCGCGAGAGCAATCGCGGCGGCCTCGTCCTTGACGCGGAAGAACGAGACGACCGGGCCGAAGAACTCGTCACGGAACGCCGGGTTGTCGGGCTTGATGTCCGTGAGGATCGTCGTTTCCATGAACGAACCAGGCCGGTCGATGCGCTTGCCACCCATGAGCAGTTTGGCGCCCTTGGCCACTGCGTCGTCGACCTGCTTGAGCAGTTGTACCAGCGCCGCCTCGGTGGACAAGGGACCATGCGTGGTCTTCTCGTCCATCGGGTCGCCAGGCGTAAGCGCCGACAGAGCGAGCTTGAACTTCTCCAGAAACTTGTCGGCGATGGAATCGAGAACGATGAATCGCTTCGCGGCGCAGCAGGTCTGGCCGGCGTTGTACATCCGCCCCCATACAGCCCATGGAATGGTCTTTTCGAGGTCCGCGTCGTCGAGCACGATAAACGCGTCGCTGCCGCCGAGTTCCATCGACGTCTTCTTGAGGTTCTGCCCCGCCCGGGCCGCAATACTTTTGCCGGCCGCGACGCTGCCCGTCAATGCCACGCCCTTGATTCGCGGGTCGTCGATAATTTGCTCTGACTGTTCATGCGAGATCAGCAGGTTGGTGTAAGCGCCCTTCGGTGCACCTGCGTCAATCCAGAGCTTTTCGAATGCAATCGCGCATTGCGGTACGCAGCCCGCGTGCTTGACCACCAACGTGTTGCCCGCCATCAGTTGCGGTCCGGCGACGCGCGCAAGCTGATAGAATGGAAAGTTCCACGGCTCCACGCAGAAGAGCACGCCGAACGGGCTGCTTTCCATGTGGGCTGCGCCTACTTTAGGATGGAGCTTGGTCGGCGCCAGGAATTTTTCAGCGTGCTCGGCATAGTAAGTGAGGATGTCGGCGCTGAACTTCACTTCGCCACGCGCTTCGTCAATCCGCTTGCCCATCTCCAGCGTCGCCAGCTTCGCGAAATCATCAACGTGAGCGCGCATCAGTGAGGCGGCCTTCCCTACGATCGCAGCACGCTCCGCGTATGTGGTGTGCTTCCAGGTCTGGAAGCAGGACTCGGCGGCGGCGAGCGACTTTTCCAGCTGTGAGTTGTTCAGTTGATCGAAGCTCTTAAGGATTTCGCCGGTGCCAGGGTTGACGCTTTGGTAGGCCATTGTCTTGCCCTCTTCAGGTAGAAGTTTTCCGGAGGTCAGGGAGACGACCTCAAGTGTGTTGAATCAACTTTTATAACTGCATTAGTTATACTGACTAGTAACTTTGGAGACGTTAAATTTCAGCCTAGTTAAGCCACGCATACTGAAGCCGCGCATGCGCATTGCGTGCCCGCAGAACCCGCTTCAACAAAACGGTATCTGACGTTGACCTTTGAGTTGATGCCCCATCATAGACTGTGTCCACACTAAAACCAGCCTCGGAAACTACTCAGTGCTTATCCGGCTTACCGGCGATGCGCCATGACACAAATCGGACACGACACCACTTAAGCCGCAGACCCTGTTTAAAAGAGCATCCACCTGTGCAAGCCCCGCTTTGAGGGAAGGAGTCCCCTGATATTCCGTCCGGTTCGGCGAAATTGGATAATAAAAAGTCTCGTCTATTCTCCTTGGCATCGGGCGAATGAGTCGTTAGCAACGGGACGAAAATTTCCGAACTATCCCAGGCCCGGGAGCACCTTGACTTGGATCAAGCGTCCAAGCATTTCCTCACGAATTTATTCGGCAGTAGACCGAGGCATTATGATTTTCGTCACAACTCGGATTCGGCAAACTAAGTAGTTTCCGATCCCACCCAGCCAAGGTTTTGCGAATTACATTGATCAGTTAGGACCGAGATGGCTTCGCTATTTCATCGCCGGAGGTGCTGTCCCGCAAAGTGAAAATACGTCTCCCTATAGTCATGAAGCCAAGAGTATGGTCATGGCGCTGCCAAAAAATAAGACTGACTATGCGGAGCAGGAGATTCCCGCGTTCTCCTAAAGCGAAGTCGTACCCTGGATGGTCCGCGAGCTTACTTTTGTGAAGAACACGGACGGTTCGATCATCGTGTACTTCACTCCAACGACACCAACAGGACATAATGCAAACTGACTGTACACTGCGGCGAGCAAGAAATGGTTCGGGATTGTCCGGCTCTACGACTCGAACAAACCACGCTTCAACGAGACATGACGGTTTATCGGCATTGAGCCAGTTTGGGCATTGAGCATGCGGGGAAAGTATGGCAGCCCTTCGATGGTTGTATGCCAGCGGCAAATCGACTACGGGGTTTGTAAGGTCGAGATGTTCGTCGAGGGTCGACTCACTGAGTATCCGGGGGAGCGCCCGTGCTCACAAACGCACGATGAGGATATATCAAATGGAACCGAAGTCTTCTAACCCGGATAAGCCGCCGCGCCGAAAATTATTGCTCAGCAAAGTACACATCGCTCTCGCTGCCATTGGTACGTTATCCTCGGTAGTCGGCATCGGAGTCGCGATAGATGGCGGGCTTGAATTCAACAGAACGAAGGTCTTTGTCGGTGTTGGAATCATAGTCGTTTCGACGATTCTCTATATTTCCATGCTCTTCATCCCGGACGTTGAATAGGACGAAGACGCTATCAGCGCTTTCGCAGTTGTGACGCTCATGGCATAGTGCGGCCACGTCCATTAACGGAGGCCAACATGCCAACGCTCGAACAACTTCATGAAAAGATGAAAAAACTGCAGGCGCAAGCCGATGCATTGATTGCAAAAAAGGCGCAAGCAGCGGTCGACCAAATCCGAAAAATTATGCTGACTCACGGCTTGACTACGGCGGACATCGAGGCGAAAGCAAAGGCAAGACGAGAAACGAAAGCAGCCAACGGCATTGCTTCGAACGTCCAGGCGAAGGTTGCCGGCACTCTAAAGAACGGGGCTCTACCGAAATATCGTCACGCCAAAACAGGCGCGACATGGACTGGCCATGGCCGCGCTCCGGCCTGGATTGCTAACGTCAAGGACCGCACCAGGTTTTTGATTACGAGTGGTACTGATGCTGCTCGTGCAACGAGCGTCGGTACTGCTGGTAAAGCGAAGACTGCACCCGGGAAAGCAGCGGATGTCGCCGGCGCTCGTGCTCATAAGGGACAACGCAAAGGTCCGCAACCCGCGAAATATTTTGACCCCAAGACCGGCGCGACATGGAGTGGGCGTGGTCCGGCGCCGGCGTGGCTTGCGGCTGCAAAAGACCGGACGAAGTTTTTGATTGCCGATGCCGTCGCGACGAAGACGAGTACTGCAAACAAAGCGGGTAGACCGAAGTCCCCGCCAAAAAGGAAGTGACAGAGAAGGCCGCGACGGTCGCTGAGTCGACGACCTGAGCACTGCCGTCAGTTTCCCGGTGGGGCAGCGAAGCGCCCGGCCCACCGGTAACTGATTGACGCGATGTTTTATTGAGCTTGTGGCATTTAATGCTCGACAGCGTAGCCTCCAACCGCCGTAACGACCATATGTATTCGGCATAGTGGCCTGCTCCTGCAGTCTGGACACACGTCGCAATTTTTGGGTCTCGGCGGGTGCATGGGCTACGCAATTCTGAACGCGACGCCCCGCTAAAGCCATTCGCAAAATATGTCGCTAACTGCCATTGTCAAGTTGCAGGATCGGTGGCGTAAATTGGCACACTGACGAAATCGCTCTATGACGATCACCATTTCCCAGCAGTGGTCGTCAGTTGGGCTGTGCGTTGGCACTTCCGCTTTCAGTTAAGCTTGCGCGACATCAAGGCCAACGCGTGAACAACTGCGTTCGCCACCTTACGTTTCGCGCCACCGCGGCGTGCGTTTCTGAATGAACGCCTCCGTTCCCTCAAGCGCTGCGTGGTCCAGCATGTTGCGCGCCATCGTGTCTCCGGCCAGTTGGTACGCCGTATCGATGCTTGCCTCCAGTTGCCGGTAGAAAAGACTTTTGCCGGCGGCGATCGCTACACGCGGCTTCTCGCTGATACTTACCACGAGTGCATGAACTGCATCGTCCAGCCGCTCGGGCGTGGCGACTCGATTCACAAGTCCGCGCTCACACGCGGTTTGTGCATCGATATAGTCGCCGGTCACAAGCATTTCGAATGCGGCCTTGCGAGACAGATTGCGCGACAGCGGCACACTCGGCGTCGAGCAGAACAATCCCAGATTGACCCCCGACACGGCGAAGCGAGCCGTGCTTGCGGCTACCGCCAGATCGCACATTGCGACCAGTTGGCAGCCCGCCGCGGTCGCGACTCCGTGCACGCGTGCGATCACGGGCTGCGGCATGCGCTGGATGGTCAGCATCATCTGCGAGCATCGAGCAAACAGAGCCTGGTAATACTCGAACGACGGTTTGGCGCGCATCTCTTTCAGATCGTGGCCCGCGCAAAACGCACGGCCCGCGCCCGCAAGCACGACGACGCGCGCATCTGATGCAGCCACTTCATCCAGACTTCTCTGCAGCGCGTCGATCAATGCTTCGGATAACGCATTAAATGATTCGGGACGGTTCAGCGTTATCCGCGCTGCGCCGGGCACCCCGTAGATATCCTGATCGATGACCACCTGCGGGTCTGGATTGGCGCTTTCGTTCATGTTCGCCTCCGTCATACGTCGATTGCCGCGACCGATCCGGCGCGCTTACGCAGCTCGAACTTCTGTATCTTGCCGGTCGATGTCTTCGGCAACTCGCAGAACTCCACCGCGCGCGGCACCTTGAAACTGGCAAGATGGGCCCTGCAATGCGCGACTAATTCGGCGGCGCTTGCCGTTGCGCCCGCCTTTAACTCGACGAAAGCGCAAGGCGTCTCACCCCAACGAAGGTCCGGCTTCGCAACCACGGCGACCGCAAGTACCGCTGGATGGCGATACAGCACATCTTCAATTTCGATGCTTGAAATATTCTCGCCGCCCGAAATGATGATGTCCTTGCTGCGATCCTTGATCCGGACATAGCCGTCCGGATCAGCGACCGCCAGGTCTCCGGTATGAAACCAGCCGCCGCCAAGCGCTTCCTGCGTGGCGGCCGGGTTCTTCAGGTAGCCCTTCATCATGATGTTGCCGCGAAACATGATCTCGCCGATTGTCTCTCCATCCGCCGGCACCTCCTGCATCGTCAGAGGATCGCGTACCGTCACGGCATCCTGCAAGTGATAGCGCACGCCCTGCCGCGCATTCAGGCGCGCGCGTTCACTTATGTCGAGCGTGCTCCATTGAGCTTGCTGCGCACAGACCGTCGCCGGGCCATAAACCTCCGTCAAGCCGTACACATGCGTCAGCTCGAAGCCGAGCCGCTCCATTCCTTCGATCATTGCCGCAGGCGGCGCCGCACCGGCGACCATGGCGTGAACACGGTGCGTTATCCCGGTTTTCATCTCGTCGGGAGCATTGACCAGCAGGTTCTGCACGATCGGCGCGCCGCAATAGTGCGTCACTCGCTCACGGCGAATCAGATCGAAGATCGTTTTCGCATCGACCTTGCGCAAGCATACGTTGACGCCCGCCCGCGCGGCCACGGTCCAGGGAAAGCACCAGCCGTTGCAATGGAACATCGGCAGCGTCCACAGGTACACCGCGTGCTTTGGCATATCCCATTCCAGTATGTTGCTGACCGCGTTGGTGTACGCCCCGCGATGGTGATAGACCACGCCCTTAGGATGTCCTGTTGTCCCCGACGTGTAGTTCAGGCAGATCGCATTCCACTCATCGGATGGAGGCGCCCACTCGAATGCAGGATCGCCGCTTGCCAGCAGCGCTTCATAATCGAGTTCACCGATACGCTCGCCAGGTCCGGCATATTCGGAATCGTCGACATCGATGACGAGAATCGGCCGGTCTGCATTCGCGATCGCCACGCGCATCACGGCAGAGAATTCGCGGTCGACCAGCACCACTTTCGCTTCGCCGTGATTCAACATGAACGCGAGCGTGTTTGCATCAAGTCGGGTGTTGAGCGTATTGAGGACTGCGCCGATCATCGGGACACCGAAATGAGCTTCTATCATTTCGGGAATATTCGGCAGCATCGCGGCGACCGTATCGCCAACGCCGATGCCTCTGGCACTCAGCGCCGAGGCTAGACGCCGCGTGCGCGCATAGGTCTGCGCCCAGTCACGTCGCACCGCACCGTGCGAAATGGCGGGCATGGTTGGATACACCAACGCCGCACGTTCGATGAAGGTCAAAGGTGTCAGCGCCGCGAAGTTGGCAGCGGTCTTGTTCAATCCCTCTTCGTACATGTTATTGATCATCGCATCTCCCTTATCCCGTTCGGCGTTCGGTTTTTCGCAGGACTGTTCGGATGGCGAAGTTCGCCCGCCCCTTGGCACTCGATATTACGCGCGATAGATCGTAGTAGCGGTGATTACGCTTGTGATTGCCGAAACCACCGCATTTCGCGAGACGCGCGAGCTTGCACCCGGAACCTCGAACCCTCGAATCCTCAAGATGCCGGGTGCTGCTCAAGGCGTGTGATTTCGTCTGCAAGCCGTTGCGCCTCAATTCCGATGTCGCGCAACATACCGGTCGGCGAAACGATAAACCCACAGTAATGCAGCCCGGATTTTTCCTCCCCGCCGTTCGGCGGCTGCGGCGGCTCCCCCTCGAGGATATCGCTCTGTGGCCTCAGAAAACCCTCGCCCTGTGGGCGAAATCCCGTCGCGGCAACGATTGCATCAAAGCTCCGCGAACGCCCGTCATCAAATGTCACTTCAGTCTCGCCTATTTCGCGAATGTCTCCGAGTACCTCGATGTGACCCTCGCGGACCAGTTTGATTGTGCCGACGTCGATGAGCGGGATTCGTGTCCTCGCCTTGATTTGCGTAAAGGGACCCATTGGGGGTTTGCGGAAACCCAGCTTTGTGATGTCTCCGATAGTAAGCCGCACGAGTGGTGCGGCCAGCGCGTCAGCGAATCGGGCAGGAAGGCGGTTCAACGCAATAGAGATAGCGAGCACGGGGACACCGAGGACCTCGCGAGGAACAATGTTCACCGGCCCGCGCACCGCCATTGCCACTCGCGCGCCGTGTTCGTGGAGATCGATCGCAATCTCTCCACCACTGTTGCCCAAGCCGACGACCAGAACCCTCTGGCCGCGAAATGACTCGCCGCTGCGGTAGTCGCTGCTGTGCAATATGCGGCCGCCGAAGCGCTCCTGGCCGCGCCATCGTGGCAGGTAGGGAACGGCGTTGTAGCCGGTGGCCACGACCACCTGCCGCGAATGATAGACGCTGGCTGTCGTGGTCACATTCCATCCGGGGTTGTGTGGCCGTACAGTCCTGACTTCCTCGTTGAAGTGCGGTACCAGCTTGAAATGCCGCGCATACAGTTCGAGATACTCAATCACCTGTTCGCGCGACGGATAACGTGGCGTTCCAGCGGGAAACGAAAGATAAGGCAGCGCCGAACGATCCCGGTCCGAGTGAAGGTGCAGCCGGTCGTAGTGACGGCGCCAGCTCGAACCGACCTCGGACGCCCGGTCCACAATGATGCAGGATGCACCCCGCTTCTTCAGGCACGCAGCAACCGCGAGGCCCGCAGGCCCAGCACCTATCACGAGCGTATCTATTTGCTGTTCCATCTGCGCCCCCACGAGGACTGGTTATCGCAACGCGTTGAATTCGACTCACAAAACCAGGCGCATCAGCGAGCAGGCGCTAATGAGCTGCACGAGCCGGGGCACGTTGCTGTCAAGTACCCGCGCATGACCCGCCCTTGCGACGTTGCAGCCGCGCCAAGCGCCAAGGCTAAAGTTAGGGCCAAATCTAAACCCGGAAAAGGAAATCCATTCCGCAATCAGGGTCGGTCTTTACGGCAACATTATTCAATTACACCGCGTCACAATCAGCCCATCAAATAAGCGCTTATCGTACAATTCGCGGCCACCAGATCGTTTATCAAACTCCGGAATCGCAATGATTAACCTGAGATTGCAATCTCGGGCCGGGGAAGCCCTGTCCGTTGTATGCGCGGTGCTGTTATTCGTGGGGATGTTCGACCATCTGACAGCCATTAAATACATTGGGATCGGCGTCCTCATAGCCATTGTCTCGTGGCTCGCCATTAAGTCTTTGCTAACAAATTCCCGCGAGGGAGCATTCCCTGCATCTTCCTTGCTAATAGCGCTTGGCGTCTGGTCGCTTTGGACCTTGATGTCCGCAACATGGTCAGTCGACGCAGGCGCGACCTTGCATGCATGGCTTGACGAAGTGGCTTATCCGCTAGCGGCGTTCTACGCCTTCTGGCTCGTTGGACAATCACCGCTCAAGCAGCAGCGCCGATTACAAAACGTGGCGTGGACCACATGCCTGATCCTGGCAGTGATGAGCGTCGTCTACTTCCACTATCTTGACCCGGGCGCACCCAAGCCGGGGCTGATGCATTTCTACGCGCGGGTCGGGCATTCCAGCACGCTGGCGCTAATGGCCATTCCCCTCTTTGCGACAATGGCCGCCAAGACCGAAACGAAAATACGCGGCCTGACGGGCGTGCTATTTTGCGTGGTGATTGGCGGCGCTACGTTGAACCGCTTCTTCTGGATTGCGCTAGCGGTGGTTGCCGTGGTGTTGTTATGGCCCCGTTCGTCACGCGAGCGTGTACGGGCGTGGACCGCGCTGGGCGCGTTGCTTGTAGTGACGCTGGTAGCTGTAGGGTTCAGCAACAAGCTCCGGCTAATGGGGCCGGCCGTCAGCAGCGTGGCCGCTCCCGCCGTGCACGTGTCCGGCGCAACGCCGGGCATGCTGCGTGTCGTTGCTCGCGCCCCTGATATGCAACTTACGGCTATAGAAAGCGCACCAGAGCTTAGGCCTGCAACGTTGATCGAGCGGCTGCGTGTTGTCAGTGGCATGAACCGGGCAATGAGTTCGGATGCGCGGCCAAGAATCTGGGCGTTCTATGGAAGCCAGGTCGCGAAGCACCCCTGGATAGGCATTGGCTTTGGCAAACCCTTACCCTCGCTGGCTTACGGAAGCCTTATTCCCGACGACCTGTTCAAGCTGGACGGTAATGTGCGCACGCATGCGCACAACCTCTTTCTCAATACGCTGCTTCAGGTCGGGATTGTTGGACTGGTGCTCCAGCTTGCAGCTTTGGGTTGCCTCGCTTATCAGTTTTTCAAGGTACGCCTGATTTATCCTCAGTTGTATCGAGCAGGCATTGCGCTGATTCTAGGTATGCTCGCCAAGAACCTGACCGATGACTTCATGTGGCAATCGACCATGCTGATGTTCTGGTCTTATTGCGGCTGGTTGTTAGGTCAGTCCACCATTCGCTCGAATACGCTGGGCGTGCCAGCGAGTGGATATCGCGCGGCGCCGCATCCTGTCGACGCCAAGCCAGCAGAGCGTGAGTTGGAAACTATCGGCTGACGGTTTTAGGGAACGTTCGCGGCTTAGGGAGTGTGACGTTCTCCTATGCCCCCTGAACGTATCGATCCAGTCCTTCAGCCAGGGCTGCAAACGCGACCTTACAACTAGGGTTGTCGCGTAGGTCTTCATGCATGGCAAGCCAGGTATCCAGTCGAAGCGATATCTTCTCGGGGAAAAGACGAATCAGATCGGGGTCGCGGCGAGCAAGCCCCACCTGACACATTCCAATACCAAAACCCGCCCGCAACATCGCAAGTGAAGCCAGGTCACTGTCAGTGCGTAACGCCATCAGCTCCCGGCGTAATTCGGGTAACTGGGTCTTCATGCTACGAATAAAGGCGGTTTCCTTGTCGAAGCCTATGAGCGCATGGTTAGCCAGTTCGTCGATATTCGCCGGCTTGCCGCGTCGTTCCAGGTAACGCTTGTGCGCATGAAGGCCAAGCTCGACATTTCCTATCCGGCGCGCAATCAACACGCCCTGGCTTGGCCTCTGCATCCGCACGGCTATGTCCGCTTCGCGCTGCAACAGGTCTTCCATCCGGTTGGACGGCATCAGTTCGATGACCAGTTCAGGGTAAGCGGCGTGCAGCGCAGTGATGATAGGCGGCAGCACCTCCACGCTAATGACGTCGCTTGCAGTAATACGGAGGGTGCCGCGCACCCCCATGCCCTGACTCGACGCAGCCCGCAACAGCGCCGCACTATTCGATTCCAGCGCTTCGGCAAACGGCTTCAGTGCCAGCGCTTCCTGCGTAGGGCTAAGACCCTGTTGCGTACGGATAAATAGCGCATAACCCATGGCCAGTTCGAGTGCATCCACATGGCGCCCTACCGTAGGCTGCGTCAGTCCTAGCGCACGCGCCGCCCCCGAGAGCGAACCCTCGCGCAACACGCCAAGGAAAGTCCGGTAGAGGTCCCAGCCAGGTTCAGTGTCAGTCATACAAAAATGTATATCAGCTCTATTGGTATCGATAATTTCATTTAACCGCCGCCTGCGCAAGAATAATCACCATTACTTCAGGAGGCAAAGATGACTGACACTCGTACGGCATTGGTTCTGGGGGCTACCGGCAGCATCGGTGGTGAAGTAGCGCGGCAACTCGCGGCGCGTGGCTGGAAGGTGCGCGCGTTGCATCGCAACCCCGCTTCGCTGACCGATCGCGACGATCGATTCGAATGGATCAAGGGAGACGCAATGAATCGTCAGGACGTTGTCAAAGCCGCGGACGGCGTTCAGCTTATTCTTCACGCGGTCAATCCACCGGGATATCGCAACTGGGCGCGGCTGGTGCTGCCCATGATCGACAACACCATTGCCGCGGCGCGCGCCTCGGGCGCAAGGATCGTGTTGCCCGGCACGGTTTATAACTACGGCCCGAACGCATTCCCCGTTTTACACGAATCGTCGTCTCAAGAACCGCTCACGCATAAGGGTGCGATCCGCGTCGAGTTGGAGCGTCGCCTGCAAGCGGCAAGCTCGGAGGGTGTACGCAGCCTTATCGTCCGGGCAGGCGATTTTTTTGGTCCCGGCAGTAATGGTAATAGCTGGTTTTCAGGCGGCCTCGTCAAACCGGGAAAACCCGTTCGCGCCATGTTTTATCCGGGCAAGGCCGGTATCGGACATCAGTGGGCTTATGTACCCGACGTCGCGCAAACCATGGTGCGACTGATCGAGCAGGAACGCCAGCTATCCGCCTTCGCGACGTTTCACATGCGGGGCCACTGGGACGCCGACGGCACGCAAATGACCGGTGCAATCAAACGCTCGGTCGACCAGCCCAGCATCAAGGTACGTGCGTTCCCCTGGTGGGTGCTTCCACTCATGTCGCCCTTCTCCGAGCTATTCCGTGAGATGCGGGAGATGCGCTATTTGTGGAAGGAACCCATCCGCATGGAGAATGCCTCGCTGCTGGCTACGCTGGGTGAGGAACCGCACACGCCGTGGGACGAAGCAGTCAAGACTACGCTGACTTCGCTGCGTTGCGTCTAAGCGTCATGTTGTCCGCACGGCATGTGGAGCGTGCGGCGTATCTTCCGGCCAGGCAATCGCGTTGAAAGAATTCAGGTCACGTTGCTTGGCGTCAACGCTTCGGCTGTATGAATCGTTTAACTGCAATCGCTGCCTGGACGTGGCGCTTGTTAGCCGGTGAAAATCTTGCCGTAAGACTCGTCACAAAACCCGCAAGACAATAAGGAGCAGGATCGTGCGTATAGGCGGTCCGCGGGTTTGGTTTGTGGCGGCGTTTATCGGCGCGGGGCCTTTATTCGGCGGTATTGCTCGGTTCTTAGTGGACGGGGGCGGGAGGTTTTTTGGTTGGCGGGGGCTATGCTGGGGTGTTTGGTTCAGGGTTAGTGGTTGGGGTGGTCGGTTCTTGGGTTAGTGGTCGGGGTCTATGCCGGGTTGGTGCTTTCAGGGTTAGTGGTCTGCCTAAGTCGGATTTTCTCTTTATCACTGTTAGCCACTGTGCGTGGCGGCACGTCATTTCTTTGTCCAAAGCGACAAAGAAACGAAGCAAAGAAAACGCTTTTAAAACCCGCTACCCTAAGTGTCCACAGCGTGCAGTTTCTATTCATAGGTGCCCCAAAAGCACGGTGCTCGCCAGAGCGGAGGATGTTTGAACCCCTCCTTCTCGCGAATCCTGACACGAACACGCTTCGCCACCAGTGCTCTCGGGCAAGCACTATTGTCAAGGAATCCGTACGGTATCACGCGTTCCGGCAGTTGCGGTCTTCGCGTGTTAGCTACGTGGTCTGACGGTTATGTCCATAGGTCACGGCCTCGCGCGTATTTACTGCTTCACTTCTTGGTGGGTTGACCGCGTAGTCCGCACAGTTATTTCGTGGGTACGGCCTTACGCATCTTCGCGACCTCGTTTCCAGCAGGGTTGGCGACATGGTCGAGGCGCGTACACATTGAAGGGAGGTCGTCCGCGGATAGCGCGGGGTGCCCCTTGGGCAGGTTCAATCACTGGTGGCGAAGCGTGTGGGTATCCGTGTTCGGAGAAGGAGGGGTTCACACATCCTCCGCTCTGGCGAGCACCGTGCTTTTGGGGCACCCATGAATGAAAACTGCACGCTGTGGACACTTAGGGTAGCGTGGTTTAAAAGCGTTTTCTTTGCTTCGTTTCTTTGTCGCTTTGGACAAAGAAATGACGTGCCGCCACGCACAGTGGCTAACAGTGATAAAGAGAAAATCCAACTCTCGCAGACCACTAACACTGAAAGCACCACCCCGGCATTGACCCCGACCGCTAACCCAGAACCAAACACCCCAGCATAGCCCCCGCCAACCATAAAACCACCCGCCCCGTCCACCGGCGCGAGCGAACAATTAACGGCAATATTTAAGAAAACTTTAGGGCTATTTTCGTATTAATTATATTGCTCAAAGAAGAATAACCCACCTCCCAATCCCAGCAAGGCCCACCCATACGTACCACGTTATTTCTCTTCACCGGTCACGTATTAGTAACATTAAATCAACACTATTCGAGTCTCTTAAAGAATCGCCAATTTCGCAACACCGACCTGTTCTTAGTCAGGGCTCGATACACCAGTTTAGCCCGGGGAGTTCTCAAATGACTATCCGTCATCGCATCACGTTATTGGTCATCCTGATGTTCGTCGCTTTATCGGCGATAGGCGGTTACGCCGTCTACCAGACGCGGCGCAGCGCATCGGAGGTCAGGCAAGTCACGGAAGGCGTGGTGCCCAGCGCGCTGGCTTCCGCCGACCTGGTTTCCCAGGTCAAGGACGTGCAACTCGCCACCATGACCCTCGTGTATTCGCCCGACGGTAACGTGCTCGCCCAAGCGCAAGACGCACTGAAAGCGAAGAAGGCCTCCCTGCAGCAAGCACTCGCCTTCCAGGCACGCAATGCACACAGCCACGCGCAAGTCGGGCTGGTAAGCCAAGCCAACGACAGCCTCGAGAACTATTTCTCGGCCATCACCGACACCGCAAAGATGAAAGCCGCAGGCAAGAACGAACTCGCGCAAGCGTATTTGTTCGCTAACGTGGCCCAGTATCGTGACGAACTTGAAGGGATTGTCGAGACGCTTCGTATAGAGAAGAACCGCGAGAAGGACGAGGCAATCACAGCGCTGAACCACACGCTCGCAACAACCACGACCGCCATCGCCATTGTCACAGGTATTGCTATCGTGCTCCTGAGCCTGATCGGTTCCCTGCTCTACCGCCAGATCACGCGACCGCTAAGCCGCATGCAGGCGATGATGAGCGAGATTGCTTCCAGCCAGGACTTCACGCGCCGCGTGCCGGTGGGACGGATGGACGAGATCGGCCACTCTATCGTCGCGTTCAACGGGATGATCGAGAAGATCCAGGAAAACTCGGCCTTGCTCAAACAAAAGACCGCGGACATCCAGGCCATGCTGCAAAACATGCAGCAAGGCATCCTGACGGTCGTATCGGGTGCCGTTGTCCATGCCGAATACTCGGCGCATCTTGAAGCGATCTTCGAGACCCGCGACATTGCCGGCCGCAGTCTCATGGACCTGGTGTTCTCCAATACCGATCTTGGCGCCGACGCGTTCTCGCAAGTGGACGCGGCCAGCCACGCATGCCTGGGCGAAGACAGCATCAACTTCGAATTCAATCAGCACCTGCTGGTCCGCGAAACCGCGAAGCGCATGCCCGATGGTCGCGTAAAAATACTCGACTTGAGCTGGTCCGCCATCACCGACGAAACCGATACCATCGTTCGCCTCATGCTCTGCGTGCGCGATGTTACCGAGCTACGCGCACTCGCTGCCGAAACCAGCGAGCAAAAACGCAGGCTGGAAATGATCGGTGAAATCCTCGCGATCAACCAGGAAAAGTTCCACCACTTCATCGAGAGTTCAACCCGCTTTATCAGCGAGAACGAACGGATCATTCGCGAGCATCGCCAAGCGAACGGTGCGGCCATTGCCGAGCTGTTCCGCAACATGCACACGATCAAGGGCAACGCGCGCACCTACAGCCTCCAGTACCTGACCGACATCGTTCACGAGACCGAGCAAAGCTACGACGACCTGCGCAAGCCCGACCCGCAACGGACCTGGGATCAGGAAGGCCTGGTACAGGAACTCGCTCGCGTGCGTGAAGTGGTCGAGAGCTACGCCGAGATCAACGAGGTCAGCCTGGGACGCAAGGGACCGGGCCAAGGCGGGAACGCGGAACGGTACCTGACGATCGATATCGAGCATATCCAGGAAAGCCTGCGTCAACTGGAAGCCATGAACGTAGGGAACCCCGGCGACCTGATCGAGATGCGCGACGCGGTGCATCAGACCTTGCGCCTGCTCGGGACCGAAAGCATCGGCCAGGCCCTCTCCGGCGTGCTCGACTCGCTCCCCTCGCTCGCAAGGGAACTCGGCAAGGACGCGCCTCTAGTACGCATTAGTGACAACAACACCCGCCTGCGCAGTCACGCCAGCGGTGCGTTGAAAAACGTGTTCATGCACCTGCTGCGAAATTCGATGGACCACGGCATCGAGACACCCGAGGTGCGTACGGCCCAAGGAAAGACGTCGGGCGGCACCATTGATATCAACGTGGCCCTCGAAGAAGATGCGGTTCGCATTACGCTGAAAGACGACGGCCGCGGCCTCGCTTTAGGGCGGATTCGCAATATTGCAGTTGAGCGGGGTTGGATCGGCACGGACGAAAAGACCAGTGACGAGGAGATCGCCGATCTCATCTTCCGCCCGGGCTTCTCGACTGCAGAGCAGGTCACGGACGTGTCGGGCCGTGGCGTGGGCATGGACGCCGTGAGCGACTTCCTCAAGCGTGAGAACGGCAGCATCAGACTGCGTTTTACCGATGATCGTCAAGGTGCGGAATTCCGGCAGTTCGAAACGGTTGTTTGTTTGCCGGAAGACGTCGCCGTGGAAAGTACCGGTGCACGGCCGCAACGCGAGGCCGACGAAGTTTCAGCCTAGTACTCACCAAGAACATAAGCAGCACCGCATTGATTGAAACCCGGAAGGATTGATTGTGATTGAACAGTATCTGTTGGCAGCATTGGCAGCGGCCGTGGCGACGGCCATGCTGACCCTGCTTTTACACAAGTTGCATAGCGCACAAGCGTTGGCCCGGCTTCAATCGGAAACGAACAACCGCATCAAAACACTGATGCAAACCAACGCAGAGCAAAGCGCCCTGATCGATCAGGGGCAGCAAAAGATCGAGCAACTGGAATCTTCCATCGCTCAATTGCACGATGACCTTGCCAGGCAGTTGAAGCTTGCCGGCGAGGATCGCGCGGCACTGGCAGCGGCGGTTGAAGACAAAGAGAATTTACTCGATCAGGCCAGACGGATTGCCGGCGAAGCATCGCGGCTCAAGAGCCTCGCGGCAACGTTCGAACGGTGGCACGAGCAGATGATCTCGCTGATGACGCAGAACCAGGACATGCACGCGAAGAATCACGAGCTGTCGTCCATCGTCAAGCATGTAGTCATCGTCTCGCTGAACGCGTCCATAGAGGCCGCGCGTGCAGGAAACGCCGGCCGCGGATTTGCGGTGGTCGCGGGAGAAGTGCGGGCACTCGCGGCACGCTCGGAAGAACTCTCGCGGAGCTACCGGGACAGTCTGCATCGCAATGACCTGACCACAACCGCCACGTTCCAGGACATCCAGGCGGGCGGGAAGATGATCACTGCATCGCTTAGCAGCGTTGAGGTGCTTGCCGATCAATTTCAAGCAAGGCTCCACTAGGCGTCGAAATGATCAGTAACAATGCACAAGCCAGTATTGAAGGCATCCTGCTTAAAGCCGTGCGCTCGAGACTGCCGCAACAGCCGGACGATGCGTGCGAGATCGTCCCGCTGGCCCAAGCCTATGACCGCGCGCGCTCCGAAGCTAACGTGATCATCCTGACCATCTCCTCCATTCTGTTCCGGCTTCTGCTGGTTTTTCATTTCGATGACGACGCCAACACGCGCGACTACTTCGCAAAGGAAACCGGAGACGTTTCACTTGAGGACATGCTTCTTGAAATCTGCAATCTTTGCTGCGGCGCCGTGAATCAGGACCTGCTCCCGTATTTCCAGGATCTTGGTATGTCGACACCGTATGTGCTTAGCGCCCGCTGCCTGCCCTACCTTGAAGGCTTGAGGCCGGACTATCTCTCGTCATACGCGATCACGATCAATGGTTCAGTCAAACTGGCCGCAACGGTCTGCGTGTGCGCCCATGCGCCCATCGACTTCGTGGCCGACATGACTGCCGTTGAAGAAACCAGCGGCGAGCTCGAGTTGTTCTAATTTGGCGTTAATACCATGATGACAAGCGATATGAACGAGAACAAGCCGGTCAGTAAAGTGCTGGTCCTCGATGACTCCCCTGCGCATGCCAATGCGATCAAGCGCTTCTGCGACGAACACAATCTGGTCGGCCTGAAGGTCCGCAAGAATCGCTTGCTGTCCGTACTGCGATCAAACATAGACCTGGGCGCCATCCTCTTTTCCGAAAGCTACGGCGGCTCCCTGGAAGAGAGCACCGAGATCGCAATCAAGATCAACACCGTGCGTCCCGAACTGCCGATCATCATCCGCCGCGACTCGAACCCCACGTTCGACGGTCTGCCGGACGGCCTGCGCCGGGTCTTGTGCGCCGCCTACCTGGCCGAAGACATGGCGCCGTTGCGCAAGGTCATCGACGAATATATCTTCAGCCTGGATTATCCGAACGCGTTGGTACGCGGCATATTGGAGATCACGGAGTCGATACTGAGCAGCCTGTTCAAGAACGTCAGCATTACCTGGGACACGCCCTGCATCGTGCGGGACCGTATTATCTTCGGCGAAGTATTCAGCCTGATTCCGCTCGAGAGCACCTGGTGCCGCGGTTACATGATGATGCAGGCCGAAGAGCAACCCATTCTCGAGCTGATCGACCGGCACGGGATGTGTGACGGTCCCGCTGACTTCCGCGACCTCAACAGCCTGCTGGGCGAGATCACCAACCTGATCTGGGGTTCATTCAAAAACCGCTACATGGGCGACGCCGACGCGCTCGCACGCAGTCAGGTGCAAGTACCGCTGCTGGTCAATCACAAGCAAAAGTACATCTCGTTCGGCACCGCGAACCCTCAGTTGTGTTTCATGTATCACCTGACCGACGAACTGTCGGGCCACACGGTAAGACTTCATCAACGCTTCATCTTCAACCTGAGCTGGTCGCCCGAGGACTTCAGTGAAGTCACGAAAGACATCGGCGCGGTGGTTGAAGCAGGCGAACTGGATCTGTTCTGATTTCTTAGGGAAAATCATGTCGAAAATTCTTGTTGTCGATGACTCCAGCACGGTGCGCGACGAGGTCGCCGGTTTCTTGCGAAAGAACGGGCTGGACGTGGAGACTGCTATCGATGGAAAAGATGGCCTCTCCAAAATGAAGTCGAATCCCGGGATCAAGCTGGTGATCAGTGACGTCAACATGCCCAACATGGACGGCCTGACCATGGTCGAAAAAATCCGGGGCGAGCTCGTGAACACCACGGTCAATATCATCATGCTGACGACGGAAAGCAGCCCGGCCATGAAAGAGCGCGGCAAGGCCGCCGGCGTCAAGGGCTGGATCGTCAAGCCGTTCAAAGGCGACGCCGTGCTGGAAACCTTCAGGAAGCTGGCAAGCTAAGCGAGTGTCAATACTCGACCTTAAAACTCGGCATCGAGTTCGTCGATCTCCTCGACCTCCTGCTGTGCATCCGCTATCCACTGCTGCATCTCGGGCAGTGCGAGAATACGCTGTGCATACGCGACAATTTCCGGTTCGAGCTTGACGTCGTAAGTCACAAAGCGGGTGACGACCGGGGCGAACATTGCATCGGCAGCGCTAAGCGTCCCGAACAGATAAGGGCCGTCGTATTGCTTGAGACAGTCGAGCCAGATTGCCGTAATTCGCTCGATATCCGTCTGCGCGCGTGCCCAGATCGTGAAGTTCGGGAAGTGCGCTTTTATGTTCATCGGCAATGCCGAGCGCAAGGAAGCGAAGCCCGAATGCATTTCACCGCAAATTGAACGGCAGTGCGCGCGCAAGCGCCGGTCAGCAGGCAACAGCCCTGCTTTCGGCCGCACTTCGTTCAAATACTCCGCAATTGCAAGCGTGTCCCAGACCTTGGTGCCGTCGTGAACCAGGCAGGGAACGAGAATGGACGGCGACAGCAGCAGCAGTTCGGCGCGCGCGCCGGGGTCGTCCATGGGCATCACGAACTCGTCGAACGGCAGCCCGCTGAACTTGGTGAGCAACCAGCCTCGTAACGACCACGACGAATAGTTCTTGCTGCTGATCGTAAGCGTAGCATTCGTCATTTGAAGCTCCTCGGCGGTTCAAACGAAACACGCACGGCAGATGCGCGGCGCAGTGCACACACGCACCAAAAGACAGCATATTCAGTGCGTGTTCAGGAATACTGCAAGGGATGTGCCACTTTCAACCGCCCTCATGTTGACGCTTCAGGTTGGCATTCGGTTGGCATATGTATTGCGTGCTTTTTCACGACTCGACAATACGCGCTCAAGCGAAAGGCGATGAACCCATTCGCATACTCCGGCTATCAGGCCATGGCAGATCTCACGCTGCCGGTACGCCACGGCGCAGCACTGATGAATCACGCGCTCGACGCGTGGCCGTTTCTCGCCGAGACGCCTCAAGGCCGGTCAATGCGAGCCACATGCGAACTGCTGGCGCTATCAGCACTTACGCATAGCCGGCGTCCATTCGCTATCGACTCAGTGCAGATGGACGGCAAAAGCTTGCCCGTGGTCGAGGAGATTATGCTCACCACGCCGTTCTGTTCGTTGCTGCATTTTGCGAAGGAAGGCGGACCTAAACAGCCGCGCGTCCTGGTGATCGCGCCCATGTCCGGCCACTTCGCCACGCTCCTGCGGGGCACGGTACGCACCCTGCTGCCCGACCACGACGTCTACATCACCGACTGGATCAACCCTCGCGACGTCTCGCTGGCGCAGGGCCGCTTCGGCTTTGATGAATACGTCCAGCATGTGATCGACTTTATCGTCGCGCTGGGACCCAACACCCACTTGCTGGCTGTCTGCCAGCCGACCGTTGCCGCCCTCGCTGCAGTGTCCCTGATGGCCGCAGACGATCATCCTCTGCAACCCGCCAGCATGACGCTGATGGCCGGTCCTATCGACACGCGTATCAATCCGACTTCGGTGAACGTGCTGGCCAAGAGCAAGCCGATCGAATGGTTCGAACGGAACCTGATCAGTGCCGTGCCGTGGGGTTTCGCGGGCGCAGGCCGGCGTGTTTATCCGGGCCAAACACAACTGATGGCGTTCATGTCGATGAATCCGGCGCGTCATTTCGATGCGTTCGAAGACATGGTGTATCAGCGCGCCAAGGGCGACCCTGCGAAGGCCGAGGCCATCCGCGTATTCTATGAAGAATACTTCGCGACCATGGATTTGACGGCCGAGTTTTATCTCGAGACCGTCGACACCATCTTTCAACGGCACGCATTGCCGCTCCAGGAACTCGAAGTACGCGGACGCAAGGTCGATCCGTCATTGATCCGGCGAACCGCGCTGCTCACCGTTGAAGGCGAGCGCGACGATATCTGCGCGGTCGGCCAAACACTTGCCGCGCAGGAACTATGCAGCAAATTGCGCCCGTACATGAAGACCCACCACGTGCAAACGGGTGTCGGCCACTATGGCGTGTTCAACGGCAAGCGGTGGGAACGCCATATCTATCCGCGCGTGCGCGCAATGATCCACGACAACGAGCCAAACCCGGTTGTCATCAATGCGCGCGCCCAGCCGTTGCAATCATTGGCGCCGCTAGCACGCCCCGTCGCACCGCGCATGGATGTGAATGTGCAGTCCGAAGGGCCTTGATAAGGTTTGTTGAGGGCGCCACCTCAGCCGCGTTTCATGCGGGTTGCTGGCTCGTCCATGGCGTGAAAGCGGGAACGTCACATGGACCCTTTGCGTCGATGGTGGTGAAGTTGGCAGGGCCAACTATCTCCAGATACTCCATGTCCTCGGAGTAATCGAAGAGGTAATGCACGATTCCCGGCGCCTGATGAACGCAGTCGCCGATTGCAACGAGCGTCTCCTTGTCGCCGTACATGAAGCGCGCCCAGCCCTTGAGCATGATCACAATGTGGAATTCAGCCTCATGACGGTGCCAACCTGTGCCTTGCTCTGGTGCATTGTTAGCTTTCACGAGCTGCGCAATCACCTTGCCGCCGGTCGCGTCTGCGATCCCTAAATCACGATAAAGAAAAAAATCGCGCAACCCTTGATCCTCATAAGGGGTGTCTTGTGGCCGGATATGCGAAAAGCGAGTGGCAAGTTCGAACGTTTCAGATGACATGGGCACGCTCCGGTTAGGCAGCAAAACTGTCGAATGAAAAGGGCTGGCTACTTTGCTATGCATCAAGCGTTCCAACTTGAAGGGCCTCAAGGAAACTGCAATCAAGCGACTTCTTGCGGTCTTCCCTGGACAAAAGCCAAAGCGTGCGCTCGATTAAAAGTGGCATTTAAAAAGCACATTCACTCGCGAGCAATTCGCGCTCAAACTCCGTTAAAGACATTGCACATAAACAGGTGTGTGTTGCTAAACTTGGTTCCGTCGCGTTTCGTGGCGGTTGCAGCGCGAGCCATCCTGGGTACGTTTACTGGAGAGATCGACACCATGTCCTACATCAGCGTCGAGATCAGAGCCTACGATGAAGCGCGAAAAATAGTCACCGTCGCGTTCAGTGAAAAATGGCCCGTCAAACTCTCCTCTGCCGTCATAGCGGAGTTGACCCTCGAAGACTGCGACACCATCGGGCGCGACGGGGAATTGATCGAAGCAGGGCTGACCGATGACGAAGCATGCGTTCTCAAGATGCTGTTCGAGGACGAGGGCACCATTGAAGACTTCCTCGCTAATCCTTCCAGGCTAATTGGTTGCACAAGCGAGCTCGACGAATAAGCCAGTAACGCTTGCGAAGAGCAAGCGCTTGTAGTGCTCAACTATCTCTTCCGCAAAAGACCTGACAAACCTTCGCCTCATGTTTTGCACGTTCAGGCAAGAACGCGCGAGGATCGGTCTATCGTGCGGGCATCGCATCATGGTTCCATGAAGGCTCAATCAGCAAAGGAGCCGATGATGCAGAAAACATGGTTTATCACGGGCGCAAGCCGCGGCCTTGGCGCGCTTATCGCCAAGGCCGCGATCCAGGCAGGCGATCAGGTCGTCGCCACGGGACGCAAGCGCGAAGATATCGCCAAGAGCCTGGGGCCGGACAACGACCAGTTGCTTAGTGTCGCGCTGGACGTCACCGACGCAGCCCAGGCGCACGCCGCCATCAAGGACGCTGTGTCGCGATTCGGCGGGATAGACGTTCTGGTGAACAACGCGGGATACGGCCACCTGGGATTCTTCGAAGAGAACACGATCGAGGACGCGCAGGCTCAGTTCGCCACTAACCTGTTCGGTGTTTTCAACGTGACGTGGGCCGCGCTGCCTGTCATGCGCTCCGCTCGCCACGGACACATCTTCAACATTTCATCGCTTGCCGGCATCCTTGGTGCGGAACTGGGCTCGCTTTACTGCGCCAGCAAGTTTGCGCTCGAAGGTTTCTCCGAGTCGTTGGCGAAGGAAATTGCACCGTTCGGTCTCTTCGTGACAATTGTGGAACCCGGTCCTTTCCGTACCGACTTCCTCACCAGCGAATCGCTTCGCTTCGGGGAAACCGTGGTGGCCGACTACGATGACCGGCGCGATCGACTGCGCTCGTCCTTCGAACAACGCAACGGCCATCAACCGGGCGATCCTGTGAAGCTCGCACAAGCACTGATCGAGCTGGCAAACGAGGCCGAACCGCCGATGCGTTTTATCGCCGGCTCGATTGCGGTGAACGCCGCGGATGCGAAACTCGCTGGCATGCAAGCCGAACTCAACCGCTGGCGCCCGCTCTCCGTCGGCACTGACGGCGACTACGCCGCCTAGCGCGTTCATCTGCATGGATCGCGTCAGCGCCGCATCGGGCGGGCGCTGAGCGGCCGGTGCCGGCCTCGTTTCCATTGGCCCCGGCACGGCGATTCATCTCGCCTGCCACCGTCCACATCGCCCTGTTCCGGCTTCGAGTAAATTCGGAAATACCAGCCGGTAAACCGGCACTCGCGCATACTTCTGCCGTCCTTCCCTGGCCCCCGCCGAACATCAGTTTCACCGCCTCGGACAAAATCGTGGTCTCCTGTCGTTTCGGGTCGCAGGCGCTCATGCCTATGCGTCCATCGACCCTCACGCCAGATTTTTTCGTGCCGGCCACAATATTCCCGATCGTGAAACGTCTTCACCTGTATGGAACAGCCGCCGCCCACGAACCCGATGATCGATAGAGACAGCGACATTACCGCGACTGTCTTGCGTGAGCGTACGAAGCTCGGAAACTTCATCCGGCGTCGCGTGCGTGATCCAGGCGATGCCGAAGACATCCTGCAAGACGTGCTTCACGAGTTCGTTCAGGCGTACCGGCTTCCCGAACCGATTGAACAAGTCAGCGCATGGCTGTTTCGCGTGGCGCGCAACCGCATCATCGACCGCTTTCGCAAGAAGAAAGAGCAGCCTCTGAGCGAGACAGCCGGGGCCAGCGCGGCCAACGCGGCCAGCGATAACGCCGATGCCGTCGACGACGAATACCGGCTTGATCTGACGCTCCCCGCACACGATGCCGGCCCCGAAGCTGCCTACGCCCGATCGGTGCTCCTGGCGGCCCTGCAACACGCGCTCGACGAATTGCCGGAAAACCAGCGCGACATTTTCATCGCCCACGAGATCGAGGGCCGCAGCTTCAAGGAACTGGCTTTGGAAACTGGCGTGGCTCTTAACACGCTGCTGGCGCGCAAGCGTTATGCGGTGCTGCATCTGCGCGCCCGCTTGCAAGCCGTCTACGACGAACTGGATATTTAAAGGAGAAGGCAGATGAGTTTCAGACTGAGATTCCTAAGCAAGGCATTGCTGGTGATCGTGGGCATTGCGGTGCTGGGATGGATGGTGATGACCCTATGGAACTGGGTTGTCCCGGCGCTGTTCGTCGGGGCTCGCGCAATCGATTTTGCCCATGCGCTGGGGCTGTTGATCCTGAGCCGGATCCTGTTCGGCGGATTCCGGGGACATGGCGGCTGGCGTGGACGCCAGCACTGGCGCAAGTGGGAACAGATGACACCGGAGGAGCGCGAGAAGTTTCAGAAGGGCATGCGCTGCGGGCGCGGCAAGCCGCAAGAGCCGCAAGAGCCGCAAGGGGATACGGTATGAGCAATACGCCGGCATCCGCATGCAAACAGGCGCCGGGCGTGATCGTGCCTGTTGTGAACTTCAACCGATGCGAGGGCAAGGCCGATTGCGCGGTCGTGTGTCCCGAGAACGTCTTCGACATCCGCCGGATCGATGCCGCCGACTATCAGCGCCTCGCGCCATTGCAGAAATTCAAGCTGCGTGTGCACGGCATGAAGGTCGCTTACACACCGAACGCCGATGCATGCCGGGCATGCGGCCTATGCGTGACCGCGTGTCCCGAACGGGCCATTACCTTGGCCCGGATAAGTTAAAAGCGGTTAAAAGCGCCGCGCTGAAGCGGACAAACCAATTGTCCTGATCGCGCCGGCGCCGGGCATTTTCCGGTCTTGCGGACCCGGCGCCATGGCAGGCCCCAAGCTTTTCGCTGATTTTTTTGCGCGTGCCGTCATTAGCGTTCCAAGGCGGCCGCAAACGGCGGCTCAAGCAATCGGCTTAGCAATTTAGTCTTTAAATTTAGACGCTTAAGCGCGTCAGCGGGGTGACCCGGAACGCTCTACAACCCTTCGCGACAGCATTAAAAACCCTCAATTTGCGGGTTGCAATGCGAAACGCAGGGTCGGTTCAGCCCTCTTGAAAGCAAAATCAGGCAAAATTCGATGGTTAACCCCGGTCGTTGACGCAGCCGGCGGCGCCCCCAACCCATTTTTCTTGAGACTAGCGATGAGTACCGAGCAACCTACGATCATCTACACCCTCACCGACGAGGCCCCGCTGCTGGCGACGAGCGCCTTCCTGCCGATCATCCGCACGTTCACCGCGCCGGCCGGAATCCGTGTCACCACCAGCGACATCTCGGTCGCTGGCCGTATCCTGGGCGAATTCCCAGAATTCCTGACCGAAGAGCAACGGGTGCCGGACAACCTGGCCGAACTCGGCCGCCTGACGCTGCTGCCTGACACCAACATCATCAAGCTGCCCAACATCAGCGCATCCCAGCACCAGTTGATCAGCGCGATCAAGGAACTGCAGGGCAAGGGCTACAAGGTCCCGGATTTCCCTGAGGAACCGAAGACCGACGCCGAGAAGGCGATCCGCCTGCGTTATTCCAAGTGCCTGGGCAGCGCCGTGAACCCGGTGCTTCGCGAAGGCAACTCGGACCGCCGCGCGCCCGCAGCCGTCAAGAACTACGCCCGCAAGAACCCGCATAGCATGGGCGAGTGGAGCATGGCTTCGCGCACCCACGTGGCGCACATGAAGCATGGCGACTTCTATCATGGCGAAAAGTCCATGACTGTTGCGAAGGCTCGCGACGTGAAGATGGAACTGGTTACGCAAAGCGGCAAGACCATTGTGCTCAAGCCGAAGGTGTCGTTGCTGGACGGCGAGATCATCGACAGCATGTTCATGAGCAAGAAGGCGCTGTGCGACTTCTACGAAGAACAGATGGAAGACGCGCGCAAGACCGGCGTGATGTTCTCGCTGCACGTGAAGGCCACGATGATGAAGGTCTCGCACCCCATCGTCTTCGGTCATGCCGTGAAGATCTTCTACAAGGAAGCCTTTGAGAAACACGGCAAGCTGTTCGACGAGCTGGGCGTGAACGTCAACAACGGCCTCGTCAACCTGTACGACAAGCTGGAAAGCCTGCCGGCTTCCAAGCACGAAGAAATCATCCGCGACATGCATGCGTGCCATGAGCATCGTCCTGAACTGGCGATGGTGGATTCCGCCAAGGGCATCTCGAACCTGCATGCGCCCAACGACATCATCGTGGATGCATCGATGCCGGCCATGATCCGTATTGGCGGCAAGATGTGGGGCGCCGACGGTCGTCCGAAGGACACGAAGGCCGTGATCCCTGAGAGCACGTTTGCGCGGATCTATCAGGAAATCATCAACTTCTGCAAGACCAACGGCAACTTCGACCCGGTCACCATGGGCACGGTGCCCAACGTCGGGCTGATGGCTCAGCAGGCCGAGGAATATGGCTCGCACGACAAGACCTTCGAAATACCGGAAGCGGGCGAGGCGCGCATTGTCGACATCGCCACGGGTGAAGTGCTGCTGACGCAAAACGTGGAAGAAGGCGACATCTGGCGCATGTGCCAGGCCAAGGACGCGCCGATCCGCGACTGGGTGAAGCTGGCGGTCACGCGTGCCCGCAACTCCGGCATGCCGGCCATTTTCTGGCTGGACCCGTACCGTCCGCACGAAGCCGAAGTGATCAAGAAGGTCGAGACCTACTTGAAGGATCACGACACCAGCGGCCTGGACATCCAGATCATGTCGCAAGTGCGCGCGATGCGTTACACGCTGGAGCGCGTCATTCGCGGGCTGGACACGATCTCGGTCACGGGCAACATCCTGCGTGACTACCTGACCGACCTGTTCCCGATCATGGAACTAGGCACCAGCGCCAAGATGCTTTCCATTGTCCCGTTGATGGCGGGTGGCGGCATGTATGAAACCGGCGCAGGCGGTTCGGCGCCGAAGCACGTCAAGCAACTGGTGGAAGAAAACCATTTGCGCTGGGATTCGCTGGGTGAATTCCTGGCGCTGGCGGTATCGCTGGAAGACTTGGGGCTGAAGACCGGCAATGCACAGGCCAAGGTCCTGGCCAAGACACTCGATGCCGCCACGGGGCAACTGCTGGAGAACAACAAGAACCCGTCGCCCAAGACTGGACAACTGGACAACCGCGGCAGCCAGTTCTATCTCGCGATGTACTGGGCGCAGGAACTGGCAGCCCAGACGGAAGATGCTGGCCTGGCGGCTCAGTTCGCGCCGTTGGCGAAGCAACTGACGGCGGACGAGAAGACCATCGTGAGTGAGTTGTCGGCGGTCCAGGGTCAAGCGGCGGACATTGGCGGCTACTACAAGCCTGACTTTGAAAAGCTGGAGTCGGTCATGCGTCCGAGCAAGACGCTCAACGCTGTACTGGCGGCAGCTCAGGCTGAAGCGTTGAAGGGCTGATTGGTGTATAGCCGTTGATCGCTTTCTTCCGGCATCGACCGGAAGAAAGCGTGAACGGTGTGGTTTCTTGCGGGCATCGGCGCGGATAGTTCAACAGGATTCTCCGCGCTGGTTTTCGTCCCGTTTAGTTCGTATAACTATCTATTGTTTGGCGGCCGGGCTGCTTCCGTTCCCGGCCGATCTCCTCCACTACAACGCCAGACTACCCATTTCCGCGTAAGCGCGATTCAACCACACCTTGACGCGCTGCCGCTCCAGCAAACCGAGCCCGGAAGCCGCTCGATCCGGATGATTAACGGCCGCCCAAAAACTAACGCCATGCTGATCGATTTTCTGCATGGTGGTATCGGGCAGGCGCCGCAGGCTGATCACACTGGCACCCAGCGCTTTGGCCCGGGCGAGTTCCCCTGACGCTTCGAGAATCTCGAACCGGTCCCCACGAACCTCATTCAGCACGATGACCAGCTTGATCCGTCCGCCGAACTGATCGAGCCACTGTCGCAGCAGGTCGACCGAATCGCGCCCGGCGTCCATCACGTGCCACCAGGTCAGCGTCAGGCCATGCTCTTGCGCGAGATCAATAACGTCCGCGTCGTCAAGCCATTTCCCGAGAGACTGCTGCGTCTGCGCGGCAAGATCGACCAGGATGCGCCGCTGAGGATCCTCAAGCGCATGTTCAATGATGGGGTCCAGGCTATCGTGACGATCAAGCACGGCCGGTGCAGCAAAATCCGCATAGAAGCGCAATAACGCGCCGTGCGATTTGTCTGTGTCGAAACCCGTGAACGGGATGTTCCGATCAACAAAATACTGGGCTAATACGCGGGCGACGAGCGATTTGCCGACGCCTCCTTTTTCGCCACCGATGAAGTGGATGTAGCTCATTTATGCGAATCCTTTGTCGAGGAGCGGGCTGGGTGAAAACAAGAATATCGAGTTTCGATGACGTAATAGCGACTTGGGTAACGGCGACTCAGGCTACACGGAAAAGAAATGCGTGACAGCAGCATGCTGTGCTCTCGCATGGAATTGTTAAATCAGACGGAAGCTGGACTTTGGGCGGCCCGCATGAATGATACGACCGCGGGACGATCTGGCAAGACCGCACATGACCCATGCCCGCACCGCTAAATAAAGGGGCTAACGTGCCGTTAACCAAGAGAAAGCATCTACGATCAAATTTCCTCCGACAACAGCTCCGCGGTTCCCGATAGATAATTCACCGGTTTTTCCGAAAGAAAACAGTCTAATGATCGTGTTTTGTCCGAGTAGACGATTCCGGCGGGCTGCGGTATGTTGAATCACCGGCTGCAATAAGTCGCCCTGTTTTAAGAATGTGCCAGGCAAGCGACCTGCTGCGAATTAACAAAAATGCCCTCAACCCGGATCTTGCTTGCCAAGCGACTCAAGCTGACAACAGCCGCCCTGTGCGTGCTGGTCTTGAGCCTTGCGACGCCTTTGCTCCTGCATCAATTACGCGCCTATTCACTGGCGGAGAATGGGGCTCAATCGTTAGACCTCTTTCGCGCCGCGTTGCTCGCCATGGAAAGCGTATCGGCAGAACGCGGCCCCACTAACGGCGCGCTCGGCGCAGACGCGCGCAGTGCGCCGTCTCTGCGACTTCCCTTAATCAACGCGCGTGCCGAAAGCGACCACCGCCTGGCAGTGTTGCGCTCACTGATCACAAGTCAGGCGTGTCCCGGCTGCAAGATTGAACGCGCGTCCGTAGATATAGTGCAAGCGCAGCTTGTTGCCGCCCGCAAGCAAGTCGACGGCCTCATCGCTCAGCCCATCGAACAACGTGGCCATGATGCCGTCCTAAGCGCGGTCAACCAGATGGTCGCCGTCATTCCCAATTTCGGGCCGCTGGCTAATGCCAGCGCGGCGGGCATTGTGCGGGGCGACCCCAACGCACTGAATTGCATATTGATCGCCCGGTTGTCCGCTCAACTTCGTGAACAGGCGGGGCTTCTGGGGTCGACCTTCACTGCGGCGCTGACCGCTCACCGGCCCTTGAGTGAAACTGAATTATTCGCGCAAGAACGGGCTAAAGGACGTATAGATGAATTGCGCGGCCTGATAGCGGCGCGCGTAGAACATACACCGATCGGCGCCGCTACCTATCAGCGACTCACCAGCGTCTATTACGACACTGGCCTGAGCTACATTGCGCGCGTCCGCGCAATGGCAACGCGCCCGGAAGGAGTCAATCTCACGGCTGCCGAACTGGCCGCTGATTATGTGCCGACCATGCAGCCCATCGCGCAGTTTCGCGACTACGTGCTGGACCTGGCCGGAAACGAAGTCAAAGGACATCGTAACGATTCGCTGATGTTGCTGGTTGCGAGCACAACGGGCACTGCGGGCGTTCTCTACCTGTTGCTGATTGCGTCCGTGTACTTCAGGCGGCGGTTCGTCCAGCCGTTCATTGAAGCTGCGGACATCATCATGGCGATCGCCGATGGAAAGCTCGAGACGCCCATCCCTCACGGTGAACACCCGTTTGAGATCCGCAACCTGTTTCACGCGATCCTGGTGTTGAAGGAAAACAGCATCGAAAAAATGCGGCTGGAGCACGAGCGCAATATCCTGCTGCGCGAACTCGAGACCGTTGCCGACACCGACTTCCTGACCCGTTTGCTCAACCGCCGCGCGTTCGAACGCAAGGCGACCGCAACGCTAAGCAAGCGCGCGGGAACGCAAGCCAAGCAGGTCCTGATCACGTTCGACGCGGACCGCTTCAAGGAGATCAACGACACCCTGGGCCACGCCGCCGGTGATCTCGCGCTGCAGACGATTGGAAGACTATGCAGCGAGATATGGCATCAGCCGGACATCGTGGCACGCCTCGGCGGCGAGGAGTTCGCGGTGCTGACAAAGGTCGATGATGCCGGCGAAGCCATTGGCGCGGCCAACGAACTGCGGCGGCGTCTGGCGTCCACGGCGCTGGAACTGGATGGTGTCCGCTTTACAGTCACGTTGAGCTTCGGGATCTCGCTGGCTTCGCAATCCGGGCGTGAGACGCTCGACGCCCTTCTGCTACGCGCCGACAAGCTGCTTTACAGCGCCAAGATGGGCGGCCGTAACTGTATTGTGTCGGACATCGAAAACTCGACAAGCCACTAGCATCGACTGCGAGGAGCGTGCAGCAGTCAGGGCGGCCCATGCAGCGGGAGAGCGCCTGCTGCCGATCATTCCACCATGGTTGTTCGCACGCGTACAGCGAGGAACTGTACGAAGGTGCGCACCTTGCTCGAATGGCGGCGATTCGGCAGGTAAGCGGCGTAGACCACCGAATCGCCCGCATGCGGATTGACCTCGGTGTTTTCAAAGAGGCGCAGCAGGTGACCGGCACCGATCTCCCCTGCCACCAGCCACTCGGGCAGCAGTGCAATGCCCCTGCCCGCGAGGACAGCTTCGAACAGCACGTCAGGGTTATTGGCAATCAGGTTTCCCCGCACTTCGACCCGTTCTTCTTCGGCTCCGTGCCGAAACGTCCACACCTGCCTTGTAGCCCGATGGGGTCCGCCATACGAGAAGCGCAGGCATTCGTGGTTAGCCAGCGCCTGCGGTTCAGCAGGTATGCCGTGCCGCTCCAGGTACTCATGGCTCGCCACGACAAAACGCTTGTTGTCGGCCAGCTTCCTGACGACCAGGTTTTCATCGCGTGAGGGCAAGCCGATTCGAATCGCGACATCGATACGTTCTGCGGCCAGGTCTACATAGTGGTCAGCGACCACCACGTCGAGAACCACACGGGGATACTCACTCAGGAAGGTAGTAAGGTGCGGCGCCAGGCACAGGCGGCTATATGCCGTAGGCACGGAGATGCGCAGCGCGCCAACGGGCGCCGCGCCGCTGTCGAAGATGCTGTCGTCGGCTTCAGCGAGGTCGTCCAGCACCTTGCTGATTTGCTCGACGTACGCGGTGCCGGCGTCGGTAAGGCTGACGCGCCGCGTGGTGCGCGTGAGCAACGCTGTCCCAAGCGATGCTTCGAGCGCGTCCATCAGGCGCGTCACCGACGAAGTGGCCACCCCCAGGCGCTGGGCGGCCTTGGAAAAGCCGCCGGCCTCGGCCACTTCCAGCAAGGTAGTCAATGCAACCAGTTTGTCCACTTTGATGGCTCCGCTGTCTTGGCGTTGCGTGGCACGCAACGCGAGATTGCTCTGCGAACGTATTCTACTAACGAATCGCAATCGATATCCTGTGCGTAATCTTCCTCAGGAGCCCACCGTGCAAGCCATCGAGATCTCTGTCTACTACGACTTCATTTGTCCGTGGTGCTGGATCGGCCACCTGAATCTTGCATCCGGAATTCGCAGCGCCAACCTGCCGGTGCCCGTCTCAATCGAATATGTGCCGTTCGAACTGAACCCGGCGATGCCTCCCGACGGAATGGACCGGCGCGAATACCGGACGGCCAAGTTCGGCAGTTGGGTGCGCTCGCAAGGCATGGACGCGCAGGTTGCGGCGACGGGCCTGGCTGCCGGCGCGCAGTTCAACTACGACAAACTCAGCAGAACGCCGAGCACACGCCTCGCCCATCAGTTGATGCAGTACGCGTTGAGTACCGGCGACGCGCACAAGACCGAAGCGCTCTACCAGTCGATTTTCGTCGCGTACTTCTCGGAGGGACGCGATATTGGCCTGCCCGGCACGTTGGTTGAGATTGCAGCGAAAACCGGCTTCGATGCTAAGGCGGCAGAGGACTACCTGACGCAAGGTCGAGGTCTTGCAAAGGTCGGCGACGCGCAGCGGCTCACGCAACAGCACGGCATTCGTTCGGTGCCGACCGTGTTCATCGCGGGCGAAGCGATAAGCGGTGCGCAACCGCCGGCGGTATTCGCCAGCGCGCTGCGGGCGGCGCTCGAACGGAGCGCCGCATGAACATCGAACATCAGTACCAATTTCAGCCACTGAAGGATCCATCACATGACGCCTAACGCACCTGCTGCCGACCAGAACGGCGGCACAGTCAAGCTAACCCAGGGCATGATCGCGCTGTTCGCGTTCTGCTGTGGCGCGATTGTCGCCAACCTCTACTATGCGCAACCGATCACCGAGCTTATCGCACCGGACATCCACTTGTCGGGCGGTGCGGCAAGCCTGATCGTCTCCCTCACGCAGATCGGCTACGCATTCGGACTGTTCTTCCTGGTGCCGCTCGGCGATCTGCTGGAGAACCGCAAGCTGATGATCACGACAGCCATTGTCTCGATCTTCAGTCTCGCGCTGGCAGCCGTCACGCGTCAGCCGAACGCGTTCCTGGCAGTCTCGTTGCTGGTCGGTTTCAGTTCGGTTGCGGTGCAGATCCTGATCCCGCTGGCCGCGCATCTTGCGCCCGACGAATCGCGTGGCCGCGTGGTCGGCAACATCATGAGCGGGCTTCTGCTCGGCATATTGTTGTCACGTCCGATCTCAAGCGTGGTGGCCGGTCATTTCGGCTGGCGCGCCGTATTCGGCTCGGCGGCGGTGTTGATGGCGATAGTGACGACGGTCCTGGCTTTGACAATCCCGCGCCGCCAACCTTCGCATCAGGCAACCTATTTTCAGTTGATCCATTCACTTGGCGAACTGGTTGTGACGTTACCCATACTGCGTCATCGCGCGCTGTATCAAGGGCTGATGTTTGCCACGTTCAGCCTCTTCTGGACTGCGGTCCCGATCGAGCTGACACGTCATTACGGCCTGTCGCAGAATGCGATCGCCGTGTTCGCGCTGGTCGGCGCGATAGGCGCGACGTCCGCACCCGTGGCAGGACGGCTTGCCGACGCCGGGCACTCGGTCCGCGCTACGTTGATTGCCCTTGTGGTCGGCGCGCTCGCGTTCACGCCGTCGCTGATTCATCCTGCGTGGGGCGTGGGCGGACTGGTTGTGACCGGCGTTGTGCTGGACTTCGCCGTGCAGATGAACATGGTGCTCGGCCAGCGCGAGATCTATGCGTTGCATGCGGCCAGCCGGAACCGTCTGAATGCGCTTTATATGACCAGCATCTTCATTGGCGGCGCGATTGGATCAGCGCTTGCCAGCAGCTTGTATGACCATGGTGGATGGACGTTGACCGCGACGGTGGCGAGCGTTTTCCCGATCATCGCCCTGATCCATTACCTGACGGTCGGCAGGTCGGTTGCAGTGGCAACGGCTTGAACGGAGTTGAGCGCTCCTCGCAATGGCGGGGGCGCTGGCGTGATAATGTAAGCACGCCACAAGCGATGCAGGACCGCGCGTTGTATGGCAATCAACTCGTGGACTGCGAGCTTGGCATGATGAAGCAAAGCTAAGCGCTATTCGCGCTTACAGATCCTGCTTGTTGCGTGTGCTCTCAATCCGTTCGAACGTCAGTCGCTGTGCGGTGAGATCGCCGGCCCTGCCGGCGATCTCACCGCACAGCCGCAATAGCGCGGCTGAACCGCCGCTTGGCTTAGTTCGACAATGCGGTTTGAATCGCCTCAAGCAGACGCGGATCATCTGCCGTGACATCCGGAGAGAAACGGCCCACTACATGGCCGTCCTTGCCAATCAAGAATTTCTCGAAGTTCCACAACACATCAGGCGCCGGGTTGGGCTCAATGCCGTAGCCTTTGAGCCGCTCGCGAAACGGGCCGTCGCCGGTCGTGTCCGGCTGCGTGCTGGTCAGCGTCTTGTACAGCGGATGCTGGTCGGCGCCGACCACTGATACTTTCGAAAACATCGGGAATTTCACGTCGTAGGTCAGGCTGCAAAATTCCTTGATCTCGGCGTCACTGCCTGGTTCCTGACCCTTGAAGTTGTTCGCCGGGAAGCCCAGTACTTCCAGGCCTTCGGCCTGCTTGTCCTCATAGAGTTTCTCCAGGGCTTCATATTGCGGCGTGAGCCCGCACTTGGAAGCTACGTTTACGATCAACAAGACCTTGCCCTTGAACGGCTCAAGCGTAAGCGCCGCGCCGTCGATGGATTTCACGGGAATATCGTAGATTGTCTGGCTCATGTTTTGACTCAGTGGAGAAAGGGAACAATCAGGGATCAGGCGCATCCGGGAATTTGGTTAAGCGCGATCTATCCTACTCTGGAACCGTCAGTGGCTGCAGAGGTCGTCCATTCTCTTCAATGCGCCGTGCCGTTGATGGCCAGTCCCGCTGGACGCGCTTCAAAGCGGTATTGAAGATGCGTAGGGTATTGCACGTCGACCTCGCGTACCAGACGGTCGATTTCATGCTTGAGTTCATCGGCCCGTTCGACTCCCAGCAAGTACCCCGCCTTTACCAGACCTTCACCGAATTTCTCGATCATCAGTGCAGCCAGCGCCGGCGTTTCTGCGCCACGCATCACGTCCTGCGCGCGGTTTCCCGCGTAGCGTCGAATTTCTTCGATCAAAGCCTGAACATCTCCGGTCATAGCACTCCCGCTTTTTATAGTTTCGATCTTGCGAAAACCGTACTGTCTTCGGATCGCTTGGTATGGTTGTATTGTTGACCTTACGCGGTAATTGCCGTGTTGAAAGAACGCTTCCCACCGTATACGTTCTGTAAAAACGACGCCCGGCAAAACGATAACAGCCCGACGGCGATGAAAGCGTAATCGCCATCGGGAGATGCCGCAAGAAGCCCGAGTTGAGGAATGAAACCCGCTCTAATCGTAGATCGACCCGTCATCCTCCATGGCATCGATCATTTCGTTATCCTCCATACGCGTCAGAATCATCTCGGCGTGTGAATTCCAGTGTCTCAATGCAGTCACGCGGCCTCCATCCATCGCAAACTCAAACGTGGTTTTCGGACTTAGGCGGCTTCATGAACCGGATCCGCTCGAACAATTGCTTCGGCGACAGGTGCGCTTCGTACCAGATCATGTCGTGTCGCGGCACGCCAGTCCGGTGACCCAGCATGTCGCGCAGAGTGACCGCTTCATCGAGTGATTTATCGTAGAAGCTCAAACTGGGGACGAAATCGCGGATCGGCCGGTCGAAGCTCAGCAGACCGCGATCGACCAGCAGGCCCGCCGCCACGGCGGTGAACAGCTTTGTGTTCGACGCAATCGGGAAGCCGGTAGCCGGCGTAATGGCAGCTTCTGAGCGTGGTCGCGATACCCATATCCCTTGGCGAGCAGGACCTCTTCGTCCTTCAGAATACTTACGCCAATACCCGGAACGTTCCAGTCACGGACCAGCGTCTCCATGAAAGCATCAAAATCACTCAATTCTTTCAGCATCGTTGGTCCTTTAATGGCGAGTTAACTGTCAGAGAAGCGTATTGGGACGTATTGGGTCGCGGCGTTTCTTGAAGAGTCCGGTAAGCACTGGCGCAATGAAGTTAAAGGGAATCGCGATGCGGGCCAGCGAAGTACGATCGAATTTCCTGACACAGGATTTTCGTTCCAATGCCAACGATCAATCGACCCGGAAGAAATGCCGTCGGTTCCTTTTATCTTTCCTGGCACGCGAGAGGGTCGCTACTTCTTAATTGGCCGCCGCCCGCATTAAGAATGACATCGAGCAGCGCCATTGCGTCCATGCCTTCCGGCAAACTACGGACTATGCCGTCAAGACGCCCGTCGATCTGTAGCAAGGCGAACCCATGGACAAGTGCCCAGGCCGCGACTACCCGCGCGGCGCCGTCCGTGGGCAGGGCGGCGTCGGGCCCTTGTGGCGCCCCGACCGTTGCGCGTAACACCGACAATGCGTCGCTCATCGCTTCGCGCAAACCCGGCCGTCCGAGGTCGAGCCGTTCGCTGCGAAACATCAGCATGAAGAGACCCGGAAACTGCGTCGCGAACTCAACGTAGGCGCGTCCCTGGGCGGCAAGCCGCGCCTCGGGAGTGGCAGCCGCGGCGGTCGCTTCGAGCAGGCGGCGCTCGAAGCGGCGAAACCCTACGGCGGCCAACTCGCTGAGCAGTCCCGTCACGTTGTCGAAGTGGTTCTTGGGCGCGGCGTGAGAAGCGCCGGCCTCGCGCGCGGCGGCCCGCAGCGTGAGTCCGCCGATGCCCTCACGAGCGAGGATGCGCTCGGCTGCCTCCAGCATTGCCTCACGCAATGCGCCGTGGTGATACGGACGCCTGGCTGCGTCGGTTAATGCGTGTTTGGCTCGTTTGGCTTGCTTGGCTTGTTTGCTGATCTTCTTGATGGTCATCCGTTTTCACCGATGTTGACGGCGTCAATTTTAACTTGACGAATGCGGATACAGCATTTATTTTAAATGTTGTCATCGTCAACATTCAAGCGAACCTATGACACTCTTCGTTGCAGGTCTCCTGGTTTTCCTCGGTATTCACTCCGTCTCCATCGTCGCGCCACGCTGGCGAGACGCGCAAGCCAGGCGGATGGGCGAGAACGGGTGGAAAGGACTGTATTCGCTGGCGTCGATCGCGAGTTTCGTTGCGATGCTCTACGGTTACGGCATCGCGCGACAGATCCCGGTCATGGTCTACATGCCGCCGATGGCGCTGCGGCACCTCGCGCTGCTACTCATGGTGCCGGTGTTTCCTCTGCTGATTGCAGCTTATCTGCCGGGCCGCATTAAACGCCTGTCGCGCAATCCGATGTTGCTCGCCGTGATCTTGTGGGCGGTGTCGCATTTACTCGCCAACGGTACGCTGAACGATCTGCTGCTGTTCGGCGGTTTCCTCGGCTGGGCGGTGGCAGACCTGATCTCGGTCAGCCGGCGCGCCCACGTCCACCCGGTGCCGTCCGCGCCAGCTTCGGCGGTGAACGATGTGATCGTGGTCGTCGTGGGATTGGGGCTGTACGCGTTCGTGCTGCTGTGGGCCCATGCACGTGTGATCGGCGTGTCGCCGCTCGGCTGAATGCGGCGGGGTTTCAACGTTCACTGCGCGTAACGCGTCGGCAATTGGCCTCACTCAGAGGGCTCATGCTTCAGATGCACGATGGATTCATAGCGGAAGGAAAGCCGCCACCCCGAAAGCCGCTAAGCCGCTAAGCCGCTAAGCCGCTAAGCCGCTATTAAGCTTGCGCGCGGTGGGTTCGCGTAGAAGTGAGTCATCCAACCTTGGCAACGGTAACTGACGGACTCCTGTGTATCGATCAACGATCCGCGAGTTTCCCCGAGATAGTTCGCACCAGCAATGCGCCCAGCACAAGACACGCGGCCACAAAATACAAGCCCATTCGATTGTCGTGCGTCGTCACGTTGAGCCATCCCACCGCATAAGGCGAGACAAAACCGGCGAGGTTGCCCACGCAGTTGATTCCAGCAATTCCGACAGCCACGGAAGTGCCGGCAAGGAATGACGATGGAATGCTCCAGAACAGCGATAGCGCCGACAATATGCCCGCAGCCGCCACGCTCAACCAGATCACCGCGAGCGTCGGGTGGTGACCCACGTAGCCACTCGCAGCGAATCCGATTGCGCCGATTACAGCCAGCACGGAAAAATGCATCCGGCGCGAGCGGAAGCGATCCGAGCTCATTCCAGTGAGCACGATCGCGGGAATGGCGACAAGGTATGGAATGGCCGATAACCAGCCTATCGTCGATACATCACTTAAGCCCGAGTCCTTGATGATCGACGGCAACCAGAAGCTGATGCCGTACAAGCCGATGATCTGGCAGAAGTAGACAGCGCAGAGTTTCCAGATGTGGCGATCGGAAAGAATGGCGCCAAGATTGTGATGCGTCGTCTTCTCTGAGTCCTCCCGGTCGATCTCCCCTGTAACCAACGCTTTCTCATCGTCGGTCAACCACTTCGCCTGCGTGGGACGATCGACCATCAAGGCTAACACCGCAATGCCGCAAAGCAGGGCCGGAATCGCTTCGATCAGGAACAGCCACTGCCATCCTGCCATGACGGTTGAATGGCTGAAGTTGCTGAGTACCCAACCCGACAACGGACCGCCGACCACTCCCGACAGCGGAATCGCGATGTAATACACGCCAAGCGCAAAGCCCCGTTTTCTCGCGGGAAACCAATACGTCAGGTACAACATGATGCCCGGCGAGAAGCCCGCTTCGGCCACGCCCAGAAAAAAGCGGGCGGTGTAAAACTGCATCGGCGTTTTCACCAGCAGCGTGAGCGCGGAAATAATGGCCCACGTAATCATGATGCGCGCGATCCAGAGACGAGCGCCAACCCGATGCAGGATCAGGTTGCTGGGTACTTCGAAAATAAAATAGCCGATGAAGAAGATGCCCGCGCCCAAGCCATAGACGGCATCGCTCATGTTCAGCGCGTTGAGCATCTGCAACTTGGCAAAACCGACGTTCACCCGGTCGAGATAACCGCACAAATAACACAGCACGATGAACGGCATGATGCGCCAGCCGATCTTGCGATACACGTCGGTACGCGCCGCGGGCGCCACCAAAAGGGTTTCGCTGATATGGCTCATGTCTCCTCCGTCGTCCTTTGCCGGACGTTATAGAGTGCGGCCGGGCGGACGCCAGACCATCGATCAGGGATGCTTAAGATGCGAGTTTTTCGGCTGCCACCTCTACGCCCAATTCCTTGCGGAACAGCGCCTCCATCTCCAGACGCACGCGCACGGCTTCCTTGGTGGAGTCGAAGGCTACGTCGCTCCAGCGAACTGCTTGCCCTGCCGCGACCGGGCGCTGCAGCACCATGTTGTGCGCGAGACCAATGGGCAGCGCGCCCTGCAGCAGCGAGTCCACCGCGGGCATCAGCTTGCCGTAGACGGTGTGACCACCTTCGCCGTCCAGCCGTTCGCCTGCTCGCAGGTCACGCTTCGCGGTGGCCGCAACGTCTCCGTGGAAGCCCGTGGTCGCGCCCGTTGCCTCACCGCGCACCGCAATGCTCGCAATCGATACCCCGAGTTCCAGACCGATCAGGTGATACGGCTTGTACATGGCGGCGAAACGCCCGCTCTTGTCAGTCTTGAGACCGTATTGCGCAAAACAGTCGCGGACGTAATCGGAGGGCGCTTCAAAAATGGCGTAGACGCCCCAGCGCAAGTCCCGGAACACGGGACGGCCATCGCGTTCAAGCGACGACACCACTTCCACGCTGCCGCGATGCGGAAGGATTCCGCCCTCGGAGGCCGGGCGCAGCAACTCAGGCAGGTCGTCGACGCCACAGGCGGGAAACGCCAGGCCGTCAGGGGGCGGACGCAGATCACATGCGTTCGATACCGCCGCCATTTCCAGGGCCGACTTTGTGCCGTCGAGGAAGGAGTTGAACATCTGCGCGTTGAAGTCGCCGGAAGCAACCTGCTGTTCCGTGAAGCCGTAATAGCTCCAGACGGTGTCAGGGGTCGACTGATGATAGACCGGCAAATACTTAGTGCCCTTGCCCGCGCAGATGACGTCAAAGCCGATCGTGCGAGCCCAGTCCACCAGTTCCGCAATCAATGCCGGCTGATCGCCCGAGGCCATCGAATAGATGATGCCCGCCTCCGCCGCACGCCGCGCAAGTAGCGGACCGGCGAGCACGTCAGCTTCAACATTGACCATCACGATGTGTTTCTTGTGCTTGCAGCACAGCAGCGCATGATGGATACCCGCCGCGGGGCTGCCGGTTGCATCTATGACAATATCGACGTGATCGCTTGCGATCATTGCATCTGCGTCGTCGGTGATGAAAGTGGAGCCGCTGCGCAAAGCCTCTGCCCACGAACTCGCCGAATAACGCGCTTCTTCCCAGCCGACACGTTGCATCGCGCTGCGTGCTCGTGCCGGCGAAAGATCGGCGATGCCGACCAGATGAATGCCCGGCGTACGCGGCGCCTGCGACAGATACATAGAACCAAATTTGCCGGCGCCGATCAATCCTACTCTGACGGGACGCCCTGCCTGGGCGCGGGCTTCAAGCTTCGCGATAAGCGACATGCTGTCTCCTTTATTCATACGGTTGAATCGCGGTTCGTCATGGTTCGTGATGCCGGGATCGAGCCGCGCGCCTTCATCGGGGAAGGACATGAGGTCAAAGATAGCAGCCCGCTTTTTGCAATAGAATGGGCAATTCCACAACTGCGCTGTGCAAAAATCCCCATGCGAAGATTTGATTGGGATTCCCTGCAAGCCTTCCTCGCGGTCGCTCGCGCAGGGCGTCTCACTGTCGCAGCGCAGCAAATGGGCGTAGACCATTCCACGCTAAGCCGGCGTGTTGCTTCGCTTGAGGCAAGCATCGGCGTGCAGTTGTTCGAGCGGCGTTCAGTCGGCTTTCTGCTGACGCCCGAAGGAGAACGGCTGATGACCGATGCCGAGGCAATGGAGAGCCTGGCCCTGCGCATCAACGCGCGGTTGGGCGATCCGTCAGTTGGATTAACGGGAACGGTAAGAATCGGCACACCCGAAGGATTCGGGACCTACTTTCTTGCGCCGAGGCTTGCAAAGCTCACGGCCATGCACCCGGACCTGGAGATAGAACTGGTTGCCAATCCGCGCATGTTCAGCCTGTCCAAACGCGAAGCCGATATTGCAGTAACCATGACGCGCCCAAGTCAGGGGCGAGTTTATGCACACCCGCTCAACGACTATTCCCTTGGGGTTTATGCGTCGCCTCAGTATCTCGATACCCATGCGCCCATCACCACGTTTCAGGATATCTTCAATCATCCGTGGATCGGCTACGTCGAAGATTTGATGTGGAGCGCGGAGCTCGATTACCTGTCGCAGATCTCCACGTCGCTCACGCCGTCCGTGCGTATTTCGAACGTGATCAGTCAGGCGGCGGCCGTTAGCGGCGGCGCGGGGATCGGTGTGTTGCCATGCTTTATCGCACGCATCGATCCCACCCTCGTGCGTATTCTTCCCGATGAAATCTCGCTCAGCCGCTCCTACTGGCTGGTCACGCATGCGGACTCGCACGATGTAGCGCGAGTCAAGCTCATAGCGGATTTCATTCGCGCCGAGTGCAGCGCATCCGGATTATTCTGGGTGGGATAACGTCGACCGACAAGCCGGGCCCCGTGATGCACAGCGCTTGTGTCATCTAACGCGCCTGAGATTCACCATACATCGCGGGATTCAGGCTGCATGCAAGACCTTGCCAGTCGACATCGCCGGCCTTCCATCGGGCGGCATTTTCATGGGCGATACGTTGGTAAAGCTGCATCGCCATCTGGTCGTCCAGATGCTCGGTATCCTGCCCCAGATGCTCAAGTAGAAGCTGACAGCGCAGCGCTCGCACCACGTCACGATCCCACACCGCTGCATTCATCTCGCTGTGCCCGAACAGGGAATTCGCATGCAGGTTGCACGAGCCAATCGTCGCCCACGCGTCATCGACCAGCATGATCTTCGCGTGAACGTAGACGTATTTCCGGCTACCGGATTGCGTTTGCCCCGCGATGCCCGTCAGCGTGAAATGCTCGTATCTGCCAAGTGCTTCCAGCCGCTCGAAAAATGGCTTGCGCTCAGGACGTTGTCGCCACAAGGCCAGATATTCCTCCGGCTCGCCCGGCACGAGAAGGACGACATGCACGCCTCGTTTGAGCGCGTCCTCGAGCGCATACGCAATCTCCGGCACAGGCAACGCCTGATTTTCCACGAGACAGGTGTTGTACTTCACATTTGAGGCCGCCCTTTGCGTGGTGGCATGGAATCGTCCTTGAGGTGGAGTCGCACGCCGCTGACGAACGTCACGGCATTGCCTCTCACGACACCTTCGGGAGGGTGTTTGCGTCGCTTAATTCCAAGCAGTTCGAAGCATGTTTTATCCGCTGGATGAGCCACCTGTGTCCGGCGCTTGTCGATCAGGTCGTGGCGATCGACGGCAAGACCGTGCCGGGTTCGCAGCGGGCGGGGGAGCGTGCGATTCACCTGGTCTCGGCGTACGGTTGTGGACTGGGCGTGGTGCTCGGGCAGGTTCGTACGGCCGACAAAAGTAATGAAATCACGGCGATTCCGGAACTGCTCGATGCCCTGCTGCTTAAGGGTGCAATTGTCACCATCGACGCGATGGGGTGTCAGCAGCGCATTGCGCAGAAGATCGTGGGCGGCGAGGCTGACTACGTGCTGGCCGTCAAGGGAAACCAGGGCAAACTCAAGGACCGGGTCCATGAGGCCTTTGCAGCATTGGAGCGCTGGCCGGGTGCCTACGAGTGCGACGAACATGTGGAGATTGGCAAGGATCACGGGCGCATCGAAACACGCCGCTGCGTGGCGCTGTCGTACACGCCCTGCGCACTGGACGCCCTGTCTCGCTGGCCGAAGCTGCGTTCAGTGGCGATGGTCGAGGCCACGCGTGAGATCAACGGTGCCGTTTCAACCGAGCGCCGTTATTACATCAGCAGCCTCCCGCCTAACGCACTCACGATCGCTCAGGCCGTACGTTCCCACTGGCGCATAGAAAACTCGATGCATTGGGTATTGGACATGGCCTTTGGCGAAGATCAGTGCCGCATACGGGTGGACAACGCCGCGCAGAACTTCGCTGTCCTTCGGCGCATCGTGATGAACCTGCTCAAGCACGATACGACATCCAAGGTGGGGCTGAAGATTCGCCGTCTGAAAGCGTGTGCGAACGACCGCTATCTCGCTCAACTCCTCGGCTGGCATGGCGAATAGAAATTTAACTTTTAGTGCAATCGCCCTGCGCGTCGAAACCCGCAGGCAACTTATTGCCCGACCGGGCAATAAGTTGCCCGATCATTTTTCTTTGTTATCAATGAGTTGAAAATATTCGAGCAAACACTTGCCCGATTGCTCCGGCAAACAGCGGGTTTTCAGCGGTTTTTAGGCTAGATAGTCCGCAAGTTTGCTTCACCCATGGACCTAACATATTGTTTTTAATTAGCCTTATTAAAGAGATAGCGATCTGGCATAAAGCCTGCCTTATCAATGCCGGCACCTAGCCGGGTGCCCCATATCTCTTAACAATAAAGAAATCTGTCCATGCCAACACCCGCGTATATCAGCATCACCGGCAAGACCCAAGGCAATATCACCAAGGGCGCCTTCACCTCGGATTCGGTCGGCAACATCTATGTCGAAGGTCACGAAGACCAGATCCTGGTCCAGGAAATCGAGCACCGCGTCACCACCCCGACCGATCCGCAAAGCGGTCAGCCGTCGGGGCAGCGCGTGCATAAGCCGTTCGTGTTCACCTGCGCGCTGAACAAGGCCATCCCGCTGATGTACCAGTCGCTCGCTTCAGGCGAAATGCTGCCCAAGGTGGAAGTGAAGTGGTATCGCACCTCCATTGATGGCAAGCAGGAGCACTTCTTCACCACGACGCTCGAAGACGCCACCATCGTTGATATCAACACAGTGCTCCCCCATGCCCAGGACAGCACGAAGTCCGACTACACCCAGTTGATCAAGACCTCCGTGGCCTACCGCAAGATCACCTGGACCCATGCCATCGCCGGTACTGAAGCGTCCGACGACTGGCGCAAACCGATGGAATCCTGAGTCCCAACAGGGTCCCGCTGTCCACCACAGGACAGCGGTATCGGTTCCGTTTCATAGTTCTCCAGAAGGCCCGCATGCCACGCCAATCCGATCTGCGCTTTACCTTTGAGCCCGCCAGCGGCGTGGCCTTCGACGTCGTGGAGTTCGACCTCGACGAAGCGCTCTCCGCGCCCTTTGCGCTCACCCTCGAGCTCTCCAGCAGCGACCCCGCTGTCGACTTCGGCCAGATCCTCGACCAGCCCGCGCTGTTCACCCTCTATCAGGGCGAACAGCCCGTGCGCTACGTCCACGGCATCGTCAGCTCCTTCGCGCAGGGCGACACCGGGTTTCGACGTACCCGCTACCGCGCGGTGGTCGGACCGACCCTTGCTCACGCGGGCTTGCGTTCGGATTGGCGCATCTTCCAGCAACAGTCCGTGCCGCAGATCCTGCAGACCGTGCTCAAGGCCCAGGGCGTCACCGACTACGAGCAGTTGCTGTTCTGCGAACACCTGCCCCGCGAGTACTGCGTGCAGCCCGGCGAGACCGATCTGGATTTTCTCGCACGTCTGGCCGCCGAAGAAGGCCTGTATTACGCCTTCACCCATAGCGCCCAGGGGCACCACCTGATCCACGGCGACCGTATCTACGTGCACGGCGAGATCGAGGGCGGCCCCCTCACCTACAACCCCATGCCCGGCGGCGATGCCCCGGAGCCGGGTCTACGCACCTTCCGCTATACCGAACAGGTGCGCACCGCGCGCCAGACCCAGCGCGATTACACATTCAGGCATCCACAGTACGACCAGGAACACCGCAGCGACGCCACGAACCTCGATCATCAGGGCCGCGACTACGAGCGCTACGACTACCCCGGACGCTACAAGGTCGATGCAGCCGGCCAGCCATTTACCGCCACCCGCCTCTCAGCCCTGCGCCGTGACGCGCAGACCGCCGAGGTCACGGGCGACGATGCGCGTCTCGTGCCCGGCCTGGCCTTCGACCTCACGGGCCATCCCCGCGAGGACTGGAACTGCGGCTGGCGGTCTGTGCGTATCCACCACCACGGGGTGCAGCACAGCAGCCAGCAGGAAGAAAGTGCTGACGCGGCTCAGGGCACCCACTACAGCTATACCGCCACGCTGATTCCCGATCAGGTGGACTGGAAGGCGCCGCTGCTCACCAGGCCGCGTATCGACGGGCCGCAGATCGCCACCATCACGGGTCCGGTCGGCGAGGAAATCTATTGCGATGAATTCGGCCGCGTGAAGGTCCAGTTCCCCTGGGACCGCGAAGGCAAGAACGACGAGCACAGTTCGTGCTGGATACGCGTGTCGCAGAACTGGGCCGGTACCGCCTGGGGGCATATGGCTATCCCGCGAATTCGTCAGGAGGTCATCGTCGATTTCCTGGATGGCGATTGCGATCAGCCCATCATCACCGGGCGCACCTACCGGGCCACCAATCCGCCGCCCTACGAATTGCCCCTGCACAAGACGCGCACCACCATCAAGAGCCAGACCCACAAGGGCGAGGGCTTTAATGAGCTGCGCTTCGAGGACGAGAAGGATCAGGAGGAAATCTACGTCCATGCGCAGAAGGACCAGAACATTCACGTCAACCATGACGAGACCACGCAGATCGGCAACGACCGCAAAGAGAACGTCGAGCATGATGAAACCATCGCCATCGGGCACGACCGCACCGAGACGGTAGGCAACGACGAGCAGGTGAGCATTGGCAAAGATCGCCGCCACACCATCGGTCAGGATGCAGTCCTCACAATTGAACGTAACCACAGCATCACCATCGGCAAAGATCGGGTCGAACAGGTCGGCAATCATCGTAAAGACCAGACCACCGCCAACCACCTTATCGACGTGGGAGGCCATGTCGAGCACACCGTCCAGGGCCATCACCAGCTCACGGCGGGACAGAGTATCGAGCTCAAGACACAGCGCTACGTCTTGCAGGCGGGCGACGTGGCGACACTGCGTGGCCCCGGTGGCACCATCACCATCGATAGCAGCGGCATCACCCTGGAAGGCATCGCCATCAAGCTCAAAGGCCCGGTCAGCCAGGCCAGTGGCACGGGCAATAGCCTGTCTTTCAACGGCTCACCACAACCCGGTCAGGCCATGGATCGCATCTGTGCGATGCGGCCGGATGGCACCTGCCCTCGCAAGCGCTGCCCCTGTGGGAAAGGGATAGTCTGATGCAGATCATTTCTGACGCTCCCGTTGCGGACTGGTCACGTCATCGCGTACAGGAACTGACCGAGCCTGTCTGGACAGAGTTGTCAACCGGAGCACGCGCCTGGTTATGGCTCGACGGCGCACACAGCGACACCTTGGAAAACGAGGTGACGGCCGTGACCCATCGCTTCAACCATCGCTGGATCTGGCGCGGCACGGAGCGGGAATACCAGAATCCTGGCTACCGTCAGGGACCGATGCTGGTGCCGTTGGATGCGCCGCTACTGGATCATTTTCTCGCCACCTGGGCACCGCAAAGTGCAGGCCTCATCCTGCTGAGCCAGGCCGGCGACGATGTGCTGGTCGGCCATTTGCAACAGCTGCATCAATTCATTGCCGCCGACGGCTTGCCATTGCGCTTCAGTCTTGCCGCCCTGCGCCAGCTCGAAGAACTTTGCGATGGGTTGCCGTCGCAACGGCTGGCCGAACTATTCGGCCCCATCGACGCCATGATCTGGCGGGCCGGCGATAGGCAACCCGCGGACTGGCTGCGCGCCGACACGCCGCATAATGGTGGGCTACCGCTCGCGTCCGGCCAGTGCATCACGCTGAGCGCGGATGATGAGGCCGAGCTGGACCGAGCCAGCTTCGCCTGGTTCCTGCGCGATACCACTCGCCGCCTCACCCAGCAGTACCCCGCCCTGGTCGCCGCGCTGGACCGGAACGAATTCGCGCAGCAGTTAACGGCCTTCGCCAGCGAAGCCAACAACCTCGGACTACACCTCGAACGCGATGCCCGTCATTACATGGCGCTGCGGCTGACCTACCCGCAAGAACCGTTCGAGCGCGACACAGTGTTGCGTACCCGCCTGGGCCAGCGTCACATCGCTGGTCAACAACGCTTATTCGACCTCGAAGACCACCTGCGGCGTCTCGCGCCCAGTGTGACGTAAGGACACCCCATGACCGACGCCTACAAGAAGGCCCTGCAACCGCCGCACCCCAGCGAAAAACAGGTTGGCAAAGCCATCTCACCGCCGCCTTGCCAGCATGGCGTGCCCGTCTATCCTGTGCGCTACGGCATCACCGACAAACCCTTCGATGCCAAGGTGTTTCCCAAGCTCACCACTGCGGACTACCCCGCCTTGCAGGGCGTCAAAGCGTACGGCGTGCGGGTGCTGCGCCCTGGCTGCTACGTCTACCTGTGCTACATGAAAGACGACCGCATGTGGACCCAGCATTATCAGGTGACCGCTGATGTGCGCTTCGCGCAAATTTGGTGGAACGATAAAGACCGCGACAGCGATGCACCCGGCAGTTTCGCGCGTCCCGATGAAGCTGGCGCACAGCCCTACCTGCTGGCACCCGAGGAAAAAACCGCAGGCACGGTCTATGTGCTGGTGAGCGACACCATCCTCACCCACCGCACGCTCTACAAGATCGAGACCAACCAGGGTGGCCTGCGCGACAAGCTCGCCACCCATGTAAAACCGGCCGGCGGCGATGCGCAGCCGCATACCTTTAACGCTGTACTGGCGGGCAATGCCACCAGCGAATTGGTCAAGCCCAGCAGTTATGGTGCATCGTACGGTTACGCTTGGAGCGAAATCACTTTCGCCGAATCGGTCGCCGACATCAACCGCATTATCAATGGCATGTACATCGCCATAATGCCCCGCAAAGACATCGTGCCACTGGCCGTGGCCTTGCAAGACCCCATCGGTATCGCCAGCGAGCTCAACTACCTTTGCCACACTGAGGTAAAGAAGCGCGACATCTACACCGCCAATAACAAGCACAAGCTGCAAAGTGCGGCGTTGATCAATGGTTACTTCGAGCAGATCGAGGCCTCATCCGATGCCAAAACACCAGACGGCAAAAAGGCCATCGACAAACAGAAGGGGCTGGTGAACCTACGCGGTGCGCAGTCATTCAAGCCCGCTTACGAAAACCAGATCAAGTCCTTCGAAGTACCGATCAAGAACGCTGGCCTCGACGTCATCGCCTGGATGCGCTGGCTGGACAGCGCCAAGCTACTTGGCAAGGCACTCAGCGCCTTCGATCTGTCGTGCGTACGCAACGCGTTTGACTACGAAATCGCCGTGCTCAACTGCATCGGCGCGTCGGTGCACACCGACGACGGCCTCGCGGAACTGGCCAAACTGATCGAGGCCCGTCCGCGCGACAGTGCATTCTGGCTGGCCATGGGCGCAGGTGACATACCCTTGATGGATCGCCTGTACCACACGCTCAACATCACCAAAGCGACCTTCACGGTGGCGGACAAGTACGTGGAGACACGAGCCGCTACGGCGGCCACCAACATTTTGGCAGGCATGGTGCAGCACTATGTCGCCACGGCACCGATGGAAAAGGCCAGGGTGCAAGTGCTGCGTCTGCGCCATGTGGCAGAGCGGCGCTTCAACGTCACGCTTGGGTTTATCGAGGTTACAGCGGACCAGTTTGCGCGTTACACGCTGGAAATGCAGGGCTACATGGCCATGGGGCCTGATGCTTTTGCGCGCTGGCATCTGGACATGAGTCAGGCACCCGGCCCACTTTCCGGCACCACGCAGGTACAAGGCCACGAGCGCATCGAAGTATTTGAATGGGAAACCATCGCCACGGCGACAGTCAGCGGCGCGACACACGCACCGTCTAGGCCTATGGAGCTTACCGGCAATCCGCTGCTGCGCAATCTCAAGCGCTTGCGTGATACGGCCATCGTCAAGGCCGACCCGCTGCGGGCACCTGCTGGGGTGGCGTTTACCGGTATTGGTGGGGTGTTGGCGCTTTGGACTATGCGGGGTGCGGTTCAAGATATACGGAAAGCTCAGAATCTGGCGACGGTTGCTGCCATTGCCGGCGCTGCACTCGGGATTGTCGGCTCAAGCATTGAAATCACCACACTAGGCATTTCCATGTTCGTGGCGCGTCGGGGTAACGCGGTGCTAGCCAGTACCATCGTGAAACTGGGCTTTAAATGGGGCACGACTTACGCCGGTGGCGCAGCGGCGGCTGTTATGGCCGTGGCCGATGGCATCAAAGCCGTCAACGCCTCCAACGATGGCAATCCTGAGCTGGCGCATCTCTATCTGGGCTCCGCTCTTTCCGGGGGCGTGTTGGCATTGGCCACGGTGGCCGGTGGTAGCGCCAGCCTCGCCACGGCGGCGGCCGGCGGTGAAGTTGCCGCGGCCGTGCTGGGCCTCACGCCCGTGGGCTGGTTTGTCATCGCCGTGGTGGCCGTGGGTGCTTATGCCTACTTCAATCTTTCCATGTCTGGCGCGCAGCAAAGTCCCGTTGAGCTGCTGCTCAGCCACAGTGCCTGGGGCATCGCCGCCAAGCGCTACAACTTCAGTCAGGAGATGGAGGCATGGCATAGCCTGCAATTCCGTCCCCAGCTTGTTTCCACGTGGGAGTCGGCCTATGGCCATGCGGGCACCTTGCGTCTGCGCTGCACCCTGCCGGGTAATGGTGGTGGCGATTTCTGCCCCGTGCTTTCCATCACTTTGCGCGGTCAGCCCCTGCAAGAGGTGGACGTTGCCACCGCCACGCACACACCGGGCGGCTACCTCAATCTCGATAGCCAATGCGTGGTGGGCCGCCTGAGTAGCGACTACGGCGTGGAACGTGGCTGGGAGATCGCCATGCATGAGGATGCCCAGGCGGAAGTGACTTACCTTTATCGCCCCGATCCGGGTCGCATGCCCGACATCGCGCTGGAGCAGCCCGACGCACCCAAGCCGCTGGTGTTCACGCGCGAAGGCGCCACCGAGTCGGACCGCGTGGCCCCGGTGAGGGTGCCGGTATGAGCACGGCCGCCAACGAAACGATTCAACGCTTGCCGCCGAGCTTGTTCGTGGGTGCTACGCGTCTGGAGCGCGGCGTGCTCACCGGCGAGGCAACAAAGACGACGTCGTGGGAGGTGGGAGAAATCCTCGGTGTGCGGCGGGTCAACGATCAGTGCATGGAGTTGCAGACGGCGGACAACACCGGCAATCGCGAGTTAGCGGCGGGGTGGATAGGAAGATCGATGGAGATAGCGATTGTCATCTCAATCTTCATCTGGATCGTTGTGAAATGGTTCGCGCTGAACCCAGGGAAGGAAATAGGTGCTCAACTTCTGCTAGAGATCATTTTCATTCCGTGGCTCACTGTCATATTCGCACTTCTTATCTACTTGTGCAGTGGCGCACGGAGTAACCGCGGCACTTTCATCCGCCTACATCGCGGTACACGCAAGCTCTACTACGTCGCACCCGGACAAGAAGACTTGCTGACATTGGACTGGAATACCCTCGTGCCGCTGGCCGGCTTCATGCCCCTGCTCAGCATGGGTGTGTATACCACCCGGCATCCACTGTTTCTGGTGGGATTGGATACGTCCACCAAACCACCGCGCGAGCGGTTGATTGTGTGCGGCAACCTCGGCTGGCGCGACGAGGGGCAATCGGCCAAACAGCTATGGGATTACTTGCAGCAGTTTATGGCCGATGGGCCCGACGGCCTGCTGTTACCACCACCCGTGCCTAAACGCGGCACACGCACGCAAGCGTTCACTCGCCAGTTCCACGAATGGGCGGCCAAATTCCGTGAAGACTTGCCGACGGCTAAGTCTCGTTGGCGTTCACCGTGGCTGGTGTTCTGGAAAGGGTTCTGGCTCATCACCATGGTCTTTCCCGACAGCTTGGCGGATTGGATTCAGTACAACGTGCCGTATACGCGGTTTCCAAAAGCGATTGATGATCTGTGCGATATGCCATCACCGCAGGTGGACGGAGATGCGTAGAGCGCACCAGCCATTGGCCGACGGCCATGCGGGCACCTTGCGTCTGCGCTGCACCCTGCCTGGTGATGGTGGTGGCGATTTCAGCGCCAAGCTTTCCATCACTTTGCGCGGCCAGCGCCTGCAAAATGTGGACGCCGCTACTGCCACGCACACGCGGGGCGGCTTCAACCTCAATCTCGATAGCCAATGCGTGGTGGGCCGCCTGAGTAGCGACTATGGTGTGGAACGTGGCTGGGAGATCGCCATGCATGAGGACGCCCAGGCGGAAGTGATTTACCTTTATCGCCCCGATCCAGGTCGCATGCCCGACATCGCGCTGGAGCAGCCCGACGCACCCAAGCCGCTGGTGTTCACGCGCGAAGGCGCCACCGAGTCGGACCGCGTGGCCCCGATGAGGGTGCCGGTATGAGCACGGCCGCCAACGAAACGATTCAACGCTTGCCGCCGAGCTTGTTCGTAGGCGCCACGCGCCTGGAGCGTGGTGTACTTACGGGCGAGGCAGGCAAGACGATGCCGTGGGAAGTGAGCGAGATCCTCGGCGTACGCCGCATCAATGACCAATGTGTGGAGTTGCAAACAGCGGACAACACCGGCAATCGCGAGTTGGCGGCAGGGTGGATAGGAAGATCAATGGAAATAGCTGTCGTTGGCTCGTGTTTCCTTTGGGCTCTGTTTACTTTTTCGAGAGCAAACCCCCAGGGGCCACAGGGCGCGCATGACTGGCTAATGATCATTTTTATTCCATGGCTCATCGTCGTATTCGCACTTGTTATCTACCTATGCAGTGGCGCACGAAGTAACCGTGGCACCTTCATCCGCCTGCATCGCGGCACACGTAAGCTCTATTACGTGGCACCCGGTCAGGAAGATCTGGTGACATTGGATTGGGATCGCCTCGTACCGCTGGCCGGCTTCATGCCCTTGCTCAGCATGGGTGTGTACACCACCCGCCATCCGCTGTACTTGGTGGGACTGGATACGTCCACCACACCACCGCGTGAGCGATTGATTGTGTGCGGCAACCTCGGCTGGCGCGACGAGGGGCAATCGGCCAAACAGCTATGGGATTACTTGCAGCAGTTTATGGCCGATGGGCCCGACGGTTTGCTGTTACCACCGCCCGTGCCCAAACGCGGTACACGCACGCAAGCGTTCACTCGCCAGTTCCACGAATGGGCGGCCAAATTCCGCGAAGACTTGCCGACGGCTAAGTCTCGTTGGCGTTCACCGTGGCTGGTGTTCTGGAAAGGGTTCTGGCTGATCACCATGGTTTTTCCCGACAGCTTGGCGGATTGGATTCAGTACAACGTTCCATATACGCGGTTTCCTAAAGCGATTGATGATCTGTGCGATATGCCATCACCGCAGGTGGACGGAGATGCGTAGAGCGCACCAGCCATTGGCCGACGGCCACGCGTGCACCTTGCGAGGATGGGCCGTTGCCGGTGCGCTCCGCGCGCGGTGGCTGGACGCAAAACGCGGCGCCCGCAGACCGCCCGGATATTTATAAGAAATATTATTCGCCCGAGGAGGGTTATCCGGATTTGTCCAAGAGGGCGGAAAAGGGGCAGCTCACTGCGGTGGCCGCGTATAGCCGGCGCATTGTCAATCGCTCCCTGGCCACGGATGAACAGGTCGCGCGCTTCTTTGGGCCGAGTGGTAATACGCTGGGCAAAACAATAGACAGCACATCCGCCGGTGGCGCTTGGTGGTGGATCGGTGAAGCACCAGCTAATGCCAAGACGTGGCGAGAACAAGCGGCGGTCTTGGATGAGTTCAACCGCGACGGTTACATAGTCACTGGCAAGGTGACCGCGGATCATGGCCCCAAGGCGGCCGTCGGCACGGTTTCTGAACAAGTCAGCAAAGACATTCCGGGCCAATATCTGCCGGGTGGCGGAACACAAGGCTTTTTCTTTCTTCCGCCCGAATCGGTAAAACAGCTCAATTTCTTCGGTGACCAAGCCATCAAAACCGGCAAAACCTTTCCTCGGGTCGACACGGTGGCGGGCATCGCCTTCGAAATCCGCCCTACTAACTGGAAAGATGCCAACGGTATCTACGGGTATCTGCATCTGCCAGGTCCCGGCACAGTACAGACCATGAAGCTGGGTGCGCGCGAGCAAACCAGCAAGACCACGGAGACCCATCCATGAATGAGTTACCGCAAGGCGCCATGCTACCTAGCGAGCTGGAGCGAAAACAGATTTTCTATTGGCTCAAGCGCATCAGTTCCTACACCGCCTGGAACCGCATCCTGGGTTACTACCGCCACTGGGCCACGGTGGCCGAGCGAAGCGTGCAGGTAGCGAGTGAACGTGGCTGTGTCAACAACACCGCCATCACGGAAGATCGCCTGATCAGCATCCTGAAAGGCCTAGCCCACTGCGAGGAAGGTGCGCGCCGCCTGCGCTTGGGTGACAAGCGAGTATTCAAGTACGACGCCAACGGCGAGTTCGTGCTGGCGGACCGTACGCCATCTTACTGGTCCTCATTGCTGTGGCGCATCGAAATTGGAGACACCTACGTCGATAAAGACCGCACGCCACATTGGGCAGAATTCGAGTATGCGGTGAATCGATTGAACGAGGCGTGGGGAGAGTGCTCGCCCGACATCATTGAGCCTCAGTATCTCGGTGAACCGTCCTCGACGGCCTATGGTGTATATCTACAAGAACATCTCCCCAAGATGACCTTTCCCAAGGTATTGCCTGAGGTGCATGCTCCAGCCCAGCCCACCTTGGTAGCTACTGGAAAATCTGTTCCATGCACGGGTATCTGGGAGCCGGTCGAGGTGCCCAAGCCCAAAGGCCTTTATTTGTTTGGCGCACCTCCGCCGGAAGGCCCACTCCCGATCATCGGCTGCATGGCCTATTTGCACGGCGGCTCCAAAGCGCCGCAAGCCTCGCTCGAAACGGCGGATGCCAACCCAGACGCGGATGTTACTTGGCGCTTGCTGTGGCAAGACAACCGCTACGCTGATGGCAGCCTCCCCGAAGAAGAAGCAGGCTACGTCTTCCAGACGCCCGATCGCACCAGTGCCGCGCCGGAGCCTGACGAGCTACGCGGCGGTCTGCGCGTGCCGTCAGATACACCGTGCCCCTATCCCGGCGTGTGGGAATGCCTGGATCGCCCACTCGGCCCGCAAACCGTCGCTTATGGCGTGCCCATGCCACGTGTCGGCGGCGAGTGCGTCATGTGGCGCTTGATGAAGGCAATATGACGTGGCAGTCGACGGACGCTCGGTCATTTAGCGACTGGTCAAGGCACTGTAGACGGGACACGAAGTGTCTGTTTGAACGTGCCACGTTTGCCAGATACACATCAAACATTGAACTAACGAATCTGCAAAGAGGCTTCCATGCCACGCCAGTCCGATCTGCGCTTTACCTTTGAGCCCGCCAGCGGCGTGACCTTCGATGTGATCGAGTTCGACCTCGACGAAGCGCTCTCCGCGCCCTTTGCGCTCACCCTCGAGCTCTCCAGCAGCGACCCCGCTGTCGACTTCGGCCAGATCCTCGACCAGCCCGCGCTGTTCACCCTCTATCAGGGCGAACAGCCCGTGCGCTACGTTCACGGCATCGTCAGCACCTTCGCGCAGGGCGACACCGGGTTTCGACGTACCCGCTACCGCGCGGTGGTCGAGCCGACCCTTGCTCACGCGGGCTTGCGTTCGGATTGGCGCATCTTCCAGCAGCAGTCCGTGCCGCAGATCCTGCAGACCGTGCTCAAGGCCCAGGGCGTCACCGACTACGAGCAGTTGCTGTTCTGCGAGCACCTGCCCCGCGAGTACTGCGTGCAACCCGGCGAGACCGATCTGGATTTTCTCGCACGTCTGGCCGCCGAAGAAGGCCTGTATTACGCTTTCGCCCATAGCGCCCAGGGGCACCACCTGATCCACGGCGACCGTATCTACGTGCACGGCGAGATCGAGGGCGGCCCCCTCACCTACAACCCCACGCCCGGCGGCGATGCTCCGGAGCCGGGTCTACGCACCTTCCGCTATACCGAACAGGTGCGCACCGCGCGCCAGACCCAGCGCTTATTAAGTCGCAGAATATATTAATATGTATGCGTCTGTGCCGGGTTGCATCGATTTCAGCCACCGGGAACCAAGCGGCTGACCACTCTGGTTTCGTGCGCCCCTCGATATCTGGATAGCCTCACCAGTAAGACGATTATCGCTGCTTCGACCCTCCCCACCCAGACCATGACCAACGAGGTTTCCGTTTTGCCATCACCTTCAGCGTCCAGCCGTCTCTCGCCCAACGAAGTTCCGGTGGGCGAACCGCTCGTGTGGTCTATCGTTGGTGTCGATGGCGCGCTCTTGTTCGAAGCCGGCACCACAGTAACGAACCTGGCCGCGCGAAGTTTCCTGTTCGAGAACTTCGAACCCTACAAGTTTGAAGAGGCAGGCGCACATAACGCGAATGATTCGACGCAGACCGCAAACGCAAACGCAGGGTCGCCCGGCGATGAGTCCTCCGGGCATCTCACACTCGACAATATCGGCCTGAAGATCGGTGCACGCCTGGGCTTGCGTGCGGCCCCGGGGTCCGCCATGTATTCGAGCCGTGTCATTGGTTTCTCCACGCCGGGAGCGCGCCGCGCCCGCGCGGTATTTATCACGCAACCCGTCATTTCAGGCCATCAGTCGCTGGACCTCGCACGTGGCGAGCAGGTCGAGCTTGTCGCGCTGACAACGCGGTCCGTGTTCCAATTCGCGTGCACTGTCGACGCCGTATGCCACGAACCGTTTCGCTACCTCGTGTTGTCGGAACCGGGAAATATTCGCCGCTTGCGTGCCCGCAAATTCGTGCGCATGACCACGCGAATGCCCGCGCATTTTTTCAACGCGAGCTGCGAGGAGCGCACCCCTCAACTCGGCCTGATTCGCGACATCAGCCCTTTCGGCATGTCGTTAGCCGTCGCTGAGCCGACTGCAAGTCTCGACGACCGGCTCCGCTTGTCGTTTCGTTTCCACACGGACGACACCGACGTCAACATCGACTGCGACGCAATAGTTCGGCATGTCCATGAGGTCGACGCACAGGGTATCAACGGCGCGTATGGCCTGGAGTTCGAGAAAATTGAACCGTCCCAGCGCATTGCGTTGAAGTCGCTCATGGCTGAACAAGTTTGATTCGGCATTGTTCAAGGACGTCCAAAAACCGGATGTCTGTCTAGCCACGGTGTTTTTCGTCGAGACACAATAGAATCTCCAGCGGCATCAAGGCATATTGCCCGATGAATGCTTCGCCTTCTGGAACCTTTTTCCGCGAGGCTGACAACATGACAGCATCCCCCGCGCTAGTCCTGTTCGACATGGAAGGCGTACTGTCTCACTACGACCGCTCCGCACGAGTCGATCATCTGTCGGCCGTGTCAGGTCAGCCGCCCGACGCCGTGCGTCACGCCATCTGGGGGTCCGGACTCGAAGCGCGCGCCGATGCCGGACAGATCAGCGACGACGAATATCTGAGCGCATTGGGCGACCTGCTAGGCGGCCCTATCAGCCGCGACGACTGGCTGGCGGCCCGGCATGCGTCAATCACGCCTTATACGGAAGTACTCGCACTCGCCGCAAAAGTGGCGGAACGCTGCCGGATTGCGGTGCTGACAAACAATTGCCGCCTGGTCACTGATTACATCGGGTATCTGAATCCTGCCGTTGCGCAACTCTTCGGTCCTCACGTATACGCATCCGCATCGTTCGGTGCAGCGAAGCCGGCAGCTCAAGCCTATCTTCGTTGCCTCGAGCAACTCGGCGTGGGCGCGGACCAAACTCTTTTCATCGATGACACGGACACCAACGTAGCCGGCGCGATCAATGCCGGTCTGCACGGATACAAGTTCGTCAGCGCCGAAGCGTTGGCAGAAGAACTGGAACGTTGGCAGTTGCTTTAGCGCGTGCGTTTGAAGCCGATCCTGATCGGCTTCAAACGCAGACAACCCCGCGTCACTATTTCCCAAATCAATCGTCCGCGCGCCGCCGATGGAAGCTGTAGATGCCGCACATCGAGCAGGAATAGCGGCGTGCCTTCGTGGTCTTCGTCTATAGGTGTATTGCAATGCCGTTGCACATGCTCAAGACCATCGCAACACACCGTCGCGAACATATTGCGCGAATGCTCGCGCCGCCGGCCCGCCGTTGGCCGGCAAATGCAGACTGATCGCAAAGTTCGGCAGCGCCGGCATGCCGGTATCTGTATTGAGGATATCCATGTCGGCGGGGACGGTAGACGCCAACCATGCCGTGATCGCGAGGTCGCTTCTCACCGTCGCCGTTGTCGCCTCGATGTTGCCGCTCTCGAACACGCTTCGCCATTCGAGATTCTTCTCGCGAAGTGCTTGTAGAACCACCGGCCTGAACGCGCAGGACTCCGCCACGATCGAGACCGGCAACGGCCGCTTCAGATGCGCCATTCCCCCTCTTGCACCCACCCACACAAGTCGTTCGACCCGCAGGCATTCGCCCGCCGCTTCGTCCGTGGCGGCTTCTATGACAGCCAGGTCGAGTGAACCGCTGGCAAGCGCCCTGGAGAGCTCAGGCGACGTTGCGCACATGAGCGATATCTCCACGTAAGGACAGGCCTCCGCGAACGCCTTGAAGATGGGCGGGAAGCACGTTCCGACGAGGTCATACGGCACGCCGATCCGCAGCGGTCCCTGTAGCGGACGCGTTGCCATATCCGCCCAGATTTCGTCGTTCATTCCAAGCAGGCGTTTGGCCTTGCCCAGAAAACGTTCGCCGATCCGGGTCAGCTCAAGGCGACGTCCCTCTCGTTCGAACAGACTGCAATCGAACGATTCTTCGAGCCGCTTGATCTGCTGGCTCACCGCCCCTTGCGTCAGATGAAGGCTGTTCGCGGCCACGGTCATGCTGCCGTGGTCCGCCACAGCGACGAAGGTCCGCACGAGATTGATGTCGAGATTCTGGGTCATGGACATATTATGGATCGTAATGCGTTGCATCAATAAGTATCGATTCTCTAATGCGAACTGGCGGAATACAGTGCGATTCACGCTTTGTCACGCCAGGGGACCCATCATGAGCAACGCCATGACAACACGGACAGTCGGTTTCATCGGACTCGGCGCGATGGGGGAAGCGATGGCGCTGAACCTCGCGAAAGCCGGCACGCCGCTCGTGGTCTGGAACCGCACGCCTGCGAAAACCGGGACCCTCGTCGCTGCCGGCGCAGAGCTCGCACAAGATGCGGCTGAGGTGTTCGCGCGTGCCCCGACCGTCATCCTGATGCTGGTCGATGGCGCCGCCATTGACGCGGTCCTCGAACGTGGCTGCCCCGCCTTCGTGTCCCGCGTACAGGGCCGTACGATCGTCCACATGGGCACTACCTCGCCGGCCTACTCGCGTGGTCTGGAAGCCGATATCCACTCGGCTGGCGGGCATTACGTCGAGGCTCCCGTGTCGGGATCACGCAAGCCCGCCGAAGCGGGCCAGCTCGTCGCCATGGTGGCGGGCGATGCGGATGCCGTAGAAGCCGTCCGCCCGCAGCTCGCCCCGATGTGCCGCGAGACCATGGTGTGCGGACCCGTTCCGAACGCCCTTCTGATGAAGCTATCGGTCAACCTGTTCCTGATTGCACTCGTCACGGGGTTGGCCGAAGCTGTGCATTTCGCCCAGCGCAATGGACTCGATCTCAGCCGGTTCCTGGCCGTGCTGAATGCCGGCCCCATGGCGAGCGATGTATCACGCGTGAAGGCGCCGAAACTCATCGACCGGGATTTCGCGGTGCAGGCCGCGATTTCCAACGTGCTGGAAAACAACCGCCTGATCGGCGAGGCGGCGCGTGAAAACGGTATCGCTTCCCCGCTGCTGGACGTCTGCCACGCGCTCTATGGCGAAACGCTTGGACTGGGCCTCGGGGAAGCCGACATGGTCGCCGTGCTCAAGGCAATCGAAGCACGCAGCGACCTGCAACAATGATTGGTTTCTTCCTGACTGGTCTTGTACCCGCTGCTCACATGGTTTGTTCTCGGGCACGTGATGGCGCTCGATGCGTTCTGGGTGCAAGCAGGCGTTCTGATTGCGTGCTTGCCCTCAGCCGGGAATATCTACGTGCTCGCGCAGCGGTATGACGCCGATCCGCAACGAGTGTCAGCGGCCATTCTTTTGTCCACGATCGCCAGCGTGATGACCTTTCCGTGCGCCGCATGGCTCGTCCTTCGGTAAGACTTCCATGACCCATCGATGAACGACTGTATATTCAAGCTACCGACGAACTCCCCAAACGAGAAAAACAACTATGAGTGATGTCCAGCCTACGCCGGTCACGATACACGCCGGTGACGGCTACGCGCTGAAGGGCCAGATATGGCGCCATCACGATGCCCCCGATGCGGGCGGACCCAGGCCCGTGGTCATCATCAACCCGGCCACATCGGTCCGATGCAGCTACTACTCGCGCTTCGCCGCGTTCCTGCACACACACGGATTCGATGTCATCACCTACGATTATCGAGGCATCGGCGGGTCTCGCCCGGCGTCGCTTCGCAGTTTGCAAGCAGGATGGCTGGACTGGGGACGTCTCGATTTCGAAGCCGTATTGCGCATGGCATCCAGCACGTTTGCTCGCCAGCCTGTACAGGTCGTCGCCCATAGCATAGGCGGCGTCCTGGTGGGACTGGCTCCGTCGAATCATCTGATTGACCGCGTTTTCACCATGGGCGCGCAATTCGCCCATTGGCGCGACTACGCCAGTCATAAACGATTCGGCATGCTGATCAAATGGCACGTAATCATGCCGGCGCTCACGGCTGCACTCGGCTATTTTCCCGGTGGCACGCTAGGCTGGATGGAAGACACCCCGCGCGGCGTGGTGCGCGACTGGACCGCGCCGCAACCCAGGTTCGAGGATGCATTCCGGCACGGTCCGCACGCCCTGACGGAAGCACAGCGCGCGACGCTGGTCAAAGGTTTCGCCGCATTGCATGCGCCAATACTCGCATTCAGCGTAACCGATGACGAATTTGGCACGGTATCGGCCATCGAACGTTTGCTTGCTTACTTCAGGAACAGCCCGATCACCCATCTGCGTATTCCGCCCGAAGCGATGGGGTATCGCGAGATCGGCCACTTTTCGTTTTTCCATAGCCGCTTCGAAACGTCGCTATGGCAGATCCCGCTCGAATGGCTGAAGGCTCGCTCAGTGCGTGCCGACCTTGCAGGGTTTGTCGTCAAGACTAACGCTCGATGAGAGCCTTACGCCGATGTCCGCGGCTCCCACGCCAGTTCCATGAATACCTGGCATAGCGCTTCCATTCCTTTGGCATCGTCCGCATCGAAGCGGCCGACCGAAGGGCTGTCGACATCCCAGACGCCGGCCAGGCTGCCGTCCTTGGCAACGAGAGGCACGACAATCTCCGATTGCGAAGCCGAGTCGCACGCAATGTGTCCGGGAAACGCGTGAACGTCCTGCACAACCTGTGTGAGCCGGGTTTGCGCGGCCGTGCCGCATACGCCTTTTCCCAGCGCGATGCGAACGCACGCCGGTTTGCCCTGGAAGGGACCCACGACGAGCTCGACGCCATCGAAGAAATAAAAACCACTCCAGTTCAGGTCGGGCAGCGTGTGATACACCAGCGCCGAAAAGTTGGCGGCATTGGCGATGCGATCGGTTTCATCGCTGAGAAGCGAGCGCGCCTGCGCAATAAGCTCGTCATATTGCGCTGCTTTTGAACCGGTGGATTGTTGAACGGTGAAGGACATGATGGCGATGGTGTGCGCCATGACCGGCTAGGTCATGGCTGTTGGAGAAGGAAGTCATTCGACCATAGCACAGCGCGCTGAATCGAGCACACATGCACCTTCTACGTCTATCTCGGCGCTTGCAGCATCACTGTCGTCATGGCCGGATCGGCGGTTATGGCCTCTTCGGTGAACGGAAAGCGCAGCCATTGCTTGCCGGCAAAGCGCCGGGTTGCATCGGAGAAATGGGGCGAGGCGGGGTCGTCGGATTCCGAATGCGCCAGCATCGTGTCCGCTTGCACGCCATTCGCGTCGAACGAAACCACTTGCAGGTAACTCGCACCGTGGCCGCTGCGATCGACGGCGTAGCCGTTTGCATCGACGGGATGGAGCGCACACATTACCGTGAAATAACCCGCTTCGTCGCAACCGCCAAAGAGCGGCACGCGCTCACCGTTCCGGTCGGCGTGCAGCAGTTCGCCACGCGTGGAGTCGAGCGCAAAACCGTAACGCTGCATAGCGAGCACCGCGCCGCCGAGCGCCTGCTGAAGAGCGGGTTTAAGCGCGGGATTGGAGGCGTCGAGACCGCGCGGCGTCGCAAGCGGCGCGGCTGGATCGAACGGCACACGGTAGAAATGCGCCAACCCTGCCCCGTTCAGGCGACGCCAGAATTCGTCCCATAGATTGGCCCCACGCGCCTGGGTGTTGGCGGTGCCGTCCCACTCACGCAGTACCTTGCACGCTTGCGCCAAATCCACCGTTTGCGGCTTGCCGCCGGGCGTTCCTTGCGTGACCGAAACCACCGAAGCCGGTGCATCCGGCACATCGCTGCAGGCCGCGTCGAGGATAGGCTTGCGGAACAATTGCTCCGACATCGACCGGCTATCGAGCACCTTCGTCTCGAGTGCAAGCCGCGTCGCGCCCCCCTTCTGTGCCTGTAACTCGGCCGCGAGCATGTGGCCAAACCGCGTGCGCAGCGACTGCTCCGTGCCGGTAATGCCGGCCACATGCGGGTAGCCGGTCATTGGCGCGTTGGCGTTGGTCAGCCAGTAACTGCCGTTGAAGTTACCCACATAATCGCCGCGCGCCATGCCGGGCATCTCGGAGACCGGCAATGCTCCTGCTTGCACACTCGATGCTTCCACGCGCCATTCACAGGCGCTTTTCGAACCATCGAGAAACGGCACGCCGGGCGCTTTCGCATCGAACGCCCGGCCAAGCGGCGGCGTGCAGGCCGCCGCCAGCGAATCGGGCACGTCCGGCACAGCGCCAAAGTCGGCGAACCATGCACGCGGGTCATCGCGGCCGATCGCCAGGGTGTTGACCCACGGCGTGGCTGCGAAGCGCTTCTGGATCGCGATGAAATCGTTGAGGGAGCGCGCCTGATCCCACGCCAGGAAGTTCTCGAAGGCGCGTGTGTTATCGGTATTCACGTCGCGCAGCGCGAACGCGTGTTGCGCATTCCATGCGAGTGCCGGTGACATCGACGACAAATCCACGAGCGGACCAAACCGCGAGCGATATAGCGTGCGCGTAATCGGTGTCAGGCTGCCGTCGGCGTTACGCGTTTCGACCGTGACGGGCACAGGTGTCATCGGCTCGCTGACGCCATCGAAGAAATATCGCGTGGGATCGGCGGGATCCAGCGACAACTGGAAAATGCCGAAGCGCCGCGCGCTCGACACGGTATGGGTCCACGCGATGTCGTTGTTAAAGCCGATCATCACGAGCGGCACGCCAAGAAATGACACGCCCGCTACATTCAACTGTCCCGGGATGGTTAGCTGTGCTTCATAGAAGCGGTCAGGCCCGCGCCAGAACCAGTGCGGGTTGCCGAACAGGAGGCTGCGGCCTTCCTGCGTGACCGGCGCGCCGAACGCAAGCGCATTGCTGCCAATGCCCCGCTGCCCGCCTATGTCGAGTTGCGAAGGCGCGATATCGACGGCGCCGGTCTGCACGGACGGCCCCAACGGGGCGGGTTTTGCAGGCGGCTGCGCGCTCGCTATCTGTGGCAAAAACCGTACAGCACCACCGGCGAGATTGGCTGCCACGAGCCGGCGGATCATATCGTCGGAACTGATCTTGCCGACCCACGGCTTGCCTCTGCACGCCGCGTTCGCCCCGCCCATGCGTCCCGCGTCCAACTCGTCGACGTAACGGTTATAGCCCGCCACGAAACCGTCGATCAACTCGCGAATGGGCGCGGATTGAGCGGATCGATAACGTTCGACAGCGCTCGCGTCGTCAACAAAACGAAAGAAGAAATCGGCTTCAAGATTGCGCGGTTGTCCGAAGGAAGCGGCCGTCGGCGGCCGCGCATCGGCACCGAAATTCGCCGAGCGCTCGCCGCGAAACGTGACGAAGCCGTCTGCGAGCGTGCACAGGTTGTCTTGCGCCTGCACGTAGCCATAGCCATAACCGAGGCTCGCCCAATCGTCTGCCTTGATATGCGGGATACCATCTTGCGTGCGGCGAATCTCGACGCTAAAAGGCGGCTCGGCACTCGCCACGTTCCGGGGGACTTGCACACAACCGCTCAATGTGGCTGCGGCGAACACCACCGCCACCACGAGCCTGACAACTTGCTTCATGAGATCGAAACCTTGAATCAGTGGGCGAAACTGATGGGTGAACCGCCGTGAGGGTGCGGGACCGTGCCCATCGGAATACCATAAATCGCGCCGAGTGTGTCAGCGTGCATCAGCTCCGCGGGCGTGCCCGATGCCAGCAGGCGGCCGCCCTTGAGCGCCAGGAGATCGTCGCAGAAACGCGCAGCCATGTTGACGTCGTGCAGCACCACCACCACACCGAGCCCGCGCTCGGCACTCAAGGTCCGCACCAGTTGCAAAACCTCGATCTGATGCGCAATGTCCAGCGCCGAAATAGGTTCGTCAAGCAGCAGGCATTCGCTGTCCTGCGCGACCAGCATGGCGAGCCACACGCGCTGGCGTTCGCCGCCGGAAAGACTGTCCACCGTGCGGTCCGCAAAACGCTCGACGTCGGTCTGCCGCATGGCTTCTTCCACCTTCGCGCCGTCTTGTGTGCTGAAGCGCCCGAGCGCACCGTGCCACGGATAACGCCCCAGCGCGACGAGTTCGCGCACGGTCATGCCGTCGGCGGCGGGCGGTTGTTGCGGCAGATAGGCGACCTTGCGCGCAAACGCGCGGCCTTCCCAGTCGTCGAGCGGCTTGCCCGCGAAGCGCAGCGTGCCGCTGCCGGGCGCTTGCTGGCGCGCGAGCAGCTTCAGCAGCGTGGATTTGCCAGAACCATTGTGCCCAATGAGTCCGCATACGCGACGCTTGGGCAATTCGAGCGACAGCGGATGCAGCAGCACCCGCTCGCCGATGCTGAACGAGACCTCTTCGAGCGAATACATGGACTCGGAATCGGACTCACGAGTGGCCACGCGCTCTGCGTTCCGATCGAGAAATGCGGGGTTGGCGTTCATATTCGTTATGCCGATGCAACCGGCGCAGGTGCCTGCCCTTGCGTCTGTGGATGAATGGCGTTCGGATGATCGACGCGCAAGTCTGCGCCACGGCCGAGTTCAACGACCTGACCGTAGTCGAGCTTGATATAGCGATCGGCGAGATGGTAATAACGATCGTCATGCGTGATGACCACGATGGTCTTGCCCTTGGCCTGAAGCTCCGGCAGCAACTGCTTGTAGAACACTTCCTTGAAGGTCGGGTCCTGGTCAGCGGCCCATTCGTCGAAGACGTAGAACGGCCGGTCTTCCAGATACGTGACCAGCAAAGCGAGACGCTTGCGCTGACCTTGCGACAGGTCCGTCGTGGAAAACGCACCGTCCTTGATCGTGACCTTGTGATCGAGTTGCAGGTGTTCAAGCAGCAACTTCGCCTGACGGTCGAGTCCTTCCACCTTCATGCCGAACAGCGTGTCGAACAGGTAGAAGTCGTTGAAGACCACCGAGAAATGCTGGCGATAAATATCGCGGTGCGCTTCATCGACCGGTTTGCCGTTAAGCAGGATCTGGCCGCCTTCGGGCGCGTAAAGTCCCACGAGCATTTTTGCGAGCGTCGTCTTGCCGCTGCCGTTACCGCCGATCAGATAAATCAGTTCACCCGGCTTGAACGTCAGGTCGATGGGGCCCAGCGTGAAGACTTCGTTCTCTTTCTCGCGGAAGTATCGATGCGTGACCTTGTCGAACACGATGCTGTCGAAGGACTTGGCCGGGGTTTCGCGCAAGGTATCTTCGAGCGGCAGTTCGGCATTGACCTGTTCAATGCGCTCCATCGCAACCTTCGCCGAACTGATGTTCGGGATGGCCGACAGCAGGCCTTCAATTGGCATGATCATGTACAGAAAGATCATCGCGTAGCCGGACATCACGTGCGTGCTCACCGGAAACGTACGCGCCAGCACGAACAGCGTAATGCCGATGAACGCAAACAGAATGAAGCTGCCCCAGCTCGCGGCCGCAGCGTACAGGATGTAACCACGCGTGCGCTGAACGCGTACTGCTTCCACGTTGGTTTCCAGCGTGTCCGTCACGAACGCATTCTTGCGCTCACGATGCAGCTTGAGCTCCTTGGCGCCGTCGAAGAGCGCGCGGAAATGCTTGACGAGATCGTCCTCCTTGCGCCGCGACCCGCGCAGATGAAACAGCGCTTTCGTGTTGGCAATATGAAACCCGAGCGAGCCGATGAAGATGGTCACGACAGCGAAGAGCAGGATCTGCCATGACAGATAACCGAGATACGCGAGGCAACCTGCGATCACCGCGCCGTGCATCGCGAGCGCGGGCAGGCTGACGAACAGGATGACGATCGTATCCAGGTCTTGCGTGAGCACGGTGAGCGCCTTGGACGCGCCCTGCTTTTCCAGATGCTGATACGACGCTTCGGCAATGCGCCGGATGGTGCGCATGCGCAGCGTCGCCTTGGCGCGCTGGCCGAGCTGCATGAACAAGGTTTGTGAAAGGGTTCGCGTGCCGAGCACGACCACGCCCACGATCAGGAATTGCCAGCCGAGTTCGACGAGCTTCGTATTCGACGCCCCAAGCGCCTGGTTAATCAGCGCGATGAGCGCCGCGTTGCCGAACCCGCTGACGAGGCTCGCCACCACCGCGACAGCCAGCACCCAGCGTGAGTTGCGGACAAGATACAGGAACAGCGACATGAAACTCCTTGTGGGGCGACGACCGTAAACCGGGCTCAATCCCGCCAGTGAAAGGACGTAAAAAGGACGACCCCGGACGGTCCGGCCGCGTCACAGAATAATTAATTTGACAAGTGAAGTCAATTAAATGCGAATCATTTGCATTATGCGGTTTCACTGATAAAGCGGCCGTTCGAGTGCTTCGAGAGGGTGATCGAACAGGCATCACGAACCGGACGCATCCCGTGGGCTGCGCTTGAACATCGTGACAATCAGGTACACGCCGCCCAGCAGCGTCGCCATCACGCCCGCCGGCATTTCCTGCGGGAACAGGACCCAGCGGCCGAGCCAGTCGGACGCGACCATCAGCGCCGCGCCCAGAGCCGCCGAAATGAACAGGAGCGGCACAGCCCGCCGGATACCGAGCATGCGTGTCATGTGCGGCGCCATGAGACCGATAAATGACAGCGGGCCGATCACGAGTGTCGCCGCCGCCGTCAGCAGCGCGCTCAGCAGCAGCAGCGCAAAACGCGCGACGGTAATGTTCACTCCCAGGCCGCGAGAGACGGCCGCGCCCAACGGCAGGATCTCAAGCCAGCGCCGGCAAAACGGCACCGCGCACAGTGCCGCCAGCGCGACCACGGCCACGACACCCGCTGCGCCCGCGCTGACGTGATAAGTCGATCCTGCGAGCAGGTTGTAGAGGACGATCACGCGGGGATCGTCGCTGGCAACGGCAATAGTCGACACTGCCTGGAACACGGCGCTGATTGTCACGCCGGCGAGTATCAGCGTGTCGGGGGCATAGGACGATTTGCGTGCAAAGAGCAGCAGCGCGCCCAGCGTAATCACCGACCCCGATGCACACCAGACAAGAAACGTCGGCAGCCCCGGACTGGCTGTCAGGAAAAGTGCGCCGGTAAGCCCCATCGCGCCGCCGGCGGTGATGCCGAGCAGGTCGGGGCTCGCCATCGGATTGCCCGTCATGCGCTGGACGATACCGCCCGCGAGCGCGAGCAACACGCCTACGCCCATCGCCGCGATTACATGGGGCAAGCGCAGGAACAGCAACGCAGCGATCTCGTCCGGGCGGCTGACATGCCAGCCTGCAAGACCTCTCCCCACGCCAAGCGACAAGCCGATGACCACCAGCAAAAACAGTATGCAGACGCCCGTCGTCAAAGCCAGTGCACGCGATGAAAGCGGAGCTGACTGGATCGCGGGCGCGTGGGTCAGGTCGGGCCGTCCACGCAGGCGCCGCAACATGACCAGCAGCAGCGGTGCGCCCAGCAACGTGGTGATCGCGCCCGTCGGAATCGTGGTTCCGTAACGTCCCGCGAATTCTTGCGCGATCTGGTCGGCCAGCCACAGCAACGCCGCGCCGAACAACGGCGACCACAACATCCGGTCACGTAAGCGACGCGCGCCGGCGAGACGCGCAAGCGTGGGAGCGGCAAGTCCAATGAAGCCGATCACGCCCACGGCGCTCACCACGAACGCGGTCACGAGCAGGGTCAGGAAGAGCGCGGCGCCGCGCGTCATTCGCAACGAGACGCCCAGGCTGCTGGCGACGGTGTCTCCCAGATCGAATACGGCCATGGGACGCATGCACAGCAGCAGCAACGCCACGCACGGCACGAGCCGCACGAGCAGTGCCAGCGCCACGCTCCAGTCGTGCTGGCCGAGCGAACCGCCGCCCCAGATCATCAGCGCGCTCAACAGGTCGTAGTGGGAGATCGCGAGCGCGAAACTCAGCGCGCCGCAGCACAGGTTGACGATCATGCCGCCGAGGATCAGCGCGAGCGGCGAGATGCCGCGTCGCGCGGCCAGCGCAAAAACAATCGCCAATGCCGCTGCGCCACCGGCCAGCGCGACACCATCGCGACCGGATACGAGCAAGCCGGGTGCGTAGACCGTTGCAATCGAGAGCCCCAGGTAGGAGCCGGAGAAGATGCCGAGCGTCATCGGCTCGGCGAGCGGATTGCGCAGCACTTGCTGGGTCGCCGCACCGGCAAGCCCGAGCACCGCGCCGCACAGCCACGCGACCGCGATGCGCGGCAGGTCGCCGTAGTGGACAAGCAGCTGGCGCAGATCCGTCGGCGATGGCGCCACAAGCGCTTGCCACCACAACGACGCCGGCAACCGCTCCTCCAGCCTGTGCAGCGACAACACCGTGGCCAGCACGATCACAAGACAAACCGGCAGGAGTGGCCAGCGTCGTGAGGAAATCACGGGCACGGTCGCGACGCTTTTCATGCATGCTCCTTCGCGGCATTGGCCTGCTTACTGACCTGCCGGAAGGCATCGACGAGCACGCGGGCGAAGAGCATCGCGGAGAGGACGCAGCCGCCGTCGGGAGGAACGCGCGGCAGGCCGATCATGCGGCCCTCGTTCGTGAATGGCATGGCCTGCCACACGGGACTGGTTTTCATCATGTTCGCAACGGATGACGCAAGCGGCTTCATGTAGAGCAGGGTCGCATCAGGCACACCCCCCAGCACGTCGAAACCAGTTGTGGAGAAGGCGCCCGAGTGGACCGCGTTTTGCAGTCCTAGCGTTGTCATCAGTTCGCCATAGAAGCTGTTGGGGCCGAACACGCGCACGTGCGCTTCATCGATAAAATTCACCATGTAAAGCGGCCTGCCTTTCGCACCACCTGCACCGCTCACACCTGGAAGCGCGGCAAGCGCCGTGCGCGCGTGGCCGAGTACCGTGTCCGCTTGCGCGAGAACGGCTTCGGCGCGCGCTTCGCAGCCCAGCAAACGCGCGAGCTGCAGCGTTTCGGCACACGCCGCGGAATAAGGCGTTTTACTCGACCGGTAACGCCCGAGCGTGAGGGTCGGCGCAACCCGTTCGAGCGCGGCCCGCAACGTCGCATGGGCCGGCGAGATGATGATCAGGTCAGGCTTCAGCGCGAACAGCAATTCCATGTTCGGCTGGAACATCAGTCCGAGATTCACCACCGACGCGGGCACATCGCAGGCCGTGAAATTCCTGAGGAAGTCCCGGGTATTCGCTATCCCGACCGGCACCACGCCGATCGACAACACCATCTCGGTCAGTCCCCAGTCGAGCACGACAATACGGCGCGGTGGAGCTGCGGGAACGTCGCCGGCCAGTGCAACATCGGAGAGTGCGGTTGCAGCAAGTGCGCCGGCGCCCAGCAGCGCGGAAAGCATGGCGCGTCGGTTCATCGCATGAGTTCAAAAAGGATGGATTGCATGTCGTCGGTCAAGCGGTCTTGTCCTTGTCCCGCTGCCGCCGCGGTCTCTCGCGCAGTCGGGTACGCAATACAGCCTGCCGTGCGCGCACGACATTCAGCGCCTGCTCAAGCGCGCTGATATCGGCCTGCCCGCGCAAGTGAAAAACGCGCGCCAGATGGTAGGCAGTGGACAGCGGCGCGAGCCGCTGCATGAACCAGAGCCCTTCCTGCGCAGGAGACAGTGGCAGTGGTCCGGCTTGCTCGCCGGGCGTCGTTAAGGGCGTCATTAAGGTCGCCGTTAAGGCTCTTGCCGCAAAAGACCGCATTGGCGCCCTGCCTCCTGATGAATTACCACTGATACTTCAATCCCGCGAGTACGAGTCGACCTTGTCCCCAGTAGCAGGAACCGTTGCTGCACGACGCCATGTAAGTGCGGTTGAGCAGGTTGCTTGCATTGAGCGAACCGGTCCAGCCGTGCATGGAGGGGAACGCGCGGCCTAGGTCATAACGCAGCGCGAGGTCGACGAGTGTTGCCGACGAGGTCAGGAGCGTGTTCGCCGTATCACCGTATGAACCGCCGATAAACCGCAGGCCCGCGCCCGCTTGCACACCGTTGAGCAGCCCGCTGGTTACCGTATAGTCCGCCCACAGCGAGGCGGTATTACGCGGAATACCGAGCGGCGCCTTGTCGAGGTTCGACGAATTGCTCTTCGTGTTGAGCAGGTTCGTGTACGTGTAGCTGAAAATCAGCGCGAGGTTGTTGGTCAGGCTCGCATGCGCTTCGACTTCGAAACCCTGGGACCGCACTTCGCCGGTCTGCACCTGGAAGTTGATGTTGTTCGGGTCCGTCGTCAGCACGTTTTGCTGCGTCAAATGAAACGCCGACACAGTGACAAAACTGTTGTAACCCTTCGGCTGGTATTTCACGCCGACCTCGTACTGCTGGGCGGTAGTCGGTGAGAACGATGTACCCGAGAAGGTCGAGCCGACTTGCGGCTGGAACGACGTCGTGTAGCTGGCGTAGGGCGCAAAACCATTGTCAAACTTGTATACGCCACCCGCACGCCACGTGAACGCGCGGTTGAACTGTTTCGTCTGCGCACCGTTCACATACGACTGGCTATCTTCGTTCGTCCAGTCTTCGCGCACACCCAGCAGGAACGACCACCGGTCGATGTCGAACTGGTCCTGAGCATACGTGCCAAGCTGCTTGACCGACTGCTTGTTCGACGTGCCCAACTCGAAGGTCGGATATGGAATGTACTGGCCATATTGCGGATTCGTAATGCTGAGCGACGGCACATTGTTGTCCGCCGATGCGAAGAAAACATGGTCGAACTGGGTATTCTGGTAGTCGACACCCACGGTCGCCGTATGCGACACCGGTCCCGTGTTGAACCGCGCGGTTGCCTGGTTGTCGAGCGTGTGCGAGTTCAGCCGGCCGCTGTTCAGGTACGCCTCGCGCGCCAGCTCCGTACCGTTGTTTATATAGCCCAGATCGTCGGCCACATATTGAACGGTCTGGCTGTTATGCAGGAAACGATAGCTCTGCTTGAAGGACCAGATGTCGTTCAGGCGATGATCCAACTGGTATCCGATTGACTCCTGCGTCTTGCGGAAACTGTCGAAGTCCGGCTCGCCCGGATAGAAACTGCGCGGCAACTGCGACACACCGGTCTGAATCGTGCCCACCACCGGCACGCTGTTATAGATACCCGCTTCGGGATCGGCCTGGTAGTTCGCAAAGACCGTGAACGTGGTGTCTTTCGTCGGTTTCCACGTGATGGTCGGCGAAATCGCGAAGCGCTGCTGGTTCACGTAGTCCGTTTGCGTGCCGGTATTGAAACCGTCCGCCGTCAAACGGTAAAGCACTTTGCCATCCTGATCAATAGGACCACTGAAGTCGAAGAACCCTTGCAAGCGCCCATAGCTGCCGGTCTGGATTCCGACTTCGTGCAGCGGCTCGGCTGTCGGCATCTTGCTCACAAGGTTCACCGTGCCACCCGGCGAACCTTGTCCGTACAACACCGACGCCGGTCCGTGCAGCAACTCGATACGCTCGAACATATACGGATCGAAGCTCGTCACGTTGAAGCCGAAACCGCCGGCCGGACCGGGTGTGCGCAAACCGTTCCAGAACTCGTCGACGAGAAAACCGCGCGCGTACAGGTACTCGAGCGAATCCGTATTGGTGCCGCGCTGCTCCGGGTTGACGCCGGACGTGTAGCGCAGCGCCTGCGCCACGCTCTGCACGTCCTGGATGTCCATCTGGTCGCGCGTCACCACCGAGATCGCCTGCGGTGTCTTGATGATCGGCGTGTCGGTCTTGGTGCCCGCTGTGCTCTGCTTCGCCACGTAACCCTTCACCGGTCCCGTGCCCGTTTCAGCATCGCGTTGACCCTTCACCACCACAGCCGGCAACTGTTGCCCCGGGCTGGCGGATGCGGCCGGCTGGCCAGATCCGTCCGTAGGCACAACAGCGTCACTTTGCGCAAACGCAGACGTCGCCAGGAACACGCCCGCTGCGATCGGCGCGAGCCGCCAGGGATTCTTTGCGCGCCCGCGCGCGCCGATACGGTCTGCGCCGCGTCGTTCTGATTGTTGTCGTGCCATGGTCTCTTGCGGTTGGTGTGGTTGGATTTGTGAACGATAATGCAAATGCGAATGATTATTATTTCATATTAAATTGTCTGATGCAAAGACTGCTTCAAAGCTCGCTCGTCAGCGTTGCGGCAGCAGGCTCAGAGTCCGAATGCCGGCGCGCCCGAGTAACCGTCCAAGTCGTCCAGAGACGTGAAAGAGACGTGAACGCAACGCCATCGGGGCCTGCGCGTTGGTCACATCATCGGCGGGCCAGCGCCCGGCTGTCGGAATCGGGATCGGCGCGGGGGGGCATCGACGGACAATCTCAGAAATTGCGAACAGGACCGAAGCATAGGCATCTACCATGACAAAATCAAGTTATTGAGAATCATTTGCAATACGATGCATTTTTCGCGATCATGGATGCCTTGAGAAAGCTTGGAGCTATCCATGGAAACGATGAACCCCGGCGTCAGTGCCGACGCCCTGAGCGTGTTGATGACGCGTCAGTCGCACTGGCCGCTAGCCGAACCCGCGCCCGACGATTCCCAGCTTCAACAGATTTTCGATGCCGCCCTGCGCGCGCCCGATCACGGCGCGTTGCGGCCGTGGCGCTTTGTGCTGATTCGCGGGAACGCGCGGCTGAAACTCGGCGAGTTGCTGGTCGATCTTGCCTGCACCCGGGCTCCCGAAGAGCCGCGTTCGGCGCATGAACATCGCGGGCGCCGCGCGCTGGCGGCGCCCGTTGTGATAGCGCTTGTCGCGTCCCTGACACGCGAGACGAAGGTCCCTGAAGTCGAGCAGTTACTGTCCGTTGGGGCAGCGGCCATGAACATGTTGAACGCTATTCATGCACTCGGTTTTGGTGGTTTCTGGGCGACCGGACCGGATAGTTACGAGCCGCAAATGCATCGCGCGCTTGGGCTGGCCGAGCGTGATCGTTTGCTTGGATTTTTGTTTGTCGGCACGCCGCCTGACGGCGTGCGCGCGGTGAAGCGCCCCTCCAGCGACCGCTACGTGACCGAATGGCTCGAAGCCCACGCTTAAGCGGTGGCAGACAGAACTGGTGCGAAAGGAACGGCGACATCAACGCCATTTTCGTTCGTGCTCCTATCCCTCATCGGCTTGAGAGGAACGCCCGGCGGTTCGCCGGATCGATCCGGCGTGGTCGTGTCCGGTCTCTCGGTACATGCCCCCTTGATCTGAAACGGTACTTACCATGCCTACGGGTTTATTGACTGAGCGCTCATTGATGCAGACATCGACGCGGGATTTTATCGATAACCTCGATGCGTCGATCCAGCTCGCCGATAGCGAAACGCAACCGCAGTTCTTACCGCTTCGCATGAACGAAACGCTTTCGCTGAGTCAATGCACGCCGGCACCGGGCGAGATCTTCATGTTCCGGTTTCGCAGTCAATGGCAACGTGTGAGCGCGCACGATTCGGCGCAGTGGCTGACGCAGGACGAGACCCGGCGTGCAGCGTTATTGCCCAGTCCTGCGCTCCGGTACCGGTATATATCGAGCCGTGCGGTGTTGCGACTGGCTGCGGCCCGGATACTCGGATGCCAGCCCGATGCGGTTGATCTGCGTGATGACGCCAAGGGTCGAATGTTCGCACAAGACGCCACGGGGGATGCCGTTTTATGCGCTGATATCGCTTATGCCGGTGTCTGGATCATGCTTGGCATCAGCGCCAGTTATCTGGGTTTAGGAACGTCGCTGCCTTCGTACAAGATGGCATCCGACGACGAATCATCGCTGCCGGGCCGGGTATCGGGCCAGATTTCGCCGCCATCGGATGGTTTGCTCTTTAGCAGGCAGCGAGCGCGCGATAACAGTTTGCTTAGTGCTGCCGGACATCGATCGGCTATCGATTATTCGAACCTTGCGTTAAGCGAATCTGCCCCGGCTTTGGCTAGCATGTCAGGGGGTGGGTCTTGGTTTGTCTTTGACTTGCCTATGCCTGGGCAGCTTTGCGCGTCGGTGTGTAGTTCAACGCCGCTAAGCACCGTTTTCGCTTTTGGGTGGAGTAAGCGTAATGAGGCTTGATTTTTGCTCGCGGGGGGCGGGGTAAGGGTTGGGTTGGTCGGTTCCGGGGTTAGTGGTCGGGGTCTATGCCGGGTTGGTGCTTTCGGCCGTGGTGGTCTGCGGGAGTCGGATTTTCTCTTTATCACTATTAGCCACTGTGCGTGGCGGCACGTCATTTCTTTGTCCAAAGCGACAAAGAAACGAAGCAAAGAAAGCGCTTTCAACCACGCTACCCTAAGTGTCCACAGCGTGCAGTTTCTATTCATAGGTGCCCCAAAAGCACGGTGCTCGCCAGAGCGGAGGATGTGTGAAACCCTCCTTCTCCGAACACCGATACCCACACGCTTCGCCACCAGTGATTGAACCTGCCCAAGGAGCACCCCGCGCTATCCGCGGACAACCAACCACCGAATTTCACGCATGTCGAACCACGCCGCCAACCCGCCAAGAAACGCGGCCGCAAAGATGCGGACGGCCGTAACCGACGAAAATGGCTGTACAGCACGCGCAGCCAATTCACAAAAAACTGAAGCAGCAAACACAAACACGCATGAAGCTGTGGCGAATGAATACGGTCGCACAGACCAGGTAGCTAACCTGTCAAAAAATCGCAGCCGTAAATACCTGTAAGGCCGTGCGGGTTCCTTAGCAATTGTGCTTGCCCGAGAGCGTACGGGGCGAAGCGTGTTCGTGTCAGGGTTCGCGAGAAGGAGGGGTTCAAACATCCTCCGCTCTGGCGAGCACCGTGCTTTTGGGGCACCCATGAATAGAAACTGCACGCTGTGGACACTTAGGGTAGCGTGGTTTAAAAGCGCTTTCTTTGCTTCGTTTCTTTGTCGCTTTGGACAAAGAAATGACGTGCCGCCACGCACAGTGGCTAATAGTGATAAAGAGAAAATCCGACTCCCGCAGACCGCTAACTCCGAAAGCACCAACCCGGCATAGACCCCGACCACTAACGCCGAAACCACCACCCCGGCATAGACCCCAACCACTAACCCCAGAACCGACCACCTCAAACCCAAAGGCCCTAAACCCCGCCGACGGCCCTCACATGCCTTGAGGCCAACCTCCCGGCAACACCCATCGCGTCATAGATCAGCACGGCAAGTAACCCAACAATAACCCCACCCTGCAGGATAAAAGCAGTATTCGAGGTCTGCAGACCCGCAATAATGACATCGCCCAACCCCTTCGCCGCCACGGTCGACCCGATAGTCGCAGTCCCCAGATTGATCACAACGGAAAGGCGCAGTCCCGCGAGAATAACCGGCAGCGCGAGCGGCAGTTCAACCGCGAACAACTGCCGCGCCGCGCTCATGCCCATGCCTCGCGCCGCGTCGATAGTCACAGACGGAATCTCCTTCAGCCCCGTGATAGTACTCTCGAAGATCGGCAGGAGACCATAAAGAATCAACGCGACCAGGGTCGGCTTGACACCAAACCCGACCACGGGCACCGCAAGCGCGAGCACAACCACCGGCGGAAACGTCTGCCCGATATTCACTACGCTGCGCGCGAGCGGCAGGAATTCCGCACCCGCCTCGCGCGTGACGAAAATCCCGGCAAGCAACGCAATCACCGCACCCACCAGACTCGCGGCCGCCACGATCGCGAGATGTGCAAGCGTGAGGTCCAGCAGGCTCGCCCGGTCATAAAGCGCCGGTGCGCCGTTTTCAGCCAGCGGGGCAAGGAGCGGCTGGAACACATGCGGCTTGAACAGCAACGTGAGCAGTACGGCAAGCGCCAACGTACGCGCTATCCAGGCAGCTGATTTCATGCGGACCTCTCGGCACGCGCCAGGATCGATGCAAGCGAAATACGGCTCTGCACTGCACCGTCCGCCGATGCAACCGGCAAGCTCTGCGCGCCACGCCAAAGCAACTCGGACAGGGCATCGCGAAGGCTCTGCGTGCCAGCAATCGCACTGCCCTCGGCGGCGCCCGCTTCGGCGATTTCACTAACAGGAATCAGCGACAGCAGCCGGAACGGCCGGTCGACGCCCGCTACCAATCGCTCGACAAAACCCGGCGCAGGCCGCCTCAAGATCTCGGCAGGCGTAGCCGCCTGAAGCACGCGGCCACCGTCCATCACCACAATGCGGTCACCCAGATGCAACGCCTCTTCCATATCATGCGTAACAATCACGACCGTGATCCCCAGACGCCGCTGAAGCGCAAGCAAGTCTTCCTGCGCCTTAGCGCGAATGATGGGATCGAGTGCACCGAACGGCTCGTCCATCAGCAAGATTGCAGGCTCCGCCGCCAGCGCCCGCGCCACCCCCACACGCTGCTGCTGACCACCCGAAAGCTGATGGGGATACTTGTCCAGGTAGGCATCGGCGTCCAGATTGAAGAGTGCCAGCAACTCGCGCACACGCAGGTCGATCCTCGCCGCGCTCCACCCCATCAAGCGCGGAACCGTCGCGATATTGCGAGCCACCGTCCAATGCGGAAACAAGCCGTTGCCCTGGATCACATAACCAATCCCGCGCCGCAATGCCTCAGCCGGCACGGTTGCGGTGTCGCTTCCGTCAATGCGGATCGTGCCGCTCGTGGGCGCGATCAGACGGTTGATCATGCGCAGGAGCGTGGACTTGCCGCTGCCGGATGTGCCGACAAACGCGGTGATGGTGCCTCGTTCGATGGTGAGCGAGACGTCATCGACAGCGACAATATCGCCGAAACGCCGGCTGAGTTTTTCGATTTCGATCATACGTGGCGTCCTTGCGTCATTTAGTGACGTCCTTTAGCGAGTTCGGTCACGGCGTTGAACACGATTGCCGCAGCGAGACCGAGCGCGATGGTCGGCACGGCGCCGAGCAGCACGAGATCAGTCGCCGCTTGCCCAAGACCCTGGAATACGAAAGTACCGAAGCCACCTCCGCCGATCAGCGCAGCCACGGTCGCCAGACCAATGTTTTGGACCAGCACGATCCGCACGCCCGTCAGGATGACCGGCAACGCAAGCGGCAGTTCAATCGCAAAGAGCCGCTGGCGCGGGGTCATGCCCATCGCCACTGCCGCTTCAACGCTCTCGTGCGGAAGCTGCGCAAATCCCACCACAACGCTTGCCGCGACCGGCAGCAGCGAATAGAGAAACAACGCAATTCCCGCAGGCGCGACGCCGATACCGCGAATGCCAAGCGCATCGAGCAGCGGGAACCGGGTGGCAAGAAGCCCTAGCGGAACCATCATCAAACCGTACATCGCGATACTCGGGATGGTTTGAATAATGTTGAGTACAGGTAACGCGACGGCACGCAGCGCCGACCACTTTGCGCACGCAACGCCCAGTGGCACACCGATCAGGACCGCCGCCGCAACCGACCCCGTGACGAGTTCAACATGGCGGGCCGCTTCGAGCCAGAAGGTATCGGCGTGATTCGCATACTCCTGCATCACCGACAACCCGCTCCATAAGCCACTGCCAAGAATGGCTGCAATAACGGCCGCGGCCAGTGCAAGCGCAAGAAGATGTTGCACCGGTCCGAACGAGAGCTTGGCGATAGCGTCGGTTACCAGCACCGAGAACGCGAAGAACAAGATCCAGAAACCACCCGCGGGCGACACCCGCGCCAACGGGTTATCGGCAGTGACGAGATGCGCAGGCACAAGGCCGAGCAGCACGCACAGCGTCAGGAGCAGGACAACGCCGACCACGAACCGAAGCGTCGGACGGCTGCGCAGCAACGCGAACAGCGCCCCTGCGGCCAGCACCGCAAGAAATGCCCATGCCTGCCCGGCTGTGAAGATGTCGGTCAACCCGAGACCTTTGCCGGACACAATCCGGTTCGCCCGAAACGTCACGAACGGTTCGAACACCAGCGCGAGCAAGGCTATCGCTGCGATCAGCGAACCGACCTTGTCGATACGCAAGGCGCTTGCACCCTGCTGCGCGCCGGCCGTGGCCGGCGTTTCATCGGTGCGTGCGTCGGCCCGTGTCCCGGCAATCATTTAACGAAGCCCTTCGATTTCAGATAGCTCGCCGCGACCGTTGCGGCCGGCTCGCCGTTGACCTGAATGCGGCTGTTCAACGTCTGCAAGGTCTTCAGATCGAGACTGGCAAATACCGGCTTGAGATAGCCGGCAATCTCGGGGTGCGCCTTCAGTACGCTCTCGCGAATCAGCGGTGTGGGTGCGTAGACGGGCTGCACGTCCTTGTTGTCCTCCAGCACGACCAGTCCCGCGGCCGCTATGCCGCCGTCCGTGCCGTAGACCATGGCTGCGTTGACCTTGTCGGTTTGCTCGGCGGCCGCCTTGATCGTCGCCGATGTATCGCCGCCCGAGAGCACAAGAAGTTGTTCAGGTTTCAGCTTGAATGCATAGGTCTTTTCGAACGACGGCAGTGCGGCGGCGGTATTGACGAACTCAGCCGACGCCGCGAGCTTGACCTGACCGCCCGCCGACACCCACTTGCCGAAGTCCTCGAAGGTCTTTATCTTGTTGGCCTTCGCGACGGTTCCCAGCAGGGCTACGGCCCAGGTGTTGTTGGCCGGCGCGGGCGTCAGCCAGACAATCTTGTTGGCCGCGTAATCGAGCTTGGCGGCTTCCTCATAGCCTTTGGCCGCATTCTTCCAGAGCGGGTCATCGGCCTTGTTGAAGAAGAATGCGGCGTTGCCGGTGTATTCCGGATAGATGTCGATTTCACCCGTCGTGATGGCCTTGCGCACGATCGGCGTGGTCCCGAGGCCGATCTTGTCGGAGACCGCAATGCCATGCGACTTCAGCACCTGCGCAATGATGTTCCCAAGCAGATTGCCCTCGGTGTCGATCTTCGATGCCACCGTGACCGAGTCCGCCGCATAAGCGGTGGAAGCAGTGGACATGGTCAGAACGAGCGCGGCGGCGCCCCATGCCTTGATTGATTTCGCGATTCCCATGGGGATGTGGCCTCGGTTGAATAGTCGTTTTTTAAGGGGAACGGTTTCTTGGTCGCTTAAGCGCGGGTCAACATTATCGACCAAGTAGCAGTGAATCGGCTGCAATAGCTGAGGAGAGTAACGGTGCGCGAAACCATCACAAACCAAGAAATCCCGATTTGCAAATAGGTATCGATGGAAATGGTCTCGCTTTCCGCGCTTAGCCAAGCGCGCAACCCTCTGCATGCACCGGGCCATGAGAGAGCTGATAGGCGAGCGGCCAAGCAACGCGTTAAAGGTGGTAACCAGGCGAGAAGCGAGACCTACTCTATTGCTTGCCAGGCACGCAAGGCTTTCCGGGCGGCAATCTACCGGAACGACAAGCCCACAATTAATTGCCTTGCTAACTATTTTGTGATTTAATCGATTCATGTTCGATCACTGCCTTTACTTCAATTCGGCTGCCCTCGCCCGTCTCGTGGAGCGGGAGTGGACTGTTGTCTATGCAGAATTCGGGCTGACGCCACCACAAGGATTTGTGCTTCGTGTCGTGCTGGCTACGCCCGGCTGCCTCAGCAGTCAGGTGGCGGAGATCCTGGGTATAGCGCGCCCTACCGCAACCCGGCTTATCGACAGTCTCTGCGAAAAGCAATTAGTCGAACGCCGTCAAGCCAAGGAAGATGGCCGGGAGTGGACAGTCCATCCAACTCCAACCGGTCTGGCGCTCGATCGGCCAATCAACAATGCCAGCGCCAGGATTGCACGGACCTTGCGCGCAAAGATCGGCCCGGAGTTGTTCGAGTCGGCGGTCGCGTCCATGCACGACGTGAGGAAGGCATTGGTGTAAGTTCAACGGCTTTTTTTAAAAGCAAATAGTTGTCTTGCTAATCATAATGGAGGCAAGCAAATGGATAACGAGTTGCATCGAATGGCCGTGGTTAAGAAGCGTATCGAGTGGCGATGGTCCCCGGCACGAGCCACCAGCGCCGCTATAGCGGTCCTTGGATTAGCAGCGCTGATGGTCGCACTTGCCTGTTCTGTCTCGAGCAGCCGTGCAAACAATGCGCGGTGCCTTCAGGCGTTCGCAAAAGATGAACACCGTAGTCTCGACGCTTTTTTCCAGGATCAGTCGATGCAGGATTCGCTTGTGCAAGCAATCGATCAATGTTCGCGTTGAACGTCGATCGATCATGCTCTTTGACATGGAAGCGGCGTCGCGTACGTCAGACGCCGCTTCAGATGCTTTGCATATAGTCGCGGTCTTCGGCGGGTAGCGACGAAAGCCAGTTTTGTTCAGAACCGGGTTCCGGTAGAACATGGCCGTATTCGATCATCTGAGCCGGGGGCAGTTCGGATATGTAGGCCCAGACGTATCGCTTGGCAACCGCGGTGGTTTTCGAAATTGCGTCGACAATGCCCTCAAGCAACTCACGCTTGCGCTCTGCGCTGCGACCGGCGCGGATATGTCCGTGCACGAAAATCTGCTCCGAGCGAAGCGGACTTCCACCCACGAAGTGATTACCTTCCGGCACTTCGTTGAAAATCACCTGAGCGAAGAAAGACTGCGCGCCAGTGGCCTGATTGTGAATCCGGGTGATCTCCTCCGCGATGCGTTGTTTTGCATCGGCAGACAGGCGGCCGTTCGCAGCGGAAACAATATAGGTAGGCATATAGCCCCTCCTTGAACAATAAAACCGCGTTTTCGTTATTTCATCTTATCTATTGCATATACAACCATTTTTTGCAGAAGATAAAATTCAACGCCATACAGTTGTAGCTACAACTAATCTAACAAATGAAAATCCGGAAAACTAGTTGTAGCTACATCTTATGATTTGCAGTATCAGTCAGATACACGTGTTTACCCGGCAGCCGATGCAACAAACCGTCAGCCGGAACCACAAGCGTCACACCTGTCGCCCCACGCCTTGAAGCGTTTCGAGCGCCTCCAACAGTCGCTTGCTGGCTGGCCCCTTCATGAATTTTTGAACTTCGCTTTCAACCTGCTTCTGCGCAACCTGCCAATGAGGCTCCGCACGCCGCAGCATTTTCAACCCCTCCTTGCTTAAGGTAGCGACCTTGAAGCGGGCGTCTTCTTCGCTGCCGACCTTGACCCAGCCGGCATCGATCAGGACCTTGAGGTTTCTCGAGATAGTGGTCTTATCCAGCGCCGCTTCCACCGCGATTTCAGTGAAGGTCGCCGATCCAAGCCGCTCGAGCGCCCGGAGAAGGGAGAACTGCGTGATTTTTAATCCGATCGGCCGGAGCGCGTCGTCGTAGACGCTCGTCAAGGCGTTCGCCGAGCGGCGGAATTGTGTGCAGTAGCAGTCCGTGAACATGACACTCCAGAATCGATTAGCGGCGAATAATCACAAGCCGTTGCACCACCGCAATTAAGCACCCTCTTAGCACCGGGAAAACGCGGTTAGCGCCAAAATCAGATGCATATGCAACTTCTTTAGTATAGCTCGCATCTCGCGTGGTGCGTCAATGCGAGATTACAGGAGGTGTTTCGTCGATCAGAACGCGCGACGCCCGACCCGCCCGCTTATCGACATCGGGCGAAGGCGTCAATTCGTCTTCAGTGGGGTCCTACGTGTTGCTCAAGTTTTTCGCGCGGCCTTTGGGATCTTTCGAATTCCGCGAGCGAGGCTTGCTCGCGTTGCGCAATCGCATGCCTCATCGTCGATGCGTCGATGCGTCGATGCCTAAATGCATCGATGCTCCACATCAAAGTACTGGTTCAAGCAGTTACCAGGAACTCGTCACGGTTCTTGTCGACGATCCAATGAGGCGCTCGACCGCGGCCAGACCAGGTCGCACCGCTCACCACGTCACGATATTTTGGCACGCCCGTTGTAGCGGCCACCGCGGCAGTCGCCTTGACTTGAGTGTTGTGTCCCATGAGCTCGGCAAGCGAGATCTTATATTCGCCCATCTTGGCGACTATTTCAGCGAGGACGATTTCGGCCTGGCGCTGTCGAGCGATGTTCAATTGATCTTGAAGCGCTTCGCGTTGCGCGAGCAGTTCTTTAAGGGTGGGCATTTCCGTTTGCATTATAAAAAGTCGTTCTTTGAAGTTGTTTGGGTGTTCGACAGCGTATTGATCAACAAAGGTAAGCGCAGAGGCAATCGCATTTTGCTAACGGGTCACCGCTGCGTCTCAGCCGGTCTGGCCGCTGGGCGAACAGACCAAGCCTGCCAGACCGATGGTTGCCGGACTAAAGACATACCGGCCTGCGAACTTCGTCGGGGTTTTCAGTAGTCGTCACACCGTGAACGGCGGCACGCCGTATCAGCCGGCGACGAAAGAGGTGTTGCCTGCACGCAGGGGTGGTTCCCCAGGGGCCTCTTCGCTGAAACAGCGGCTAGTGTACGCGCATCACGCCGAGTCGCAGCGAAAACAACCACGTTGCGGGGCAATAAAATATAAATACCACGCCCGGCCCAACTGATCTAGCCATTGATATTAACGATATCTTACACGCGGCGTCAGACTCTGAATCGGGTGAAACAATTCGTTCGCGGCCATTCCGACTCGTTAAAAAACGTGGATTCGCAACGCGCGATCTTTCAGTTTGCCGAGCGCAACGTATTGCAGGAGCAATACGCGCGCGGCAATATTCCGGGCCATTTCACGCTTCTGATCCGCCTTGATGTTCGTTTCACCGGAAGCTTATTGAAAGCATACGGTGGCCGAATTAAATCGACGGGACTACTGGATTCACACATTCGCTAATCGCTCGATAACCAGGTCAAGCAGCGCTCGCAGTCTTCCGAGCCGGCGCAGGTCGCGATGGTAACCGAACCAGACGTCGCGGCCAGGCGGTGTCTCTCCCAGATCGATGCGGTGTATGCCGGTCGTATTGTCCCCGAGCGCGCACGGGAGTACGGCGAGTCCGCCCCCCTCCGCACACATCCTGGCTTGTGCGCCGCGGTTGTTGCTGCCGAACGCCACGTGTGCTTTCGGCAACACGCGTCTCGCCCAGTCGACGTCCGGCAGCGTTCCAAAAGCGCTGTCCATGGTGACGAGGCTATACCCGTCGCCGTCGCCGGCTTGCGGCGGGATCATGTCGACCGGAGAGTACAGCGCGTAGTCCATGTGCATGAACTTCCGCTGAATCACATCGGCCTCGTCAAACTGCGTGATGCGAAACAGCAGATCCGCGTCGCGCCTTGCCAGATTGAACCGGCGGGAATCCGTCACGAGCTCGATGCTCACGCGCGGATTAGCCTTAAGGAATTCAGCGAAGAGCGGCGTCAGGACATGAATGCCAAACCAGTCCGACGATGATACCCGCAGCACGCCAGTAAGATGCGGCTCCTTGCCGGCCAAAGAGCGCTCGAACGCGAGTGCGTCCTCCTCCATACGCTCCGCGTGCATCAGTACGGCCGCTCCTTCGTCTGTCAGGACAAAACCGTCCGTGGTGCGTTGAAACAGGGTTTGGCCGACTGCCGATTCGAGGGTTCGCAGCCGCCGACCCATTGTCGGTTGTGTTTGACCGGTCTGCTTTGCGGCCGCGCCAAGCGAACCCGTGCGGGCAATCGCCAGAAAAATCCGAACATCGCCCCAGTCCATTTTTCCTCATGCATAAACGTTTGGTCGTCGTGCAATAACGTCGATTGTCGTAATTTCCCGCATGGACGAAGATGAATCAAGCAAATTCGATCAATCACCGGGATAAACACCATGAACATGCAAGCGTTGGTTCTGAGCCGCTATAACGGTCCGCTTGAACTGACGGAAGTCCCTCGCCCAAGCGCGCAACCCGGCCAGGTGCTGGTCCGTATTAAAGCGAGCGGCTTGAATCCGCTGGACATCAAGATTCGCGCGGGCAGCGCCGCGCATGCCAGGCATCCGCTGCCGTTGGTGCTGGGTATCGATATGGCAGGCGTGGTCGAAGCGGTCGGGCAAGGCGTCGATCAGTTCAAGGTAGGTGATGAGGTGTACGGAATGACTGGCGGCGTCGGCGGTCTCCAGGGCTCACTCGCTCAGTTCGCAGCAGTAGATGCTCGACTGATCGCGTTGAAGCCTTCCAACCTGTCGATGAAAGAAGCCGCAGCGCTGCCGCTCAGCTTTATCACTTCTTATCAGGGAATCGTGGACAGAGCGCAGTTGAACGCTGGGCAAACGGTGCTTGTACAGGGCGGAGCAGGGGGTGTCGGACACGTGTCGGTGCAACTCGCGCGAGCGTTAGGCGGTCACGTTTTTGCAACGGTGAGCAAGGGTGACGCCGAACTTATGGCGGTTTATGGCGCGACCGCTATCGACTATCGTGAACACACGGTCGAGCAATACGTTCAGGAACACACGGGAGGGGAAGGTTTTGATCTCGTGGCCGACACCGTAGGTGGGGCAACGTTAGACGCGTCGTTTTCGGCGGTCAGGCAATTCGGGCATGTCGTGAGCGCGCTAGGCTGGGGGACGCACGCCCTCGCGCCGTTGTCATTTCACGAAGCAACATACTCTGGCGTATTCACGCTCTCACCGCTGCTAACCGGCAAGCACCGTGAGCATCACGGAGAAATTCTGCAGGTAGCGACACGGCTGGTTGAGGCGGGAAAGCTCTTGCCCCGAGTGGACCCACGCGGTTTCGATCTGGCTAGCGCCGACCTCGCTTATCAGGCTATTGCGGCGGGAAGCACCAAGGGAAAAATAGTCGTCGACGTTCAATAGTGGCATTGGATCAGGATGGATTGCCACGGCCGCATAAAGACAAAACAGACTGTCGGAGCCGGCCGCTGAGTTAGTCTGGAGCTTAACCTGCAGCGGGCCGCGCTCATGGGGGCAGCCAAAAAAATGCACTAACGCGATAACGTAACATCGACCGGTCGCGCGAATCGCTTGGCGCCGACCACGCACAGCACCACGGCCGTTGCGACAGCCACCATCGGCCAGCCGACCGGCTCGTGCAACAACGTCGCGGCAAGCACGAGCCCGAAGAACGGTTGCAGCAATTGCAACTGCCCGACCGCCGCAATACCGCCCTGAGCCAGGCCGCGATACCAGAACATGAAACCGATCAACATACTGAACAAGGAGACGTAGGCAAGTCCCATCCATGCCGAGCCACCCACATCGGCCCAGGACGATGGCATGGTGGCAAGCGCCAGCGGTGCCATGATAGGCAGCGACAACACCAGCGCCCACGAGATCACCTGCCAGCCGCCAAGCTTGCGCGACAGCCTGCCGCCTTCCGCATAACCAAGCCCGCAGACAACGATGGCCGCGAACATCAGGACATCGCCGACAGGTGATGCCCCCGTCCCCTGTGCCAGCGCAAATCCGGCGACAAGCAAGGCGCCAAAACCAGAAAACAGCCAGAACGCAGGGCGCGGACGCTCACCTCCGCGCAGCACGCCGAAGATCGCCGTCGAAAGCGGCAGCAAGGCAACAAAGACAACCGAATGAGCGGCGGTGATGTGTTTGAGCGCAAGGGCGGTGAGCAGCGGAAAGCCGATGACGACGCCGCACGCCACCACTGCGAGCGAAATCAGATCGCCTCTTTCGGGCCGCTTTTGCCGGAACATCAGCAAGAGCGCCAGTCCCAGCAAGCCAGCAATGCCAGCACGCGCGACCGTGAGAAAGACCGGGTCGAACGCCGCGACCGCTACACGTGTCGCGGGCAATGATCCGCTGAAAATCAGCATCCCGAGGAAACCGTTCGTCCATCCGCTTGCCGTCTTGTCCATCATGTTCCCCTATTTTCAGCTAGCCAGTATCGGCCCTCAAGGCATGGATTTTCCAGAGACAGTGCACTACAGTTATGGAAAACTGTATGGGTTAAAAATCAGTACACATGGAAGACACCACCTTTTTTGCCACAGACGCCGGCACGCTGGTCGAGCGTGTCATGCAGGCCATCCGGCAGCGGATTGCCGGACGCACCCTGACGCCTGGCGCCAAGGTTCCGTCCATCCGGGGCTTCGCCGAAACCTTGCAAGTCTCGAAGTCCACCGTGGTGGAAGCCTACGACCGCCTCGCTGCGGAAGGGGTCATCCAGTCGCGCCGCGGTTCCGGCTTTTACGTCGCCGGACACCTGCCGCCGCTGTCGCTCGCTGAACTGGGCCCGCGCCTAGACCGCGTTGTCGATCCGTTCTGGGTGTCGCGGCAATCGCTGGAGGCCGGCGCGAATGCCCTTAAACCCGGTTGCGGCTGGCTGCCTGCATCGTGGCTGCCCGAGGCGGGGCTGCGTCGCGCATTGCGATCCGTCGCGCGCACCGACGCGGCCGTGCTGGCCGATTACGGCACGTCCCTCGGGCTCCCGGCGCTGCGGCAATTGCTCGCCCGCCGCATGGCGGATCGCGGCATTGAAGCGGCGCCCGACCAGATCATCCTCACCGAATCCGGCACGCAGGCCATCGACCTGTTATGCCGCCTGCTGCTCGAACCGGGCGATACGGTACTCGTCGATGACCCCTGCTATTTCAATTTTCTCGCCCTGCTGCGTGCTCACCGGGCCAAGATCGTGAGCGTTCCGCATACGCCCGCAGGTCCCGATATCGACCTGTTCGCGCAGGCGCTGGCAGAGCATCGGCCGCGCTTGTACATCACCAATTCGGCGCTTCACAATCCGACGGGCGCAACGCTCTCGCCGGTCGTCGCGCATCGGCTTCTGAAGCTCGCGGACCAGTCGGGTCTCACGATTATTGAAGACGATATCTTCGGCGACTTCGAGCACGAATCCGCCCCCCGTCTGGCAGCTTTCGACGGCCTGGAGCGAGTCGTCCATATCGGCAGCTTTTCCAAGAGTCTCTCGGCGTCAGTGCGTTGCGGTTTTATCGCGGTGCGGCGCGACTGGGTCGAACGATTGATCGATTTAAAGATTGCCACCTCATTCGGCGGCGGACGACTTTCGGGCGAACTCATTCTCGGCGTGCTGAAAGACGGCACGTACAGAAAGCATATGGAGAACTTGCGGGAGCGCTTGTCCCGTACGATGGGACAAACGAGCGCGCGGCTGGGAGCACTTGGTATAGAACCATGGATCGAGCCGCGAGGCGGCATGTTTCTCTGGTGCAAGCTGCCCGAAGGACTGGATGCAACGGACGTTGCCCGCCGGGCGCTGGCAGACAACGTCATTCTTGCGCCGGGCAATGCGTTTAGCGTTGCGCAGTCCGCAAGCCAGTTCCTGCGTTTTAATGTCGCCCAATCGACGGACCCGCGCATTTTTACTGTGCTCGAGTCAGCGATGCACGGGTGACGTTCGACCGCTTCTAACGCATCCAATGCGAAGGGTGAACGCTACCGGCAACGCGTCAAGCCTGCGCCATCTTCGCCAGCGCTTCGCTGATCAACACGCGCGTCAATTCGCCTGCGGGCAGTTCACGCCCAAGCCGCGCCGCCTGCCCTGACCACAGGCTCGTGAAGTCGCCCTTGCCCGCCTGCTCGGCCTTGGCCTTGAGCGGCGCAAGCGCGGCGCCGGCAAGCGGAAAGGCGGGTGCCACGGCGGACAGCGGACCTAGTTCACGGATAGCCCGATTGATGATGCCGCGCGCCGGCCGGCCCGTGAATATGTTCGTCAACACGGTGGAATCATCCTGCGACTCGCGCAGCGCTATTCGATGCACCTCCGGCAGTTTCGCCTCGGGACAAAACAGATACGCGGTCCCCATCTGCACGGCCGACGCGCCCAGTGCAAACGCAGCGACAATTCCCCGTGCGTCGGTTATGCCGCCGGCGGCGATCACGGGAACCGAGACGGCATCAGCTACTTGCGGCACCAGTGCGAACGTGCCGACCTGAGCGGCATAGTCCTGCGTCAGGAAATTTCCACGATGCCCGCCTGCCTCAACGCCCATCGCAATCACGGCGTCACACCCTTGCGCCTCAAGCCAGCGCGCTTCCGCGACAGTCGTTGCCGACGCGATGACTTTCGCGCCGGTCGCCTTCACGCGATCGAACAGTATTTTATCTGGCAGTCCGAAATGAAAACTCACGACCTCAGGTTTGAATTCTTCCACGACCGCGCAGAAGTCACTGTCGAATGGACGACGACCTGCCGCGGGCGGTGTCACTTCGGGATCGAGTCCATACTCGACGTAATACTCCGCCAGACGCGCGCGCCATGCCATGCTGCGCGATACATCGGCTTGCGGCGGAACGTGACAAAAGAAATTGACGTTGATCGGGGAGCGCGTTTTCGACCGGATCAACGCGATGCCGTCACGCGCTTGCTCCACGGTGAGTAGCGCGCAAGGCAGCGATCCCAGGCCGCCTGCTTCGCATACCGCTATGGCCAATTCGGGCGTGCCGGGGCCCGCCATGGGCGCGAGAATAATAGGTGCGTCAATACCAAACAAGTCGAGAATCCGACGATTGCGCCAAGTACTCATGCTTCTTTTCTCCTTGATCATTGCGGTGCCTGAGTGCCTTGGATCCATCCATTGCACTCGGCTTGACCCACGCGCGGGCCGGCTCCATTACCGCGAAAAACGCGCTCCCAATGCCCGCTTTGCTTTTCAATAGAACCGTTTGCTTTCCGCTTAAGGACGGCCTTTAGCCCACGCCGTCAGCAGCGCAAAGCTTAGCAAGCTTTCAAGGAGCGAGCGGCGCTTTGATGTGATAATTGCTATCACTTTTCCCGATATCGAGAGTCGACATGGACGCCGCCGATTTACGCATATTCGAGTCGGTCGCGCGAAACGGCAGCATGAATCGTGCAGCCCTGGAACTTCATACTGTTCAGTCGAACGTGACGGCGCGGGTTCGCTTGCTGGAAGAGGAATTGGGTGCACCCCTCTTTCACCGGCACCACCGGGGCGTAGAACTGACGGCTGCGGGGCGCAGGCTATTGCCTTTCTCCAGACAGATGGCGCGGTTACTCGACGACGCACGCAGCGCCGTCAAAGATGACGGCGTCCCGGGTGGACCGCTGGTTCTTGGCACGCTGGAAACCACTGCTGCACTGCGCATGCCCGACGTACTCGCTTCGTTTGCGCTGGCTTATCCGCAAGTGGACATGGTGGTGCGCACCGGGACCACGGCGAGCCTGATCGACGACGTGCTGCAATACCGGCTCGACGGTGCGTTTGTCGCGGGTCCCGTGCGTCATGAGGACCTGTCCACCGAGGTCATCTTTCGAGAGGAAATGGTGCTCGTGACCGCGCGTCATATTCGCTCTATCGCTGAGCTTGCGCAGTCAGGCAGCGTGAAGACCATCGTATTCCGGATTGGATGTTCGTATAGAGCACGGCTGGACAGCGTGCTCACGCGGCATGGCTTACAGGTCAGCACGCCACTGGAATTCGGCTCACTCGACGCCATGCTCGGTTGTGTGGCTGCGGGCGTCGGCGTGACGCTGCTGCCGAGAGGCGTAGTCGCCACGGCGTGGCGCGAAGGCCGCGTGGCAGTGCATGATATTGCGCCCGAAGAGGCTCGCGTCGACACGTTGTTCGTGCGTCGCCGCGACGTGTACGCGAGCACCGCGCTCAACGCCTTTCTCGCGATTGCGCGTCCGGCTGTCACCCCCGCGCCCACGCTCGTGCTTGCTTGAACGATATGGACGCGAGCGATCAGATCGCGGCTTCGCGTAGGTGCGCTTTCAAGTGGCCCAGCTCAGACGTGATTGCTGAAAACTTCCTTCGCAGCGAACAGGCCATTGAGCGCCGCCGGGAATCCCGCATACACCGCCATTTGCATGATGGTCTCGACTATCTCGTCGCGGCTAAGACCCACGTTAAGCCCCGCGGCAATATGAACCTTAAGCTGGGGCGTTGCATTGCCCAACGCGGTGAGTGCTGCAATGGTGGCAATTTCACGAGCACGGATGTCCAGACCCGGTCGCGAATAGATATCGCCGAATGGAAATTCAAAAAGGTACTTCGCAAAGTCCGGGGCGATATCGGCAAGCGATTCGATGACCTTCTCCCCGGCTTCCCCGTCGATCTCCGACAACACCCGTTTGCCTCGTTCTAGGCGGCTTTCCCGATCCGCTTGGCGTTCGATCGTGTTTTGCATTTTTCAGTCCTCAGTTGAGCATTGGCATAACCAGCTATCTTGTTGTCGAGGACGAGAAGGCATGCCTGAAATTCCGCCACCCTGAGTTGAACCTGATCGCGATGCTCCGTCAGCAGCTTGCACCGCGCTTCCTCAGTCACTGCACCCTGGGCGCGAAGGCCGGCATAACGCAGCATTTCCTGAATCGGCATGCCAGTCGTTTTTAGCCGGCCAAGAAACTGGATCCATGTAAGGATGGAAGCGTCATACATACGTTGACCGGCGCTGTCTCGCGGCGCGAACGGGAGCAATCCAATCCGTTCATAGTAGCGAATCGTATGGGCCGTGAGGCCCGTCTGCCCGGTGATGTCACCTATCTTCATGGCTTCGTTCTCGTTTCGACATAGAGCATGGTAGGACTTAGAGCGCACTCTAAGTCAAGCGCTTTCGGGCATTGTGCCGCTAACGCGGAATACAGGGCACTGGCGTTGCGTTAGGTGTGCGGGCTTAGTCCCGGAAAATCTCGAAAGCTCGCTTTGTCCTCGTCGGCCGCTCGTCACGAGGCGCAGAAAGTTCACGTACCATACGTCGTGCGCCGTACTGGCTGGTCCCGTTTCAATGTCGCTTTTTCGAATAATCTCTACAAAGACGCGCGCTATGGAATACGTCCTTGTTTTAATCGTCGGCGTGGCAGCCGGCATGTTGAGCGGCATTATCGGCACGGGATCGTCCATGATGCTGATGCCGGTCCTCGTGATCCTGTTTGGTCCCCAGCAGGCCGTCCCCATCATGGCAATCGGCGCGATCATGGGGAATTTCGGCAAGATCGTCGCGTGGTGGAGAGAGATTGACTGGCGTGCTTGCGGCGCCTATTGCCTGACCGCTGTTCCGGGCGCAGCGCTGGGGGTTCACACGCTGTTATTGTTACCCGCCCGCGCAGTTGAAATAGCCCTCGGCGTATTTTTTGTAGCCATGATTCCCACGCGGCGATGGCTCGCGCGACGGTCGGTGAAGTTCAGCCTCTTGCACCTCGCGCTGATCGGCGGCCCAGTCGGATTTTTGACTGGCATTGTCGTCTCAACGGGTCCGATCACGGTGCCTGTTTTTACGTCTTACGGACTTGAACGAGGCGCTTTTCTCGCTACTGAAGCCGCCGGTTCGCTCGCCGTGTACGGGACCAAGATCGCTGCGTTCAAGGAGTTTGGTGCCCTGCCGGCGGGCGTCGTGTTTCAAGGTTTGATCGCGGGAACGGCGCTCATGACCGGATCGTTTTTCGCAAAGTCGATCGTCGTCCGCATGGCGCCGTCGACGTTCAAATTGCTGGTCGACGGACTCATGTTGTCGTCTGGCCTCTCCTTACTCTGGGCAGCGGCCGGCCAATAGCCCCCAAGCCAGCTTGGCTGGCTTGAAAACCGCACAAATAATGACGCTACTGACCTTATCTCGTCTTCGAACCGCTGCGGCGCTCACGTCCATGCTTACCGTCTATGGATGCGCCGCAGTACAGGAGACTCAGTGCGCTCCCGGCGAAGAGCGCGCGGTCAACGACGTAATGATCTTCGGCACGGCCAAGCCCGTCGGTATCGTTACGCCCGGAGAGTGGACGGAATTCCTGCGAACCTCAGTGACGCCCCGGTTTCCTCAAGGGCTGACGGTGTGGCAAGCCTCCGGACAATGGAAGGGCGCTAATACCACGATCGTTCACGAAGCCTCGTTTGTACTTAGCCTGGTCCATCCCGACAACGAGCCTAGCGAAGCTGCGGTAAAAGCGATCGGCAACGAATACAAAGCACGCTTTAGCCAGGAGTCCGTGCTCAGGATCAAGAGCCACGCTTGCGTTTCTTTTTAAGCCTTTTTAAGTGTCCCCTTAAGCGACAGCACGCAGTTGCGTTCCCAGGATCTTCAGCGATCTTACGAACTGCTACCTCAACTTAAAAATAGACCGCGTTCCGAGCTAGTCAAGATGGACATTCGGTCCCGCAGTTTCTGCGGCTCCGACGCGCGAGCGACTTGTTCAACCGGTATCGGTCTTATACAAGTTTCGCGAAACCGTCCGCGCTCCAGCGTTCGCTCCCTACGCCGTGATGAACGAAGAACAAGCCATCGGGATCATACTGATCTCCGCTCGAGATGTGCCGTCTTCCCTTTTGAGAGTCATTTCAACGATGCCATCCAATACCACGCAGTCGTCATCCGATGAGGCATACGAGCCTGGGGCACCGCATCGCCGGCTGGCGCTGGGTGAAAACCGCCATGTCGTCACGCATGGCCTCAAGACCTACTTCTGGCAGGACATCTATCACATAGCACTGACGGTCGGATGGCCGCTCTTCTTCGCGGTCGCCGCGCTGCTCTTTCTATTGCTCAACTTCGGGTTCGCGTTGCTGTACCTGCTGGGACATCACGCCATTGCAAACCAGTCTCCTCCAGGTCTGCTAGGCGCGTTCTTCTTCAGCGTGGAGACACTTGCAACGGTCGGTTATGGCGACATGCATCGGATACCATCTACGGCCACAGCGTCGCCACGTTCGAGATCTTCGTTGGGATGTCAGGCATTGCGTTGACGACCGACATGATCTTCGCGCGGTTTTCACGGCCCCATGCACGTATTCTTTTCGCGAAACGCGCCGTGGTTCGTCCTATCGACGGTCGCATGACACTCATGGTCCGCGCCGCCAATGCGCGGCAAAACGTGATTGTGGAAGCGAAGGCCAAGATGCGCCTGATGCGTTCGGAGACCACGCCCGAAGGATTCTATTTTCGCAAGGTGCTTGACCTTCCGCTGATCCGCGAACAGCATCCGATCTTCCTGCTCGGCTGGAGCCTGATGCATGTCATCGATGAAGAAAGCCCGCTCTTTGGCCAGACGCTCGAGTCGCTCACAGCGAGCAACGCCGAGTTGATGCTGATGGTGGAAGGCCTGGACGAAACCACGGCGCAGCCCATGCAGGCGCGTTATGCATGGCCGCCTGAATTGATTCTTTGGCAGCATCAGTACGTCGACCTGATGGTCGAGCGGGACGGTGAGACGCATCTCGACTACGGCAAGTTTCACGATGTCGTGCCGCTCTGACACGGATTCTGGTTCACGACGCCTGGGCTTCAACTGACCCGGCGGTTCGTACGGTCACTGTCTCTGTCACACCGATTTCCTGGCGGATAAACTAAGGTACGCCATCTCGCTTGATGGATCGCCACCTGATTCTTGCCATTGAAGGAACCCATGGCCGCTGCTAACAATACCGTCCGAATGTTGACCCGCTATAAAGCCTGGGCCAACGACCTCACCTTCTCCATGCTGAGGAACATGCCGTACGAAGAGGTGGTCCGGCCACGGCAGACACGCTTCGGAAACATGGTCCACACGCTGAACCATATCTACGTCATAGACGCCGTTTTCCAGGCCCATTTGCAGGGACGCGAACATGGTTACTCGGCACGCAATACGCCGAGTCATCCGTCTCTGGAAGAACTGTGGCAAGCGGTCCGGACGCTGGACCAGTGGTACGTCGATTTCGCCGAGGGTCTATCGGCCGACGATCTCGACCGGTCAATTCACTTCAAGTTTATTGGCGGCGGCGAGGGTGTCATGACCTGCAACGAAATGATCCTGCATGTGGTCAATCACGGCACCTATCACCGCGGCTTTGTCGGCGACCTGATGTATCAGGCAGGCGTCACACCATCCGCCACCGATCTTCCCGTGTTCCTGCGCGACGTGGCGCAAGAGGATTAACGCTGCCCGGTTTCGGGATAAGCGCCGGCGCATGGTTTATGAGCGGTCGGGACCCATCGTTCCCGCAGTTGCTTGCCGGTCTTCGCGCGGCGACCGTTCCTTCGATCAGGCGAGCGGGAAGCGCTTCCTGCGAGGCTGTTACAGGACCACGATGAACTGCTTTCGCGCATTCTCGTATTGCAGCGCGGTAATGCATCCTTCAATCCACGCCGCTTAGCGATCGCTAAGGCCGTCACTCGGCTTGCTTAGAGGATGCAGCGGCCCATCGTCGCTGCATCGCTTCTACAAGATGCCGCCACAAGAATTCAGCAGCCGGAGAAAGGCGCCGGCCGACGCGCCGAATTGCCTGGCTGCTGAATTCGCGTGCGATCGGATGCTCCAGTTCGAGTGCAACCAGGCGCCCCGCTTCAAGGTATTGCCGCGCCGCATCCGTCGACATGAACGCCACGCCCAGTCCCGCTGCGGCAATGGCCTGGGCAGCCGAGAAAAGATCGCAGCGGTACGACGGCGTCAGGTTCAGCCGCTCTGCCCGAATGATGGCATCGAGATATTGCTGGGCGCCGAAGCGCTCGGGCATGAAGATAAGCCGCTGATCGCGCAACTGTTCAAAGCGAATGCGCCGCTCACCCGCCAACGCATGGCGTGGACTGACGAGCGCACAGAACTGCGCCGCGCGGAACGTGCGAGCGCGTATGGCGGGGTCGCTGCCGCCGCCCGCGCATAAGCCAAGATCGACGTCGTCATTGCGGACCATCGCGATGATTTCCGACGTCGCACCGCTACGCAGTTCCACCACGATGTCAGGAAACTGCAAGCTGAAGCGCTCCAGCACGGTGGCCAGCAGATTCTCGACGAACCCTTCGCCCACGCCAATGCCCAGCCGTCCGCGTCGCAGGCTCCTGAAATCTTCCAGTTGCGCCAGCATGTCGGCATCGCGGCGGCAGCTCTCGCGGAAATGTTCGACGAGGCTTAGCCCAATCTCGGTGAGCACTGCGCGCCTGCCGCGGCGCTCCAGCAGTACAACCCCGTGGTCGCGTTCGAGTTGCGCCACTTGCCGGCTGATCACGGAACCGTTAATGGCTAGCGCGTCGGCCGCGGCACGCACTCCGCCATGCAAGTCGATTTCATGCAGATAACGCAAGCTCCGGGCGCTAAGCAAATTCTCGCGGGCAGGCGTATTGTCTTTAGCCATATCGTTGTCTGTTGACATGCAGGTCAACATTATCGGTCAACGAACGTCATTGATTAGCGGATTTTGCAGCAGAATACTCCCCCATTAGATTTCTTACAGAGAGACACCCACGACCATGGAAAATACCAAGGGCTTTTGCTCACTAGACGACACGATGGATCTGCGCGATGAACTAAGCGATATCCGTCATCGCCTGCATCAGAATCCGGAGCTTGCGTACAAGGAGTTTCAAACCTCCGACCTCGTTGCGCAAAGCCTGGAAAGCTGGGGTTACAAGGTGACGCGGGGCCTGGGTGGAACCGGCATGGTCGCGTCGCTCACGGCGGGTACGGGGACCCGTGCCGTGGCCGTGCGCGCCGACATGGACGCGTTGCCGATTGCCGAGGAAACGGGTTTGCCGTACGCCAGTCGCAACGCGGGCCTGATGCACGCGTGCGGCCACGATGGCCACACCACCATGGTCCTGGGCGCAGCACGCCACCTCGCGCGCACTCGAGCATTCAACGGCACGGTTCATCTCGTGTTCCAGCCTGCCGAAGAGATCGGCGCGGACAGCGGCGCCATGCGAATGATTGCCGATGGTTTGTTCGAGCGCTTCCCTTGCGAGGCAATCTTCGGCTTGCACAATCATCCGGGCTATCCGACAGGCACGTTCATGTTCCGCAGCGGCCCGTTCATGGCGGCATCGGATACGGTCAACATCACCATTCACGGCCGAGGCGGCCACGCAGCGCGCCCGCATCTTGCCGTGGACCCGGTGGTCATCGGTGCGGGACTGGTGACTGCCTTGCAAACGGTGGTCGCGCGCAGTATCGACCCGATGCAAACGGCCGTCGTCACGGTCGGCGCTTTCAACGCGGGTCATGCCGCCAACGTGATTCCTGAGTCCGCGCGTTTGCAGATCAGCGTTCGTTCGTTCGACCCCGCTGTGCGCAAGCTGCTCGAAGCGCGTATCCGCGCGCTGACGGACGCTCAGGCAAGCGCCTATGGCGCACGCGTGGAGATTGAGTACGTCCAGGGTTATCCGGTCGTGATCAACAGCCAGGCCGAGACGGAACTGGCATTGCAAGTGGCGCGCGAACTGGTTGGCGACGACCGGGTTGTCGATAACTTCGGCCCGATCGCAGGCAGCGAAGATTTCGCTTATTACCTGCAGAAGAAGCCGGGATGTTTCCTGCGCTTGGGCAACGGTGAAGGCGCGCCGATGCTGCATAACGCGTCCTACGATTTCAACGACGACAACCTCACCGTCGGCGCGGCCTACTGGACTCGTCTGGTCGAGCGATTCCTCGCGCAGTAGGCTTCTCTCGGGTAAATCGGTAGCAATATCGGTAGTAACGCAAAGCTTGCGCACTGTGCGATGCCTCGGCATCGCGCTTAGCCGTGCGCAAGACCCAAGCATTCACGGGACTTCCATGTCAGTCATTACAGCCCAGCCTGCTAAAGCGGTATCGCAAAGCAAGATCGTGATTGCCGCGATCATCGGCAACCTGCTCGAGTTTTTCGATTTCACTGTCTATAGCTTTTTCGCGCTCACGATCGCCAGGCTTTTCTTCCCGGCGCATGACCCGGTTGTCTCCACGTTGCTCGCGCTGTCCGCGTTTGCGATCGGCTTTGTCGCGCGCCCGGTCGGCGGCTTCGTGCTGGGTCACTACGCGGACAAACGCGGACGCCGTGCGGCGCTTACTCTGACCATCTTCCTGATGGCGATCGGCTCGGCCATGATCGGCCTGGCGCCGACTTATGCAAGCATTGGCCTCGCCGCTCCGGCGCTCATCATCTTTGCGCGGCTGTTGCAAGGCTTCGCGCAAGGCGGTGAGTTCGGCGCCGCCACGGCGACGCTGCTCGAGACGGGTTCAGCTAAAGGCCGCGGTTTTCGGGCTAGCTGGCAGCTCGCCAGTCAAGGTGCTGCTGCGCTGATGGGGTCGGGAATAGCGGCATTGCTGACTTACCAGTTAAGCGGTGAGCAGCTGCTCGACTGGGGATGGCGCGTGCCATTCCTGATCGGCACGCTGATCATGCCGGTCGGCGTGTATTTGCGTCGTCACATTGTGGAAGATCCGCCGAAGCAGGCCAAGGCGGCCAAGGCGAGTCTGGAGCCGGGCCTCGTGCGCAAGTGGTTCCTGACTGTATTCGCCATCATGGGCATGACGGTGGCAACTTACGTTCTCATGTACTACATTCCGACTTATTCGATTCAGTATCTGAAGATGCCGGCCAAGCTTTCCATGCTGGTGTCGATCTGCGCGGCGATCGTTTCGTTGACCCTTTGTCCGATCTGGGGTGCGCTATCCGACAAGATGCAACGTCGCAAGCCGTTGATTCTGGTGGGACGCATTGTGCTGATCGTGCTGCTTTATCCAGCGTTCTGGTTGATGAACCAGTTTCCATCGTTGCCGGTCATGGTGGGATTGATCGTACTGCTGATGTTGTTCTACACCATGGGTTCGGCGCCGGCTTATGCGCTTATGCCGGAGAACTTTCCTAAGCATGTGCGGGCGGGTTATCTTGCGAGTGCTTATGCGGTGGCAGTGTCGGTGTTTGGTGGCTCGGCGCAGTTGGTTGTCGCGTGGCTTATCAAGGTTACTGGCAATACTATGGCACCAGCGTGGTACATGATTGTATGCGTGATCATTTCGCTGATCGCCGTTTCGATGTTGGAGGAAACCGGGGGGCGTGAGTTGACCTGATGAAAGGGTTTTCGTTCGCACTCGGTTTTGGGGGTTGGGTGGTTCTGTTTGGTGGGGTTTAGTGGGCGGGGGGAGTGGTCGGAGTCAGTGTTCGGTTAGTCGGTTCCGGGGTTAGTGGTCGGGGTCAATGCCGAGTTGGTGCTTTCGGCGTTAGTGGTCTGCGAGAGTCGGATATTCTCTTTATCACTATTAGCCACTGTGCGTGGCGGCACGTCATTTCTTTGTCCAAAGCGACAAAGAAACGAAGCAAAGAAAACGCTTTCAAACCACGCTACCCTAAGTGTCCACAGCGTGCAGTTTCTATTCATAGGTGCCCCAAAAGCACGGTGCTCGCCAGAGCGAAGGATGTGTGAAACCCTCCTTCTCGCGAATCCTGACACGAACACGCTTCGCCCCGTACGCTCTCGGGCAAGCACAATTGCCGAGGGACCCGCACGGCCTCACGCGTATTCGCTGCCGCGCTTCTTGGTGCGTTGGCCGAGCGTGCGCTGCTTTTTGGTGGGCTACACGGCCGAACGCATATTTACGGCTTCATGTTTGGTGGGTTGTTGCGCGGGCTGCACGGTTCTTTTCGCCAGCTACGGCCTGATGCATCCGTGTGGCGCCATTTCTTGATGGGTTAGCGACGTGGTTCTTTGTGCATATAAATTTGGAGGGCGGCTGTCCGCGGATAGCGCGGTGCCCCTTAGGCAGGTTCAATCACTGGTGGCGAAGCGTGTGGGTATCGGTGTTCGGAGAAGGAGGGTTTCACACATCCTCCGCTCTGGCGAGCACCGTGCTTTTGGGGCACCTATGAATGAAAACTGCACGCTGTGGACACTTAGGGTAGAGCGGTTAAAGCGCTTTCTTTGCTTCGTTTCTTTGTCGCTTTGGACAAAGAAATGACGTGCCGCCACGCACAGTGGCTAATAGTGATAAAGAGAAAATCCGACTCTCGCAGACCACCACGGCCGAAAGCAGCAACCCGGCATAGACCCCGACCACTAACCCCAGAACCGACCACCCCAGCATCAACCCAGACCGCCAACCCCTACCCCCAAAAAACCCGTCCACCGGCGCGAGCGAAAACCAATCCTCGTATGTGGATTCGTTGCGATCCTCTCCGATCGAGGTATCCAGACAAATGCTATCTGAGGAAATCGAGCCCCGCCAAACCGGCTAAAGGCTCGCACATCAGAACAACCGAAGCTTAGTTCGAGGCCGGCGCCGGAGCCGACGCTGCCGGCTTATGCTTGCGCGGTATTGCGTGCTTCTTCGCTTGCTCATTTCGGAACAGCGGATCAGCAATCTTCTTCTGCTCATCGGACAGCGTAGCGTAAAGCGCACTGAACGACGCAGCCAACTTCTGCATATTGTCCGCGTGCAACTGGGCCAACTCGGCGTAGGACTTCATGGCGTCGTCCGCATTCTCCGAAGGCAGCTTGTGCGCACGATCGCGGAAGGCATGATCGGTCTTGGCCGCGTTGTCGCGCATCGTTTGCGCGAAAGCGTCCCACTGTGGCGCTTGCTGGCTCGTGATCTTCATCTGCGCGTGCAGGTCGTCAATTCGTTTTTCCACAAAATCTGCGTGCTTCTGTGCATGGCTAAGGGGCGCCGAAGCGGCCGAAGAAGGCGCTGCGGTCGAATCGCTTGCCGCCGTGGTCTGCGCCCACGCGGAAGTCGTGAAGCAGGCAAGCGCCAGCAATGCAGGCGCAACAGCAATACGAATGGATGGTTTCATGTTGGGAGGCTTGAATTGAGTTGTTAGATTCGCGACGTTTTTATCAGAACGCGTTGTGGTCTTGTTGCCGGCCAAAGTACTCGATAAGCTCAGGTGCGCTCAACGAGGTTGGCGGGCTCGAGGCGGCGAGCTCAGTAACCAGGAGGATAACTATTCGGATAATAAGCAACACCCGGCGGCGGTGGGGGCGGCGGTGAGGAATACACCACCGGAGGAGGCGCCTGTGTGGCGGCCCCCACGATAGCCGCCCCCGCGACAACACCCAGCAACGCGCCGACGAGCAAGCCACCACCACCGCCCCCGCCACCGCCTCGATAACCGCCACGGTCACCTCCGTGACCACCATGGTATCCACCGCGACCGCCGCCGTTGCCACGGTGTTGCGCTTGCGCCGGTAGCACGGACGTTGCAGCCGCAATCGCAATAGCGACCGTCGCCAACCGGCGATACAACAAACTTCGGGAACGCTGCATCATTAAGCTCGTCTCCTTTCATTTAAGAGGTGAAGTGTCTGCATCGACAACCGCGGCAAGATCACCGATGAACGACGATCGGGGCCAAGACGACCGGCGATCAAATGCAGAGGAGGAATGAGTCCACCGTCATTGCGCGACCAGCTTAACCCCCATTACTTACAGTTCCATCGCGCTAAACCACCGGCAGCCCTCGTGCATCTGATAACCCGCGGTTCAAAAAAGTTTCCGAAGTACAGGCAATTGGCCGATCCATACACACTGAATCTCAAGGCCTGGTACGGATTCAATCTCACCATAAGCGCAAGAACCAAGCCAGCCCTCCTATAAAGGCGAACGGGCGTTCGTCCGCTCTTTTAACTCGCTAAGGAAATAAAAATTTCCACCTGAACTGCGGCGCTTTGCACCGTCCGGCGTAACGATGAATGAGTTCGCAAGCCCCTGTCAGCGACCTATAATCCTCGCAAGCGCTTGTTCGTTACAAGACGCGTCGGGCCGCCCCGGCCCTTCCTTGTCACTTAACTCCGTACTACGTAATTGGGGGGTAACGCCATGACCCGCAAATACATCGACTGCCGCGAGTTTCCTAGCGAAATGAACTGCACCATCGCGCTGTCTGCAGACTCCGACCAGGAACTTCTGGATGCCGCCGTCCAGCATGCCGTGTCCGTTCATAAACACACCGACTCTCCCGAACTGCGTACCCAGTTAAGTGCGCTGTTTCACCCAGGCACTCCGCCGGTCGAGTCCCCGCGAACCGCATGACTCAGCATTGATCGATCAGAACCTCATTTCCGCTTGGCGCAATCAATACATTAATAAGTATGACGAACAAGTTATAACCGGGCGCCGCGCATTTTAAGGGAGCACGTCATGGCAATCGACCAGTCAAAACTCGATGCATTCATGGGAGCGTTTGTCCATGATCTCGGCGCGGTGATGCATGCGGCCACCGTAGTCGTCGGTGATCAGCTCGGGCTTTATAAGGCGCTAGCCGCCAAGCCGCTAAGTGCGGAAGAACTCGCGCAGGCGACCGAGACGGACGCGCGTTATGTTCGCGAGTGGCTAAGCGCACAGGCTGCGAGCGGCTACGTCAACTACGATCCTGCGTCGGAACGCTTCAGCTTGAGCGAAGAACAGTCCTTTGCGCTCGCCGAGGAAGGCAGCCCGGCGTTCATACCCGGCGCGTTCCAGATCGCCGTCGCGCAGTTCAAGATCATCCCGAAGATGGTGAAGTCGTTCAAGACCGGACTGGGCGTTGGATGGCATGAGCACGATGTCTCGCTCTTTCACGGCACCGAGCGCTTCTTCCGTCCGGGCTATGCAGCGTATCTCGTGAGCAACTGGATTCCGTCGCTTGGCGGCGTCGAGACGAAACTCAAAAGCGGCGCACGTGTAGCCGATGTTGGCTGCGGACACGGCGCTTCCACCATCATCATGGCGCAGGCTTATCCGCAATCGACATTCGTGGGTTACGACTACCACGAAGGGTCGATCGAGCATGCCAGAGAGTCGGCGTCGACGGCAGGGGTGAGTGACCGCGTGAGTTTCGAGGTTGCTTCGGCCAGTGATTATCCGGGACGTAACTACGACTTTGTCGCCATGTTCGACTGTCTTCACGACATGGGCGATCCACTCGGGGCATCGCGTCACGTCTATGAAACCCTGGGAGATGATGGCACGTGGATGATCGTCGAACCCTTTGCCAACGATACGCTTGAAGAAAACCTGAATCCCGTTGGGAGAATCTTTTACTCGGCATCTACCTTGATCTGTACGCCGGCTTCCAGGGCTCAAGCGGGCGCCATGTGTCTGGGCGCGCAAGCTGGCGAGCGCCGGATTCACGACGTGGTCACGGAGGGAGGTTTCCGGCAGTTTCGCCGGGCGACGGCGACACCGTTCAATCTCGTGTTCGAGGCGCGGCGATAAAACGTGCTCAGGGTTCCCGGCTTAGCGTGGCGAGAACCCTCTTGCGCAGTCTTCTCTGCTACTTTTTTGCGCCGGCCTTCGCACCCTTGAGGGCAGCACGTTTCCTGGCCGCCGATTTCGCAACGGGCTTCTTTCGTGCACTCGATTCCGGCTTCTTTGCCAAACCCTCCCTGCTCCATTGCTCAAGCAGGATCTGCGTTTGCGTGCGCACGGTCGCCTTGAGCAAGTCGCCCTTCTCGGTGTCTATATCCGTCCATCCGAGTAACGCAAGCGTCGTGCGCGGCGCGACATGGAACATCAACAGTTGTCCGTGCAAGCTCAGCATCCGGATCAACGTAAGCTCATCGTCGGGTTTCGCGCCGGTGATGCGCGCGATCAACCTTGAGCCAACATCGTTCAAAGGCTGCCGCACGCGCCGCATCATGATCTCCGACGCAATGGTCGGCTCATGTCCTGCCTGTTCACGCGTAAAGAAAAGCCGCTGGTTGGACGTACCGCAAGCCTTCACGAACATACGGTCTGCAATGGCTTCCTGAATCCGAATGAAAGCATCGATGAGCACGGCAATATCACTGTCCTTGCTCAACACGTCGGCTGCGTGCGTCACCACCGGCTCAAGCGTGACCCAGGACGAGTCGGCGAGATATTCCGCACACGCCCGATACACCCCCTCTTTATTCTCGAAGTAATACTGCAACGCGGGTGCATTGACCCCGGCGCGCGCGGCGATGTCACGCGTGGACGCGCCCTCGAAACCATGCTGCCCAAATGACTCGATCGCCGCTTCAATGATTCGCAGCCTTGTCTCGTCGCCTCGCACATATCCGCCGGCCGACGGACGGCGTAGCCGTTTTGTGTCGTTCATTCGTGCCTCTCCCTTCAACGAAACAAATATATCACTTGACACAATTCTACCAACTGGAATAATTGTTCCGATTGGAATAATTTGGATTAAAGATGTCAACAACCGCAGGCTCGCCTCCGCACGAAGTGCCGCAAGATTCCACCGCTGCGCCCACGCGGCGATCTGGAAAACGCCTGATCCTGGTGCTGCTCGGGATAGTCGTGCTTGTCCTCGCGGGAATCTGGCTTGCACGCTGGTGGACGGTCGGACGCTTTATTGAAAGCACTGACGACGCCTATTTGCAAGCCGACAGCGTCACTGTAGCGCCCAAGGTCAGCGGTTATGTGACCGATGTCTACGTAGGTGACAACGCCACGATCAAAGCCGGCGACCCGCTGGTCCGACTCGATACCCGCCAGTACCAGGTCGCGCTCGACCAGGCACAGGCGACCATCGCTGCACGCGCCGCAGATATCCAGCGCGCGCAAGCTGACATCCTCCAGCAGCATGCCAACATCGAACAGGCCAAAGCGCAGCAGCAAGTCGCACGAGTAAGCGCCCAGCATGCACGCGACGAAGTCCAGCGCTACGCACCGCTCGCAGCCACCGGCGCTGAAACCAGCGAACGGCTGTCCGAGTTGACCAGCACACGCGATCAGGCACTGGCAACGCTGGCAGCCAATAAGGCCGCGGTCGACGCCGCAGAGACACAGATCGCCGCCACCACCGCGCAGATCGCCCAGGCGCGTGCCCAGCTTGACGCAGCAGAGGCAAGCGCGCGGCAAGCGCACCTCGACCTGCAGGACACTGTCGTGCGCAGCGTACTGGCCGGCAAGGTTGGCGACCGCTCGGTTCGGGTTGGTCAGTACGTACAGCCGGGCACGCGGATGCTGTCGGTGGTTCCGGTGCAAAGCACCTATCTGACGGCCAACTTCAAGGAAACGCAGGTCGGCCACATGCGCGTCGGCCAGCCCGTGATCCTGCACGTGGATGCGCTGCCGGGCACCGACCTGCACGGCGTGGTGGACAGCTTTGCTCCCGGCACCGGTGCGCAGTTCGCGCTGCTGCCGCCTGAAAACGCCACGGGCAATTTCACCAAGATCGTCCAGCGAATTCCCGTGCGCATTCGCATTGAGACTGGGCCGGAGACACGCAGCGTGTTGCTACCCGGCCTGTCGGTAACCGCCGATGTTGATACGCGCTCCTCCCAAGAGGGCGACAAGCGCATCAAAGCCGAGAACGATCATGGCTGATGTGACCACGGCAGCCACTTCCTCGCCCGCGGCGCCCGCGCCGGAAGCGGAGCGCGCGAGCGCGGCGGACTGGCTCGCGGTTGCGGCCGGCTCGCTGGGCGCGCTGATGGCCACGCTGGATATCTCTATCACCAACTCGGCCTTGCCGCAGATCCAGGGCGAGATTGGCGCAACCGGCACCGAAGGTACGTGGATCTCGACCGGCTACCTGATGTCCGAGATCGTGATGATCCCGCTTGCCGCATGGCTCACGCGTGTGTTCGGCTTGCGTAACTTCCTGCTCGTCAATGCCACGCTCTTCATCGCGTTCTCCATGATGTGCGGATGGTCGCACAGCTTGCCCATGATGATCGCCGGCCGCATTGGCCAGGGCTTCGCGGGCGGCGCGATGATCCCGACGGCGCAGACCATCATTCGCACCCGGTTACCGCGCTCACAGATGCCCGTCGGCATGACGATGTTCGGCCTGATCGTGTTGCTCGGTCCCCTGCTGGGACCGGTGCTCGGTGGATGGCTGGCGGAGAACATCAGCTGGAGCTGGTGCTTCTTTATCAACCTGCCTGTATGCATTGCGCTGATCACGTTGCTGATCGTCGGACTGCCGTCGGATCGGCCGCACTGGAGCACCTTTTTCAAGGCGGACTGGGTCGGCATTATCGGCCTCACGATCGGCCTGAGCTCGTTGACCGTCGTGCTCGAAGAAGGTCAACGCGAACGCTGGTTCGAATCCAGCTTGATTGTTTCTCTGACCTGCGTGTCGCTGGCCGGCATGGTGCTGATCGCCATTTCGCAACTCACCGCGCAGCGGCCGATCATGCGTCTGAACCTGATGCGCAACCCGCGTTATGCAAGCGTGATTGTCATTGTGTTTGCGGTCGGCGCGGGGTTGTATGGCGTGTCGTATCTGCTGCCGCAGTTCCTTGGCATAGTGTCCGGATACAACGCGCAGCAATCGGGCGCCATCATGCTGATATCGGGCGTGCCCGCGTTCCTGATCATGCCCGTCCTGCCGCGCATTCTCGGCAAGCTCGACTTTCGCATGCTGGTGATCGCCGGGCTGTTGTTGTTTGCGTTGAGCTGCATGCTCGATATCGACCTGACCGCCCAGAGCGTCGGCCACGACTTCTTCTGGTCCCAGTTGATCCGCGGCTTTGCGCAAATCCTGGCGCTGATGCCGTTGAATCAGGCGTCGATGGCGGCCGTCTCGCGCGAGGATTCAGGTGATGCCGCCGGTCTCTACAACATGGCCCGCAATCTTGGCGGCTCGGTTGGGCTCGCAATCATCGGGACCGTGATCGACCGGCGCACCACCTTCCATACCGCGATGATCCGCGAATCGCTCACGGCCAACTCGCTGGTCGGCCAGGAGCGCTTGGCGTCGAGCGCCGCGAGCTGGTTCGCGCAAACCGGCGACATGGCCTACTCCAAAATGCGCGCGCTCGGCCAGATAGCTGCGCAGATCCATATGCAGGCTACCGTCATCACGTACTCCGAAACGTTCTATCTGCTCGGTCTCGCGCTGCTTGCCTGCGTGCCGCTCGCGCTCCTCCTGAAGACTCCACGCGGCCCCGTTTCGACGTCCGCCGGCCATTGACGGCAAAGACACTATCCACGATGTTCCCTCGCCCTACCGCTCCTCTGTTTCTGACGTTGCCGCTTACGCTGCTTGCGTCCGTCTGCCTCCTCTCGGCCTGCACCGTCGGCCCCGACTACGCCGGTGCACCCCAGGTCGCGCCCGACGCGGCGCATGCCTCCAACTTCGTGCGTACGCCCACGGTCGGCATTGTTTCGACACGCGCACCCAGTCAGTGGTGGCTGTCGCTCAACGACCCGCAATTGAACGCACTGATCGACGCCGCGCTCGCCCATAACCCGGACGTTCACGCGGCGCAAGCGCGCCTGCGCGAAGCCCGTGCTCAGTTGCAGCACCAAAAGGCGAACGGTATGCCCAACGCGTCTTTCGATGCCGCCGCGTTGCGTATGCGCGAGCCTAACCTGAGTTCGCTGTCATCGTCTCAGGGCAATTCGGGCGGCTCATCCTCGTCAGGAGGAGGACCGCTACAGCTCTATACAGCGGGCTTCGATGCGACGTGGGAGATTGATCTGTTCGGCGGCACGCGCCGCGCGGTGGAAGCGGCTACGGCGGAAGCGGACGCGGTGGACGCCGACCTCGCCGACACGCAAGTGTCACTCGCCGCGGAAGTCGCGCAGGCCTATGTGGATCTGCGCGATGAGCAGCAGCGCCTGACGCTTGCACAACGCTCGGCTGAGCTCGAGCAGCAGATGCTCACGCTGACGCAGCAGCGCCGCGAGCATGGCACGGCGGCCGACGTCGATGTGGAACGCCTGACCACGCAGGTCGAGAACACCCGGGCAACACTGACGCCGTTGGACGCGCAAGTCGCCGAGTCGCTCGATCAGCTTGCCGTCTTGACGGGCCAGGCTCCAGGGGCGCTCGATCAGGAGTTGTCTGCGCTACGCCCGTTGCCGGCCTTGCCGGCGTCCGTGGCTATCGGCGACCCTGCTTCAATGCTGCAGCAACGGCCCGATATTCGCGCCGCAGAACGGCGGCTCGCTTCCAGTAACGCTCAGATCGGCGAGCACAAGGCTGACTTCTTCCCGAAGGTAACGTTGTTCGGCGACATCGGCTATACCGCCGCCGATCCCGGCCACCTTGTCCGCAAGAACAACTTCAGCTGGATTGGCGCGCCTTATCTGCAGTGGAACATACTGGACTTCGGCCGCACACTCTCGAGCGTTCACAGCGCCGAGGCGTCGCGCGACGAGGCCGATGCGAAATACACGCATGCGGTGCTAGCCGCGTTGCAGGACGCGAATACTTCATTATCGCGTTATGGGCATCAGCGCGAACATCTGGCAACGCTACAGCAAGTGCAGGCGTCGGCGGACCGCTCGGCTACGTTGATGCGTCAACGTTATAGGGCGGGCGCATCGAGCCTGATCGACCTGCTCGATACCCAACGCACGCAGTTCAGCGCGCAGCAGAATGTAGTCTCTGGACAAGCTGAATTGCTGAAGGATTTTGTCTCTTTGCAGAAGAGCCTGGGACTCGGCTGGCGCGTACAGGGGTGACGCGAGCGCGTTGAGAACACCGCCTCTCCCTTACGCGGCTTTGGCGCGCCGGCCTCGATAGAATCGGGCCGGCGCTGCGCGGACCTAATCCTGGACAATGCCGGGAATGTCCACCTTGAGATTGACATCGGCTTCATAGTTGACCCCCTCGATCTCGAATCCGAACAGCCGCAGAAATTCGCGCTTATAGCCGGCGAAATCGGTGAGTTCGTAAAGGTTGTCGCTGGAGACCTGATCCCAGAGTTCCTGTACGCGAGCCTGGACTGCCGGACTGAGTTCCTTGTAATCCGCCCGCAACCGGCCCTCCTGATCCATGCACGGCGAGTCGCCATACAAGCTGTCTTTGTAGAGGCTATAGACCTGTTCGATGCAACCCTCGTGCGTCCCCTCTTCTTTCATGACCTTGAACAGCAAGGACAAGTACAACGGCATCATGGGGATGGCTGAGCTTGCCTGCGTGACAACCGCTTTCAATACCGAGACGCGCGCATCGCCACCCTGATTCGAGAGGCTGTCGCGGATAGCCAGGACCTTTTGATCCAGGTCTTTCTTGGCAGCGCCTATGGAACCGTTCCAATAGATGTCATGAGTTATCTTCTCGCCCAGGTATGTGAACGCAGTGGTCTTCGCTCCCTTTGCCAGAACGCCCGCTGCACGCAGTGCATCAATCCACATCTGCCAGTCTTCACCGCCCATCACGGCCACGGTGTTGTCGATCTCGCTTTGCGTCGCCGGTTCCAGGCTGCTTTCCTTGACAACTTCCTTATCGGTATCGAGGCCGCGCAGCGTAATGGCCTTACCGACAGGTTTCAGCGTCGAGCTGAAGACCTCCCCGGTCTTAGGGTGCGTCCGCCGCGGTGACGCGAGGCTATACACGACCAGGTCGATGTGCCCGAGATCTCGCTTGATGACATCGATTGTCTTCTGCTTGATCTCATCGGAAAAAGCGTCGCCATTGATGCTCTTTGCGTACAGCCCCTTCGCCGCCGCGAATCGGGTGAAAGCTGCGGTGTTGTACCAGCCGGGCGTGCCCGGCTTACTGTCTTCACCGGGACGTTCGAAGAAGACACCGAGGGTATCGGCGCCGCAACCAAACGCCGCCGTGATCCGGGCGGCAAGACCGTATCCCGTCGACGCACCGATCACGAGGACTTTCCGGGGTCCCCCCGAAATAGAACCTTGTGCCGCCACATAGTCGATCTGTTTCTCGACGTTCGCTTCGCAGCCGACGGGATGAGTAGTCACGCAGATGAAACCGCGCACGCGTGGTTTGACGATCATGAAGACCTCGCTTGTGGGGACGCCGGGATTGCAGTCGGGCGGTACGAAAAATTTCGAGTATTGTAAATGACGGGCGTCATGTCGGTACCCGCGCGCTTCATTACATGGTGGCCCATCGGGTTAAGATAGCGCTTCATCAAAGCGGCGACAGGTGCGGCTTTCTACGGTATCCATGCAATGCATTCCAAAATATCGCGTCACTTGCGGCCTTCGTGAAAGCGTAACGCTTACATCATGATCTCTACCCAGTACATCAGCCGGATCAGCTTGCAGCGCGACAAGGTCGAGTCATTCGATCGCTATCCGTTCTCGCTGCCGGCGGTCCGGTCGCTCGAAACGCTTGAGCTGCATCCAAAGATGACTTTCTTCGTCGGCGAAAACGGCTCCGGAAAATCGACGCTCCTCGAAGCCATCGCTGTATCGATGGGATTCAACCCGGAAGGCGGCACGAAGAACTTTAACTTTGGTACCCGGGCATCGCACTCGGTGCTTGACGAATACCTGCGCATTGCCAAAGGAGTGAGACGGCCGAAGGACGGGTTCTTTCTGCGCGCAGAAAGCTTCTTCAACGTGGCGACCGAGATCGAAAACCTCGATGCTGAACCGTCGTTCGGTCCTCCGGTCATCAATTCCTACGGCGGGAATTCCTTGCACGAGCGCTCGCACGGCGAGTCTTTTTTGGCTCTACTGATGAACCGCTTCGGCGGCAAGGGTCTTTACCTCCTCGACGAGCCTGAAGCCGCGTTGTCTCCACAGCGGCAACTCACTGCACTTGCCAGGCTTCACGACCTGGCCCGCGACGAGTCGCAGTTCATCATTGCAACTCACTCACCTATTCTGATGGCGTATCCGGACGCGTGGATCTATGAGTTCACTACGGAAGGCGTAACGCGCGTCAGCTACGAAGAAACGGAACACTTCCAGGTCATGCGGTCGTTCCTGGCCAACCCCGAACGCATGCTGCGCACGCTTCTGGGTGACGAGGAATGACATGGTCCGTCGAACGTTGCGGTTCATCGATCGCGGCGCTCCGGGTTCGTATCCTTCAACTCCTGAGCTTATGAGGTTCTAACGTGGAACACATCATTTTCCGGACCGCTCTCTTGGCCGATATCCCTGCAATCGTCGCCTTGTTAGCTGACGACGAACTGGGTAGCCAGAGAGAACTCACTGGCACGCCGCTCGACCAAAGATATGTCGACGCATTCCAGGCTATAGAAGCCGATGTGAACCAGCGACTGGTAGTAGTTGCCGACGGCGACAAAATAATAGGCACGTTGCAAATTTCATTTATCCCCGGCATTGCACGCATGGGGTCGTGGAGAGGACAAATCGAAGCGGTTCGAATCGCCGCGCATCGCCGTGATTCCGGGTTGGGCCAGAGGATGTTCGAATGGGCGATCTCCGAATGCAGGTCGCGAGGTTGCAGCCTGGTCCAGCTCACGACCGACAAGAGCCGTACCGACGCCCACCGCTTCTATGAAAAGCTCGGCTTCAAGGCAAGCCACGAGGGTTACAAGCTCACCTTGTAGAGCCTCCGGCAGCCCCGCTGCCTGAAACACCCACACGTTTCCGCATTCCTCCTGAACACAAACGCACGGGCATCCGTGCGTCTTCATTTCCGCTAAGACGGGGTCTTATCACGTATAGGGGCGCAACAGAATTTGCTTGCCTAAATTGCTGCACGCGATAATATATTGGCATATGCAACTACATTCAATGTACTTGCAACGGGTCGATTCGCCCAGCCCGGCCGCCGTTATCCTATCAAGGCAAAGATATGCAGAAAAGATTTCTCTTGTTGTTGTGCGTGTCGGTACCGTCATTCATGATCAACCTGGACGCCAATATTGTGGCGGTGTCGCTGTCGTCGATTGCGCGTTCGCTCCATGCGGATTTCGCCGCCATTGAATGGGTGATCTCGGCTTACACGCTGGCGTTTGCCACGTTGGTGATGCCCGCTGGCGCGCTCGCCGACCGCTTCGGCAGAAAGCGCCTGTTGATCATCGGCTTGTTCGTCTTTACCACCGCGTCTTTCATCTGCGGCGCCGCTACATCAACGGTGGTGTTGAACAGCGCACGCGCGTTGCAAGGCGTCGGTGCCGCATTGCAGCTCAGCGCGGCGCTCGCGGTCCTCGCGCATGGATTCCAAGGGAAGGAGCGCGCCAAGGCGTTCGCATTCTGGGGCTCGGTGATCGGCGTGGCCATCATGCTCGGGCCCGTGGCAGGCGGATTGATCACGCAGTCACTGGGCTGGCAGTGGGCTTTCTATGTCAACCTGCCCGTTGGCGCAATCATGATTGCCCTGACGTATTTCGTAGTCGATGAATCCAAAGACCCGCACGCAATCGCCATCGACGTTTGGGGCGTGGTGACGTTCAGCGCGTTTCTCGGGCTGCTGACCTGGGCGCTGATTTCAGGCAATCGCGAGGGATGGCTTAGTACTTCCGTCAGGGCGCGGCTGGCGGGCTCAGTCATTTTCCTGATTGCGTTCGTGATCGTCGAACTTAAGCAGGCGCGGCCCATGGTCGAGCTTGGCTATTTCATCAAGCGGACCTATCTCGGCGCGAATCTCGCCGGTGTGTCGTACGCGGTCGCGTTCCTGACCATGCTGACCTATCTGCCCTTCTTTTTCCAGAGCGCGCTCGGCTATTCGCCCCTCAACGCCGGCCTGCTGATGCTGCCGCTCGCTGTGCCCTTGTTCGGTGTGCCGCGCATTGTGTCCGTGTATCTCGATCATCGGATGTCGGGCCGCATGCTGCTTGTTTGCGGCTTGTTGCTGGTCGCGGCCGGGTTGTTCGGAACCGCGCTGCACATCCAGGCGTTCAGCTTTAGCGCGATCTTCCTCCCCATGCTGGTCGCCTCCACGGGCGCTGGGATTCTCAACGGTCAGATCGCCAAGGTCAGCATGACGGTAATCCCCGTGGAACGGGCGGGCATGGCGTCTGGTGTATCGGGGACCATGCGGTTCAGCGGCATTGTGGTGGGGTTCGCGGCGCTCGGCGCATTATTGTTTTATCGAATCCAGGCGAGCATTGAGAGAGAGTTGCCGGCACTTGGCGGTCACGACAAGCTGGAGATTACGCGCTCTATCGCGAATGGGAACCTGGCTTCCGCTGCGTCGCTGATTTCAGCGCATCAGGGCCTTGGATCGATCGCAAGAGCCAGCCTGGGTTACGGATACGAGGGTGTGCTGTTCGCGGCTTCCGCTGTTGCGTTCGTGGCGAGCGCGTTGTGCTGGCTGTTGATTCGCGCCGATGAAACTGCGCCTCATCAGGATCGGCAGTCGGCTATGCGCCTGGATGTGTCAATAGACTAAGATAGCCTGACGATCTTTGAACCGTTATTTTCACGCGAGCCATGAACACTTCGAATAAACAGCACTCGTCTGCCGCCGTTTCGTTATGCAACGGCGCCGCGTTGCGCAAGGCCACGCGCAGGCTCTCGCAACTCTACGACAGCGTGCTTGCGCCTTGCGGCCTCAAGCTGTCGCAACATTCCACACTGGCGCATATCGATCGCGCAGGCGCGCCGAACATGAGCGATCTAGCCAGAGACATGGTGCTTGACCGCTCCGCGCTTTCACACAATCTCAAGCCGCTCGAGCGCGACGGTTTTATCGAATCACTTGCCGATGAAACCGATAAACGCGGACGTTGCGTTGCCTTGACCCCCGCAGGAAAAAAGAAACTGGCCGAGTCCAAAGCGCTTTGGAATGAAGCGCAAATGCGCTTCGAAAACGCCTATGGCGCAGCCAGGGCGTCGAAGCTGCGCGCGCTGCTTGCGGAGGTTTATTCCGACGAACTGGAGCAATCATTCCTCGACGAATGATTGCAACGAGTCCGCTTGGGCGAAGCGCAAATGCCCTTCGCCCAAGCGGGCGCCATTATCGCGGAGAGAAAAAAACGAAGTCCGTTGAATCGATTAAACGGTTGGCAGATCTTCCAACGTTTTTTCAATCCGGCCCTCTTCAAAAGAGGTTTCAATGCCAATGTGCCCGTTAGCGTAAGGGATGGAGCTAACCTGCGGACCCAGATAGCTTCGCCCCCCGAGCTTGAACACCGTGCGCACCAGCTCGCCTTTCTCCAGGACCTTCACCACGCGGTCCACATCCACGACTTTGGGCGCCGAGGTCCAGTTGGCCGTCAATTCATCGATGTTGCCCCAACGTACGTGGGTAACGCGATCATTGGTCCAACGAACACCATCAATAGCAACAATAGACATGGCTGACTCCGTCTATTAATGAAGTACCTTAATGAAACGGCGACCGCGTCCGATAGCGCTTTTTCTTCTTGTATTGACCCTGGGGACGAACGGCTCGCGTGACACGGCTCACCGCGTTGCGGGCTTCGACAGGGAATCGCTATTGATCGATTCTTTCAATGCAGGCACCGCACGGCGAATGGGAAATAGATTGACATGGTTCAAGCGAATGTACAAGCGAGCGCCGGGCAGCGCATCTGAGAATCGCGGACCCGGAAAAGGGGCTCGATAGCGCGGTTCAACAGCATCGTGCCTTTCCCACTCAGCCTCATTATTCAATTGTCTGTTGAAGTCCAAGCCTGGCGCTGCGCGTATGTGTTTCCGGCATCTTCAGATAGACGAGCAAGGAGATGGCAGACCATGCCGTGACGTACCAGTAAAAATAGTGCTCGTGCCCGATCGACTTGAACTTCAGCGCGACGAATTCCGTGGTGCCGCCGAGGATGGCCGTGGTCAAGGCGTAAGGCAGGCCCACAGCCAGCGCTCGAATGCGCACGGGAAACAGTTCGGTTTTAGCCAGCATGTGGACCGACGTAAAGCCGCTCAGCATGAAGAGCCCGCAAAAAGACAAAACAAACGCAATCAGCGGATCGTGCGTGGTTGCAAGCGTGCTGAAAATGGGCACGGAAAATAGCGTACAACTCAGCCCGAAAAAGATCAGGACGGGCCGGCGTCCGAGAATGTCGGAGGCGAGGCCAAAAAGCGGCTGCAACGGCATATACAGCAGCAGCGCCGCGGCTGAGACGAGCGTGGCCGTTTCCCTGCCGAGCCCGACGGTATTCACAAGGAACTTCTGCATATACACGGTGTAGGTGTAGAAACCCACCGTCCCGCCCACCGTAATTCCGACAGCCAATAAAAGTTGCCGCCAGTGGAGCAGCATTTCGCGGCTGATGGGTGGGCCGTGCCGTGTTCCGCTGTGTTGGAACGCCTCGCTCTCCACCACGTTGCGTCGCATGTAGAGCGCAAACAATGCAAGTACGCCGCCAATCACAAACGGGATTCTCCACGCCCACCGGTCGATCTGCCCGGCGGTGAACAGCAGGTGCTGCATGACCAGCAGCAGACCGAGCGCCAGCAACTGACCCGCCACCACGCTGACCTGCAGGAACCCGAGGTAAAAGCCCCGACGGTTCGCCGGCGCGATCTCACTGAGATAGGTGGCGCTCGTGCCGTATTCGCCACCCATGCTCAGGCCTTGCAACAGCCGCGCAAAGATCAGGATGGCGGGAGCGCAAGCCCCGATAGTCGCGTAGCCCGGCGTAACAGCAATGATCAGCGATCCAATGCACATCACCGATACCGACCAGGTCAACGCTGACTTACGGCCACGGCGATCCGCATACAACCCGATCAACCAACTGCCGAGCGGACGGGCCACATACCCTACTGCCGCGATTGCCGCCGCGTTCATCAACTGGACCGTGGCGTTGTCGCTGGGAAAAAACGCCTTGGCAAAGTAGATGGAAAAGATGCTGTACGCGAGAAAGTCGTACCACTCGATCAGGTTACCGGCCAGGCCCCCTGCAATGGATCTCAACAGCGCGGGCCGAGCCGAAGCTCCTTCCATTCGAGGGGCGCTCATAGTCAGTCTCCTTTTGTTTGTTATGCGGTGAAGCTCGCGTGTCCGCTGTCTTTACGTCTTTACGGCGCGGCCGGCTTAGTCATCATGCGCGGCGTATTTTTTGTCGAGCTGGTCGTAGAACGGTTTGTCGACCAGCCGCTGGCGCTCGCTGAACGGCACCACGAGGTCCGGATCTTCGTCGAGCTTTCCTTGATCCTTGAGGACGTTCAAAGCCCGCTGCATGCCGCGTACGGCGCTCTGTAGCGGTGCGTTGGCGTAGAGCGCAATCCCGAAGCCAAGTTCCGCAAGCCTGGATTGCGGTAGCGTCGGCGTCTTGCCGCCAATCACGATGTTGATAAGCTGAGGCGCGTCGAACATCGCGGGCAGGCGCTGGATCTCCTCGATCGTTTCAACCGCCTCAATGAAAAGAACATCTGCACCCGCTTCGGCGAAACGGTGCCCGCGTTCGATGGCGGCATCGAATCCATGGGTCGCGCAGGAATCGGTACGGGCAACGATCAGCAGATTGGGGTCCTCGCGAGCATCAACCGCAGCGTGCAGTTTGCCGACCATCTCGCTCGTCGATATAACCGCCTTGCCGGCGAAGTGCCCGCACTTCTTGGGGCTCACCTGGTCTTCTAACTGGATGGCGTCGGCGCCCGCGCGTTCCAGGGTACGAACTGCATGACGCACGTTGAGGGCGTTGCCGTAGCCGGTATCGGCATCGACGATCAGCGGCAGGACCACCGCGTCGCGGATACGCGCGGTATGGTCAGCCATTTCGTGCAGGCCGACAAACCCCAGATCCGGAAGTCCAAGAAACATGTTGGTCACGCCGGCGCCGGTGATATACAACGCGCCGAAACCGGTATCGGCAGCAACGCGCGCGCTCAGCGCGTTGAACGCACCGGGCACGAGCAACGCGTGCCGGCTTTCGACCAGCGAGCGGAAGGCGCTACGACGTTCAGCAGATAGAAGCGACATGGTTGAACTCTCCGTGTTGAAATTAGTGACGTTAGTGATATTGGCTATGTAAGGGGAAACTTATTCGGAATAGTTAGCATGGCTGATCACTTACCGAAATTCGCAAACGTTAGCGGTTGTGGAGCACGACGTGCGTAGTGGGCCGGTATACATGTTCAGTAGTCGCCACGGCTATAACTCGACCTTCAACGCTCAAAAACGGTTGACTATATTGTCGCAAGAATGGTAGCAGGTACACTAGCGCTGCCCGTGTATTCCGCGCCATGCAACACCTGTTCCGTCCGTTCAATGTAGTACTGTCTGGCAATCGCTTTTGCACGTAACTGCTGCAACGAAATGACTGCATGGCAACTGCAAAGCAACTGCTGCAGAGCATTTCGGTGTGACCCAAAAGTGATGGGTTTTGTGATGAATGACGGTCGCCTTGCCCCGCAAATGCTTCAAATTATTTTTTCGTAAAGATTTAGCATCCATTAAAAGACTGAGCCAGATTTATGCATGCCAGAAAATTTAAATTTTACGCAAAAAATGTTATTTTCGATCTTTTTCCATCATTGATTTTTGAAAAAAGATATGACCGCATGTTCAGGAATCTGGACGAACAGCAATGGACTTATATCCGCTCGCGCGCCAATTATTATAATAAGCTTGAGCAGCAATTTGTCCTGAATGAAACGGCAAGTCGCAGCAGCGCGTTGCCTTTGCGCGGCAATCCTAGCGCCTACTACTATGATTTCAAAGAGATATCCCGATACTTCGCGCGCTCCTTAAAATTTAACTATGTTTTCACGGACATTAAAGAAGCAGTAGATGAGCCGACGCTTCTTAAAACCAGGCCACTTACTGAAGCCAATGAAAATTCTGTCATATTGAAGCTGGACAAAATGAGGCACTTCAATTTTATTGAAGACACGCGATCATTCGAAAGCAAAATCAACATGGCCGTTTTTCGAGGTGCGTGCTACCAGGAGCACAGAAAATCATTTGTCGCCAAGTATCACGATTTACCAATGGCCGACATTGGCGACACTGACGACTCCAGAAAAGGTCAACACGGTCATCGACCTTATATGAGTATTTCTGACCAGCTGAAGTACAAGTTCGTGATCAGTCTGGAAGGTAATGACGTCGCAACCAACTTGAAATGGATCATGCTTTCAAATTCCGTCTGTTTTATGCGCAGGCCACGGGTGGAAAGCTGGTTTATGGAAGGTTCCCTGATCCCCGACTACCACTATGTACTTCTGGACGATGAATTTTCCGACCTGGAAGACAAAATAAATTATTACACCAAGCATACAGACAAGGCCATGGCGATAATCAAAAACGCCAATCGGTACGCCATGCAGTTTCTTGACACACGACGGGAAAAGCTTATTTCACTGCTGGTACTCAGAAAGTATTTCGATCTTTCCGGTCAGTGAAGGATCTGTCATATCGCAGACATGTTCGCCGCATGTCCATGCCGTGCATGCTCCGTCCGTCAGGACAGACGTTCTTCCAGTGAGCCCCTGAGTCTGCCGGGCGTCACGCCGTAGACTTCCTTGAAGCCGCGGATGAAATGCGCGGAGTCGGCAAAACCGCATTCATAGGCAATTACCGTGATGCGTTTTTCCGTATTGAGCAGTAGCCAGCGCGCGTATCGAAGCCGCATCGTCCGGTAAAACTCCTTGGGGGACACCCCCATTTCAGTCAGGAAATTACGTTCGAGTTGCCTGACGCTCGTACCCGTCATCTTCGCGATCACCGTGACGTTGAGCGGCGCCTCCAGGTTTTCCTCCATCAGCACAATAGCGTGCCGTACCAGCAGATCACCGACTGCCAGATAGCCGAGTGCCTTGCGGCGCTCCACAAACGACGTACCGCCATGACGGCTGACTGTCATTTGATGAATCACCTTGGAGGCTCTGTCCGAGCCGCAGTGCAAGCTGATCAAACGCGTTGCCAACTCAATGACGGACACGCCGCCGGCGCACGTAATACGGTTGCCGTCGATCAGGTAGTCTGAATTGGCGATGACCCGCAAGTCCGGGAACATCGTCTTGTAGTCCTCCAGATGGAACGCGTGGACGCAAGCAACACGGTCCCGCATCAAGCCAGCTTTCGCCAGCACGAAACTGCCGGTGCACATACCGATCAGCGGCACGCCTTCGGCGTCAGCCTGGCGCAAATAATCCCAGTAGCGCCGGTCGACCTGTTCCAGTTTCGGCAGAAGGCCACCAATCACCACGAGGTAATCGAATTGCCGCGGCGAGCCCTGTACGGCATGCACCGGCACGGCTACTCCGCAACTCGCTTCCACGGTTTCATCGGCCATGCCAAGCAGCATCCATGCGCAACGCAGCGGACGGCTCTGGTCGCCGAGATCGGCTGCATGGCGCAACGCATCGCAGAAGCCCGCCAGCGAGAGCAGTGGGAAGGTGGGCCAGAGAAGAAATCCGATGTTGAGCTCGGCACCCGAGCGCGACGCGTTGGCCTCTCGTTTGACGCTGGCGCGATCGAGCCGATCGACGAGATCCCGGCCAAGCGACGGCTCCCGGCCATCGGGCAGTGTTTTTTCGCGTGCCATGACGTTCCCGCAAGGCGTTGGTGAGCCCGAGTATATAAGTCAAAAAATAGCCTTGCCCGCCATGTCGCATTTCTTCTATTTTTTTGCGAGTCGGTGCAATGCCAGCCATTTTTTCCTCCCTAAAGTCGCTCCTGTCACCTGTCCCCGATCGATCACTGGCAAGCGTCAGTGCACCATCGTCCAGCAAGCTGCATAACGAGGAGAGTCTCATGTCGGCTAGATTTCACGGCGCGCTATATGCCAATATCGGAGTAGGTCTGGTCATGCTCGGCTCGGCCAGCGCGTTCGCAGACGAAGTTGTCAAAATTGGACATGCGGCGCCGTTGACCGGCGCAAATGCCGAGTGGGGAAAAGACACCGAGAACGGCGCCCGCCTGGCGGTGGAGGAAATCAACGCGAAGGGCCTCGTGATCGGCGGCCAGAAGGTAACGCTTGAGCTGGATGCACAAGATGACGCGTCGGACCCGCGCCAGGGCACGCAGGTGGCGCAGAAGCTCGTCGACGACCACGTCGTTGCCGTGGTGGGCCACATGAATTCGGGGACCACGATCCCCGCGTCGAAGATCTACAGCGATGCGGGGATCGTCGAGGTCTCCCCTTCAGCGACCAATCCGGTTTATACGCAACAAGGCTTCAAGACCGCCTACCGGGTTGTCGCAACCGACGCCCAGCAGGGTCCGGCGCTGGCCGACTATGCGAAGAAAACGCTCGGGGCGAAGTCGGTGGCAATCGTGGACGACGCGACGGCCTATGGCCAGGGGCTGGCCAATGAGTTCGAGAAGCAGGCGAAGGCGGACGGATTGACCGTGCTCTCACACGATGCAACCAACGACAAGGCGGTCGACTTCCGTTCGATTCTCACCAAGATCAAAGGCGAGCATCCGGACATCATCATGTACGGGGGAATGGACGCCACGGGCGGTCCGTTCGCGAAGCAGGCGCAACAGCTCGCCATTGCAGCACGCGTGCTGGGTGGTGACGGCCTGTGCGCCGATTCGCTCGCGAAACTGGCCGGCGGGGCAGCAGACAACGTCGTGTGTTCGATCGCCGGCATGCCGCTTCAGGAAATGCCAAACGGGCCCGCTTTTGAGCAACGCTACGAAGCACGCTTTCATCAGCACGTGCAGCTCAATGCCCCGTTCGCCTACGACGCGGTGTACATCATCGTCGACGCAATGAAGCGCGCCAACTCGACCAAAGCCCCGGACATTCTTGCAGCGATGCCGAGCGCAGATTTCGTCGGCGTACTGGGCCGCACGCAGTTCGACGCGCACGGCGATCTGAAGCAGGGTGCGATCTCGCTGTATGACTACAAACGCGGCAAGCAAACGCTGCTCACCGTCGTGAAGATGTAGTGCTCGTGGACGTCCCTGTTCCAGGTGCGGGCGTAGTCGCCCTGACCGCCCCGCCGAAAGCGCGGATTGTACTGATTGGCACCGGCGGCACGATCGCAGGCCGCGGTGCATCGCCAGTCAACACGTCGGCGTACGACTGCTCCGTGCTGTCCATCGACCAGATTATTGGCGGTCTTCCTGACGCGGCATCAGTTGCCGACATCCGCACCGAACAGCTATTTCAGTGCGGCTCGGAGAATTTCGGCAGCGGGCAACTGCTGCAGCTGGGCAAGCGGATTTCGGCGTTGCTGAAACGGGATGACGTGGATGGCGTTGTCGTCACGCACGGCACCGATACAATCGATGAAACCGCTTATTTCCTGCATCTGACGCTCAAAAGCGCGAAGCCGGTAGTCGTGGTGGGCGCGATGCGTCCCCCCTCCGCGCTCAGTTCGGACGGACCGCTTAACCTCTATAACGCGATAGTCGTGGCGGCGAGTCAGTCAGCCCACGGCAAAGGCACGCTGGTCGTTGCAAACGATGAAATTCACACGGCGCGTGATGTTGCGAAGACCAATACGTTCAAGCAAGAAGCGTTCAGATCGCCCTATGGTCCCTTGGGATATATCGTCGACGGCAAGCCGGTCTTTTATCGATTGCCGGCGCGTCGGCATACGGTGCAAAGCGAATGGTCGATCGACGAGATCGACGAGTTGCCGGAGGTCGGTATCCTCTATGCACACGGCGGCATGAACGTCGCAATGGTCCGCGCCATGCTCGACTCTGGTGTTAAGGCGATCATCTATGCGGCGACCGGCAACGGCAATGTGGCGACCTCGGTAGTAGCCTCGCTGGTCGACGCGAGATTACGCGGCATTCACATCGTCCGGGGTTCGCGCACGGGAAGCGGCGTGGTCATCCGTAATGCCGCGCAGCCCGATGACCGCTACGACTGGCTGGTAACGGACGATCAGGTTCCGCACAAGGCGCGCATCCTGATGATGCTGGCGCTCACCGGAGAACAATGCACACAAAAACTTCAGAACGCGTTTTTGACGTATTGATTCGGTTTCCTACTGATTCCATAAGACCCTGACTACTGCACTATTCATAAGGTCTTGACCCAGCCAAGCGCATCATCCGCGAACTTTCGAAGCAGTCGGACAAGCTCGCCGACGTCTTTTTCTTCCCAGCCGGCAAGCAATTCTTCGATGATCTTCTGACGCGCCGCGTCCAGCGCGTCCGTCATGACCCGCCCCTGATCCGTAATGACGGCCGCGCGAACCCGGCCGTCATTCGGGCTTGCACACCGCGAAACAAGTCCCAGGCTTTCCAGTTTGGTGATCTGCCTGCTGACCGTGCTGTAGTCGCGCCCCGCGAGTTCCGCCAGTTCGACAATACCAAGCGGCCCCCGCCGCTCGATCCTTGCAAGCAGAGGGAAAAGTGCACGATCCAGATCGATCCCTGCCGCTTCAATAAGGGCAGCGTCCGGTTGCGGCCGATTAAGCACGCCCGTCAGGTCCAATAGTGCTTCCCGCAACTCGCGTATCTCTTTCCCCATCGCGATTCGATTCCTTGTCAATGTCTTTATATGTGTATAATACACATATATTGGATGATCCAATCCCAGATAAAGCGTACGCTCGGATACTTGGAAAAGGAGAGCAGATATGAAAGCAGCACTCGTTAAAGAACTCGGCGCGACGCCGGTTTATGCCGACTTCACCGAGCCGGCTGTCACCGAAGGCATGGCCCGTGTCGCGGTTGTAGCATCCGCGCTGAGTCATGTCACCAAGAGCCGGGCCTCGGGCAAGCACTATAGCGCCTCCGCGACGTTCCCTTTCGTGCCTGGGGTCGACGGCACCGGTGTTCTAGAAGACGGCACGCGTGTCTATTTCGTGCTCCCCGAAGCCCCCTTCGGCGGCATGGCCGACTATTGCATCGTCGAAAAGGCGCGTTGTATTCCCTTGCCGGCGGCGCTTGATGATGTGACTGCGGCGGCAATCGCCATTCCGGGCATGTCGTCATGGGCGGCGTTGGCTGAACGTGCAAAGCTGGTGAAGGGAGAGACCGTACTGATCAATGGTGCAACAGGCGTATCGGGGCTGCTCGCCGTGCAGGTCGCCAAGTATCTGGGCGCAGGCAAGGTCATCGCGACCGGGCGGAACGCGGCAACCCTTCAGTCTCTGAAAGCGCTCGGCGCTGATGAGACGATCAGTCTCATGCAGGATAACGATGCACTCGAAAGCGCGTTCCAGCAGCAGTTTCAGCAGGGCGTTGGCGTCGTGCTCGACTATCTTTGGGGACAAAGCGCGGAGCTGTTGCTGGCGGCCGGCGCCAAAGCTTTGCCGGAGGCGATGCCGCTCCGGTTTGTTCAGATCGGAGCCATGAGCGCGGCAACCATCACGCTGCCTGGCGCAGCGCTTCGATCATCGGCCATCGAACTCATGGGCAGCGGTATTGGCAGCATTCCAATGCCGCGCCTCCTTGGTTCGATCCAGCACTTGTTGAACGCCACGGTCCCCGGCGGTTTCAAGATCGCGACGAACGCGGTGCCCTTGTCTCAGGTCGAGGATCACTGGGCCAACGAAAACCAGGCGCGCACCGTATTTACGACCGGGTTTCAACCGTGACGCACGTGAGGCCGGCGTGAAGCGCAGACCACCAACCAAGAGATAGATGCGGCCACCCGACCCGGATCACCGGGAGCCGCTGGCCAGGCAAAACCTGCTTAATGCGCCGCGCCAACACCTGAGTAATGACCATGCCGCTGGTGTGCGTGGCGCCCCATAGCAAGGCGATGCTCGCATGGACTTCGCCGGCGCTGCGCATTCGCGGCGATTTCGCCACTCCCACGTTGCGTCGCGTCTCGGCGCGTATGGCGCCAGAGCCATCTGCAATCTCGTCCAGCGTCGTCATCATGCGTGCCGGGCGTAACATTTTAAGAAGGTCGGATTATTAGAAAGGATTCCTACTATTTCAGTACCAATCCGCCTGACGCTCGTTCAAAAACACGTCTCGCCGTGCACGACTTCCCCAATCCTCCAGACATTCGACCCGCGTCGATCATCCACATGCGATCTTCGCGCTCCAATAGAAAGGTGCGTCAGTAAGATCCCGCTCGCACGGTACGGGCACATTAACTGCTGCTCTGTCGGCTTGCCGCCGCCCAACGGAGGTACATTCTTTAAGCTGCTTTACCCTCAAAATTCTGCGCAATCGTACGAACTAATTTCGTCAAAAAATCAGACGAAATGACCGGAGAGTATTGTGATGTCCAAGCATACCGAGTTGCCATCGGAGACCGACAGAACCGATACAGACTTCAGCCTTGACGCCGACCCGGCGTTTGCACAACCGCCCGTAAGATTCGGACGGCTTGCGCTCTGGATTGCCTCGGCAAGCGCGCTGGCAATCGGAATCATGGGTACGGTCGCGTATGGTGTCTGGTTCAATCAGGATCAGCACGCCTACGCCGAAGCCATGGAACACGCGCGGCAGACGCTCTGGATCGTGGAACCGGCGCCAGAAGCGACTCCGTTGGTGCAACCAACGGCCTCATCCGGTTTCGTCGCGTCGCCCCTGGCTCCTTCTCGTCCGGTCACCGTCGCCAGCGCCGATCTGATCGCGCCCGTGTCCGCCACTCAGTTCAATCGCCGCACAGTGCCTTCCGACTCGGCCGCGCCCAAGCTCGCTGTCACCCGCCCTCTTCGAGCGAGTTGCTCTGCAAACGTGGAACACCGCCGTGCGATGTCGCGCGCCAAGTCCAACGGCAACCTGTTCACCCGCATGAGTTCATTTTTTCATCGCGTAAGCTACCGGCAGCATGGCACCGAAAGCCAGCGAGATATCTACGCCCATCCGTGAGCGGCAGCGGGCTTACAAACCTGTCCAACCGATGCGTTTCAGGCCAGGTCCGGCTACGATCGCCTGCGTTTCCTTCCTCTGCCTGCTGATAGGTCTGCTGTTCCTTGCCTTACAAATCCGCACGATCTTCTCGGACCAGCTGAAGCAGGAATACAGCGGGCTCGTTCTCGAAGGCATCGAACGGGCGGAAAGCGCCCGCAACCTGGTCCGCGTCTGGCAACAACAAGCCGACGACAGCATTGCGAGATCGGGACAATCGAAACACCCGGGACACCCGGAACAACCCGACGACTATCGACGTGCGCGAATTGATCTCGCCGCCCGCATCGCGTCGCTCGCGGCGCTGGTGAACGCGAGCCCGTCGGCGGCACCACGCGTCCCTCAATCTGCCCTGTTGCCCGACGCCAATCTCGACGATACCGACGCGCTGCTCGCCGTGGAATCCGTGTACTGGCGAGCGCAGCGCAACAACGACAGCGCCGACGCACGCACCCGCATAACGCGTGTGGCGAGTACGTTGATCGTGTTGTCGGCATGTGTATTCGGCGCGCTGATCACTGCTTTGGGTATGTATGCAAAACGCACGCGCCAACTGGCGGGCGAGTCGCACAAGTTCGAGCATGCAGCGCTGCACGACGCAATGACCGGCCTGCCCAACCGGCGGAAATTGTTCGCCACGCTGGCGGAAACAGCAGCGGGCTTATCGAGCTCAGCGGGCAATCCGACGCTCCCCAAAATTGCCGTGATTTATATCGACCTGGACGGGTTCAAGCAGGTCAACGACTCGCTCGGCCATCGCGTCGGCGACGAATTCCTGATTGCCGTTTCAAAGCGCTTTCGCAAGACTGTGCGTCTGGTTGATGTGGTCGCCCGCTTTGGCGGCGACGAGTTCGTTGTGCTGGTCCGCGAGTTTTCGACCAATGCCGAATTAGAAGCGATTGCACAGCGCCTGATCGACTGCGTGCTTCAGACGGACGAGCAGATGGGCATTGGATTTGTCCGTGCCAGCGTCGGCATAGCGAGCTTCCCGAATCCGGTCAGGGACTACCATCAGCTCGTTGCCGCCGCCGACGCAACCATGTACCAGGTAAAGCGCAACGGCAAGAACGGCTACGCGTTCGCGACACGGGTGAGCTGAGTAGCATCGCTTGATGCCAACGCTCCGCACTTCGCGCGCGGCATCCCCCGCTTATCGGCAGGAACACGCAGAATCTGAAGGCGCACATTTCCCGATGGCGCTTGTCGCGTGCCCTGCATGAGAATCGCGTAACGAGCGCTATCGACTAGCCTGCCCGTTCTGGCGATCAGCTTGGCTCGCCTGAGTAAAAACCGGCATCGTCCGCTGTTTATTAAAGAAAACTAAACGATACCGGCCAAAGACCCAACCGAGGAAACCCACGCGTGCCGTGTTCGCCGCGACCCAGACCATGCTCAAGAACTTTACGATTCGCCGCGGACTCACGATACCATCGCCGGTTATACGCTCGCGCTCGTGGCGGTGCTGCTTGCAGCCGCTGCGTGCCTGCGCCAGAGCAACCAGGCGCTGGAACAGATGGTCGCCACCGATACCGTCGCCATCACGCATCTCAAGACGAGTTCGCAACGGCTGCTGCAAGTGCGCCTTGCGCTCGGCAGCTTCGAGACGCTGTTCATGCTCGGCAAGGCTGGCGACGACTTGCTGCCCAACGCGCGCAAGACGCTGAAAGCAAGCGATACCGAGTTCGATGCGTACCTCGCCAAGCCGCGCGACCGCCAGGAAGAGCCGCTGGTGCAAGCCGCCAGGACCGCGCGCGATGCGTTGATCGCGAAGGCGCTCAACCTTGAATTCGATGCCCTCGCGCAGAACGACTTCACGACGTTCCGCACGCTCCAGGTTCAGACGGCGGACGGTTTATACGCCACCTACGATCACGCGATGTCCGCGCTGGAAGCGTTCCAGATCGCGCATCAGCAAGACCGTTATGCGCAGGCACAGGCTCAGTTCCACATGATGGCGACCGCAGCCGTAATTGTCGCGGCGTTGGCGCTGGTGCTGGGGTTCATCGCGCGAGCTGCGTTGAGCGCAGCGGTGATGAAGCCGATCGAGTCGGCGATTCACCACTTCGAACAGATTGCCGCGGGCGATCTGACGGCGAGTATCGATGCCTCGCGCGACAACGAAATGGGCCGCTTGTTTGCGGCACTCGGCAAGATGCAGCAGGGGCTTGTGGGAACGGTGCAGCAGGTGCGCGGCGGCACGGGCGCAATCTCGCACGGTGCGCGTGAGATTGCGGCGGGCAACATCGATTTATCGCAACGCACGGAAGAACAGGCGGCATCGTTGCAGCAAACGGCGTCGAGCATGGAGCAGTTGACAGCCACCGTCCGCCAGAACGCCGACAACGCGCGGCAGGCGAGCGAACTGGCCGTCGATGCATCGGCAACAGCGGTGCGTGGCGGCACCGTCGTGGGCAAAGTCGTTCATACGATGGACGACATCGCGACGAGTTCGACGCGGATTGCGGACATCATCGGGGTGATCGAAGGGATTGCGTTCCAGACGAATATTCTCGCGCTCAACGCGGCGGTGGAAGCTGCGCGTGCGGGTGAACAAGGGCGGGGTTTTGCGGTGGTCGCGGCCGAAGTGCGCAACCTCGCGCAACGCAGCGCCGGAGCCGCGAAAGAGATCAAGGAGTTGATCAATGCATCGGCGGACAAGGTGCAGGCCGGCAACGTGCTGGCGGGACAAGCGGGCCAGACCATGAGCGAAGTGGTCGCGGCGGTGAAGCGGGTGTCGGACATCATTAGCGAGATCAGCGCGGCATCGAATGAGCAGACCGGTGGTATTGAACAGATCAACCGTGCGGTCGCGCAGATGGACGAGGTGACACAGCAAAATGCGGCGCTGGTGGAGGAAGCGGCTGCGGCTGCGGCGTCGCTTGAGCAGCAAGCGGAAAAGCTGGATGTCGCGGTGGCGGTGTTTCGGGTTTAGGGGGTTTCACCTGCTACCGCGGCCACCGCAAACACCGTGCGGTAATAAGCACGCCCTTGCGCCAGGTGCGATTCAAAAGCGAATCCGCGGCTCAACATGTCGTTCATATCCGCGCGGGTGATTTTCATCACATAACTGTGCTCAGTTGTGACCAACCGGCAACTCCCCGACGCCTCCGATGCGCTGAACCACTTGCCCGCATCGGCATGACCCGCCGGGTAGGTGTGGCTGTCACGTTCCACTTGCCAGCGGCCATCGAGCAGGATCCAGAAGTCATCGCCCTTATCCGCCGCTGAACAATCCGCGACCACCGTGCCCGCCTCCGCTTCCCACTCGCGCGAGTGATCGATGGTCCAGCGCAACTGTTCAGTATTGAGCCCCGTAAAAAACGGCGTCTTCCTGAGCAGATACAAATGCGTCGTCGATGCTTTCATGGTCTTGCCCTCCGGTTCCGCGTGGCCCTGCTGACCGCACGCAGCGGTCAGCATAAAAAGGCCAAGCCAGCCGCCGCGAACAATACGCCCGGCCCTTGTCACGCTGATCATCGTGACACCTTCGCCTCAAGCAGATCGCCCATGCCGATGCGCTTCGCGAATTCAATCCGCACCCGCTCGGACACCTCCAGCACCTGCGCCGCGCCGTCGCCGACAAAATCGATCACCGAGCGCATCGGCCGCGTGCCTTTCGCAAGCCCGACAATGCGCACGACTTCATCCGCGACCGCACGGGGATCAGCGTCGGGCGGTGTCAGAGAAGTCAAACGCGCGCCGATCTGATCCATCACGCCGTCGTATCGGGCGTAGGCTGCGGCCGTGGCCGTGTCCGCCGGTTTGCCTGCGCTCGGGAAGTGGTCGGTGCCGCTGGTGAATGCGCCCGGCACGACAATCGATGTCTCCACGCCAAAGCGTGCAAGTTCATAAGCTAATGTGACCGCGAGCGAATCCATGGCCGCCTTGGCCGCGCCATAAGGGCCCATGAACGGCGGGAAACCACCCTTGGTCGTCGTGCTGCTGATCCACAGCACCAGCCCGGATTCCTGCTTGCGCATATAAGGCAGCACCGCGCGGTTGACGCGCTGCGCGCCGAAGAGATTGGTGTCGAACACCTTCATCATTTCTTCCGGCGTGAACGCTTCCGACGGGCCGACCACCAGATGCCCCGCGTTCTGCATCACCACGTCAATCCTGCCCTGCTCGTGGACGATGGCCGCGGCGGCGGCATCGGCGGAATCCTGCGAGAGGATATCGAGTTCCAGCGGAATCAACGTGATCCCCTTTTCCGCCGATACGGCGCGCAGTTCATCGGCACGACCGCGATTGCGGCCCTCCACATCGCGCATGGTCGCGTACACAACGTGCCCCGCTTCGGCCAGCGCCAACGCGCTCAACTTGCCGATACCCGTGCCTGCGCCCGTTACCAAAATGACTGATTTCATGGTGGTTCTCCAAAACGTTTAGGTAAGCTGATGTTCTCAGTTTATTAAGCAATACCGCCATTGGCGCGCAGGATCTGGCCGTTGATCCAGGCCGCATCCGGACCGGCGAGGAACGACACGACTGAAGCAATGTCTTCGGGCTGACCGAGGCGTTGCAGCGGCGGCATCTTGGCGAAGGTCTGGATCTGTTCGTCGGTCTTGCCATCGAGGAAAAGCGACGTCGCGATCGGGCCCGGCGCCACGGCGTTCACCGTGATGTTGCGGCCGCGCAATTCCTTCGCGAACACATGCGTGAACGCTTCAACGGCCGCTTTCGTCGCGTTGTAGATGGCGTAGCCGGGCATGTTCAGGGCGAGCGTCGTGCTCGAAAAATTGATGATGCGGCCGCCGTCGTTCATCCGCGCCGCCGCTTCGCGCAGCGTGTTGAAGGTGCCGCGAACGTTGATGCCGAAGGTCTGCTCGTAGAGCGCGTCGGAGGTTTCGGCCAGCGGGACCGTCTTCAGCACGCCGGCGTTGTTCACCAGTACATCGACCTTGCCGAGTTGCTGCTCGGTCGTGTCGAACATGGCGCGGACTTCGTCGGCGTTCGCTACGTCGGCCTTGATCGCGATCGCTTTCGTGCCCCGTGCGGCGAGCTCCGCGACGAGCGCGTCGGCTTCTTTCGAACTCGATGCGTAGTTGACGACTACTGCAAAACCGTCGTTGGCGAGACGCCGCGCCACTGCTGCGCCAATACCGCGCGATGCGCCCGTGACAATGGCTACCTGGCTGTTCTTGACTGTGTTCATGATTCGCTCCTTTGGGTGGGTGGTGAGTGCGTGGAATGAAGTATCGATCATTCACATTGATTGATAATTACTTTGAATTTGGTAATATCGTTCCATTTACTTCAACAATCGACGCTCGCGAGTCGCCCATGGATCGATTTCAGGAAATGCAGGTGTTTATTCGTATCGCGGAGCGGAGCAGCTTCACGCAGGCCGCCGACGACCTGCAGATACCGCGCGCCACGGTCACCAACCTGCTCAAGCGCATGGAGGAGCGGCTTGGGACGCGGCTGCTTGAGCGCACGACGCGCACGGTGCGACTCACGCACGACGGCGAGGCGTTCTACCGGCGCTGCGTGCGGCTGGTCGCGGACACGGAGGAAGCAGAGGGATCGTTCCGCAATGTCGCGCCGAAGGGTCTGCTGCGCGTGAATTTGCAGGGGACGCTTGCGCGGCATTTCGTGGTGCCGGCGCTGCCTGATTTCATCGCGCAGTATCCGGACATCGAATTGCAGATTGGCGAGGACGACCGGCTGGTGGATCTGGTGCGCGAGGGTATCGACTGCGTGTTGCGCGCCGGAACGCTCCAGGATTCGTCGATGGTCGGACGCCGCGTCGCGCTGATGGAGCAGGTGACGGTGGCGAGTCCCGCTTATCTCCAGCAGTTCGGGGAGCCGGAGACGCTTGAGGCGCTGGGCGCGCATCGGGCGGTTAACTATCTGTCGAGTGGATCGGGGCGGGTGTTGCCCATGGAATTTTCCGTCGATGGCCACGTGATCGAGATTCAGCTTGCCGCGGTGGTATCGGTCACTGGCGCGGATTTATACACGGGGTCAGCAGTCGCGGGATTGGGGCTGGTCCAAGTGCCGCGGTATCGGGTGATAGGGGAATTGTCGGCGGGGACGTTGAAGGTCGTGCTTGATGCGTTTCCGCCGCCCCCTATGCCGGTTTCGGTTTTGTACCCGCAGAACCGGCAGTTATCGGCGAGAGTCCGGGTGTTTGCGCAATGGGTCCGGGAGATTTTTGAAGCGGCGGGTTGAAGGGGTTAATTTGATTCGACCGATCGCGCGGCGCTCCTCTTCCATGGCATGTAAACCGACGGACGCGCGGTGGCCACGTTGAGCTGCTATTCCACGTAGAAATCCGACAGCGCGGTATGCGGGGGTATGCAGCACGAACGGCTTCGGCTCGCTCGGCGTGCGCGCCGCCGCCAATTCCAGCAACGCCACCGCCTGTCGCCATGACGTGTCGTAGCGGTCGCGCCCGGATCCTCACCGAGGCTATCGGACATATTGGTACATTCGATTGAGAGTTGTCATCGCAAACTGGTATCGTAACTATCCGCCAAAAAGACGAACGGAGTCCGTATGAGCACGCCAATCGACACCCCCACACCCGATGCCGCCAAATGCCCGTTCCACGGCGCCCCGAAGCAGGCCGCCGGCGGCGGCACCGGAAACCGCGACTGGTGGCCCACCCAATTGCGCGTGGATCTGCTGAATCAGCATTCCAACCGCTCCACCCCCCTGGGCGAACACTTCAACTATCGCGAAGAGTTCAAGAAACTCGACTACACCGCACTCAAGGCTGACCTCAAGACTGTGCTGAAAGACTCGCAGGAATGGTGGCCGGCCGACTGGGGCAGCTACGCGGGCCTGTTCATCCGCATGGCCTGGCATAGCGCCGGTACCTATCGGATGGTCGATGGCCGTGGCGGTGCGGGTCGCGGGCAGCAACGCTTCGCTCCGCTCAACTCCTGGCCGGACAACGTCAGCCTCGACAAGGCGCGCCGCCTGCTCTGGCCGATCAAGCAAAAGTATGGGCAGAAGATATCCTGGGCCGATCTGATCGTGCTGGCCGGCAACGTGGCGCTGGAGAACGCGAGCTTCCGCACATTCGGTTTCGGCGCCGGCCGCGAGGACGTGTGGGAACCGGACCTCGACGTGAACTGGGGTGATGAAAAGACCTGGCTGGTCCACCGTAACCCCGAGACCCTGGCGCAGAACCCGCTGTCCGCCACCGAGATGGGCCTGATCTACGTCAATCCCGAAGGCCCGAACGCCAGTGGCGATCCGGTGACGGCTGCGCCCGCCATCCGTGCAACGTTCGGCAACATGGCAATGAACGATGAGGAAATCGTCGCGCTGATCGCCGGCGGCCACACACTCGGCAAAACCCACGGTGCCGGTTCGGCTGAGCAGGTGGGCGACAACCCGGAAGCCGCGTCGCTCGAAGCACAAGGTCTCGGCTGGGCCAGCAGTTACGGCAAGGGTGCTGGCGCGGATGCGATCACGTCGGGCCTCGAAGTGATCTGGACCCAGACGCCGACCCAGTGGAGCAACCACTTTTTCGAGAACCTGTTCAAGTACGAATGGGTGCAGACGCACAGCCCCGCCGGCGCTATCCAGTTCGAGGCCAAGGACGCGCCGGACATCATCCCCGATCCGTTCGACCCGTCGAAAATGCGCAAGCCGACGATGCTGGTCACCGACCTGACGCTGCGCTATGACCCGGAATTCGAGAAGATTTCGCGCCGCTTCCTCAACGATCCGCAGGCCTTCAACGAAGCGTTCGCGCGCGCGTGGTTCAAGCTGACCCACCGCGACATGGGTCCGAAGGCGCGCTACCTCGGCCCGGAAGTGCCGAAAGAAGACCTGATCTGGCAGGACCCGCTGCCAGCACCCGTTCACAACCCGAGCGCCGCCGACATCGCCGGCCTGAAGGCAAAGCTCGCCGAGTCTGGCCTGTCGGTCAGCGAGCTGGTCTCGGTCGCGTGGGCCTCAGCTTCGACCTTCCGCGGCGGCGACAAGCGCGGCGGGGCCAACGGAGCGCGGCTCGCGCTGGCGCCACAGAAGGACTGGGAAGTCAACAAGATCGCCGCCGGCGTGCTGCCGAAGCTGCAGGCCATCCAGCAGGCATCCGGCAAGGCGTCGCTGGCCGACGTGATCGTGCTGGCGGGCGTAGTCGGCGTCGAGCAGGCAGTCGCTGCGGCGGGCGTCAAGATCGACGTGCCGTTCGCGGCGGGCCGGGTCGATGCGCGCCAGGACCAGACCGATGTCGAATCGGTGGCCGTGCTCGAACCGATCGCCGATGGCTTGCGCAACTACCGCCGCTTGCAGGGCGGTCCCACGACCGAGACGCTGTTGATCGACAAGGCCCAGCAGTTGACGCTGACCGCGCCGGAACTGACCGTGTTGGTCGGTGGACTGCGTGTGCTTGGAGCCAACTTCGACGGCAGCCGTCACGGCGTGTTCACCGAGCGCGTCGGCGTGCTCAGCAACGACTTCTTCGTCAACCTGCTGGACATGGGTACCGCATGGAAGGCTGTCGATGCCGCCGCCGAGTTGTTCGAGGGACGTGACCGCAAGAGTGGCGAAGTGAAGTACACCGGTACCCGCGTCGACCTGGTGTTCGGCTCCAACGCCGTGCTGCGCGCGCTGGCCGAGGTCTATGCGAGCAGCGATGCGAAGCAGAAGTTCGTCGAGGATTTCGTCGCGGCCTGGACAAAGGTGATGAATCTGGATCGCTTTGATCTGGCCTGAGTCCTGGCTTGTGTTCGGCCCTGGCGAGCCGTTCGCCAGGGCTGGATAGATCCCGGTGGTATCTGATCTATCGTGTCTACCTGTCCGCTACTGAATGGCGGGACTAATTCGAAGAGCGGTCGTCGAATGCGGCGCCGTGTAGGCGCTCACGCCGTGCTGCCAGTACCAGTACTTACGCAACCCGGCTATGTTTGCGGGCACTCGTTCTCGTACCAGATATCGACCTGATGCTGCGCGGCCTCAAGATCGGCTGGGTAGTAAGGATCAAAAAACCATCCCGGATGGTAGCCCGCTTTTTCCAAGGCCGCCAGCTCACTCATATTGCGCTCGTGCGTAACGGGCGCCTTGTTCTTGATCTCGGTCAGATCGCGGCATTCCACAGCGCTAAGGTGTGTCCCCGTGCCTGCCTGCATGCCCCCTGTGGCACATGCAGCGAGCAGGAGCACCAACGCGGGAAGCATCGGCCAGGCCTTGTTTGCGTTCGTCATTTTGCATTTCCCTCCAATGAAGCAACGCTTATCACGCATGGTTTATTCCCGGCCGCAGGCTGGGGTGTCGAGCCGAGGCGCTTCCCCGCGAGTCTGTGATTGCCGGCAAGGGTCGACGCCGGCTGGTTGCGGCCGTCGACAGCGCCCCTAAGTTGCCGACAATATAGCCGACGATTGCATCTTGCAGCGCGTGAAGCTACTGCGCCGTGGTCAATACGATGACGTCCCCGGCGAGGTCAGTCACTGATTGGCAGTCCGGCGACTAACGCGATTCCATTCGCTGCCTGCTTAGCTTGACGAACCGGCCTTTACTTCACATCAAATATCGGCGGGTCACCGGCCTTTGCCACCGTTCACGTGCCCGAATCTGCGCCGCTGCGAATGTCGGTTGACGAGAAAATCGAATGAGTCTTGCCGATCCGCGTCGGACCTTCGATGCGGCGCGAAGACAACGGCAACTTTCAAGTTGCACGAGCATTCGCTCGACCGCTACCTCAAGCTCCCGGCGCCTTACCGGTGTGCCCGCTATCGCCTTCGCGCCCCGTGGCGGGCGGCGTTTCAGCCCCGGTTCGTTCGCCGACGTGGAGCAACGCGGGTGCAAAGAAGCAGCCCACGACTGCGGACAGGATAATGAAAATCGAGGCTGCATCAACCAGCAGTCCGAAACGAATAAAAATAAAGAAGCAGCATAAAAGATTCAGCAGATGCAGCAAGACGCCCAGAATGGCGGAACCCTTGGGGACCGTTCTTATGAACACCGCAAACCGCGATTGCGTGCGGGGCGCATACCAGATGATCAGTAGACCGAACGCCATGATGAAAGCGCTTTCCGCCCATTTCAGCCAGGCGGGCCGGCGCAGGAAACGTCCCTCGACAATAGTCTCTATCACCTGCGCTTGAATCTCGATACCCGGCACCAGTTCCCCCAACGCGGTCGTGCGCATGTCAGTCACGCCGGTGCCGGTCAGCCCGACCAGCACCAGTTTGTTCCGGAACCGTTCCGGATCGACTGTTCCCTGCAGGACGTCGCGTGCCGACACATAGCGATTCAGCGTCGACCGAATGGACGCGAAATGCAACCAGATGTCACCGCCCGGCTGCGTAGGCACCTGCACATCCGCGACACCCACCGCCTGCACGCCCGACGCATCCGCATAGACATCGATCGCCGATGAACCCGTGGCGAGGCGGAGCATTTCCATCGGCAGACTGGGGACCAGTTTCTCCCCCAAGCCCATGATGAGGGGAATATGCCGGACGACGCCTTGTTCCAGCGCCACGCTCAGCATCGCCTGTCCGTGAGCCGCCGCCTGCAATTCCGGCAGGCTGGCGAGCACATAGTCGAACCGTTGCACGCGGCCCAGCGGGTCGGTGCCATGCACGAGAATGGGAGCGCTTCGCAGATCGGTGCTGGCGGCGAAGGTGGGATGATCGAGTGCCGCAGCACCCAGTATGGTCGGCGCCGCGCGCAACGAACTGGCGAGAATGGCTTCGTGACTGGGAAGCGCCCGCAAGCCGGCGGCGAGAGCCGCAGCCGTTTTCGGCAGATTGCCGGCCACCTTGTCGGGAGAGGTCTGATCCGGCTCCGGCATGTAGATGTCGAGACCGATAGCCAGTGGTTTCAGTGCCGCAATGGCATCGATCAGGCTCGCGAGCCGATTCCGCGGCCAGGGCCATTGACCGACGGTTGCAAGCGTCTCATCGTCAATCTCGACAATGGTCACGGGCTGGGCAGCCGGAATTCGCGGGAACCGACGTTGATACTGGTCGAACAGAAGTTGCCGGGCCGTTTTAAAGGAATCAGGAAGCGCCTCGTCAAGCGCGGCCATGAAGGCCGGACGCGCTATGTCGCCAGGCCATTCGCTGGACAGGTTGACGAGGCTCAGGCCGAACAACATCGCCAGTGCAACCGGACGTCCCTGGGCCGCCTTAAGCAGATTCCTGATCCTGGCTAGCCATAGGTCGTAGTAGCGTTTCATCAGGGGAAAGGCCGTTCACCGTCGATGACTGACGCGGATCATTGGATGGTAATGACGACGCGCCGGTTCATGTGGTTGGGAACGCCATCTGCGGTGTGGACCAGTGGCTCGCGCTTGCCCCGGGCAGCGGTCTCTATCTGTTGGGCGGGAATGCCTTGCTTGATCAGGAACGCTGCAACAGTCTGCGCTCGCCGCCTGGACAGGTTGTCGTCGAATTCCTGCGAGCCCGCCAGATCGGTGTGACCGACTACCACGAGCTGTGGCGCAGGCCAGGTAGCCAGGACCGCTTTTAGCTGTTTAACCGTGGCGAACGACTCCGGAGCCAGGTCGGTGGCAGAGTCGAAGAGAAAGAAAATCGTAAATGTCATGGGCCGCGGAGGCCGGGCCGCCAGTAGCTCGGCATATCGTGTCTCCACCACGGATTGGCTATCCATCGTTTTTTCGATGGCACCGCCCTGGGTGACATCGACCCCAGCGTAAGCCTTGTTGATTGTTTGCTCCCCGGTGGCGCTGTGGACAATGACTGCTCCGACCTTGCCCTCTGGATCTGGCAATAAAATAATTTTGTCCGGCGGCGTGCTGCACCCGGACAGGAAAGCCAGCGTGACGAATGCCGCTGCAACTGCCTGGCCGTGACGCCGGATGAGGGCCTTCACCGGGCACGCTCCCCGTTCCCGCCAACCTCGATGATAAATGCAGTGCCGCGTACGCCCAGCGTGGTCGTTGGCGTGCTGAAACGGACGGCATCCGGATTCGCCTTTGCCAGCTTTCCGGAAATCACTGAAAGGGAGCCGCGTTTGATCGTGGCGTCGAGCACCCCGTCATGGGTCGTGGTATTGAAGGCGAATTTGTTGAGGTCCAGGATGGAATTGGCGCCGGCCGAGAGCTGGGTATCGTCGCGCAGCGTGATACCCACTGAGGATTCCGGGCCGGTCACTATGCGATCGCTACCGTAAACCTCGCTGCCGATGGCCGCGCCCGAACTTGCTCCCGCCCGCTCGATCTGCACCGTGCCCTTGAGGGTCTTGACGACGCCGGCAGCATCGGAGGCAAGTGCATCGGTGACAGCCATGCACCCGCAGGCAAGAATCAAGGCATATTTGATGGCTTGGAGACGCATCGGTAGCACCTGATTGCTCGAACGGGCTTAAACGTGCTTGAACGTACCTATGCGCTGCTTTGCGCGAGGCAGCGTGGCTCCCCCATGTCGACCCGGTGTTGTGAGGGATCATTTCCCCGGCTGCTCGTAGAGTTCGGGCTTATGAAGGACCTGCAGAAATACTGCTCGTGGAAATCAGGTGAAGACTTTGTGCGGTATCGAACAGAGTATGGCCTCCAAGCCAAATGACTCTGTGCGCTTGCGCGCATATTGCCACCAGACACTTCTTTGGAGTAGCCGGTTTGCGGCTGCCACTTCACCGCGCACCAGCGCTATCACCCTACTACGCTACAGGCCAGACAACAGGGAAAAGCGGGTGCTCCATCGTCGCGCCTTCTGGCAGCGTCTGCGCGAGACCCGGAAATTCCGGCGAAGTACGCCAACGTCGCGGCGCATGCCGAACATCGTCTCCAATAAAGCGAATCGAGAACGCGCGCCGCCGTGTCTGCCCACTCACACCGCCAGACGCATGCAGCGTCAGCATGTTGAAACACACCATATCCCCCGGTTCCAGCGCCCACCCAATGATCGGATACGCCCCCCGGTCAGCTTCAATATCCGGCAGGTCTGCCAGACTGCCCTCTGGAAACCACTTCGCCTGATTGTCCATGAACGTACGCGGCATCAGCCACGGCCCAAGATGCGACCCCGCAACAAACTCCAGCCTCGATTCCTGCGAGACAGGATCGACTGGAATCCACATGCTGACGTTATCGCGGCCGGTGATGTTGTAGTAAGGCTGGTCCTGATGCCAAGGCGTACGCTGCCGGGTATTCGGCTCCTTCACCAGCAGATGATCGTGGTAAAGCCGTATCGTCTCGCTCCCCAACAGCGCCGCGGCAACCGCGGGTGCCGCCGAATGAAAAATAAACTGGCGATACGCATCGTTCTCCTGCCAATTGCAGAAGTCTTCGAAGAACCAGCCCGGATCGTCGGGACGGCTGGCAACCTTCGCACGCGGACTAGGCGCTTGCAGGTTGCTATCGATACCGCCACGCAGCAAGGCGACTTCTTCCTGCGTGAATATCTGGCGGATACAAACCGCGCCATCGCGGTGAAAGTCTTCCACCAATTGCGGCGTGACGGCCCGCTCAAGACGGGCGGTTACGGTCTCCAACATGTCTGACTCCCTACGAGAAAAAATGGGCTGAGTCCTGACGCTCAATCGCCGTAAATATCGAAATTGAAGTACTTTGCAGCCACCTTTTGATACACACCGTCCTGACGTATCGCGGCAATGGCCTGGTTGATCTGCGTTTCCATCGGCGTGTCGCCCTTTCGTATGCCAATGGCGACATCGCCCGCTACGCGGCTGTCCCCCACCGGCTTGCCCACCAGTGCGAAGCCCTTGCCTTGCGGCGTCTTCAGAAAGCCGAAGTCAGCTTGCACGGCGGCCTGAAATGCTGCATCGAGACGATTCGTCACGAGGTCCTGATAGATCAGATCCTGCGTCTGATACGACACCACCGTCACATTCTTCGGCGCCCACTCCGCATTCGCATAGCTCTCCTGTGTCGATCCCTGCACAACTCCCACGCGTTTACCCTGCAACGCCTGCGCGGTAGGTTGAAGATTCGAGCCCGCGCGCGCAATCAAGGCCGAGCTGCTGCTGTAAAGACGGTGGCTGAAGTCAATCTGCTGACGCCGCGCCGGCGTAGCCGACATCGCGGAGAGTATGGCGTCGAACTTGCGCGCCTTGAGCGCCGGGATCATGCCGTCGAAGTTCTGCTCGACCCACACGCATTTCTGATGGAGCTGCGCGCAGATCGCGTTGCCCAGGTCGATATCGAAACCCGTGAACGTTCCATCGGGCGCCTTCGACTCGAACGGCGGATAGCTGGGATCAACGCCGAAGCGAATGGCGTCTTTGTCCTGTGCAAGAACAGCAAGGGGCAACATCGCCAGTGCGCAAAAGGCTGAAAGCGTTACGTGTTTCATGGAGTTCCCCGTCGGTGTTGAATCAATTTGAGCGGTCGGTGATCCGGTCTGCGTTCTATGCGATGACGCGACTGGATCAGTTCGGCGCGGCTGGCGAGCATGTCGATGGAAGCAGTCATTCTCGTAAGTCCGTGATGAGCGTTGGAACTTGATCGGGTGACGCTACCGTAGCGCGACAGAAAACGGGACGGGAGAGCTAGAATCGTGAACATGGCAACCAGAGGTGAACACCCCGCGCAAACCCGTCTTTTATCATTGAGGCCGTATGAAACTTCATCAAATCCGCACGCTTATCGCCATTGCCGAAGCAGGCGGGGTGCGCGGTGCGGCGCGCGTTTTGAAAGCCTCCCCGGCGGCTATCACCAAGAGCCTGCGCCAACTTGAGGAAACGGTGCAGATGTCGCTGGTGGTGCGCACGTCGTCAGGCGTCACGCTCACGGAGAGCGGCCAGGCGCTCCTCGTTCACGCCCGATTGATCTACGGACAGATGACCCGCGCCCAGGAAGCCATGAACGCCCTGCGGGGCGCCACGCAGGGCAAGCTCACCGTAGCGGTCACCCCGTGGATCGCCATGACGTTCCTGGCGGACACGGTCACGCGCTTTTGCGAGCGCATGCCCGATATCCGCCTGGAATTCTTCGAGGGATTGTTGTCGATCGCCAATCCGCGCCTGCGCGACGGCAGCCTCGACTTCTTTATCGGCCGGCCGGAGCCTGGGGCGTTCGGTGTTGAATTTCAGTATCGGCCACTGTTTTCGTCGACTTGCGCGCTCGTCGCTCGCGAGGGACATCCGAGAGCGAATTGCCATTCATTGGCGGATCTCAGCGATCTGGACTGGGTGTTGACGTGGGATCCGTTGAGCGAAAATGCCCTCGTCGACAACATGTTCACCCGATACAACGTGCCCGTGCCGCGAAAGATTCATCTGACGCATTCTCTTTCGATTGCCATTGCGTTGCTCAAAAAGACCGACATGGTGAGCGTATTCCCGTGGCCGCTCGTCGAGGTCAGTGCGGCCAAGGAAGGCCTGTGCGCCATTCCGTTGCGCGAGCAACTGGACGACGCAATGGTCAGCGTCATCTCGCGCAGCGGTCATCCCGCGAGCGCCGCAGCCGAGTGCTTTATAGAATGCATGATCGAAACGATTCGCGAGGGATGCGAATCGAGTTTGCCGGAAACACGCCACGTGTTGCAGTCAGTCGAACTATTGATCTGATGGCGTGCCGGTAATTTGCGAATGGTTTGCAGATCGACTGTCCGCTCCGGCCGACCATTCGCAGACGCAACGTCTCGCAAAAAACGGCGCGCACCGTTAAGTGCGCGCCGTTGGTTCGGAAGTGTCATGCCCGGCGGCAAACCGGGCGGCTCACATCAGAATATGTTGCGAAGACCGATTGCAACGCCGGTCTGGTTGTTACGTCCCGGAAAGTCTGCTTGCGCCGCGCCGGTGCCACGGATGAAGTCGACCGTGCCATACACTTCTGTCCGCTTGGACAGCGAGTATTCGGCAAGCAGCACGCCTGAGTAGCGCACGCCGCGGCTAAGCGTGGTTCCGTCCGCGTCCAGCGCATTGCGTGAGTGGTCGTAGTAGGCCGCCGCGGTCAGCAGCAATGGGGGGGTGACCTGCCACGTGGCACCCGTGTAGAAGCCATCGTCAATGCGGTTGGTATTTGTCACGGGCGCCGCGAAGTTGGCCGCCGGCGAGTTTGCAGCCGACATGAAGATGTCGACCATGCCGGTGTTGTCCTGCGAATGCAGCCAGCCCGCAAAGGTCTTGACCGTGCTGAATGCATAGACCGCGCTCACGTTGACAACATTGAACTTGTTGTTGTGTATGTCGCTGTTCTGCTGGAAGCCCGCATCCAGCGACAAGCCGCTGTAGGTGTACGAAGCAGTCACGCCGTACATGTTGCTCGCGCCAGTGCTGCCGGCCACGTTGCCGAAGCCGTACATGGCTTCAACATTCAGGCCGCCGAACTGGCCGTTGTACTTGACGGAGTTGTTCTGGCGCAGGCCGTAGCCGAGTGCGCCGGGCAACCAGCCGTCCTGATCGTAGTTACCTACGGTCAACGGGTCGTATACGTTCCCTAACTGATCGAACAGCGGCGTGTTCTGGCGACCCACGGTGACGGTGCCATACTGGTTACTCGACAGCCCGACATAAGCCATCCGGTTGAAGAGCGTATTCGCGCTCGCAAACTGGCCATTCCAGAGGTTGAAGCCGTCCTCGAGCCGGAATACCGCGGACAAACCACCGCCCAGATCCTCAGATCCCTTCAAGCCCCAACGACTGCCGGTGATCGGGCCGACGCCCATCGCTACCTGGCTGTTGTTGTTTGCATCGGCGTTGGTGAGATAGCGGACGCTTGTGTCGACGATGCCATATAGCGTGACCGAGCTTTGCGCGAAAGCGGACTGAGCAGCGATGGCGAGCAGCGCGCCGCCGATTGCACCGATTGCGCTGGTAGTTTTCTTCACAGAGTGTCTCCCCTATTGATTTGTTGGGCCAACTGACGGTGTATGTAACGCCAGCAGTTCATGCGCGATTTTTGATCGCAAGCGCGATAATATTTCCTTCAAATTAAATCGGGATCTGTTTTCGAATGTTGTGTCTCCCGTTCACAACATCCGATTGACTTCCGTGCCGCGGGATAGTCCATAAAATATGGACCGGTTGACATTTACTGGAACGCTATTGAATACCGTTTCGTCCTGCAGCCATGAAATTACCCATAGGTGTCTGACGCATTGCAGCACCACCGACATTGGTCTCGAAGCCACGGTTTCCGGTCGCGGTTAAAATGCGCTTTTAGCGCACGGACTGGCATCGCGCGGCAGCATCTTTAAGGGTTGCCTGCGCTGCCTTGAGGTAATCCAATTCTGTCACCCAATTCGAGACCGATCCCCCAAATGCCACTGCTGTCCGACGATGAACTGGATGAACTCGACCGGTTCCTGATGTCCGATTTAGTATCGGATGAAACATTGATGGTCGACGGTCTGGACGGCTATCTGACCGCCATCGCGATCGGTCCGATCACATTGATGCCGAGTCAGTGGCTGCCGGGTATCTGGGGGCCGGAGCGTGACGACGCACCTGCATTCGAGTCGAAGGAACAGGCCCAACGCATCATGAGTCTCATCGTTCAACACTTCAACGGCATTATCGAAACCCTGGAGAATGATCTGGGCTCGTTCGCGCCGGTATTCAGTGAGGACAAGTTTCCAGACGATCCGCATGTGTATCCGAACGCCGAGCCTTGGGCGCTTGGTTTCATGGAGGGTCTCAACTTGTGCCGCTCAGCGTGGCAACCGCTGTTCGATGAACCAGATGGGCAAGTATGGCTAAGGCCGTTACATTTACTAGGCGCTGAGGACCTTAGCGAAGAAGAGGACTCACTCGTCCTTCGGCCCGATCAACGGGAACAGTTCGCGAAACAGATTCCCGACAGCATCGCCATGATCTACCGCTATTGGCTTCCGTTCCGACGAGCGGTGTTTGAACGCGAACTCGCAACGACGGTCCAGCGCGCAGCTCCGAAGGTCGGCCGCAACGATCCGTGCCCATGCGGTTCCGGCAAGAAGTTCAAGAAATGCTGCGGAGCGGGAAGCATTCTTCATTAGCGCGACAACAATTCAGGTGACCGCCTGGTTGCATCAAGGTCCCCCGAAAGACGTGTCAGTCGACAATCAGTTTTAATCCGACAGGCAGTGACTCGCCGAACACGCGCCCGGTGTCCGCGTTGTCGAGCGTCACGGCTTCGCGAACCATATTGACCCACGCCGGCGGTGCGTTCGCGGCTTCGAGTCGCCGCACGACAGTCTCGCGGACCGGCTCCGCCAGATCCCTTGAACGGTCGCCCGTCATACGCGCGATTTGCGCGGCGGCAAACACGGCGGGCTCAACCTTTCTCCAGTCCAGCGCGAGGATTGTGTCCAGCCATCGGGTCGCCACCTCCGCCGGCACGACACCATGCGCGCTGCCATAGAACGGCCGGCGTGCACCGATGCGTCCAATTGCCCACCAGCCCTGGTGATTTTCCGAGGGCCGCTGAAGCCGGGCCAGAAGCTCTTCCGCGATATCGATCTTGCGATCAACGGGGATGCGTTCAAGCGACGCGGAAAGACGAAGCATGTCCGCGTGGCCGACCTTCGCGGGATCGAAGGGCAGCTTGTGCCGCTTCGTGCCCGCAGCAGCCTGAAGCCAGGCCGTTGCATCGAGCACCTGAAGCTGTGCATCCTCACGCAGGCCACCTGCCGCGCGACGCCATAACGTCCACCATTCGGACCACACCTGGCCCTCGTTGACGTACTGGATGCCGTCATCGAACAGCGACCAAAGCTGTTCGATGCGCCATTCATCGAGCGGATAGCCAAATCCCGGCCGCACGCAGTATCCCGCCAGATTCAACCATAGGCGCTCATGATCTGCGGAACGACGCCGCCGGCTAGCGCGCTCCCAGAGCGCCCCGAACAGTTCGCGAAGCAGTGCGCTATCCCAACTCTGACGCGGCCCCAGTAGCTGTTCTAGTCCTGCACGCAGACGCTTCACTTCCTTGGGATCGACATTCGCCGAGCGAGCGCCGAACGTGCGGTCGATGAGTTCAATCGCTTTGTCGAGTGACGGATTTCGACTAGCCGCGGAGATGTCGTGTTCAGCATCGTCACGGCGCAACTGGAACTCGAGCAGCCATCGTTGCGAAGCGTCATCGGTTGCGATGCAGTGCATCTCCAGCCGGCCGAGTTCCGTCAGCGACGTCGTGAGTCTGACCCGTCGCTCGCGAGGTCCGCTTGCGTCCTGCTGCTGCACCACCGTTGCGACCGGCGGCAAGCGGACGAAGTCGCCCGTCGTGAGGTCGACAAGGTCGCCTGGCTTCCAAGCCGTGTCGGCGACGGTGGAAACCAGATGGAAGCGCACCGGTGCCCCAAGCCGCAGTGCAAACACACGATCCTCGAGATGGACCTCGTGGCCTTCTTCGGTTCCGCGTGACAACAGGCACACGCCTCGCAATGCCTGCGCGTTGTCCTGCGCGTCGTTATCAAGGACGAGGAAGTAGCTGCGTGGCGAGCCGCCGCCAATACGCGGCGCGTGTCCCGCGCGGGCCAGGCCGTAAGCGACCGCGCCACGCGCGACAGCAACGTCGGGATGGTCGTTTTGCAACACATGCAGAGGCTGCCCGCGCCACGTACCCAGCGCGCTCGCCAGACGCCGGGAGAGCGCTTCGGCCCGGAAGACGCCACCGTTGAGCAGCAAGGTATCGGGCATCGACGTTTGCGCAATATCCGATGCACCCAATGCATCGCGCGACTGCGCGTCGAGTCTTTTCAGAAACGCTGCGATGTGCCGCGTGATTGCCGCATCGGCCGCGTAGGGCAAGCCGAACTCGACGAGCGCGGCCCGCGACCGGCGAGGCAGTTCGTCCAGGCTGCCCATGGGAAAGAACCCTTCCACGATGATCTGCTCGACTTCCTGCCGGCTCAGCTCCGTCGTGCGTGCGCCGCCGACAAGCCGGGCCCCCGCACCAAGCAGCGTGATTGCGACGGAGTCGGGCGGCTGTGCGCCAAGCAATTGCTCCTTCGCGGCGCGGCATCGTTCGACGAGCTGGGACAGGCTCGCCGCCGACAGCCGCGTTTGCTCCTTGGCCAAACGCGTCTCGACCAGATGCGCGAGCGCAAGATCCATGTTGTCGCCGCCGAGCATCAAATGATTGCCGACGCCAATGCGGGTCAGTTGCGGCTCGCCGTCCTCAAAATGCACCTTGATCAGTGTGAGGTCTGTTGTGCCGCCGCCCACATCGCAGACCAGCACGAGGCGCGTCTGCGCGAGTTCGGCGCCAAGCGTCGCGCGATGATGAAACAGCCAGTCGTAGAAAGCGGCCTGAGGCTCTTCGAGCAAGCGCAGAGCAGGCAGTTTCGCAATACGCGCGGCCTCGAGCGTAAGTGCGCGCGCGCCGTCATCGAACGATGCAGGAACGGTTAGCACTACGTCCTGATCTTCGAGCAACGCGTGCGGAAAACGGCGGTTCCACGCGGCACGCACGTGAGCCAGATAGCTGGCGCTCGCGGTCACCGGCGAGACCTTGCCGGTGACCGCGAGCGCGCCCCACGGCAGAATCGGTGCAAGACGGTCGACCGACGCATGCGAGAGCCAACTTTTCGCGCTGGTCACGAGGCGTCCCGGCACCTGCGCGCCGAGCGTGCGAGCCAGATGTCCAATCACGGCCGGCTGCGTATCGTGCTTGTTGGCTCCGCTCCACGGTAATTGCAGATCGCCAGGCGCAAGCTCGCCCGGCGCCGGGTGATAGCGCACGGACGGCAACAGCTCGCGCGCGCCGACCTCGCCAAGACCCACAAGCTGATCGATATCGAAGATGCTGATTTCGTCAGACCCCGCCTCGACGTACGCAACGACCGTATTGCTCGTGCCGAGATCGATGCCGACGATGGTTCGCTTCATCGCGCTCAGGCGTTCGCGCTGCCGCGCACATCGAATTCGACTTTCCAGCGCTCGTTCGTGCCGCGCGGCACGGCTTCGAGTTCCAGTGTGCCGGCTTCAGTGATCCGTGCATGCAGCTTCACCGGCACGACTTCGCCGGGCGTACGTCCTTCGGGCGGCAGCGTAGCGTGGATTTCCTCCAGCTCCTGCAACTCGTCGGGCGACCAGTAGTCGAGCATCGTGCCGACCTGATCTTGCCGGCGTACCGACGAACCGAAGAAGCGGAAGTGCACGGGCTCCCCGACCACGAGGCCGAATTCCTGAGCCGGCAAGGCCGCGTCCGTGCCTTCTTCCATACCGAAGGGCGCGAGGCACAATGCCTGGACAGGTGGCTCCATACCGGGCACGGCCGGCATGGCTGACTCGATCGCAATATAGTAAGCGCGCGCCGTGCCGCCACGAATGCGCACGCCCTTGCCGCGTTTCACGTAGCCGTAGTACGCCGCGCCGCGCGCGACCGCGAGGTCGAGATCGGCGCCGCCCAAAAGGCGTGCTGGCGCCGCGCCTTCGGCTGCGAGCCAGCCGTTAAGGCCATCGAGAATGCGTTCGACGAGCAGCGTCGACTTGAACACGCCGCCGTTGAACAAGACCGCCGTGGGATGCAGGAAGCTCGCGTTCTCGACCGGCACGTGCTGCAGTCCGTCGAGATCGGCGAGTGCTGCGACCTGTCGGCCGAGGAACGCTGCGAGATGCCGCGTAATGCCCGCATCCTGCGCATACGGGAGGCCGAGCTGCGTCAGGCCGCCTCGTGCTCGGGTCACCGGCCGCGCCGATGCATCGACTTGCGGGAAGAAGCCATCGAGAATCGTCTGCGTGAGTTCGGCGCGGGTCAGTTCGGTGCGGATCGAGCCGCCAATCAGTTTCGATCCACGGCTCGGTACGACCAGCGGCACGGTATCTGTACTGCGGTCGGTCAACAGCGTTTCCTTGGCTGCCCGGCACGCATAGGTGAGCGCGCGCAACTGCCACGGATCGGCCTGCGTTCCCTGGGCAGCCAGCTTGCGCGCAACCCCATGCGCCAGCGCCAGATCCATGTTGTCGCCGCCCAGCAGGATGTGTTCGCCGACCGCGACACGATGCAACTCAAGATTGCCCTCACGTTCGATAACCGCGATCAACGACAGGTCGGTCGTGCCGCCGCCCACGTCCACGACCAGGATGATGTCGCCGACCTTCACTTGCTTGCGCCAGGCGCCGTCGCTTTTCTGGATCCAGCTATAGAGCGCTGCTTGCGGTTCTTCCAGCAGCGTCATGCGGGCGTAACCAGCCGCTTGCGCTGCCTCGGCGGTCAATTCCCTCGCGGCCGGATCGAAGGAAGCGGGAATGGTGACCGTGATTTCCTGTTCGCTGAACGGTGCGTCGGGATGCGCGTAGTCCCATGCTTCACGCAGATGCGTGAGATAGCGAACCGAGCTTTCAAGCGGTGAGACACGCGTGACTTCAGGCGGCGCGTCGCTTGGCAGGATCGCCGCGCGACGGTCCACGCCCGAATGACAGAGCCAGCTCTTGGCGCTCGATACCAAACGAATCGGCGTCCCTGCGCCTCGGCTGCGTGCCATTTCACCGACTGCGAAGTCGCGTTCGGCGGTCCACGGCAAGGCCAGGTCACCCGGCGTCAGTTCGCTCGGATGCGGCAGGTAGAGAAACGAGGGCAGCAGGTCCGGTGATTCGATGGCCCCCGGTGCGGTGAGCTGCGTGATCGGCAGCACGCCTTGACTGGTTTTCTCGCCGTCACTGGCGGAGAGATCGACATACGAGAGGGCGCAATGGGTAGTGCCCAGATCGATGCCGATCGAATAACGCGCCTCCGTCATAGTTCCACCTCGGCCTGTGCGATCACGGTTGCGTCGTGGGTCTTTGTCAACATCGGGAGCCGGACGTCTTCTACTCGCCAGCCGCGGTGACTAAGATTGCCGCTGAACGGCGGCTTGCCGACCACGTTGCCTGTCAGTCTGATTGCGGTCGCGTCGAAGCCATCGGCGAGCGTCACGCGGCTGCCTTCGGCCTCTTCTCGTACCGGGCGAATCGTGAAATGCTCGCGCAGCGTCGCGCGGCAACCGTCGTGCACAAGCCTCGCGGCGGCGCCGATGTCCGCATCGGAATAACCTGCAATGTCCTCTTCGACAAAGTCAACAAAGCGCGCGCCGCGCTGGAGAAGTCCGAGAAGCTGAAGCGCCGCGTCCGGGCTTGCCGCCTTGATCGTGGGAGCGACTGCTGCTGCGGGTTGGGGTGCGGTGACTGGCGCCGCCACTACTGCCCCGTCGCGCAGCCGACGCACTTGGGCTGCGAATTCGCGGTCACCCAGGACAGCGAAAAATGTTCCGACGGCCAGGGAAAGTCTGCCGAAGAAAGACAGGTTTGATTCGGTCATACAAAATTGCTCCTGTAGGCTCGCTTGAACAACGAGCTATCCTGCCGGCCGCTGGACAAGGCTCATTGAAAGCCTTGAAGGGCGAATGCCGGCATTTAATTCGTCAGCCCGATGGGGGCTAAAACCCGTATTTTGCCTTGATGTGGCCGAGAGCCGTTCAATATGCGAATGGTGGCGGTCTATTGTCGCCATTGCGATGCTGCGTGCGCGCGCGCATGGCTCGTGCCTGAAGGCATCGACACGCCGGTCTTGCCGCCTATGAAATTGAAAGCCGCGCGCATTGCGATGCGCCGCATGAAGGGCCATACGGGGTTGAGATTTGGTGCATGCGTAAGACCGGCAGGGCGCGGTTTCGGTCGCTGGAAACGAACGATCGACTGATGCCCGGTTTGGCGGCTAGTCGCCTTCGAAATCATCGGCCGCCTTACGATTCCGGCGCTCTTCGTTGGCACGGCGAGCGCGCACGCGCTGGCGCCACAGGACGGTAATGACCTCCCCCGTGGTCGCGCCAGCGGGGATTTCGTTGCGGATGAGATTCGGCACCATCGGCAGGCCAAGCCGCTGCCTTCGCAGAGCCCGGGCTATGGCCGTGCGGCACTCCTGCCCGTGGCAATCCCATTCGTCACGCATTTTTCTGCAGTAACGGCACTCGTTCATGGCAAATAGTTTAACTGTAAACCCTGATGGCCGGGACCGTCAGGAGTTGCAGACGGTCCCAGCCGTCACGTGCCAGGCCCTCGCATACAAAGATTCACGGCGGATCGACAGACACGTATTCGCGTCGGCGACTCCCCGTCATGCCGGGGAAATCCGGGTTCGCGCTAGTTAAAGTATTGACTCCCGTTGCCGATATTCAATCTAAGCACTGCCCCCGTTCAATTCGCCTTGTCTTTGCGACTTTCCGCTTCAGAGCCGCCACCATGGTTATGCCATTAGCTCTTTCGCGATGCAGGTTCCAACGGTTAGCTTTCAGGTGCGTCCAAAGTGCCCATTGACGCCGGGTCGTTCCATCCCGCAACCAAAAAGTAAACCTCAAGTGCGACGAATTGAGCTTGCCTCCCTTCTATCTGTCCTGCTCAGCGTCATTCTCATGTCGTTGTATGGTTGTCACCAGCAAGACCACACCTCTTCGAGCGCGAGCGCGCCGCCCCGGACCACCATCACTGCGCTGATATGGGCCCCAGATTGGCCAGAGGAAATGCTTCAGATTGCCGCCGAGTTCAGCAAGCTCAATCCAGACATACGCGTGAATGTGCAGTTCATGATTGGCAATTCAGTCGAAGAAAATATCAAGCCCCGGATCGCCTCCGGCAACTTGCCGGATCTGGTCAGTGTCAACCCTAACGCCTATGCGGCTGAATTGGCCGATCAAGGCATCCTGGCGGACGTCGGCGAAACGTCAGCATGGAACAACATGCTCGACCCTCTCAAGGGAGACTGGACGAGTCGCCAATCCAGAAAGTTTGGAATCTCCGGCGGAGTGGCGACAACGCTGATTTATTACAACCAGGACATGTTCGCGAAGGCCGGGATCACGGAACTGCCGACCAATTTCCGCGAATTCCTGATAGTTTGCGATAAGCTCAAACGTGCGGGTTTTACACCTATCATGTGGAACGGCGGCTTCCCTAACATGCTCGGCAACGGTCCCTTCAGTTTCGGCTTTGCCAACAATGTGGTGGCACGCGACCCGGATTGGAAGAAGAAAATCTCTGACGGCACGCTCGATTTGAACACGCCTCAGGTAGCCGATATCTTTGCGAAGATTCTGCTGATTGCAGACCGCGGATACGTACAAGAGGGGTTCATGGCGACGGACTACGATGAAGGCATACGCCTGTTCAAGGAAGGCAAGGTTGCGATGGCTTTCCACGGCAGTTGGGCAGCCGGCCTTTTGTTGCGCGGCAACCCCTTCGAGGTTGGCGTGTTTATTCCCCCCTGGAACGCGCCTGGCAAGCGGGTGGTGCCTGTGATTGGCAGTGAAACCGGGTTTGCGGTGTGTGAGACGCCCAACAAAGTCGCCGCCACTCGCTTTCTGGAATTCATCGCCGGGAAGGGATTCTCCATTCTCCAAAGAAAACGTCAGAACATTCCGCCATTCAAGCAAGTCGACGAAACAATGGTGAGCAATCCAAAGATTGCCGACTACACGAATAGGGTCAGCCATTTTTCCGTGACCGCTAGCCCGTACTATTCTGTCCTACCCTCCAACTCGATCGAGCGGTTGCATCAGTTGATGCAGGATGTGTTGTTCAAGAAGATCACGCCCAGGCAGGCGGCAAAACTCCTGGACGAATCTGTCAAGAACGAAGCAAAGATGCACTACAAATGAGCTCAATCATCGGTTCGCTGCGAAGCGTTTTCGAATACCTCTCCCTGGATCTGCTGCGCCGGGTCGAAATTCGCTACCGGCTAATCACCGCATTCATTTTGCTCTCGCTGCTGCCCATACTTCTTTCGGGATACTTATCGTATGTCGAGTCGAGTGCGGCGATCAGGGAGAAGGCAGAGATATTTTCGAAAGAGGTGGTCAGGCAGCTATCCAAGAACGTCTTGTTGCGGATGGAGCAGATCGAGACGGAAAGCAGCTTCCTTGTGCTCTCCGATCGGGTTCAAGGTGCGTTGACAAGGGTCGCAAACGGCAGCGCAAAAGAGCAGAGCGAGGCTCGCCGGGATATGACCCGGCTACTCCTGGAGCACTACGGATCGATTGATTTCATCAACCAGAAATACCTGCTCGACAAGAACAACCGCATCATGGACACCCAGGCGTTCGCGCAACTGACCCAGGGTGTGACGCATTTGGTCAAGCAGGCGCCCGATCATAATGGACACCCTTATTGGGGCAGTTACGACAACGGTGTTGGGCAACAAAACCTGGGGATGGTGCGGGCTATCATTGGCAAGAGCAATAATCGGCAGATCGGCAATCTGGTTCTGGTCGTTCGCCCCGAATATTTCTCGACAATTTTTAATGACGTCGCCTTGGGGAGTGGAACGGAAATCTACGTTCTCGATGCCAGTAGCAACAAGCTGATTGTCCGAGCCGACGACACATCCGCGAGTACCAGTGAGACGGCCGAACCTGGTCTGATCGATCAAATCGCGCATAACGAACCCTATGGCCAGCCGAGTGGTTTCGTCGCCTTCGAGGGCGAGCGCCGCGCGCGCTACTTTGCCGCGTACTCAAGGATTCCCGGCACGACCTGGTTTGTGGTCAGCACAATTCCCGAAGCCAAATTGACGGCACAGGCACAGTCGGTGCGCGACCAGATCGTGCTGGTCGGCATCTCGGGCTTCTTGCTTTCGATCTTCCTCGCCTACTTTATCTCCCACAGCATTTCGGCACCGCTTAAGGAACTGGTGCGAAAGATGCACGATACGGGCAACGATGCGGGAGCCGAGGCTGAAGAAGACGCACAGGCGCTCACCGATGCCGACAGTCAAGATGAGTTAGGCAGACTGGCGCAGCGGTTTGAAAGAATGCGCGAGGCAATCAAGCAGAAAATCCAGAAGATCAACGAGATCAACTCCTCCCTTGAACAGACCGTCATCGAGCGAACGGCGGAACTCGTTACCAAGGAGCACGAGTCGCGCACGTTGATCGAGAATTCGCCTGACACGATTACCCGCTACGACCGGGACCTCCACCGCATTTATGCCAATCCCGCGTTCTGTACCTCGGCGGGGTGCAGCCTCGGCGAAGCGCTCGGCAAGCGCCCTTCAGAAAACCCCGGCGGCGCTAATGCGCTGATCTACGAGATGAAGATTCTAGACGTCATTTCAAGCGGGGAAAGTTCGCAGTTCGAACTGAAATGGGTCAGTCGCGACGGACAGGAACAGTGCACCCATATCCGCCTGACTCCGGAGATTGACCGGTCAGGCAAGGTGAGTTCCGTGCTGGCCGTTGGTCGCGATTTATCGGACCGGATGGCATTCGAGGCAACGATCTGGAAACAGGCCAATTTTGATGCGCTGACCCACCTTCCGAACCGTCAGATGTTTCATGACCGTCTCGACCATGAAGCCAGAATGGCGCGTCGCTCCGGAAAACGTATGGCCTTGATGCTGATCGACCTGGATCGATTCAAAGAGGTCAATGACTCCCTGGGACACGACACCGGGGACATCCTGCTGATCGAGGCGGCCAGACGCATCACGTCGAGCGTGCGCGAATCGGACACTGTTGCTCGTCTCGGCGGTGACGAATTTACTGTCATCCTGCCCAACCTGGACGACATCGAAAGTATTGACCGGATCGCAAAGACTATTATCGACAAGCTGGCCGAACCCTTCAAGCTCGGCCCGGACGAGGCTTTCATATCGGCCAGCGTCGGCGTCACGCTTTACCCCGACGACACCAGCGAGCTTGATGTCCTTTTCAAGAATGCTGACCAGGCCATGTATGCGGCCAAAAACGCCGGGCGCAATCGTTTCAGCTACTTCACGCCCGACTTGCAAGTGGCGGCAGAAAAGCGCCGGCGTCTCATGAGTGATCTACGCGCCGCCCTGCCCGGTGAACAGTTCCAGATCTATTACCAGCCCATCGTCGATCTGGCGACTGGGGAGGTCTACAAAGCCGAGGCACTGATCCGCTGGCTGCACCCTGAACGCGGCACGATCAGCCCGCTGGATTTCATTCCATTGGCCGAAGACACGGGACTCATCGTTCCGGTCGGAGACTGGATGTTTAAACAGGCCGTGCAGCAGGCCCGGCAATGGCGCAGCCGATTCCATCCGTCTTTCCAGATCAGCGTCAACGTGTCACCGGTGCAGATTCGTCAAGACAGCCTCCTGTGTACCCAATGGCCCGACTATCTGAATCAGGAAGGGATGCCGGGGCAGAGTGTTGCGATCGAAATAACCGAGGGGCTGTTACTGCATGCCGAATCGAAGATCGACGAGAAGCTGCTGACCTTCCGCGATGCGGGGATCCGGATCTCGATCGACGACTTCGGGACAGGTTACTCGTCGCTGGCATATCTCAGGCGCTTCGATATCGATTACCTCAAGATCGACCGTTCATTCGTGCAGAACCTCGCGTTTGATGGAGACAATCAGGCGCTTTGCGAGGCGATGGTCGTACTCGCTCACAAACTGGGATTGAAAGTCATTGCGGAAGGGGTGGAGACGACAGAGCAACGGGATTTCCTCTTCGCCGTGGGTTGTGATTTTGCCCAAGGTTTTTTATATTCCGAGCCCGTTCCACCTGATCAATTTGAGGCGTTGGTATGGCCGGCTCTCACGGAGAGGCCTACCCATCATACGGCTGCTGCGAGCAGCATAGCCGACGCATGAAACACACGTGCCCGGCAACAATCGATAAAGAATCGACCCCCGCCGGGCACGCCTGACGTTCCGTTGCAAAGCGTCAGTTACAACCTGCCATCACGACAAATGATGCACCTCTTGCAAGCCGAATACCGGCGTTGGAATCCCCTCCATCCGCGCCTTGAGTTGCAGCGATAAATACTGCGAGTAGTGGCGCGATTGATGCAGGTTACCGCCATGGAACCACAACGCCTGCTGCTGCGTAGGTTTCCACATGTTGCGCTGCTCGCCTTCCCACGGCCCCGGGTCCTTGGTCGTATTCGATCCCAAGCCCCACACCTTGCCCACCTTGTCCGCCACCTCACGTGATATAAGATCCGCGGCCCAGCCGTTCATCGACCCATAACCGGTCGCGTACACGACCAGATCCGCTTCAAGTTCGCTGCCGTCGCTGAGCACGACCGAATGCTCTTTCAACTCGACTACATCCACCCCGCTCTTCAGCTTGATCTTGCCGTCCGCGACGAGGTCTGCCGCGCCCACATCGATGTAATAGCCCGATCCGCGTCGCAGATATTTCATGAAGAGGCCCGAGCCGTCATCGCCGAAATCAAGCATGAAACCGCGTTTCTCCAGCCGATCATAAAACTCCGCATCACGCTCCTTGATCGCGTTGTATACCGGGATCTGGAACTCGTGCAGGATCTTGTATGGAATCGATGCAAACGTCAGGTCGGCCTTCATCGTGGTCATGCCCGCCGCCACCGCGCGCTCGGAGTAAAGATCGCCCAGCGCCAGGTCCATCAGCGTGTTCGACTTGACTATGTGCGTGGACGAACGCTGAACCATGGTCACATCCACGCCCGCTTCCCACAGCGCCCCGCAAATATCGTGCGAAGAATTATTCGCGCCAATCACCACGACCTTCTTGCCCTTGTAAGCATCCGGTCCCGGATGTTTCGACGAATGATGCTGCTCGCCCTTGAACACATCCATGCCCTTGAACTTCGGCAGATTCGGTTTGCCCGACATGCCGGTGGCGAGCACGAGTTGCTTCGGCCGCAGCGTCAGTTTTTCGCCGTCGCGCTCGACTTCCACGATCCATTCGCCGGCGGCTTCGTCGTATCGGGCAGATGTACAGGTCGTCGATCCCCAGTAGTTCAGTTCCATCACCTTCGTGTACATCTCCAGCCAGTCGCCTATCTTGTCCTTCGGCGAAAACACCGGCCAGTTGTCCGGGAAAGGCAGATACGGCATGTGGTCGTACCAGACCGGATCATGCAGGCACAGCGTTTTATAACGAGCACGCCAGGCGTCCCCGGGGCGCTCGTTCTTATCGATAATGATCGCCGGCACACCCAGTTGCCGCAGCCGCGCTCCCAACGCAATGCCACCCTGCCCGCCGCCGACGATCAGGCAATACGGCTGCTTCTCATAACCCAGCGTCTCCAGTTCAGCCTCGCGATTCTCCTTCCAGCTGGTGCGGTCCGTACGCGCGCCGTGTTCAGCGCCCATCGACCGCCTGAACCCTTTCGGTTCTTCGTGGCCTTTGAGTTCAGTCATGGTCGTGAGCAACGTCCAGATCTGCCCGTCCTTCACGCGGATAAAACCCGTGCCGCGCGCGACTCCCGTCTCGAACGTGATCCACGCTTGCGTCACGCCGTCCGCTTCGGTCGCCGTTTCGTTATCGGCAATCTTCAGCTTTGATGGCTTGACCGTGTTCAACTGCGAATCGAGCATCGCGGCAATCTGCTCGCGGCCTTCCATCGTCTTGATGTTCCAGGTGAACGCGACAAGGTCGCGCCAATAACCATCGGGCTGGAATAGCGCAATGGCCGCCGCGGTGTCGCCGCTTTTTAACGCGGCTTCGAATGTCTCCAGGATGTTGCTGATGGTTTGATTCGGATTCTGTTCAGACATGGTCGCTCCTCCATGAGATACGGATCACTAAGTATCGGTTAAGAAAGACGGGTCTGTGCCCGCTAAAATGAAAGCGCTTATCTACTGCTAACGCCTGTGCGGCGCCACTATTCCAAACTTCGCTATCCGCCGATACAACGTCGCCCGCGATAAACCCAGCGCCTGCGCCGCCATGACGGGCCGCCACTTTGCATCGGTCATCGCAGCGAGTATGCGGGCGCGTTCCAGTGTTTCGCTTTCAGACAACGCGGGTTGCGTTACCGGTTTAGCGGCTTCGCGTGGTGTAGGCACCGGGCTTCTGGAAGCGCGTAGAACAGGTGGCCTCACACGCGCATGCAGCGGTGACCCCGAGCCCACCAACCTGAACGAGATGAGATCGCGTCCGGGGCGTGCATCGAGCAGGCGTTCGGCGCGGATATCGAAGAGTTCGGAGACGTGGCGCGGCAACTGATCCAGCGCCGGCACACATTCCTTCGCGCGCCGGTTAGCGGCAATCGCGTAGCCGCGTACATCGAAGGCGATGAGTATTTCCGGCTGTGCCTCAACGTAATGCCGGCTGCGGTGCGCGAGCAAGACCCAGCAATGCGTAGTCGCGTTCAGGAAGAAACCGTCCTCGATCAGCAGCGCACTTTGCCGCACGATATGGTTGACCAACCGCTGACTCTCGCGCTCTTCGGGCGAGCGCACCGCTGACGCATCCAGCACGCCGATCAACTCGCCTTGCACGCCGAAGATAGGCGATGCGCTACATGTCAGCGTGGTGAACGCCGCGCGGAAATGGTCGGTCTTGTGGACGGTGATCGCCTCGGCGTCGAGCAACACCGACGCAACGCCGCATGTCCCCTCTTCACGCTCGGACCAGCACGAACCGGGATACAGACCCGCGCGCTTGAATTCGTGGCGGCGATCACGATCCACCCGGTAGTCGATAGTCACGCCCGCTGCATCGGTCAGCATCACGCAGTAGTCGGCTTCGCGCACGGTTTCATGCAGTCGCGAAAGACATTGGCCCGATGCACGCAGCACGGTTTCTTCACGCTGCTGGACATCGCGCAATTCGGGAACGGTCAGGATGCGCGGACCAACAGTCGCGCCCGGATCGAGATGGTATTGCTCCAGCGACCGCCGGTACGATGACGCCAGCCGCGACGCATCGGCACCCGGGCTGGTCATGCGGCCTTCTATCACGTTGCGCACGCGATCGATGTGTCTGGTCTGCGAAACATACGGCATGAAGAGCCTCCGGCAGATTCGGTGCGCTCGCGTCATTCACGACACGCTGCAACCTGAAAACTTAAACGCATGATGACGTTTTAGCATGCGTATTCGGGGAGATCACACCGCAGTGCACCATCGAGGTTGATGAGACATTTGTCTCAATCGACCGCGACGTTATCGACGTCGCGTTTCGTCGAGCGCAGCCATCTTCCGGTAGAGCGTGTTACGCGATACGCCAAGCATTCGCGCCGCCGCCGAGACGTTACCGGCGTGTGTCTCAAGCGCTGCCGCGACGGCCGACAACGCGAGATCGTCCAGGCGCGCGCTGTCCTTCACCGGCCTTGACAATGTCCTGGTGTCGCGTTCGTCATCGAAGAAATCTTGCGGCAGATGATCAAGGCCGATGCACGTTTCATGGTCGTCGAGCATCGCACACGCGGTCCTCAGCACGTTCGCCAGTTGCCGAAAGTTTCCTGGCCACGAGTGGCGGGTGAACGCCGCCAGCACCTCGGGTGAAACCCTGATGGGCGTACCGCTCGGACGCTCGGCACGAAGGATCTTTTCAACGGTCACGGCGAGATCGGTACGCTGGCGCAACGGCGGCAACGTCACAAGCAGACCGTTGATCCGGTAATAGAGATCCTCGCGGAATTCGCCAGCACTGACGCGCTCGCGCAGATTGCGATTGGTCGCGCAGATCAACGCGAAATCCACGGGCACTGCGCGCGTGCTGCCGAGCGGCGTCACCGTGCGCTCCTGCAGCACACGTAATAAACGGCTTTGCAACGAGAACGGCATATCGCCAATTTCATCGAGAAACAAGGTGCCGCCATCGGCTTGCAAAATCTTGCCGCACGCACCACGCTTCGATGCGCCCGTGAACGCCCCTTCCTCATAACCGAACAACTCGGCTTCTATCAGCGTGTCCGGGATCGACGCACAATTCAACGCAACGAATGGCCCGTCGCAACGCGGCGAGTCACGATGCACCGCGCTCGCCAGGACGTCTTTGCCGGTACCCGTCTCGCCGCCAATCAGGATCGGAATATTTTTACCGATCACCTTGCGCACCCGTTCAACGAGCGCCGCAACCTGAGCGTCGCCGGTCATCAGGTAACGCATGCCGGAGAGTTTGGGTTGGGGTTCGGGGACGCGTTTGCGAGGGACGACGTCGGTGACATCGCCGCTATCCGTCGAGAGCGAAACGGCCGTCGAGCGCCGCAGATCTGCGCTGGCAAATACGTTGACGCCGCTGTGCAGGCAGAGCGAAATCGTGCGCTCGACGGGCGTGCCCACACCGCTGCGCATCCGGTCGAATAACTCCCCGCACGAGACGTTGAACAACGACGACAAGGTATGCGCGCGCAACGAGGCCAGCGGCAAGCCAAACTGAAATTGTGCGCTGCGATTGGCCGATAGAAAGCGCCCATCGGCCCTGAACGCAGCAATGCCTTCCATCAACGTGCCGATAAACTCGGGCCGCCCGTGAAAATGGATTCGCAATGCTTCAGGAAAGGCGCTGGTGAACAAATGGTTCTCGATCATCTGCGCGGACATCTTGGCAAGCGCCATGGTGTGACGGCTGTGGCCGCGGCAATCGCCGGTGACGTCGAGAACGCCTAGCAACTCTCCGAATGGATCAAGAATCGGCACGCTGGAGCACGCAAGAAACCGGTTCGCGCGCAGGTAATGCTGGTCACCGAGCACCATGGTGGCATCGCCTGCGGCAATGGCTGTGCCAATTGCGTTGGTGCCCTGCTGCTGTTCGCTCCATAGCGCGCCCGGACGCAACGCGACGCGGTCGGCACGGGCGAGAAAATCGTCGTCGCCGAGCGAATGCAGGATCAGCCCTTCGGAGTCGGTCAGTACGACCATGCTGTGCGTATTGGCGATCTGCCCGTAGAGCGTTTCTATGACGGGCAGCGCATGCGTGGAGAGCGCGCGATTCTGCTCGCGCTTGAGCCGGAGCTCGGCTTCACCGAGCACGCCGTAGTCGGGCCGCATGGTGTCCGACAGGCCGAAGCTGCGGGAACGTTCGTGCGATTGCCTGATGATATCCAGCCCTTCCATACGGCCGGCATGATTGCCGGCCAGCAGCGCGGATCGGCTTGATCCGCTTGAACGGTCGATAGAAACCGGGTTCATAACCATTGTCTCCTCCGCCAGCATTCGCGGAGGGAGTCGGTCGTCAGCTCCGCCCGTCGCGTGGTCGATCGAGACAATGTACCACTGCTACAGCGTTCAATCCCGCGTTTAACCCGTCACGCGCTCGACCGGATGATGCTCGAGCCAGGCGGATTCGGTGTCGTCGAAAAGGCGCGACCGCGTGAGAAAACGCAACCCGCTGGGGCGTTCCAGCGAAAACATGCCGCCATTCCCCGGCACGCAATCGATGATCAACTGCGTGTGCTGCCAGTATTCGAATTGCGATTCGCTCATGTAGAACGGCACGCCGGCTAGCTCGCCGAGCTTGACGTCCGACGAACCGACCATGAATTCGGCGACCGGGAAACACATGGGGGCACTGCCGTCGCAACAACCGCCCGATTGATGGAACAACACCTGCCCGTGTTCGGCCTTCAGCTTATCGATCAATTCGATCGCCGCCGGCGTGGCGACCACGCGCGAAACTTCTTCTTCGGTCATAAGGGTTTCCACTGAACACACACTATGGCGAGCCGCAGCGCGGCCCGCCATTCAGATCACGCAACAACCGCTTTGATCAGAAGAAACCGAGCGGCTTTTCGCTATAACTTACCAACAGGTTTTTCGTCTGCTGATAGTGGTCGAGCATCATCTTGTGATTCTCCCGGCCAATACCCGATTGCTTGTAACCACCGAACGCCGCATGCGCCGGATAGGCGTGATAGCAGTTCGTCCACACACGTCCGGCCTGGATGTCGCGGCCGAAACGGTAGGCTCGCGTACCATCGCGCGTCCACACGCCCGCACCGAGGCCATAAAGCGTGTCATTGGCGATTTCCAGCGCCTGCGCTTCGTCCTTGAACGTCGTTACCGACACCACCGGCCCGAAGATTTCCTCCTGGAAGATGCGCATCTTGTTGTGACCGCGGAAGACGGTCGGCTTAACGTAGTAGCCGTTCTTCAACTCGCCATCGAGCGCATTGCGTTCTCCGCCGATCAGGCATTCCGCGCCTTCCTGCTTGCCGAGATCGATATATGACAGGATCTTTTCAAGCTGCTCCTGCGAGGCTTGCGCGCCGATCATCGTCTTCGAGTCGAGCGGATGTCCCTGGCTGATTGCCGCTACGCGCTTGAGCGCGCGTTCCATGAAGCGATCGTAGATCGACTCTTCAATCAGCACGCGCGACGGGCACGTGCAGACCTCGCCCTGATTCAGCGCGAACATGGCGAACCCTTCGAGCGCCTTGTCGAAATAGCTGTCGTCCGCGTTCATGACATCGGCGAAGAAAATGTTCGGGCTCTTGCCGCCGAGTTCGAGCGTTACCGGAATCAGGTTCTGGCTGGCGTACTGCATGATCAGGCGGCCGGTCGTGGTCTCGCCGGTGAACGCGATCTTCGCAATCCGCTTGTTCGATGCCAGCGGTTTGCCTGCCTCCAGTCCAAAGCCGTTGACCACGTTCAGCACGCCGGCCGGTAATAGATCCTCGATCAACTCGATCACCACCAGCAGCGAAGCGGGCGTTTGTTCGGCGGGCTTCAGCACGACGCAATTGCCGGCAGCCAGCGCGGGCGCCAGTTTCCATACCGCCATCAGGATCGGGAAATTCCACGGAATGATCTGTCCCACCACGCCTAGCGGCTCGTGGAAGTGGTATGCGACCGTGTCCTCATCGATTTGCGAAATCGAGCCTTCCTGGGCACGCACGCAACCGGCGAAGTAGCGGAAATGATCGATGGCCAACGGAATGTCGGCGGCCATTGTTTCGCGTAGCGGCTTACCGTTGTCGATGGTTTCCGCCACCGCGATGCGCGTCAGGTTCGCTTCCATCCGGTCGGCGATCTTGTTCAGGATGTTCGCTCGCTCGGCGGGCGAGGTCTTGCCCCAGGCGGTCTTGGCTTTGTGCGCGGCATCGAGCGCGAGTTCGATATCGGCTTCGCGTGAGCGCGGGATGGACGTGAACGCTTCGCCCGTGATTGGCGAAATATTATCGAAATACTCACCACCTACCGGCTTGACCCATTGACCACCGATGAAGTTGCCATACTGCTTTTTATACGGGAAGTCGGTGTTCAAAAATTGCATCTCGGCGTGATTCATGTGCGTGCTCCTCGCATGTCGGTGAGAATGACCGCCGCGACCATGATTGCCGCGACCGGTGGGACCATGCTTGCGAGATGCGTGCCAATGGCCGTCTTGCACGTGGGCTCGGGCAGTGCGGGTTTTCCGCTTGTGCACGAGGATGACCGGGCGTTCAGTTTTGGAACACCTGCGTCGGGATTCGTGTTGAAACGGAACAGTGACGCGCAGCGGATTTGTTGTGCAAATTATGGGTTCGGGCCGTTCGTTACGAGTGGTCGGGGTCAGTGCCGGGGTGGTGGTTTCGGCGGTAGTGGTCGGGGTCTATTGCTGGGTTGGTGCTTTCGGCCGTGGTGGTCTGCGAGAGTCGGATTTTCTCTTTATCACTGTTAGCCACTGTGCGTGGCGGCACGTCATTTCTTTGTCCAAAGCGACAAAGAAACGAAGCAAAGAAAACGCTTTCAACCACGCTACCCTAAGTGTCCACAGCGTGCAGTTTCTATTCATAGGTGCCCCAAAAGCACGGTGCTCGCCAGAGCGAAGGATGTGTGAACCCCTCCTTCTCGCGAATCCTGACACGAACACGCTTCGCCCCGTACGCTCTCGGGCAAGCACCATTGCCAATGAACCCGCACGGCCTTACGGATATTTACGGCTGCGGTTTTTTGACAGGTTAGCTACCTGGTCCGTGCGACCGTATTCATAGGCCACAGCTTGATGCGTGTTTGTGTTTACTGCTTCAGTTTTTGTAAATTGGCTGTGCATTCTGTACAGCTATCTTCGTCGGTTACGGCCGCCCGCATCTTCGCGGCCTCGTTTCCTGGCGGGTTGGCGGCGTGGTTCGAGGCGCGTACACATTTGGAGGGAGGTCGTCCGCGGATAGCGCGGGGTGTCCCTTGGGCAGGTTCAATCACTGGTGGCGAAGCGTGTGGGTATCGGTGTTCGGAGAAGGAGGGGTTCACACATCAGTGGCTCTGGCGAGCACCGTGCTTTTGGGGCACCCATGAATAGAAACTGCACGCTGTGGACACTTAGGGTAGAGCGGTTAAAGCGCTTTCTTTGCTTCGTTTCTTTGTCGCTTTGGACAAAGAAATGACGTGCCGCCACGCACAGTGGCTAATAGTGATAAAGAGAAAATCCGACTCTCGCAGACCGCTAACACTGAAAGCACCAACCCGGCATAGACCCCGACCGCTAACCCCAGAACCGACCAACCCGGCATAGACCCCGACCGCTAACCCCAGAACCGACCATCCCCGGCATCAACCCTGCCCACTAACCCCCGCTCCCCAAACACCATCAACCCTCCCCCAGTGCGAACGAAAGCCAACTTCCAAACTCAACCCGTCTGCCGCTCGACAATATGAAACCCAACATCGACCACGTTCGCTTCCTTCTCGCCTTTCAACCGCGCTAACAAACAATGCGCCGCGCTCACGCCAATGCGCGTTCCGTCCACGCCCACGGTCGTCAACTGCGGACTCGTTTCCGAAGCGAACTCCAGATCGCCGAAACCGCAGATGGCCAGTTGCGACGGCACCTCGATACCCCTGCGTTTTGCCTCGCCAAGCACGCCGATAGCAAGCAGATCCGAGCCGCAGAAAACCGCATCGAGCGCGGGCACCCGCTCAAGAAGCTTCGGCAATGCGGCCTTGCCGATCAATACGGAACTGGGCGGCGCGACAATCACGTCCGCTATATCATGGATCCCGGCGCGCGCCAGCCGCTCGCGAAAACCGGTGATACGTGCAACCGCGCGATCATCATTGGCCGACACAAGGCCCGGATGCAAAACCCCTCGCGCAAGGAACCGTTCCGCAACCGCAACGCCCACCCGGTAATGCGAGAAACCGACAAGCATATCAATCGGCGTTTCCGTCATGTCCCATGTTTCCACAATCGGAATGCCAACATTGCGCAACCGTTCACGCAACGAATCCGTATGCGCCACGCCCGTCAACAATACCCCTTCAGGACGCCGGCTCAAAACAGCATCAAGCAGCGTTTCCTCACTGGAATCGCTATAGCCGCTCAACGCAAGCAGCACCTGATAACCGGCCTTCGACATGGTCTCGCTGAACACCTGAATGGTCTGGGAGAACAACGAGTGCGCGATGGTCGGGACAATCGCCGCAATCAACCGCGACTTCGACGATGACAACCCGCCCGCCAGTCGGTTAGGCACGTAACCAAGCTTCTGCACAACCTGACGCACGCGCTCGAGCGTTTCCGGCGCGACTGATTCCGGATTGTTGAAGACACGCGAAACCGTAATGGGCGAGACGCCAGCGGCGGCCGCGACGTCGGTGATGCGCAGCCCTTTCGGACCGCCGCGCGACCGCTTGACGGGCACGGCCGGCGCTTCGTCCTGAGCTTCGATGGAATAAGCGGTCGGCTTGTCGTTCGGCATGGTTCGCTTGGTTGCAGTAGGGCCTGACACCGGTATCGTAGTCAACGCCGATCGAGCCTTGTCATAAGAACGATACCGCTGAGCCCTACGCCGCTTCCGCCCTCCGCCCATTGGCCACCTCCTGCATACCGTCATGGCGATCGCGCCGAATCAAAACCAGCGTGACGACGCCGAACGTAAAGAGACACGCAGCGGGAATCAGCATGGGCGTCTTCGTGCTGCCGCTCACCTGCCGGACCCATGGCACCAGATTCTGCGCGATAAAACCACCCACATTACCAAGCGAATTGATCGCCGCGATCCCGGCTGCCGCGCGCGCGCCGGTCAGGAACTTCGACGGCAGCGTCCAGAAACACGGCAGGAGCAAATACATGCAGGGCGCGCCAAGACTCAACGCCATGAAACGCAACGTGTTGGTCGGCAGGAACACGCTGCCGAGAAAGAACACCACGCCGAGTACCGACGCACAAAGCATCGCGGTCATCGTGCGGTCGGCAGCGCGCAACTCCGACGGCAACCACGCGAGCACGATAGTCGCGAGCAGCCACGGCACGATATTGATCAGGCCGTTGACGGTATTGCTCACACCGAACCCCTTGACCAGTGTCGGCAACCAGTAGCTCACACCATACACCGACATGGACAGCATCATGTAATACAGCGCCATGCCGATCACGCGCGGTTCCGTCAACACGCTCAGAAATCTTGTTTTGCCCGCTTCGGTTTGTGCCGCGAGGGCGCGTTCGTTATCGAGGGTATCGGCTAGCCATTTCTTTTCGGTATCCGAAATGAATTTCGCTTTGAGCGGAGACGCAGGCAAATACAACAGCACGACAGCGGTCAGAAGAAGAGACGGTATTCCCGTGACAATGAACACGAGCTGCCAGCCTTGCAGACCAAGGAGTCCACCCTTGTCCAACAGCCAGCCGCAAATAGGCGCGCCCACCATGTTCCCCAGACTGCTGCCCACCGTGAAATACCCCAGCATCCGCACCCGATGCCGCGACGGAAACCACAAGGTCAGGTAATAAATCACGCCAGGATAAAGCCCGGCTTCGGAAGCACCGAGCAGGAAGCGCAGCACGTAGAACGTCGTGGCGTTTTTCGTGAATGCGAGGAGTACGGTGACAATGCCCCACGTCAGCATGATGCGTGCGATCCAGCGCGGCGCGCCGTACTTGTGCAGCAGCACGTTGCTCGGCACTTCGAAGATCAGATAGCCGATGAAAAACAAGGACGCGCCAAGCCCATACGCCACTTCGCTCAAACCGAGAGTGCCCAGCATCTGCAGCTTGGCAAAACTGATATTCGAACGGTCGATATACGCGATCAGATAGAGCAGGCCAAGCAGCGGCATCAGCCTGAATGCCAGCCGGTTGATCAATGGCATTTCATCTACCGCATGCGGAACAGTACTCACCGTGTCTCCTGCGCTCGCTGCGTGCCGGCGAGCCGTTATAGGTCCGACGTCGATACGTTGTTATTTTTTTGCCCGCCATTGCGCGTAGGCCGCCAGCGTTTCCTCATTCGGCGGATAGGTCCCGCGCAGCGGCCTGCCTTCATCGATACGTTGCGAGATGAAGATTTCCAGTTGCTCCTGTTCGCTCGCATCACGCGCCACGTCTTCCGCCATTTCGCGCGGCACGATCACGACACCGTCCACATCAGCGACAACAATATCGCCCGGATACACCGCCACGCCGCCGCACGCGATCGGCACGTTCATATCCACCGCGTGATGTTTCGCCAGATTCAGCGGCGCGCTCGCGCCCGCACACCACAGCGGCAGGCCGAGTTCCGAAATCGTGCCGCTGTCGCGGACCGGGCCATCGGAAACCATGCCCGCCACGCCCCGCTTCGCCAACCGCAGCGCGAGAATCGACCCTACCGATGCCACCGTGCGGTCCCCACGACAGTCCTGAACCAGTACGCTGCCCGGCGGCGCACTCTCCACCGCCTTGCGCTGCGGATGGTCGGGGTCCTGGAACACACCCACGTGATCGAGGTCTTCACGCGCCGGAATATTGCGCAGCGTGAATGCCGGCCCAACCAGGTTCGGTGCGCCCGGCGCAGGTTTGACGAGCGGCGCGACGCCTTGCAAAAACACGTTGCGCAAGCCACGCTTGAACAACTGCGTGGTGAGCGTAGCCGTGCTGACGTGACGCAACAGTTCCAGCGCGGCGGCGCTGACGGGGGTATCGGATGGGTTCATAAGGCGTGCTCTGAATAAGGTTAGTGAATCTCGGGTTCGTCGCGATGCGCACCCGTCGTTGCGGCCACGGTCTGCGACGATGCGGCTACCGGCTCTTCCAGAAAATCGAAGTCGCAGCCCTTGTTTGCCTGCGTGACGTGAAGCTGATGCATCACGCCAAAGCCGCGTTCGAACGGCCGTTTCGGCGCCTTCCACGCTTCTCTGCGAGTGGCGAGTTCTTCATCGCTGACGTCGAGATGCAGACGTCGGTTCGGCACATCGAGTTCGATCATGTCGCCGTCCTTCACCAGCGCAAGCGGCCCGCCAACGAACGATTCCGGCGCCACATGCAACACGCACGCGCCGTAGCTCGTGCCGCTCATGCGAGCGTCCGAGATCCGCACCATGTCTCTCACCCCCTGCTTCAGCAGCTTCTGCGGAATCGGCAACTGGCCCCACTCCGGCATGCCGGGCGCGCCCACCGGACCCGCGTGTTGCAGCACGATCACGGACTCGGCGGTGATATCGAGTTCGTCACTGTCGATGCGCGCCGCCATATCCGCGTAATCCTTGAATACGACGGCCGGTCCGCGCGCCTTCAGCAGATGCTGCTCCATCGCGGCCGGCTTGATGACCGCGCCATCCGGTGCGAGATTGCCGGTCAGCACCGCGAGGCCATCGCGTTCCACCAGCGGATTGGCGCGCTTGCGGATCACGTCTTCGTCGAAGATCTCCGCGCCCGCGATGTTCTCGCCGAGCGTCGTCCCGCTCACCGTCATCTGCGTGCCGTCGATCAGGCTGCCCAGTTCCACGAGCAATGCGCGCAAACCGCCCGCGTAGAAGAAGTCTTCCATCAGGTATTTGCCGGCCGGGCGCAGGTTGGCGAGCACCGGCGTGATGCGCGCGAGTTCGTCGAAGCGCGCCGTCGTCAAGTCGATACCCGCCCGTCGCGCCACCGCCACCAGATGCACGATCGCGTTCGTGGAACCGGACATGGCGAGCACGGTGGTGATGGCGTTATCGAAGGATTTCGCGCTCAGGATGTCCGACGGTTTCTGGTCGGTCCAGACCATCTCCACAATCCGCTGTCCGGTCAGCGATGCAAACTGCGCGTGGCGCGAATCGACTGCGGGTATCGATGAAAAGCCCGGCAGAATCAGGCCGAGCGATTCGGTGGCGGTGGTCATAGTCGATGCGGTGCCCATGGTCATGCAGTGGCCCGGCGAGCGCGCAATCCCGCTTTCGATGCCCTTCCACTCCTCTTCCGTAATCTTCCCGGCGCGCAGTTCGGCCCAGTATTTCCACGTGTCCGAGCCGCTGCCGAGCGTGCGGCCGTTCCAGTTGCCGCGCAGCATCGGGCCGGCCGGCAGAAAGATGGTTGGCAGGTTCATGCTGATCGCGCCCATCAGCAGGCCCGGTGTGGTCTTGTCGCAGCCGCCCATGAGCACACAGCCGTCGAACTGATATGACTTCAGCAATTCCTCGGTTTCCATCGCGAGGAAGTTTCGGTAGAGCATGGTGGTGGGCTTCTGGAACGGCTCGGCGAGCGTCATCACCGGCATCTCGACCGGGAAGCCGCCAGCCTGCCAGACGCCGCGCTTGACCTCTTCAACGCGCTGCTTGAAGTGCGTATGGCACGAGTTGAGCTCGCTCCATGTGTTGACGATGGCAATCACCGGCTTGCCCATGTAATCGGATGGGTGATAGCCCATTTGCGCGGTGCGCGAACGATGTCCGAACGAGCGCAGGTCGTTCACGCCATACCAGCGGAAGCTGCGTAATTGCTCAGGGGTCTTGCGGGGGACCGTGGGGTTCGACGACACGCTTATTCTCCTTGGTAGCGTTACCAAACGCTTTTGAATGAGCGAATGGTAGCGCTATCATTCAAGAACATCCGTAGGGGATTACACCAATAAGCGGATAGTTCTTCGCAAATGAAATCTGGACCGGTGCAAAGAAACCTGTCCTCGGCTTTTCGAGCAAATAAATCTGGCCTGGAGAGATACCGGGCGCGAAAAAATGGCGCGACGTCTGCTTCTTCGCACCCTGTTTTAGCTTCCTCGATTCCTTCCGGTCCCAAGCGGCTCAGGTCACTGTCGAAGCCGCTAAAAGCGCCTGCGTATAACCATGCGCAGGCGCTTGCAATACTTGCAGCGTGTCGCCGCTTTCCACTATTTCCCCCGACTTCATGACCACCACCCGATGAGCCATCGCGCGCATCACGGCGAGATCGTGCGTAATGAATAAATAGCTCAGCGTGTACTTCTTTTGCAGCCGCGTGAGCAACGCGAGGACTTGCTGCTGGATCGATACATCGAGCGCGCTGGTGGGTTCGTCGAGGACCAGCAATTCCGGTTCGACTGCCAGCGCCCGTGCAATTGCAATCCGTTGACGCTGCCCGCCGGAGAATTCGTGCGGATAACGCGGCATGACGTCGGCGGGCATGCCAACCTCTTCCAGCAACGTAGCTACGCGCTGCCGCCGCTCGGCAGGCGTCACTTCCGGACGATGCAAAGCGATCCCCTCGCCCACCACCTGCTCAATCGTCATTCGCGGCGAGAGCGAGCCGAACGGGTCCTGAAAGACAACTTGCAAGCGCTTCGATGCCATGCGCCGCGAGCTTGTGCTTTTCAGTGTGGAAAGCGGCTGCCCGTCGATATGAATAAACCCTTCGGCCGGCTGTTGCAGGCCGAGAATAGTGGCGGCCAGCGTCGATTTTCCGGAACCCGATTCGCCTACGATGCCAAGCGTTTCGCCGCGCTTTAACGTAATGTCGATATTTTTCAGCGCGCGAAACGACGACCGCGTGAACGTCGACTTCCAGCCCTTCGACGGCATCCGGTAATCGACCGCAAGCCCCTGCACTTCGAGCAGGCGTCGCGCGTTCGATGCAACCGGCTCGACATCGCGCACAGGCTCGCTATCGAGCAAGCGTTGCGTATAAGGATGCTGCGGATTCGCGAACAGTTCAGCGGTCGAATTGGTTTCCACCAGCACGCCCTTCTCCATCACCGCCACGCGCTGCGCGAAGCGCTTCACGAGGTTCAAGTCGTGCGTGATCAGCAGTACCGCCATGCCTCTGTCCGCCGCTTCCTGCTCCTGCAACTCAATCAGCAAATCCACAATTTGCTGCCGCACGGTGACGTCGAGCGCGGTCGTGGGTTCGTCGGCGAGCAGCAAACGCGGACGGCATGCAAGCGCCATGGCGATCATCGCGCGTTGCCGCTGGCCGCCGGAAAGCTGATGCGGAAAACTGTCGATACGTCGTTCCGGTTCGGGAATTCCGGTACGGCGCAAGAGCTCGATACCTCGCTCGCGCGCCGCGTTCGGCCGCATGCCCTCATGCAGCCGCAAGCTTTCCGCAATCTGCTTGCCGATGGTAAATAGCGGATTGAGCGCGGTCATCGGTTCCTGGAAGACCATGGCGACGTCGCGGCCGCGAATGCCGCGCCATTGCTGCTCGCTTTTACGCAGCAGGTCGTCGCCGTCGAGCAGGATCCGGCCGCTCTGCCGTGCGTCTTCGACCAGTCCGAGAATCGACAAAGCCGTCACGCTCTTACCCGATCCGGATTCACCGACCAGTGCAACACGCTCGCCGCGTGCAATGGAAAGATTCAAATCCTGGACGACGGTTTTATCGCCGAAGCGGATGGAGAGGTGGTCTAGTTTCAGTAGGGCCTGAGTCACTTTTGCGCGCCTCCGAATGCAGAACCGCGCTTGCGGGTATCGAGCGCATTGCGTAACGCATCGCCCATGAAGGTCAGCAATAACAACGTCACCACGAGCGTGCCGAACGCCGCGCCGGAGATCCACCACGCGTCCAGATTGTTCTTGCCCTGTGCGAGCAGTTCGCCCAGGCTCGGCGTGGGCGCGGGTACACCCAGCCCCAGAAAATCGAGGCTGGTCAGCGCAAGAATGGCCGCGCTCATGCGAAACGGCAGGAAGGTGATCACCGGCGTAAGACTGTTCGGCAACACGTGACGCCACATGATCTGCGCATTCGACAAACCCATTGTGCGAGCCGCCTTCACATAATCGAGCGACCGGTTACGCAGGAATTCGGCGCGTACGTAGTCCGACAGCGTGAGCCATCCGAACATCGAAAGGAGAATAAATAACAGCCAGAGCGTAGGTTCGAATATCGACGCGAAAATGATCAGCAAATAAAGATCCGGCATGGAGCTCCATATTTCGATCAGCCGCTGCCCGATCAGATCGGTCCGTCCGCCGTAGAAACCCTGCACTGCGCCCGTCAGGACGCCCAGCAAGACGCCCGAGACGGTGAGTGCGAGCGCCATGAGCACAGAGAGCCGGAAGCCGTACAGCAAGCGCGAAAGGACGTCGCGGCCGAATTGATCGGTGCCTAGCCAGTTCGCCGCTGAAGGCCTCGCCGGATTCGGAGAATTGGCGAAGTAATCGACCGTGTCGTAGTGAAAATGGACCGGTGGAAAGATTGCGAAATTGCCGTTCGATTCAAGGCGCTCGCGTATGTAGGGATCGAGATAGTTTGCGCGCGCGGGAAAATCTCCGCCGAAGGTCTTCTCCGAATAGTTCTTGAAAATGGGAAAATAATATTGACCCTCGTACTGGATCACGAGGGGCTTGTCGTTCGCAATCACCTCGCCGAGCAAGCTGATCAGGAACAGGGACGCGAACAGGATCGTGCTCCAGTAGCCCAGGCGTTGAGCCTTGAAGCGCAGCCATACGCGCTTGCCGGGGGAAATCGACGGCGGCTGGGCTTGCGAGGCGAGCCCACCGGTTGTCTCAGCGGTCCAGCCGGTCGAACTGGATACGGGGGTCGACGAGGACATAGCAGACGTCCGTAATTAGCTTGGTCACGAGACCAATCAGGGTGAATAAATAGAGCGAACCCAGCACGACGGGGTAGTCGCGGCGGATCACCGAGTCGTAGGAAAGCTGGCCCATGCCGTCGAGCGAGAACAGCGTCTCGATCAGCAGATTGCCGTTCAGGAACGCGCCGATAAACGCAGCGGGCAGGCCAGTCAGCAGCGGGATCATTGCGTTGCGCAGCACGTGTTTCCACAGTACGTCGCGTTGCGGCGCGCCTTTTGCGCGCGCGGTCAGCACGTACTGCCGGCTGATTTCCTCAAGGAACGTGTTCTTCGTGAGGAAGGTGACGATCGCAAAATGGCCGACCACCGCCGCCGTGACCGGCATCGCGATATGCCACAAGTAGTCGAGTACCTTGCCCGCGATACTGAGTTGTTCGAAGTCATCGGAGGTGAGGCCGCGCATGGGAAAGACTTGCCACAACGTGCCTCCGCCAAACAACATCAGCAGCAGCACGCCGAGCACGAAACCGGGTATGGCGTAGCCGGTCAGCACCAGAATGGTCGTGACGGTATCGAAGCGTGAACCGTTGCGCACGGCCTTCGAGATCCCCAGCGGCACTGCAATGAGGTAGGTCAGCAGCACGGTCCAGAGGCCGAGCGTGATGGACACCGGCAGCTTCGACCGGATCACGTCCCATACGCTTTGATGCTGGTAATAAGACTGTCCCAGGTTGAAGCTCGCATAGTTTTTCAGCATGAGGAAATAGCGGACTAGCGGCGGTTTATCGAAGCCGAACTCTTTCTTCAATTGCTCGACTTGCTGCGGGTCCACGCCCTGGCTGCCGTGATACCCACCGCCTCCGCCGGCCTCGCCGCCTTGATTTCCGCCGTGGCGCATTTGCACCATCACCTGTTCAACCGGTCCGCCCGGCACGAACTGCGTGACAACAAACGTAAGCGTGAGCACGCCGATCAGCGTGGGGATCATCAACAATAAACGTCTGAGAATATAGGTTGTCATGGTGCTTGGGTCGATGTGAACTGAGCAGAGTTTGGCTTCACGAACCAGTAACTGATCAACCAGTCCTCGGTACCGTACGAGCGCGGAATGACCTCCGGATGTCCCATGCGCGACCGGTAGCCGACACGCGAATTTGGCGCGTAATACTCCGGCACGAGGTAGTAATCGTTGATCATTACCCGGTCAAGTGCGCGGGTTGCCGTTTCGAGTTCGCCCAGCGTTTGAGCCTTGAGCGCCGCATCGATCATGGCGTCGACGGCTTTCGACTTCGCACCCGGATAATTCTCCGAGCCGGTCTCCAATGCCGCTGCACTGCCAAAACGCCGCGTCAGTTCATTGCCGGGAATCGTGACCGGATCATATATATGGGTGATCATGTCGTAGTCGAACGTGCTCACGCGCTTTTCAAAGAGCGCGCTGTCGAGTTCCCGCATGCGCGCCTGAATGCCGAGCGTTTGCAACTGCCGCACGTACGGCATGATGATCCCGTCCATGCCCGGCTGGTTGTCGATAATTTCTATGGTCATGGGCGTGCCCGCTGCATTGCGCAACGCCCCGTCGCGATAATGCCAACCTGCCTCATTCAGCAACGCTTGGGCTGCGCGCAAATTGCCGCGCAGCGAGTTCGGCGGCAACGTGTTGGGTGGCTGGATCATTGGACCGAATACAGCGGGCGGGAGGCTCGATCTATACGGTTCGAGAAGCGCGAGTTGCTTCGCGTCGGGCAGACCGGTTGCGCCAAAAGGACTGTCCTGGAAATAGCTGCCCGTACGACGGTATTGATTGTAGAAGTAGAGGCGGTTCAGCCAGTCGTAATCGAACGCCATGGTCAGCGCCTGACGCACGCGACGGTCCGCGAACTGCGGCTTGCGCATGTTGAAAATCAGGCCCTGCATTCGCGCCGGACCATTCGGAAAAGCTTCTTTCCTGAGCGTCCCGTTATTGAAATTCTTGCCGACATATTTGCGCGCCCACGAGGACGACGAATACTCCACGCGCATATCCACGCGGCCCGCCTTGAAGTCTTCGCGAGACGAATACGCGTCTGCGAACAAGCGAAACGTAATGCGCTTGAAACGATACATGCCGCGCCGCGAAGGTAGGTCCGCCGCCCAATAATCCGGATTGCGCGTGTAGGTAATCTGCTTGTCGTTCTTGCGCTGCTCGATCAGATACGGGCCGCTGGCGATCGGCGGCACGTTCGCAATCTGATCGAACGGCGGGCGCGTGCCGTCCGCTTTCATGCCCCACTTCGGCGAGAAAACGGGCAGGTCGCCCGCGATCAACGGGGCATCGCGGCGTGCTTCCTTGAAGTCGAAGCGCACGCTCAGTTTATCAACCACGGTAGCGCTCGAAATATTTGCGAACTGCGAGTTGAAGATTGGCGAAACCTTCGGGCTTAGCAGCGTGTCCAGCGAATACTTGACGTCAGCGGCGGTAATCGGATCGCCGTTGGAAAAGCGCGCGCCGGGATTGATATGGAACGTCGCGGACTTGCCATCGGCGGCCACTTCAACGTCGTCGGCAATCAATGCATATTGCGAGGCCAGCTCGTCCCAGCTCCGCTGCATCAGCGTGTCGAACATCAGGTTCTTCAGGTCGGGCGCAGGGGCGCCGCGGATGAGAAACGGGTTCATCGAATCGTAGCTTTGCGCTGCGTCGTAGTTCTGAAAAATCATGTCGCCGTCATTCGGCGCACCGGGATCGGCATAGTCGAAATGCGTGAAATTCTCCGGGTATCTAGGCGCGTCGTACTGCGCGATCGATGCCTTTCCGAACGCCGGACTCGCGAGCACAAGTCCGGCCAGCAACATCAAACGGAACAGCGGTCCTGCGTCAGTCATCGTCGCTCGCTTGGGTCTTGAACGAGAACTCCACTTCACCCACGTAGGGCTGCGGGTTTTTCTCACATTTATATTGTTTTCCCGCGGTCATGACCGCTTCGTTGAAAACAGTCGTAGGCGGAGTCACGCGAACGATCTGCACGCCGCTCACCTGGCCATCGGTTCCTATGGATAGGCGCGCAATCACGCTGGCCGAAATACCCTGCTCCAGCGCCCGACGCGGGATCTGTGGCTGCACCGACTGGCAATGGCCCCGGCCATCGACTACGCCATGCAGGCCGGGAGCCGGCGCGGGCGCAGCACCGGTTGCAGCGGTCGGTGTGGATGGCGTGGCGTTCGCCGGTCCGGTCGCCAATGCGGGCGCATTCGCTGACGGATCGGCCGCTGCGGGAATCTCGGCTTCCTTCGGCGTCGCTGCAGGCTTCGCGGGCGGTGGCTTGGGCACAGGCTGCGGCTTGGGCGTGGGCTGCGGCTTCTCGACAGGTTTCGGCGCGGGCGGCGGTTCGATCTTCTTAACCTCGGGCGGCGGCGGTGGCGGTGGTGGTGGCGGCGGAGCCATGCGCACGCGCATTTCCTTCGGAGGCGGCGGCGCGTCGGGTGTGAAGTTCACGTGAGAGATGCCCGCGATCATAAGCAACTCGACGACGAGCGCCGCGCCGACGGCCAGCTTCATCGGAATGTGATGCTCGCGCGCGACGCTCTTTGACGCCCACAGCGCTCCGCTCAACGGCTCGCGCGGCGTGTTTATCAGGTGGACTGGCGCGTTCATGCTGCTGGATTCGTCGCCAGTGCCACAGAGCTGATGCCGGCTGCGCGCACCAGGTCCATGACATGAATGATGTTCTTGTAGCTCGTGCCTTCATCGCCGGAAATTGCCACATCGACCTTCGTGGAGTCGCCCAGCAAGCCCTTCAAATGCGCCGTGAGTTCGTCCTCAGTGACCTGCCTGGCGTCGAGGTAAAGCTCGTCCGTCTTGGTGATGCCGATCGTGACCTTGATGGTCTGCTGCAACTGCTCGGCGGTGCTCGATTGCGGCAAGTCTAGCTTGATGCCCGCGCCCTGAATCATCTTGAGCGTGGCGAGCATGAAGAAAACCAGCAGGAACATCATGATGTCGATCATCGGAATGATCTCGATGCGTGCCTTCTCTTCCGCGCCCAGGTAATGACTGCGGTGATTTCTACTCATCTCAAACCTCTTCTATTCGATACAGCGGCACACAGCCGGCAGCGCAGGCAACGCTTATGCCGCGATCTCAGGACGGATGTCAGCCGTGCGGCTAACCGGCGCGGAAAAACGCGACACCAGCAGCGACTTGATCAGATCGAACTGATTCACCGTCATGCGAATGCGCTTGTTGAAGTAGTTGAGGAAGATCACGCAAATAATCGCGATCACCAGACCGCAGGCCGTTGCCGTCAGTGCATGGCCGATACCGCCGGTCACGCCGTTCGGGTTGGACGCACCGCTTTCGCCCAGCACGTTGAACGACTCCACCATGCCGATGATCGTGCCGAGCAGACCGAGCAGCGGCCCGAGCGTCACGGCCGTGTCGAGGACCCACAGGTTGCGGTCGAGGCGCGGCATCTGGAACATGATCGTTTCTTCGATCTCGCGTTCCACCACGGCTTCGGCGCGGCCATTGACCTTCATCGCGCTGCGCACAAGTTCAGCCTGCACCGTGGTTTCGTAGTGCTTCACGACCTTCGCTGCGTCCTCAGGATGATTCGCCTTGAGCAGCTTGAGATCATGCTCGATGGTCTTGCCGGCGCGCACGGCTTTCGTGAAGAACACCAGACGCTCAATGATGACGGCCATGCCGAGCAAGAAGATGACTCCCAGAAGAGGGATAAGGCCCATCGACTGGACGGAATAGTTGATCAGGGTTTGCAGCACTGCAGTCTCCGGTTGAGGACAAAAAAATGCTAATCAGTTCGGGAATAACGGGGGTTGCTCTTTACCGCCGCCGACATTGAACGTTGGCGAAAAGCGCAAGGCACTAAGCAACCGCCATGCCAACCGAAACTGAATTTTTGTCCAACCTGATCTCAGGATTGCAATAACGCCTTGATTTTACGGCGCATTAAGAAATCCTCGAATCGTACCCATGCAGCTGAAAATAGAGCGTGCCATTCGCCGCTCTTAATAACACAAAGCCACACGACTGCAATCACGGTTTTTTAGCTGCTCCCAAAGACGGGATCACGTTATTCGTGCAAACAACTCCCCAATTTTGGGCGAACGAAAGCAATTTGTAATATTATATTATTGCATATATGCTTATTCTGATCACCAGAAATACCATTCAATTTCCGCGCTCGGCCCGTAGACGCTTATCCCTTTAGGGGTGGGCCTTCTACGGCACTATCACATAAGCGTATAGGTTATGCTTATACTCTGCACCGGCAACAAGATTTAGCCGATTTATTCCGCATCACGTCCCAATGCACTACACATTCTTACTTTTCCCTTTCTAGGTGCATTTAATGCACCATTAGTATAAATCTCGGTAATAAAAATATCTTCAATACATCAACACGAAACAGTAATTTTGTGGTAATAGAATTGAAATGTTAAGAACGTGATAATCATTTTGCACAATTTTTAAAATAACAAAAAAGTGCATCATTTCAATTTCTTACAGCAGAATTAAATAGCAAAATCCTGCCTTCACCGATTATCTCTTGCGCAAATTGGCACAACTCGTGCTCTTGATGCTGCCGCTTCATCAACGGCGTTATTCAACACCTATTTAGATTGCGCCTTGACTGCCGATGCTCACCGGCGTGCACCAGCGACGGACCTCAAACGAAGTGCGAAGCAACACGCCGGCGATATCGCGTGACCGTTCGGGCAATCCGCCGGGAACGACATGGTTCATTCGATCAAATATGCTCACTGACAAGAGGGAGAGCACGTGAAACAGAAGAGATTGGTAACGGCGATCAAGGGCATTATTGGCGCCGAACTCGTGCTGAGCGCCGCGTTTATTCCGATGGCGTACGCACAAAGCAGCGACCAGAGCACAGCAGCAGGTACTACGGGCACCACCACGGTCGGAGCGCCTGCCGCTGCGACCAAGCTGGAGAAAGTCGAAGTCACGGGCTCGTTGATCCGCACCTCGGACAAGGTCGGCACGGCTGAAGTCCAGACGATAACTACTAAGGATATCGAACAAAGTGGCTACACGACGGTGGCCGATTTCCTGCGCGGCATTTCCGCCAACTCAGGCAGCAGCTGGTCACAATCGACCACCAACACAACCGCTCCTGGCGGCGCAGGCATCGCGCTGCGCGGCCTCAGCGAAAAATACACGCTGGTGCTGGTCGACGGCCAGCGCGTGGCCAACTACGCGAACGCGGTGAACTTCACCGACACCTTCTTCGACGTCAACTCGATCCCGCTGAACATCATCGACCGCGTTGAAGTCGTGAAGTCGGGCGCCGTGTCGCAATACGGCTCCGACGCCATTGCGGGCGTGGTCAACATCATTACGAAGAAGACGTATCAAGGTCTTCAGATCGACGGACAGCTCGGCAAGGCGCAACACCCGGGCGACGGACAAGGCAACTTCAGCGTGCTCGGTGGCTTCGGCAATCTCGGCACCGACCGCTACAACATTACGGGCGCGGTGAGCTGGTACCGCGACACGGGTTCGAAATTCGGCGACCGCGACGCCACGAGCGATCAGTCCTTCGCCGGCCGCGATGGCGGCCCGACCGCGCCGCTGACCAACCAGCAATCGTTCTGGACCACGCCGGGCGGCAAAGTTCCCCTGACTCCCTGCCTGCCGGGACAAACCACTGACCGTACGGGCAACACTTGTGTGATCAACACCGCTAACGCCTTGTCGCTCATGCCGGCCACCACACGCCTTAACGCCAAGCTGCGCGGCACGGTTCAGGTCACCGACGACATCCAGGCCTATGCCGACTTGTGGGCAAGCCGCAATGAAACGGTCCAGGCGCTCGGCTATACCGGGATGACCTCGTCGTCGAACGTATGGGATCCGACGACCAATTCGATCCTGCCACTGAACCGCACCGTGCCGGCTTCCAACCCGTACAACCCGTTCGGCGTTGCGACCCCGCTCAGCTACATCTTCCCGACCTCAATGGTCGGCGTGGATGCGGTATCGACGTACTGGAAGGCATCGACAGGCGTGAAGGGCTCGTTCACCACGCCGAAGTTCGGCGACTGGGACTGGAAACTCGATGCAGGCCACTCGCAAAGCACGGTCAGCAGCACGTACTTCAACTCGCTCAACGTAGCAGGCATTCAGAACGTGCTGAACAACGGCACGTATAACTTCGCCAACCCGTCCGCTACGCCGAACGGTTTGAACGGCCTGTTCCAGAACGACTACCAGTTGTCCATCTCGAAGCTCGATGCTGTGTCGGCACAAGCTTCCACGGGCAATCTGTTCACGCTGCCCACAGGCAACGTAGGTCTTGGTCTGGGTACGGAGTTCCGCCACGAGAGTTCGGTGATCAATCCCCGCACGTATTCGAGCCTGGGCATTGTGGCGCCGGCCAACATCCAATCGGTCGACGGCTCGCGCAACGTGGCAGCCGTGTTCTATCAGGTTGATATTCCGATCTTTCGCGCGCTGACGTTCACGCAATCGGGACGCTACGACCACTACAGCGACTTCGGCGGCGCGTTCTCCCCAAGCTTCGCGCTGCGATACCAGCCGGTTCAGGCACTGACGGGATTCGCTTCGTACAGCCGCGGTTTCCGCGCGCCGACGCTGGTTGAAAACTCGCAAGCGTCGTATATCGGTCGTCAGACGCTGAACGATCCGTTCGCACCGGGTGGTCCGGCTAACATCGCGGCCACCGAATTGTCGAACGGCAATCCGAACCTGCAACCGGAACGCACGAAGAACTTCAACCTTGGCTTCGCGTTGTCGCCGGACAGCACGACGGATATCGGCGGCGGCTTCTACAAGATCACCATCGACGGCGTGATCGGCACGTCAGATCCGCAAGCGCTGCTCAACGCGAACAATCCGGCCAGCGTGGTGCGCAATCCGGACGGGTCGCTGGGCTATATCAAGATGCCTTTCGTGAACCTCGGCTCGCTCGATACCGATGGCTTCGACTTCAACTGGCGCAAGACGCTCGGCACCGCGTTCGGCAACTTCACGCTGGCCGGCGACTGGCAATACGTGTGGCACTACAAGCTGCGCTCGCCGGGTGCCGACACGCAAGATCTCGCGGGCAACAACCTGGCTCTGAACCAGCCGTTCGGCGCATCGAATCCGCGCTGGAAGGGCAACACGAGCTTGTCGTGGGACTATCGCCGCTTCCTCACGACGCTCTCGTGGCAGTACACGGGTCCGTACGCGAACACGATTGCGTCGTCCAACGACGACCGCGGTTCGTACGGCGTGGGTTCGTATAGTCAGTTTAACTTGTACACAAGCTATCGCGGCTTCAAGAACTGGACCGTTTATGGCGGCATCAACAACGTGTTCGACAAGCGTCCGCCGTTCGACGTCGTATGGACGGAAGGCCAGAACCAGAGCGGTTATGACTCGTCGCTGTACAGCGCAATTGGCCGCACGTTCCAGATCGGCGCTACATACCGCTTCAAATAAGCTCTAGCTTTTTATAGCGCTTGAATCTGTCCGGGGCACGAAGGTTTTCGTGTCCCGGACAGTGCGTTTATGCCCCTGCTTTTTGCTCAACCGCAATCCCAAGTACGCTTGAACGAGCGAAACCCATGGCTTCTTCAGCTTAGCCCTGGGCAGGCTCGAACGGTACGGCCTCCCGGCTGGCCATCATCGTGATCCATTGCTCAAATGCCATGACGGCGTCATCGCCGGCGCGATCGGCATTGATCACTAGCGCGTAGTCGGCGGCGCGCCAGGTTGGCGCTGCAATCGGACACACGAGGCGCCCCGCGGCAAGGTCGCGCCCTATCAGCGGCAGCGATGCCAGTGTTACACCCAGACCCTCCACGGCTGCGGCAAGCTGGAGGTTCACGTGGTCGAACTCGGCATGACGGGCAGCCCGCAGGTCGGGCGCACCGGCTTCCTGAAGCCAGTGCGCCCAGGCTGTGCGCGTACTGGCGGAATGCAGCAGGGTGTGATGGCGAAGATCTGTCACTTCCTGTATCGGATGCTGGCGCAGCAGTGCAGGGCTGCAGGCGGGCAGACGCAAGTCGGCCATCAGCGTGCGCGACACGACGCCAGCACCTTGTTCGGGTCCGGAGCGAACCCCGATGTCGAAGGCGTCGCCGACATAGCGCAACTTGCGCGATGTGGTCGACACCCGCACGTCGATGTCGGGGTAACGCGCCTGAAAGTCGGCCAGACGCGGCAACAGCCAGCACAGCGCGAAACTCGCCGGCACGTTCACACGCACGATGCCTGATACCCGGCGCGTAAATTCATCGTGGCGCAGTCGCGCCGCCGCGGCGCCCAGGCGCTCGAACGCGTTGCTCACGTCGTTCAGCAGCGCAGCGCCTTCATCGGTCAGCACAACGCCGCGCGGGCGGCGCTCGAACAACGGCAAGCCGAACCAGTCTTCCAGCAACCTGATCTGCTTTCCGACGGCCCAGTGGGTGACATGCAAATCGGTTGCGGCGCCGGCGAAGCTGCCGTGACGGGCTACCGCTTCGAAATTGCGCAACGCGTTAAGTGGCGGCAACTTGTCCCGGTCCTTCTCAGTGCCTCTGTCTCTGTTCATGACGTGACTTTTTTTCTCCGTTGACGCGATATTAGCTCAATTGAACTGCGTCGTTGTCCGGTCATAAAATTGCCACATGGAGCCTGAACGCGCCACGGCGACTTGCCTTTCCGGGTTGCCTCGTGAGAAGAGAATTTATATGCCCTTGCCACTTCTTTCCCTATTGCCCGCACAGCAGGTCGATCCGGTCGCCCCGTCACGCTCTCGCGTGCTGTGGCTTTCATGCGTCGCGCACGCGATGCACGATGGCTACACAGACATGATCTATGCGTTGTTACCCGTTTGGCAGGCCGACTTCGGTCTTGATTTTGCCGCCCTGGCTATCCTGCGCGGTATCTATGCCGGCACGATGGCCACTCTTCAACTGCCTGCCGGGCGCCTCGCGCAATGGCTGGGGAGCCGGGCCACGCTGGCCCTCGGTACTTTGCTGGCTGCGCTCGGCTATGCGGTCGCGGGGATGTCAGGCGGCCTGCTCGGCCTGTGCGTGGCCTTGGCTATTTCGGGCAGCGGTTCGAGCACGCAACACCCGATCGCATCGGGCGCCGTCTCTCGTATCTACGGGCGCAATGCCAGAGGACCTCTAAGCATCTACAATTTTTCCGGAGACCTCGGCAAATCCGCACTGCCCGCTGCCATTTCGCTGCTGGTGACCATGATGCCGTGGCGTCATGCGTTGTGGATTGTGTCTGCATTGGGCTGCGTAATTGCCGCGGTCATCGCGTTATTTTTCCCGTCAATACCGCGCGACGCACCGGTGGACGTAAATGCGCCCGGCCACGGTCGCAGCACCGTGGGAACAGGTTTTTCCCTTCTGTTCGCGATTGGCGTGCTCGATACGGCCGTGCGGATGGGGCTGCTCACCTTCTTGCCGTTCTTGCTCAAGGCAAAAGGCGTCTCGCTGCCGATGGTGGGGACCGCGCTGGCGCTGGTCTTTATCGGTGGCGCGGCCGGCAAGTTCGCTTGCGGCTGGCTTGGCGCACGCATGGGAGTGATAGGCACGGTGCTGGTCACCGAGGGCGGCACAGCGGCCTGCATCGTCGCCGTGATGTTTCTGCCACTGGCGCTCACCATGGTGCTGCTGCCGCTCCTGGGCATGATGCTCAACGGCACCTCCTCCGTGCTTTATGGAACAGTTCCGGAAATGGCGGCCCCCGAGCGTACTGAGCGCGCATTCGCGTTGTTTTACACGGGGACGATAGCGTCGGGTGCGATCTCACCGGTCATCTATGGCTTTCTTGGCGACCGGATCGGCGTACACGGCGCTACTTTTGCCACGGCTCTGACCGCGTTGGCGATCTTTCCGCTGGCGATCGCACTGCGCTCGCATCTGGCACCCGAGGAAAGACCGTGAGCACAGGCCGCGATAATTATCAGGTACATCCTCAGCATGACAACCATTCAACAAGGAAATACTCCACCCATGGCAAATACATTGGTTATCACCGGAGCGAGCCGCGGGATCGGCGCAGCGACCGCGAAGCTTGCAGCCAGGCACGGCTTTGCGGTGTGCGTCGGTTATCGAGCCGACGTGGAGGCTGCTGAGCGCGTGGTAGCCGACATCAAGGCTGCGGGGGGCAGCGCGATCGCCGTCCACGTGGATGTCGCAAATGAGGAGGACGTGATCGCACTCTTCGAAACAGCGGAGCGCAACTTAGGCCCTATCGTTGGGCTGGTCAACAATGCGGCCATGAACGAGCGCCACAGCCGGGTAGAGGATTACTCACACGCCCGGTTACAACGCATATTCGCGGTGAATGCAATAGGTCCATTCCTGTGTTCGCGAGAGGCGGTTCGCCGGATGGCAACGAGCCACGGAGGGGCGGGCGGCGCCATCGTCAATGTATCTTCCTCCTCAGCCCAGATGGGCTCCCCCAACGAATACGTCGATTACGCCGCGACCAAGGGCGCACTGGAAACAATGACGATCGGCTTGTCAAAGGAGGTCGCGCGCGACGGCATTCGTGTGAATGGCGTGCGTCCCGGCCATATCTACACCGACATGCATGCCAGCGGCGGCGAGCCGGGGCGGGTCGATCGCCTGAAGAGCACCATCCCGATGGGCCGCGGCGGCCAGCCGGAGGAAGTGGCTGAAGCCATCGTCTGGTTGTTAAGTGACAAAGCGTCGTTCGTGACAGGCGGCTTTGTTAATGTTAATGGAGGGAAATGAACAAGGCATCATTGCTGCAGCAGCATCGCCATGTGCTGATGCCGTGGCCGGTCCAGGCGAACCACGGCTCGAACTCGATCTGGGGACCAGCGAGCATCCGTTTCGAAACAGAACGCTACTCATGGTCTGGCTCCCGACTGAAACTGATGTTTGAATTCATTCGATATCCTCAGCGCGATGACACGAGAGCTCGCGGCCATCCACCACCCGCAGCTTTGGTTCTTCGGCTCGGCAGCGGCCGATGGCATACGGACAGCGCTGATGAAACGCGCAGCCTGACGGCCGCGCCTGCGCTGCGCTCGGGAATTGGCGCCAGAAACGCTTCGGTGTACCGATGATGTAGCGCAGCGAAGATATCGGGCACGCGATTGGTTTCAATGACCTCGCCCGCATACATCACCGCGACACGCCGAGCGGCTTCCGGCACGATGGCCAAATCGTGCGAAATCAGTACAAGCGCCATGCCCCGCTCCCCTTCTGCAAACTGACGAGCAGTGCATTGCCTGCAAGAGATAAATCCTCGCCGAAACAGCGGTCAAGACGTCCATCCGGGCCACCGTCGAAACGGCTATTCGAGCGCGGCTCCAATCCCAATCACCTCGGAACGACGAGCTTTGCCGGCAGAAGGCGCTGGTGTCAGCCTCGAAACGCTCGAAGATGACGCTCCCGCTATACACTGACACCCTTTCAATGCCGCCAACACTATGTCTGCAGAACAACCAACTGACGAGCAGCACAAGGACGCGACCCCATTTAAACGCGAGCCGGTGCCTGATTTACCTCGAAAACTGCCGACCGGGTCTAACGGCATCGAACCGGCGGTCGCCACCGGCTTTTGCGGGTTGATGCTTGATGCCGGTGCCTGGGCTTTCACGCGTGACAAAAGCGGAGACTTCTTCCCCGCGCTCACGCCCATTTGCATGGTTGCGGGCGCTATCCTTACCGCGATCAGTGTCGCATTGTTCGGTCTTGTCTGGCTCAAGCGCCAACGCGCTTTGCGCTCAAAATGATCGTACTTGGCCGGTGTGGCGGGCTCACCTTGTCTGGAATAAATCGATCGTGCGGTTCATGACACGTCCAGCGCGGTGCCGCGACATCGACATTCGGTAGTTGCGCAGGTTTGTCCCCAGCGGCTTGCCACGCGCGAGAGCGTGCTTGGTCACGAAGCTGCCAAGCGAGGTTCGCGGTGCCCGCCGCCGTGTTCGAATCCGGAAGATGACAAACGGCAATACCCCGCAGTATTTTGCGCTGCTATCCTTCGCCGCATCCTCTTCATGCCGGGCCGGCGCCTTCCCGACCGCGTTCCACGACGCGCATCAATCTCAAAGCCGGCGAGAGGTATGACACCCGTTTCATATCTCGTGGGAGTACCGCCATGCTGCGATCGTTCGACCAACTCTGTCAGCCGGCCGACAAGGACCTGCTGGTCGCGGCCGACGACGGGCACGCGACGCTCACCGGCGGCGGCACCTACTCGATGCCGTGGCACTGGCACGATTGCCTGATGTTCATCCTGCCGAGTCACGGCGCCGTCGAGCTTCGGCATGAAGACCAGCGCGCGGGCACCTGGCTGTCGCAGGATCGCTTCGCAGTCGTGCCCCCGGGGCGGGCGCATCAGACCCGGGCGGGATGCGCGACACACACGCACGTCGCTGTCTACGTGACCGAGGACGCGCTGCGTAAGCTCGATGCCGGGGTCGGCTCACTCGGTGAATTCCGCCGTCGCACGCGCATCCCTCTCCTCATGCGCCGAACCTCCTCGATCCGTGCGCTACAGGAACTATCGCTGCGCAACGACATGGGGACCTATGGCGGCCCAACCATGCGCCAGGCACTGTCGTCGGCCTTGCTGATGCAGTGCATCGGCGAGGTCATTGCCGGCAAGACGGTGCCGGGGGCTTCGCCGGGAGAGCACGGCATGGCGCTGGTTGCCGACCTCGAAGCCTTCGTGACCCGCCATGCCGATCAGGACATTCCGCTCGACGCCCTGGAAGAACGCTTCGGCATCTCCCGCCGTCACATTACGCGTCTGTTCCGCGAAGGCACCGGCCTCTCGATCGGCGAGTTCCAGCAGCGAATGCGTTACGAGAATGCCTGCCGGCTGCTCGCCGAAACGGACCTGCCGGTCGGCGAGGTGGCGTTCCGAGTCGGCTTCGAAAGCGGCGCGGCCCTTGCGCGCGCAATGCGCCGCATCGGCGGCCATTCGCCCTCTGACGTGCGCACGAGGATGGCCCGTTCGGTCAAAAGCTAGGGCCCGCTCGAGCGCGCGGCGCGCCGCCAATCCCCGTAATCTGACCGGATGGAAACACACTCCCCGGTCGGCGGGGTTCATACCGTCATGCCCCAGCGCCACACAGTCGAACTCGTCAGCGTGTTCGCCGCCGGTCCCGGAGGCGGAAACCCGGCGCCCATCGTGGTCGATGCCGCCGGCATGTCCGACGCGCAAATGCAGGAGGTGGCCCGGCACTACGGCCACGAAAGCGGCTTCGTCTTCCCGGCGCCGCCCGGCTCCGAGTGCGATTTCGAGTTTCGTTTCTGGGTTCCTAACCACGAGATGTCGATGTGCGGACACGCCACGGTCGGCGCGGTCTGGCTACTCCATCAAAGCGGGCGATTGCAGCGCGACCGGCTGACCATCCACACCCTCAGCGGCCAGGTCGGGATCCGCATCACCGGACACACGGCCGAGGGCGCCGCGGTCGAGATTTCCCAGCCCGTGGGCCGTATCGAGCCATTGGAGGAGGCGCAACTCGGCCGGGACGAAATCCTCGACGTGCTCGGCCTCAGCGGCGCGCAACTGGCGCCCCTGCCGATCCAGAACGCCTGCACAAGCCGGGTCAAGACGCTGATTCCGCTCGCCAGCACCACCGATCTCGACACCCTTCAGCCGCGCTTCGAGAAAATCGAGGCACTGTGCGAGCGGATCGGCTCGACTGGCCTCTATCCCTATGCCACCTTCGACGCGGGCCGGCAAATCTTCGACGCCCGGCAGTTTCCGCGCGCCTCGGGTTATCCGGAGGACGCGGCCACCGGGATCGCGGCCTCCGCGCTGTCTTTCGGTCTCCTCGCCAACGGCATGGTGGAAGCGTCCGCGCGGACCATCACGATCCGCCAGGGACGCGCGATGAAACGCCCGTCGCAGATCTCGATACGCTTCAGTCTCGACCACGGCCGCCCGGACGGCTGCTGGCTGGGCGGTCCGGTTCGCTTCGAAGCGCACGGCGGAGCCCTGTCATGACGATCGATATCGCCGGTCGGCTGGCGCAACTGGGCATGACGCTGCCGCCTGCGCCGTCGTCCCGAGGCGCCTACGTCGGTGCGGTGATCCACGGTGACATCGCTTACATCAGCGGCCAGGTCAGCCGTGTCGGCGAGGAGATCATCGCCGGACCGGTCGATCGCGATACGCCAGCCGAGCTCATCCGGCACGCGGCACGGATCTGCGTGCTGCGCGCCCTGAGCGTGCTCGTCGCGACGCTGCCGGTCACGGCGGCGGTCGACCGCATCCTGTTCCTGCGGGGCTTCGTCAATGCCGTGCCCGGCTTCGTGAACCACAGCCAGGTCATGGATGAAGCCTCGACCCTGCTCCACGAAATCTTCGGCGAAAACGGCCGGCATGCGAGATCGGCACTCGGCGTTGCCAGCCTGCCGGGCAACGGCCTGCTCGAAATCGAACTCACTGTCGCGTTGACGCCTGTGTCTGGTCCAGGTGACGCGGGAACGCTCCGGCATCCGCATCTACGCCGGCCATAACGAAACGCCAGGCCATAACAAACACCGGACCGCCGTGGAAACGCCAGGCCCGGCACGATTCCCTTACCGTGGAGGAAGAACCATGAATCGCCGTCAACTGCTGCAACTCAGCCTGGCAGCCGCGCCTGCCATCCTGCTGTCCCGTTCCGTCCGGGCTGCCGACGCCGAACTGGTCGTCGGCTCCAACGTAGGCGCGCCGCCGTTCGCGTTCAAGCAGGGCGACACCTATACCGGCTTCGACGTCGAAGTCTGGAACGAGATCGCGAAGGGGCTGAACCGCCGATGGCGCCTGCAACCGATGGAGTTCGGCGCGCTGATCCCGGCGCTTCAGACTCGCAACATCGACGTAATCGTGTCTCAGCTATTCATCAAGCCGGAGCGCCAGCAAGTTATCGATTTTTCCGATCCGTACTATAAAAGCGGCCTGATCGCGCTGACCCGCATCGACAATGACACCATCCACACGCCGGCCGATCTTGCCGGCAAACACATCGGCACCGAAACGGGCACGCTCGCGGTCGGCTACGTCAAGGAGCACATCAAGGACGCGACGCTCGAGCAGTTGCCCAGCATCAACAACGCGCTGCTTGCGCTGGAGGCCGGCCGCACCGACGCAGTCATCTACGACAAACCCCTGTTGCTCTACTACGCCAACAACGCCGGCAAGAACAAGGTAAGGGTCGTGCTGCCGGCTCTGGAGGGCCTCGACGTCGGCATCGGCTTCCAGAAAGGCAGCCCGCTGGTCGCCGCGGCCAACCGTCAGCTCGCCGCCATGAAGGCCGACGGACGGCTCCAGGCGCTCAACCGGAAATGGTTCGGCGAGGCGTCGTCATGAGCTTTGACTGGGCGGCGGTCATTGCCGCGCTGCCGGACCTGCTGCAAGGCCTTCGGCTCACCCTCCTGATCGCGCTGGCCGGGCTGGCCGGGGGCGTCGTGCTCGGCATGCTCGCGGGCGTGGCGCTGACCTACGGCGGCCGGCTAGCCGTCGTCCCGGCCCAGATCTACGTTGCCTTGATTCGCGGCACGCCGATCGTGGTCCAGGTGATGTTCGTCTACTTCGCACTGCCGATCATGATGGATATCCGTATCAGTGCGACCAGCGCCGCCATCATCACCCTGATCGTCAACGCGGGCGCGTACAACGCGGAGATCATCCGCGGCGCGCTCGACGGCGTGCCGGCCGGACTGCGCGAGGCCGGTCTCGCGATGGGGCTTCCGTTTCACAGCGTGCTGGCTCACGTCATCACCCCCATCGCCTTTCGGCGCGCGCTGCCGGCGATGGGCAACCAGTTCGTCAACCTGGTCAAGGACACGTCGATCTTTCTCGTCATCGGCGTCGGCGAACTGACCCGGCGAGGGCAGGAAATCATGGCCGAGAATTTTCGGGCGGTCGAGATCTGGACCGCGGTGGCGGTCATCTACCTGCTCGTGATCAGCATGCTCGCGCTGGGCCTGCGAGTGCTCGAACGGAGAGTACGCCTGCCATGAGCATGATCGAATTTCAGCAAGCCTCGAAGCGCTTCGGCTCCCACGTCGTTCTGCATCCGCTCGACCTCGCGATCGAACGGGGAGAAGTCGCGGTTATCGTCGGGCCGTCCGGGTCTGGCAAGTCGACGATGCTCCGCTGCATCAACGGACTCGAAAAAATCAGCGACGGCGACCTGCGCGTCGACGACATCAGCGTGGTGGGTTCAGCGCGCGACGTCAGGCGCATCAGGCTCGAAGCCGGTATGGTGTTCCAGCAGTTCAATCTCTTTCCGAACCTGACGGCGATGCAGAACGTCATGTTCGGACCGATCCGGGCGCGCGGCCAAACGCGGGCGGAAGCGCGCGAGATCGCCACCGCGCTTCTGCAGAAAGTCGGTCTGTCCGAGCGGATGCATCACTATCCGTCGCAGCTTTCCGGCGGTCAGCAGCAACGCGTCGCAATTGCGCGGGCACTCGCCGTCCAGCCCAAGCTGATGCTGTTCGACGAGCCGACTTCGGCGCTCGATCCGGAATTGCGCCAGGAAGTCCTCAAGGTCATGCAGACGCTCGCCAGCGAGGGCATGACGATGGTCGTCGTCACTCACGAAATGGGCTTTGCGCAACGCGTCGGTTCCCGCCTGCTCTTCATGGAAGCCGGCCGCGTGGTGCACGACGGCAATCCCGTCGAGATGCTGTCGGCGCCGCCGGGAGAACGCTTCCGCGAGTTCCTGCAGCACGTTCATTGATCCCCTCGCTTTTTCACGACCGCACGCCATAGGAATATGCAGCCAAGATGATCTCTTCACATTTCGAAAGCGACTACGGCTTTCGCAGGGACAGCGTCCGGCACGGCAACTGGCGCGAGGCGCCCTGGAATGTGTGGGCCTTTCGCCATGTCCACGAGTTGATCCCGACGGCGCGAATCCCGGCCACGCCCGGTCTTCCCGAAGAACCCAAGGTCGATGCCGGCGCGCTGACCGAACATGAATTCGTGCTCGACGGCGAACGCCGCACGGTAGCGGCGATTCTGCGGCAGACCTCGACCGATGCCATCACGGTGATGCGAGCCGGGCGTTTCGTCGCTGATTTTCACGCGCCGCACTTTACCCTGCAGAGCCAGCACATCCTGTTTTCGGCCAGCAAGTCAGTCGCGGGCCTGCTCGCCGGTGTGCTCGTCGGCGACGGACTTCTGGACCCTGAAGCCCCGGTCGCGCATTACGTGCCGGAGCTCGCGCATTCAGCGTTCGGCGACGCCCGCGTAAGGCACGTACTGGATATGCGCACCAGCCTCGCGTTCAACGAAGACTATCTCGATCCGAATGGGGTCTTTGCGCGCTACCGCCGGGCAGGCCTGCTGGATCCACGGCGAGACGGTGAGCAACCGGAGACGGTGATCGGCTTCCTCGCTTCGCTGCCCAAAGGTGCGGGGGAGCACGGCGGTCCTTTCCATTATTGCTCCCCCAACTCGGACGTGCTCGGCCTCGTGATCGAGCGTGCCTCGGGCGAACGCTACGCGGATTTCGCAGCCAAGCGTCTGTGGCAGCCACTGGGGTTACGACAGGACGGCTGCGTGACGGTGGACCTCGCCGGCACCGCGCGCTCGGGCGGCGGCCTGTGCATGACGGTGCGCGATCTGGCGAGAATCGGCGAGTTGGTGCGCCTCGGCGGTACTGTCGGCGAGCGCAGGCTGATACCGGCGGACTGGATGAAAGATACGCTCTCGGGCGGGAGCACCGAGGCATGGCGACAGGGAACCTTCTCAGCCTGGCTGCCGAACGGCAAGTACCGCAACAAGTGGTATCAGGTTGGCAACGCCAGCGGAGCCTGCTTCGCGATCGGCATCCATGGCCAGTGGCTATACGTCGACCCGTCACGGGAGACGGTGATCGCCAAGTTCTCGTCACAACCGGAACCGGCCAATAACGATGTCAAGCTGCTGAACCTCGCCTTGTTCGAAGTGATCGCGGCGATGAAGTGAGGCCGCGGCACAGGCTGTCGTGTCGGCGAGCACAGCGAGTACGGGCAAGTAAGCAAATTGGGGGCAGAAGCGGGAGCGTCTGTTGTCGCATCAGTACACACCTCGCTCGCCAGGCACCTTGGATCGCCAGCATAGAGCCGACACATCGTTCCGCTGGACGGATCGGAGTTAGCCATGACGAGCCCTGGCATGACAGTGTCCGAGGCCAGCCAAGTCACTGGCATCGACGCGATGATCGACGTCTTACCGACCCGGCGCTCGGCTCGCCCTAGCCCGGGTCCACTCAAGCAAGGTGTTCCACGACAAAGTCGACGAAGCTTCGCAGCTTGGGTGTCATGTAACGATCTGGAAGATAAACCAGTTGCAGTGGCGCTCTCGAAAAGTCCTCTTCCGGGAACAGCTGGATTAATCTGCCTGACGCTATGTCGTTCGCCACGAGGAAGTCCGGCAGCATGACAATGCCAATGCCGCCCAGAGCGGCCATCAGGAGCGCCGGACCGTTATTTACCGTCAGTTGCCCCGACACCGAGATAGTGCAGCCCTTGGGCTTGTCGAAGCGCCATTCACGCTCTGGCTGGATGTAGTGGAAGCAGAGACAATTGTGCGAGGCTAATTCCTCTGGACTACGTGGCGTGCCCTGTTCGGCGAGATAGGCAGGGGACGCGCAAACGATCCGGCCGAGGCCCCGCAGTGGCCGTGCAACCAATCCTACATCGCCAAGTTTGCCGAAGCGAAACACGGCATCGAATCCTTCATCCGCCAGATCGACCAGCCTGTCGTTCAGCATCAGTTCGACTTCCACCCGTGGATACGCCTTGAAGTAGTCCGCGAGCAAAGGCAAAAGCAGATGAGATCCCAGGGACACAGGTGCGCTTACGCGCAAGCGACCTCGCGGCTCTGAGCGCATTTCACGAGCTTCCGTTTCCGCACCATCTATTCTAGTAAGGATATCTATGCATTGGTCATAAAACGCCTTGCCTATCTCGGTCAAGCTGTGACGCCGTGTCGTGCGATTCAGCAGCCGTGCGCCGAGCCGTCGCTCCAGTTCCTGGATGTGGTTGCTGACCATCGTCGTCGACATGCCACTTGCTTCAGCCGCTGCGGTAAATCCCCCCTTATCAACGACCCGCACAAAGACTTCCATACCCGTCAGACGATCCATTAACAACCTCTGCTTGATAAGCCTCAATCCATAGTGCCATTTTACCCAGTCTGGAAGTTAAATTAACCGTCAATAGTCGCCGTGTTCGTTCCTTCAACATTGCGCACCCGGCCCTCTCGCATTCAACGGCTGCTCCCGACCAGACACGGTGGCGACACTCTGGAACGGCCAATCTTAAGCGATTATCAAGCGAGAGCGGATAGTCCTTGAACCAGAGCCCTCTTTATCTCAAGCCGTCAAAGTCATTAAATGCAGTCCATCAAGCACCGCCACACGGGCGGCGGCAGGTTAAAGACAAAGGATGGATTCATGGCCGTTTACACAATCATGGGAATTACCGGGAATGTCGGCACAACGGCAGCGACCAAGCTGCTCGCCGATGGAAGCGAAGTTCGAGCCATCGTTCGCCGCGAGGAAAAGGCGGCAGCGTGGCGCGCGCGAGGAGCGCAGGTCGTCGTAGGAAACCCCTACGACGGCGATGCGTTGAAAACCGCTTTTGACGGCGTGGACGGCATCTTCATCATGACGCCGACCTGGTTCGAGTCCAAAGACATGTTCGCAGAAAACACCGCTGCACTGAAGGCATTGAACGAAGCCCTGCGTGCGGTATCCCCCACGAAGGTCGTGCTGCTTTCTTCAATTGGGGCTCAACATTCCCACGGCACCGGCGCAATTTTAAAGCTGCACCACATGGAGCGCGCCTTCGCCGACTTGCCCGCCGTCACCTCGATCCGGGCGGGATGGTTCATGGAGAACTACGCTGGATTGATCACCTCCGTGCGCGAGACCGGCGTGCTGCCGAGCATGCTCAACCCGCTCGACCGCGAGGTGCCGATGATTGCCACCGCCGATATCGGTACAACTGTCGCCGCTGTTCTGCAGGCCGACTGGCGGGGGCAACGCATCGTCGAACTCGAGGGCCCGCGACGATACTCTCCTCATGACATCGCTGCCGCTTTGGCGACGGTCCTTGGAAGACCGGTAACAGCCCAGGTACAGCCCGAGACGCAATGGCTTTCGACCTATCGCTCCTGGGGACTCACTTCCCGATCGGCCGACGCGATGGCCGAGATGCTAAATGGTTTCAACACTGGCTGGATTGTCTTTGAACGCCCTGCTACCGAAACCACGCGCGGGGGCACCTCGCTCGAAACTGCGCTCGCCGGAATGATCAGTAAGTCCAGCGCATGAACACGATACGCAACGTCGGCCGTATGCCTGTACGCCACGCCTGCTGCGCCATGCGGATTCCGTCCCGGTTCCTTTCGCGCGGGTGTCGCGACATCGATTTACACAAGGATTTCAGATGACAATCGGCAAACGCTTGATTAGTGCTGCCCTTGCAGCCCTGATAGCTTCATTCGTGTCCTCTCCGCTGCTCGCCCAGCAGTCGAAGGGAAAGATTCTTATCGTACTTTCAAGCGAGCAGGTACTGCCGCTGAAAGATGGCAAGACGTTCGAGACCGGGTATTACCTCAACGAACTTACCGTACCGGCTCAAAAGTTCGCTGAGGCCGGATACGAACTTGTCTTCGCCAATCCCAAAGGTAACGTCCCGGCAGTGGACCAGTCGTCCGTCACCACAGATTACTTTGGTGGAAGCAAGAACGCGCTCGAATCGGCCCAGCGATTCCAGGGCACGCTGACCGGGCTCGCCCATCCGCTCACCTTGAACGAGGTCGCTCATCAGGACCTGAGCCAGTACAAAGCGATCTTCGTCCCGGGCGGTCCCGCGCCGATGATCGATCTCATGGCAAACGACGATCTGGGTTCCATCCTCCGGTATTTTCATGCGCATCACCGCACGACGGTGCTCCTTTGCCACGGTCCGGTCGCGCTACTGTCCGCGACCCGCGACCCCGCTTCGAACCAGGCAGCGTTGCAGGCTGGCAATGTCGACCAAGCTCGCAGCCTGGCCGCAAAATGGCCGTATCGAGGTTACAGGATGACGGTTTTCAGCGACGAAGAAGAATCCATCGCGGCGAAGAACGTCTTTCATGCAGATCCTCTATTCACGCCGCAGCAAGGACTGGAAACCGCGGGAGGCAAGGTGTCGACCGTAGCGGGATGGAAATCGAATGTCGTGCAAGACCGGGAACTGATCACCGGACAGAATCCGGCATCCGATGCTGCCTTGGCGGATCTCACTCTGCAAACCCTGTCGGCTTGGAAGTAGCGGTCGACACAGGCGCGTCTGCCCCCCTCGATACAAGTTGTTCGACCTCGAACGCGGCCGGGTAACGACGAGATCAACGAGATCACGGCTATTTCTCATGCTGCAGATCGTGCCAGCAAAGCATCTGCGCGGGACTTCCTGGTGTGGTAACCAAGCAACTCCCCGGTCGCTTCTGACTGCCGGGCACTGCGCTCCCGGGCTCAGCGTTTGGTTCGAATGAAATGTTCATTCACCTGACGATCAAGCCAAGCGTTAAACACTTGCCAGCCTATTGTCAATTATCTACGGGCCGGTTTTGATACCTTCCTGGTGGATATGGAGTATTAAAATGCAATCCTTAATAAATTTTTCAGCATGTCGCGAAGGCGGTTCCGTGAACAATTACAACGGCTGGCGCCGCCCTCGCATACTCGCGGTTATCCTGGCAGCTTTTCTGTGCCTGGGCGTCATGGCACTGGCAACATCCCAGTCCGCGTTCGCCGATCAGGTTGATACTGACCTAGCCAGCCGCTCGAATAAAATCCACTGGCCCACTTCGTTGGGCCCCGAACAAGCTGACCTTTTCTCGCACAACGAGATCATGATCGATGCGCCGTGCCAGACGGTATGGAATCACATCGTCCGTGCCCGACGTTGGCCGCAGTGGTATCCGAATTCTCATGACGTACGAATCTCCGGTGGCGGGTCAGTCCTGCGAGCCAGTACGCAATTCGGCTGGAAAACATTCGGGGTACATATCGATAGTACGGTTGCCGAATATTCTCCTGAAACACGCCTCGGGTGGTTCGGTAAAGGCCCGGACGTCACCGCATACCACACGTGGCTGCTCACCCCCTCGCACGGGTCTTGCCACGTCGTAACGGAAGAGGCAACCAAGGGACCCGCAGCGGTAGCCGGACGCAAGTCGGACCCTGCCGTGCTGCACCGGGGCCACGAATTGTGGATCACGCGGCTGAAAAAACTATCGGAAGGCTGAGGGGTATTGTCGTGACACCTGCGCATCGACGAACTCGGTCAGCGCAGTGCCCACCTATGCTCTGGCGACGGCTGACTCGAGCGCGCATTGATGGTCGCAAGTCAGCCGTAGTCGTGTGTGTTGCGAGCCGGGTCGTCACTATCAGGGACAATCTGCAAGTGCTCGATCGCGGCATCGACGAGTTGTTCGGCGTCACTTACGCCTTCAGCCGCCTTGGCGAGGCCCGAGAGGCGTCCGTCAATCAGCAACAACGCTAGTCCGTGGACATAAGCCCATGCGGCGGTCATTGCGACAGCCTGCGTCGCGTCCGGCCGCACCGTCACCTTTGCTTCGCCCTGCGTTTGCTCCGGATCGTCGCCGAAGACGCCGGCAAGGCCACGCATCGAAACCTGCCGCCCCTCGATCAGCGACGGCCGCGCCTGATCGAGCAGTTCGTTGCGCGACATGAGCCGGAACAGATCAGGGTCGTTCACCGCGAAGCTCACGTAGCCGCGCGCGATCGCCTTGCGTCGCGCCTTGCCGCGTTCAATACCCGTTGCGTGCTGGGCCATCGTCGCGGCCAGCCGCCGGTGACCGGTCGCAGCCAGTTCGCTCAGCACGCCCGCTATGTCGCCGAAGTGGTGTTGCGGCGCAGTGTGTGACACCCCGGCCTCGCGCGCAATCGCCCTCAGTGTCAGACCGCGCAGCCCGTCTCGCCGCAACACCGACTCCGCGGCCTGCAACAGCGCTTCGGGCAGCGCGCCGTGGTGGTAAGGCTTGTCGCGCGCCGGGCTGATCGGCGGTGTTTCCGCCGGCGTTCGCGCCGGCGTCTTGCGGTGTGCTGACGCTTCACTCATAACGATGAATCTGCTCCGATAGATTTTTACAATGAAAAGATATCTTGACCTCGCGGGACGATGAAGTCAAAATCTTTCCACTGGAAACATACGGAGCCGACGACATGAACCAGCTTGCCCAACCGCTTTCATACCGCTCGAATCATCCGCCGATCGACTTCGAAGCGGACTGTGGACCATTGTTCATACGCGGCGCGTTACCGGCCGGGCTGGAAGGCGCGCTGGTGCGCAATGGCCCGAATCCGCACCATCCGGATGCCGCGCAACACTGGTTTGCGGGGCACGGGATGGTGCACCGTTTCGAATTCTCGAATGGCGATGTTACATACCGGAACCGCTGGGTTCGCACGCAGAGATGGTGCGCGGAGCGGGCAGGCGCCGCCGCGGACGTCCGCGGTCTGGGCGCCGCAGCCCCGCAAGGCCTGGCATTCGACGACGGTGTCGCCAACACGAATGTGCTGATGCATGGTGGCCGGCTGCTCGCGCTGGAAGAAGCACATCCTCCGGTTGAGCTCGACGTGGCGACGCTGGGTACGCGCGGTCAGGTCGACTTCGGCGGCGTATTGCGGGGGGTCGTTCACCGCGCATCCAAAGTGCGATCCGCGTACCGGCGAGTTGCTGTTTTTCAGCTACGGCGGAGCTGACGGACTCGGCGCGGAAATGACCGCCGGCAGCATCGATGCGAATGGCCGTGTGACGCGCGTGTGCCGGTTCGATGCACCTTACGCAAGCATGGTCCACGATTTCGCGTTCACGTCGCGTCATCTGCTGTTTCCGGTGGCGCCGCTGACCGCGAGCGCAGCGCGCGTGAAGGCCGGCGGTCCCGCCTATGCGTGGGAACCGGAGTTCGGCACGTTCGTCGGTCTGATGCGTCGCGACGGAAGCGGCGAGATTGAATGGTGGCAGGGTCCTGTGTGCTTCGTCTTTCACGTGATGAACGCATGGGAGCGTGACGATTGCATTCACATGGACGTGATGCAATTCGATGCGCCGCCGAATTTCCCCTGGCCGGATGGCCGCGCAATCGGGGATGTCGGCCATGCGCGTCTGTGCCGCTGGACGTTCGATCTGCGTCGCCCTGAGCGCATCGCAACCAGTGAGGTGATCGCCGATGCGACGGGCGAGTTTCCCCGCGTCGACGAGCGCTTTGCCGGCGCGCAGTATCGTCACGGCTGGCTTGCGGGGCACGCAGAACAAGGCGGCGGTCTCTTTACGCGGATCGTGCATATCGACCACGACCACGGATCGCGAAAGGACGTTTACGTGCTGGACGATGACGACGCGACATCGGAGCCGGTGTTCGTGCCGCGGGAGGCAGGGTCGGAAGAAGGCGACGGCTGGATTCTCGCGGTGGTGTTTCGTGGTGCGCAGATGCGCAGCGATCTGCTGGTGTTCGATGCGCGGCATGTTTCGGCAGGGCCGCTCGCAACGGTCGAGATTCCTCACCGTGTGCCGAACGGTTTTCATGGTAACTGGATCGCGGCGCGCGACCTTGCGCTGGCGCGTGGATGACTGGACACTCTGGAGCTCGAGATGAATCTTCTTTTAGCGTTTGCCCCTTTTATCGCCTTCGCAGTGATTGAGCGCCTGGCCGGTGTGCCGGCGGGACTCGCGGCCGGCACGATCATCGCCGCCGTCTTGCTGGTGCGCGATCTCGCGACGGGCCGCCGCGTCAAGCTGCTGGAGGTCGGTACGGTCTTGCTGTTCGGCGCGCTTACGGCTTATGCGCTCACGAATAATGTGCAATGGTCGATCGCCGCGGTTCGGCTGCGCGTCGATGCGGGGTTGATGTTGATCGTGCTGGCGTCGATTGCTTTGCGGCAGCCGTTCACGCTGCAGTACGCACGCGAGACCGTCGCTCGCGAGCACTGGGACAGCCCGGATTTCACGCGCATCAACTATGTGATCAGCGCGGTGTGGGCCATTGCATTCGGCGTGCTCGCGATGGCTGATATCGTGATGGCTTACGTGCCCGCGCTGCCACATTCGACGGGAGTCATCGCGACGGTAGTGGCACTTGTCGCGGCGACGAAATTTACGTCATGGTATCCCGAACAGCAGGCGGCGAGGCAAGCGTGAACTGACGAGCTGCGCCGGCGCGTTGGGCGTCGCCAGCCTCTGTAGGCAATTGACCGCGGCAACCAATTAACTCCAATATCTTTAAGCGCAAAGCAGCGCGAACTCACCGCTGGCGCGCCAGCACGGTAGCGATCACCGCTACCCCTTCAGACTGAAACGCGCAAAATATTGATTTCACGGCTTTCGGTGAACTATTATGGGTATGTACCCGTATTTCCCGAACGCCACGAAAGCCGTTCGTAATTTGTATACCGGCGCATCCGATCGTACGCGATGCAGCACGATTGCCTGTCCGCTGTTAGGCCCACTCACGGGAAATAACGGCAGATCGAAAACTGCTTTCGACATACGAATACACATGCTCCGATTACCGCCGCGCTGCTGACAGTCTTCGTGCAACAAACGCGCGTCGCCGCGCTCGCTGCACTGTGCATCGAACAATGACATCGAGAGCTTGCGTGGATAAAACCGCTTACACGTTCGGCCCATTCCGACTGAGTCCCGCAGAAGGCTCGCTTGTCCGGGATGGGCAGCGGGTCTCCCTTGGGCAGCGTGCGTTCGAAGTGCTGGTGTTACTGGTTGAGCGCGCCGGTGAGGTCGTCAGCAATGCGGAGATCGTGACGCGCGTCTGGCCGACGACGATCGTCGATGAGAACAATCTCCGCGTCCACATCACGTCGCTGCGCAAGGCTCTCGGCGAGAGCCAGAATCGGGGACGATACATCCTCAATGTGCCAGGCCGAGGATACCGCTTTGCAACGCAGGTCGAACGCCACAAGCCGGTACCCGATCAGCGCACCCTTCCTGCTGAATTACCTCTGCCACTGACGCGGCTGGTCGGGCGCGATCCCTTCGTCAACGAGATCAAGAAACTGGTCAGCGGGAATCGGTTCGTGACCATTGTGGGCGCGGGCGGTATCGGCAAGACCAGTGTGGCGCTCGCAGTCGCCAATGCACTCAAGGGCTGCTACAGGGACGGCTGTTTCTTCATCGACCTTGCCATGCTGAGCGATCCCGAACTGGTGTCGACTGTGGTCGCCGAAGCGTTGCGCGTACCGGTTGCGTCGGAGACGTCGCTCTCGGCGATCGTCAATCACCTTCAACATCGCCACGTCGCGCTGGTCTTCGACAACTGCGAGCACGTCATCGACCGGGCGGCGGAAGTGGTCGAAGCGGTGCTGCGGACCGCGCCCGATGTCCATGTTCTGGCCACCAGTCGGGAACCGCTGCGTGCGGAAGGCGAATCCGTCCGTCAGCTTTCGGCGCTCGAGGTGCCGCCCGAACTTGACACGCCGATGACCGCCGAAGCCCTGATCCGGTTTTCCGCCGCCGAACTCTTCGTGGAGCGGGCGGCGGCGGTCGTAAGCGATTTCACCCTCACCGATGCGCAGGCCCCGCTGCTCGCGGACCTGTGCCGCAAGCTCGAAGGTATTCCGCTCGCGATCGAGCTTGCAGCCGCGCGCATCGACATGTTCGGACTCGCCGGTCTCGTCGAGGAACTTAGCGACAGTTTGGCGCTCCTGACCAAGGGCCGCCGAACCGCGCAGCCGCGACACCGCACGTTACGCGCGACGCTCGACTGGAGTTTCGGATTGCTAAACGATGCCGAGAAAGCCGTATTCGGCCGGCTTGGCGTTTTCAAGGCGACATTCACGCGCGAATCGGTCGTAGCGGTCCTTCCAGATGACATATTCGATGCAGAAAGGGTCAAGGAATCGCTGAACAATCTCGTCGCAAAGTCGCTGGTCGTGCTGCAGTTTTCGAATGGCAGGGTATGTTTTCGCCTGCTCGACATGACGCGTGCGTACGCGCTGGAGAAACTGCATGACGACCCTGAGGCCAACCTCCTTCGTCAACGGCACGCGAGGCACTTTTATGAACGGGTGAGCGAGCCGGCATTCGAGCAAAGCATGAACGACGTGAACTGGCTGACCAGTTTCCGGCAGGTCGCCGCTGAGATCCGCATCGCGCTCGAATGGTGTTTTAGCGAAAGTGGCGACAGGAACCTGGGACTACTGCTGACCGCAGCGTCGTGGTTCGTTTGGGACAATCTGTCGCTGGTCGACGAATACATGTCGTATGGCCGACGAGCGCTCACCTTCATCGGTGCCCCGTCGAAACAGACGCTACGGGCCGAAGCCAAGATTCTCATTGCGATCGGCAAGGCGCTCTACAACACCCAGGGCAGCGCGCCGGAATTGCCCATACTCTATGGTCGAGTGGACGAAATCGCAGAACAGCTGGGTGACGTGGAAACGCGAACCATGGCCGCTCTTGGCACCTGGCGGTATCACCAGGGTCTCGGGCAACACGACGCGGCGCTGGTCGAAGCCGAGACGTACGCCAATCTGCATCCGGACACGCTGGGGCAAAGCATCTATATGACGATGCGAGGCATTACCCACGTTTATCAAGGCGATCTGCCGGCGTCGAGGGAATGGCTTTCGTCTGCATTGTCGGCTTCGGCCTCAGTGCCGGACAGCCAGCGAACACAGTTCCTGTATGTACCGCAGGTGATCCATCACGCAATGCTCGCGCGCGTGTTCTGGCTGGAGGGCAATTCGACACGTGCGGTTGAATTGGCGGACGAAAGTGTATCGGTGGCGATAGCCAGCAAGCACACGCTGTCCATTTGCTTTGCTACGGCGATGGGGGCGTGTCCCGTTGCGCTATGGGCAGGTGAACTGGCAATGGCCAGCCGCAACCTGGTGCTTCTGGAGGAGCATTCCGCCGCGTTGGCCGTGTCGTTCTGGCATCGGTTTGCTGAGGCCTATCGACGCTTTCTGACCACCACGTTTGCCGCGCTCGCCATGCCCATCTCGCGCCGGCGCTGCGATGACACGCAATGGGGCTATCGGCATTTCGAGGAATACAGCGTGCTCGCGGAAGGATTCGCATCGCCGCAGTTGATTGAGCGCGCCTGGTCCACGAACCCGATCTGGTGTTCGGCGGAAATCCTGCGCCTCGAAGCCTGCAAGCTACTTCGCGAGCGCGACACGACCGCTGTCAGCAGCGTGATCGAGATGCTGGCCCGCTCACTTGCAATCGCGCGCAAACAAGGCGCACTCGCCTGGGAGTTGCGCAGCGCGACGACGCTTGGCGGGATACTGCGCGATCAACTCAGGTTCGACGAGGCGCGAGCTTCGCTTGAGTCTGTGCTCGAACGGTTTCCCGACAAGTCTGCAACGCCGGACTATCAGGCTGCGTTGCAGCTGCTCGACAACTGCGCGCCGTAGTTCGCGGGCCCGTGAGTCGACGCCATCCGAAGAGTGGCAGCGCAGGCGTCCAGACATGCGACGCCAGCCATCACGCTCAGTTCACCACAAGCGCCGACGGATGCTGCGCAAGCGGCGTGACGTGGACGGAAGTCATGAACCGGTAGAGCGGCAACGCGGTGAGCAACGTGTGCAGTTCATCGTGCGATTCGACATCGAACACACTGTAATTCGCGAACTCCCCGGTCACGCGCCACAGGTGTCGCCACTTGCCCTCTGTCTGCAATCGCTGCGAGAAAGTTTTTTCCGCCGCTTGCAAACGCTCAAGCTCGGCCGGGTTCGTGCCTGCGGGAATGACAACCTGCATATGGACGAGATATAACATGGACACCTCCAACAGCGAGCCCGCCAACAATCTGATGCTATGCCGAAGCGTTATGCACTCACTACAGGGGAGTGACCCGACATCAAGTGATACAGGACGATGCCGTACTCCGAAGCGGATTGCTGGTTCTGACCGGTCAGCAATTTACCGTCGATGACAACGCACGGCGCATCGGTGCCCGCCTCCTGATAGCGCGCTCCCGTTTCTTCGAGCACCTTCTGCGGATAGCGCGGAATGAAACCCGCGCCGAAGAGACGCTCCAGTTCGCGATCGCCGGCAGCCGGATACCCCGTGACGCGCCGGCCGCGAATCAGTTCGGGAATATTGCCGAGTGCGATCGCTCCGTGACAGATTGCGGCGACGATCTTTTCACGCATCCAGAAATGCTCCAGCACTTTCGCGAGGTCCTTGTTCGGATAGAGGTCGAAGGTCGCACCTTGTCCGCCGGCCACGTGCACGGCGTCGTACTGATCCAGTTCGACATCCTGGAGGGCGAGGGTCGTCGCAAGCCTCGCCATCAGCGAGGGATCGGACAGAAATCCCTTGCTGACCAGGTCGTGAGGTTCCGTCGTGCCCTCCGCATAGGGATCGCTATAGGGAGACCAGCCGACCTTGCCACCCTTCGGACTGGCAAAATCCACCTCGACATCACGTTCGATGAGGTGCCAGTAAGGATGGGTGATTTCCGACAACCAGGCCCCATTCTCGAAACTGGAAATAACAAAAAGGGCTTTCATGGCGCGCTCCTTGAATGATGATGTCGAGGGTATCCCGCTACGCAACGTGTCGCAATGATCGACTCCGGCGCAACAGGTCAATGACAGCTATATATTTTCTTAGTATGACTACTCTTTCGTGATGCATATTGCTACCCGACCACGACTTCGCTCACTTGAACCACCGGAACGAGATCAGTGAAATTGACGATGTCACCAAAGATCGCATTGCCATGAAGCGCCATGCCGCCCTGGAACACATCCACCGATTCACAGAAAACGTGGCACATCGCGACATAGGGCGCCGGCATTTCGGGCGCTCCGCCGGCAAGGCCTTTGTCGATCGTGTAGTACGCGCAAGCTTCCGCCAGCTTGGCCTTGACCATCGGCATATGGCGGTCCCGGTAATACTCATGATCGAACCGCACTCCGACCGTGTCCGGGTACATCACGCTAACCTTGATCATGACGCGCTCCTTCAGCGGAAATGGCAGCGACCCAATGGGCAGAAATGTGACGGACACCACATCACAAGGTCACGATGAGCCAATTCTCGTGCAGCCGGAACACCAGCAGCAACTAAAGCGTTGCTAAAGGTTGCTAACGCCCTTCAATGCGTATCGCCCGCCGCCGGCATGTGAATGATGAGCGCGCCATTTCATCAGGCCTGGTCCACGCCGTCCTCGTTCTGCGAGGACAACTCGCGGCCAACCTTGATGACGATATTAAGCGCATGCCGAAGCCGAACCGCCTCCGCCGCGCCAAAGCTGTCTTCAAAGCGCTGATGGACCTCTTCCCACAGCGGCATCGCTTTGGCCAGCATGCGCCGGCCAGCCGCGGTGAGGTCGACAACCCGTTCACGCCGGTCTTCGCCAATATCGAGCCGCACGAATTTATCGCGCTGGAGGGGCCGCAGATTTCGTCCCAGGGTAGAGCGGTCCATAGCAAGCACGTTGGCAAACTGATTTTGCGTAATCGGACCAACGGCCGCGAGGCGCGCAAGAATGGAAAACTGGGTCATCTTCAAGCCTGTGGGGCGGAGCGCTTCGTCGTACGCGGCGCTGAGTACTCGCGCCGCGCTGCGAAGGGTCGAGCAATTGCACTGCAAAGCTTTCATATCGATTTCCTGAGCACGATCGTTCGAGTATAGGTAAATCCGTGCATATGCTCCATTCCTGTTGTGTCGCACCCGCAACCCTGCGTTAGCAGCAATTTATATCGATTTATTCGCGAATTCCGCTGCAGCGACCCATCATCAAATTGCGGGCGACGGTGCGAGCCGGACGCTCCTCGCGGGTTTTGAAGGTCGCGCTGCCGGAACAGGAGGCTGTCATGTCTTACGCGCCGATACTCACCGAATCGCAGCTTGAACGGGTTCGCGTCTTCACGAAACCGCGACAGGCCGCAGCCAGTGAAGTGCTTTATGACCCTGACGACGACACGCCGCCGGTGTACGTCGTGATAGACGGCAATATCCGGATCATCTCGTTCGCGGGTGGCATCGAGCAAACGGTGACGACCTACTCAGCAGGCCAGTTTTCCGGGGAATTGCTGATGATTGCCGGCAGGCGATCGATCTACCGATGCCAGGCCGTCACGTCATCGAGCCTGCTCGAACTGAGCGCAGAAAATCTGCGTACGTTGATCAGCAAGGATGCTGAGTTAAGCGACATATTCATGAAGGCGTTTCTCGCACGTCGTCTCAAGTTGTCCAGCGATGGTCATAGCAACGTGCTCATTCTGGGCTCACGTTATTCAGCGGGGACGCTCGCGCTTAGAGAATTCCTGACGCGAGACGGCCATCCTTTCGCCTACGTCGATCTCGACACCGATCGCACGGCTCAGGAAATGCTCGACCGCTTCGGCGTATGCAGCGACGATGTCCCTGTCGTGATCTGCAACAACGGAAAAGTGCTGAGAAATCCAACGCCACGCGAAGTCGCCGAAGCGCTGGGTTTCAACAGGAATATCGACGATTCCCAAGTGCGCGACATCGTGGTCGTAGGCGCCGGTCCCGCAGGACTAGCGGCCGCGGTGTATGCCGCATCAGAGGGGCTCGATGTGCTCGTGATCGAGCGTGCTGCGCCCGGTGGACAAGCTGGCTCCAGCTCGAGGATCGAAAACTACCTCGGTTTTCCAACCGGGCTGTCCGGTCAGGAACTGGCGACAAGCGCGATTGCCCAGTCGGAAAAGTTCGGTGCAAAGATCATGGTGGCACGCAACGTCGCACGCCTGAACTGCAATGAACGCCCCTACCGGCTCTCACTCGATGACGGCCAACAGATCCTTACTCACGCCATCGTGCTTGCCACCGGCGCCACGTACAACCAGCCGGCGCTGCCAAACATCGATCGCTTTACGGGTCGCGGCATTTACTACAACGCCACCTTCATGGAAGCCCAACTGTGCAAGGACGAGCCCGTGGTCGTCATCGGCGGCGGCAATTCCGCAGGACAGGCCGCCGTGTTTCTCGCGCAGAACACTGCGGGCGTACAGATGCTGATCAGGTCGCATGGTCTGGCCGACACGATGTCGCGCTATCTGATCCAGCGCATTGAAGAAAATCCGCTCATTCACATGCACTTCAACAGCGAGCTCGCCGGCATGAGCGGCGATGACCACCTTGAAGAGGTGTCGTGGCTCGACAAGACGACGGGCGAAGTGACCACGCAGCCGGTCCGGCATGTCTTCGTCATGACAGGCGCTTCACCGAAAACCGGATGGCTCGCCGGCTGCCTGTCGCTCGACCGACAAGGGTTCGTGCTGACAGGCCGGGATCTGGAAAATGCCACGCCGCCGCAGCCGTGGACGCTCACGCGACGTCCCTACATGCTCGAAACCAGTCTGCCTGGCGTGTTCGCCGTGGGCGACGCGCGTGCGGGAAACGTGAAACGCGTTGCATCGGCGGTGGGAGAGGGTTCCATCGTCGTGCACATGGTGCATCAGGTGCTGGCGGGAATTTAACCATGCCGCTCGCATGAGCCGCTCATTGACCACTCTTGTTTCGATAACACGCCTGAATCGCGAAACCGGCAAACACGTTTCTGCGACCCAGGCAATTGCTCAACCCGCCGAGGAGGCTTGAATCATGAAAACCGCAAAGGAACTGCTGCAAGCGTATATCGATGGAAGCGCGCGCGAATCTGCCGCGCTCTTTGCCGAGAATGGCGCGCTTGAGTTGCCCTATCTGTCCGATCTGGGGGTTGAGCCACGTTATGAAGGGCCAGCGAATATTGATGCATTCCTAACCTTTCTGCATGAACGGATGTACCCGGGTTTTCGCTTCGTTGATGTACAGATTTATATCGACACGCCCGAGCAGGCTTTTGGCGAATACACGATTCATCACCAATCGGGCATTTCCGGTAAAACGGTCCACCAGCGCTTCTTTGGCCACTGCACCGCCGCGAACGGCAAGATCGTCCTGCTGCGCGAAGCACTCAACGTATTTGCCGCAGCGGACGCGATGTTCCCCGGCGGTCTGGCAGACGTTGTCGACAGGACGAGCGAACGATGAACCTCTCATCTTCTCAAACGGATCATGTGATTCAGGCCGCGCAAGCACATGCAGGAAAGCTTGGCGTAGCCGCGTGCATTGCCGTACTCGACGTGGGCGGCCATCTCAAGGGCTTTGTGCGGATGGACCGCGCGTGGCTGGGAACAATCGATGTTGCAATCAAGAAGGCCAGAACGTCGATCCTGTTCGAAACCGATACCGAGCAGATCTGGGAGGTTTGCAAACCCGATGCTCAGGCGCATGGTCTTGAACTGACCAACGACGGTCTGGTCACCTTCGCGGGCGGCATGCCGCTGCTCGACGCACACGGTGAACTGTGCGGTGCAATTGGCGTATCGGGCGGCCAGGTGACCGAGGATCGGACAATCGCCAAGGCCGGTCAGTCGGCATGGCTCGAACAACTGTCGCTGCTTGCGGGCGAACGCGTGGATGGAGAACGGTCATGTTGAAGACGATACTGATAACCGGCGCGGGATCAGGTCTGGGCGAAGGCACAGCGCTTGGCCTCGGACAAAATGGCCACCGTGTCATCGCTGCGGCACATAGCTGGACACAGGTGACGCAATTGCGTGAAAAAGTCGCTGAATTGGGCCTCGATAATGTTCGCGTCGAAAAGCTCGATCTGCTCGACACATACGACGTCGCGAATGCGTTGACCTGGGACTTCGACGTTCTCCTAAACAATGCAGGTATCGGAGAAGGCGGTCCGATCGCGGAAATTCCGCTCGACCTGGTGCGCCGCAACTTCGAGATCAATGTATTCGCGCCTTTGCACCTGACCCAGCAAGTTGTGAAGCGCTGGATCGATGCTGGGAAAGCAGGAAAAGTCGTTTTCGTCTCGTCGATGGGCGGCCTCTTCAGCCCGCCGGGTTTTTCCGCCTACGCGGCAACCAAGCACGCAATCGAAGCGATGGCGGAGGCGATGCAGCAGGAAATGAAGCCTTTTGGCATTCAGGTTCAGACAATCAATCCAGGCGCGTTCCTGACCGGTTTTAACGAAGCGATGGCGGAGAACGCGTTCCGATGGCTGAACGACGACGTTCATTTCACAGGGCGCCAAGCGTTGCGTGACACCTATGCGGCCTTGATCGGCAACCCCGAGGGCCGTCTCGACCCGTCCGACATGATTGCGCGCATGGTCGAGATCGTGCCCGATAACCAGGGAAAATTTCGCAACGTCGTACCGCAGTTCGTGGAAGAGCTTCTCAGGAAACACCAGGCCGCGATGTGGGATAGACGCATCGAATAGCGGCGCTTGTCAGTACTCGGTCGACGGGTGCCAGTCAGATCCCGGAAACAGGCCGGTCGAACCCGACCGGCCTGCAGTCCGCGCAGGTTCGGGTCAGGAAACCCTTCGCCGTCCCATTGCATCGGTCACTACTGCATCATCGCGTGCTGAACCGCCGCCTTCTTCAAACGGCGGCTGATGGCGAAAACCCGCGCTGCCGGACACCACCGCAATGATGGCGCCGACCACCAGCGCCGCAAACGAATACCACGTCGCACGGGCAATGCCACGCGCGGCCGTCTGCGCCGTTTGCATCGCGTCCTGCTGCGCATCGGCGCCGGCCGCCGCCGACGCTGCCCCCTCCACCGCTGCCTGCGCCTGCTGCCTGGCGGAATCGGCGAGCGATCCAGGCGGTTGATTACCCGCCGCCGCCCCGACGGTCGCAGTCGTCGCCGCGACGTTACCCGCCACGCTGACCGCCCCGCCAATAATCGATGTCATGCCATAGAGAAGCAGCAAGGTCATCACAGCCCACGCAAGCAAACCGTGAAGCCATCCGAGCACCGGCGCGCAACGCCCCGCAAAGTACGAACCGATAAACACGGCAAGAACGGTTGTAACAATCACCCACACGCCCGAGCCGAATCCAAAGACGCGCCCGGGATTTGGCAGCGACATGGGCGCGAGAAGAGACGCGCCTATCGCGGTCCCCAGCACGCTCATGATCAAATAAACGATCAGCGACAGGATCACGCCGGCTATGACCGCGCCCCACGCGATACGGGGCAAGCCATCTTGAGTAGTCAGGAGTCGCATAGGTGTCCCCTCTGAACGGGAAGTCGATTGTCGAACGGATTGCCGACGACATTGCGCCGGGCAACCGCTCTCTGCAATCGCCGTTCCCACACTTCAGGGTCGGCTCAAGCTGGCATCTTCGTTGCAAGGTGTTAAACACGAACCACGAACGCGCGATCTCGTTCGGTTCATCTGCTTGCAAAGCAGCAACATCCGCTTAATACCGAGGGAATCGTGCACATCCTGTTTATTGATGACCATAAAGATTCAGCCGACGCGTTTGGCGCGATAGCGTCCGGCCTGGGGCACAAGGTTCAAGTTGCGTACGATGGCCACACCGCGATGGAGTTGATCCAGGCGCAGAGTTTCGATGTCGTTTTCTTCGACATCGAATTACCCGACGCCGATGGCCGGGAGCTATGCCGGCGGGTACGCAACGAAGGTGCGTCCCGCGACGCGTGTGTAATCGCGGTCACCGGCAGGACCGATCTTGGGGACAAGGACCTTGAACCGTTCGACGGTTATCTGCACAAGCCGATCAGCGCGGGCGCTTTGGAGCATGCGCTGAAATTCTCGGAAGGCTGAATCAGCGCATGGCGTTTTTTCGACCCTCGGCGTTCGTCGCAACGGCGATCGCATCAAGATTCTGCGGATACGGGAAGTTCAATCCGAGCAACTGCCGCATCGTCGGGCTAGCGTTCTTGACGAACGTTTCGCCGACCATCGTGCGCAAATCTTCCATCGGCTTGACGAATTTCGGCAGGTATTGAATCAGCACCGCGCTGCGATCCTGCGTGCTGTGGTTTGGCATCGCGCAATGCCAGGTCGCACCGAAGAAAACAATCGCGTCGCCGGGCTCCGCTTCCATGCGCTCGCAGCGCTCGAAGAAGGCATCGCCCTCGCCGGGATAACGCAATTCATGCTGCGTGTGCGGCACAAAAGCCGTCGCACCGGTTTGCGCCGTGAACGGATCGAGCGGAATGGTCACTTGCGCGTTGAGTGGAAAACTCGTGTTGATGCCAACGGGAAATGTCGTCGCCGCATGAAAATCCCAGTACGGGTAATCGATATGCGGCTCCTGTCCTGGACCGTCCGGCAAGATCCGGTTCGCTGCGATCGACCCCATGATGAAATCGTCGCCGAGAAAGAGCCGCATGGCCGCGACAATAGCCGGCTGCTCGGCCATCTCCGAAAACACGTCGCCTTTGGCAAGCAGATTCCACACGCGCCGCTGTAAATGCAACCGCTGGTCTTCGGCCGCCTGTCCCTGAAAATGCGTGACCGTCTGCGCGCGATCCTGCGAATGCGCCATCACCACGCGCCGCGCTTCCGCCACCTGCGCTGCGCTGAACACGCCACGAATACGCACCGCGCCCGGTCCTCGCAGCAGCGCTTCAACTACTCCTTCAGGCGTCACCGCGCCGGCTTCCATGCTGTCCACAGCAGTCTCCTTGGGCGAATTCACGCAGCACTCCGGCTGCTAATGCACACAAGCATAGAAGACCGCTTTCGTCAATGCAACGAAAATTTCACACGTTAATTCGGTGGAATTTAATTTCTATTTTAGAAAACCATAGCCGATGCGGCCTGCAGACGTACTTGATGGAAATCCATCATTTTTTTGAGTGAGCAGCAAGCGGTGGTCATCTATCGTTGTCTCAACAAGAAGGCCGCCCGGCGGTCGGACCTGACGGGAAGTGCTCAGACATCGCTTAAACATTGCTTGAAACATTAATAAGCAGGAGACAACCCATGTCCTCGACTCCCGGCGTCAGCGACGGCGATGCGGCCAAGCCCGGCCTCACCGACCCAAAGCTCGATGAGCGTATCGGCCAGCAGTGGTACCAGCCGCGCATTCCCCGCGCCGTTCTGAAAGAGTTGATGAAACGCAGCGACGCCGAAGGCCTCCGCAACTTCGTGCCATGGCTGTTGCTGCTGGTAGCGTCGGGTTGGGTGGCGGCGTTCTGTTGGGGAACGTGGTGGGCGGTGCCGGCCTTCCTGGTCTACGGCACGATCTATTCGTCCAGCGACGCCCGTTGGCACGAACTCGCCCATGGCACGCCGTTCAAGACCCGCTGGCTCAATGACGCCTTCTATCACCTGTCTTCGTTCATGACGATCCGCGAAGGCTACTGGTGGCGCTGGAGCCATGCGCGGCATCACACGCACACATACTTCCAGGAGCGTGATCCGGAAATCCAGGTCGCACGGCCGACGCAGGTCTTGCCGATCATCGTCGATTTCTTCGGACTGCTGGGTAGTTCGCTAGAGATCCGAAAGATCATCCGGCATGCGCTCGGCCGCGTAGATGCCACCACCGACGCATTCCTCCCCGCCACCGAAAAGCCGAAGATGATCTGGTCATGCCGCATCTATCTGCTTGTTGTCATCGGCACGATCGGACTTGCCATCGCACTCCGTAGTTTCCTGCCGCTGATGTTCGTGTGGACGCCCCGTTTTTACGGCGGCTGGCTGCATCAGTTGCTCGGCCTGACGCAGCATGCGGGGCTCGCGGTCAACGTGAAGGACCATCGGTTGAATACACGCACGGTGTACATCAATCCGGTCTTCCGCTTTCTGTATCTGAACATGAACTACCACCTCGAACATCATCTCTTGCCGATGGTGCCGTTCCACGCGCTGCCGCGTTTGCATGAAGTCATCAAGGATCAGCTTCCGCCCGCTTATCCGAGCCTTTACGCGGTGTATCGCGAGATGGTGCCCGCGTTATGGAAACAGCGCTCCGAGCCAGACCATGTGATCGAACGCAAGGTGCCGGTTGAAAGCGGTCCGCACGGAACATTTGCGACCCAGTCGGGCATCTGAACAACTTTAACCACCCGGAGGCTTTTGTGGCCGTTGAAACGAATAACATCGAATGGGTCGTCGCCTGCGCTGCCAGCGAGATCGCCGAAGAAGACGTAATCCGTTTCGATCACGCTGGCGCGAGTTACGCGGTGTATCGGATCGCTGAAGGTTTTTTTGCGTCGGATGGCTGGTGCACCCACGAACGCGCGCATCTCGCCGATGGCTTCGTGCTCAATCGGGAGATCGAATGCCCTCTGCATCAGGGACGTTTCGATATTCCCACAGGCAAGCCCAAAAGCCCGCCCGTCTGTGTCCATTTGAAGACTTACCCGGTGCGCATTGAAGGCGGCGAAGTGCTGCTCGGTGTACCGCCGCAAGCCAAGGCAGCGTCATGAAAAACCGGGCCGCCATGGTGATTATCGGCGCCGGGCAAAGCGGAGCGCGCGCCGCCCATGCGTTGCGCGATAACGGCTGGGACGGCGAGATCACGCTGCTCGGTAACGAAGGGGTTGCGCCTTATGACAGGCCACCGCTCTCCAAGGCCGTTCTGCTCGGTCAGAAAACTACGGCGCAGTGTGCGCTGTATGACGAGACGTTTTACTCCGGGCAACGCATCGACCTGCGTGTCGATGCAAGCGTTCAAAAGATCGACCGCGCAGCGCGCAAGGTGGTTTTGAAGGATGGGCATACCGTCGCCTATCAGCGGCTGCTGATCGCGACCGGCGCGGCGCCGCGTCGCTTGAGCGTGCCCGGTGCGACGCTCGATGGCGTACATGTCTTGCGCACGGCAGCAGACGCCACGAGCATCGTCGGCGAGTTGTTGCCGGAACGGAAGATCGCGATCGTGGGAGCAGGATTTATCGGGCTGGAGATCGCAGCAACGGCCATTGCAAGAGGCTGTGAGGTGATCGTGATTGAAGCGGCAGCCCATGCACTCATGCGCGCCGTGCCGGAGATAGTCGCGGCGTATCTGGTGGAACGGCACAGGCAGATGGGCGTGGACGTGCGTTTCGCCGTGCAGGTCGACCGGATCATTGGATCGACGATGAAACGCGTTACGGGCATGAAGCTCTCGGACGGCACGACCGCCGCGTGCGATTGTGTGATCGTCGGCATTGGCGTGAAGCCGCGCACCGAGCTGGCGGAAGCGGCGGGCATCGACGTAGCAGACGGCATCGCGGTGGATGACACGCTGCGCACCAACGATCCGCACATCTTCGCAGCCGGCGATGTCTGCTCGTTCCCGCACCGGCTGTTCCGCCGGCGCATGCGACTCGAATGCTGGAAGAACGCGGAAGACCATGCGCGCATTGTTGCGCGCAACATGCTGGACCGAGGCGAGACTTACTCCGAAGTCCCGTGGTTCTGGTCCGATCAATACGACATGACCATCCAGATTGCTGGCATGCCCGCGTTCGGCGTGACGACCGTCGTACGTGAGACGAGCGCCGCATCGCGGGTCTTCTTTGTGCTGGATCGCGACGGCGTGCTGGTCGGCGCGAGCGGCGTGGGACAGGCAAGCGAGATCGCGCGTGACGTGCGCGTAGCACAGGAGTTGATTGCGCGGCGTGCGTGCGTTGAACCTTCGTTGCTCTCGGATCGCAGCGTAAAGCTCAAACCTCTCCTTGCCGTGGAGGCACTATGACGCAACGGCTCGACATCTATCAGTCGCTATGGGCAATGGAGCGCCGTCATACCGATGGTCATGAACGTTCACTTGAAGACAACATAGCGATGATCGCGCAAGCGGGTTTCAACGGCGTCAGCGCTTCTTACGCATCGCGCGATGATGTGCGTCGGCTTAGCGGTTTGTTAAGACCGCTCGGCCTGCAAGCAGAAGCACAATGTTTTCCGCGTACGGTCGATGACCTGCAACCGATCCTTGAAATAGCCACCGAGTTCGGCGTGCATCACATCGACTTGCAGCCCGATGTACGCCCACGTCGCCTCGATGGCGCGCTCAAGTTAATCGATGGATGGACGCGACTCGCCGAGCAGGTGGATTTTCCGGTGTATATCGAAACGCATCGGGACCGCATGACAACTGACCTGCATTTCACGCTCGATCTGCTCGATGCCCGGCCGCATCTGAAACTGCTCGGCGACATCTCGCACTATCTGGTCGGACGTGAATTCGCGCTGCCCGTGTCCGATGAAAACCACGCGGACATGCACCGGATTCTCGACCACTCGTGGGCATTTCACGGCCGCGTCGGGAGCCGTGAACAGGTGCAGATAGAGATCTCATTCGAGCCTCACCGGATCTGGGTTGACCTGTTTCTCGACTGGTGGCGTTACGGCTTTGCGTCGTGGCAACGGCGCGCTGGTCCTGACGACACGCTGGTCTTCACGTGCGAACTCGGACCCAGGCCTTATGCAATCATCGGCCGCGATGGCAACGACACGACCGACCGCTGGGCCGAATCGCAGTTGATGCGCGACTGGATTCGGGAACTCTGGAATGGCCTGAGCCGCCAGGAAAAATCCGCGCCGTTAGCGCCTAGTCGCTGAGCGGAAGGTTTTCACGTAACAACACCGTGACCGGAATTTGCTGCGGCAACGCCACGCCGGGATCGCGATGATAGTGCCGCAAGATGATTTCGATGGAACGCATTGCTTCGGCGGCCGGATTCTGGTCAAGCACCGCGTCAAGCGTTCCTTCAATGAGCAAGCGCCGCGAAATGTCGTTGAGTTCGTGGCCGACGAACACTGTCGAGCGAACGCGGTCGAGCGCCTGGAGCGCCGCGCCGACGCCTTCATCGCCGACTGAAATGTTGTAGATCCCGCGCAGGTCGGGATAACGCCGGAAGGCGTCGCGAGTGAGGCTTTCGGTGACCGCCGATTGCTCGCGGCTCTCGACGGTCTCCACGATGTCGCAGTTAGGGAAACGCCGCCGCAGTACCGAACGGAAACCGCTTTCGCGTTCTTCGTGGCCGAGGAAATCATGCATGCCCGTCATCACGAGCACCTTGCCTCCCGCATCGCCGAGAAAGCGGCCCATCAGCTCGCCCGCGACGCGTCCGGCGCCGCGATTGTCGATACCCACGTAAGCCAGCCTTCCCGTTCCCGGCAGGTCGCTGGCGAGCGTGACGACCGGCATCGCGCGGCTGACCAGGCGCAGTGCCGCCGTGATGTCGGGATGCTCATACGCGACGATGATCAGCGCGTCGGCCTTCTGCGTCGCGCGGCTGATGGTCTCGACCACGCGCGCCGGTTCGAGGTTATCGAAGTAGGTCACTGCGCAGATCACGCGCTGCGCTTCGAAGGTCTTCTGGGCAATTTCAAAACCCTGCTTGAGATAGACGTAATACGGCGCAACGGGTTGTTGCAAAAGGATTGCTATGCGCAGCCATCGCACCGATACCGCGTCGAGCGCCCGATCGATCTTGAGCTTGCGCGCCCATTCGAGCACGCGCCGTTCCTTCTCGCGGGAGACGCCGCCGCGGCCGTTGAGCACGCGATCGACGGTTGCTTCGCTGACGTCGGCGGCCTTGGCGATGTCGGCCATGCTCGTTTTGCGGCGGTTGGTCGGGTCGGGCATGAGCCTTATACGGTTTAGGGGATGAACCACGGGACTGGCCTGATGATCGCACTCGCCAATGGTGTTAGTGGTCGGGGTTTATGCCGAGGTGGTCGGTTCTGGGGTTAGCGGTCTGAGTCTATGCTGGGTTGGTGCTTTCGGCCGTGGTGGTCTGCGAGAGTCGGATTTTCTCTTTATCACTATTAGCCACTGTGCGTGGCGGCACGTCATTTCTTTGTCCAAAGCGACAAAGAAACGAAGCAAAGAAAGCGCTTTAACCGCTCTACCCTAAGTGTCCACAGCGTTCAGTTTCTATTCATAGGTGCCCCAAAAGCACGGTGCTCGCCAGAGCGAAGGATGTTTGAACCCCTCCTTCTCCGAACACGGATACCCACACGCTTCGCCACCAGTGATTGAACCTGCCCAAGGGGCACCCCGCGCTATCCGCGGACAACCTCCCTCCAAATCAGTACGCGCCTCGAACCTCGTCGCCAACCCGCCAGGAAACGAGGCCGCAAAGATGCGGACGGCCGTAACCGACGAAAATAGCTGTACAGAACGCGCGGCCAATTCACAAAAACTGAAGCAGTAAACACGAACACGCATCAGGCTGTGGCCTACGAATACGGTCGCGCAGACCAGGTAGCTAACCCGCGAAGAACCGCAGCCGTAAATACCTGTAAGGCCGTGCGGGTTCCTTAGCAATTGTGCTTGCCCGAGAGCGTACGGGGCGAAGCGTGTTCGTGTCAGGATTCGCGAGAAGGAGGGGTTCACACATCCGTCGCTCTGGCGAGCACCGTGCTTTTGGGGCACCTATGAATCAAAACTGCACGCTGTGGACACTTAGGGTAGAGCGGTTAAAGCGCTTTCTTTGCTTCGTTTCTTTGTCGCTTTGGACAAAGAAATGACGTGCCGCCACGCACAGTGGCTAACAGTGATAAAGAGAAAATCCGACTCTCGCAGACCACTAACATGGAAACCACCACCCCGGCACTGGCCCCCGACCACCCCAGCATAAACCCCAACCACTACCCCTTAGCCCCTAAGAACCCGCACAAACCCCAAACCCGAGTGCGAACGAAATCACCCCGGCCGCGTCTTCGAAAACGTGATGGTTTCGAACAATTCGTAAGTCGCAGTCGGCGTCTGGTCGGCGCCGGGCGCGTGATAGTAGTTCATCGTAATGGTGGTCTTGTCACCCGGCTTCCCCGGATCATGATCAAACACGGCAATGCCGTAACCCGTACCGGTATCACGCTGCGCCGACCAGATCGCGTCCTCCAGCGCATCGGCGGGCTGACGCACGAACGTATTCACCGCGGTCCCCGCTACCGGCCGGTTAGGCTTGGTAAACACCTTTGCCTGCACTTTGCCCGTTCCAGCGTCCAGCCCATAGACATCCAACGGCGCACTCGTGCCGCCACCACCCAGGATCAGGTGGATCGTGCCCTGACTCGTATCGAAGGCGCCATCAGCGGGATTCGACGTAACGACCGGCCGAGGCTGCAACGTATCCACCGGTTCGCCCGTCAAGGCGTCCATGCCCGCATGGTGATTGCATCCACGCACAGGGAAGCTGCGTTCGTAGTCATGGTCATGGCCGCAGAGTACGAGATCCACGCCATAGCGGTCGAACAAGGGCAGCCATGCCTCCCGGATACCCTTGTCGGAGCCATTTTGCCAGTCTTCGATGAAGTCAGCGCGTCCTGATGCATCTGGACGACGATCCAGTCGATATCCTTATCCGCGGCCGCCCGGCGCAATGTCTCCCCTAGCCAGCGCGTCTGCTCGCCGCCGCTGTAGCCACGAATGTAGAGCGATGTCCCCGGGGCGATCGGCGGCTTGCCCGTACTTGCCGCCGGCATCAGCGGGCTCGGACCCGCGACGAAAGCAGCCGCGTCCTGATAGATCACATCGTCGGCATCGAGCGAGACGAACAGCACGGAACTCACACGAAAGCTATACCAGCGACCGGGAAAACGCGTGCCGTTCTCCGGCAGCGTATAACGCGCCAGATACGATTCGAGGCCCTGCTCGCCGTTGTTGAATTCCACTTCATGGTTGCCCGGGCAAGGCATCCAGGGGCGATTGGCAGCCGAAGTCTGCGCATTGTTGCCGAAGTCACGCCATACCTCGGGCTGATGCGCCGGGTTCAGGTTGGCATAACAGAGGTCGCCGTTGAGCAAGTGAAACAGCGGCTGGAACCGCTCCACTGCCTGCACGGCAAAGCGGCTCTGCGGCGACGAGAGCACCCAGCCGGTATTCGGCGTGGCGAGGTCGCCATAACTGGTCCAGCGAAACGGGGCACGGCCGTGCGGGGCAGTCTGGAAACTCGCCGTGAAGGGGTGAGCCACGTTGCTGTCGTTGTCGGCGGTGACTTCGTACTGGTAGTTGACCGCGGGTTTCAGTCCATGAAGGCGCGCGTGATACGTGCAGACAATCTCGCCGTTGAGTCCATCGGTATAAGTGCGCTGAATGCCATGCACCGTCATCCTCGTCTCGCCGGCACGGCCAAAGCGTACTCTCGGATTGACCGCCGGGGCCAGCGAGGCCCACGAGATCACCACCTCGGCCGACGGCTCCTTGCCCCACGTCAGATGGATTTGCTCGGGCGTGCCGTCCGGGCTCGCCGCAGCGGCCCGGCTAGCTGAAGCCAGACCGCCCGCAGCCGTTGCCAGTCCGGATGCACCGGCAAGCTTGAGAAAACCACGCCGCGAAACACTCGCGCCCTGCTCGGCCGACGGAAGATCGTCAATGTTCTTGTTGGACATGTCTGGTGTTCCAGTCCTTGAGAGGATAAGCCAGCGAAAGGCATCCACGGCGGCGCAGAGAGCAGACCGGCCCGAAGCACTCCATTATTGCCAGATGTGTTTACCAGGCCATGACATGGTCGCGGTAATTCGTTTTCGGCGTGAAATCTGTATTATCCCGCCAGCGGTTGACGTGGCATTTCCCGCTGGCTGGACACCACCGAACGTGGTGCCGGGGTATCCCACTCACGCTAATCATTCGGTCGAACCGCGCTTTTTGCGCATTAAATAACAGGGACAAAAATGCCCGAGCATACTGCTGTCGACCAGCGTGGCTTTCGCCGCATAATTCGTCGCAACATTGCGTTGCCGATCGGCGCAGGCTTGACCACCGCCGCGGTATTCGTCGCCCTGCTGTTCTATCTGCTGTCGGCCATGGACTGGCTCGACCATTCAGAACGCGTGGTCGCGGATAGCAACGATCTGATCAAGATCGCCGTCGATCGCGAGTCCGGCATGCGGGGCTACCTGATCACCGGCGACGAGTCTTATCTCGCGCCTTATGAACTCGGTCGAGCCAGTTTCGCCGCGAAGCTGGCCACGTTGACCGATCTCGTCAGCGACAACCCGCCGCAAATCGAACGTCTGAAACGTATCGGCGCGCTGGAGGCGCAATGGGACGGGATTGCCGGACAGCTCATTACCCTGCGTCGTTCGAACCAGGATTTCCAGGGCATCATGCGCACCGGCAAAGGGAAGCTTGAGTTCGATGAAATGCGCCGTGAGTTCAACACGTTCATGGATGTCGAATTGAACCTGCGCTGGGAACGCACGACGACGGTCAGACGCGTCACCATCACCGCCGTGGCCGTTTTTCTCGGCATCAGCCTTTCGCTCAGCTTGCTACTCGCCGTGCTCGGACGGCGCGAGCTAACGAACCTGTCGACCACCTACGACCGTGCACTGCGGGCGCAGACTGAACACACCGAAACCCTGCAACAGCAGGCATGGATGCGCACCGGCCAGAGTCTGCTGGCGGAAAGCGCTGCCGGGCAACAGGCGCTGCCGCAGCTCAGCCGTGCAATGCTTGAATTTCTCGCCCGGTACCTCGGCGTGGCGGTAGCGGCACTTTATGTCCGCGATGAAACCGGCACGTTACGGCGGACCGCCGCCTACGGTTTCAGCTGCGAAAACGAAGAGCACGCGCAAGCTTTCGAGGGCACGCAGACGCTGGTCGGCCAAGCTGCCACGGACGGACGGCTGATCAAAGTCGACAACGTCCCTGACAACTATCTCAAGGTCACATCGGGACTGGGAACCAGTGCACCGAAGAGCGTAGTCATAGCGCCGATCGAGAACGGCGGCATGGTCAATGGCGTCGTGGAACTCGGGTTCATGAAGCCGGTATCGGCGCGGGACATCGAATTATTGAAGCTGATAGCAGGAAACATGGGGGCGTCGGTTGAAGCGGCAATGTATCGCGAACGGCTGCAGGACACGCTAGAGGAAACGCAACGCCTCAACGAGGAAATGCAGCTTCAGCAGGAAGAACTGCGCACCGCGAACGAGGAGCTGGAAGAGCAAACTGCCGCGCTCGAAGAATCGCAATCCAATTTGGGCAATCAGAAAACGGAGCTCGAATCGATCAACGAGCAGCTCACCTTCCAGGCCCTTGCACTCGATCAAAAGAACGAGGAGCTTAGCCATGCTCAAGCAGAACTGGAGCAGCGCGCCGACGACCTGCAGCGTGCCAGCCAGTACAAGTCAGAATTCCTGGCAAACATGTCGCACGAGTTGCGCACGCCGCTCAACAGTTCGCTGATCCTCGCCAAACTGCTGTCGGAAAACCCGGGTGGAAATTTAAGCGCCGAGCAAGTCAAGTTTGCCAATACGATCCATTCAGCCGGCAACGATCTGCTCAACCTCATCAACGACATCCTCGATATCTCCAAGGTCGAGGCCGGCAAGCTCGAACTCGCGCCGGAAGATGTATCGATGCCCCGTCTGGTTGAATCGTTGAAGCGCACCTTCGAGCCGCTCGCAGCCCAAAAGCAATTGAAATTCGCCGTCGATATAGCGGCGGATATGCCGCCGTCCATATTCACCGACTCGCGGCGGCTGGAACAGATTCTCAAGAACCTGCTGTCGAATGCGTTGAAGTTCACCGACGCCGGAACCATCAAGCTCGCCTTGGGTCTGGACAGCGGCAATCGAGTACGCTTTACCGTAACAGACTCGGGTATCGGCATTGCGCCAGAACACCAGCAGACGATTTTCGAAGCGTTCCGTCAAGCCGATGGAACCACCAGCCGGCGCTATGGCGGCACCGGCCTGGGCCTGTCCATCTCGCGCGATCTCGCAACGCTGCTAGGCGGCGCAATCCGCGTCAACAGCGCGCTCGGCGCAGGAAGCACGTTCGAGCTGACGCTACCCAGGCACTGGACGGGCGCCAGCGAGCCGACGGAAAGCGTCCGTGCATTTACGGCACCGGCTCCAGCGCCCGTCGTCGTCGCACCGGCTCAGCAGCCGGCCTCCGGGATGCAAGACGTGGCAGCCTATGACGACGATCGCGCGAACTGGACGCCTGGCCGCCGATCAGTGCTGGTGATCGAAGACGACCTTTCATTTGCAGCCATTCTGTTCGAGCTTGCCCATGAAATGCAGTACGGCTGCCTGGTCGCACAGACTGCCGTTGAAGCGCTGCAACTCGCCGCGCAGTACCTGCCTGATGCCATTCTTCTCGATATCGGCTTGCCGGACCGGTCAGGTCTCGCACTGCTGCAGCAGTTGAAAGACGGCCCCCTCACGCGTCACATTCCTGTGCATGTAGTGTCGGCGGTTGATCGCAGCGAGGCCGCGCTGCATCTCGGCGCAATCGGCTATGCAGTCAAGCCGACCACGCGTGAGCAACTGAAGGACATCTTCCACAAGCTGGAGGAAAAGTTCACGCAGAAGGTCAAGCGCGTGCTGCTGGTTGAAGACGATGCACGCCAGCGCGAAAGCATCGTGCAACTCATTGCAGACGACGATATCGACATCACCGCCGTCGAGTTTGGCGAACAGGCACTGGCGCTGCTGCGAACGACGATCTTCGATTGCATGATCATCGACCTGAAGCTGCCCGACATGCAGGGTGGCGAGTTGCTGCGGAAGATGTCGAGCGAAAGCATGTGCTCTTTCCCGCCGGTGATCGTTTATACCGGACGCAACCTGACGCATGCGGAAGAAGCCGACCTGCTGAAATATTCGCGCTCGATCATCATCAAGGGTGCGCGCTCGCCTGAACGATTACTGGATGAAGTAACCCTGTTCCTGCACAAGGTCGAGGCGGACCTTTCATATGAACGACAAACCATGTTGAAGGCGGTGCGCAGCCGGGATCGTGCCTTCGAGGGGCGGCGCATCCTACTGGTAGACGACGATATCCGCAACATCTTCTCATTGAGCAGCGCGCTCGAACATAAGGGCATGACGGTGGAGATCGCACGCAACGGGTTCGAAGCGATCACCAAGCTGAACGAAACGCCGGACATCGACCTTGTGCTGATGGATGTCATGATGCCCGGCATGGACGGACTTGAGGCCACGCGCCGGATTCGTACCGACCCTCGCTTCGCCACCCTGCCGATCATCGCGATCACAGCGAAAGCGATGAAGGACGATCAGGAACAGACTCGTGTAGCGGGGATGACGGACTATCTCGCCAAGCCGATCGACCTGGACCGGCTCTATTCGCTGCTGCGCGTGTGGCTGCCGAGTCTCGAACGGATGCGTAGCTAAGCTGAGTTGAAGAACGACCGCGAAGGCCCATGACAAGAATTTACAGTCTCGCGGTTCGCGCGGTGATATTGTCATTGACGATGGCGGTTAGACGCCCGTCATCAACGTAAGATATACCCTCGTTGCCGTGCACTCGAAATGGGCGTGTTCGTCGACGAGGCTGAAAGAGGAAGAAGTGTCGCCGGTGGAAGATGCCGCTGAAGATTCCAACCGCGACGTCCTTTAATATGCGTGAACGTGAAATAGTGCGCGTTCATGTTCAATATATACGGTGATTGATATGGGCTTTCTGGATGAGGTAGGTAAGGTCGCGGGTGCAATCGCGGCAGTGGAAGCGACGGACAAGGTCGATCCGGATGCTTCAATTCTGACGAAAGGGATTGCGGCCGTCGCCGGCTTTAAAGGCGCCGGCGCTCTGGAGTCGCTGGTAGAAAAGAAAGAGGACGAAGCCAGTCCGGATGACGCGGACAGTGCCGGAACACAGGCCTGATTTCCTGTCGCACCAGGCCAGCCGCTGTGCAAGGGGCTGGCCTGGTGCATAGCGTTCACTCGTCGCGCTGCATCATGCGGTGCTCGTCGTCATGCTGACTAATTCCTTACTCGCGCAGACGGTTTCCCGCTGAAATATTCCCACCGCAACCGGCCGCCACGCGCCGAAAATATTCCCCTTATCTATTCCGTATTCGTCGTACGTTCCCGAACTTCGATTCAGTGCGCCGATTCATTTCCTGCAACGTCTGGATTTTTCTTATGACGCGGTTCAACAGCCGAACGAGCGTACGCGCCTTAAAGCCGAAACACCTCGACCGCCTCACTTAACGTTCTCGCCTGACTCTGCAGGGACTGTGCCGCGGCGGCGGCTTCCTCGACGAGCGCCGCGTTTTGCTGCGTGCTCTGGTCCATGGTCGCGACCGCCAGATTGACCTGCTCGATACCCTTGCTTTGTTCGCCCGCCGCGGCGGATATCTCCGTCACGATCTGGCAAACGCGTTCGACCGCGCTCACCACGCTGCCGATAGTCGTCCCTGCGCTTTCCACCAGCGTCGATCCGGCGTCGATATGCGCGCTCGAGTCCTGAATGAGCATCTTGATCTCCTGGGCCGCCGCTGCGCTGCGTTGCGCGAGACTGCGTACCTCACCGGCCACGACGGCAAAACCCCGACCCTGTCCGCCGGCACGCGCCGCTTCGACTGCCGCGTTCAGCGCCAGGATGTTCGTCTGAAAAGCGATGCCATCGATCACGCTCGTGATCTCCGAGATTTTCTTCGAATGAGCGGCAATGCCTTGCATCGTCGTTACTACATTGCTGACGACGGCTCCCCCCTTGACCGCCATTGCCGATGCTTGTGTCGCCATTTCTCTCGCTTGCCGGGCGCTCTCGAAGCTCGCTTTCGCCGTCGCCGTGATTTGCTCCATGCTGCTTGCCGTGGTTTCCAGCGACGCCGCCTGTTGCTCTGTTCGAACCGAAAGATCGTTGTTGCCGCTTGCGATCTCCGTCGCGCCGACGTTGATCGATTCGGTGCTGGCGCGCACGGTCGTCACCGTCTCAACCAGCGATTGCTGCATCTGTTCGAGCGCACGCAATAGCGCGCCCATCTCGTTGTCGCGGCCGGTATCGACGGGATTCGTCAGGTCGCCCGCAGCGATCCGCTGAAACTGGCGAATCGCTTGCCCCACCGGTTTGACGATTGCGTTAAGCAATGCATGACGAGCAAATGTACCGATGACCACCGATGCGAACGCCGCTGCGGCAAGCAGCCAGAGCATCATGTGGAAGCGGTCTTGAGCGCTGGTGTAGCGTGCCTTCTGGCGCTCGGTAAGAACACCTTCCAGTGCGGCCACTTGCGCGCCGAAGTTGTTGGCCAGCGCTTCTGTTTCAGCGCCTTGCAGGGATTTGTAGGCCGAGAAATCGCTTTTACCCAGCGCGTCGAAAGAGGCTTCCAGACCGTCACGCAAGTACTTCTGACGTGCAGCGACAAAGCGGGTGCGCAGCGCCGTTTCAGTATCGTCCGCCGATGCGGTCGCGAGATACGCCCGCACCTCCTCGTCCGATTGACGCAGGTCGCCATGTGCGCCCTCAAGCAGCGCCGGCTGAACATCGCCTAGTCCGTAAAGCGCCGCAAAGCTGCCCAGCGCGAGACGCGCATGCATTACATGTTCATAGCTGCTTTTGATTTGAAGAAGCGAGCGCGTGTCTTCCGTGTACATCTTTTCAATGGCTGCGTTACTGGTTTGAAGCGCGACGCCAGCCAATGCGCTAACCGCAATCAACAGCGCGGCAAAAACCGTCAATACAAGCGTGATGCTGGTACGCAAGCTGATGTGACTAAAGAAGCTTGAATATCCCGAAAGATGGGATACGGTGGGCGTTTTTGATATTTTCATCCGATTGTCTCCGACTCGTCGTGTACCTTCTATCGAAGGTATATCGGCGGGCCGGAGGCAAGACTGGAGGGGTCATCGATGAATAAATCAAAGCGGCCCAATTAGCGGGATTTAGCTCGGTTATAAGCGCTTTTTTCCACTAACGAATAGACACCAAGGGCAGACTATGTCGTTGTCCGGATAGAAAATGACTTGCACGAACAGATCATCGCCCTAGCCCTTCGTTGCTCCGAATGTCAGACCGGCAACAAAGTGCCGTTGCATCGCGAAGAACATCATGACCGACGGCAATGCGGCCAGTATCGATCCCGCCGAGACCAGGTTCCACGCCGTCACCCACTGGCCTTTGAGCGCGGCGACACCCACGGTAATGGGCGCGGCCTCGTCTCCCGTGGTGAGGCACAGCGCCCAGAAATAGTCGTTCCACACGAACGTGAAGACCAGGATTGCCAGTGCGGCCAGCGCCGGACGAATCAACGGCAGGACGATACGAAAGAACACCGTCCACTCATTCGCGCCTTCAATCCTCGCGGCTTCGACCAGCTCGAACGGCAATTGCTTGATGAAATTTCGCAGGAACAACGCGCAAAAACCGGTCTGAAACGCGACATGAAACAGGATCAGCGCGCCGACGGTATTGAAGATGCCCAACTGCAAGGACAAGTCCCGCACCGGGATCATCAGGATCTGGATAGGCACGAAATTCCCCGCGACAAACGCTGCGAATAACGTCGTGTTGCCGCGAAACGAATAGATCGCCAACGCAAAACCGGCCATGGAAGCCAGCACGATCGAGCCGATTACAGCAGGCACCGTGATGAGCACGCTGTTCCACAAATAGTGGAGCATCGGTGAAGTCGTCAGCGCGTCGCTGTAGTTGGCGATCAGCGAGAAGTGGCGCGGCCAGCCCCAATAATTGCCTTCGACGAGTTCATCGGAGGAACGAATGGACGTCACCATGACTGCTATCAGCGGCAACAACCAGATCACCAGCGCAACCGGTAACGATAACTTGTAAAGCGCCCGGTTCACGGGCTTCCACTTGGCGACGGGCATTGGAAACATGGCGCGCTCCTGGCTTATTGCTCGGCGCGCAACATTCTGCGCAAGTGATAAACGATGTACACCATCATGATCGCGAACAGCACCACGGCGATCGCGGCGGAATAGCCGATGCGGTAATACTTGATCGCCTGGTCATACATGTAATAGGCCAGCACGGTGGAGCTTTCGAACGGGCCGCCGCCGCTCATGACGGCGATCAGGTCGAAGCTTCGCAAGGCGCCGATAATCGTGACCACGATCGCCATGAAGGTAGTTGGACGGAGCTGCGGCAGGACGACGTGCCACAGCATGGTCCAGCCCTTCGCGCCTTCCATCCGGGCGGCTTCTATCTGCTCGGAATTAAGCGATGTCAGTCCGGTCAGGTACAGGATCATGCAGTAGGCAGTCTGCGGCCAAAGCGCGGCGAAGATAATGCCGAACGTCACGTAATGCGGATCGCCGAGCACCGGCACGCCGTGTCCGAGAATCAGCTTCAGCAAGCCGAAGGTCGGGTCATAGAACCAGCTGAACATCAAGCCGACCACCACGCCTGACAACACGAACGGTGCGAAGAACAGCGACTTCACCATGCGAATGCCACGCACGGCCTGGTTCAGGTACAACGCGACGGCGAGACCCATCGGCGGCGCCAGCAAAAACAGGATCAGCCACAAGACATTGTTCTTCAGCGCGGTATAAAACGTGGGTGCGTGGAACAGTTCGATGTAGTTATCGAAGCCGACAAAGGTCTTCTCCGTCATCCCGTCCCAGTTGTAAAAACTGAGCCGAAGGCTGGAGAAAATCGGCCAGATCACGTAGATCGCGACCATGAGGCAGGCCGGCGCAAGGAACAGGAACGCGGCCAGCCGCTGCTGCCGTGCCGCGGCCGACATCCTTCTGCGGCGCTTCGTTTTAATCCCCGGAACGCTGAGGGTTTCGGACATGAGGTTCTCTCCTGATCGCCTGGGCGGCTCGTGAAGATCGCGAGCCGCCGTCGCACCCTACTTCCTGTAGATACGCTTACGCGTGGCTTCGAGCTGCGCCAGGATCGCGTCAAGTTGGGTCGGGTCAGACACGAACTGCTGCATGCCCTTCATGCCTTCGTCGGCCATCTCCTTGGTCATGTCGCGGTCGTAGAACTGAGCGATACCCCCCTTCGTCTGCGAGAGGATCTGGAAGCCGATCTTGGAAATGGGATCATCCGGTTCCGGCGACTTGCTGTTGGCCGGCAACGACCCCAGTCCCTTCGCCAGTTGCGCGCTGATTTCCGGTGTTTCCACGAATGCCAGGAACGTATGCGCGTCCGCCTTGTTCTTCGCCTTCGACGGAATATGCAGCGACTCCACCGGACCATCTTCAGCGGTCGGCACCTTACTGTCGATAATCGGAAACTGGAAGAAGCCCATCTGCGGCTTGATGTTCTCCGGGAATCCGCCGGTAATGAACGTGCCCATCAGCATCATGGCCGCCTTGCCCTGGAACAGGAACGGCTGCACCGCGTCAAGGTCGTAGGACAGCGAGTTGTCGATGAATATCTTGTCATCGATCAAGCCCTTCCACGCGGTGTAAACCTTCTTCACGCGCGGGTCCGTGTAGGCTACATCGCCTGCCATCAGCTTCTGATGAAACGCGTTGCCGTTGATGCGCAGGTCGAGGTAATCGAACCATCCAGCGAGTGTCCACGCATCGCGCCCCGCCACCGCAACCGGTGCAATGCCCGCTGCTTTCAGCTTCTTGCAGGCGTCGAGGAATTCGGGCCACGTCTTAGGCTCTGCGGTGATGCCGACCTTCTGGAACAGGTCCTTCCGGTAGAACATGCCCCAGGCGTAATACACCGTCGGCGCCGAATATTGCTTGCCGTTGTACGTGGACGATTCTTTCGTCGACGCGTACATCGCGTTCCAACCGTTCTTGTTCCAGTCAGGCGTCAGGTCTTCGAACAGGCCACGCTTCGCGTAATACGCCATGCGCTCGCCGTTGTGCCAGTTGACAATATCGGGGGCGACGGTTGTGAGCCAGCCGGGCAGTTGCACCTTGTAGGCTTCTTCATCGACGAAGGTCGCCTTCACGTCAATATCCGGATGTGCTTTCTTGAAAGCATCGAAGGTCTGCTGCCAGACCGCGCGCTGGCTTGCACCTTTAAACGCAATGTTCGCAGTCAAGGTCCCCGCTTGCGCGATGCTGGTCGTAGCCATTGCGACGGCCAGCGCCACACCGGTCAGTCCGTGACGAATCAAGGTTTTCATGCGTGTCTCCTCATTGATGAGTGTTGTTTGCTTAGCTATGCTCTATAAATCGCGACGCCCTGCGGTTCCACTTCCTCCTGCCCGACTATAAAATTCACGGCGGCCGGAATCCTGTACGGCGTCGTGTTGTAGTTGAAGACGTAGGTCAAGCCACCACGCCGGCTGATCCGGATACCCTCGGGCAGCGGTGCGGCATCGAGTCCGGCTGCTTTCGCCACATTCAGGAAGATGTCCTGCGTGAGCGTTTCATCGAAGAGACTGGCGAGGTAAAGTACCGAACCGTTACGTACGATAGCGGGGTGCCCATCGGCGAACGTCGCTTCAATCTGCACGCCATTGTTCGTCTCGATGAAGTCACGCCAGTGACGCGCCTCACCGCGTTGGTCCACTTTTTCGGTTACGTTCGGCCGCATCGACTCAACGCGCCACACTCGGATGGGGATGAGCTTCGCGACGCCCTCACCCGGCGGCAACGCGGCGGGAATCGTCAGATTGACGGTCTTCGATCCCGTGCGAGGACCAAGCACCACCTGCGCACCGCTTGCCGCGAGCCTGTCGGCAAACTCCTCGGACACCACCGGCAGCGGCGGCACAACGATCATCTTGTAGCCGTCCAGTGGTGCATCTACCGGAATCACATCAACGTCGAGTCCCAGGCTGCGCAACGCGCTGTAGTACTCGAACGCGAAACGCGGATAGTGAAAATCAGCACCTTGCGGATGAATTTCGAATAACCATTTTGATTCGTAATCCCAAACGAGTGCAATTTTGGTGGAAACCTTTGATTCACCATCTGCCTCCCGCACCTGCTCGATTTCCTTAGCCACCACGGACGCTTCCGCGCCGCCCCTATCGAGCCGGTTATCCGGCGTGTTCAAACCCGCGTGCATCTGTTCCTGCGCAAACGGCGCTTGCCGCCAGCGAAAATACGATACACACCCAGCGCCATGCGCGAACGCTTCCCAGCTCCAGAGACGCACCATGCCCGGCAGCGGCGCGGGATTCCAGTGCGCCCAGTTCACCGGCCCCGGTTGCTGCTCCATCACCCAGAACGGCAGCTTCGACATGCCGCGATACACATCGTGATTAAACGATGCGAAGTCGGGATGACCCGTGCGCAGCCACTTCGCCTTGATCGACGGATCGAACCACTGCTCCTCCAGCGCGCCGAGCGGATAACTGTCCCACGTTGCTATATCCAGGTCCGCAGCCACCTTGTAGTGATCGAACTCGGTGAACAACTGCATGAAGTTGTGCGCGACTGGCCGTTGGGGTGAATGCGCGCGAATGATGTCGGCCTGCATGCGGTTGTAGCGCACGACCTCGTCCGAAGCGAAACGCCGGTAGTCGAGCCGATGTGTCGGATGCGCTTCCGTCACAGTCCCAACGGGCAGATCGATTTCGTCGAAGCTGCGGAACTCCATGCTCCAGAAAACCGTGCCCCATGCCGCATTGAGCGCGTCGATGGTGTCGTAGCGATGCTTCAGCCATCCTCTGAAACGCTGCAACGCGGCAGGCGAATAACTCACGACGGTGTTATGGCAACCGAACTCATTGTCGGTTTGCCAGAACGCCACGGCGGGATGCTTGCCGTAACGCTCGGCCACTGCCGTGCAAATCTTCTGCGACGCTTCGAAGTACGACGGCGATGAAAAATCGTAATGCCGACGCGAGCCGAATGCGCGCGCACGGCCATCGGCGCCAATGGGCAGGATGTCCGGATGACGATCGATCAGCCACTTCGGCGGCGTCGCGGTCGGCGTGCACATGACGACCTTCAGGCCCGCGTCGGCGAGCACATCGATTGCGCGATCCAGCCAGTCCCAGTTGTATTCACCTGGCGCAGGTTCGATACGGCTCCATGCAAACTCCGCAATCCTGACGCGATCGATACCCAGCGCTTTCATGCGCGCCGCATCGTCTTTCCACATCGATTCGGGCCAGTGTTCCGGGTAATAGCAGACTCCAAGATGCATACGGTGCGCTCCTACGCAAAGTGTTCAATGGCAGCCGATGTGACGGCGAAGCCGTCCTCGGTGAAGAGATGACAGGACGCGGGCGGCACGTTAAAGACGACGTTCTCGCCTTGCCGTGGGGTCTTGTCGCCGGGTGCTTTGGCGATCAGCACCGCACCGCCCGGTTGATCGAGATGCAGATAGCTGTGCTCGCCGAGTTGTTCGACCAGCGACACGGTGCGGGCGATTTGTTGAATCGAACCATCGTTTGCGGCTGGTTCGAGATGCTCGGGACGAATGCCGAGCGTGACCGCTTGGTCCGGTCGCAAGGCCTCGCCGTTGGCGTGAACCTGCAGTCGCTCGTTCGTTTCGTCGAGGACAATCGATACGCTTTCCGCGCCGCCCAATACCACTCGCGCGGGGAGGAAGTTCATTCGCGGCGAGCCGATAAACCCCGCGACAAAGCGGCTTCTCGGCCGGTGATACAACTCGAGCGGCGCACCCACCTGCGCGATGCTGCCGTACTTCGCCGTGTCCGCACCTGCGTGCAGCAGGACGATCTTGTCGGCGAGCGTCATGGCTTCTATCTGATCGTGAGTGACGTAGACAACGCTGGCGGTATTGAACTGTTTGTGCAGGCGCGCAATCTCGACCCGCGTTTGACCGCGCAAGGTAGCGTCGAGGTTGGAGAGCGGTTCGTCGAAGAGAAACACACTCGGACTCCGAACGATTGCCCGGCCAATCGCCACGCGTTGCCGTTGGCCGCCGGACAACTCTTTCGGCCTGCGTTCAAGCAACGCTTCGAGTTGCAGCACGCGCGCGGCCTCCTTCACTTTCTGGTCGATCACGTCCTTCGGCGTCTTCGCGAGCATCAAGCCGAACGCCATATTCTGGTAGACGGTCATGTGCGGAAAGAGCGCATAGCTCTGGAAGACCATCGCCACGCCGCGCTGTGCAGCAGGCACTTCGTTGACGAGTTTTCCGTCGATATACAGGTCACCGTCCGTGATGTCTTCCAGCCCCGCGATCATGCGCAGCAAGGTGGATTTGCCACATCCCGAAGGGCCGAGGAATACGCAGAATTCGTGCTCGCCGATCTCCAGATCGACATCGCGAATCACGAGTGCGTGATCGCCGTACGCTTTTTGAACCGATCGTAACGAGATGCTCGCCATGCCGACGTCTCCGTGTTTTACCGGGGAGACAACGGAAGGTTAAGCGCTTAACCTTCTGCCTGTGAAAAAACGATCCGTGTTTGGGATCGCTTTGACCGGCTGTCTCCGTCTATGTTTTTTAACTGCATTGGGTCTCAAATCTAGCGGCGTCGGCCGATTTATACAAATGCCGGGAAGCCATCCCAAAATATGGACAGCGAGATGGATATTTGGACGAAGCGGCCAAGCGCCCGATAGTTCACCGGACTTGGCCGATGTTGTGCCTGCGTTAACCCTTGCCTCGAGATTTCGATGACTACGTTGGCCGAAGTCGCTGTACGCGCCGGCGTCACCCCGGCAACCGTCTCCAATGTGCTGCGCAAGCGCGGCAAGGTGGGCGCCGCAACGCGTCAGCGAGTGCTCGACGCGGTGGAGGCGCTGGGGTACCGGCCGCACCTGACCGCACGGGCGCTGGCTGAAGGAAGCGCACCGACTCTTGCGTTGATGGTGACCAGTATCGCGAACCCGTTTTATCCGGAGTTCGCGCTGGCGGCAGAACGGGCTGCGCGCAAGAACGGACGTTTTCTGATCGTATGTAATACGAACGAAGATCCCGTGATCAGCCGTGCGTATCTGGATCAGATTGCGGGGACCTTGTCGGAAGGCGTGCTCGTGATGAACTCGCGAATCGCTTTCGACGATCTTCACACCACGCGCGCGCGCGGCACACCGGTCGTACTGTGCATGTGGGAACGTCCGGAGGTATCGCCGGGATTGCCGTGCGTCGCCGTCGATTTTTTTGCTGCCGGCGCACTGGCCGCACAGCATCTGCTGGACCTCGGGCATACACGGATTGGCGCGATCATCGGGAGTCAGCCGGATGGTGTTCAGGCAGCGCGATACGCCGGCTTTTGTCACACGCTGAAGGCTGCGGGCGTGGCGCATCCGGCGCAAGAAGCGCGTTTTACTCGCGACGCCGTCCAGGGCGGCTACGAGGCCGCGTGCGAATTGCTGACGGAGCATGAGGACCTGACCGCGATCTTCGCGACCAACGACTTGCCTGCGTTAGGCGCGATGCACGCCGCGGCAGATCGGGGCATGCGCATTCCCGACGACCTGTCGGTGATTGGGATTACTGACATTCAACTGGCACGCGAATCACGACCGGGGTTATCGACGGTTGCGGTCCCTACCGATGCCGCCGCTGCCATGGCCGTTGAGTTGCTGGAGGCGTTGATCGAAAGCGGTGGTCACTGCGAGACACCCATGCGCGTAGCGCCCCCGCCCGTGCTGGTTCAAAGGGCATCGACGGGACCGGTACGTGGTTGAAGCATTATTGAAGACCTATTGCGGCCCAATCACGCTCTCTCAGGGATCGTCGCGAACAGCATGTTCAGGCCTTCCGCGATGGTCGGATGCGAGAGGATCGCGTCCCGGACAGCGGTGTACGGGAGATTACCGAGCATAGCCATCTGCACTACCGCAACCACTTCGCCGGCGTTCGAACCAAGCATCGTGAAACCGAGGATGCGATCCGATTGCGTATCCACAATCGCTTTCATGAAGCCGTGCGTATCACCGGTCGTACGGGCGCGGGGGATAGACGCCATCAGGAGTTTCGCCACACGCACGGCGATGCCTTGTCGTTGCGCATCGCTTTCGTTGATACCAATACGTGCAAGCTCCGGCTCGATGAACATCGCGTACGGAATGACGCGATCACGCGTGGTCAGATTGCCGCCGGCGAGTTGCGACTTGAGTACGCGATAGTCATCGAATGAAGCATGCGTGAACATCGGAGTGCCCGCCACTTCACCGATTGCCCACGTGTTCGCCGCGGACGTCGCCAGACGCTCATCGACTTTGATAAATCCGCGTTCATCTAGCGCTACACCCGCCAAGTCCAGTCCAATGCCTGCCGTGCGCGGCACCCTGCCCGTCGCGACCAGCAGATGCGTGCCCGTTATGCGGCTGCCGTCGTTGAGCTCGACAGTGACGGATTGCCCTGAGCGCCCGCTCACTTGCAAGGGCTTGACCGACACCCTAAGGTTGATTCCTTCGTTGGTAAGGACCGATTCAATCGCATCCGTGACATCGGCGTCCTCACGCATGGCAACACGCGGCGCCTCTTGCACGACGGTTACTTTGCTGCCCAAGCGCCGAAACGCTTGCGCCATCTCCAGACCGACATACCCACCGCCAATCACGATCAGACGCTCCGGCAGCGAGTCGAGTTCGAGTGCTTCAACGTGCGTCATGGGTGCCGCGTCGCGCAGGCCGGGAATATCCGGGACAGCGGCGTACGTCCCTGTGTTGATGAACACATTAACGCCCTCGACCACGCGTTCCCGCCCGTCGTTCATCGCGACGTGAATGCGGCGCGGGCCCACGAAATGTCCGGTGCCGAGGATCAGGTCAAAGCCCGATGCTTCGAACGCTTTTGCGTTGATATCGACCATGCCGTCCACTACTTCACGCACGCGGCGATGAACCTGCGTCATATCGACCGTGGCGTCGCGAGCGGCGCCCTTCAATATGTCTGCGGATTGCACCGCGTGCATGATGCGCGCGGTTTGAATCAGCGCCTTGCTCGGAATACATGCCACGTTGATACAGGAGCCGCCAATCATTCCCTCTTCGACTACGGCCACGCGCTCGCCTTCTTTGGCGAGTTCCATCGCGAGCGTCTTGCCGCCCTTTCCGCCGCCCAAAAACACATATTCGAATTGCTCGACCGTCGACATTTTCAGCTCCCTTTCAAAGGTTTGCGCATAGCTGAACCGAGCCGGTATGGGAGGATTCGCACTATGCCGAGAGAGCGGGTTCGTTTCGATCCAATCCTGCCCCCGCCATGACGTAAATGTAGACCTCGGAGCGCTGAATCTCCATGCCGGACCGGCTCGAATAGATGCTCGTTCGTCTCATTGCCCGGGTTTCATTGCAGACGAATTGCGTAAAGGAAGCGGTGTGCCCACAAACTTCAGCCGATCATCGCGGGCTCTTTTCTCCGGTAAGCTCGCTAAGCCGCTGCCGCTGTTGATGCCTTGCTACTTGCCCCTCTCCGCTCAACCATGGACGCACTCGACCGACTGATCCAGTTATCCCGCCTGCAAGGCGCGCTCGACCTGCGCTGCCTTCTAAGCGGGCAGTGGGAGCGGGATCATCCGCCCGCTCCGCCGAGCGAAGCGGTGTACCACGTGGTACTGGAAGGAAGTTGCCTCCTCAAATTCCGCGGGAAAGCGGACGTGCTGCTGGAAACTGGCGATATTGTCATGTTGCCGCGCGGCGATGCCCACGTGCTCCAGGGAGTGGAACTAGCTAACGGCCGCGAGCATGGTGAGATGGAGAGCCGCCATAACGGCGCGGTGACCGTCCGCTCGAATTGCGGGCCCAATGCCGCGAGCCTCGATTTGTTATGCGGCCGCTTTAACTACGCGGCGAATGCATTACTTATCGACGTGCTGCCGGATCTCGTGAAAATGTCCTTCGCCCGCGCCGATGTCCGCGACCTCACGCGCATGGTCGGCATGATGCGCAAGGAGGCGAGCGAGGCGGCGCCCGGGGCATATCCCATCGTGTCAGCGCTCTCTACCGCGCTGTTCACCCTGTTGCTGCGGGCGCATCTTGAACAGCAGCCATCCACCACCGATGTACTCGCGCTGCTCGCACATCCGCGGCTTGGGACATCGGTGATTGCCATGCTGGAACGGCCCGCTGAACGATGGACGATCGACATGCTGGCGCAGCAATCGGCAATGTCACGCGCCACCTACATGCGGACGTTCAGCGCACTCACCGAAGACTCGCCGATGACCCTGCTCACCCGCATCCGCATGCAGCTTGCGGGGACTTTGCTGACGCGTACATCGAAGAGCATCGCCGAGATTGCAGACAATGTTGGTTACCAGTCGGAATCGGCGTTCAGCAAGAAGTTTAAAGACACGTATGGGGTTGGGCCGGGTGGGTTCAGGCAAGGGCGTGGGTCGTGAGTCGGACGGACGGGTTTACGCTTTAGTCACGCCATGAAGTTGTCGAGCACCAGCTTGTGCGAATGGCCGATCCACACCGCCGCGTCGCGATGGTCCCACAACGAATCACCGGTATTTGGATGGAGGAAAACGTCTAGCGCACCGTGGTTCAGCGTCAGCCACTCCACGATATCGGCAAATTGCGTGCGCTCGAAAGCGAGCTGGTAGGACCATTTTGGATGCGGGCCGACGGGCTTCTCGTGGAACCGGCCGAGTTGCAGTGCATCGCCGAAACGGGTCGCGATCTCCTCGCGGAATTGCCAGGCGGCATCGCGGGTGGCGGCGTCGAAGTAGATGTGGGCATGCCAGGTTTGAATGGACGAGGTGGTGAGGAGGGTCATGGAAGTTTCTCTCGCGCAGGCTGAAAGGTTAGGGATTTGCTGCTTAGCATAGTGATCCGCCTAGGCCGATATTCCATTTAGAGAATGGTCTGAACATCTCATTTTCAGCCTGACCGTTCATCAGATTCGAAATTGGCGGGTCTTCGGAAGTCGCTCTTGTGTTTGCGAACCCCACTTAGTCTACATAGATACATCATCACCCAAAACCACTGCAGCGGGCGTCAAAGCGGGCGGCTAGGTGGTCACTACACCGTTCTAGCCGACGATCACAACCTCATGAAGGCGCGATCCGTGATGCGGATGGTACCCTTCCCGATATGCTCAACTACAAAATCCAGCGCACTTTGCTTCGGTAAAAAATTTCCAAGTTTGCGGTGCGCGTGAACGAAATAGTCGTCGCCGGGAAGACCAGACATCAATTGCCGCAGTAATTCCCGTTGGATGCCGTCTTTCGAATAAACGTGCTTCCACTCGCATCCCGACAGGTCGATCGATGGATAGGTTTTGTTGAAAATGGCGTGGACGCGTCTGCTATTCATGCTGTTAGATTGGCCATGCGATAGCATCCGATATCATGAGATCTCCGTGGTCGTTTACCATCGAGACGATGCCATCTGATTCAAGCATTTATGGTACACATTCAGATTGGCGGTGCCCAACGCAATATCTTGAAGAATATTCGAGAGACGCGATGAAAACACAATGCAGAGAATGTCGCTAGACAGATCCAAGCCGGCCCGTACCAAAATGGAAGATGTTCGTTCCAAAAAAATCCTGATATCGAATAGCCACTCAGGATCAAACATCCGTAGAGCGCTCCGGCTAGGTAAGAGATCAAATCATCAATGTACCCCGACGCTCGCAGGCGACCAACTACTGTGTCGGTGGGCAATGCGGCAAGAATCGCCTGCGAGGTCGCAACGAAACCAGTAAGGATCGCACTGACGCTTATGGCCGCAGACAAAAACTCTTTGATCGCAACAGGGAGCGGAACTTCAAAATGCCACCACGCCAGTCCCGCAGCGCTGGCGACAACGTGGGGGTACCAGCGCTCAGTTCTTAGCGACATTTCAACCTGCGATAACGTGTTCCCAGCCGTTGCGGGCTCGAAGTAACCCATCCCATCGGGATCGTTGAGTGTATCGTCGATCTGCTGGGTTCAAAACAAGGTCACTTATGTAGTGAACCAGCTTTGGCCTAAGCAAATCAACGACATCAAGGGGTTCTAGGGGCGAATCTCGGCCTGCGATTTCTAACTTCGATAAGACAGGCTCCTCACCTCTTGCTACCCTCATTCGCATCAAGCGGCGGGTAAAGGCAGTGACTTGTGCAAATGACAGTGACGCATTGACGCCCCTTCCAGCAGAAACAATTACTTCAATGCTTTCGGCATCAAGGCTACTACTTAAGTCAATAGAGCGGCCGAGAGAAACGTTTCCGCCGCGCTGCGCATTTGTCATGCGAGGCGGGGCGATCTTAAAATGCATTTTGGTGATGGTTTGCTTTTTGGCAAAACGCAAGTCTGCGTCTTCGTCCATTCGGATATCGAAATCGTAGCCCCTAGCCTCGTTTTGATCATGGTCATAGAGCGCGAAGTAGTTCTCTATGATCGTCGAGCGTGCGCCATAGTGATTGTACTGGATCAACATTGCTTGCCGCCGGGGATCATAGAGGACAGCGGTCTCTTCACCGAATCCTTGATCGGCATCGAGTTCGAAACTCTCAATTGGATCTTCTCTGCTCGCCTTACCAGGTCCGTGCTCGAAGCGAATTTTCGTGAAATCGAGTAGCCAATATGGCGTGTTGTTGCCCCTACTGCGCGGTGCGGCGATTGTTTCGACGCGCACCTCCTGATGGCCTACGGTTCTCAGGCGATCAGCGATTGCGTCCCCGTGTATGCGCTCCAGCAGTTGTGCCAATGGAGGCGTGCGATGCAAGGCTCGAACTTCAAACAAGTGAACAGCCATTACTCCTACCATCATCTTCCCTATAAGTTGAAATATTCGTAATTAATGAATCAGATGTCTGTCGTGTTGGCACGCCGTTGCATACCCCGACGCTTTCGCACCACGTTGCTGATGGGACTACGAGCAGCGGTTCCATCGCCGTCGAGTATTTCTGCGCCGGTCGTTCTTCCGTTACCTTTCACCGCCATCTTTTTCATGTTTGCTTCCTTGGGGACTAATCTGCATGTACGTGCTAGCCCCGCGTGTTGTCCTGCGTCGTAAGCCGGGTTTGTCCATCAGGTGAGAAGTGCGTGCCGTAGCGCACAAGTCCTGCTTGATGCAATTCGCAGGACATCGTGAAGCTCAACAACATGCCGTCTTCAGGTTCAGCGGCGCTAATCTCGATCGATTTCAAACGCGGTTCGTACTTGAGCAATGTGCCTTCGATCTCACGCTGGAGCGTGTGCGCCGACGCGGGCATGTGTCGGTAAATCTTCGACAGATCACCCAGACCGTAGTCAGGCAAGTGCGCGAGGCTATTGCGGCGGCTATTCAGGATGCGCTGAATGTTGTCGCGCACCGAGAGAAACGTTTGTTGGTGCCGGCTGTGAAGATCAATCGGATCGCCGTTCGCAAAGTGCCCCGTTACCGCTTCGAACAGTCCAGGTCCGCCGCGCGTCATGGCGTCGCTTCTGGTGAGAGTTCTTCGCTGATCGACACCGCATGAACATCGCTTGGGGCCTCATCGAAATCGACAGCAATTCCGGCTTCATCTGAGTACGACAACCTGATCGCATGGAGGGTCTGCGCTTGCGACACGCGCATCAGCAACTCCCGCGAAAGCACAGGCAGAATCTGCTGATCCAGCAGGCTATCGATATTGCGTGCCCCCGAATCCGGCAACTGGCACGCACGCACCAGTTCGCCGATCAGCGCGTCATCGCAAATAAGCGGCACATTGAACTTGCGCTCGATGCGCTGCGCCACCTTCGCGAGCTTCATGCGTACGATCGTGGTCATCGCATCCGAAGAAAGCGGCCGGTACACAACTGTCTGAAAGCGGGCGAGCAGCGCCGGCTGGAAGTGCTCGACAAGCGTCGGCCTGATCGCCTCCATCAGCATGCCGGCGGTGACCTCACCGCCGGCTTCGACTACCGCTTCCTGCGCGGCCATGATCTGGTCGCTGCCCAGATTCGATGTCATCACAATCACCGTATTGCGAAAGTCGATCACGCGTCCTTCACCGTCGCGCATGAAACCGCGATCGAATACTTGATAGAAGACGTTCAACACATCGCGATGCGCTTTCTCAACTTCATCGAGCAGAATCACGCTGTAGGGACGGCGGCGCACAGCTTCTGTGAGCACACCGCCTTGCCCGTAACCGACATAACCCGGAGGCGAGCCTTTGAGTTGAGAAACGGTATGTGCTTCCTGATACTCAGAGAGATTGATCGTAAGAAGCGCGCGTTCGCCGCCGAACATCAAGTCGGCAAGCGCTCGCGCCGTCTCGGTTTTTCCCACGCCCGATGGTCCAACCAATAGAAACACGCCAAGCGGCGCGTCCTCGGACTTGAGCCCCGCTTTGGCCGCACGCAGGCTCTTGCCGAGCGCTTGCAATGCATCGTCCTGACCAACGACCACTTGCCCGAGTCGCGCTTCCAGTTCAAGAAGCGTGGCGAGTTCATCCGATAACAAACTACCCACCGGCACGCCCGTCCAATCCGCGATCACCCGTGCAATCGCGGCTTCATCGACTTCTGCGTAGATCAACGCGCCGTTGCCGTGTTGGGCGAGTTGGTCGTGCGCCTGTTTGATCGACGGCTGCAAGTCGCGCCGCTGGGTGTCGTCGGTTGCAGCATGCCATCGTGCGCGTAGCGCGAAGAGCGTCAGAATCGCGTCCTTTTGTTGCGCGAATTCAACTTCCAGTTGCACCAGTTCGCGCGTGAGCGTTTCCAGCCGGGTATCGATGGAAGCAAGACGCTCCGCGTATTCCACCGACGTCGCACCTTCATCGTGCAGCAAGGCCGCGCGTTCCACTTCGAGCGCTGCGTGTTCTGCCCGCCGGGTGGAGATGGCGATCGGGGTTGCGTCGAGACTCATGCGCACGCGCGCGGCCGCCGTGTCCAGCAGATCGACGGCCTTGTCCGGCAACTGACGGCCAGTGAGATATCGACGCGATAAACGCACTGCCGCGCTCACCGCGGAGTCGGTGATATGCACGCCATGATGTTGCGCGTAGCGCTCCTTCAAACCGCGCAGCATCAGGCACGCGTTGTCGTCGTCGGGTTCATCGACCTTGACCATCTGGAAACGGCGTTCAAGCGCGGCGTCACGTTCGAAGTATTGTTTGTATTCGGACCAGGTGGTGGCGGCAATCGTGCGCAACTCGCCTCGGGCAAGCGCGGGCTTCAGCAAGTTCGCGGCATCCGCGCCACCCGCTGTGTTGCCCGCGCCAATCAACGTATGCGCTTCATCGATGAACAACAAAATCGGCGTGGACGATTGCTGAACGGCCTCGATCACATTCTTCAGCCGCTGCTCGAACTCGCCTTTCACGCCCGCGCCTGCTTGCAGAAGACCAAGGTCAAGCGTCAGCACGCTGACATTGCGGATGGCCGCCGGCACATCGCCTTCGATAATCTTCAGCGCGAGCCCTTCAACAAGCGCGGTCTTGCCTACTCCCGGTTCACCCACGAGGATCGGATTGTTCTTGCGGCGTCGCGCGAGGATATCGACCATCTGGCGGATTTCGACTTCGCGCCCGAACACCGGATCGATCTTGCCGTCGCGGGCTTTCTGCGTAATGTCGATGGTGAAACGCTGCAGCGCGTCGGATGGCGCTTGTTTCGGTACTATCGTCGCAGGCTCTTCAGCGTTCGTGCGCATGGCATCGGAACCCGCCACTCTATCTGCCGACGCTCCCGTCTGTCCTTCGATCGACACGCGATCTAACTCGGGCTTCAAACGTTCTATCTGAACCGCCGACACGCTCAACAACTGCCAGGCATCCGGTGCACGCAGCAGATGCGGCATATCAGCGAGCACGGCCAGCAAGTGAGCCGAGCGGATGGCAGGCTGATCGCCTTCAAACGAAGCGCGCAACCAGGCGGCTTCCAGTATCTGTCCAAGCCGATGCGACAACCCCGGCTTGCCCCGCAGTTCACGCGGCAACCGGTCGATGCTTTTTAGCAAGCCGTTCCAGATGCCGTCCATATCCAGCTCGTAGCGCCGCGCGATGGCTACCAGATCGCCGTCGCCGAGTTCCAGTAACTTGATCAGCCAGTGCTCGATCTCGATCTCTCTATGCGCGCGGGTCTCGCACAGGCTCGCTGCATCAGCAAGTGCACGGGCGCAGTGGTCGTTCAGGCGGCGCAGGAATGGAGAGAGGTCGCGAGCGGTCATGGGGGAGTCATCGAAGAGAAGATTAAACGCACGAACCTGCGAGAGAGGCTCGTGCGAACAAACCGGTTCGAGAAGACATTGGTTGCCATCCGTTACCAGTCGCAAAAACTCAAACGCTTACGAGCGTTCGTTCCAGCTATCGGCATGGATGATGTTGCCGTCCTTGTACGCCCACGTGATCTTCTCGTAGCGAAGTTCGATGTTTTCCAGATGGTTATGCTTCTCGTACGACGGGTCCTTGATGTCGTGCATCTTCGGCTTCACGCTCACCACTTTCACGTTGTCGAGCTTCGTGTTGAAGTACTCTTTTTCCTTGCCGGCGTCATCGATCTTGTACCACTTGATCTCGATCGATTTGAGCGTCTGACCGCTCGTCACAGCCTTGTAAAGGTACGGCGTCGATGCGTCCGTTTCCTTCGTGAACGTGACCGCGCTGTGCACACGCGTGCCGGTCAACTTGCCGGTGTTGCCATCGGTCGGAATGTGAATACCGTGCTCGAACGCAACCACTTCAACGCTGCCTTCGCGACCGGTAACGGTGACGGAACCCTTGACGTCCGCGCCGCCATCGTCCTTGATCCACATGTATGACGGAATTGCCATTTTCTTTCCTCTTCTAATTAAATGAGCAGGCCACATTGCCTTCATGACCCTCGGGAGGTGTCCCGTTCTTACGATCGTCACGACAGTCCGGAACGAGCGTAATTTCGACGCGACGGTTCGCAGCGCGCCCCGCCTCTGTTTCGTTGCTGGCTTTAGCGCGTGTGTCGCCATAGCCTTGAATCGCGAATCGTGTGGGGGAGATACCGGATGCGTCGGCCAGCCAGTCGCGCACCGACCCGGCCCGCGCTTCGGAGAGCAATTGGTTGCTTCGCGGATCGCCCACGGAATCGGTATGACCAGCAATCAATACGCGCTTGGACGGATGCGCTTTAATCAATTCAAGCGCGCCGACCAGCACCCGGTTCGAGCCGGGGTTAAGCACGGCGCTACCACTGTTGAATAGCGACAAGCTGCTGAGTTCGATCATCGATGCCGGTGGTTCAGGCGGCTGATAACTGGCAATCAAGGCATTGGCGACAGGAAGTAGCGGTGCCGCACGATAGAAGCCCAGGCCGAGCCTTGGGGGCACGCCGTTGCTTGCATACGCGGCGAGTTGATCCCGGTCGCGCTTGACGACGTTGAGCGCATCGACACGCGCTGCGTCCTTGCTCGCTGGGATCGCCCGGTACTGCGCCATGTCGGTATTTACACGCTCGACCAGTTTGCGGTTCTGCCACGCAGAAGCGGCCGCCGCCGCACAAAACAGCGCAACGAGCGCAACAAACCCGTGGGCGAGCGCGCGCGGTAACGCACGATGCGCTTGTTGCGTGGCAATGCCGCGGATGAGCGGTTCGGGCAGGGGATAACGTGCGCTTGCATCGGTTATCCCGTTCGTATTCGTAGGCAACACGAGCCCGGTTCGATCGAAGCCATACCGCGCAAGTAGTGAATTCGTCGCCGGTTGACCCTCGACTGCGATCACGCCGAACGCGCGAACGTGGACTGCGCGCGTTGATCGTTGATCGTCAGAAAGCGCTGGCAGCAGGGCGGCCGTCGCCCAACATGTCACGATATCCAGCCGCGCCGCACGACGCGCGCGCGCTTCGCGAACCTCGGGAATCGCCATGCCCGCATATTGCGTAAGACGTGCCGAGATCAGCTCAGGCAATGCGGCCACGTTCACGTCGTGGCCGCCCGACGTTCCGAACCACGGACACTCGTCGGCGGTAGGACGCAGTTCGTTCGCATACACCGCGACACAAACCGGCAACGGATAACCGACCGCGCGGCCGGCTTCATCGATTGCCGAGCGCCAGCGCCGAAGGCCTCCGATCAACGTTGCCTGATCATTGGCCGCGTCTGCATCGACCAGATACGCAAGCGCGTCGGGGCCTTGACCGTCGCGCCAGCGTTTGAGCGAATCGGCAAAGTGCGCGAGGCGACTCGGATCACTTACGCGTACCCAGATCGCCGTCTCGGTCACGCGGATGGCTTCCTGAGCTAACTCGCGACCGAACGCGCTGGCGACAAGCGTGCTGGTTGTCCCAACCACCAGCACGAGCGGCGTATTGCGCTTGATATCCGCGGGCAGTCCACTGAGCGCACCGTCGATCTTGCGCAGGACTTGCTGCGTCGCACCCACGCGTGCAATCATGCGCCGCGTCGCGACAACGATCGCCGCCGTCACACTCAGCACGACGAGCACGCCCGCGAATACGTTCCAGCCGATCGACCACGGTGAACACAGCACCAGCCACACAATGGCGAGCGTTGCGATCCATGCAAAGATCGATCGATACGGATAGCCGGTGGGTGAATGGATCGCCGAATGGATCACGCTACGTCCCGTCAAACCGGAATACGCGCAATCGACGCGGTGAGCCACTGCCCCAGCGCCAGATACACGAGTCCAGCAACGAGAACAGCACCTATCACCCAGCCAAGCGGCGAGACGTTTGTGCTCCAGCGGCGCGAGGCATCCTGCGTGAGCACCACTGTGCCCGAGGTATCTACACTCCCGGCTTGACCGATGCGCTGGTCGAGCGCACGCATGAGTTCCAGGCGCGCATCGGCGCCGCTCAGTGCGAACTTGCCCTTGAACCCAAGTCCGAGCACGGTGTTAAACATGTGCAACAGGGCAAGTTTAGGTCTTGGTTCCGCGAGCCGCTGCTGGATCTTGTCGATGAGTTCGTAGCCTGCATCATTGCTTTTGAATTGCTGCACCTGGAGCGGTTCGCGCTCCCATGCGTCGCGCTCCGTTCCCTTCAAATGGGCAAGGGCCGTTTCGTCCAGCAGCGCGCATTGAGCGTAAGTTGCATCTCGTACGACATCGGGAAGGTGACCTGCCGCCCTGAGTTCGCGCCCGAGCGCATCGACTTGCGCGACGCATTTCGCCCTGAACGACACGAAAGTGAGAGATGACGCGTCATCGGCAAGGCTCGCGACAGTAAACGCGGTGTCGCGAAAGGCGTTCGGTAATAGCGCTGTGTATTTGTCGGGCGAAGTAGTTATCTCGTTCATGTCGGCAGCACCGCGTAGAGTTCAAGGACGACATCGGGAATGGACGACGGCACATAGAACTGGCACGCGCGCGCCGCGATCATCCGTTTGAACGCAGGGTGAGCACTGTCGAGCGCAAAATACTGGCTTTCGATGCGAATAGGGATCGCGGCCGGCAAGCGCGACATGACGCGCAACGGAATGCCCGGCATCGCGGAATTCACGATCTGCTCGACCTCATCGGGCGCACCCGCCTTGCACAATCGCGGCAACTGTTCGAGCAACACGTGCGCCGGCAGCGACGACTGCACCGACAGGTAATAGTCGGCGCCATCGGTCAGGCGCTCGTCGTTGATCTTGCCTGCCCACATCGTGTGTTTAGGACGTTCCAGCGTAATCGGCACGACACGGGACGGAATGACGGTATCAAGCAGCACGCGAATAAGCGATTCCAGTTCCGCGAACATCGGCTCGGGCGCGTGGTGATCGTAGGCGGGAATGGCCTGCAGCGTCTCGGTGGTGGAGAACGTCAGCAGAGAGCCGGCCAGGCGCGCCAGCACACCGTAGAGCCGCTCTGGATGCTGTTGGGGCGCCGCGCACAGCCGCGCGAGGTCCGGCCAGGTGCTGTTCACGCTGTGAAGCAGCCAGAAGAGCGATACGTCGGACACAGCATAGTCGGCGATCTGATCCGAACGCTCCCGGCGGCGCACAGCGAGACTCGCGCTTTTTGCGCTGAGGATCTCGGACAAACGCTTCATGCGTTCCATCAAGCGCTCGTTCGCCGACAGGAACAAACACGGCGGCACGAACGCGGGATCGAACTCGAACAATCCCTGCGTGTTGCGAAGCAGACGCCCGATCGGGCACGTGACATAACTATCTGACGCCTCGAAGTCAAAGAGCAAGGCGAGTGCGTGCCGCTCGACGCTCAGTTCTTCGTGACCTTCGCCGTTGATATCGGCGACGTTCAAATATTCGCGCACGAAACGGCGCGGCCGCGCGTGACGCTCGCCTTCCTCGATGCAATTTCCGCCTTGCGCATCGATCAGGGGCAGCCCGATCGACACCACCACGCCGTCAACCGCCGTTGATATGTCACTGAGTTGACGCGGAACCGGCAAGCGATCCGCCGTCTCCGAATCGATAAACGTACCATCGGGCAAACGCACGTCGATTGCGTTGAGTTGCAGCCGGTTGACGCCCAGCGCTTGCTGGTCGAATACGACGCGGCTTAAACCCCACGGATCGGCGCTGATCATTCTCGCAACCCGCTCGTCAGCGAATTGATTCCACATCGCCTGTTGCTGGAAATGCTGGGGCGTCATGAACACACCCTTGGCCCACAGCGGTCTGGTTATTTTCATTCTTTATTTTTGTGTTTCTTTTATGCGCGCAGAGAGGCGCTGCACGGTAGCGACCGTGCAGCGCGACTTACTCTATTGATGTGTTGCTTTCTAAAACCGGGAGCTAATGCTTAACGCTTCAGCTTTTCGCCTTGGGCATCTGCGAGACCAGCGATAAATTCAGATCCATGCCTTCAATCTGGAAGTGCGGCACGATGAAGAGCTTCACGCGGAAAAATCCCGGGTTGTCTTCAATGTCTTCTACCGTCACCTTCGCCTCGCGCAGCGGATGCGATGCCTGCAGCGAATCGCCCGGATCGGTCATCTCGGTGACGAGCGTCTTGATCCACGTATTCAGTTCGAGTTCGAGCACGCGCCGGTCTTTGGTCGTGCCGATGTTCTCGCGCTGGATCAGCTTCAGGTAATGCGCAATGCGCGAGAGCAGGAAGATGTACGGCAGGCGCGCGTTGACGCGGCTATTCGCCGTCGCGTCCTTCGTGTCATAAATCGCCGGCTTCTGCGCTGAGTGCGCCGAGAAGAAACACGCGTGATCGTGGTTCTTGTAATACGACAGAGGAATGAAACCGAGATTGGCGAACTCGAATTCACGCGTTTCCGGAATCAACACTTCGGTAGGAATCTTCGCCTGATTGCCGGTTCCGAGGTCATACAGGTGAATCGGCAAATCGCCAACCAAACCGCCCGCTTGCGGACCGCGAATCTGCACGCACCAGCCGTTATCGATAAAGCTCTTCACCATGTTCGCCGCGAACGCGAACGAAGCGTTGGCCCAGAGATATCGGTTGTGATCCGGTCCCTTGACCGCTTCCGTGTAGTTGAATGCGCGCACGGGCACCGTATCTGGACCGTAGGGCAAACGCACGAGGAAGCGCGGCAGCGTCAAGCCGATATAGCGCGCGTCGTCCGATTCGCGGAAGCTCTTCCACTTCAGATATTCAGCACGATCAAAGTAATTGCCGATGTCACGAATGCTCGCGACCTCTTCCATCGATTCCTTGCCGAAGAACTTCGGCGCAACAGAGCCGATAAACGGCATGTGAGCAGCAGCCGAGACCTTTGAAATATTACGCAGTAACGCAATATCCTGCGGGCTGCGGTCGAACTCATAGTTCGAGATCACAGAACCAATCGGCTCGCCGCCCGGGGTGTCGTATTCCTGGATGTACGTGTGAAGATACAGGCCGCTTTGGATGATTTCCGGCGTGTCTTCGAAGTCCTGGCGCAACGCGTCCTTCGATACATCCAGCACTTCAATCTTGACGTTCTTGCGGAAGTCCGTGCCGTCGACGAGAAACTTGAGACCGCGCCATGCAGATTCGATTTGCTGGAATGTCTCGTTGTGCATGATCGCGTCGAGTTGCTCGCTAATCTTGCGATCGATGCTCGCCATGTGATGGTCGATCAGGCTCTTGTCCAGACGGTCCACGTGCTGGGACGATTCGGCGATCATATCGAGGAACACGCGCAGCGCTTGCGTTACGCGCTCGTCAGCCGACGATTCGGATAGGGAATCGGGGTTGTGAAAGGAGCCAACCGAGCGAGCGGAGGCAACCGTATTCAAATTGATCTTGTTAAAGAGATTCGCGTAGACGTTCTCTTCAACGATTGCCGTAGCGGCAACGGGTTTATCCAGGACGAGCGTTTCCGCCGCAGCCTCGTGGATGCGGGATTCGTTTTTTGCCATGATGTGTCTTCTCGATAAAACGGGTTATTGGACTGACGACGCAGCGGACAACGCAGTTGACTACGCGGCCGACGGCGCGGATTCAGCGATGCCTTGAAGCTCCGCGCGCAAGCTGGCGGACATCGTCGGGTCTAACAAGATTTTTTCGAGTTCACGGCGGAACGTGGCGTTATCCAGCAGGTTTGATTTCAGGTCGCGTAGGAGATTGCGTGCCGACATCAAAGTACGAAGTTCGGGGACGCGAGCGGCGACTCGCTCAGGGCGAAAGTCCTCCATCGACTTGAAGTCCAGGTCGACGGGCAGTTCGCTGCCGTCGCCGGCCAGTGTGTTCACCACCGATATTTTGGCTTTTGGATTCAGGTCGGCCAAAACCGAATTGAAGTTGTTTTTATTGACCGAAACCTTGACGCGCTCGCCGAGTGCCAACGTGTTTTGGCCGTTGCTGTAATCACCCATCACCAGCAGTTTTAGCGGCAGTTCAACCTTCTTCGATGCCCCGCCCGTGTGAAGGTCAAGCTTGATATTGACGCGTGCTTTAGGCACTTCATTCTGAAAACTTTCGGCCATTTTGCTTCTCCGTTTTTTGGTCTTTATTTGGTTAGCACAACCAATCTCGCGAAAAACGGTAACACGTGATTCGGATAAAAATCCACCGAAACCCTACTAGGACAAATCCGATTTTTGATTTGCGACCATTCGTTACCAAAATCACTTTCCTCTTTGCCCAGGTTCAACGATCATCCACGAGTTTGACTGTTCAGCGAACCAATGAGGTCGAACGTTTCGCGTTTTGCATCGGTACACGCCGTGCAAAACAACGCAGACGGTGACCTTGCAGAGCAAATCGAGGGCCTTAAAAAGATGGCAGAAACTGATCAGGGAGCGGGATCGCAACGCTCGTCCGGCGCACTCATAACGGGTCGGCAGGCGTATCACGTTGACGTGCCGAGCGCGACGAACGCGAAGGACCTGTCCGTGGTGTCCTATCATCTGCGCGAGGCCATGAGTGAGCCCTACGAGATCGTGGTCCAAGTGACGCACCCCGAGCAGCTCACGCGCGCTGACTTCCTCGGCCGCGATGCGCACTTCACGATCACCGCCGAAGACGGCTCGCAGCCGCGCATATACACCGGCATCCTCGTCAGTTTGATACGGACCAAGAAGACGAAGGACGAGTTTCACTACACCTTCGTCATTAAGTCGCAGATCGCACGTTTGGGCCTCGTGCACGCAAGCCGCGTGTTTCAGCACCAGAGCGGGCCGCAGGTCATCGAATCAATTCTGCTGCGCGATAAGTTCATGGACCATCAGTTTGTCTTCAAGCTGCGCCGTGACTATCCCATCCATGATTTCCGGCTGCAGTACCAGATGTCGGATCTTGACTATATTCGCCTGATCTGCGAGCAAGAAGGAATTTTCTTCTATACAGAACAAGGAAAGCATGGTGACGTGATCGTGTTCGGAGACGATATCGATCACTACGTCTATACGCCTCAGTTGAAGGTGCCGTACCGGGAGAACGCCGGGCTTGAGGCGGGGATTGAAGCGGTGTTCGCGCTGGAGACGCACGCTGAAGTGGTGCCGCAATCAGTGATGGTCGCCGACTACAACCCGCTGATTGCATGGGAGCGCTTCAAGGACGAAGCCAACGTCGCGATCAACGATACGACGACCTACGGCACACCGTATATCTACGGCACGAATCATCTGAATCAGGCTGGCGCGCAGTGGGAAGCTCAGTTGCGCCACGAGGCGGCCATTGCGTGGCAGGTGGTGTATCACGGGCAGAGTAATGTGCTGGAGTTGCGGCCGGGGCGCATTCTGCGCATCGATGAACCCCTGCCCGATGCGCCCAGTGGGCAGGTGATTATCGAGGTGACGCATTCCGGTGGCCGGGGCAAGGCTTACACCAATTCGTATAAAGCGATCCCGTCCGACCGACGTTTTCGCATGAAAATAGACGAAAGCAAGTGGCCGAAGATCAGCGGTGCGCTCAGTGCACGCGTCACGTCGCCGAACAAATACCCGTATCCGTACATCACGAAGTTCGGTCATTACACGGTTCGGCTCGACCTCGATTTCGATGCCTGGAATCCGGGTGGTGAAAGCGTGCCGCTGCGGCTTGCCAAACCTTTCGCGGGTGGGCTGCAAACGGGGTTCCACTTCCCGGTGCTCGATGGCACGGAAGCGGTCATCATGGCCCGAGACGGTGACCCAAATAAATTATTCATCTCGCAATTTCATCACACCAGCCTTCAAACCGACCTGATTACCAATCAGGACCGGTGGATGTCGCGCCACGTTATTCGCACGCAGAGCAACAACAAGCTGCGCATGGAGGACTGGAAGGGCGAAGAGCATATCAAGCTGTCGACTGAGCATTCTGGGAAAAGCCAACTGACCCTCGGTCACATTGTCGATGGCAAGCGGCAAAATCGGGGTGAAGGGTATGAGCTGAGAACGTCCGGTTATGGCGCGATTCGAGCCGGTAAAGGCATGTTCATCTCGGCTGACGATCAGCCTGCCGCGAGCGGCAAACAGCTTGAAATGACTGCCGCGGAAGGATTGCTTCAGCAGGCACTTCAGCAAATGCAGGCCCTCGCTGAAGCGGCCAATGCGGCACAGGCCATTGCAGCGGACTATGAGAAACAGAAGACACTTCTCGACGGTACGCTAAAAGAGCTTAAAAAGGCCGGGATTCTGGTGAGCGCCCCGGCGGGTATTGCGCTGGCCTCGGGCGAGCACCTGCAACTGAGCGCGACGGACAACCTGATTGCAACGGCTGGCGGGAACGCGGACATTGGTGTCATCAAGCGCTTCACCGTGGCTGCTGGCGAAGCTGTGTCGCTCTATGCGCAACGGCTTGGCATGAAGCTTTTTGCCGCGAAGGGCAAGGTTGAAATCCAAGCGCAAAGCGATGAAATGCGCTTGCTTTCTGACCAGAACATGACCATCACCAGCGTCAACGGTCGAGTGACGATCGAGGCGAAAGAAGAACTGCTGCTTAAGTGTGGCGGGTCTTACTTTCGCATGTCGTCTACTGGCATCGAAGACGGTACTCGCGGTGATCGGACATTCAAGTCTGCTTCGTTTGGTCGACAGGAGCCGGCGTCACTTGGCGAATCAATGAACACATGGAAGCATGCGAAGTTCGACGAGCAGTTCGTCTTGAAATGGCCAGTCGATAACGAGCCTGTCGCTAACCGCGCATTTTCCATCATTCGCGAGGACGGGAGCGTCATCAAGGGTGTCACTGACAGTGCGGGGATGACGGGCCTGCAGAAGAGCATTTTTGTGGACGGCGTTCGACTACGCATAGACCCAAAATAAAGACGCGGCGTCTCTTCGCTCAATCCACCCGACATCACCTAAAGCCAATACAAAGCCAATGAATACAACGGAACGAATTTTACAAGCAAAAATTGACGACGATGGATCGGTTCACTACTCGTCCGTGATGTCACCAAGCGACAGCAGCATTGCCGTTTGCCATATGGTACCGGATCATTACATTCCCGTTATTTTTGTCCCCGGGGTAATGGGAACAAACTTGAGGTCAAACTCAGAGCCCCCAACTCCGGTCTGGTTAGTAAATAGTCAGTCGAGGGTCGTCTGGGATTGGGCTGGGAGAGGTTCCGAACGACGGAAATCGTTACTCGATCCTCAAGCCACAGATGTTTACACCGACGGCGAGCTTCCGAGCGGCACGAATTTGACCGACGACGAGTTGAAGCGGCGAGGATGGGGAGAGGTAGCAAATATGAGCTATGGCCCATTTTTAAAAACATTGCAATCCGCTCTTGACGACGTGGGTGCATGGAAATCTGGCCACAGAGCACACTTAATGAAGAAAGCGACCGTCGAGCCGTTAGGGGTTGCACCTTTGACTCCAACGGAGGTCGCATCTTCATACCGATACCAACTACCACTGCACGCCGTTGGTTATAACTGGCTTGGATCGAATACAGATTCCGCGCAACGTCTGCAGCAAAAGATTGACGAGTTTAAAAACTATTACGTCTCGAAGGGATTTAAGTGTGACTCGGTAATCTTGTTGACCCACTCGATGGGCGGGTTAGTTTCTCGCTTTTACTCCGAATGCCTTGGGGGGAGTGCACAAGTTGCGGGGGTCGTGCATGGCGTTATGCCAGCCACTGGATCGGCAACCGCCTACAAACGCGTGAAGGCAGGAACGGAGTTTCCCTCAGGTCTCGCGCTCGGCCTCAACGCTGCGCAAATGACTGCTGTTTTTGCACAATCACCTGGGCCTCTCCAGCTATTGCCGACCCCAGAATACGGAATGGATTGGTTGAAGATCAAAGATGGGGCAAACGTTGTTACCTTACCGAAGGTTGACCCATACGTCGAGATTTATACGGCCCGGGGACAGTGGTGGAGCTTGTGCGACGAAAATCTCGTTAACCCTTTCGACGTTGAGAAAAAGGACCTGAATTCCGACTGGTCAGCGTATGCGACATTGATAACCGAAAGCGTGATGACATTCCACAAACGGCTAGCCGGCGAAGACGGGACGGGGCTGTACCACCGAAACACTTATGCATTTTATGGTGACGACGTAAATCACGCGACTTGGGGTGACGTTGTGTGGGAGCGCGATATACCCACTACGACAAGGGTGTTCGGGTCGTCTCGACCAATTGACGATCCTGCAAGTGGCCAAGTTCTAAAGGACAGGGGCTTCGGCTATCAAACGCTAAGTCAAGCGGCAGGCGGAAAAACTATAAAAACTATGTTCAGGATAAAGGCTGCGGGTGAAAACGGGGATGGAACCGTGCCAATACGTTCGGGGAAAGCCCCGATATCAAAAGCCGTGGTATGTCTTGGCTATCCCGACGTAGATCATGAGGGAGCATACAAAAAACCCATTCAACAGTCGTTTGCTCTATGGGCGATCACAAAAATTACAGCCAGCGTTCGTGCTTCGGAGAATGGATGCTGAGAATTACTAAACGGTTGACCCTGTCTATTACCGCTCTCGCTATCTGCCTCGGTGCGTGCGAAAGTTCAATGTCGGTCATATATCCAGAGAGCAACTTCATGAGCATAGGTAAAGTTAGTTTGGCGCCGCGCTGCATCGGTCGGTTCGTCGTCGATGTACCAAGCGAGGCGCTAACCTTCGGTCGCGCGAAGGTAGAGGGTGTGTTGCTGGACTCGAAAAAAATGACCCGTGAAGATTTCGTTCGAGATATGCAGGCAACTGAAGCGAAACTGTCAGGGACAAAAAGCGTCTTTGGATACAAGTATCTATACGAGCATGGCGTCGGCCCCACTGCTGATACTCGGTATTTCATTCACTTAAAGACCCCTAATGAGTCAAGCGACAGCAGTAGAACTATTGACGCTTATAAGTGGGCCGATGGATATCGCTTGAAATTGAGTATTACCGGCTCTGACTTTACCGAGTCGATCTACAGGAGCACACCGTCTGTGATGAGCCTTGACGTTAAGAACGATGTTCCGCAGAAGTCTCGGCTGGTGTTTGATTTACTAGGGCGTCTTCGAGGTCGGGACGACCATGTCATTCCGACTGAGCCTGGTGTTTGTTTTCTTGGGGGATTTCTTTCAGGTAAAGCCCAAACCAACGAAGAAGTGTCGTCGCAATTTGTCGTTGCCGCTGCAACTGACGTCAGTTTTGGCGTAGAGACGAACTCGGGGATAAGAGAAACAACTACGCTCTTACAACGGGGTGAACAGATAAGAGGCATGCTTAAGAATGCTGACGGTGGCCGCACGATACGAAGTGGCCCCTTGTCCTTGCCGGAAATTCAAGCAGAAGAGTGGCTTATGGCTGGACTTAGTCCGATTTCCGTGCAAGGCACCTTTTTCATGTTGGAGGCTAATTCGACCACTAGTAGCGCGCAAAATCCGCTCGTCGGAGTGGAGATGCATAACGGATGGCCCGCTCCAGATGGCCTGTCAAAACAGAAGCTAGAAAAAGCCTCGCTTACCGAAAACGAGTCCGTAGCGTTATGGGACGCGGTTTCGCGCACGCTACGGCCACGGCCGAACGGCTTTTAGACATCAGTATGGCTGTTGACTTTCTCCAACTGCCGGGTGAAGAATCGGAACCGGCTAACCCGCCCTCAAAGCTCCTTTGGAGTGTCGTATTTGCACTTGTGTTTGCGGGAGGAGTCGCTGCAACGATGCTACTTTGGCCGAAGAGCATGCCCACGAACGGCTTGCTGTTCTGGACAACCATCATTGTCCTTCCGAGCGCGCTCGCTACCTTCATCCTCACGCGTCGGTTCAGCGCATATGAGGCGAGCAAGCTTGACGTACAAGCCAAAAACGAAGTCGTCACTGCGTACAACAAAAGCGTTTTCGACGTAGCGAGCAAGCCAATCGCTGTGCTCGCTACGGCCTACCGCTTTTCGTGCGACAGGAAAGACAACGCACTGAATAGCATCCTCGATAAGTCGATGAAGCTTGTCTCGCAGGTCGCTATTGCGCGAGACGCGCCTCCGGTCGTTGCACGGTGGCTGGTCCTACCTACCGTGAAGTTGGTGCCAGGCACCCTAGTGGCAGACAAGACACGGCACCTTGAAGTAAGCAAATGGCTCTTTGCAGAGCTGATTGAAGAACTTGCGGAGGTCATCAAAACGCTGCCTCAAAGGCTTACGCTTGACGTTCATTTTGTTATGTCGAGCCTGCTGTCAACTGAAGATCGGGATCGCTTGTGGAACGAACAATGGCAAAAGTTTGGTCTGCGGCACATTGACATCGCCGTTGGTGACGACGATGTTGACCTCATATCGCTTGACCGTTGGTTGGATCGGACCATAGCGACGCCCGAGAACAAGGCTCGGTTGGTCGTTGCCATTCAAATGAATGTCTTGCAAAGCGCCTCGCCACCCCCTGGATCTGCCGAAGCGGCAGCCGCGCTGCTTCTCATGCCCCAAACCACGGCGGCAAGGTACAACTTGGTGTCGAAGGTAGCGCTTCATCGACCTGTTCGCGCTGTGATTGCACAAGCAAACGACGCTTTGCAGCCTGCATTGAAATGGGCGGGAACGGACGCGTCTTACATCAAGGGTGGTTGGCAAGCCGGTTTCGACGCGATCTCGTGGGGTCAAGTTTGTACACAAGACGCGTCGCTTGGCGTAACGAAGAATGTCATCAAGATGGATCAGTCCATCGGTTACGCAGGTGTCGCCGCGCCTTGGCTTGCGGCGGCGTGCGCCGCCCAGTCGTTATCCGATGACAAACCGAGTCAAATGGTCTTTGTCCGCGCAGCGGACACATTCGACGGCGCCGTACTGATCTGTTCTGCGGCGAAGGATGGGCCGCCTTCGACCGTACACGAAACATCAATCTGAATCTAGATAAACGCCAGCGGCGAGCACGTGTGAGCCCGCTTCGAGCTATCACATAGGAGCCAAATAATGACAAAGCGCTATGACCTCATGAAGGGTGACAAGACCCCTACCGGGGCGACAATCCTGAATGGAGATTCGACTGACATGCTCGGCGATCGCGAGCAAGCGTACGAAGGCGATCCTGTTGCGTGTCCGGTATGCAAGACCATAGGACGAATCGTGTGCGTTGGACCACGTCTTTCGATGACATCACCAGATGGCCGTGAAGCGGCATTAAGCGACGACATTTGTTTGTGCATCTGTATTCCAAGTTCACATTTTCTTCCCTCTCAGTACACGTCGTATATGGAAGTGTGACGCGCAGGCGCACATGCGCTCCATCGTCACCGGTTCGCGGCACCACCTACGCATGGGAGGTTCGCTCAGACTAAGCACAAAGAAACCATCGCACATGAAAAAGCTGTCCCTAGATGTACTTGGAATAACAGCACTCGCTCTTATCGTAGGTCTTTTCATCCTCGTGTGGGGCAAGGAGGCCGGCATTGCAACGCCCGAAGCCCGCAGCAACTGGATCGCAGGCGTCGCCATGTGTGCGATGGCTCTCGCTTTCCTCCTCGCATTCGACAATCGCGCGAGACTCGGGAGCGCCGCGAGAAACCTGGCAAGATGGCTGCATATTCGGGCGCCCGAGATGGCAGGCACCACGCAAGGTGCGCTGGCCCAGATGAACGCCACAAAGCCGGTTAAGGACGGTCGGAATGGTCTGAGTACGCTGCGTGAGCACTTGCGCGCGGAGAACGGCATTCGCTGGCGCTACCGCCAATCGTGGCTTGTGCTCGCCGGCGACGACGCGACGATCGAACAAGCGTTGCCGGATCTCGTCGCTCACGGCTGGCTTGCCACGCAAGGTGCGGTGCTGTTATGGAGTAAGACAGACAAGGACGGCCGACCTGACGAAGCATGGCTTCAGCAGCTCTGTACGCTCCGTCGCAACCGCCCCGTAGACGCCGTGATCCTGACGCTCGACGGTACCGCCGATTTATCTGCGCAAAGACGCGGCGCGAGCTCATACAGCGTGACCCTGGCGCGCATCGCCAACGTACTGCGTTGGTCTGCTCCGGTGTACGTGCTCGATGTCGCTAAAACGGATGCTTTCAACAACGGTCGCACGGCGGTGCTCGGTTGTGAATTCGCGCCCGACGCTAACGAGCGTTCGATCGAATCGAGCTTGCTTGAGCTACGCAGCCGTATCGGGAATATGAGTGTCGGGCAATTGATCCGGAGCTTTAAAGACCGGTACAGTAATCAGCTGTCGCAACGACTCGATACACGTAGCGCCCCGCTCGCCGCGTTGATCGCGTCATTGGCAAATCGCAAGGGGCGGCACCAATCGGTGAGCGGTGCCTTCTTCGCGCCTTTTCCGGTTGCCGTTGATGCAGGCATGGTCGTCGATTCAAACGCGCTCACCAGCGCCGATCTGCCGCTATGGAACCACCTGGCGACAATCGTACGCAAGCAACGCGGCCGACGTATGGGCTGGCATCCGGTCACTGTGTTCTCGACCATCGCACTGACCGTCATCGGCCTATGGACCGCAGGCATGCTGATCTCCGGCATGACGAACGGACGCAGCCTCTCCGAAGCGCGGCAGACGATTCAAACGCTCAAGACTGCGCCAGATCCGGCGGCGCGGTTGCAAGCCTTGCTCGCGTTGCAGCAGCAGATCGGTCGCTCTGAGCCACGTGTGACCCATCAGCCACCGTTGTGGAGTCGCTTTGGCCTGAATCAGGATGCCGCGATTCTTGCAGCGCTCTGGACGTCTTATGCCAGTGCGAGCCAATCGATCTTGGTCACACCCATCCAGCAAAACCTCGAAGCGACGCTGGTCGACCTCAGCCAGATGCAAACTGATTCACTCGATGACCAGGCCAACGCCGCGGCACTCGATGGTCACAAGGCGCTTAAAACCTACCTGATGCTCGCCGATCCGAGCCGTGCCGATGCAGGTTTCATCACGCCGCAACTCATACGTTATTGGTCCACGAACGCAAACGTTTCCGTCGGTGCGAAGCTCGATATCTCTGAACGACTGGCGGGGTTCTATGCGCAACACCTGAAAACCCACGACGCATGGCGCATCCAGCCGCGTGCCGAACTGGTGAACGCATCGCGTCAGACGTTGTTGTCGGTGATCGGCACGCGTAATTCCGAGGACACGGTTTATCAGAGCGTGTTGGCAGGAGTCGGCAACAAGTACCCGGACCAGACGCTTGCATCACTTACAGCCGGCACCGATACGCGCGGACTCATCCGAACGAGCGTCACCGTTCCGGGCGTCTACACGCGGCAAGCGTACGAGGGTTACGTCGCAGCGGCCATCACTGAAGCCGCCAAGAGCCGCGATATCACGCGCGATTGGGTGCTCGCCAACAATGACCCATCCGCGAGCCCCATTGATCCCGCGCAAGCCTCATCAACCGATGCGCTCGAACTCGCCCTCACCACGCAATATTTCAACGATTACGCCGAACACTGGCAGGCGTTCATGAACGCGCTGCAGTGGCAATCCGCGCCGAATATCCCTGCTGCCATTGAACAGATGAAACTGCTCGCCGATGCACGTCAATCGCCCGTCATCGCGTTGATGAAGTCACTCGACTATCAGGGCACGGCGGGTATGCGTCAGGCATCGTTGTCGGACACGTTGGTCGCCAAGGCGCAGAACATCTTTGGCAAGAAAGATGATCCGCAAGCAGCAGCAATCGCCAGCGACGCGGGACCGCTTTCAGCCTCGTTCGGACCGGTGCTCCGCTTGATCGGACAGGTCAGTGAAACGTCAACACCCAAAGGCGCCATACCGCCAAGCGATGTCAGCCTGCAGCGCTACCTGGAACGCGTCACCGCGCTTCGACTGAAACTCCAGCAACTGAGCAACGGCACCGATGGCGACGCCCAAGCCCGCCAACTCGCGCAAGCGCTCTTCCAGGGCAAGGGCTCAGAACTCGCCGATACCCAAGCGTACGCGCAACTCATCGCCGCGAGCCTCGGCGCGCAATGGTCCGGCATGGGCGACGCACTCTTCGTGCGCCCCGTCGCGCAAGCCACGCAGATCGTCCTTCAACCCGCACAAGCAAGTCTGAACGATGCATGGCGACAATCGATCGTCGCGAACTGGAACAAGTCATTTGCGGGTCGTTATCCATTCGATAACACCGACAACGACGCATCCATTCCAGAGCTAGCCCGCTTTCTCAGACCGCAAGGCGGATTGATATCGGCGTTCCTGAGCTTGCAACTTGCAGGTGTGCTGGAACTGCAGGGCGACCAGTGGGTGGAAACCAACACGCGCGGTGGCGCATTGCAGTTCGATCCCGCGTTCCTCAAAGCGGTGAATACGCTGCAGCGCATCGCGGGACATCTGCTCGCACAAGGCGAGCCGCAGTATCGCTTCGAGTTCAAGCCGATTCCGACGCCGGGCATTACTGACACCGTTTTGACCATCGATGCGCAGAAGCTGCACTACTACAACCAGCGCGAGACGTGGCAGGGTCTGGTCTGGCCATCGAACGACCCCGAGACCAAAGGTACGCGTTTGCAATGGCAGACCGAACAGGCCGGCACGAACAAGAACTTCGAGTTCGGCGGCCGGTGGGCACTCGTGCGGATGCTCGAACGCGCGAAAGTCGAGCCGATGGACAGCGCGACGTTCCAGCTTACCTGGCAGGCAGCGCCCGACACGCGAATGATGCGCGTGGCCGCTCTCGCGTCACCGGGCGCTGCTTCATCGACTTCACCGGCTGCGCAAAAGCCAACACACCGCCCCGCTGACGACTGGAACGGTTCAGCGCAGGAGCAAAGCGCATCGACCGAACACCCGGTACTCGATAGCCTCGTCACGCAGGAACCGCTTACCCCAGCACCCGCGAACCTGACTTACCCGCTGAGCTATCTGATGCGCACGGATGTTGGTAAAGGACCGCTCGAACTGCTCGCATTGAAGGGATTTGTTTTACCGAACCGCATGTTCATCGACAAACCGGCACGCGTGGCGAACATCAGTGCGTCCGCCAGCCCGCCGCCGTTGCCGAATGCCGCCCGTGAGGCTGCCAAACACGCCGTCACGCCGCTGCCTGACGTTGCCCGGGACGCTGCCCTATGAATTCCTTCGTATCGCCACAGGCCGCTGTTCCCGCCATCACGACCGTCCTATCGCCAGGAGCCCGCACCGCATGATCACCTTCTCGAAGCTCCTCAACGCGCTCTTCGGCACACGTACACCGTCCGACCTCGCCCGCTCTTCGCAATCGCAATGGGACGCGTGGCTGCAGCCGATCATCGAACTGCACCCGGGCGATGTCGCGACCGAGGCCGCGCACGTCGGTGAAGACCCGGGATACGATGACGGGTTTCTCGCGATCAAGGAGCAAGTGGCGAAGCTGTCGGACGTGAACGACACGCTCATTATCGACACCGCTGAACGGCTTCTGAAGGATTCGGCGAAGGACGCGCGCGTGGCTGTTTATTACGTCTATGGCCGCATACGCCGCGATGGCGCCCAAGGTGTGGCCGAAGGTTTTGAACTGTTGTCGGCGCTGATTGATCGTTTCGATATGGACTTGCTCCCGGCACGAGCAGAAACGCGCAAGTCCGCGCTCGAATGGCTCGCCGGCGCGACCTTCGCTGACCGGCTTGATCGCGTGCAGGGGCTGACCGGTGATCTGCTGGAGCGAACGCTCTCAGCGCTCGCGCTCATCACCGAACGCACCGCCGAGTGGCCGGACAACGCGCGACCGCAACTCAGCGGGTTGTATCGGCGCTTTGAGGGGCGGATTGAATCGCCGAGTGCTGCGGACAACTTGCCGAAAGCCTCTCCGTTTGGGGTAAGCACAGCCGCGATACCGCCCTCATCGACTGAAGTGTCATCAACGCGCGACCTGCTCGACCGTGCCCGTCAAATGGCAACGTTCCTGCGCGAACAACCGCAGGGCTATCTGGCCGCCTATCGCCTGATGCGCTGCATCCGATGGGACACGCTCACCGAAGTGCCGCCGTGCGACCCCACGAGCAAGACGCGCCTGGTTCCCCCACGCGCCGAACTTCGCGCGCAACTCAAGCGCCTGCTCATGCAAAAGCAATGGCTCGAACTGCTCGATCGCGTTGAACTCGCATTCGCTGAGGGCGCCAATCACTTCTGGCTTGACCTGCAATATTACGCATTCGTTGGACAAGAACAGGCGGGCGGCGAATACGCGCCCGTGCCTGATCTCGCGGCAACCGACTGCGCGCTGATGCTCGAACGCCTGCCCGGTTTCCACTTGCTGTCTTTCTCCGATGGTTCCCCATTCGCCGACGACTCCACCCTCGAATGGATCGCGCGCTACGCGACCGTTCGGGACATCGATCGCGGTGAAATCGTGATCCCTGTCGCCGCGCAATCGGCCAACACGGACTGGGCTGAAACCGAAGCGAAAGCCAATTCGCTTGCAACGCAAGAGGGACTGGATTCCGCGTTCTCCTGGCTGCAACGTTTGCCCGCGCAGGACGGCGATCGTGACCGATTCGTCAGGCAGTTGGTCATGGCGCGGGTCGCCGAGCGCGCCGAACGTCCGGACACGGCGCTGCACCTTTTATCGAGCGTGGATATCGCAGCGCGCCGCTTCGAGTTGGCGCTATGGGAACCCTCGCTCGCATTCGAAGCCAAGCAGCACCTGATGCGCCTGCTTAAAGTCCGTATGACGCGCAAGGACGCGGATAAGCCGGCACTCGCTCAACGCATCGACATGTTGATCGGCGAATTAACCGCCATCGACGCCGCCCGCGCCGTTGCGCTCGACTAGCCCATCAAAGACCAGACCCGTGACCAAGCCCTCGAACAGTCCCAACGACAACGACGTCCTGCGCTACTACGAAGCGGAAATGCGCTACCTGCGCGAGGCCGGCAAGGAGTTCGCGCAAGCCTTCCCTGACCGCGCGAAGATGCTTAACATTGACCGGATCGGGGACCGTGATCCGCACGTCGAACGCCTGTTCGAAGGCTTTGCGTTTCTCGTCGGCCGCCTGCGCCAGAAACTCGACGACGAACTGCCAGAGCTCACAGAAGGTCTCGTCAGCATGCTCTGGCCGCATTATCTTCGGATGATTCCGTCGCTGTCGATACTCGAAGTCACGCCCACGGAAGGTTCGCTGCAAAGCCATGAAGTGCTTGCAGCAGGCCTTGAAGTACTGGCCGATCCGATTCCTGTCGATGACGAGCGGGTCGAGTGCGTCTATCGCACCACGCAAGCGGTCGACTTGTATCCCGTCAAGCTCACTGAAGCGAACGCTTACTCACGCGAAGACGGCCGCTCGGTGATCAAGCTCAGGCTGCGATTGCAGCCGCAGATACCGCGCGCGCAGATGCACATACCGCGTCTGCGGCTTTACCTGAATGCGGATCGACCGGTTGCACTCAGCCTTTACACCGCATTGACCGCAGCCCCGCTCGCGGTTCATGTTCGCATTCCGGGTTATCCCGAGGACCGGCCGGGACTGCCGCAAACCATGCAAGGGCTGCGCGTGGAGGCGGCCGGATTCAAGGCTGACGAACGCCTGTGGCCCAAAGCCGATAATGCGTTCGGTGGTTATCAACTGCTGCTTGAATACTTCACGTTCCCCGAGAAGTTCATGTTCGTGGATCTCGTGGGGCTCGACGTGCAATCGATTCCCCAAGCCGCCCCGTACTTCGATGTAGAAATCGTTCTTGCCCAGCCCTACCCGGATGACATGCGCTTCACAGCAGAAAACGTCCGGCTCTTCTGCACGCCGATCATCAACCTGTTCACGATCCAGGCTGACCCACTCACGGTCTCGCATTTCGAAACGGAGTATCGGGTGCATACGGTGAAGGCACGGGGTGATTTTGTGGAGGCGTATTCGGTCGATTCCGTCGTCGGCTTCGAAACGTCCAACGGTACGCGTTTCGAGTACGCGCCGTTTGCGTCGTTCCGCCATCGCGGCGGCATGTTGCGCCATGAGATGCCCGAGCGATATTTCCATACGCGTTCACGGCGGGGACCCTCAGGACGATTCGACACGTGGGTTGTATTAGGCGGCCATGCGTGGGAAGGCGAGACCACGCTGCCCGAGGAAACACTATCACTGACGGTGACCGGCACCAACGGCATGCTGCCACGCAAGGGCCTGCGCGAAGCAAGTATCAACCGCACGCGCGGCGGCTTTACGAACGTGGCATCGGTGAGAAACCTCACCGCGCCGACCTTGCCAGTTTATCCGCCGACAGGTGACCGCTTTCATTGGCGCGTGCTTTCGCATCTCGCCCCGAACTATCTGTCTCTACTCGATGCAGAAATTCTGCGCGGCAGTCTAGCGCTTTACGACTGGACCGATGGCGAGCTGAACCGGCGGCGTATCGATGCAATTATCGACGTCAAGCATCGCCCCCTGCAAAAGCTCGTCAAGGGCGGTTTGCTCCGCGGTGTGGAAATCGAGGTGACGCTCAACAGCGACAAGTTTGCGGGCGACGGTGATCTCGCGTTGTTCGGTGAAATGCTCAATCGCTTCCTCGCGCTGTACGCGACGATGAATATCTATACGAAGCTGGTGGTCATTTCGTTGCCGAGTGGACGCCGGATAACGTGGCCCGATAACAAAGCCGAGGGCGCACCGTTTTGAACGCGCCCCATCGAGAGTTTCCGGTGCGTGAAGCGCGTGCGGAGCGTGCGCTGCTGCCCGCTTTGCTGCACGACGCGACGCGCATGAACTTCATGCGCTTTTGCGAATTGATTGAACTCGCCGCGCCGAATCTGCCGTCGCTCGGCTCGACTGACTCGCTAAAAAACGAGCCGGTACGTTTTCGCTCGCGTGCTCGACTCGGGTTTCCAGGCAGGGAAATCGATGCGGTTGAATTCGATTACGACGATGCGTTGAAACCACCGGCTATCCGCACGACGTTTCTGGGGCTATACGGCGTCGATGCCCGCATGCCGTCGTATTTCATCGATGAAGTCGCGCAGAACCGTGACGGCGCTGAATCGCTGTCGGGGTTTCTTGACATGTTCCATCACAGGATCGCAACGCAGTTCTATCGGACGTGGCGCAAGTATCGGTTTCCGGCGGGGTTTAAAAAAGGTGGCGACGATGACGTTTCGCGCTGCCTGCTCAGTCTCGTCGGATTGGGGATCGGACATCCGGCGATCGAGCAGACGGTCGGCACACGCAAACTGCTTTCAATGCTGGGACTCGCCAGCCAGCGCACTCGCACGGCCGAGGGGCTTGCCGGCGTGCTGCAACACGCTGTTCCCGACGCAACCATTACGGTTACGGAGTTTCATCCGGTATGGATTCAGTTAAACCAGTTTGAGCCAACTGCGCTGGGTGAGAACTGCGTGCTGGGGCGTGGCTTCTACGATCGAGGCAATTGTGCGCGGGTCGTGATCGCACCAACGACAACCGAATCGGTGTTGGGCCTGACGCCTGGACATGAGGTACATGCTGAAATCATGGCGCTGCTGCGCTTTTATCTTGGCTACGAAGCGAACGCGCATCTGGAAATGCACGTCTCGCCGGACTTGATGCCGAGAGCGGATATCGCTTCCGATCAGGTTCGCCTTGGCTACACAAGCCAGCTGCAGCAGGTCAAGCGACCCTACGAAACGGGTGCAATCACGCGTGTGCAACTCGGCACGTGGGACGGTCGAACCGCGAACACACGTACAACACATTAAAACAATGGAACGCAGCATGAATCCCACGATGATCCGACAGACGCAACTCGCCGCTGCGGCGTGCGCCATTCTTACTTTCGCGGGATGCGGCGTGGCCCAGTCCGTGAAAACCGGAACCGTGGACGCGGCGAAATGGGCGTTCACCACGCAGGTGAAAACCATGAACCTCGACTTCGTCAGTCGGTCGTCCTCGAATACAAACGGCACCGGGCAATCGTTGTCGACTGTAGTGCGAATCTATCAGTTGAAGACACCGCAAGCGTTCGATCAACTCGACTACGCGCAATTGCAGACAAATGATCTGGATGCGCTGAAGGCTGACCTGCTTGGATCGACGGATCTCGTGCTTCGGCCTAACGCGAACGCCAGCATCAGTGAGCCGATGAGCGACGACGCAGAGTACGTCGGCATCGTTGCGTTCTTCCGCGATGATGGAAGGGATGCGAAATGGAAGTTGACGTTACCGAAGAAACAGTGGAAGAAGACCGATCCCGTGAAGGTCGAGGTTCGAGACAGCTCGTTAAGTGTTGCTGGTATCGGCGCCGAGGCCGTCACGCGGCACCGTGCACCGCAAACGGCAAGTCCCGGCGCGGCACAACCCATTAGCCCAAGCACGACTCCGCCGGTCAAGCCGGCAAGCAAAGTCGCACCCGTAAGAGATGACTGGGCACGCCCGGCCTGATCGCGCGTCGATTAACCTTCGGTCGGACAAACGACTGCCCGGTTAATCGACCAGACCTCTGGAACTACGACCACCACTCAATTTAAACGGCCGAAGCGGTCGCCATCTTCGACGCCGCCCTTCACTTCGCCGTAGGCATCGCAAACTCAGCCCCCTTCTCCGTGCTTTCCGGCCACCGCTGCATGATCGACTTTTGCCGCGTATAGAACCGCACGCCTTCTTCGCCGTACGCGTGCATATCGCCGAACAGGCTACGCTTCCAGCCACCGAACCCGTGCCATGCCATCGGCACGGGAATAGGCACATTGATCCCGACCATCCCCACTTCAATCCGTCGCCCAAATTCACGCGCAATGTGCCCGTCACGCGTATAACAAGCAACCCCATTACCAAACTCATGCGCGTTGATCAGATCAACCGCTTCGGTGAAGTCCTTCACCCGCACACACGCCAACACCGGACCAAAAATCTCTTCCTTGTAAATGCGCATCTCAGGCGTCACGTGATCAAACAACGTACCGCCCGTGAAGAAACCTTCTTCATGCCCCGGCACCTTCAAACCACGTCCATCGACGACCAGCGAAGCACCCTCTTCCACGCCCAGCGCGATGTAACCTTCAATGCGTTCCAATGCCTGACGCGTGACGATCGGGCCCATTTCGGCATCGGCCTCCATGCCATTCTTGACGATCAGCGTACGCGCCCGCTCCGCCAGCCGCGGAATCAGTTTGTCGGCCACATCACCCACCAGCACAGCCACCGAAATCGCCATGCAACGCTCGCCCGCCGAGCCATAACCCGCGCCAACGAGCGCATCGATAGCCTGATCGATATCCGCATCCGGCATCACGACCATGTGATTCTTCGCGCCGCCAAGCGCCTGCACGCGCTTGCCATGCTGCGCACCGGTTTGATAAATGTAATTCGCGATCGGCGTTGAACCCACAAAGCTGATGGCCTTCACATCGGGATGCACGAGCAGCGCATCGACCACGACCTTGTCGCCTTGCACCACGCTGAACACGCCATCGGGTAGCCCGGCTTCCTGCAACAACCCCGCCATGAACAACGCCGCCGAAGGATCACGCTCACTCGGCTTCAGCACGAACGCATTACCCGCAGCGATAGCGACCGGGAACATCCAGCACGGCACCATGCACGGGAAGTTGAACGGCGTAATGCCTGCCACCACGCCAAGCGCCTGACGCGTCGTCCAGTTGTCGATACCCGTCGATACCTGCTCGGTATAGTCGCCCTTCAAAAGCTGCGGAATGCCGCAAGCGAATTCGATTACATCGATACCCCGCGACACTTCGCCCTGCGCGTCGCTGAACACCTTGCCGTGCTCGGCGGTGATGATCGCGGCGAGCTCGTCGCGATGCTTGTTCATCAGTTCCAAAAAGCGCAGCATGACGCGCGCGCGCCGGATGGGCGGCGTCTCGCTCCAGGCCACAAACGCTTTCTTCGCGCCGGCGACGGCGGCGTCCACATCGGCGACATCGCCCAGACGCAGCGTGCGTGCTTCCTTACCGGTCGCGGGATTGAAAATCGGCTGGGTACGCGTGCCCGTGCCGGGAACACGGCGGCCCTGGATGAAGTGGCCGACGTCCGCGCGATCGCTGAAGCTCTGCATGATGTGACACCTGAATGAGATGGGAGTCTTCAGAGTGTAAGAACGTCAGACGCGTCTGCAAAGGCGCTATGATTGAAATGATTGTTTTCTATGGTGAACAATGAAGATATGGAAACGCAACGCGTCGAGGCGCTCTGGACTCATCTCTATTGGCTGACCATTCTCGCGCAGCAAGGCAGCTATACGCGCGCCGCCACGCGGCTGGGCGTGAGCAAGGCGGCCATGAGCCAGCGGATTGCCGAGCTGGAGCGCGCGGCAGGCGTTTCGCTGGTGCAGCGCACAACGCGCAGCGTTCGGCTGACGGAGGCGGGGCAACGTCTGGTCGATCAAACCCGCGATCAATATGAGGGGATTGCGCAAAGTTTCGCGGGCGTGCGCGATTCGGCGGGTATCGCTCGCGGCGAGTTGCGCATCACCGCTCCGGTGGCGTTCGCGCGGCAGCAACTCGTGCCGCATCTGTCAGCCTTTCTTCGGGCGAATCCGGAAGTACGCGTGCAGCTCGAAGTGTCGGACCGCATCAGTTCGCTTGCCAGCGAGGGTTTCGATCTCGCGATCCGCCATAGCGCCGCCGCGCCGGAAACGCATGTTGCCTGGACACTGTGCGCAACCCGCTCGGTGATCGTGGCTACGCGCGCGTACCTGCGCCGGCGCGGCACACCCGCCTCGCCGCAAGATCTGGCCGCACATGACTGCCTGTTCTATCCGCGCGCGCAAGAGGCGCCTGCCTGGACATTCGAACGCGCGACGGGACGCAAGACCGCGGCCGAGCGCGTGACGGTGCCTATCAACGGGCCGTTTTCCGCGAACAATAGCGAGACCCTGCGCGACGCTGCACTCGATGATCTCGGCATTGCGCTGCTACCGGATTTCAGCGCGCAAGCTGCGCTGCGCGCCGGGCAGTTGATCAAGGCGCTGCCGGAGTGGCAGCCCAAGGGAGGGTTCGCTGAACAGCTTTATGTGGTCCGACCGTACGCGTCGCACGTGCCGCGTGCAGTGACCGCGTTTGTCTCCTATCTGCGCAAGACCTTCGAAAACGGTTTCTCCGATTAGCGTCCGCGCCCGAAAAATCGTCGCGCTCACTCATTGCGCAGCGAGCTAACGGCTGGTCGCCCGATTGTCGATCCAGTTGACGATATCGGTGTGGTAAGTGCGCGGCGCTTTTGCAACCGTTCGCGCCGCCAGACTCGCCAGCGTCTGCGCTTCAAGCACTTCATTCATGCGCTTCTCGGCGTCCAGCATCACTGCGTGAATAGAGCACGTGCCGCTTGTCGCCCATTTGGGCGCGGTATCTCCGAAGATTGCACAGCGTGCGCGAATTTCGCGGCAATCGAAAAGCGGCTTTGGACCATCGACAGCCTGTACAACGTCAAGCACGGTGATCCGTTCGGCCGGTCGCGCGAGCGTGAATCCTCCACGCGCACCCTCCGTAGCGACGGTCAATCCTGCCTTATGAAGCTTCGTGAAAAGCTTGGCGACGTAATCAACCGATAACCCTTGCAGCTCGGCCAGGTCACGTACGCTCGCCTCGCCCACGCCGGCGGGCGCGTCGGTCAAATACAAAAGGCAGTGCAGCGCATATTCGACGCCCGAACTGATGTGGCTCATCTTATCTCCGACTCGATAAATCCTAGTTTCCACATTCTATGCAATCAGTCGGTGACGAGCAACGTCAATCTCGACACTTCGTCACATTTATCTTATATGCGCTTCTAAAAGCGTAATTTCGTGGATATCCAATCCGTCGCACCACGATCATCTGAAAAACGGGTCGATGAAGTACGCGCTTGCCAAACATAACTACGACATCTATAGTCGTAGTTATGCGAATAACAGACCTCCGATCTCGAGCCTGAAAATCACAACGCATGGCATCGAAGTGAAATGACCTGATCAATGAATGGAATTGAAAAATGACTGATAACAGCAAGAGAATATTGGTAGTCGGAGCCGGTTTCGCCGGCATGTGGAGCGCGCTGGGTGCGGCTCGCCTGCTGGACATCGCAAACAAGTCGGGAGAGCGAATCGAAGTGGTCTTGATTGCGCCCGAGCCAATGCTGCACGTCCGGCCGCGTCTTCACGAATCCAATCCACTAGGCATGAAAGCGCCCTTGTTGCCGCTCTTCGCGGCAACTGGGGTTCGCTTTATCCAGGGCAGCGTGAGTGACATTCGTGCGCCGGCCCGCGAAGTTGAGGCCGTCGGCGCGGACGGAAACACATTCACGGTACGGTATGACAAGCTTGTGCTGGCCAGCGGAAGTTCGCTCTTTCGTCCTCCGGTGCCGGGCCTCGCTACGGCGGCGTTCAGTATCGACCAGATCGGGGACGCTGCGCTTCTCGAAGCGCATCTCGGCAATCTCGCCGATCAACCTGATACGCCCGCGCGCAACACGGTGGTCGTGGTGGGCGGCGGATTTACGGGCATCGAGATAGCGACTGAGCTTCCGGAGCGCTTGCGGTCCGTGCTGGGGAGCACCGCGTCCGTGAATGTGATCGTGATAGAACAAGCCGATGCAATCGGCCCGGATCTCGGCCTCGGTCCCCGTCCTGTGATTGAGCAAGCATTGACCGAACTCGGCATAACACTGCGTCTGGGCACGGCAGTGAGCGCCATCGATACCGATGGGATCGTCACATCGACCGGCGAGCGCATCGATACAAAGACGGTGATCTGGACAGCGGGCATGCGCGCCAACGCGCTCACGAAAAAGCTTGACGCCGAGCGCGATCGGCTCGGTCGCTTGCATGTGGATGCGGACCTGCGTGTGTTGGGAACAGAAGACATCTTCGCCGCCGGCGATGTCGCCTTCGCCGCTACCGACGACGCGGGAAATCACGCGCTCATGTCATGCCAGCACGCGATGAACATGGGCCGGTTCGGGGGCCACAATGTGGCGGCTGATCTGGTCGGCGTGGAGCTTTTGCCTTATCGGCAGCCGGTATATGTGACGTGCCTCGATCTCGGATCGTGGGGGGCGGTTTATACCGAAGGCTGGGATCGCCAGATCAAGCTCGTCGGCCCGGAAGCGAAAGCGCTCAAGCGGCAGATTTGCACCGAGTGGATCTATCCGCCTGCTGCCGATCGCGAAGCAGCATTCGCCGCGGCCGATCCCGCGGTCTCGGTAGTCGCTTAGGCTGGCAGCCGGCGTCGCTGCGCCTTCAGCACTTCATCGGCGCGCAATCCCGTCAACTGCTCATATAACGCCGGCGCAGTAGCGCCCTCTGTGTTCAGCAGCAGCACGCTCGACCGTTCATCGAGCCCGAGCGCAGCGCGATCTTCCGCGCTGCTGCTCGCCTGGATAAGCCCGGCAAGACCCGCCGCGCCCGACTCCCCCGCCACGACAGGCACATCGCGCTCAGCACCCTGGGCGAAGATCCGCATGGCATCGACGGCGGCATCGTCGGAAATGGTCATGAAGAAATCGGCGAGAACGGCCAGGAAACGCCACGCAAGCGGCGATGCCTCTCCGCAAGCAAGGCCAGCCATGATCGAGTCGACAGAGCCGGTAGCGAGCGCTGCCCGTCCTCTGACCGCGCTTTGAAACAGGCAATCCGCCTGGCCCGGCTCGACAATCACGCAAAGCGGCCGCCGCTCGCCGAAGCGTTCGGCGAAATAACTGACGACGCCAGCCGCCAGTCCGCCCACGCCACCCTGAATGAACACGTGCGTATAAGGATCTTCGCCACCTTGCTCGATTGCCTCGGCGGCGATCGTCCCGTATCCCTGCATCACATCGCGCGGGATAGTTTCATATCCGTCGTATGAGGTATCAGAAACGACGTGCCAGCCGTGCTCTTCTGCCAGGCGCGCGGCCTCCTTCACCGACTCGTCATAGTTGCCGTCGATCTGCACGATCTGCGCACCCAACTGTTCTATGGTGATACGCCGTTCATCGTTCACGTGGCGATGCAGCACGATCACGCACCGGCAACCAATACTGCGCGCAGCCGCGGCCAATGCACGGCCGTGATTGCCATCGGTCGCGCTGATGACCGTGAAGTCCTGCATCAACGCCTTGTAATGCCCAGCGGTTAACTTCGCCGGAACGAAGTCCTTCTCAGGCCAAAGGCGTCGAATCAAACGGATCAGCGCAATGGGTGCACCCAGCGCCTTGAAGCTGCCAAGCGGAGAACGATGGCCTTCGTCCTTCACCCTGATCGATCCAACACGCAGTCGGGCAGCAAGATTCGGCAGAGCCCACAACGGTGTCGGACCGGCGTTCAATCCATCCCATGTCGATAACCACGCGCGGCTTTCATCGGCGGCTTGAATGTTCAGGATGTCGCGAAGCGATTCGTCGTAACGCCCACGGCGCGCGCTGGTGTTATGTTGCAGCATCAAACTTTCCTCTGGATCGGGTTCTGGTCAGCGACGACCGGCAGTTTCGTGCACACGATCTCAGCCAAATAACGCGCGCCAATGGGCAAGACGGCGTCGTTGAAATCGTAGCGGGCGTTGTGAAGCGGCGTCGCACCCGGCTCGCCCTCAGCGCCATTGCCGATGAACGCAAAGTTTCCAGGCACTACCTGAAGGAAAGCGCCGAAGTCTTCCGAGATCATCATCGGGGCCACGTTGCCGTCTACATTCGCCGCGCCCACGATCGCCGTCGCGGCCGTGATCGCTGTTGGAACGCATTCCGGCGTATTCACCGTGGGAACAAACTCATACGTGTATTCGAACGAACATTCGGCGCCGTGAGCCGCGCAAATGCCCTCACTGATGCTGCGCATCCGGCTCTCGAGCAAGCGCTGCACGTCAGGCGTGTAGCTGCGTGTATCGCCCTTGATGATCACGTGTCCCGGAATCGCGTTGCGAATGCCATCGGTGAACAACTCCGTGCAGGAGATCACCGCAGGCACACCGGGATCGACACTCCTCGATACAACCGTCTGCAAAGCCAGCACAATCTCTGCGGCAATCACAATTGGATCGATGGTCATATGCGGCCGCGCAGCATGGCCGCCGAGTCCATTAATACGGATAACGAAATTATCCTCACTCGCCATGATGCCGCCGGCCCGCGTTGCGATGGCGCCCGCCCGCAAGCCTGGAATGTTGTGAACACCATAGATTTCATCTACAGGAAAGCGCTCGAACAGTTTGTCGGCGATCATCGCCTTCGCGCCCTTGCCGTGTTCTTCGGCAGGCTGAAAGATGAAACGCACGGTCCCGTTGAAATCGCGCCGCTCGCATAAGAGCTTCGCCGCACCGAGCACCATGCTCATGTGGCCATCGTGTCCGCAAGCGTGGGACTTGCCGGCGCGAACGGATGCATGGCTGCGCTCCGGTGCTTGCTCATGAATGTTGAGCGCGTCCATCTCCGCGCGTAGACCAATCACATCACGACCGTCGCCGCAAGACAGGCTCGCGACAAATCCCGTTCCGCCGATCCCCCGTGTTACCTCAAGCCCGAAGCCCTCAAGCACCTCCGCCGCGAAGGCGCTCGTCTCGTGTTCCTCGAAACCGGTCTCGGGCGCGCGATGAAAGCGGTGTCGCCACTGCGTCAATTGACGATCGAAGTCCAAGGCCGCGCTGCTTGTGTCCATCATGTTTCTCCCCGTGTCCGCTCGATTCCTGCTGTGCTCCAGTATAGGAACCGTCTGCTGAGAAAAAATCTCATTTAGATGCCGATGACCGATAATTCCGTTCTATTTTCAGCCCTTAAATTCGACAAACGCTGCGTTCATCCCAGGACACCCCATGGCACTCGACCGGCTGGACGTTCGAATCCTCAACCTGCTGCAAGAGAACGCGGCTACGCCGCTACGCGTGCTTGCCACCGAGGCCAATGCATCGGTCGCAACCTGTCAGCGCCGGATCGCGCAGTTGCGCTCGGACGGCGTGTTGCTGAAGGAGGTCGCTATTGTTGATCGCATGCGGGTCGGCAGGCCGCTGACCGTGTTTGTATCGGTGGAACTGGACAAGCAGAACGACTCGCTATTGCGCGCGTTCGAGCGCCGCATGATGGCGGAAGGCGATGTGATGGCCTGCTACGAAGTGTCGGGCGAGTTCGATTTTCTGCTGATCGTGAACTCGGCGTCCATGGAGCGGTATCACGCGTTCACGCGGCGGTTGTTTTCGTCGAACAACAACGTGCGCAACTTCAAGAGCAACTTCGCGATGAACTGCTCGAAGTTCGAGACGAAGATTCAGATCGACGACCCGGAAGAGGCTGACAGCGGATCGGCTTGAGCGTTGCTTCGCCGGCTCCACCGGTCATCAAGGCTTGAGCGTGGTTCAACCCTTCGCCGTTCGCGTCAAGCCCGCCTCAATCCCCCGACGAACGCCGCTATGCGATCGCAAGCCTGCGCGAGCCGGGTTTCATCGACGACAAAACCCAGCCTCACGTAACCGTTCGCCGTCTCGCCGAATGCGCTGGCATCGAGTAGCGAAACGCCTTGCGCACGGAATAACTGCCAACTGAATTCATAAGCATCCAGGCCCGTGCCGGTCACGTCCACCATCATGAACATGCCTGCCTCGGGCAACAAACAATGCAGGCCCGGCACATCGCGAAGACGATTGAACACGACGTCGCGCCGCCGCCGGTAAATCTCGCGCATGTCCGCCACGATCTGCGCGCGGTTCTCGAGTGCGGTCAACGCCGCTTCCTGAATAAAACCCGGCAGGCCGTAGAGCATGCAGAGCGCAAGCCGTCCGAGATGTTCGATGAGCGTCTTCGGTCCGATCACCCAGCCCACGCGCCAACCCGGCATGGCGTGCGACTTGGACAAACTGCCAAGCGTCACCGTGCGCTCGGCCATCCCCGCAAGCGATGCAATACTCACGTGCTCGCGCTCAAAAGTCAGGTCTGCATAGACCTCGTCGGAGACGATCCAGAGATCATGCTTCTGAGCCAGTTCGGCGATACGTTCAAGATCTTCACGCGGCATCACCACGCCCGTCGGATTGCAGGGCGTGGCGAAGAAAATTGCTTTCGTGCGAGGGGTGATCGCTGCCTCGAGCGCCGTGCAGTCCAGATGAAATGCTCTCGCAGGATCAACGGCCACGGGTACCAGCGTGGCGCCCGATGCGCGGACGCTGGCCTCGTAGGTCAGGTACATCGGCTCGGGTACGATAATCTCGTCGCCTGCTTCGCACAGGCACAAGGACGTAGCGAAGAGCCCGTTCTGCGCGCCCGCGACCACGATCACATTGCTCGCATCCACGCTCATGCCGGTCTGACGCGCGTGATCCCGCGCAATGGCCGAGCGCAGCGGCTCGCGCCCGATCACTTCCGCGTAATGCGTGTCGCCGGCGCGCAGCGCCGCCACCGCACGATCGACGATCACTTCGGGCGTAGCGAAGTCTGGATCACCAACGCTCAGGATGATGACGTCCTCGCCGTTCTGCAAAGCCTGCTGCGCGGCGTGGTGGATTTCCCATGCAGCCGTGCGCTTGCCTTGCAGGCGCTCGACGAGGTTCGAATACTTCATGCGCTCACTCCCTGAAGCGTGCCGAATGATTCGGCACGCGATGATTTCAATTCGATCGAATCAATTATAAAGTCCGCCGGAACGCAAACGTCAAGCGCCTGTGTCGGCGACCCTTCGCGCTTTCGTTCTCTCACCGGCAGTCTCCGCGCCCAGGTTCGCCGCGAGATAACTCAACAACGCCTGGATGCGCAGCGAACGCCCCTTGCGCGTAGGCACCAGTGCGATGACCGGCGCGCTGCCGAAATCCCATTCGCTCAGGAGCCTCACCAGCTTGCCTGCCGCGACCGCGTCCGCCACATCCCATTGCGAGCGCAACGCGAGCCCAAGGCCCTCTTCCGCCCAACGGCGAGCGACGCTGCCATCGTTCGTGGTGAACGCCGGCGTGACGCGCAGCGTGGTTGGCGACGACAGTTTCCTGCCCGCGTCCGACTTGCGCCGACGCACCCGCCAAAGCGTCACGTCCTCATCGTTCTCGCGAATACAGATGCAGTCGTGTTCGAGAATCTCGCGCGGCTCGCGCGGATAACCACGTGCCGCGATATAACCCGGGCTCGCGCACAACCAGCGTTCGTTCGCGAGCAATGGCCGCGCGCTCCAGGACGAGTCGCGGACAGTGCCGATCTGGATCACGATATCGGCGGCATGGCTTTGGGGCCACGGCGTTTCGAGCAGGTCGAGCTGCAGGCGAATCCCCGGGTTCGCGCGGGCGAACCGCGCCAGCAGCGGCGCAATATGCACGCGTCCAAAACCGAACGGCGCGGCAATCCGAATATGCCCGGCGAGTTGCGCGGTCTGATCGCGGAAGGTGTCCGGCAGTGCCTCGATAGCGCTCAGCAACCCTTGTGCTTCGCGCGCCAGCCTTGCGCCGTCCGGAGTCAGCGACATATGCCGTGCATCGCGGGTAGCGAGCGTCACGCCCAGCGCTTTCTCCAGCTTCTTGAGCCGCATGGAGAGCGCCGATGGCGTCACGTTCAGGACGCGCGCCGCCGCGCTCAGGGATTCCGAGCGCGCGAGCATGGTGACGAGCCTGAGGTCAGCGAGTTCCATCGTTCAATTTTGCTTAAGGATAGATGTGGCTGATTTTAAACACAGCTTAGGGTTTCATTAGTAAAGTTGCTTCCATCATGCCAAATCAATCTACCCCAACTTATCCGAAAGCGGTGCTGTTCGACCTGCTGACCGCCCTGCTCGATTCATGGAGCCTGTGGAATCGTGCAGCCGGCAGTGAAACCGCGGGCCGCGCGTGGCGCGCGGAATACTTGGCGCTGACCTACGGCTGCGGCGCCTACGTTCCCTATGAGGAACTCGTACGCCAGGCCGCGTTGCAGGTCGGCTTGCGTGAATCGGCCGCCCGCGTGCTGGAAGCGCAATGGCTGCAACTTGCGCCCTGGAGCGGCGCGAAAGAAGTGCTGCGCAAGCTCGCGCCGCATTGCCGGCTGGCGATCGTGACCAACTGCTCAAAGCGTCTCGGCGAGCAGGCTGCGGGTCTGTTCGATATCGACTGGGACGTGATCGTGACCGCCGAAAGCGCGGGCTTCTACAAACCTGACCCGCGGCCGTATCAGATGGCGCTCGACCGGCTAAAGGTCGATGCGAAAGATGCGGCGTTCGTCGCGGGTTCAAGCTATGACATGTTCGGCACGGCCGTGACCGGCTTGCGCACGTACTGGCATAACCGCGTGGGTCTGGAGCGCGTGCCAGGCGCGCAGGCGCCCGAGATCGAAGCACCTACGCTTGACGCGCTGCTACCTTGGCTACGCGGATTCAACTTATCGAAGGGAGCGTCCACGTCATGACTCTGGATCAGATCGAAACCCCTGCCGCGTTGATCGACCGGCCGCGCATGGAGCGCAACATTGCCCGTATGCAAAGCCGGATGGACACGCTCGGTGTTGCGTTCCGTCCGCATGTGAAGACGACGAAGTGTGTGGAAGTCGCGCGGGCGCAGCGCGATGCGGGCGCCCGTGGCATCACGGTGTCGACGCTCAAGGAAGCCGAGCAGTTTTTCGCGGCAGGCTTCAGCGACATCCTGTACGCGGTGGGTATCGTTGCGTCGAAACTGCCTCGCGCGCTGGCGTTACGGCGCGCGGGATGCGATCTCAAACTGATCGTCGATAACCTGGAGGCTGCGCAAGCTGTTGCCGAGTTCGGCCGCGCTTATGGTGAAACCTTTGAGGTGTGGATCGAAATAGATACCGACGGTCATCGTTCCGGCGTCCAGCCTGATGAGTCTCGCTTGCTCGATATCGGGCGGATGCTGCATGGCAATGGTGAGCCTCATGGGGCGCGTCTTGGTGGCGTGATGACCCATGCAGGGTCGAGCTACGATCTCAACACACCCGACGCGCTGGCGGCGCTTGCGGAACAAGAACGTGCGGGTTGCGTGCGTGCTGCCGGGCGCTTGCGCGACGCGGGTTTGCCGTGTGATGTGGTGAGTGTTGGTTCCACGCCAACCGCGCTTGCGGCGCGGCATCTTGAAGGCGTCACGGAGGTGCGGGCGGGCGTGTATGTATTCTTCGATCTCGTCATGCGCAACGTTGGTGTCTGTGCGACGGACGATCTGGCGCTCAGCGTGTTGACGACGGTCATTGGTCATCAGGTTGACAAGGGCTGGGCTATCGTCGATGCCGGCTGGATGGCGATGAGTCGTGATCGCGGCACGGCGAAGCAAACGCACGACTACGGTTACGGGCAGGCTTGCATGCTCGATGGCGCACCGCTTGATGGATATATGCTCACGGGCGCGAACCAGGAGCATGGCATTCTTGCGAACGTGGATCATCGTGGCGGGGATGTTTCCGTACATCTGCCGGTTGGTACGCGGCTGTTGATTTTGCCGAATCATGCATGCGCTACCGGGGCGCAGTTTCCCGTTTATTACGCGCGCTCGGAGGAGGGTGAGGTGGTCGTGTGGGGGAGATTTTATGGTTGGTAGGGCGGGGCCCGCTGGGAGCGGGGTTGGGGCGTTAAGAGGTTGGTCAGTGCTGTGGGGGTGCGATGTTAGTGGTCAGGGTTGGCGTGGCAGGTTCCAGGGTTAGCGGTCGGAGTTGATGCCGGGTTGGTGCTTTCGGCCGTGGTGGTCTGCGAGAGTCGGATATTCTCTTTATCACTATTAGCCACTGTGCGTGGCGGCACGTCATTTCTTTGTCCAAAGCGACAAAGAAACGAAGCAAAGAAAACGCTTTCAACCACGCTACCCTAAGTGTCCACAGCGTGCAGTTTTCATTCATAGGTGCCCCAAAAGCACGGTGCTCGCCAGAGCCACGGATGTGTGAAACCCTCCTTCTCCGAACACCGATACCCACACGCTTCGCCACCAGTGATTGAACCTGCCCAAGGAGCACCCCGCGCTATCCGCGGACGACCACCACCAAATGTGTACGCGCCTCGAACCTCGTCGCCAACCCGCCAGGAAACGAGGCCGCAAAGATGCGGGCGGGCGTAACCGACGAAGATAGCTGTACAGAACGCGCAGTCAATTCACAAAAACTGAAGCAGTAACCACAAACACGCATGAAGCTGTGGCCTATGAATACGGTCGCACAAACCCGGTAGCTAACCTGTCAAAAAACCGCAGCCATAAATACCTGTAAGGCCGTGCGGGTTCCTTAGCAATTGTGCTTGCCCGAGAGCGTACGGGGCGAAGCGTGTTCGTGTCAGGATTCGCGAGAAGGAGGGGTTCAAACATCCTCCGCTCTGGCGAGCACCGTGCTTTTGGGGCACCTATGAATGAAAACTGCACGCTGTGGACACTTAGGGTAGAGCGGTTAAAGCGCTTTCTTTGCTTCGTTTCTTTGTCGCTTTGGACAAAGAAATGACGTGCCGCCACGCACAGTGGCTAATAGTGATAAAGAGAAAATCCAACTCTTGCAGACCACCACGGCCGAAAGCACCAACCCGGCATAGACCCCGACCACTAACCCCAGAACCGACCACCCCAACACTGACCCCGCCCACCTCGCCAAAACCCCAAACCCCGTCCACCGGCGCGAGCGAAAATCAACCGGCATCAAACTCAGCCTGAATCGCCACATGCACGTCATCCCCCACAGCCGGATACCACGTCGACAAACCGAACTGCGCGCGACTGAAATGTCCATCGGCGGAAAAGCCCAGCGTCTGTTGCTTGGTCAGCGGATCCTTTGCATGCCCGTTAAACGTGACTGCAAGCGTAACCGGCCGAGTCGTGCCCCGAATGGTCAGGTCACCGGTGAGTTCACCCTTGTTGTCCGCCGTGCGCTTGAACGCCGTACTCACGAAATGAATGGTCGGAGAATGCTCGACGTCCAGCATATCCGGACCCTTGACCATCTTGTCGAGAATAGGCACGTTGGTGTCGAGACTCGTTGCATCGATATCCACTGTCACCGTACTGTGATCCATGCCTGCCGCATCCCAGTTCAACTGCGCGGTAGTCTTGTCGAAACGCATGACGAAGCGCGAATACTTGAAGTGATCGACATCAAAACTGACGTTCCAGTGATGCGCGTCAAGCTGATAACGCCCCGCAGGAACGCTCGCTTCATCAGGCGACACTGAATGCGTCACCACGCTCAGCGCCGTACAGGCCGACATCGACAACGCTAACGCAATGAGCAAACCCGCGCGAAGCGTGTGAATGCGGGACAGCAATCTGAAGTCGTACATGATTGTCCTTTGAAGAGGTCGACACCTGTGACGCAAGTCATCGCAGCCGCCTACACTACTTGTAGAAAATGTAGTTGGCGATGTAAGGCGAGCTACCAATCTCATGTTCGGTCGAACACGGCGAGGCCGGCATCACGCCGCCCACGGTATTCACACGCTGAACATAACGAATAGCAGACAGCATGCCGCTCGCCGCGGTGCTACGCGTTTCGAGCAATAACTGCGGCACGCTCGCGGCGGTTTCGCTCGGCGTTTGCGCGATCACGTGACCCACGATCCGGCTACCATCGTCTGCCTCCCACGACGGCCCCGCGGAGTGCCGGATCAATGCCTGGCCGCTGGTATCGTAGAGCGTTGCCTGCGGGTTCTTGAACACCCAACCCAGATGATGCTGCGCATCGTATTCGCACGAATACACCTGCACGCCGGAAGCGGTCGTCGTCACGACGCGTTCCGCCTGAGGAGGATCAATAGAGGACGCAGCGGACGCGGCAGTGCTTGCAACGCAGACGGCCATCACAGCCGCCACCCGGCTCACGCGGTCAAGATGAATGAACATGAAACTCCTGCTTCAAGGAAATGGCTGACACATAGATTGTGCGCCCGGATTGTGCGCCTGCGGCCACGCTGCGGGCATATCGCCCCCGGTCCACCTCAGACCCGGTCCAGATTAGCCGACGCAAACGCCCAGTTCAAATGCTGCGACACGGTAGCAACAAGATAGTCGGGACGGCGGTTCTGATAGTCCAGGTAATACGCATGTTCCCACACGTCCACCGTCAACAACGGCGCGAGTCCGCGCGTGAACGGCGTTTCCGCGTTGCTCGTCTTGATGACCGCTAGCTCGCCCTGATCGAGTACCAGCCAGCCCCAGCCACTGCCGAACTGCGATGCCGACGTCGTCACCAATGCCTTCGTCAACGCCTCGGTCGAACCAAACTTGCGCACGATTGCAGCCTGGAGTTTGTCGCTCGGCTGAGTGGTAACCGGGCTCAGCGAATTCCAGTAAAAGTTGTGATTCCAGGCTTGCGCGGCGTTGTTGAAGACATCGGCGAGAGCGGGTTGATCGTGCGATCGCATGATCACTTGTTCAAGCGATGCCTGCGCCAGCGGCGTACCGGCCAGCAGCTTATGCAGGTTATCGAAATACGCGCGATGGTGCTTGCCGTAATGGAACCCGATGGTGCGCGCCGAGATCACCGGCTCAAGCGCGTTTTCCGCATAAGGCAGCGGCGGCAGCGTTTGCGGCGATGAACCCAGGTAAGCGGGCACAACGCTGAGCGTCGCTTTTGCATCGGCGGGAGATTGGGCCGACGTATCTTGCATGGAAGCGCTGAACGCAAACTTCGAGAGCGCGACGCTAGCCGACGCCAACGTTCCGCTTGCAATCAGGCGACGACGGGAAATAAGCGAATTAAGCATGTTGAAACCCGTAAGTGTGGAGTGATTGCAGCCATTACCGGTTCACCGGTCTGTCCTGGCTGCACTTTCACAACACCTCGCGTTCGGCGTCTATTCCATCGACTGCTCACATTATTGACCCCAGGCCGGAACAGGCAGAAGCGTTCAGGCACTGCGGTCATCGCCAGAAATTTGCCGGCCACGAGCGGGCTAACCACCAGGCCGACGCACCCACCGCTAACGATGCACCCACGCGCGTTGCCAAGGCGCTCATGGTCTCATTGGCCAACCGCGCGTTCCGCGAATCGGGCGTTCGACGCAAAGCTGCGTGCGTCGAGAACGGACAGGGTCGTCAACTGCGAGACCCAGCCCTGAACGCTCACACGATCAACCTTCGCGAAACAGGAAGCTATAAGCGTTCAACGCCGGTACGCCGCCAAGATGCGCATACAGCACCTTCGAGCCATCCGGGAACTCACCGCGTTTCACCTTATCAATCATGCCGTGCATGGACTTGCCTTCGTACACAGGGTCGGTCAACACGCCCTCCAGCTTCGCGCACAGGCGGATGGCCTCAAGCGTGCCTTCGTTCGGCAAACCGTATTCGGGTCCGCCATACCGTTCATCCAGCACGATATCGTTCAACGTGATGTCACGTCCCAGCTCCACTTGCTCAGCCGTTTGCCGCGCGATCCGGTGGATCTGCTCACGGGTCTTTTCAGGCTTGGCCGATGCGTCGATACCGATCACCCTATCCGCGCGTCCGTCCGCCGCAAAACCCACGACCATGCCGGCCTGCGTGCTGCCCGTGACCGAACAGACCACGATGTAGTCGAACTTGAAACCAAGCTCCGCTTCCTGCTGGCGCACTTCTTCCGCAAAACCCACGAAGCCCAGGCCGCCTAGCGGATGGTCCGAACAACCCGCCGGAATCGCGTAAGGCTTGCCGCCCGCCTTCCGTACACTTTCCAAAGCGTCTTCCCAGCTCTTGCGAAAGCCGATGTCGAAACCGTCCGCGACCAGGCGCACATCCGCGCCCATGATCCGCGACATCTGGATATTGCCAACGCGGTCATACACCGCGTCCGAGTAGTTCACCCAGTTTTCCTGCACCAGCACGCACTTCATGCCGAGGTGAGCAGCAACGGCCGCGACCTGACGCGTCTGGTTCGACTGAATCCCACCGATGGAGACGAGCGTGTCGCAGCCTTGCGCGATCGCTTCGGGGATCAGGTATTCGAGCTTGCGGGTTTTATTGCCGCCGAATGCGAGGCCGCTGTTGCAGTCTTCGCGCTTCGCATAGAGCTCGACCTTGCCGCCGAGATGTTCTGACAGCCGTGCGAGCGGCTGGATCGGCGTCGGCCCGAAAGTGAGCGTGTGACGGGGAAATTTCTTGAGGTTCATGTGTCGCTCCGATAGGCAGCCAAGTCGCCGCATTAATTTGCGTCGATGAGAAGTATGGTAAAAAACTTTGACTGAAGCAGGGTTGCGATTAAATTGTCGTTTGTTTAATTCTCACTGAATGAATGTCTAGTCAGCGTAATTAATGTGTGAAGGAATAGCTATGAGCGCAACAAAAGTTCGTGCTGTCTCACGTGTAAGCGGTCAATCGGGCGCCGAGCTGGACCGCGTCGACCGCGCGATCCTCAGGCTGCTTCAGCGCGACGCCTCTATTTCCAATGTTGCGCTCGCGGCCAAGGTGAACCTGAGTGCGCCCGCTTGTTTACGCCGCGTAGAACGGCTTAAACAAGCGGGTCTGATTCGGGGAATCGTAGCGTTGCTGGAACCAAAGAAGCTCAACGCGGGCATGTTGATGATCATCGGCGTGGTGCTTGACCGTTCGACGCCGGAGTCCTTCGCCGCGTTCGAAAAAGCTGCGCAAAAGGTCTCGGGATGCATGGAGTGCCACATTGTGACGGGTGAGTTCGACTGCTTCATGCTGGTACGCACGCGTGACAGCGAGAGCTTTAACCGCCTGCATGCCGAACAGTTGTTGTACTTGCCCGGTGTGCGCCAGGTCAGGACCTTTATGGTCCTGAAGGAAATCCTGTCGACAACCAGTTTCCCCATCTAGCATTTGCGCGTTTGGGCCGCCGGGTGCATGGCGCATGAACGGAGCCATTGCCAAGCTGAAGAATAATGACTATGTTTTGCGGGGTGGCAAACCACGCTTCAAGGTTCGGCCATGCCGATCCCCAGCCTGGCGATACGACCACGACAGATCACCGTGCCGGCGGCTTAAGCCCCATGCCGTCGGCCAACAAACCGGACCATAGGAATTTCCACGCATGACAACGACCGCACAATTCGACAACGTCTCGATCATCAAGCACGCCAATATCTACTTCGATGGCAAATGTGTCTCGCATACCATCCTGTTCGCCGATGGCACGCGCAAGACGCTAGGCGTCATTTTCCCGGCGCTGCTGACGTTCTCGACGCAAGCGCCGGAACAGATCGATGTCAACGCCGGACGATGCCGCGTGCGCAATCCGGGAGAGGAAGCGTGGCGTGAATATGGCGCCGGCGAGTCCATCACCGTGCCCGGCAACACGAGCTTCGAGATTGAAGTAATTGAAACCGTCGACTACGTCTGCCACTACTTTTGAGCGCAGGCTGGACCGTTCAAGTCAGGTGCGTACCCCGCGCCTGACTTGAACAAAAAGACGGTCGATTGACGAAGGATTTGTAACGCCGTCGGTCCACCGTCTTCGAGCAGCGCACGTTGCATGCGCATTACCTGGACGCGATTTGCCGACGCGCCGCCGCCGGACAAAGCTCCGCGTACATTTGAACAAGCCACGCGTGCGGGCAGTCGTCGCTGATGGAAATACCGTTCGCGTTGATGTCGCTCAAGCCGATCTGACGCGCCTGCAAGGCTGCGCTGAACGCGCAGCTTGCCCTATGCCGCACATAAAGCGCGCCGAGCACCGCGATAGCGAATATCGTCGCCCTGAGTCCAAATGTGCCGGGATGGCCCAACGGCACGTGCAGCAGCAAGACGATGCAAAGGCATGCCGCCGTCAGCACCGTCACCGACGCCGACAAGAGCACCGCATGGGCGCGCAATGTGATCGACAGGGTGGTTTGCATGACAGTCTCTTCTGGCTCGCGCCAAGCGGAATTTTCTTTCAATCTCGAACAAACCCCGGTTCCATCCGATGCGGCGTTTATATCGACCGGCAACGCGGAATGCGGCACTGATAGGCGAGCGAAAACCGCGCCACGTTGACCATAGAGTGCGCGAGACATGCTTAAGCGACGCTTATCCGCGCGCGGAGCGTTCAGTTACGAAAAATTGTTTTGAAAGCTTCGGCGCCGATCTGGGTCGCCGCCCAGGCTTTATTTGCTGATGGATGCCATCTGCCGGAGGCGTCGGGCCAGCGCCTTCGATACCACCGGCTTCGCGCCACCTTCGGCACTGCTGGCAGCCTCGCTTTCCTTGAGAAAAACTGCCGTCTCGCGGGCAACGATTTCCCGCTCGTTGTCAGAGGTGATCATGTGGTACGAATCGTCGAGATAGATGGTGCGCAGAACCGTCGAACCCATGTTCGCAGCAACGAACTGCGCGTTGCGCGGGCTGGATGTTTCGTCGTCGATCGCATGGATCAGCAGGCAATCGTTCTTGAGCGCCACCAGCGATTTTTTCACGCTCGCTGCAAGGCGGCTGGCCTCATGAAGCGCGGGGAGCGAGATGCTCGACGGGCCGACTTCGCTCAAGTCGTTACGCTGCATTGCCCGGCCGATCTTCGCGCGCAATGCCTCGTTGCGCAGTCCGAACGGCGCTTCCTCGCGGTACCGCCAGCGATTGCGCATCGGCGTGTAATAGGCCCAGCCGAGCAGGAAGCGATACCACGGTATCGCCCAGCCGTCGTAGTCAAGTGTGACGGACAGCAGCACGATAGCCTGCGCGCTGGGCCGCTCACGCACGAGCGCCAGTGCGAGCGTCGCGCCCATGGAAAGGCCGCACACGGATACACGCGGGTAACGCTCGCTCAGCGCATCGAATTCCCTGACGGCGGCCGCAACCCATGCTTCCATGCGTAATTCCGGCGTGCCCGCGCTGTAACCGTGAAGGTTGGGGGCGCACGTAGTGAGCCCTTCGCTGTTCAGGTATCGCGCGAGATGGCGCATTTCGAGCGGCGAACTGGACAGGCCGTGCAGCATCAGGACCGCATGGTCGCTGCCGGAGTAGAAGGTCGAAGCGTTCAACGCGGGCGTTTCCTTGGTCACGCTAGTCAATCCTGCGCAAGACCAGAAACTCACCGGCGTGCGTGGTAAAACGCTCGCAGATGCATTCCACGAGTTTATGCATGCCGTCGCCCGAACCAATGCGCACGCGATGCCGCCCCGGTTGCAAACCACGCTGAAGCCGTTCTATATCATCAGGATGAGCATTGGCAAAAAGCCGCCCGGGCGCCATTTCCTTCGCGCCTTGCGCCGCATTGCGATCGACCGCCTGCAGCAAGATAATGGCGTCGTGGTAATGCGGAAGATGCCGCACCAGCCGATGCGTTTCGTCCACCGCCCGGCGCGACAGAGCACGGTCGTTATCGGCGCGCAGCAGCATTTCATAGCGTGAAAGCGCCACTGCCGCGATCAGTTCGGCGCTGAATTGCGCGCGCCGCAGCCGTTCAATAAGGGTAATGGTCGACAGCGTCACGAGCGGGTAAGAAATCGCCAGCATGACGTCGGCGCGATCGATGACTGCAATCTGGCCGTAAGGTGGCACGAACAGGTAATCCGCAATGCCTAGTCCCAACAGCATGACCGTCAGCGAGGGGATGAGACCAAAAAAATATTCGACCATTGCCGCCGCTATACAGAAGGCGACACCCGGCATGACGGGACCCAGGACCGGGTGCAAGGCGAGTCTTACCCCGCTCGCGACACAAAGCGCCAGCGCGCTCAGTAACCACACTCGCTTGCCTCGTGGCGCCCAGCGGCGGGCGTTTTGAATATTCATTAATGCAGCTTTGTGTCAGCGAAATAATCAGGACGGGGACAAATTATTACACACAGTTACACGCAGTGTGGAATGCACGGGCTTAAGCGATGCTTAAGGACTTTCCAGCGCTGGTCGCGCCGCTAAAGCTGCCCGTTTCCAGATAAGGAGATGTTAAGGATCACTGTTCATTGGCAAGGTTCATCGAAGGAGTGGTGGATTCCAGGAAGCCCGTGCTTAAAGGACGCTTAAGGAACGCTTAAGCACCTGCCACAGACAATTCATGCTCGACACTTATAGGCAAGACCAGGAGACTTCACAATGCGGCTATTACTGGTGGAAGACGACGAGATGATTGCCGAGACTGTGGTCGACTCCATGCGCCGGCTGGGGTATGCGATCGATTGGGCGGCGGACGGCCGCGCCGCGGAACTGTCGCTTGGCAATGGCGTGTACGACCTCGTGCTGCTCGACCTCGGCTTGCCGAAACGCGATGGCATCCAGGTGTTGAACACGTACCGCAAGGCAGGCGGTGCGGCGTCCGTCATCATCCTGACCGCGCGCGATGCCGTGGATGACCGCGTTCGCGGGCTCGATGCAGGCGCCGACGACTACCTCATGAAACCCTTCGATCTCGACGAACTCGCCGCACGCGTGCGCGCGGCGCTGCGACGTCGTACCGGCCAGAAGCAGCCCATCTATACACATGGCCAACTTGCCCTCGATCCCGCCTCGCACGAGGCGAGCAAGGCCGGTGTGCCGTTGCCGCTGGTGCCGCGCGAGTTCGCGTTGCTTCAGGTTCTGATCGAGGAGCCCACACGCGTATTCAGGCGCGCGGAACTGGAAGAGAAGCTGTACGGATGGGGTGAGGAAGTGGGCAGCAATACCATTGAGGTGCATGTCCACAGTCTCAGGCGCAAGATTGGCGCTGAGCAGATATTGACGATCCGGGGCGTAGGCTACCGGCTCAAGGGAATCGAATGACATCCATCCGCCGCTGGCTGCTCGGCTGGCTGATCTTCGGACTGGCCGCCACGTCGCTAGTGGCAGCCTACGGCATCTTTCACACCGCGCGCCGCGAAGCGGGCGAGTTATTCGACTACGAGCTGCGCACCGTCGCACTGTCGTTGCCCGCGAATATTGCCACTGCCGACGCTGCTGAGCAGCGCAGCCACGAGTTCGACGGCATAGCCGACGACCTGATTGCGATCGATATCTGGGACAAGCAAGGCCAGCTTGTTTACCACTCGCTCAAGGAGCCGGCGTTGCCGCGTATCGCTGAAGGATTCCAGTCGATTGAACGCGGTGAATATCGATGGCGCGTGTTTGGCCTGCAGCAGCCGGATCGGTACATCCAGGTGGCGCAACCGTTCTCCGTTCGCGAAGATCTTGCGCTGCGGCTCGCCTGGCGCACGTTGTGGCCGCTGGCCCTGGTGGTGCCGGTGACCATTGCGCTGGTGTTGTTTGTCGTGGCCCGGGGGCTTGCGCCGATCGGTGGGTTGTCGCGTGCGTTATCGCGGCGCTCGCTTGACTCGCTTGAACCGTTGCAGGCTGGCGCCCGTGTGCCGGTCGAGATCCGTCCACTGGTCGATGCGTTGAATGACTTGCTGCTGCGTTTGAACGACGCGTCGCAGGCGCAGCGAATCTTTGTTGCCGACGCGGCGCACGAATTGCGCACGCCGCTGACCGCGTTGAAGCTGCAGCTTCAGGCGGCCCGGCGTGACGGCACATTGCAAGACGATGGCCAAACGCTCGAGCGTCTTGAGGGACGCCTCAACCGGATCATTCATCTGGCACATCAGTTATTGGCGATGGCGCGTGAGGACGCGAACCGGACGGCGTCGGTGGCGCCCATGAGTCTGCGCCGTCTCGCGGAGAGGTCAGTGAGTGATCTGTCGTTACTGGCGGAGGCCAAGGGTATTGACCTGGGACTGGAGGAGCGCTTGCGCGATGCATCGGACGACTATGTCGTACTGGGCGATGAGCATTCCCTGGGTATCTTGCTGAATAACCTGATCGATAACGCGATTCGCCATACGCCCGAAGGTGGCAAAGTCGACGTGATACTCACGCGCGATGCACAAGGCCTGGGCGTTGAAGTGGTCGATACAGGTACAGGCATTGCGCTCGATGAACTGGACCGGGTGTTCGACCGGTTCTATCGCGGTGCCGGTGCGCAGGGGGCGGGCAGCGGGCTTGGACTCGCGATTGTATCGAGCATTGCAGGGCGACATGGAGCTACGCTCGCGGTGCGCAATCGCGAGGACGGGGGTGGGTTGATCGTGAGAGTGGGGTCGCTGGCGCCGGGAAAAGTAACCGGCTAAACCCTCAATCAACCAACGCCCCATCGTCATCAAAAAATGGATACGGCCCATCGAACTGCTCGACGTATTCATGATGCGACACGAGCCCCACGCCGTGCGTCCAATAGTGCAACGCAAACGCCCCCGGCTCAAGCACGAACGCCGACGGCGCGTCCACATGCAGATCAAGCACCACCTGATGCGCGGTCGACGGTGCGATAGAAGCGATCGTTCCAGCGAAGCGCTTATGCACCGGCCGATGCACATGTCCGCACAGAACGCGCTCCACATTCGGATACCGCGAAATCAGCGCCTCCAGCTTCGACGCGGCCAGCGCGTCAAGCGCCATATCGTCCATATGCCCGATACCGGTAGCGAACGGCGGATGATGCAACGCGACAATCACCGGGAGGCCGTCAGCGGCCTCCAACTGATGCTCAAGCCACGCAAGACGCGCGTCGCATAACGTACCTGGGCTCTCCCCCGGCTTCTGTGAATCCAGCGCGATAACCCGCACACCTCGCAGATCGAACGCGTATTGCACGAAGTCGCTACCGGTACCGCTTTCGTGCAAATAACGCGCATCGAAAACCTCGCGCAACGCCGCCCGATCGTCGTGATTGCCGACCATCAGATACACCGGCATTTCCAACGGTTTCAGACACGCCGCCAGATGGCGGTATTCATCGGCGGTTCCGAAATCCGTCAGATCGCCCGTCACCAGCACGGCATCCGGACGCGGACTCAATGCGTTGAGACGTTCGACACAAGCGCGCAGACAGGCTGCCGTATCGACTTTTTTATACGCGAGCGCACCGGGAAGCTTGATATGTAAATCGGTGATTTGAGCGAGCAGCATGGCATCTCCTTGTTAGAACTGAAGCGATGGGATCAGTGCAGCGCGACCCAGCCCTCGTCGCGCACCGATATCCCCACGGCGGTTCCCTGCGCCAGTTCAACGCGGCCGGGCACATCGACAATCAACGCATCCGGCGCCGCGTCCCTGATTTTCAAGCGGGTGCGTTCACCCAGAAACAGCGCCGACTCCACCGCGCCGCGCAACTGCGCCGACTGCGGATCGACAAGCACGGCATCTTCCGGCCGGAAGAAAATTTCTGAGCGTGCGCCGTCTCGTGCCCCATCCCGCGCGCGCAATTGCGCGACCAGACCCGTCACGCTAATCGTACCGCCAAGCGTGACGAATGCATCATCGCGGCACTCGCCCGCCACCCGGTTCAATGTGCCGATGAATTGCGCCACCGCGCGGCTCGCCGGCTGGTAGTAAATCTCCCGCGGCGTACCGCATTGCTCAATGCGCCCGGCGCTCATCACCACGATCCGGTCAGCGAGCGCCATCGCTTCGGACTGGTCGTGCGTGACATAGATGCTGGTCACGCGAAGTTCGCGCAGCAACGCGTTCATCTCGGCGCGCAAGGTTTCGCGCAGGCGGGCATCGAGTGCGGTCAGCGGTTCATCAAGCAACAATACTCGCGGCCTCGGCGCGAGCGCCCGAGCCAGCGCGACACGCTGGCGCTGGCCGCCGGACAACTCGGTAATCGGCTTGTCCGCGTGCGCGGTCAGCTCGGTCATCTCCAACAATTCATCCACGCGGCGACGCGCCGCCGAGACCTCGACCTTCTGGATCCGCAAGCCATAACCCACGTTGCCGCGCACGGTGAGATTGGGAAACAGCGCGTAGTTCTGGAACACCATGCCGACCTGACGGCGCTCGATAGGCAATGCCGTGACATCATCGGCACCGAAACTCACGCGGCCCCCGGCATCGGGTTTTTCCAGCCCCGCGATCAGCCGCAGCGTGGTCGTCTTGCCGCAGCCTGACGGTCCGAGCAGCACCAGCGTCTCGCCCGGTTCGATGCTGAGATCGACGGGTTCGAGCACACGCTGCCCGCGAAACGTTTTCGCGCAACGGCTGAGGGTGACGGGAACAGGTTCGAGTCTCATCGTGCAGTCTCTACAGGTTGGGACGGTTGAATAAGGGACTGCCCGGTCGAGCCGCTTTGCGACAACGCGCGCTTGCGTTTTGCCGCGGCGCGAGCACTTTGCGCGCCAGCCGGATCGACACCCAGCCACTGCATCGCAATCAGCAATGGCAAGGTCATCAGCAAGAACAGAATGGTGTAGGCGCTGCCGACTTCAAGACGCATGGACGCGTACGCATCGGCGAGTCCGACCGGCAGTGTCTTGGTGTCGGGCGTATGCAGCATCCATGTCAGGTTGAATTCGCCTATCGACAAAGTCAGCACCGCGAGCGCGCCGGCAACAATACCGGGACGCGCATTCGGCAGCACGATTGTCAGGAACCGCTGCGTGAACGACGCGCCCAGGCTCGCCGCGCCTTCTTCCATTGTCCGGAGGTCGGTTCCCGCGCAGACGGCGGCGACTGAGCGCACCATGAACGGCAGTGTAAAGACCACGTGGCCGGCGACGATGAACCACATGCTTGAGCGAAACGCGCTCCAGCCGCCATATACGGACAACAACGCCAACGCCGTGGCGAGCCCCGGCAACGCGATAGGCAGGACAAGCAATTCTTCGACGAAGCGCGCCCAGCGCGTATTGCTCCGTGCCAGCGCATACGCTGCGGGCACGCCAATAGCGAGCGTGATGGCAAGTGTCGCGAGCGCGATCTCGATCGATAACCAGACCGAACCCTGATACATCGACCACACCTGATCGAGCCATTTGAGCGTCAGCCCACTCGACACGCCGCGAAAATAGTTGACGGTCAATCCAGCCATCACCGACATCACCACGGGCACGACCATGAACGCAACCAGCGCGAGTGTCAGCAGCAATTGCCCGGCAACGAGCAGACGACGCGGTTTCAGGAACTCAGGCATCGGCGTCCTCATGCAGTAGCGGCGACAGTCGCGCCGGTGAGGCTGCGAGCGACCGCCAGCACGGCCCAGGTTACTAAACCGAGCACGATCGACAACGCCGCTGCTGTCGCAAGATTCGCGTTTAGCGTGAACTCGGTATAGATGGTCATCGGCAACACGTCTAGGTCGGTAGCGAGCGTGAACGCGGTGCCGAATGCACCCATCGCGGTAGCAAAACACACGGCACCGGCCGCGATCAATGCAGGCATCAGGGCCGGCATAATCACATCCACAAAGATCCGCCACGGCGATGCCCCCAGCGAGCGCGCCGCTTCTTCAAGCGAAGCGTCCAGCTTCGTTGCAGCCGCCATGACGGTAACGATCACGCGTGGAATCGAAAAATACAGATAGCCTAAGAACAAGCCGCTGAGCGAATAAGCGAACACCCAGCGGTCCCCAGTAAGCCGTGTGGAAATGGCGCCGATCAACCCTTGGCGCCCGGCCAGCATGATCACCATGAACCCCACCACCACGCCGGGAAACGCGAGCGGAAATGTCAGCAGTGCGACCAGCAAACGCTTGGCCGGCAACTCGCGACGCGCAAGAAATAACCCCGCGATGGTCGACAACACCAGCGTCGCCGCCGTCACCGCCAGCGACAACGCAATCGTCGCGAGCAAGCTATGCAGATAACGCGCGTTGGTCAGTACCTCGCGATACGCGGTGAATGCGTCCGGCACTGCGCTTGCCTGCAGCAACGCGACCAGCGGCAGCAGCCAGAACGCGCAGAACACGGCAAGCGCGGGCGCCAGCAGGATGACCCGCGCGCGGGTGGAGAAGGTGGAATCTTGCATCGTTGGAAGGTCAGTGCATGACGCGCAAATACTCTTCGCCGAACGCGCTCTGCTTGGCCGCCATCTTCGCGAAGTCAACATCCTTGGCGCGCGCATACTCCGACGCCGGCAGGAACTTGGCGGCTACGTCAGGCGGCAACGTTCCACCACGCACCGGTCGCAAATACGCGTTCGCCCACAGGCGCTGGCCTTCATCCGACAGCACGAAATCCAGCACCTTCTCGCCGTTCGCCTGATGCGGTGCGCCCTTCACGAGGCTCATCACGTACGGCACGACGATCGTGCCTTCCTTCGGAATCACGAACTCAACATTCGCGTGATCCTTGTATTTCGCACGATATGCGTCGAAGTCATAGTCGAGCAGGATCGGAATCTCGCCCGACATCACGCGTGCATACGCGGTCTGCTTCGGCACGATCGGCGCGTTGGCCTTCATTTTCGCGAACCAGTCGAGACCGGGCTTGAAGTTATCGAGCGTGCCACCCAGCGCCTGATTCACGGCCACTGCGCCCGCGTATCCCACGAACGCCGACGACGGATCAAGGTAACCCACCATGCCCTTGTATTCCGGCTTCAGCAGGTCCGCCCACGAGCGCGGTACCGGCTTGCCATCGAGTGCGTCCTTGTTGACGAAAAAGCCCAGCGTGCCCGAATGGATCGCGAACCAGTAGCCGTTGGGATCCTTCATGCCGGCAGGGATATCGTTCCAGTTTGCGGGTTTGTACGGCTGAATCAGGCCCTTGTCTTTCGCCTGGAACGCCGATGAAACGCCGAGATACACCACGTCGGCAATCGGGCTCTTTTGCTCGGCCATCATCTGCGCAATCGCCTGGCCGGAATTCTTGTTATCGAACGGTACCCGGATGCCGGTCTGCTTCTGGATGGCAGCAATCTGGCTCGCCCAGTCCGCCCATTCCGGCGGGCAGTTGTAGCAGATCGCGGTGCTGTCGGCGGTGTTGCCAGCATAAGCCGCGCCGGCCGCGCAAAAGGTGGCCGTCGCTGCAAGCAGCGTAGCCAGGACATGACGGATTTTCATGCAGGATTCTCCGATACGAGGGAGGCCGTTCTGGCCGCAGGATCGATCAATGGCGCGATGGTCGCGCCGGTTCTTACGCTATGAGGCAACTTGAACGGGACGGGGCCGCCGGGGGTGTCGCCGGGCAGACCAAGCTGCCTGGCAAGATGAAGCCATGCGCACCGGCCAATTTCGCGGTTCGGCGTGGCGACGCTGGACAGCGCGGTCGATAACCATTCGCCAAGCGGAATGCCGTCGAAGCCAAGCACCGAAATATCGTGCGGCACGGACAAGCCCGCATGCCGCAAACCGCGCATCACGATCATCGCCAGGCGGTCGTTGCTGCAGAAAAGCGCGGTGGGCCGGCGAGCGGGGTCCGAGAGATGGGCGAGCAGCGAAGGCGGCAAATCTTCCGCGTTGAAATCGAGTTCGAGCGGCGCATGCGGAGTGAGACCGGCGTCGAGCATCGCGTCTTCATAACCGCGATATCGCAAACGCGCACGGTCCGATTCCGCGAACGAACCCGCCAGCATCAGGATGCGCCGATGCCCGCGCTGCAACAACGCACACACGCCGTCACGCGCTGCCCGCCGGTTATCCACCGATACCGCCGCGCGATACGCCGTGTCGTTATGCGCCAGCACATACGGCAAGCCAATACGATCGAGTTCGTCCAGCAAGGGATTGGATTCGGCATCGGCCACCGTCGCGATCAGGCCGTCGACACGTTGCTCGCGCAAGGTCTCGATCGCGCGGCGCTCACGCGCGCTGTCGTACGCGGTGGTCATCAGCATCAGGCGGTAGTCGCTGGCGGATGCCGCTTCATCAATGCCTTGCAGCGACTCCGCGAAGACGGGATTGGTCAGGGTCGGCACGATCACGCCGACCAGTCGCGTGCGCACGCCGCGAAGCTGGCGGCCTCGTGCACTGGGCATGAAGTCGAGTGCTTCGATCGACTCCCGCACCTTGGCGAGCGTCTCCGCATTCAGCAATTGCGGTGCGTTGAGCGCGCGCGAAACAGTGGCGATCGAGACGCCTGAATGCGCGGCAACGTCCTTGATGGTGGAGTGCATGGGCTTTGGCAAGAATGAACTGAAAACGTTTACAGCAGCGATTATCGAAGCACTCTGTGACGTCCGCGTGAAAGCGCGCGACTCATGCCGGGTGAATCGCACGATCCTTCATGCGTCAGAAAAATTGGCCACCAGACACTCGATCCAGCGCTCGCGTCAGCGGCATTGAAGGCCAACCCATACCGCGGTTCAACGCCCCGCCTTATCGACTCTTTCTGCCTGTTATTTGCACGTAACGCCAGCGAAAGCAGACCGTCTTTTAGGGTTCATCCGTAAGTGTTCCAATGCGCTCGGATCGAAAGAAAGGTCTTTGAACAGTCCGCACCCGTCCCCCAAAGGCCACGCGGCCACAACGAGCACTGAAACAACGACATCGGGAGCTTCGCACATGTTTCGTCGAGCCTTAATGGTTGGCGTACCCACCGCGGCAATGGCTATCGGCCTATATGCCTGCGGTGGCAGCAACAGCAACCCTGGTTCGTCCCAATCCATCCAGAACCGGATCGCGACGGCTACCCCCATCAAGCATGTAGTCGTGATCTATAACGAGAACGTCTCGTTCGATCACTACTTCGCTACCTATCCGAACGCAGCGAATCCGGCAGGCGAGCCGGCGTTCACGCCGGCCGCAGGTACGCCGGCAATCAATGGCCTTAGCGGCACATTGCTGACGGCCAACCCCAACTTCACGAACCAGGCCAACGGCACGGCCGCAGCCAATCCGTTCCGCCTGGACCGGACGCAAGCCTCGACCGCCGACCAGAATCACTCGTACACGCCTGAACAACACGCCTACGACAACGGCGCAGCCGACCTCTTCCCGAAGTTCACGGGTAGCGGCACGGCAGGCGGCGCAGGCGCATTCGGTACCGCGGGCCAGGTCATGGGCTACTACGACGGCAACACGGTCGGCGCCCTCTGGAACTACGCGCAGAAGTTCGCGATGAGCGACAACGCTTATACGGCCACGTACGGTCCGTCCACGCCGGGCGCACTTGAAGTCGTATCGGGTCAGACCAACGGCCTGCAGCGCGTCAAGTTCAGCACCGGCCCGGTCAGCGCGACAGCCACGGGTTCGTACTACGTGAACGACGGCCAGGGCGGCTTCACGCTGATCAACGACGTTGATCCGGCCAACGACACCTGCTCGAGCACGACCGACACCGCGTTGATGACCGGCAAGAACATCGGCGACTTGCTGAACGCCCAAAACATCTCGTGGGGCGGCTTCATGGGCGGCTTCAATCTGTCGACGGTGAACAGCAACGGCACGACGAGTTGCAAGCGCAGCACGCTGTCGCCGGTGGTGGGTCAGGCAACCGCCGACTATGTCCCGCACCACAACTGGTTCCAGTATTTCGCATCGACGGCCAACCCGACGCATGCACGCCCGAGTTCGACGGCAGTGATCGGCTTGTCGGTTGAAGCGGACGGCAAGACGCCGGAACCGGCGAATCACCAGTACGACACCGACGACTTCTTCGCCACCGTCAAGGCCGGCAACTATCCGTCCGTCAGCTTCATCAAGGCGCCGGCGTTCCAGGATGGCCACGCAGGCTATTCGGATCCGCTCGACGAGCAGGCTTTCACGGCAAAGATCGTCAACTTCCTCCAGCAGCAGCCGGACTGGGCGAGCACCGCTGTGATCGTGGCGTGGGATGACTCGGACGGCTGGTACGACCATGCTTACGCAGTCCCGAATTCGTCGTCGTTCGACGCAGTTGCCGACCAGGTGAACGGCGCCGGCACGTGCGGCACAGGCACGGCTCCGCTGGGTGTGAACGGCGCGCCGGTGAATGGCCGCTGCGGTCCGGGCACGCGCATTCCGTTCGTCGTGATCTCGCCGTGGGCCAAGGTGAACTACGTGGACCACACGCTGATCAACCAGGCTTCGGTGGTTCACTTCATTGAAGACAACTGGCTCAACGGTGCGCGTCTCGGTGGCGGTTCGTTCGACGCAACTGCCGGCAGCATCAACGGCATGTTCAACTTCAGCGGCCCGGGTAACAACCCGACGCTGTTCGTCGATCCGAACCTGGGTACGCCGGTCGCATCGGTTCCCACCATCTGATTGTTGCCCGAACGTCCGCGTCGGATGACTGACGCGGACGGTAGTGTTCTTGCTGCGTCGCCGCCGAGCAATCGGCCGGCGGCGTTTTTTCGATGCTGCCTTTGCTTCCTGGTCAACATGTCGCACACCGTCACACCCCCGGTAACGCCTGCCACTGGCGAGAAGCCGCGCTTTCCTCGCCCGAAGAACATCCTGCTCGGATGCCTCGCCGCGGCGGTTCTCGGCGCGATCGCATTCAGTGGATGGGCCGTCGCTTTCCCTTCGCAAGTACCGGCCCGCGTGGGCGCTATCGTGGAAGACCTGACGGGTGCCAATCCGAATCCTGTCGTACTCTCCCGTCCGCCGGTCGCGCCGTTGAGCGCGGTCGCGCAACTCGGCCAGAAGATTTTCTTCGACGAGTCGCTGTCCGCATCCGGGAAACAATCCTGTGCGTCCTGCCACAGCCCGGACCACGCCTACGGACCGCCGAACAAACTTTCCGTGCAGTTGGGCGGTCCGCACATGACGCTGGAAGGCTACCGTCCGCCGCCTTCCCTGATGTATCTATATCTGCAGCCTAACTTCAGCATTGGACCCGATGCCGGCGAAGCCGAAGCTCCGCCCGATTTCGCCGCCCTCGCCTCGCAAGCCGCCGGCACCGCCAAGGCGCAAAAGAACGCGGGTGTCGCGCCCGCTGCGCCGGCCATGGTGCCGCAAGGCGGCTTCTTCTGGGATGGCCGCGCCGATACGCTGCAAGCTCAAGCGTCTGGCCCGATGCTCAACCCCGTGGAAATGGCCAACACCAGCGAAGCCGATGTCTCCGCGAAATTGCAGCGCACGGCTTACAAGGACGACTTCACGAAGCTGTTCGGCCCGCATATTTTCCAGAGCACGAACCTCACCGTTTCCGAGGCCATGTTTGCGATTGCGCGCTATCAGGTTGAAGAGCAGTCGTTTCATCCGTACTCGAGCAAGTACGACTACTGGCTCGAGGGCAAGGCGCGCCTGTCGCAAGCGGAGTTGCACGGCTTGCGCCTCTTCAACGATCCCTACAAGGCCAACTGCGCCGGCTGCCATTTGTCCAAGCCCAGTTCCGACGGCGTGCCGCCGATGTTCACCGACTACCAGTACGAAGCGCTCGGCGTTCCGCGCAACACCGCGCTTGCTGTCAACCACGATCCGAAGTTCTACGACATGGGCGTGTGCGGCCCGTTCCGTGACGACATCAAGGACCAGACGCAGTATTGCGGCATGTTCCTCACGCCCACGCTGCGGAACGCCGCGACGCGGCAAGTGTTCTTCCATAACGGCGTCTATCATTCGCTCGACGACGTCATGTCGTTCTACAACGACCGCAATACCGCGCCGCAGAAGTTCTACCCGAAGGGCGCCGACGGCAAGGTCAACAAGTACGACGATCTGCCGGCGCAGTTCCACGCGAACATCGACGTGGCCGACGCGCCGTTCGACCGCAAGTTCGGCGACAAGCCCGCGATGACGGATCAGGAGATGAAGGACATCATCGCGTTCCTCCATACCCTGACCGATGGTTATCAAAAAGGAAGCTGACCCGCTCGATCAGCCTTTGGCGAGCTTGATGCTGGACGCGTCCGCGGTCAGGTAACCGACCGTGGCGCCGAAGCGGTCCTTGAAGTTGGCCCGCACGATTGGGTCCAGCGCGGCTTTCACCTTGTCGTGGACCGGGCTTTCCCAGTCGCCTGCGTGCTGGAAGTTGCTCATGATGTAGGTCCAGCCGTTGATCTCGTCAACCGCATGAAGGCCAGTCGATTCCGCGCCGGCCGGACACGACAGCACCCGCGACAGGGTCTGCGTGTCCACGTTGTAGGCCCACAGGAAGTTGTTCACGTGCATGCTCGAATCTTCGCCGATGAAGAGCGTGCGCAGCTTCTCCGAGAACTTCACGTTGTCCGGGTTTGCGATCTTGGCCGGGTTCGCGGTATTGCCAAGCGCATCGGACGGCGAAAGGTCTTCGCCCACCAGCGCAGCCGGCGCCGCCATGTCGACCGGTACCCATTCGCTGTTGATCGCGGCGCCGCTCGTGTCCCGCTGCCCCGTTTTCAGGTTCAACGCGTAGACCGCACCTGCGTTGATGGTTTTATCGACGGCTACATCGGTTGATGCCGCGTTGCCCTTGACCATCGACTTCTCGATGCGTGACATCGCGGTGTACACGATCTTGTCCTTCGCGTTGATCGTCGTGCCCTCGAGCTTCGTAAAGCCCATGCTCCCGCCGATATACGCCGCATACCGATGCGTCTCCAGGTACGCCGCCGCCTTCTCCATGCCCGGCTTGATGCGCATCCAGTTGAACGTGCCGTTGAAATTGATCTTCGTGAAGCTCGCGTCGCGCGGGTCCGTTGTGCTCACGTCCATGATGTCCGACGCTTGCAGCTTCGAAGCCATTGCTTCGATCTCCGCGCTCGTCGCGCTGCCAATCCTGATCCACGTCAGGTTGGCCGCGCCCGCGCCGGCCGACGATGTTTGCGCCCACTTCGCCACATACAGCGTGCCCGACGACAAGTCCTCCTCCCGATCCGCGATGAACATGAAGAGGCCGCCGTTGGTCGCGTCGTCGCCCATCATGACGGTGCGCTTGTCCGGCATCACCTGCACCAGTTCGTGCGAGATGCGCCCGAGGTTGTAGTGTTTCTTGATCGTGCCCGTGCCGTCCGGGTTCACCGTGATTTCCGGGAGATGGCCATAGTTGTAGGGGTTCGCGCGGTTCGCGTCGCCATAGAGACTCGTGCTGAACGCCTTGAACTGGCTGTTGCTTGAAATGACCGTTGCGTCCGGCTCGTATTCTTCGCTCGACAGGTGCGTGTTCCACGGCGACAGGCTCGCGCCGCAGGTGATCCACAACCCGTTCGCCTTCGACGTATCCACGTTGTGATACTTCACGAGCGTGAGTTTGCCGGTGGTCTGATCCTGGTCGAGCGTAAGCACGGCGATAGGCGAAGGCAACTGTCCATACACCGACACGAGGCTCTGGTCGCGCGTCGCATATTCGAACTGCACGACGGCGAAGACGGCCTTTCCCTTGATGCCGGCAACCGTGGTTTTGTCGAGTGACAGCAGCGACGTGCCGTCCGGGCAATCGGAGAAGAACTGGCGCTCTTTGCCGGTGACGGATTGATCGATGATCGGCTGGTTGTTGATGTCGTAATAACCGCCGGCGAGCGTCGTGCCGCCGCTGCCGTTCGGCACCATGTCGCCCGTCACGAAAAACGGCTGGTAGGCGAGCTTGTAGGCTTGCGTGGTGCCGTCGCTGTAGCTCACCGTGAGCGTCGAGCCGACCGTGGTGGTCGCCATGGCGGCCGTGTCCACCAGCGACGGAGCCGCCATTGAAGCGAACGAAGCGGACTTGAACGACGCCGACGTGACCGGTGCGGTCGGGTTATCGCCGCCGCAGCCTGCCAAAAGCGTGGAAACGGAGAACGCGCCCAAGGGCAGCATGGGTGCGCCCACGAGCAGTTTCAGGGCTTTACGGCGCGATACGTTGGGCTGCTCTTGCATGTCGTCTGGTCCGGTTTTCTGTTGGGTGGGGGCCAGCGCACCCTGTCATTGAAACGCCTGAGCGAATGAACCATGAGTCGAGGGGTACGCGGTGCAGGCGAAGTGTAATTTTCATTAATGAAAGCTATATGACAGTTAATAGTATTGAATATGGAAGATTTAACGACCGCGCCTGGACGTCCGGTGGTGCAGTAGTTTTTTCAACGCAATGGCGGGGAGTGGCGGTTGGCGTGCGCGGGGGCACGGGCACGCAAAAAGCTGGCGTGGATAGAACCTTCGTCATCCGGTCCGATCAAGGAGTTTTCATGAAGCACGATCTTCAATCCGCCCGCCAGGCTTCAGACCTCGACTATGAAATCTTCAGGCTGACACCGCACGCCTGGGTCCCGAACAACCGGCACTTGCCGGTACTGATTTATCGCCGCGCGCTTGACCCTTCCCGCAAGGACCTCGGCCCGGCATTCGAAGCGCTGTTCGCTCGCAATGAATGGCCGCCGCAGTGGCGCGACAGCATCTTCGACTACCACCACTTCCACTCCACGGCGCATGAAGTGCTCGGGGTAATATCGGGAAAAGCGGAGGTGATCGTTGGCGGACCGGGCGGTCTGGTTGTCTCACTGGAAGCTGGCGATGTCGTGCTGCTTCCAGCAGGAAGCGGCCACTGCCTGCAAGCGACGGAGGGACGGTTTCAGGTCGTCGGCGCATATCCCGAGGGCCAGCAATGGGATATCCGGCGTGACGCGCTATCCGGGGAAGAAATCGCTGCAATGGAAGCGTTGCCGTTTCCGCGCAGCGATCCCGTTGGAGGGCGCGAAGGTCCATTGCTGGAGCAATGGACTTGAATTAAGGCTCAGGTTAAAAGTTGAAACGCCCACACCTTGATGCCGTCGGCGAAGGCAAATGAGCGTGAGATAAACGGGGTTAGGCGGGGGTTAGTGGTTGGGGTTGATGCCGGGGTGGTCGGTTCTGGGGTTAGTGGTCGGGGTTGATGCCGGGTTGCTGCTTTCAGCGTTAGTGGTCTGCGAGAGTCGGATTTTCTCTTTATCACTATTAGCCACTGTGCGTGGCGGCACGTCATTTCTTTGTCCAAAGCGACAAAGAAACGAAGCAAAGAAAGCGCTTTCAACCACGCTACCCTAAGTGTCCACAGCGTGCAGTTTTCATTCATAGGTGCCCCAAAAGCACGGTGCTCGCCAGAGCGAAGGATGTGTGAACCCCTCCTTCTCCGAACACCGATACCCACACGCTTCGCCACCAGTGATTGAACCTGCCTAAGGGGCACCCCGCGCTATCCGCGGACGACCAACCACCGAATTTGTACGCACCTGGAAGCTCGTCGCCAACCCTGCTGGAAACGAGGTCGCGAAGATGCGGGTGGCCGTAACCGACGAAAATAGCGGTACAGAACGCGCAGCCAATTCACAAAAAACTGAAGCAGTAACCACAAACACGCATCAAGCTGTGGCCTACAAATACGGTCGCACAGACCACGTAGCTAAGCTGTCAAAAAACCGCAGCCGTAAATACCCGTGAGGCCGTGCGGGTTCCTTAGCAATGGTGCTTGCCCGAGAGCGTACGGGGCGAAGCGTGTTCGTGTCAGGATTCGCGAGAAGGAGGGTTTCACACATCCTCCGCTCTGGCGAGCACCGTGCTTTTGGGGCACCTATGAATCAAAACTGCACGCTGTGGACACTTAGGGTAGCGTGGTTTAAAAGCGTTTTCTTTGCTTCGTTTCTTTGTCGCTTTGGACAAAGAAATGACGTGCCGCCACGCACAGTGGCTAATAGTGATAAAGAGAAAATCCGACTCTCGCAGACCGCTAAGGCCGAAAGCACCAACCCGGCATAGACTCCGACCGCTAACCCCGGAACCGACCACCCCGGCACTGACCCCGCCCACTAACCCCAGAACCGACCACCCCAGCATAGACCCCACCCACCACAGCAAAACCCCTCAAACCCCGTCCACCGGCGCGAGCGAAAACCCAACCCTCTAGGTGTTTAACCCGACGAAACCAAGCCCCGGTAATAACCCGCTATTACCCGCTTTTGTGTCAACGTTGCATACTGAAGCGACGTTATGACACGAGTTCCGGCATGACCAAATTCCTTCACCTCATGATTCGCGTTGAATCGCTGGATCGCTCCATTGCGTTCTATCAAAACGCGTTCGGAATGCGCGAGTCGCACCGCCTTGACTTCGATACCTTCACGCTCGTTTACCTCCGCGATCCCGACACCGGCGCTGAGATCGAACTCACGCTGAACAAAGGCACAACCGAGCCCTACACGCATGGCACAGGCTACGGCCACGTGGCATTCGCCGTCGACGATATCGAAGCATTCCGCGACCGCCTGCTAACCCAGGGCCTACAACCCGGCGACCTCAAATCGCTGACCCACAACGGCGCCATCGCCGCACGCTTTTTCTTCATCACCGATCCCGATGGCTACAAGATCGAGGTGTTATCCAGGGAGGGTCACTACGTATGAACTGACGTTGGCGCGGTACACAATATAAAAGGAGACAAATCATGCCCAAGGCAATCCCCATTGCCGTAGTCGTCGCCGAGACCTTCACCGGATCGACTGGCGACACGATCCCCGCTGTATCGTCTGCGCGCGTGAGCCGCAGGCACTTCCTCCAAGGTTCCGTCGTCCTGACTGGTTTGCTCGCGGCCGGCACCCCGATCGCCCTGCTGGCGCCAAGCCGCGCCTGGGCCGTGGAACTGAACCATATCGATCAGAACCAGGCCGACGCCATCATGGTGCTCGCACGCACGCTCTATCCGCACAAGACGCTGCCGGACGCGGTCTACGCGCTTGCGGTCAAGGACGTGGACGCAAAAGCCACCGACCCGAAGACCATCGATGTCATCAAGATCGGCGTGGCGAAACTGAACGATGCCGCGTCCGGTAAATGGAACGACACCGCAAGCCTCTCGGACGCGCAGCGAACCGCCATTGTCGAAGCCAATCAGACCGATCCGTTCGTCCTGCTCGTGCGGGGCCAGTGCGTCACCTCGCTCTACAACAACGAGATGGCGTTTGCCCATTTCGGTTACGAAGGTGAAGCGTTCAGCAAGGGTGGCTACGTGTATCGCGGCTTCAACGACCTGACCTGGCTGCCCAATCCGCCCGCCGACGCAAGTCCGCCGGTCGCGTGATAGTCGGAACAGTGGCGCACATCTGATACTGCCGAGGAGGCAAGCATGGCTAAGTTCGACTACAACGACGACTCCGTTGTCGTGATCGTCGGTTCGGGCGCGGGCGGCGGGACGCTCGCGAACGAGTTATGTCAGAAAGGGGTGAAAGTGGTCGTGCTGGAGGCCGGCAAGCGCCAGTCGTCAGCCACGTTCATCAACGATGAATGGAAGTCCTTCGGGCAACTCGCCTGGACCGACAAACGCACCACGTCCGGTAACTGGCGCGTTGCCAAGGACTTCCCGGAGCTGCCCGCATGGATCTGCAAGACGGTCGGCGGTACCACCACGCACTGGGCGGGCGCGTCGCTGCGGATTCACGAGCATGAGTTCAAGGCGCGTACAACTTACGGTTCCATCGATCAGGCGAACCTGCTCGACTGGCCGATCACGCTCGCCGATCTCCAACCCTACTACGCACGCGCCGAAGACAAGATGGGCGTCACGCGCACGAACAACATTCCGGGTCTGCCGGGCAACAACAACTTCAAGATCATGTACGACGGCGCGACGAAGGTCGGCTACAAGAACTGCAGTACCGGCCACATGGCGATCAACAGCCGGCCGCGCGCTGGGCGTGGCCGTTGCATGCAACTCGGCTTCTGTTTCCAGGGCTGCAAGTCAGGCGCGAAATGGTCGACGCTCTATACCGAGATTCCCGCAGGCGAAGCCACGGGCAGGCTCGAATTGCGGCCGGAGTCGCATGTGATGCGTATCGAGACGAACGCCGCCGGGAAAGCGAGCAGCGTGGTCTACATGGATGCCGACGGCAAACAGCAGCGTCAGCGCGCACGGGTGGTATGCGTCGCGGGAAACTCGATAGAAACACCGCGCCTGTTGTTGCTCTCGGAATCATCGAAGCATCCGAACGGGCTCGCGAACAGCTCGGGCCAGGTGGGCCGCAATTACATGCGGCACACGACGGGCTCGGTATTCGGCGTGTTCAAGGAGCCCGTGCATTTTTATCGTGGCACGGTGATGGCAGGCATTATCACGGACGAAGCTGAATTCAATCCGAAGCGCGGTTTTGCGGGCGGCTATGAAATGGAAACCATCTCGCTCGGCCTGCCGTTCGCCGCCGCGTTCTTCGATCCGGGCGCATGGGGATCGGACTTTACGTACTATATGGATAACTACGCAAATACCGCCGGCATGTGGATTGTCGGCGAGGACATGCCGCGTGAAACCAACCGCGTCACGCTGAATCATGACGTGAAGGATCAGGTCGGGTTGCCGGTGGCGAACGTCCATTACGACGATCACCCGAATGACATCGCCATGCGCGATCATGCGTTCAAGCAAGGCGAAGCAATCTACGCGGCAGCTGGGGCAGTGAAGACACTGCGCACGCCGCCCTACCCGTCCACGCACAATCTGGGCACTTGCCGGATGAGCGCGAAAGCGAGTGATGGCGTCTGCAACAAGCACGGCCAGACCTTCGATGTGCCGAACCTGTTTATCTCGGATGGCAGTCAGTTCACCACGAGCGCGGCCGAAAATCCGACGCTGACTATTGTGACGCTGGCGATCCGGCAATCGGATTACATCGCGGACCAGATGAAACGCCGTAACATCTAGAGGCTTGCCAAAGTAAACGCGGGAGCCGCAGGAGCCGCCGCCCGGTGGTTCCTTCTTCATTGTGAGGAGTTGTCCATGTGCAGGATTTACGCTCAAACCGACCCGATTCTCTATGAATGCCGCGCGCGCTCGGTGCGCATCAGCGGCGTGACGACAACCATCCGGCTGGAAAACCTGTTCTGGCAGACCTTGTCCGAACTCGCCGCCGACAACGACATGACGACCAACCAGCTGATCGCGAAGTTGCACGAGGAGATCACGCAGCATCTGGGCGAAACGACGAATTTTGCGTCGTTCCTGCGCGTCACCTGTCTTCGATATCAAGGGCTGAGGGCGAATGCATCGATGGATTTTCGCAGCCACGTGGCAGCGACGGCGACTGACAAGGTGGCGAGCTGACCGATGATAAAACCGATGACCGGACGAACATGGGCCAGATGGTCTTGCGGCGCGCTGTTAGCGGCATTCGTAGCATTAGTGGCATTCATGCTGCCGGCAAGGGTGGCGCAAGCGGCGCCGGACGGTGCGGTTGCCTTGTCGATCGTGCAGAAGAACAACTGTCTGTCCTGTCATGCCGTGGATTCGCAGGTCGTCGGACCGGCGTACCGGGAGATCGCGAAGAAGTATCACGGGGACGCTACCGCGCCCGACAAATTGTTCGCCAAAGTCCGCAACGGCGGGGCGTTCGTTTGGGGAGAAGTCCCCATGCCGGCGAACCCCGGTATTAGCGACGCCGACTTGCGTACCGTTATCGCGTGGATTCTTGCTGGCGCGCCCGATCAATGAGAAGTGGTTTTTCGCTCGCGCCGGTGGACGGGATTGGTCGGTTTTTGGGGATGGTCGTGGGCGGGCGGTGCTGTGGTGGTGGGTTCTGGGGTTAGCGGTTGGGGTTTATGCCGGGGTGGTCGGTTCTGGGTTAGCGGTCGGGGTTAATGCCGGGTTGGTGCTTTCGGCCTTAGCTGTCTGCGAGAGTCGGATTTTCTCTTTATCACTGTTAGCCACTGTGCGTGGCGGCACGTCATTTCTTTGTCCAAAGCGACAAAGAAACGAAGCAAAGAAAACGCTTTCAACCACGCTACCCTAAGTGTCCACAGCGTGCAGTTTGTATTCATAGGTGCCCCAAAAGCACGGTGCTCGCCAGAACCACGGATGTGTGAACCCCTCTTTCTCCGAACACGGATACCCACACGCTTCGCCACCAGTGACTGAATCTGCCCAAGGAGCACTCCGCGCTATCCGCGGACGACCAACCACCGAATTTGTACACACCTCGAACCACGTCGCCAACCCGCCAAGAAACGATGCTGCAGAATGCGTAAGGCCGTAACCGACGAAAATAGCTATACAGAACGCGCAGCCAATTCACAAAAACTGAAAGCAGTAAACACAAACACGCATGAAGCTGTGGCCTATGAATACGGTCGCACAGACCAGGTGGCTAACCCATCAAAAAACCGCAGCCGTAAATACCCGTAGGGCCGTGCGGGTTCCTTGGCAATGGTGCTTGCCCGAGAGCGTACGGGGCGAAGCGTGTTCGTGTCAGGATTCGCGAGAAGGAGGGTTTCACACATCCTTCGCTCTGGCGAGCACCGTGCTTTTGGGGCACCCATGAATGAAAACTGCACGCTGTGGACACTTAGGGTAGCGTGGTTTAAAAGCGTTTTCTTTGCTTCGTTTCTTTGTCGCTTTGGACAAAGAAATGACGTGCCGCCACGCACAGTGGCTAATAGTGATAAAGAGAAAATCCGACTCTCGCAGACCACCACGGCCGAAAGCACCAACCCGGCATAGACCCCGACCGCTAACCCCAGAACCGACCACCCAACCACTGACCCCAACCACTACCCCCAAAACCCAGCACCTCGCCCCCCCCCCCGCGGCATTTCTCCCCTGCCTAGGTAAAACCCCTGATTTCCCGCGACCTCCTCACGCACTATTCTCGCGCCATCAACAAACAGAACGACGTTCTATCAGACAGAACAACACAAAGCACGACGCCCATAGGAGGGTTCAATGGCAAGCCTGCCAATCGACGCGGCACACGGGTCGCCTAATTCAAGCGCCAGCGCGGGCGCCACAACATTCGGCGTCAACGCCCGCATCGACCGGCTACCCGCAACGCGGTCCATCTGGATGCTGGTGTTCCTGCTGTCCATCGGCGGCTGGTTCGAATTCTACGACCTGTTTTTCACCGCCTACGTGGGCCCGGGCCTCGTCAAAAGCGGCCTCTATTCCACGACGACAGCGTCCTTCTTCGGCGTCTCGGGACTCGGCGCGTTCGTGGCGGCGTCATTTGCGGGCTTGTTCATCGGCACATTCTTCCTCGCAGGCCTCGCCGATAAATACGGCCGCCGCACGGTCTTCACCGTCTCGCTGCTCTGGTATTCGGCAGCAACGCTGATCATGGCGCTGCAGACCACCGCGCCCGAAATCAACCTGTGGCGGCTGATTGCAGGCATTGGCGTAGGCGTGGAGCTTGTCACCATCGATACCTACGTCAGCGAGCTCGTCCCCAAACATCTGCGCGGCCGCGCATTCGCGTTCGTGCACCTCGTTCAATATTCAGCGGTGCCCTCGGTCGCGTTTCTGGCGTGGTGGCTGGTGCCGCAAAAGCCGTTCGGCCTGGACGGATGGCGGTGGGTCGTGATCATCGGCGCACTGGGTGCGATCGTGGTCTGGGCGATCCGCCGGCGCGTACCTGAAAGTCCCCGTTGGCTCGCGCAACAAGGCCGCACGGCGGAAGCGGAGAAGGTTTTGCAGGCAATCGAGGCAAAGGTCGCGGCGCAATATGGACGCGCGTTGCCGACGCCCGTTGCAACGGTCGAACCGGCCACGACGAAGGCCGCGTTCAGCGAAATCTGGCAGCCGCCGTATCGCAAACGCGCGATCACCATGCTCGTCTTCAATTTCTTCCAGGCAATCGGGTTCTATGGTTTCGCGTCCTGGGTGCCGACGCTGCTCGTCTCCAAAGGCGTCACGATCACGCACAGCCTGCTGTATTCGTTTGTCATCGCGATCTCGAATCCGTTTGGACCGCTGATCGGGATGGCGATTGCGGACCGGATTGAACGAAAAACGCTGATCGTGCTGTCGGCGTTCGGAATCGTGGTGTTCGGCAGCTTGTTCGCGACCCAGACATCGCCGGTCATGTTGATGATCCTCGGCGTGCTGATCACGCTCTGCGGCACCTTGCTTTCCGTCGGGTATCACGCGTATCAAACCGAGCTTTTTCCCACACGCCTGCGTGCCCGCGCCGTGGGTTTGGTGTATTCCATCTCGCGTCTTTCAGCCATGTTTTCCGGCTTCATGATCGCGTTCGCGCTGCGCCACTTCGAAGTAACCGGCGTGTTCGCCTTGATCAGCGTGTCGATGGTGATGGTGATGGGCGCAATCGGCATCTTCGGGCCGCGTACCAACAATCGCAATCTCGATGAAATTTCGCAATGACGTCTTGCATCGGCTTTTTAGCTTTGAACATGAGGTTTTGACATGACGCTTCCGTTAACCGGCGTGCGGGTGCTGGATCTATCGAATGTGCTGGCCGGGCCGTTCTGCGCGTATCAACTCGCGTTGCTCGGTGCCGAAGTAATCAAGGTCGAGCACCCGGAAGGCGGCGATCTGGCAAGGCGTCTCGGCGCCGATAAAGACGCGTCCGCGCGCGACATGGGTACGTCGTTCGTGGCCGTCAATGCGGGCAAGCAGTCGATCACGCTGAACCTGAAAGATGCGCGCGGCAAGGAAATCCTGCGCTCGCTCGTCAAGACGGCGGATGTCCTCGTGGAGAACTTCCGGCCCGGCGTGATGACGCGGCTGGAGCTGGGTTACGAGGCCTTGAACGAGATCAATCCGAAGCTCGTATATTGCGCGATCTCCGGTTTTGGTAAGGATGGCGAATTTTCCAAGCGGCCGGCTTACGATCAGATCATCCAGGGAATTTCCGGCGTAATGAGTGTGACGGGAGATGCCGACAGCGCGCCTCTACGCGTGGGTTATCCGGTCTCGGATACGGTCGGCGGCCTGACTGCGGCATTCGGCATTTGCGCGGCGTTGGTCGATGCCCGCGCGAATGGACGCGGCCGGATGCTCGATGTATCGATGCTCGAAGCTACGCTCTCGACCATGGGCTGGGTCGTGTCGAATTACCTGAACGCCGGCGTCACCCCCGCGCCGATGGGCAACGAAAACTTCACGGCGGCTCCCTCGGGCACGTTCAAAACGGGCGATGGTTTGCTGAACATCGCGGCAAACGAAACGAAGCAGTTCGTGAGTTTGTGCACGCTGATCGGCCGCCCGGATCTCCCCGATGACCCGCGCTTTTCCGAGCGCAACACGCGCAAGGTGAATCGCGCGGCGTTGAAGGTGGAGATTGAAGCAGCGTTGGCGACGGACAGCGCGATGAATTGGGATGCGAAGTTTACCGAGGCCGGCGTGCCGGCAGGACGCGTGATGTCGGTGCCGGAAATCCTCGCGCATCCGCATCTGGTATCGCGTGAATTCGTGCGCGAATTCAACAGCAACGACGCCACGACCCGGCAGCGCGTCACCCGAGCGGGTTTCCGTTTCTCCGATGCGGACACCGCACCCTCCACCCCCGCGCCCGCGTTGTCCGCCAACACGCGCGAGCATCTTGCCACGCTCGGTTTCGACGACACACAGATCGACGAACTGCGCGCCGAAGGAGTGATCTGACATGACGCAAGCTTTTGACGCCGCCACGCTCGCCGCGGATTACTGGAGCACGTCGATCATCGATATCCATCCGGGATCGATCAACGTGCGCGGCTTTCCGATTCAGGAGCTGATCGGCGCGGTCAGTTTCCCGCAGATGATCTGGCTGATGCTGCGCGGCGAGTTACCGGATAAAGCGCAGGCGAGCTTGTTCGAAGCGGCGCTCGTGGCGTCGGTGGATCATGGTCCACACGCGCCGTCCATCGCGATCTCACGCATGGCGACGAGTTGCGGTTTGCCGTTGAATGGCGCGATGGCGTCGGCCATCAATGCGCTCGATGATGTCCACGGCGGCGCGGGCCAGCAAGCAGTCGAGCTATACGATTCGATCGTCGCGCTCGGAGACGCGGGCGTAGCTCCAGGCGACGCCGTGGCGCAAGGCGTGGATGCGTTCATCGAAACGAAGGGCAAGTATCTGCCGGGCTTCGGGCATCGCTTTCATCCCGTCGATCCGCGTGCGGTCAAGCTGCTGGCTTTAGTCGATGCCAGCGTCGAGCAAGGCGCAATCAGCGGACGATACGCGGCGGTTGCACGCGGTATTGAAGCGTTGTTGAAGCAGCGGAAAAACAAGCCCGTGCCGATGAACATCGACGGCGCAACAGCCGTCATCTATGCGGAACTCGGCTTCGCGCCGGAGTTGGCGCGCGGGGTGTTCTGCTTATCGCGTGCGGTCGGGATCCTGTCGCATGCCTGGGAACAGCGCGGGCGCAACGAGCGCAATAAAGGTCCGATGCCGCGTCAGATGGCCTACACATACACCGGCAAGCCCGAGCGTCATTTGGTTTGAACGTTGGCTGCGTGCCGTTGCGCATTGCGCAACGCGCGCGCGTCGCCGCCGAGCGCATCGGTCGCACGGGCGGCGCAATCGAACAACGCGCCAATGTTGCGCGCCACGAACGCCTGATCGATTCGTGAGCTCGGACCCGCGAGCGTCAACACGCCACGCACGGTCTGGCGCACGCCAAAGACGGGCATCGAAACACCGGCGGTCTCGCGGTCGCGCTCGCCCATGGAAACACAGTAGAAGTCGTCGCGAATGCGCTGGAACACTTCGCCTTCCGCGCCGCCGAACGCAAGCAACGCCAACCCGCCCGAACCGCTTTCCAGCGGCAAGACATCGCCCTCGCGCACGTGATAGCGCACGGCATGCGTCGAATCCACGCGATGCAAACACACACGCACCGCTTCGTCACGCACATAGAACGACACGCTTTCACCGCTGATTTCAGCGAGTTCGCGCATCAACGGAACGAGGATATCGCCGAGATTCAAACTGCGTTGATACAACGCGCCGAGCATGAAGGTGGCAGCGCCGAGCTGATAGCGGCCGTCGTCGAGACGCAGCAGCAAGCGGTGCTGGATCAGCGCGCCCGCGAGGCGAAGCAATGTACTTTTGTAGAGCCCGGTACGCGCCGCCAACTCAGCGAGTGTCAACGACTCATCGTCCGGCCTGAATGCGAACAGGATCGCGCAAGCACGGTCGATGACGGCAACGCCTTCGCTCTCTTTCGGGCCAGGTTTGATCTCGGGCGTTTGCATGGTTAAGTGACGTGAGCGACATACGCGACGCATCTCGTCTTGTGTTTGTATCGAAGGGGAAATTTTACGCGATGCAGGGCGCGTCTCATACGGTTCATATCGAAGGCTGAAAACCCCCTTCTCTGCGGAACCTGTTTTGATGAATTTCAAAGGCGCCTCGATCAGGCGACGGCAGATGGCAGATGGCAAATTCGCGTGGGCGTGGCGGGGCAGATCGTTAGTTGCTTTTTCACGAAACGGTGCGCTGTGCAAACACGCCGACGGGCGTCACGCACCAGCGTGCGAAGCTCAGGAATACGTGGCAGCATTTACGTGTCGAACGTAGCGGGCCAATGGGCCAATCTCATGGAGAACACGCATGGACGATCGGAAGCTGCTGGCACGCACGGCTAAACTTGAAATTGCGTACACCGCATCCGGACCGGCCGATGGGCCGCCGGTCATGCTGGTGCATGGCTGGCCTGATGCCGCGCGAGCCTGGACGCCCGTAGCGGCGCGTCTCGCCGCGGCGGGTTTTCACACGATTGCTCCGGACTTGCGCGGCGCCGGCAACACGCGCTTTCTGTCGGCGGAAACGGTGCGCGACGGTTCCGGCGTGGCCCTCGCGCAAGACGTGATCGATCTGGCCGATGTCCTGGGAATAAATCGTTTCGATGTCATCGGCCACGACTGGGGCGCACGCGCGGCCTATACGCTGGCGGCGCTGTTTCCCGGGCGCATTGGACGTATCGCCGGGCTCGCACTGCAGTTCCAGCCGAAAGGCGCGTTCGAGTTGCCCCACTTCTCGCAGGCGCGGAAGTTTTGGTATCAATGGTTTATGGCGCTCGATGCCGCTCCCGCAGCGGTCGCCGCCGATCCCACAGGTTTCGCCCGTTTGCAATGGGATACGTGGTCGCCGCCCGGCTGGTTCGACGACGCAGAATTCGCTCGGACCGCCGCCGCCTTCGACAACCCCGACTGGGTGCCCATCACGCTCAACGGATATCGGCGGCGCTGGCGTGAGGGCGAAGCGTCCGATCCGGCGTATGCCATGCTGCGGGAAAAACTGGCGGCCATCGACCAGCTTTCGACACCGACGCTAATGATCCAGGGCGGCGCCGATTTCTGCGACGAACCGGCTTCATCGGAAGGGATGGAGGGGCACTTCACGGGCGGGTATCGGCGGATGGTACTGGACGGCGTGGGGCACTTTCCGCCCCGCGAAGCGCCGGACGAAGTGACGGCCCTGCTCATCGCGCATCTGCGCGGCGAGTAAGTGCCTGGTGAACAGAGTCACTCAACGAACATCGCCCAAGACGCGAGACCGATTTTCGACGTGAACTAAGCGCCGATGTATTCGTCCGTGGACAGCATCGTTGCATAGCCGAAGGCAAGCGCTGCCATGAAGGCCGCATGCACGTGTGCAGCAGGAACTTTGACGCCGCCGAATTCCATGTCAAGCGTAGCAACGGCATCATGTATGACCGTGGCCTTGTAGCCAAAGTCGACAGATGCCCGGGTGATGGCGTCGACACACATGTGACTCATTGCCCCGGCAATTACCACTTCTTCAATGCCGTTGGCATCCAGAATGTTCTTGAGACCGGTGTCACGAAAGGCATTGATTTGATGTTTCAAGACGACGTGTTCTCCTTCCTTATTGATTACCTGCGGAGCGATCGCGGCACCTTCAGAACCTGCGACGAAAAACGCCGCGTCGCTCTTCGGGGACTCATGGCGAACGTGCACGACGAGATGCCCCGCCGCACGCGCTGATTGAAGAAGACGCGCCGCGTTCGCGGCAGCGGCCTCGATGCCCGTCAATGTCCATTTCCCGCCTGGGAAGTAATCGTTTTGCAGGTCTACGATAATGAGTGCACGCTGGGTCATGTCTATTCTCCTGGTATTGACGAGAAACGCGATTGTTCTCTGAGACTCAAGAGTAAGCTTGCGCGACTGTTTTGCGAATTGGCAGGACTGACAAAAAACGAGGTAAAACTGACAATGGCAAAGAAAATAGCCCCCGTGGAAATAGCACTGCTGATATATCCGGGGTGCCAGCTCGCTGCCGTTCATGGGCTAACAGACTTATTCCACATTGCTGAGCGCTTATTTCAGCGGTCAAAAAGTGTCGAGCACCCGATGCTGAAGGTAAGCCACATTCAGTTTGATGCGGGCAGCTCTTCTCCACCCTGGGCAGATAGCACACCTGATTTCGTGATTATTCCGCCCTCACTCGGCGGACTGCCCATCGGCGATACTTTCGCTCCGATCGTGAAATGGTTGAACGACTGTCATGCGAGAGGCGCCGTGCTGGCGTCCGTTTGTGTCGGGACGTTTCTTCTCGCTCAGACGGGACTGCTCGCGAGGCGCTCGGCGACAACGCATTGGTCACAGGCGCAACTCCTTGCCGAGAGCTTTCCCGAAATCCACGTGGATGGTGACAAACTCCTGATTGACGATGGTGACATTCTTACGGCGGGAGGCGTGATGGCCTGGGCCGATCTGGGACTCAGGATAGTCGACCGTCTGCTCGGTTCTGCAGCCATGTTGGAGACTGCCCGTTTTCTTTTAGTCGATCCTCCGGGACGGGAACAACGTTACTACAGTGCGTTCTCCCCCAAGCTCAATCACGGCGACAAAATCATTCTTGACGTGCAGCACTGGTTACAGCAGGACAGTGCCCGCCATCCCACAGTTGCTTTGATGGCTCAGCGCGCCGGCTTGGAGGAAAGAACCTTTCTTCGCCGATTTCAGAAGGCGACCGGTCTTCGCCCGACAGAGTATTGCCAGCATCTTCGGGTGGGCAAAGCGCGTGAGATGCTCGAAACGAGTCAACAGCCGTTCGATCAGGTCGCTTGGAAAGTCGGTTACGAGGATGTAGGGTCATTCCGGAAAGTCTTCATCAAGCTCACCGGACTGTCTCCGGGGGATTACAGGAAGCGTTTTCGAACGCAAGGCGAAGGTGCCTCGCCGATTCCTTGAGTAAAGCCTGCATGAAACAGACAGAGAAAAAACCACATCGGGCAAGGGCACTTCTCTTCATGGCGGCTCCATGGTTCGACGCGCATCGACGCAACCGCGCACCGGTTACTGACCGATCTGGCTTACGGACGGAGGAATCCATTTTCCCGCCATGATCTCTGCCTTAGGCCAATAGGCACGAATGAACAGCTCAAAGTCGCCCGCTGGCGTCGGCAGCCAGTTGGCGACTTTGTCAGCGCTTGGACGCTCATGCTGCACATAGAAGGTCAACGAGCCGTCATCGCCATAGACGAGGTTCTTGTTCTTGGTGCCAACGGAGAAACGGTTGAGCTCATTCGGAGCGAAGAAGTGGGCGTCGTCGTACAGCGTTAGCGACCAAAATCCATTTACTGGCGGCGTCGCGCCCTTCGGGAAAGTAATCTGGTAGGCGTTGGCCCCATTCAGCCGCTTCTTGCTGACGTCATACTCCAGGCCGTAATAGGCGGCTTCACGGCGAGGATTGACGAAGATATTGGCCTTGGCAGCGGCCGCACGAGTGTAGTAATCCGTTCCGAACTCCGCGCCATTGATTGGCGCGACCCAACCGTTTCCAACCGGGACGCCCGCGAAAGAGTATTGATGCATCTCAGGCATCATTTCCTTGTCTGCGTCCACCGCAGCCTGCTTGAGCGTCTCGGCCACTTGCGGATTCTTGGCTGCGGCATCGAGCAGGGAAGAGATCCAGCCATAAACTGCTTCCTCTCCAGGCTGCGGTGGCACCTCCTTCATCACCGCAGGTAGTTCAGCGAAAAAAGCTTCCGGTTTGACCCATTGGGTTTCAGCGCCGCTGCCCTGTGTGCCGCCGGCCGGATCGGACAACGTCGGAATGGCCGCCCAGTCTTTGGTTTTCATCTTGCCGTCGTACTCGCTGAGAGGGTACGCCATGATCTGACTCACCAGCGGTTGGATTGCCTTACGGTCTTGCGCCGTATCATCGAGGAAGGCGCGCGGAATCACGTACGCAAGGTTCGTGGGCGATCGGAATACCCCCTTGATTCCCCTTGGCACAGTGCCTTTCCAGTTTGGCCCAACCACCATGTAGAAACCCGGCTTGGTGCCATACATCTTGCCGACGCCTCCAAGCGTGTCAGTACGCTGATCGCCGAGTTGATACACCCAAAAACGATCAGCGAAATCGGGCACCTGAAATACCGCCGGTTCCTTTTCCAGAGAGAAAAGTCCGAACCCGTAGACGACGTCCTGATTAGGGGTTGCAACGGCGCGTTCCTCGGGCTTGATGTAGTCGGTCAACATCGTGAGCCTGTTCAGCGGCGCTAACGGCAGCACGCCATCACCCAGGCCGGATTCCGGCACCTTCGAAAAAATGAGGTGACGATTGTGCATGTTCACAAGCGGCCATCCCCAAACGTAGGCGATCTTCGCGAGGTTACGAACATACGATTCCGGCATCTGCGTTCCAGCGACAGGGCCAGAGGGGATCGCCCGGCTAAGGCCAGGCACTGTCACACGCTGTGTGTCGGCGAACGAGTTCGGCGCGCATGAAAGGGCGGCCAGGATCATGGCGCCCCCTAAGAGCAGTGAACGCGGGCGGAGTAGCTGAACCTCTGACTTGACCATAGGAGTCCTTGGTTATGCATCGTTCCTTTCCCGGGATTCACCGGCCGGGGCCTGAGCAGGGCGCCGACATGCACCCGCTTTGCCAGAAGCGACGTCCATCGCAGAATGAGGATGTAATCCTGAGGCAAATTCGACCGATATCAGATTTTGTATCGCAATGCACGCGGCTCAGCTAACTTCCTGCATTTTTTTGGATTTCAGGACTGATGCCTGTGAGTCCCGCATTTAGTCCCGCGTTTCAAGAAATATTTTCTTTCGACACACACAAAGGTTCGGATATCAACTATTGGTTTAGGTCGGCGTCGTCTCATCTCGTACTCAATCAAGGGGATAAGCGAATGCAGATACACGGTGCGACCTCTCGGTAATCGACGGGACTCAACCCATACACGCTGCGTGGCCCTTAGCCAGCCATGCCTGACAATGAGGCGGTTCCAATGCAACCCGTGCTTAAGCTCACGTTTTCAGTTTGCGTTGCTTGTCTGCTAGGCTCGTGCTCCAGCTCGCCCCCGCAGTCAGGCAGTGCGGAGGCGGCCCAGCCGGCATCAATGTCAACGTCAACGTCGCACTATGAGGCCCTCGCCGACTTACCATTCGATGACGGCTATCCAACCCGGGACGGCATCAAGACGTTGCGGGACGAACTGCTATTCCAGCGCGGGGTGCAGAGTTATATTTGGGCGCTGCCGGCGTTGAATGTGTACGCCATGAAGGAAGGGTCCGAGGCGAAATTCGGCGCGGGCTACAACGTGCTGCCAATCTGGAAGCAACGCCTCAATGCCAAGACGCTGGTAACCACGCCAAATTCGGACGTGATCTATGCCATGGGCTACCTGGATCTGCACCAGGATGGCCCGATGGTCATTGAAGTGCCCCCGGGACTGCAAGGTATTCTCGACGACTTCTTTCAGCGTCCGATCTGCTCTATCGGCAAGATCGATGGCCGGCAGTGGTGTGGCGACGTCGGGCTGCCTGGGCCCGATAAGGGCAAGGGGGCTAAATATCTCATCGTGCCACCCGACTACCAGGGAAAGGTCCCGCCCGGTTATCTGGCGTACCGCTCACGTACCTACAATGTTTTCGTGTTTTGGCGCGGCTTCTTCAAGGACCCCAAGCAATTGGAAGCGCCCGTGCAAGTCATGCAACAGACGCGCATCTATCCGCTTGGAAAAGAGTCGTCGGCCAAGCCGATGCAATTTCCGGATGCATCGGGCGTGCCGGTAAACATGCTTTATCCAAAGGATGTGACAGCCTTCGATATGCTTTCTCGCTTTCTCGATCACGAATATGTTGACCCGCAGGACATGGAGATGCGTGGAATGCTCGCGGCGATCGGCATTGTCAAAGGGCAACCGTTCAAGACTGACACGCACAACCGTGAGTTACTCGACGACGCAGCGAAAACGGCCAGCAAAATCGGCCTCGCGGGCTCTTACGAGCCGCAGACAATCGTGTCTAACGGCACGTGGTACGAAGACCGACGCTGGCTCAATGTTTTCCCCGGCAATGCGACGTTCACGGGGGACACGTTCAACTATATCGACCCGCGTACTGGATTTTTTACGAACGCTTACTCGGCCAGCCCGGGCATGGCTGTGAACATGGAGAATGTCGGCGCAAAATATCCGGCCACATTCGTCGACGCGAACGGCGACTTCCTACGCGGCCAGAACAGCTATCGTCTGCGGTTACCCAAAGACGTCCCCGCCGCGCTGTTCTGGTCCGTTACGGTTTACGACTCGACAACTGCGTCCGGACTGGACAATGGTCAGCCCTTCCCTTCGATCAACACGATGGACAAGCCCATCCAGAACGCAGACGGTTCAACGGACATCTATTTCGGGCCCGAGTCACCAGGCACCGGCAAGAACTGGCTTGGAACGTTGCCGGGAAAAGGCTACTTTGTCATTTTGAGGCTCTATGGACCGACTAAAGCCTTCTTTGAGAAAACCTGGAAACCGAGCGATGTCGAAAAGCTGAACTAATGCAGCGGGATCGCGGTGAGCTTGGGACGCTCCACGCTTATGTCAAGGCGACGAGATTTGTCGGCCATTTTCGGTTGACGTATTCTCGCAGGTCAGATGTTCGGACACCCTTAACCACCGATCGCAATAACACCATCCGATGCAAGCACAACTCAGAATCGCCCGACCCGTCAGCGATCTTCCCCGGTTAGAGAGCATGTATTGCGCAGCCCTAAACCTGGTCGTGCTGGCACGATTTCAAGATCACCAGGGCTTTGACGGGGTAATGCTCGGACGTTCCGGAATGGACTATCACTTCGAGTTCACCCAGTGTCGAAAATATCCGCTATCGCCAACTCCGACGCCCGAGGATTTGCTGGTGTTTTACGTCCCGGATCGAGAAGCCTGGCAGTCAACGTGCGAGCGCCTTATCGAGAATGGATTCGTTTGCGTGACGTCGTCCAATCCCTATTGGGACGTATCGGGTCGAACATTCGAAGATCTCGATGGCTACCGAATCGTTTTGCAAAATGCGCCCTGGTCCTCCTGACGAGGTGTACTTTATTCGGGAGCTGGCTCGAGCTTTGCTCCATGCAACTTGACCAGGGAAAGACGAATTTCGGCCACTGTCAGCCACTCAACAATGCTGTATGGATCGTTGAAAATCGACTGCGACTGCGTGGCGCGGATCACGCCGTGGCGCCGCGCCAGAATTTCGCTGGCGCGGCGGCGCGTGCATTGAACTGACGGACGTCTTACCGATACCGTACAGACATCCCCAGCCTCGCGTGAGAGGCTTTGTAATACCCCGCATACACGCGTAATTCAGGTGTTTCTCTCACTGAGTCAAGTGCCCGCTGCTTTTGACAGGCTGAAGAGGGGTGGTAAATGAAAAATGATTTTCATACCACGGAGAATCGGCTACTGTGCCCCCTCCCCGAAGCGGAATGGGTGCGTCTGAAAACACAACCGGTGTCGGTTGACCCGGCGCCGGGATGGGTGGTGTACGAGGCTGGCGACCACGTCGACCACACCCGTTCGCGGCACGGTCGAAGAAGCAAGCTTCGAGCGCTTCTGGTTCTGGTCCTGTCGTGCTGCCTGAGCACGGCGCTTCGGGCGCAAAAGCCGGCATCCACCGATGCCACGCAGGCGAGCGCGAAGGCAACTCCCCGCGCCGGCCTTGACCGCTCCGGTAAAACCCGCAAGGGCAAGGCCTCATACTACGGCCAGAAGTTTTACTCAAAAAAGATGGCCGACGGTACGCGCATGAATCCGCAATCCAATGTCGCCGCGAGCAAGACTCTGCCGCTTGGCACCAAGGCCCAGGTAACGAATCTGGAAAACGGCGCCAGCGCGGTTGTCGAAATCAGGGATCGCGGCCCCTATGTCAAGAATCGAATCGTCGACGTGTCGCCCAAGACCGCCGATAAGCTCGGTTTGAAAGAAAATGGCACCGCCCCGGTCGAAGTCAAGCCTGTGGAAGTTCCGCGGCCCGACGGTAGCGTGAAGCCGGGCGCAGGCGCAGCGGAAACCCCGCGCAGCAAGTAACCGGTCGACGCTCAGGATAGCCATTCCTCATATTGAATTGGCGGCCCAATGACAACGGGGCGCTTCTCGTCGTTGGGCTTGTGAAACCGCTTCATGAGCGCATCGTCTCGCGTTGACTGTCAGCATCTTCATGGGCAATGGCCATCGCCATGGACTCCCTGTTGGACATCCTTCGACGCTCAAAAGTGAACGACCACTGAACGATGGGAGCCGCTCGGCCTCTCAGCAGAACCTGTTGCCGCTCCGCCCGGTTCGACCAATGACAGCGCTGGCCTTATGGCGCTCGCGACTTGGCATTGCGTGTCACATACCCACACTTTCCTCGATAGCTTGCTCGATGATCGATAACCCCTTATCGATCTCAGCCTCAGCAATGGTAAGCGGAGGAGCCAAGCGGAAGACATCTCCAAGTCCCGGCAACTGAACAATATTCATGTGCAAGCCGAGTTCGAGGCAGCGACGCGTGATTGCAGCGGAAAGAGCGGGGGCCGCAGTTTTCGTTGATCTGTTGCCGACGATTTCGATCCCGAGCATCAACCCGCGTCCGCGTACATCGCCGATACATTCGAAGCGGCCTTGAAGCGTCTCCAGACCGTTGCGCAAACGCGTACCGATTACACCAGCGCGTTCAACCAGGCCATCCCGCTCGATGATCTCGACGACTTTTAGCCCCACAGCTGCCGGCATTGGATCGGATACATGTGTCGTATAAAAGAGGAATCCGCGTTCATGTGCTTGATTCTCGATGTCCTGAGTCGTCAGCACGGCAGCCAGGGGAAGGCCCGCGCCAAGCGTTTTGGACAAGGTCAGGATGTCGGGCACCACGCCGTCGTGCTCACAAGCGAACATGGTTCCGGTTCTGCCCATGCCGGTTTGCGCTTCGTCCACGATCAATAGCATCCCGCGCTCGATGCACTTCGCTTTTAGCGCGCGCATATATCCTGGCGGCAGTTCAATCAAACCACCCGAGCTCAGGATTGGCTCAGCGATGAACGCCGCGAGGCTGCCGCAAGACTGCCTGTCGATCAGGTCGAATGCATAGTCGAGTTCAGCCGCCCAATCATAAACACCGTTGCGTTCGAATCGTGGCCGGTACGGATAGGGCGCCGGAATGGCAAAGGACCCCACGGCGGCCGGACCGTAACCCTTGCGGCCGGCGCTATAAGTGGCCGAAGCTGCACCGCCGGTCATGCCGTGCCACGATTGAGCGAAGCTCACGATCTCGTGCCGGCCGGTTACGAGCTTTGCCATCTTGATCGCTGCTTCGTTGGCTTCTCCACCGGTGCTGAGCAGCAAGGAACGATCAAGTCCTTCAGGCGCGATGCCGGCGAGGCGGGTTGCCAGGTCCACGACCGGCCGCGAAAGCATCCCGCTGAAAAGATGGGTGAGATTCCGTGCGCTCTCTGCGATAACTTCGGCGATTTCCGGATGAGAGTGGCCAAGTATGGCGCTCATCTGTCCAGAGGTGAAGTCGAGTATCGCCCGGCCCGTGGAATCATAGACATGGCTGCCGCTGGCACGCTCGATTATGACGGGCGAGAATGTACCGCCGTAGCGAATCAGGTGCCGCTGAGCGTTTGACCAAAAGTCCCGATCGGTTTGTGCTGACATGACGGTGTCCATGTGTGGAGGGCGGGTGCGCCGAAGGTCAATGTATGCGAACTAAACCCGTGGGTGGAAATGAAAAGTTGTGATGCCTGCCATTCGAGGAGCTGATGCCATCATGTTGCAGCTGGATTTCGATTTGCTCAGGACGTTCGTCGCCATAGCCGATGCCGGGTCCCTCACACGCGCGGCGGCGGAAGTTGGCCGCACGCAATCCGCGATCAGCATGCAGCTCAAGAGGATCGAAGAGATCGTCGATGGCGCGGTGCTGGTGCGTACCGCACGCGGCGTGGAATTGACGTCGCGCGGAGATCGGCTGTTGTCGCACGCCCGAAGGCTGGTGCGAGCACACGACGAGGCGCTGGTCGACGTGACCGGTCGCGGGCTCACCGGTTCGATCCGGCTCGGATGCCCCGAGGACTATTGCACGGAGTTCCTTCCGGCCGTGCTACGCGCAATAGCAGCGCAGCATCCGCGGGTCGCACTGGAAGTCGTATGTGCGCCTACGCCGTTGCTCGAGAAAATGCTCGATGCACGCCGTCTTGATGTGGCATTGGTATCGCTCGCGCCGGAGGGGAACCTCGAGCGGGTGATTCGCTGGGAGGATCTGGTGTGGATCGCATCGCAGGACTTTTACCACCCAAGCGATGGGCCTCTTCAAATAGCCTTGTCGGTGCCCGAAACGCTCGACCATCAGGCGGCGCGGCGTGCGCTCGAATGTGCCAATGTCAGCTACCGCGTAGCTTATGAGAGCGTCAGCAAGGATGGTCTGCTGGCAATCGTGCGGGCGGGCATTGCTGTCGCCGTGCTGACGAGAGGCGCCGTTCCTGCAGATTTGCGGATCATGCCCGATGGAGAAATGCTGCCCCCGCTTCCGCATGTTGGCATTGCCGTCGTTTCGTGCTCGGGTACAGTCGATTCGCTTCTTGTGGAGAGTGTGAAGGACCTCATGACCCGCACCTTGAAAACGATGCCGCCGCTTTCGTCATGACGGGTTCCGGTGCGGTTTCAGTTCGACTGCCTACCTCGTCCGGGCCTTCACTCGCTTTCTCGCTTCCTCGATTACGTTAACCACTTTCCGTTCGCGGGACATTGATTTCGGAGAGCTTGGACGCGGCTCCGTTCGCTCTTGGTCCGCCGCTTTCCCACCGACATCCACACGCCAGCGTCCCTTGCGACATCGGTCGCCCGTGTGCCGATACGCGATCATGACGCTCGCGGAAAAATTGCGGAAAATGCATTAATCCACTAGCATTTTGAGGATCCGCCCAACCGCCAAGGCTAATTCCGTGAAGGACATCTTCTCGCTGCGCCTCTATACCCGGGTCGCCCGGCTGGGCAGTTTCTCCGCGGCTGCGCGGGAATTCAGCCTGTCGCAATCGCAGGCTTCGCGTACTATCGCCGACCTGGAAAGCGAACTCGGCGTCAGGCTCCTGACACGCACAACACGCGCCGTCGTCCTGACCGACGCGGGTGCGCAGTTCCTGTCGCGCATCGATCCGATCCTTGTCGCGCTCGACGAGGCGGAGCAGAGCGTGCGCGAAGGCGGCGACCTGCGCGGTGTGCTGCGCATGAGCATGCCCAGCAGCGTCGCCACGCGCGCGGTGATTCCGCAACTCGCACCGTTCATGGCGCTGCATCCCGAACTGCGTGTCGAGGTGATGCTCGGCGACCGGCCTCAGGACCTGGTGCGCGACGCAGTGGACGTGGCGATCCGCCTGGGACGGCTGGTCGATTCCACGGCGACGGCCCGGCTGATCGCGACCATCGCTCGCGTCATAGTCGCTTCTCCCTCGTACCTCGATCTGCACGGCGCGCCCGATACGCCGGAGGCCCTGAACCGGCATCGCATAGTCGGCGGGCCGGCCTCAGCGGTGCCGACTGCGTGGCGCTTCACGCGCGGCCAGCACGAAATCGCGGTCGACCTCGAAGCGCACTTCTCGACCACCGAAAACGAAGGCGCCGTGGCGGCCGCGACGGCCGGCCTCGGTATCACGTCGACGAGCGAGTGGGCATGCCGTCGTGAACTGACCGATGGCACGCTCGTGCGCCTCCTACCCGACTGGCAACTCGCAGGCATACCGGTTCACGCCTACTTCCCAATGGGACGGGCGACCCGCGCAGCAGGCCGTGCGGTCGTCGAGCATCTCGTCGCCGGCTTCCAGCGCGACGAAATGGGGCTGTCCCCAGCGCTTCCCTAACAGGCCCGCACGGTTGTCTCTCATCCTCATTAATGCATCAGGCGCATAAGAGATAGCCTGATCCGGTGGCTACCGGGATCGCGGCGCGCGCTCTATCTTTCCCTCACGGCACAACCACGCAGCGATGAGGAAAGACGATGACCCGCTCGGTACGCATTCACGAATTCGGTGGACCTGACGTGCTTCGCATTGAAGACGTCACGATTGCCAACCCGGTCGCAGGTGAAGTGCGCCTGCGCATTCATGCGATCGGTCTGAACCGGACCGAGCTGACTCTTCGGTCCGGCCGTTCCCCGGTCAAACCGGCACTTCCCAGTGGCATCGGCTTTGAAGCTGCCGGTGTAATCGACGCGCTCGGGCCGGACGTGACCGGCTTTGCGCCCGGCGATCGGGTAGCGCTCGTGCCCGCCTACGGCGCCGCGCAGTATCCGCTCTATGGCGAGATGTCGATCGCCCCAGCGCGTTCACTGATCAGGATTCCCGATCAACTCGATTTCGTCGACGCAGCCGCCGTCTGGTCCGCGTTCGGCACGGCGTGGAGCGGTCTGGTCGCGGTCGGCCGCCTGCAGGAAGGGCAAGTAGTATTGATTTCCGCCGCATCCAGCAGTGTCGGGCTCGCGGCAATCCAGGTCGCCAACCGTCTGGGTGCGCGACCGATCGCGCTCACACGCAGCGCGGCCAAGGCGGACGCGTTGCGCCGGTTCGGCGCCTCCGCCGTCGTGGTGTCGGAGTCGCAGGATGTGGCGACGGAAGTCGGGCGTCTCACCAATGGCCGCGGCGCCGAACTCGTGTTCGATCCGGTCGGCGGCCCAGGCTTCGCACAACTCGCGAAAGCGACTGCGAACGGCGGCACGATGGTGCTGTACGGCGCGCTCGCGACCGATGCGACCGTCATTGCGCCATTCGATATCTTCGCCCGCGACGTGACGGTGCGTGGCGTTGCACTGACTGTTCGAATGCGCGACGACGTGCAGCTCGCAGCGATGAAGCGCTTTGTCGGCGACGGTATCGCGGATGGATCGCTGCGTCCGGTCATCGCGCGGACCTTCCGGTTCGATGAAATCGCCGACGCTCACCGCTTCATCGAAGCGGGCGAGCAGATCGGCAAGGTTGTCGTCACGCTCTAAACCTTTGGACAGCTACCTATCATGACTTTCGAATCCTTGTTCAAGCCGACCCGCATGGGCAGCCTCGATTTGCCCAACCGCATCGTGATGGCCCCGCTTACACGCATGCGTGCGAGTTCGACCGATGCGGTCCCGACCGAACTGCAGGCCGAGTACTACGCACAACGCGCATCGGCCGGGCTGATCATCGCCGAGGCGACCGCGATCAGTCCGGACGGTTACGGTTGGGCCGACACGCCAGGTCTCTGGAACGCCGCGCAGGTGCGCGGCTGGCGCAAGGTGACCGACGCCGTCCATGCGGCCGGTGGCCGGATCGTCGCGCAGTTGTGGCACACCGGCGCGATCGCGCATCCCGACCTGCGAGGCGGCGCGCTGCCGGTGTCCGCTTCCGATGTGAACGTGCAGCACGAATCCGTGACACGACAAGGCCGTGTCCCCACGGTGGCGCCGCGGCCAATGACCGAAGCCGAGATACGGCAGACCGTGGCCGATTATGCGCGCGCCGCCCGCAATGCAATGGACGCCGGTTTCGACGGCGTGCAGATTCTCGCCAACTACCTGTACCTGCTCGCGCAGTTCCTGAACCGCACGACCAACCGGCGCGTGGACCGCTATGGCGGCAGTATTGAAAACCGTGCCCGCATCCTGTTTGAAGTAGTCGAGGCCGTGCTCGGGGAGGTCGAACCGGCGCGCGTCGGCGTGAAGATCAGTCCGATGCACGAGCACGGCCCGTTCGCGGCGAACGACGAGACGCTGCCGATGGCCGAGTACGCGATCCGCGAATTGGGAGGGTACGGCTTGTCCCATCTGCTGCTTATGGGCAACACCACTGATTTCACGGGCACGCCGCTGGAACACCTGATGGACGACGGCATGTTCCGTCATTTCCGGCCGATCTATCGGGGCACGCTGATCGCGAATGTAAAGATGGACGCGGCGCGTGGCGCTGCATTAATCGACGCAGGCCTCGCGGACATGGTTGCGTTCGGGCGGCCGTATATCGCCAATCCCGATCTTGTCGAGCGAATTGCAAATGGTGCAGCGCTCGCGGAAATCGATTGGACCACCGTGTATGGAGCTGGCCCGCAGGGTTACACAGACTATCCGTCCCTGCGTTTGTGCACTGTTTGACCCCTTCAGCCTTTCAGCAAAGCGAGACCGACATGAGCACCACGACGCCCGAACAGAACAAGGCCCTCGTCCTCGAGGCTTTCGACACGCTTTTCAACCAGCGCGACTACGTGGCCGCCGAACGCTTCTGGTCGGAGCGCTACATCCAGCATAGCGCGCACATCGCGCCGGGACGCGAAGGTCTCTTCGCCCTGATCCGTACGCTGCCCGCAACGCTTCGCTACGAGAACCAGTTGATCGTGGCCGAAGGTGACTACGTGATCGCACATGGCCGTTTCTCCGGCAATGGACGGACGAAGGCGTGGATTGCCGCCGATGTCGTGCGTATCGAGAACGGCAAGCTTGCTGAGCACTGGGACGTGCTGCAGGAAGAAGCCACGGAAACGGAGTCGGTCAGCGGCCTGCCGATGTTCGGCGAACGCTTCCCCTCCTGAACTTTTTCAAACGTGAGGATACGATCATGAAACCCACAGGTAATACAGTTTTCATAACGGGCGGTGGTTCCGGAATCGGACGGGCGCTTGCCGAAGCGCTGCATCGGCGCGGCAACAAGGTCATCGTCGGTGGCCGGCGGCGCGCGCAACTCGATGAAGTCGTCGCGGCCAATCCGGGCATCGACGCAATCGAGATCGACGTCGCCGACCCGGCAAGCGTCGAACATGTGGCGACGACGATGATCGCGGACTATCCCGATCTGAATGTGCTCATCAACAACGCGGGCATCATGCAGATCGACCATGCGGATGAACGACTCGACGATGCGTTGATGATGGCAACAGTTGAGACCAACCTGGTTGGACCAATGCGCCTCACCTCTGCTCTGATCGATCATTTGAAGACGAAACCGGATGCGGTCGTTGCGTACACGACATCTGTGCTCGCGTTCGTTCCACTGGCCGTAACGGCCGTGTATTCGGCCACCAAAGCCGCGTTGCACTCGTACATTCTTTCGCAACGCTTCTTGCTGAAAGACTCACCGGTTCGTGTGCTCGAGATCGCTCCGCCATGGGTACGCACGGATCTGATGAACAGTCGCGAAGCGGAACAGGCGATGCCGTTGGACCAGTTCATCGACGAAACGATGAAGATTCTGGATAGCAGTGCTGACGAAATCGTCGTCGACGCCGGAAAGATGTTGCGCAGCAATGTAGGGCCGAAGGAACACGAGTTCGTCAATGCCTTTAACGCGCAGATGAGGTCGGTGCTCAACGGGTAATGAACAGTGCGCGCTCCAATGCCCGAAGTCAGTCGATTCGGCCTGGCTATGCGTGATTCCCACAACCTGCAGTGATGGAGTTGAACTGATGGAAACGTTGAAAATTTCGGTGCTCGGCACCGGCGATATGGGCGGCGCGATTGCTACAGCGCTCAAAAAACGAACCAATCACACGATTCACGTGCGCGGCTCGAATGACGCCAGCATTTCCTCAAAGAAGCTGGTTGGCGAGCTCGGCGTGACTGCGGCAACACCGCAGGATTTGTCCACGAGCGACATCGTGTTTATCGTCGTACCGGCGACCGAGCTCAGTGGGGCTGCCGCTACGCTTGGTGGCTACACAGGTATTGTGGTAGCGGTCTCGGTTTCTGGCACCGTCGGTCGCGATGGTCGGCCCAGTTCGGCCGAGACACTCGCTGCGTCGCTCCCGGGCGCCAAGGTCGTGAGCGCGTTCACTTCGATCTGGTCGGACGTCATTCGGACCCCTGGCACAGACGGACAGGTCAGCGCGTTTGTTGCGTCCGATCATGAAGATGCAAAAGCGGCAGTCTCTGGGCTTGTGAAGGAATTGGGATTCCATGCGATCAATGGCGGCTCGCTGGCAAACGCAGTGTACGCCGAGGCCATGGGCATGTTCGCGGTGCGGCTTGCAATCGATTCCGGTTACGGCCGCACGATCAGCTTCAGCGCATTCAATGTCCGCTGACGTTTTACGGACTATGCGAATGCTCGTTGAGCAGATGAGTTCGCCGGGCTCTCGGCCGGTATTTTCGGAGAGAGATTCATGCTCGGCAAGCTCGGTTTTTGTGAGTCAGGAAAAGATAAAATGGAATCGAACACTCTGAAGCTGTTTTCTCCCGTCAAGGTCGGAGCGCTTGAACTGTCGCACCGCGTCGTACACGCGCCCATGACCCGTCTGCGTTCAGACGAGGACCACAGCCCTAGCGCGATGATGGTCGAGTATTACCGCCAGCGGGCTTCTGAAGGCGGCTTGCTGATCACCGAAAGTGCGCATCCGTCCTATGACAGCCGCGGCTATATCGGTGCGCCCGGAATCTACACGGAGGAGCACGTCGAGGCCTGGAAGAAGATCACCGATGCGGTTCATGCCAAAGGCGCGCGTATTGTCATGCAAATTGCTCACGACGGCCGTCAGTCGCACGTGGACCTGAGTGGGGGCAATGCGCCGATCGCACCGTCCGTCGTACCCTACGAAACAACGGTGTTTACGCAAAACGGCTGGGTGCCGAATTCGCCGCACCGCGCACTCGAAACAGAGGAAATTCCCGCGCTGGTCGAATCGTTTCGCAGGGCAGCGGCACGTGCCAAAGAAGCGGGCTTCGACGGCGTCGAATTGCACAACGCAAACGGCTACCTGGCCGATACGTTCTTGCAGGACGGCACCAACAAGCGCACCGATGCCTACGGCGGCACGCTCGAAAAGCGTGCCCGTTTCTCGCTGGAACTGGTCGAGGCTTTCGCTTCCGTCTGGGGCAGCGAGCGCGTTGGCGTGCGGGTGTCGCCGAGCGGACGCTGGGGCGCGATTTCGGACAGCAATCCAGAAGCGACCTTCGGCTACTTCGCAGAGCGGCTCAACGCGTATGGCCTTGCCTACCTGCATGTCATCGAACCACGCGTGATGGGCACCGAGACACTCGAGGAAGGGCAGGCGCCGGTCGCGTCATCGTTCCTGCGCAAGATCTTCAAAGGGCCGATCATTGCGGCAGGCGGATTCGATCGCGAAGGTGCCGAGCAAATTCTGCAGCAAGGCGACGCCGATCTGGTGGCATTCGGGCGCCTGTTCTCTTCGAATCCGGACCTGCCGGCGCGCTATCGTCATGGCTATCCGCTGACACACTACGTGCGTGACGCGTTCTGGGGCGGAGACGAAAGCGCGTATATCGACTTCCCGGCATACGCTGCCTAGACTTGGAGGTTGTGAGCGCTTGACAAGCACATTTCCATTTTCAGGATCTGCGAGCGTTCATCGATGAGATCGTGCTCGGCGAGAAGAATCCCGCAAGACATGAGTGGTTTTTTCCAGACGGACACGGATAACGCGGCACGGCGGAACTGCTATGCGCTTAGGGTCTTAGGGTAGATGTTGCTTCGCAGATCAACGCGACCCTCAGGTGCTTAGCCTTGGTCTTTGCTTGCGCGGTGACGCAAAAAAAGCCCAACCTATAGCTGGGCAAAATCCATCGGGATCGGAGCAACCCCGCTGGAGGAGGTGCTGTTCGTTGATTCGAATTGACTGAGCGAAAGCGATAAGCGCACAGGATTGCTGCGCGCTCATCGACCACCTTCGCATCGTCTTCAATACCGGCAGGATTACTGCACAGCATGGCAACGCAACCGGCTAATTATGTTGCTTAGTGGCCGGAGTAGATCGACCTTCCGTTGTCGTTCAGCGCGGGGCTCACGACTGCGCGGGCACCCGATGCCGACGTGCCATCCGTCACACCGCCGAAGCTGTTGGCAGCGCCGTTTTGCGCAGCGACCCGTGCTTCTGCAGCTTGAATATCAGCCGGGTAATGCGGGTCATCGCGGCCGGGTTGATAGCCCGCCTTTTCAAGCTGGACCAGTTGAGCTTTCACTTCGGCACGGGTAACGGGCGCATTCGATTGAGCGAACGACGACACGGCCGGGACAGCGAGGACTGCGGCAACAATAAGCGATTGAACGAGTTTCATGACCTACCTCCGAATCTTGATTTTCTTCGCGAACAACCCTGTTCGCGTTTCAGTGTTTCAAGTGTAGGTAAATGCACGCTTAAGATTAAGAGCAGACCGCGCAAGGGATTATTGTCGATTTAGGTGTTAACCCTAGCACCCCGAAAGGGAGTTGATAGCGTCGTCATACAAATGGCTGACGATTATCGAACGGCTCCTTTACCTGCACCGCCGCGAATGGGGCCAGCACGCTCTTCAATCGCGCGTCGAACCGGGTCGCGCAGACCCAGGAAGAACGCTAGCTCCGCCACGATGAACAGCGGCCCGACCGCCAGCCCGATTACATCGTCCACGAAAGCCGGCTTGCTGCCTTCGAAGTAGTGGCCGATAAACTGGATCACCCAGCCGATAAAAAACAGGCCCAGGCCCCAGGCGAGCCACTGCCCGGTCGTTTGCATCGAGAGCAGCTTCCCCGCCCACACGCTCAGCGCGAGCAAGAGAGTCATCAGGATACCGAATCGTATGTCGAGCCGGAGATAGAACACGGCGACCGCTGCGGCGAGCAGCATTGCCGGCGATACGCTCAATGTGCCCGTCACGCCAACCGATGGCCGCGCTAACAAAGTGGCGACCGCAACCACAATCAGTGGAATGCCAATGAGATGCGAAACGATGTTGCGCGAGTCGCGGTGATACACCGCGTACTGTCCAAGCTGGTCAACCAGGGATTTCATGGCACTACCCTCCAAAGCGTGGCTAACGGCATTGTCTGCGATCAAACGGTCAACTGTGCTCAACCCATTCGGCCTTTCCGGCTAGCGTACGCGATGACGGCTTAACGCGCATCCGCGTTGCCCCGGATAGTCCGCCGGGCGTCGAACAAGTTAAAAGCGAGCATGTCGTATAGCGGTTTCTTATCTTGATCGTGCGTCCGGGTTGACGCCGCTTTGCGGAAAAATCCGGATGACCCAATCGACGAAAGCCTTGATGGCCGCGCCCGCATTTCTACCGTTCGGATAAACGATTGAAATGGGCACGGGTGCACTTCTTGCGCTTGCCAGAACCTCTTTCAGTCGCCCGGTTTCGAGGTACGGCGATGCAACAAACTCCGACAACTGGATCAGTCCCAATCCTTCCAGACCGCATTGCAAATACGCTTCTGTTTCGTTGACGGAAAAACGGCTTGGCATTGTCACGGTGACGTTTTCGCCGTCTACACTAAAGCGCCAGTCAAGGGGCCGGCCCGTGGCGTTCGATATATAGTTGACCGCGCGATGAGCGCCCAGCGCTTCGACGCTATCAGGTTCTCCGTACTCCTTCAGATATCGCGGGGACGCGCAGGTCAACCAGCTCAGGTGACCCAGCCGGCGTGCGGTCAATGTGGAATCCGTCAGATCGCCGGTGCGGATGACGCAATCAATACCATCGTAAATCAGGTCGACGGGACGGTCGCTAAGAACCAGCGCCAGTTCAATACCGGGAAAAAGCTGTTCGAATTCCCGCAGTCGCGGCAGCACGACCGCGCGTCCTATGACACCCGGCATACCCGCTCGTATTCGCCCGTGCGGCGCCGTCGCGTCCGCCAGCAGGCCGCTCTCTGCCTGGACTATGTCCGACAGAATCGTCCGGCATGACGCGTAGTAGCGCTCGCCCGCATCGGTAAGGCTGAGCGTTCGTGTGCTTCGCCGAAGCAAAGGCGTACCCAGATGCCACTCAAGATTCTTGATCAGCGTCGTTACCGATGACCGCGGCATTGACAGGGTCTGGGCCGCCTTGCTGAAGCTCTGCGTTTCGACGACCCGCGCAAAGGTTGTCATCGCTTGAAGTTTGTCCATGAACGGGATACGTGTCCAGTTTGTATTTTTGGCGGCGGCGGGTGGCTCAAAAGCGCCGTTCATCCTGCACTAATCTTCAGCCTCTTCCGCCGGATCGTTCGATGCACACGCGTTCTCATTTCCGTGACAGCGAACAATGCCGCACACCCCCGCCACTACACTTCCGATTGTCCGGCTGACCTCTCCTTTAACGCTGCGGAGTAGTGCGCCGGTGAAGACAGGTCGCGTCAGCACGCGCTTCCGATAACTTTTCTCAAGCTAAAAAGGGTACTCGCATGTCGCAAGCTAATTCTATTCTCGTCCTGGGTGCTGGCGAACTCGGCATGGCCATGTTGCGTAGTCTCGCGCGTCGCGCTACGCCGGGGTTGGGCATTTCTATCGCAGCGCTCCTACGTCCGTCGACGATCGATTCGCAAGCGCTCGCCAAGCAAAAGGACATTGCCGAGCTGCGCTCTCTTGGCGTCGAACTGCTTCCGGTCGATCTGGCTGAGCAATCGGAAGAATCGCTTGCTGCTGTTTTTGGCCGCTTCCACACGGTCATCTCGTGCACGGGATTCGTGGGCGGCAGCGGCGTTCAGCTCAAGCTCGCCCGCGCCGTACTGAAGGCGCAAGTAAAGCGATATTTTCCCTGGCAGTTCGGCGTTGACTACGATGTCATCGGCCGGGGTAGCCCGCAGGATCTGTTTGACGAGCAGCTCGACGTGCGCGACCTGCTGCGCTCGCAAGATCAGACAGAGTGGGTGATCGTATCGACAGGCATGTTTACCAGCTTTCTCTTCGAGCCATCGTTTGGCGTGGTGGACCTCGGGCGAAACACCGTGAATGCGTTGGGAAGTTGGGACAACGGCGTGACCGTGACAACGGCTGACGACATTGGCGCCCTGACGACCGAGATCGTGTTCGCCGAACCGCGCGTCGTCGATCAGATCGTGTACATAGCCGGCGACACCGTCACCTATCGTCAATTGGCCGATGCAGTCGACGAGCTACTGGACCTGAACGTCCATCGCACTGAATGGACCGTGCCGGAATTGAAACGCGAACTGGCCGACGATCCCGACAATTCGATCAAGAAATATCGCGCGGTATTCGCCGAAGGAAAAGGCGTGGCGTGGGACAAGTCGCAGACGTTCAATGCCCAACGCGGCATTGCGGCGTGTGGGCTTGAAGACTGGATGCGCGCCAATCTGGTGACAAGCGAAAGCGTTACGCTTGCGGACGTCGGCGATCGGTAATTCCCCGGCCGTACTGACGGTGCGCTCACACGATCCGCCGCATATAACGGGCAGCGCCCGCGGCCGCTACAACGTACGCCGCTGGGCCACATGTAAATTTTCGTGCAGCGCGTCGGCCGCGGCATCGATGTTTCCATCGAACAACGGGCGCAACGCCGCTCGCGGTCGCCGATCAGTACCGATCTTCTACGCCTCCGCCGGCCGCGCATTCAGGATGCGCGACAGATTCACTTCAATCCAGTCCGCCAACGACGTGACCTGCCGCGCGACTTCCTCCCCCAACGGCGTCAGCCGATAGTCCACATGCGGCGGCACTTCGTCATACGCAGTGCGTATCACGAAACCATCAGCCACCAACCACTGCAGCGTCTGCGCGAGCATCTTTTCGCTCACGCCATCTACCCTCCGGCGCAGATCGCTGAAACGGCAAGTCTGCTCCAGCAGCACCATCAGCACGAGAACGCCCCATCGGCTGGTGACATGCTTGAGCACTTCCCGCGACGGGCAGTCCGCCGACAGCAATTCGCCATGGCGCAACTGATCCGATAACGGCACGCCGTCGCGGGCAAAACCACTATTTGAGTCCATGGATACTTACCTCGGCGTACGTACTTACGAAAAGTTAGTTTATCCGATACGGTACGGTTTCTGTCGCATTCACCCAGGAGTTTGATCATGATCGTCGTTACTGGAGCCACCGGCCAACTCGGCCGGCTTGTTATCAAAGCGTTATTGAAGACCCAATCGGCAAGCGAAATTGTTGCCGCCGTACGCAGTCCGGAGAAGGCGGCCGACCTCGCCGCGCTGGGCGTGCAAGTCCGGCGCGCCGACTATAACGAACCCGCCACGCTCGAGACCGCCTTCAAGGGCGCGGACAAGGTGTTGCTGATTTCATCGAATGAACTTGGCCGGCGCGCAGTCCAGCATCGCGCCGCAATCGATGCTGCGAAGCGCAACGGCGTGCAATTGATCGGCTACACCAGCGTGTTGCACGCCGATACATCGCCGCTAGGATTAGCCGATGAACATCGCGAGACGGAAGAGGCACTGCGCGCATCAGGCGTACCGTTCGTTTTGCTACGTAACGGCTGGTACACGGAAAACTACACCGGCAGCCTCGCCCCCGCGCTCGAACACGGTGCGATCCTCGGCAGCGCGGGTGACGGCAAAATTTCCTCGGCGGCACGCGCCGACTATGCGGAGGCGGCCGCGCTGGCGATGACCCGCGACGCTCAGGCGGGACACATTTATGAACTGGCCGGCGATTCCGCTTACACCCTCGCCGAGCTCGCTGCCGAAGTAACGCGGCAGTCGGGCAAGAAGGTCGAGTACCAGAATCTTTCCGAATCGGACTACAAAGCCGCGCTGATCGGCGTCGGGTTGCCGGAGGTCCTGGCTGCGCTGCTGTCGGACTCGTCTACGGGTGCATCAAAGGGCGCACTCTTTGATGAGGGTCATCAGTTGAGTCAACTCCTTGGCCGGCCGACTACGCCCCTGGCTACCGTGGTGGCCGAAGCGCTCGCGGTGTAATCGCGCGTTTTCTGGTGCGTGTGGATTAGTGACGGTGCCTGCACGCACGATTCGTTCAATGTGACGACGGCGTTGCATTGTCCTCATAGTTTTCCAGTCGCTGAACCCAAAGAACGCTTCCCAATATCGACGTTCGACGTCGGTTCGTTCATAGGCTTCTTCCATTTCGTCCGGCGTGCGCGCGCCGGCGCTTCAGATTTCACTACCCTATCGAGCCTCGTCGTTGCACCTCAACCAGCGCGACGACGAACGGCCAACACCTGCGAAGGTTCGTATACTTATCAGATGTGACGTTTTTTGTTGTCAAACCGCCTCCACGCTGGTAGCCTCACTCCAAGCTATTGAAACGAAAGCATAAATAACTCATGCCAGCTGCTTTACCACCATCATCCGTTCGCAATCCCGAGAACCGCACCTCAATCAAGCGGCTTACTCGTGAACATTTCGCGCTCTATCGCGGATATCTGGATGGCGTTTCGGTCGAGCAACTACATGCGACTTACGGCGACGCCACTACCGACATCCGGGCGACCCGACGTCTGATCGGCCTGTTGCGCGACACCCTGTCGGGCGCTGCGCGCCGCACCCGCGATGTCGAAGCCACGCATCTTCTGCGCCTGAGACCAGGCAGCATTCCTGACGCGCAGCGGTCGACAGCCGGAGAGATGCCATCGCTGGAGGCCTATCGTGAATCCGTCGATCCACACGGTTTCCATAGTGAATCCGAACTACTGGAGCTTTATCAGGCGGAATTTCCGCAGGAAAGCGGCCTGGGCATCGATCGCCGTTCAACCCGGAATGCCCGCCTGCGCCGACGTCAGATCGACGCCCTCGCCCGTATGGAAGCCAGTCTGGTCCAGGCGCCGCAGCCGGACCACCCGGTTGCAAGCTGGCTCGAACCCGCGATTGCCGGCCGTCTTCAGCACGCGGGTATCCATACGCTCGCCGATCTCCTCGGATTCATCGAACAGCGCGGCCACCGCTGGTATGCAAGCGTGGCGCGGGTCGGGCCAAAGGCAGCGCGCCGGATAGTTGACTGGCTCGCTCTTCACGCCGATTCGCTCCGTCATATGCTGTCCACGCGCGCGCTCACTCCGCGCCGGCGCTTGTCCAGCAACGATCCCGTGCTTGTGCGGCCACGCCAGAGCGGCGTCGTGCCGATCGAATCACTTGCCGTACCCGCGGAAATAGATGGATCGACGGGTACTAACCGGGCGCGAAATCACGGTTTGCCGTGTTCGCTGGAAACGGATTTGCAGGCTATTGGTGCGTGGCTTGCCACCCGGCAACACAGTCCGCACACCGCCCGCGCCTATCGCCGGGAGGCCGAACGACTGCTTCTGTGGGCAATCAACGAAAAGAAAAAGGCGCTATCGTCGCTGGATGGCGCCGACTGCGCGGGGTATATCGGGACGTTTTTGGCCGATCCGCAACCGGCCGCCCGCTGGGTCGGACGCGCGAAAATCGAGCGAACTCATCTGGATTGGCGGCCGTTTGCCGGCGCCCTCTCCAATCGCAGCCGCGAGACCGCACGAGCAATTCTTCACGCAATGGGTCAATGGCTGGTCGAGCAGAACTATTGGGCGCACAACCCGTTTTCGAATGCTCCGGCGGTGGCAATTGGCCCGCGAATTGACGTTTCAGGGCGCTCGCTCAACCACGGGCAGTGGCAGAGCGTGGTCCAGGCGGCCTCTCGGGACCAGTATTCCCAACGGGAATTGCGTGACTATCTGGCGCTGAATCTTGCCTACTCGACCGGGCTGCGGCGGGCGGAACTGGCACACGCAACAACCGGCCAACTGATCCAGCCTGCGCTGGAAAGTGGACTTGAAAGCGCATGGGCTAACGCCTGGCAACTGGCAATCCCCGGAAAAGGGCGTGCGGCACGCACCATTCCGGTCCCGAAGGCCGTAATGGAATTGCTTTTTGAGAGCCTACGGGCGCGCGGTTTGCCCGGGGACCCCGGCGCTTGTCCAGCCGACACGCCGCTTCTGGCTCATTTTCGCACCGGCAATTCATTGACGCCCGATGGGATGGGGCAGGTATTCCGGCGGCTTTTCTCTTGGGCCGCAGTTCTCTCAACACAGCAGAATTTGCTCGATTCACATCGTTGTTTCAGTGCGAGCACTCACTGGGTCCGTCACACCCACTCGCATCACGCACTCGAAGGCGGCGCGGATTGCCGCGAGGTCCAGTTCCGCCTCGGCCACGCCAACCTGTCCACCACGCTTCTTTATGTGAAAGCCCGTGGTCACAGCTCGTCCACTAACGGTAAAAACGGCGTCTTGTCGGCGCGCCAATAGCCAAGAAATTCCTCGCCGGCGCTTGAATCTACAGACCTAAAGCGCCGCAAAACCTTCGATTTGCCTCAAGTCTTTTCTCACCTTTTCCCTGCAAGCCCAACAACCACGTGCCTTTGCGGCTACCCCGGCCCGGCAAAGTTTACTTGCGTTTACTCCGTATACCTCTTAGTCTTCGGTTACCGTCGGTTCTACCTTTTGAGGGAGAATCCACGTTTTTGGTAGAACCAGTGCCACCGGGAAGAACGCATGGATATTAACCTTTCGACGCCACCCATCGAGGTGACGCCGGACGACCTCGTCAATTTGGCGGCTCGCTCCGCAAAAATGCTCGAGCGAATTCGCACTCAAATGCTCCAGCCGTTCCCACGGAAGGTTGCCCCGGTGTTCCCGAGCGGCAAACTGCAGGAACTGTGTGGCATCGACAAAGCCCGATTCTCCTATCTGATCAAGAAAGGGGAACTGCCTCAAGGCACCCAGGAGAAGGCCGGAGCCGCGCGGCAATTTACGCTCGCTGAAACCATCGAGTGGGTCAAGGCTGAACGCAAGCCAAGACAACGTCCGGCGGGGAAAGACGGGAAAGTCATTGCTATCGGCAACTTCAAGGGCGGCGTGACCAAGACCACGACGTCCATGGTGCTGGCGCAAGGCTTGTCGTTGCGTCACGGCCGCCGGGTCCTCCATATAGATATGGACCCGCAGGGCAGCGCGACCACGTTGTACGGGATCAACCCGCACGCGGAAATCAACGGCGACCAGACTATTTTGCCCTTGATCGAGGCTTACGTCAGCGGCGAAGCCTTCGACATGAAGCATTTGCCGATGCAGACGTATTGGGAAAACCTTGACCTGATCCCATCATCCACGGATTTGTTCAACGCCGAATTCATGCTCCCGGCGCGCGTTCACGCTTCGCCGAGCGCAAAGTTCTGGAACGTGCTGAACGACGGGCTCAAGGAACTCAAGCACGAGTACGACTACATCATCATCGATACCGCGCCCACGTTGAGTTACCTGACCATCAATGCGCTTTTCGCGGCAGATGGGGTGATTGTGCCGGTGATGCCGGACACGCTCTCGTTTGCATCAATGGTCCAGTTCTGGTCGCTTTTCTCCGACATGGTCTCCGGCATGAAGCAATTCGGGGAATCAGCCGACGAAGCGAAGGTGTTCGATTTCATCGACATCCTGGTGACGCGCATGCCGAATAAGGCGAATGCGTCCATTGTTCGCGACTGGGTCATTACGACCTATGGCGAGCGTGTATTGCCGGTTGAAATCCCGGAAACCGACCTTGCCCGGACGACCACCAACGATTTTTCGACGGTGTACGACTTCCCGAACTACGACGGCAATGCCGCAACGCTTCGACGAATCCGCGTGCCATACGACCAGGTCGTGGATCTGATCGACAGCAAGGTCTGTTACCTCTGGGACAAGGAGTAAGCATGTCTACAGCAGCGAAACAAAAGGCAAAGGCAGCAGGCATTCGACTGGACGACGATGGCATTGACACGCCTTCGGAACCGGTGGCGCCTCGCACCGCGCCTGGGCAGTTGATCGGTCTTCAAGGGCGGGTTCACAGCCAGCAGGCTGAAATTGACAAGCTGAAGCGGGCACTGGAACAGCGTGCGCCCGGCAAACTTCCGCTGAACAAGCTTCACGAGATTCCCGGCCGTCGCCGACGTCTTACGCCTTCAGAGTACGCAGAACTTAAAGCGAACCTGATGGCATACCCTCTCGCGCAGCCTATTACGGTGCGCGAACGCCACGACGGCGAATACGACATCGTGGCTGGTCATAACCGGGCGTCGGTGTATCGCGAACTCGGTCGCACCGAGATTGACGGCATTGTGCTGGACATCGATGCGTCGATGGTCGAGTACGCCGCCTTCTTCTCCAACCTCTTGTCACCCACTCTTTCGGATTTCGAGAAATTCTGGGGCTTCAAGTCGCTCCAGGACTCAACGGGGATTACGAAAGAGGATCTGGCGAAGGCTGCCGGCATTAGTGACTCGCACGTCGGGCGGATCATGAAATTCGATCTGCTTCCTGACGAGTGCAAGGAATTGCTGGCAGCTCGACCCGAGCGCTTGGGAAGTAACGCGGCAGAGCAAATGGCCAAGGCGGTAGCTGAGGGGCGGGAGGACAAGGTCAAAGCAGCGATCGAGCGGCTTTTGGCTGATGACACTTACACCCAGGCGCAAGCGGTCGCGGCAACGAAGCCAGACCGGGCGCCTCGTGAGAAGCACGAACCACTGATCGTCAAACGCGGCGCCAAGAAAGTTTGTCAGATCTCGGCCAGAAATGGCGTTGTCGGGGTTTCATTCTCCGGCAAAGCCGCTGACGAGGCAGAGCAATGGGCAGAACGAATTCACGCATTCATTGAGTCGGAACTCGAAAAGCAGTGATCCCTAGTAGGGAACTGCTTTAAATCAATGACTTAGCTCGCAGCACATCAGCACCCTGAAGTCGTGAATCAAGGTTCAGGACTTCCCTAGTAGGGAATCGTTAAAAATCATGGACTTAACCAAACGGCCGAGAACGATCATGAACTGATTTCAATGCTGGAAAAACAAAAGCCTTCGGCGGGAACCGAAGGCTTTTGAGTAACCGGGCTTCGCTGTCGCTTGCCCACCGCTGCATTTCTCCGACGGGAATCGGATAAAGGCCCAACACCTCGAAGTGTAGCGGATAGCGATCGGCAGTCAAGCGTTTCTCTTCCATTTTGAAGAAATGGACGTGTGACATGCTTATCGCGCAACTTTCCGTTGCTGGCGAGGGGGACTTGTACCCTCTTCCACCCTCCGACGATTCCGTCGATATCGACCAAACCGCGCTGGATGAATTTCTAGCCGGTCAATCAAACCTCCCTTGGGTCGTATTCCGGGCCGCGCATCGTGCTGCGAGCTTCCCGGCACTCCCTGCTCGCGCTCGCGCCGTGTTGGCTGCACTTGCACGCACCGTTGACGCCAACCGACCGTACGCCGCCATATTCGCCCGTCGTGAGCTCCTGACCGGGCGCGCCATGCAATCGATGCGCACGTTCTATCGGAGCCTGGACGATCTCGAAGCAGCCGGTTTGATTGAGCGCGTGCCGCAGAAGCGCTTCGGAACCGCTGGCTTGTTTGGTCGCGCCTATCTGCATCTCACGGAAAAATCCGCGGTTGTCCTCGGCTACACGTCACAGTTGTCCGAAACTCAGTCTTCTAAAACTCAATCTCCTGATCATCAGCTTTCTGCCGCTCAATCCGATGACCTGGCTCCGCCGGGTGTTGAGACACTCAGCGCACAGGCCCATTCATTTAGCCCGCCGTGTGTCACGGTGGCAGACGGCGCTATATATAAGGATCTATTCCCTAAGAATCAAAAGAGACAACCAGGAGAGCTCCCAGCGGATCTCCAGCGCTTGCTGACTTTGGGTTTTCGTCAATTTTTGATTTTTAAACTCATGCGAGAAGCGAAGGCGCAGGCAAAGCTGCTTTCCGACGTCGTCGAAGCGACCTGGGAGTATCTGCGAAACGCGAAGCGCCCGATCAGCTACCTTCGTGCCCTGCTCCGTTCACCGGTTGATTTCGGGCATCAGATTCGAGCCAAGCGACTCGCCGCAGAGCAACTGGCCGAAAAGAACGCTCGATCCGCGAATATCGACGCCGCTGTGCTCCAGTGCGCTGGACACGTATTTATCGATATCGCCAATACCCGCCTCATTACCGTCTCCAGCACAGCCGATTCGATCACCGTCCACGACTACCGAGAAGCAAAACCACGCGTGTCGACTGGCCAGTGGGCAGCCGCGTTCGTCGCTGCGCTGAGTGCAAGGGAAGTTGTCCGAGCGACGCCCGATCGGCTCACTGCATTTCAATTGAAGTGCGACAACAATCATGCGGTCCAACCGGCGACCACGGCACCAGTCGGACATGCGATGCCGCGAACAAGGACATCGACGATCAACGATCGCCTAAGTGACATGAAGAAGATGCTCCGGGCTACATGCGCCGGCGTTTCCTTGAACACGCGTGACACGCGGCTTGCCGAGAGTTCGGGGCAAGTTTTGAAGGTCAATGAATGACGGCACGTATCGGTTCGTTTTCGCGAAATTCTGAGAATCGGATGCTCTTCGCCATCGCCGCCCGGATCGGTACCGATCCGGGCGGCATGAACGGTCGTGCCAGATTGAGCGCGACGCGGTATGGGTATCGGGATATCAGCATGAAATCGATGCGCTATCTTTCGGCTCACTGGATAAGCGCTTACGCGTTCAACCGCGTTTCGCAGACAAACATCAAGCCGACTTACGCCGAAAGAGGCTGCGTAATACAACCATTACAACTATCCCTGAAAACCCGATCGAACAAAATAAGCATCCGCGCGCATCGCCGAGGCTTCGGGCCTTACATCCTGTTCGATCTAATTCGCATAGTCGCAACTAACGGTCAGCCGATCATTCGTCTGCCTTCCGCGCAGGCTAGAGCCCAATATTCAACCCGATCACCCAATCTGCTTTTAACGGGTCGCGGTCCGGCCATTCTCGAATCAATTGCGAAATATGCGCCGCATACTTGCCCGACAAATATCCCGGCGGGAAAGCGTGAACGAGTCGGCATGCCCTGTCTGGAGTTCAAATCCCGCGATCGAAAGGTAACCTCGAAAAGAAATCGGTCACCGAAGCTTCCGGTGGACCAGCCGACATCTGGCATTCCAAGCTCTTTTGTATGACAATCATTCAATCTAATGGCGTTGCAAAATAACAACGCGCGTCACCCCATCGGCATAACGCCGGGCCCACGATCATTCATTCTGGCATGCCGTATCAAGTATCATGCCGAGGTGATCTTTGTCAGACGGGAATACAATAATGACAGCCGGAATGGGTTTGGTGCGGCCGGAAACGCTGCGTCATCAGGTAGAGAATGTGCTCCGACAAGCCATCGTGTCCGGTCGCTTCGCGCCGGGCGCGCGGCTCATCGAACGTGAATTGTGTGAGACGCTGGGTGTCAGCCGGACGTCGGTTCGGGAGGCATTGCGCCGGCTGGAAGCGGAAAAGCTGGTACGCAGCGTGCCGCACAAGGGGCCGGTGGTCGCGATCATGTCGAAGCAGGAGGCCACTGAATTGTATGCAATTCGAGGTTTGCTCGAAGGTTTCGCCGCCGGAGAGTTTGCTCGAATTGCGGACGATGAAGCCATTGCCCTGTTCGGCGAAAAAGCAAAGCTGCTGCGCGCGCAAGCATTGGCCAATGATCAGGCTGGCGTGATCAAGGCTAAGACCGAACTCTACGATGTACTGCTCGATAACTGCGGCAATGCCCTGGTGAAAGAGATCCTGACGAGCCTGTATTCGCGGGTCACTTTGCTGCGCGCGACTTCGTTGATGCACCCAGACCGCCTTCCGGCCAGCCTCCGTGAGATCGACAAGTTGTTCAAAGCGCTGAAGGCACGCGATGAGGAAGGGGCCGGCGCGGCGGCACGACTGCATGTGGCAAATGCGGAGAAAGCGGCAATGCAGATGCTTGACGAAACAGCGGCGGAGCAGCAATAAGACGCGCAGGTAAAAGGGAGCACACCAGCTTCCGGCAACAGACGCTGAAACCCGAAAACAATACGAACTGAAACATAAAAAGGCCGTTTCCAACTCGCGTTGGAAACGGCCTTTTCAGTACTGCAGTTGCCATTTGCCGGCCGCCCGCGGCGGCCACGTCCGCACTCGCTCTCAGAGTGCAAAGCAACGCCGCTTAATCATCACTGGCCACCTTTCTATCCGTGAGCGATCCAGGCGAGACTCAATTTTCGCTGGCGCCTCAATGACCGAAATAGACAGAGTGGGTTCCGTCAGGCTGGGTCGTGTCGGAGCGCATGCCTGAAGCGGAAGTACCGCTCACCGAGGGGCCATAGGACGTAGCGGCCACGCCGCGTTCCGCTTCCACGCGCTGTTCGGCGGCCTGGGCTTGGTCGGGATAATTGGTGCGGTCGGCCGCCGGGTTATAGCCCGCTTGCTCCATTTGTTGAAGGTCGTTCTTTACCGCAGAGCGTGTCACTTGCGTGTTGTCCTGAGCGAACGCAAATGTCGGCGTGGCGAGCGCTGAGGCGATAACAACAGCAGGAATAAGAGCCTTGAACATGATCATCTCCAATGAAGTTTGCTAAGCAGGTACACGCAAACCGCAGGCCAGATCAGTGATCGCTTAACTCTTTGGTCAATTCCCCTTGCCGGTAACAACAATTCGATTCCTCGCGCCGATTTGGTTACCGCTTAGTTGCGAACCGGGCAATAAAAATCATGCTAAGGATTGCCCACAATAGTCAGCATTTACACCGGAATGAAAAGGAGAAGCCTGCAAATCAGCTTAGGCAATGGATGCGCGCCCTACGCAAGCCCTGGACGTTTGTAGTGGTCAAGTTACTCACCCCTGAGCCTCCCACGATATCTCTTCTCTGGACTTACTTATTTAAATAACTTGTTTTTGAAAAATGTCGTAAACGCCTACGATAGTTTCTTGAACCTATCAATTCGATGTCGTGAGCAGCTTACAACCCAACGGCCATGACCTACGACGAATCCGCCACACACGCTACCGATCAGCTTGCACCGTCTGCCCCCGCAATGTTGCGCGGCGATGACGCCTACGAACGCATCCGCCGCGATCTGCTTTCATGCAAGCTGATGCCTGGGTCGACCGTTACCGAAAGCCAGTTGATGTCGGAGTACGACATTGGTAAAACGAGTTGCCGTATTGCACTCGTGCGGCTCGTGCACGAAGGCTTCGTGCGTTCTCTGCCGCGACAGGGTTACCGCATTGCAGCGATCACATTGAAAGACGTGGAAGAGGTGTTCGCGCTGCGGGTACAACTTGAACCACTGGCAGCGCGGCTAGCCTGCGGCCGTGTTGACGTGGAGCTGCTGCGCCGTCTCGAAGCGGCGTGCCGCGTGCCGCATCCGGAACGGGCGTTATCGGCGCAAATTGACGTTTTTCTCGACGCGAACCGCGAATTTCATCTGGCGATAGCGGCGGCGAGTGGCAACGAGCGATTGCATAGAACGCTCGCGAGCCTGCTCGATGAAATGTCGCGCCTCGTCGCGCTTGGCTTTGGCGTACAGGGAACCAAACCCGAGATCAAGCACGATCACAATGCAATGATCGATGCGTTTATCGCAGGCGATGGGCGTCGCGCAGAGACTATTGCGCGCCGTCATATAGAGACGTTCCAGAGCATGACAATGGAGAAGGTATACGCGAGTCTTTCCAGCGCGGGGGCATCGTTGCCACTGTACACGGTGGCGGAGCTTCGCCGATGAGCGCTGCCATTTCCCTGCGCGGAATAGAAAAGAACTTCGGATCACTAAAGGTATTGGATCATGTTTCCTTCGATGTCGCGCAAGGTGAAATAGTCGCGCTGCTCGGCACGTCGGGATGCGGCAAGAGCACGTTGCTCAACATGGTGGCGGGATTGCTCGAACCGGGGGAGGGCGAACTCTGGATCGACGGCAAGCGGACCGAAGGCACGAAGGATCGCAACGCGCTCTCATATATGTTTCAGGAAGACCGGCTGTTGCCCTGGCGCACTGCGCGCGCGAATGCCGAGTTCGGCCTGGAAGCCGCGAGCCCCGCGATTCCCGCCCGCGAACGCCATACCCGCGCGAACGCGGTCCTCGATCTGGTCGGCCTGCAAGGTTTCGCCGATGCCCACCCGCATCAGCTATCGGGCGGCATGCGCAGTCGCGTCGCCCTCGCACGGAGCCTGGTCACCGGCCCTCGCATCCTGCTGATGGACGAACCGTTTTCAAAGCTCGACCCGCAGATGCGCTCCCAAATGCACGACGAACTACTGCGCATTCACGCGATGCAGCGCATGACTGTGCTGTTCGTGACCCACGACGTGGAGGAAGCGATCGTGCTTGCGGATCGAGTCGTGGTGCTTGCGCCGCGTCCCGGCCGGGTACGCGAGATTGTCAACGTCGACCTGCCGCGCCCGCGAACCGCCACGGATCCGACCGTGGCCGAGGCGATCCGCCAATTGCGTCTTCTGATCTGACCCATGTCCACTGTTCCGCGTAGTTCATTTGCTTCAACCGTTGCGCAACGCGTTGTGCTCGTTATCCTGCTTCTGGCAGCATGGTGGGCCGCGTCGCTGCGCATGCCGCAGTTTGTATTGCCCGGGCCGCTGAGAGTGGCGCACGCATTTGTGGAGCTCGTTCAGAGCGGCACGTTCTTCGATGACCTGGGCATCACGCTGTATCGCGTTGTGGCTGGATTTCTTCTGGCTGCCGCGGCCGGTGCACCTCTCGGTATTGCGCTCGGAGCGAATCCGCGCGTGGCGCATTTCTTCGAGCCATTGCTGTCCATTGTGAACACGGTGTCGTCGGCGATCTGGGCGGTGTTCGCCATCATCTGGTTCGGCATCTCGAACGCAACCACCATCTTCGTGGTGTTCATGACCGCGATGCCGCTGATCCTGACGAACGTATGGCAAGGCGCACTGACAGTAGACCGGAACCATGTCGAGCTCGCGCGTAGCTTTCGCATGTCGCAGACGCAGATCATGCGCAAGATTTTCCTGCCGACCATCCTGCCGCATTTCTTCGCCGGTGCGCGCCTCGCATTCGGTTTTGGCTGGCGTGTCTCGCTGGTGGCGGAGACGATTGGCTCGTCGAACGGCATTGGCTACCGCCTGCGGCAGGCTGCCGATCTCGTGCAGACCGATCAGGTTTTCGCGTGGACCGTCACGCTCGTTGTCTTGATGCTGCTGCTGGAAGCGGGCGTGTTGAAGCCGCTTGAGCGCCGCCTGTTTCGCTGGAAAAAGACCGACTGATCTAACGGGAAACAAGGAACCATGAAAGCCATTTCACTACTCAGGCGAGCGGCGGTTGCAACCGCCGTTACGACGACCGCGATGTTCGGTACTGTGCAAACGGCGCATGCCGAACCCATGCGTATCGGCTATTGGACGAGCGGCGTGAGCCTGGGTTTCGGGGCGGTGCTCGAGGCACAAAAATTCCTGCAGCAACGCGGCCTCGACGTTACCTTCATTCGTTTCTCCGACGTCAACGCGCCCAATCGCGCGTTGGCCGCCAACGCGATCGACTTCGCATTCGCGGCACCTGCCGCTGCTGTTTTCAGCACAGCGGCCGAGGGCGTTCCATTGAAGATCGTGCTTGCCACGCAACCGGCCGATGTCGAATTCGTCGCGCCTGAGGACTCGCCGATCAAGTCGCTCGCCGACCTGCGCGGCAAGAAAGTCGGTATGTCGCCACCGGGCAGTTCGGTCGCGGCGATTGCCACCGCGGTGCTGCAGGGCAACGACGGCATCAAGGCGAACGATTTTTCCATCGTCCCGGGAAATGAAGCGCGGCTCGCCCAGTTCCTCGTGCAAAAGCAGGTCGACGCCGCTGCATTGCGATCGGTAACCATCGCACAACTAAAGGAATTGAAGGTGAAGCGACTCGGCAGTTTTGGCGCTGAGTGGAAGAAGCTGACGAAGTCCGACGCAACGCCCTATATAGGCGTGAGCGCGATCCGTGCGGATTACCTGGCCCAGCATCCGCAGGACGTGGCGAAGCTGATCGCGGGCATGCGCACGGCGTTGCAATGGGGCGCGACGCATCAGAACGACGTCGCGGCAATCCTGCAAAAGAGCGCGAATCTGCCCGCCGAGGACGCGCAAGCGTATGCCGCGCGCTGGTCGGACATCAATCGCGTGACCTTCGAGCCGATCGATCTCGAGACGCTCAAGCGCGAGCATCAGATCTTCGTGGATGGCGGTGTGATCAAAGGCACGCTGCCCCCCGATCTCTTCGATACCGGCCCGTATGCCGCATCGAAATCAATCCAGTAAAACGGAGCAGACACTGTGACAACCAGCATTCCATCGACCATGAAGGCACTCGTGCTGAACCAGCACGGCGACCTCGATCAACTCCACGTGGTGACCGACAAACCCGTGCCGAAGGCAACACCCGGGCATGTGGTGATCCGCGTGCGCGCGTCGTCGTTCAACTACCACGATGTGTTCACCGTGAAGGGCATGCCGGGGATCAAGGTGCCGTTTCCGGTGGTGATCGGTCTCGACATGGCGGGTGAAATTGCGGAGTTGGGCGAAGGCGTGGAGGGCTGGAAGGCGGGAGACCGTGTGCTCGTGAATCCGCTTTATCCCGAGAAAGGCCTGATGGGCGAAATGCTCGATGGCGGCATGGCGCAATACTGCCTGGTGTCGGTCGGGCAGTTGATTCCGTTACCCGATGCCGTGAGTTACGACGCCGCGTCCGCGTTGCCAGTGGCGTACGGCACGGCACACCGCATGCTGGTCACCCACAAGACCGTGAAAGCAGGCGACCGCGTATTGATTCTCGGCGCAAGCGGCGGGGTAGGCACGGCGTGCATTCTTATCGCGAAGCAACTGGGCGCCGAGGTGATCGCGTGTGCCGGCAGCGACGAGAAGTGCGAGCAACTGAAAGCGCTCGGCGCGGATCATACGGTGAACTACAAGACCACGGACTTTTCGAAGTGGGCAATCGGCGAGTACGGCAAACCCCAGCGGCGGACTTACGAGGGCGGGGTGGACGTCGTGGTGAATTTCACCGGCGGCGACACCTGGGTGCCGTCGCTGAAGTGCCTGAAGCGCGGCGGCACGTTGCTCGTATGCGGCGCAACGGCTGGCCATGCACCCGCCGAAGACCTTCGATACATCTGGAGCTTCGAACTGAAGATCATCGGCTCGAACAGTTTCTATGATGAAAACCTGCGCGCGCTGCTCGATCAGATTGCGGCGGGAGAGCTGGTGCCGGCCATCGACCGGACCTTGCCGCTTGAGCAAGCCGCCGAGGGACTGCGCCTGATTCGCGACCGCGAGGTGCTGGGTAAGGTCGTGGTCAACCCCTGAATCTATTGATGAGATACGCTGAGGAAAACATCATGAGCGAAGCAACATTGCCGAGCGCGCAGGATATCGAGGCGCGTTTGCGGCGCGGCCCGTTTCACGAATGGCTGGGTTTGAAGGTGGTATCGGTGAGCGAAGGCGAGATCGAGCTGCGTGCCACGTGGCGCGAAGAATGGGTCGTGAATTCCGACAAGGGCTACACGCACGGCGGCATTCTCGCCGCACTCGTGGACCTCGCGGCGGACTGGGCGCTGGTGTCGAAGACCGGACGGGGCGTGCCCACTATCGACCTTCGCGTGGATTATCATCGCGCCGCGTTTCAGGGCGACTTGACCGTGAAGGGCAAGGTGATCAAGTTCGGCTCGCAGGTCTCCGTGTCCGAAGCGCAGGTCTTCGACAAGGACGGCAAGCTCGTCGCCAGCGGCCGCGGCGTCTATTCAACGGCAACGGTAACCCCAACCCCCTGATGCTGAAGCTCGACCATCTCGTCATCAACACGCGTTTCGATACCGACGCTGCTCAGCGCACCTTCGAGCAACTCGGCTTCACGGTTGCGCCGCGCGGGTATCACACGCTAGGGTCGATCAATCACGCGATCGTGTTCGATGACCACTACCTTGAACTCATCGGCTTGCCTGCTGATGGCAAGACCGTGCGCGAGGAGATTGTGTCGAGTCCGCTGGGTCTCGACGGTCTCGTGTTCCGCATCGACGATCCGGCCGCGACCTTCAATACCTTGCAGCGTGCCGGTTTCCACGCGACGCCGCCGCAGACCTTCTCGCGGCCGGTCGAACTGGACGGCGAGCCCCCCGCCGATGCGCGGTTCACCACCGTGCGGCTGAAGCCAGGCCAGCTTGATGGAGGCCGCGTCTATTTCTGCCAGCACCTGACGCCCGAGCTCGTTTTCCGCAGCGAGTGGCAGAGCCATCCGAATGGCGCGGCGGGTTTGAGCGCGCTGCATCTGATCGATGTTGCGCCCGAACCGTATGTGCAACTCGGTGAGATCGAGCCGGGCTTCGAACTGGTGTACTGGACGCGTGCTGATTTCTACGCGCGTTTTGGCACGACTGCGCAGTACGTTGCCGCTCGCGGACCGCGTTATGCCGCGATCACGGTGCGTACGCCGGCCTGGCGCTCGGTGGGTGAGCGCGCGGACGCAGCGGGTTTCCCTGCGTCCGTCGAGATGCAAAGGGCGCTGGTCGCGCTGCCTCGCTTCGATACCTTGCTGGAATTCATACCATGACTTTTCCGACGAATCTCGGCGCGCTGATTGCACGCGGCGAGGGCGCCGATACACTCGCCATCATCGGCCTTGACGATGGTTTCAACGAGCGCCGATACACCTTCGCCGAACTCGATGCGCTCGCCGACGCAGTGGCCTATACGCTCGCCGCTCAGTACGCGCGAGGCGAGCGCATTGCATTGCTCGCGGCCAATTCAGCGGACTATGTCGCGACGATGCTGGGCATCATGCGCGCGGGGCTGGTCGCCGTGCCGGTCAACTATAAATTCCCACGCGCGCTGATTGCGGACGTGATCGCGGATAGCGGAGCGCGTCTCGTCTTCACAGATTCCCAGCGGGTAGGTGATGCGCCTGCGCCCCTGCCGCGCGTGGTGTTCGGTGGTCAAGAGGAAGCCCCTGGTGCGCAGGGATTTCAATCGTTTATTGCAGCGGAAAAATCGCACGGCCCGACCTTCGTGCCCGTTGTTCCACACGAAAACGAAGCCGCTTTGTTCCTCTATACATCGGGTTCCACGGGGCGGCCCAAGGGCGTCGTGCTTTCGCACGCGAGTCATCTCTGGGTGGTCGAGACGCGCTTGAAAGCGCAGCCACTGAGCGGTGAGCGTGTGCTGATCGCCGCGCCGCTTTACCACATGAACGCGCTCGCGCTGGTGCTCCTTGCGTTGGCTGCTCGCGCCACGACCGTGCTAATGCCCGCTTTCAATGCGCGCAATTACATTCGCGCTATCGATACTTATCGCTGCACGTGGCTCACTTCCGTGCCGCCGATGATCGCCATGATGATGCAGGAGCATGAACTGCTTGCGCGCACGGATTTGTCGTCGGTGCGTTATGTGCGGATGGGCTCGGCGCCGGTCAGCGGTGCGTTGCTCGAGCGGACTCACGCGCTGCTGCCGAACGCGACGGTCATCAACGCGTACGGTACGACCGAGGGTGGGCCGGTCGTGTTCGGACCGCATCCCGCAGGCTTGCCCACGCCGGCGCACGCGATCGGGGCGGCGCACCGCCAAGTCGAACTTCGTCTCATCGATACAAACGGCGAGCTCGCGAGCGAAGGTGAACTGGAGATGCGCAGCCCGGGCCTGATGAACGGTTATCACAATCGTCCGGACCTGACAACGCCGATCACGCCGGACGGCTTTTATCGCACCGGCGATGTATTCCGCCGCGACGAAAACGGCTTCTACTCGTTCATCGGACGACGCGACGACATGTTCGTTTCCGGTGGAGAAAACATCTTCCCGGGCGATGTAGAAAAGATGCTCGAGCGGCATCCGTCGATCCAGCAAGCGAGCGTGATTCCCGTCGACGATGCGATCAAGGGTACGAAACCCGTGGCCTTTGTCGTGCTGAAACCGGGGGCGCAATTGAGCGCGGAGGAGGTGAAGGCGTTCGCGCTGGAGCACGCACCGGCCTATCAGCATCCGCGGCAAGTCTGGTTCGTCGATGCGTTTCCGCTCGCGTCGACCAACAAGATCGACCGGGCGGTTTTAAAGCGCGAAGCGGCAAGGCGGCTGGCCGATGAAGGGAATCCTGAAAAGGATAGGGGACGCTGACTATCAAGTTATATCATCAGTTTTGATATATTTAAAATGAGTCACGCGCGGCGTCTGAACCATCCCGTGAGCGATAAACGGTCGCGCGTCGCGGGCAATACTTCGTGCAGCATGTCGGCGGATAAAAACACCGCGATCCGGTTGCCGACCGGCGCGATATCTCGCGTGCTCGAACCTTCCGGATGCAGCCTTAAAGCACCGCCGTGCTCGGGCAGCCAGTCCTCATTCAGATAGACGATCACGGATACGGTCCGACTGTCGTCGTGGCGAAACCGGTCACGGTGCTGCATGTATGAAGCGCCCGGTGCGTAGAACGCAAAGTGGCTTTCGTATTCATCGAGACCCAGGAACAGGCCGCGATTCAATGCGATGCGAAGGGTTTCCATGATCGCGAGATAACGGTCGCACGCGTCCGACTGACCCGCTTCCAGCCACCGGATCCGGTCGCCGCGCACGCCAGGTTGCAGCGAGCGCGCCGCGCCCTGGCTGACACGCGCCAGGGTCAGCTTCCCGGCCGCCGCGAGTGCCGCGCATTCCAGCGCCAGCGCGAGGGTCAGGTCCGGCGGCAGGAAAATGTCCTGCTCCGACCATCCATGTTCATGAACGGCATCGACAATATGACGATGCAGGTCATCTCCGGACGCATCGGAATGCGCCGGCGGTTGCGATCGGATCACTGCGGGTTCCTTCGAATGAAGGTGCTGGGTGGAAATTCGGGCGGCCGTCCGAGGCGAAGCTGGACCTAAGCGGGTATCGGATATGAGCGGGGTGGGGCTTTAATCTGAGCGGTAGATATTAACACCGGCTCCTGACTGTTCCAGTGACGCGGACTCGCGGTGCTCTGGCCGGTTGACCGGCGCCTCGTGCCGTTCAATCGCCCGTGAGCATCAACATTGCGATCGCCGTGGGCGAAGCGTATGGCGCCAAGGTGTTGCCCTGGGCTTTTGCGGTGATACTTGCGTTGGCTTTTCCAGCCGGATGTTTTGCTTTGCTTTGGTCAGCGGGTTTCCATCGATGATGCAGGCCTGTTGAGCGTTTGGTCGGCTCGCGCCGTGGGAGCCTTGATCGGTTCATCGGCGTAAGCGAAACCTGTTCGCTACACCAAAGGCAACCACACTTCCGTCCGAAGCGCTTCCGGAGGAGTGACTTCGGGCCGGTTCAGGTTGACCTCCAGCGGCGGTTCGTCGCGAAGCTGTTCGCCCGATGACGGCAGCCAGTCCCGATACGCCGCCTTCCACGTGCGATGCAACGTCGTATAAGGACCGACGTGGGTGAAAACCGCATAGCGGCCGCTTGCGATCGGTTGCCAGTTCAGCGTGCCGGAAAGCGCCAGGCCGTCCGGTTGCTTGCACTGCCCGCTGCCTGTGGCCATCGAATAACCGAACACCAGGCCCGCGACAAACCGGCAATGCGGATCGTCAGGACCTTTGGGGTCGTCGGGAACCACGCTCATGTAACTCGACACCTGATCGCGAAGGCCCGCGCCATTCACTACTTGCATCAGCTCGCCAAATGCCTGTTGCGCTGCCCGCATCATGTTGTTGTCGACCATGCCGCGCCCCGTGGCGGTCAGGGCGACGATGCCCTCGGGCAAGTGGGTTATTCGAGAGACTTGCATGACGGCGGCTCCTTTGAGAGCAGAGGGAAAATCGGGTTCACGACAATGTGTAAAAAGGTCGTTCCACGCGGGGACATTGCCTCGACGCACATCCGTCGGCGTGGTGTCGAGATCACGGCGCATTGCTTTGGCGAGTGCCTGTGCGGACTCGTAGCCCACCTTCGACGCAATATCCGATACCGCTTCATGGCCGCTGACCAGCAGCGCACAGGCGCGTCGAAGCCGCAGCAAGGTCACGTAGTTCGCCACCGTGCGGCCCGTATAAGCGCGGAACATCCGATGAAAATGATGGCGCGACATGGCAGCGCAATCGGCGAGGGTTTCGGCGGTTAGCGGTTCGTCGAGATGACTCTCTGCATGGGCCAGCGCGCGGGCAATCAAGTCAGCGTGGCGATCGGATGTCGGTCTGGAAATAGGCGGCGGCATGGACGCATTGTAGAAGGCGATGCTCGCGCGGCACGTGTCCCAGCGTGCTCGATGCGGGTCATTCGCGCCGGCACCGCAGGGCGGGTGATTCCCGTTGTCGAGGTCAGGACCAAGCGGATTTTCCCGGCGCGACGCGCCGCTGACCAAACCGAGGCAGCGGCTCAAATCCGAGCTACATCAAGCGCTTAGATGGTCGCCAGACACGTTATCCACAGGGTTCTCAACATAAACGGTGAATAACCCGCGCGGCCATTTCGCTTCATCGTCGCACGGCGTAAACACCTTCTGCCGCATTAAACCGGAATCGGAAAATGAACGCCCGCCCGTTGAGCCGCGTTCACGATATGCGCTTCAATTGCCCGCCCCGCGTGTTCGCTGTCGCGCGCCTTCAACGCTTCGACAATCGCCAGATGCTCGTGATACGTCGACAGCACCAGTTCTCGCCGATAAAACGGCAAACGCTGACTCTCTTTCATGATGTCGGCGCTGCCGCGCAGGATCGATTCAATGGCCGTATTCCCCGCGAGGCTCACGATGCGCATATGGAACGCGAAGTCGAGTTGCGCGGCATCGTCGAGTTCGGCGCAGGTCAGTGCGCTTTGCAGCGAGTCGAGATTGTCCTGCAGCCAGACGATGTCCGCGTCCCCAATAGCCGGCGCCGCCAGCCGCGCGACGAAACCCTCGAGCGCGAAGCGCATCTGGTAGGTATCGGGAAGCGACGCCTGATCGGCGAAACGCCAGGCGTGCGTGCCGGCCGCCTCGGCGCTGTTCACATACACGCCCTTGCCGGGACGAATAGTCAGCATCCCGAGCGCTTCCAGCGTGGACAGCGCTTCACGCAGCGAGGCACGGCTGATCGCCAGTTCCTCCGACAACTGCCGCTGCGCCGGCAGCAAACTTCCCACCGGATAAACGCTCGTCTCGATGCGCTCACGAATAGTCGCGATGGCGGCATCGGTCACGGTATGCGGAACATTTTTCATAGGACAGTTAAGAGTGGCGCGGTCTGACCGCCATTGTAGGCGCGACACCGCCGAAGCGTCTGCTCTGTCACGCCTTTTCCGCTTGAAAGCGCGCTGAAAACCCGGGTAAACCGGTATCAAACGGATCTTGACTCCACTATATCGGCTTTCTAATATTCCTCATCAGTAACTGGTCCGACCAGTCTGAACAGTTAGCATGATCACCATCCCGTGCCGTGCGACACCGAGGAGAAACATTGTGTTGAGATTTCTTAATTCCCTGTTTGGACGAGTCATGATCGCGCTGGTCGCGGGGATCGTGATCGGCGCGGTGTTTCCCCATTTTGCGCAAACGCTGAGGCCGCTCGGCGACGGTTTCCTCAAGCTCATCAAGATGGTGATCGGACCGATCGTGTTCTGCGTGGTCGTCTCGGGCATGGCAAGCGCGGGCAACTTGAAGAAAGTCGGGCGCGTCGGGCTGAAGTCAGTGGTCTATTTCGAGGTGATGACCACGCTCGCGCTCGTGATCGGCGCCTTGCTCGCGTATGCCACCCGGCCGGGCGTGGGCATGAATATCGACCTGCATACGCTCGACGCCGGTTCACTCGCCACCTACACCGAACACGCGAAAAGCCTGAAAGACACGGCCGGCTTCCTGCTCAAGATCATTCCCGATACCGCCACCGACGCCTTCGCGAAGGGCGACATCTTGCAGATACTCGTGTTCTCCGTGCTGTTCGGCGCAGCGCTCTCGCTGCTGGGCGAGAAGGCGCAACGCGTGACGAGTCTTATCGATGAACTCTCGCACGTGTTTTTTCGCATCATGGGTTTCATCATCAAGCTCGCGCCGCTCGGCGTGCTCGGCGCGATTGCGTTCACGACCGGGACCTATGGCGTCGAGTCGCTGAAGCAACTCGGCATGCTGGTGATCGTGTTCTATGCGAGTTGCCTGCTCTTCGTCTTCGTCGTGCTCGGCGTGGTGATGCGGCTCACCGGTTTCAGCATCTTCAAGCTCGTGCGGTATCTGCGCGAGGAACTGCTGATCGTGCTCGGCACCGCTTCGTCAGACGCCGTGCTACCGCAGATCATGCGCAAGCTCGAATGGATGGGCGTGAAGGATTCCACCGTCGGCCTCGTGATCCCGACCGGTTACTCGTTCAACCTCGACGGCTTCTCGATCTATCTCACGCTCGCCGTGATTTTCATCGCACAGGCCACCAATACGCCGCTGTCGATCCACGACCTGATAATAGTCGTTCTGGTGTCGCTGGTGACGTCGAAGGGCGCGCATGGCATTCCTGGTTCAGCCATCGTGATCCTTGCCGCCACGCTTTCTGCGATTCCCGCCATTCCCGTGCTCGGCCTCGTGTTGATCCTGCCGGTGGACTGGTTCGTGGGTATTGCGCGTGCTGTCACCAACCTGATCGGCAACTGCGTCGCGACGGTGGTCGTGGCCGTGTGGGAAAAGGATATTGACCGCGTTCGCGCCACACGTGTACTCAATCAGGATACCGAACTTCTTTTCGTCCCAGCCGATCACGCCGGCACAAGTCACGGCCACGAACCCGCACACGCTCTCTGAGCGCGCTCTTCATCGCCATCTTCTGAATCGTTAAAAAAGGAAACCACCTCATGGCCAGCCCCGTTCTCGACCCCAACGCTCCGGCATTTACCCGCCGCTTCATGAATCTCGCCGATCCGCGTCTCGGCGCCACAGCGCTCTTCGCCAGCGATGAATTCTTCGCGCCCAAGGAGCGCATGCTCGACCCGCAGCCGGCGGTTTTCATCCCGGGCAAATACGATGACAACGGCAAGTGGATGGACGGCTGGGAAACGCGCCGCAAGCGCACCACCGGTTACGACTTCTGCATCGTCAAGCTGGCGCGGCCGGGCACCATTCACGGCATCGACCTGGATACGAGCCACTTCACCGGCAACTTTCCGCCGGCAGCGTCAATCGATGCCTGCACGAGCGACAGCGCCACGCCGCAAGACGACGCCGACTGGCGCGAGATCGTGCCGGCGACCACGCTGCAGGGCAACCAGCATCACTATCTTTCCATCGCCGATACCCGCGCCTATACGCACCTGCGCGTGAATATCTACCCCGATGGCGGTATCGCGCGTTTGCGTGTGTATGGTCAGCCGAAGGTGGACTGGACGCGCGTTGAACGCGGGTCGCGAGTGGACCTTGCGGCTATCGAAAATGGCGCTTATCTGGTGGCGGCGAACAACCAGCATTTCGGACCGGCATCGCAAATGCTGATGCCAGGACGCGGCGTGGACATGGGCGACGGCTGGGAGACGCGGCGTCGTCGTGAGCCCGGCAACGACTGGGCGATCGTGGCGCTGGCGCACCCCGGCGTGATCCATGCTATCGAAGTCGATACTGCCCACTTCAAAGGCAATTTCCCCGATGGCTGTTCGTTGCAGGCAGCGCGTGTGACCGGCGGCACGGATGAATCGCTCGTCACCCAGGCCATGTTCTGGCCAGTATTGCTGCCGCAACAAAAGCTGTCGGCGAACAATATCCATCGATTCGAAAGTGAAGTGGCGGCTCTTGGACCTGTCACGCACGTTCGTTTCAACATGTTCCCGGACGGCGGCGTGTCGCGCTTGCGCCTGTTCGGTGCGATCGAGTAAGCAGCCATGCGTACGCTTACGCTCGAACCCCTGACGCGCTCGGCGTTCGAGCCCTTCGGCGATGTAATCGAACTCGACGGCGCGCAGCATTTTCCGATCAACGGCGGCACGACCGAGCGCTTTCACGACCTGGCGAGCGTGGATGTTGGCGCGCACGAGGGAGGCCGGCCGCTCATCAATGTGTTCCGGGGTCAGCCGCGTGCGCAACCCATCGAGATATCGATGATGGAGCGTCACCCGTTGGGCAGCCAGGCCTTCCTGCCGCTTGGCGCGGTGTCGTATCTGGTGGTGGTCGCGCCGGCAGGTGAATTCGATGCATCAAGACTGCGGGCATTTTTCACGCGCGGCTGGCAGGGCGTGAATTATGCGCGAGGCGTCTGGCATCATCCGCTGATCGTGCTGGATGTTGCTGCGGACTTTATCGTAGTGGATCGTGGCGGGAAGGAGGAAAATTGTGAGGAAACCTATCTATTGGAGAGTCTGCGACTAGTAGAAGGTGATCTTGTTTATTCGTCAGCCGCGTGAAGGCTGATAACCGGGCCATGCTGTTTTTGTTCGCGTATAGCGCGGCATCACGGCCCGGCTTCAAATCCACGATGTTGCCCGTGTCCGGGAGCCAATAAGCGCAGCGCTATAAAAACTAGGGCTATGTCACGGCAACCATGCCTTCTTGCCCGGCGTCCCGGCCCGACACGCTCGGTGCCGGACTGGCGCACACCCGATTACGCCCGGCGTTTTTCGCGCGATACAACTGCGCATCGGCGGCGCCCACCAGGCTTTCCTCGGTCACGAGACCTGAACCTGATTCCCCAGCGCAATTCACAGCCACTACACCGAAGCTCGCGGTAGACCGCACTTCGCGGCCATCCCACGCGCGCGTGGCCGTCAGCTCGAACGACTGGCGTATTCGCTCGGCGAGCACCGTCGCGCCGGCGAGATCCGTTTGTGGAAGCAGCAGCAGGAATTCCTCGCCGCCATAGCGAATCACGCTGTCGACCTGATGCCGCGTGTGCGCAAGCAGCATGGCGGCGAAGGTCCGCAAGACTGCGTCGCCCGCGGGGTGCCCGTAGGTATCGTTGATCTGCTTGAAGTGGTCGATGTCGCACAGGATGACCGCGAGCTTGAGCTTGTACCGGCGGGTGCGCTGAAGCTCGGCGTCGAATAACACATCGGTCAGATACCGCCGGTTGAAGCAGCCGGTGAGATAGTCGCGCACAGAGAGGTTGCGCAACATGGCGTGCTGGCAGAACTCGTCGCGGACAAGACGATTGTGGCGGCGAGCCATCACATAACCGAGGGCGTTGGTGAAGACCAGGAGCATCGACGACGTCAGCAACGCCGACGAGTCCAGCACCTTCGACGCCGCGGAGATGGCGATAAATCCGCCCGTTGCAGCCAGTGCAATGAGCAAAGCCCAGATCAGCTTGTTCGGGATGAAGTTATAAACCACGATCAGCATGATGCCCATGGACATGCAGTGCACCGTCATTCCGGTCGGACGAAGCCATGTGATTGCCATGAAGGCGGCAAAGCCGACCACTTCGACCGCGCTCGCAGCCATGCGCAGGGAGGTGACCGAAACCTGCCGCAAGCCTGCGATGCGCAAGCTCACCACGCACGTCAACGCGACGCAGCAACGGGCCAGGAACAGCACAAGGGTCGTGCGGGAGTAGCCCAGGGCGCTTACGTCGGTTATCGCGAAAGCGACGTAGAACAAGCTGCAAAAGACGAGCGCCCGCACGAGGGCAGCATGGTTTGCGCTCCGGTGATGGCGCTGAAACTCCTGTTCCACCGACGGGTCTTCGAACTCGGACCACAGGCGGTCAAGTCTGAAATTCGTCTCGGTGTCAAACCGTGAAATTTCGCTCAGTTCTGCCATCGCTCGCCATGTCGGATGTCGCGGTTGGGGCAACATCATAAGTCATTTCGATGTTCGACCCGACGGGCCGGCATTCCCAACCCCGCCCCTTGATTTGCAGCGAGCCCAGCCAGCGTGTCACGCAACCACACGTGCGCCGGATCGGCCTGACTGCGAGGCGGCCACACCGCAAACGGCGTAAAACCGCGCGCCTCGAACGGCAGTTCGAAGATATCGAGCCGTTCGCGATAACGCTCGGCAAAGCGGACGGGCGGCGTCGAAATCCGTACGCCCGCTCCGGCAGCGCCGGTAGCTGGTATGCGGTGACTCGCCGCAAGCGCGGGCGTAGGACGGGAGCGCGACGGCGCCGTTTAGTACAGGTCGGTCTTGAGGCGTCCAGGCAATGCGCGATCGTAGGCGTTGCCGTCGAAACTGGCATCGCTTACGTTCTGCAGCATGGCGCCGGCTGAGGGCAAGCTCGAGCGGTCGACGTATTTCTCACCGTTCCACAAGTCCGATCTCACGACCGCCTTCGAACAATGGAAATACACAGACTCCACATGCACGAGGATCACCGTGCGCGGCGGTTTGCCGTTGACGCTGAATGAGGCGAGCAGTTCGCTGTCGTCGGCAATCGATGCACGGCCGTTCACGCGCATCATTTCTCCCACGCCCGGCACAAGAAACAGCAAGGCCACACGCGGGTCGTGCACGAGGTTCCTGAGTGTATCGATACGGTTATTGCCTGGGCGGTCGGGAATGGCGAGCGTATGGGCATCGACGATACGAACGAAGCCCATTGCATCACCTTTGGGCGAGCAGTCGAGGCCGTCCTCTCCCGCCGACGCCAGCATCACGAACGGCGACGCAACGATGAACGCCGCGTAGTCTTCGCTGATGAACGAAATTTCCTTGCGCACCGAACGCTCGTTCGGCTTGCCGTAGATATCTTCCAGTTGCTCGACGCTAGTCAACATGCTTCGCTCCTTCAATGACCGGGGTTCAGCCCATACATTAGCAGGCCGGCTCAATGCGGCGTGACAGGATCGAGTCCCGTTTGCGTGACGACCGGCGCCGCTTCCGGCGAGGCGAGATAGTCGAGCAGCGCTTTCGCTCCTGCCGGATGTCGTGCGCCCACCGGAATGCCGGCCGCAAATCGCGTAATCGAATGCACGGAAAAAGACTGGATAAGTCGATAACGTTTGCGCAGGCAAAATTTAAACGCATTAACGGTAATGGCCGCTAGTGAACACCCGTCTTATTCAGCGCAGAAAGATGCGCAAACGATTACGGATTTCGCCTGACAATTAACTTACCGCGAAAGTAAACACTTTACTTCAACGTCCTTGGGATGCATCCCGGGGCTGTGTGGGCGAATTGTTAAATACTGAAAAGTACGTCAAATAGTGCAGTGATTGGCGGTAGAGTGCGTCATCGAAAGACATTTTTCGGTTTGTCCTTCGGTCAATAATATCAGTGGGAAAAAACATGCCCGGCGCCACACGCCAAAGGGATGAGTGCCCATGAAGGCGAACCGTATTATGTAGTGCTGAGAGGCGGGTTCGCCGCGCACAAGACGTCAGTTTTCGGGGATATCAATGGATACTAAAACGCCATACCAAGGAAATCGTGCGTCGATAATAATCGACGCGGAAATAGTGCATATTGAAGCGATCATGTCGCGTTGTCTCGCGATGGGAGCCGATGGCGCGATTTTTCACGCGAACTATTGGCGCAACCGTTTATTGACGTTGCGGGATTCTGGTCTGAGCCATATACAGAACGTCGCGGTGCAATCGCTTTTAGGCGATCTCGTGGCGTGCTGCTAGACCGATCGCTGGAGACAGGTCGGAATGAATCAACTGAATCCAGCTCGTTCTACAGCGCGTTCATGTCAGCCAACAGGACCGGACCAGGGTGCTTTGAATGTTGAATAAATCCAGCGGCGGCCCGCTTGCGTGGAAGTCGAAAATCCAGCCGGGGCAGCCGGCCGACAGCTTGCGTTATGTGACGCTGGATCTCGCGTCTGATTCGCATGCTCGTGCGGCAATCGAGGCTTATGCCGATTCATGCGCGGCCGAGCTGCCGTGGTTGGCGGATATTTTGCGAGCACGACTGGAGAGATTAAATAGTTCGGTGGACCGCGCTCAGGATCGGTTTGCTGGACTTCAGGCCGGACTTCAAGCCGGACTTCAGGAAGATGAGACCGCCCCAATGCCGCTGACTCATTGCGCACAGACGGCGCGGCGTTTGATGGCATTCGCGTGCATGTGCGCACGCACGCGTGAGGATTACTCGGATGCGGCGTGGGATCACGTCATGAAAAGCTTTGACCGGATGCTGATTCAAATGCGGTGATTCCGCATAAAAAAGTATAATAAAAATACAAAATAATCTGCCACCGGCATTCGGCGCCCAAGCAAATAAATGACATGGCCGTCTTGACTATTTAACGGGATATCAGGCAATGCGGATTTGCGTGCTGGACGACGACCTGAGCCAGACGGCGTTCGTGGCTCAGACACTGACTGCGGCCGGGCACTTCTGCCAGGTTTTTACGGATGGCAAGAGCCTGATCCATGAGCTGAGGCGTCAGCCGTACGACCTGCTGCTGCTCGACTGGAACATGCCGGAAATGCCGGGCGACGTCGTGCTGAAATGGGTCAGGCAAAACCTCACCACGAACCTGCCGGTTCTCTTCCTGACGAGCCGCAGTGTTGAAAGCGACATTGTCCAGATGCTCAACGCCGGCGCCGACGACTACATCCTCAAGCCAGTGTCGCGAGCCGTGTTGCTCGCTCGTGTCGAAGCGTTGCTGCGGCGGATCTACATGCTTCAGAACGAGGTGACCCAGGAAACCTACGGCATCTATCGATTCGATCTGACCGACCAGATCGCACTGGTCAGCGAAGTGCCGGCCGCGCTGACGCAGAAGGAATTCGAGCTTGCGCTGCTGCTCTTTCGCAACCTGTCGCGGCCGCTGTCACGCACCCATATCCGCGAATCGGTGTGGCGGCAGGACGTGGATATCCCGTCGCGCACGATCGATACACATGTGTCGCAGATTCGCTCCAAGCTGGTGTTGCGGCCGCAAAACGGTTACCGCATAACACCCATCTATAGCTACGGCTACCGGCTGGAAAAAGTGGGGAATGAAGCGCCGTGAACGGGATCAATAAAAACAGGCGGGGCCGGGTGGCGCATCAGCGTCTGCGCTCGAGGCTGGACGCTGCAATGGCGGTGGCCGGTGTCATGGTCACTGTCTGTTCGATCCAGCCGGCCTACGCCAAACGCGTGCCGCAGCAGGACATGACGCCCTATGTGGTGCGCGCGGACGATTCGCTCTACACGCTGGCGGACCGCTACATGCAGAGTCCTGCCGACTGGCGGTTGTTGCGCGCCATCAATCACGTGGCGAACCCGCGGCGCCTGCAGGTCAACGCCCATCTCTCGATGCCCACTTCGCGGCTCAGGCAGACACTGCTGACGGCCAGAGTGGTGGCGGTGCGCGGCAGTGTCGACAAGCTCGGCACCGCGGGCGCGCCACCCATGCCGGTGAGCGCGGGGACGCTGCTGATGGAAGGCGACGAAATCAGCACCGGCCGTGACGCGTTTGTTTCCATGCTGCTACCCGACGGCTCGCATGTCGTCCTGCCGTCGAGCAGTCAGATCCGGATCGGACGTTTGCGGACCACGTTGCTGACCGGCGCGGTCGACCGGCAGTTCGACCTGAAGCAAGGTGAGGTCGCGACCGACGTCACGCCGTTCAAGAATCCACGCGATTCGTTCCGGGTCATTACGCCGTCGGTGGTGGCAGGCGTGCGCGGCACGCGTTTCCGGGTGAATTACCTGGCGACGCAGGATGCGACTAGCGTCGAGGTGCTGGCGGGCAAGATCGGCGTGGATGGAGCGGGGCCTGACGGAGCGGCCAACCGCACGGCCGCCCCGCAGCCGATCCAGGGCGGTGCGCAGACGCTCGTGCTGGCCGGCTACGGCAACCTGACGCGCACGGGCGATGCCGCCGGCGCGTCGGTGCGGCTGCTTGATCCGCCGGAGATTGCCGATCCGGGCAAGTTGCAGAATGCCCCCCAGGTCGCCTTCGACCTGACGCCGGTAGACGGCGCCGGCGCGTACCGTACGGAGATCGCGACCGATGCCGACTTCCTCGACCTGCTTCGCGATCAGCGCACGACAGGCCTGCACGCGGCGTTCGACAACATCCCGGACGGCAACTATTTCGTGCGCGTCTCGGCCACGGATACGCACGGCATCGACGGCTTGCCGCAAGTGTTCACGTTCAGCCGTCATCTCGATACCACCAACGCGGCGGCTACGCCCATCGAAGGTAATGGCTACGCATTCCGCTGGCATGTCGATGGCGAGGCGAACGGCGCGCGGTATCGGTTCATCCTGTCGAGTCATGCGGACCTGAGCGCGCCGCTTATCGACTTGCTCGACGTGTCGGGCGGCGAGATGTCGGTGGCGCATCTGAGCCCAGGCAAGTACTACTGGACGATCGTTGTCGATACCTTCGAGAACGGCCGGCTCTTGTCGATCCCGAGCGAAATCCGGTCGTTCACTCAAACGCGGTAGGCGCGACCCATGCCGTGGCGCTTCCCCTTCCACAACCGGCGCTGGGCGGGGCCGTCGATCGGCAAGCGCTTCTTCCTGGAATGGACGCTGATCGGCGTGGTGGGCGTGGCTGCAGTGCTCTTCGGCGTGGCGAGCCCGCTGACGGAACGCGCCAGTTTCCTGTTCTACGACCAACTGTTGTTGCACGCGGCGAGCCATCCGTCGGGCGGCATTGTGATTGTCGCGATCGACGACGAGAGCATTGCGGAACTCGGGCGCTGGCCGTGGCCGCGCGAGACCCACGCGGCGCTGTTGACGCAACTCGCGAAGGCGAAACCGGCGGGCGTCGCGTATGACGTGCTGTTCACCGAACCCTCTCCCGGCGACGCCGCCTTCGCCGAGGCAATGAAACATGTGCCGACCTATCTGCCGCTGCTCGTCGACCAGCTGCCCGTCAACCAGAACGCGCCCGCCGCGGTCGAACCCGTTCCGGTGTTGCGCGAGGCGGCGGCGGGCATGGGCCATATCGATCTGGAAGTGAATCACGACGGTATCGTGCGCAGCGTCTCGCTGTTCGAAGGCAGCGGCAAGGATTGGTGGCCGAGCATCACGGTACCGGTGTATCAGGCGTTGCGGGGGCCGGACGCCGTGTTGCCCGGGACTGGACGATCTGCTGTGGACGCCCAGTTCGCGGCGTCGGGACCGGCGGGCGCGGGCGACCTGAAGCGCGCGCACCGGATGATGATTCCGTTTTCGCGCACGTCGCTGGATTATCCGCGGGTGTCGTTCGCGGCCGCGATGCAGGGCGAGGTCCCGCCTGAATTCTTCGCGGGCAAGATCGTGCTGGTCGGCGCAACGGCGGCCGGCCTGCGCGACCGCTTTGCCACGCCGATCTCGGGCGAAGTGGGCGAACTGCCGGGTGTTGATATCTACGCGACCATCCTCGACGCGTTGTTTGACGGTCGCGCCATTGAACCGATAGGCGACAAGGCGGCCGGCTGGGCGAGTCTCGTGCCGGTCGGCATCTTGCTTGCGGGCCTGCTGGTGGTGTCGCCGTTGCAGTCGCTCATGCTGACGATCGCACTAGCCTGCGCGAGCCTGATTGCGAGCGCCTGCATGGTGTATCTGCGCTCGCGCTGGCTCTCGCCGGTGCCGGCGCTCGGCGGCCTGGCGCTGATCTATTTGCTGTGGAGCTGGCGGCGTCTCGAAGTCGCGATGTCGTATCTCGGACAGGAACTGCGTCTGCTTGCCGCCGAGCCGAATCTGCTGGCCGATCTCCAACCCAAACCGCAGGGCACGGCGGGCGACGTGCTCGAGCGCCTGATCGCTCTCACGCGCCAGGCCGTGCAGCGCCAGCGCAATATGCGGCAGTTCATCTGGGACAGCCTGAACAGCTTGCCCGAGCCGATCATGGTCTGCGATCGCGACGGCCGCATCCTGATGGTCAATGATCCCGCACGGCTGCATTTTGGTCCGTTGCAGTTCACTGACCTGTCGATCACGCAGCTCTTCGGCGAGTTCCATTTCGTGCGTCTCGTCGACGAAGACAGCAGCGGCGCGCTGCCGACCGGCATGCAATGGCCGGCGATGCTCGACCCGCGCGTCGAGCGTCACACCGCCGTGATGATGCACGGCATTGAAGTGCGCGACCGCTACGGCCGCGATCACATGCTGCGGTATGCGCCCTGCACGACCAGCACGGGTGAGTCGCTCGGGTGGATCGCGAGCTGGGTCGATATCACCGCGCTGCACGCTTCCGAGCGGCAGCGCGACGACATGCTGCATCTGCTGTCGCACGACATGCGCTCGCCGCAGGCGTCCATTCTTGCGTTGCTCGACACCGAGCGGCCGCACATCGACTCGAAGCCGGCGATGGAGTTAATGGAGCGCGTCGAACGCTACGCGCGGCGCACGCTCGCACTGGCCGATGATTTTGTGCAGCTTGCCCGCGCCGAGTCGCAGCACTACAGCCTCGAACTGCTGAACCTGCATGAACTCGCGATCGACGCCAGCGACGAAATCTGGCCGCTCGCGAACGCGAAGGACATCGAGGTACGTTGCGAGAGCAAAGGGCAGGCCTTCTGGGTTTTGGCGGACCGGTCGCTGATGACGCGCGCGCTTATCAATCTGCTCAGCAATGCGGTGAAATACAGCCCGCCTGGCACGTGCGTCGACTGTGTCGTCACGGAGATGCCCGGCGCGATCGTGTGTATGGTGCGGGACGCGGGTTACGGTATTGCGCTTGAGCAGCAGGCGCATTTGTTCGAACGCTTCCGGCGCTTTCATCTCGATGGCCAGCCGCCGAGCGACGGAACCGGGCTGGGGATGGCGTTCGTCAAAACGGTGGTCAGCCGCCACGCGGGGGAGATCGCCATTCAAAGCGCGCCGGATCGGGGGACGACGGTGACGATCACCTTGAGCTCACAGACAATCGAACCACGCGAAGCGGGCGACGAACAATCCGCTGCGCAGAAGCAATAAACGTTTTTTGGGGAACGAAGTGAACATACGATCGATGGCAAGCGCCATTTTCCTTCTCGCGCTCCTGAGCGGTTGCGCCAGCGAGCCGCCGGTGAGGATCAGTGCTTACAGTGCATCTGGCGGAGATTTCGCGACGGCGGGCGTCAAGACCTATGCGTTGCAATCATCGAATGTCGAGCCTCAGGGCGACGGTGCGGCCGCTTCGGCGACCGCTGCGTCGACCGATCAGGCGTCCGCTCGCTGGCTTGATGAAGTACTGGCCGCGAAGGGCTTGCGGCAGGCGCCGCCGAACAGCGCGGACTACCTCGTCAAGCTGGCTTATGCAACGCGTCCGCAAGCCGTGCGCGTGCGCGCCGAGTGCACTGGCGCGCCCGAAAGCGCATGCGATGACGTCGTGCCGCAGAAGGAGTGGTTTGGACGCAAACACTATGTTCATGCGCTGACCGTCCAGTTTGTCCAGCGGTCGAGCGGAGCGCTGAGTTATCAGGTGAGCGCGACGCATGCGGATCGCGACCCGGCCGGCGGGGCGGCGCTGCACAGCCTCATGAGTTGTGCGTTCGCGGACTTTCCCATGCACAATGCCGAGCGGCGCGAAGTCGCGCATTGTGATTAGCGGCTAGAAGATCGGCATGCGGGAGATTGGTGCGCGGAGATTGGCGTATTCTTGCGCCGGAACGAAGCGGCGAGCATTGCAGGCGACGCCCAAGCCGCTGAAGACGTTCAGTCCACACGAGTCCGAAGGACTCGATATGCCAGGGAACCCGCAGTGAAGTTTGCCGATTTTTGCCGTTGCACCGTAGCCTCGTTCACTTGCGTCTGGCTGACGAACGCCGCCATTGCGGACGAGCCAGGCGCTGCGGCGGATGCCAGCGCTTCCCCCGACGCAAGCGCCGCTGCCGCCGGTCTATGGAAGGTTTCGATCGGCCCCGCGTTGATGGTGTCGCCGAAATACCCCGGTTCCCGTGCGTTCCAGGTGCTGCCGCTGCCGTCGCTCGATATTTCCTACGACGACCGGATCTTCTCGCAAGGTCTCGACGTGCTCGGCGTCAATCTCCTGAAAGGCCCGGCTTATCATTTCGGCACGGCAATCAGCTTCGATTTTCAATCGCGTAACGAGTCCGACGATCCGCACCTCCGCGGCCTGGGTAATGTGCATTACGGACCCAAGCTGAAAGTGTTTGCGGATTATTCGGTGTCGCTGTTGATGGGCTCGGTCGCGGCTTATCAGGACATCGCGGGGACGGGGCAGGGTTTGCTCGTCAGTGGCGATCTGGTGGCGAATATGCCGCTTACTTCGAAGCTGCTGGTGTCGGTCGGGCCCGGCGTGACGTGGGCTAATGCCGTCTATAACCGGACACTGTTCGGCGTTTCCGCCAGTCAAAGCGCTGCTTCTGGTTTGCCGGTCTATGACACGAGTTCGGGCATCCGGGACGTTCACCTCAACACCTACGTCAGCTACGATTTTTCGAAGAAATGGACGGGTTCGGTCTCGCTTACGGCGGGGCGGTTGGAGCACAACGCAGGGCATAGCCCGATCACCGAGCAACGAACTGAATTGAATTTTCTCGCTGCAGTGAATTATCGGTTCGAGTGAGTTGGCTCTTGGCGGTTGATGTGGTTCGGTTTGGAATTCGCGCTACGCTTCGACTATGCCGTGGTCGGTGGCGAGAGCGTTTCCTTCGATGGGCGTCTGGCCCATCGATATCGGAACGAGTCCGACAAGCAAACCGAGATCATCCTGTCGGTGACGCCGCCGAATCCCTAGGCGCCGCGTTAACGCCGAATCGGGTCAGACCGATTTCGTTCAATCGAAGCTCGCGTCAGGCGAGCTTCTCTCAATTGATATCCGATGCAGGTTTGTAAATTCAGGTATCCTTCATTTTTCATCGATCTAGGCATTCCGCTGTCTGGCCATGCAGATCAACTCAGTAAAACAAACTTTAAGCCGGCAGTTTGTACAAGTTCGACGGACCGGACCGTCCGCGCTATTGCGAGTGCCGGGCACAGTGAGACCGCAATGATTGCCGTTGTCAAAGGAGAAAAGGATTTCTATACTTTGCAATGGTCTCGGAGAGGCGATGCAATGCCGACTCCGATGGATATCGACGTGAACATGTGGGCCGGAAGGATGAAAGGTCTCATGCCTTTGAAGCTTTGCTCCATCGTACTGGGGAACAACCACCGTATCCGAGTTGCGTCGGACATTGAAGTGGGACGAGGCATTCACTCTGCTGATAAAACCACGACGCCTGTCATGGCCATCGCTTCAGTCGGTGACTGTTTTAACTCACAAAAGAGGCGTTCGGCAATAGAAGGCGGGCGTCCTACAATCCTTGACAAGTACCGAGTAGCCGGTCAAAACCGGTCAGTCAACACTGGCGTCCAGATCTTCGACAATCGGGAGCAGCAGTGCACCCGACGTCGCCAGGCTCGACGTCTTACGTGATTTGTATCATTCGCTCGCGCGTCAGGGCGTCGAGCTCTCTGGGTGGTTGGGGACAATCGGAGTGGCGATACTGCGCCGTTAGGCCAGTGCGCCGCGATGCTGGATCGGTCCAGAACGCGCCGCGCGAGCGATCGCTTAACGACTGTGTCAGAGGCTTTGCAGACGTGACGCGAATCTTGCCTGGCAGCGAAATTTCACGACCACTTGTCCCGAGTCGCCTGACTATTTCAGCGAACGTGCCATCGGCCTGCCACGTCTCGAAGCGGCGGCGACAGGTCTTCGGCGACGTATACCGGCCAGGCAACTTGGCCCAAGTTCCCCCTGACGCCACAACCCAAAGCACGGCGTTGACGACGGTGCGCGCTTCCACTCGCGGCCGACCGCGTCGACTGCTCGGGGCAAACTCCTCGTCGAATAATTTTTGGATCAGCTCCCACTCTTTATCTGTCAAATCGTCGAACACCTTCATCTGTTACCTCGTACAAGTTCATTCTGGTGCGCTGCCCCGCATACGTGCTCTGTTTCCGCACCCAAAATCGTGCCAATCAGGCACAGGTGCGAATCCCTGCGTACCTACACGGTTGACGCGCTCACCGACTTTGCGCAGTTAGTCTCTAAGTCGATGCCGGCTTAGATGGTTTGATAGTTGGCGCGAAAGCCTACCCGCTACGGAATGCTCGTCAAACGAAGCTTTCCGCCTAAGCTTATTCACATGGTTACCGCGCTAAACCCGTTCATGCTTTAGAGGATCCTCAGCCAGGAACTGAACTGAACATCATGTTGGCGGACGGGTGAGTGCGTCCAGCGCGAGGTTTCGAGCGTCTCTACTCGGAAAGTCGGCGGGCTGTTATGGGCTGCGTGCGTCGATCGCCGACAGGCAGAACGCGGCCATCGGCAGACAACCGACGCGGAACGCAAGATCGTCGACAATCACAGGTATCATTCCTTCAGCCGTATAGCAATAGCTGCGCGCTGCTCCGCTTGGAACCAGGCGGCCCTTGTTCAGCTGGAGTAGGTAGCATGCATGACCCTTCTTCCAAACCGACCCCTCGCCGCGGCAAGGTCAGCGATCCCGCCACGGAGATCGATGCCAATAGCTATTCCGCCTTCGTCGTGGAGCTGAAGCGGAGAATCAGCGAGGCGCGTCACCGTGCCAGCCTGGCGGTTAATCACGAGCTGATCCTGCTTTATTGGGGCATCGGGCGCGATATTTTGGCTCGTCAGCAGCGCGAAGGATGGGGCGCCAAAGTCATCGACCGGCTCGCGGATGATCTACGCCGGATTTTTCCGGAAATGACCGGACTTTCGGCCCGAAACCTGAAATATATGCGCGCCTTTGCTGCAGCCTGGACGGACGCCGAATTTGTGCAACGGGTCGTTGCACAATTGCCTTGGGGGCACAACGTAAGCCTTCTTGATACCGTCAAGGCAACCGAGAAGCGTGCATGGTACGCAGAGCAAGCCATTGAGCATGGCTGGAGTCGTGCCGTTCTTGTCCATCAAATCGAGGGCGACTTGTTCGCCCGTCAAGGCAGCGCGCTGACGAACTTTTCGCGGACGTTGCCGGCTGGACAGTCCGAGCTTGCTCAGCAGCTCCTCAAGGACCCCTATACCTTCGACTTCCTGGCGCTTGGCCCGGATATGTTGGAGCGCGATCTCGAACGCGGTTTGATCGACCATCTGCGCTCGCTTATCCTCGAACTCGGCAAAGGCTTCGCGTTCGTCGGTAGCCAGTACCATCTTGAAGTCGGCGGCCAGGACTATTACGTGGATCTGCTCTTCTACCATCTACGACTGCGTTGCTTTGTCGTGATCGAACTGAAGATTGAGGAATTCAAACCTGAATTCGCCGGCAAAATGAACTTCTATCTATCCGCTATCGATGACCAGCTTAAGCACAAGGACGATCAGCCGACCATTGGTATTATTCTTTGCAAAGGCCGTAACGAGATAATCGTCGAATATGCCTTGCGCGACTCCAGCAAGCCGATGGGCGTCGCTCAATACCGTCTCTCACCAGCGCTGCCGGCGCAGTATCAAACGACGTTACCGACCGTCGAGGAGCTCGCACGCGAATTCCCGCTCATATCCGTTGTCAAGTTGCGAATCGAGATCGAGCGAGCTTTGCGGGATACCATGTCCGAGCATGGCCTTCTGCCGGCGAAGCCAATCGGCATCGACAATATGCTGCGTGCTCTTCACGAACGTAGTCTTGCACCGGCCGGTACAGAACGGTTTCTTGAATCCCTCCGGGTCATGAACGAGGCCGCGCATGGCCTGGACGTAGACCCCGAAAGCTCACGAAGGGCTGCTGAGATCGGTGCCGCGTTTTTGGCGGAGCTTACTCGACCGTTGTGAGACCTCTTGAAATGCACCCGTCACCCATCGGCCCTACCTCACACTCGACCGCAGGAACGCATGTCTGGAACGTTAAGCCTGTGTGACCCTTTGAGCGTCCGTTCTTGCTGAGACCGACTGTCCCTTCCGGGGCGCTTGCTCCCGATCGTCAACAGGCGCGAATCGCCCAGATACGTATTGCCGTCGAAGAACACGACAAGGTTCCCTAACGAGAAAACCGACCGTCTCTCGCAGATCGGTCCAGCATGAGCCGGGCGCTGACGGGGTGATGGTGAATTGGGAGCCATGATCCCCGCGCGCACCACATCAAACGGTCAATGTTGTTGCCCCATCGCGCGCTCAGCTCAATGGCCGCGCGAAGCTGATTTCGTGCCCGTCGGGGTCCATGACATGGAAATAGCGTTCGTTCCAAGGCGCATCGCGCGGGGTGAACGCCGGTGGGAACCCGGCTGCCAGCGCCTTGCGGTACATTGCATCGACGTCTGACACATAGATGATCACCCGACCCCACCAGTTGATTGGACCGTGCATCTCCACTGTCAGATTGAGAAACGACACGCCCGCTGCGAATGAAGTAAACGGTTCGTTTTCGCCGCCATGCAAGAGCGGGAAACCGAGCGCCTTGTAAAAACGCACGGCGCTCCGCATGTCGCGAGTGGACAACGTGATGGCGCTTAAGCCTTCGATCACCGGCTCGGTTTCGACGGGGGGCAAGTTCATCGACTGGTGTCCTCTATAACAATGCCGTTGATAGCCTGGATGATGACGATGGCTCATCAAGATGGCCAAAAAGGTGTCACCGGTCTGGCTCACCGGGGGCCCAGGGCATCGCCGTGTTGCCTATAGTCTACCTGCCGCCGCCTATCGCAATCAACGTAGTGACTCGCCGCGACAGCCCGCTGAGGCCGGCCGCTTCGTTGCTGCTCGATTGTCCGCAGGACGCGGTGACGTCGCCAAGGTTGAACGTCCGGACGCGTGGTTCAATCCAGGGGCGGTAACCGGCGTTCGACCGGCGTTGACTTGATGATCGCCGTGCTCGTCTCGGCTCGCTCTGCGACCTTCGAAAGAATCTCGTCGAGTTGTTCGATCGTCTTGAGAAATAGCCGGCAGACAAAACAGTCGTCGCCAGTGACCTTGTCGCATTCGACGAATTCGGGAATGCGTCGGATGGCTTCTTCCACCAGGTGCAGTTGACCAGGCAGTGGCTTGACTCGAACGATGGCCTGAAGCGTGTACCCAAGCGCACGCGGGTCGAGCCTGACCGCGAACCCCTGGATCACGCCACGCGCTTCGAGCTGACGCACGCGCTCGGCTGTGCTGGGCGCCGACAAGCCAATCCGGCGCGCGAGTTCGCTCATCGCGATCCGGCCGTCCTCGGATAGAACGGTGAGCAATTCGCGGTCGGTCTGGTCGAGCAAAACAAGACCTGGCGGGGAAGAAAGGCGATTCTTCAAATGAACCTTCGATTTGAAGTCAAAACGTCGATGTCCGCTCATTTTACACATGGAATCACGCTTGGCCGCCCACTAAACTTACTAGACAGATAGAGTTGGCACCACTTGAAAGGCGAGGCGATGAGCTCGAGAGAAACGCGCGTTGGCTGCGTAGAAATGACTGTAGCAATGGTGATATCCGGCACGGTCGGCTGGCTCGTCGTGTCGTCGCAGCAGACGCCGCTGAACGTCGTGTTCATTCGTTGCGTGTTCGGCGCGGCGACGCTGCTTGTGATCTGTGCGTTAAAAGGGATGCTGCGCAAAAGCTTGTTTTCATGGCGCATGCTTGGACTGGTTGCACTCGGCAGCGTCACGATTGTCGGCAACTGGGTGCTGCTGTTTGCGGCTTATTCGCGAGCTTCCATATCGATGGCGACCACGGTCTATAACACCCAGCCGTTCATGCTCGTCCTGCTTGGCGCAGTAGTGTTTCGGGAACGAATTACCCTGCGTACGATTCTCTGGCTCAGTGTCGCGTTTGTAGGCCTCGCGCTGGTCGTGCGAGTGGAGCCTGCGGTGCTGGCCAAGCCTGGTGAATATCTGGAAGGTATCGGCTATGCGCTCGGCGCCGCATTTCTCTATGCGATCTGTTCAATCGTGACCAAGCAGCTCAAGGGAACGCCACCGCATCTGATTGCGTTGTTGCATGTGGCGCTCGGCATCATCATGCTAGCGCCATTCGTCGACTTTCACCATTTGCCGACCACCCCAAATCATTGGGCGGATCTTGTCGTGCTCGGTGTGGTCAACACCGGCATCATGTACGTGCTGCTTTATGGCGCCATCCAGAAACTGCCGATCGCGGTGACGGGGGCGTTGTCCTTCATCTATCCGGTCGTGGCGATCATTGTGGATAGGGTTGCATTCGGACAACGTTTAGGATGGCTACAGATTGTTGGCGCGGCGCTGATTCTGCTGGCGGCGGCTGGAACTACGTTAGGTTGGAAATTCACGCCGCGCAAACGAACGGCTTTCGAGTAGTCGATCATCAAGCATTTTTCCCGATCAACAAAGCACGTCCCGCAAGCTGTCACGGCAACTATCCGTTATGAACTCGCATCACGTATTTCCGTGCAATGCACTCGATCACGTCAACGTGATCCGGCCACTCGCGCCTGCGGGCTTCAAAAGCAAATAACCGTTGCTCATCTGACCGGAGCGCCGTTCCGTCAGGTGCGGCGGAGCGGATGTGGCCTCTCGATTTCCATCCCTGTTCTCCGACACCCTGACGGTTTTTATCGGTCGAACAGGAGAGTATGGAATGTCGATTTTTTCTGGTATCTGGATTCCGCTGGTCACGCCGTTTTCAAACGGACGTGTCGATCACGACGCGCTGCGAAACCTGGTCAAGTCTTACATTGAAGCAAAGGTAGCGGGGTTCGTTGCGCTGGGAACAACGGGCGAACCTTCGTCGCTCGATCACGCTGAGCAGGTACAGGTGCTGGCGACCATCCTGAATGAGGCAAAGAACCTTCCGGTCGTAGTGGGACTGGCCGGCAATAACGCGATGGAGCTTCGCGAGCGCGCGTTTCGCTTGAACGAGTTTCCGATCGCCGGCTTGCTGGTTCCTGCGCCTTACTATGTGCGTCCGTCGCAGATCGGCTTGACGAACCACTTCACCTCCCTCGCCGATACCAGCAAGACCCCGCTGATTGTCTACGATATCCCCTATAGAACGGGTGTACGCCTGGATATAGCAACCCTGTTGACGCTTGCCGGTCATCCGAACATTCACGCAATCAAGGATTGTGCAGGCTCGCTGGAAACAACCCTCGCGTTGATCCTCGATGGACGTTTGTCCGTGCTGGCGGGCGAAGACATGAATATGTTCAGTACGTTATGTCTTGGCGGCCACGGTGCGATCGCGGCGAGTGCGCATGTGCGCGCGGCCGACTTCGTTGCGGTTTATAACGACATCAAGGCGGGGCGTCTTGATGAAGCGCGCGCGCAGTTCCATCGACTAGTGCCATTGATTGAAGCACTTGTATCCGAGCCCAATCCGGCACCTGTGAAGTGTGCGCTCGAAGTCTTGGGAATGATTCGCCAGGAGCTTCGTGCGCCGATGACGCAAGCGACGGATCGGCTGCGCAACCAGCTTGGTATCTTGCTGTCGAGCTAGGCGAAAATTAGCGCAGTAGCCGGTGCAAGCGATTGACGTGACCAGGCCCGCGCTTATTTCACCAAGCGCAGTCCCTTCGCCAGCACAATGCCCTTTTCTCGATTGATCAGCCAGATATCGCCGACGTTCGCGTGCAGCGTTGCCGTGCGTGTGGTGATGTCGGTGGGCTCCTCGTTGCTCGGGTCGGTATGGTCCTTGGTCTGCGTCAGATAAGGCGGCACCACACGACAGATCAACACGAGCGCGAGATCACCGTCTTCTGCGGAAAATGCCTGCGGCGACAGCACGAAGCGCCCATGCACTGTCGTCTTGTTGTGCTTGTTGACGGGATCCAGTTCGACGATATCGATGTTCTGTATATAGCCCTTGGATTTCGCTTCGGCCGCTACCACCAGCTTTCGGCCACGCGGTCCTGTGATGGTCCTTTTGAGGACGATGGTGTCGGGGTGATCGCTGTCCGACAGATCCACGTCTACCGTCATCACGTGGACCTTCGACCGATAGCGGATTCCATACGGTGCGGGCACAACGAACGCGAGATCGCGGCTTAGCTTGGCGTCCATCAACGTAGAGTCGTGCAGCGTCTTCGGCAAGGCGTCGCCGATCAGATCTTCTACTCGATGCGTGAACGAGAGCGTCTTGCCATCGGTGACTTTGCGGGCCAGCGCGTCCCTGACGGCAGCCGGCTCGTCGCCGGTAAAACCGGGCGACACCACAATGCCGACCGGCGTAACGTCAGGGGAGTGCGCGGGCGTAGCGACCGCGCTGCTGGCCGTTTGAGCCTGGGCAGTCGCGCACACGCAAAGAAGAACCCAAGCGGCGCTTGCGCTCGCTACCTTGATGTTCTGAAGACTCATTAGCAGACTCCCATGGACATGATCGCGGACCGCCTGGTCTTCGTGCTGCACGAGCAGCATTCGAGTCAATTCGTTGCCATTCAATTCTATTCAATGGTACCCGGCTAGAAAAGATAAATGGGGGACATTGGCGCGAGAGCGTATTAAACGTAAGGTGTAGAGTTTCTTGAATCGGAGAGCATCGGGAATTCAGGTGCTTAAGAGAAACGCTGGTCTCGAACAACCTTTGCGCTAGGGAAAACCAATATGAAGTCTCCAGCAATTCATGCGTCGCCGGGCCGGGATTGTTTATCGCATGGGACGTTGCGATGAGCGGGCCGCTCAAGGGGATCCGGGTAGTCGAGATGGTCGGGCTCGGGCCGTGTCCGTTCGCCGCCATGATGCTCGCCGACATGGGTGCGGAAGTGATCCGCATCGATCGTAAGCAGACCGGCGGTGCCACGCCGTATCCCATGCAAGGCACGAAATTCGATGTGATGGCGCGCGGGCGCCGCTCGCTCGCGCTGGATCTCAAGCAACCGGAAGGACGTGAGCTGGCGCTGCATCTTGTTGCTCAGGCCGATGCGCTGATTGAAGGTTTTCGCCCTGGCGTGATGGAGCGGCTTGGCCTCGGGCCGGACGTGTGCCTGCAACGCAATCCGAAGCTGGTGTACGGCCGTGTCACGGGCTGGGGCCAGGACGGTCCGCTGGCCCGGACTGCCGGGCACGATCTGAATTACATCGCGATGAGCGGGATGCTGCACGAGATTGGCCGTAACGATGCACCCCCGCTGCCGCCGCTGAATCTGGTGGGTGACTTTGGCGGTGGCGGGATGATGCTCGCGTTTGGCGTGTTGTGCGCGCTGCTGGAAACGCGCGGGTCGGGTAAGGGCCAGGTGATCGATGCCGCGATGGTCGAAGGCTCCGCGCTACTGGGCGCGATGATCTACGGTTATAAGGCGTTTGGCGCGTGGGGGGGCGAACGAGGCTCGAGCATGCTTGCCGGCGGCGCGCATTTCTACAATACCTACGCGTGCGCGGATGGCAAATTCGTGTCGGTGGGGGCGATCGAACCGCAGTTCTATGCTTTGCTGTTGAGGCTTTGCGGTATCGACGATGCGGCCTTCAATAGCCAGATGGACCGCGAGCAATGGCCGTCGCTGAAAACGAAAATAGCGGTCATCTTCGCGACGAAAACTCGACAGGCATGGTGTGAATTGATGGAAGGCACGGATGTGTGCTTTGCGCCGGTGCTCGATATGGACGAGGCGCCGGAGCATGTGCATAACCGGACGCGGGGAACGTTCATCGACGTGGATGGGGTGACGCAACCGGGCCCGGCGCCGCGTTTTAGCCGCACGGTGCCGGAGGTGAGTTCGCCGCCTTCGAGTCCAGGGCAGGATACCGACGCGATCCTGCGGGACTGGCATGTGCCGGGTGAGTTGATCGAGAGGTTGCGAGAGACGAAGGGGGTTTAGGCGGGGGCGATCCATCGCCTTTCGCCGACAGACTGTTGACATCGATCCCGGTTGACGAATCTCCCCATCTCCGACAATATGCGGTTGACGATTTCGTCAAAAACCGAAAAAGAGATGGGTATATGGATTTGCCGCTGCCTTGGAAGTCGAAGCCCGTGCTCACGGAAGAACGTCTTAACGTCATCGCCCGTGATCTTCGCGAGATCTATTACGGCGTCGAGTCGCTGCTCGATTCAGAGGACGACTGCTCCTATGGCCGCGGGACGCTCTTTTTCGGCCGTTCTCGACAACGCCTTATCCGGCTGGGTACCTCGGGTGAACATGATTGGCTCAAGCTCACCAATAGTGCGATGGACGTTACGCTGGAAATCGAGGGTGTTCCCTTTCGGTTTTTTCGCGACGATCATGAGTCGCCCAAGAAGAAGGGCTTTTGGCGTCGAAACCAGACCGATCAATTGTTCGCGCCGAGCGACGCGGAGGCAGTGATTTTCCGGTTTATTGTTCAACGTCCTTTGACTGAAAACGACGAACTCGAAATCTATTTCGTCGGTTATAACGCTGAGGAAGATGCGCTGTGCGAATGGCGATTTGGCGATGTTCGCGTCCTCAGCAGCACGGATGACCAATTACCGGATGCGGTTCATCAGGACGCTCCCCGGGCCGACCTGCTGCACACGGACGACGACGTCTCCCGACCTAACGCTGATACTGGCAAATGACAGTTGAATTCGATGCGGCCAATCTGAGACTGGTCCGCTGCGCCCAAAGCCTTTCGCTTGCTGACGTCGGAGACGCCGTCGGCAAGTCGAAACAATTCATCCAGCGGGTTGAGTCAGGAATGGCTCAACCTACAGATGAACTCGTCGATGCGTTGGCTTCGGTGCTTCGCGTGCAGCGGCAGTTCTTTTTCCCGGGCGCGCCGCAAGCGTTGCCGGAAGAGGCATTCCATTTTCGCAAGTTGACCACTGCGAAGCTGAGCGACAAGCAGACCGTTATCGCCAAAGGCGAACTCTTCCGCCGGTTCGTCGCTTCGATTGATGCCAGATTGCGGCTTCCCAAGCTGGACTTTCCCGAATATCCCATTGACAGCCCTGAAGCGGCCGAGCGTGCCGCTGAGAAATGCAGAGCGCATTGGGGGTTAGGAATGGGACCGATCGGCAATATGGTTCGCGTGCTTGAAAACGCAGGAGCGGTTGTGACCGCGTTTGAAAACTCGGCGAAGGGTATCGATGCGTTGTCTATCGCATCGTCCCGGCCAATCGTAGTGACCAACCGCGCCGACGCGTCAGCGTGCCGCGTACGCTTCGGATACGCGCACGAGTGCGGTCACTTCGTTGGACATGTCGGCCGCAAGACGGGAGACAAAGAATCGGAGTCCGAAGCTAATCGTTTTGCCAGTGCTTTCTTGCTTCCTCGAAGCAGCTTCGTCAAAGAATTTCCGGCCTTGAGAGGTGGCACGCAGGTTAACTGGATAGCGTTGTCGCAACTGAAAATGCGGTGGCGCGTGAGTAAGGCAGCGATGCTGTATCGCGCCCGGCAACTGAACATTCTTGGTGAAGACCAATATAAGCGCGCGCTGTTAGGACATCTGTTTGAAAAAGGCGAGCGCCACATCGAGCACGAGGACATGTCCATTCCGCATGAAAAGCCGGAGCTTCTTCATAGCGCGATGACCGTTCTCAGAGAAAAACTGGGTTTATCGTTGAACGATATTGCCGTGTCCGTGCACATGACCCGCGCCCTGCTCGCAGAAATTGCTCCCCTGGCGGACGACGAGCATGAGGCGGGGAATCGTGTTGTTTCGCTTGCGCAATTCCGGCAAACTCGCGAGAAAACCGGCGGTTGATGAACGCTCTTGCACACCGGACTGGACCTGAGGCCGATGTCCCTGTCGTGCGCTTGGCGAAATCGCTGGTATCACCGGTATTGCTCGTCTCGACCGGTCGCTAATTGGCTTGCGTCGTAAAAGCGAACCAACGCTATCCGTCAGCTCGCCTTTACCCCGCCGGAAACCTCACCACAATCCGGCTGAACGGCACCGACCTGTCAACCGTAACCGCCCCCGTGCCCTTGCCCGCATAAGTCGTCACGAGCCGCATGCCAAGCCCTGTACCCTGCGGTTTCGGGAAGTCGACGGGAAAGCCGTCTCCCTCGTCCTCCACGGTCAGCAGCACGACTGCCTCGGATCGTTCCAGCTTCACGCGCACCGTCCCGCGCCCGTACTTGAGCGCGTTGGTCACGAGTTCCGCCGTCACTAGCCCGAGCGGCGCGAGCCGCGCGGCGGGCAGCACGATCGACTCGCCTTCCAGCGATACCTCTCGCCCCGCCGCCAATTCAGCCAGATCGGCCGTCAAGCCGCGCAGGTAAGTGGTGGCATCCGTGGCTTCCGCGCCGTCGTCCTGATAGAGCCGGTGATGCACCGACCCGACCGTGCGCACGCGCGTGGCTGCCGCCTGCAAATGCGTGGCGACGGACTTATCGCCGGCGAGATTCGCCTGGAGCGCGAGCAGCGTCTGCACAAGTTGAAGACTGTTGCGAACCCGGTGATGAACCTCTTTCATCATCAACGCCGAATTGCCAAGCTGCGTCTCCTGGCTCAACACAAGCGCGGCGAGTTTCTCCTCGTTCTCGTGCCGCTCGGTGACATCGCGCATGGTCAGCACGATGCGCTTGACGCGCTCATCGTTATCGAGAATAGGCGCCACGGACACATCCCACCAGCGGGCATCGCCGGCACGGGTCGGGCAGGGACCTTCGAACCGGACCGGTTCGCCACCCACGGATTTCGTCAGTGCCTGCAGGACTTTCTGGCGTTGATCGTCAGGCCATAGGTCGGTGCAAGTGGTGCCGCCGACCTCCGCGAAGTCGTCGATGCTCAGCGCTGCCAGGCCGTTGTCGTTCATGAATTCGATACCGCCATCCAGCGACAGCACCTGGATGCAGTCGGTGCTCGCGTTCAGCACGCTGGTGGAGAACAGTTCGTCGGCGCCGGTTTGCGATTCCGCGGCCAGCCGTTCGCGGCTCATGGAGATGACGTTCGCGATCGCTTCCAGGAATACGATATCTGTTTCGCTGAAGTCTTCGTCGTCGGAGCTATCGGCTTCGAGCACGCCGAAGGTTTCAGGGATGCCGCGAATGGGCACGTTGATGGCGCGCTTGATGCCGTGCCGGGCGAGCAGTTCAGGCGTGCGGAAACGGTGTTCGGTGCCGAGGTGATTCGACAACACCGGGCGGCCGCTGACGAATGCGTGGCCGGCGGGGCTGGCGTCGTCGGCGCCGAGTTCGGTTGTGCCGATGTCGGCCGGGTCCCAGCCGATGCCGGCTTCCAGCACGAAGGTTTCGCTTTCGGGTTGATAGCGCAGCACCTTGGCGAAGCGCGAGCGCAGTCCAGCCGATACCGCCTTGCAGGCTTCGTCGAGGAGCACGTTGGCGCTGTGTACGCGCAGCACGGACGTCGCGAATTGCACGGCGATCTCGTGCTGAAGGCGCAGACGGTTTACCGACCGGTCGACGGCACTGCGGATGGTTTCTTCGGGTGGCAATGCATCCATCGGGTTCTCCTTGACCGCGGTGTCGCCTATGCTTTTTTCCGGCGATTGGTGCTGAAGGGGCAATTCTAACCGTGGAGATTAAAAGGCCACATATTTGGACGGGAGTTCGTTCGTGCCGGTGCTCCCCCCAAACTGCCACAACAATGCGAACGACCTCCCTCCGTATAATCCCGAATGTTATAATCGTAACAACAAGGTGTTAGAATAATGCATCGATTAACCGGAAAATGTTGTGCGCTGCACAACCGGCCATGCTCATGCTCGATGTTGCTTCCCAACCCGTCGTCCCCTTGCGCGGCAAACCGCTCTTCCATCTTGAGCAACAGCAGCGCAATCCCGGCGTGCCGCTGGACCTCTCCTGGCTAGATAGCCTGCGGGTCAATCAATCGGCGGTCGTCAGGCGAGTCAGTACGCTAGGCACGCGCCGCGCGGTTAAAAAAGATGCACAAGCCGCCTGGCTGCTCAAAGCCATCACCTGCATCGACTTGACCACGCTCAACGGCGACGATACCGCCGCCCGCGTCGAACGCCTGTGCGCCAAAGCACGCCGCCCGATTCGCGACGACCTGCTCGAAGCGCTGGGCATGCCGCCCGGCTCCATCAAGACCGGCGCCGTGTGCGTGTATCACCGCTTCGTCGGCACCGCCGTCGCCGCGCTTGCCGGTAGCGGCATCCCGGTCGCGGCGGTTTCCACGGGCTTTCCCGCAGGACTGATTCCCCATCCGCTGAAGTTGAAAGAGATCGAGGCGTCGGTGAAAGACGGCGCGGCGGAAATCGATATTGTCGTCACGCGTGAACATGTGCTCACCGGCAACTGGCAAGCGCTCTACGACGAAATGCGCGACTTTCGCGCAGCATGCGGCGCGGCGCATATCAAAGCGATTCTCGCGACCGGCGACATCCGCACGCTCTCGAATATCGCCAAGGCGTCCATGGTCTGCATGATGGCCGGCGCCGATTTCATCAAGACGTCCACCGGCAAGGAAGGTGTTAACGCCACGCTCGACGTTTCGCTCGTCATGGTGCGCATGATTCGCGACTACCTTGAACGGACCGGCGTGATGATCGGCTTCAAACCAGCGGGCGGCGTGTCCACCGCCAAGTCGGTGCTCGAATACCAGATCCTGATGAAGGAAGAACTCGGCCGCGAATGGCTTGAACCGGCGTTGTTTCGCATTGGCGCATCGAGCCTGCTCGCCGATATCGAACGGCAACTCGAGCATCACGTCACCGGCCGCTATTCGGCTTTCCATCGACATCCGGTTGCTTGAGTTCATTAACCAGCACCGCATCATCTCTTACACGAGCTCCACATGAGCGTAGCCGACTACTTCACCTCGATGGATTACGGACCTGCACCGGAAGACGACAGCGCCGCGCGCGCCTGGCTGGATCAACACGCGGCCGGCTTTGGTCATTTCATCGACGGCGCCTTTCGCGCGCCTCTGGCCGGTGACCAATTCGACTCGCTGGAACCCGCGACTGGACGCGTAATCGCGAGCATCGCTCAGGGCGATCAAGCTGATGTTGACGCAGCGGTTGATGCCGCGCATCTTGCGCTGCCCGCGTGGCAGGCGCTGGGCGGCGCGGGCCGCGCACGGCATCTGTATGCGCTGTCGCGCATGGTGCAACGGCACGCGCGCTTATTTTCTGTGCTCGAATCGATGGATAACGGCAAGCCGATCCGCGAGTCGCGCGACATCGATATCCCTCTTGTGGCAAGGCACTTTCTGCATCACGCAGGTTGGGCACAATTGCAGGACCGCGAGTTCGCCGACTGGGCGCCGCTTGGGGTTATCGGCCAGATCGTGCCCTGGAATTTTCCGCTGCTGATGCTCTCATGGAAGATCGCACCGGCACTCGCGCTGGGTAATTGCGTGGTGCTGAAGCCGGCCGAATACACGCCTCTCACGGCGTTATTGTTCGCTGAACTGGCAGCGCGTGCAGGCTTGCCCGCAGGCGTGCTGAACGTGGTCACCGGCGACGGCCGCACCGGTGCTGCGCTAGTCGAACATCCGCGAGTGGCGAAGATTGCGTTCACCGGATCGACAGAAGTGGGTCGGCAGATTCGCGTGGCGACCGCAGGCTCGGGCAAGTCGCTCACGCTTGAACTCGGCGGCAAGTCACCGTTCATCGTATTCGATGACGCCGATCTCGACAGCGCCGTGGAAGGTGTCGTCGATGCAATCTGGTTCAACCAGGGCCAGGTCTGCTGCGCCGGTTCGCGGCTGCTGGTGCAGGAAGGTGTAGAGAAGCGCTTCATCGATAAATTGAAACGTCGCATGGATACGCTGCGGGTCGGGCCGTCGCTCGATAAAGGCATCGATCTGGGCGCGATTGTTGATACGGTGCAGTTCGAACGCATTCGCATGCTGGTCGAGCGCGGTGTGCAGGAAGGCTGCGAGATTCATCAGCCCAAAGGGCTTCGGATGCCCGAGCAAGGCGCGTTCTATCCGCCTACGTTGGTGACGAACGTCGCGCCCGCGTCCACGCTCGCACAAGAGGAAATCTTCGGGCCGGTGCTGGTGACAATGAGCTTTCGCACGCCTGACGAAGCGGTCGCGCTGGCGAATCATTCACGTTATGGACTGGCCGCGAGCGTGTGGAGCGAGACCATCGGCCGCGCGCTGGATATAGCGCCGCGCCTGCAATGCGGCGTGGTCTGGATCAACGCGACCAATCTCTTTGATGCCGGTGTCGGCTTCGGCGGGTATCGCGAATCAGGCTTCGGGCGTGAGGGCGGACGCGAGGGGATTTACGAGTATCTGAAGCCGCGTGCGTGGACTAAGCTGGCCGTTCGCTCCGCGCCTGGCGAGCGAGTTGCGCAGCCTTCCGCTTTTGAAGGCGACACGAATAACGTCAGCGCGCTCGACCGGACCGCGAAGCTGTTTATCGGCGGCAAGCAGGTTCGGCCGGACAGCGGTTACTCGCGGCTTGTGCATGCGCCGTCGGGGGCGATCGTCGGAGAAGTGGGCGAGGGTAATCGCAAGGACATTCGTAACGCTGTAGCCGCTGCGCGCAACGCTGAAAAGTGGTCGCAAGCCAGCACGCATAACCGTGCCCAGGTGCTGTATTACCTTGCGGAAAACCTGTCGGCACGCGCAGACGAATTCGCGAGGCAACTGGTGGCGCGGACCGGCGTTTCGGCCGCCGATGCCGAGCGTGAAGTCGAAGCATCGATCACGCGTTTGTTCACCTACGGCGCGTGGGCCGACAAGTTCGATGGCGCGGTGCATTCGCCGCCGCTAAGAGGCGTTGCGCTGGCGATGCACGAACCGCTCGGCGTGATCGGCGTGGTGTGCCCGGACGAAGCGCCGTTGCTGGGCCTCGTCTCGCTGATCGCACCGGCGCTTGCGCTGGGTAATCGCGTGGTCGCCGTGCCGAGCGAAACGTGTCCGCTGATGGCGACCGATTTTTATCAGGTCGTCGAGACGTCGGATGTGCCGGCGGGTGCGTTGAACATTGTCACCGGTGAGCGTCGGGCGCTGGCGTCGACCCTGGCGAAACACGACGATGTCGACGCGTTGTGGTGCTTCGGCGGTGCGGATTTATCGACGGTGACTGAGCGCGAATCGGTGGGCAACCTGAAGCGCACGTTCGTTGATTATGGCCGCGTGTTCGACTGGTTCGATGCCGCAAGCGAAGGCCTGCCGTTCCTGCGGCAAGCCGTGCAAGTGAAGAACATCTGGATCCCGTACGGAGATTGAACATCAGAAGCACGGGTTCAAAATAGAATCATGAGCGATGACCTCGCAACACAGCGAGGCACGCTCAACATGAAGGAGACGCAATGCTGAAGAACCTCGATCCGCTGCTGAACGCCGACGTCCTGCACGCGCTGTGCGCAATGGGACACGGCGACGAAGTCGTGATCTGCGACGCCAATTTTCCCGCAGATTCCGTCGCGCGCCAAACGGTGCTTGGCCATGTGCTTCGGCTCGACGGCGCGAATGCGCCGCGTGCGATTCGCGCGGTGTTGTCGGTGTTGCCGCTCGATAGTTTCGTCGATCATCCGGCCGAGCGCATGGAAGTCGTCGGCGACGCCAACGCGCTTCCCGCCGTGCAGCGCGAAGCACAAACCGAAGTGGATGCCGCCGAAGGGCGCGCGACGCCCTTTGCTTCCATCGAACGGTTTGCGTTTTATGAACGCGCCAAACAAGCGTATTGCGTGATCGCGACCGGCGAAGCACGCGGCTATGGTTGCTTCATCTTCAAGAAGGGCGTGAACCTCGCGCCCGATGCACCGGCTGTCGCTTCGGATTCGGAGAGCACGCGATGAACCGCAGCGTCGTCATCCTCGGCATCTACGTGACGGATCTCACGTTCCGCGCCGAGCGCATGCCGCTGCTTGGCGAGACCATCGCCGGATCGGCGTTTGCGATGGGACCCGGCGGCAAGGGGTCGAACCAGGCCGTGGCCGCAGCGCGCGCCGGTGCCGACGTGATCTTCTGCACGCGCCTCGGCGCCGATGCATTCGGCGACATTGCACGCTCGACGTGGGCCGCGGAAGGCATCACAGCGCGGGCGATAACAACCGACGGCGTGGCGACCGGCGCGGCGCATATCTTTGTTGACGACGCCACGGGCGGCAACGCGATCATCGTCGCGGCGGGTGCGGCCGGACGCTTGTGCCCTGAAGACGTCGAAGCGATAGAAGCCGATATTGCGACCGCCGCCGTGTTCGTCACGCAGCTTGAACAACCGATCCCTGCCGCGCGGCGCGGCCTTGAACTCGCGCGTCGCCACGGCGTGACGACCGTGTTCAATCCGGCGCCCGCGTTGCCGCTCGACGACGACATCTTCCCGCTCTGCGACTACATCACCCCGAACGAAACCGAAGCGACCGCGCTGACGGGTATCACGGTGGCTTCCGTCGACGATGCCCGCCGTGCCGCCGATGTCCTGCTCGCAAAGGGCGTGCGCGCCGTGATCGTGACGCTGGGTGAAGCGGGTGCGTTGCTGCATACGCCGGAACAATCGGTACTGGTGCCAGCCTTCAATTGCGGTCGCGTGGTCGAGACCGCAGGCGCGGGCGATGGCTTCACCGGCGGCTTTGCCGCGGCGCTTGCACGCGGTGAAAGTCCGTTGAACGCCGTGCGTTTTGGCTGTGCGCTGGCGAGTTTGTCGGTTACGCGCCCCGGCACCGCACCGTCGATGCCGAAGCTTGCTGAGATCGAAGCAGTGCTGGGCGTTCCTGTGCAATCCGGCAGCGTGTCGGCTAACCATTCCTGAATGGAGGAGCACTCGATGAACACATCGAAATGGCTCGCCGACCGGCAACTGAACTTCCTGGTCGCGGTGAACTTGCTGGTCGTGTTGGTCGCGACCGCGTTATCGCATGGCCAGTTCGTCGATATCGACAACCTCCAGTCCATGGGCAGTCAGTTGCCCGAACTGGGCTTGCTCGCGCTCGGCATCATGCTCTCGATGGTGTCGGGTAACGGTGGTATCGACTTGTCGGGCGTTGCGCTGGCGAACCTCTCGGGCATGGTCGCCGCGCAGTTGCTGCCGATGCTCGTTTCCGCCGATAACTCGCCCTCGCTCTACACCGCCGTGTTCTGCGTGATTACGGTCACGCTTGGCGCTATCGGCGGCTTGATGAACGGCGTGATCATCGCGCGATTGAAACTCACACCGATCCTCTGCACGCTCGGTACGTCGCTGCTGTTTACTGGCATCGCCGTGGTATTGAGCAACGGTGCGTCGGTGCGGGTGGAATACGTCGATGCCCTCTCCGACATCGGCAACGGCACCTTCCTGCAAGTGCCTATCTCGTTGTGGATTTTCGTCGTAACGGTGTTGCTGCTCGGTTGGGTGTTGAAGCGCACGCCCTTCGGTTTGCGGCTCTACCTGATGGGCACGAATCCGAAAGCCGCGTTTTACGCCGGCATTCCGCGTGACCGCATGTTGATCCTGACCTACGGCATGTGCGGCGTGCTCGCGTCGCTTGCCGGGCTCATCAGTGCATCGCATACGTCGAGCGCAAAGTGGGATTACGGCAACTCGTACTTGCTGATCGCGATCCTGATCGCCGTGATGGGCGGCGTGAATCCGGCGGGCGGTTACGGCCGGATCGTCTGTGTTTTCCTGGCCGCGACCGTGCTCCAGTTCTTGTCGAGCCTGTTCAATCTGATGGGCATATCGCAGTTTTTCGGCGACTGCGCGTGGGGCTTTCTGCTGCTTGCGTCGCTTGCGCTGGCGGGTGGAGAACGCGTGCGTGCGATCTTCGGCCTGGGCGGTGCCGCGCCCGTTTCGAAGGTACCGAAACCGCCAGCGGCATGACCGGATAAAACAAGCTTCCCTCGGTTTCAAAACTTCATCTCATGTGCAGCACATACAAACCATAACGGAGACAACGCATGAAACTCAATCGAATCGCCATCGCGCTTACCGCTGTCACGCTTGCGGCCGGAGCCATTGCTGTCGCGCAGGCCGCGACCGACGAAACCATCGTCACGGTGGTCAAGGTCACGGGTATCAACTGGTTCAACCGGATGGACGAGGGCGTGAAGGAATTCGCCAAGGACAACCCGGGCGTGAACGCGTATCAGACCGGGCCGGGGCAGGCGGATGCTGCGCAACAACTGAAGATCATCGAAGACTTGATCGCGAAGAAAGTCACGGCGATTGCGGTCGTTCCCTACGATCCGCCAACCCTCGAGCCGGCGCTCAAGAAAGCGATGGATCGTGGCATCAAGGTCGTCACGCATGAAGCGGATAACGAGAAGAACACGATGGTCGACATCGAAGCGTTCGACAACACCGCGTATGGTGCGGGCCTGAACGAAAGGCTTGCGAAGTGCATGGGCGACCAGGGCAAATGGGCGGTACTGGTCGGCTCGCTCGGCAGCCGTTCGCAGGTTCAGTGGGCGGATGGCGGTATCGGCAATGCGAAGCAGAAGTATCCGAAGATGGATCTGGTCGAACCGAAACTCGAAACCAATAACGATGGCGAACGTGCCTACCAGGTCGCGAAGGAAGTGCTGCGCAAGCACCCGGACCTGACTGGCTTCCAAGGGTCGTCGTCGCTGGACGTGATCGGCATTGGGCGTGCAGTGGAAGAGGCCGGCAAGATTGGCAAGATCTGTGTGTACGGCACGGGCCTGCCGACGGAAGCCGGCAAGTTCCTGGAGAGCGGCGCTATCAACGGCATTGCGTTCTGGGACCCGAAGCTCGCCGGTATCGCAATGAACAAGATTGCGAAAATGCTGATCGATGGCAAGACGGTGGAGAACGGTACGGACCTGGGTCTGGTTGGTTATAACAAGGTCACGGTCACCAAGGGTCCGGGCAAGGGCATCATCGTGCGCGGCACCGGCTGGGTGGACGTCGACAAGACCAACTACAAGCAGTATCCGTTCTGATTGTCTTCGAGGAAGCAATAAAGCGCGCACGGCTGCCGTGCGCGCTGTCTTCAGGAAGTTGAAAGGGTAGAAGGTTCAATGATGAGTACAGCGCCGCTTCTCGAAGTCGTCGATATCCACAAGCGCTTTACCGGCGTGTATGCGCTGCGTGGCGTGAGCCTTTCGTTCCAGCGTGGGCAGATTTATCACCTGCTCGGCGAGAACGGCTGCGGCAAGAGCACGCTGATCAAGATCATCTCCGGCGCGCAGCCACCCGATCAGGGCGAGCTTGTGATCGAAGGCGTAAGGCACTCGCGGCTTGCGCCGCTGGAGGCGTTGTCGGCGGGTATCGAGACCGTGTATCAGGACCTTTCTTTGCTGCCCAACATGAGTGTTGCAGAGAACGTGGCGTTGACGTCCGAACTCGCCGCGCACGCGGGGCGGCTTACGCGGACTTTCGATCGCCGTGCGCTGGCCAAGACAGCGGCGCGTGCGTTGGAAGCGGTGGGCTTACCCGGCGATGCTGATTTTCAAGCGACGCTGGTCGAGCAGTTGCCACTGGCGACGCGGCAACTCGTGGCTATCGCGCGGGCGATAGCGAGCGCGGCGAAGTTCGTCATCATGGATGAGCCGACCACGTCGCTCACGCAAAAGGAAGTCGATAACCTGATCGCTGTGCTGGCGAAGCTGCGTGCCGACGGCGTAGCCGTGCTGTTCGTGAGTCACAAGCTGGATGAGTGTTACGCGATAGGTGGTGAAGTGATCGTGCTGCGCGATGGCCAGAAGATGGCGCAAGGGCCGATCGAGAATTACACGAAGGCGCAGATTGGCGAGTTGATGACAGGCAAGCAGTTATCGAACGAGCGATATCGGCAGGCTGAAGTCATGGATGGCCACGACATCGTGCTCGATGTGAAGGCGTTATCGCGGTCGCGTCAGTTCGCCGATGTCACGTTCTCGCTGCATCGCGGAGAGATTCTTGGCGTGACCGGTTTGCTCGACTCGGGGCGCAACGAATTGGCGCGGGCATTGGCGGGTGTTGCGCCTGCGGATAGCGGAACGGTGACGCTGGATGGTTCTATCGTGCGGCTTAAAACGCCGTCCGATGCAAAGTGGCAACGCATAGGCTATGTGCCGGAAGACCGCTTGAATGAAGGGCTTTTCCTCGATAAATCCATTCGCGACAACGTCATCACCGCGATGATTTCGAGTTTGCGCGACCGCTTTGGACAGGTTGACCGGAAGCGCGCACGCGAGCTTGCCGAGCGCACCGTGAAGGAGTTGCAGATCGCGACGCCTGACGTCGATAAACCGGTTCAGTCGCTTTCCGGAGGAAACCAGCAACGCGTGTTGATCGGCCGATGGCTGGCCATTGACCCACGCGTGTTGATCCTGCACGGCCCGACGGTGGGTGTGGATGTGGGATCGAAGGACATCATTTACCGCATCATGCAGCGCTTGGCGGAGCAGGGCATCGGCATCATTTTGATCAGCGATGACCTGCCCGAGTTGCTGCAGAACTGCGACCGAATCCTGATGATGAAGAAGGGGCGTGTCTCGAACGAATATCGTGCGGGGCAATTGACTGAAGCCGATCTTTACCACGCTTTACTTTCAGAGGCAGCATGAGCGAGTCACTTCATCGCGTTGCTCAGACATCGCAAGGCGCTTCCGCGCTGAGTCCGGCATTGGCCGAGGTTGCGCCGCAGGTGCGGCGGCCCAGTTTGATTGGGCGGCTGGTGCGCAATCCAGAGTGGTTCACGGTCGCGCTGATTCTTGTGACGTGCCTGGTGGTGGGCACGTTGAATCCGCGTTTCTTCCAGTTCGCGACGCTCTTCGATTTGCTGCATTCGGGGACGACCGTGTCGTTGTTTGCGCTGGGGACGCTGGTCGTGCTGGCGTCGGGTGGTATCGATGTGTCGTTTACAGCCATTGCTGCTTTTACGATGTATTCGATCACCAAGGCCGTGTTTGCCTGGTGGCCCGATGCGCCGTTTTTTGTGATTCTGGTTTGCGGCGCGGTGGGCGGCGTGTTGCTTGGGTTGATCAATGGCGTGCTGGTGCATCGGCTGAAAGCGCCTTCGTTGATCGTGACTATTGGCACGCAGTATTTGTATCGTGGGTTGCTGCTGACGTTCGTGGGTACGCAGTTTTTCATGAATATCCCGCATAGCATGGATAGCTTCGGGCAGTTGCCGCTGTTTTTCTATCACACGAACGATGGGCTTCGGGCGGTGTTGCCGGTCTCGGTCATTGCGCTGTTTATTGCTGCGGGCGTGACGTGGTGGTTGCTCAACCGGACGATGATGGGACGCGGTGTGTATGCCATGGGCGGCAGTTTGCCGATTGCCGAGCGGCTTGGTTATAACCTGCGGGCTATTCACTTGTTTGTTTTTGGTTACACCGGGATGCTGGCGGGGATTGCGGGGATATTGCATGTATCGACGAACCGGCTGGCGAATCCGTTTGATCTGGTGGGGACTGAGCTGGACGTGATTGCGGCGGTGATTCTTGGCGGCGCCAGGATTACCGGTGGGACGGGGACGGTGGTGGGGACGTTGCTCGGTGTGGTGCTGGTTACGTTGATCAATAGCGTCTTGATCTTGATTGGCGTGCCGAGTACCTGGCAGAAGGTGATTATTGGGGCGTTTATTCTGGTGGCGGGGACGCTGTTCGCGTTGGGGAGGCGGGCGGCGTAGGGGGGTGAATTCGCTTACGGGCGGTTGTTGATTGAACCGCCCGGCAAATTTGCCGGGTGGTGTTGGTTTCTAGAAATCGCCGGCCCTCCAAAGGGTTGTTCGCAATTCACCGCTTTACTGCGAGCGATGCACGTTCCGCCCTTCGTCACCGCCTCCGGAGCTTACGTCCGGACTTCGTGTTCAATAGCGCGCTCAATGAGTTGATTGAGACTGATCCCTTCGGCCGCAGCCGTTTCAACCGCGCGAGCGTGAAGCTCAGGATCGATGCGTGCATTGAATCTGCCGGAGAAGTGGCGGACAGGATCGATACCATTCTCTTTGCAGACATCGAGGAACGCAGCCAAGGACTTGGCGCCTTCGGCCTTGAGCGTGGGAATGTCGCTGGCGTAGAAGTCCGCGCCCCCGTTCAAACCGAGAAATTCACCGCGCAGCATGTCGGTATCAGGGTCATAAGTGACAACCGCGCGATAGTTGTCGATGCTCAGGATATTCATGGTTTTACTCCGTTCGTTTCCAGCCACTTGCGCACGCTGGCGATAGCACCTTTATCGGTGGTAGGCCGTGGATGCGGGCGATGGTAGACCTGAACCTGATCGAATAACACAACCGCGATACGCGAGCCCTCGCGGTCAGTGATAGTTGCGCCAAGTTCAACGAAAAGCGCTTCGATATCGGCCCAACGCACGTTGCCCGATATGGGGCGGGCAAAAATCAGCTTAAGGGTCTTAGTGTGCGCTCGTTTCATTTCGACTATAGTACCACATAGTACTATAAAATGGTACTACACAAAGAATGTGGCAGATAAAATTTGAGGCACGGCCTTCAGCGGTTTTTTAGTTCGCTTTCAACACGCGGTAGGTGAACTTTTAAAGCGCGTCCAATCGATTGGGCATGCACTAAAACATCCTATTCACTTCCTCACCTCCATCCCCTTCTCCGTAATCAACGAATCAAACTGATCCAGCTGAGAAAACCGCACCGCCTTGACCTTCCCCAACTTGCTGGCATCGACTACAAGATGCCTTTCAACCGCGCTCTCCATCGCCGCCTGCTTGATCGCGACTTCGTGAAAGTTCCAGCACGTCACGCCACGCGTCTGATCCACCCCGCCAGCCGAGATAAACGCCTTGTTAATCCCCATCCGCCGTAACGTCTCGATACTTTCATCGCTGGAAAACGAATCCGATGAAGGCGCATAAACGCCGCCCAATAAAATCATTCGCACGTTGGTCTTGCGTCGCAAAATCTCGGCCACGTTCAGCGAATAACACAGCACGGTTAAATGCATGTCGGCCGGAATGAGCCGCGCCAACGTGGTCAGCGTTGTCCCGCAATCGATGAAAATGGTCTCGTTGTCCGCAAGCAACCGCGCAGCCACCGCCGATGCCTCCGCCTTGGCCTGCGCAAAATGATCCTGCTCTTCGTCAATCGTATAACCCGCGCCGTTCGGCACATCCGAGGCTCGAACGATATAACCGCCAAGGTAAGTGAACGTCCCCGGACTCGACGCGATGTCGCGGCGAACCGTCATCTCCGATACATCGAGCAAGGTCGCCGCATCGCGAAGACGCATCACACTTTGCTCACGCAAAGCATCGGCAAGAACACGCAAGCGATCGCTTTTGGTCATTCGCAGAGGACAGTGGACGCAAGCTGCACGTCGTGGATGTGGTTGTTAGATTTTGTTCGCTAGATGAAATGATTATAACAAGCGACCCCGCGAAAGGTGATCGGGGAAAACGCTTTGCATTTGCAGGGCTGATGAAGCAGGCGGCACGCTCAAGGACCAAACACGACTAGGCGGCGGCGCGTGCCCGGATCAGCGCGGCGGCCGATGCAATCGATGTCTGTTCTATCGCAACTTTGGCGATACCCGGCAGCGCGTCTTCCGCGAGTTGCGTCAGCGTACTCCCCGGCGGCATTTCAACGAGCACGCGTGCGCCGAGTTCGCTCAGCACGATAGTGGAGTCGTGCCAGCGAACGGGATATCGGAGATTCGTCGCGAGGTCGGTACGGATAGCGTCAGCCTGGCGCAAAGGCCGTGCGCCGCGATTGCTGATATAGGGAATCGTCGGCGCGCGGAACGCGATCTTGCCCGCGGCTTCGGTGAGTTCGCGCGCGGCATCGTCGAGGAGCACGCAGTGGGACGGCACGCTGACCGCCAACCGCTCGGCCTTGCGCGCGCCGGCTTCCAGTGCGCGTTTAGAAACGTAGTCGAGATCGGCGTCGGCGCCTGCCACCACGATCTGTCGTGGCGCATTCAAATTCGCAATGTAAGCGGCTTGCGTATGGGCATTCGCGATCACGGCGTTCAGTTCGCGCTCGCTTAAGCCGGATACCGCCAACATCCCGTAGCCGTGCGGAAAAGCGCTCTCCATCAATTGCGCGCGCAGGTGAAGTAGCTGCAAGGCATCGCTGAAAGATAGAGCATTGCACGCAACCGCAGCGCCATACGCCCCCACCGATAAACCCGCCACCGCATCCGCCACGACGCCTTCATCCTGCAACGCTCGCACAGTCGCGACGCCCGCAACAAGCAAGCTGAGTTGCACGGCGACGGTTGAACTCAAAGCATCGGCGTGATCGAGCGAGAGCACGTCTATATGCAGTACGTCGGACGCTTCTTCGATGGTTTCAGCAAAACGCGCGTGCGGCGTCGTGCCTCCAAGCGTGCGCAAAAAGCCCGCGAATTGCGAGCCTTGGCCAGGGAAAAGGAACGCGATCATGCCGCTTGACTCGTCTGCCACGGATCGGCGACGAGTTTCGGGCCATCGGCGCAACGCAGCATCACGCGTGCGCCAGGATGCGCGTATTCGGCCAGCGAGAACGCGCCGTCGCGCGTCTGGATTTGCATATCAACGCGTGTGCCGTGGTCGAGTGCGGCTTGGGAGAGGGTATCGAATAATAGCTTCGCTGCGGTGCGATCGAGTCGATCTGGCGCGCGCAGCAGCAGGTCAAGATCACTCGTTTGCGTGACCGTTGGATATCCGCTTGCGAGTTCAAAGCCGACGCTGCCAGTAGGTCCCCACGTGCAGCCGGTTGCATCGCAGAGTGGGGCGACCGCTTGCAGCAATGCAAACGCGGGCAACTTTGCACGCGTCGTTGAGGGCTTTGAGTTTGCGAGAAGCGTTTCGGGTTCCAGGGCCTGTTCAACATAACGCGGATCAAGCCATGAGCCGAAACGTTCGCTGCGGATCGTGCCGCGAATACCGACCGCGATCAACGCATTCACTGACACCGCCCGTCGAACCACCACGAACGGTGCTCGCTTCAGCGATGCTGCCACCCACGCCGGGGCATCGGAAAAATCAGGCGTACCCGGCGGGAGCCGCAACAGGTCATGTGGACTCACGACGCGTCCCATTGCTCCGCCATGCGTTTGCGGACTTCTATTGACGCCGCGCGAATCCGCTTGGCATCCGCCGACTGCAACCGCGATGAGAGATCACGCGGACCTTTGCGCGCATCGTCAATGGCAGCGATCAACGACCCACGCACGCGCTCGATATCTTCGTGCCCGGGGGTATCCGCATTGATTCCGGCGATAAGCTCATGCAGCAGCCCAAGCTTCGCGTAAGCGCTTATCTTGTACGACATCGGCAACACGCGGTCACCGAGTTCATCGAGTCCTTCAACGCTGCGGCGCGTGACCCGCGCGGCCGCTTCCTTGCCCATTGCATGCACGGCGATACCGTCCGCGTCCAGCGCGACGATCCGGTTCGCCTGATAACCATGCGCGAGGAACGCACCGGACATCGCCGGGCCGACAATCAACGCGATCACAGGATGACCGGCGAGCCGTGCGCTTGCATACGCATCGACGCCGGCGGCGCATGCGAGATGCACGCCAAGCAGTTCTTCGCGGCGCCCATAAGCCTGGCTCTTCACATCGACGATAGCCACGATCGGGCGCTTCACCGAAGCATCGCGGTCCGCTTCCATCGCGTTACGCACGGCGCGCGCGAGCAGCCAGCCTTGTTCGAGGCCGACCACGTTATCGGTTGCACGCGGAAAGCGGTTATGCGGATCGGGAACGACGGTGATGAAACGCGCGCTTGTGTCGCCAAGCGGTGCGTCGGCGCTGCGGATCGGGCCTTCGTTGCCTTCGTTGCCTTCATTGCCCGAAGCCGAGCGCTCGTTCGACGCGTTCGACGTCAGGGCGTCGAACCAGATTTGCCCACGTGATGCGCTCATCAAACCTCTCCTTGCCAAAGCGTCCGCAACACAGCGGGATCGATTGCCGATGGGTCCACGCGCGCAAGCCGTTCAAGTTGTGCATCGACCTGTTCTGTTCGATGGCTCGCCGGCACACCGCTTGCGAACGCGCCGAGCACGGCGTCGCGAACCTGATCGGTATCGTCTTCCACGAGGGTATCGACCAGGCCCACGGCCGCGCGTTGCTCGCCGCCGATCATCGACCAGATGAGGCGCCGGTCGTGTGAATCGAGTTCTTCCACTCCCGCTTCCTGTTCGATGACTTCAGGCCCGTTCATCCCGAGCCGTGCCTGCCGCGTCATGATCAACCGCGTGCACAACGCCGCTGCCAGCGACATCCCGCCGAAGCAGCCGACCATGCCGCCGATCACGCCGACCACCGGCACATGCCGCCGCAATGCGACGATTCCCGCGTGAATCTCCGCGATCACCGCGAGACCGAGATTCGCTTCCTGCAGCCTGACGCCACCCGTTTCGAACAGGATCACTGGCAGGATCTTGCGGCCTGCTTCGAACTCGCGCACGGCCATTTCGAGCGCCGCCGCGATCTTCGTACCCGACACCTCGCCGATGCTGCCGCCTTGAAACGCAGGCTCGATCGCTGCGATGACCGCCGCTTCGCCGCCAAGCGTACCGCGTGCAATGACCGCGCCGTCATCGGCCTGACAGACCACATTCTGCATGGCGAGCCACGGCGACTCGAGCCGGTCGAACGGCCCGATCAACTCGCGGAAGGTGCCGGCGTCGAGCAGTGCACGGGCACGTTCACGCGCGGTCAGTTCGATAAAACTATGCCGGGCGATGAAGGTTTCGTGAACGCTCATGATGCGTCTCCTTCGCTCGCTTCCACCGCTTCGGCGAGCCGCAGCATGACAACGCCGGGCGTTGCGCCGAAGTCATTGAGTTCGAGGCGCGCGGCGCCGTCGTAGCGCGAGAAGAAACGGTCGAGCACGCTTTTCCACACGTGTTCATAACCGTCCACGCTCGTGCGGATCACGACTTCCGCATGTTGACTCTCCGACGGCGACAGCAGGATCTCCAGGTCGCCCGAGCCGACCACGCCCACATGCGCGCGTTGCGGCACGGGGCGGGTGGCGGGATATTCGTAGCGCAAGTTTTCCATGGCGTATTCTCCGCGTCAGCCGACGCGCGGCAGGGTATCGAGGAAGAGGGTGGCAGCCAGCAAATCCGCCGCGCCTCCGGGAGATGCGTTCAATTCGGTTAGACGTTGGTCGAGGCGGGCGAGCGCGGCGCGGCCTTGCGGTTGTGCTGCGCCGCCTGCTTGCAGTGCGTCGCGGGCGCCTCTTTGCGCGACCTCAAGCGCGACCTGGCCGCCGCGATGCAGCAGGCAGGTATCGTCGAGCGTCGCGATGATGGCAAGCAGTGCATCGAGCCTCGCTTCATCTTCGGTTGCGCCGTTCTGACGCGATCGATTCAGCGCGGGCAAGCCGACATCGAGCACGTGCGGAAAACCTTCCGCAGCCTGACCGCGTGCGCCGGCCACGCCGAAGCGCTGGACCACACGCGCTCCGTTGCTCAGCGCAGTGGGCGCTGGCGCGAAACGGTCCTCGAAGCGAGCAATGACTGCCGCTTGCGCGCAAAGTTCGAAGGGCTCTCCCAAAGGGCTCATTGCTGCGGCTGCGCATAACAAGCCGACAATCCAGATCGCCCCGCGATGCGCATTGCTGCCATTTGTTGCGCGCAGCATCGCCGCTTCACCTTCACGTCCAATACGCGCAAGTTGTTCGCGCAGCCGTTGCGAAGGTTCTTGATCAACGGCCGCGCGAGCCAGCGCGAGAAAAGTCGGCCGCAACGAGCGCGCCGAACGCAGCATGGTGTCGAGATCGAGATCACGATGCGCGCCGCTGCCACGCCGGTCCACGAGCGCGGGTTTCGGCGTGAGGCACGCCTCATCGATCAACGCGGCGACTGCCAGATCCGCGAGGGCCGACGGAGCGCAGGCAACGTCGATGAATACGGGTTGAGTGCAGGCCATCGCGTTTCACCAGCTACGGAATTGTGCCGGCGGCTGGTACAGCCCGCCCGACCACGCGACCAGATCGTCGATACTCCGTGCCGCCAGCAACGAGCGCTTCGCTTCGCCGCGCCGGATGCCGAGGTCTTCCGGGTACGCAACAATGCCACGCCGCCGCAATTCCGCCGTCTTGGCGGGGTCGGCGCGCATGCCGATGGGTGTAACCCCCGCCACGGCGCGCAATGCCGCGCGGCGCTCTTCCACGCCTTCGGCCGCGTGCAAATACGCGATCCCTTCTTCGGTCACGACATGGCTAACGTCGTCACCGTAGATCATGACCGGGGCTATGGGCATGTTGCTTTGCTTGCCGACGGCGATTGCATCGAGGGCATCGACAATAGTCGGCTCACCGCCCTTCTTGAAGGTCTCGGCGGTTTGCACGACGAGCTTGTGCCCGCGCCCGATATCGCTGTTCGGCCCATCTTTTTTCATCAGCGATAACCACGCCGCGCTCGAATGGCGGCGCCCGCGCGGATCGTGTCCCATGTTCGGTGCACCGCCGAATCCGGCAAGGCGGCCGAGCGTGACAGTCGATGAATTCGCGTCGGCATCCATCTGCAGCGTCGAGCCTATAAAAAGATCCACGCCATATTGACCCGCAAGCTGGCACAACACGCGGTTTGATCGCAGACTGCCGTCGCGGCCGGTGAAAAACACATCCGAGCGCGCTTCGATGTAATCCTCCATGCCCACTTCGCTGCCGAAGCAATGCACGCTTTCCACCCAGCCGCTCTCGATGGCGGGGATCAGCGTGGGGTGCGGATTGAGCGCCCAGTGCGTGCAGATCTTGCCCTTCAGCCCATGCGCTGCGCCATAGGTCGGCAGCAGCAATTCGATCGCGGCGGTGTCGAAGCCAATGCCGTGGTTCAGCGCGGTTACGCCATAACGTTCGTAGATGCCGCGTATGGTCATCATTGCCATGAGGATCTGCAACTCGCCGATATGACGTGGATCGCGCGTGAACAGCGGTTCGACGGCAAACGGCCGGTCGGCCTGCACGACGACATCGACCCACGAGCCGGGGATATCGACGCGCGGCAGTTCATCGACGATCTCGTTCACCTGCGCCACCACGATGCCATGACGGAACGCGGTCGCCTCCACAATGGTCGGCGTGTCCTCGGTGTTCGGGCCCGTATACAAATTGCCGTGGCGATCGGCCTGCACCGCGCAGACCAGCGCGACTTGCGGCGTCAGGTCGATGAACATGCGCGCATACAGTTCTATATACGTATAGATCGCGCCAATCTCGAGCTGCCCGTCTTCGAGCAACTGCGCGACGCGCAGGCTCTGCGGCCCTGCAAACGAGAAGTCCACTTTGCGCGCAATGCCGCGTTCGAACAGCGTCAGATGCTCGGGCCGGCTGATGCTGGAAATCAGCAGATGAACGTCATGCACGCGCGCCGGATCAAGCTTCGCGAATGCGCGCGAAAGAAAGTCGGCCTGCTTCTGGTTGTTGCCTTCCAGCGCGACGCGATCACCAGATTGAATCAGTGTTTCCAGGGCGTCGACAATGCGTTCAGCCTTGAGCACACCGTTGTCGAGCCAGCCTTCGATAGCCTTCAGGCGCCGGGCCTTTTCCAGCGCACGCGTGTTCCACTGGCGTGGTGCTGGGGTGGTGTCGGCTTGTGCGGGAGGATTCATGCGGTGGCCTCGTATTGAGCAGGATCAGCGGAACGAAATCAGCGCTCAGGCTGACCGCGCAGTGGAAGGACGGCGACGCTTCTTTGGCTGCGTGGCCTGAGCCTGCACTTGAGCGTCGTGGAGAAAACGATAAACCAGTTCGCCGGTCGCGAGCAGATGGCGTGCGACCAGCGTTTGTGCCGCTTCGATATCGCGGGCATGCAGCGCGTCAAGAATGGCTTCGTGCTCGGCGTCGGACTGTCCCTTGAACGTGGGCATGCCGAACTTGAGCCGCAGATAACGCTCGCCCCGCCGATGCATCGTACCAATCAACTCCATCAAATGGGGGCGCTCAGCGGGCGCGTACAGGCTCATGTGGAACTGCTCATTACGTACTACATACAGCGCCTGATCCTGTTCGCTGGCGGCGGCCTCAAGCAATCGGCGCGCCTCGGCCAGTGTTGCGTCTGTATGGCGCTCGATCGCAATGCCGATCGCCAGACTTTCCAGCGACGCGCGGATCTCATAGATCTCGCGGGCCTCATCGGGCGATTGCAGGCTGACCGACGCACCACGGTTCTGTTCAATGGTGACCCAGCCCTCGGTGTCCAGCTGCCTGAACGCCTCGCGCACAGGAATGGCGCTGACGGAGAACTGCCTGGCAATAGCGTCCTGACGCAACGGTTCGCCCGGCAGAAGCGTGCCTTCCACGATAGCCGAGCGCAACGCGTCCGCTATATAACGCGACGTGCTCTGGCGTGGCTCGAATTGCGCCTCGCGAAAAAGGGGATTCAGCTCGTTTTTCATGCTTTTTTCTACCGAAGCTAGGTACAAGTGCGGAGTGGTCAACAGCTCATTTTCAAATATTATATATGAAAATGCACTTTTGGGGCCTGAAAAGCAGACCCGGTGCTCAAGCGCAGACGTCCGGACTCGCAAACAGAGCGCGTCGTTCATATCAGACTCATTCAGGTTTACACCTACCAGGAAGACAGTCATGCCAAGCACGCTGGAACGTTCGATAGGCGCCAACCGGCGCATCCGTACGCCACTGAACCGGACACAGATCGTAGGCTTCTGGGGTGCCTGGGCCGGATGGACGCTCGATGGCATGGACTCCTTCATCTATGCGTTGGTGCTGGCGCCTGCGCTGACTGAACTGCTGCCGAAGTCCGGCTATGCAGCCACGCCCGCGAATGTCGGGCTGGCAGGCTCCATCCTGTTCGCGCTGTTCCTTGTGGGTTGGGGGCTGTCGTTCATCTGGGGGCCACTCGCTGACCGCTTTGGACGCACCAAGGTGCTTGCCGCCACTATTTTCACCTTCGCGATCTTTACCGGACTCGCGGCGACTTCACATACCGTCTGGGAGCTGGGTATCTATCGTTTTCTTGCGGGCGTGGGTATTGGCGGGGAGTGGGCGCTGGCCGGGACCTATGTGGCGGAAGCGTGGCCGGAGGATCGCCGCAAGATGGGCGCGGGGTATCTCCAGACGGGGTATTACGCGGGCTTCTTCATGGCTGCCGCACTTAACTATACGATCGGCGCGACCTTCGGCTGGCGCGCGATGTTCCTTGTCGGTATCGTGCCGGTGGTGGTGTCCATTGTGGTGTTGCTGCGCGTGAAGGAAACCGACAAGTGGCAGAAGGTCGAGGCAACCGTGGTCAAGAAGGCGGGTTCGCTGCGATCGATTTTCTCGGCGCAATATCGGCAGCGCACCATCGTTGCGACTGTGTTGCTGACTGTTGCGATTATTGGACTGTGGGCGGGCGCGGTGTATGAACCGTCGGCGGTTATTCAGCTTGCGACCAAAGCTGGAATGACGAAGGCGGATGCATCCCGGACTGCGTCGATTGCGACGGGTTTGTTGTCCATCGGAACGATCATCGGCTGTCTCGCGTTGCCGCCAATGGCTGAACGTATTGGGCGCAAACTCACGCTTGCTGTGTACTTCGTGGGTATGGCGGTGTCGATCGCACTGGCGTTTGGTTGGGCGTTTTATCTCGAGAATGGACTCGTGCCGTTCATCGCGCTGTTGGTCGTGCTTGGTTTTTTTGGTGGTAATTTCGCGTTGTTCAGTCTGTGGCTGCCGGAGCAGTTCGAGACTCGCGTTCGAGCGACGGCGTTTGCGTTCTGCACTTCGATAGGGCGCTTCTTCGGGGCCATTGTGAATTTTGGGATCGGCGCGATGGTGTTGCACATGAAGACGCTCGGCATGCCTATTGCGCTGACCGCTATCGCGTTTGTGATCGGGTTGGCGGTGATTCCGTTCGCGCCGGAAACGAAGGGGCAGGATTTACCAGGTTAGGGGCGCTCGCGCTGGTGGACGGGGAGGGGATGTTGGTCGGGGGTGGTGGTTTGGGGGGTAGTGGTCGGGGTCTATGCCGGGTTGCTGCTTTCGGCGTTAGTGGTCAGGGGTCTATGCCGGGTTGCTGCTTTCGGCCGTGGTGGTCTGCGAGAGTCGGATATTCTCTTTATCACTATTAGCCACTGTGCGTGGCGGCACGTCATTTCTTTGTCCAAAGCGACAAAGAAACGAAGCAAAGAAAGCGCTTTCAACCGCGCTACCCTAAGTGTCCACAGCGTGCAGTTTCTATTCATAGGTGCCCCAAAAGCACGGTGCTCGCCAGAGCCACGGATGTGTGAAACCCTCCTTCTCCGAACACCGATACCCACACGCTTCGCCACCAGTGATTGAACCTGCCCAAGGAGCACCCCGCGCTATCCGCGGACAACCTCCCTCCAAATGTGTACGCGCCTCGAACCACGTCGCCAACCCTGCTGGAAATGAGGTCGCGAAGATGCGGGCGGCCGTAACCGACGAAAATAGCTGTACAGAACGCGCAGCCAATTCACAAAAACTGAAGCAGTAACCACAAACACGCATGAAGCTGTGGCCTATGAATACGGTCGCACAGACCCGGTAGCTAACCTGTCAAAAAACCGCAGCCGTAAATACCCGTAAGGCCGTGCGGGTTCCTTAGCAATTGTGCTTGCCCGAGAGCGTACGGGGCGAAGCGTGTTCGTGTCAGGATTCGCGAGAAGGAGGGGTTCACACATCCGTCGCTCTGGCGAGCACCGTGCTTTTGGGGCACCTATGAATCAAAACTGCACGCTGTGGACACTTAGGGTAGCGTGGTTTAAAAGCGTTTTCTTTGCTTCGTTTCTTTGTCGCTTTGGACAAAGAAATGACGTGCCGCCACGCACAGTGGCTAATAGTGATAAAGAGAAAATCCGACTCTCGCAGACCACTAACACTGAAAGCACCAACCCGGCATTGACCCTCGACCACTAACACTGAAAGCACCAACCCAGCATAGACCCCGACCACTAACACTGAAAGCACCAACCCGACATTTCCCCAGGCAGTTCGATTCTTCGGCAGCGCAGGCTTGATGATGACGAAGAGCGGGATGAGCAGGCAGACGGTGCATCCATATCGCAACGCCAGCAAGGTTAGCTGCGGTGCATATCCGACTGCCATCTTCGCTATCGGGAATCCTCCCGACCAGAGCAGCACAAAAGCCATCTTGGCGGCGGAAGTCTTAATGCTTGCACGGCGTCGAAACATCGGCTTGCAGCATTGTTGCTGACTCGAGTGTTCTGCTATCCCGCGTAGCGTTTTCTTTTCTTATCGGTGCTTCAAGCGCCCGCCGAAGCAGGCGTCTGGTCGGGAAGGCAAATTTCCAAATGCCTGGCGCAGGCGCAAGCGACGCGAAACCCGCGATGTTTCCGTCGTCGCCCGCATGTTGCCGGCGGCGCAGAGGCGCACCATTGCCGCCGACCGTCAAAAGATAGCGGTTAACCGTGCTGCTGCTGGTTGCCTCCACCGCCGTGGCCGCCTTGCCCCCCACCGCCGTGGCCACCACCATTGTTCCCTCCGCCGCCATGACTCGGCGGTGGTCCCTGAGGGCGCCCACCGCCGCCGGGCTGCCCTGGAGGGCGGCCGCCAGCGCCATGACCGGGCGGTGGTCCGGGAGGACGCCCACCTGCACCTTGACCCGGCGGTGGTCCGGGAGGACGTCCACCCGCACCTTGACCCGGTGGTGGTCCAGGAGGACGACCGCCGCCATGACCGGGCTGCGGTCCCGGCGGAGGACGTCCGCCATAACCCGGCGGGCGGCCGGGACCGCGCCCAGGAGGCGGATGATTCGCCCAGCGTGATTGCTGGTTATACCAAGGGCGGCCGCGATAATAACTGCCCCAGTACGAACCGATGGAAAACGTCACAATAGGCAAACCGATCGTGGTTCCGTAAGTCAGGATCGGTACATTGCCACCCTGATACGGATAGCTGAGACGCCCCGCGTAGACCCAGCCGCGCAAGTTGGGCACCACCACGTCGCACCAGGTGTAGCCACTGACGCAACCCATGACCGTGACGGGCACGCCGCCCGGCAATTGAGTCACGATCGGATAGTCGCTCGCCGGCCCGGCGCGCATGTTGACCGGGCTATTCGTGTACGCCTGCTGCTGCGCGAACGTCACGCCCGGCATCGCCAGTAACCCCGCAAATCCAATACAACCCCATTGAAGCAATTGTTTTCGCATGTGGCCTCTCATCGTTGGAGTGCGACTTCCGATGCTTATCGGGAACCGTCCCCTTAATAGCAGTATTCGATCCCGACATCCCGAAAGCCGGACGGATTAAGCAAGTATGGAGTTCACTCTTCATGGCGTCTATGCGGGTGAAACCTCCCGAAACAGAAATTTGGATAAACTTGAATCCGTCCCTGATGATCCGCAGCGCTTGGGGTCCGCCCAAGCATCGCCGCGGCGAATCCACCGTTGACGCAGAATGGCGACAACACCTGACATGAGGATTACGAGGATCGCGGCGCTCCCGCCCGAGATGGAGACGCTCGAAGCGGCGTCATGGTCGCAACCAACATCAACCAGGGACACCGCATGCTTGTTGGAATACGCGAGGCCACGGTCGAAGACGCGCAGGCTATCGCCACGATTCACGTGGACTCATGGCAGGCGGCTTATCGGGGAATCCTGCCCGAGGCCTACCTGGCGAATCTGGCCGTGGCGCAACGAAGCGAGGCATGGCGTAAGTCGATCATCGCCGGAAGGCCCCGGGTGCTGATCGCTCACGCCGATGCCGATGCCGACGAAGCGATTCTCGGCTGGGTTGCATTCGGGGACTCACGGGACGGGGACAAGGATCATCGCTGGGCCGAAGTGGAGACGCTTTACATCGCGCCGGCTTTCTGGCGCAAAGGCGTCGGCAAGCGATTGATCGATGCTGCACGGCACGCGCTGCAATCCGCGGGATATACCGATGTCGCCCTGTGGGTCTTGCTGGACAATCGTCGCGCGCGCGCCTTCTATAAACGAAGCGGCTTTGTCTGCGATAACTCGAGCAGAGGCGTTCAACTCGGCGGCAAGTGGCTGACCGAGCTTCGATACTGTTGCGCGCTCGGCGGGACCTGAGTAACTGCTAACCGCTTCATCGCAGGGCGAGCGCGGGCGGCAGTTCCCTGACAAACAGGAAAACAGCGTGGCACGCGATAGCTGTCGCTCAAGCAAGCCCCTTCTCCGCGAGACGTTGGTAAAAAAGCAGATCAAGTTCCGGCGCTCGTCCCGCTATACCGGTCAGCAGCGCATGCACCTGGCCACGGTGATGCGTCTGGTGATTGAACCAATGCGCGAGTGCAGGCGCGAGAGGTTGCGTGATCGCGTCCGGCGTGGAGACGCGCCGGTACGTGATCGTGCCTTCCAGCGAAGCATCATCAAGCCCTGTTACGTGCCGCACGATCCGTGCATCCTCCCTCTCACGCGCATGGCGCAGCGACTCAAGTTCCTCGAAGAGGATCGCGTCGAGCCTGTCAGGTGAATTCCCCTCGCCGGTGAAACGAAACATCCATACGCGGTCGGTCACGAGCAAGTGATTGAGCGTCCCGTGTACCGATCTGAAAAACGCGCCCCGGTCCGCTCGATAATCGGCGTCGCTGAGGAGCGCGGCGGCATCGAAGAGTCGTGTGTTCGCCCAGGCGTTGTAGCGCGCGAATGTGTCGAAGTGCTGTTTGAACAGGCTCTGCATGTCGTCCTCCTTGCGGCTTTAAATCGTTCGTCCTGCATGGATATTAATATTGATAGAGTTGACGTCAATCTTGATTCAATTCATCAATGTGAGATCCCCATGGCATGGATGACGGCGGCCGAGGCCTTGAGCGTATTGAACGTCCGCGCGCAGACGCTGTATGCGAACGTGAGTCGCGGAAAAATCCGCGCAAAGTCCGATAAGACAGACCCTCGCCGCAGCCTTTATCACCGCGACGATGTATTGCGGATGGCGGAGCGCCGTAGCGGACAGCGCAAGGTCGAGAAGGTCGCAGCGCAGACAATCGACTGGGGTGATCCCGTTTTGCTTTCCGCTATCTCGACGGTATCGAACGGCAAGCTTTGGTATCGCGGGCGGGATGCCGTCGAGCTCGCGAACACGGCGTCGTTTGAGGAAGTCACCGGGCTGTTATGGGAGACCGATGCGGTCTTGATCAAACCATCGGTTGCGCGCAAGGCCGCCGGCGCCGACGATCCTTTGACCGCGAGTCTCGTCGCTTTGGCCAGGCGTAGCGCGCGTGATTTGCCATCGAGTGGACGCACGCCTGCTGTGCTGCGAGACGAGGCCGCCAGCGTGCTTTCGACGCTCGCACAGGCCATCCTTGGCGGTACAGCTTCTTCGCGCGCAGGACCCACGTTAAGCGAGCGCCTGGCCGTATCGTGGGGACGCAGCGAGGCGGAAGACGCAATTCGGCGCGCCCTCGTTTTACTCGCCGATCATGAACTGAATGCATCGACCTTCGCGGCGCGCGTCACCGTCTCCACCGGCGCGTCGTTATCGGCTGGCGTGCTGGCTGGCCTCGCTACGCTCACTGGACCGTTGCATGGAGGGGCATCGTCGTCGGTTCGCGCGCTGATCGAGTTGGCAGCCGATATCGGCCCGGAAGCGGCCGTGCATGACTGGCTGGCGCAAGGCCGCGCGTTTCCGGCGTTCGGGCATCCGCTATATGCCGATGGGGACCCAAGGGCGAGCGCTCTGCTCAGCACAGTAAGCGTGCCGCCGCTTTACGCGGAACTTGCCACATGCGTGGAGAGGGCGGTTGGCGAGCGGCCGAACGTTGACTTCGCGCTGGCGGTTCTTGCCGCTGCGTTCGATCTGCCGACGCATGCGCCGCTGTCGCTGTTCGCGCTTGCGCGCTGTGCTGGCTGGCTCGCGCACGCGCTGGAGCAAGCGCAAACGGGCCGCCTGATCCGGCCTCGCGCACGTTATATCGGGCTACAACCGAAGCCCGCGGCGTGATTCTGCCCGAGCAACAGAATCATTAGTTCAAGCATCCAGGTCGAGGGCGACTTTTCCGACGTGTGCTGCGCTCGAAAGGAAGCGGTAAGCATCGACGATTTGCTCGAAGCCGAATGCTCATAGATCACCGGCTTGATGCCAGTCGTGGTGATTGCGCGCGGCATCGGGGAGATTCGCGGTCGATCCCGTGTTGCCGCCATCAATAGGCTTCCAGGTTGCAACCTGTGCCCGCGCTTAACGCGCGTTCTTCCGATCCCCGTTCGTCCTTTCGCGGTTCACGCTGCCGTTTGTGTCAGTGCGTTCGACCGTGCGCGCTTGGCCAGATCCAGTAATAATCGTTTCACCCGGTGTTGTTGCACTGCCACAAGATCGCTCTCATTCATCAGGACCCGGAGCCGGCTTTCCCAGTACTCCTGGTCCATGCCGTGGACGGGTCCAGCCGAATTGACGCGCATGACGGACCTGACCATGCGCTCGATATGGTCAAGCTGGCGATCGGCTAAACTTGCGGGCATCAAGTTGCCGGGATTAAGCGACGGTGCTTTCTTTAAAGCGCTCATTTGCTGATATCTCGTCTGCTTCGCTGAGCTGCCTCAGGAAGGGTGCTGCAATCAATTCGTCCGGACATCGCTGATCAGGCTGCTCATTCTGCCAATACACATACCCATGGCGGTGAACGGGCGGGGCGGTTTTGTTTTCCGCTCCCGCCGCCTTTTGATGGAAAAGCCTGCGCTTCCCGCTTGCAATGCCGTAAACAAGGCATTTGCCTCTCATGATGCGGAATGGACAGCGAAGTTATTAATCTGAAGATAGCGCACAGTTTTTGGCAGGCTTTACCCTATGTCTCAGTTCTCGAAATAAATTGATCATCGCGACCCGGGCGGGATGGATCGGCTGTTTGGAGGCACTAACAGGTAATGAAAATGGCTTCGTATACCCGCCGCGACGGGCTCGCTCAGGCTGCCGCGCCGGACGCTGGCATCGTCCGCAGCAGTTTCAGCACGTACGCCTCGGAGGTGGACCAGCAGCTCCTCGCTTGGCGCGACCGGGTGGGGCATGTCATCGATGTCCTGCCTTCGAAGGCGCAGATCGCGGGCGGCTTTAACGGCCGTATCGACCGGTATGCAGTGGGCGATTTCGTCTTTACGGATGCCGTCACCGACGCCATGTCGCTTGAACGCTCGGTTGCGAGAGTGTCCGCCGACGTTCGGCGGGACTATGTTTTCCACATATTCGTCCAGGGCGAGGTCGACGCGGTAGTGGGCATGCAGAAGAAACGCAGCGCCCCGAATCCGATTCAGGGAATAGTCGTTTTCGACATGGACCAGCCGTTTCGCACCGAGCGGTCTGCGTGCCAGGTGTTGACCATGTTCGTGCCGAGAGCGGTCGTGGAGGCCGCGATTCCAGACGCGGATTCGATTCATGGCCGCGCGGTCGAGCACGGCGCGCCGTTGACCCAACTGGTGACGAATCACGCGTTGGCGCTGAGCCGCGACCTGGCCGGAATGAACGCTGCGCAGGCGGCGCGGGAAATGGATGCCGGCGCGCAACTGCTGCTCGCGGCTTTCCGCAAGCAGGCAAGGCTGACCGGCGACGCCCGCGCGGCGGTGCAGGCGGCCATGATGAGCCAGGTGCGGCGGTATGTCGAAGCGAATCTCAACCAGCCTGATCTTTCGCCAACCAGCGTGGTGGATGCGCTGCACTTGAAGCGCGCCACGATCTACCGCTGGTTCGAGCATGAGGGCGGACTGGGCGCGTATATCCGCAATCGCCGTTTGCGCGAGGCGGCTGACGAGCTGGTCCGCTTCCCCCACCTTCAGGTTGTCGATATTGCCTACGGGCTGGGGTTCAACAGCGCGTCGGATTTTACGCGCGCGTTTCGCCGCGCCTACGGCATGAGCCCGCAAGATGCGCGCGCTCGCGCGCTCGAGTTGCAGCGGGCGAGCAAGCTGGACCTGATGTCGTCGTACGGGCCAGGCGGCAGATAGCGCGATAACCCGGCGCGCCAGCCCAATCAGTCGGGCGCCGTTTCGGGGAAGCGCTGCAGGGCAAAAAGCGTGATGCAGATGGCGGCGATCAGATACCACGCGGGTATCATCGGATTGCCGGTCGCGGCGATCAGCCACGTGACGATAAGCGGCGAGAAGCCACCGAAAATCGCCACGCCGAAGCTGTACATGATGGAAAGCGCGGCGGCGCGATGTTGCGGCGCAAAGGCCTCCAGCATCATCACCGTGCTCGCGCCGGCATTGCTGAGCGCGACCGCCACATACCCAAGGATGATCAGCAGCGCGGTGACATTGCCTACGCCCATTCTCAAGGCGAAGAAGGCCGGGTAAGTCAGCACAAGACAGATCACGAGCGCCAGGTACTGGATTGGCTTGCGGCGCTTTTGGCCGTCGGCGATCCGGGCCACCAGCGGGTTCGCCACCAGGATCACGAGACCGGACAGGCTGGCGGTCAGCAGGCTGATGGCCGGGGGCCGATGCAACGTGCGCACCAGATAGCTCGGCATGTAGAACACCGTGATGTAGATACCGATCGACGGCGCGGCCATCATCAATGTTCCGTAGAACAGCGGGCGGGCGTGCTTTGAGAACAGAGTCGCGAGCCGGGGGCGCTTGGGTACCTCCACGACAATCGAAGGCATGCTCCGGCGCAGATACCAGCCGACGGGGCCGATCAACCCACCGAGCACAAACGGAATCCGCCATCCCCATTCGTGCATGTCGGCCGGCGAGAGCAGCTCGGTGGTAGTTGCGCCGACCATCGCGGCGGCAAATGCGGCCGCGCCCTGGCTCGCGCCACGCCAACTGGTGAGATAACAGCGGCGGTTGCGCGGGACCGACTCCATCAGCACGGCCGACGCCGGCCCGATCTCGCCTCCTGCCGCGAGCCCCTGCATGAGTCGCGCGAGAACCATCAACACCGTTGCAGCCGGGCCAATGGAAGCAACCGTGGGCAGGCAGGCGATCAGCCATGTGCCGAGTGTCATGAATGCGAGCGACCAGGTCATGCCGGCTTTGCGGCCCCGGCTGTTGGCGATCTGCCCGATGATGATTGCCCCGAGCGGGCGCATGACGAAGCCCGCACCGAAGGTCGCAAGCGAGAGCAGCAGTGAGGACAGCGGGTTGTGCGACGGGAAGAATAGCTTGCCGATGATGACGGCGGAGAAGCTGTAGACCGTGAAGTCGTACGCGACAAACGCGTTACCGATGATGGTAGCCAGGACGACGCGGGCGGGTTTTGCTTTTGGGGTGTGGGTCAGGTGGTCTGCTGCGGGGTGCATAGGCGCGGTCTTGGGGGCGGCGGTGCCGATACGCATAAGTTACGCACGCGTTACGCATGAGTTGCTATCTTTGGCTTGGGCGATGCGGGGCAATGATAAGGCAACGCGACTATTTGTGCTTGAGGCCGCATCGGCGCTGACCCCGACCCAGCCTTCAACATCTCCCACCGACCGCCAGCGCCCAAAACCTATCCAACCCCTATGGCAACTGCTCGGCCAACGCGTCAAATTCACCCGGCCATTGGGCTCGCCACGCGTCGCGCGTCGCGCCATCGACCCATGCTCCGTCGATGCCGTTGAGCATGAAACCCTTCAAATCGCCGATGCCAAAGCCGAAATGGCTGAACATCAGTTCCCACGCTTCACTCGGATTCACCTTGTGCAGCGCCGGGTCGTCGGTATTTGGATGAATCTTCAAACCAAGCCCGGGCATGCGGCGGATCGGATGCAACTCCGCCCATTTCTCCGGCGGCAAAATGCGCAAGTAATAAGAGTTGCTAGGCACGACCGTGAACACCAGGCCGGACGCGGCATATTTGGCGGCCAGCGCGGGATTATTGACGATCGTATAACCATGATCGACACGATCCACCTTCAGCAGCTCAACCGCAGTTTCCACATTGCGCCAAGGCATGCCGAACTCGCCCGCATGCGCTGTAGTCTTGAAGCCTGCGTTTCGGGCATTGCGATAAGCCTTCCAGAACAATTCCGGCGGCCGGTCATTTTCACGATAATCCACGCCAATGCCGGCGACTTCATCGGCGCGATGGGCTTTCATCCACTCGACCAGGGTCACCGCTTCGTCGGGATCGGCCTCCCGGTCAATACTTGGAATCAGCAGCGCGGACATTCCAAAGTCCCGCGATGCATCGCGGATCGCCGCGACAATGCCGGCCTGCGCATCCCCGTACGCAATCTTCGATACCCGTACCGTGCCGGTGGGATTCCAGAAGAATTCTGCGTGGCGCACGTTATGCGCGGCGGCGTCCTCCAGATATTCGTACGTGATGCGGTGCAGGTCATCGGCGTTGGTGAGCAGGTATTCATCAAGCGCGCGCAGCACGCGCAACACGCCAACCGGCTTCTCGCCGCGCGTATAAAACGCATCGATCTCCGTCCGCTCGATCGGCGCATGGCTTTTTTCGGCCAACGCGATAAACGTCTGGTGCCGAACCGCGCCCAGCAAATGGCAGTGCAGTTCGACCTTCGGGATTGCCTTGAAAAATGCCCGATGCGCAGGCGTGATCTTGATGCCGGTGCGTGAAGCGGGCACATTGCCAAATGTCTCGTTCATATTCCAGGTACTTGCGGGAGTGCAGGATTAATGGTGTTTAACAACGGTCCAGAAGTAATAACCAAGCGGAATCGCCAGCACGACAAGACCCCAGGGGACTTCTTTAAAGCGGCCTGCAAGCAGCTTCACGATCACGAAACACAACAAGCCGCCCGCAATCCCTGTGCCGAAACTGTTCGACATCAGCGTGAGCAGGACCATGGAAAGGACCGGGAAAGCGTCCGTGAAATCGTCGAAATGCGCGTGGCGGATCGTGCTGAACATCGACAGGCCGATCAGGATCAGCGCTGGCGCGGTGGCTTCCTTCGGAATCGCGAGCGCGACCGGTACGAACAGCAGCATCAACGCGAACATGCCTGCCGCAGCCAGCGATGAGAGGCCGCTGCGCCCGCCCGCTTCCACGCCCGCCGCCGATTCGACCAGCGCCGTGAGCGCTGGAATACCGAACACGGGGCCGAGCGTGGCTGCGATCGAATCGACGAGGAACGGACGGTTGATATTCGGCAGGTTGGCGTTTTCATCGAGCAGGTTCGCTTTGGCGCCGACCGCGAGCGTCGTGCCCAGTGTCGAGAAAAATTCGGCTGCGAAGAACACGAACAAATAAGGAATGGCAGCAACGGTCAGCGCGCCCGGAATATCGAGCTTGAACGCAACGGGCATGATGTCGTGCGGCAACGAGATCATGGCTTGCGGCAGATGCGTGACGCCCAGCGGTACGCCCGCCGCCGCCGCGATCAGGATTGCCCAGAGAATGGCGCCGGGAACGCGCCGCCCCTGCAACACCACGGCTGCGGCCAAACCGATCAACGCGACGATCGTGCCGGGCCGCGAAAAATCGCCGAGGGCCAGCGCATTGGTCTTTGCGTTTGCGATGACCATACCCGCGTTACGGAAGCCAAGCACCGCGATAAAGAGTCCGATGGACGCGCCCAGACCGAGCTTGATCTGAGCCGGGATCAGCCGCACGACCAGACTGCGTGCGCCGACCAGCGTGAGGATCAGAAACAGCACGCCGGAGATAAACGCAATGCCGAGACCGGTTTGCCAGGCGACGTGTTCGGTCGCCGCCAGCGTCACGCCAAGGATCACCGAGCCGCCAATCCCCGGCCCGACGATAAACGGCAGATTCGTATAAAGCCCCATGAAAATGGTGCTCAAAACAAAAACGATGATGGTCGACGTGGTCGCCGCACCCCGATCCATGCCGCCCGTTGCGAGCAGCGACGGGATCACGACGAGCAGGTACGCCGCCGCGAGAAACGACGTAACGCCTGCAAGCGTCTCGATGCGCACGCTGGTATTGCGAGCGCTCAATGCGAAGCGGCGATCCAGCCAGCCGCCCGATGTTTTTGGTGCGGCGAGGTCGGGAGAAGCCATCGAAGATTCCTTGTTCACTATTATTTCCTTTACCTGTGCCGGCTTGGTCGCGCTTTATACTGCGGCGCATTGTCCCCAAGCTGTGGCGCTCAATGTCCGATCGTTCGTCCCTCTTACCCGCGCTGACGTTGCGGCAAGTGCAGTACTTCGTTGCGCTCGCGCATGCGCGCAGCTTCACACAAGCGGCGCAATCGCTTTCGCTGACACAACCTGCCCTGACCGCCGCGATCCGGCAGATCGAGTTCCTGCTCGGCGGTCCATTGTTCGCGCGTTCCGCTCACCGCCTCACGCTGACTGCTGCCGGCGCCAGCATACTGCCGCTCGCCGAACGCCTGCTCAACCACGCGCGCGGTACGTTCGACGACATGGCCAGCACCTTCGCCGAGCAACTGCAGACGGTGCGCATCGCGATGATTCCATCGGTGGCGGGGCGTCTGCTACCGGTGCTGAACGCGTTCCGCGAACAACAGCCGTCGCTGCGCTTCACGCTCACCGACCTGCCCAATAGCGCGCTGATCGACGCTGTGCGCGATGGCGTCGCGGACATCGGCATTGGCGTGCATGAGCCGGAAGCGAACCACGAGGCCCTGCGTTTCAAAGACGTCTTCGAAGACGAGATCGTCGTGGTCCTGCGGCGCGACGACCCGCTCGCCAAACGCAAGACCCTGCCGTGGGCGAAGCTTGTCGGCCGCGATCTCGCCGTGTTCGTGCGCGGCAGTGTGAGCGACGCGCTGCATCGCACGAGTGGCGATGAAAAATTGCGTCTCTCGGTGGCGTACCGGATGGAATACTCCGAGCCACTCTACGCGCTGGCGCGCAATGGACTCGCGATTGCGGTGCTGCCGAGCCTTTACACATTGCATCTGCACGATCCCGAGCTCGTGGCGCTGCGCCTCGACAAACCGCGCGTCACGCGTGCCATTGCGTTGATCTCGCTGGTGGGCGAAGATCGCGGCCCGCATGCGAAAGCGTGCTGGGACTATATTGCCGCGCACATTTGAAGCATGGGTCACAACGTCGGCTCAAGGTAGCGTAGCGATGCTGGCCCGCAACGCGGCATAAAACGCGTCGGCATCGACGTCGGTGATCCAGGTCGCGTTCGGCGTACGGCCGCTATGGCCGCTCCAGTCGACCACCGTTTCGCCCAGCGTCCATTGCCCGGTTGTTTCGACCACTACGTTGACCAGGCGGCCCTTGAACAAGCTCGGGTCGACGAGATAACCCGCTGCGGTGGGGTCGTACACGGGTGCTTCTTCCACGCCGCGCCGGCCCTTCTGATACTTCACTTCCGCCGCCATGATGTCCGCGACAATCGCGCCGCAACGGTTGCCGATAGCGCGGATGGGTGCGATGCGTGCCGGCGTGATGGGCGCCTTCACGGCGACATCGCGTGGCAGCACGACGATCGGCACGCCGCTCGCGAAGACAATGCTCGCCGCTTCCGGGTCGACGTAGACGTTGAATTCGGCGGCCGGCGTGATGTTGCCGCGCTCGAAGAATGCGCCGCCCATCAGCACGATTTCGCGCAAGCCTTCGCGGATTTCGGGCGCTTCGGTGAGCGCGGTCGCCAGGTTCGTCAGCGGTCCGATCGCGCAGATCGTCACGCTGTGGGGCGCGGCCGCTTTCAACGTTTCGATGAGATACGCCACCGCGTGTTGCGGCGCGACCGGCGCCAGCGGTTCGTGCAATTCCACGCCTTCAAGGCCGGTCTTGCCATGTACGTTCGCCGCGGTAATCAGCGGGCGCATCAGCGGACGCGGGCATCCCGCGTACACCGGCAAGGTCTTTGTCTGACCTGCCCAGTCACGCACGATGCGCGCGTTGCGCTCGGTCAGGTTCAGCGGCACGTTGCCCGCAACGGCGGTCAGTGCGCGCACGTCGAGCCGGTCGCGCGCACCGAGTGCGAAGAGGATGGCGATGGCATCGTCCTGACCCGGATCGCAGTCGATGATCACCGTGCGCCGCTCGTTGGCAGCCTGCGCGAGCGGGTTGAACAACGCACCGGCAGTCAGCGCGACCGATGCCTTGAGGAACGTGCGACGGGGAACGTTAAAAGTTTGGCTCATGGTCAGAATACGTGGCGCATGCCGATGGTCGCGACCAGTTGGCGCGTTGTGGTTGACTGCGCGAACGCGAAGATCTGCGCATGCTGCGCGTCGCCGGCGGCTAGCTGACCAATCACCGTCAACGCTACGTCGGTACGCTTCGAAAGAAAATAGTCTGCCTGCAAGTTCACCTGATGCCACTGCGGCTTCTGGTTGATGACGTCGTACTTGCCGTCCGTGTAACCGTAGGCCGCGCCGAGGAACAGCGCCGGGGTCATGGTGTACACCACGTTCACGCCGAAGTTCTGCAAGTGCAGGTGGGAGTTGTCGAGGTAATCGTAGTGGACATCGGTGAAGAGTGCGGCGAATTGTGCTCGACCGATGGTGTAGAAACCGCCGGTGCCGGCAATGCGCTGTTTGCTCGCGAACACGGACGGGTTGGTCGCGCTCTTATTGAAGATCAGGATGGGTGATGCGTAGTCGTTGGAGATCGCGCCGTCCTGATTCGTGGGGCTGTACGGGTGGTTGTACTGCGCGTAGACCGCGCTCCACTTCAGCGGGCCGTTCTCGTAACCGACCCCGAAGCTGTACGCGTTGTTGTCGCCGAAGCCGGTCGAATTGCTGAAGCCATAGATGGCGGTGGCCTTCAGCCCACGATAATTCGGGCTCACGTACTTGACCGAATTCTGGACGCGAATGTCGTTATAACCGTTGTCGTTATCGCCGATATTCACGCCGTTGCTCGCGATGATCACCGGGCCGATGTAATCGTGGATCGTGTCGTACTGGCGGCCGAGGGTCAGCGTGCCGTAGGTTTTATCGGCGAGACCGACATACGCCAGCCGGCCGAATTCGCGGCCGTTCTGGGAGGCCGCGCCGCTCATGATGTTGAAACCGTTCTCAAGCTGGAACACCGCGCTCAAACCACCGCCCAGGTCTTCCCGTCCTTTCAGGCCCCAGCGAGGATTCTGGTTCGTGCCGCTGAGCGCCTCATAAGCGTTGTGACCGCCCTGGTTGGTCGCGAAGCCGACACCTCCTGAAATCAGGCCGTAAAGGGTGACACTGCTCTGTGCATACGACGACACCGTGAAGGCGCCCAGCACCGCGAGAGGAGCAAGCTTGAGTAGTTTCATGATGGTCCGGTGGCGAGTAAATGTTCTTGTCGCGCTCGTTTTTCGTTGCGTGGCGCGTTGTAAGTGCATCGGACTGTACAAAGCCGAAAACCATAAAAATAATTGTGATTTCTTATCAACCCATCAAATGGATTTATACAAGGAGCTGTAGGTGTGGAGAATGTGCGTGGGTTGAGGACGCGCTGACAGGCGCGTCCGACCGTTCAGGCGATGCCTTGCTCCAGCGTCGGCACGGTGCGTAAGCGCGCCACGTCCCGGCCTGGCGGCGCGCCGAACAGGCGGCTGTATTCGCGGCTGAACTGCGACGGGCTGTCGTAGCCCACCTCGAATCCCACCGCAGCAACGTCTCCCGATTCCGCCAGCAGCCGTGCACGCGCCTCCTGCAGGCGTATGCGCTTCTGATATTGAAGCGGGCTCATCGAAGTAACTGCGCGGAAGTGCCGGTGAAACGACGAAACGCTCATGCCGACGAGCCCGGCGAGCGCTTCAGTCGCGAGCGTCTCGGCGTAGTGGCCGCGAATCCAGCGGATGGCATAACTGATTTGCGATAAACGGCTGTCGGCGAGACCGATCTGCCGCACCATCGCACCCTGTTCGCCCGCTAGCAGCCGCCAGAGAATTTCGCGTTCGAGCATGGGCGCGAGCACGAGGATATCCTCAGGACGATCCAGCAGGCGAAGCAGGCGCACGATCGGATCGAGCAACTCCGGCGATGCCTGACTGATAGCCAAACCCAAAGGCTCGGCGACGCTCCTGTCGCCGGTCGCAGTCTCGAGCAGCAAGGTGGCGATGTTCGCCGGCTTCAGCACCAGCCCCATCGCGAGAAAAGGCTCGCGCTCGCTCGCCTCGACTACATGACCGGTAATCGGCAAATCGACGGACACTACCAGGTACTGCCCCGCGCGGTACTCGAATACTTTGTCGTTCAGCACCGTGCGTTTGGTGCCTTGGGCGATCACGGCAAGCGTGGGTTCGTACACATGGTAGATCGGCTCGGTGGTTGTGTCGGAAGCCATGACGGCGACGCCCGGGAGCGCTTCGACCATCATGTCGGCGCGGGCGTGGCGGGTGATCAGCGTGCGAAGTTCGGCGAGATGGTCCATCTCGCCACGGTAAGCGGCAGACGCGCCAACTGCAAGCACGGCAAGCACCGCACGCATGATTCGCTCAATATTGGCAGGATTGTGCAAGAGCCTGCGAGCATTGGTCTATCGCCGGGAAGGCGCGCGATGGTTTTATTGACGTCGAGCCAACCCGTCAATTTCAGGAGAAACATCATGTCGCTGGATTCGTACGTCACCCTCGGCCGCTCCGGCCTTCGCGTCAGTCCGTTTTGTCTCGGCACCATGACTTTCGGCGAAGACTGGGGCTGGGGCTCGAGCCCCGCTGAAGCAGAAACCATCCTTGCGGAGTATCTCGACCGGGGCGGCAATTTCATCGATACCGCCAACATCTACACCGTCGGCCATTCCGAAAAGATCATCGGCGATTTCTTTGCGCGGCAAAAAGGCCGTCGGGATCGCACGGTCATTGCCACGAAGTTCTTCGGCAATCTGCATCGCGGAGATCCGAACGGTGGCGGGGCCGGGCGCAAGGCAATCGTCGAGCAATGCGAGGAATCGCTGCGCCGGTTGCAGACGGATTACATCGACCTGTACTGGATGCACAACTGGGACCGCACCGCGCCCATTGAAGAGACGATGCGCGCAATGGACGATCTCGTCAGCGCCGGCAAGGTGCGTTATCTGGGGTTCTCCGACGCGCCCGCCTGGAAGGTCGCGCAGGCGCAGATCATTGCGCAATTCCGCGGGTGGACGCCGTTGATCGCGATGCAGATCGAATACTCCCTTTTGCAACGGACCGTGGAGGGAGAACTGACGCCGATGGCGCAAGAGCTTGGCATCGGCGTGATGCCTTGGAGTCCTCTCAAGAACGGCTGGCTGTCGGGCAAATACAGCCGTGAGAATGTGAGTACCGTGGCGTCGGATCGCGGGTCTCTGGTCGGTTTGCCGGGCGAGAAGGATTTTCAGGTTATCGATGCGCTGACGGCCGTTGCCAGGGAAGTGAACGCCACTCCGGCGGCCGTTGCGCTTGCATGGGTACAAAACCGGCCGGGCGTGACATCGACGATCCTTGGCGCACGCCGGATTGAACAGCTTAGGGCGAATCTTGCCGCGCTCGACCTCAAGCTGACTGAGGCGCAGATCGCGACCCTCGACGAAGCATCGAAGCCCGTTCTCAACTTCCCCGCCGATCTCAACAGGGATCTTTCTCCGAGCTTTGCTTTTGCAGGCGCAACCGTCGATGGTCAGCGGACGGCGGTCTTGCCCCTGCTATCCGAAAACGCGCATCGATATTGAGGGCAAGGGAGTAACGGCGCCGAGGGTTTATGGTGTCGAACCCGGCGTTATTAACCCCGGCGGCGCGTCAGGCAGCGTGCCGCCCTCCGAGCGCGTGCGCAGCGTCGTCATGGTCCTTTCGGCAAGCACTGCATCGCGCTTGGCCAGCAAATGGCCGCGCAGGATCGACGCCATGCGCTTGCCGTCGCGCGCCTCCAGCGCCTCGATCATCGCTTCGTGATCGCGGATCGCGCTGTCCCACTTCACCGTCTGGAAGTTGGACCGGAACCGTAATGCCTGCAGCCGCCGGTTCACCGATACATAGGTCTGCCGCAGCGCCGAATTACGCGCGGCGTCGTTGATCTTGTCGTGAATGGCCTGATTGCGGCTGTAATACCCCGACAGGTCGTTCTGCTCCCGGCACGCCAGCATGGCGTAATGCAGCGCCTTGATTGCGCTCAGTTCGGTGGACGTTATCCGCTCGCACGCGAGTTCGCCCGAGAACGCTTCCAGCCCGCTCATCAACTCGAAGGTCTCGCGAATCTCCGCCTCGCTCATCTGTGACACCGACGCGCCCCGGTTCGGCAGGATATCGATCAGTCCTTCGGACGCCAGCACCTTCAGCGCCTCACGCAACGGCGTGCGTGAAATGCCCAGCGTCTCGCACAACGTTCGTTCGTTGAGCTTCACGCCCGGCGCGAGCAAGCCCTCGACGATGAAATTACGCAGATGCTCGACCACCGTGTCGTGCAGCCGTTGCCGCTCGACCTTGGGGAGCGTGGTCGCGATCTGCGCAATCTGTGCAATTTGCAAATCCGCCAAATGTTCATTTTGCATTCAATACCTCTACCCATTCTGTTGGCGCGATTTTACCGTACGACGCCGGAAAATTTGGAGGGACGGGTTTTCACCTAATAAAAACAAGCATTTATCGCTTCCGATCGTCGCGACGGTGCGATAAAGTATTTTGCATGCAAAATTCAAAGGACGCATCATGTTAAAGCTGGATTTCCATCCCGCCGGTCGCCATTTTCTGCAGATTCCCGGCCCCAGCCCGGTCCCGGACCGCATTCTACGGGCAATGAGTTATCCGACGATCGATCATCGCGGGCCGGAATTCGGTGCGTTGGGCCTGAAGGTCCTGGACGGCATCAAGGCCATCTTCAAGACCGCGCAACCGGTCGTGATCTATCCGTCCTCGGGCACGGGCGCATGGGAAGCGGCGCTTTGCAACACGCTCAGCCCCGGCGACACCGTGCTGATGTTCGAGACTGGCCACTTCGCGACGCTCTGGAAAAAGATGGCCGAAAACCTCGGACTGAAACCGGAGTTCCTGGGGCTGCCCGGCATCGAGGGATGGCGGCGCGGCGTGCAGGCGGACATGATCGAAGCGCGTTTGCGCGAAGACTCGCAGCACACGATCAAGGCGGTGTGCGTCGTGCATAACGAAACCTCGACGGGCGTTACATCGGACATTGCAGCAGTGCGGCGCGCGATCGATGCGGCGGGGCATCCGGCGCTGTTTCTCGTCGATACAATCTCGGGCCTCGCGTCCGCGGATTATCGGCATGACGAATGGGGTGTGGACGTCACCGTGTCGGGGTCGCAAAAAGGCTTGATGCTGCCGCCCGGGATCAGCTTCAACGCGGTTTCGCAGAAGGCGATCAAGGCAAGCAAGGACGCCAGGTTGCCGCGCGCGTTCTGGGCGTGGGACGAGATCATCGAGATGAACAAGAGCGGGTACTGGCCGTACACGCCGAACACCAATTTGTTGTACGGCTTGTCCGAAGCGCTCGAGATGCTCGGTGACGAAGGACTCGACCAGGTCTTTGCCCGGCATCAAAGACTGGCTGCCGCTTGCCGCGCCGCAGTCAACGCATGGGGACTCGAGGTTCAGTGCGCCGACCCGGCTGTTTATTCGCCGGTGCTGACAGGCGTGATGACGCCCGAAGGAGTCGACGCGGACGCGATCCGCAAGACGATCTACGAGCACTTCGATATGTCGCTCGGCACGGGCCTCGGCAAGCTGAAGGGCCGCATGTTCCGCATCGGGCATCTGGGTGATTGCAACGACCTCACGCTGATGGCCACGCTCGCAGGCTGTGAAATGGGCCTCAAGTTGTCCGGCGTGAAGCTTGCGGGCAGCGGCGTCCTGGCGGCAATGGACCACCTGACGAGCCACACCGCAGCACCGGCATTGAAGGCGGCGGCGTGACATCTTCAGGTAAGCATGAGTAATCCTTACTAAATCAACCGCGCGTAGACGCCGATGCTGACTAAATCCTCCGAAGCACTCGTCCAGCCGATCCACTTGATGCCGGCCTCGGCGAGCGCCACGCTGTCGCCGCTGGCCATGCGCCTGCGCCAGGAGTTGAAGGGCGATGTGCTGTTCGACCGGGCGGCGCGCGGACGCTACGCGACGGATGCATCGATCTATCAGATCATGCCGCTGGGCGCAGTCGTGCCGAAAGACCAGGCCGACTTGCTGCTCGCTTTGGAGATTGCACGCGACGCACGGGTTCCCGTGCTCGCACGCGGTGCCGGAACGAGCCAGTGCGGGCAAACGATTGGCGAAGCGCTGGTTATCGATACAAGCAAGTGGCTCAACAATATCGTCCACTTCGACCGTGAGGCGCGCACGGTAACGGTGGAGCCGGGCGTGGTGCTCGACCATCTGAACGCGTGGCTGAAACCGCACGGCTTGTGGTTTCCCGTCGATGTATCGACCAGCGCGCAATGCACGATCGGCGGCATGGCGGGCAACAACTCGTGCGGCTCGCGGTCGATGGAATACGGGATCATGGTGCACAACGTGGCGTCTATTGACGCCGTGCTGGCCGATGGTCATCAAGCTACGTTCGCGGCATTGCGTGCAATGTCATCCGACTCCCGCACGCGTTCGCTGGTCGAGGGTGTGCAGCGCATAGCGCAACGCGAACGCGATGAAATCCGCGAGCAGGTGCCGAAGGTATTGCGGCGCGTGGCGGGCTACAACATCGATCTCTTCGATTGCCAGAGCCCCTTGCCCTTCAGCGCCGACGGCGAGCCGAATCTCGCGCAGTTACTGGTGGGCTCCGAAGGCACGCTTGCGTTCAGCCGGCAACTCACGTTGAAGCTGTGGCCGTTGCCCGAGCACAAGATGCTTGGTGTCGTGAACTTTCCCACGTTCTACGACGCAATGGACATGACGCAGCACATCGTCAAGCTGGGGCCGGTCGCGGTGGAACTGGTCGACCGCACGATGATCGACCTGTCGATGTCCAATCCGGCGTTCCGTCCGGTGATCGAACGTGCACTGGTCGGTCAGCCGCAAGCCGTGTTACTGGTCGAATTCGCCGGTGCGGACAAGGCCGTCCAACTCGCGAAGCTTGCGCAACTCGTGGAACTGATGGGCGATCTGGGCTTGCCGGGCTCGGTGGTCGAGATGCCCGACGCCACGCAACAAAAGGCCCTCTGGGAAGTACGCAAGGCCGGCCTGAACATCATGATGAGCATGAAGGGTGACGGCAAGCCGGTCTCGTTCATCGAAGATTGCGCGGTGCCGCTCGAACATCTCGCGCAGTACACCACGCGCCTCACCGAGGTTTTCCACAAGCACGACACCGAAGGCACCTGGTACGCACACGCGAGCGTCGGGACGCTGCACGTGCGGCCGATTCTGGATATGCGCCGCACCGGCGCGCAGAAGATGCGGGCAATTGCAGAGGAAGCATCGGCTTTGGTGCGCGAATACAAAGGCGCTTATTCGGGTGAACACGGCGACGGTTTGTGCCGCGGCGAATGGGTAGCTTGGCAATATGGACCGCGTCTGAACGAGGCATTCCGCGAGATCAAGACGCTCTTCGATCCTGAGAATCGCATGAGCCCGGATCGCATCGTGAATCCGCCGAAGATGGACGACGCAACGAACTTTCGTTTCCCGCCGACGTACCGCGAACGTGAGATCGCGACGCAACTCGACTGGTCGCAATGGAACGTGACACGCGATCCGTTGACCGGTGCCGAGACCGGGCCGGGAACGGGCGACGATCGCACCAGCGGGCTCGCGAAGGCCGTCGAGATGTGCAACAACAACGGCCATTGCCGCAAGTTCGATGCAGGCACCATGTGTCCGAGCTATCGCATCACCAAGGACGAACAGCATGTCACGCGGGGCCGCGCGAACACGCTGCGGCTCGCAATCAGCGGGCAACTCGGTGAGGGCGGCCTTGCAAGCCAGGACGTGAAGGATGTGCTGGACCTGTGCGTATCGTGCAAGGGCTGCAAGCGTGATTGCCCGACGGGCGTTGACATGGCGAAGATCAAGATTGAAGCGCGCGCCGCGTGGACTGCGGCGAATGGCTTGCGCATGCGTGACCGGCTAGTGGGCTTTCTGCCGCGTTACGCGCCGTATGCGAGTCGCATGCCGTCTTTGTTCGGCTCGGTCGAGCGCTTGCCGCGTTTTGCAGGCTGGTTGAAGACGCGCCTTGGGCTTGCGCCGCAACGCTCGTTTCCGCATTTCACGAAGTCATTTTTATCGACGGCGGTGCAACCCTTGCCACCCGCGCAGGGCGACAAGGAAGTGCTGCTTTTCGTCGATACCTTCAACAACTATATGGAACCCGACAACGCCCGCGCCGCGAAGCGTGTACTCGAGGCGGCGGGCTACACGGTTCATCTGAATGTGAAGGCGGGAGAGCGGCCGCTGTGTTGCGGGCGCACGTTCCTGTCGGCGGGACGGGTCGACGAAGCGAAGGCTGAAGCGCGCCGCACGCTGGACACATTGCGGCCTTATATAGAACGCGGAGTGCCAGTTGTTGGCCTTGAACCATCGTGCCTGCTTTCTTTCCGCGATGAATTCCTCGACTACGGTTATGGCGATGAAGCGCGCAAGCTCTCGCAGTCATCGTTCTTGTTCGAGGAGTTCCTGGTCCGCGAGAAAGCGGCCGGACGCCTGCGGCTTTCGCTCAAACCCCTCGCTCAGCCGAAGGCACTGGTTCACGGTCACTGCCATCAGAAGGCCTTTGATGTGTTTCGTCCCGTGCAGGCTGTCCTCGGCTGGATTCCTCAGCTAGAGGTCTCGGTAGTCGAATCGTCGTGTTGCGGCATGGCCGGGAGTTTTGGTTACGAAGCCGAGCACTACGAAGCATCGAAGGCGATGGCGGAGTTGTCGCTGCTGCCGGCCGTGCGGAAGGCACGAAAGGCACAGGACGCGGTGATAGTCGCCGACGGCACCAGTTGCCGTCATCAGATAGCGGACGGCACGGATGCAAAGGCGCTGCATGTCGCGCAGGTATTGGCCGCTGCGCTCAGGGAATATTGACCCGCACGGGTTCACATAAACAGCGGACGGCGTCACGTTCCGCGACACTGGAGACCAGTATGGCACGACCGCGCAAACCCAGGATTCGGCAGATCGCTTTAACGTCCATTCAGTAAAGCCTTATCGAAGTTCCGGATGCAGTTCGCTTCGGGCGCCCATGAGCGCCGAGATGAAGCACGCACTACTCAAGGAGACGATGATGTTCCGTCGAGCTACGACGCGCGTTCTGTTGCTGCTGTGCGCAATGTATTTCATCACCTATGTCGACCGTGTCAACGTCAGTACCGCCGCCTCGCAGTTCGGCGCGGAACTGCACTTGTCGCATGTCGAGATCGGCTTTGTTTTTTCTGCATTTGCTTATCCGTATCTCGTGTTCCAGATTATTGGCGGATGGGTGGGGGACCGCTTCGGGCCGCGTCGGACGCTTGCTGTTTGCGCCGTGATCTGGGCGGGCGCCACGATCATGACCGGGCTGGCCGGCGGGTTTGTATCGCTGATCATTGCGCGCTTGTTGCTCGGACTGGGCGAGGGCGCCACGTTTCCTACCGCGACCCGCGCCATGTCGAACTGGATGCCTGCCGATAAACGCGGCTTCGCGCAAGGGACCACGCATGCCGCGTCGCGTATTGGCAATGCAGTGGCGCCGCCATTGATCGTCTGGCTGATGATTGCGACGAGCTGGCGCGGTGCTTTTATTGTGACGGGGATCATCAGTTTTCTGTGGGCGATTGTCTGGATCTTCTATTTCCGCGACAACCCCCGTGAGCACAAGCGCATTACCGCCGATGAGTGCGCCACGCTGTCCTCGTTCTCCGGAGTCAAGCAGCGAGTACCGGTGCCATGGCGTGCGCTGCTGGGACGGATGGCGCCGGTTACCGCCGTGTACTTTTGCTACGGCTGGGTGTTGTGGCTTTTCCTCGGCTGGATTCCGCAGTACTTTCTCCACAACTATCACATGGAGTTGGGGAAGTCGGCGCTGTTCGCATCGGGCGTTTTCTTTGCCGGCGTGCTTGGCGACTGGCTCGGCGGCTCGCTCACGGACCGCATCCTGCGGCGCAGCGGCAACCTGCGCATGGCTCGCAATGTGATGGTGGGCGTCTGCATGCTCCTGACGCTGCTTTCGCTTGCGCCCATCATGCTGGTTTCCAACATGTCGATCACGTTGGCCGCGGTTTGCCTGAGCGGCGGGTTCTTCTTCAACGAGATGACGATCGGACCCATGTGGGCCGTGCCGATGGACATCGCGCCGAAGCACGCCGGCACCGCGAGCGGCATCATGAATTCGGGTTCTGCGCTGGCCGCGATTATCAGTCCGGTGGTCGGCGGTTTCCTGATCGACAGGACCGGAAACTGGAACCTGCCTTTCACGGTTTCCATGATCCTGATGGGTCTCGGCATTGTGCTCTCGTTCACCATGCGGCCGGATCGGGCGCTGGACGTTGATGCTGCGGCCGCAGAAGGAAAGGAAGGCGCTGAGCCGGCGAGGAAATTTGTTTAGAAGCGTGCTCGCGCCGTAAGCAGTTATTTTTTTGTTCCAGGAGACGATGTGGCTGAACCATCCATCTTGATCGAACGCGAGGCGTTCATCGCGACGGTTGTCATCGACCGGCCCGCGAAGCTCAACGCAATGACCAAGCCGCTCTGGCAGTCGCTGGGCGAAACCATTGATGCGCTCTCCTCCGACGACACCATCCGCTGCATCATCCTTCGCGGCGCCGGCGAGAAAGCCTTCTCACCGGGCAACGACATAGCCGAGTTCCGCACCGATCGCTCCAATGTGGAACAAGCCCGTGCTTATGGGGCGATCATGCATCGCACGTTGAGAGCGCTGGGTGCATGCAGGCATCCAATTGTCGCGATGATTCACGGCATCTGCGTGGGTGGTGGCCTCGAGATTGCGGCCATGTGCGATCTGCGTATCTGCGGGGAATCCAGCCGATTTGGCGTGCCGATCAAGAACCTCGGCCTGGTGATGGCGCATGCGGAACTCGATGCCCTCGTACAACTCGCGGGTCCTGCCGTCGCGCTCGAAATCCTGCTGGAAGGGCGCATCTTCGGCGCGCAGGAGGCATTAGCCAAGGGGTTGGTTACGCGGGTCGTAGCGGACGATCAGGTCACCGCCGAAACGCTTGCGACGGCGGTCCGGATTGCCGAGGGCGCGCCTTTGGTCGCGCGCTGGCATAAGCAGTTCGTGAAGCGTGCGATGAACCCGGCGCCGCTCACATCCGAGGAACGTGACGAAGGTTTCGCGTGCTTTGGCACGGAGGACTTTCGCACGGGCTATCAAGCTTTCCTCGACAAAGTCAAACCGGAATTCAAGGGGCGTTGAAATGCTCGACACAGAAACAGGCAGCAAAGGCCCGCTTAGCGGGATGCGCGTCATCGAACTGGCTCACATCATGTCGGGACCCATCTGCGGAATGATGCTCGCTGACATGGGCGCCGATGTCATCAAGGTCGAAAAGGTTCCCGGCGGCGACGACTGCCGCCGTTTTGCTCCCATCCTGGAAGGCGGGGAGTCGGCGTCGTTCATGATCGTGAACCGCAATAAACGCGGCGTCGCGATCAACCTGAAGACCGACGGCGGCCGTGAAGTACTCCGAAAAATGCTCGCCACCGCCGACGTGGTCACGGAGAACTACCGTCGCGGCACGATGGAAAAACTAGGCATGGGTTATGACGCACTCAAGGCGGAAAATCCCGGCCTGATCTATTGCGCGATCTCGGGTTTCGGCCGCAGCGGACCCATGGCCGACAAGGGCGGTTTCGACCTGATCGCGCAGGGCATGAGCGGTCTCATGAGCATGACCGGCGAACCCGGTCAGGCACCGATCAAAGCGGGCTCGCCGGTCACCGATATCAACGCGGGCATTCTCGCCGCGCTCGGAATCTGCGCGGCCTATGCCGGCAAGCAAAAGACCGGGCTGGGCCAGATGGTCGACACCTCGCTCTTCGAAGCCGGTTTGCAGCAGATGTACTGGGCCTTCGCCAACTACTTCGCCGACGGCACGGTGTTGCCCAAGGCGGGCTCGGCGAATCCAACCAGCGCACCGTATCAGGCGTTCCGGACCCGCGACGGCTGGGTGAATATCGGCGCGGCGAATCAGAGTAATTATGAGCGGCTGGTTGGCGCGCTGGATATTCCGGGGCTTGACGAAGATGAGCGTTTCAGGACCAATGCAGGGCGTTTGAAACATCGGGGAGTACTGGTCGACATCCTGACAGCGCGGCTCGTCGAGCGGACGACGAACGAATGGCTGGCGGCTTTCGATGCAATCGGCCTGCCGTCAGGGCCGGTGCTCGGCGTCCCCGAAGTAGTGGCGCATGAGCAAGCGCTGGCGCGCGGAATGATTGTCGAGACGACGCATCCGGTAGCAGGGCGCATGCGCGGTCTGGGCCTGCCGATCCATTTCTCTGACGGGCGTACCGAGTCGCCCTTGGCCGCACCGCTGCTGGGGCAACATACAGTGGAAGTGCTGCAGGAATATGGCTTCTCCGACGAACGTATTCATGCGCTAAAAGAGGAAGGCGCCATTCTCGTCAGCGATGTAACAGTCTGAGTCCATGTTTTCAAAGACTGAGACGTCCGGCTTGCCGGACGTCTCGCAGCTAAATCCGCTTAGACCGGACTTCACTCATAACGCTAAGCACATTCCCGTTCTAGAGGAATGCCTTAACCCGCCAGCAAGATGATTTAATCCGTCATCGTCCGAAAACACCGCGTCGCATTTGATCAATATCGTGAGCAAAAGCATCGCCTGACGCCCAGTCATCAGGTGATAAGCTACGCGATGTTTAGACAACTCGGTTCTCGTATCGGGTTCGCTCGACTCAGCGTTATCGCACGACGCTTGCGCGGGGACGCCGCGTTTCCTTCGGATCATGAATCACTATGCCTGCAACCATTGCCCAAAGCAGAGCGGTGCCGCTGCGCAGCATCACGCAAATCCTCGCCGCCATGTTTTGCTTTGCAGTGGTCGATGCCCTGGCAAAGTCGGTCAGCCTGAAATATCCCGCTAACGAGATCACGTTCTTTCGGATGATCTTCGGCTTGTTGCCCGCGTTTGCAATGTGCCTGCAAGGCAAACCCTTGAGCGAGCGGCTAAGGACACTGGATTTTCGAGCGCAGACACTCCGCGCGATTACCTTGCTTTGCGCACTCGGACTGTTCTTCGCGGGCTTGCCTTACGTGCCTTTGAGCGAAGCGGTTGCTATCGTCTATTCGGAAACGATCTTCGTGATCGTGCTGGCGCCCTTGCTTCTCAAGGAAACGCTAAGACGTCGTGACGCCGGCGCGGCTGCGATCGGTTTTATCGGCGTGCTTTTAGTCGTGCATCCAAGCAGCGATCAGACAAGTTGGCTCGGCCCCGTGCTCCTTGTAGCCAGCGCGATTTTCGGGGCGTTATCGATTTTGCAAATCAAACGCATCCGCGCATCGAACGATTCGAGTGTCACCGTGCTTTACTTCACCTTCATTGGTGCAGTCGTCAGCGGGCTTTCGCTCTTTTTCGCGTGGCAAACGCCGACGCTGGATTTCGTGGCCGTAATGGGTTTGCTCGGCATACTGGCCGGCACGGGGCAATTACTGTTGACCATGGCGTTTCGACAAGTCGATGCAAGCGCGCTCGCACCGTATAACTACACCAGCATTGTCTGGGCAGCGATCTTTGGGTATGCGGTCTGGGGAGAGACAGTCGGCATGGTGTCGCTGATCGGTATCTTGCTGATTGTCGGAAGCTCGATACTGGTTGCGATCAGGAGCAAGCAAGCCGATGGTCCGCTGGTTTAATCAAGCGAGCCGAAGGCCGTCTTAATCAATCGACAACCTCAACGCAAACGCCAGCAAGGCAATCGAGAACGTCCAACGTTGCACGACCTGAGCGCGTGGATGGCTGCGCAGCCAACGTGATAACCGTACGGCGGAAAACGCGAGCGTTGTGTCGAAAATCGCGCCGACAGCAACCAGCACCACGCCCAACTCAAGAACCTGCGACCAGACCGCGCCCGCTTTCGGATGGACGAATTGCGGCAGCAAGACCGAACAGAACAGCAGCGCTTTGGGATTGAGCAGATTGCCCAGCACGCCCTTCGACAACGCGGCGCGCAAGGTCGGACGCGTCTTCGATGGCATGTTGTTGTTGTCGAGACCGAACGCCGGCGAGCGGAAAATCTGGATCGCCACGTACGCGAGATACAACGCGCCTGCAATACGTACACCGTCGTATAGCCACGGCGCGCTGCGCAGCAGCGCCGCGACGCCGAGCGCCGACAACGTGACATGCATGCTGCGAGCAATCGCCAAGCCGGCAGCGGTCGACAGTCCGTACCTCAAACCATGCGATGAACTCCTCTGCAGGATGAGCGCCATATCCGGACCAGGAAGCGCATACACGACCGCGAGGGCCCCGATAAAGACGAGCAGCAATTGCAGCGAGACCATGATCCAACCTCCATTTCGAAGGTTTGATATTGCCGCTGATCGATGAGCGTTTTCTGGCGTAGTTGTGTCTGTTTTGAGGCGCGCTTAGGGGAAAACGCCAAGCGTCCAGTCTTGATGTCAGACAGTCGCCTCCGGAATCTCCCCCGCGCTTCTATAAACCGGCAAGCCGAGTTCTTCAGCCAGGCGGACATCGGCATCGGCGCCCTGGGACGCGCCGTCGATTCGATACACCGCGTGGCATTGCCTTATCAGGCGATTCGCGACCGGGTACAAGAACGTTTCGCTGATCGGATCGCCCATCGCTTTGGAGCCTGCCGCAGCCGCTAGCGGAAGCGCTGCCCACTCGCCGATCATGGGCATATGTCCGAGCCGGTAGACCTGCAACGCAGCCTCTTCAAGCCGATGAAGATTGCTGGCAATCAACGCGGCATTCCCATTGGTGCCGCTGCGGTACGGTCCCGCGATGAGTATCAGTCGAGGTCTCACCGCGCGCTCCTTTCATGCACAGGGTTTAAAGCGGCGAATTGCAGCAGCATGATGGTTTTCGCATCGACGATCTCGCCGCGACGCACCGCATCCAGCGCATCGTCGAGCGTCAATTCGATCACTTCAAGATCCTCGCCCTCCGCCTCCACGCCGCCGCCGTGTCCCACGCGCGTCGAAGCATCATATTCGGCGATGAAGAAATGCAGCTTCTCCGTGACCGAACCGGGGCTCATGTACGCTTCACAAACCTTCTGCACATTGTCCACGCGATACCCGGTTTCCTCTTCCGCTTCGGCGCGGATCCGTTCCTCAGGCGTTGCGTTGTCGAGCAGTCCGGCGGCCGCCTCGATCATCATGCCGTCGTGGCCATTGACGAACGCGGGAAACCTGAACTGCCGGGTCAGCACGACGGTTCGCTGGTCGCGGTTGAACAGCAGGATCGTCGCCCCGTTGCCCCGGTCGTAGGTCTCGCGGCTTTGACGCTGCCACGCCCCGTCGCGGCGCTGGAAGTCGAACGTCGTCTTCTTCAGCACGTACCAGTCGTTGGACAGAACCGTTGTGTCGATAATGCGAACCCTGTCTTTTGTAGCCACCATCTTGTCAGCTCCACATCGCGCAAAAGGAGTAGTCATGGTATCGTGCAGATTCGTGCAATATCAAGATATTTCGTGCAAACGCCATGCTGACCTCTCAACGCAAGAAAGCGATCCTTAAAACCCTGGCGCGTGATGGACAAGTGCTTGCCAAACAACTCAGCGAGACGTTCGGGGTATCGGAGGACACGGTGCGGCGCGACCTGCGTGAGTTGGCCGCCGAGGGATTGCTGCAACGCGTTCACGGCGGCGCGCTGCCCGCTTCTACGGCCGTGGCGCCGTTCGCCGAGCGCCGGGGCCTGGAGTCGACGGCCAAGCGCGCGATCGCCACAGCGGCGGCGGCCATGATCGAAACCGGGCAGGTGGTGATCATCGATGGCGGCACGACTTCCGCCGAACTCATCCGTCAGATCCCGCAGGATTTATCGGCCACGGTGGTGACGCATAGCCCGAGTGTTGCCGTCGGGCTGGTCGATCATCCGTTGATCGAGGTGATTGTCATCGGCGGCCGGCTGTTCAAGCATTCAATCGTGACGGTCGGCGCCGCCGCCGTTGAAGCGATGTCGCATATCCAGGCCGATATCTATTTCATGGGCGTGACCGGCGTGCATCCGACCGCGGGCTTGAGCACCGGCAATTTCGAGGAAGCGTTTGTAAAGCGCGCGCTTGCCGCTCGCGCGGCGGAAACGGTTGTGCTGGCTTCATCCGACAAGATCAACGCTGCGTCGCAGTATGTGATCGGTGGGATCACGCTAGCTCAGACGATCATCGTCGAGCGGGAAACAGAGCTTGCACTGACCCAGCCACTAGAGGACGCAGGTATGACGATAGTGCGGGCTTGATCGGGAACAAGCAGAGAACAAGGGTCTTGTCGCATTTAGCGTTTTCACTCGTTCCGACTAGAACTGCCCGCTTGCAAGCATGGCGTCCAGGCACGCTTGCGGGCCGCCCACGACAATACGGGCAGTGCACGCCAGCATCAGATTCATGTTCAAGCCGAAGTCTTCGACCAGGAAACCATTTGCGCAATACGCGGCGGATTCGTCCGTCTTTACCGATACGCGCTCGAGCAGCGATCGGTCGTCGTCGATATACGCCCATATCGGCTTGCCGAGCGCAGCGGCAAAACCGACTTCGAACGCGGTTCCGCTGTCCGGCTCGCCCGCTCCGCGAAAGTCGTTGAGGTTGGCGAGGATGATGTCGGCGGAACGAATGGCGTCCATGTTTGCGCGGCAGATCCACTGCGCTTTTGCGCGGGGCTCAAGCTCGTCGGGAACCTGTCCGTCGAGCGGATAGAGACCGATCATCCCGCGGGCCTGGCAGAGCGCTTTCAGATGCTGGCCGTGACTGAGCGCGTCGCTGCGGAAAACGTCGAAGCCCGCGAGATAGACGCGCGGGGTGGCCGCGGCGCGTTCGATGGGTAGAGGGGCGGGTGCAAAATGCCCTTCGCGCACTTTGCGTCGAACCCGGTTCAATTGCTTATGAACCGACGCCACCAGTTTTCCGGTGCGCATCGCAATTTCCTCGACGCTTAAGCCCTGGTCGACCAGTTCGATTAAAGTCAGTTGCTTCTTGGTTGGCCCGCGCATTGCTCTCCTCATATACCGCTTTCGGCAGACATTCCCCGACACGGGCGTAAGTAGAATAGCGAACGCGGGTCAAGTCAAGAACCCCGTTGCGCGCGCTCAAAACATAGGATACGACAGTGCCCGGAAAGTCTGCGACCTCGACGCAATCTGCTGTCGGTTGACGCCCTTTAGCGGGATAGCGAGGTCGAGCGTCGAGATTCAGGTAGCCGCCTTCCATGATCCAGCTCCCTGTCAAACCGTCCAGGTGCGAACAAGGACACATCACGTTGCTGATACATTTGTGGCTGATGGCGGTGATAGAGACCTGTTATTGTTTTTATCGCGCTGTGGCTACGCATGAGGGTGTGATACACCCGTGACCACCAGCGCCGCTTTCGCTGGCTGGAATTTGCCGTCTTACTCCCGTAGTGCGCCGATAAAGCCTCTCAATGCCGCGCACTATCCGCCCAAGGCGGCCTCGGGGCGAACTTCCTGTTGATTTCCCCCGGAAACAGACCCGCTTTTAGCCTAAGCGGGTCTGTTTTGCGTGGCCATCAACAGCCGGGATATGAAGCTCCCGCGCGTGCGGATGGCTAGCCGTTGGCAATCACGGCACACTCACGAATCCCGATCAGCGACGAAGCCACGACAGGGCGTGTCCGTTGTGGGCTTGTGATGGAATCTACGCTTTCCCAGCGTGCTGTCGGTATGGAAGGCATCGGGACACTCCGCCTTCAATTTTTCGATCGTCATGTCAATATGCTCGATGCCGATCTTTGATGCGTTAATCAATTCTGTTCGATGAGGATAGCTGATCATTATGGTTTCTCACTTTAACGGAAATGGCTCAATAGACTATAAGCACCGGAAATTGGTGCAAGGACGCTCAGTTGTGCCTGAATAACGCGATTCGACCGCTCTTGTACAGCTCGTGGACCTTACTCGCGAACGGTGCCTCCGGCGCCTCTTTGCACTCGCCAACGATCGTGGCTACCGGCGTTGCGACATCAACGACTGTCGTCACGGTCTCGCTTACGCCCAGCTTGTCGACGCCTGAGACCCAATAGACGAGCGCCGGCTTGTAGGCGTCGTCCACGGCGAGGAAATCCGAGCAACTCATCTGTGCGGGCGGGACTGGCTTTGCAGCTTGCGCAAGAGCCAGCGGGGACACACACAGACCGGCCAACACGGCGCTCGTCACTACAATGTGTTTCATAGCATTCTCCAGATGGTGGTGCGGCTCTTTCCGCCTTCGCGGCGGTAGAGTCGCGTTTGTTGATAACTCAATACTCCCCGCTTCGAGGATGAGTGCTCGGGGCTGGTAATTGGCACAATCTCAAATCGGGCAGGTGTACTACGCAATGGAACTTGTCAAAGGTTGTTCGCTGCAAGTGCCAGTGCGCATTGACTGGATACATCGTATAGGCAGTCAATTAGGGAAAATTACGTCGCGGCCATCGAACGCATACGGTGGACTTCGTGCCTGTATTCCGACTGTCGGGTCACCGACGCACCGCGGTACAAGGCGGTTCGACTACTTAGACCGCGCGAAGACCAGGCGGCAAACTGCGGATGGAATAGCAAGGCCTCGGGGCATGGGTCGTCAGTACTACCAGTAGCCGAAAGGCTGCGGATAGCCATAGACGACCGGCGCAGGCGCAAGGACAGGCGGCGGTGCGTACATTGGCGCGGTCGCAAAGCCGACCGCCTGTGTGATTTGATTTCCCTTGGACGCCATGCATTGCGAATAAGCGGCGTCGTAGCGGGCTTGCAGACTGGCCGAGGTGGCTTGAGCCCCGTTGGCGCCCACGGCACTGCCGAGCAGCAAGCCAGCGCCAGCGCCGATCGCCGCGCCGATACCGGCATCGCCCGCTGCCGCGCCGAATAGCGCGCCTGCCGCCGCGCCGCCTACGGTGCCGATCGCCCCGCTGCGTAGACCGTCGTTGGCCGCCGCCGATGGTTGCGAGGCATTGTCAGAGCGGAACGCATAATCCCTGCACGCGTAATCTTCCTGCTGGAATTTGCTCAGCGGCTCTCCTTTCGGCGGCAACGCGACCACGGTCGGGCCGGTGGGAGGAATGACGGCGCACCCGGCCAAGGTGAGGGCGATCAAGCATAGAGGTGTTGCCGCGCTCGCGAGTCGTAGACGTTTCATGATGTCGATATCCAGTAGTGAGTACATGGATGACACTGTGACGTCGAAGAATTAGCGTTGAATTACCTCACGGCGAGCGAGGATCCTCTTGCCAGGCCCAATGACGGGTCTTCTGCCATTGCCGTCGGTCGCTCGGCGACGGCAGAGCGACCGCTGTGGTGGACGCCAATTCGATGGGGCGGAGCTAGACAGTGCCTGGCTACTCGAGACACCGGATAGGCCGGCCTTGCTGGTTCTCAAGCGCGGCGAGATTCATTGCGAGCAGTATTGGCAGACCGGGGCCCAATGTGCAGTGGATCTCATGACCGGTCGCGACGCGCTTCATTTCCATGCTCGAAATCGAACCTGGAAAGCATCTCGGAGACCGCCGCGGTCGCAGAAGCCAAAACCCGTCGGGCACCCCGTTCGTCAATTTGCACGTCGAACGGGAATGCTGGCCGTATGGCGTCGGTGGCAGGTGCGCCGTGCCGAGAATGGATCCCGAGCCGCCTAGCCGCCCGCCCCGATTACCGTCGGCCGGCCGTTGTGCAGACCAATGATTTGCAGCGGCATATGGGAATGGTTGTGATCGTCCATTACGTAGGTACCGCCCAGCAAAGACGGCATCCGGGTGGTCTTCAGCGCCTCCTCGATATCGGCCGGCTTGTCCGACCCGGCACGGCGTATTGCATCGACGATCAGATAAGTCGCTTCGTAAGCGTAGAACGGCAACTGATTCGGTACCAGCCCATATTTGGATTCATAGGCGTGGACAAAATCCTGCACTCCCGGCGTTTCGATGGCCGGGGAAAACATTGAAACACTGGCGGCATTGTCGAGCCCACCCGAGGCGATGAAACCGGGGGATACCGCCTTGGCGACGGCCGAAAAGTCGATGCGCCCGGTCAACGGCACCTTCCAGCCGGACTTTTCGTAAGCCTGGAAGAACGGCGCGGTGGAAGCGTTGAGAATCGGCACCACGTGATCGGGGTTGATCTCCTTGAGCTGTTGCAGCACGGGTTCGAAATTCGTGGTGCCGCGCGCCACGGTGATGCTGGTCACAACCTGTATTCCCAGCTCGCTTGCCGCCCGGGAAAAGCTCTGCGAATTCGCGTTATTGAAATAGCTATCGTCGCTGATGATCGCAACACGCTTCGCGCCCTGTCTTTTCAACCAGCCCATCATGCCGCGAGCAATATCGAGTTCGGACGGAATGGTCTTGAACACATAAGGATTACCACCGACGCCCGACGCTTCCACGAAGTCCTGCAGCGACGAGATCTCGATCACGAGCGGAACCTTCTCTTCCTGCGCCACCGGCATGATGGCATGCGTAACGGCGGTCAACAGCGCACCGATCATCACCGACACATGCTCCTGTTCGATCAACCGATGCACGGCCTTGATGCCGGTCGCGGGATCGGATGCATTGTCGCCATAGAACGCCTCGACGGGACGTCCGAGTACGCCGCCGGCTTCGTTGATCCGCTCAAGCGCCAATTCGATACCATACTGCTCGGTCTGGCCGCGCGCCGCGTCCGAGCCGCTAAGCATCGTCGTTACACCAATGCGCACGGGGTTTTCGGCAAGAGCAGGAGCAGCGGCAAGCATTGCCGCGACCAGGAGGACCGTGAATTGTGTACGTTTCATGATTGCCCAGGTGTCGATGGATGCATTGAATATAACTGCATTACGAGTTTAACGAATGACCGGCCCGCTCGTGCGGAACCGGCGTTGGAATACCCGTCCCCCGCGTGCGGACGAACGGCCTCAACTGGCCGGCTACCGTCTGTGTCCGATCGGCGGTACCCGACCCGAGCAGACATACGGACGAAGACAGGGAGCGACCCAGACCGTTACCGGTTAACCGAATCAGCGCGGGGAGGCACCCTGTCGTTGCCTTAAAGCGGTTGGAGTCGGAACCGTCCCGGTGAAGGCTCATTCAAGGATGGGTGGGCGGCAGGAATTTGCGTGAAAGCCGCCGTTGCGGGGTGGTCGTAGTTGTATCGGGCGGTCGCTCGTGTGATCGGAGATCGATGCGTGCCGCCCGCGCAAAGCCGGTCATGTTGAAGAGGCGCGTTAACGTCATATTTAATATTGCATAAATGCCTTTCATCGACAAAACTAAAGTCAGGCTGACTTTGTCGGGGGCAGATCGATGCTGCCAGGCAACTTGTTTGTCCAGACGCCTGCAAAAGGCAATTATCATTGCTTTCAGCGCGACGTCGTATGCGCATTGCGTACGATGTTCGCTTCGTTCGTGGTGGCAGGCGGCGTTTCCACCGCGCAGGCCGCGTGCGCTCCGGACGGGCAAGGCGGCGTTACGAATACCGGCGGGACCTGTACGGTCGTCCCTCCCGTCAACCGGATCACCGCAACGGGTAATGGGACGACTACGGCGGCTGGCGTCACGCTATCCGTGCCGTAGGCGTCGCGGTGACGGCTTCGGGAGGAGCGTCCGTCAGCCTCGGTCAGGATGACGTCGCTGGGCCGTCGATTATTTCGGCTCCCAACGGCGGTGGCCTCGTCGGCCTGTTTGCGACCGGAGTGTCCAGCCAGATCACAGCGGATGGTCTCAACATCGGCCTTCCTTCGGGGGGCGGGAACGTCGCAGCGAGAGCAACCGCCGGCGGCCACATTACATTCCTGAATAGCGCCACTATCGCCTTTTCGCCAGGTGGCGGGGGTGGCACGGGCCTGCTAGCCGACGGCGCGGGCAGCCAGATTACAGGCACCAACGTCACCGTGACGGGGGCGGGCGGCGGCGGAGATTTCGTCGCCCACAGCAACAACGGTGGAGATATCGCGCTGACGGGCGGCGCACTCAGCCTGGTGTCTCCTGGCGGCGGTGTCGTCGGCGTGCTGTCGGAAAACGGCAGCACGTTCACGGGCAATGGTGTCGCGATCAGCGTGTCCGGCTCGGGCGGAAATGTCGCGGTGAAGTCCACCAGCAATAGCGATATCGCGTTGACCGGCGGTTCCGTCACATTGAACGGGACGAGTGGCGAAACCGGCTTGATGGCGCAGGGCGCAACGATCACGGCGGTGAACGTACCGATCAACGTGACGGCCAACCAGTCATCGGCCGCTACCGTACAAGGCGGTGGCACGCTCGCAATCACTGGCGGTCCGGTGACGGCGTCGGGTAGCGGAACGTTCGGACTGCTAGTCAATGGCGCGGCCGGTGCCACCAATACGCTTGAACTCAACGGTACGACGCTCAGCTCCACGGCCGACTCGCTGCACGTGAACGGTGCCAACGCGAACATTACGGTGACCGGATCGACTGTCACCGACAACAACGGCGTCCTGCTCAGTACCACTGGGTCTGCGTCGGCAACGACCTTCGACGCGGGCGCCTCGACGCTGAGCGGCGCGATTACCACCGGTTCCGGCACGACCTCCGCCGTCACGCTGCACGATGGTACCGAGTGGACGGTCACAGGCAATTCCAACGCGACCAGCCTCACCAACAATGCGAGCAGCATCCTGTTCGCGGCGCCGGCTGGCGACCCCACCCAGGCCACAAGTTACAGGACCGTGACTGTGGGAAGCTATACGGGCTCGGCAGGCGCTATCACGATCAATAGCTATCTGGGTGCCGACGGCTCTCCGTCAGACAAGCTGGTCGTGAACGGGGGCGCCGCGACCGGGACGACGGATCTCACGGTCCGCAACGCCACCGGCCCCGGTGCCGAGACGCAAGCCAACGGCATCCAGGTCGTGCAGACACTCAACGGCGGCACGACCGCGTCGGGTGCTTTTGCGTTGACCGACAGGCTGCGCGCCGGCGCCTTCGACTACTTCCTGTTCCATGGCGGCGTCGGCGGCAGCAGTGCTAATGACTGGTTCCTCCGCTCAAGCTTTGTCGCACCGGAGCCGGAGACGCCGGGACAACCCGGGACGCCCTCGCCGCCGACACAACCAGGAACGCCCGGAACACCGTCACCACCGGGACAGCCCGGAACGCCGGGAACGCCTTCGCCACCCACGCAACCGGGAGTGCCGCAAACACCTTTGTCGCCGGAAGAAGCCTTTCCGGTCAACCCGCCCCCCAATCAGCTATCCCCCGGCGCCACCTATCCGATCATCGGACCGGAGTTGGCCACGTATGGCGTGGTACAACCGGTCGCCCGGCAGATGGGGCTTACCATGCTCGGCACGCTGCACGAGCGTATCGGCGACACATTGACGGCAGACAATGCCGGCGCCGGCAGCGAGGGCTGGGGTCATTCCGCCTGGGGCCGTTTCTTCGGCCAGCAGATCGACAACCGCTACGAGGCCTTCGCCGATCCCCGGGCGAGCGGTCAGTTGATCGGCGTGCAGGCCGGAATCGACGTCTGGCGCGGCAGTTTCATTCCCGGCCATCGCGACGTTGCCGGCGTCTACTTTGCGTACGGCAACAGCAATCTCGACGTGGATGGACTCGTCACCAACGCGACGGCAACCGCCTATGTGCCAGGCCGCACCGGCAAGCTGAATCTCGACGCGTATTCCGGCGGGGCCTACTGGACGCATTACGGGCCCGGCGGCTGGTATCTCGACGCGGTGCTGCAAGGTACGTCCTACCAGGGCGAGGCCACGACGCAGTCCGCCAGGCTGCCCACCACCGGTAATGGTTTCCTGACATCGCTGGAGGCGGGCTATCCCGTGCCGCTGCCGTTGGGACCGCGTTTCGTGCTGGAGCCGCAGATCCAGGTCATCTGGCAACGTGTCAGCTTCAGCGACGAGAATGATGGGCTGGGCCCGGTCGATCTCGGCTTGACCACGGGCACTACGGGCCGGCTCGGCCTGCGCGGCCAGTGGACCATCGATCGCGACAACGGCGAGGTCTGGCAGCCCTATGGGCGCGTCAATCTCTGGCACGACTGGGGCGGGGCCGCAACGACGCTGTTCGGCGCTGATCGGGTATCGCTGCTGGAAGAAGCCACGCGGCTGGAACTCGCGGCTGGCATCACGGCGAAAATCAACCTTCGCCTGAGCCTCTATGCTCAGGCTGGTTATCAGTTCGCCGTCGGCGGAAGCGACGGTGGCCGGCGTCAGGGCGTTCAGGGTGATATCGGACTCCGATACAGCTGGTGATGGCCTTCCGGATGGCCGCACACTGCGACCGCATCATCAAGGGGTGCGTGCCGGATGGCCGGATGGTCGGGACTTCGAGTCGAGCTTTTACACACCCGGCTTGAAGTCTCTCGACCGGACCGCTGGCGCGCACGGCTCGCTTATCGTGTCGAGCGACGTCGCCAAGGCTCGCTTCTAGTGGTGCCATTCCTATCAGCGACAGTCTCCTGAACTCTCTCAGCAACCTCAGGCATCCGCATTGGCAATATCGCGACCGGGCGGCGATGCTCCCGGTCCACGCACCGGCTGACGGATGCGTCGCATTCGCGAAGATCAGTTCGACTTCACTGAACTGCGCCTGGAAGACAGGACTGCGGCGGCTGTACAACGGTTGCCATCTTCAGATCGCTTATTGCAGGCTCGCGCCTCGTGACAACGCGCTCGTGATCACCACCCCGGCGGATTTTGCAAAAGGGCCCTTTGGCGGCTGGCAGCGGCCTGTCCCGGCTTAAAGCCTCTGCCAGCCTTCCGGCGCACCTCGCACTCCATGCAGTGAGTGCATCCAGACGATAACAACAATGCACTGGAATTATTACAAGCTTACCGTCAAATTGAAGACGCAAGCACCGTCTTGTAAGTCAGCAGGACGAATCGACAAGCCTTTGCGTGGAGATGGTGAGGCTGTCGATTCCGGCACAAAGCCACCAATCAAGTAGAAAGCGATACTCAAAAAAGCGGAGACAATATGAGGAAGTTGAGCAAGTGGCGTTATGCCTTGCTGCCGGTCGCGTTGGCTTGTCAGCAAGCCCATGCGCAATCGAGCGTCACGTTGTATGGCGTTGTCGATGAAAGCGTCCGCTACATGACGAACGCCAACAAAGCGGGTGATTCAAGCGTGGCACTTGGCAATGGCGGTCTGACGCAGAGCCGCTGGGGCCTGAAGGGTGTCGAGGATCTGGGGGACGGTTGGTCGACCTTCTTCAAGCTTGAAAATCGATTCGACATCAACAACGGTCAAAGCGATCCCACGTTGCCGTATTTCAACGAGGCACAGGTCGGAATACGTTCGAGTACGTATGGTCAGGTCATCGTAGGTCGTCAGTACAACGTGATGATCGAAGGGATCACGATTGGCGGATACGGCAGCAATCCGTGGGTTCCGTATGACTTCAGCTTCCAGCCCGAGGTGACAATGACCGGCGGGATCTGGACGAGCAATCAGGTCCAGTACCAGTTTCATGCTCACGACCTCATGGTCTCGACGGCCTATGCGTTCGGTGGTGTTGCGGGTCACATGTCGTACGGCAGCGAGATGGGCGTGGCCGCCGCCTACGCGCCGGCGGGCGGCCCGGTCTCGCTGGGTGGCGCCTACAAGGAATCGAAAGACTCCGTCAACGGCAGCGATTCGAAGTCATGGACCTTCGGGGGATCGTACACATGGGACAAGACGCGATTTGCGCTGGGGTACATCGTCGACCAGAACGATGCCGGCTTCTCCAATTTCGCTAACGGGCCGTTCACGGCTGCTGCCCTGACGGCGCTCAAGTACACGGACTTTTCAAAGCGTCGGATGATCATGGGAGGCGTGACGCAGCAGGTGGGTAACGCGTGGCACTTTGCGGCGAACGTCTGGCGTACGCTGCAGGACGGCAAGACCCAATCGAAGGACGGGTCAGCGTGGCAGTATCAGCTGGTGGCTGACTACAACTTGTCCAAGCGTACTGACGTGTACGTGGAAGCAGATTACTCGCAATACCGGGGAGACCTGATCGGCGCGCAATTGCAAGGTGTCAACGGCGTCGGGCTGGCTCAGAAGGGTACGCAAGTGGGCGCGATGGCAGGTCTGCGTCACCAGTTCTAACGTTACTGCTGTTAGTGCTGCCCGGATCAAAACTGCGGCGCCCGGCAAAATGCCGGGCGCCGCAGTTTTTGCTCCGGCATTCCAGAAACAACGTTCCCGGAATTAAAAGCGTTTTCAACCGATCGCAGATTGTTGCAGACGCTTATGCGAGCGTTGCGGATTGAGCAGCATGAATCCTGCTGCGCCCACCACGACCAACAGCACGCCGGTGGCGGCAAAGCCCAACTCATATCCATGATTGTTCGCCGCCACGCCGAGCACCTTGCCCATTGCCGCAGGGGCAATCAACCCCGCCAACGTTGCAATTGAGTTCGTGATCGCCAGCATCGCGCCGCGCCGTGAGTCCGGCGTGACTTCGGCTACCAGCAGCGGGCCGAACGTGAACGCCTGGAGGGCCAGCGCGCTCGCCAGTGCCATCAGCGCCACTTTTGCGAACGGTGGGGCATCGACATACAGCATGCAGTACGCCATTCCACTCACGACGCATGCGCTGCTGACCAGCGCGCCACGCGCCAGCCGCGACGACACCCCGCGTGCGAGCATCCGATGCGACAACATGGCCAGCGCGAGCCCGATGGGAATTTGCGCCGCCACTTGCAGCGCGAAGAGCCAGCCGGCCTCGGTCGCGCTGAACCCGAGCGCCACCCGAAAATAGCTGGGTACCCAGGTCACGCCGATCGCTATCACCGAATAGCCGACAAGCCCCTGCAGCAGCACGCCGATCACGGTCCGGTCGGTGAGAAGGCGCCTATAACTCACATTCGAGCGGACCGGCGACCAGCCGGCGCGCAGCGCATTCCCGAGCGGCTGGCGGCGGTGCGCGTCGCCGCTTTTTCCCACGCCCAGCCAAAGGATCGTCCACATGACGCCGACCACACCCAGCGATAGAAAAGCCGCGTGCCAATACCAGCGTTGAGCGATAAAGGTGAGCACCGGCCCCGCCAGGATGATGCCGGTCGTGGCGCCTTGCTGGACGATGGTGGTCGGCAGCGCGCGTTCATGATCCTCGAACCAGGTGTACACAACGTGAAGCGCGAGCGGCGATGCCGGCCCTTCTCCCGCGCCAAGCAGGATGCGGCAGGCCAGCAGCACGGCGAAGCTGGTTGGCCACGCAAGCGGCAATTGCGCGACCGCCCACACCAGGGCAAGGCTCGCCATCAGCCATTTCATGTTGAGGCGGTCGGCAACCAGCCCGACGCTGATTCCCGACAACGCGAAAAGCAGGAAAAACGCGCTTCCGACAATTCCAAACTGCGCATGCGTCAGTTGCATGTCGCGCATGAGTGGTAGCGCGACGAGGCCCAGCACTGCCTTGTCGGCGAAATTGATCGCCATGAAAAGAAAGAGCGACGCTACGATCACCCAGCGCCGACGGTTGGTTGTTGCCATGGGTGCAGAGCGGTCTAACACGAATCCGGAATCTTTTGCTTCAAACATTGAATGCTCCTGAGAATGCCCTGACAGGGGGTAACGAACTCGTCGTTCCCCGACGCGTTACCGATAACGATGACAGCACGTGGACACGGTGGCGGACAAGGCGGGTTTTGGAGCGGTGCGCAATGAGGTGGTTTTCAATAACGTCTCCTGTGTGCGGCTCTGTATTGAGCTTATCGAAGCGGTCCTGGCCGCACGTTTGCGCCCATTTGAGGTGGTATAACGCAATAGTTCAAGTGCAATATCTTTATCGGGAAGTTGCAAACAATGCATGAAATCAATTCTCGCCGGCTCTCTCACGTGGTTGCGCTGGCTGAGGAAGGAAGTTTTGCCCGCGCTGCCAGCCGGGTTCATTTGAGCCAGCCCGCGCTGAGCCGCAGCATCCAGGCGCTTGAGGACGAACTCGGCATGAAGCTCTTCGATCGTGCCGCGCGCGGAGTCGCGCTGACGGCTGCCGGCCGCCTCCTGGTCGAGCGCGCCCGGCGTGTCCTGTTCGAAACACGGTGCATGTTCCGTGATGTCGAGTTGCTCAAGGCGCACGAACTCGGCGAGGTGAAAATCGGCTTGGGGCCCTACGCGGCTGTCGTGCTGTTGCCAGACTTGCTCGTCGAGTTCTCACGGCGCTTTCCCAAGATCAAGGTGCTGATCGAGTTGAGCGAAGGCGACGAACTCATGCAGAAACTTCGCGCGGAACGGGTCGATTTCGTGGTGACGGACCGGCGCGTTCCGCCCGTCGCGCCGGACCTGGCATTGCACCGGTTGCCGCGTCATGAAGGCGGCTGGTTTGCCCGGCCGGATCATCCACTGCTCGTGCGCGGCCCGGTGCCGCTCTCCGCGCTGCGTGAGTTCCCGCTTGTTTCCGTGTCGCTGCCTGGGTTTATGAAAGACGCGCTGCATCGCCTGCTCAAGTATCGCGCGCACGAGGAAATTCCGTTGCAGGTCGAGTGCAATGACGTCGCCGTGCTCAAGGAGGTCGTGGCCCGAACCGATGCTGTGCTGTTCGCGACGGCCTCGGCCGTCCGGCGCGACCTGGAGGCCCAGCGCCTCGCGCGCATTTCGCTCACCCATCCGCCGAAACTGAGCCTTGACTTCGCCCTTGTATCCCTGGCTGAGCGGACCCATTCGCCGGCAGCCAGCGCGGCGTTTGCGTTGACCGAAAAAGTCATGGACGACGCCAATACGGCCGCGCGCGGATTGATGTAACCGCGCCGCGCGCAGGCATAGGGCTTTCCCTTGGGCGGGTTGACAAAGCGCCGGCGTTCACCGAGGATCCGGAATCCAGATTCCGTTTTATGCAACGTCGTTCACCAGGCCCCATGACCCGACCCCAGGCACGCAGTCGCGCAGCAGTTGAATCCGCCCTCGCGGTGCCGCGGCAGGCGCGCAGCCAGATCGGGCTGGAGAAGATGCTACAGGCTGGCCGCGAACTGATTGAGGCGAGTGGCAACCTGGACGATCTGTCCATCACGGATATCGTTGAACGCTCGGGTACCTCTATTGGCGCGTTCTATCGGCGCTTTGACAGCAAGGACATGTTTTTCGACGTGGTGCTCGACCGCGCAATGACCGAAGGTCGCAACCGTGTTCGCGACATGGTCGCCAGCGGGCCCGAATGGCGCTCGGGCGACGCACGGGCGGTCGCGGACGCGATCGTCGAGATGTACGTGCAGTCGTTTCGCCGCAACCGCGGACTATTCCATGCGTCGCTGTTACGCGTGTCGCGACCGAGAGCGACGTGGGACGTCGTCAAGGAAGCAAACCGCGACGTGCTGGCGTTGATCGTGCCGCCGCTTGTCGCTGCGATCGTGAAAGAACGCGATGCAAAAAAAGCGGATGCAAGTTCGATCGAGTTCGAGGTACAAGCCGCGCTTCAACTGATCCTGGGGATGCTGGTCAACATCGTCCTGAACGACCCGGGCCCGTTGTCGCTGGCGAGCCGCCGTCTCGCGCCTTGGCTCAAGACACAGTTTTGCCGTTGCCTGATTTTGGCTACTCCCTGATTTTTTCATCAAAAACGGAATAAGAATTCCTATTCCGATGTTATTTATAGACTGCCGCAAGGAGACATCCATGACCTCATGTTGCGCTGGCACATCGCGCCAACCCGCTTTTGACGCGCCACACGTTGGCGAGCCGCTCGATGTCGCGTTCGACGCCGGCGTGAACCTCGCCTTCGCGATCGCCGCGCCGACCGTCCCGCCTCGCCTGACGGAACATTCGCAGCGCATGGCTCAGCGTATCTACCGCGTGGCGGAGCGGGTGTACTGCGCTGTCGGCTATGCGATTGCGAACATCATCTTCGTGGTCGGCGACGACGGCATCGTGGTTATCGATACAACCGAAGCGGTGTCGGCGGCAAAGCGCATTTATGAGGACTTCTGCGCAATCGATCCGCGCCACGCGCAATTGCCGGTGAAGGCGGTGGTGTACACCCACAACCACACGGACCACACGGGCGGCGTGCGTGCGTTCGCCGATGAGGCGCAACTCGCGGCGGGAAGCGTCGAGATCATCGCGCACAGCTCGCTGATGGAAACGGTCATCAACAACGCGAACCTGGTCGCGCCTATCCTGGCCGCGCGCTCGGCGTACAGCTTCGGCACGTTGTTGCCCGCAGGCGCGACCGGCAAGGTCAATGCAGGAATCGGGCCGGTACTGATTGCCGAACCGGCGAGTTTTCTCGCGCCCACGCGCGTGTTCGACGATACCCTGGACATCGTGCTCGCCGGGGTGCGTTTCGAGTTCCGCTATGCGCCATCGGAGGCCGATGACGAGATCGTGATGTGGCTGCCCGAGCTCGGCGTCCTGCTGTCGGCAGAGGTGATCCAGGGCGAGTGTCTTGCGAACGTGCATACGCTGCGCGGCACGCGCTATCGCGATCCGGTGCGCTGGTATCGCACGATTGACATGATGCGCGACTTCCATGCGGTGCATATGGTGCCGGCGCATGGCCGCCCGGTGTCGGGCAAAGCGGCCGTGGCGGACGTATTGTCCGTGTATCGCGACGCGATCCAGTTCATCCACGACCAGGCGATCCGCCATATGAATCGCGGCATGACGCAGGACGAACTTGCGGAGGCCATTCCATCGCTGCCGCCGCATCTGGCCGGGCACGCGTGGCTGGGCGAGTACTACGGCACGGTCAAGCATTCCGTGCGGCAGGTGTACACCGGACAACTGGGGTGGTTCGACGGCGATCCCGCTTCTCTCGATCCATTGCCGCGTGGAGAGCGGGCTCGTCGCACGGTCGCCATGATGAACGGTTCCGAAGCCGTGCGCGCGGCCGCCTGGGTGGCTATCGGTGACGGTGACTGGCGCTGGGCTGCCGAGCTTGCCACGTTACTCGTGCGACTCGATATAACGGATAACGACGCACGTACGATCAAGGCTGAGGCGTTGCGCCAGTTGGGGTATCGCACCGAGAACACGAATTGGCGCAACTGGTACTTGAGCGCGGCGCGCGAGCTGGAACATGCTTATGACGACCTGCCGTTCGCGGGCGGCGGGGGACTCGCGTCAATGGACGTGATGCGCGCGCAACCGCTTGGCAACGTGTTACAGCGCCTCTGCGTCTGCGTCGATCCCGCGCTGTCTGCCGATGTACACATGATCCTCGTGCTGCGGCTGACGGACCGGGACGCCACGTTTGCGCTCGAATTGCGCAAGGGGGTGCTTCAGGTTCACGAGCGTCAGTGGCCCAATGCTCACCTCCAGCTTGCACTCGATACCGCCACGTTCTACACGATGCTGCGCGACATCGCGGGCCAGATGCCGGAACTGCTTGAAGCAGGAACCGCCGCGCTCGAGCGCGGAAACATCGATCAACTGAATGCGTTTGTCGGCTGCTTCGATCGGCCATCGCGACGCTTGCCCGCGCTCGCGGCACGTTAGACATCGAGGAGAAGTACGATGAGAAGCACGATGAGAACCAGAATGGAAAGAACCTGGTTGAAAGCCTATCCACCCGGCGTTCCCACGGATATCGACCCGGCGCGATACCGTTCGCTACCGGACCTGCTCGACGAGAGCTTCGAGGCGTTTGCGTCGCGGCAAGCGTTTGCCTGCATGGGCCGGACGCTCACGTATGCGGAACTCGACGTGCAGTCGCGAAATCTCGGCGCGTGGCTGCAATCGAAAGGGCTCGCCCGGGGCGCACGGGTCGCGATCATGATGCCGAATGTGCTGCAGTATCCGGTGGCAATGGCGGCTATCCTGCGCGCGGGTTATGTGATCGTGAACGTCAATCCGCTCTATACGCCGCGCGAACTCGAACATCAACTGGCCGACAGCGGGGCCGAGGCGATTGTCCTGCTCGAACCATTCGATGCAGTCCTGCGGGCTGTCCAACGCAACACGCGGGTGTTGCATGTCGTGGTGACGTCGATTGGCGAGATGATGGGCGTGTCAATGGCAGCATCAGACTCGCTCACGTCCGACGGCCAGGCGCCTACCCCCCGCACCGGTTTCTGGGACGCGTTGGCGCAAGGCGCCCGCAGCCCGTTTGCGCGTGCCGATCTCAAGCCCGATGACCTGGCTGTGCTGCAATACACCGGCGGCACGACGGGCGTTTCCAAAGGGGCGATGCTGCTGCATAGGAACCTGATTGCCAACGTGCTTCAGAGCGAAGCGTGGCGCGAGCCGTTGACGCGGGAGCGTCCCAATGCCGATCCGATTGTCACCGTGGTCGCCTTGCCGCTGTATCACATCTTCGGGCTGACGGTATGCGCGTTCCTGACCATGCGGGCCGGCGGCCTCGGTATCCTCATTCCGAATCCACGCGATATTCCCGCCATGATAAAGGCGCTGCAGGGTTACGCGATCAACTCGTTCCCGGCCGTCAACACGCTCTACAACGCGCTGTTGAACGACCCGGGGTTCGCCACGCTCGATCTGTCCCGGCTACTGCTTGCGAACGGCGGCGGCATGGCAATCCAGCAAGGGGTCGCGGCGCGCTGGTTTGAGAGGACGGGCAAGCCGATCATTGAAGGCTATGGACTGTCCGAGACTTCGCCGTGCGCGACAAGCAACCCGTCCAACGGTACTGCGTTCAGCGGTTCCGTGGGCGTGCCGCTGCCTTCGACTTTCATCGCGATTCGCGACGACGACGGGCGTGATGTTGCCAACGGCGAGCCCGGCGAAATCTGCATTTTCGGGCCGCAGGTGATGGCCGGCTATTGGAACCGCCCCGATGAAACCGCCAGCGTCATGACGCCCGACGGCTACTTCAAATCCGGCGACATCGGCATCATGGATGAACGCGGCTTCGTAAGGATTGTCGACCGCAAGAAGGACATGGTCATTGTGTCCGGCTTCAACGTGTATCCGAACGAAATCGAGGACGTGGTCGCCTCGCATCCTGGCGTGTTCGAGGTCGCGGCGATCGGTGTGCGCGACGAACATTCGGGCGAGGCGGTGAAGCTTTTCGTCGTGCGTCGTGATCCGGATCTCTCTGAGGGCGACATCCTGGCATTTTGCCGGGAGCGGCTGACTGGTTACAAGAGACCGAAGGCCGTCGAGTTTTGCGATGATCTCCCCAAGAGCAATGTAGGAAAGATCTTGAGGCGCAAGCTTCGCGACAGGGAAGGTTAGGAGGCTATATCACCATAGACCGATCTGGCTTTGACCGGTGCCAGCCACATTAGCCGGGCAGAAGCAGACCCGTTGCTCAGGCGGGATGCGCTCGCCGTCGCGTGTTATCTGCAGGAGCATCCAGCCATCGATCCGACGGCGTCTCCTCTACTGGACGATCTGGCCGCTTTGCCTCCGGCGCGGATTCATGCTGGCGATGACTAAGTGCTGCGGGACGACGCATTGCGTTACGCCGAAAAACTTGAAGCCCGCGGCGGCGTGGTTGAAGTGCATGTCCGGCAGAGTATGGTGCACGTATTCCGGTCCAATCTGGCGCTGGCGGCTGCGGCCTCCGCGCTGGATAACATGCGGACTGTTGATCCAGTATCCGATTGCGGGTGATGGTCAGATAAGTGTTCCGGGCAAACGGTTTTGAAGTTTGTGCGTTTTAGTAAGGAATCCAACTCAAAAAATGCCAGATGAAATGAACCGTCAATTTGAGCAAAACAGAGAGGCATGCCTCGCAGCAAATTCTCGTGAATTGTCAACATCGAGACATCCGCACGCGTGCGGATGAACTTCTACTGCTGGGCAGCGGCTAGAGTGCCCCAAGGCCTCCCCAAGGCCGGATGAGAGCGCAATTGATCTACAACTGGTCCCGCCTGTGGGCGCAGCACGGCTTGTGCGGCCTGCTGTCCGGCCATGGCGGTGGCCGTCCTCGTCGTTTCCGAAGCCGTGCTGGCCACGGCAATGGAGGTTGCGCGCACGGAGTCCATGACGCTCGGACAAATCGCAAAGCGCATCGATGCGGTTTTTGAAAACCGCCGTCAGACAACAGGGGCGTGTTTAACCGGAAACGATACGAAAGGCTTGATTTCCTTGAGCACGAACATGCTCTGCATTTCCTTGATGCCAGGTAACTGCCGAACAATGGTCATCGCGAAATCAGCAAACGAGTCTAAATCGCGCGCCACCACCTGCAACAAGAAGTCCGCGTCACCTCCGATGCTATAGCACGCCACTACGTCTTCTAGTTGCATGACTTCCTGCTCGAATTTCTTGGCTTCAGCCTCGCTGTGGCGGTCGATGTTAATCCGTATGAATACCATGACCCCTAACCCGATCTTGCGTCGATCCAGAACCGCTCTGTAACCCTGAATATAGCGATGCTCCTCGAGCTGGCGCACCTTACGCCAGCAGGGTGAGGTAGACATGCCGATATGGTCGGCCAATATCTGGTTAGTGATTCGGCCATCTTGCTGCAAGGCTGTAAGAATTTTGAGATCTATAAGAGTTAACAAGTGCTCGGGCATAGATTTCATCTGGCGTAGAAAAGGGGTAGATCTTACCAATTTTCGTATCCTAAGCAATCGAAATAGAGATTTTTTTCCTATCCAAAGCACGTAGCATTTCCCCACGCCAAAGCGCCAGAGCGGTAGCGCTGTAACGGTTGGAAGTGCCGCCCCTTATCCGTGTCTAATCTCTTATGTAATAGACGCTCGAGGCGTTGAATGAATAGATAAAGGTCGGTCGCGGTCTTTTTCAGGGCGCGACCCGAGGTGACAAAAAATGATTCTTCATCTGGTTTTTTTTAAATTTGATGATCCGTATCAATGGGGTGACGCCGAAGTGATCGCTGCTGAAGTAGCGACACGCCAGCACCCGTTGTATATCAAGGAAATATTGGGCTGGGCTTGCGGCAGGAATATCACCTTGCGGAAAAAGGCAATGGACTTCGTGGTGATGGGGTTATTTGCAAGCCCGGAGGCGTTGTCTGGCTATCTGATTCATCCCGATCATCAGCGAGGTGTACAGAAGTGGCAAAAAATTGCCAGCTGGAACGTGGTTGATATGGACATCAGCAATGACACTACAAAATTTTTCGGGCTGTTGAATACCTGGGCCGACTTCGGAATGTCGCAGCTCGAAGAGATGAACGTTTCTTGATTGGTTGTGGAGGTTTTAATGAATTTCGATGCTGCTGTTCACAAGTGCGTCATCGTAGTCGACAACGCGCTGGGACTAGGACATGCCGCTAATGCTGTCAGCGTCATTGGCGTCAGCCTTGGACGTTCGGTCGGCGGTCTGGTCGGGCCTGACATGCAAAGCCGTAACAAGGTTGTTTACCCCGGTGTTATCTACGCACCGTTGCCGATTCTGCTTTCCACCAATGCGCATTTGCAGGCTCTTCAGGAGCAAGCGCTGGCGGATGAGGAAATCCATACCATGCCATTCAGTGCCTTGGCGCAATCTTGCAAAACGTATCAGGAGTACGAGTCGCGTATCTCTGAGGCTGACAGCTCGGGTATCGAATTGGTCGCCATTGGATTGGTTGGGCCAAAGAAAAAGATTGGCAAGTTGACTGGAAGTCTTCCGCTGTTTAAGTGACAAGGGGGTGTTGTGTACGCTTTATTCAAACCTGAGCTGCTGGAATTGGCTCGCGAAGTTCATCAGCAACACGCATTGTTTGAAAGTGATGGGATTTCCGCCGAAGCGCTGGCCGACATGCAACTTGAGCGGCTAAAAAAAATACTCGGTTATGTGAAAGCGCATTCGCCGTTTTACCGAGACACGTTATCTGCTTTGTCTGACGGTGGCATCGAGGCGCTTGACTGGAATGCGTTCCGGAAGCTGCCGTTCACGACCAAGAACGATTTGCGCGAAGCGGGCCATAACATGGCCGCCGCACCGTTGATGAAAGCCTGGGTATACTACGAAACCACGGGCACGACCGGTTCATCGACGCCTTGCCCGCGCAACGAACATGATTCGATATTCAATAACACGCCACTGATACTGCGTTATGGCGATCTGTTCCGTGCCCACGGTGAAAACCATATCGTCGGCGTGATGGGGCCGACGGAGCTGCATTCCACTGGTGATACGTTCGAAGACGTCTGCCGCAGTCTGGGCCACACCGTTGTGAAAATGTGGCCACGATCGCCCGTAGTCGGGCTGCATCGTGCGGTCACGTTGATCGGAGAGCTGAAGATCACCGCTCTGGTCTGCACGCCAGCAGTGGCGATCAGTCTGGCCAGACATCTGCTCAAAAAAGGCGAAAACCCGTCCGCCCTCGGCATAAAGCTCATTTTCACCCTGGGCGAGCTGACCACCCCGGCGTTGCTGCGCAATATCGGCGATGTGTGGGGCAGCGCCGTATACAACTGCATGTATGCTTCTCAAGAGTCGTCGATCCTGGCCGTCAGTGATGCGGACGGCACTCTGGCTACGGTTCCACTGAACATAGTCTATGAACTGGTCAACCCGCTGACGGGGCTAGTGGTGGGACCTGAGAACGCTAGAATGACCGGCGAACTGGTCATCACGCACCTTTATCAAGGGCAAAAACCACTGATACGCTATCGCACCGGAGATATGGTCCGGGCTCAGGTAATGGATAAGGGTCATTGGCAGATCATCCCCATCGGGCGGGTTAGAGATACCTTGATCATCAACGGCCGCAACCATTGCGCTTATGACATCGAGGCGGCACTGTTCGAACACCTCAAAGGTTGCCTGGATTACCACATTCAGGTGGAAACCGTAGCGGGTGTTGACCAGTTGCGCGTCACGTTGGAGTTGGAACAGAACACAGCGGCTCACAACGACCTCGATTTCGTTGCCGGCTCAATGGAGGCCAGGCTCGGTGCACCGGCCCACATTAGCGTAGGTTCTACCGATGCCGTGACCGGCACCGCGGCGATGGTGAGCTGGAAGGCCGCCAGGCTGCACGACATGCGCAACGGAAGTGATAATCAGGAACGCGAAACCGCATTGAAGATTGCCACGGGGAGGGCCTGATCATGACAGACGTACTCGGCAATCCCCCGACGCCCCCGCGTAAGCCCCATCCTTGGGTGTACCTGGATGGTCAGGTTGTAGCAGCCGCAGAAGCGATGATCCCGATAACAACCCAGGCATTCAATTACGGCACTGCTGTTTTCGAAGGCATTCGCGCTTATGTGGGTGTGAGCGGGGAGCTCAATGTCTTTAGGCTGGATGATCACCTGAAACGACTGGATAATTCGGCCAGGCTGCTGCGCCTGGAAAACCTGCCGCGGCGCGCCGAGATGAAGGCAATCATCCTCGATTTGCTGCAGCGTAACCAGGCATCGACTGAGAGTTACATCAGGCCCATGGCCTACAAAAAAGCGCTGCTGCCTGGCGTTGGCTTTGGCGTAAAGCTCACCGGTGTCAGCACTGGCCTGGTGATCAATACCGTGGCCATGGGTTCCTACATGCCTGCTGAGGGTATTCGCTGTGCGGTCTCGAGTTGGCGGCGTATTCCTGATATTTCGCTCCCAGCGCGGGCCAAAATCACCGGTAGTTATGCTAATTCGGCGTTAGCCATGGAGTCCGCACAACGCAATGGGTTTGACGACGCATTGATGTTGAATGTGCATGGCAATCTGGCTGAGTCGACCACCTCAAATGTCTTCGTTGTGAAGGACGGTTGTCTTATCACGCCGCCTTTGAGTGCCCACATTCTGGAGGGCATTACCCGCGATACGGTCATGACCCTGGCCAGAGAAGAACTGGGGTTGAAGGTCATTGAGCGAGATATCTCGTTTTCTGAGTTGTTTTCTGTCGATGAGTGTTTCCTGGCCGGTACCGGTGTCGAGATCGTGCCCGTGACGCAAATCGATCATTGCGTGCTGCAAGAGGGCAGAGTTGGCGCAACAAGTTTTGCGATAAGGAACCTCTACCTGAAAACAGTAAGAGGCTTGAACAGTAAATACGCCCAGTGGTTGAGTCCGGTGTCCAAGTGATCACTCTGGAGATTTATAACGATGGACAGCAAATTTTTGAATTTAGGCATTGGCGATTGGCCTGAGGTGTCGATTCACACTTTGGGGCCTAATGGCACCAGCAGTGAAGCGGCGGGCGGCTACTTCAGTGAATGGTTCGGGCAACGAAATCCAGGTTCGCACGTACAGATCAGTCTGAGCGACTCTTACGAGCGTGCCCGCTCCGGGATGGAAGAGCACTACTCAGGGGTGTTGATCGTCGCCAATGCCTATCCGCAGATCAATCACTTTTATATGGATCCCAAGTTAAGCCTGGTGGCGACTTTTGTGTTCGACACGCCCTTGTACGGGTTGGCGAGCAAGGGGCCATTGCCAGATAAAAAGCTGACGGTAGTCACTCACCCTGCACCGCTGCTCCTGATTGAGGAGCTATTGCCTCAGGGCCTGGAGATTGGCTCGGTGATTTTCGCGCTTTCCACCAGCGCCGCCGCGGCAGCCGCCGCCAAGGGTGAGGTCGATGTGGCGCTGACTACAGAAGTGGCGGCCAAAATCCACGGTTTGCATTTTGTCTCGAACACCCGCCCGATCCGCATGCTCTGGTCTGTTTTCGCGCTGACCCGCACGCTAAACCGTTGGGGCGTGCAACCGACCGTGATCAACTTGGACTGCAACTGATCACCGCGCTCTGCCTGGCGACGGCCCAGGTTGGGCGACCACTGAACCCCCTTTGATTGAGGTCATGATGTCTGTCCTGAAGCTTCACACCATCGATTCAACCCCGGGAAAAAGTAAACCACTCCTCCAGAGCTCCATCGATAACTTTGGCTGGATCCCCAACCAAAGTGCCTACATGTCGGAGTCGCCTTCGTTACTGGCCGCCTACCAGTGGGCGCATGATTTGTTTATCGACAGCTCGTTGACGGAAGAAGAAAAGGCGGTGGTGTGGATCACCTCCGGCGTGGAAAACAAATGCGGTTACACCATTCAGGCCCATGCCTTCATCGCCCTGAACAAGGGTGTGGATAAGCGCGTGATCGATGCCCTTGCCCATGAGCCCAGTCGCCTCAATGCGCGCCTGTTGGCGTTGCATCGCTTTACCTTGGCAGTGGTTCATTGCCGCGGCCAACTGGGCAAGCCAGCCATTGATTCTTTCTTAGGGGCTGGTTTTAGCAAGCAAAACATGTTGGATGTGATACTCGGTGTTTCCCAGAAAAACATGTCGACCATCCTGAACAGTATTGCTGGCACTGAAATCGACAGGCGTTTCAAATGGGATGACTTTCAAGGGCTCAAGCAACCGGCCGAGGCTTGAACGATGCTTCATCTAGACAGTGATTCGGTCAAGGAAATGTTGAATTTCAAACTCGGCCTGCGGCTGAGCGAGGAAGCATTCAGGTTGCACTCTTCAGGCCAGGTCGAGCAGCCCTTGCGCACGATCGTCAGAGGCGGCGAAAACGACTTGATGGGTGTCATGCCCGCGTACATCAAGTCCGGCCCCTATCGGGGGTTTGGCTTGAAGTCTGTGGTAGTCAGATTGGGCGCTGAAGCCCGTGGCCCCTCACATATGGGGAGCGTATTGATCTATGACGAAGCCGGCGTATCTCCGGTCGTCGCGGTAGACGCCGGGGCGATCACTGAAATCCGCACCGCGGCGGCTTCGGCCTACGCGACCCGTCTTCTTGCGGCGCCCAATGCTAGCCGTTTGGCGATATTGGGCACCGGCTTACAAGCCCGGGCTCATCTGTTGGCAATGCGGGCAGTCAGGCCGATCAGACAAGTCTCGGTATGGGGACGTAGCGAAGCCGCGTGCCATGAATTTGCGGCCTGGAGTCGACGCAAGTGTGATTTGCCGGTCTCGATTTGCGGCACGGTGGCCGAGGCGGTACGTGAAAGCGACATCATCTGTGCCACCACGGCAGCTCGCTCGCCCATTCTGGCCCGTGCTGATTTGCCTGAGCGCTGTCATGTCAACGCCATCGGCTCTTCGGCCCTCGGTTTCCAGGAATTGCATGCAGACATGTACCAGGGCAGTGCCTTGTTCACTGACTGCAACCGATCAGTGCTCGCCGCATCCGATTGCGTGATCAAGGCCGTTAGCCAAGGCCTGTTGTCCAGCGACGGGCCAGGCACCGAGATAGGGACCGCTGATGCCGCACTGGCGCATGAGCACGGCGTGACGATCTTCAAGTCAGTTGGATTGGCGGTGCAGGATCTGGTCTTTTCTCGGGAAGCCATCAGGCAATGGGTCGCTGCGTCCCGTTGAAACGCTTGATCGCTTTGCGTGCTGAGGCTTGAAGATTTGTACAAGACAATGATAAATTTCGTGAGGAGTACGAGATGCTCGATTTGACACAAGTACTTACCTATTCAGCAGCGCTAGGGATTGCCGCGGCTATTCCCGGCCCCGGGATGGCGGCGCTGGTCGCCCGGAGCGTCAGCGGCGGTACCTTACTGGGGTTTTGCGTGCTGGGTGGATTGATCCTGGGTGATCTGAGCTACCTGTCGTTCGCAGTTTTTGGTCTGGCAATGCTCGCCGAACACTTCAATGCGTTGTTTCAACTGGTGCGCTGGGGCGCCGCAGCCTATCTCTGTTATCTGGCCTGGCAGTTCTGGTTTGCCAACCACCAAGCGATAGAAGTGGGCAAGCCAGCGCAGAGGAAGGAATTGCTGTCGGCGGCAATATCTGGAGTAACCATTACGCTAGGCAACCCCAAGACAATTGCTTTCTATCTGGCGCTATTGCCCCTGGTGATTAACCTGGAAGCGATCTCGATACAGACCTGGGCGTTGACGCTGGTACCGCTTACCGTCCTGGTGTTACTGAGCGTCGGCTCGATGTTCATTCTCGCCGCAGTGCGTATCCGGCACCTGCTGTCGAGCCAACGTGCGCAACGACGACTGTTCCGCGGCGCGGCGATCATCATGGTGGCGGCTGCAGCAGCCATGTTGGCTCGCTGAAGCGCGTAGACCCCGAGGCTACCAGGGGGCCAATAACCAGTGAGTGATGGGCTGGCGCGACGCCACCAACGGCGGCACCAGCCGAGGTTACGCCGGACATGCACAGCTGGACGATGACGCCGGGCCTGGATTGAAAATCCCCCGAGGGCCAAGTTTTACCGAGGATTTTCGACTTCTTGGGGCCGACTTGCATATATCGGTGGTGCCCAAAATCGGACCTGAACCGACAAGCCTTAAGGCGGCGGATTCTAAGTCCGCTGCGCCCAGGCCTGGATCAGCGTACCGTCGAGGCTCAAGTGTTCACTTGATAGTCGGGCCTTCTGCTGTGCAATGGCCAGCACCTCATTGAAGAACTCGATGGCCGCGTCATGTTTAATTAGCCATTCCCGGTTCTTGGTGAACACGGTCGGCACCCACACGCTATCGTCCATCGAAGGCTCAATAAACAAGCGAAACAGCAGGTTATATTGCCTGCTCCATCAGCTGCCTGGAGTACTTGCAAAAGCATCGCGCGTAGTAACTTCTCCGGGGCAATGCCGGGGCGCCCACCTTTGATCTCAGCCTCTGGCAAACAAGCGGTCCATCTTGACCAGCGCGGCGTTGGCCATCTTGCGAATTGAGCGCAGTGGATGCTCGGCCGGAACAAAGTCCTCCAGCTTGCGCAAGGTGAAGAGCCTCTCGGTGAAGGTATCGGCGCCGCGCATCGTCTTCTCTCAGTTTGGGGGCTCTATTTATAACGGTTGAACTCACGGTTCGGGTGACTTGCGGTGAGGTGTTTCAGCAGGCTGTTAGTCTTACTGTGTCGTAAGTTGTGAGGTCGGGTTCGTGTGTGTTTGATGTTTACCCTTTGCATAAGTCGTCGTCCAAACAGCATGCTCAGTGTCGTGATCGAGTTAGGGATGTGGCGTTACGCGCGCAGGACTGCTTTGATTCCGCTATGCAGCGCCTCGCGTCGATTAGCCGAAATGCCCGCAAGCAGCGCCCGTCCCTTGCACCGCTCGCAATCGCCTGACATAAGCCAAGTATAGAATACCGGCTTATTCGGCTAAAGCGCTCGGATGGGCACCAACGCCGTGACGAGCAAACTTGACCCGGCAGTCGCGCATAAAACGAAACGATCCATGGATACGAAAATAGCGCCGTTTAGCTTGCCTCGCTGGCGATTTACGACCTGGTTATGTTATTCCGGGCCCGACGTACCCGATGACATCCGGGTCGCGCTGATCGGAAGCCTGTTCGGCACGCTGCCTATTTTCGCCGGTGGCGTCCTTAATACCATCGCTGTCTCGGTCGCGATCGCCCTGCGCGAACCCTCGGCGGCATTTATCGCCTGGGTGGTGATCGAAGTCGTCCTGTGCAGCGCACGCCTGATCTTGTTGGTCGCGGCGCACCGTGCAGCGAGGCGCGGACAGCCGACCTTCACCGATGTCTATCTGCTCCTCGGCGTTCTTTGGGGTGCAAGCGTGGGTTACGGCGCATTTATCAGCATCCTGAGCACGGACTGGATCGCCGCCACGCTCTCCTGCTTGTCCGCTGCCGCGATGGTCGGGGGCATCTGCTTCCGGAATTTCGGCGCGCCCCGACTGGTCGGGATCATGATTCTTTTGTCCCTTGGCCCGTGCTGTATTGCAGCGGCGATGTCCAGAGAGCTCATCCTGAGCCTGACGCTGATTCAGATTCCGTTCTACCTCGTCGCAATGAGCATTGCCGCATTTCGCCTGAACGGATTGCTTGTCTCGACCATGAAAGCGGAACGGGAGAATGATCACCGTGCGCGCCATGACGCGCTGACCAGCCTGCCGAATCGCGCGGGGTTGATCCATGCGTCGCAGACCCGATACAAAACGGCGTCGGACAGCACCGTAAAAACCGCCGTTCTTTATATCGACCTGGATGGCTTCAAACCCGTCAACGACCGGCACGGCCACGAGGCGGGAGATCTGCTGCTGGTGATGATCGGAGGCCGTCTCAATGCATTGAAGGGACCGGAGGACATGGTGTTTCGCATTGGGGGTGACGAATTTGTCGTCACGTTCAGCGCGTCGAACTATGAGGAAGCGGCTGCATTCGCGGATCGCCTGATCAGCGAAATGTCTGCACCGTTTGCGCTGACCGCGCATGTCTCGGTCAATGTGGGCGCGAGCATTGGCGTAGCATTGATTCCGGACCACGGCACCGACGTGCTGACGGCGCTCAATGCCGCCGACAAGGCGCTCAACGTCGCGAAGGCAATGGGAAAGTCGCGCTGGAGCCTTGCGTCCTAGACGGGGACTTCACGCCTTCTCTCACGTATCGGTTTCAGGGCAGACAAATCGATCGGGCCGCCCAGGTTGTCGTATTGCCGCTTGCAACGGATGTTCAAAGTAAGCTACTTAATACTTAGGTATCCTTTCTTCAGTATGTCCCGCCATTGCTGCAGTCGATCCGCACTCGACACCCTGGATTTATAGGCGGCCACAACCTATAACACCGTTCATTGTGCTGGTTAATACATCGCGTTTAAGGTCCGGCATGGCTGGAAAACTCCAGTCATTTCCCGTTCTTATGATGATTCTTCCTGTTTCATGACCCGCGAATCCTGAAGCAGGGGAAACCCCCGGTCATTCAAACCGAGCCGCTAATAAGCCACTAATAAGCCGGTAATCGTCGTTATCGACGCCGCCGCTGCCTTAAGGCATTGCGAGGTTGACCGTCTCACGTGAGACGGTGTATCGGACGTAGGCGAGGTCCCGCTTGTGACGGTGAAGCCTTGGCGAAAGCACACCGCCCATGCGCATCGACCTTCGCGGCAACTCGATTCGTTCGGTGGACCGTCCCGCGCCACCCTTTTGCTCCAAGGAGGAATTCATGGACACGCCCATGGCTGTTGTGAAGCGGGCTTATCAGGCGTTCGGGCGCAATGACATCGAGGCAGTCCTCGAGTGCATCGCGCCGACGGTCGACTGGCGAGTCGTCGGCCCCGCCTCGTTACCTTTTCCAACGCAATGCCGTACCCGGCAGGAGGTCGGGCAGTTCTTCAAGGAGCTGGCTGCGGACGGCGAGATCACGGTGTTCGAACCCCGGGAATTTATCGACGCGAACGAGCATATTGTCGTTCTCGGGTTTGTCCGGGTAATGCTTAGCGAAACCGGCAAGCCATTCGAGTCGGAGTGGGTTCACATCTGCACGGTCAAGGACGGGTTGTTGACGCGCTGGATTGAGTTCTTCGATACGGCCGCGCGTATGACAGCGTAGCGGCAGCGATTGCTTCGGCCTCGGGCGCGGCGCACGCCAGCGTGGTGCCGCACCGCACATGATTCGACCCAGCGAGCATAGCCCGCCCGCTTGGCATGTTCGCCGTTTTTTGGGCGGATTATGCCGGGCAATTGTCCGGCGCACTACACGAAGGCGGAAAATCGATGGTGAATCGCATCGCCGCTAGGCAATGGCATTCACCCTGTCGGACCTGCGTTCGCCTTCGCCAACTGGCTTCGATCCACCGTTCAGCCACGCCATCTCCACGTGCAGGAGTTCCGACAAGCGACGGCAGTCGGCGGCTCGCGGCAGCGTGATACCCGCTCGCCACAGCGTGACATCCCCCTCCGTGACGCCCAGCGATTTCGCCACGCGCCCGGACGAAAGCCCGGAGCGCTTGATGGTCATGTCAAGCCTTGCGGCGAACGCGCGGCCCACCCGTTGGCTATCAGGGGCGTCGCTGACGTGGTGGTCGGAAAGGGAAGGTGCATTCATGAATGTCGCAGGACCTGATAAACGGTTACGGTGGTCGAACGGGGCACTGTACATGACGAAAGAGTCGCGTTGGTGACATTACATACCGCTCGCAAAAGCCGATGTGTCTGCGAGCGTACATAAGATGAAAGGTGCTTGTGATGATCTCCGCGCGCCCGTTTTCTTAATGACGTTTTGATGGCAACCGCACATTCTGAAGATGTTTTCGAGCGTTCGCAGTTTCCATTGCACTTCTTGTGAAGCCGTCTGTCGAACTGGCCGACGACAAGCGCAATGCGTGCATTGCCTCGTCGGACGGGCGTTCCGCGAAGTCGCCCGGCGGCTATGTTGATGTCAGGGTTGATCGCGGGAGTAAGGTGAGGGATGACAGAAGCTGGATTTCGCAGGGGCAGCGGTTGCTGCTGGTTTTAGTACGAGGAGGACACATGGCAGTGAACTACGGGGTGCTCAAGGGCACCGTGACCGGTCATCTTCGTAATGCCGATGACGACCACTATCAAATTCTGGTCCACGCAGGAACGACGGTTTTCCGGATTGCGTCGAACGTAAAGTCGTCGGCGCCGCATGCGCCTTCAACGGTTCTGTTCGAAGAGCTGGATACGTTGCCCGATACGTTGACGAGCGGTCTGGGCGCGTTGACGCCTGGGTTCACCAAGCTGCCGTCTACACCCGGCGGTCTCGCCATTGACTATGTGCGCAGCGGCCTGGTCGATATCAAGGCAATGGTGCCCGTTCCCGCCGACGCACCTGGCTCGACCAACGATCTGAAAGATAAACTGGAAAATGCGGTTGTCACGGCGATGGCCATGGAAGGGTCGATCATTTACGCATTTGGATCGCGATGGGGTCCTGAAGAAAACAAGCCGGATCAGTATTTCAAATTCGTCCCGGGCAATGGCGTTCACGACATCCACATGAACCAGGGCAATGGCGGCCAGTACGAGCAGGATAACGGCGTGTATCAGGACGGCGCGCTGATGATCGCGTACGCGGACAACACATGGCGCGCGTTTTTCTTTGCGTTCCAGTCGCAGAGTTTCGATACCGACGACCAGGGCAATCCGATAGCGGGAGGGTGAACGCTGCGCAGGGCATCGTCGAAAGTCATCGCCGGCCGATGGCTTTCGACCTCCGGATACTCCTTAAACCTTCTTCAAATAGCAGGCTTTCAGCATAAAGCTGCCGGCGTCCATCTTGCAGTCGACCTCGTGGTCGCCGCCTACCAGCCGGATGCTCTTCACCTTCGAACCCACCTTCAGCGTGATCGATGAGCCCTTCACTTTCAGGTCCTTGATCAGTACCACGGAGTCGCCGTTGGCCAGCACGTTGCCATTGGCGTCCTTCACCACTGCATTCGCGTCGTTATCGGTGGGCGCGGCTTCTGATGCTGACCATTCATGACCGCAATCTGCGCAAATGATGCGATCGGCGTCCGCGTAGGTGTTCTCCATTGCGCATAGCGGGCAGGCTGGGAGTGTAGACATAGTTCCTTCAAATAATCGTAATAATCGAGGAGGCGCGAACGCGCTCCGGCGACCGGGATTATAAAGGGCTGGCTGACTGCGTCGTCTAAACCAAACATGCGCCATGCGAACCATCGCGCCCGACAAACGCCGGACCGAGATCGCCAATCCCCTGGCATCCCAGCAGCCGCAGGGAAATCAGCATCTCGTCCATCATCAGCGCGAGCACTTCGCTGGCCCCGGCTGCTCCGCGCGAAGCGAGTCCATACAACGGAGCACGCCCGAGCAGCACTCCGCGCGCGCCTAACGCGACCGCCTTCAGTGCATCGCTGCCGCGCCGCACGCCGCCATCGATAAAAATCTCCGTCTTTCCGCGTACCGCCGCAACGATTCCCGGCAGCAACTCCAATGGTGCGAACGTGCTCCCCAACTGCCGTCCCCCATGATTCGATATCACCACGCCATCCGCGTCATGCGCCACGGCCAGCAGCGCGTCTTCCACACCCATGACGCCCTTGACGATCACCTTACCGCTCCAGTGTTGCCGTATCCACTCCAGATCCCGCCAGCCCAGCGTCAAGTCCATCTGCCGGCTCAGCATGGCGGCATGACGCGATAAATCCGCATGCTCGCCCACGCTCTTCGCGATGTTCTTCAATTGCGGGGAACCCGCGCGCGCCATCTGCCAGCACCAATGCGGATGCGTCAGGCAATCGGCGAGAAGCCTGGGCGACAGGCGCAACGGCAAGCGGAAACCATTGCGCGTGTCGTGATCGCGCTTGCCGTGCACGGGGACATCGACGGTGAGAACCAGCGTTGAATAACCCGCGGCCCCTGCGCGCCGCATCAAGTCTTCGGCAATGCCGCGATCCTGTTGCACGTAGAGCTGCATCCACAGGTCACCTTGCGGCGCGGCGGCGCGCACATCTTCCAGCAGCGACGTCGACGCTGTCGACAACACGAACGGCAAGTTCGCGCGGCTCGCGGCTTGTGCGAGCAGTTCGTCGGCGCGCGGCCAGAAGAGTCCGTTCAGACCTGTCGGTCCCACGATCAGCGGCGCGGCCGCTTCGCGTCCAAAAAATTGCGTAGTGCTTGAACAGCGCGACACGTCGGTGAGCACACGGGGTTTGAACAGCCACTGCCGGTACTCGTCGATATTGCGCCGCAACGCGTCGCCGTCTTCGGCGCCGCCCTCCAGGTAGTCGAACGCAAGCCGCGGCAGGCGCCGTTGTGCAGCGATCCGGTATTCAGCGACAGAGGCAAGCATCAATGCTCCACGAACTGGCAATCGACCATAAACGTGAGATTCGATTGCACTACAATTGAGATAATTACGATCCGATACCTTCAAAGCCCCCACAAGCATGTCCAAAAGCGCCGCTGGCACGCCCGAAGAGCCGAACGAAACGAGGGCCGCGCGCTCGTCGTTGTTCGTTGGATCGACTGAAAAAGCTTTCCAGGTCCTGCATGCTTTCGACGGTCCGAGCCGTCACATGACCCTCGTCGATATCGCCCGCGCGTCCGGTCTCGACCGCAGCGCGACGCAGCGCCTTGTTCATACGCTCGAAGCGCTCGGCTACCTTTATCGCGTGCCCGAAACGCGCAACTACGGCCTGACGACGAAGGTGCTGCAGTTCTCGTACAACTACGTGCGTGCCAACGAACTGATCGACAAAGCCTCGCCGTATCTGCTCGATATCAGTCGTCGTCTCGGCGAAACCACCAACTTGCTGGAACTCGACGGCCACGAGATCGTGTTTGTTGCGCGCTTTCCGGGGCAGCATCTGGTGAACATCGACATTGTGGTTGGTGCTCGTTTGCCGGCCATGTTCACCGCTGCGGGGATAGCAATCCTGTCGCGTTTGTCGGACGAGCGCGTGCGCGAGATCCTGGCGCAAACACGGCTCGACCCGCTCACGCACTACACAGAAATCCATCCTGACAAACTGCTCGAACGCGTACGCAAGGTCGCGCGACGGGGTTACGCGGTGATTGAGAACGAGACGGTACTCGGCGATATTTCCGTCGCTGCGCCGGTCACGGATCACGGTGGTATGGCCGTTGCCGCGATCAATATTTCGGTGCCGACGTCGCGGTGGTCGATCGAACGGGTGGAAGCCGAACTCGCGCAGCATGTGCAGGTCGCTGCGACGTCGATTTCGAAAGCGCGATTGGCGGGTTACAAGCGTTGAGGGGTTTTGGGGATTGGTCTTTGTTCGCACTTGGGGGTGATGGTGGGTTTTGGGGTTCTTGGGGGTGGGGTCGATGCTGGGGCGGTCGGTTCCGGGGGGTAGCGGTCGGGGTTATTGCCGGGTTGGTGCTTTCAGCGTTAGCGGTCTGCGAGAGTCGGATTTTCTCTTTATCACTGTTAGCCACTGTGCGTGGCGGCACGTCATTTCTTTGTCCAAAGCGACAAAGAAACGAAGCAAAGAAAGCGCTTTAACCGCTCTACCCTAAGTGTCCACAGCGTGCAGTTTTGATTCATAGGTGCCCCAAAAGCACGGTGCTCGCCAGAGCCACCGATGTGTGAAACCCTCCTTCTCCGAACACCGATACCCACACGCTTCGCCACCAGTGATTGAACCTGCCCAAGGGGCACCCCGCGCTATCCGCGGATAACCTCCCTCCGAATTTGTACTCTCGTCGAACTACGCGGCCAACCCGCAACGTATCAAAACCCCAAAGATGCTTAAGGCAATAATCAACGAAAATAATCGTATGGAGAACGTAGCCAATTCACTAAAACTCGAAGCGGTAATTCGCGTCAAGCTACTACGGATCAGGCTGCGATCCACGAATACGACCGCGCAGACCAGGCAGCTAGCCCACCAAAAAACAAAACCGAAAAGACGCGTGAGGCCGTGGTGGTTCCTTGGCAACTTGTGCTTGCCCGAGAGCGTACGGGGCGAAGCGTGTTCGTGTCAGGATTCGCGAGAAGGAGGGGTTCACACATCCGGCGCTCTGGCGAGCACCGTGCTTTTGGGGCACCTATGAATGAAAACTGCACGCTGTGGACACTTAGGGTAGCGTGTTTTAAAAGCGCTTTCTTTGCTTCGTTTCTTTGTCGCTTTGGACAAAGAAATGACGTGCCGCCACGCACAGTGGCTAATAGTGATAAAGAGAAAATCCAACTCCCGCAGACCGCTAACTCCGAAAGCAGCAACCCAGCATTGACCCCGACCACTAACCCAAAAACCACCACCCCGGCATTGACTCCGACCGCTAGCCCCAGAACCACCGACCCTGCCCCCCTAACCCTACCCACGTTCAAACAAATCAAGTTGTTTCTCCAGTTCCACGCGCAACCGCCCCGACAACTCCGCCTCCGCTTGAACCAGCGGCGCAAGCATCGCAGGCGCGTGCACATCGATCAGGTCCATCACGGATTTCATCGGACCGGGATTGGTCTCGGCGAACGCCATGTTCATCAGCGGAATCAGCGAGCGATGCAATGTCAAGGCTTCCTGCGTCTTCCCCTCCGAAGCCAGTTGATAAATCTTTCGCCACGCAGTCGGCAGCAACGTCGCCGTGACGACAATCCCGCCCCGCGCACCAGCCGCTACGTGCAGCGGGAACAACGTATCCTCACCGCTTAGCACGGCGAACGATTCATCCACGCCCGCAACGGTGCGCAAGAAATGCCACATGTCCGTGTTACACGCCTTCATGCCAATGATCCGCTCATGCCTCGACAACTCGTGCAGCACCTCGGGCGCAATCGCAATCCGCGTGCGGTACGGGATTTCATAGATGAGAATCGGCAGCGGCGATTCATCGGCGTAACGCATGAAGTAATCGCGAATCCCGCCTTGCGTCGGGTTCGTGTAGTAGGGCGTCAGCACGAGCAGACCATCGGCGCCGGCCCGAGCGAAGTCCTTTCCCGCTTGCATCGCATCGTGATAACCGGGATCGAGCACGCCCGCGACAACGGGAATCTTGCCCGCTGCCTGCTCCACCGTGATCTCGGCCATGCGAATGCGCTCGGCGCGCGATAACGCGCCATATTCGCCGGTGCCGCCAAGCGGCACCACACCGTCCACGCCTTGTTTCAGCAGATAGCGCATGAGCGCGCGAGCGGCGTCGGCATTGATGGTGTCGTCGGGATTGACGGGAGTCGGAATAGCCGGCAAGACGCCACGCAGTTGGTGTGCTGAAAGCATGAGTTAGTCCTGGAAAACAAGGTTATTCAAGAAGCAAGGCTGCGGCGGCGCAACCGGTCCGCCACCCAGATCAAGGCTGCAATAAAGACGAACAGGCACGTGGAAACGGCCGCAATGACCGGTGAAATCTGCATCGTGATTTCGTCCCAGAACTGCTTGGGCAAGGTCGTGCTCAAGCCGCCCGACGAGAACAACGCAATGGTCAGTTCATCGAAGGAGGTAGCGAAAGCGAACAGGAACGACGACATCAACCCCGCACCGAGAATCGGGAACGTGACGAGGCGCAGCGTGGCCCACGGCCGTGCGCCCATGCTATGCGCGGCCAGATCAAGTCGCGTGTCGTAGTTGCGCAGCACGGCCATCATGGTGATCACCACGTAAGGCACAGCCACCACGGTATGTCCCAGCACGAGGCCGAACGACGACCCGATCAAGCCGATCTTCGCGAAGAAATAGAACACGCCTACTGCAATGATCATGCGGGGCACCACGATCGGCGCGAGGATGAAAGCAAGCATGGCCGCCTTGCCCTTCATGCCGCCACGCACCAGCAGGAACGCAGCGGGCGTGCCGATCAGCATCGAGAGAATGCCGGTGCCGATACCCACCAGCATGGAGCGCGTAATGGCCTGCATCCACAACGGTGAATCAGTGATTTGCCGATACCACTGCAACGAGAAACCGTGCGGCGGCCATGCGAGACCGGACGCGGAATCGAACGAGAGCGGAATCATCAGGAACGCAGGCGCGCTCAGAAATACCAGCAGCAGGATTACCACCACGCGCAACGTCAGGCTTTCGCCGTCGGCGGCACGGCGTTTGCGACGTTTGGGGAATAGACCGAGCAAGGCGTCGGTCGCGTTGCCCAGCGCGGTCAGGATCACATCACCCAGCTTGCGGCTCCAGCCGCCGCCGTGCTTCGGACCACGCGCGGCCGAGCTGCCGCCAGCCATCGTGGAGAGGCCGACCATGCGGTCGTAGATCAGGAACACGAGCAGCACGACCGCCAGCAACAACACGGAGATTGCCCCCGCGAAACCCCAGTTCAACGCCTGCATTACCTGGTCGATGATCAGTTGCGTAATCATGGTCTGATGTCGTCCGCCGAGCAGCGTGGGCGTAATGAAGAAGCCGATAGCCGTGACGAACACCATCAACGCGCCCGCGGCAACGCCCGGCAGCGACAACGGAAAATACACCTTCCAGAACACCGTGCCCGGCCGAGCGCCGAGCGTGGCGGCAGCGCTCGGCAAGCGGCGGTCGATGTTCTCCATTACCGAGAGCATGGTCAGCACCGCGAGCGGCATCAGCGCGTGGACCATACCCACGATCACGGCGGAAAAGTTATAGAGCAGGCTCAACGGCCGGTCGATGATGCCAAGTCCAAGCAACACCTGATTGATCACGCCGTTGCGCCCGAGCAGCACGACCCATGCAAACGTACGCACGAGAAAGCTGGTCCAGAAGGAGAGCAGCACCCAGAACAGCAGGCGGTTCTTGCGCTCCCGCGTCAGCGATGAAATCAGATACGCGATCGGATAACCGGTGAGCACGGAGAAGAAGGTCGTCCACAACGAGATCTTCAGCGTGATCAGCAATACATCCACATATACCGACGATGCAAAGAGCCGCTTGTATTCAACCAGCGTAAAGCCGCTGTCGTTATGTACGCTGAGCAGCAACAACTGGCCGACGGGGTACACGAGCATCACCAGCAGCAACACGATGATCGGTGCGCTCATTGCGCCGGGTCGCAACCACGCGCGCCATCGGGCAGGGCGTGGCGGCGGCGCGTCCGGATGCGTTTGCTCGGCGGTCAGGACGGAACGATTCATCTCTTACCCCGCAATGGCAACAGCGTCCGCAGTCAGCCACGAAAGCCCGAGCGTCTGCCCGATCTCGTACTGGCGGCCGAGCCGGTTGGTAGGGAAAGCCGCGACGAGCGGCGGGGCATCGCTGATATGCGACTGCAGATAAAGCTTCGTCATGCTGCCGGTCACCATGATGTCGGTGAGCTTCGCCGACAACGTCCCGCCGTTGATCGACGCGGCCGGCGGCCCATCGTGGATCTGCAGGTTTTGCGGACGCAACATCAGCTTCACCGGCTTGCCGTCTCGGATCACGGAGTCGTACACCATTGCGTTGACGTTCGCGCCACCCTGCACGCTGATCTGCACCTGATCGCCGCTGCGCCCCGTGACCACTGCATCGAGGAGGTTCGATTCGCCGAGGAAATCCGCGACAAACACGCTCTTCGGGCGGAAATACAGATCCGCGGGCGTGCCGAGTTGCGCAATCGATCCGGCGTTCATCAGGCAGATGCGGTCGGACATGGTCATCGCTTCTTCCTGATCGTGCGTGACGTAGACAATCGTCGTGCCCAGGTCACGATGAATCCGCTTGATTTCCAGCTGCATCTGGTCGCGTAATTTCTTGTCCAGTGCGCCGAGCGGTTCGTCCATCAGGATGATCGACGGGCGGTAGACCATGCAGCGCGCGAGGGCAATCCGCTGCTGCTGACCGCCCGACAATTCACGCGGATAGCGCCCCGCTACATGCGGCAGATGCACCATCTCAAGCGCCTGCACGACCTTCTCACGCGTCGCTTTGGCGTCGGTCTTGCGCATCTGCAACGGGAACGAAATGTTCTCCGCTACCGTCATATGCGGGAACAGTGCGTAGTTCTGAAACACCATGCCGATGTCCCGCTCATACGGCGCTCCATACGTCACGTCAACCCCATTGATCCGCACCTGGCCATCGTCCGGTTGTGCCAGTCCCGCGATCAGACTGAGCAGCGTCGTCTTGCCTGAGCCGCTGGGTCCGAGCAGGGTCAGGAATTCGCCCTGGGCGACATCGAGATCGATCGGCGCGAGCGCGACGAAGTCGCCATAGCGCTTGCACAGTCCCGTGATTTGAAGATTCGAGGCAGACATGGAATCGGCATCCGTGGCGGTGAAAACACAAAAGGAACGCGATGAAAACAGCGCTCAGGTCAGGATCCAGCTATTGAACCGTTCGAGCGCGACGCTTTGTTTTTCCTGCCAGAACTTCGCATCGATATGCAGGCCGTTCTTCATGTTCTCCGGGAACGTCGGGCAGTTCTTCGCAATCTCGGGCTTGATGTAGTTAAACGCTTCGGGCTGCGTAACACCGGCCGGGAAATATTCGACCAGCGCGGCCTGACGTTTGGGATCGGACGCGAACTTGATGAACTCGCGGCACGCGGCCGCGTTCGGCGTGCCCTTGAGAATCGACCAGTTGTCGACGCCCCAGATGTTCTGGTTCCAGACGATTGCCACCGGCGCGCCGTTCGCAATAGCCGATTGCGCCCGCGATACCCACGTGCTGATCATGTCGACTTCACCGGAGCCCAGCATCTGTTCGACTTGCGCACCCGTGGTCCACCATACATCGACGTGCCTGGAAATTTTGTCGAGGCTCGCGATGCCCTTGTCGAAGTTGACCGGATAGACCTGCGAGGGCGACGCGCCGTCTGCCATCATCGCTTCTTCGAAGGTATCGAACGGATACTTGCGCAGGCCGCGACGGCCCGGGTAGTCCTTGACGTTCCACATATCGGCCCATGAATTGGGGGCTTTGCGGCCCTTGAAGGCATCGGTGCGATACGCGAGCACGGTCGTATAGATGTTGGTGCCGACGCCATACGGCGACATGTATTGCGGTGGAATCTTCGCAATCACCGGGTCCGCTTCAAGCCCGTGCTTCTCCAGATACTCCTTGCCGCCGCCCGTCAACAGAAGGATTGCTGGCTGACTGATCTTGGCCATGTCCCACGTGTAGCTGCCGGTCTCGACCATGCTTTTGATCTGGGCGGTCGGTTCAGCGTTAGCCTGCACGCCGATCACTTCAATTCCTGTCTTCTCCGTGAAGGGCTTGTAGAAAGCCGCGCCGTACGCTTTGGTGTAGATGCCGCCATCGTCGCGAATGACGATCCGCTTGCTCGTCGCGCGCGATGGCGTCCAGACGAACGGGAACGCCACCGCCGCGACGCCGGCGACAGCCGTCTTGATGACCATGCGGCGGCCGGGTTGCTGAAGCGGTTGGATCTCATCGCGTGCGGGCTGCTTTTTCATGTCGGCTCCAAGGGTGTGGATGGAAACAGAAACGCTGTGATGCGAACGTCCAGGCTTCTTCCTGGCCTGGATCGGTTAGTTCTAAGGTGATCAAAAACTCAGGGCAGCAAACGCCCCGGATTGAACAGGTTGTGCGGATCGAGCGCGTTCTTCACCGCGCGCATCAGGCCGAGTTCAGCCGCGGATTTGTAGTGCGCCATTTCCGGCAGCCCGGTTTGCCCGACGCCATGCTCCGCGCTGAACGTGCCGCGTAATTCATGCGCGACGTCGTTCACGCAGCGGCGCATGGCGTTGGCCATGGCGGAGCGATCCGCGAGTTGGCGCCAGGCGTCGAAGGTGAAGAAGGGGATGAAATGCGCGTTGCCGTCGCCAAGATGCGCGACCACGAGGATGTCCAGCCCGGGAACAATCGCATGCACCGCTTGCGTGGCACGCTCGATAAACAGGGGCACCGCGGACACCGGCACCGCACAGTCGGTCGTCAGGCCCACGCCCGCTTTCTTGTTGGCTTCCGACACGCTATGGCGAATTTCCCAGAGCGCGGCGCGTTGTGTCTGGTTGCTGGCGAGGACGGCGTCGTGGATCAGCCCTGCAACCGCTGCGTGTTCGAGCGTTTGCTGCATCAACGCGGCCATTTCCTCGCCGCCGTGGGTGTCTCCTAGTTCGACCAGCACGTGCCATTCATGCAGTTCCGAGAGCGGATTGCGGCGGCCGGGAACATGCTCGACCACGAGTTCAAGCTGGCGGCGATTGATCATCTCGAAGGCGCTCAGACGCGATCCGCATGCGGCCTGGAACATCCCGAGGATGTTCAGCGCGGCGGCGGGATCAACGGGCGCGAACCACGCGAGCGCGTGTTGAACAGGCAACGGGTGCAGCTTTAGCGTAGCTGCCGTGATGATGCCCAGCGTGCCTTCCGTGCCGATGAACAAGTGCTTCAGGTCGAGCCCCGTGTTGTCCTTGCGCAAGGCGCGCAGACCATTCCAGACGGTGCCATCGGCGAGTACGACCTCTAGACCCAGCACGTTGTCGCGCGTGTTGCCGTAGCGCAGGACCGCAGTGCCGCCCGCATTCGTCGATAAATTCCCGCCGATCTGGCACGAGCCCTCGGCGCCCAGACTGACCGCGTACAGGCGTTGTTCGGCCGCGGCTGCGTCCTGGATGGTTTTCAGCACGCAGCCGGCTTCGACTTCCATCGAGCCGTTGGCGGCATCTATATGGCGGATGCGCCGCATGCGCGTCAGATTGACGATGACCGGCGGCAGGCCCGCGTTTGCCGGCACCGCGCCCGCACACAGGCTGGTGTTGCCGCCCTGCGGCAGGACCGGGACGCCGTACGCCGCGCACAGGCGCACGACGGCCGACACCTGCGAGGTGTTCGACGGCTGGACGACTGCCGCAGCCGGTCCCTTGTAGCGGCCTCGCCAGTCTTCCGTGAAAGGCGCGAGGTCGGATTCGGCTGTCAGCACCGCATCGGCGCCGAGTTCCGCTTCCAGGGCTGCGATCAACGCCGTGACGTTCTTCATGTCGAGTTCCTCGATAGGCACTGGCGGCCTCCCGGACCAGCAACGGGTCAGCGGAAACGCCGCGTCTGAAAAACAGCATAGGGAGAAAAAAATCGCATTGAAATGTGTTTAATCGTAATGCGATTAAAATAGGCGTTATCGCCGATCAGATAGTCGGCGGGAGCGGGTCGCAATGACGGGAGAAGCCTGCCGCCCGAAAAAAAACGCCTCAGCGGCGGCAAAGTCGTCGAGAATCGACCCATCATTGAGCAAAGGCATTAATCAGGGTCGGAATAAGGCCGCGTTTTTTAGGCTCGATGAGCGGCTGCATGCGGCTTTTGCGGTCTTGATTCGGGCTAAATCGTCCGCAAATGAGTGCTTGTTCGAGCTAAATGTTGTAGTTTTGCTGCGCTCGGCTACTAGATACGCCTGATATTGGCGTTTACCGCACTAGCCGCAAGCAAGTTGCTATAAACTGTACGACCCGCGCGAATACTGCGCTCGTTAGCGCGTCCCGCCTCCAAACTGATTCAGTTTTGCTCGAATCAGCGCATCGAATTGGCTGAATAAGCTGAATAGCTGAACCCGAGGTGATGATCCCGTTGGTCGTCACGGTAGTGCTCGTGTCTAACCGCTTGTGCACTGGTTTGTCATTACAGAGCAAAGCTGTCGAGGAAATGTATGACAAGTTTTGATCCAACCGAATCTACCGCCGGCAACGGCGTTCCTGCAAAAAAATCGAAAGCCCGCCGTGGGTCTGCCGACAAGTTGTCGCGCCCAATGGACGAAAGCGTCTGCTCGCCCGAGCAGGCCGATGAGCGTCAACGCCAGATGCGGGCGTTGATTCAACTGGGAAAACAGCAAGGCTTCCTGACCCACGCAGAGATCAACGATCACCTGCCGGGTAACTTTGCTCAGACGTCGGCTATCGAAACCATTGTCAGCACGTTCCGCGACATGGGTGTGGCCGTCTACGAAGAAGCGCCGGACTCGGAAACATTGCTGCTGAACGATTCCGCCCCCACGGCGGTGTCGGACGAGCAATCGGACGAAGAAGCGGAAGTCACGCTGGCAACCGTCGACTCGGAATTCGGCCGGACGACCGATCCCGTGCGTATGTATATGCGCGAAATGGGCAGCACCGAACTGCTGACCCGTGCGGGCGAGATCGAAATCGCGAAGCGCATTGAAGATGGCCTTGGCGAGATGATCAAGGCGGCATTCACGTGCCCGTCGACGGTGATCACGCTGCTCACGACCGTGGACAAGATTGTCGCGGGCGAGCTGCGCATCGACGAACTGGTCGACGGCTTCAAGGACACCACGCTGGACGAAGATGCGGTGCCGGCGGATGCCGATACCGAGGCTGAACTCGATGAAGCTGAACTGGCGTCGGAAGGCGACGACGAAGACGGCGAGACTGAAGACGAGCAGGCAACGCGTGCGAACGCAACGCGCCTCAAGCATTTGCTGCGTGACTGCTTGCCTATTTTCTCGAACGTGCGGGACCATTTCGACGTGTTCCATGCGGCTTATATCGCCGACGATTCACGCACCGGCGACTGGCCGAGCGTGCAGGAACATATCCAGCGCGAGCTGGCCACGATCCGCTTTACCGCTCGTACGATCGACCGGTTGTGCGCCGAGGTCCATGAGCAGGTCGAGCAGGTCCGCGCTATCGAGCGCCGTATCCTGAAGATCGCCGTCGATCTGGCGGGCATGCCGCGTGAGAAGTTCGTGGAAGTATTCCCGGGCCACGAGACGGATCTCGAGTGGACGACCCGTCACGCTGCAGCGTCGAACGCCTATGGCAAGGCGCTGGAACGTAGCCTGCCCGCCATTCAGGCGGAACAGCAAAAGCTGATCCAGATCGAGTCGAACCTGATGTTGCCGCTGTTGCAACTGAAGGCGCTGAACAAGCAGATGACGTCCGCCGAGCACAAGATGCGTCAGGCGAAGCGCGAAATGACGGAAGCGAATCTGCGTCTGGTGATTTCGATTGCGAAGAAGTACGTGAACCGCGGCATGCATTTCCTGGATCTGATCCAGGAGGGCAACATCGGCTTGATGAAGGCCGTGGACAAGTTCGAATACCGGCGTGGCTGGAAGTTCTCGACGTACGCCACGTGGTGGGTCCGTCAGGCTGTGACGCGCTCGCTCGCCGATCAGGGCCGGACCATTCGTGTGCCGGTGCACATGATCGAGACGATCAACAAGCTGAACCGCGTATCGCGCGAAATCCTGCAGCAGACGGGTCAGGAAGCGCATCCGTCGGTGCTGGCGGTTCGCCTCGATTTGTCGGAAGAAAAGGTTCGCAGCATTCTCAAGATCGCGCGTCAGCCGGTTTCGCTCGAAACGCCTTTGGGCGAAGACGGCGACACGACGCTGGGCGACATGGTGGAAGATTCGAACACCGAATCGCCGGCCGATGCCGCCATGCACGCCGACATGCGTCTGGCGATCAAGGATGCGCTCGATTCATTGTCGCCGCGTGAAGCGAAGGTGCTGCGCATGCGCTTTGGTATCGACACCGTGTCCGACCATACGCTGGAAGAAGTCGGCAAGCAATTCGATGTGACGCGTGAGCGGATTCGCCAGATTGAAAGCAAGGCAATGCGCAAGCTCGTGCATCCCAGCCGGTCGGAGAAGCTGCGCTCGTTCCTGGCACATTAAGGACGCCGCAAGGCTCGCTGGAAGGTAGGTTGACGCCGTTGGACCCGCAGAGGGTTCAACGGCGTTTTTGCTTGATGCTCTACGGCTTGACGCTCCCCCGCTTACCGCAGGAAGATCCCAGCCTCCCGCTCCCGATGCGAACCATGCCCACCCTTCAAGGGCGTGGATTTGCTCCACTGCTGACCTTGCTCTTGTAGAACCCCGGTAGCACCAGCGCATCCGGACTTCTGGCAAGATGCACTCCCTGCTGCACAGCGGCGTTGAACTGAAACGACGTGCTCCACAAGCGGATGCGAGTCCGGAAGAAGTCCGCCCACTGGAATTCGGCAAACGGTTCAGGCGTTTTAATGTAGCCGCCCGCGTTGCGCACAAACGCTGCCAGGCTTCGGTACGGATCGTCTATGAGTCCCGAGACGTTGGACGGAATCGCGGTAACGCCATGCAGGATGCCGTGCTCGTCATAGGGGTGCACCCAGCGCCGGTTTGCCATCTCCAGCCAGAAGGCGTCGCCTTTCAGCTTCGACAGGTCGGCCATGACCTCAACGTAAGCATAATTAATCTGGGCGTCGAATAGCGCCCGCGCAAGGTGATGGTGATCGGTCGCGAAGTGAGTGCCATCCCGGCCCAACACGGCCGGAATAGGCAGGGCCTTCAGCGCGCGCTTCAATTCTTCCGCAGGCAGGGAGGCGAAGTGTTTGCGTTTCTCATCGACTTCCAGCATGCCCGCGGTTATCTGCGTCGGATGGATCTGCTGCAATTCCAGCCTGACTAATTTTTTCATGGTGTGTACGCAGGATTAAAGGGCCAGCGGCAAGCGTAACCGACGCGGTTCCCGCCAACAAGTTTGCGAGGCAGCAGGCGCGGCGCCTGCGTTCGCGTCCTGGTCACTATTCAAACGTGCGTGCTTCGCATTTTTCTTTACATGACTCACCGTCATTTTTCGCGGTTATTGTTATGGAGATGTTATGGAGATGTTGAAGCGCGCTTGGTGTAAATGCTGAGGTCCATGCCGATGAAACCGGTTAGTCTGTGGGCGATCCCGGATAGCGGCGATGATTAACAAATCGAGCGAAAGGCATATGTCAGCATCCGTTGCAAATTCTTCGACCAAAGTGGTCCCAGGTGCACCCGTTTTAATGCTTGGCGCTGTAGGCGTCGTTTTTGGAGACATCGGGACAAGTCCGCTTTACACCCTTAGGGAATGTCTCAAGGCCGCGGGCGGAGCCAGTCAGGTTAATGTGTTTGGCATCGTATCGCTGATCCTTTGGTCGATCCTGATAGTCGTCACGCTGAAGTACGTCAGCTTTGTCATGCGAGCAGGCAATGACGGCGAAGGCGGCATTCTTGCGCTGACCGCGCTGGCATCGGGCGTTGCTCCCGAGCGCTTGCGTAATGTCTTGCTGACGCTGGGCGTGTTCGGTGCGGCCATGTTCTATGGCGACTCCATGATTACGCCGGCTATTTCCGTCATATCGGCGGTGGAAGGCGTGACGCTGATCGATGCTCAGCTCACCGCCTGGATCGTGCCTATTTCATTGGTTATCCTGACGGGTTTGTTCGCCATCCAGAAGCACGGCACCAGTGCTGTGGGGAAGATCTTCGGGCCGGTCATGGTGGTCTGGTTCGTGACCTTGGCCGCGCTGGGTTTGCTTCACATCGTCCAGCATCCGCTCATTCTTGAAGCCGCTTCGCCGACCTTCGCCATATCGTTCGTGGCTCATAGTCCGGGCACCGCGTTCATCGTGCTGGGTTCGGTCTTCCTGGCGCTGACCGGCGGCGAAGCCTTGTATGCGGACATGGGGCACTTCGGTAAAAAGCCGATCCGTCTCGCGTGGATGTTTCTCGTCTGGCCGAGCCTGGTCATGAACTATTTCGGGCAGGGCGCGCTCGTGTTGATGCATCCCGCTACGCTGAAACAACCGTTCTTCGAGTCGGCTCCCGGCTGGGCGCTTGTCCCGCTCGTCATCCTGGCGACGGCGGCAACCATCATCGCGTCGCAAGCGGTGATCTCGGGCGCGTTCTCCATGACGAAGCAAGCCGTGCAGCTTGGTTTCCTGCCGCGCATTCCGATCGTCCATACATCGACGCATGAAATTGGTCAGGTCTATGTACCGTTCATCAATCTCTCGTTGTTCGCGGCGGTCGTGTTCCTGGTGGTGTTCTTCAAATCATCCGATAACCTCGCGTCCGCCTACGGCATTGCGGTGGCTTCCACCATGCTGCTCACCACCCTGTTGATGTATTTCATCACCCATTGCCTCTGGCACTGGAAACCGCTGGCTACGGCGCTTGTTATCGGGCCATTTGCGATTGTCGATGCGGTGTTTGTATCGAGTAACGTCAGCAAGGTGCTCGACGGCGGCTGGTTTCCGCTGCTTGCAGGCGCTACGTTGTTCACGGTCATGACGACCTGGCACAAGGGACGCGAAACGCTGATCGACCGCATGAAAGCGGAGAACCTGCCGCTCAAGGACATCATCCATTCGCTGTGCAGGAGCAGTCATCCGCCGTCGCGCGTTGAAGGCACGGCGGTGTTCCCCGGCGGCGTGGCCGGCATGACTCCGACGGCGTTCATGCATAACCTCAAGCACAACCGTGTGCTGCACAATACGAACATCTTTCTCGCCGGTACGACCGACAACGTGCCCCATGTCAGGGACGCTGACAAGGCCGTGGTGGAGGATCTTGGTGATGGCTGTTATGCGGTCAGGGTGCGTCACGGCTTCATGGAGATTCCCGACGTGCCGGCGCTTCTGACGCTGATCCAGAAGCAGATTCCCGGTTGGACCTATGATGCAGCCGATACCTCGTTCTTCCTCGCCCGCGACACGATTCGTGCTACCGGTGAAAGCAAGGCGATGGCGCTATGGCGCGAGAAGCTGTTCGCGTTTCTTGGGCGGAATGCTGCGCAAGCGGCGGAGTACTATAGTTTGCCGCCTAATCGTGTGGTTGAGTTGGGTGGGCAGATCAATATGTAGGGGTGGGGGGGGCGGTTCTGGGGGTAGCGGTCGGGGTCTATGCCGGGTTGCTGCTTTCAGTGTTAGTGGTCTGCCTGAGTCGGATTTTCTCTTTATCACTATTAGCCACTGTGCGTGGCGGCACGTCATTTCTTTGTCCAAAGCGACAAAGAAACGAAGCAAAGAAAACGCTTTCAACCACGCTACCCTAAGTGTCCACAGCGTGCAGTTTTGATTCATAGGTGCCCCAAAAGCACGGTGCTCGCCAGAGCGAAGGATGTTTGAACCCCTCCTTCTCGCGAATCCTGACACGAACACGCTTCGCCCCGTACGCTCTCGGGCAAGTACAATTGCTAAGGAATCCAAATAGCCTCACACGTATTTACGGTCTCGGTTTTTGGGTGGGTTGGCTCCCCGGTCTACGCGGCTATATTCGTGCGTCACAGCCCGATGCGCATTTACTACTTCAGTTTTTGGTGAGTTTGCCGCACGGCCTAGACAGCTATTTTCGTTTGTTACGGCCACCCGCATCTTTGCGGCTTCGTTTCTTGGCGGGTTGGCTACGAGGTTCGAGACGCGTACAAATTTGGCGGGAGGTTGTCCGCGGATAGCGCGGGGTGCTCCTTGGGCAGGTTCAATCACTGGTGGCGAAGCGTGTGGGTATCGGTGTTCGGAGAAAGAGGGGTTCACACATCCTCCGCTCTGGCGAGCACCGTGCTTTTGGGGCACCTATGAATAGAAACTGCACGCTGTGGACACTTAGGGTAGCGTGGTTAAAAGCGTTTTCTTTGCTTCGTTTCTTTGTCGCTTTGGACAAAGAAATGACGTGCCGCCACGCACAGTGGCTAATAGTGATAAAGAGAATATCCGACTCTCGCAGACCACCACGGCCGAAAGCAGCAACCCGGCATTGACTCCGACCGCTGACCCCAGAACCGACCAACCCGGCACTGACCCCGACCACTAACCCCAGAACCGACCAACCCAGCATTGACCCTGACCGCTACCCCAGAACCGACCACCCCAGCATCAACCAGAACTGCGCGAAGCGTTCGGCACCACCATTTTCGACAACGACGAGAAAGCCTTCGACGCTATCCTGCGCTCGCTTGAAGCATTTGAGCAGACGCCGCACAAGTTCTATCCGTACACCAGCAAGTTCGATGCATTTCTTGCGGGCAAGGCGAAGCTGAACGAAGCGGAAATGCGCGGGCTCGAATTATTCAACGACGAAAAGAAAGGCAATTGCGCCGCATGTCATATCAGCCAGCGCGCGAAAGATGGCTCGCCGCCGCAGTTCAGCGACTTTGGTTTGATTGCGCTGGGTGTGCCGCGCAATCGGGCGTTGCCTATCAATAAGGACCCTAAGTATTTCGACCTCGGCGCGTGCGGTTCGGAACGCCACGATCTTAAGGGCCAGTCGGAGTATTGCGGCATCTTCAGAACACCGTCATTGCGCAATGTGGCCACACGCAAGGTGTTTTTCCATAACGGGATCTATCACTCGCTGGACGAAGCCGTGCGCTTCTATGCTCAACGCGATACGAACCCAGAGAAGTTTTATCCGACTGTTCACGGCAAGGTCCAGAAGTTCGACGACTTGCCTAAGCGCTACTGGGCGAATCTCAATACCGACGCTCCATTCGATCGCAAGCCCGGTGAAAAGCCTGCTCTGGATGAGGCGGAAATCAAGGACGTGGTCGCGTTTTTGAATACGTTGACGGATGGATATCAGGCGGCCAAATAAACCCTGGCGCTTAGCCTTTGGTTGAGCGCTTAGGCTTTAGTGCATCAATCAATGCCCTTAGCTTTGCCTGCGACTGCGTGCGGACCGGGAAATACAAATACAGGCCGTCGCCAGGAGGAGTAAAGGGCAGCAACACTTGTTCGAGTTCGCCTGCGGCCAACTCACGCCTGGCTTCGAAATCCGCGACGTACGCGAGCCCCAGGCCCATGAGAGCAAATTTAATCAAGGCGCCTCGATCATTGACCGTCAGACGGCTGCCGATGTCGATCATGACCTTGCGGCCGTCGACCTGAAAATCCCATCGGTGGACGACGCCTGATTTAACGAAGCGATACTGAATGCCTTCGTGATCCATCAGGTCTTGCGGCGTTCGTGGACGTCCCGCCCTTGCGAAATATGCGGGGCTGCCGACAACCGACCAGACAGCGTCCGGCGTGAGCCGCAAAGCCACCATGTCTTTCGCGAGCGCTTCGCCCAGGCGAATGCCGGCATCTAAGCCACTTTCCACCAGATCCACGGCGCCTTCATCGAGCGTCAGGTCCAGATGCACGTCGGGATGGGCCAGGCGAAATTGTTCGATCATTGGCTCGATCAGCAGCGTGCAGGCAGAACGGGTCATCGTGACGCGTAAGGTACCGGAGGCGTTGTCGCGAAAGCTATTGAGCGCTTCAAACGCACCGTCGATATCTTCAACAGCCGGACGCAGGCGCTCGAACAGCGATACCCCTGCCTCGGTCAACGCGACTCTCCGGGTGGTGCGCTGAAAGAGCGACACGCCGTGACGTCGCTCCAGCAACCGGATCGATTTGCTTACCGCCGTGGGTGAAACCTGCAGGCGAGCGGCCGCGGTCGTGAAACTCTTATGCTCAGCCACCGCCAGGAACATGGCCACGCCGTCCAGAAGATCCTTGTCCATGCACCGCTCCATTATGAACTCTTGGTTCATAGCGAATGTACCTCGATACGCTTTTTCAAGCTGAATCGGATGCGTAGGATTCGCGTCATGGCAACCGGATTCCCGATAGCCGTTCCGACCAGCGAGATTCGAAATGACCCTGCAAACAAGCTTCAAACGCGTCTGGATGATCACCGGCGCATCGCGCGGATTGGGCGCCGAGATCACCGCTGCGGCGCTCGCTCAAGGTGACGCCGTGGTTGCCACGGCACGCAAATCGAGCGCCGTCACCGGCGCACTCGGCTCGCAGCCCGGCCTGTTGGCCGTCGACCTCGATGTCACCAGCGAGTCGGCGGCTCATCAAGCCGTCAAGCTGGCGGTCGAGCATTTCGGCCGCATCGACGTGCTTGTCAACAACGCCGGTTATGGCTTGGCGGGTGCGGTTGAAGAGAGCAGTGCCGAAGAGGTTCGCAGTATTTTCGACACCAACGTGATGGGTTTGCTTAACGTCACGCGCGCCGTGCTGCCGCAAATGCGCAGCCAGCATTCGGGGCATGTGATCAACATGTCGTCGCTTGGCGGCTATCGGGTCGGTGCGGGTTTCGGCGTGTACGGTTCGACCAAGTTTGCAGTAGAGGGACTTTCAGAAGCGCTCCACGCAGAACTTTCGCCGCTCGGCATTCATGTCACGGTCGTCGAACCGGGTTATTTTCGAACGGACTTTCTCGATTCGTCGTCTGTGATGGAAGCGAAGAATGTGATTGCGGACTACGCTGAAACCGCAGGCAAGGTTCGCGTGTCGGCGAGGGCGTACAACCATCAACAGCCAGGAGACCCCAAGCGGCTCGCGCAGGCCCTGCTGGCGCTGGTGTCCGCCGCGAATCCGCCGCTGCGGCTTCAGTTGGGCACGGACGCCTTGACGCGGGTTCGTGAGAAGAACGCGTTTGTCGAGCAGGAGCTTCTGGCCTGGGAGGCGCTGTCACGGTCGACAGATTTTCCCGCGTGAAAAGGCGTCGTGTTCCGTAGTCGGGCGTAGTCTGCCAAGTGGCTTATCATTGCTAAAACCCTCTCCCATGCAGATGGAATGCAGCATAAGGGAGCGGGCCGACTGCTTGCCTATGCGCGTCTCATCAGCGCCCGAGAGGATGGAACATGACTGTATCGAACGATGTAGGGCACGCCGCCACGAGGGATGTCATCACGCGTTTTTATCGCGCTATCGAGCTTGCGGATATACCGCTTCTGCGCACGGCCGTCACTTCCGACTGGCAGTATGTTGCGGGGGCATCGGGACAACCGATCGGCGTGGAGGAGATAGCACCCATGCTTGCAGATCTGCGGCATGCGCTCCCCGATATGAAAATCATCCTGCTCGATGTCCTGATCCACGACGCCATGGTCGGCGTGCGTGCAAAGATCACGGGTACGCAGTCGGGACCGTTCATGGGCATTCCGGCTACGTCCAAGGCGGTCGATTTCGCGATTCATTCTTTCCATGAACTCCGCGATGACCGCATTGCCAAGACGTGGCACATTGAAGACTGGCTGGGCTTGTTCCGGCAGATTGGCGAGTTGCCGCCGGGCCTGACGAACCGTCCCGCTTAGGATGGAGCGCGTTTTCATTACATCAGACTATATTCACGAATTAGGTATTTCCGGCAGGGAGGCCGTAGGGTTTAGCGGAATGCACTAACATTCCTATCCTCCATGGAGGATAGGAATGGAACGGATGGAACTTGACAAGATAGATCGCGCAATCCTGATAGCGATCCAGGCCGATGGCCGTGCGACCAACGCGAGCCTCGCCGACGCAGTTGGCCTTAGCGAAACGCCGTGCGCTCGGCGCCTCAAGCGACTCGAAGCGGAAGGTTACATTGAAGGGTATCGGGCGATCCTGTCCAAATCCGCATTAAAGCTAGGTCTGGTCGCATTTACGCTGGTGCGCTTCGGCGTGCACGACCGGCAACTGGCCGACCGATTCGAGCGCGAAATCCAGGCCATACCGCGCATTGTTTCGTGCCACAACATTTCCGGCAGCGCTGATTATCTGCTGGAGATCATCGCGCGAGATCTGGAGGACTATGGCACGTTCCTCCGTGACGTACTGCGGACGTTGCCAGGCGTGACGGCAGTCGAGTCCACGCTGTCACTACGAGAGGTCAAGCGCCACGCGGGATTGCCGTTGCTTTGAGCGACCCTATCGGCCATTCATCAGGAATGCGAATGAGCCCGCTTGCTACCTATTTACTGTGATGCGGGCTTGTTTGTGTCCGCCGTGGCGGCATTATAAAAACGCACGAGATCGCCCTTGAGCGAATGCAGGGCTGCATCGTCGAGATAGATCATGTGGCCCGTCGGATAATACCTGAGCTGAACATTCGATCGTAGCGACGGGTCCAGTCCCATATGCGCCAGATCGTATTCGGTCTGGAAGAACGGCGTTGCCAGATCGAAGTAGCCGTTGAGCGACAGCACGCGCAGGCGGGGATTTTGCCGTATCGCTTCAGCGAGGTCGCCGGCCGCATACGGTAGCGTAAGTTGCTCCCCCCACCATTCGCGATGTTTCCAGTTCCATTGGCGCAACGCTTCGTCGTTGAATACGCGGTACGTATCTTTCGCGTCGAAATGGAGGTCTTGCGCGAGATGCTCGTGCAAGGCCGCATCGAAGGCGCTCGATACGCTGGTGACCGACGGATCATAGTCGGGATGCTCGGAGGCATCGTCGTAGTCCAGGCCTTCGAATCGCGCATCGTAGCGACCCACGGTACGCGATTCGCTTCTCAGCAATTCCTTGCGAAACCGCGACGGCCAGATTTGCAGCCGCGTCTGCTTGACGTAATTCACATCGAGCCCGGTGTAATGTGCCACACGTGCGGCGATTGCGTCACGCTCCGAATCGGGCAGCGAGTCACCCGCGGCTAACGCTTGCGCGTACGGACCGGAAGCGAACGCGCGGACCTCGTCGACGAACGCCGGCAAGCTCGGTGGCTTGGGTACGATCTTGTCGTGATACCAGGCAATGGCCGCATAGCTCGGCAAGTAGCTCTCGGCCTCCAGATCCGTCCCCGGCGCGTGCGCGCCTGAGTTGAGGATGGAGGACATCAACACGACTCCGTTCAATGCAATGTTGCTCTGGCTCAAACGATATGCAAGCATGGCGGCGCGCGCCGTTCCATACGATTCGCCAAGCAAGTACTTCGGTGAATTCCAGCGCTGGTTCACGCTCAGGTAGCGCTCGATAAAGTGTTCGAACGCGTCGAGGTCTTCATCGACTCCCCAGAAGCGCTTCCCGGTTGCGTGGCCTACGATCCTTGAGAAGCCTGCGCCGGGGGCATCGATGAATACCAGATCGGTGGTGTCGAGGAGACTGTCCGGATTGTCCGAGAGCACGTACGGCGCCGGTGCCGTGATGGCCGGACTCGACGTATGTGCACGCTTGGGTCCGAACGATCCCATCAAAAGGAAGACGCTGCCCGCACCCGGGCCGCCGTTAAAAAGAAACGTGATCGGACGGGTGGCGGTGCTTTTCGTATTCGCGGTGTAGGCGACATAAAAGACGCTGGCCTCAGCCTGGCCCGCGTTGTTGCGCAGAAGCAGGTTGCCGGCAGTGGCCGTGTAGTCGATCTTGCGGCCATCGAGCCTGATTGAATGTTGCGTGACGGACGTGGTTTCCGGCGGGACCGGTATCAGGGTGTCCGCTTTCGTTTCGCTGGCAGCGTCACTGGCTGCCGCTGTTCGCGCGGCGCTTGCGCGGTTGCGGCGAGCAGGGTTGAGGAGCGCATCCGATGCGGCGTGGGCGTTGGCCTGATTGGCCTGAGCAGACGGGGGCACCGCGTCCGCGCGTACGAGTGTTCCGGCAGCCGATGAAGCGGACGCGTCGGGCGACGCCTGCGTGTCGACGGGCGCGGCTGAGGTGTCAGCCGGCGCCGTGCCGGTTTCCTGGGACAAGGCGGCGGACGGACCGGCGGCGAGACCAAGCACGATCAGAGCGCTTACCACTGAATAGAAACAAGGGCGCATCTTAGTCCCGGCAGTTTTTGTTTTCTTTAGGTGCTGCCTGGATTCTCGATAAGCGGACCCGCCACGTCAATAGCGTTGTCCTCATCGGAGTGACGAAGCGCGATCCGTAAGCGCGCATGTAAGTATTTCGAAGCCGTAGTGTTAGCTAAGGCGCTCGCCGGTCATAAGTACTACAAGGTACGACGCAAAGCGAATGATGCTTGAGTGAACCCTTAGCACGTTCCCTGTTCATTCCCTCGATGCCGTTGGACACGAGATCGATTCGCCGATCTGATTACGGTTTCCTATACCTGGGTAAACAGAGAATGGAAGCGCTTTAACTTTCACGCACCGACGCCTCGCGCTGAAATACAACGGTTGGCTTGCCCTTGTAAGTGGTCGTGCGACTTTGCGCGAATGAACATTTCCTGGCGAGTGCAAGCGAGGCCGGATTTTCCGGTGAGATGATGCAGACAATCTCTGCTTTGGGCCACCGTGTATCCGCCCACTGCAACGCGGCACGTACCGCTTCAGTTCCATACCCCTGTCCTTGCGACTCTGACGTCAACATCCATCCAATCTCTGGCGCTTCATCGAATGCCGGGTCGATACCGCGCTTGTATTGCCCGAAGCCGACCTCGCCGATGAACTTGCCGCTGAGCTTCTCGCTGACTACCCAGTAGCCGAATCCCATCAATGACCAGTGCCCTGCGCTTCGAAGAAGACGTGCCCATGCTTCTTCCTTCGTGAAGGCGACGCCGGTGACATGGCGCACGACCGCGAGGTCCGACCACATGGCGTAGATGTCGTCGAAATCGGTTTGTTGCGGTGGACGCAGGAGCAGGCGATCGGTTTCCAGGACGGAGGCGGAATGGGGCATGGTGAAAGCATGTGAGCGTGGATAAGGCCGCGCACGCCGCGTGCAGCGTGACCGGAAACGACCATGGAATATAACCGCTCACGTCAGGACCGCAAGAGACCAGTGGCACATCCTGCACTGACCACCCGTCGCCTCAAGCCATCACGCCGCTATGCTCCGACACCAGCATCTCGATCAACGCGCTCAGGTCGCGCGTGGCTTCGTTACGCATGGTCGGCGCAACATGAAGCTCCAGTTCGGCCGGCGGCAGCGCCGGCAGACCGTCCGTGTCGCCGAACGTGCGCCAGCACGCGGGCAGCGTCCGACGATCGATGATCGTCACCGCCGCACCGTGATTCACCGCAATGCGGATTCCCGTCGGACTCTGGCTCGTATATACGAGTTGATAATCACGCCCGATCGCGGTCAGCGCCTGCAATCCCCGTTGCCGATAAGTACAACTTTCGTCGAAGAGAGCGAGCGGCACTGGCGCATCCGCGCACAACACAAAATCGCGATGTGCTGCCCACACCAGTTCCTGACGCGCCAGGGGTTTTCCCCCAGCACGCTCGCCATGCCGCACGACCAGCGCCAGATCGAGTTCGCCGGCACCCAGCCGCTCCAGCAATTCCAGCGACGTCCGGCAATGAATATGCGGCCGCGCGCCGGGGCGCAACGCATAAAACGCCCGCAGCAATTCCGGTAGCCATAGCTCGGCATAATCTTCCGGCAGCCCGAAACGAATCACATTGCCGCGGCTGCCGCGCGTCAGCGACGCAATCGCTTCGTTTTGTACCTGCAATATCCGCCGTGCGTGGATCAGGAAATTCTCGCCATCGCTTGAGAGCGCGAAATGACGGCTATTGCGCATGAACAGGTGCGCGCCAAGCCGTTCCTCAAGCGTCCGGATACGCAGGCTGATGGTCGATTGCGTTCGATGAAGCTGGCGCGCCGCCGCTGTAAAACCCCCGCTTTCAGCCACTACTACAAACGCACGCACGAGTTCCGCATCGAGTGAAGCGATCTTGGACCAATCGGGCTCGCTAATGGAATCCATCGGAAATACTCGCTTTCCAAAAGAAATTGGCCGCCAAAAGATCGGGCCGCTGTTTGCAGATTGTGTTCGCAGATTGTTGTTGAAGTCGACTCGTAAATCCACTCGCCAAAATATCGATTTGGAGCCTGCCTTGGTCTCTCCGTTTCACTTGCCGATGCCGAATGCCTGGATCTCGGCGATATCGTCAACACCGGCCGCTATCCCCTGCATGACCCGGACAGCCCCGCCTGAACGAACTGGTGGCTGGCTGCCGCGCCGAGCTGCACGGCTTCCTGCGCCCGGAGACGCTGGGGCGGGCGCGCAACGAGGGTCGTGCGCTGGCCGCGAAAACCTACTTTTCAACCCGTAAGGTGAACCCCTACTTTACCGCCGACGACCGAGCGCTGTCCGCCGCCGATCCACGCCGTATCTTCATGGACCGCACCAGCGGTTTTGTGACACGCGACTTGATTCCGGCGGACGCGATCGTGCATCGCATCTATGTCGCCGAGGCGATGAAACGGTTCGTGGCGAATTGCTCTCGGCTTATCCGTGCGAGGATCAGGCCAGGTTGCTGGCCTGATCCTCGCACACGACGCGTCATGAACATCGATAACGCCGGTTCGTCGAGCGGCGCGCTGAACGCGTCGCATAGCAGGATCGGCTTTGCCGCCCGCAGCAATCCTCACATCTTGATGACATCCATCACGGTCTTCTTCTTGTCCTTGAACTGATAGATCGTGATGGCTGCGTCCTTGAGATCACCATGCGGATCGAACGCAATGCGGCCGATCACGCCGTCATACTGAGTCGATGGCATCGCGGCAAGCACCTTGGTGCGCTCGGCCGAGTCGGCGCGTTTCATCGCGTTGTAGATCACGTAGACGGCGTCATAGGTGAACGGCGCGTACGCGTCGATCGGCGTATTGAAACGTGCCGTATAGCGCTTTTCGAAGTCCTGTCCCTTGGGCATCTTCGACAGTGCCAGGCCCGCCTCCGAACAGGTCACGTTGCCGATCGCGTCGCCGGCCAGATCGATCATCTTCTCCGTGCATGCACCGTCGCCGCCGAGCACCTTCGCTGTGATCCCGAGATTGCTCGCTTGCTTGGCCAACGGTCCGGCGGTGGCGTCCGAGCCGCCGTACATGATGACGTCGGGACGCAAGCCCTTTATCTTCGTCAGGATCGCGCGGAAATCGGTTGCCTTGTCGTTGGTCGCTTCGCGCGTGACGATCGTGCTGCCGTTCGCTTTCGCGGCTTTTTCGAATTCATCGGCGAGGCCCTGACCGTAGGCGGTCGAGTCGTCGATGATCGCAATGCGCTTCGCATGCAGCGAGTCGAGCGCGTAATGGGCGAGCGCGGGTCCCTGAAGCGCGTCGGTAGCGACTACGCGAAACGTGGTCTTGTATCCCTGCAACGTGTACGTGGGGTTGGTCGAACCTTGCGAGATCTGCACAATGCCTGCTTCGCTGTAGATCTTCGACGCAGGGATCGAGACGCCCGAATTGATGTCGCCCACGACGGCCACCACACCGTCATCCACCAGCTTCTGCGCGACCTGCGTGCCGGTGCGAGGGTCGGCGGCATCGTCCTGGGAGTCGAGCTGGAATCTGACTGGCTTGCCGCCGATCACCGGGTGCTGGGCATTGATCTCGTCGATCGCCAGCCGGGCAGCATTTTCGCTGTCCTTGCCCATATGGGAAAGCTGCCCGGTCAGGGGCGCAGCGTGGCCGATCAGGACGATGGCTGGATCGGCTGCATAGCTCGGTCCCCCGACCATCAGAAAGACCGCTGCGGCGAGGGCGGAGCAGGCGGGACGGGAGAAACGAAGCGGGGCGGAAGAGGAAATCACGAGCGGATCCTTGGGGCTTGGAGAGTGAGCGGAGGCAGATGTGTTCATCGAACGCGACCGGCAACACGGGCGGCGAATGAGGCTCAGTATTCAAACGCCAATTTGCCCCGTCCAGCGACTAATTCTGTTGGCCGGCAATAAACAAATCTAATGCCTCGCTGAATGGCATGAGTCGGCCGAGCCTGGCGCCCGGTCATCGCTCTCATTCGACATGGGCCAATGCGTCGACCATGTAGCGATGCCGGAGGCTCCGTCCCAGCACCGGATCATGTAGTTCGAGCTCGTAGCCCTCGCCTGCGCTTAGTTCACCGAGCACGGCTTGCGTGCCGCAAAACATCGCCGATCCGGGCGGCATGGCGCCCGCACCGAAACCTCGTTCAATCAGCGCGTCCGGATGCAGCAAGCGGGCGAGCGTGCCCTCCTGGTACAGCACGGAGTCGGCATCACCGTCGATCCGCCAACTGCGGGCGATCAGCGAATCCCAGTGCGAGGCGACATCGGAGTAACGCCAGAGCGCGGCGCTTACCGGCTTGGCACACATCTGCTTCGATACGGCAACGTCGTAGCTTTCCACCCGCCGGTCGGTGTGGTCGGACCCTATGCCGACGAGCAAGCCGTCGCTGGCGGTCTGGATCAGCACGACCTCGACCTCGCCGGATGAGTGCGCGCCCACGACATCGATTGCGTCCTCGGTCGTCAGCAACGCCGACGCGACCCTATAGAACGTTGGCACCGACGCAGGACGTTTGACGCCCAGCGCTTCCAGTTCCCGGATATGGTGCTCGACGTCGCGCGCATCGCGTCCCGCCCAGCCGGCGATGGCCAGGCGGCTCACCGTTACCTCGATAACCTCGGTACTCGCGCCGCCATCGATCCTGCATTCAAGTGTCTTCATCAAAACCTTTCACCCGTTGAATTCAATGAATGACAGTCTTGAAGAAGGGCGCTGCGATGTCCAACAAGTAAATGTGGACCCACGTGGTCACTTTTTCTTGTCACGCGGGAATTCTTCCAGCGATAAACTGACGGGATTGATTCGGTCGATACCCGCCGCTTCGCCACTCAACGCAACAGCCGGGGTGCGCCATGAATGTCCGCTTTCTCGAAACGTTTGTATGGCTCGCCAAGTTGCGCAACTTCCGGATGACGGCCGAGCACCTGCACGCGACCCAGGCCGCCATCTCCAGCCGAATATCTGCCCTGGAGCAGGAGTTCGGCGTACGTCTGTTCGACCGGGGCCCGCGCGATGTGACGCTCACGCAGGAAGGCACCAAGGCGCTTGCGTTCGCGGAGCAAATCCTGAAGCTGAACCGCGACATGCTCGCGAGCGTCAGTGACCGTTCCAAAGTCGCGGGGCTGCTGAGGCTGGGTGTGATCGAGTCGGTCGTGCATACATGGCTGCCGAATCTGCTGAAGCGGGTACGGGAGGCGTACCCGAACCTGACGATCGAACTCACGTCCGACACCACGGCCAATCTTTCCGGACATCTCGTCAACGGCAATGTCGACGTCGCGTTGATGACCACGAACGTTACCGGCAGCGACGCCGTCAACATTCCGCTCGGGACACTCCCCATGCGATGGGTGGCGAGCCCTTCACTGAATCTATCGGCTGAAGCGCTTTCGGAGGCCGAACTGGCCGCGTTTCCCATCGTCAGTTTTGCGCGGCACTCGGCGCCGCATGGGTTCCTCACCGAGTTGTTCTCGGCCAACGGCGAGACCACCGTCCAGATCAATTGTGTCTCGTCGGTGGCCGCGATCATCCGTCTCGTCCTGGATGGCTTCGGCATAGCCGTGCTGCCGACCGCCTTTGTCATGCACGAATTGCAGTCGGGCCGGCTGCAATTGCTGCAGGTGACGCACCGCGTTCCGGCGCTCCCGCTCGTCGCCACGTTCAGGCGCAGCCCGGACAGCCTGCTGTGCGAATCCATCACGCGCCTCGCGTTGCAGGTCGTGCGCGATTTCAGTCTCGCCAACGGCCCCGAGTTCGCGCTGTTCCCCAACACGGGTGATACGCCGATTTCACTGTCAAGCCTCCGTTCCCCGTTACATCCAGACGCCTTGCCGAAAAATGCCGACTGATCCTTATCCTCCTATCCCTTCCCTCACGATCGAACCGCTCAGCGCCGAGGCCTTCAACGCCTATGGCTGGATGCTGGGGAAACCGCTTAAAAACGACGGCCACGCTCCCGCGTACACCAGTCCGGCCTCGGATTTCTGGCGCGAACATCTCTTCGATACTGGCGTGACCGGCGAGACGGAAGTCCTGTGGGTCAAGTACAGGAACGCTGACGAAACGATCGCAAGCCTCGAAGCCCATTGGCTGACGCAGCAAGCCATCGTGCCGCTGACTGCGCCTGTCATTCAGGTCGTTGCAACGAGTACGGAGGGCGGCCAACCCGATATGGAGTCGCTGCGTGCGTTTTGGGTGCCGCAGGGTGAGGGTATCTGCATGCGGCCGCACTGCTGGCACGCAACGCGGGTGCTTCGTGGCGAGTCGACGTGCCTGATGCTCACCCGGCGCTCGACGACCTACGATCTGGTGGTCCATCTGGAGACGGGAGCGCCCGCCTGCGAGAGCGCAATCAAGTCGATCCCGACGCATAAGCTGACGAGTCTATAACCATCAGGACCGCGTCCCCTCAAGCGCGCTTCAACCGCTCCGGCTTACCCATCGCCGCCAACTGATCGTCGTGTGTCTTTCGCAGTATGTCGACGAATTCCATGGTCAGACGAGCCCGCGGCTGATGCGGGGGGAAAAGCAGATAAGTGGGAAACAGGACCGCTGGGGTGAATGGGCGGATCTCGATGCCAGGACCGGCAAAATCCTGCGCAACGATAGGATGCGACAGCGTGACGCCCATGCCGCAACGAACCATCTCGCAGCAGATGGCCGCGTATTGGGCCTCGATTGCCAGCACCCGTTCAACGCCGGCGCGCTCGAAAACCTCGTCCATTTGGGCGCGCGTGCCGTCGCCATGACACAACGATATGTACGGCTCACCCTGAAAATCCTTTGGCTTGAGCGATGCCTTCTTCGCCAGCCGATGTCCCGCAGGCAGCACGCATACCGCCGCCACCTTCGATAACAACTCGACCTCGCAATTGGACGCCTCGCTGGGATAGATCGCGACGCCGAGGTCGCAGAACTGCGAACTCGTCCAGTGATTGACGGTGCCTGAGGTGTTCACGTGCAGCGAGATGGTGACTTCCGGATGCAACGCCTGGAAGCGCTGGATTGCGTGCGGCACCAGCGTCATTCCCGCCGACGGCATGGCTGCAATGCGCAATCTCCCGGTCCCCAGGTTCTTGATCTGAGCCGCGGCATTGGTGAGCCCCTGCAGGCCCACGTAAGCGCGTTCCACTTCGCGAAAAAACGCATTGCCCTCGCTGGTTGGAATCAGCCGCACGCCGCTGCGCTGGAACAGCAGTAGTCCGGTTTCGCGTTCGAGCTGGGTGATCAGGCGGCTGATATTGGGCTGCGACGTGAACAATTCCTTCGCCGCCGCGGTCATGGAGCCTGCCAGCATGACCGCCCGGAATGCCTCTATATGCTTAAGATTCATTGAGTGAGACCCATATCATCCATGTATGGATAGTTATTTTATTCTTATTGGACGATATGCCCTGCGGCGAACAAAATAATTTCGCTTGGGGGCCACATTCCTCAACCGTCCGACCCGCATAGTCTGGAGAATCGCACATGAAACAACAGCAGCAAACCCGTTGCTCGCCGTCTTCTCGTTCGTATTTGCGGCCGCTGGTGGCCGCGCTCGGCTGTGCCGGGGCGTTGTCGGGATCGTTGTTGGCGCACGCTGAAACCACGCTCTACGTGGCGAACGTCGGTGGCTCGAACGAGACCATGTATCGCGAGAAGATCATCCCGCCGTTCGAGAAAGCGCACGACGTCAAGATCGTCTACGTTGCCGGTAATTCCAGCGACACGCTCGCGAAACTGCAAGCGCAAAAAGGGCATCAGCAGATCAACGTCGCGGTGATGGATGACGGCCCGATGTACCAGGCGATGCAGATGGGTTTGTGCGCGAAGGTCGAGGACGCGCCGGTGATGAAGGACCTGTATCCGCTTGCGCATCTTGGCCCCACTTCGGTGGGTGTCGGCATGGTCGCGACGGGCATTGGTTACAACGCCGATGCATTCAAGAAGATGGGCTTGCCCGCGCCGGATTCCTGGAACGTGCTGTACGACAAGCGCCTGAAGGGCAAGCTCGGCATGCCGCCTATCACCAACACTTACGGCCTGCATGCGCTTGTCATGCTGGCGCGTTTGAATGGTGGCGGCGAGAAGAACATCGACCCGGGTTTCACCGCGATGACCAAGCAGGTCGCGCCGGACGTGTTGTCGTGGGCACCGACGCCGGGTGAGATGGACGGTCTGATGCAAAGCGGCGACGTGATCCTCGCACCGTATGGCAGCGGCCGCGCGGTTGCGCTGCAAAACACCGGTTTCCCGCTGAAGTTCTTCTACCCGAAAGAGGGCGGCGTCGCGCTGCAGGTTGGCGCTTGCGCGGTGGCTGAGAACGCGCAGCCCGCGTTGTCGCAGCAGTTCATCCAGTACCTGTTGAGCCCGCAAGTGCAGGTGATCCAGGCGCAGGCGATCGGACTCGGCCCGGTCAACAAGACCGTACAACTGACACCGGAAGTGGCGGCGCGCGTGCCGTATGGTCCCGAGCAGATTTCGAAGCTGGTCGCGATGGACTGGGCGACGATCAATCAGCACAGGACTGAGTGGACCGAACGCTGGAATCGCAGCGTGGAGCGGTGAGCCGCGCGCCTAGCTTCAAACACCGACCGCCGACTTCAACCCACGGACGCACATGAGCTTTCTGACCCTCAAAGGCATCTCGAAGCGCTACGGCGACTTCACCGCGATCGAGCAGATCGACCTTGACGTCGAACGTGGTGAGTTCCTGTCGCTGCTTGGTCCCTCTGGTTGCGGCAAGACCACGACCTTGCAGATGATCGCGGGTTTTGTTACGCCGACCACCGGCACCATCCTCCTCGACGGCCGCGATATCACGCATGAACGGCCCGAGAAGCGCGGCATGGGCGTTGTGTTCCAGAGCTATGCGTTGTTTCCGCATATGACGGTGAACGGCAATGTCGGCTTCGGTCTGGAGATGCGCAACATGAAACGCGCGGCACGCGCCGAACGCGTGGCCGAAGCGCTCGACCTGGTGCGTCTTAACGGACTGGGCGGGCGTTATCCAAAAGAGTTGTCGGGCGGCCAGCGGCAACGCGTTGCGATTGCCCGCGCGCTCGCGATGCGTCCCGAACTATTGTTGCTGGACGAACCGATGTCCAACCTCGACGCCAAGCTGCGTGAGGAAATGCACATCGAATTGCGGTCGATACAAAAGCGACTGGGTATTACCACTATTCTCGTCACGCACGATCAGGTCGAAGCCATGACGATGAGCGATCGTATTGCGGTGATGCATCGCGGAGTGATTGCTCAGTTGAGCACACCGTTCGAAGCGTACGAGCGGCCGGAGACGCCGTTTGCATCGGCGTTTCTTGGCAAGACCAATTTGCTGCCGGGCGCGGTTTTGCGCCGCAACGCGCGCTGTGCTGAAGTCGATGTAGCGGGCATCACGCTCAAGGTGCCGCACGAAGGCCGCCATGTTCAGGGCGAGGTGAACGTGTATATCCGTCCGGAGAAGGTTCATCTCGCAGTCATCGATACAGCGGGTGTCCGCACCATGGGCCGCATTACCACGCGCGTATTCACCGGCAACCAGTGGCTTTTGCTGATCGATACCGGCCTTGGGCAACTGAGCGTGGCCCAGCCGAACAACGGCGCACCGCCGCCGGATGAGGGCACGGAAGTGGGTGTGGCGTGGTCGGACGACGACTTGCGCGTGCTTCAGAAGGAGGGGCACCATGGCCACGCTTGACAACGAACGCGCGGGTGCGGCCCCGTGGCTCCTGTCCGCCCCCGCGTTGCTGTTGTTCGGCAGCTTGCTGCTGGTGCCGCTGCTTTTGACGCTCGTGTTGTCCTTCCACGTATTCAGCGACAGCCAGGGCACACTCGCGACCTACACGCTGCGCAACTACCTCGAAGTCATCACCGATCCCTACTACGGCGCAATCTTCGCCCGCACCGCGGGAATGGCGTTCACGGTGACCTTCCTCTGCATTTTGCTTGGCGTGCCCGAGACCATCGTGCTCGCGCGGATGAAGCGGCCGTGGCAGTCCATCTGCCTGCTGGTCGTGCTCGGTCCGCTGCTGATATCGGTCGTCGTGCGCACGCTCGGCTGGCAAATCCTGCTTGGAAATAACGGTGTACTGAACAATGCGTTGCAGGCGCTTCACATCACGTCGGAGCCTATCCGCCTTGTCTTCACCATGACCGGAGTTGTGATTGCATTGACGCATGTACTGGTGCCCTTCATGGTGATGTCGGTATGGGCGACGTTGCAGAAGCTGGACCCGCAGGTGGAATGGGCCGGGCGGTCCATGGGCGCCTCGCCGTTCCGTGTGTTCCGGCGTGTAGTGCTGCCGCAGATCCTTCCCGGCGTGCTGTCCGGATCGATCATTGTGTTCGCGCTGTCCGCATCGGCGTTCGCGACACCCGCGTTGATCGGTGGACGGCGTCTGAAAGTGGTCGCGACCGCCGCGTACGACGAGTTCCTCGGTACGCTGAACTGGCCTCTCGGGGCGACAATCGCCGTCCTGTTGCTGATTGCCAACGTGGCAATCGTGCTGGGCTGCAGTCGCCTCGCCGAGCGCCGTTTCAAGCACATCTTCGATTAAACCGGGAGACGCCATGAAACAAAACGGATTCCTGGGCCTGCTGTTCAACGCGCTGTTTCTCACGTTCATTGCAGCGCCGCTGGTGGTCGTGATCGCGGTTGCATTCACTGACAAAGGCTTCATCTCGCTGCCGTTCGATGGCGCGTCGCTGCGCTGGTTCAGGGCAATTCTGGACAACGACCAGATCGTCGATGCCTTCTGGCTTTCGGTGCGCCTTGCGCTGGTGGCGGCCACGGTCGGCGTAGCGCTCGCGTTGCCGGCGGCGTTGGCTATCGCTCGTTATCGCTTCCCGGGCCGGGCCGCGCTAACCGGCTTTTTCCTCTCGCCCATGATGATTCCCGCCGTCGTGCTCGGCATCGCGTTCCTGCGATTCCTGAGTTTGCTCGGCCTCGGCGGCTCATTCTGGGCGCTCTGCGCGACGCACGTGATCATTGTGTTTCCGTACGCGTTGCGGCTGGCGTTGTCATCGGCTATTGGCCTTGATCGGGATGCCGAACGCGCAGCACTGTCATGTGGCGCGAGCCGCTTTACGGCCTTTCGCCGCGTCGTGCTGCCGATGATCCGTACCGGCGTGGCCGGCGGCTGGGTGCTGTCGTTCATCCAGAGTTTCGACGAACTCACCATGACTATTTTTGTCGCGACACCCGGCACCACCACGCTGCCCGTCGCGATGTACAACCAGATCGCGCAGACGATCGATCCACTGGTGGCCTCCGTGTCGACCGTGTTGATCGTCGGCACAATAGTACTGATGCTGGTGCTAGACCGCATGGTGGGTCTGGACCGCGTCCTGATTGGAGAAACACGATGAGAGGTCATTCAGTCGACAGTCCCGACGTGCTGGTGGTCGGGGGTGGGCTGGTAGGAACCGCGGTGGCCTACGGGCTGGCGCGCGAGGGAGCAAAGGTGACGGTGCTGGACCAGGGTGACGGCAGCTTTCGTGCATCGCGCGGCAATTTTGGGCTGGTGTGGGTGCAGGGCAAAGGCTACGGTTTGTCGCCCTACGCACGCTGGTCGCGCAGTTCGTCGCGGCTGTGGCCCGGACTCGCTGCGGCGTTGCTGGAGGAAACGGGTATAGACGTTTCGCTGAAGCAGCCGGGCGGTTTCCACCTGTGTTTCTCCGACGAAGAAATGGCCGAGCGCGAGAAGCGCCTGTCTACGTTGCAGACAGAACTTGGCAGCGAATATCCCTATCAATTGCTCGACGCTCGGGAGTTGCGCGAACGTCTTCCCACCGTAGGACCTGAAGTGATCGGCGCGAGTTATACGCCCATGGATGGTCATGTGAATCCGCTCAAGCTGCTGCGTGCGCTGCACGACGCCATGCAGCGGCGCGGCGTGACGCTCATCAATGACGAAGACATCGGGCGCATCGTTCCCGAGACGAACGGCTTCGCCGTGCATGGCAAGAACGCCGTGTGGCGTGCGCCGAAGGTTGTCTTGTCAGCAGGTCTTGGCAACCGCGCGCTCAGCGCCCAGGTGGGTCTGCACGCGCCGGTTGCACCGAATCGCGGGCAGGTGCTGGTCAGTGAACGGGTCGCACCGTTCCTGCATTACCCGACCATCAACGTACGCCAGACCGATGAAGGATCGGTGCAGTTCGGCGACTCAATGGAAGAGGTCGGCTACAACGACTACACCACTGCCGATGTACTGTCGACCATCGCGCGGCGCGGCGTGCGGGCATTCCCCTTGTTGAGGAACGTGCGGCTGGTACGCATGTGGGCTGCGCTACGTGTCTACAGCCCGGACGGCTTTCCGATCTATGAGCAGTCGCTGCAGTATCCGGGCGCGTTCGTCGTGACCTGCCACAGCGGCGTGACGCTGGCGGCGGCGCATGCCATGCGCATTGCCCCGTGGATCAAGGGTGGACCGATCCCCGATGAACTTGCCGCATTCCGGGGTGGCCGTTTTCTCGCCGCGAATCATGCGACCAGCCATGCTAACTAGCCGCTTCAACGTCTCGCTTGCATCGGCTCCGGCTTGTTGTCGCCGTTGTCCGCTCCTCGCGATGCATCCTGAACGCCGACATTCCGCTTTGCTTCGACTTGTCCGACTATGACTTCAAAACCGCTATTCAGAATACTCTCGCCGGCCCCCGGCACTGGCACTGGCACTGATACCCAGGCCGAGGCCACTATCCAGATCTGGTTCAACGACCAGCCGCTCAGCGTGCGGGGCGGACGCTCGGTTGCCGCCGCATTGCTGGCCGCTGGAGTCCAGCGATTTCGCGCGACGCCCGTGTCCGGTGCGCCACGTGCGCCGTATTGCATGATGGGCGCGTGTTTCGAATGCCTGGTCGAGATCGACGGCATGCCGAGCCGGCAGAGTTGTCTCGTCACGGTGCAGGATGGCATGCGTATTCATTCACAAGAGGGCGCACGCGATCTGCCGCCGCTGTCGGATGTGAATTCGGTGGAGAACGTTCATGGCCGCTAATACTGTCGATGTCGCCGTGATCGGCGCCGGACCTGCCGGGCTCGCTGCCGCGACTCAAGCTGCGAGAGCGGGGCTGTCCGTGGTCCTGCTCGATGAACAGGAAGCGGTGGGCGGACAGATCTATCGCGCGATCGAACGCAGCGACGCGCAACGCCGCACCATCCTTGGCGCGGACTATGCCGCCGGTGCGGTGCTGGCGAGCGAGTTCGCCCGTTCCGGCGCGCGTTATGTGCCTAACGCGTCGGTCTGGCAAGTCACGCGCGAGCGCTCGGTGCACTACCTCAAGGACGGCAAGGTAAGCAGCTTCGAGGCCCGGCGCGTGGTGCTCGCGACCGGCGCGCTCGAACGTCCCTTCCCGATTCCCGGCTGGACCTTGCCCGGCGTGATGACCGCCGGTGCCGCACAGATCCTGCTGAAAAGCGCGGGCGAAGTGCCAGCTGAACCGCCGATACTCGTTGGCTGCGGCCCGCTGCTTTACTTGCTCGGATGGCAGTACGTTCGCGCGGGTGTACCCATTCGCGCGCTTGTTGATACCACGCGTTACGAGGATCGCTGGCGCGCGAAGCGGCACATGTTGTCAGCTTTGCGCGCGTGGCCATACCTGAGCAAGGGCCTGCAGTTGATGCGCACGTTGCGCGAAGCCGGCGTTCCGATGCATGAAGCCGCCGATGACCTTCGGGTGGAAAGCGGTATCGATGAAGACGGTTCCGAACGGGCGCGCGCGCTGCATTTTTCGGTGCGTGGCGTGTCGCATCGGATCGAGGCCAATGTGATCCTGCTGCATCAGGGTGTGGTACCGAATACGCAGTTCACGCTTTCGCTCAGGGCATCGCATAAGTGGGATGACGCGCAGTTATGCTTCGCGCCCCTCACCGATAAATGGGGTGAGCTCGATGTCCCCGGCATCTTCGTGGCGGGCGATGGCGGCGGCATTGGCGGCGCGCAGGCGGCAGAAACGCAAGGCGAAGTGACGGCGCTGGCGATTGCTGCGCAGCTTGGTGCGATTGATACCGCCGCGCGCAATCGCAGCGCCGCACCGCTGCTTCGCCGCCTGGCGGAGGTCATGCGTATTCGTCCTTTCCTCGACAGTCTTTATCGTCCACGCGATGAAAACCGTGTGCCGAAGGACGAGGTGATCGTGTGCCGCTGCGAGGAGGTGACTGCCGGCGAACTCCGTAGTTTCGTGAAGCTCGGTTGCCTTGGGCCGAATCAGGCGAAGTCCTTCGGCCGATGCGGCATGGGTCCATGCCAAGGCCGCTTGTGTGGATTGACCGTGACCGAAGTGATCGCCGATGCACGCAGCGTACCTCCTGAAACCGTGGGCTATTACCGCATCCGTCCGCCGATCAAGCCGCTTACGCTCGGAGAACTGGCCGGTGAATAAGCCCGTAGCCAATGAGTCGGATGTGCTGGTGATTGGCGGTGGGCTGCATGGATCGAGCAGCGCATTCCATATCGCCCGCCGTGGGGTGAGCGTGACCGTGCTGGAAGCCGATTATGTCGGCCGCCATGCGTCGGGCGTCAATGCAGGCGGCGTGCGCACGCTTGGCCGGCCATTGCCCGAGATTCCTCTGGCGTTGATGTCGCGGGAGATATGGCACAACATCGTCGATACAATTGGTGACGACGCGGGTTTCGTGGCGTCGGGTCAGTTGAAGATTGCGGAGACCGAAGCCGAACTCGATGAATGCCGCGAACGCGTCTCGCTGCTTGAAGCGCATGGTTTCACGCACGAGAAAATAATCGACCGTGAGACTTTGCTTGAGCTGGAGCCGGCAATCACGCCGCATGTGACCGGGGGCATCTGGGTCGAACGCGATGGTTACGCGTTGCCGTTCCGGACAACGACTGCGTTTCGGCTGGCAGCAGAGCGTCATGGAGCCGTGTTCCATGAAGGCACACCGGTGACAAGGATCGAACAGAAGGGCGAGCGCTGGTTCGCGCATACGCCGTCGGGTGTGTTCTCGGCTGCGAAGCTGGTGGTGACGGCCGGGGCATGGGCGGGCGAACTCTCGCAACAAGTGGGCGAGCCGGTGCCGGTTCATCCCGAAGGGCTGATGTTGATGGTCACACATCGGGCCGCACCGTTCTGCCGCGCGACGCTCGGCGCAACGGGACGGCCCTTGTCGTTCAAGCAATTCGATAACGGCACGGTGGTTATCGGTGGCAAGCTGATCGGGATTGCGGACCTGCCCGGGCGTCATGGCGAAGTCGATTTCGCGCGGCTGGTGAAGAGCGCGAACACGGTTGTCGATCTGTTTCCGCACTTGCGCAATCTCGGCATCAATCGCGCATGGGCCGGCGTGGAAGCCTTCACCGACGACTCGCTGCCCGTGATCTCACCTAGCCGGCGGGCGTCCAATCTGACCTATTCGTTCGGGTATTGCGGCAGCGGGTTTCAGCTTGGGCCGGGATGCGGGAAGCTGGTGTCCGAGCTGGTGCTGGACGGCGTAGCGTCGTTGCCGCTGGATGCGTTTGCTATTGACCGGTTCAAGGATGTTGCGGCGGCATAAACGCAACACAGGGTTGTGCCATGCTGATTGATGGTTATTTTAAATTAACAAGGAATACTTATGAATGATATCGTCAGGATCGAAACGAATCAACGGATGAGCCGTGTTGTGAAGGCGGCGGGGCTGGTGTTCGTCGGCGGACAAACGTCGAATGACCGTACGCTCGATGTGAAAGGTCAGACGCAACAGGTTCTTGCGAAGATCGATGGTTTTCTCGCGCAGGCGGGTATCGATAAAACGCGGCTGGTATCCGCGCAGGTCTGGCTGGCGGACATTGGCCGCGACTTCGCGGGCATGAACGAAGTGTGGGATGCATGGGTTGCACCGGGTTGCGCGCCGACACGCGCGACGGTGGAGTCGAAGCTGGCCGCGCCTGATTTGCTGGTCGAGATTACGGTGACTGCGCTGGCGTGATTTCGTAGGCTCAAGGTCGGGGCGTGAGCCGCTTTTGAATTCAGCAGCTATCGTTCCGTCCGTTTGACACTTCCCACGTATCAACCACTGCCGCATAGCGGAATGCGTGGCGGCGGCAATACCGCTTGCCACCAGTGCAGGAGCCCGGCTGTGCGGTTGTGGACCTTCACCAGCGCGCCGTAGCCAGGTCCAACGCTTAGCGATCCCACGGTGGTTCGTCACGATAAGCGTCGGCGAGATAATCGATGAACTGACGAACCTTCGACGGCACATAGCGCGCAGTCGGATAAACCGCGTTGATGGTCAGCTCGGCGGTTCTATAGTCGGGCAGCAACTTGATCAGGTTTCCAGCCTTGATATCCTGCCCAAAAACGAAGGTAGGGCCGTACGCAATCCCGACGCCCGCGAGTACTGCCGAGAGCAGCATCTGCATGTTGTTGGCCTGCATCCGAAGCGCTCCGTCGATCACATGGTCGCGATTCTGTTTGTCCGTCAGTATCCACTCGGGAACCGATACCGCTTCACTGAACGCCAGACGAGGTGCACGCCGGAGGTCTTCGGGATCTTTAGGTGTGCCTTCGCGGCTCAGGTACGCCGGCGATGCGCAGATCGCCATGCGGCAAGGTGCAAGACGCCGGGCGACGAGATCAGAGTCGGGCAGCTTGCCAATGCGGATAGCGACGTCGATCCCCGCGCTTTGCAGATCGACGTAACGATCATCGAGCGAGACTTCAATGCTGACATGCGGATGGTCGTCAAGATAGCGCGCGACGACCGCGCCCATATGCAGCGTACCGAACGTGACCGGCGCGGCGACCCGCAAGGTGCCGCGTACTGTGCTGTGCGCGTCGCTGGCTTCCCGGTTGGCATCGTCGAACTCTTCGAGAATGCGTTGGCACCGGATGTAGTAGGTGCGCCCGGCGTCCGTCAGGCTCAGGCTGCGCGTGCTGCGATGAAGCAGGCGGACGTTCAACTCGGCTTCCAGCGCGCTGACATACTTGCCCGCCATCGAAGCGGACAACCCAAAACGTTTGCCGGCGGCCACGAGACTGCCTTCATCGATAGCAGCTACAAACACGGCGATGCTTGCGAAGCGGTCCATTTTTATTCGATAGCCCGATGATTGAGTGATGATACCAAAGCGGGGATTATCGCGTTCTGCGCGCTAATCTAACATCGCGTTGTGAGTTTGGCCGAGCGTGGCCAAGCCACCGATATCAAGGAGAAGCGCGATGAAAGTAACGTCGAACGGTATACAGATTCACGTCAAGGATCAGGGAAACGGCAGGCTGCCGGTTGTTTTTCTACATTATTGGGGAGGGTCGTCGCGCACGTGGGATGACGTGATCGCGGCGTTGCCGACGCAATACAGGACCATCGCGCCCGACCTCCGGGGCTGGGGCAACTCGGACGCGCCGTCCGCTGGCTACGCGCTCACTGATTTTGCCGATGACGTGCAGCAATTGATTGCGGCGATGAAGTTGGACCGGTTCGTCCTGGTCGGTCATTCGATGGGCGGCAAGATTGCGCAGTTGCTCGCGTCGCGCCGCCCGCAGGGACTTGCAGGGCTTGTGCTGGTTGCGCCGTCTCCACCCGTGCCGCTGGTTCTGCCCGCTGAAGCGCGCGCGGCAATGGAAGGCGCTTACCAGTCACGGGAGTCCGTCGGCATGGCGATAGACCAGATGCTGACCGCCAAACCGTTGAGTCCGAAGCACCGGGAACAGGTGATTGAAGACAGCCTGCGTGGCGCGGTTCAGGCGAAGCTGGCGTGGCCCCAGTCCACCAGCCTGGAAGACATTTCGCTTGATGTCGCCGCGATCGATGTACCGACCATTGTCATTGCCGGCGAGCTTGATCGTATCGACGGTACCGCGATACTCGAAGCGCAATTGCTCACGCGCATTCCCCATGCGGTCATGCATGTGCTGCCTGACACCGGCCACTTGTCACCGCTTGAATCGCCGATGGAAGTCGCCGGTATCATCCGCGAGTTTGTCGATGGCATCGAGTGCGTCAACTGCGATGCAATCACGGTCACTTTGCTGATGAACGTGAAGGATGATTTTGCGGCGGATTTTATTGGCGGACTGCCTGCGTTGGTGCGTGAAACATCGTCTTCGCCAGGCGTGCGGTCGGTTCGCGCGTTCCGCAATGCTGAAAGCGTTAACGCGATCCTGTTTGTCGAAGAGTGGGAGAGCGAGGTGGCGTTCAAGACGTACATTGCGTGGCGGACGGAGCGCGGCGATATGGCGAGGCTCGGTCAAATGCTGTCGAAGCCACCGGAGATTTCGACCTGGTCTACAACCGCGGCGCAGGTCGTGAGTTAGGCAACCCGCAACGTCTCGCCGCCGTTTCCTTAGCTTATCGAAACAATCCCGCCGTTTGCCTACTGCCGCATAGCGATGCTAATGTTCGACTGGTGCCCATCGGGCGTTCCAACCCCATGTACGGTCGTGCCCTTCCAAAGGAAAGCCATCATGCGATACACCTTGTTCGAGCAACGTAAAGACGAATTGATTCTGATCGCGCGCGTATTGCTCATGATCCTGTTCGTGATCTTCGGTTGGAGCAAGTTGACAGGGTTCTCTGGCACGGTCGGTTACATGGCCACGGAAGGCGCACCGTTCCCTACGCTCTCTGCCATCATCGCGATTGTCATGGAGTTTTTTGTCGGCATTGCGATTGTGGTCGGGTTCTACACCCGGCCGCTCGCGCTCCTCTTTGCGTTGTACACGCTGGGCACGGCCCTGATAGGACACCGCTTCTGGACCATGACCGGCGACGCGTATATGGCCAACATGATCAACTTCTACAAGAACATCAGCATCATGGGCGGCCTGCTGCTGTTGTGCGTGACCGGTGCGGGAAAATATTCAATCGATCGAAGATAAGCGTATCCATCGCCGCGTATTCTCTGGACAGGGCAGGGCGGATATCATAGTGCTCTTCGCAAGGCTGGTTAAGCGCCTATAGACATCCTCCGCCCGGCTTAACGCCCGGTCCGAATACCCGTATCTGCATCCAGCGACGTCAAGCATGAACTCCACTCCCGATGTACCTTCACGACCGCCCATGCGCACCCTGACGCCGCTCGAGGCGCGCGTGTTGGCCGTTCTTGTCGAAAAGCAGCACACGGTCCCCGATGCTTATCCGCTGTCGGTCAATGCACTCACATCCGGTTGCAACCAGAAGACCGCCCGCTCCCCGGTGATGAACGTCACCGACGCCGATGTCCTCACGACTGTCGATGACCTGAAACGCTTGAGCCTGGTTTTTGAAGGCAGCAGCAGCCGCGTGCCGCGTTTCGAGCACAACATGAACCGCGTGCTGGGCATCCCCAGCCAGGCTGCCGCGTTGCTCACCACGCTCATGCTGCGCGGACCTCAGACCGCAGCGGAGCTACGCCTGAATGCCGCGCGTTTGCATGGTTTCGCCGATATCTCGTCGGTCGAGGCGTTCCTCGATGAACTCGCCGCGAACGAGCCGCCGCGCGTCGTGAAGTTGCCGCGCACGCCGGGCGAGCGCGAAAGCCGCTGGGCGCATTTGTTATGCGGCGAAGTGAGCGTGAGTGTGAGCGAAGCGTCCAGCGGCGGTGCTGTTGACGATTCCGTTTCGTACACCGAGTTCGAGATTCTTAAAGCCGACCACAAGCGGCTTGGTGAGGAGTTGGTCCGCCTGCGGACGATGGTTGAACAGATGGCGGCCGAACTGGGGATCACCCTCGATAAAACGGGCGAGCAGTCGTAATTATTACGCGATACCCGTGCACGATGGGAGGCCGCCTCTGTCGGCATTGTGCATGGACAGCGCTGCCGTAACGACGCGTCAGGCAAAAGCACGGCGGCGCTATCAAGGCGATTCCCACTAGTGGAATTTAATACTTGGCCGCGCGGAGCTTGTCTGAACATCTGCTTCAAAATCGTTCGATCATGCCGAATTGCACACCGCGTACCGGCGCACCGGGGTAGGCGACCGGCAATCCCGTTACATTGACGCCGCGCAGGGTGAACGTAGCGTTGCCACGGTTTTCCAGATCGGCTGCGGTGAAATACAGCAGGAGCGAACGCGACAGTGTGTATTCGAACGCGATGCTGAACTGGTCTGCGTTGTTGCCCTCGCCGCTGCGATCGCGCGCATGCGCGTAGCCCAGTGACGCACGCGCCAGCGGCGAGATGGCCCAGGAGGCTGACAGCGAAATGCCGTCGTCGTGATAGCGTGGACTGCCGCCGTCGCCGTTGAACAGCGCGACGTAGGTGCGCACGGGACCGAAAAGATAGGACGCGCCCGCCAGATTCGCGCGCAATGCGGCGTCGCCATGGGTTTGTTGCCGTGCATACGATAACTGCAGGGCATTGAGCGTGTAATTGGCCGTCACGTAATACCCGCCGATCCCGTTGCCGTCGCCCGGGTCGCGCAGCGCGGCCATGCCCGTGACGTCGAAGCCCGCCACCGACGGAGAGATCCAGGTCAGTGCGTTATCCGTGTAGGGTGTGATCTTCGACAAGTTGTTCAGCCCCGATCCGATGGTGCCTGCGCCAAAGGCATCGAGTCCGCCCTTGAACGGGATATAGAGCGGCGAATATTGCCGGCCGAAGCGGGTTTCGCCCCATGGTGCGTCGAGGCCGACCCATGCCTGCCGGTTGAACAGGGTACCGGCCGTGTCCAGGGTGCCGTTTGCAGAGCCAAAGCCGTTCTCCAGGTCGAAGATCACGCTTGTGCCATTGCCCAGGGGCTCGCTGCCGCGCAAGCCGATGCGCGAGCCGCGATACGCGCCGGAATCCATTCGCGGTGTCCAGCCATTGCCGGGATTAGTCACTTCGATGCTGGTGTCGAGCGTGCCGTATAGCGTGACTGAGCCTTGCGCATGGGCCGTGCCTGCGGTAGCGAGGAGCGGCAGCGCGCAGAACAGCGCGTGTTTGCAAGTGCGGCGGCAGAGGAGCGCCGCATAGTGCCGGGCAGGGGAATTCATCGCGGTCGGATTACGTTCTTTGCAATTGAACTCCGCGACTGTAGCAAGTTGGACCACAGTTGCAACGAAATTCGAACGACGCCATATTGCGACTGGTGCTCGGCGACCAAAGGCTTAGCTTCTGAACCTTGTTTGATGCATAGGAAATAAGGATACCGAAGAAAGAATTAAACGCGAAACCCCACAGCATGGCGATGATCGAAATTGCAGCGGTAAGGGCCGTGGTATTGCCCGGGGGTTTGTTGGTTCTGGGGTTAGTGGGCGGGGGTCAATGCCGGGTTGGTGCTTTCGGCCTTAGTGGTCTGCAAGAGTCGGATTTTCTCTTTATCACTGTTAGCCACTGTGCGTGGCGGCACGTCATTTCTTTGTCCAAAGCGACAAAGAAACGAAGCAAAGAAAGCGCTTTAACCGCTCTACCCTAAGTGTCCACAGCGTGCAGTTTCTATTCATGGGTGCCCCAAAAGCACGGTGCTCGCCAGAGCCACTGATGTGTGAACCCCTCCTTCTCCGAACACGGATACCCACACGCTTCGCCACCAGTGATTGAACCTGCCCAAGGGACACCCCGCGCTATCCGCGTGAACCACCCACCGAATTTGTACACACCTCGAACCACGTCGCCAACCCTGCTGAAAACGAGGCAGCAAAGATGTTCTGGGCCGTAAGCCACGAAAATAAGCGCGCTGACCAAGCAGCTAACCCGCGAAGAACCTTAGAAGCAAATACGCGTTAGGCCGTGCAGGTTCGTGGTCAATTCGTGCTTGCCCGAGAGCACGGGTGGCGAAGCGTGTTCATTGGCAAGCGCGAGTCTACGAGTACGCGTGAGGCCGCACTGGCTCCTTGGCAACTGGTGCTTGCCCGAGAGCGTACGGGGCGAAGCGTGTTCGTGTCAGGATTCGCGAGAAGGAGGGGTTCAAACATCCTCCGCTCTGGCGAGCACCGTGCTTTTGGGGCACCCATGAATGAAAACTGCACGCTGTGGACACTTAGGGTAGCGTGGTTGAAAGCGTTTTCTTTGCTTCGTTTCTTTGTCGCTTTGGACAAAGAAATGACGTGCCGCCACGCACAGTGGCTAACAGTGATAAAGAGAAAATCCAACTCTTGCAGACCACCACGGCCGAAAGCACCAACCCAGCACTGACCCCGACCACTACACACCGACCTCCCGGCATTGACCACTACCCCTAACCCTCAAGCCCCAGCAAACCTCCTCCAACCCCGAGTGCGAACGAAACCCAATTCCCCCATTAAGCGCCACTACCGCTTAATCCCTCGATCATGGCAATGCCCGCCGCCGGGTTGTGCGTCTTGAACCCGCTGATCACATACAAATAGACGTCTCGCGGCGTAGTCACCGCGGCTGGTTTGCTGACCGTTTCAAGTCCCGTCGGCGTGCCGCCGGAAGCCCAGTCCCGAGCCCGCTCAGTCCATAGATCCAGCGTTTTGTCGTCATAGCCGCGCGCAAACTCCTCGGTCGTCCCCATGATGCGGGCATAGACGAACTTCGCCGTTACATCCGCGATCTGCGGATATTTCGAATCCCCCGCCATGACGATGGCAACACCATGTTTTCGCGCGAGGGCAACAAATGCCTCGTCGCGAAAACTCTCATGCCGCACTTCGAGCGCATGCCGGATCTCACGACCATCAACTTTATGGGGCAACAGGTTCAGGAAAGCTTCGAAGTCGTCCGCATCGAATTGTTTGGTCGGGGCGAATTGCCAATTGATCGGGCCGAGCTTGTTCTTCAATTCGAGCACACCGCTCGCCAGGAAACGCTCCACAGATTCGCCGGCCTCCGCGAGCACCCGCCTGTTCGTTGAGAAACGCGGTGCCTTTAGCGAGAAGACAAAATCATCCGGGGTTTCGTCGTGCCACTTCGCGAACGTGGTGGGCTTCTGCGAGCCGTAGAACGTGCCGTTGATCTCGATCGTGGTCAACTGGCGGCTCGCGTATTCGAGCTCGCGCTTTTGCACGAGTCCTTTCGGATAGAACTTGCCGCGCCACGGCTCGAAGGTCCAGCCGCCGATGCCGATCCTGATCTGCCCAGCCTTGCCCGCCGTCTTCCGGGTCGCCATGAATGAGATCCCTCCCAGTGCACTCGATGCGCTCAAGTGTAGCGAATTGGCGCAGGGCGTGCGATGGGGGGACTTGAGGATCAGCTATCGGAAGACTGAAGGTCCACTGTGGGTCCTTGCTGCACCGCAGAAAGCGTCTTCCTAAGTGGCTTCCTGTTAGCACGGTCGCCAGCCAAGGCCGTTTGCCCGGTACGCGTGAACGCCACGAGCGCGAGCGAAACCAGCGCTGCAAAGACGACATAAAAAGCGGGAACATAGTGGCGGGTTGCGACGGCACACGCAGACGTCGCATCCTTGCTCAAGAGTCATCCGTTCATTCGCTTCGACCGGATCTCGCCAACGGGCGCAAAAGTCGAGCAGACCTTGCGGCGCATGCGGATAAAACCCAAGGAGATTCTCAAGGTCAATTCAGTGGTGGCCATCATCGATCTGGTCAGGCAAAACGTGGGAATTTCCATCGTGCCTTTGTTTAAGCATGTTGCATGGACGCGCGACCATTCGCTGATTGCTCTACAACTTCCATATGGTCCGCTCAAGCGCGTAATCGGCATACTGGAAAATGACCGCCAGCTTGACATTACGGCTGTAGTGCGACAGAAGCTGTTGCAGGTATTGGCTTAAGCCACCCTGTATTTCTACGACGCATTGCCCCGACCTTACCTATCCTTACCAACACTAAAGATCTGCGCGCTTGAGTCGATAAGCTGGAGAGACCGACCAAGAGGATGAGGGAAGTTGCCATGCAGTTAAGCAATATTGCGTCGTCACCCACTTCGGAGCGAACGATATCGACTTCGAGTCCCGCGACTGACCCATGGTCTGTATCGGATGACAACGTCGACCCGGCACAAACAACGCAAACAGCACAAACAACGCAAGCGACCAACCCGGCAGATGCCACGACCCAGGATTCGGCCGTCACGATTTCGCCCGAAGGGGCTGCAATGGCGGGTCAGGATGCAAGCAGTGACGACGGGTCAACGTCGAACGTATCGGCGGTCAAGTCGCTTGCTTACGGGACGCTTGGCCTCGAACGTCCCGACCAGCCGCAACAGAATCGCAACGAGTTCTACACGGCTGGGAGATGGATCGCTGCGGGACTCACCGTTGGAGGAATCATTTCGCTACTGGTTTGACGTTCCCGGACATAGCCCGCTCAGCGAATGTTTCCAACTTCAACTGGCAGTTCAAGACGGCGAAGGAAACGACGCCGGCAGCGTATCGCCGGGAGTTTGCCGAGGCCGGCGTTCCTGATGACGAGGATGTCGCCCGGCTAACTGAACGCTCTCCATCGCTTCAAAGGGAACGGGAACGGATTGGTTCGGAGAACGAAGAACATAGATAGTTTGCGCGCCATGCGACATGGGTGATTTGACGCTCTGCCAGGCGGCTGTACCGAGGCATGTGTCGGTCGGGGAAACCGTCACTGATCGGCGGTTTGGGGAGGGTGACTTCGGTGTTTTATCGTCGGACCAAATACGGCCCATACCGGTCGGTCAGGACAGGCGTCCAGATCGTCGATCTGCATCGGGACCGCGTATTCGCTGCTTCGACTACTAATGGACCGCTTCAGAACATCGTTTTGTTAGATGTTTTACACTGTTCATGGTATCGAGCGGTCATGCTGGCGTAGCTGCCAATTACCACGATCTCGTGAAATCCGGTGATTGCGCAATTCGTGGTCAGGCAGGGAGCGATTGTCTGCGTCGATACTCCAGTCTAATCAAGGAGATACGGATCATGAACAAGGCAATCAGCACATTAATCGCGGCCGTCGCCGCACTCGCGCTGTCGGGCGGCGCTTATGCACAGAGCAACAACACGCTGGCGACCCCGAGCACCGTGTCGCCGGCCGCCGCCCACGCAACGAGCGGCTACGGCACGCCTGGCGCCACCGGCTCGGAAAGCGGCAAGGCCGCCGGGTCGCCGAACTCGGGCCTGCCGAATAGCACGACCAGTAGCCCGACGTCCCTCATCAACGCTCCCGGGAGTCACAACACGCTGGCGACCCCGAGCACCGTGTCGCCGGCTGCCCAATAACGGCAATTAATGACGACAAACAGGCGCAAGCAAAAAGCGAACAAGCGTCCCCTCATTCATCACTCGTCGTAAGAAAAGCCGCTGCCCTCACGGACAACGGCTTTTTGTTTCTCCCTAACCAACCTCCTCCTGGCTGCGGCTTGCGGCACACCTACTGAATGATAGCGACCGGACTAGCCTACCGTAAGGCGTCAGATGGCTGAATTCGACCAACGTTGAATGAGCGCTTCGCGGAAAATCGAGGGACCGAAACGCTCGATCGCCAACGATCGCAAAAACGAAAAACGCCCGCGAACCGAGGCGGGCGTAATCCATATCGGTGAAGACATGGAGGAGACGTTTCAGATATTGAGCGCGGCCTCGCGGCCTTGCAATCGACCAAAAAAATTCTTGGCGATCTTCTGACCGTAAGGCGTCGCCCGTAGACGGGTCAAGCAGCCTGATTGCGTTTAGCGTCGACGGATCCTCGCGAGAATGCTTACTTCGGCGAGACGTCGATGTCGCCCAGATACTTTTTCGCCAGCGATTTAACCGTGCCGTTCGCCTGAAGCTTGGCGATCGCCTTGTTCAGACGCTCCTTTAGCGCGCCGTCGTCTTTGCGAATTCCGAACGCAATGCCGCTTCCAAGGATTGCGTCATCATTCACTGGACCGCCGGCGAAGCTGAAACCCGCGCCGTCCGGTTTCGACAAGAAGCCCGATTGGCCTGCGGCGGCGAGAACCAGCGTGCCGTCGATACGACCGGACTTCAGGTCAGTGTAGATCTGGTTCTGGTCCTGATAGGTGGTCACCGTTACGCCGTTGTTGGCCCACTTGGCCTTCGCATAGGTCTCCTGGGTCGAGCCTTGCAATACGCCAATGTTTTTGCCTTTGAGCGAGTCCGGTGTCGGCATCAGGCCAATGCCCGCCTTAGCGACCAATTGAGTAGGCACCTTGTAGATGATGTTAGTGAAGTCGATTACTTCGCGGCGTTTCGCCGTGACGTTCATGGCCGAATTGATTACGTCGAACTTGCGGGCTTGCAGCGCGGGGATGATGCCGTCGAACGAGCTTTCCGTCCACTCGCACTTCATCTTGAGTTCTGAGCAGATGGCGTTGCCGATATCGATGTCGAGACCCTGCAACTCGCCCGACGCGGACTTGGACTCAAACGGCGGATATTGCGCTTCCAGTCCGTAGTGGAGGGTCCCAGCGGCGAATGCGGCGCTGGCGCCCAGCGTCGCAACCAGCAGTAAAGCAGCTTTAAAAAGAGTGATCGACGTTGCGTTCTTCATTGGCTGATCTCGTGTGGCGGATTAAAGAGTTCTGACGGGTTCGTAAGTTTTTTTCGCCGCTACGCATAGGAAACGCGGACGCAGCAAGCACTCAATTTAAGCAGGAAAACAAATCGGAAACTATTAAACCGAGTGCGGTTTCGAGCATAGCGGCGGGAGCCGGTTTGCCCGTTAGCCGCTAATTGTCCATTCGCTAACTGTATGGCTCACTACGTCTGGCCGTTTCCTCTCGGACGTTGGTGCATCAGTGCGCACCAAAATTGTGCAGGGCAATTGCACTAAAAGTTAAATTTCTATTCGCCATGCCAGCCGAGGAGTTGAGCGAGATAGCGGTCGTTCGCACACGCTTTCAGACGGCGAATCTTCAGCCCCACCTTGGATGTCGTATCGTGCTTGAGCAGGTTCATCACGATGCGCCGAAGGACAGCGAAGTTCTGCGCGGCGTTGTCCACCCGTATGCGGCACTGATCTTCGCCAAAGGCCATGTCCAATACCCAATGCATCGAGTTTTCTATGCGCCAGTGGGAACGTACGGCCTGAGCGATCGTGAGTGCGTTAGGCGGGAGGCTGCTGATGTAATAACGGCGCTCGGTTGAAACGGCACCGTTGATCTCACGCGTGGCCTCGACCATCGCCACTGAACGCAGCTTCGGCCAGCGAGACAGGGCGTCCAGTGCGCAGGGCGTGTACGACAGCGCCACGCAGCGGCGTGTTTCGATGCGCCCGTGATCCTTGCCAATCTCCACATGTTCGTCGCACTCGTAGGCACCCGGCCAGCGCTCCAATGCTGCAAAGGCCTCATGGACCCGGTCCTTGAGTTTGCCCTGGTTTCCCTTGACGGCCAGCACGTAGTCAGCCTCGCCGCCCACGATCTTCTGCGCAATACGCTGCTGACACCCCATGGCATCGATGGTGACAATCGCACCCTTAAACAGCAGGGCATCGAGCAGTTCCGGAATCGCCGTGATTTCATTACTTTTGTCTGCCGTACGAACCTGCCCGAGCACCACGCCTAGTCCACAACCGTATGCCGAGACCAGGTGAATCGCACGCTCACCTGCCCGATGCGAGCCACGCACGGTCTTGCCATCAATCGCCACGACCTGATCGACAAGCGCCGGACACAGGTGGCTCATCCAGCGGATAAAACATGCTTCGAACTGCTTGGAATTAAGCGACGCAAACACCCGCCCGAAGGTGTCGTGAGAGGCAATGCCGTGCTCCAGCGGCACATAGCGGCGCAGCCAGTCCAGTTTTTCTGTGCCCCAAGTCTGGATCGCGACCCAACTGTCTGCCCCGCTCAAGATCGCACACACAGCAACCAAGAGCATCCCGCTCAGATCGTGAGCCGGCGTGCGCCTGCGCGGGTCTTTCAAATCACCAAACGCATCTTCAATACTCAGTGCTTCATCGTGCATCGTTTCGACCTGAAAAAGACGAAAGTAAACGCCTTTCCCGTCGAGTTAACAACCGTCTTTTTCTAACACGTTGATTGTTAACGAGGCTTCATGCAATTGCCCTGCAAAATTGTGCTTGACCGACTCCTTTTCATCTTTCTCCTATAGCTCCAGCCGCAAAACGCTGATCGCAAGCGCATTTGCGGTTCCGTGCATAGCAGGATCCCATGCGGACGCATTTATCTTAGCCGACCGTACGAAGTGCATGACTGAGGCGTTGAATCGTGGGAGTTCGCAACCGGCCAACGTGTGCGTCCTTGGTCCCGAGACCACTCGCAAATGCGCTAACAGCATGGAACCGGTCATGCGAGTGGGGGGGGCAATGCGCACTCAGTTCAGCCACCGTCCGTAGGGAATTTTATATAGGCGCCGATGGGCGACGTTGTAGTGCCGGGGACCGTTGGCTTGATCGATCGCTAGCACGTTTCAAAGGTTCGAACGTCTTTTACCAACCGTGCAGAGCCGCATTCGGCCAAAAGCAGCCCTTCGTCGTCCTCGCCTAGATCGTCGACAACTTGACTTATGCGGATGGGCCAAACACCTGACCGTCAAAACTTGCGCGGCGTTGTTGATATCGAGTACGGTAAGCGTTCTTTGGTTATCCGCTTATATCGCATGGTCACTGCCCGCCTACTAGATCCACATGACGCAGGACAATTCAAAGCATTACGTCTTCTCGCCGTCGACAACTCCCCCACCGCCATATGGCCTACTCGTCAGGAGGAAATGGCACGCTCGATTGAGGAGATCGCCGCCCGCATTCATTCAACGCCAACACAGGCCGTCTTCGGTGCGTTCGAGGGAGAGGTACTGGTCGGCATCACGGGTGACCGTCGCGAACCGCTGTGTCAGGTGAATCACAAGGCCACGATGTGGGGCGTGTTTGTCAACCCTTCATACCGTGGACGAGGAATCGCGCAAACGCTTTTGTCGGCAGCGACGGTCCATGCGTCCAAGGAGTGGGACACCATTCAGTTGATGCTTTGCGTTAATGCGGAAAACCTGCCAGCAAAGAGGCTTTACGCGTCGCACGGCTTTCAGACATTCGGCTTGGAGCCACGCGCGATGAAGGTTGGAGATCGTTTTTATGACGAGGAGCATATGTGCAAACAACTGGCCTAGCGCGCCGCATCGCACTAGACCGGGTCCGGCCACGAACGGCCGATCGACACACGCCCCTGAATTTTTGACAATCGCTATCCCGCGCGGGCGCAACGGCTGGCTAAACTACGGTTCAGGCAGTGCTGCGACAGACGCTGAGTGACCCAAGCCGCACGAACGCGGCGAACCGGAATCCACTGACATGAACGAAAAGGAAAGACCTCATGCCGAGGCTTGAGCGAGGTCGATCTGCTATGCTCATCGACGCTGTCTGGCGCATGGCGCTTCGCGTCGGATTTCAGCTTGCTCGCGTCTGGTGGCACCTTCGACGGCCTCGCCACGAGGGCGCGCTAGTAGCCATCTACGTCGGGCCTGCGCTGTTACTGCTGAAGTCATCGTACCGGGCCGAGTGGAATTTTCCTGGCGGTAGTGTCCATCCCGGTGAGACGCCTGATGCAGCGGCGCAGCGCGAAATGGAGGAGGAAATTGGTCTCTTGTCGTACGCATTACTCCCAGCGGGCAGCGCCTGCGGCATTTGGGACGGGCGACGAGACCGGGTCCATTTCTTTGAGCTGCACCTCGATCGTGTGCCCGAATTGCGGCTTGATAATCGCGAGATTATCGCCGCGCATCTGGCATCGCCGGAGGAATTGCAGGGCATCGCGCTGACAGCGGCGGTCTCTGCGTATCTCGCCAGAGACGCTGCTGTCAGTTGACAAGCTGGCGACGTCTGTTTTATGGCTCGATCGGGCAACAGTCTTGACGCTTAAGCCGAAACGGAGATTCTGTCCGTTGGGCAACGGAACGGCCCCGTACAGCGGGTTATCCTTGATGAGATGAATGCCCGCATAGGCGGGTTGTTCACCGATGCCGGCACGCAAGCCGGAAGTCATCGAGAGAACGATCCATGAGCGATCAACTGCAGGACAAACCGTCGTCAGGCTTCGGCCACTATCTGGTGAGTGTCGCCGAGCGCGATGTCGATCTGCTGCTGATGGAAGAATTTCACGCGAGTGACGCGTTTGTCTCGTGGTTCTGCGCAAAACTGGGCTTGCCGGAAGTGCGCGGCGATGGAGCATGGCATAGCGTTTCAGATTCGGATGGCGAAACCGACCTCCTGTTGCGCGTCAACGCCGACGGTCAGCGCGTCGCAGTATTCATCGAAAACAAGGTGGCTGCTCTCGAACAGCATGAGCAGGCGCAGCGATACCACATTCGCGCTGCGCGTGAACAGCAGCAGGGCAAATGCGATGCATACGTGACTGTGATCTGCGCACCAGAACGCTATCTCTCAGGTCTCAATGCGCAAAGTAACTACCAGTACAAGGTGTCGTACGAAGAGATCGCCACATGGTTTAGTGAACAACCGGACCGACGTTCTTCATGGCGACGTCAAGTAATCGAACACGCGATCGAGCAGGCACGCCGCGGCTATCAACTCGTCCTGCATACGGCCCATACCGCGTTTCATCACGCCTATTGGGAAATCGTGCGTTCGAACTATCCTGATCTTGTCATGAGACCCGTGAAAGGGCGGGGTGCCGGTTCCACATGGGTCGTACTGAAAGGTCGCAACTTTCCAAAGCACGACGTTCAGATCGACCACAAGCTGACAGACGGCATAGTCCGGCTCAGCTTTTTCAAGCACAACCTTGCCGAATTGCTCGAACTGCGTATAGATTGGCCCGACGGCGTTCGACTTACCGGACTCCCAAAGTCCGTCACCGCGGACATTCTGGTCGCGCGTATAGACCTCGAACAGCCGCTGGAAATGCAACGTGCGGCAGTCGATCAGGCATTGCAAGCTGCTCAGCGGCTTGTACCCTTCGGCACCATCTTCACGTAGAAGGTAGTTCGCGCTGAATTTCAGTCTTGAAGGGCCGCTTTCAAGAAGACTGAATGTCCCTTCGGGTCGACATCTGCCCGACGCGGGCCGATCAACGGCGGCCTGGGTGCGGCCAGTATCGGTCGGTGAGCAGAGTGTGCAGACGTCGACACCATCGGCACCGACACCGCGCACTCTCCGCTTCAACTACTAAGGGAAGCGCTTCAGGAAATCGGTCCATTAGAAGTCTTCCATTGTCCTTGGTGTCGGGCAGTCATGCCGCCGTAGCCGCCAGTTATTGCGATTTCGTGAAATTCAAACGTGCATGCTGGCTGCATGAGCTCGTTCGCGTGAATTCCGGTCACGCGGCGTCTGCCGCATCTGGCCGGCCTCGAAATCGCACGTGGCGGCGCGGCTGAACGGCGTGGTCGATCTGCTAAGCGCAGACGAAAGCCGCTGGCTGCGACGCACGCCATTTTGGTGCGGACAAGGAGCACGCGGCACGGTAACTGCTCGTTCATAGTCAAGCAGGCGGCGACCGTCTGTGTCTATATTCCAGTCAAATCAAGGAGGGACGGATCATGAATAAGGCAACCAGCATATTAATCGCGGCAGTTGCCGCACTCACGTTGTCGGGCGGCGCTTATGCACAGGCGGGTGGAGGCTCAAGCGGTGGAGGTTCAAGCGGCGGCGGTTCGTCGGGCAGCACGGCTAGCCCGGCGAACGAGGTGAACCAGGTGAACGGTACAACGGGCGGCTACGGCACGCCAGGCACCACCAACTCGGACAGCGGCATGGGTGCCAAGGCGCCGAACTCGGGCCTGCCGAGTGGCACGAACAACAGCTTGACGACTGGTACCAGCGCTCCCACCAGCAACAACACGCTGGCGACGCCGAGCGTAAAGTCACCGGCCGCCGGCCAATAACAGCTGTAAAGATGACAACCGGCCGCGAAAAAATGCGCAAGCGCAAAGCGAACAAGCGCTTTAATCGCATGGGGCGCAAGAGTAATAGCGACCGCGCCCCACCTGTAACGCGCGTTATGGCAAATTCGGGCAGCAGGGCGAGGCTCCGGCGGAGCATTTGCCCGGCCCACGGAGGCAACGAATCCCGTAGTTCATTTCGCTCGCTTTGGCCTTGCTTTTGCGCCGGATGTATTCAGGGCGATAGCAGCATTGATGAGCGCCTTGAATGCATCCGAGTCGACCTCCTCGCCCTCATGGATGTCAATCGCGCGCCTTGTGTTCCCGTCGAGGCTTGAGTTGAAGAGCTTGGCCGGGTCCTTCAACGAAGCCCCTTTGGCGAAGGTCAATTTCACTACAGATTTATAAGACTCCCCCGTGCAGATGATCCCGTCGTGTGACCACACGGGAGTGCCCATCCACTTCCACTCCTCCACGATGTCCGGGTCTGCGTCTTTGATGAGCTTGCGCATTCTGCTCAAGGTCTCTCCACGCCAATCGGCAAGCTCGGTGATTCTTTTGTCAATCAGCTCAGATGCCGGTTGACCCTCGGTTGAATCCGATTTTTTCATTATGTCATCCTAAATTTCCAGACTCTTCCATATTTCGGGGAAAGCCCTTTCCTGCGCTCGGGGATTTGAACGTCGTCGCCTTCCGCGCTCTGGGGTTCAGATACCAAATTGCTTCGCATACTCGGTGTTCAAGCGTGGCCAGCCGAATTTCATTGCCTCGCCACCGACAATACGCCCGATAGGATCGTCGGCCACGAGCCGATCGAGTACATCGAGGCAGATATGCCAGCCGGCTGCACCCATCGATATGAAGCCACGATCGATGTTGTGCCAGAGCGTGAGACGCGTGCCGTCGCCAAACGGCTCAAGTTGCCATCGCATGTCATTTTCGCCCCAGCGGTACTCGAGCAGGTTTGGCGCCTCGGCGCGCGTCACCTGCGTGTCCGAGATGTGCGGCGTCGGCGTTCCGACTGTCGAGAGCTTGACGGGGCCGACAGACGCGAGGCTCCGGTCGGCATCGAACGGTGCCCATTCACGCAGACTGGCCGGGTCGGTCAACGCTTTCCACACTTTCTCCGGCGGATGGCGCAACTCGCGTACGAGAATCAGTGTCCACTTTTCTCCATCCTTTTGGACTTCGGCGCCGGCGGCCGGTCCTGGCATGTATTCGTCGCGGTTGCTCATCGTTTCTTACCCTTTTTGCGCGGTACAGGATCCATCCGATCAAGGTGGCGTTCGAGTGCGTCGACGTGGACCGACCAGAATTGACGGAACGGCGCGAGCCAGGCGTCTATCTCCATCAGTGGTTCCGGTTTTATCCGGTATAGACGCCGCTGCGCGTCAACGCGCGACTCCACGAATCCGGCCTCTCGAAGCACCCGCAGATGCTTTGAAACCGAGGGCTGCGAGAGGTTTAACTTCTCCTCGATATCACCCACGGACCGCTCTGAAGTTGCGAGCAGACTCAGGATGGCGCGGCGGCTCGGCTCGGCGATGACGGCAAATGTTGATTCCATTTTTTATATATACGCCACGGAGTATATAAGTGTCAAGCCGTGCGAATGCGTGTGGCGATATTAGGCGTGTTGTCCCTCACAGTCAGATCGTGGAGAATCGACTGCACTGTTCTAGCGGAGGTGTCATGCATATCGAGCCATTTCAGATTTCCGTGTCCGATGTTGAGATCGACGACTTGCGCCGGCGTTTGCGCGACAGCCGGTGGGCATCCATGACTCCATCCGAGTCGTGGCAACAAGGCACAGACACCACATGGTTGCGCGAATTGGTGAAGTACTGGGCCGACAGTTTTGATTGGCGGGCGGCTGAACGCAGTCTGAATCAGCAACCCCAATTCATGGCCGACGTGAATGGTCAGCGCGTGCACTTCGTTCATCGGCGTGGTGTTGGACCTCGGCCCTATCCGCTGGTCGTTACGCATGGCTGGCCGGGATCGTTCTTCGAATTTCACGCGTTGGCCGATCTGTTATGCGACCCGGCTGCATTCGGCGCGGACCCGAACGATGCCTTCGACGTCGTTATTCCTTCACTGCCGGGATTTACATTTTCGCCGGCGCCCGCCACCTCCGGCACTTCCTCGTTTCAGGTGGCTGATCTATGGGCATCGCTGATGCAAGGTCTTGGGTACGAGCGATTTGGTGCTCAAGGTGGCGACTTGGGAGCAGGCGTGTCGGTCGCGCTCGCCTTGCGGCACTCCCAGGTAATCGATGGAATTCATCTCAACTTTCTGCCGGGCTCGTATGAACCTGCAATCGACGCCGCTAATTCGCCGCTGACCGTCGCAGAACAAAACTTCCTTCGAGAGAAGGGTGAGTGGGCTGCGCTCGAGGGCGGTTATGCGCATATGCACGGCACGAGGCCGCGGACGTTAGCGGCGTCGCTTAACGACTCGCCGGCCGGGCTTGCTGCGTGGATCGGGGAGAAGTTTCGCGCATGGAGCGACTGCGACGGGGTGATCGAGCGTAGATTTTCGAAAGATGAGTTGCTCACCAACTTATCGCTCTACTGGTACACCCAGAGCATTGGTACAGCAATCCAAATGTACTGGGAAAACCGGTTGCAGCCCATGCGTTTCTCCGCCGGACAACGGGTATTACCGCCGGTGGGCTTTGCGCACTTTCCGAAAGAGATTAATCACCCGCCGCGCGCATGGCTGGAACGAACGTTCACTGTCGCGCAGTGGACCGACATGCCGCGCGGTGGTCATTTCGCGGCAATGGAAGAACCTGAACTCCTTGCGGCCGATATTCGTAGCTTTTTCAGGCACTTCCGGCAGTGAGTTCGTTGAAGATGGCACATGGACGTTGGTCAGAACTCGCTGCACGAGCTTCCCCGAAGCGCTCCCGGACCTGAAATTCTGGGGCGCTGCCGATCTTATCGCCGAGGGGCGTGTATGTAGTCGGCCGTTGGAAGGGTGGCGTCACGCATGCCGGTCCGGCATCCGCGCAATAACGCCAACCCATTTTACTCAGGATACCAAACTGTTTGAGGAATCTGTATTTTCCCCTTGCATCGCCGTTGTTCCTTTGGTGAGCGCCTCGGTGAGCGAACAGCGCAACAGATCAATGGCCCGCATGAGCCGGCCGGGGACGGAACCGTGAATGAACCACACATCGACTCCCGTGCGAAAGTCAGTGGCGTCGATAACCTGAAGCGCCGGACGATGCACCGTGCGTTCCAGCAAGTCCGGCGTGACGAGCCCGATACCGAGTCCACGCGCTACCAGGGACAATTGCAGCTCGGAGCCAAACGCTTCGACGGCGACATTGAATGGCACTCCCGCCGCCTCCATCGCACGTCTTAGCACCGAGCGCATCCCGCAGCCATCCTGATTGAGTACCCATTCGTAACGCGCCAGATCCGCCAGTGTCACCGGTGTATCGGGCAGACCGAGGGCGCGCGCCGCGACGATCACGGTCGGAAGGAACGCGAGGCGCGCAGCACGCAACGTCTCGGGTGGTGCGAAGCCCGACGGCATCATCACGATCGATGCATCGAGCGAGCCCCGTTCGACACTCTGCAACAGAGCTGGCGACCAACCCGCTGTTACGCGCAGCGTAAGTCGCGGAAAGGCACCGCGCAGGAGGTCGACCGGCTTTTCGAGTGCTGCTTCGGCCAGAAATGGCGGCATTCCAATTCTCAACTCGCCGGACGGCTCGCTTTCGGGAGAGACCACCAACAATAGATCGTCCACAGCGCGCAACACGGTGCGCGCCAAGGCAACGACCTCGTTGCCTGCAGCGGTCGGCTTGAGCGGCTTGCTTTGGCGATCGAGCAATTCCACACCCAGCATGCTTTCAAGGTTTTGCACGCGCCGTGTCAACCCAGGTTGCGTGAGATGGAGTTTTTCTGCAGCGCGCACCATCGAACCGCTGTCGACAACGGCAACGAACGCTTGTAGATCACGGGTGTTCAAACGGCGGCTCCGACGGGTGTTTCAACGGGAGTTTCCATATTAACGCGCATAATCATTATCAACATATTTCAATTGTCGCATAGTAGGGGGTTCGCTAGGATGCTTTCTCAGATCCCGTTTTGAGAACCCGTTCGATGAATCCATCCGCAGAAGGTCCCGCCCGTGCCGTCGCGACGCAGGAAGCCGACAATCCGCACAGGCTCACCGGACCACTGACTGCCTTCTTCGCGGCGGCAGTCGGCGTGATTGTGATGAACCTGTTTGCCGCGCAAACGCTGACGGGTGCGATCAGCCGCAGCTTGCATCTCGCCCCTGAGTTCTCCGGCCTCGCAGCGATGGTGCCGCAACTGGGCTACGCAGTCGGACTGGTGTTGCTCGTACCGCTGTGCGACCTGCTGGAGAACCGGCGGTTGATCGTGCGCACACTGGCATGCGGCGCCGGTTTTCTCGCGGTCGCAATGTTCACCGACTCACGCGTATTGTTTCTGGCCGCTGTATTCCTGGCCGGTGCCGCATCCAGCGTGATCCAGATGCTGGTGCCGATGGCCGCTTCGATGGCGCCTGACAGTCACCGCGGACGTGCAGTCGGCAACGTGATGAGCGGCTTGATGCTCGGCATCCTGTTGGCGCGTCCGGCTGCGAGCGTGATTGCCGGGTCGATGGGCTGGCGTGCCTTCTACGGGCTTGCCGCGGTGATCGATGCGCTACTCGCTGTCGTCCTGTACATGAAACTGCCTGTGCGCATGCCAGCTATCCCGACGCGTTATCCGGCACTCCTGTACTCGCTTTGGACGCTGATGCGCACCGAGCCTGTGTTGCAACGGAACGCTGCATCGGCGGCGTTGGTGATGGGGGCGTTCAGCGCGTTCTGGACGGCGATCGGCTTGCGGCTCGTGCAGCCGCCTTTCAGCTTCGATATGAATGGCATCGCCCTGTTCGCGCTCGCCGGCGCGGCAGGTGCGATCGTGACGCCGCTCGCCGGCCGCGCGGGCGACCGTGGGTCGGGTCGCAAGACGTTGCTTGCCGGCCACCTCGCGGTGCTCCTTGCGCTTGTGGCAATCGGCGTAGCGGGCGCGGGCTGGGGAGGGTTTTCGGCGAGCGCTCATCCGGTGCTGGCGGTTGCGATGCTCGTCGTGGGCGCGGCCGCGCTCGACGCAGGCGTCGTCACTGACCAGACCTTGGGCCGGCGTGCGATCAACCTGATGGATCCTGCCGCGCGTGGAAGGCTGAACGGTTTGTTCGTCGGCGTATTTTTTGTCGGCGGCGCGTTGGGTGCCGCGCTTTCCGGCGCCGCGTGGGCGATGGCCGGCTGGACCGGTGTCTGTGTAGTGGGATTCGTTTTCACCGGCCTTGCTTTCGTGCTCCGGCTGACCAGGCTGGCTGACGAGGGGAGATAAGGGTGTCGACTGCCATGGAGTTTTTGACAGCGTCGGTGGCAAGGGACATTCATTTGTCTGGTTGCGGCGACGCCCCCGGTGCGTTTGAGACATCCACGCTTCACAAGAACTTATGGGTGGTCACCTACGACGCGGATCGTTAGGGAATCAAGCAACGATCCTACTGAGATAATGGGTGCCGGTTCGCTAAATAAAAGGCATCCCAAGATGACGAAGCTTTCGATGATGCAACGCCCCACGGGTTTCATCGCAACGCTATCTGTAGTGTTGGCAGTTAGCGCCGCCCTATCCGTTTCCGCGTTCGCACAGTCCCAAGGCGCGATCCCGCCGCCATCAACTGTTCCACAATCCGCGAAGCAGGCAAGTGAACCCATGGTGAAAGTATTTGCGCCAAGCGGCACGCTGCGCGCATCTATCAATCTCGGGAATCCGGTGCTGGCGAGCATCGATCCAGCAACCGGCAAGGCGGCAGGGGTATCGGTTGATCTCGCCACTGAACTCGCCAGGCGTCTCGGTGTGCCGCTGCAACTGGTCGTGGTCAGGTCGGCGGGGGCATCTGTGGATAACGTCGATCAGGACAAAGCGGACGTCGGCTTTTTCGCCGTTGATCCAAAGCGTGGACAAGAAATCAGTTTCACGAAACCGTATGTGTTGATCGAAGGCTTTTACCTGGTGCGCGCCGCGTCGCCGATTACCACCAACGATCAGGTCGACCAACCGGGAGTGACTGTCGCTGTTGGCAAAGACAGTGCGTACGATCTGTTCCTCACGCGCGAATTGCATCGCGCGAAGATTGTGCGAATTCCGACGTCACCCGCAGTGGTGCAAGGTTTCCTGGATCAGCATCTGGACGTGGCCGCCGGCGTCAGGCAACAGCTTGAAAGAGATGCCGCGAAGGCAGGTGGATTGCGGATGCTCGATCAACGTTTCATGGTGATCCGTCAAGCGATGGGGGTGCCAAAAGCAAAGGGCGATGAAGCGGCCGCGTACTTGTCGACGTTTGTCGAGGACATGAAAGCATCCGGCTTTGTCGCGGCGTCTCTGGCGCGTCATCAGATTGCGGGCGCGGTCGTTGCGAAAGACAACGACTAGCAGGCTGCGAGGCCGTGCGCATAGCGTTACTTTGCCCGGTGCGGTGGTCACGTCGACGGTGCATCGCCGGATGTGCATTGTCCCGTTCGGAACAGCTAATGTCCGGACGAGTTTTGATTGCCGAAAGAAATGGCATACGCATAGGATTCCTCTTCTTATAGCGAAGCAGTTGAACGTGGATCGTGCACGGATAGATACGTCACGCCTTGAGGCTGGGCAGCACAAAATGGCGCAGCGCTAAACCTGGCGCTTGCCAGTCTTTCGGATCGTGCAGGTAACCACTGCCACCAGATCCTTCTGATGTCGGCCGAACTTCCATTCCAAATCACATGATTACAACCGGTCGTCGCGTCGCGCGACGTGAAGTGACATATTTCTCGATACCTGTTCCATGGAAGTAATTGTTTGCTGAGTAAGTGAACAGTAAGTGCCCCGGTCCTACAGTGCGTCCTCACGACCACACCAATAAAAGGCACCCCTGTGAAAAAACACCTTCGTCGCAAGTATCAACTGCTATTCGCCGTCGCATCCGCTCTGATGTATTCGGGCGCGGCTTGGGCAGATGGTCCTAGCGCGAATCTGCCTTACGCCGACACGACCGGCTTCACAGTTTTGAGCAATGCCACGAACGTTACCCATTGGGGACTTGGCGGCGGGGCGGCCTTTGAGCAATCACCCTACAAAGGATATGGCACGCACATAACGCCTATTCCGTTCTTCTTTTTCGACGATAAATGGATTCACGCCATTGGCACAACGGTCGATCTGAAGGTCGGGAACTGGGGCGGCGTTGCGTTCACTCTGCGCGGGAATTACGCGATCGCCGACGGCTACAGGGGCTCCGACGCACCCATACTCAACGGAATGCAAAACCGGAGCGCTGCATTCTGGCTGGGCCCCGCACTCAAATGGCAGACGCAATATGGTGATCTTTCGGGCGAGTACCTGACTAGCGGAAACAAAGGGCAGAAGGCCGATATCGAGTTCGGCAAGACCCTGGACTATGGTAACTTCTCTATAGAACCCCATGCAGCAGTCAGTTGGTTCAGCGGCGACTACGTTGATTATTATTATGGCGTGAGGACGTCGGAGGCGCGAGCCGGACGACCTGCATACACCGGGACATCCACCTACAAGGAAACCGTCGGCGCCAAGTTCGACTATCGCGTAACGCGCAAGCAGCTCGTAAGCCTTGACCTGGGTATCGCACACCTGGGCAGCGGAATGACTGACAGTCCCATCGTGGGCAAGCGATTCATTCCTGAGGCCAAGGTAGCCTATCTCTATCAATTCAATTGAACCGGCCCTATGTCGCGAATTGCACTGATCGAAGATCATGTCCGCCTGGCGGCCATGATCCGGCAATCGTTGTCCGGTGCTGGAATCGAAACCGATATCTTCAGCAATCTTTCTGAAGCAGCCTATGGCCTGAGCCATGCCGACTACTCGGTAATGATCTTTGACCGCGGATTGCCCGACGGCGACGGGCTACTTTTTCTTCGAACGTTGCGTGCCGCCGGAACCATGACTCCTTGCCTGATGCTGACCGCTCGGGATGCGTTGCACGACCGCATAGAAGGGCTCGAGACTGGCGCGGACGACTACGTTACCAAGCCATTTGAAATGAGTGAGCTGGTAGCGCGCGTACGAACGCTGATGCGCAGGCCTGCCGAAATGACGACGCTGGTTCAAAGCTTCGCTGATATTGCGATCGATCCACAGCAACATGCAATGCGGTGCGGCAACCAGTCCGTCCCGCTTGCGCCCGCTGAATTGCAGATCATGTCCGTTCTATTGAAGGCTGCGGGCCGGACCGTTCGCCACTCGGCGCTTGAGCATGCGGGCTGGGGTCTGGGCGACGCGGTCACCCCCAACGCGCTTGAAGTGACCATTCACCGGTTGCGAAAGAAGCTGCTTGCGGTGGGCGCGACCACGCGACTTGCAAACATCAGGGGTGCGGGTTTCGCAGTCCAGCGACCGGACTGCCCCCCTTTGCAGGCGAGCGTCGGGCAACGCGATGAAAGGCAGAAATGAAGCAGCTTATACTTGTAGTAGACAGCGACCCCACCTGCCGCGATGTCTTGCGCACGTCCTTGCAGACCGATGGCTACGACGTCGCGGTCTTATATGACGCGAGCAAAGTGGCTCGCCGGATCGAAGAGGAGCGGCCTGCGCTGATCCTGATGGCCAGCGGTTCGTCCGAACGCGGCAGTCTTCCTGCACTCCGGGCGCTTCAGGCGCTGCGAATCGCTCAGGATGACTTACCGGTAATCATGCTAGGCAATCGCGACGACGTAACGGAACGCATTATCGCGCTCGAGTGCGGCGCTGACGATTTCATATCCAAGCCATTCAATGTGCATGAAGTGTTGCTGAGAATCGGCACCGTTCTGCGACGGGTCGGACAGCATCATTTTCAGGACCCTACATACCGGAAGCCATTTTTGTTCAGCGGGTTTAAACTGGACTACGGGCTGCGCTCGCTCACGTACCTCGATGATCCAGTCTCACTGACGCAGCATGAATACGCCATACTCGCCCTGTTTTCAACAGCACCAGGGAGAGTCTTCTCAAAAGCTGCGATTGCTCAAAGCATGCACTCGGACGCGTCCAGCGCTCGCACCAATGTTGGTGTCTGGGTTCATCGCCTGCGCGAACGGATCAAGCTGATAGTTGGTGCATGTGAGTTCATAGAGACTTTTCGCGGCCATGGATACGTTTTCCATCCCGACCGTCAGCCTACGCCGCAACGCCGAAGAGTGGACGCTGAACCGTCAGCGGCAAGCCAACGCAATGCGAGATGATTAACCGTTTTTACTGACGCTTGCCGGTGGCTGACGGCACACGGATGGCGAACGGACGGATCACTATCAGGTCCGCGCCCGCATCGCGCAATGTCATCCTTCACCGCATTCGATCAAGTTACACGGACAGCATCATCATGCTCAACTACTGGATCAAAAGCCTCTCGGTGCGCTTATGGGTTACAAGCGTGGCGGCGTTGGCCGTGAGTCTTACCCTCATCGCCACAATCGTGCTGTACGCCTTCAATCACTTGCCACCCGATACATTCCGGGTGAGCGAGAGCATAAGAAGCGCGCACCAGTTAGCCTCCCAATTGCGCTTTGACGAGTCTGGGCGCCCGGTGTCGATAAACCTCGACGAGCACGCGACGTGGCTCTTCGATTTCGCATCGACCGAGTTGCTCTACCGTACGCTCGACGCTTCGGGACATGTGCTTTTTGCGTCGCGTGGCGCGCTGAACAATGCCTCCTGGGATGCCGGTGACTTGACCAGCGCCCTCGGCGCCATGAAACGCGTGACCATTAACGGCAAGCCTTTCGACGTGGTGACCCTGGAGATCATGCACGGGCAAACCCCATATTTTGTACAGAGCGCGGCGAGCGTAGCCTTCAATAAAGCCGTTCTTGGCGAGAGGATCGAGCCGATCCCGAAGATCGTGGGCTATACCTTGCTGATCGCGACAATCATCTTCGGCCTGACCTTGACGTTCACTGTTCGCCGCGTGCTGCGGCCTCTTCGCGTGGCATCGGATTCCGCCGCTTCAATCACCCCGCGGAACCTTCGCATGCGGCTTTCCATCAAGGGCGTCCCCAGCGAGATCAAACCTATTCTTGTCGCGTTCAATGATGCGCTCGCGCGCCTCGAAAATGGCTTCGCTGTACAACAGCAATTTCTCGCCTCGGCTGCTCATGAACTTCAAACACCGCTGACTTTGATAAGAGGGCAGATCGAGTTGCAACCCGAGGTCGAGAACAAGGATCTGCTGTTCCGCGAAATTGACTTGATGGCGCGGCAGGTCCGGCAACTCTTACACCTCGCCGAGGTAAGCGAATCGCAGAACTTTGAATTCAGCGAGGTCGACAAGGTCGATGTTGCCGAGGACGTCGTGGACTATCTGGCACGCAAGGCAGACAAAAAGCAGGTGAAACTGCATGTCGACGTCCCTGTCATTCCCGCAACAATGCGAGCTGACAGGAGCGCGCTTTTCATCTTGCTGAAAAACATTGTTGAAAACGCGATCAACGCGACGCCTTCGCATGGGTCCGTCATTGTTTCCGTCGATGAAAAGACGATCTGTGTCCAGGACGAGGGACCCGGTGTCAACCCTGAATATTTGCCATTTCTGTTTGAGCGTTTTTGGCGCGCGCCCGATGCTCAACACGACGGCGCCGGCCTGGGCCTCTCGATCTGCAAAGAAATAGCGCTGGCGCACAATTGGAAACTTACCGTCAGAACGCTGGCGTCCGGAACCCGGTTTATTGTTTCCTTCTAGACCTGCTCAGTAGCCCGAATTAACCACCCCACTCGCCGTAGAGTTCGTCGATACGAGTAAGCCTTCAAACAGAAAGGCCACGCTCGTTTCCGGGCGCGGCCTTTCTGACATGAGCTTAACTGAACGTCAAACCTCATGCACCGGTCACCCACACCGGCGCGTATCGCTTTTACCAGCTATATCGATATCCAACCTGACCAAACACGCCCTGACGATAATCGCCACCAAGGTTGCGGGAGTATTTGACGTTGGCGTACATCTCCGACGACTTGCTCATGCTCGTGGTGACACCCACGCCGACTTCATACCAGGTCTTCGAGAGCCCGCTGTTGAACGACGCGCCATCCACTGCCGTGTTGCCCGGGTTCAGGAAGTCGTGCAGTACGTCGGCGGTGAAGTAGGGCGTTGCCGTTCCCGTCTTCGTGTCATTGGTCAGGTTCGCCTTGAAGATCCGGAAGCCGACGCGTCCGCGCAACGCGTTGCTCGACGTGCTCGATACCGGCGAGATGCCGTCATCGAAGCCGTTCAGATGCAGGTACTGGTACATCAACTGGGCTTGCGGTTCAATGGCAATCGTCGTCGATCCTATCAGCAACGGCTTGCCTACTTCACCGGACAGACCCGTGCCAACGCCGTTTTGCGAAGCGCCGCCGCCATACACATCGCCGTACTTGTTGCGATAGTGGGTGAGTTGCGCCACGGCGTCGAAGTAGCTGCCGTCTTTCAGATATTTGGTCCAGTAGCCACCGAGCGATTGCGCCTGCGTTTCGACTGAGCCGGTAGCGGTCGTCAGCGCCGGATTGAGACTGCGTGCGCTGTCTTCGAAGGTTGCCGACGACGAGCCGATAGTCACCGTGACGCCTGCATGCGTGCTGCCGCCGGCCGGGTTCGTCGAGAGCGTCCAGTCCTTGCCGAACTCCGCGAAGAACGTGCGTTCATCGCCGGAGAAACGGTCCCCCGAGTTGGCGTTCAGGCTTTGGCCGCCGATGCGTCCCCACACGCCGTTGCCATACGTTCCCTGCGCGTTCTCGAGACTCGCGATGTCGCCGACACGTTCATGCAGCCGATCCATGATCGTGAAGCCATAGTCGAGGTTGAGCGATGGCGTCATCGTGTAGCCGACCACGGCAGGGCGATACGCGATGACCGAAGGCTGGGCGGCAGGCGGGGAACTGGGCGTGCCCGCGGACACGATCGGTGTCACCGGTGTAACCACCGGGCCAGAGTCGGCCGGCGTGGTTGGTGGCGTCGGTGTCACAGGTGGTGTAACCGGCGGCGTCACAGGTGGCGTCACCGGCACGCTCTCAAGCGCCGAGCGCAAATAGAAGTCGTTGGGGCGCCCCGAGCCGCCTTGATACAACAGATACTGGTACGCCCCCGCCTGAACCGGCGCAAGCATGTGGAAGGTACTGGCAGCGGCGCTGCCGTTCACCTGGACGAGCTTGATGCCGTCGCCTACCGTCAGCGCGCCCAAGCCGCTCGGACGCACTGTCACGGTCGTGCTCCCGCTCGCGTTGCCGCCAATGACCAGTTGGTCGGTGAACTGGTTGGACGGCGCGCCGCCCGCGTTCATGACAGTGTTCACAATCAACTGCGCATTGTTGCCGACGTAGTTCCCGCTCACATTGAGTACGTTGCCCGGCGTGCCCGATGCAGCCGCCAGGTTGATCGTGGCGTTATTGGTGAGATCGCCGTGGATCGCAAAGGTGCCGGTCGTCGATGCAGAAAAAGCCGGCAAGGCATTCGCCGCCGCGATCGTGCCCGAGTTCGTCACGGAGCCGAATACGGTACCGAAACCGCCAAGCGTGGCGCCGTCCGCGACGGTCGTCGTGCCCGTGCCGATGCTTGCCGAATTGTGCTGTGCGTCGCCGACTGCAAGGGTACCCGCCAGCACGTTCGTGTCGCCGTAGGCGCTCACGCCGTTCATCGTGAGCAAGCCGCTGCCGAGCTTGGTCAACGAGCCGGTACCGGTCACCCCTTGTGAGAGCGTGGACGAATATTGCTGCGTGTCGATCGTCCCGCCATTCGCACCGATCGAGATGGCGCGGGTCGCGGCGAGGTCGAGGTCGTTATTCAGTTGCAGCGTGCCGCCGTTGAACGTGACACCGCCAGCGGTCCCGCCCAGCGCATTGTCCGCTGCGATATTCAGCGTGCCTTGCGTGATCAGCGTGCCGCCGGAATACGTGTTGCCGCCGGTTGCGGTGGGCGCGAGGAACAGCGTGCCCGCACCGGTTTTCTCGATCGAACCCGTGCCGCTCAACAATCCCGCGTACGTGCCGTCATCGGTTTGCGCGAAGCGGACCAGGCCATTGTCGGTAATCGCGGCCGGCAGGCTCTGTGCCCGGGCTTGAAGCGTCCCCGCGGCATCGACGAGCATCTGTCCGGTGTACGTGCTGTTGTCGCCCGTCAGGATCAGCGTGCCACCCGCAACTTCAGCGCTTTGCACATCGACCGGAATGCCGTTGACGGTCCACGTACCCGTGTCGGTCTTGATGAGCGTCTGGAAGTTGACGATGTTGCCGGTCAGCGTGTCCACGCCAAGCCCGCTCAGGAACAACTGGTTGTTGCCCGCGCCGCCGTCGATATTGCCCTGCACCGACGAGCCGGTATAGATGCGCATGACGTCGTCGCCACCGGAGAAAATGATGTCGCCGATAACCGTGCCCTTGTTGGTGAAATCGATAGGGGCGTCGCCGCTCGAACCGATCACGCTGCCGGGTGACCGGATCACGCCGGTTTCGTTATTGATGATCGTGTTACCGCCGACCTTGTTCTGGAACCAGATGGCGCTGGCGTTGATCGCCCGGATCAAGCCGTTGTTGATGATGACATTGCCCTGGCCTTGTATGTTCACGGCCTCGGCAATGTCCTGCGTGCCCTTGGACAGCACCTTGCCGCCCGCTTGCACGGTCAGCGTGCCGTTGTCCTGGAACTCGATGGTGTTGGCGCCCGTGCCATAGTTGCCGTGCGAATTCACGGCGTAATTGCTGACTGTGCCGCCCGTCTGCACGGTGATGTTCGCGTTGTTAGCGAGACTGATTGCCGATGCATCTTGCGTGGTAATCCTCGCGCCGTTCTGGACAGTGACCGTCTGATTGTCGTTGCCCGGAATATAGCCGGTACCGATGGTCGTGGTCCATGGGTTCGGCGATGTCGAGTCGCAAACCGTATCGAGGCCGTTCACGGCACATGCTGCTGCCGCCGCAATGGGACTCAGGAGAAAAGGAATCAGCAGAAGTGATGGTGCAAGCGAGATCGCTCGCGAACGAACTGGATTAGACATGAACCGCCCCCGGTGTTGTTATCTGTAAAAGCGGGCGGAATTTAACAAGCAGGCTATCTTGTGAATGTGGCTAGCCGAACGAACGAACTTGGAAACCTTACTGAGTAATACCTGCTTTGTGCAGCATCGCGCTTTAAGTGGCAGAAAGAGCCTGGGTATTTGTCAATTGTTGTCAGATCGACGAGAAATAAAATAGGCGCTTGTTCGTCAGTGGAGGGCAGGCCACTTCCGTTCCCTGGCCTTGGTTCCTTGTTCGCGTGCATTAAATAACAGAATCCGCGCGGGCGTTATGAGCGCTGCCGAACACGCAGCGCAGATGCAACGCGTTGTGTGGGTTACCCATCGCTCAAACGCCAATGTCTTGCTTCAGGGCGTTCCCTCTGTGTCCGTGCATCGGTACGATGCGTCTTTCGGCGCGTCAGGCGCTTGGGAAAGCGCTGATATCGGGGGAGATATGGGAGCGAAAAGCACGGTGGCAAACGAGTCGACTAACGTTCATGTCCACCTCTACTATGGTGTCGATCCGAGCATGTATCGCAAAGACGAGAACGTTGGGTGCCTGTACGGTTATCACCACGCCGAGTCGGAATCGATGACCCTTTCGTATTCCCACGATCATCCCGAAGGACGTGCTCTCCGCACTATTCGACGCGGCTTGAAAGCGCTTCTCGGTTGCGATCTCGTTCATACATTTCGCAATCGCGCAGCGCTGCTTGAAGCGGACGTGATCTGGACGCATACGGAGCGCGAGTATCTATCGGCGGCGTTATTGCTGATGCTCAAACGTGGTCCGCGTAAGCCGCTTCTGCTTGCACAAAGCGTGTGGCTGCTCGACATATGGGAATCGCTTAGCGTGTTCAAGCGCGTGATCTTCAAGAGGCTGCTAAGCCAGGCGAGCTTGGTGACGACCCTGACTCACGACAACGCAGCACTCACGAAAAAATTCTGGAACCGCGAAGCAACGGTGGTGCTCTACGGTGTCAGTACCGACGATTTCCCCTTGCAGCCAGTGTCCGAGTGGCGTCCTCACGAACCATTGCGCGTGGCGGCCATTGGTAACGATCGCGACCGCGATTGGCAGACCTTCATGGCTGCATTCGAAAACGATCCACGCTTCAACGCGAGGCTTGCGACCCAGCGCAAAGTCACGCGTTCTGATCGGGCGGATAACGTTGTTGTCGCGCCGGTGTCGGGGTTGGCGGAGCAACGCGCGCTCTATGAATGGGCCGATGTAATCGTCGTGCCGCTTCATCCCAATCACCATGCATCGGGCATTACGGTTTTGCTCGAAGCGGTGACGGCCGGCAAGGCGGTCGTTGCAACGGGCATAGGCGGTCTGTCCGACTATTTCTCCGATGACGCCGTCTCATACGTACCGGTCCACGATGCACAAAGCTTGCGCGAGACTGTCGCCGCGCTAGGTGCAGACCCTGAAGGCACGACGAAGCGAATTCGTCGCGCGCAACAGGAGTTGGTGTCGAAGGATTTGACGACGCGCGGTTTCGCCCGGCAACACGTCATGCTGACTCATCAAATGTTGCGCCGGGCACAGCCGAAGGAACGGGCGGAATCGCTTGCGCGTGTGTAGGCCGCGGGTCATGCGGCTTAAGGCGCTCAAGCGGTGGCTCGATATCCCGTCACCACCGCAAGCGCCAGCGTCGCGTCTGACAACAACAGCGACACGGCAAACAATGGCCGGGTGAACGTGATCCACTTGGCGACGCCAACCCGCGCTTACTTGGCTGCCTGCGTTTGTTTGAGGAAATCGTGCTGGAAAATGCACATGCGATACGCATTGTGATACCGGCCGTTGCCAAAAAACTCTTCGATCAATTCCGCTTCCTGTTTGAAGCCGCACTTTTCGTAGACGTGAATGGCCGACTGATTCGACACATCGACGATCAGATAAAGCTTGCGCAGATTGAGCACGGAAAACGCGTAGTCCGTTGCGAGCAGGGTTGCGTTTGTCGCATAGCCCTGGCCTTGAGCGCCGGGCGCGATGATGATCTGGAACTCGCCGCGCCTATGGATGTAATCAAGCTCGATCAATTCCGCGAGCCCTACGGTTTCGCCCGTCTTGTCGACAGCGACGAAGCGGCGTTCACGCAGATCGTGCACATGGCGATCGTATAGCTGGGACAACTCAGAGAACGTTTCGTAGGGTTCTTCGAACCAGTAACGCATGATCTTTGCGTTGTTGTTCAGGCTGTGGACGAAGTGGAGATCGGTACGTTCGAGTGGCCGCAGCATGAGCTGATTGTTCTCTTCGATGATCATGAGTAACACTCCGTGAATGGTGGATCGACCTGCAATATAACTTAAGGGCCTGCGCGTGCCTTGTTGCGCACAGGCCTTAAGCGATGGCATCTTGCCGCGCGCCATACACTTCGAGCGCGGCATCGTGCAGCGCCCGAAGCACAACGGTTGCCGCCGGTGACAATAATTGCGTCTGCCGCGTGATAATGCCGAATGCATCCATGCGGCAGGGCAGTTTAATAGCCAGCCGTTTGAGCGTGCCGAATTCCTCGTATTGCCGGGCGACCTCTTCGGGCATCACAGCGAGCATGTCGCTCTGCAGCAAAATGCCGGAGATGGCGAGGATGTTGTTGGTATTCACCACATTCTGCGGCGAACTGAGGCCGATCTGCGAAAACACCATATCAAATCTGTGCCGCAGCACGCTACCGGGAGGATGCAGAACCCAGCCTGCGTTGACAATGTCGTGCATGGTCAAGCCGGTCGCCTGTTCGAGCGGATGCCCGGGGCGCACGACCACGCAAAGCGGTTCCTCGGCAATAGGCTCGTATCGCACCGCGTCCTTGAACTGGCCCTGTCGCTCGAGTACGCGGCCGATCATGATGTCGAGGTGGCCCTCTGCAACCAGCGGCAGCATTACGTCTGAAGTCTCAACCTGCAACCATATCTGCAATTGCGGATAAAGCGCCTTCACGCGCGCGATGGCAAGCGGCACCATGGTTGCGGTGGCTGCGGCAATGGCGCCAATCTGCACCTGACCCACGAGTCCCGCGCGCAACGCGGAGATCTCGTCGTGCGCCTGGCTCAGATTCGAGAGCACCATGCGCGCGTGCCGGATCATCACTTCACCGTACAGCGTAGCGTGCATCCCGTAAGGCGTGCGGTCGAAAAGCCGCACCTCCAGCACGTCCTCCAGTTCCTTCAATAAACGCGATGCAGCTGGTTGTGTCATGCCGAGGACATCGGCAGCGCGGCGGACATTGCCTTCTTCTTCCATGGCCGCGAGCAGCATCAACTGCCGCGTCTTGAGGCGCGCGCGCACGAACCAGTTCGAGGAGCTTTGAGCCATTGCCCTGTGCCTATGCGTGAATTGAAACGACACTGAAAGCTTTTTTGCTTACTGGATATGCGGGCGTTTTTTTCATTGTCGTTTTCGCTCAGTGACAAAACGGTTGTGGTTCCGGGAAGGCGCGAATGCTCTATAGGGATCGGGCGAAACCCGCAGTGAAGACGCGTCTCGCAGGCCGTGGACGTCAATCGTAGCCGATCGTGGCTGTCAGACAAGCTCGCTACGCAAGCCGCATTATCGCCGCTTGGCAGCCGTCGCCCGGTTTGGTGCACGAGTGAGAAATGACAGGCGCTTGCCGAAGCCGGGCGAGCAATCCGGCGTTCGGTTGCTAAGCCGTGGCGATCAGCAATACGCCGGTGCCCGCTAGCCCGATGGTCCAGAGCCTGTCGAAGTTGATCCAGCCGCGCCTGAGCACGCCCACGCCCAGCCAGTCGTATACCAGCAGAGCGATGGCGCCGGTCACGAGCAAGGTGGCCAGCGTATGCAGGCCGACGGCGGCGAGCGAGACCAGCAAGGGCCCGGATGATTGGCCTGCCACGGACCCGCACAATGGGATCAGCGCTGGAATCAGCATGAGACCTGCGCCGTGCGCGGTCGCCATCAGGAACGACCAGACGACGAGGCCGGCAAAACCGGTCGTCATGCCAACACGCACGCGGTGCCGGTGCCCGTAGCGAACCTGATATACCGCCCAGGCGACGAGCAGGACGCCACTCGCGATGCGGATAAGATGGCTGTCCACGACCATCCCTGTAGTGAGCACGAGCGCGGCGACTATGCCGATAGAGAGTGCGTGGCCCAGTGCCATTGGCGGGATCGCGAGCAGGACGGCCAGCCGGCTACGCCGATGCAGACCGAGGGCGACCGCGAACAGCCAGCCCATGGCGGGGTTGATTCCATGAAAGACCCCGAGCCCTGCAATGGCGAGCCACTCCCATGCGTGGCCCGTCCCCGCCCATGCCATGTTCATGATGTGTCCGGCATGAGGGCTTCGCGAGAGCCGCGGCTCGCGGATAACGTCAACGATAACGTCACGGATAACAATACGAGTCCGACGAGCAATCGCCGCCCTCGAGCCGCACCTGATGTGGCCGGTGCGTGGAAGGCCACTCAACCAGGAAGCGCGGATCGAATTCAATACCGCCTTCGGGCGACGCATCGAGTTTCACCATCCAGCCGTTGAGACCATCGGGATAAAACTGGTCGTCGATAGCGCCGTATAGCGAATTGGTGAAATACACGCGGCGGCCGTCGCGGCTGACCTCGACCATCTGCGGTCCGCCGTTCAGGGGTCGCCCGGCCGCCTTCGGATGTGATTCGCGCGATACGATCCCGCCGATCCTCACGGTCCCGGTGAGTTTCGGCGCGAAGGGATCGGACACGTCGTATTGCCGCAAGTCGCCGGTTCCCCAGCACGCGACGTAGAGAAATCGGTCGTCCATTGACAGGTCGATGTCCGTAACGAGCGGAGGCACCGCGCCGAAGCCTTTCAGCATGGGTGGCAACAGATCGGGGTTGGCGGGCTCGGCCGGAATCTCGATGATCTTCTTGACGGCCCAGCGGTCACCATCGCGATACCACGTCCAGATCGACGCGGATAAGTCGTTCAGGCTGATTACGGAGTTGACGAAGCCGTATGCCTTGGTGGGATCGTGGGCCGGACGCAGTTCGAACACGAGCTGGTTCTCCGCGCCGAAATCGACTTCCTGTTTATGCTTGCGAGTATGCAGGTCCCAGAAATGCAGCTTGTGTCCGTATTGGCCGCCTAGCAGGATTTCCGGCACGAGGCCGTTTTCGAATGTAGCAGGCAAGCCCCATTCGCTTGTGACCAGGGTGTCGTGTCCGAGATGCCACCAGGCATCATAGGAAAGTTGCTGAGGACCACGATCTATTTCCCATTGACCGCGAATATCGAAGGTTTCATGGTCCATCAGGAAAATGCCGCCCGGCGCTTCGCCCTGCGCATTCCCCAATGCGGCCACGTAGATGCCCTCGGGTCCGCAGTGAACCGTATGGGGGCGTGTGTAGCCCGCTTTCTCCGCGACTTCGCTTGGTTCCAGCACGCGTACTATTTTAGGGTTGCGCGGGTCGGCCTTGGTATCGAGAATATGAATTCTTGACGATCGCAAGCCGGGCACGACCAGATAACGACGTTCGGCGTGGGGGTGGGGTGCATTTGGGCATAAGCAGGAACTGCAGGCGTTCCAGCCGAAATGATGAAGTTCGTCGCCCGTGTTGGGCATTGCAACGTTGCTGATCAGTTGCGAATAGCTGGCCGACGCGGGGTCCACGTCTATAACCGCGATGGCGTCTGGAACCTGTCGTGTTGGATCGAAGCTTGCGACGTACGCGATGGTTTCGTGCGGGGCTTTCATGGCCATCCGCGGGGAGGGATAGAACGTTGGATCCGGTGTCCAATTTGCCATGCCATTTCTCCAGGGAACGTTTTTCCCTGGTGGCCTGGTAGAGGCCGCTCCAAGGATTACCCGCAGACCTACTGGGCAAATATACCTTGTTTCCGGCAATTTAATTGCACGGGCGCGTTAGCGCCGAAAGCTTGTTTTCTTCTAAGCGAATATCGCGTAGCGATATAAAGACGGGCTACCTAAGGGGCTCCAGCCACGGGTAAACGAGAGGGTATGTCTCCCAGGTGAGTTGCGAATCGTGAGTTCGTTTGCACGCGGTCAGAGCAATCCTCTGGCAGGACGGGTCCCAAAGTATGGAGGCGGCAAATGGTGCTTGCCCGAGAGCGTACGGGGCGAAGCGTGTTCATGTCAGGATTCGCGAGAAGGAGGGGTTCAAACATCCTCCGCTCTGGCGAGCACCGTGCTTTTGGGGCACCTATGAATGAAAACTGCACGCTGTGGACACTTAGGGTAGAGCGGTTAAAGCGTTTTCTTTGCTTCGTTTCTTTGTCGCTTTGGACAAAGAAATGACGTGCCGCCACGCACAGTGGCTAACAGTGATAAAGAGAAAATCCGACTCACGCAGACTGCTAAGGCCGAAAGCAGCAACCCGGCACTGACCCCGACCGCTGTCCCCAGAACCTGGCAACCCGGCACTGACCCCGACCGCTACCCCCAGAACCCAACACCCCCGGCATAGACCCCTGACCACCGCCCGCGAACAAACCCCTCCCTACCCCTCGAATTTCTCAACCTCATGCCGCCCGCCAAGCAGCATCGCATCGGCAACATGCTGAAGCGGACTGACATCGACATCGCTTGAACCGGTCGAGATCAACTCGAAGAATCGATCATAAAGGCTTGGATATTCCCTCTCCCGTCCGATGTCCTTCACCTCCCCATCGATCTTTAAAAACTTCCCGCCCTGAGCCAGATGCAACACACCATCGCGGGTGGTCACTTCAATCTGCCACAATTCTTCCGGACCAAATCGCCAGTCGAATTCCGCCCGGATTGGCGTGCCAAGCGCGTCGCTGAAATCAAGGTTCGCGGCAATCGGATTGTGCCGGTTTGCCGGAACAAACAACTCTGCTGACTTCAGGAAAAACGCATGCGGCAAGATACGCGTGATGATGGATAACGCGTTGATACCCGGGTCGAATACACCGAGGCCGCCCGGTTGCCAGATCCACTCCTGACCCGGATGCCAGCGGCGCACATCTTCTTTCCACAGGACGTTCACCGCCGTAATTTCTTTACCGGCCAACCACGCACGCGCGGTTTCAACACCTGGAGCATGACGGGAATGCCACGACGCAAACAAGGTGCATTGATTTTGCTGCGCCAAGGAAGCGAGCACGGTAACTTCGGTCACGCTCGCACCCGGCGGTTTCTCCAGCATCACATGCTTGCCCGCTTCAAGCGCCGCGCGCGCCTGGGAGAAACGGACTTGCGGCGGCGCACACAACGACACGGCTTGCAAAAGCGGCTCCGCCGCCAGCATGTCTTCGACATTCTGATAATTCTGGACCCCATCGATCCGCGCATTCCGGCTCGCCCCTGCAATGAGCTTGAACCCGGAATGACCGGCGATAGCGGGTAAATGCTGATCGCGAGCGATCTTGCCGACGCCGGCAATGCCTATCGCAACTTGTTCTGTCATGGTTGGACCTTAAAGAAAGCTTCGTTGATGTGGTACGTAACGGTAGTGCGCAACGTGCGGGATTAATGCGAATGCCGCGGCACATCGGCACCTCGGCATCCTACGAGAAAATCGAAATCGCAGCCTTGGTCGGCTTGCAGGACGTGATCGACATACAGCTTTCTATACCCGCTCGTATCCGCAATCGCAACTGTTTGCACTTCGGCCCAATTAGCGAGACGGGAGGTGAGTTCCGCATCGCTGACGTCAAGGTGCAGCGTTCCGCCAAGGCAATCCAGTTCGATCCAGTCGCCTTCCTTCACCACCGCCAGCGGACCGCCGGCTCGCGCTTCGGGCGCAACGTGCAGCACCACCGTGCCATAGGCCGTGCCGCTCATGCGTGCGTCAGAGATCCGCACCATGTCGGTCACGCCTTGCGCCAGCAACTTGGGCGGCAAGCCCATGTTGCCCACTTCAGCCATGCCTGGATAGCCCTTCGGCCCACAGTTCTTCAACACGAGAACGGAGTCGGCCGTCACATCCAGTTCGGGGTCTCCGATGCGGGCCTTGTAGTCATCGAAGTTTTCAAACACGACCGCGCGGCCACGATGCTTGAGTAACGCCGCCGTCGCGGCCGACGGTTTGACCACCGCCCCATTGGGTGCGAGATTGCCGCGCACGATGCACAGGCCGCCGTCGGGAACGAGCGGTTTGTCGAGTGGACGAATGACTTCTTCGTCGTAGATAGGCGCTTCTTTCACGTTCTCCCATAACGAATGGCCGTTTGCCGTCAGCGCATCGGGATGGGGCAGCAGGCCTGCTTCGCCCAGGCGCCGGATCACGCCGGGCAAGCCGCCCGCGTAATAGAACTCCTCCATCAGGAAGCGCCCCGATGGTTGCAGATCGACCAGCGTAGGTGTGCCGCGGCCAATGCGCGTCCAGTCATCGAGTTCCAGATTCACGCCAATGCGCCCAGCGATTGCCTTCAAATGAATCGCTGCATTCGTCGATCCACCAATCGCCGCGTTCACGCGAATCGCGTTTTCGAAGGCTTCTTTCGTCAGGAGTTTCGAGAGCCGGACATCCTGCAGCGCCATCTCCACAATGCGCATGCCCGACATATGCGCGAGCACGTAGCGCCTGGAATCCACGGCCGGAATTGCCGCATTGTGCGGTAGCGTAACGCCAAGTGCTTCGGCCATGCAGGCCATGGTGGATGCGGTACCCATGGTGTTGCACGTGCCGGCCGAGCGCGACATGCCCGCTTCCGCCGACATGAATTCGTGCAGCGTGATCTTGCCGGCCTTCACTTGCTCGCTAAGTTGCCAGACCACCGTGCCCGAGCCGATATCGCGGCCATGATGTTTGCCGTTGAGCATCGGGCCGCCGCTTACCGCAATGGCCGGCACGTCGCAACTCGCTGCGCCCATCAACAACGCGGGCGTGGTTTTATCGCAGCCGACGAGCAGCACGACGGCATCGACCGGATTGCCCCGGATCGATTCCTCCACGTCCATGCTGGCGAGATTGCGTGTGAACATGGCGGTCGGGCGAAGGTTCGATTCGCCGTTTGAGAACACGGGGAATTCGACCGGGAATCCGCCGGCTTCGAACACCCCGCGCTTCACATGCTCGGCGAGCTTCCTGAAATGCGCGTTGCAAGGCGTGAGTTCTGACCACGTATTGCAAATGCCGATAATCGGTTTGCCCTGGAATTCGTGATCAGGAATGCCCTGGTTTTTCATCCAGCTTCGGTACATGAAACCGTTCTTGTCGGCTGTGCCGAACCATTGGGCGGAGCGCAGCGGGCGTTTTGCGTCTGACATCGATTTTTCCTTACCGTTTGCTATTCGTTTGCTATTTCAAGGCTTCATTTGCACGAACGCGCCTCCCGTTCGAGACCTGTTTGGTGATTCGCAAGACGCGCTGACCTATCCCTTTTATAGAGCATGCAGAGCAGTCGTGCTGTCTTACATGTCTTACTGCTGTCAACGGGAACGGCGACTGCAGCGCGTGTTTTTGGCGGGGGCGCGTTAACTTCTGGATCCAAGCGCAACGGGATCGGCTTTGTTCGCCGCATCGTGTTGCCGTACCGCATCTCGCCGCTTTAGCTTCGATCCCGCTCGTTCACCCGATGCCGTCCCATCCGATTTGCGCCGCGCCGCATGCCGTTCGATCACACGCTGCAACAGGCAGAACGCACACAGGAGGGCTCCTATCACGATACGGGTCCACCACGAACTCAGCGTGCCATCGAACGTAATGAGCGTCTGGATGGTCCCGAGAATGCCCACGCCGAAGACCGACCCGATCACGTAACCAACCCCACCCGTGAGCAGGGTTCCACCAATGACCGTGGCGGCGATGGCATCGAGTTCCATGCCCTGGCCTTGCAAGCCATAGCCCGAGAGCACATACAGCGTGAACACCACGCCGCCCAGCGCCGAGCAGAAGCCGCTCAATGCATACACGCCGACCTTCGTGCGCGCCACTGGCAGCCCCATCAGCAACGCGGAACGTTCGTTGCCGCCGACCGCATAGACGTTGCGTCCGAAGCGCGTGAAGTGCGCGACGAAGATGGCGAGCAGAAGCGTTGCGATGGCGATCAGGCCACCGGCCGTGAGCGACGCGCCATGAATGTCGATGTGAAAGCCCGACAGCGCGTGAAAGCTGGGGTCGTTAATGGTGATCGACTGCGTGGTGATCAGGAAACACCCGCCACGCGCGAGGAACATACCCGCCAGCGTGACAATGAACGGCTGTAGTTTGAAGAAGTGGATCAGCGCGCCCATCGCTGCGCCGTACATCGCGCCCAGCAAGAGCACGAGCGGCACGATCACCCATATCGGCCAGTGCAGGTGTTCAGCGAATACGGCGCAGAGAATGGTCGTCAGCGCGACGACCGATCCCACCGACAGGTCGATGCCGCCCGATACGATCACAAACGTCATGCCGATCGCGACGATCAACAGGAATGCGTTGTCGACGAGCAGGCCGAGCAACACTTGCAGCGAGAAGAATCCGGTGTACATCACGGAGCCGAAGCCGAAGAGCGCGATGAACAAAACGATGGTGACGACGATCGGCAATGTACGCGGATCGACCAGGCGGTCGAGAAGGTTCCTCATTTTGCTGCCTCGGCAAGGGGCTTTTTCAGGGCGTAGGAAAGGGCGCGTTTCAGTTGCCGCATGATGATCGTGCGGGCAGTGGCCGACTGGATCACGCTGACCACCAGCACCACCGCTGCCTTCACGACGAGCGTTGCTTCAGGCGGCACGCCGATGGAGTACGTGGTGTAGGTCAACGTCTGGATGATCAACGCGCCGAGCACGGTGCCCGCGAGGCTGAACTTCCCGCCGAGCAGCGACGTGCCGCCGAGCGTGACAGCGAGGATCGCATCGAGTTCGAGCAACAGTCCGGCGTTGTTGCCGTCGGCGCTACGCACGTTGGAGCTGATCAAAATGCCTGCTATAGCCGCCGTCAGCCCGGAGAAGGTATAGACCCCGAACACGATTGCGCTTGCGCGCAAGCCGACCAGTTTCGTGGCCACCGGATTGATACCGATCGCCCGGATGAACATGCCAAGCGCGGTGCGATTCATGAGTAGCGCGGTTGCGGCAATCGCACCGGCCGCGACCCACACGGAACACGGCATGCGGGCCAGATAACCGCCACCGACCATGAGATATCCGGGTGCGCCGATCGGGATGATCTGGCCGCCCGTGAGCAACTGCGCGACGCCGCGGCCGGCCACCATCAGGATCAGCGTCGCGATGATCGGCTGCATGCCGACGAACGCCACCAGCACGCCATTCCACATGCCGGCGAGCACACCCACTGCGAGCGCGGCGGCGAGTGCTTCACTGACCCGCGAGGGATCGTCGGCGAGGATGCTGGCGGCTGCCGCGCCGGCGATTGCAACGACTGCGCCGACGGAGATATCGATACCCCGCGTTGCAATCACGAGCGTCATGCCGAGCGAGACGAGCACGAGCGGCGCGGCACGATTGAGAATATCGATAGGCGCGCCGAACCAGTGGCCGTCGAGCATCGTGATTGAGAGGAAGTGCGCGTTCTGGCTCAGGTCGAGCAGGATCAGCAGCACGAGCGTGAGGGCCGGCCATACGAGAGGATGTTGCAAAGCGGCTTTGATGCGGTTCATCGGCTGCCTCCCGCAATGAGTCTGTACACCTGATCTTCCGACGCCGCGTGTCCCTCGACCTCCGCCACCTTGCGCCGGTCGCGCAGCACTGCAATCCGATGGCTCACGCGCACGACCTCGCTCACCTCGGAAGAGATGAATACAATGGCGAGCCCTTTCGCGCACAGCGCCAGCACGCGATCCATGATTTCGAATTTGGCCGCGACGTCGATGCCGCGCGTGGGTTCATCGAGGATCAGCATCTTCGGTTCCGTCGCAAGCCAGCGCGCGAGCAGGACCTTCTGCTGGTTGCCGCCCGACAAAAGTCCGATGGGCTGTTCGGCATCGGGCGCCTTGATGCCCAGCCGCTCGATATAGTCATCCGCTATCTGGCGTTGTTTTGCCTTGCGTATAACGCGCCACCAGCCGCGTTGCACCTGCAGCGCGAGAATGATGTTCTCTCGTATGGAAAGATCCGCGACAATGCCTTCCTTTTTCCGGTCCTCCGGGCAATACCCTATGCCACGGCGCACCGCATCGCGAGGAGAACGAAGCTTTACCGGCTTACCGTCGATAGACATGGCGCCCACGTCCGCCCGCTCCGCGCCGAACAGGAGCCGGGCGGTTTCGGTGCGGCCGGAACCGAGCAAGCCGGCCAGCCCGAGGATCTGGCCGGGCTGTACGTCGATATCAACGGGATTCATCACGCCACGCCGGCCGATGCCGCGCATTTCGAAGAACGGCGGCACAGCGGCCTTGTGCGCGGGCGGTTCGTCAGCCGCACGCTTCAGGCGCTCGGTCATCCGTTCATGGCCCACCATCTTTGAAACGAGCAGTTCCACCGGCAAATCGCGGGCGAGATATTCACCCTCGCGTTCGCCATTGCGCATGACCGTGATGCGGTCCGATATCGCGTAGGTTTGCTCAAGAAAGTGCGTGACGAACAGGATCGCCATGCCCGATTGCTTGAGCGTGCGCAGCACATCGAAGAGCCTTGCGACTTCGCCGTCGTCAAGGCTTGACGTTGGTTCATCGAGGATCAGCACGCGCGCATCCACCGAGACCGCGCGTGCGATTGCCACCATCTGCTGCACGGCGATCGGATAGGTATCGAGTGATTTGGTCACATCCAGGAAGACGTTCAGCTCGGCGAGCGCCGCTTCGGCCCGTGCATGAATGGTCTTCCAGTCGATAGCACCATGCTTCTTCGGCTGCCTTCCGGCGAACACGTTTTCAGCGACGGACAGATTCGGGCACAGGTTCACTTCTTGATAAAGCGTCCTGATTCCAGCCGCTTCCGCGTGAAGCGGGCTGGCGAAATTGACGGTTTCGCCGCCAAGCCGTATCTCGCCGGCATCGTGTGCATGGACGCCGGTGAGTACGTTGATGAGCGTCGATTTTCCGGCGCCGTTCTGGCCCATCAGCGTATGAATCTCTCCGGGAAACAAACTGAAGTCCACGTTCTGCAACGCCTTGACGCCTGGGAACGACTTGGAGATGCCAATGGTTTCAAGAATGGGCGAGCCGGTCATGAACGAAGGCCGAAAAGGGAGGTTGAAAGTGCGCAACGAGTCCGCCGTTGTTGCGCCTTATGTGACGGACTCGCGTTTGTCAGGTGTTTTTTCCGCAACCGCGGCGGCTCAGTACTTGCGCTGTGGCAAGACCTGCGCTGCAACGCTCATCGGGAAAATGGTTTCATCGGTCACGATGCGCTTGGGCAAGGTTTTTCCCGCCTTCACTTCCTTGACCGCGGTCATGAGTTGCGGTCCGAGCAGCGGACTGCATTCCACGTCGACATTGATCTTGCCCGCGACCATGGCTTCGAAGCCGCCCTTGGTGGCGTCGAACGAGACCACGCTCACATCGCGGCCGGGCTTCACGCCGGCTTCTTCCATCGCCTGGATTGCCCCGAGCGCCATGTCGTCGTTATGGGCATAGACCACGTTGATCTGCTTGCCGTAGGTCTTGATGAAGGCTTCCATGACCTGCTTGCCGCCCGCGAGCGTGAAGTCGCCGCTTTGCGACGCGATGACCTTGAACTTCGGATCGTTCTTGATCACTTCCAGCAGTCCGGCGCGACGATCGTTGGCGGGCGCTGAGCCGACCGTGCCCTGCAACTCGGCGATGTTGATGGGACCGGCGTCGTTCTTGTAGTGCTCTTCGAGCCATCTGCCCGCGCGGCGGCCTTCTTCGAGGAAGTCCGAGCCGATCATGGTCACGTACAGCGATGTGTCTTTAACATCGATATTGCGGTCAGTGAGAATCACCGGGATCCCGGCGTTTTTCGCTTCGATGAGTACCGGTTCCCAACCGGATTCCACGACCGGGGAGAACGCGATCACATCGACTTTCTGCGCGATATAAGAGCGGATCGCCTTGATCTGGTTTTCCTGCTTTTGCTGGGCATCGGAGAATTTCAGATTGATGCCGGCGTCTTTAGCCGCGCTTTTGACGGAAACGGTATTGGCCGTGCGCCAGGCGCTTTCCGCGCCGACCTGTGAGAAACCCAGGGTGATCTTGCTGTCATCGGCGTGGGCGGTCAGGTTTGCGCCCAGCAATAGCGCAGCACCAAGCAGCGCACCAATGGCTGCGCGTCGAGCATGTCTCATGGTTGTCTCCGATTGTTTGTGTTTATGTTCGGTACTGCCGCGCTTATCCGTGCTTATGCGTTTTTGCGCGGTCAACTGGTTCAGGTCGTACCGGAATGAAGCGTAGCGCCGGGGTTCATGGCGGTCCAATCAGTTATTTGGTATTTGCGATACCAGAATTGGTATGGCGAAGGGGAGTGTCGGCGCGGGCGGATTGCCGGAATTGGCTTGTCTCGTTGAAGCGGCCGCCCGCTGGCGGTAAGGGACTCCAGCGCTGAAAAGCGTCAGTCAGGCGTATCAGGATCGGACGCCGCGCACTCGCGAATGACATCGATGAACGCGCGCAATCCCGCCGGCACATGCCTGTGCCCGGGGTAGTACAAACAAAGCCCGGGTGCACGCTCGGACCAGTCGTCGAGCACGCTGACGAGGCGGCCGGCGGCGATGTGGTCGGCCACCGCCCACTGGCTCATCCATGCAAGGCCGACGCCGTGAAACGCGGCGTCGAGCATCAGATGCGGGCTGTCGAGCGTCAGTGCGCCCGGCACCTCAATATCGATGCGCTCGCCGTGTTGCCCGAACGTCCACTTGTAAGGCGCGCCGCCCGGCAGGCGGGCGCGAATGCATTCATGCGCGCGCAAGTCGTCGGGCACCATCGGCCGGGTGCGATCGGAAAAATACGCCGGCGCGCCCACCACCAGGAAGCGCACCGCCGCACTGCAAGGCACGGCGATCATGTCTTGCGGCACGTGGCCGATCTGCCGGACTCCGGCATCGAAACCTTCCGCGACGATGTCCACCATCCGCGCGTCCGTCACTATGTCGAGCTTCATGTCGGGATAACGCCGCAGGAATTCATAGCCGACAGGGTTTATCAACCGCAGCGCTGCGCCTTCCGACGCGTTGATGCGCAATGTGCCCGTCAGTGTTGCGCGATGCGTGTTGGCCTCATCCATTGCGGCGGAGATTTCGCGCAGTGCGGGACCGATGCGCGCGAGAAACTGCTCGCCGGCTTCGGTCAGCGATACGCTGCGCGTAGTGCGATGAAACAAGCGCACGCCCATGCGCTGTTCGAGCGCGGCGACCGCGTGACTCAGCGCCGATGGCGACATGCCGAGTTCTTTCGCGGCGCCGCGAAAGCTGCGGTGTGCCGCAACCGACGCCACCGATGTCAGTTCGGATAACGCTGTCTTGTTCATTGTTCCATTGTTCGATTACTTGCATTAACCCATGCGATATTGTGCGTATTGTCGCATCGATCATGGGTTGTTACCTTGTCCGCATGTCATCAACGGTCAGGGAAACAGAACCATGAGCAAGACGATTTTGATTACCGGCGCGTCGTCGGGTATTGGCCGGGCGAGCACGGCGTTGTTTGCCGCGAAGGGTTGGAACGTGGTTGCGACGATGCGTCATCCCGACGCGTCGCTTGAGGCGGACAATCTGCTGGTCGAGAAGCTGGATGTGCAGGACGTCGACAGTATTCAACACGCCGTCGATGCCGGCATCGCGCGCTTTGGTGCGATCGATGTGTTGCTCAACAACGCCGGTTATGGTCAATACGGGTTGTTCGAGGCGCTGTCGCGGGAAGACATCCAGACGCAGTTCGACGTCAACGTGTTCGGCGTGATGAACGTCACGCGTGCGGTCCTGCCGCATTTCCGGGCGCGCAAGTCCGGTGTGATCGTGAACGTCGGGTCGGGGGCGGGCATTTTCACGCTGCCGATGATCTCGCTCTACTGCGCGAGCAAGTTCGCACTGGAGGGCTTCTCTGAAGCGTTGTCGTATGAACTGGCGTCGCAAGGTATCGGCGTGAAGCTCGTTGATCCGCACGGGGGCGTGACGAGCACGCGGTTTAACGAGCGGTTGGCGCAAAGCGCGGCGAGCAGCGACGCGTTGAAGGACTATGACAATTTTGTCGGCCGCACGAGCGAGGCCTTCGCCAATCTCGCGGCGGCGAGCAATATCACGGCGGAAGAGGTGGCGCACGTCATTCACGGTGCGGCGACCGATGGTACTGACCGCTTGCGCTACCTTGTCGGCGATGATGCGCGCGGCTTTATCAAGGCGCGCCGCAACCTGGATGATCAGGACTATATCGATTTCATGCGGGCGCGGTTTCCTTCTGCATGAGGTTTGGGGCGGCGGTCATAGCGTTGGGGGGATTGGCGTGAGGGGGAGGTCTGCTGGCGCTCGTGGTTCTGGGTTTATGCCGGGGTAGTCGGTTCTGGGGTTAGTGGTCGGGGTCTATGCCGGGTTGGTGCTTTCGGCGTTAGTGGTCAGAGGTCAATGCCGGGTTGCTGCTTTCAGTGTTAGTGGTCTGCGAGAGTCGGATTTTCTCTTTATCACTATTAGCCACTGTGCGTGGCGGCACGTCATTTCTTTGTCCAAAGCGACAAAGAAACGAAGCAAAGAAAACGCTTTCAACCACGCTACCCTAAGTGTCCACAGCGTGCAGTTTCTATTCATAGGTGCCCCAAAAGCACGGTGCTCGCCAGAGCGAAGGATGTGTGAAACCCTCCTTCTCACGAATCCTGACACGAACACGCTTCGCCCCGTACGCTCTCGGGCAAGCACAATTGCTAAGGAACCTGCCCAAGGAGCACCCCGCGCTATCCGCGGACGACCTCCCTCTAAATGTGTATGCGCCTCGAACCTCGTCGCCAACCCGCCAAGAAACGCGGCCGCAAAGATGCGGGCGGGCGTAACCGACGAAAATAGCTGTACAGAACGCGCAGCCAATTCACAAAAACTGAAGCAGTAAACACAAACACGCATCAAGCCGTGGTCAATGAATACGGTCGCACAGACCAAGTAGCTAACCTGTCAAAAAACCGCAGCCGTAAATACCTGTAAGGCCGTGCGGGTTCATTGGCAATTGTGCTTGCCCGAGAGCGTACGGGGCGAAGCGTGTTCGTGTCAGGATTCGCGAGAAGGAGGGGTTCAAACATCCTTCGCTCTGGCGAGCACCGTGCTTTTGGGGCACCCATGAATAGAAACTGCACGCTGTGGACACTTAGGGTAGCGTGGTTGAAAGCGTTTTCTTTGCTTCGTTTCTTTGTCGCTTTGGACAAAGAAATGACGTGCCGCCACGCACAGTGGCTAATAGTGATAAAGAAAAAATCCGAGTCACGCAGACCACCACGGCCGAAAGCACCAACCCGGCATAGACCCCGACCACTAACCCACAACCGACCACCCCGACACCTAACCGACCACCCCGACACCTAACCCACCACTTCCCGGTACTTCGCGAACTTCGACGTCTGCCCGATCCCCGGGTTGAAGCAATTGCAAGGATCGATCTGCTGATAGAACGCGGCGAGCTGAGGCTTCGCACGATACAGATGCCCAACGTTATGTTCCGCCGGATACTCGGCCCCGCGCCGGTCCAGCAGCGTCCACATCTTGTGTTCGACTTCAAGGCAGTCATTGCCCTTCTTGACGATGTAATCCTGATGAAACACGTGACACAGGAAGTGGCCGTAATACAACTTGATAGAGATCGTCTCTTCGATGTCCGCCGGCAGCGTCTCGATCCAGTCGCGATCATTGCGGCGCAAAGCAACGTCGAGCGCGACGATGTTCTCCACTTCCCGTGTGTGCACGGCGCGATAGCGGACCGCGGCGCCGGCAGCGGCGAAGCGGTGCAGGAACGCTTTCGTGCCCTCTTCGTCGGTGCATTCGAAATAGCCGCCGGTGGCGCTTTCAAAATAGCTTGATAGGAAGGCACGCGTTTCTTCCACACTTTCGGCCGTCACTTTCAGCATCAGGTGATGCTCGTACTTGTCTCGATACTGTTTCATACGCGGCGGCAGATGGCTTGGAAACAGCCGGCTCGCAGCCTGCATGACGCGGTCGGTGAAATGCGAAGGGAAAAACCCGAGGCGATCGAACAGCGCATCGAAACGGCTCTTTAGTCCGAACAGCGCAGGCAGCCGGGACGTGCCAAGATAGTTGATTGCGAGGAAGGTATCTTTGCCGTACTCCTCAGCAATATCGAATGCATCTCGATGAAGGTATTCCCCCGAGATCGGCAAGTGTTTGAAGTCGTGCAGCGCGTGACGGCGGATCTCAGTGAGCTCGTCGGGCCGGTTCGTGCCAATATAAAAAACCTTTGCGTTCTGCTCGATCGGAAACGTGTCGAGCCGTACCGCGAACACCATCACCTTGCCGGCCGAGCCCGACGCCTCATGGAGGCGCTGTGGATCCGCGTTGAAGCGCGCCGGTGTATCGGCATCGATCTCGCGGACGTGAGTCGCGTAGCCGTGATCCGATCCGGCGCCCGCGTCGTGCCGGACATCGGCATCCGAGAACTCACCGCGCTCAAGCCGGCCAAGGATGCCGTCGGGTGTTTCGCCAAGTTCGATTCCCAGATGGTTCACCAGGTTCAGCTTGCCTGCCGCGTCGACCTGCGCAAATACCGCCATCTCCGTATACGCCGGGCCGCGATGCACCAGCGCACCGCCCGAGTTGTTGCAGACACCGCCGAATACCGACGCGCCGATGCAGCTCGATCCAATCACCGAATGCGGCTCGCGGCCAAGGGGCTTCAGTATTCTTTCCAGTTGGTCGAGTGTCGCCCCCGGAAGGCAAACGACCTGCTTGCCATCGTTGATCACGTACACCTTCTTCATGCGGCTCGTACTGACGATCACGATGTCGCGATCATAGTCGTTGCCGTCAGGTGTCGAGCCACCCGTGAGACCGGTGTTCGACGCCTGCGTGATGACAATCACATTCGCCGCGATGCAAGCCTGCAGCACGTTCCATTGTTCGACGATCGTGCCGGGGCGCACTACCGCGAGCGCCTTGCCTGCGCCAAAACGAAAGCCCGTGCGGTAGCGGCGGGTCGCGCCGTCATCGGTCAGGGTGTGCTCCTTGCCGACGATGTTGCGCAGGTCGGCAATCAACGTGTTGGCCGCGTCGGCCGGGAGGGTTGCCATTGGTACGCGCGCTGTTGACATGAAATTCTCCTGAGGAAATGTTGAGCGTGACGCGCATCGATTTCATCCGGCCGTTTCGAGTGCGGCCTTTAAGCGCATCAGGTTGACGCAAAGGTTAAAATCATGCCGGTCATTAGTCCAATATCTCGAAGTCGCTATTTGGAGACGAAAAAGATATGGAATTTCGCCAGTTGCGCTACTTCCTCGCCGTCGCCGAGCATCTGCATTTCACCGATGCCGCGGCGCATCTGGGAATCGCCCAGCCGCCCTTGAGCCAGCAGATCCTGAAGCTCGAGCGGGAAATCGGCACCCAGCTCTTCATCCGGCATCCGCGCCGCGTCGAATTGACCGAAGCAGGACGGCTCTTTCGCGAAAGCGCGCGGCGTATCGTCGAGGACGCACAGCAAGCGTTCGTTGAGGTGCAGAACGCGGGGCGCGGAGAGACGGGACGGCTATCGCTTGGTTTCGCGGGCTCGACGGTATTTCACCCCGTGGTCGCGACAACGATGCAGAAGTATCGGCATGCGTATGAGCACGTCGCCATTAGTTGTGAGGAAAGCAATAGCTCGCTGCTGCTCGACCGGGTCGCCGAGCGGCAGCTCGACGCCGCGCTGGTGCGCATGCCGCTGAACTGCCGGGATCTGATCGTCGAACCGCTCGTCGATGAAGACATGTTGGCGGTGCTGCCGGCGAACCATCGCCTGAGCCGGCGACGGCGCGTCGATCTGGCCAACCTCGCGGACGATCCGTTCATCCTCTTTCCGCGGCCGATCGGGCCGGATCTATACGACTCGATCATCAGCGCGTGCCGCGAAGCTGGCTTCGCGCCCTCGATCGGCATGGAGTCGCCACAGATTTCATCGGCGGCAAACCTAGTCGCGGCTGGATTTGGTGTTGCCGTGGTTCCCGCGTCGATCGGGCAGATCCAGGTTGAAGGCGTGTCGTATCACGAACTGCAGGGCAAGCCGCTTTCGACCGGTATCGCATTGATCCATCGGCAGCGCGAAAAGTCGCCGACCGTGCTGAACTTCGTCAGGATTTTGCGGCAGCAGCGAGTGGCCCGCTGACTTCAACTTGTGCACAGACCGCCGTGTCTCGGCGACCAAGCCGCGTAACTGGCGATACCCCCGCGCAACCAGCGCTGTCGCCCCCCGGCGGCGAGGATATAAGGCGCTTGAAAGGCTTATCGAAGCGATGACCTGCAGGCGAGCAGCCGACCACGCGACGCGCTCCAACATGCGATACTTTTTATCCCGCTATCCCTACCGTGTGGTTTAGCAGCCGCGCGGCTCTCGTCAAAAAGGAACCTCATGCCGTCCACGCATACTCCCTCGCCAGCACCCGTTTGGTTCATTACCGGCTGTTCCACCGGATTCGGCCGAGAGCTCGCACTTGCCGTCCTTGATAAAGGCTGGCGTGCTGTCGTGACAGCTCGTCAACCCAGCTCGCTGGCAGAATTTGACGAGCGCTACGGTGACCGCGCACTGGTGCTCGAACTCGATGTAACCCAGCCCAGCCAGATCAAACACGCCGTTGAAAAGGCCCTGCAACAATTCGGTCGCATTGACGTGTTGGTCAACAATGCCGGCTATGGCTACCTGAGCGCCATCGAGGAAGGCGACGATCAGGACGTGCGCGAGATGTTCGAGGTCAACTTCTTTGGTGTTGCCGATACCATCAAGGCCGTCTTACCCGCGATGCGGGAACAGCGCGCCGGGCACATCGTCAACATCACGTCCGTAGGCGGCCTGATCGGCAATCCGGGAAGCGGCTACTATGCCGCCAGCAAGTTCGCGGTGGAAGGCCTGAGCGAAGCGTTGGCCGCGGAGACGGCCGATTTGGGGATCAAGGTTACGGCGGTCGAGCCCGGGCCGTTCCGTACCGATTGGGCAGGACGTTCGCTGAAGCAAGCTAAACAACCGATTGAGGCTTACGCGGCGAGCGCTGGCAAGCGCCGCGCTACCATCTCGGCCGCTAGTGGCAAGCAGCCAGGCGACCCGGCACGCGCGGCGCTGGCTATCATCGCCGCGGTGCAGTCGCCAACGCCTCCCGGTCATCTGATTCTGGGCAGCAACGGGCTGGAGCGTGTCCAAATCAAGTTGGAGGCTCTGCGCGCCGAGATTGCCGCATGGGAAGCCACCACCCTGAGCGCCGATTTCCCTGGCTAGTAGATCCACGCAGTTGCCGGCTCGATTCCAGTTTGATTGGACCACACTGGATCGAGTCGCCGGCGCCGATCCGGTTGTGCGGCTCATAAGGTGCGCTTTATCCCACGGCATAAAAATTAGTTTTATAAGCTTCTAATTATTTTCCGCCTTATGCCATAGGGGAAATGGACGCACTCAAGCAGTCGCGTTTCTACCACACTTGTCCAGTGACTCAATGGATGTAGTGGGTGACATGCAATGCCATCCGAAAAAATTAATCCGACAAATACCTTTCGATAAACCAACGTAATCCGTATTTCTTATAGCCTGAATTTATTGGGAACCTTATTGTCTGACCATTGGCAAGAGGGTTAAAAAAACAAACACAAGTCGCTACCTGGATGTCGGGGCAAGGTCGTTGACGGGAGCCGGGTGTAATGGAACGGCGAACAGACTCAAGGGGGCGGCCCCGCGAGTGGTACGAACAGAAATAAGGCCACAAGACCTCGCAAACCGGTGGTGCAGGGTGAGCCTGTCGTTCGACCGGACCTGAACATTCACGCGATCAGCGTCGCCGAAACCGCGGTGTTGGACGGCGAGGTGATGGGCGCAGTGTTGGACGTAGACATGTCAGGGGATCGGATAGTCGCCTATGCGCAGCTTCACATGGCGCCTCGCCGCAAAGCATAGCAAAGTTATTGCGTTGCGCGATAGAACATTGTGCTTCGAATTTACCCTGATTTAAGAGAATACTGCGTAATGGCATTATTCGATCCGTTACGTCGTCAGCGACAAGTTGACATTATTGACTCCTGTCACGTAGCGCGAATCTTCATATCGTATCAGTCGCCTCCATGCGGTCGTAACTATTGATTGGTGCTGCTTCGCCCGGTTACTGGAGTGACCGGCTCCGTGTAAACCAGTATCAATATATAGGGTGTTTAGGACAACTTTTCGTTATCGAAAAGAGAGGGGCCGTGCAACGTGACGCAGACGCTTTAGTGTCGAGCAGATTGTGGCGACGTTGAACCGGGCAGAAACGGGAGCTCTGCCGCGTTGAGTTGCTGAAGGTGCATGAGCGTAGATGGCGCGAGTTCGCGCGGGAAACGCGGGGATTTTGGGTTAGCCCAGTAAAACGGTGAGTGCTGTCGGGTAAAGAAGGGGAGTCAACCGAATACCGCTTACTGCAGTACCTCGCTTAATTTAGGCGTTATTGCGTGTATTGCGTGGTTGCGCGCTGACGGCAAGACAGGAGCAAAGCCCGACGAACTCTGATCGGCGTTTCGAGACATATAAACAATAATCACCTACCACATGAAAAAATCAATTATCGCCTTCGTCGCACTCGGCACACTAGCCGGCGCCGCACACGCACAAAGCAGTGTCACCCTGTTCGGTATTATCGACGAAGGGGTCGACATGATCACCAACAACAAGGGCGGCCATGTTTACCAGGCAGCCGGCAGCGTGATGCAGGGCGACCGGTGGGGCCTGACCGGTTCCGAAGACCTCGGCGGTGGCATGAAGGCGGTATTCATGCTCGAAAACGGTTTCAACATTAACAGCGGCGCGCTCAGCCAGAATGGCCTGATGTTCGGCCGGCAGGCTTGGGTCGGCCTCGCGACTCAATACGGCACGGTCACGCTCGGTCGTCAGTACGACTCTATTTTCGACTACACAGCCCCGTTCGCAGGCGGCCAACTGGGCGCTGGCGTCTATGGTGCGCACCCGGGCGACCTCGACAACTCGAACATCGATTACCACGATAACAACACCATCAAATACGCAAGCCCCACCTTTTCGGGCTTCAAATTTGGCGGTACGTACAGTCTCGGCGGTACGCCCGGCAGCATCGGCACCAATCAGACTGGTCGCTCGGAGCGGCGTATAACCAGGGACCGCTCGGCCTCGGCGTTGCTTACCTGAACGCGCGCAACCCAGGCACCAGCATGTTCAGCACTGCCGCGTCGAGCCTGCCCGAAACCTTGATGACGCCGATCTACTCCGGCTTCATGAGCGCGAATACGTTTCAGGTGATCGATTTCGGCGGATCCTACACGTTTGGTCCGGCGACGCTCGGCGTCACGTATACGAACGCCAAGTTCATGAATTTGGGCAGCAATCCGATGCCGACCGGCGCCAAGGGTCCGGCCTCTGGCTACGCGACGGGTAGCACGGCGACCTTCAATGACGTGCAGGTCAATTTCCTGTATCGGATCACGCCCGCGCTGCGGTTGCTCGTGGCGTCCGATTACGTCGAGCGCAATTCGCTCACGGAGAAGAACGGACAGTCAGTCGACAACGGGAAGTACCTGCAATACAACGCGTCGCTCGACTACTCGCTGTCCAAGCGCACCGACGTGTACGTAATGGCGCTCTACCAACGCGCGCTCGGCGACGACTCTACAGGCGGCCCGGCCGTCGCGGCCATCACCGATACCACCGCCATTTCGTCGAACGGCAACCAGTTCGTTGGACGCATTGGAATTCGCCACAAGTTCTGAGGACGCAAGCTTCACGCATGCCACGACCGGCAGCCCGCAGCCGGTCGCAACGCAATCGCCTTCGTGCACTGTCGTGTTGGCAATCGAACGGCGACATTGGGTCGGTTTTCGTCGAACCAGTTTGCCTTGCGGATGATGTGGACGTTGTATCCTATATCCATGTGCCCGGGTTCGCGGTTAGTGCCAGGCGGGAGTCATCCGTTATGAGGTGGACCTGACTGCACGCACGGTCGCCTACTACGGATGTCACGATGAATCATACGTCGAGACATATCCCGCAGTGGAAATCCAGTAGCCGTAACCACCCGGCGCATTGTCTTTGCCAAAAGCGGCTTCTTGCCAGGCTTCCGAATCGATACAACACCCCCGCGCGTACCGTCTCAAACCCGCCAGGCCGGTCCCTCAGGAAAGTCATATTGATCGAGCGACGCCGCGTGCATTTCGATGCTGTAGCCGGGACGTTGCGGTGGCATGTAACGGCCGTTCTTGATCACGACAGGATCGACGAAATGCTCATGCAGATGATCCACGTACTCGAGCACCCGGTTTTCCAGCGACGCCGACACGCAGATATAGTCGAACAACGAAATGTGCTGGACGTACTCGCACAAGCCGACGCCGCCCGCATGCGGGCACACGGGCACGCCGAATTTCGCCGCCATCAGCAGGACGACAATCACCTCGTTCAGCCCGCCGAGGCGGCAGCTATCGACCTGACAGAAGTCGATAGCCTGCGCCTGCAGCAACTGCTTGAACATCACCCGGTTATGGCAGTGCTCGCCCGTGGCGACCCCTATTGGCCGAATCCGCTGGCGGATAGCCGCGTGGCCGAGAATGTCGTCGGGGCTCGTGGGTTCCTCGATCCACCACGGATCGAATTGCGCCAGGCGCCGCATGTTCGCGACGGCTTCATCGACGTCCCACACCTGGTTCGCATCCATCATCAGCTTGCGGTTTTCACCGATTTCTTCGCGCAGGATGCGGGCCCGGCGCATATCTTCTTCAAGATTGCCGCCCACCTTCTGCTTGAAGTGCGTCCAGCCCTGCGCGACGCCTTCACGGGCGAGCCGGCGAATCTTGTCGTCGTCGTAGCCGAGCCAGCCGGCCGACGTCGTGTAGGCCGGATAGCCGCGCGCCAGCATGTCCTTTTCTCGCTCGCCCCGGGTCTTTGCGTGGCGATGCAACATGGCGATGGCTTCGTTCGGCGTGATCGCATCGGTCACGTAACGGAAGTCGAGGCAACGCACGAGCGCTTCGGGGCTCATGTCGACGAGCAGCTTCCACACCGGCTTGCCTTCCGCTTTGGCCCACAGATCCCAGGCCGCGTTCACGACCGCCGCCGTCGCCAGATGGATTGCCCCCTTGTCCGGGCCGATCCAGCGCAACTGGCTGTCCGACGTCAGCGCGCGCCAGAAAGCGCCCATGTTCGCGGCTATGTCCTCAAGCGTTTTGCCGACGACCAGCGGAGCAAGCGCCTTCACCGCAGCCACGCAGATCTCGTTGCCGCGCCCGATGGTGAAGGTGAGGCCATGGCCCGTGAGCGCCTCCGGCGAATCGGTTTCGAGCGTCACGTAGGTGGCGGAGTAATCCGGCGCGGCGTTCATCGCATCGGAGCCGTCGAGCGAACGCGAGGTTGGAAACCGGATGTCCCGGACGGACAGCTTGGTGATCGTGGGCATCTGAACAATCTCCTGGACGAGAGCTATCGACTTCCAAAGAACAACGAGAGCCGCGGCGTCGAAAGACGCCGCGACCCTTCCTCTGACGGCGACGGTTAATCGTAGAGCACGGCGGCGATCTTGGGATCGTTGATATTGCTCTTGTCGTACCAGTAGAAGCCCGTGTCGACTTTCTTGGGCAGCGTCCCGCCCTTCAACGCCTTCACAGCAGAGTCGACCACGCATTTGCCGATGCCGATCGGGTTCTGCGTAATCGCGCCATACATCAGGCCCGAATTGATGTCGTCCTTCTGCTCCTTGCCGGAGTCATAGCCGATCAGGACGAGCTTTTTGCCCGATTCCTTGACGCCGATCGCGGCACCCTCCGCCGAGCCTTCATTCGAACCGAAGATGCCCTTGAGATTGGGGTTGGCCTGGATCATCGTCTTGGCAATTTCCGCCGACTTCAGATGGTCGCCGCCGCCATACTGGACCGAGACGATCTTGATGTTCGGATGCTTCGCTTTCATCTCGTTCAGGAAGCCGTCGCGGCGATCAACGCCGGTGCGGCTAGTCTGGTCGTGCACGATCAGGCCGACCTCACCGGAATTGCCGACCGCCTCGGCCATCTTGTCGGCGGCGAGCGCCGCCGCGGCAAGGTTGTCCGTCGCGCAGGTCGTGAGCGGAATGTCGCTGTCGACGCCGGAGTCGAAGGCGATGACCGGTATCTTGGCGGCCTGCGCTCGCTTCAACAGTGGAATGGCCGCTTTGCTGTCGAGCGCGGCGATGCCGAGTGCCTGGGGTTTCTTGGCAAGTGCGGCCGAGAGCATGTCGATCTGCTTGTCGACCATGGCCTCGGTTTCCGGACCCTCGAAGGAGATCCTGACGTTTTGCGCCTTCGCCGACTGTTCCGCGCCGGCTTTGACAGCCTGCCAGAACTGGTGCTGGAAGCCTTTCGAAATGAGCGGGATGTAGGGTTCGTCCGCGCGCACAAGACTTGTGCCGCCAATGAGTGCGCCAACGCCGACCACGACACCGATTACTTTTCTTTTCAACATGGTGGTTCTCCTCCTAAGGTGGGCCATTAACCTTCAGCCGTTTGGGGAGCCTGGCGCTCCCTTTTCTTGATCTTGTCCCGTGCAGTGTCCGCTGTCGTCAGCTCTTCTTGCGCCGCAAAATATCGGCATAGACCGCGAGAATGATGATGAGACCTGTCACCACGATCTGCCATTCCTGAGCGACGGACAGGATGCGCAGGCCGTTGGTCAGCACGCTCATGATGAAGGCGCCGATGATCGTCCCTAGGATCGTGCCCGAGCCGCCACTGAGCGAGGTCCCGCCGATAACCACGGCCGCTATCGCTTCGAGTTCGTAACCTTGGCCGAGCGCCGGCTGGGCCGAATTCAGGCGCGAGGCTATAAGCAGTCCGGCGATGCCGCAAATTGACCCGCTCAGGCCGTAAATGGCGATCTTCCATCTATCGACGTTCACGCCGGAAAGGCGCACGGCTTCTTCGTTGCTGCCGAGCGCAAAGGTATAGCGGCCAAGCGCCGTGCGATTCAGCGTGATCGAACTCACCACCGCCAGGAAGAACAGGATCAGGACCGCGTTCGGAACGGGCAGGCTAGGGATTAAATCGCCGATCAGCGAATCCTGAGAGATCCGGTAGAAGTTTTCGGTGTCGGTGAAATAGATGGGCTTGTCGGCCGAGACGACGAGCGACAGCCCTTTCAGCAGCAGCATCATGCCCAGGGTGGCAATGAACGGCGGGATCTTCATCTTCGCCGTGAGGGTGCCCGAAACGGTCCCGCAGAGTGCGCCTGTGCCTATTGCAGCGATCACGCCGAGCGTCATCGGCAAATGCCAATAGGTCAGGAACACGCCGCAAATGACGGCCGTGAAGGTCATCAACGTGCCGACGGACAAATCGATGCCGCCGGTGATGATGACGAACGTGCAGGCGATCGCCAGAACGCCGTTGACCGCCGTCGCCTGCAGAATCCCGAGCATATTGTCCATCTGCATGAAGGCGGGTGAGGCGAAGCTGAAAAACGCCAGCAGCAGGACCAGGCTCCCGAAGGCGAGCAGCTTTTGCAGAGCGGTCGGCGAGAAGAGGCGGGCTCTCAGGGCGGACGCCCGTCCCTGATTACCTAGCGCCGAAGTATCCGATGGCAGTGTCATGGAACGGACCTCTCTTCTAAGAGACTCATGCCGCTTTTAAGGTTTCACGCTGCGTCGCCAATTGCATGATGCGCTCCTGCGTCGCCTCCGTGGCTGAGAGTTCGCCGGTAATACGGCCCTCGCACATCACGACGATACGGTCGCTCATACGCAAGATTTCCGATAGTTCCGACGAGATCATCACGATCGCCTTGCCCTGGTCCGCGAGCGAGCGCAGGAGCTTGTAGATTTCGCTCTTGGCGCCGACGTCGATGCCGCGCGTCGGCTCGTCGAAGAACAGCACGTCGCAGTCGCGCTCAAGCCATTTAGCGATGACAATTTTCTGCTGATTACCGCCCGACAGGAGCCGTACTTCCTGCGTCGCGGAAGGCGTACGAATGGCGAGCAGATTGATGAAATGGCTAGCTGTCCGGCGTATCTGGGCGCGGCGCAAGAAAACGTTGAGCGACAGGAATTTGCCCAGGTTGGACATCACGATGTTCGATTCAACATCCATTCCGGTCGCCAGGCCGAAGCGTTTCCTGTCTTCCGAGAGATAGCCGATACCGCGCGCCACCGCGTCGCTCGGCGTCCTGATCGTCACCTTCGCGCCTTTCACCAGAATTTCGCCCGATTCGATCGGATCGGCGCCGAACACCGCTCGGGCGACCTCGGTGCGGCCGGCGCCCATCAGGCCCGCAAAGCCCAATATCTCGCCTTTGCGCAGCGCGAAGCTCACGTTCCTGACCAGCGGGCCGGCGTTCAGATTCCTTACTTCGAGCGCGACCTCGCCTTCGCCTGCGGCGCTGTGAGAAGGCGCGGCGTCGGTCAACGCTCGCCCGACCATCATCCCGATGATCGCTTCGACGGTCGTGTCCTTTGCAGTGACCGTGGCCACATATTCCCCGTCCCGCAACACGGTGACGCGGTCGGAAATCTGTTTCAGTTCGTCCATCTTGTGGGAGATATAGATGATTCCCACATCCCGGCTTTTTAGTTCCCGGATGATGCGGAAAAGCTCGGCGATCTCGGCGTCGTTGAGCGCGGAGGTGGGCTCGTCCATGATCAGGACGCGCGAATCGAAGGACAAGGCCTTGGCGATCTCGACCATCTGCTGGCTGGCGACGGTGAGGGTGCCGACAACGGCACGCGGGTCCAGATTCACATGCATGCGGGCAAGGATGTCGCGCGCCTGCGCATTGAGCTTGTCTTCGTCGAGGAACAGGCCGAGGCGTCCGCGTGGCTCTCGGCCGATGAACATATTCTGGGCGACGCTCAGATGATTCATCAACTGGAGTTCCTGATGAATGATGCAGACGCCCATGGCCTGCGCCTCGCGCGGGCTTGAGAAGTCGACGGGCTGGCCGTCGTAGAGGATTTCGCCGGAATCCCGGGTGTACACGCCGGCGAGGATTTTCATCAGCGTCGACTTGCCGGCGCCGTTCTCGCCCATCAGCGTGTGGACTTCACCCGCCATGAGCTCGAACTGGACTTCGTGAAGCGCCCTTACGCCGGGAAAGCTCTTGCTCAGTCTCTTGACGGAAATGAGCGGGATCATGGCGCGGATTGACCGACAGTTCCGCGACGGCCGCCGGCCTCATCTCGAGAAACGGGTCGAAAAAGCGCCGGGTCCCGCTGCGTTAGACGCAGCTGGGTATTGCGGCTGAAATCGCGGTTGAAATCGTAGCGAGAAGCCAGACACATTGCTGGGCCCCCAAATCGATGTGCCACGATTTTACGACGCCGGATGCCAGCGGCTCAATGGTAGGCATTCCCTAGTGTCGTGCGCGAATGTACCTAGCGCTTCTCTTCCATTATCTTGTTGTCTCATCAGTTCCGTTTTGCGTGTGAGACAACAAAACAGGCCGGTGCTGCCAATCGTTCCGCGCCGGGGAGCCATCTTTGACGACAGCTTCTCGAAAAATACAGGATTGCCCATTTAGATTTGGACGCAATGCTTGCGGCCAGACGCGTGGCTGATGCCGACCCGGAGCGGCCATCAATCGACCGCAGGACGAACGACGGCAGTATAGTTTTTAACAGCCATTCACAACTGGGAATCAACAATGACCATTTCGCGATGGCGTAGTTAAACTGTCGGAGCTTTCCCAACCGCACGCGCGAGTGCTGCGGGGCTCAGTCCAGTGTGCCGATGGCACAGCATCACAAAACTGCTCACGCTGTCGTAGCCAAGAAGGAACGCCGTCTCCGTGACAGACTTCCCCGCAGCCAGCAGTTCTACCCCATGAAGCAATCTTGCGAGTTGGCGCCAGCGACCCACTGACAAGCCCGTTTCCGCCTTGAAATTACGTGTGAGGCTGCGTCGGGACAACCCTTCAGCCGCAGCCAGCTCGTCGAGCCCCGCATCGTCGTCTGGTTGCTGTAACCATCGCTGGGCAACGTTACGCAACGCGGCGTGGTTTGGCATCGGCAGCACAATAGGTAAGCCTTGAGCGCCTGAGATTTCGTCGAGGAGTACTTTCAGAAGATTGGCCTCCGGAGGCGAAAGTGACATGCGCGGCCTCGCGTCTGCCGCCAAGCGGTCAATGATCGCGAGAATGATGGGCGTGCTCGCCAATACTCTGGGTTCTGAAGGTAGTCCTCGGCACAATTCCGCCGAAAGGTGGATACGCACCCCACGAATCCTATCGGTCTCAGCGCCATGCGCTGCACCTGGCGGAATCCAGCACAAATGTCCCGCAGGAATCAGCCACTGCCCCGCCGCCGAATGAGACTTCACAAACCCCGAACGAAGCAGAAAGAGCTCACCGTGTGGATGCGCATGCATGAATCGCGTTAGGTCGTAGTCCGCGTCGGTAAGGACATGCAGGACGGCTGTCTTACCTCGTCCATCCGTTGCCGAAAGCGAATCGATTAGAACTTGGGTGCTCATTTGGCCCGATACCATTCAATTTTGGATGATCGTGCGTCGCGCAGAACGCTTTAAAAACGGACAATTCGATAAACCCGCATCCATGCACCTACATCATCTCCATGAAACCCATCCGCAAGCACTTTTCGCCGCTGATTCTTGCCGCCGCTACGCTCATGCTAGCCGCCTGCGCTGGCACGCGGGTAAAGGACATGGAAACGAGTTCCTCTACCATTGGAACTTCGTCGCCTCACACTGTAGCGGTACTCGTAGAAAACAACAGCCCCGCACCGCCTCATGCGTCGCGCCGTGCCTCGCAATTGGAGGATGCAAAACTCGTAGTTGCGACCCTCACGGATCAGCTGAGCAAGGTACTCAGCGGGCGAGGCCTCGTAGTCGTATCACCCGACGCTCATCCTGATTTGACCCTTCGGTGCAATGTTCTTGAAGTCCGTGGCGGAAATGAATGGCTGCGTGTCCTGATCGGCTACGGCGCTGGTCGCGCGGAACTGCGTACGAAAGTTACAGTGTTCGACTCGACCGTCGCGATGCGGCCCCTTGTTGCGTTCGAGATCGATAGCACGACGGGCAAGATGCCAGGTGCGGGATATGGTCTCGCGTCAGGGCAGGCTTTCTCGGCAGGCGGCGCAGCGTTGAGCATACCGGGGGCGATGAAACAGGGCCTTGGGCAAGAAGTGAACGATAGTATCGAGCACATTGACCATGAACTTGGCCAATACTTCAAATCTCAGCAGTGGCCCTACTCGGCCGGTGACGCTGGATCAGTCAGCGCGTCTCAGACCACGTCCCTTCAAGGCGCCGCATCCACACAACGCTAACCGAACACCACCGTGAACATCTCCGATTTGGTAGGGCTGCGCCTGCCCGACATTCGCCTTCGATCGACGGCAGGAGACACGTGCGATCTGAGCACCTTGCCCTCAGACGCCGTCCTCATTTTTTTGCCGTTTATATTGCCGCCCGAGGAATCGCCCCCCGAAATCGTGCCGACCGACCGGTCCGTAACTGGGGGACTTGAACAACTCCTGTGCTTCGTCAGGCTCCATCCGGAGTTTGCATCTCGCGGTATCGCGCTATATGGAATCAGCACCCAGTCGCCCCTCGTACAACGCATTACGGCGGAAACGCTGGCATTGCCGTTTCCATTGCTTAGCGATTCGAATCGGGCATTTTGTAGTCGACTCAACCTCCCGATGATCAACAAGGGGGTGCGGATGCGGATTCCGCGTGTCACACCTTTAGTCATTCAGGTGCGTGACGGGCGCGTGGCGCGGGTGTTTCACCCCACCCCCTCATCGCACTACTGTGCGACTCATGTACTGCATCAGATCGGTGTTACCACTTAGCAACTGCCCGTGTCCACGCCTCTTCATTCCGTCGAAAGACGGTTCGGCCCTGGTGAGCGGACATTCAGTTCGGAGTGGCGACAGACGGTTTATGGCCGGCTATTGCCTGTCAGCTATCGGTACAAGTCGACCCGTTAGAGACACCCATCGTCGCCGAATGCGGCCGCCCGACGGTATCCCGAATAAATTTTGAAGCGGATAGACTCATGGAATGCCTTTGCTGCCACAAACCCTTTTGAGGAGTGCCCGCATGGTCACCAGCGAAATCCAATCGGTCATCCAGCGGACCGAGGAGTACGTAGCACTGTGGAGACACGTCGCGGAACTGGCCAGATTGCAGCAAAAAGCGGTTGGACACTGGCAGGCCATGCTGGGCTGGCCAAGCCTCTTCCCCATTGGATCTCAATTCGCACCGGCGAGTCTGAGCCAGAACATCAACCCTTGGAATATTTCACTTTTTCAGGTAATCAACGGGACGCGGGGCGATCCGCAGACTGAGGTTGATATCCTCACTAAGGTTGCAAGCTACGGCAGCCAGTTAGGAGCAGTTATCGATGCCTTGATGACTGTCCTGCCTGACCAGGACAAGCGCAAGGAGCTCAGTGAGAAAGATCTCTACGCAGTGCTGAAGTTGGAGCATCTGGCGGGCGAGATCAAGCGTATCAAAGAGGGCTGAGGCCCGCCGGGAGCGGGGGGGCTATCTCTGCTCATAAGCCTGTTGCCCGAACCACCGCAGGCGCGTCGCAGGGGGTATCTGCATTTGCGGGGTCTAATCCCGAAGGACGCGATCGGCGCTGCTTGCCCGCCACGGCCATTGGTTCCCGCGCGCGCTAAGCGGCAGCTTTCGAGTGCCTGGCGGTCATCCGTGTCTTTGTGCCGGCCAACAAGTGGAAAGATCTCCTATAACGACATTGTGCTCGTCGGCGATGTGTTGATGAGTGTTGATCCCCTTCGGGGCGTCGGTTGCGGCTTCGCATTTCAGACCGCAAAGTGGCTCGTCGATACGTTGGCCCCATGCATCCAGCAGGAACGCTCGACCGCGCCTGCTCTGCAGAACTACACGAAGCGTGTGTCCCGAGAACTGAAGGGGCGTCGTTTTTTCATACTTGACTATGCGTGGCGGCACGGCTTCAATGCTATCGAACGGCTCAACTTCTCGGCTGCAGCGAAAGACACTGCATCATCCAGACATCTGCATACCTTCGGGTCGCGCTTGATCGGTTCGGCCAAATTCTTCGCGCCGAGTTCTCTGTTGAGGGCCGCATGGGTCGATCTTCGACGGCCCGCTGCGCCCTCGGCGCAACCCAATGCACCGGTCTGAGCGACAGCTTCCCGCTAGCTCAATTTTGCCCCTGGTGATTTATGAAAAAGACATCGGTCCGCGTCGATGGAATCAGCTCGCCTCTGCTGGAGGCAGGGCCGAGCGAAGCTGTCGATGCGGTCGTCTTCGTACACGGCAATCCGGGGTCGATTGCGGACTGGACGCGGCTCGCGGCCAGCGTGGGTGAGTTCGCCCGTGTCGTGTTGCTTTGCCGAAGGCGGGAATCGAAGGGCGTGATCAAACGGCTCTTCATGGACGGGCCTGCCTGTCGACCATTGGCGGCTTCTGGCTGATCCCGGTTCGATGCCGAACTTCCGTAGCCGCGCCAAGCGGAAGTTCGCTTACCCTGAGCCGAACTCACGTCCATGACCCAATCCGGACCTCGCGCTCATCTGAACGCCTTTTGGAAAGCGGCCCTGCTGGACTATCGCAATACCCTGATGCGTGAGGGCAGGAGCATCGTCGCGTGACGCCACGCGGTTCAGGGCGCCGAGGGATCATCCACTTCGAGCCCACGCGCCCCGGCTGCAGTCAGCGACTCCACAGGAATACCGTCACGCTTGTTACTCCCAGCGTTCGATTTCCGGTGCCAGACTATTTCACAGCCGCCAACGAGCAGTGAGCAGCGAACGGAGCCGCTCTTCAGTGACGAGGCGCGGGAATTTGTCCAAACCAGGAGATTGCAAAAGCCATGACACCATCATCCGAGAACGAACGGAAAGACGGACAGCCTGCCATGCACACACCACCGGTCGTGTCGTCGCAAGCGTGGGAGGCGGCCCGCGAGCAACTGCTCGTAAAGGAAAAGGCCCACACCCGCGCCCGCGACGCACTGGCCGCAGAGCGCCGGCGCATGCCGTGGATGGCCGTGGAGACGGCGTACGCGTTCGACGGGCCCGCTGGCAGGATCAGCCTGCTCGACCTGTTCGACGGTCGACGTCAGCTGATCGTCTACCGCGCCTTCTTCGAACCGGGCGTGTTCGGCTGGCCCGAGCACGCCTGCCGGGGCTGCTCCATGGTGGCGGATCAGGTTGCTCACGTCGCTCACCTGAACGCCCGTGACACTACCCTCGTGTTGGTCTCGCGTGCGCCTCAGGCGGACATTGCGCGGCTGAAGGCGCGGATGGGCTGGGAGATGCCGTGGTTCACCCTCACGGACAGCTTCGATGCCGACTTCAGCGTGGACGAGTGGCACGGCACGAATGTGTTTTACCGCGATGGCGACCGCGTGTTCCGGACTTACTTCATCAACAGCCGCGGCGACGAGCAGATGGGGAGCACCTGGAACTATCTCGACATCACGCCGCTTGGCCGTCAGGAGATATGGGAGGACTCGCCCGAGGGTTATCCTCAAACCCCGACCTACAAGTGGTGGAACTGGCACGACAGCTACGTCGCAGACGCAGCGCCCGACAAGAAGTGGGTCGAGGTGTCGGACGCCGGAGAGGCGGCGTTCCGGGACCCGCAGCCGAGCGCGAAGCCATGACCGTTGGATCCGAAGGGCGGCGGCGGTCAGTCTGAGGGGGCACGATCGGCCGTAGAGCGAAGCTCCTCCATGAAGAGCGGTCAGTCAAGACCGACCTCGATCACACCAAGCTGAGCACACAGATGGTCGGTCCCGAACTCACGGTTTGCGCGCTGGCGTCCTGCCGCTGGTACGGCCGCCTCTAGCGGCTGGTTCGGGGTGCCGTCGCCAATCAGGACGGTAGCGCATGCTTTTTGCTTAAGCGAAGGGGCAAAGGTACATATCGCAAGAGTGATATGCAGGCTGGCTGGCGATAAGCCCGCCGCATGAGGGCAACTGCCCGGCCGACCAGCGGTGGAGGAGCTATGCAAGGAAGCAATGACAAGGTACGTGCTGCAATTCTTGCCGTGGCGATTTCATTGCTTACCTCATGCGGCGGAGGCGGAAGTGGTTCGAGTGGCGCGGCCGCTCCGGCGGGCGGCATTGATCTGCAAGTTGTTTCGTTCGGCGACAGTCTGTCGGACGTCGGGACCTACGCACCGATCGCCAGCGCGGCCGGCGGCGGGCGTTTCACGACCAATCCGGGGCAAGTGTGGACTCAGGATGTCGCGCAATACTACGGGGACACGCTCACCGCTGCGTTTACGATCGACATCGCTCATGAGTTGAGTGCGCAAGGCGGCCTTGGCTATGCGGAGGGCGGCGCCACGGTGGCAACGCCGGCAAACCTGTATGACTTTCTGACCAACGTGATCGGCAACATAGAAATGCCCGTCAACCAGCAGGTTTCGAGCTATTTGGCCACTCACGGCAGTTTCAACTCCAATCAACTGGTGCTGGTCTGGGCGGGCGCGAACGACGTGCTTCGCGCCGGGCCGCTGCCGGCCGCGGCGCCGACCGTACAGACGGCGGCGACCACCCTGGCTCAAGTTATCGGACAGATTGTTCAGGGCGGCGCCACTCATGTCGTAGTGGTCAATGTCCCGAATATCGGATTGACTCCGGACGGCATTACTTCGTCCGACGGCGGGGCAAACCTGACTCAGTTATCGCAACTATTCAACGATGACTTGAACGCTGCCTTGCAGGCCAATGGCCTGCAAGGCAAGGTGATCCAGATCGATTCTTATACTTGGGCGGATCAGATCATTGCGAACTTTCAGGCGAACGGCTTCGCGGTGTCAAACACGAGCACCGCCTGCGACCCCGCGAAAACGCCCGATGACACGGCATTGCTGTGCTCGCCGGCGACCTATGTAACGCCCAATGCCGATCAGACGTACATGTTCGCCGACGACATTCATCCGACGACGCATCTGCATGCACTGTTCGCCCAGTTCGTGGAGCAGCAGATCGCCGCGACCGGTCTTGGTCACTAAGCTTGGGAACGACGACTCGATGACTCGATGACTCGCCAGCAGAATGGGCGGGTACCCGCATGTCCGGTCCGACCGCGTCTTGCTATTGCGTCGATCATGGGTACTCCTGCGCGCCGTGAGCATGACGAAGCTCGAAAATTTGCTCTCGCCGAAATCACGGCAAACCCCTTTCACTAAACCTCGAATCCGGCGGGACGTAACAGTCTTGTGCTGCGAAACAACATCCAACCGCGCAGCGACTTCGTGTAGCGCTTCACTCGATCATTAATAAGTTCGCTGGAACGCTGTAGAGTCTGAGCTAATACTCGCTTTTGACCAGGTTGCATCGTGACGACAAACAGGCGTCAATCATTAAAGCCGCGAAAGATTCCGCAGCAATCCCGCGCCGAACAAACCGTTGCCGCGATTCTGGAGGCAGCGGCCCGTGTGCTCGAAACGAAGGGGATGGACGGGATGAATACCAATCTCGTCGCGCAGCGCGCGGGTGTCGGCGTGGGTTCCCTGTATCAATACTTTCCCAACAAGGACGCGCTCATCGTTGCTCTTAGCAAGCGTGAAGGGGCCGTGTTCTTTGCAGAGGCGGCAGGCGCATTGAGCGAACCCACGGGGCAGGGGGCGTTGAAGCACCTGATTACCGTTTCGGTCCGCCAGCAACTGCGTCGTCCCGCGCTTGCACGCGCGCTCGATTTCGAGGAAAACCGCCCCGTCATCGCCAATGAACTGGCGGCGTCGAAGGCCGCTTTTCATGAAGTAATCCGGCAGATTCTGGTCCGCAAGGATATTCCGCCGCAGCCAAACATGGAGACCGCAACTGACGACCTTGTTGCCATCCTTCGCGCTATCGTAGATGCGGCGGGAGAGCGCGGTGAATCGGACCGACGAGATCTGGAAAGCCGTGTCAGCCGTGCCTTATTCGGATACCTCGGGATCGTCGAGCGCCAGCCCGAAAAGTCACGAACCCGGAAATAGACGAGTTCCCGGGCCGCGAAAGGCCGTCTTCGCGAGTCATCTAATCACCATAGCGTGCATCCTGGTTCCGAGATAACGGGAGCTGTCTAGGTGACTTCTGAAATGCGAGTAATTATTCATATCGTCGCTGTGGCGGACGCGAAAAACGCCCGCCATTACTGGGCTGCGCGCCGAGGAAACTGCGCCGTCCAATGCGAGTTTAAAAATCGAGTAATTACTCGCAAAATGGACATCGTGGAGCATCGCCGGATCGGCGCAACCGCATAGGATTGGGTCAGTGACCACTCGCTCCACGGCAAATTTCAACCTTTCTACGAGAACGATCATGAATCTTCATAAAGAAGCAAAGCTGAACCACCTGAGCTTTCCCACCACCAACGTAGCCGAGACGGCTGCATTTTTCGAGAAATATCTCGGCTGCGAGATCGTCGCCGCTGGAGAGAGCTGTCTGCTCAAACGGAATGGCTTCGACATCGTTCTGGACCACGTAACGGAGGAAGTGCCGGTTTGGCCTAAAAACTTCCACTTCGGCCTGGAGGTCGACAGCCTGGATGACGTCCATACCCTCTATAAGGAATTCCTGGACGGTGGCGTTCGCATGGAAACGGAGGTCTTCAACAACTCGCGTGGATCTCGGTTCTTTTGCCGCTCGCCTGGTGGCGTCCTGATCGAGGTCAACACTCGCGTAGATATGCACAAGCAGGAGCAATGGCAAAAGCTGTTTTAAAAGGAGAGGCGGATAGCATCGGAAACATACGGCTCCAGCGAGTCACAGCGATTTTTGCGACCAATTTCCTCTGGTAAGCTGAGTGCCACGCCTTTCTACGAGGGTCGGAATGCCACGCGCATCGATCATGATCCGGATTTTGTTCGCACTATGCCTTCTTGCCGCAACCTTCAATCATGTGCGTGCCGTTCTCCAACATGGTTTGCTTTGGGATTATGGCTACGGAAACAAGATTGCCCTGACGAGCAAGATCTATTGGGATGTGCTGACTATTCTTGACCCACTCGCCGCGATCCTCTTGTTTGGCAAACCACGGGCGGGAATCTGGTTGACGGTCGCGATCATCGTGAGCGACGTTATACATAACACGTACTATGCCGCGATGAATGATCAATGGCTTGAGCCATTTTATCTGGCGCAAATCGGCTTCCTCGTGGTCGTGCTCGGTCTCGCGCCGATAGCGGCACGGCCATTTCCCTCATTGGCGAACGATGTCTGAATACGTTCCCCCAAGAATCGCTCATGCGCCTCAGCGTCGTGCCACGATCCATCGCCAGACATGCCTCGTAGTCCGCCATGGTGCGTGGGCGGATCAGCAGGCGATCGGTCTCGAACGTGGGTAGCGGATCGCTCATCGGAACTGAAACGAAAACTAAAGAGGAGGGCGATGCATCGCGCTAACCCCGACATGTCCAATGCGAACGAAGGACTCGCCGGGGTTAAAAACTAAAAACTAAAAAACAAACCAACTATCACCCGCCCACCAACGACTTCCCTTGCGAAAGAATCTTGTCGCAAACCTGCTTCGTAACCTGCTGCTTCAACCCACCCCCACTCAGATCAACCGACTTCCCATCACCACTTTTCAAAAGTCCCGCCGCCCCTGCGGTATACCCACTATCCGACGACGCAGCCGACGTCCCGCCCAGCTTGCTCATCAGCGAGTCTTTAACCGACGACGCTCCATTCCCACTCAGATAGTTGTTCTTGATACAAAACTGCAGCACACCCGCAACATTGCTGGTACTACCCGATGTCAGCGATGACCCGGTCAACCCGCTGGTCATACCGCTCATGCTCCCCAGGCTGCTGAGCCCGCTGGACGATGACGCATCGGATCCGCCTCCCTTCAACAAATTGCCAAGCTGTGCATGAGCGGCTGAAATAGGTAACAACATTGCAATTGCAATGCCTGCAACGGTGCTGCGATACATGCGGACTTTCATACTCAGACTCCTTCGGTGACTAAAACCAGCCTCTAATATAGTGCGTTTCAAGCAAGACGTTGAATAAGAACGCCCCCGGCTTGAGATAAAACAATTTAGATGGAGTGCTGATGATAAAAGAAGATCAGAAAAAATCAATGAAAGTCCCGGCTCACGCTCGTCAGCCCACCCAGCAGATACGACATATCCACCAGTCGTTGCGCGACGAGATGTCGAACCTCGCCCTCGCATTGCCACGTACCGTACACGGCGAGCAACGTTGAACCGAGCGCCTCGCGGCGCTGTTTCTCCAGCAGACTAGGCCATACGATCACGTTAACATTACCCGTCTCATCTTCGATCGTAACGAACATCACGCCCTTCGCCGTTCCAGGCCGTTGGCGCACGGTCACGAGTCCGCACCCGCGCGCTAATCGCCCGTTCCTGTAACTACGCAACGTAGCCGCCGACATCAACCGATGCTCAAGCAACGCCGGCCGCAGCAGTTCAAGCGGATGACGTCCGAGAGACAGCCCCGTAGCCTTGTAGTCGCTGATAATATCGTCGGCCTCAGAGGGCGCGCCGAGCAGCGGCGTGACATCTTCCACGCGTGCATCGTTGAGCAGGTCCTTGTCGGGCACTGCGGCCACGGATTGCCATAACGCTTCCCGTCGATTACCCGCGAGCGAAGTCAACGCATTGGCGGCAGCCAGCGCCTGCAGATCATGCCGGTCAAGTTGCGCCCGTTGCGCGAGGTCTCCCACGCTCTCGAACTGACGCACACAACGGGCAGTTCCAATACGCTCAGCCGCACCATCCCGCATCCCGCGAAGCAGCGATAACCCCAGCCGCACCGCAGGCCTGCTGTCATCGCCCCGACGTTCATCCGGGTATTCAAGCACCGAATCCCAGCCGCTCACCGTCACGTCAGCGGGAAACACGACTACGCCATGGCGCTTCGCGTCCTGCACGAGTTGCGACGGGGAGTAGAAACCCATCGGTTGCGAATTCAGCATGGCCGCAAGAAACGCCGCCGGTTCATGCCGTTTCAACCAACTGCTGATATACACAAGCAGCGCGAAACTCGCCGCATGGCTTTCAGGAAAACCATATTCACCGAAGCCCTTGATCTGCTCGAATATGGCGTCTGCAAAGTCCTTTTTATAACCGTTCCTGGTCATGCCACTCACAATGCGATCGTAGTATTTCTCCAGTCCGCCTTTGCGTTTCCAGGCGGCCATCGCGCGGCGCAATTCATCGGCTTCACCGGCAGTGAAATCGGCGGCGATCATTGCGATCTGCATGACCTGTTCCTGAAAGATCGGCACGCCCAAGGTTCTGTCGAGTGCGACCCGCAGGTCGTCGTTTGGAAAACTCACCGGCTCCAAACCCTGACGCCGTCGCAAATACGGATGCACTGCGCCGCCCTGAATCGGACCGGGCCGCACGATCGCGACTTCGATCACCAGATCGTAAAACTTCTTCGGCCGCAGTCGCGGCAACATCGACATCTGCGCACGCGATTCAATCTGGAACACGCCGATCGTGTCCGCCTGCGAGATCATCTCGTAGGTGGCTTCATCGTCACGCGGAATGTCCTGCATCTCGAAGCGCTCGCCGTACTTCTCCGAAACCATATCGAGCGTGCGTCGAATGGCCGAGAGCATGCCGAGCGCGAGCACATCGACTTTTAAAAGCCCCAGCGCTTCCAGATCGTCCTTGTCCCACTGGATCACGCTGCGATCCGGCATAGCCGCATTTTCGACAGGAACCAGCCGCGTGAGTTTCTCCCGGCTGATCACAAAACCACCCGAATGCTGCGACAGGTGCCTCGGAAAATTCAGCAATTGCGCGGCCAGCGACGCCCACGACTGAATCAACGCATTCTCCGGATCGAGCCCGGATTCGGTGAAGCGTTGCAGCAGGTCCTGACCGTTATCGAACCACTGATGCGACTTCGCGACGCGATCCACAATCTGCGGATCGACCCCCAGCGCCTTGCCCGTTTCACGCAATGCACCACGCGGCCGATACGTCGACACCGCCGCCGCAATCGCCGTGCGATCACGACCATATTTACGATAGATGTACTGGATCACTTCCTCGCGCCGCTGATGTTCGAAGTCGACATCGATATCCGGCGGTTCACCGCGCTCCTTGCTGATAAATCGCTCAAACAGCATGTTGCTGCTCGCCGGGTCTACTTCAGTAACACCGAGGCAATAACACACGGCAGAGTTGGCGGCGGAACCGCGTCCCTGGCAAAGGATATTTTCGCGGCGGGCAAAACGAACGAGGTCATAGACGGTGAGAAAGTACGCCTCGTATTTCATATGCTCGATCAACTCGAGTTCATGTTCTATCTGAGCCTGCACCTTGTGCTCAATGCCGAGTGGAAAACGCCGATGCGCGCCAACATAGGTTTCCTGCCGCAAATAAGCAGCGTGGGTATATCCCTCCGGCACGATTTCGTCCGGATACTCGTAGTGCAATTCATCGAGTGAAAACGTGCAGCGCGTGAGCACATTGAGCGTTTCGCCAAGCGTGTATTCCGGATAGAGATTCGCGAGCCGCAACCTGGAGCGCAGATGTTGCTCGGCGTTCGGAGCGAGATCGTAACCACATTCCGACACCGGCTTGCCGATACGAATTGCCGTCATGGTGTCCTGCAGCGGCTTTCGCGAACGCACGTGCATCACCACGTTGCCGGTCGCCACCACGGGCACTTTGTGAAACGCGGCCACATGCTCGACGGTTCCCCGATGTATGTCATCGAGCGCGCGCTGGTGCAGCGTCAACCCAACCCACGCGCGCTGAGGAAACGTGGTGTCGAGCCATTCGATCTGGGCATCGAGCGCAGCCTGTTTTGCGGGGATAGCGGGGAAATCGGGCACGAGGATCGCGAGGCAATCCGGCATGCCACGCAGATGGGCGAACTCTTTATCGGGTCGTGCCAGATCATTCGGCGTGAGCAGGTACGCGCCTTTTTTCGACCGCATGCGGGCAATGGTGATGAGCTCCGACAGATTGCCGTATCCATTGCGGTTCGTCGCCAGCAAAATGAGTCCGAAGGCTGGCGAAAGATCCGCATTGACGAGCTTGAAATACGAGCCGATCACAAGCGGAAAATTCAGCTTCTTCGCCTCCACATGCGCGCGTACGACACCCGCGAGCGAGCATTCATCGGTGATTGCCAGACCGGCATAACTCAGTTGCGCCGCCCGCGCGACCAGCTCCTCTCCACGCGATGCCCCGTGAAGAAACGTGAAGTTGGAAAACGCGAAAAGCTCCGCATACGCGGGCAGCATGGAGAAGGTCGTATCCACGGCACATCATCCAAACAGACCGTGGAGAAACCAGCGCGGATCTTCGGCCTCGGCACTCCCGGGCCGCTCGCGATAAATCCAGTAGCAACTTTGATCGCTGGCTTGCGCGACGAAATAATCACGGCTTGTCAAACCGCCGTCGAACCATCCCGCCTCGATGCGCTCAGCCGGCGACACCAGTTTCAGCGACGACCCATAGAACGGCCGATGGCTTTTCATCATCAGTTGCAGCGGCTTTTCAAGCAGCCACGTCGGGCGCGGCAGATCGGACGGCACGGCTTCAAGCTTTTGAGGATGGGTGGTGTCGGTGACGGAGATCCATCGATTCGCCTGTTCAGGCCGGTAATCCGATGAAGGCGCCGCACGCAGCACGTTCTCGGCGCCCAATCGCGCAACCAGCAATTCCAATAAGCGGTTATGGTCTTCAGGCGAACCGCCGGGTTCGGGAAAAAGCGTCTCGGTAGGGGGTTCCGCAGGCTGTATTTTTGCGGCGCTCAGACGCATGGCGATCACCGGCGCCACGAGTTCCGTGCGGCCAAGCCGCTCCTTGAACAAGCGCAGCAGATGTTCTTCGTGCCAGGTGGGTTCGGCGAGAGCGATCTGGATAACGGTGGGGTCGATGGCATCGCGGCCGCGCTCGTGTTCCAGCGTGAGCGTGGCGTGCGTGAGCGCCAGTTGCTGCGCGCTCAGCCAGCCGCACAGTTGCACGATCAGCCGGCGCGCTGAAAACAACATGGCTTCCGCATGTTCGATACGATCGGGCAACTCGATGCGCGCGCTGAAAGCGGGCGGCACGGCCAGCCATTCATGGAGCTCGGGCGCGAGTCCATACGCGCGATCGAGCGAGTCCAGCAGCGCGACGCCACAGCGTTTTTTCAGACCCGCACGCGGCAGGCGGCGAATGTCGTTCAGCGTCTTGCAACCCAGCCCGTTGAACCAGTCCGTGAAAGCCCGCACTTCCGGCGCGGCCTGGAACGGCAGCGTCCCGAGCTTGCGTTCGAGCGAATCCATTTTCAGCACGCGCCGCTTGCCGAGGTGAGCGTTCCGGGCGCTTTTGGCCAGCAGCCACGCGCCCTGGCCGGTCGGCGCTGTGCTCAGGCGCGCCGTGACGCCGATGGCATCGACAATGTTCCGCATCTGATGACACAGCCGCACGATGCCGCCGAAGAGCCGCAAGCTCGCCGTCACGTCGATAACAATGGTTTCCTCATCGCAGAGCGCGACCATGGGTGAGAATTTCATCAGCGAAAAAGCTACCTCGCGCATCAAGTCGTTTTCTCGGCTCAACTCGCGCTCGAACATGAGGGTGTCGGGCGAGAGCGTGAGGACGCCGCCGCGTTTCATGCCTACGCATACGCTGGCCTCGCGGGCACCCGGGTCTGCTATAAAAACCGTGTCGCGGTCGAGGACGACGCAGCCATGTTCAGGCCTACGCGACCAGCGTGGACGGAACACTTCCAGCGACAACCGGGGTAGATGTATGCCGACGTACACGGGCATGGGGACTCAGCAGGACAGGAGAGGGTTGCAGGGTGACGGACAGTCTTTCGGCGCGGATCGGGCCTTTGCGCTTGATGATGTCGACAGCAATACCGTCGCCGGCCGGCCGCACGCACAGCCTCAATGTGGCCGGTGACGAGTCCGCCGCGCTCGCGAGCGGGCGCACCATCAGGAACAGCGTTTCAGAGGATTGCGCGGCCATGTGCAGGCGCCGCAGCGATTCCGTGCGCGCGTATTGCTGCCAGAAGACAAGCGCGCCACAACTGCCCGTCTTGAGAATTTGCTCGGCTGACCACAATGCGTCAGCCAGTTTCGATGCGCGCACCTGGAGCAGCTTGTCGAGCGGCACACCCAGATACGCAAAAGCGAGAGAATTTGGACTATGAGGCGGTTGCACAAAAGCGATAGGGCGGCGGCTCACGGCGGCGAGCGCCGGGCGTAACAGCCTGACTTCGCCCACGCCCGGCTGCTGCACCAGCAACTCGATCAGCGTTCCCAAGGGCCAGCCGCCACCCGGCAGTTCGGCCGACAGCACGGCATAACCCGTGTCGACGGTCTGCCCCTGAGCGCGCGCGAGCTGCGACCCGCGCCACAAGGCGGGGTGGATGTCTTCGACGTTCTTGAGCAGGGCTGACATGGTAAATTTAACTGTATGGATGTACAGTACTCTACCTTGAATTTGATCGAGCCTGAACTGCCCCTTTTAAACATGGGGAGGAAAAACGGGGGAGAAATTATGTCGACTGAACGTAGTGGAAATGGTAGGGAGAATGCGCGGTGACCATCCTGGTCGGCACAGCGTCGTGGACGGACCCCACGCTGATCAAGTGCAAGCGTTTTTATCCGCCCGGCTGTTCGAGCGCGGAGGCCCGGTTGCGTCATTACGCGTCCGTGTTCCCTTTGGTGGAGGTCGATTCCAGCTATTACGCCATGCCTGACGCTGCAAATTCAGTGTTGTGGGCTGAGCGGACACCGCCCGGGTTTGTGTTCAACATCAAGGCGTTCCGCTTGTTCACGGGGCATCAGACCGCACGCGACATGTTTCCGCCGGACATACAGTCGCACCTGCCACAAAACGGCAAGACGAGCCTGTATTACAAGGATTTGCCGGGCGAGTTGCAGCAGGAATTATGGTGCCGGTACTTTGAAGCTATCGAGCCGCTTCGTGTCGCCGGCAAGCTTGGCGCAGTGCATTTCCAGTTCGCGCCGTGGGTGATCTGCAATCCCCACGGCATCCGGCATGTCGAGCACTGCGCGGACGTCATGGGCGCAATGGACGGCTACACCATGGCGGTCGAGTTTCGCAACCAGACCTGGTTCGACGAAAAGCGCCGCGATTCCACGCTGGCCATGGAACGTGAGCGCGGACTGGTGAATGTGGTGGTGGATGAACCGCAGGGGTCGAGTAACAGCATCCCCGCCATTTGGGAAACAACGCATCCGCGGCTGGCGTTGATTCGTATGCATGGACGCAATCAGGACACGTGGAATGTCAAAGGTGGGGTTGCATCGTCGTCGAGATTTCAATACGAGTACAACGATGATGAAATCGATTCACTCGCCAGCCAGGTTATCGAAATTTCAAAAGCGGTCGAACTGACGCATGTGGTTTTCAATACCAACTACGAGGACCAGGGACAGAGGAACGCGCTGAAGTTGGCGGGGGCTTTGGGTGTCGCGCATTCAGTCGACGGTTGACATCGTAATGACGATGGGAGTCAGGATAAAACGCCTGGCGCCAGCACGCCAAAGGCGATACCCGTCTCACGATGAAAAATCTTCTCGGACATGCCAAGCCTGACAGCGCACTCTGTCACGGCATAGGGTTGATCAGGTGCTTAAAAAAGCGTTTCGCATATCTGATTTAATTTTTTGCAGCAATTGCGCAGGATTCGATGAGCGATCGATAAGGCACGACCGCCTCGTCTCGCACTCCCCTCGCGATGGCTCGGGCACGGAATCGCCCCTCATCCCCTTTCCCCAAGTCTTTCTGCCTCCTGCCAAAGATAACAATTTGGTAATGCTGATGTCAGTCTCGCGCAAAGCTTGAAAGCCGATACTGATTGCAAGTGACCGAGATTGCACTGCGGCCAGATAGAAGTTGATGGCCATGCATACGTCGTATGCAAGCAAGAGCCAAAGCGGCCAGTCGTGGCTTACGAAGGTCTGTCAGCATCAACTCGAAGAAATTATTTGATCGATCGTGGAATAACAGCAATGCCGATGTGTTTGCCACTGCATGAACGCGGTAATTTAGATTTAACCAAGAAAGGAAACCGGAACGAAGATTAGCCATTTAATAGCAATTTCAAGGCTTGTCATCGCACTCCGGCAACTACAGCGTCATTCGTTTCAGGGCAAGGTTGCCCGTTAATCAATCACACTCATTGAAGGAATATCCATCATGAAAAAAGCACTTATCTGCCTCGCTCTCGCCGCTGGTGCCTTGGCCGCTCCGGTTCTCAGCTTTGCACAATCGAATGCTCCCGTGACACGCGCTGAAGTCCGCGCAGACCTGGTGCGTGTTGAACAGGCGGGCTACAACCCGGCGCGCGGTGGAGACGTCGACTACCCGGCCGACATCCAGGCTGCTGAAGCGAAGATCGCAGCTCAGAACGGCCAGCAACTGGCAACGCAAGCCTACGGCGGCGTGGCCGAGAACGGCACTTCATCGTCAAGCGCCCCGATGCACACGGCTACGCGCTCGACCTGCGTTGGTCCGGTCAGCTTTTGCAACATCTACGCAGGTGGCTAAGTGGCGCGGTTCAGGCCCTGTGCTGTCGCGGTCATTTCCATTGCCCTGCACAGGACCTGAGTTGTCATGTGGACCATCAAGCCTGGCTGGAGCATCGTCGCCGCCTGACGCAGGAGCTGGCCAACGTGGGTGAGCTGACGCAGCATCGGGCGCGGCTGGAAAGTCAGGTGATGGGCAACGAGGCGTTGTCGGCGGAAGTGATCGATTCATCCGGTCGTGTTTTGCTGGAACATAACTTGTACGCGTTTTCGATCGGTTTTATCGTGCTGATCCATCGAGGACGAGCGGTGCGTCGGCGAGCGGATCGACCGGGCTGGGACTGGCGATAGTGCGGACGATCATGGAGCTGCATGGCGGCAAGGTACATGCGAAAAGTGAGCCGCAGGGAACACGGTTCGTCCTGACTTTCCCGTTGGTCAAATGAATCCTCTGCTTTGGCCGGAATAGACGCTTGGCAGTACCCCACCACGCTTAAGGAATATGGCCGTCCCTGAAGCTTTGATACTGTACGGGCTTCATTTCCGTTGCCGTCCCTCAGCCGCAATCTGCAACACGCCGTGTACAAATCATCTCTTGTGCAGCAGGAAACGCATCAAAATACCATTCCGCCCGCGACATCGATCGTGCATCCGGTGACCCAGCCGGCGTCGTCCGAAACAGCGAAGGCGACGGCTGCGGCAATGTCGCTGGGCTGACCGACGCGCGCGAGCGGCGTCTTGGCGATAAAGAACTCAGCCATCCCTTTCGCAGATTCCGCATTCCCTTCGGTGGTGACGAAACCCGGCGCAATGCCGACCACGCGAATCTTACGAGGGCCAAGCTCCATCCCCAGCGTACGCGTCAGGGTGTCCACCGCGCCCTTGGTGGCGCAGTAGACGTGAACCATCGGATAGGGACTGTGCGCGAGACCCGAACTGATGTTGACGATCACGCCGCCCGCCGGCAACACGCGGGATGCCGCCTGCGTGGTAAGAAGCAGGCCGCGTACGTTGAGGTGGAAGTGCTCGTCGAAACTCTCGGCCGTCAGCGTTTCCAGGGAGTCCATTTTGTAGACCCCCGCGTTGTTGATCAGGATATCGAGCTTGCCGAACGCATCGAGGGCAGCATCGATGAGCGGCTGGATCTCAGCCGGTTTGGAAATATCGGCTTTGACCGCGATGGCCTTGCCTCCCGCCGTAACGATTCTCTTGACGACGACATCTGCGTCTTCCGCACTGCGCGAGTAGTTCACGACCACGTGAGCGCCGTCGGCGGCGAGGCGTTCAGCGATACCCGCTCCAATGCCTTTGGATGAACCGGTGACAATAGCGACTTTGCCGGAAAGCTTGCTCATGAATGGGGTGCTCCCATGAGGATTGAGCGCCCATGATAGGCTGCCGATTGGTATGGATTAAGGGGGGTAATCAATATGCAGCATGAAGCGCTGCTTCATAACATGGCGATGCTGCCTGACCTGCTGCCGGGGATCGCCGCCTTTGCTCGCGTGGCGCACCATGCCAGTTTTACGCGCGCCGCGGCCGAGCTGGGTGTGTCGCCGTCAGCCTTGTCGCAAACCATGCGCACGCTGGAAGGGCGCCTCGGCGTGCGCTTGCTCGACCGTTCGACGCGCCGGGTCGGGTTGACTGAAATCGGACAGCGTTTCCTGCAGGATGCACAACCGGCGCTTGCCGCGCTCGCGACCGCCGTCGACGGGGTCAACGAATTACGTGACAAGCCTGCCGGCCTGCTGCGCCTCAACCTCTCGCGCACGGCGGCGGACATTCTGGTGATGCCTCATCTGGTCGACTTCCTGGAGGCCTATCCCGACATCACCGTGGAAATGCATTGCGACAACGCGCTCGTGGATCTCGTCGGCGGGGGCTTCGACGCCGGGATTCGCCTTGGCGAGAACCTGGCGCAGGACGTGGTAGCCGTGCCTTTCGGCGGCCGGCATCGCATTGCGACCCTCGCGGCGCCACGCTATCTGGCAGGACGCCCGCTGCCGCGCAAGCCCGAGGACTTGCGCGCGCACAGGTGTATCAATGTTCGTCTCGCGGGCAGTATTTATCGCTGGGAATATACGCACAAGGGCCGTGACTTCGACATTGAGGTGCCGGGGCCGCTGGTGACCAACGACGGCGATATCATCCTCGCGGCTGTCCGTGCTGGCGCCGGCATTGGCTGCGCGTTCGAAGTCCAGGTGCACGACGACATTCAGGCCGGGCGCCTGATTGCGCTGCTGAAGCCGTGGTGGCCCACGTTCCCCGGGTTTTATCTCTACTACCCCAGCCGTGTCCACGTTCCCCGCAAGCTGCGCGCGTTCGTGGATTTCATGCAGGACCGATTGAATCGATAAGGGCTGGCAGAGCTTAGGATGCCTATGCGTGTTCCGTTTCCACCGTTGCATTCCAATCGGACCCGCGCGCAAGCTCAACAAAGGCGCTCAGATAATCGATCGTCGTATCCGTTTCACGGACGCCCAGAAAGATCTGCTTGGCGATGCCTTTTTTGCCCAGCCGAACCGCATTCACCGCGACCTTGTCCGCATACTCTTCAACGAGCCACCGCGGTAACGCGGCCACGCCCCGACCGCTTGCGACCATCTGCAACATGATGTCGGTGGTTTCTATGACCTTGTGCCGCTTCGGCATGACGTTCGCCGGCATGAGGAACTGGTTATAGATATCCAGCCGATCGATCTCGACCGGATACGTGATCAGGACCTCTTCGGCGAGTTCATCGGGCAGGATGAAAGGTGCTTGCGCCAGCCGATGCTGCCGCCCCACCACCAGTACCTGCTCATAGTCGAACACGGGCTCGAAGCGCAAGCCGGGTTTTCGCAACGGATCCGGCGTGACCAATATGTCGATGTCATAGCCGAACAACGCGCCTATGCCGCCAAACTGGAATTTCTGTTTGACGTCGACATCCACGTCGGGCCAGCGTGCGAGGTAGGGCGACACCACCTTGAGCAGCCACTGGTAGCAAGGATGGCATTCCATGCCAATGCGCAGCGTCCCACGCTGTCCCAGCGCGAATTGCCTCATGCGTTCTTCCGCATGTTCCATCTGCGGCAGTACGCGGTTCGCGAGCGCCAGCAGATACTGCCCCGCCTGGGTCAGGCGCAGGTTGCGTCCGTCGCGGCTCCACACGGCGGTCCCAAGCTGCTGCTCCATCTTCTTGACGGTATGGCTAAGCGCGGACTGCGTCAGGCACAGCACGTTCGCGGCCGCGGTCAGCGAGCCGTGACGGTCGACTTCCCGAATAATGGCCAGATGAGTTCGTTCGAGCATGTGTCGTCCATGAAAGGAACTAATCGATCAATGAGAAAAGACCATTATATTTCATAGACCACGCAACCTATGATCGAGCCGTTCATTTCAGGAGCGGCACATCAATGGTCACGACGCACAATTTGGGTTTCCCCCGTATCGGCGCAAAACGCGAACTGAAATTCGCGCAGGAAGGTTATTGGAAAGGGCAGTCGTCACGCGACGAACTGACCGGCTTGGGCGCACAACTGCGCCAGCGGCACTGGGAAAACCAGGCCGGCCTTGACCATGTGCCCGTCGGCGATTTCTCGTTCTACGATCAGGTGCTCGACACGAGCTTCACGCTGGGCAACATCCCGGAACGGGTTCGCGGTTTTGACGGCGACCCGCTGGACAATTACTTCCGCGTCGCGCGTGGCCGCTCCGCGCATGACTCGGCTTGCAGCTGCGGCGTGCAGGCTGGCGAGATGACCAAATGGTTCGATACGAACTATCACTACATCGTGCCGGAATTCAGCGCATCGACTGAATTTGCACTCGATGCGTCGCGCCTGCTCGATCAGTTGGCACAGGCTCGCAAGCTCGGTGTGAAAGCCAAGCCGGTCATCATTGGCCCGGTGACGTATCTTTGGCTTGGCAAGGCCAAGGACGACTCGGACAAGCTCGCGTTGCTGCCGCGCCTGTTGCCGGTGTATGCAGCGTTGCTCGAACAACTGGCGGCGCAAGGCGTTGAATGGATGCAGATCGACGAGCCAGCCCTGGTCACTGAGCTCGATGCAACGTGGCAGCATGCATTCGTCACGGCCTACGACGCGTTGAAGGGTTCGAAGGCCAAGCTGCTGCTGACCACTTACTTCGGACAATTGCAGGATAACTTATCAATCGCGTGCAAGCTGCCGGTTCAGGGTCTGCATATCGATGCGATCAACGCGCGTGCCGAGGTTGCGCAAGTGCTCGCGCAGCTGTCTGCGGACAAGGTGCTGTCCCTTGGTGTCATCAATGGCCGGAACATCTGGAAAAGCGACCTGAGCGCCGTGCTGGACTGGCTGGAACCTATTCATCAGACATTGCAGAACCGCTTGTGGATTGCACCGTCGTGCTCGCTGTTGCATGTGCCGGTCGATCTGGCCAGCGAGCAAAAGCTCGATAAGGAAATTCAGTCCTGGCTCGCTTTCGCATTGCAGAAGCTCGATGAACTGAAGGTGCTGGCTCACGCGCTAAACGACGGCCGCCAGTCGGTGCAGGCGGCGCTCGCTGAGAACGGCGCCGCAATTCAAAACCGCCGTTCGTCGCCGCGCGTGCACAACCCGGCGGTCAAGGCAGCGGTTGCGAAAATCGATGCAGCACTTGGCCGTCGCTCAAGCGCTTACCCGCAACGCGCCACGAAGCAGTCGGCCTTGTTGAAGCTGCCGGCGTATCCGACAACGACTATCGGCTCGTTCCCGCAGACCGCTGAGATTCGTCAGGCTCGCAGCCAGTTCAAGACCGGCGAACTGAACGACGCCGGCTACAAGGCCGTCATGCACCGCGAGATCACGCGCAGCGTGCGCGAACAGGAAGCACTAGGTCTTGACGTACTCGTGCACGGCGAAGCCGAGCGCAACGACATGGTCGAGTACTTCGGTGAACAGCTCGACGGTTACGCGTTCAGCCAGTTTGGTTGGGTACAGTCCTACGGTTCGCGCTGCGTGAAACCGCCTATCCTGTTCGGCGACATCAGCCGTCCGAAGGCGATGACCGTAGAGTGGATCAAGTACGCACAATCGCAAACCGCCAAGCCGATGAAGGGCATGTTGACCGGCCCGGTCACCATCCTGAACTGGTCGTTCGTCCGTGACGACCAGCCGCGTTCGGTGTCGTGCCATCAGTTGGCGCTGGCTATCCGCGAGGAAGTGCTGGATCTGGAAAGAGCCGGCGTGCGTGTGATTCAGATCGACGAGGCGGCACTGCGTGAAGGTTTGCCGTTGCGCAAGTCGCAGTGGAACGAATACCTGCAGTGGGCCGTTGAATCGTTCCGTATCACGGCGAATGGCGTGCAGGACGAAACGCAGATCCACACGCATATGTGCTATTCGGAGTTTAACGACATCATTGCGTCGATCGCCGATATGGACGCCGACGTGATCACGATCGAGACGTCGCGTTCGGACATGGAGCTGCTGGATGCCTTCGATAACTTCAACTACCCGAACGAGATCGGACCGGGCGTGTACGACATCCACTCGCCGAATATCCCGAGCCAGGAGCACATTGTGCAATTGATGCGCAAAGCGGCTGAGCGTATTCCGGCGGAGCGTTTGTGGGTCAATCCGGATTGCGGCTTGAAGACGCGTCAGTGGGATGAGGTGATCCCCGCGCTCAAGAACATGGTCGCTGCGGCAAAGACGTTGCGCGCGGGCGTGTGAGTTTGATTTAGCGACAAGCATGAATGCGAACAGACGGCCGCCTTCGGGCGGCCGTCTGTTCTTTGGGCGGCGCACTGGCATCGGCTACGCCGGTGGCTGGCCGGGCTCGCTACTGGTGCGAACTCGCCCAATTTCCGCTCGTTCGGCGCCACTTTAGGGCGTTCCGCCGCCGCAGGACACGCTGCCAATTTTCCTTTAAAACCTCTCCGAAGCCCATCAACAAAGACCTTCCCACCATTGGCACAACTCTTGTATATGAAGTTCGAAACTTGTACACAAGAGGAAATACCAGATGCTCGGATGGACTATTCCTGACTGGAAACGTGCATACGGAACCGGTGCTAAACCAGCGGAACTGCTTCACGAACTCAGGGCGTCGCTCTCTGCAGACGACCCAGCCTGGATTTCTATCGTGTCCGCTTCCGGGCTGGACGCTCGCCTGACCAAGCTCGCTCAAAAGCTCGATGCCGTCGGCGGCGATATGGACCGCCTTCCGTTATATGGGGTGCCGTTCGCAGCGAAAGACAATATCGACGCTGAAGGCCTTGAGACAACGGCCGCTTGTCCCACGTTCGCCTATTCACCGGACAAGGATGCAACGATCGTTCGGCGTTTGGCCGATGCCGGTGCGATCATCATTGGGAAGACCAATCTCGATCAGTTCGCAACGGGTCTCGTTGGTGTTCGATCACCTTACGGAGTACCAACTAATACGTTTAATGCGAAATTCGTGTCGGGAGGGTCGAGTTCAGGATCCGCTTCGGTCGTGGCTCGCGGCCTTGTGCCCTTCGCGCTCGGGACGGACACTGCAGGCTCTGGACGTGTGCCTGCTGGTTTGAACAACATCGTTGGCATCAAGCCTACGCGTGGCGCCTTCAGCAATACCGGTGTCGTACCCGCGTGCCGTACGCTGGATTGCGTGTCCGTGTTCGCGATGACTGTGGGTGACGCGATGACCGTGTATGACGTGGCGGCTGTCATCGATCTTGAAGATGGCCTTTCACGTGCCGCACCGGAAGCGTCGCGTGATTGGCGTATGCCGGCTGCGCCGCGCATCGCCATTCCCGCTCAACCGGAATTTTTTGGCGATGATTTCGCCGCACAAGCTTTTCAGGTTGCCATCGGCCAGCTTGAGGCGCAGGGTGCGACCTGTGTGCCGATCGACTTCACCCTGTTCGACGAAGTCGCTGCGTTGCTCTACGACGGCGCCTGGGTGGCCGAACGCTACGCCGCCATTCGCGAATTCGCGACTAATCACGAAGCCGATATCCATCCGGTCGTGCGTGACATCATTTTCAAAGCCAGGGAATTTTCAGCCGCCGATGCTTTTGATGGCGTGTACGAGCTTGCCGATCTCAAGCGCCGCGCCGACGCATTGCTTGCGGGATTCGACGCCATGCTTGTGCCGACGGCTCCCACGCATTATCGAATCGCTGATGTCCAGGCGGATCCCGTGCGTTTGAATAGCCACATGGGGAAATACACCAACTTCGTCAACTTGCTCGACTGGAGCGCGGTGTCGGTCCCTGCGAGTCTTCGCGAAGACGGTTTGCCCTTCGGTATTACGTTCATAGGCGACGCGTGGCAGGAGCGTGGACTCGCCGCGTTTGCCGAGCACTGGCATAACAGCACCGGTCTCGCACGCGGTGCGACCGGCCTGGCACTGAATCTTCAGGATGCAACGTTGTCGGTGCGCGACGCTGCACCAGCGAACACAATCCGCGTCGCGGTCGTAGGAGCGCATCTGCGTGGAATGCCGCTCAACCATGAGCTGGTCAGTCGCGGGGCAAGCTTCGTTGCAAGCACCACTACAGCGTCTAACTATCAGCTGTTTGCACTGGCCAATACAACACCGCCTAAGCCCGGCTTGATGCGTTCCGATAGCGGTGCATCGATCCAGCTTGAACTATGGGACATGCCTCTTGCCGAGTTCGGTTCTTTTGTGGCCGGTGTTGCTGCACCCCTGGGAATAGGTACCGTCAGCCTAGCCGATGGAACCGACGTCAAAGGCTTTATCTGCGAGTCCGCCGGACTGGACCACGCTGTCGACATCACCCGGTTCGGCGGCTGGGCAAACTATCTCGCCGACAGAAGCAGGACGACCGTACCATCCCACTCCTGATCGGGGACTTCCATGTTCCACACCGTATTGATCGCTAATCGCGGCGAGATTGCCTGCCGCATTGCTCGCACGCTGAGACGCATGAACATACGCTCGGTTGCGGTCTATTCGGACGCCGACCGCAACAGCCTTCATGTCTCCTCAGCCGACGCCGCAATTTCGCTTGGCGGTAACACCGCGGCCGAAAGCTATCTGCGGGCGGATCTCATCATCGATGCGGCGAAGCGAAGCGGTGCTCAGGCGATCATTCCGGGCTACGGTTTTTTGTCGGAGAACGCGGAATTCGCCGCGCGCTGCGAGGCCGAAGGTTTTGCATTCGTGGGACCGACTCCGCAGCAAATGGAGCAGTTTGGGTTGAAGCATGCCGCTCGCGAGCTTGCTGAACTGGCCGGTGTGCCGCTAACTCCCGGATCGGGCCTGCTTGCCGACGTGTCGGACGCACGACAAGAGGCTGCAAGGCTCGGCTACCCCGTCATGCTGAAGAGCACGGCTGGGGGCGGTGGCATTGGTCTCACGCGATGCAATGACGAAGCCGGGTTGATTGCCGCGTTCGAATCAGTCAAGCGATTGGGGCAGTCGTTTTTCGCGAACGCTGGCGTGTTTGTCGAACGTTTTGTAGACCGGGCTCGCCATGTTGAAGTGCAAATCTTCGGCGATGGCCGGGGTAATGTCGTCGCGCTCGGTGAACGAGATTGCTCGTTGCAGCGGCGTAATCAGAAAGTCGTTGAGGAAACACCTGCGCCGAATTTATCGGATGCGGTTCGACAACGGTTGTGGACCGCTGCGGAGAACCTGGGCCGTTCGGTTTCGTATCGATCGGCCGGTACCGTCGAGTTTATCTACGACGCGTCTCAGGAATCGTTCTACTTCCTCGAGGTCAATACGCGGTTGCAGGTTGAACACGCGATCACCGAAAGCGTGACCGGTATCGATCTGGTGGAGTGGATGATTTTGACGGCTGCCGGTCATCCGCCCGCGCTGGATCGTCCGATCATCCCGCAAGGGTCGGCAATTGAAGTTCGGGTGTACGCGGAAAATGCGCTGCGTAACTTCGCGCCGAGTCCCGGCACACTGACCGAAGTCAGCTTCCCTCCCGATATCCGCGTGGATGGCTGGGTCGAAACCGGGACGGAGGTGTCCGCTCACTACGACCCGATGATCGCGAAGCTCATCGTACATGGCGCTGATCGTGCGGCGGCTATTGCGGCGATGACACGGGCACTCGCCGAAACACGGCTGGCCGGTATAGCGACAAATCTGGATTACTTGCGGCAAGTGGTGGCGAGCGACGCTTTTCGCACTGGCGATGTCTCGACGCGGTTTCTCGATGCATTCGTGTATCGGCCGAGCGCGATCGAGGTGATGGATGCGGGCACTTATACCTCTATCCAGGACTATCCCGGCCGCGTTGGGTATTGGGGCATCGGCGTGCCGCCGTCGGGGCCAATGGACGACTGGGCGTTCAGGCTGGCTAACCGGATCGTCGGTAATCAGCCGCACGCCGCGGGCATTGAAACCACGGTGCTCGGACCTACGCTGCGGTTTCATTGCGACACGATCATCGCCTTGACCGGTGCCCCGACCGATGCGACGCTGGATGGGAAACCAGTATTGTTCCGGATACCTATTTATATCAAAGCAGGGCAGATCCTGCGCATCGGAAAAGCGACCAGCGGGTGCCGGACCTATCTCGCGGTGCGCAACGGCCTGGACGTTCCGCTGTATCTCGGTAGTCGCGCCACGTTCGCGCTCGGACAATTTGGCGGCCATGCGGGCCGCACGTTGCGCCCGGCAGACGTCTTGACGATAGCTGACCCGAGCCTGCCTGCGACGGCTGACCTGGCGCCCCTGCACGCCCCGGCGGCGCTCCCTGATTCTCTCGTACCCAGGTATGGGCGTACATGGGATATCGGGGTGTTATACGGTCCGCACGGCGCCCCTGACTTCTTCACGGCGGAATCAATCGAGACATTCTTTGCGAGCGAGTGGGACGTCCACTACAACTCGAACCGTCTTGGTATCCGGCTGAATGGTCCGAAGCCTCAATGGACGCGTTCCGACGGTGGCGAAGCGGGGCTGCATCCGTCGAACGTGCACGATTGTGAGTACGCGATCGGCAGTGTCAATTTCACCGGCGACATGCCGGTGATCCTGACGCGCGATGGCCCGAGCCTCGGCGGATTCGTTTGCGCTGTGACCATCGCGAAGGCTGAATTGTGGAAGGTGGGGCAGGTCAAGCCGGGTGACAAGATCCGCTTTCGTGAAATGACGTTCGACGATGCACTCGCGCTGGAACAGGCGCAGGACGCCTTTATCGCAGGATGGGATGCCTCGGTCCTCGCACTTCCAGATGCAAGCGCTGAGCGTGGCTCACCAATCCTCTTTGAGAGGCCTGCGTCCGGCGAGCGTCCCAAGACGGTCTTCCGCCAAGCGGGCGACAAGTACATCCTGATCGAATACGGCGAGAACGTTCTCGATCTCAATCACCGCTTTCGCATTCACGCGTTGATGGAGGCTTTGAAGAACAGTCCGGTGAATGGCGTGTGTGAGCTCTCTCCCGGCGTGCGTTCCTTGCAGGTACGTTTCGACAGCCGCGTAATCCATCAACGCGCTCTCGTTGATGCCCTTGCCGCCACGGACGCAACGCTTGCCGGCATCTCCACCATGACGGTGCCCAGCCGTGTTGTGTACTTGCCAATGGCTTACGAGGACTCCGCGACACTCGAGGCAGTAGTTCGTTATCGGCAATCGGTGCGTGACACGGCGCCGTGGTTGCCCAGTAACACCGAGTTCATCCGGCGCATCAATGGCCTGGAATCGGGCAATGCAGTACGCGATACCATTTTCGAAACCAGCTACATGGTTCTCGGGCTTGGCGACGTGTACCTGGGCGCTCCGTGTGCCGTCCCCGTTGACCCACGGCATCGCCTGGTGACATCGAAGTACAACCCGGCGCGTACGTACACCGCCGAGGGCACGGTGGGCATCGGTGGCGTCTATATGTGCATCTACGGAATGGATTCGCCCGGCGGCTATCAACTGGTTGGACGCACGTTGCCGATCTGGAACAAGTTCCTCAAGAACGAGATGTTTGTCGATGGCAAACCCTGGCTGCTCAGGTTCTTCGATCAGGTGCGTTTTTATCCGGTGAGCGAACGCGAGCTCGAAGTGCTTAGAGACGGATTCAGGGAAGGAAGGCGTGGTGTTCGGATAGAAGAGGAGGTCTTTGATCTAGGCGCATACAACGCTTTTCTTGAAAGTATCGCGCCGGAACTTGTAGTCTTCCGGGCCAGGCAGAAACTCGCTTTTGACGCGGAGGTCGTGCATTGGGCGGCCGATACTGCGGCCGATACCCATGTATCGGCCGTAACCGAAACGGCCGGGGAGTTGATCGAAGTTGCAGAGCTATCAGGCTTTGTCGTCTCGGCGGACATTACGGGCAATGTGTGGAAGCTCATGGCGGACCCCGGTTCGCGCGTGAATGCCGGCGACCCTCTTTTGATTCTTGAAGCAATGAAAATGGAGTTTCATGTCGCGGCGCCTCACGATGGCATCGTGGGAACATTCCACTGCAAGCCCGGTATGATGATCAACGCTGGGGATCCTTTGGTCTCACTCGAATAATCGGCTCACATCGGTTGGAAAAGCACATGGTGGATACGAAGACGCCCGCGGGTCCGGCGAAAAATGCCAGCAATCTTGCGGCACAAATCTATACGCAACTGAAGGCGGATATTTTCGATTTCCGGCTGCTGCCGGGCGATAAATTCAGCGAAGGCGATATTGCAACGCGCATGCAGGTGAGCCGGACGCCGGTTCGTCAGGCGCTGTTTTGGCTGCAGCGTGAAGGATACGTCGAAGTGCATTTCAAAAGCGGCTGGCAGGTGCGCGCTTTCGATTTCAAATACTTCGAGGACCTGTACGAAGTGAGGGTCATGATGGAGACCTCCGCCATTGCCCGGGTCGTTGCTCTCGATGCAATGGACCGGCTTGATACGTTACGTGAGACATGGTGTGTGCCGACCGAACACTACCTCGCTGACTCGACAGTCGTGGCAGCGCTTGATGAGGCGTTTCACACCCGCATTGTCGCGGCGGTGGGCAACGACGAGATGGCGCGCATTCATCAGGACGTAACGGAGCGCATCCGGATCATCCGTCGCCTGGATTTTACGAAGGCGCCCCGTATCGATGCCACCTATCGGGAGCATGGTGAAATCCTGTCGGCGATCTTCGCAAAAAATGTCTCCGGCGCGCAAGAGATGATCCGTGCGCACATCGCGGAGAGCCAGGCCGAAGTGAAGCGCATCACGCTTTACATGCTCCATTCCGCACGCGAGCGTTACGCCAGTCAGGATGATTCGTAGCGTACCTCCGAAAGCGTGCACACCGCACCAGTTTTGAGCGCGTACGCACCGTGCCTAGTCAATCAGCAGGCCTGTGATTGACTGTCGAACACCGGGAAGCCTTTTCTACAAAGGCTTTCACGTCCTTGGCCCAGAATTTGCGAATGGTATTCCGTCTTGTATCCAAGACTAAATCCAACTTACATTCTGGTTAAGGACGGTCAATGAAAAAGCGTGAGTTCCTGAAGGTCGCATCGGCAGCGGGGGTTGCAGGCGTAGTTGGCAAGATCCCTTCGGCTTTCGCTCAAAGCGACAAAGGCCCCATCAAAGTGGGCGTACTGCATTCCCTGTCCGGCACGATGGCGATTTCGGAAACGTCGCTTAAAGACACGGCGCTGATGACCATTGCGCAGATCAATGCAAGCGGCGGCGTCCTGGGCCGTCAACTGGAACCGGTGGTGGTCGACCCTGCCTCTAACTGGCCGCTGTTCGCCGAAAAAGCCCGTCAACTGATCTCGCAAGACAAGGTCGCGGTGACCTTTGGCTGCTGGACGTCGGTGTCGCGTAAATCGGTGCTGCCGGTGTTCGAGGAACTCAACGGCCTGCTCTTCTACCCGGTGCAGTACGAGGGTGAAGAGATGTCCAAGAACGTGTTCTACACGGGCGCCGCGCCGAACCAGCAAGCGATCCCCGCGACTGAATACCTGATGAGCAAAGAAGGCGGCGCAGCAAAACGCTTCTTCCTGCTGGGCACCGACTACGTCTATCCGCGCACGACGAACAAGATCCTGCGCTCGTTCCTGCACTCCAAGGGCGTAAAGGACGACGACATTCAAGAGGTCTACACCCCATTCGGTCACGCGGACTATCAGACGATCGTCGCGAACATCAAGACGTTCTCGCAAGCCGGCAAGACCTGCGTGATCTCGACGGTGAACGGAGACTCGAACGTGCCGTTCTATAAAGAACTCGGCAATCAGGGGCTCAAAGCCACGGATGTACCAGTCGTCGCGTTCTCGGTGGGCGAAGAGGAACTGCGCGGCATCGATACAAAACCGCTGGTGGGTAATCTCGCGGCATGGAATTACTTCATGTCGCTGAAGAACCCGGAGAACACGAAGTTCAAGGCGATGTTCGCCGACTGGGTCAAGAAGAACAACCTGCCGGGCGGCGACAAGCGCGTGACCAACGATCCGATGGAAGCGACCTTTGTCGGCATCCACATGTGGAAGCAGGCGGCCGAGAAAGCGAAGAGCGTCGATGTCGACAAGATTCGCGTGGCGATGATCGGCCAGAAGTTCGCCGCCCCGTCGGGCTTTACGCTTGAGATGGATGGGAACCACCACCTGCACAAGCCGGTCATGATTGGTGAAGTGCGTGCCGACGGTCAGTTCAACGTCGTGTGGCGCACGAAGACGACGGTGCGCGCGCAGCCGTGGAGCCCATACATTCCGGGCAACGAAGGCAAGCCGGATGTGGTGAGTTCGATTCCGGATTTCCTGCGTCGGCGGCGTGTGGCTTAAAGGCTCGGGGTTAAGTCTTGGGCCAGAGTCTTGGGCCTAAAGCTATGCCTTAGGTCTAAGGCCTGAACCTCGGGCTTAAGCCTTAGCAAGTACGAACTACCAACGTTGAAACATCGAACCGCCGCGCAATCAAGCATAAGAACCCCGCGGCGGTTCATACGAGTCCGGGCAGCATGGAACATGCAACACATCGCACCAAGCCGCACCGCACTCCGCTCTACCTGACAGGCCATTCATGACTGATTCGATGCTTCGCTTCGCTCGCCGTGGCCTCTGCGCAATCCTGATTGCCTGCATGCCGTTGGTCGCCTTTGCGGCCCTGAGCGCCAACGATCTCGCGCCGCTCGCGGCTGACGACTTCGACGCCAAATCCGCCGCCATCGACAAGCTGATCGCCAACGCCGACGCCCCTTCAATCGCTGTGCTCAACGCACTCTCCGATGGTTCTCTGGTCGCCACCGACGCCGGCAAGGTCTTAATCCAGACCGACGACGGCAACAAGGACCCGCTCACCAACAAGATCGTCGACGCACCCGATGCGCAACCGGTCACCTTGAACAATCTGCTGCGCTCGAAAGTATCCGGCGCGGTGTCGGGTTTGCAACTGGCATCGCCCGATATCGCTACACGACGCGCGGCCATCGATGAATTGCTCAAGAACGCCGATCCGTCGATCAAACCTTTAGTCGATAAAGCCCGCACCAAGGAAACCGATCCGACACTTAAAAAGCGCCTCGATACGCTTTGGGCCACTACCGCCTTACACGATACCGATCCGAACAAACGCCTCGAAGCCGTGCAACTGGTCGCCGCGCGTCACGACCTCGATATGAACGAACTCTTGCGTCCGATCGTCGTCAAGAACGCGGACGGCACCTTCGCCGAACCCGATGCCCGCGTGCGCGCAGCAGCCCAGGCGGGCATTGAAGAGCTGAACTCGATTCAACGACGCGGCGAGATTGTCGGCACGATCTTCGCGGGTCTGTCGCTAGGCAGCGTGCTCTTGCTCGCAGCGCTCGGTCTTGCGATCACCTACGGCCTGATCGGCGTGATCAACATGGCGCATGGCGAATTCCTCATGATTGGCGCGTACGCCACGTACGTCGTGCAAAACCTCGTGCAGCACTACGCACCGGGCGCGTTCAACTGGTATCCGCTGTTCGCGGTGCCCGTGTCGTTTGCCGCCGCCGCTTTAGTCGGCATTGTGCTGGAACGGCTGGTGATAAAACATCTCTACGGCCGGCCACTCGAAACGCTGCTGACCACCTTCGGCATCAGCCTGATTCTGATCCAGGCCACTCGCACCATCTTTGGCGCGCAGAACGTGCAGGTGACGAACCCCTCGTGGATGAGCGGCGGCGTGTCCATCATGCAGAATCTCATATTGCCTTACAACCGCCTGACCATTCTCGGCTTCTCGCTGGTTGTCGTGCTGCTCGCCTGGGTCGTGCTCACCAAGACGCGCCTCGGCCTGTTCGTACGCGCCGTGACGCAGAACCGCCGCATGGCCGCATGCGTGGGCGTAAAAACCGCGCGCGTGGATTCGTATGCGTTTGCCTTCGGCGCGGGCATCGCGGGACTGGGCGGCTGCGCGCTCTCGCAGATCGGCAATATCGGGCCGGATCTGGGGCAGAGCTACATCATCGATTCGTTCATGACAGTCGTGCTGGGCGGTGTCGGGCAACTGGCGGGAACGGTGATCGGCGGCTTTGGACTGGGGCTTGTCAGCAAGACGATCGAGCCGTTCTGGGGCGCGGTGCTCGCGAAGATCGCGGTGCTGGTGCTGATCGTGTTGTTCATCCAGAAGCGTCCTCAGGGCATGTTCGCCCTGAAGGGCCGCAGCGCCGAGGTTTGAGATGACTACACCCAACGTCTCAGCCAACCTCGATGTTGCGCCGCAACCCGACGAGCAAGCCAGGCGCGAAGGCTTTGCATTGGGCCTGCCGCCGCGTGCGGCGCTTTTACCCCGCAGCGGCTGGATTGCGCTGATCGCGTTCGTGATCGCGATGGGCATCTGCGTGCCTATCGCCGCGCTCGTGCTGCCGGAGTCGAGCACGTTCCACCTCTCCGCGTATTCGATGACGCTCGTCGGCAAGCTCATGTGCTACGCGATCGGCGCGCTGGCGCTCGATCTCGTGTGGGGGTATTGCGGCATCCTGAGCCTTGGGCACGCGCTGTTCTTCGCGCTCGGTGGCTACGCGATGGGCATGTACCTGATGCGCTCGATTGGCCGCGAGGGCAACTACCAGAGCGACCTGCCCGACTTCATGGTGTTCCTCGACTGGCACAAGCTGCCGTGGTACTGGCAGGGCACGCAACACCTCTGGTACGCGCTGTTGCTGGTGATCCTCGTGCCGGGGATTCTCGCGTGGATATTCGGCTTCTTCACGTTCCGCTCGCGTGTCAAAGGCGTGTACCTGTCGATCATCACGCAGGCGATGACGTTCGCCGCGATGCTCCTCTTCTATCGCAACGAAACCGGTTTCGGTGGCAATAACGGTTTTACCGATTTCAAGCGTATCGCGGGCTTTCCGATTACGTCGGCCAGTACGCGCACGGTGTTGTTCCTCATGACATTGGGCGTGCTGATTCTGGCGTTTATCGCGGCACGGGCGATTGTGACGTCCAAGCTTGGGCGCGTGGTGACGGGCGTGCGCGATGGCGAAGCACGGCTGATGTTCTTAGGTTACAGCCCGCTCGCTTACAAGCTATTTATCTGGACCGTGTCGGCCATTTTATGCGGCATTGCGGGCGCGTTGTACGTGCCGCAGGTGGGCATCATCAACCCGAACGAGATGTCGCCGGGCAACTCTATTGAAATGGCAATCTGGGTAGCCGTGGGCGGACGCGGGACCTTGATCGGGCCGATCATCGGGGCGTTCGCGGTGAATGGCGCGAAGAGCTTCTTTACGGCGAACTTCCCTGAATACTGGCTGTTCTTCCTGGGCCTGATCTTTACGCTCGTGCCCTTGTTGTTGCCGAACGGCATCATGGGGCTCATTGATATGGCATTGCGCCGGAAGAAAGCGGGAGGACATTCACATTGACCGCCTACAACGCATTGATTGTCGATCTGCCACCGCTGCCGGAGATGGACGAAAAGAGCGAACGCAACCAGAACGGCATCACGGGTCTGGGTCACGTGCTCGAACCGGGTGAGATCGATGTCTCGCACGGCACGATCCTGTATCTGGAAGACGTGACCGTGAGCTTCGATGGTTTCCGGGCGCTCAACAAGCTGACGCTGTCCATTGATGTGGGTGAATTGCGCTGCGTGATCGGACCGAACGGCGCGGGCAAGACCACGATGATGGACGTGATCACCGGCAAGACGCGGCCCGATTCGGGCAAGGTGTTTCTGGGCCAGACGCTTGATCTCACGCGCATGTCGGAGCCGGTGATTGCGCGCACGGGTATCGGCCGCAAGTTCCAGAAGCCGACCGTGTTCGAGAACCATCCGGTGTGGGAGAACCTCGAACTCGCGATGAAAACCGACAAGGGGTGGTTAGCCTCGCTCAGGTCGAAGCTCGACCGCGAGGCACAGGCAAGGATTGAAGAGACGCTGGAATTGATTCACCTTGAAGCCGATGCCACGCGTTTCGCAGGTGAACTGTCGCACGGTCAAAAGCAGCGGCTGGAGATTGGCATGTTGCTGATGCAGCAGCCGGCGCTTCTGCTACTCGATGAACCCGCTGCCGGCATGACGGACCATGAGACCATGCAGCTCGCGGAATTGCTGAACAAACTGCGCGGCACCTGTTCGATGATGGTGGTCGAGCACGACATGGAGTTCGTCGCGGCGCTCTCGGGAGACACGGGGCGGGTGACGGTGATGGCCGAAGGCAGCGTGCTCGCGCACGGCACGCTTGACGAAGTGAAGCGCAACGAGAAAGTGATCGAGTCGTACCTCGGTCGATAGAGGAAATACCCATGCTCGAAGTTGATTCCCTCAACCAGTTCTACGGCGGCAGTCACATCCTGCGCGATGTGAAGATGACCGTGCCTGATGGAAAACTCACGGTGCTGCTGGGTCGTAACGGCGTGGGCAAGACGACGTTATTGCGCTGCCTGATGGGCGTGGTGCCCACCAAAAGCGGCACGATCTCCTGGCGCGGCGCGAAGATCTCGTCGATGCCCACTTACAAGCGCGTCTCGAGCGGCCTGGCTTACGTGCCGCAAGGACGCGACATCTTCGGGCGGCTGACAGTTGAGGAAAACCTGCTGGTGGGCGCGGCGAGCCGCAAAGCGCCATCGAAAGTCCCGGACCGGATCTACGAGCTGTTCCCGGTGCTCAAGGAAATGAAAAGTCGACGCGGTGGCGATCTGTCGGGCGGCCAGCAACAGCAGTTGGCCATCGGCCGGGCGCTGATGAGTGAGCCGCAGTTGCTCATTCTCGATGAACCGACAGAAGGCATTCAACCGTCGATCATTCAGGATATCGGGCGCACGTTGCGTCAACTCGTCGATGAAATGGGCATGACGGTGCTGCTGGTCGAACAGTACTACGACTTCGCGCGCGAGCTTGCCGACCGGTATTGGGTCATGAGCCGCGGCGAGATCGTAGCGGGTGGCGCAGGTGCGGATATGGAAGCGCAGGGCGTGCGGGAGTTGATCGCGGTTTAGGTATGATCGATGGCTGATACATGTTGCCCGTGAATTCATAGACATCGCGACAGGCACGGCGTAAAAGCACACAAGGGGAGAAGCCGGTGAGAACCCGGCACGGTCGCGCCACTGTATTTGGTTCGTAAGCTTTTAGATTGCCGAACCAAGAGTCAGACCTCTCCTCCCGATCGTTTTCCAATTCAAGCGGGACGCGTCTTCCCGAGGGCTGCCCAGATGATTTCTCAACTCGTACAGATTTTTAATGACTCAGGCGCCAAAGTGCGGGGCAAGCTTTTCGGCATCTACGGGATATTGATTGCGATCAATGTCGTCGCCTGGGTTTGGGCACTGGTGGCGTTCCGTCATCATCCGGTACTGCTGGGAACCGCATTGCTGGCCTACGGATTCGGGCTGCGTCATGCGGTGGATGCCGACCACATTGCTGCTATCGACAATGTCACGCGCAAGCTCATGCAGGAGAAGAAACGCCCCGTTGCGGTCGGCTTCTTCTTTTCCCTTGGGCACTCGAGCGTGGTCGTACTCGCCTCTGTCGGCGTGGCGGTTGCAACGTCGGCCATGCAAGGCCGATTCGACCACTATAAGGAAATTGGCGGAGTGGTCGGCACGTTGGTGTCGGCGCTGTTCCTGTTCGCGATTGCCCTGATGAACCTGATTATCCTGAGGTCGATCTATAAAGCGTGGCGCAACATCCGGAGCGGTGGTGCTTATGTCGATGACGATTTCGATCTGCTTCTGGCCGATCGCGGATTTCTGGCTCGCATCTTTCGCCCGCTGTTTCGCATGATCACGCGAAGCTGGCAAATGTATCCGCTAGGTTTCCTGTTCGGTCTGGGATTCGATACGGCGACTGAAATTGGTTTGCTCGGCATAGCGGCAACCCAGGCGTCGCAAGGGCTCTCTCCCTGGGCGATCATGGTGTTCCCGGTGCTGTTCAGTGCGGGCATGTCCCTGATAGACACGCTGGACGGTCACCTGATGCTCGGTGCTTACGGATGGGCTTACCTGAAGCCGATCCGGAAAATCTATTACAACATGACCATCACGCTGGTGTCCGTCATCGTGGCCGTCGTGATTGGCGGTATAGAGGCGCTTGGGCTGCTCGCCGATCAATTGAAACTGCAAGGCCCGGTGTGGGATGCCATAGGGACCTTGAACGATAATTTCGGTACGCTCGGCTTTGTGATTATTGGCATTTTCGCCTTTAGCTGGATCGTGTCGGTCCTGATCTATCGTGCAAAACGTTTTGACGAGCTGGAAGTTAGCCGCTAAGGCATGAGCGAGGCCGCACGGGTTCGGGCGGCTCCACTCCTTACTTTCCCAATCGGACACAAACAGCTAACGCACCGGACCGCGTTGATCCAGGGCACTCGTCAGTGCCTGAATCTGCTCGCTGCTAAGTGAGGACGCATCGATCGCGTCGGCTCGTGAAAAGATCATCTGCCCATAAGCATCGGCGAGCACCCGCGCTTCCCGGCAGAGTGCGCAAGGATGCGCGAGTTGCGCCGACATGAATGAAACTAATAGGAAGATGAAAACATGTCGCTTGTTGAATAACACGCCGGCATTCAGACTGTGGGCCACTCGGTTAAGGACGCGTTATGGCTCGCACTCATCTACATGGTTTTCCGCGCATCGGCGCACATCGCGAACTCAAGTTCGCGCAAGAGGCGTTCTGGCGCGGGGAGTGCGACGATGCTTATTTGCATGGCGTCGCCGCGGCATTGCGTGCGCGCCATTGGGAGTTGCAACGCTCGGCGAAGCTGGATTTCGTAGCGGTCGGCGACTTCGCCTATTACGATCAGATGCTGAACCTGACCGCGCTGTTGGGCGCGTTGCCTGAGCGGTTCGAATTCGAACCGTCGACCCTCTCGCTCGCGCAATATTACGAGCTGGCGCGGGGCAACAAGGCACAACCCGCGATGGAGATGACCAAGTGGTTCGACACGAATTACCACTATCTCGTGCCGGAGTTGGGGCCAGGTACGACATTCAATGGTGGCGTCGACTGGTTCTTCGACGAGATCGATGAAGCGCTCGCACTGGATCATTCTGTCAAGCCGGTTCTCATCGGCCCGATTACGTACCTGTGGCTGTCCAAGAGCCCCATTCCCGGCTTTGACCGGCTTTCACTTCTGCCGAAACTCCTGATTCGCTATATGCGCATTCTCGACCGGTTGAAGCAACGCGGGATTGAATGGCTTCAACTGGACGAACCGGCACTGTGCCTTGATCTGGATGACGAATGGCTCGAGGCCTTTTACGCGGCTTACGATGTGCTTGGCGCGTCAGGCAACAAGGTAATGCTGGGTACTTATTTCGACACCGCCGCTCACCATGCACCGCTCATCGCGACACTGCCTGTGCAGGGTGTTCATATCGACCTGATCAGGGCGCCCGAGCAACTGGACACGTGGCGCGCGGTGCTGCCGGCGGACAAAGTGCTGTCGGTGGGTGTGATCGACGGCCGGAATATCTGGCGGGCAGACCTCAACAAAATCGTCGACGCGCTCCGGAGTCTGAGCGAAGAACGTTCGGATAACTTATGGATTGCTCCGTCCTGTTCTCTGCTGCACGTGCCGGTCACGCTTGCTTCGGAGAAAAGGCTCGATAACCGGTTAACGTCATGGCTTGCGTTCGCGACTGAAAAGCTTGATGAGGTTGCCGCCATCGCGCTCGCATTAAGCGATTCGGCGGAAGCCGGGTCTGTACTTGCCGCGTCGAACGCAGCGCTCGATACACGACGCAATTCGGACACGATCATCAATACCCTCGTGCAGCGAAGGACCACTGCCATCACCCAAGCAATGGCGAGCCGCAAAAGTCCTTTCGCCGTGCGCCAGCGAGTGCAGCGGCATACGCTCAGGTTGCCGCTTCTGCCGACCACGACCATTGGTTCGTTCCCCCAGACGCTAGCCATCCGGCAAGCTCGCGCGGCGTACCGGCGCGGGGAACTGGGCGCACTCGATTACCTGGAACGCATGCGCGCGGAGATCGCAACAGCCGTGCGCAAGCAGGAGGAACTCGGACTCGACGTCCTCGTGCATGGCGAAGCCGAACGCAACGACATGGTTGAATTTTTCGCGGAGAAGCTGTGGGGATATGCGCTGACGGAGAACGGCTGGGTTCAGAACTACGGTTCGCGCTGCGTCAAGCCGCCCATCATTTACGGCGACATCTATCATCCTGAGCCCATGACGGTGGACAACACGTGCCATGCGCAATCCCTGACCAACCGCGTGATGAAGGGCATTCTTACGGGACCGGTGACCCTGCTCCAATGGTCTTTTGTCCGTGACGATCAACCCCGCGAAACAACGGCGCTGCAGCTTGCGTTGGCCATTCGCGACGAGGTAACAGACCTTGAAAAGGCCGGCATTCGCATTATCCAGATCGATGAACCGGCGTTCCGCGAAGGCTTGCCCTTGCGCCGGGCCGAGTGGCCCGGTTATCTTGACTGGGCGACTCGGGCTTTCAAGATCTCCGCTAGCGGCGTCTCCGATGCGACGCAGATTCACACCCATATGTGCTATTCGGAGTTCAATGACATTCTCCCCTCCATCGCGGCGCTGGATGCGGACGTAATTACGATCGAGACATCGCGCTCTTCAATGGAGTTGCTGGACGGCTTCGGTGCGTTTGCCTACCCGAACGGAATCGGTCCCGGCGTCTACGACTCGCACTCGGCGCGAGTGCCGAACGTGGAGACAATGCAGCGCTTGCTTGAGCGTGCATGCGAGGTCATTCCTGCGGAGCATCTATGGGTCAATCCTGACTGCGGTTTGAAAACGCGCACCTGGCCGGAGACAGAAGCGGCACTGACAAACATGATCCTGGCGGCCCGCGCCGTGCGGGAGACGCTTGCCGCAAGAAATAAGGAAATAGCGGAAGTCTGAGCGTTCGTCAGCGCGCGAGTGCGGCTTTGGGCCACCATGCCATTGCCGCCGGCGACTTTTAACCGGCTTGCCGTGGCTCCTGGACATTGTTTCGTGGGCACCGCGGCCCCTGAGGGGCTGCCTGCGACGCTTGTCACCATGACCCGGCGTTACTCTCAATCCTGTACGGCGAAACGTGCAGAAGGCGTGCAGAAGGCCCGTTTGGCGAACGCACGCGGCCCACACTGAAGTCCACCCGAGCTTACCCGTAAAGAACCGTAAAGAATCGTCTCGAAACGAGGTTCTGCCATGCCGTGGCCTGTCCGTGCTACTGTATTTGGCTTGGCTTAGTTGACTTTGTACTTTACTCACCCCACCCACTTTCGGGACGTTCTGGACGCTTTATGAAAAAAGTATCACTGCTGCTCGCTCTTGCTTTTATCGCTTCGTCATCGGCTTATGCTGCTACGGGCGCGACTGAAACGCTTCCTTCCGGCGTCATCGTGACGCAGATCAAGGAAGGCACCGGGGCGCAGCCTACCGCCGCCGACACGGTGACCGTCAACTATCGCGGCACGCTCGCGAATGGCACCGAATTCGACTCCTCGTACAAGCGCGGGCAGCCGGCATCGTTCCCGCTCGGCCAGGTAGTCCCTTGCTGGACACAAGGCCTTCAGAAGATGAAGGTGGGTGGCAAGGCCAAGCTCGTGTGCCCGCCGGCAACTGCGTACGGCGATCGTAGCGTAGGCCCGATTCCGCCGAACAGCACGCTGACGTTTGAAGTCGAGTTGCTGAAAATCGGCAACTAAAGCCTATACAACGCGCATTCGCTCGCACGCAATCATGCGAATCGCGCGTCCTGTGCCATTGCGATATCGATATCCTTTGCTATCGCAATAGCACTGTTGTCTAACGCCATCGTGTAACGCCATCAAATGGATTCGTGAGTGTTGCGGACGTTTAATTTCATTCCAGTGGAAAACCCTCCTTCCCTATGAGTTTGCCGTTGAGACAGCCCGATCTTTAATCAGGGGATTGACGGGTGCGAAATAAAACTATCGACGCGAACAGGGCACACGAATCTGTCACTTGCACTAGCTAGCCTATGCGCCGACGTGCAGACCATTGACAGCCAAAGGTCGGAACATGGCTCTACAGCGGCGGAATCCAATGCCACGTGTTGCCGGTACGGTAGAACCCGTAGCTACACCGGGGGTTGGCAAATGATTCCCGTCAGTTGCAGTTTTAATAAGCGTCCGGTAGTATTAATTCACGGGGCGTTATCATTTTTACTAAACCGATTACCTGCCGGGACTGCCAGAATAAGCAATTTTCTGTCGTTTTCCGTGCGGCAGATCGGATATGCAAAGGCGTCTTGAAAAAGACTCCCTGCATAACTCGTTGTCGAGGGGCCTGAATCACCAAGCACGCCCCCGCGACCGGTGTTAATAAAAAGAGGGCTGTATTCTAGTCACTTCCACCACCATGGCGACGCTGTGATCCGACACACTCTGGGCGGCTTGCTACTGGTGATCTCATGCCTCGGCCGTGCGGTCGCGGCAGGCCCGGATTGCTCACGTCCCTTCACGCTTGCACTGCATGACCACGGCCTGCTTTATTCCGCCGATACCGACACAGGTATTGACAAGGATTTCGCCGACGAACTGATCCGCCGCAGCGGCTGCAAGATTAATGTCAGCCTCATGTCGCGCGCACGCATCTGGCAATTGATCGAATCCGGCGCGCTCGATTTCAGCTTGTCCGGCATTGCCAACGACGAGCGTAACCGCTTCGCTTCGTTCGCCTGGTACTTCAGCAACAAATACTATTTGCTGGTGCGCAAGGACGCGGGCATGCATCAGCTAGCCGATTTCGAGCGTAGCGACCAGTTTCAACTGGGCGTGATTCGCAGCTTCCGGTACAGCGACTCCGCCAACAAGCTGGTCGACACGCTCGCGGCTGAAAATCGCGTCAGTCAGGCCGGCGGCCTGGCGCCGCTGTACGAGGCGCTGATCCATCAGCGTATCCAGGGCATGATCATGGAGCCCTTCGACTACCCCGCGCTGGATGAAAAGAATATCCGCGATGTCACCACTATCATCGAGTTCAACGATCCCGCCATCCCTCATGGCGTGATCATGTCGAAGAAGGCGCTGCCGCCCGCCGAGCAGGACAAGTGGCGCGCGCTGGTGAACGAGATGCGCGCGGACGGAACCGTGCTGCGTATTTTCGAGAAGTACTTCAAACCCGATCTGGCCAGATCCATGGTCGATTTCCAGGCCCCCCCGTGACCTGGGCGCGCCTGGTATTGCTGCCCTTGCTGATCTTGTCCGCCGCGCTTGGCGTCACGTGGATAGTCTGGGATCACGAACGGCAAGCTTCCCGCAACGAATTGCTCTCCCAGTTCAATTTTTCACTGGGCGACGTGGTCAGCCGCGTCGAACAGCGCATGTCGACTTACGAGCAGATGCTGCGCGGCGTGCAGGGCTTGTTCGCCGCCACCGGCCAGATGGACCGTGACCACTTGCGCGACTACGTCAGCGCACTCAATCTCGACGCCAATTTTTCCGGCATCCAGACTATCGGGGTCATCGAATGGGTACCGGCAGCGCGCAGGAACGTCCATATTGCCGCGATGCATCAGATGGGTTTTGCCGGCTACACGATCCAGCCGCAGGGCTTGCGTGAGAACTACGCGCCGATCATCCAGCGCGAACCGCCCGCTACCAGCAGCCTCGCTCCACTCGGACTGGATTCGTGGGCCGACCCTGTTCGGCGGCAGGCCATGGAGAAGGCGCGCGATTCCGGCATGGTGGCGGTCTCCGGGAAAGTCCGCCTGGGCGTGGACATCGGCCCGGATGCAAAACCCGCTTTCATCATGTACTTGCCTATCTATAACCGGGGCCAGCCGCACGACAGCGTTGTCGAGCGCCGGGCGCATCTTGCCGGCTGGGTGTACGCGTCGTTTCGCATGCACGATGTCATCGCCAGCCTTTACGGCGACCCGCTGCCCGGACTCGCGTTCGCCATCTACGACGGCGTGGAGCCGTCCGCCGTGGCCTTGCTGTATCGCTCCCGTGTCATGGGCGAGCAGCATCGGCCCCCGCTCATTTCGGCCAATGAGTACCTGGTTGTCGCAGGGCACAACTGGACGCTCTCGATGAGCACCCTGGACGACTTCAAGGGCCGCTTCGGCCGTAACGCCGAAGCACTGATTGCCGTCACCGGTACCGGTCTGAGCCTGCTGCTGGCACTGCTCGCCTGGTTGATGGTCACTGGCCGCGGCCGCGCGATGCGGCTGGCTTCCAAGATGACCCGCGAGTTGCGCGAGAGCGAGGAGAAGTTCCGCGCGATCGCGGACTGCACGGTGAACTGGGAAGTCTGGTGGGGACCGGATGGCAAACCACGCTGGATCAATCCATCGGTCGAGGAATACACCGGATATACCGTCGCCGAATGCATGGCCATGACCGACTTCGCCGGCACGCTGATCCATCCCGACGACCGCGCCCGCGTTGCCCCCGAGTTCCTGAAGGGGCTTCAGGGCTTCCGTGGCGACGACCTCGAATTCCGCTGCGTTCGCAAGGACGGAACGCTGGTCTGGTTATCCGTTTCCTGGGTTCCGATCACCGACGCCAAAGGCGTTTTCACGGGTTTTCGAACCAGCGGTCGCGACATTACCGACCGCAAGCAAGTCGAGGCCGAACTGCGGATTGCGGCGGTCGCGTTCGATTCACTCGAAGCCATGATGGTCACCGATGCCAGCAACACCATCCTGCGCGTCAACTCCGCGTTCACGGAGTGCACCGGCTACACCGCTGAAGAAGCCGTGGGCCAGACGCCGCGATTGCTGCGCTCGCACCATCACGACGACGCTTTTTTCAGCGAGATGTGGGAAACGATCCACCGCATGGGCGGCTGGCAGGGCGAGATCTGGGGGCGTCGCAAGAATGGCGAGGTCTATCCGAAATGGCTGACGATCTCGGCGGTGACAGGCGAAGGCGGCGTCGTCAGCCACTATGTGGGCACGCATCACGACATCACCGAACGCAAGATCGCGGAAGAGCGCATCAAGGAGCTTGCCTTCTTCGATGCCCTGACGCGTCTGCCCAATCGCACGCTGCTGCTGGATCGTCTGACGCAGGCCATTACGGTCAGCGCGCGAAGTGGTGCGTGTGGTGCGCTGCTGTTCATCGACCTGGATCACTTCAAGACGCTGAACGACACCCTGGGCCACGACAAGGGTGATCTGCTGCTGCAGCAGGTGGCGCAGCGACTGGCTGCGAGCGTACGTGACGGCGATACCGTGGCGCGGGTAGGCGGCGACGAGTTCGTGGTGGTGCTCGGAAGCCTGGACGAAACCTGGCAAGAGGCGGCCGGCCAGACCGAAGCCGTGGGCGAGATAATCCTTGGCGTGCTTGGCAAGTCGTATCAGCTCGATGACATCGATTACCGCAGCACTGCCAGCATTGGCGCCACTGTGTTCCGGGGCTATCAGACATCCATCGACGAACTCCTGAAGCAGGCCGACCTCGCCATGTACAAGTCGAAGGAACTGGGGCGCAACGCGCTGTGTTTCTTCGACCCGGCCATGCAGACCGTGGTAGTGGAACGGGCTGCGCTCGAGGCCGGCTTGCGACAGGCAATAGAGGGCAATCAGTTCCTGCTGTATTACCAGGCACAGGTGCTCGACGGTGACCGGGTCATGGGCGCTGAAGCGCTCGTGCGCTGGCAACATCCCCAGCGCGGTCTCGTGCCGCCCGCGGAGTTCATCCACCTCGCTGAAGAGACCGGGATGATCCTGGCGTTGGGAAACTGGGTGCTCGAAACCGCGTGTACTCAACTGGCGTCATGGGCAATGCGGCCGGACATGTCCTACCTGACGATCGCAGTCAATGTCAGCGCGCAGCAGTTCCGCGAGCCCGATTTCGTGCACAAGGTGTTGAGCGTGATCCGTCGAACGGGCGCCAACCCGAACCGGCTCAAGCTGGAACTGACCGAAAGCGTGCTGGTGGACAACGTGCAGGACATCATTCAAAAGATGCATGCACTCAAGGCCCGGGGTGTGGTCTTTTCACTGGACGATTTCGGTATCGGCTATTCGTCGCTTTCGTATTTGAAGCGCCTGCCTCTGGATCAGTTGAAAATCGATCAGTCATTCGTGCGCGACGTGCTCGTCGATCCAAACGACGCAGCGATTGCCAGGACGATTGTCGCGCTGGCGCAGAGCCTGGGATTAGGGGTCATTGCCGAGGGCGTGGAGACTGAAGAACAACGCGATTTCCTGGCCGGTGTCGGTTGCCATGCGTACCAGGGTTTCTATTTTTGCAGGCCGTTGCCTATTGAAGGGTTCGAAGAGTTTGCCGGCAGAGCGCAAATCAAGCCGAAAGCGGCCCGTGCATAGCAGCTTGGCCGGCGGACCGCATTACTTCGCAGCGGCTCGGATTCGCAGGTCGGTCAGGATCTGTTCCGCCAAAAAATCACAGGGCGGCCGGTTCGATCCCGCGCTGCGCGCGAGCACGATTTCCAGGTCCGGCAGGGCAGGCAGTCCCTCCGCGCTGCCGAGCTGGACGAACCGTTCCGGAACGCTGCATCGGGACAGCGGAGCAATCGCGAGCCCCGCTTCGACCATGCTGAAAAGACCCAGCAGGCTCGGACTTTCATAAGATGTGCGATAGCTGATCTTCGCCCGTTCGAGCGCCTGGATCGCCTTGGACCGCGCGACGCTACCCGGTGCAAAGACGGCAATGGGCAACGGACGTTCCTTCCAGACTTCGTTGCCGACGGCACAACCGGCCCAGACCATGGGTTCAAGCCGGATAAATTCGCAGCTCAACCCCTTCATTCGCGCCATGCAGGCGAGATCGATCTTGCCTTCCTTGATGAGCGGCGCCAGTGCGTTACTCGGCATGCCGATGACCTGGATCTCGACCTTGGGGTAGCTGGCCGAAAATTTTCTCAGCACGGAGGGCAGGAGAGACGATGCATAGTCGTCCGGCACCCCGATTGACACCCGCCCCCTGACGTCCGGGCGAACAATCGACGCCCAGGCTTCGTCGCGAAGGGCAAGCAAACGCCGCGCGTAGGCGAGCAGCACATGGCCGTCCTGTGTCAGCGTGATGTTGCGCGGCTTGCGCGAAAACAAGGGTTTGCCTAAAGACGCCTCCAGCGACTTGATCTGCATGCTCACGGCGGATTGCGAACGATGCACGAGCGCGGCGCCACGCAGGAAGCTGCCGGTGTCGGCAACGGCAACAAACATGGAGAGCGCATCCAGGTCGAAGGTTTTCATGGGTATTGGCGGTATCAGAAAATCTGAACGAAGTCTTCAATATAACTCGCTTTCCTGAATCCGATGAGCCTCACATACTAGGCGTCTCTCAACGCGTAAACGCCGGAAAAGAAACGATGTCGATGACTTACGATGACTTCAGGAAGCTCGGAATAAAAATCGATATGACTCGCGGAAAGCCGTCTCCGGAACAGCTCGACCTGTCCTCGGACGCACTGGCCAACGCTCTGAAAGCGGGTGAATTCACGTCGCGGGACGGTATTGATTGCCGCAATTATGGCCATGCGCTGGGTCTGCCCGAGGCACGTGAATTCGGCGCCGATCTGCTTGGGGTTGCCGTGGAGCAGGTGGTGGCTGCGGGTAATTCCAGCCTCGAGTTGATGCATGACGCCATGGCATTCGCTATTCTGCATGGCATGGCCGGCGGCAAGCCGTGGCGCAACGCGGGTGACGTCGCGTTCCTTTGTCCCGTGCCGGGATACGACCGCCATTTCGCGATCTGCGCGGCGCTTGGCGTGCGCATGATCCCGGTACCGCTGACCGGCAATGGTCCCGACATGGATTTTGTCGAAGCACAGGTCGCCGCCGATCCAGCCATCAAGGGCATGTGGTGCGTGCCGCTCTATAGCAATCCGACCGGCGAAATCTACTCGGTCGATACAATTCACCGTCTCGCCTCGATGCAAACCGCCGCCTCCGACTTTCGCCTGTTCTGGGACGACGCGTACCGGTTCCATCACCTGACTGAGCACAAGCACACCACGTTGAACATGATCGAGGCTTGCGCGGCGGCGGGGCATCCGGACCGGGCGCTGGTGTTCGCGTCGCTGTCCAAGATTACTGTTGCCGGGGCGGGGTTAGCGTTCGTTGCATCGTCGCGGCGAAATATCGACTGGTGGCAGCGTTGCTCGGCTATCAGGACCATTGGACCGGATAAGCTCAATCAACTCCGGCACGTACGGTTTTTGCGGGACCGGCTGACATTGGAGGGTTTGATGGAGCGGCATCGGGCGCTGTTACGACCCAAGTTCGACGCCATGACAACGGCCTTCAGCGAAATCCTTGCCGATCTGCCGGGCGTGTCCTGGACCGTCCCGCACGGGGGCTATTTCATCAGTCTCTATAGCCCCGATGGCCTGGCTAAACGCACGGTCGCGCTGGCCGCTGGCGCCGGTATTGCGATGACGCCAGCAGGCGCTGCGTTCCCTCATGGCCTTGATCCACGCGATCGGCATCTGCGCGTTGCGCCGACCTTTCCAGCACTCGATGAAGTGAAGCGGGCCGCGCAAGGTATCGCGTTGTCCTTGCGTCGCGCATTCGAAGAGCGGGGATAATTTTTGAGTTTCTGCAGGCGTGGTTTTTAACCTTGCTTTGTGCAGTCGTTCCTTTAGAGGATGTGCGTGTACGGTTTGCGTCCGGGTTTGCTTCCGTAATTCGGACGCAAATGCAGGTCAGGGAGGCGTGAAACCGGTAGCGGAATTCACCAAAAATCGGCGAGTCCGCTTCTGCAAACCGGCGTAGTCCGTCGGGTGTTCGGCATGAGGAACGCCAGTCCGACGAGGATGACCGAGGCCGCCGATGCCAACCCGTACACCGGCTGAAACGAACCGAATACGGTCTTGCATAAGCCACCCAGCACGTTTCCCAACGCCCCGCCCACACCAAACGCCGCTTCGCAGATTCCGCATACCATCGCGGCGAGAGCCGGTTCGCTTGTCTTGCCGACATACGCGTGCAGCAGGCCGAAAATCGGGAAGAACGAAAAGCCCAGGGCGACCGCCGCGACCATCAGCGCATAACTGCCCGGACGCGACGCGGCGATCAGCGACGCGCACAAAAGCAGGACCCCGGCGCTGACGAGTGCGGTGCGCATGCCGTCGCGTTGCGTGTGCCCATTTCGATCAGGACTGCCACGCATATCGCCGATCATACCGAGCACCAGTCCACTTACCACGCCGACGAGCCCCACAAGCGCCCACGCGTGCGCTGTTACATCGAGACCCAGATGCAGGTCATCGTGCGAATAAGCTGAGAAATAGGTGATGAACGGCACACCGGCAAACCCGCATAACAATGCAATGGCGTACACCAGCAGGAATTGTCTGGCGAGCATGCGCCGCAGCCCGAGGCGTTCGGTCGGATGCTTGACCTGGCGCGGTGGCGTGACGCTTGGCTGTGCGGCCGACGCACGGCCAAGCCGTGCAAACACGAGGACGATCACGCCGCTCAATATGGCGGTCAGCACTGCGCTCACGAGCCAGACAGAGCGCCAGCCCCACGACGCCAGCAACGCGGGCACCATCAGCCCGTTCAGCAAGACGCCGTAGTTCGTGCCGCTGCCAATGACACCGATTGCTTTTGCCTGATGCCGTTCGTCGATCAATGGTGCGACCAGCGCCATCATCGGGACCCAGGTCGCGGCGGCGCAGGCATTGAGCGTGACGACAACTGCGCCCATCATCCATGTGTTGTCGACGAACGCGAGGCCAGCGAGGTCGATGGCCGAGAGCACGGTCGCCGTGAGCATGACCCTGGCCGCCCCAAAACGAGCGGCAGCGAGCCCCGATAACAGCGCCATCGCGACATTGGCAAGTTGCCGCGCAGCCGTGATGTACCCGGCCTGTGCATAGTCGAAACCGATGTCCTGTTTCATCTGCGGCAGGACGACAGGAAACAGGTAAACGCCGAACCCGTAGGTCGCGGCGATCACGGTGGTCAGCAGCAGCGTGACAGCCAGTTGATTTGCTAAGCGAGGCGAAACATCCATGGCAGGCTACCGGAAGAAGTCGTTAGATTTATTCTCGGCGGTCTTGCTTTATGATGGAAATGATTTAATTTACTATCATTGATTAAGCTTCGTCATCATTGATTGCGACCATGAACCTCGATCTTGCCCTCCTGCGCGCGTTTGTTGCTGTCACCGAAGTTGGCGGTTTTACCAAGGCGGCGCGACGGCTGAACCTCACGCAGTCCGCGATCAGTCACCAGATACGGCGGCTTGAAGAAGAAGTGGGGCGGCCGCTTTTATATCGCACCACGCGCAGTCTGACCTTGACTGAAGATGGCGAGGATTTCTTGCGTTACGCGATGCAAATCCTGAATGCAATGGACGCGGTTACTCAGCGTTTTCAATCTTCGCCGGCTTCTGGTGTTGTCCGGTTTGGAGCGCCGGATATTTTCATGGGAGAACGGTTACCTGTTCTGCTGACGCAATTCTCGCGCGCATTTCCGAATGTTCGGCTGGACGTGAGCGTGGGCATGAGCCTTGATTCGCAGGCGATGGTTGCCGCGCACGAACTGGATCTTGCCGTGGTGCTGTGCGTGGGTTCGGAGGCAGATCGGGATGCTGACGGTATCGTGTTGCGGCGAACGCGGTTCGTCTGGGCGGCGGCCGAGTCGTTCGAAGCGCGAGAGGCTGCGTCGCTGCCGCTCGCGTTGTTTCCGGCGCCGTGTGTGAATCGGCGAGTGGCGCTCGAAGCGCTCGATGGCTTGCCGGTGGATTGGCATGTCGCTTTTACATCGTCGAGTCAGTCGGGTATCCGTGCCGCCGTGATGGCGGGGCTTGCGATCACGCCGCTGACACGCGATGACCTGGAGCCGGGCATTGTGGTGGTCGATGGGCAGTATGGTTTGCCACTCCTGCCGGAAGCGGAATTCAGGCTGTTGTGGGGCAAGGGTGAGCCGACGCTGGCCGCGCAGGAGTTTGGACGTCTTGTGCTTGATGCACCGGTTGAGCGTCCGTTGCGAGAAGTTTCGCTCGTGCCGGTGGACGGGTTTGGGGGCGTGGGGAGGGCGGTGCTGGGGTGTTAGTGGTCGGAGTTGATGCCGGGTTGGTGCTTTTGGCCGTGGTGGTCTGCGAGAGTCGGATTTTCTCTTTATCACTGTTAGCCACTGTGCGTGGCGGCACGTCATTTCTTTGTCCAAAGCGACAAAGAAACGAAGCAAAGAAAACGCTTTTAAAACACGCTACCCTAAGTGTCCACAGCGTGCAGTTTTCATTCATAGGTGCCCCAAAAGCACGGTGCTCGCCAGAGCGGAGGATGTGTGAACCCCTCCTTCTCCGAACACCGATACCCACACGCTTCGCCACCAGTGATTGAACCTGCCCAAGGGGCACCCCGCGCTATCCGCGGACGACCAACCACCGAATTTGTATGCACGACGGACCACGCCGCCAACCAGCCAAGTAATAAAGCCCCCCAATATGTAAGGCCGCAACCGACGAAAATAACCGTGTAAGCACGCATCCAACTTACCAAAAACTGAAGCACTAAACACGTATCGAGTTGCTAGACATCAAGCTGTGATCCACGAATATGGCCGCGCGAACCAGGCCGCGAACCCATCAAAAAACACGGCCGGCAGAACGCGTGAGGCCGTGCTGGTCCCTTGGCAATGGTGCTTGCCCGAGAGCGTACGGGGCGAAGCGTGTTCGTGTCAGGATTCGCGAGAAGGAGGGGTTCAAACATCCTTCGCTCTGGCGAGCACCGTGCTTTTGGGGCACCTATGAATAGAAACTGCACGCTGTGGACACTTAGGGTAGCGTGGTTTGAAAGCGTTTTCTTTGCTTCGTTTCTTTGTCGCTTTGGACAAAGAAATGACGTGCCGCCACGCACAGTGGCTAACAGTGATAAAGAGAAAATCCGACTCTCGCAGACCGCTAAGGCCGAAAGCACCAACCCGGCATCAACCCCGACCGCTAGCCCCAGCACTCGCGACGCCGGTAACACCGGCGCCAATGATGGCGATTCGCGACATGACAAGGTCCAGATGAAAGTTGGGCATCGCCGGGATTGCCGGCGTCTATGCCCCATCTGTCCGTTTACCTGAGAGTTTCAGTCGCGGCGTTGTACGCACGACATCCCCGTCGGTGGGCGCATTAAAGCGCCGCTCTCCAGATGTTCCTGCTAAGCGGTCCTTGGGCCTGAGAGTTTCCGGGGCGGTTGCTCCATCGGCGCCGTCACCGTGTTCCGTGACAGTCTCTCTCCCGCGCTAGCGATTAGAACCCCGCCAAGATACCGTCCGATAAGCAAGGGGATCGACTGGGCAGCGGCGCTCGTGACTCATCACTGACGTCGATCGGAAACGCCGGATGCACGTCTCGACGCAGAGCGGGCCGGGCCTTTCTTATAGCAAGGTACTAAGGATACTTAATTATTATTTGCGAGCCCGAGTCAGTAATGACCCAGCGGTCCACCCTTCAACAGCGCCTGATTTCTTTAATCTTTCATTTAATACAATTATTTCTTTTTGCTTTCATTTCAATATAAAATGCCCTTCCCCTAACAGATTGGAGCCCGGCATGACCCCTTTTGCGAAGGCAGCAGCTACTTTGGCCGCCTGTATTGGCGCTTTTGCTGTTGTCGTATGTATTGTCGAAGGGCTGGCTGGATAATGCGGGCGCGACCGGGCTCCTACCCGGCGCCGCTAGCGCATTTGCCAGACGCGCAAGTGGAATAGCGGCAAGATGCCGTAGACATAGTCGAATATATCCGACTGAATTTGTTCGTACGATTCCCCGCTCGTCTCGTTCACAAACAGGAACACTTCCAGCGGCAGGCCCTGGTTGGTGGAGCCGTCGCCGGCATAGCGAACGGCGTTATCGATGAGATTGCCGCACAGCTCCGCCAGCAATTCCCGATTCCCCATGACCTCGGCATCCGTCTCATGCTCGAAACCGAGATCGATATTGCGCGCCCGCGCTACCGGCGACCAGTCGAGCGTCACGCTGCGCGCGAGCAAAAAATTCAGTGATGGTACCGGTACTCCTGCGTGCGTCCGCCGTACCCATACGAAGCCGCCCTGACATCTTCAACATGGATATAGCTCTCTTCATGCAGATCGCCCAATATCCTTCCGAACCCTTCAAAAACAGCTGAGATATACCGTGCCTTCTCGTCCTTCGTATTTGTTTCGTCGGTGATCTTGATATCGAAATAGAAGCTAGATTTTTTCTGCTCGCTTAGCAGCCGGCCACCGATTACCCAGCTATTCGGGTCGATGAATTGAATGGTGATCGCCGTTACCTCGCGCTTCTTGCCCAGGATACTGGATGTCAGTTCAAGCAACATGTCCGATATGGCCGCAACAGCCTCGGGTGATTTTTCAATGCTTACCTTCACGTTCAAAATCGGCATTTTTTCATCTCCAATTAGTTCGCTATACAACTATTAAGGAAAAAATTCAGTCGAGGCTAGACCGTGCATCTTTCACGCTTGCGACTGTAGTCGCAAAACGTTTCTCACCTAGTTCAGCCTTCAAACGTTTGGTGACTGCGGCGCTCGCGGCATTCAACTGGTCCTTGATTCGCAATGCTTCGCCAGTCGGATGAATCGCGGTCTCACGTCCGTCGGACGCGGTAAGCCGACGCTCGATAAACATCAACTTCTGCAAACCGTCCAGGGTCCGCGTTGCAGTGGACCGCGAAATGGCGAGTTCAGACGCCAACTCGCTCTGCACGATGCCAGGCTTCGCCAGCACCGCACGCAGCATGAATCCCTGCGGCGGCGTCAGACCAAACGTCTTGTACGCGTTCGCCCACTCGCGCTCGAGGGTTCGCGCAAGTGCCGTTGTGTTGAAGTAGATGCAGTGATCGAACATGAAAACACTCTAGGAGAAAATGATTCGCTATGCAACTAGTTTTTGATTTCCCGGTATGCAATGCGAAAGCTAATCGACAGCATTTAGTGCCGCGTTGCACCTTGCCAATCCTTACCAGATATTTCACAAAACTTTCTTGAAGCATCTTCAGACTGGCGTCCGCGATGCAACGAAAACGTTTGCGCGTATCCCCGGACAAGCGGAGACAGCATGAAACGAACCGCGATATTGGCACTAATGGCATCAGCAACGCTGGCGCTCACCGCCTGCGGACCAGACGATCAGGCAAGCGTCAGCGCCACGCAAGCCTCGGCCAACTCGTCATTGCCGGCCAGCGCTGTCGAGCCGCTCATGCTGGCCGCACCAACCGATGGCCAGGCCGCGAGCAGTCCGATTACTGCCGCTCAGGCAAGCCTCGCGTTGGATGCGCAGCAGGTCACACCCGTCCTTCATTCCGCGCCTGACGCTTCCGAGTGACGCCGCAAGCGACGCGCTCCAGTGAATAAAAATCCCCATTCCGATCGAGTCCTTCGACCGGGACGGCATTGCTGCACCTATCATGACGCCACGAGGTGAATCAAAATGACGTTGAATAGCCGCCGCCGTTTCTTGCAGACCGTTGCTACTTCAGCCGGCGCCGCCGCCGCGTTGACGGTGTTCCCCGAATCGATTCGCAAAGCGCTCGCCATTCCGGCGTCACGGCGCACCGGATCGATCAACGACGTTGAACACATTGTTGTGTTCATGCAGGAGAACCGTTCCTTCGATCACTACATGGGCCATATGCGAGGCGTACGCGGATACAACGACCGCTTCCCGATCGCGTTGCCCAGCGGTCAACCGGTATGGTTCCAGCCGTCGAAGGAAGACCCAACGAAGCCAGTACTGCCGTTTCATTTGAATACGCTGACGACAAGCGCGCAGTGCATTGGCGATCTGGATCACTCGTGGTATCCGACTCACTACGCGATCAATAACGGCCGTTACGATCAGTGGCCTGCGTACAAGACGGACATGACGATGGGTTATCACCTGCGCAGCGACCTTCCGTTTCACTACGCGCTTGCCGATGCCTTCACCGTTTGCGATGCCTACTTCTGCTCGCTGGCCGGCCCGACGCATCCGAACCGCGCGTACCTCATGACGGGCATGGTCGATCCAACCGGCACGCAAGGCGGTCCGCTGCTCGACAACAACGACTATGTGGATGGCGACGGTCCGCCGCAGTATCAGTTGCTCTCGTGGACGACCTATCCGGAACGTCTGGAAGCGGCCGGTATTTCGTGGCAGATCTACCAGCAGGGCCTGACCGGCGCCGACCCGCTGAACGGCAATTACGGCACCAACATCCTGCAGAATTTTGTGAACATCATCAATGCGCCACAAGGCTCTTCACTACAGTTGCGCGCGAACGCCGTGCGTACGATCGATGACCTGAAAGCTGACGTGCTGGCGAACCAATTGCCGCAAGTATCGTGGTTGTGTCCGCCCGCAGCGTACTCGGAGCATCCGAAATACACGCCGGCTTACGGGGCGGAATACACGTCGCAGATACTGGATGCGCTGACGGCTAACCCCGAGGTCTGGAGCAAGACCGTCCTGTTCGTCATGTACGACGAGAACGACGGTTTCTTCGACCACCTTGTGCCGCCGCAGCCACCCATGTCGCGCTCGCAAGGTTTGTCGACGGTGACAACCGAAGGCGAACTCCATACGGTCGTCAATCCGGGGCGGGGTGGCAGTTACACCGCCGACGGCCTGCCGTACGGCCTCGGCCCGCGCGTGCCCATGACGGTTGTTTCACCCTGGACCAAGGGTGGTTTCGTTTGCTCGCAGGTGTTCGATCACACGTCGGTGATTCGTTTTATCGAAACACGCTTTGGGGTGGTGGAGCCGAACATTACGCCGTGGCGTCGCGCGGTATGCGGCGACCTGACTACAGCCTTTGATTTCCGCACGCCCGACGCGCAGATGCCGGTGCTGCCCGACACCAGCAACTACAAGACGATCGCGGACAATCAATGCGCCACGCAGCCGGCTCCGACGGTGCCGGCCGTACCTGGCGTGATTGATCCGCAGGAGCCCGGTACCCGCTTCGCTCGCGCGCTGCCCTACGAGTTGTATGTACAAAGCAGTCTCGATGCGGGCAACAGGCAATTTACGCTTCATTTCGCCAATACTGGCTCGCAGGGCGCGCACTTCTATGTCTATTCATCGAACCGTACTGACGGTCCGTGGCGCTATACGGTTGAAGCGGGCAAGACCTTGCGCGACAGCTTCGACATCAACAGAACGGCGGGCATCTATGCGTTCACGGTCTATGGTCCGAACGGATTCGTGCGCGAGTTTGCCGGTACGTTGACGCCACCGGGTAGCGGCAGTGTGTCCAATCCGCCGGCTGACCCTGAACTGGCGGCGCAATATGATGTCGCGAACGGCAATGTGTCCCTGCAGTTCACGAACCGGGGCCGTGGTATTGCGCGCTTATCGGTGGTCGATAATGCCTACGGTGCTCGGCCGCGTCCGGTGTTGGTGCCGTCGTTGGGGTCCATCGAAGAGTTGTGGATTCTTGCCGCGAGTCATCATTGGTATGACCTGAGCGTCACCAGCAACGACGATCCGACGTTCTTGCGTCGTCTTGCGGGTCACGTTGAAAACGGGCGGCCCAGTATTAGCGATCCGGCTGCGGTTGCGCCGGTGACTGTGCTGGATTAAGGACGCAGGCGGTTATTTTTCGCTCGCGCCGGTGGACGGGGTTGGGGTTCTGGTGGGTTTGGGGTTAGCGGGCGGGGTGAGTGCTGGGGAGGTCGGGTCTGGGGTTAGTGGTTGGGGTCGATGCCGGGTTGGTGCTTTCAGTGTTAGTGGTCTGCGAGAGTCGGATATTCTCTTTATCACTATTAGCCACTGTGCGTGGCGGCACGTCATTTCTTTGTCCAAAGCGACAAAGAAACGAAGCAAAGAAAACGCTTTCAACCACGCTACCCTAAGTGTCCACAGCGTGCAGTTTTCATTCATAGGTGCCCCAAAAGCACGGTGCTCGCCAGAGCCACGGATGTGTGAACCCCTCCTTCTCGCGAATCCTGACACGAACACGCTTCGCCCCGTACGCTCTCGGGCAAGCACCATTGCCAATGAACCCGCACGGCCTCACAGGTATTTACGGCTGCGGTTTATTGACAGGTTAGCTACCTGGTCTGTGCGACCGTATTCATAGGCCACAGCTTCATGCGTGTTTGTGTTTGCTGCTTCAGTTTTTTGTGAATTGGCTGCGCGTTCTGTACAGCTATCTTCGTCGGTTACGGCCGCCCGCATCTTCGCGGCTTCGTTTCTTGGCGGGTTGGCGACGTGGTTCGAGGCGCGCACATATTTGGTGGATGGTCGTCCGCGGATAGCGCGGGGTGCTCCTTGGGCAGGTTCAATCACTGGTGGCGAAGCGTGTGGGTATCCGTGTTCGGAGAAGGAGGGGTTCAAACATCCTCCGCTCTGGCGAGCACCGTGCTTTTGGGGCACCTATGAATAGAAACTGCACGCTGTGGACACTTAGGGTAGCGCGGTTGGAAAGCGCTTTCTTTGCTTCGTTTCTTTGTCGCTTTGGACAAAGTTAGTATGACTTCCGTGAGCAGTAAGGGCTGGCCCCCGTGACAGAGCTAAAACACGCGGGTTAGCATAGCGCCAGAGCCGTAACAGTGAGGGCGAACCCGTCACTCATAGGTTTTGTTTCCAACACGGAGGCCAGCATGCAAAACGATATCACGTTATTTGTCGGACTGGATGTTCACAAAGACTCGATTACAGTTGCCTACGCGCTGGGCAGCGGCGAAGTCGAAGTGCTCGGCAAGATCGGCACGCGCTCTCGCGATATTGATCAGTTATGCAAAAAGCTTCAATCCAAGGCTCGCCACGTAAAAATCGTTTATGAAGCCGGTCCTCTGGGCTATGACCTGCAGCGCCGCCTCGCTGCCAAAGGCTTCGAGTGCATGGTGTGCGCCCCCTCGCTGATCCCGCGCAAAGCCGGCGATCGCGTGAAGACCGACCGCCGCGATGCGCTCAAGCTCGTGCGCTCACTGCGCGCGGGCGACCTCAGCGCAGTGCATGTGCCCACCGTCGAAGACGAAGCGTTTCGCGATCTTGCGCGTGTCTGGGCCAGTACGCGCGATGCCCTCAAACGCGCCCGCCAAGCGTTAAAATCGTTTCTGCTCGCCCACGCCGTGCGATACGCGGGCACGGCGAACTGGGGGCCGGCGCATCGACGCTGGATCAGCAAGTTCTCGTTCGGCAACGCATGGCAGGACCTCGCCTTCACCGAGTTGCGCCGCGCGATCGAAGACCGGTTTGCGCAGTGCGAGCGGCTTGAGTCGGCCTTGCGCGAAGCGGTGCCGCAGTGGCGCTTTTATCCCGCCGTGCTCGCCCTGCAAACCATGCGCGGCATCAAGTTCACCACCGCCGTTGGCTTGCTCTCGGAGATCGTCGATGTGACGCGCTTTGCCCATCCTCGGCAGTTGATGGCGTGGCTGGGCATAACGCCTTCAGAATACTCGTCGGGGGGCAGCCGGCGCCAGGGCAGCATCACCAAGACGGGCAATTCGCTTGCGCGAAAGTTGCTGATCGAGGCCGCCTGGAGTTATCGGCATACGGCCCGCGTGAGTCCCGAGATTGAGCAGCGTCATGAGGGCGTGCCCAAGGTGATTATCGATCGCGCCTGGGACGCGCAGTTGCGTCTGTGTGGGCGCTTTAGAAGAATGGTGGCGAAGGGCAAACTCAAAAACGTGGCGGTCGTCGCGATCGCTCGCGAACTCGCCGGGTTTATCTGGGACATCGCCCGTCTGGGCATGGAGCAGGCGATCAACAACTCCAGAGCGGCTGTCTAAACCAGCAAAAAACAGTTTTGCAATCATCGAAAAGGCAGTTTCCTGAAGGCGGCGTAGCCCGGCATCAGAGTTACCCGCGGCATTTCTTTGCAACGGCTTATCAACGGTTCACGCCGACTTGCGCACAAAGTTAGCGGCAGGCTCACGAGACGGATCACTGTAATGCGGTAACCAACCCGCGAATATCAGATTGATTCACCGTCGAGTGTTACTGCTACGCCGCCCTCAGGAAATTGTAGGAAGAGAAAAGATGACCACAGCTAAAAACACCTGTTGACACGGAAAGTCATATCAGAAAAGATGACCACAGCTAAAAACACCTGTTGACACGGAAAGTCATATCAGAAATGACGTGCCGCCACGCACAGTGGCTAACAGTGATAAAGAGAAAATCCGACTCTCGCAGACCACTAAGGCCGAAAGCACCAACCCGGCATTGACCCCGACCGCTAACCCCAGAACCGACCACCCCGGCACTAACCCCGCCCACTAACCCAAAACCCACCAGAACCCCAACCCCGTCCACCGGCGCGAGCGAAAACACTATTGACTTGGGGACCCAAAGCCCCTTATTGTGTGCCACATGAACTCGCATTTCTTCACCCTCACGACCGCGACTACCATGACCACCTTCTCAGGCGGGTCGTCTGGAGGCCGTGCGCGATAAAGTATCGAGGTGCGTTTTTCAGAAGGCCCCGCCGGAAACGGACGGGGCCTTCTGCGTTTACAGCCCTCCATGTCCGTTGCGGCCCTTGAATCTAACGGAGAGCATTGTGGACGATATCGATCATCGGCAGTTAGGTAACAAGCTGGACCTGTTCCATCAGCAGGACGAAGGACCCGGAATGGTGTTCTGGCATCCGCGCGGGTGGGAGCTTTATCGCGTGGTGGAGGATTACATCCGGCGTCGAATGCGAGGCGTCGGGTTTCGCGAAGTGCGTACGCCGCAACTGCTGGCGCGTTCGCTTTGGGAGCGCAGCGGGCATTGGGATAAATTCCAGGCCGGCATGTATTCGGTGAACGGTAGTCAGGACGAAGCCCATGAAAGCCACCCCAATTGCCTGAAACCCATGAGCTGTCCATGTCATGTACAGATTTTCAATCAACGTATTCGTTCTTATCGCGACCTGCCGATCCGATACAGCGAATTTGGCGCATGCCATCGCGACGAGCCTTCAGGATCGCTCGAGGGATTGAAACGCACGCGCGCTTTCACGCAAGACGATGCCCATGTCTTCTGCACGGAAGATCAGGTGGAAGCCGAGGTAGGGCGGTTTTGCGACTTGCTTCGCGTGGTCTATGCCGACCTTGGCTTCTCGACGTTCCGCGTGCAACTGGCTACGCGTCCGGATCAGCGGGCAGGCGATGACGCGGTCTGGGATCGTGCGGAAGAGGCGCTTGCGAAGGCGGCGACGTCCGCCGGCCTGACCTTCGATGTGCGTCCGGGCGAAGGGGCGTTCTATGGCCCGAAACTCGAATTCCATCTTACGGATAGCCGCGACCGCAGCTGGCAGTGCGGCACGATCCAGCTCGACTTCGTGTTGCCGGATCGTCTCGATGCAAGCTTCGTCTCGTTCGAGAACGAGCACCTTCGTCCGGTGATGATTCACCACGCGGTCCTGGGCAGCATGGAGCGGTTTATCGCGATGCTTCTTGAACATCATGAAGGTTGGCTGCCCCTGTGGCTTGCACCCGACCAGGTGACGGTGGCAACGGTGTCAGATGCCAGTGCGGGTTACGGAAAACGCGTGATGGACTTGCTCGATGAAGCGGGACTAAGGGCGGTGTTCGACGACAGGCCTGAGCGGCTTGAACGGAAGATCGTCGATGCACGCGAGCAGCGGATCCCCGTTTTCATCACGTTGGGCGCACGCGACCAACGTGATGAGACAGTGTCGCTGCGACTTCGGGACGGAACGCAAACCACCATCCTCATTCGCGAAGGTATCGAACGTTTGCGTGAGATGAGTCAAACGCCCGCTAAAGCACGATCGTAAAAATAGGGAAGGAGCCGCGAACCGGCACTTCCCCTGCGCGCACCTCGCCGTTCACCATCTAGCGTGACTCCAAGGGTTTTCCCTCATTAATTCCCACTTGACCATCACAATATGACGTCTTAAATTATGTACATGTTCCTACATGTTCTTTTTAAAGGTTCATAAAAAGAACAAGCAGCTAGGACTAAGGCAGCGTCGATGATTGAATCTTTCAATCACGCTTCGTGTGCCGTTTTTTAGCAAAACATGTGCATACTTGTGCTTTTTCAGGGAATGGACTTTCCAATCTCATCGGCACAGGAGTCACACCATGGTTAAACGAGCAGTAAAAACCGCAGAGGTCGGGCGCTCGAAGGCACATATGGTTGCCGCCACGATCGAGCAGGACATCCTCACCGGGCGTCTGCCGTTCGGGCAGCAACTCGAAAGCGAGAATGAGCTGGTCGAGCGTTTTGCGGTCAGCCGTAACACTGTTCGCAAGGGGTTGGATCTTCTGACCAGCGGCGGTTTGATTACGCGCAAGGGGGGTATCGGCTCGTTCGTGACGTTCAATGGTCAGGCGATTGACGGGACGCTCGGCTGGACCACGGCGATAGAAAAAGTGGGCGGCGGCGCGCAGACCCGTTTGCTGCAGATTGCGCTGATCGAAGACGAGACGCTTGCGCAGGAGTTGAAGCTTGAGCGCACAGCCTTCGTGGCGATCGACCGGATGCGCGTGATCGGCGCCGACGCTGAGGCGCAGTGCATTTCGCTCGAACGCAGCCGCTTGCCGTTCAACGACGACCTCGCGGCGTTGCCGCTGGAAGGGCTGGTGGGCGGCTCGCTGAACCGGACGTTGATCGAGCACGGCATGGTGCCGCATCACGGCGAACAGTGGGCCGAAGTGGTCGGCCTGGAAGCGGCCGATGCGCGTTTGCTCAAGCGTCGCGCCGGCACCTCGTTCCTGCGTTCGCGACGGCTCACGCGGGATCGGGATGAACGGATTATCGAGTATGTCGTGAGCTTGCTGGACCCGGCTTTTTTTGCACTACACCTGGAATTCTGATGTCTTCGTCTTTGCTTTTGAATCACCCCACATTGGCGGATCGCGCACGCGGCGCCTTCTACGGTCTTGCACTCGGCGACGCGTTCGGCATGCCGACCCAGGCACTCAGCCGCGAGCGTATCGTCGAGCAGTTTGGACGGATCGACAAGCTGGAAAACGCGTTTCCGGATCAACCGATTGCGCCGGGTCTTCGGGCTGGCTCCATCACTGACGACACGGAACAAGCGGTCCTCGTTGCGCATTTGCTGGCCGACGGTCACGGCAAGATCGAACCGATGGCGTTTGCGCATGCGTTGATCGAATGGGAAGCGTCCATGAAGGCGCGCGGTTCGCTCGATCTGCTCGGACCATCGACGAAACAGGCCATCGTGCGCATTGCCGCCGGTGAAGACCCTCTGCGCACGGGCCGTTTTGGTACGACCAACGGCGCGGCCATGCGCGTGACGCCGGTCGGGATTGCGTTTGACCTCAGGCGCCATGACCAGTTTATCGATGCCGTCGTGCAGTCGTGTGTCGTGACGCATAACACCACGCTTGGCATTTCGAGCGCAGCGGCGGTGGCGGCAGCGGTATCGGCCGGACTGAACGGCGCGAGCCTGGTTGAAGCGCTGGAAGCGGGCATTTCGATGGCCGAGGCCGCCGACAGCCGTGGCTTCTGGGTGGCGGGCGGGCGCATTGCGCCGCGCATTCGCCATGCCCGTGAGCTGATGCGCAACTGCGCCGGGCACGAGGTGGCGGACACGATCTACGATGTGATCGGCACGTCGGTGGCATCGCAGGAATCAGTCGTGGCGACCTTCGCGCTGGCCTTTGATCTGGATACACGTGACAGCACGATCGAAGCCGCCCTGGGGGCTGCAGCGAGCCTGGGCGGAGACACCGACACGATCGCCGCCATGCTTGGCGCGATCCTCGGCGCGTGCGCGGGTTATGACGCGCTGCCGGCCGGTCCCATCGAAACTATTCGCCGCGTGAATTCGCTCGATCTCGAGCCGCTGGTCGACCGTTTGCTTGGACTGCGCGCCGCGGCTGCCTGACGCGCTTTAACGTGCTTTAACGCATTTTTCGCAGCACCCCGCTGTACCCTTTAATCTGGAGATCGGACTCAGATGGCTTCGTCACGCACGTCAAACAGCGCTCGCCGAGTCGAGACGCGTGGTATCGAACCTGTACCGGAAGGCGAATGTCATGGGCATCCGCTGCAGCTTTTCTGGGTCTGGTTCGCCGCCAACATCAGCATCCTTGGACTGCCGCTCGGCGCGACGCTGGTTGCTTTCCAGCATCTCGCGATCTGGCAGGCGGCGCTTGTCGCGGTAATCGGCGCGGCGGGATCGTTTGCGATCGTCGGCGTGATCTCGATTGCGGGGCGGCGCGGGCATGCGCCGAGTCTCACGCTGTCGCGTGCGATCTTCGGCGTGCGCGGCAACATTGGGCCGACCATCGTCTCGCTGTTGTCACGGCTCGGCTGGGAGACCGTCAACACGACCACCGCGGCGTACGTGCTGCTGTCGCTTGCAACCATCGTGTTCGGCACGCCCGCTGAAGCCAGGAACGCACCGGTACTGACGCTCGTGTTCATCGCCGTGTTCGTGGTGCTGACGTTGATCGTGTCAGGGCTTGGTCACGCTACGCTGCTCGTGATCCAGAAATGGTCCACCTATGTCTTCGGCGTGCTCAACTTGCTGGTGGCCGGCTTTCTCGTGACGGCGATCGACTGGCATGCTGTGTTCAACGCGACGCCCGCGCCGTTGAGCGCAGTCATCATTGGCATTGGCACGATTGCAGCAGGTACGGGGATTGGCTGGGCCAATGCGGGCGCCGATATGTCGCGCTATCAGGCGCCCACGGTCAAAGGACCGGCGCTGGTGGCGTCCGCTGCGTTCGGCGCGGGCATTCCGCTGATCCTTCTCGTCACGCTCGGCGCGCTGCTGTCGGTTGGCAACGATCATCTCGCGTCGGCTACGGACCCGATCGCCGCGATCCGCGAAATGTTGCCACCATGGATGGCTATTCCATACCTGATCACAGCGTTCGGCGGCTTGCTGCTGTCCAATTACCTGTCCGTGTATTCGGCCGGTTTGACTACACTCACGCTTGGCCTGAAGGTGAAGCGCGTGCAGGCGGTGGTGGTCGACGTCGTGGTGATCTTCACGGGTTCGATCTACTTCATGCTGATTGCCGGGAGCTTCTATGGTCCGTTCATCGGTTTCATTTCACTGCTGGCGGTGCCTATCACGGCGTGGGTCGGTATCTTCGTGGTGGATCTGATTCATCGTCAGGAATACTCTCCGGCCGACTTGCTCGATGTCTCTCCGCGTAGCGCGTACTGGTACAAAGGCGGCATTGAATGGCGTGCGTTCGGTACCTGGGCACTGGCGATCGTGCTTGGTTTTTGTTTCATCTCCACAGGTGCGATCCACGGCATATTCGCGGACTCCTGGTTCGGACGTAATGGCCTCGGATGGATCGTGACGTTCGTGGTGGCCGCAGGCATGTATGCGCTTCTGGGCGGCGCGCGCGGTACGGCCAAACGTTGGAAGACAGCATGACGCAAAGAGACTCACAGCAGGCATCGAGATTGATTCATACGGGGCAGGTGATTGTCGACCTGGTCATGCAGATCGATACGCTGCCCGCGCCCGGTGGCGACGTGCTTGCGCACAACGCAAGCTTCGAAGTAGGCGGCGGTTTCAACGTAATGGCGGCAGCGCGGCGCAGCGGCATGCGCGTGGTGTATCCGGGCGGTCATGGACATGGCCGTTTCGGCGACATGGCGCGTCAGGCGTTAGCGCAGGAAGGTGTGGAGATTGCGGGGCCCGAAGTCGCGGACCAGGACACGGGCTTGTGCGTTGCCATTGTCGATGCATCCGCCGAGCGCACGTTCGTCTCGCACATGGGGGCGGAAAGCGTGCTCGATCGACACGTGCTTGATGCGCTCTCGGTGAACGCGCGCGATATTGTTTATGTCAGCGGTTATAGCCTGATGCTTGCGGACAAGGGCGCTGTGCTTGTCGACTGGCTTGAGCATTTGCCTTCTGAAACGCGCGTGGCTTTTGATCCGGGACCGCTTGTCGATGCTATTGATGCAACGTTGCTTGCGCGCATGCTGGCCGTCGTATCAATCTGGACGAGCAACCGGGTTGAGGCGTTGCGTTTCGCCAGTACCGACAATTTCGATGCGGCGTTCGACTCGATCATCGCGCGGTTAAGAACCGGCGCGCTCGCAATCGTGCGCGATAGCGCCTCCGGCTGTCATCTGCGCGTGGGTGAAACACGCGACCATGTGCCGGGTTTCGCAGTAAAAGCGGTCGACACCAATGGTGCCGGCGACGCTCACGCGGGCGTGTTCCTGGCCGTACTTGCCACTGGTGCCGACGCACGAGCGGCGGCTCGTCGCGCGAACGCTGCGGCGGCGATTGCGGTGACGCGTTACGGACCGGCAACGTCACCGGATGCGGCGGAAATCGATGCGTTCATGGCATCGGTTGCTTAGGCGAATCAAGCGAATCACCCGCGTCTGAGCGCTCGACAAAGCGCGATTGCGCCCGCGCGTATATGCTCGGTTTCCCCGCGATGCATCCTGGAGAAACCGCATGACCTCAGCTACCGCTCGACAAATCGTGTTGGCCTCGCGTCCCACGGGCGGCCGTGCCGCACTCTCTGATTTTCGCCTCGAAGAAGTGCCCATGCCCGTGCCCGTGCCCGGTGAAGGGCAGGTGTTGCTGCGCATCGACTATCTATCGCTTGATCCGTACATGCGCGGCCGCATGAACGAAGCACGTTCTTACGCGAAACCCGCACAGATCGGCGAGGCCATGCCCGGCGAGAGCGTGGCGACGGTAATCGAATCAAATAATACAACGCTCCCGGTCGGCGCCCAGGTACTCGTGAACGCGGGCTGGGTCAGCCACGCGGTGGCCGATGCCCGCAACCTGAGTCCATTATCCGCAGACGGTATTGCAACGCGCGCTTATCTGGGCGTGCTCGGCATGCCGGGTTTCACGGCATATGCCGGCATGGCGGCGATCGGCAAACCTAAGCCTGGCGAGACGGTCGTGGTCGGTGCGGCAAGCGGCCCTGTGGGCTCGCTCGTGGGTCAGCTTGGCAAGATCGCTGGCGCCCGCGTCGTGGGCATTACCGGCGGCGCGAAGAAGTGCAGCTATGTGGTGGACGAACTTGGCTTCGATGCCGCCATTGACCATCGCGCGCCCGACTTCGCCAACCAGTTGGCGAATGCATGTCCCAAGGGTATCGACGTATATTTCGAGAACATTGGCGGCGCGGTGTGGAAGGCTGTGCTGCCTTTGCTCAATCAATACGGCCGTGTGCCCGTCTGCGGATTGATGGCGCAGACGTCGGGCAACAACGCTGACGCCGACGATGGCCTTGCCGCGACCATGCGCGCGATTCTTACGCGTAGCCTGACGGTGCGCGGTTATATCAACTACGAGTTCCTGCCTGGGTATCGGGATGCTTTCCTGCTCGATGTCGGCGGCTTTTTGCGTGCGGGTCAGGTGAAGCATCTGGAGGATGTCACCGTGGGATTGGAGAACGCACCGCAAGCGTTCCTCGATATGATCGACGGTCGTAATTTCGGCAAGGTGCTGGTGCGGGTGGCTGAGGAAACGAAAACCTGATGAACGATGTTTGTGTATCCCGTTGTCGTTCTAGAGGGATGTTGTACACACGTGTATTTACATTGAGGATGTTTGCGTCTATAGTACATCCAATGTACACACAAGGATGTTCGCTATGCCCACTACGAAAGTTTTCCGAAATGGAAATTCGCAGGCCGTGCGCATCCCCGCCGAACTGGCTTATGACCGCATGGATATGGAAGTGAATATCGAACGCGTGGGCGACGAATTGAGGATTCGACCGGTACGTCGGTCTCTGGCGGGCGTGCTGAAAACCTTTGCGAAATTCGGACCCGATTTCACTGTGGACGGTCGCGACGAACACGAACAGGCGGACCGCGAGGATTTGTAATGCCGCTTTATATGCTCGACACCAATATTTGCATTTACCTGATGAAAAACCAGCCCGAGCAAGTCGCTCGACGGTTTGAGAAATGCTATTTCGGCGACGTGGTCATGTCTGCTATCACGTTTGCCGAACTGGAATACGGTGTGGCGGTTTCAGCTAATCCAAAGCGTGAAAAGCGCAATCTTGCGGCGCTGACACAGGACATTCGGGTGATGCCGTTCGACGCTGCGGCAGCGACTACTTACGGCCCTATTCGGGAAGCCACACGCGAACGGAAAAAGGATCATCTCGACAAGCTGATCGCCGCGCATGCCTGCACGTTAGACGTAATTCTGGTTACCAACAACGAGCGCGATTTCGCACACTATCCTGGCATTAAAGTTGAAAACTGGCTAAACGCGTAATCTGGCAGTCGCCGCTCCATCGCACTTCCCCACTCAATCTTTCGGGTTCACCAGCGAGGTCAGAACGTGATCCGCCCATTGCCCGTCGATCTTGAGATACGCCTTGGCCAGCCCTTCATGTTCGAATCCGAGGCTGGCCAGCAGACGCCCGCTGCGATCATTCTCCGGCCGATAACTCGCCATGACACGATGCAGCCGGTACGCATCGAAGATAAAACCCAGCGCCGCAGCGAGCGCCTCGCGCATCAGCCCGCGCCCCTCGTAATGCTCGTCGATCGAATAGCCGAGATGACACGCCTGAAACGGCCCGCGCACGATATTCGTGAAGTGGCAGTCGCCAATCAGCACGTTGCGGCGTTCGCTCGCGAAAATCAACAGATGCAGCGCAGTGCCGGCGGCCATCGCGTTTTCCATTAACGCCATGCGTTCATTCGCGGCTTGCATTGTGAAGAAGGAGTCTTCTCGCAACGGCTCCCAGCGGTCGAGGTGCGCGCGATTGCCGAGCCGGTAGATCAGCAGCGCGCCGGTGTACTGGCTGCTGGCCGGACGCAGCACGACACGCTCCCTTTTCAAGCCCTCCGGCGGGAATTGCGCCGTGGTGCGGTGCTCGGCTTCGATTGCCATAGGCGTTAACTACCCCTTCCTGATCGTGTTCAACGGCAATGCAACGACGAGACAACGACAATACAGCGACGAATTAACGCCAGCTTTTCGTATGATGAAAAGAGGCAATAATTCCCTAAGCAGTGCGTTGGACGGTGTCGTTTTCCGTCACCAGCATCCAATTTGGACTGGCAAAAGATAGGTGAAAACCCTTATAATCCCCAAAGTGAAAGATTCAAGGAACTTTGGAAATGCCCCACCGTTTTATGATCGTCGAGCGCATCGCTTTCGCGTTACTGACCTTGTCCGCCGTTGCAGATGCTGGCTTTATCAGCTACGAAAAGAGCCCGAACTTCAGGGATAACATCCATGAAATCGTTCGTGTGAGCAAAGAGGTTTCGCTCATGTATCCCGCGACCGGCAACGACCCGTGGATGCCGCTGGCTTCCAACTAACGTGGTGAGAAAGCGCTCAAGCTGAAGTGTAAATCGCGCGTATCTTGCAGCGGACCGCTTCACGCGGAGCTTTTTACGCCAAGCGCCTCTTGTACGAAATCGAGAAAGACCCGCACTCGCGGCGACAAATGCCGCCGGTTCGCAAACACCGCATATAACTCGATTTCATCGCAGTGATAGGGCGCAAGGCACTCAATCAGCCTGCCCGCGCGCAAATCGTCTTCTATGTCCCAAAGCGCCTTCAGCGCAAGGCCGCGGCCTTTGAGCGCCCAGTCGTGAAGTACTTCGCCGCTCGCGGTCGAGAGTGTGCCGCGGACCTGAATCTCGCGGTGCCGGCCGTCTTCCACGAATAACCATCTGTCGAAAACGCGCTGCCCGCGCACGAGCCGCAGGCAATCGTGCGCGGCGAGATCGGTCAGCGTTACCGGCATTCCGTGCCGCGCCAGATACTCTGGCGCCGCGCACACAATGCGCCGGCTCGACAACAGTTTCTTCGCAATCACGCCGGTATCCGCGGGCAAGTCGATGCGCAATGCCACGTCGAGATTGTCGTCGATCACATCCAGCCCGATATCGGACAACACGAGCCGCACCTCGACCTCCGGATACCGGTCCGAGAATGCTTCGATCAGCGGCGCGATCTGCTTGCGCCCAATTTCCGACGGCGCCCCGATGCACAACAAACCCTGCGGCACGCGCGCCTGAGCGCTGATCTCGGCCTCGGCGGCGTCGACGGCATGCAGGATGGCCACTGCGCGTTCATGAAACAGCGCGCCTTCCACCGTCAGGTCGAAGCGCCGCGACGTCCGCGTGACGAGACGCACGCCCAGGCGCTTTTCGAGCGCGGCCAGCCGCCGGCTCATGGCGGCGGTCGAGCCGTCGGTCCGGCGCGCCGCCGCCGAGAGGCTGCCGGCGTCCACCATCTGCGCGAACAGGCGCAGGTCGTTGATTTCATCGGGCATCGATTGGGTCCATCTTGATTCCGTCCATCTTTCCACTTGACGCAACGATTCTATGCGGATGGACGCCTTTTCGCCACGCGCGCCGGGGGCAATAATGCGGGCATGACAACGGAGGAACATCATGAAAGCACTGCGTTTCAACCAGCACGGCGATCCATCGGTCCTGATTACCAGCGATTTGCCCGCGCCTGCGCCTTCCGGGGATGAAGCCGTCGTACAGGTCTTCGCGGCATCGATCAATCCAAGCGACGTAAAGAACGTGCAAGGGCGCATGAGCCAGACGACGCTGCCGCGTACGCCCGGCCGTGACTATTCCGGCGTGGTCGTCGCAGGTCCTGCCGAGTGGCTGGGCGCGGAGGTCTGGGGCTCGGGCGGCGACGTGGGTTTCACGCGCGACGGCACGCATGCTGAACAGGTCGTGGTGCCGGTTGCAAGCCTGCGTCGCAAACCGGTCAATCTGACGTTCGAGGAGGCATCGGCGATCGGCGTGAATTTCATCACCGCGTGGTGCGCCGTGGTGGAAGCCGCGCAATTGCAGGCCGGCGAGAGCATCGCGATCATCGGGCTGGGCGGCGTGGGCGGGGCGGCCTCGCAGATCGCGAAACGCATTGGCGCGAAGGTGGTGGGCGTGGGGCGCGGCGCGGCTACGACGAGTCCCTACGTCGATGCAATGGTGGACTCGCAAGCCCCCGATGCCGTCGCACGCATTCGTGAAGCAACGAACGGCGGCGCGGCTGTCGTATTCGATACGGTCGGCGGATCGATGTTCGAAACGGCCTTGCACATGCTGAAAGTGGGCGGACGGCTGGTGGAGATATCGGCGTCGGATCGTCGCGAAGTCACCTTCAACCTCGCGGATTTTTATCACAACGAGAGTCGCCTGATTGGCGTCGATACGTTGAAGCGCGATCTGGTAGCGTCTGCGCAGATGCTGGAGGTGCTGCGTCCGGGCTTCGAAGACGGCAGCTACAAAGCGCCGGCCATTGCGCATACCTTCGCGCTGGAAGATGCGCAAGCCGCCTTCCGGGCGGTGGCGGAGGGGACGAAAGGCCGCGTGGTGCTGACACCGCACACGAAGCGGATCTGACGACGTGACACAACGCTGGCGGCTGGCGCCGCAATCCATCCTGTTCGCTGTTTTTCTGGGCGCGCTGGCCGCGTTGCCGCCCATTTCCATCGATATGGCGTTGCCCGCGCTTGGCAATATAGCGAGCTCATTGGACGCGAGTGCGAGTCAGGCCGGACTCACGCTGAGTCTCTTCATGGCGGGTTTCGCGGTCGGGCCGATCGCATACGGCCCTCTTTCCGATGCGCGTGGCCGCAAGCCTACGCTGCTGCTCGGCCTTGCGTTGTTCACCGTGGGCGGGATTGTTTCGGCGCTGGCGCCGGGCATTGGCGTGTTGCTCGGCGCCCGGCTGGTGCAGGGCATTGGGGCGGGCGCGGGGATGACGGTTGCGCTCGCGATCGTCCGCGATCTGTTCGAAGGCAACGCGATGCAGCACCGGCTCGCGGCCATTACCGTGGTCGCGAACGTAGCGCCGATTGTGGCGCCTTCAATTGGCGTCGGGTTGCTGGCGGCGATTGAATGGCGAGGAATATATGGCGTCATGGCCGCCTGCGGATTGCTGGCCGAGCTTGCCACGTGGGCAGGCCTGACGGAATCGGCGCCGCAGCAGAGCGGGGGCTTCGCCCTGTCCGGACTTCGCGATGGATATCGACGCGCGCTGACGCATCGCGCGGTGATTGGGCATATTCTCATCAACGGCTTTGGGTTCGGCTGGATGTTCGCGTATGTGGCGGGTTCGCCGCTTGTGCTGCTGCATATCCTGCATGTCCGGCCGATCATCTACGCCGCGATGTTCGCGATGACCGGCGCGGGCATTGTCGCGGGTGCAACGGTGAACGGTTTCATCGCGGCGCGCGGTGTCGAATCGCGGCGCATTCTTGCCACTGCCATTTGCACGACGCTGGCCGCAACTTTCGGTTTGATTGCACTGAGCGTGTTGCATCAAGCCTCGTTGCCGACTGTCATGCCCTTGCTCGTGGTGAGTACTTTTTGCTTCGGGCTTGCTGCGCCCAGTGCCGCACGCGGCGCGCTCGATCCCATTCCAGAGTTGGCGGGCGTGGCGGGCGGCTTGCTGACATCTATACAGATGCTGTGCGGCGCGGCGTCGAGTTCATTCGTGGCGCTGCTGTTTCCTATACTCGGCATCTTCGCGATGAGCGGCGTGATGGCTGCCTGCGCGTTGCTCGCTGGAATGGTCTGGATCTGGCTCGGGAAGCGAGATGGAATCGAATCACCCTCAGCCGATGTCGATGCAAATTCGACCTCGCCGGTTTGAACGTCGTGAAACATGCGGCGGATTGGTAGCTGCATCGATTGTCAAACAACGTTATGTACTGGCGCTGAATTTCATGCAGTGGAATAAACGAGGTACAGGGTCCGGCTTTGTGTACTAATCGAAGGAATCCTGCACACAGAAAAATTGTGTGGCTGCCGTCATTTTTTCTTTGGGATCGTGTCAACACACTTCGGGGTGAGACGTTAAACGGGTACACGCGACGTCGTCGCCGCGTAGTCGACATCAACCTCAAGGATCTCACTGCCATGAAAAAGCAACTCGTTGCCGCGACGCTTGTCGCTTTGTTCTCCGCTGGCGCATTCGCACAAGCTTCGGCACCGGCTCCGGCTCCTGCCGCTGCGACGGCTGCCGATGCAGCACCGGCTAGCGCCACGCACAAGACCAAGAAGCATCATCACAAGAAGCACAAGCATGCAGCAGCGACGACGATCCCGTCGTCGGCACCGAAGCCCTAAGCTGTATCAAGTTTTAAGCTTCAAGTTTTAGCGTTTTCGAGAAGGGCCCCGATCCAGTCGGGGCCCTTCTCGTTTGTGCCGGCAGGCAGGCCCCGGCACGAGCAGACCCCCCCTCGTGTATCATCCACACCACGCGGCTTTTTCGGGCCATTTTTCGGGCCATTTTTCGGACCACCTCCCGCCCGAATGCTCAACCCCACAGCTCTCTCCAGTACCGATGTCACTCTCCGAACTCAAACGGCGCCGCACCTTCGCGGTCATTTCCCACCCTGATGCGGGCAAGACTACGCTGACCGAAAAGCTGCTGCTGTTTTCGGGCGCGATCCAGATTGCAGGTACCGTGAAGGGGCGCAAGAGCAGCCGCTATGCGACATCGGACTGGATGGAAATCGAAAAGCAGCGTGGCATTTCGGTCGCGAGCTCGGTCATGCAGTTCGAATACGGCGATTGCGTCATTAACCTGCTCGATACGCCGGGACACGAAGACTTCTCCGAAGATACGTATCGCGTGTTGACGGCGGTGGATGCCGCCGTGATGGTGATTGACGGCGCCAACGGCGTTGAAGCCCAGACGCTCAAGCTGCTTGAAGTCTGCCGCAGCCGCCGCACGCCGATCCTTACGTTCATCAACAAGCTCGACCGCGAAGTGCGTCAACCGCTCGACCTGCTCGATGAAATTGAGCAGCACCTGGGTGTGGCCGCTGTGCCGTTCACCTGGCCTATTGGCATGGGCAAGGAATTCCAGGGCGTCTACGACATTGCACACGATCAGGTGCGAGTGTTCCGCGCTGGTCAGGATACCGCCGGCGGCGCGGTCGAAACCGTGCGTGCGCTCGACGATGCCGACGGTGAGCGTCGCTTTGGCCCGAGCTGGGCGCGTGCGAAAGAAGAAATCGATTTGATCACGGGCGCGACGCCCGCGTTCGATCGCGCTGCGTTTCTGGCAGGCGAACAGTCGCCGGTGTTGTTTGGATCGGCGATCAACAACTTCGGCGTGAAGGAAATTCTCGACGCGCTTGTCGAGCTTGCGCCGCCGCCGTCCATGCGCATGTCCGTGCAACGTCCGGTGTTGCCGGAAGAGCCGCGCTTTACTGGCGTGGTGTTCAAGGTGCAGGCGAACATGGATCTGGCGCACCGCGACCGCGTTGCGTTTATTCGCGTGTGCTCGGGACATTTCGAGCGCGGCATGGCGCTGAAGGTGACGCGCACCAACAAGACTTTCCGCGCGAATAACGTGGTGACGTTCCTGTCGCAACGCCGCGAGACCGTGAGTGAAGCGTTCCCTGGCGATATCATTGGCATTCCGAATCATGGCACGCTGAGCCTCGGCGATACATTGACTGAGGGCGAACTGTTGCAGTTCGTCGGGTTGCCGTTCTTTGCGCCGGAAATTTTCCAGACGGTGGAAGTGGTTGATCCGATCCGGGCGAAGCAGCTTGGTGAAGCGCTGCGGCAATTAGGCGATGAAGGTGCGATTCAGGTCTTCCGTCCGGTGCTTGGCGGGTCGACTATTCTGGGCGCTGTCGGGCAGCTTCAGTTTGAGGTGGTGTCGCATCGGTTGTCGGCGGAATATAAGGTGGATGTGCGGATCATGCCGGCGCGGTATCGGATGTCGCGGTGGGTTACGTGCGATGACGCCGCCGAATTGCGTCGGTTTACTGATGCGTATTCGGCTCGTATTGCGCTGGATGCGTCGAATGCGCCGACGTATCTCGCTTCGCATGTTTCCGAAATTGATGTGGCGAAGAAGGCGTGGCCGAAGATCGTTTTTAATGAGCTGCGCGAGCATTCCGGAGCGCCGTTTCAGAAGTCGATTTGATGAAGAGTTGGGCGGGGGTGGTTTTGGGGTGGCGGTCGGGGTTGATGCTGGGTTGGTGCTTTCGGCCTTAGCGGTCTGCGAGAGTCGGATTTTCTCTTTATCACTATTAGCCACTGTGCGTGGCGGCACGTCATTTCTTTGTCCAAAGCGACAAAGAAACGAAGCAAAGAAAGCGCTTTCAACCACGCTACCCTAAGTGTCCACAGCGTGCAGTTTTGATTCATAGGTGCCCCAAAAGCACGGTGCTCGCCAGAGCGGAGGATGTGTGAACCCCTCCTTCTCCGAACACGGATACCCACACGCTTCGCCACCAGTGATTGAACCTGCCCAAGGGGCATCCCGCGCTATCCGCGGACAACCTCCCTCCAAATCAGTATGCGCCTCGAACCACGTCGCCAACCCTGCTGAAAACAAGGTCGCGAAGATGCGGGCGGCCGTAACCGACGAAAATAGCTGTACAGAACGCGCAGCCAATTCACAAAAACTGAAGCAGTAAACACAAACACGCATCAAGCTGTGGCCTATGAATACGGTCGCACGGACCAGGTAGCTAACCCGTCAAAACCGCAGAAGCAAATACGCGTTAGGCCGTGCTGGTTCGTGGGCGCCTCGTGCTTGCCCGAGAGCGTACGGGGCGAAGCGTGTTCGTGTCAGGATTCGCGAGAAGGAGGGGTTCACACATCCGTGGCTCTGGCGAGCACCGTGCTTTTGGGGCACCCATGAATGAAAACTGCACGCTGTGGACACTTAGGGTAGCGTGGTTTGAAAGCGTTTTCTTTGCTTCGTTTCTTTGTCGCTTTGGACAAAGAAATGACGTGCCGCCACGCACAGTGGCTAATAGTGATAAAGAGAAAATCCGACTCTCGCAGACCACTAACACTGAAAGCAGCACCCCAGCATCAACCCCGACCACCACCCCCGAAACGACCACCCCAACCCAAGTGCGAACGAAAAAACTATCTCGGATAACCGGCGTTTAGCAACCTGACGGTACAAACCCAGCCCCGCAACAAACTCAATCCGTACTCTGTGCCATCTTCTGCGGCAATGGCACATGCAGCCACTTCTCGACAATACCGTTCAACTCGCCGTCTTTCTTCGCCTCGGTGAGGATCGCATCGACCTTCGCCATCAGTTTCGGCTCGTTCTTGTTCAACCCGACATGACACGCCGACTCATGAATCACATACTTGAGCGCAGGTTTGTTCGGCGCCGACGCCGGCAAGGTCGCGGCAATCTTGTTAGCCACGAAGTCGCCCGTGCCCACCAGCGGCACCTGACCCGCAAGGTACGCGGAGATCATGCCGCTGTTGTCCTCGAAACGCTTGATCGTGGTGGAGGGCGGCACGCTTTTCGTCAGCATCAGGTCTTCGAAGGTACCGCGAGCGACACCCACCGTCTTCCCCGCCATGTCCGCAGGGCCGTCAATTTTCATATTCGCGGGACCGTACACGCTATTGTTATAAGGCGAATACGACTGCGAGAAGTCGATGACCTTGTCGCGCTCCGCATCGCGGCCAAGCGTCGAAATGACCAGGTCGACCTTGTTCGTCTGCAGGTACGGAATGCGGTTTGCGCTCGTGACCGGCACCAGTTCCAGCTTGGTGCCGAGTTTTTTCGCGAGCAGCCCGGACACGTCGATATCAAGCCCTTCCAGTTGCATGCTCGGACCGACCGATCCGAAAGGCGCAAAATCTTGCGGCACTGCCACGCGCAGCACGCCGCGTTTTTGGATGTCATCCAGCGCTTCCGCGTGGACCGGCGTCAAACGTGCGAACACGCTAAGCGCGACTACGCCAAGCGTCATCAACAACTTCGAAGTTTTCATGTTTCCCCTGAAACGTGTTGTGGTCTGTCTACGTCGATCGTCTGGTTACCTGGCTCGCGCCATCGCAAAGTCTATTAGCAAGTCTTTTGTTTTCTAAACGATTCAAAATTCACGCGCTCGGCGAAATGAAGGAGCAGGCGGCGGAACCGGCTTTTCCGATGGGGCGACAAACGACTGCGCGTTACGCAGGATATCTCAAGCGCTCAGGATGGCCTTGACCCCGAATAGGTATCGAGGTTGTCGGCGAGGTGAATCCACGCCAACTGTTCTGCGATATGCGTGTGATCGGCTACGATCCGCCCCCGCCGCCGAAACCCCTTATCGAATTATTTTCTAATATTTTCTCGACTTGGCGACCTGAAGGGATATTTTTACGCGCGCGGATCGCATTTTTTCCACTCTACACTGAGCGCTCGATAATGACGGTCCGCCACTATGAACGCCATAAAGTCCACCCGGTTTGATTTGCTTGACGGCTTGAGAGGTCTTGCCGCAATCGCCGTCATGCTTCACCACTACACACAGCACACCGGCTGGGACTGGTTCGGCGGGGCGTGGGTCGCGGTCGACCTGTTCTTCGTGCTGTCCGGCTTCGTGATCGCGCACAGTTATGGCAAGAAGATCCTGAACGGAATGTCGTTTCGTGAATTCGCCTTCGTCCGGCTCGTCCGGCTCGCGCCGCTGTACCTCCTGGGGCTGGCCCTCGGCGTGTGCGCCGTGTTGCTGTCGATGGCAAAAACCGGCACGCCGCAAATATCGGGCACGCAGCTCGCGACAGCCACCGTGCTGGGCGCGGCGTGGCTGCCGTACTTTAATACTATCGGCTGGCCTTTTGGCACGGACACCATCGTAGGCGCGACCTTTCCGTTGAACGATCCATCCTGGTCGCTATTCTTCGAGTTATTCGTCAACGTTGTATTTGCCGCTTATCTTTACAAGTTTCGCAAACTGCCGAGCGCCAAATATTCGATACTCGCGTTCATCGCATTTATTGCCTGCACAATCGTCTTTCGGCAAATCAATCCAGGCTGGCGGGCAGAGAGTTTTCTGCTCGGATTCCCGCGCGTTATTGCTGAATTCTTCGCCGGGGTTTTCATCTTTTCGATGGGGCTTCAGTATAAGAGGGCGCATCCGGCATTCACGGCAATGGTCACGATCGCGGCGCTGGCGTGCTTCGCCATTGGCAGTCCCAAGGTGGCATTCGTCAACTCGCTGACGCTCGTTCCGTTGTCGGTCGCGTTGCTGTGCTCGGTGTCCATAGAAGGTATTGGCAAGGGTATCTGCAAGGTGCTGGGCGAACTCTCGTATCCGCTCTACGTGATCCATTTCCCGGTCTATCGGCTGGTGTTCGAGTCGTTCGAGATCCGGGTGCTCAACCCGATCGTCCAGACACTGGTCGTGGCTGGCATTTCGATCGTGCTGGCCTTGCTGCTCGCGCGAGCGGACCAGGAACTCAGAAGGAAGCTGACGAGCTTCATCAAGACCAAGACGTCTCCCGCGGCCGTCTGATCGAGGCTCTTTCAGGCACAGGAAAAACGGCAGGGTTATTCAAAATCCGCTGAAAACGCGACCCGGGCTAAACTTGCGGTTTCCGCCCGCGGCATCGCAAAGCCATGACCGTCTCCCGTTTCAGCAATTCCGCGCGCTATTGGCGCTCGTCGCTCGTGCCCGGCGCGGAGATGCTCACGGCCGAGTATTACGATCATTCCTTCACGCCCCACTGGCACGATGCGTACACCGTTCCCGTCATTGAAGCGGGCGCGGAGCAATACGACTATCGCGGATCGAACTTCGTGGCTGAGGCGGGTTCGGTGCCGGTCATCAATCCGGGCGAACTGCATACCGGCGCGCGGGCGGTGGATTTCGGCTGGCGGTATCGCGTGTTTTATCTGCCGGTCGATTTCGTGCAGTCGGTCGCCAATGAAATCGCAGGCCGCGCCCAGCCCATGCCATGGTTCTCCGCCGATGTCATCCGCGACGCCGATCTCGCCCAACGCGTGCAGATTGCGCATCAGGCAATGGAAGCCGACCTGGATCCGCTCGGGGCGGAACATGCGTTGCTCGACGCGGTATCCACGCTGCTTGCACGTCATGCCGGACAACGCCCGCCGGTACAGCGCATGCGTCAGGACTCGGTGCGTGTGAATGCGATGAAAGCCCGCATGACCGATGACCTGACTGAGCCGTTATCACTTGCCGAACTCGCGCAGACCGTGGGACTCTCGACCTTCCATGCCGCGCGCCTGTTCACGCGCGAGACCGGACTTGCCCCTCACGCGTGGCGTAACCAGATGCGTGTCAATCGCGCGCTCGATGCCTTGCGTGCGGGCGTCCCGGTGACGGACGTCGCGGCGGCCAGTGGTTTCACCGACCAGAGCCATTTCACCCGGCACTTCAAAAAGACCTTCGGCGTGTCGCCAGGACGCTGGCGTTGAGTGTTAGCGCAGCGCATCTTGTCGATGTAACCCGACCGCAAGAACGTACAAGCGCTTGAACGCGGCACGTCCTATCCTCGCTATCAACGGAGGAGACTTTGAACTCAACGCATCAAGGCCATCAAGGCCATCGGGCCCATCAGCCGCGTAACCTCGCCGAATTCGGCGCAGGCGCACGCGATACCATTCCCATGATGATCGGCGCCGCGCCATTTGGCGTGATCTTCGGCACGCTCGCCGCCACCGGTCCGCTGCATGCGTGGTCGGTGCAGTTCATGTCGCTTGCGGTATTTGCCGGCTCGGCGCAGTTCATCGCGCTTGGGCTGATCGCCGGCCATGCGAGTTTTGCGGTGATCTGGGCAACCACGTTCATCGTCAACCTGCGTCACGTCCTGTACTCCGCAACGCTTGCGCCCTACGTCGCGCACTTGCCTGCGCGCTGGCGCTGGACGCTCGGCGCGTTCATGACCGATGAGGTATTTGCCGTCTCGTACGCGCATTATCAGCGTCGGGCACCGGGCGAAACCGGGCCGTATTACTTCCTCGGCTCGGGCGTTTCCATGTATGTGAACTGGCAGATATGGACCGTCGCCGGACTGCTGTTCGGTTCGGCGTTTCCGGGTCTCCAGTCGAAGGGGCTCGACTTCGCGATGGTCGCCACGTTCATTGCGATCATCGTGCCGCAGCTTGTTGCGTTGCGTTTTGTGGCAGCGGCGCTGGCGGCTGGCGTGTTGTCATTTGCGTGGAATGACTGGCCATACAAGCTCGGTTTGCTAGCGGCAGTCGTGGTGGCGGTGGCGGTGGGCATGCTGCTGTCGATGCGTGCAAAAGACTCCACCGGCTCCACGCGAAGCCCGGCACAACGTCCCGCGAAAATGGAGCGTGCCAAATGAAATACGCTCTTCTGATCCTGGGCATGGCGGTGATTACCTATGGCATCCGCTCTGCGGTTTTCGTGTTCGGTGAGCGCCTGAGTTTTCCGCCCATCGTGCGCATGGCGCTTGATTTCGTGCCGGTAACGGTGTTGACGGCGATCATTGTGCCAATGACGTTTGCGCCGCACGGCGGTGCTGCCGAGCTTACCTGGCGCAATTCGCAATTGATCGCGGCGGTGGTGGCCGTTGTCGTATGTGCGCTTACGCGCAAGCCCTTGCTGACCATTGCGGTCTCGCTGGCGGTGTTCTTTGGCTGGCAAATGATCGTTTAGATTTGCACGTCTGCCACGGAGGCGGATGTCCCCGTGGCAGACGTGAGCGGACAGCCTTCACGCAATCGTGCCGCGCCCCACGCTCACTTTCGATCCGCTCGCTGACCGACGACGCGCTCGCGCCTTCTTCATCCAGATCAGGAACCCGGTAGCGCTGAGCATGGCCACTACGACACCCAGGACGCTGACCAGGATCCTTCCCGTCAAGCCGATGATGCGGCCCGAATGCAGCGGAAACTGAGCCTGCATGAAGATGTCGCCGGCCGATCCCCGGCCCGGAATCTGAGTACCGATGGACTTGCCGGTCTGTGCGTTCCAGAAGAGCCACGCGTTGCCCAGACCCGCATCGCCGTGATCGTTGCCGGCCTCGAAATAACCCACACCATAAGCGTTCACCAAAGGCGAATACAGCAGGCCGCCCGGCGGCGCATTAATGCGGTCGTGGTGTGCCGCGACCCGCGCCATTTCAACGACCTGTTCCCGGCTCAAGGGCTGCTCAGTCGGACTGGCCGGCAACGCCAGCCCGGGGGCCGAGAAAGGTGTTGAGCCCAGCGTCGAGAACATCGAGACAATCGGACGCATGACAGGGTTCGTCAGGTTCATGGAGATCGAGGTGAGCGCGATCATCATCAGCAGGCCCCACACCCACACGCCGCCCGAGCGATGCAGGTCGAAGGTGAGCGCATAACCACCGCGCTTCACGCGGAACGCGAGCGACTTGCGCCAGCTTTTGATACTCGGAAACGAGAGCACGATCGCAATCAGGCTGTCGAACAACCATACGATCCCGACAATGCCCATCAGCCACATGCCGAGGTCAATACCGCCGCGTATCGACAGTATTGGCAGATGCAACGAGTAGTGCAGCTTGTAGATGAACGGGATCAACTCAAGCCGTGAGACTGAGACAGCGCCCCATTCGCGACGCGCCTGGATCTCGCCGGTGGCGGGATCGACGGCAAGCTGGTTGAAGTTGATTTCGTAGGGCAGGCCCGTTGCCGGATTGGTGCGAGGCGTCACGCCCATCTGCAGCGTATGGCCCGGCTCGGCCACGAGCGGCAGGTACGTGACCTGCACGCGCGGATCGGCGGCTTCAATCCGGTTCGCCAGTTCCAGCGGAGACCATGCAGGCAGCGTAGGCAACGCAGACGCAGACGACTTCGCCACGAAGAACTCCGGGTTCAACGCGGCATCCAGTTCGTGATCCCACGCGATGATCGCACCCGTCAAACCCGACATGAACAGGAACAGCGCAATCCCAAGGCCGAACCAACGGTGCAACCGCACCAGCCACGATCTCATGCTCGACGTGCGGTAATGGGCGCGCTACGGGATGTGCGAAAAATTACTGCTGCCTGCTTCATCGAAGTCATCTGCCATAAATGGGAATCATTCGCATTTTAGTGGCTAGGCGGGATCGTTGCAAGTATTCCGAAAGAATGTCGGGCGGGATAGCGGCCGCGAAGGGCCGATTGGATTGAGCGTTGGGGCTTTGCGCTGCATGAAGGCAGGAGCAGGTGCTGCGCAGAACCGGGCTGACTCTTGAATCAGCCCGGCCTTTAATGCACTTAGTCTTCGATCGGCGATAACGCCTCAAGCGGCATCTTCTTCTCGTGCCCCAATGTGATCGTAGGGAGGAAGAGGAGAAACCCGACGACGAAAATCGCGATCACGAAAATCGACAGGAATGTCAGATGAAGCGACTGATGCAGCACTTGGCGGATTGCATCGCTGCTGCCGAGGTTCGTCACCTGATTCTGAAGCAGGGCCCTCAACTGATCTGACGTAACCGCCGCAGCGCCGTTCGAATGACTGAGACCGAAGTTGAGCACGGCGCCGAACAAGGTCGCGCCGATCGTGCTGCCGAGATTACGCGAGAACAGATTCGATGCAGTCGCGCTGCCGCGCTGCGCAACATCCACTATCTCCTGGATCAGCACGAGCGAACTGACGCTCGACGTTCCCATGCCGAAGCCCATGATGAGCGAACCAAATGCCGCGATGAGCGGCGAGCTTTCCGGCGACAGCACGATCAGGAACACCGCACCGGCCGGAATAAACGCACTGCCGCCAATCAGGATGCGCCGCAGCCCGATCCGATGAAACGACTTCGCGGCCAGCGTCGCGCCAACGGGCCATCCGACCATCATCATGGTCAATGCAAGACCCGCGATCACCGGCGAGCGATGCAGGACGCCCTGCACGTACATCGGCAGGAACGTGGTTGCGCCCATCAAAATCATGCCGGACAAGACGGTCGATCCATTGCACGCTGCGATCGGCCGGCGGCTCCACAGTGCGAACGAGATCATGGGTTCGGTTGCCCGTTTCTCCTGCATCAGGAAGAACAGCAGGCACACGATAAAGAACCCGCCCGCGATCAATGCCTTCGTGACGTCGTCATTGCCGGCATACGTCAGCGACATCATCAGCGCGGCGATCGACACCATGAAAAGCGCCGCCCCCGCGAAGTCGATGGACGGTCGTGCATGCCGCTCGGATTCCTTCAGGAACGCGATGAACCCGGCCGCCGACGCGAGGCCGATCGGCACGTTCATCCAGAAGATCCAGGCCCACGAGAAATCGTGGATGATGAGCCCGCCGACCATTGGTCCGACCACCGCCGATATGGCCCATACACTCGCCAGATAACCTTGCACCTTGCCGCGTTCGCGCGCGGGGTAGAGGTCGGCGACAATCGTCAGCGTGACCGGCTGGATCGCGCCCGCGCCCACTCCCTGGATCAGACGGAACACGATCATGGCGGGCATCGACCAGGCGAAACCGGCGAGGATGGAGCCGATCAGAAAGATCGCGATACCGGCAAGAACGACGGGCTTGCGGCCATACAGGTCCGCGAGCTTGCCGAAGATGACCGTCATGGCGGTCTGCGTCAGTAGGAACGACGAGAAGACCCAGCTATAGAGATGCAGGTCGCCAAGCTGCGAGACGATCTGCGGCATGGCGGTGGAAACGATGGTGGCTTCGATGGCGACCATTGCCATTGAAGCCATGACCGCTGCAATGACAAGACGACGCGACGATTGCGGGCTGCGGGACATGGAGATTGGAGTAATGAGGTAATGAGGGGCGCGGACAAAGTCGCAGGGTCTTGGCGCTGCGACGCGTGAGTCGGTCGCAGCGACGCGACCATCGAAGAGTATGCACCTTGATGGAAATGTTCGCTGAACCCCGGCCGCGCTTAAATCTGCCTGAGCGGCTGTGCGGGCAGCCCCTAAGACGTCTTCGTTAGCGACGCGGAATTGTTGAATGACTATGTAATGCCTCGTTAATCATGCGCTTTTGTTCGCCAGGGATGTTGTGACACACTTGGACGTTCTAAGCGAATGCTTTCATTTCATTTCGTTCATTCATTCGCTTAAGGCAATATTTTTTTAATCGAGGACCGCCAATGACATCCACGCCCGTTCCAGCCAACCCGGATTCACCCGCCATGCGCCTTGCGGCGCTTGGACTCGTGCCGCCGAAAGTGCCTGTGCCTCGCGGCGCGTTCAAGCCGTTCTCGCGTTCGGGCTCGCTGATCTTCCTCGCGGGACAGATTTGCGAATGGGAAGGCGAGGTGCGATACGTCGGTCCTGTCGGTGCACAGCACGACCTTGAAACGGGGCAACGGGCAGCGCAAATTTGCGGGCTCAACCTGCTTGCAGCGCTTCACCTCGCACTCGATGGCGACCTTGACCGCGTGGTCAGTTGTCATCGGATGGGCGGCTTCGTGTATTGCACGCCGGGTTATCCTGACGCGCCAAAAGTCATCAACGGTGCCTCCGATCTCATGTTCGCGGTGTTCGGCGAACGAGGCCGGCACGCCCGGACTGCGGTGGGTGTTGCCACGCTTCCAGCGGGAGCGTCGGTGGAAGTAGACGCGATCTTTGAAGTCCGCTGATTGTCTTTTCTGTTTCCGGGAGTTCCAGTGCTCGATAGCTTGTTGGTCACCAACGTCCGTCTGCCGGACAGCGCCCTCGTGGATATTGCTGTCAGAGGTGGACGGATAGAAGAAATTGGCCCGAACCTGCAGCGCGGCGCTGACGTGATGCGCGAAAACGGCCGGGGCGCGCTGGTCCTGCCGGGGTTTGTCGAAGGCCATACGCATCTCGACAAAACGAACTGGGGCATGCCGTGGTATCGCAACGATGTGGGCCCGAGGCTCATCGACAGGATCGAGAACGAACGAGCGTGGCGCGCGAGCACGGGGCACGACGCGGGTGCGCAATCGCTCGCACTTGCGCGGGCTTTTCTCGCAGCGGGAACGACGCGGCTTAGAACGCATGTGGATATAGACACGGACGCCGGGCTCAGGCATTTGCGTGGCGTGCTGGCGACGCGTGAAACGCTGGCCGATGTCATGGAGATACAGGTCGTGGCGTTTCCCCAGTCGGGCATGCTGCGCCGTCCAGGGACCGACGCGCTGCTAAACGATGCATTAAAGGCGGGAGCCGACGTGCTCGGTGCATTGGACCCTGCGCTTATCGACCAGGACCCGGTCACCTCGCTCGACACCACGTTCGAGATTGCGAACCGCCTTCAGAAGCCTGTCGATATCCATCTTCACGAACCCGGCGAGATAGGCGCGTTCACCTTCAATCTGCTGCTCGACCGCGTCAAGGCGTTAGGCATGCAGGGGTGCGTTGTCGTCAGTCACGCGTTTTGCCTGGGGCAGTTGCCGGATCGAGAGCGCGATGCATTGTTGGCGAGGATCGCGGATCTCGACGTCGCGCTGTTGACGACGGCGCCGCCATCCGTGCCCGTCCCTTCCATGCGCGCTTGCATCGAGGCAGGCGTAACGTTGTTTGCGGGAAACGACGGAATACGCGATACATGGACGCCTTTCGGCAAGCCCGACATGCTCGAGCGGGCCATGTTCGTTGGCATGCGCTACGACCTTCGACGCGATGAAGATCTCGCGCTTGCGTTTGACTGCGTCAGTACGCTGGGTGCGTGGGCCTGCGGGTTCGAGGACTATGGATTGCACGAAGGCGCGCGGGCCGATCTTGTTTTGGTAGACGCTGAAACAGTCGCTCAAGCGGTTGTTTCTCGACCGGTTCGCAAGCTCGTGGTTGCCCGCGGCAGGATCGTCGCGCGTGATGGGATTGCATCCTTATGAAACTGATTGCCGAGCGTCTTTATCTCAGAGATCTGGAACCGTCCGATGTCGACGCAGTGCACGAATATGCCGGCTCGATCGATGTCGTGTTGCATCAGGAATGGGGGCCCAACACGATCGAGCAGACGGGAGAATATATAGCAGCCTGTGTGCTGGGGAATTCGTTGCCCGACAGAAGAACCGTGGAACTGGCAGCGGTGCTCAACGATGGCAGCCTGATAGGCAGCTACCGGGCAAGTTTGTCGGAAGACGGTGCCGAGGCGGAGATCGGCTATTCACTTAGTCCCCGCTATTGGCACAAGGGCTACGCTACCGAAGCGGCGAAGCGGTTGGTCGACTACCTGGTGAGCGAGCGGAACGTGCGAGAAATCTTTGCGACCAGCCGGCCGGAGAATGTCGCGTCCATTCATGTGCTTGAGAAACTCGGGATGCAGCAGGTGGATTTTTATCGCAAGAACGTGCTGATCAGAGGCGAGTGGCGCGACACGCTGGTATTTTCGATGAAAGTCTAATGAATGTTATGTGGCAGACCGCTAAGGCAATGTGAACCGCTTGCCGCTGCGCCCGGCGATATCCCCTTTCGCGTTGACACCGTTCGGTGTGTTCCATACTTCAGAATTCCTCCAGACGGCCGATATGCACACAACGGCGCGTACATCCTGATGCGCTGGGTCATGAACTGTGCTTCGCATCGGAGAGTAGATTGGACCGTCTCAGTTTGAACACCAAATTATGGCTGGCGCTGCTTATTACCTGGCTCGGACTCTTGTTCCTCGGCGGATGGGCCGCGTGGCAGTCGCGCGAAACCATGACCGCGGAGCGCAAGACTGGCGTCGAAAACGTGGTCGAGTCAGCGTACGGGATTGTTGCTGACTACGCCAGCCAGGTAGACAGCCATCAACTGACGCTGGAGCAGGCTCAGGAGCAGGCCAAGGCGAAGCTCGCCGCCATGCGTTTCTCCGGAAACGGCTACATGATCATTACGACCGCGCGCCCGGTGGTCATCATGCATCCGGTGCTGGCCGATCTGCGCATGAAGGACGTGACCGACTACAAGGATACGAACGGCAAGCGTTTGTTCGTGGAAATGGTCAAGGTCGCTCAGGCAAACGGACAGGGTTTCGTGCCGTACATGGCACGCTTCCCGGGCAAATCGGAACAGGTGCCGAAGATCAGTTTTGTCAAACGGTTCGCGCCGTGGGACTGGTACCTGATCTCGGGCGTCTACGTGAACGATATCAACGACGCGTTCAAGGCCAACCTGCTGCAATACCTGATCGTGATCCTGTTGATTGGAGGCGTTAGCTCGGCGGCGCTGGTGTTGATCATCCGTAACGTGAAGCACAGCCTGGGTGGCGAACCGGCGTATGCCGCCACCGTTGCAGAGGGCATTGCGAACGGCGACCTGTCGCACGAAGTCGCGCTGAGCGCAACGGACGCTGGGAGCATGTTGTCCGCCATGCAACGCATGCAGCAACGGCTCGCCGATACCGTCCGGCGCATTCGGGGCGGGACTGAAACCATTACCGTTGCCGCCCAGCAGATCGCGGCGGGCAACCACGATCTCTCTGCACGCACCGAGCAGCAGGCGTCGTCGATCAGCGAAACCGCGGCGAGCATGGAGCAGCTTACCGCGACCGTGAAGCAGAACGCGGAGAATGCGCATCAGGCGAACAAGATGGCCGCGAATGCATCGCTGATCGCAAGCGAAGGCGGGACGGCGGTGCAGCAGGTCGTATTGACGATGCAAAGCATTGCGGCCAGTTCCACGCGCGTGGTCGACATCATCTCCGTGATCGAAGGCATCGCTTTCCAGACCAATATTCTTGCGCTTAACGCGGCCGTCGAGGCGGCGCGCGCGGGCGAGGAAGGGCGCGGTTTTGCGGTAGTGGCGGGCGAAGTGCGCAATCTCGCACGTCGCAGCGCGGACGCGGCCAAGGAGATCAAGAGCCTGATAGAAGAGTCCACGGGCAAGGTCGATGACGGCAAGGCGCTGGTCGAGCGCGCCGGCACGACCATGCACTCGCTGGTTCAAGCCGTGCAGCGCGTGACGGATATCATCGGCGAAATTTCAGTGGCGTCCGAGGAGCAGAGCCGCGGTATCGAGCAGGTGAATATCGCCATTGCTCAAATGGACGAAACGACCCAGCAAAATGCCGCGATGGTCGAACAAGCGACGGCCGCGGCTCAGTCGATGCAGGAGCAGGCCCAGATGCTGCGCGACACCGTCAACGTGTTCCGGTTGGCGAGCGTGTGAGAGGCGGCGCGTGCCTTGGAAGCGGATCCTTGGCGCTGCGATTATCAGACGTTCGCCCGCTTGGCTTAGGCTCAAGCTCAGCGGACTGAGGTCAATGTCGGTCACGCGTTATCTGGCTCGATCACCCACGATCCTTACCGGAGCATTGGCTTCGAACTTGGCGCGATGCGTCGAAAAGAATGTGCGTACATTGCGGATGTTCGAAGAGGTCTTGAACAGGCGGCGCGCGAGTTCGTCATATTCCGGCATGTCGACGACTTCGGCCACGACCAGAAAGTCCGGCCCGGGCGACACGCGATAACACTGGGTCACCACCGCTTCCTCGCAGATATACGTTTCGAAAGCGTCCAGATCCTCGGCTGCTTGCCGGTCGAGACTCACCTCAATAATCGCGGTTAATGTTGGCCCGATTTTGGCGTAATCGAGAATGGCCACTTCGCGCTGGATGACCCCGGCTTCCTTGAGTTTGCTCACCCGACGCAAGCACGTAGGCGGTGATGCATGCGCGCGGGCGGCGAGCTCGACGTTGGAGACAGACGAGTCTCTTTGCAGGATGGCGAGGATTCGAAGGTCGAGTTCATCCAGATAAATTCCAGGCACTTTGGGCTCCGCTTTGAGCGCTAAGGGTGGTCACTCGCGCTTAGCTTAGCGTGAAATAAAATTTCATCAAGTATTCTGGTTGATTAAAAACTTCAAACATTCTACTAATATGAAATTAAATTGCATGGAGTCAACCTTAATATTCCTGCATCGGTTCCAAAGGGGAGCCGCCTAAGGAACAACGTCATGTGTGGAATTGTCGGTGCGGTCGCGCAACGCAACATCCTGCCTAACCTGGTCGATGGACTTAAGCGCCTCGAATATCGCGGCTACGATTCGTGCGGTGTCGCGTTATATCAGGCGGGGAAATTGGTGCGGGCCCGTAGCGTCGATCGCGTTGCGCATTTGCAAGACGTGATCTCCAGCGAGGCTTTGTCCGGTTATACGGGGATTGCTCATACGCGTTGGGCGACGCACGGCAAGCCGGTTACCGCGAATGCGCATCCGCATTTTTCACCGAACGCAGAAGCGCCGCGAATAGCGCTTTCACACAACGGGATCATTGAAAATCACGACGAGTTGCGCGCGGAGCTTGAAGAAAGTGGCTACGTCTTCGCCAGTCAGACCGACAGCGAGGTTATCGCGCATCTGATCGATCATTTGTATAACGGTGACCTGTTCGAGGCCGTCAAGGAAGCGGTTACTCAACTGCGTGGGAGCTATGCCATTGCCGTGCTGTGCCGCGACGAGCCGCATCGGGTCGTCGGCGCGCGCGATGGCATGCCGTTGGTGGTTGGCATCGGTGACGGCGAGAACTTTCTGGCGTCGGACGCTATCGCGTTGTCGAACGTCACCGATCAGATTGCCTACCTGGAGAACGGCGATGTAGTCGATATCCAGCTTCACCGGCATCGGGTAGAAAACGCCGGTGGCCGCCGTGTCGAGCGCCGTGTGCATACCGTCGCGGCGCATAGCGGGGCGGCTGACCTGGGGCTTTATCGCTATTACATGCAGAAGGAAATTTTCGAGCAGCCGCAAGCGGTTGCCGACACGCTTCAGGATGTCACATCGATCATGCCGGAGTTATTCGGCGACAACGCCTGGCGCGTGCTGAATTCCGTTGATTCCGTGTTGCTTCTCGCGTGTGGCGGAAGTTATCACGCGGCGCTGACCGCCAAGTACTGGATAGAAAGCCTGGCACAGTTGCCGGTGAGCGTAGAGATCGCAAGTGAATACCGGTATCGCGAAAGCGTGCCGAATCCGAAGACACTGGTTGTCGCGGTGTCGCAAAGTGGAGAGACGGCGGATGTCCTGGGTGCTGTGCAAGTCGCGAGGCAGCAGGGCATGCTGAATACGCTCGCAATCTGCAATGTGCCGACCAGCGCATTGGCGCGTGAATGCGCACTGACTTTTTTCACGCGAGCGGGGATAGAGATTGGCGTGGCATCGACGAAGGCCTTCACCACGCAACTAGTCGCGTTGTTCCTGCTGGCGTTGACGCTGGCTCAGGCGCGTCAGCGGTTATCCGAACAGGATGAGCAGACCCATCTTCGTGCGCTTCGCCATCTTCCGGACGCGATGACCAAAGTGCTTGCGCTGGAGCCGCAGATCATGGATTGGGCGGAGCAACTTACGCGAAGGCAGAACATCCTGTTTCTTGGGCGCGGCATGCATTATCCGGTCGCGCTGGAGGGCGCCCTCAAGATGAAAGAGATCTCGTACATTCATGCCGAAGCGTACCCAGCCGGCGAGTTGAAACATGGTCCCCTTGCGCTGGTTAGCGACGAGATGCCAGTTGTGGCCGTCGCGCCTAATGACCGGCTGCTCGAAAAGCTCAAGTCGAATATGCATGAGGTGAGTGCGCGTAGCGGCAAGCTATTTGTATTCGCCGATGCCGACTGTGGCATCTCTCCGAGTCCCGGTATTGAAGTGATTCGGCTTACTGAATACTTCGGTTTGCTATCGCCTATCTTGCACACTATTCCAATGCAACTGCTGGCGTTCCACGCGGCGCTCGCACGGGGAACGGATATCGATAAGCCGCGGAATCTGGCCAAGTCGGTGACGGTTGAGTGAGGGGGCATGGGTTGGTGGGCTCTCGCGAAGGACCGTGACAGAAAGCGCCCCGAGCACAATACCCTTGTCCGCCAGCATCACGATGAGTTCTGTGCGCCGCCGCAGGTTGAAGTGGTCGCTGAACTTGACGAGGTCGAACGAGCGCTCAAAGGCTGTGAATGACATGCTCATCGGGGTGAACCTCCGCGACCGGCTCAGTCTTTTCGCGGGTGAGCGCACAGGCAATCGCGTGCAACGCTATGCCGCCGAAAGTCGCGGTGCCAATACCGCCTAACGAGAAGCCAAAGAACTTGAGCGTGAAATCGCCCGTGCCGAGGATGAAAATCGTTGCGCCTACGATGAGGTTGCGACTGGACGACAGGTCGACGTGATGGTTAATCCAGATGCGCACGCCGGCGACCGCGATCAGGCCGAAGACCACAACCGATACACCGCCCATGATAGCTGCAGGAATGGTCAGGATGAGCGCCCCGAACTTCGGTGAAAAGCCCAGCAGGATGGCAACCAGTGCCGCGACGACAAAAGTGAGCGACGAGTAGATCTTGGTCACCGCCATGACGCCGATGTTCTCCGCGTAGGTGGTCACACCTGTACCGCCTACGGCGCCAGAGAGCATCGTTGCCAACCCATCGCCGAGAAAAGCGCGTCCCGCGTAGCTATCGAGGTTGCGCCCCGTAATGGCGCCGACCGCCTTTACGTGGCCAAGGTTCTCCGCAACAAGAATGATCGCGATCGGCGCCATCATCAATGCTGCGTGCGACGAGAATGTCGGTGACGAGAATTTTGGCAAGCCGATCCAGGCTGCGTTGGCGACAACCGAGAAGTCGATTTGCCTGCCAAAGCCGAGTCCATTGGTCACGATCGCGTACAGCACGTAGGCGGCAAACACGCCGAGCAGCAGCATCAGACGTTGTGACAGGCCTTTCGCGCGCACCGCCACGGCAGTGATGAGCACAATGGTCACAAGCGCGAACAGACCGTCAAAGAGGTTCGTACTTATTCCTTTAACCGCGACGCCCGCGAGATTCAGCCCCAGCACGGACACTACCGCGCCGGTGACGACCGGTGGCATGACCCGCTCGATCCAGCGGGTTCCGACGGCCATGACAAGCAGGCCGATGAGCGAATAGAGAATGCCGCAGACAATAATGCCGCCGAGGGCGACAGGTAGAGAAGGGTTGATGCCGTGACCGGCGTATCCGGTTACGGCGACTACCGACCCGATGAATGCGAAGCTGGAACCCAGATAGCTCGGCACGCGGCCGCCCACGATCACGAAGAACAGCAACGTGCCGACGCCGGACATGAGGATCGCCACGTTCGGGTCAAATCCCATGATGAGCGGCGCAATCACTGTCGCGCCGAACATGGCCACGACGTGCTGCATACCCATCGCAATGGTTTGTCCCCAGGGCAATCGTTCATCGGGCGCGATCGGTTGGTCCGGATGACGGTTGACAGGAACATCCCAGTGCGGGAAATAGTCTCTTAGCATCACGTACTCCGGTATCGGAAGGGGGCACTGGCCGAATCGCTTTTCGAATGCTCGGCAGCCTGGGGTTGGCAGTCAGTGAGTCCACTCTAAGAAGTCAAATATCTGCGTACAACCGCGTGGGATATCGACTTCCCGCCACAATTCACTTCGCCCATTTAATCTTCATATGAATCGTGAGATTGCGCCCTATGCGAGAGCGGGCGCGCACCGGCAAAGGGCGTGCGTCCCATCAAATCATTCGACGCGGTGCATGGAGGAGGCGGCGCATCGCGTCGGGGAGTACACGAGCGAAACGCACCAGGGATTTCTCGAATATGATGGCTCGTTCACAGCGCAAAAGTACGTTGGAGCGGCCAATGAATGGACAGTGGCAAAAGCCGAGGCTCGTGGAGTCGGCGTCGCGGGACGTCAGTCTGACACCGGAATTTCCACAGCTATCGCTGGCGGAGACGCTTGATAACGGCCTTGTGGTCGGCTGGCACTCTCACGACTTCGCCCAGGTGTTATGCTCATCCAAAGGTGTCGTAGCGCTGCTCGTTCGCGACTGGCTAAGCGTAGTGCCGGAAGGTTTTGCGGCACTTGTGCCGGCCGGGGTCGTGCATACGGTGGTGGCTAACACGACCACTACCCTCAGCACCATTTGCGTAAGGCAACCCGAGAGCACGCCGGGCGAGCCGGCACATGCCGTCCACCCGAAAATTTGCCGGCTGGGTCGGGACGCATTGATGGCCGAGGGTGATCTGGCGGCCCGGGTACTTTCATCGTTCGAGGCGCCGGGGCGGGATGAGGTCCACTCGCCGGAGGACGCGTTGCTGGGCTATTTGTCCGGCGTTCCGATTCCGGGTGATCGACGCGCCAGACCCATCGCGTTCCGTCTCATCAATGCGTTACACGACCAGCGTACGCTCAAGGAGTGGGGTGAGCAGTTTGGCGCGAGCGAGCGCACGCTGTCGCGAATTTTCCATGATGAAGTCGGCATGAGCTTCCGGCAGTGGCGCACTCGCGTGCAACTGGCGGAAACCATCGCACTTCTTCTGTCCGGGCGGTCGGTGAAAACGGCTTCGTGTTCCGCGGGCTACAGCAGCCCGTCGGCATTCATCGCGGCATTCCGGGCGGTAACGGGCGAATCGCCGCTGAAGTATCTGAACAGCAGCATTTGGTAACGTTCGACACTCGAACTCGTTCTCAGATGTCGAGCGTGACGCACCCTGAGTTCGCGCGGGACACGCACACGGCCATCTTCGTCCGGCGCTCACCGGGAGAGAGGCAATAGTCGTTGTGAGCGATGACCCCATCGCGGTAGCCCACCACACAGGTCCCGCATGACCCTGATTCGCACGAGGAAGGGACGTCGACTGCGTGTTGCCTTAGCACTTCCAGAACGGTGCGGCCGGCGGCCACCTCGAGGATCTGCCCGGACGATGCGATTCTGACCGAGAAGGCTCTGGCGCCGTCATCCACGCCCGACGCGGAAAACGCTTCGTAGTGGAAGTTCTTGAGCGGCAAGCGGGTGGGCTTCGACTGCAGCGCCTTCATCAATCCCTCTGGTCCGCAGCAGTAGACATGCGTGTCCGAATCGAGCCCTTCCAGAACGGCGTCGAGATCGATGCCTCGTTGAGGCGCGCCACCATCGAAATGAAAGCGTACCTCGCGTGCCTTCAGCTCGCCGAGCTGCTCAACGAAGGCGGCTTCTTTCTCCGAGCGCGCGCAGTAATGCAGGAGGAACCTCGCGCCCGTCGCACGGAAGTGCTGGATCATCGACAGGAACGGGGTAATGCCGATACCCCCGCCGATCATAAGATGGAACCCTGCGCCTTCCTCTATGGGAAAGGTGTTGATGGGCTCGGACACCTTCAATGTGTCACCCGCCTTCAGATTTGTGTGTAGCCACTTCGATGCGCCGCGGCTCGATGGCGAGAGTCCCACTCCTATCCGGTAGGCCCTGCCGTCTGAGTTCTCGCAGAGCGAGTACGCGCGCTCAAGCCCGTTGGGTAACTTCACCTTGACGTGAGCGCCCGGCGTGGAGGGAAGAAGCCGTTTTCCGGACTCGGCCACGAGTTCGAAGGAACGCACCGTAGCGCTTTCGAGCGTGACGCTCTTTACCGTCACCGTTGTCCAGCGTTCGTCGGTTGAAAGAGATTCGATGGCGCTCGTCTCTTCGTCGATCAGGCGCGAATTCCACTCTTCGACTTCCATCGATTCAAGCCGCTTTCTCAACAATGCGCGCATGTCCGGCGCCAATTCTTCGACTTCAACGAGCTCGGCGATAGCGGGCAAGTTCTGTGTATCGGAGTACAGAATGTCCTGCACACGGGAGACAGTCCACTGTGGGTGCGGGCGCTCTACGACGCGCATCTGATCACCCGCGCACACCTCACCTGTCCGAAGAACCCGGTAATACCAGCCTGTTCGGTGCGACTCCTGGGTGCGGCGCGACATGCTCGTCTGTTGAAAACGATGATTGAGTTTGAAGCATGGTTGGCGAGGCTGCGCGACCTGCAGAACGACGGACCCGACCTCCACGACGTCGCCGATGCACATGTTCATTTCGTCGAAGCCGTCAGCCACGAGGTTCTCGCCGAATCCGCCAGGGTTGAATAGGTGCGCACTGCCGGGCAGCTCTTTTCTCCATGCATCGTAGTGGTGCCGCGCGTACTGCAGCACCGCCTTATGCGGGCCGCCGTGAATGACCGCTTCGCCCTGTTCGTCGCCCTCAATCCGGACATCGGAGACACGGACCGGTCCTTGACAGACCGATTTCTCGATGCCGGTCATGATGGTGGTTTGCGCAAGGCGCTTGACCTTGCCGATGCGAATTTCTTCGAGCGTGGTCTCTTGGATAACGGTGTCGATTGCGTCCAGATTCATCATCTTTCCAGGGGATGTGAGAGGCAGCGCGGCGGCGCTTGCTCCATCCTTTCAATCTATCCGATGGAAAACCCTCTGGGCGGTTTGCGGATGTTGAGTTTCGGACATTCTGGCAAGCCGCGCGAATGCAGCCACTCAAGCCGCTTCGATTGCTTGTCCGCCGGACGGTAGTCCGGGTGCGAGCATTTCCGGGAGTGGCGAGGGCGTCGCGCCTGTTCCCATCGACACGCTTTTGACAACGTCAATGAACGCGCGCAGCGCTGCGGGCATGCGGGTACGGCTCGGGTGATAGAGGTAAAACCCCGGGAAGAACGGAGACCATTCTTGCAGCAAAGGGACAAGACGTCCCGACGTCAGTTGCGCCCCCATCCAGTCTTCGGTCCACACCGTGATGCCGAGTCCATCAATGGCGGCCTGAAGCGCGACCGCACAGTCGTTGACGATCAACGTGCCTTTGACTGACACGTCAAACCACTGCCCGTCCTTTGCAAATTCCCAGTTGTAGACGCTGGTCTGCCCTGCTCGGCGCCAGTTAATGCACCGATGGTTGTGCAGGTCGTGAGGCGTTTGCGGCACGCCATGCTTTTCCAGATACTCAGGGGAGGCAACTGCAATCTGGCGCAGATCGGGACCCACGCGCACCGCCACCATGTCCTGGTCGACGTGCTCGCCGAGCCGGATACCCGCGTCAAAACCGCGCGCAACGATATCCCCCAGGCTCTCGTCACTCGTCAGGTCGAGCACGACGTCGGGATACTCCTCCTGAAACACACCGAGCATTGGCTGCAGCAGGTGAATGATCGCCATTTGCGGCGCGCATACGCGAAGCGTCCCCGACGGTTTCCCTTTTTTCTCGGCCGCATCTTCAAGTGCGGCATCGAATTCGGCGAGAAGGGGCTGCATGCGCGCAAGCAGTTGGGCTCCGGCTTCAGTGAGGCTGGTGCTACGTGTCGTGCGATTAAAAAGGCGCACGCCAAGCCGCTCCTCAAAACCACGAATAGTCTGACTCAGTGCAGAAGGTGACACCGCCATCTGTCCCGCAGCGCGGGCGAACGAACCCTGTTCGGCGACCGATACGAAGGCCCGTACATCGGCGAAATCGCTTCCTCGCATTATGTATCCCCAGCTTCACAGAGTATGAAAATTATAGGTGATTGTTAGGGGCGGCGCGCGCAACTACATTTGACGAACTCGCCGATGCAGCGCTCTTCGTGATCGGCAACGGCTTTACCACCGGTACGGTGTTGCAAATCGATGGCGGCGCCAACGCCTGAAGCAGGACCTTTCCTGAATCTCCTCGCCCGTCCGACGACGGGCAGCTTTCCAACCATTCCCGATCATTCGCTGGAACCGAACAATGTCACTCGATAATTACCCGCCGACCGCATGGGAACACCTTCGCTCGATCGTCAAGCCGCTCGAACCGGTCGACGATAAACAACGCGTCCTGATCAAGGGCGGTGCAATCGTCAGCATGGACAAGGAAGTGGGCGACCTCGCGCTTGGCGACATCCTGATTGAGGGCGACCGCATTGCCGCAATCGCACCATCGATCGACGCCGATGGCGCTGAAATCATCGACGCCACCGACATGATCGTCATGCCCGGTTTCGTCGATTCGCATCGTCACGCGTGGGAAGGGCAGTTGCGCCGTATCGACCCGAACTCGCCGACCCTGATGGACTACCTGAGGTCGACGCACTTCTCCTTCGCGACGCACTACCGTCCGGAAGACATGTACGTCGGCAACCTCATCACGGCGCTAGGTGCAATCGACTCCGGCATCACCACCATGGTCGACAACTCCCACAATGCCCGAAGCCCGGCGCACTCGGATGCCTCAGTCGATGCGCTCGAAGACGCCGGCATCCGCGCGGTCTACGCACCGGGCAAGCCGCTCGCGGGGGAATGGGCGCACCACTGGCCGCAAGACCTCGGGCGGCTGAAGCAGGAACGCTTCGATTCAGACGACCGGCTCGTCACGATGGCCATGATGTCGCAGTGGGATCGCGAAACGTGGGCGGCGGCGCGCGCGGTGGGGCTGCGCATCATCACTGAGTTCCTTGGCGAAGACATGGGCAAGCTGCTGCCGGGTCTCCAGGAAGAAGGGCTTCTCGGGCCGGACAATATTTTCAATCACTGCACGGGCCTTTCCGATGAGCAGTGGGAAATCCTGCGTGAGGCCGGTGTGAACGTCGACGTCTGCCCGCGCTCGGATGCGCAATACGGTCTGGAAGAAGGGCTGTGTGTGTACCAGCGCGCGATCGACCACGGCATTGCGCCGGCCATCAGTATCGACGTTGAAGCCTCGTACGGCGGAGACATGTTTGCCGAGATGCGCGCCGCCTACTTCATGCAGCGTGCGCACGCACAGAATCGTCGTTATCGGGGCGATGAAACGGCGCCGGCGGCAGTGTCGGTACGTAGCATCCTCGAGACGGCAACCATCAACGGCGCACGCGTGGCTGGCCTCGATGAAAAAACGGGTTCTCTGACCCCGGGCAAGAAGGCTGACATCGTGCTTATCCGCGCCGACGACCTGAACCTGTACCCGTCGAACAATGCGATCGGCACCATCGTTCACGCCGCGGAACGCAGCAACGTGGATACGGTGATTGTGGGCGGCCGCGTTCGGAAGTCGGGCGGCAAGCTGCTCGGCCTCGATTTCCCGGCACTCAAGCAGGCAACGGAAGCTTCTCGTGCGCATCTGTTTGCTGGCGTCGGTTACATTCCCGACCCGTTCGCGGACGCGTCACCGAAAGTCGCGCAGGCCTGAGACTAACCAAAATGGGTGTGACATGAACCTGATATTTCTGCTCATCGCATTCTGCGCCGGCTCGGCCATTTCGATTCAGGCTGCAGTCAACAGCCAACTCGCGGGTGGTCTTGGCGGCAACGTTGTGGCCGCGGCCCTCGTGTCGTTCTCAATTGGCACGGTGGCGCTCGCGGCAATTGCGCTTGGCAAAGGCGGTCTGTCGGCTGCGATCGTGAGCCTGCCGTCGCAACCAGTCTGGCGCTTCGGCGGTGGTCTGCTCGGCGCGGCCGCCATCTTCTGCACCGTACTGCTCGCGCCACGCATTGGTCTGGCCAACATGCTGGCGCTGGTGATTGCCGGGCAACTGCTGTCGTCGCTTGCGATCGATCACTTCGGCCTGGTCGGCGTGATGACCCGTCAGGTGTCAGGTATCAAGCTTGCCGGCGCGCTGGTGATGCTGACAGGGGTCTGTCTGACGCTCTTCGGCAACTCGCTGGTTCAGGCGCTGACGAAACACAGCTAAGTGCGTATCCAATTCAATCGATCTAGAGGTATCCGATGAAAGACAATCAGCATCCAGAACCCGGCAGCCGGTATGCGCGCGGCAGCGCGATTTTCGAAGAAGCACTTGGCATTCCGGCGGACGCTTTCGCCAGGAGTCTCGCCGATGTGGCACCGCGTTTCACACGCTACGTGATGGAGTGGGAGTTTGCGGACATGGTGGGGGAGTCGTCGCTCGACGCCCGTACGCGAGAAATAGTGGCGATCACCTCGTTGGCGACGCTCGGTGCGACGGGTGCAGCGGTGTTGAAGCTTCGCATCGCTTCGGCGCTCAAAGCGGGCGTGACACGGGAAGCCATCATCGACATTTTTATCCAGCTCGGCATCACCGCCGGCTTCCCGATTGCACTCGCCGCGATTCACGCAGCTCAGGAACAATTTTCGGCCGCTGACGCCGCGTGACGATCGCGGGTGGTCTTCCGCGTTCTCCACTTCACTTAAAAATGCAATGAACCAATAGCGCGCGGGCGAGGACCGATGGATCTCGCCTGCTGTACGGACATTCCTGTGAATTCGTCATCCTAACTAACGTTACAAACCATTTTTTAAGACTGCTGTTTGGCAGTAACACGCATGACTACGCTCAAGAAACGTATCCTCGTCGGTCTGGTCGCGCTTGCGGCGGCACTCTCACAGTCCGCCATCGCGACCGAAGGCGGCGGCGACAACATTGGGCAGGGCTCGGAGGGATTCTTTGCGGGCATGTTGCCTGAGCCGGGCTGGTATGGCGTGCTGTACACCAACTACTATCACGCAAGCCGGTTCAATGACAGCCATGGTAAATCTTCGATCCCGGGCTTTAACTTCTCGGCCGAAGTTCTTGCCGCGCGTCTCTTCTACATGTCGAACCTGAAGATTGCGGGTGGCCGGGTAGGGGCTTTTGCCATTGGCAATGTTGCGTCGCTGCAAAGCAGTTCGGCATCTGGCAAGGACCATCGCAACGGCGTGGGCGACGTCACGGTGGGCTCGACTGTCGGCTGGGACGTCGGCGCGTTTCACCCGCTGGTCGCGGTCGACATCGTGCTGCCCGTCGGCGGCTATGACATGGCACGCGGCCTGAACACCGGCGGCAACTACTACTCGTTCCGCCCGATCGTCGCTTTCACTTATCTGCCAACAAACGGTCTGGAAGTGTCGGCGAAGATCACGTACACGTTCAACGTACGCAATGCGGCTACTGATTACCGGTCGGGGCAGATTTTCCACTTCGACTATTCAGTGAGCTATCCGGTCGCGAAAGACCTGCGTCTTGGCGTGAACGGGTACTACGTGAACCAAACCACGGACGACTATCAGCACGGCATGCCTGTCGACGGAGACGGGTTTCGCGGCCGCGTGGCTGCCATCGGACCGGCTGCGCATTATCAGTTCGGCAAGGTTGGCCTCGACCTGAAGGTGCTGAAGGAATTTGCCGCGCGCAATCGTACGGAGGGCACGAGCGTCTGGGCAAAGGTCGTTGTGCCATTTTGAAGCCCAATGTCCAGCGTTCAAGGGCTGGCTCGTAAGCCGCGGTCGGAAGCTCTCGGGAACGACACGGACAGATGATTCACGCATCGGCCGAAGCCTTTCCAATCTCGCTGAGCAGCGCCTCCTGGCATTTGAGCAACTGAGCGGCGAGCATTTCGCGCTTAAGGCCGAACCGCGCGCTTGGCACGACCACCGAGACGGCGTAGCGGCCAAGAATGGTGTCGATCGCGACTGCTATCGACGAGATGCCAGGTTCGGTCTCGTCTTCCTGGTACGCATAGCCCGCACTGCGCACCTTTCGAAGTTCTTTTGTCAACGCGGTGGCTGAGTGCAACGTGCGGGGCGTTACGCGCTCGTAGGTGTCTCCCATGAGCTCAAGCACTTCTTCATCGGGGTTCAGCGCAAGCAGAGCCTTTCCACCGCATGTGCTGTGAAGCGGCAGGCTTGCGCCCACGCGCGGCACAACGCGTAGCTCTTGCTCGGAGACGACGACATGCACGAACGCAAGCTCGCGCCCGCTCATGCGCGTGAGCGCCACCGTCTCGGCGACCTCGTCGCACAGCGCCTGCATATGCGGAGTAACGACCGCAACGACGTCGGTATGCAGCTTCCCCACAAGGCGCAGCAAGGAAGGGCCGAGGCGCACGCCGTCCGCGCGATCGGATCGCACAAGGCCTTCGGTCCCGAGCGCGTTGACGATGCGCTGCACCGTCGAACGGGGCAGTTCGACTACTTTGGCTATCTCGCCCAGGCTCATGCCGCCCGGGGAAGCGCCAAGGGCATCCAGGATTCTCGCGGCGCGGCCAATGACCTGAATGCCGTTTCCGCGTTCGTCGTCGCCGTTCTGTTGTTGCTTTTCGTTCATGGTCGGTCGCTTTTCGGTGAGTCTGGAGTTTAACGCGTCTGTACGATCGTGCGTCACAAAATATCCACAATGCGATACAACGGATCGTATGGTAGACTTCGCGCTTATTTTGAATATGTACCGTAATACGAGTTGAAGTACCGTATGGTGAGCATTAGCATGCGTCCAGCGGTGAGCGTTCTTTCAGTTGGAGCACGAGATGACCTCGACACAATCCATAGCCGTAGGCGGACCGCCGCCCGCACCATCGGTACCCACACCTTTTAACGGGCGGCTCATTGTCGGCCTTCTGGGCGTGCTGATTGCCGCGCTGGCCTCGGGCCTGAATAACCGCGTGACGGATATCGCGCTGAATGACGTTCGGGGTGTACTCGGCATGGGGTTTGACGAAGGCACGTGGGTGCGCGCGGCCTATGCCGCAGCGGAAGTGGCTGCAATGATGGTGTCCGCGTGGTGCGCCGTGACGTTCTCACTGCGCCGCTTCGCGGTGGCCGTGGTGCTGCTCTTCGCACTGCTTGGCGCGGTGTTTCCTTTCGTGCAGGGCTTTAGCGCCATCATCGCGCTGCGAATCGCCCAAGGGTTGCTCGGCGGCGCGCTGCCGCCGCTCCTGATGACGGTGGCGCTTCGGTTCCTGCCACCGCCAATCAAGCTTTACGGGCTGAGCGCGTACGCATTGACCGCGACGTTCGGCCCCAACCTCGCGGTACCGCTCGTCGCACTCTGGACGGGGCCTGTGGGCTGGCAATTCGTGTACTGGCAAATCATCCCGCCTTGCCTGATTGCGGCGGCGATGATTGCCTACGGTCTTCCGCAGGACCCGCTGCGCCTCGAGCGCTTCCGGCAATTCGACTGGGTGGGCGTGCTGACCGGATGCGGTGGCATGGCGGCGCTGGTTATAGGTCTGGAGCAGGGTGAGCGGCTGGACTGGTTCAACTCGCCGCTCATTTGCGTGCTGCTCGGCTCAGCGGCCGTTTCGCTCGTGGTCTTCTGCATTAACGAGTGGCATCACCCGTTGCCCTTATTCAAACTGCAAATCCTCGCGCGCCGCAATTTCTCGCATGGCCTGCTGGCGCTCGGAGGCTTGCTGACAGTCTTCATGTCGGGTTCGATGCTGCCTTCGCTCTACCTCGGGCAGGTGCAGGACTTCAAGCCACTGGAGATTGGACCGCTCGCGCTAAGCATTGCGATTCCGCAGTTGCTCGCGGCGCCGGCCGCTGCCGCGCTGTGCAATCTCCGCTGGCTGGATAGCCGGTTCGTCATGGCAACCGGTCTCGCGTTACTGGTGGCGTCGTGTTTCGCGGGCTCGTTTCTAACGTCCGACTGGGGACGCGATAACTTTTACCTGTTGCAGGCGATGCAGGCGCTGGGCCAACCGCTTGCCGTCCTTCCTATCCTGATGGGCGCCACCGGCGTCGTGCAGCCGATGGAAGGACCGTTTGCCTCGGCGATGTTCAACACGGTGCGTGGTCTTAGCACCGCGGTCGGCGCGACCGTCATCGAGGTATTCATCGCTCATCGTGAGCGCTTCCACTGGACCATGCTGCTCGATCGTGCGGGCAATCTCGCCGGGCGTTTGCCGCAGACCGCGGTAGGCACTCGACTTGGCTCCCAGGTGCACGAGCAGGTCGTCGTGCTGAGTCTCGCCGACGCCTACCTGCTGATTATGGGCATCGCACTCGCGCTGGTCATTCTGTTGATGGTTCTACCCGTTCGCGCTTTGCCTCCTCAATCCGTTTTCATACAGCCCTCGAAGTAAGGTGTTTCGATGAACAAGAAATTTCTCCGTGCTGCCGGCGTTGCGGTGGCAGTACTCGCCGTCGCGGGTGCCGTATTCGCGATGACCGGCCGCGGCCAGTCGGGCGAACAGTCGACCGACGACGCCTACGTCTCTGCCGACTACACGCTGGTCGCCCCCAAGGTCTCGGGCCAGATTGCCAAGGTGCTGGTCGAGGATAACCAGCGCGTTATGGCGGGCGCCACCCTTGCGCGCATTGACGACCGCGACTTTCAGACCGGTCTTCAGACGGCACGGGCCGAACTGGTTGCCATCAACGCACGGCTGGCCAACATCGACGCGCAGCTTGCGAAGCAAGATGCAGTCATCGCGCAGGCGAAGGCTTCGATTGCGGCGGACGATGCGGCTATCACCTTCGCGCAGCAGAACGCCGGGCGCTATCAGCGGCTGTCGAAGGACGGCGCCGGTACTATCGAGCAGCAGCAACAGGCCGAATTTACTTTGCGGCAGCAGTCCGCGATCCGGGCGCGGGACGCAGCAGCATCCGACGCGGCGCTAAAGGAACTGGGCGTGCTGAAGAGCCAGCGGGCAGAAACCGCAGCCACGGTGAAGCGCGCTGAGGCCGCCGTGGAACAGGCGCAACTGAACCTGTCATACACAACGATCACGGCGCCCGTCGATGGCATCGTCGGGCAGCGCTCGGTCCGCGTGGGCACCTATGTGAATGCGGGGACTACGCTCATGGCTGTCGTGCCCCTGCACAAGGCCTACGTGGTCGGCAACTACCGCGAAACGCAATTGACGCGTGTGCGCGTCGGAGAACGCGTCCGGATTACGGTGGATGCGTATCCCGACCTTCTATTGCAGGGCAGTGTCGAGAGCATCGCGCCGGCAACGGGACTCACGTTCTCGCCAGTCGCCCGCGACAACGCAACGGGCAACTTCACCAAGGTCGTTCAGCGCGTGCCCGTAAAGATAGCCCTGGACCACGACCAGCCGCAGGAAAACCTGCTTCTCGTCGGCATGTCGGTCGTCACGCACATCAATACCGGAAGTCCGGCGAAATCGGAGTAGCCACATGACCACGAGACAACCACGTCACCTGGTTCGCGCCGGGCTAACTACGCTCTCCTTCGCGCTGCTAACGGCATGTACGGTCGGTCCCAACTTCGTCGCTCCGCAGGCGCAGGTGCCCGAAAAATGGACTCCTCATACCAGTGCGACGACGCAGAGCCATCCGGTAGACGCGTCGATCGATCCGAAGTGGTGGAGTCAGTTTGGCGACGCTCAGCTCGACGCGCTCATACAGCGCGCGGTATCAAGCAACCTCGACATCCAGGTTGCGGCGACGCGACTGCTGCAAAGCCGCTGGGAGCGCCGCATTGTGGGTGCGGCGGGGCTGCCGTCCGTGGGCGCTAACGCGGCCTACCAGCGTACGGGCGTGAGCGGCGTGGGCGTACTGGGGCAGGAGGGCGAGTCCTCCGGACCGGCGGACGGTGGAAACGCAGGCGCCATGGGCGCCGAAGCAGGCGCACCGTTCAATCTCTACCAATACGGCTTCGACGCAGCCTGGGAGCTGGACCTGTGGGGGCGCAACCGCCGCGCGAACGAATCCGCAGATGCGATGATTGTCGCGACCGATGAAATGCGACATGGCGTAATTGTGTCCGTATTGACGGAAACCGCCACCAGCTACATCCAGCTTCGTGCGGTTCAGGCGACGACGGCGACGGTAACCGAGTCGCTCACATTGGCGAAGCAGAGCCTTGAGCTCACGAAACGACGTCGCACCGAAGGTGTTGCCACCACCCTCGAAGTATCGGAGGCGTCGGCACTCGTCGCATCTATTGAGTCGGAATTGCCCGCGCTTGAAGAGCAGCAGGGGCATCTGGTCAATGCGCTCAGCCTGCTCGTCGCGCAACCGCCGGGAACATTGACAGCGGAACTGGCTGGCGCAAGGCCTGTGCCGCCGGTGCCGGCGCAGGTGCCGGTCGGGTTGCCGTCAGAGCTCGCGCGGCGGCGGCCGGACATCCGTCAGGCCGAAGCACGTTTGCATTCCAGCACTGCGAACATCGGCGTCGCTCAGGCTGACTTCTACCCCCATGTAACGCTCTCGGGCAACATCGGGATGCAATCGCTGTCTTTCGCGTCGCTCGGCACGTGGGCGGCGCGACAGTTTGCAGTCGGCCCCACGATGAGCCTGCCCATCTTCGAAGGCGGCCGCCTCAAGGGCACACTGAAGTTGCGCGAGGCGCAGCAGCAGGAGGCGGCACTGGCCTATCAGAAGACGGTCCTGAACGCGTGGCGGGAAATTGACGACGCGTTGATTGCGTACGACGCGCAGCAGCGCAGACGCGCCAGTCTCACTGCGGCAGTCGAGCATAGCCAGACCGCGTACCGGGCGGCGGTATCGCGCTATAAAGCCGGCGCAAGTACATTCCTGGACGTGCTCGTGGTGCAGCGCTCGCTGCTCGACGCGCAGACGGCACTCGTGCATAGCAATGCTGAGGTGTCGTTGACGGTGGTGCGGCTCTACAAAGCGCTTGGGGGCGGCTGGGAGGATTCGCCGCTCGCTTGAATCACAAGATTTCTTACGTGGGAACCGGGCCGCTGGTCTGGCGAGCCCGGCATGAATGTGTCGTAAAGCTGCGCCTGCGCGCCGCCTGAGCCATGCGCTATGCGCTATGCGGCGGGGACGTTGAACTTACCCGCGTGGAAATCAACTACAGCCTGATTCAGTTCTTCCTGCGTGTTCATGACGAACGGACCGCGGGCTGCGATCGGCTCGTCGATCGCCTCCGCATGACCGAAGAGCAGGACAGACGCGTCCGCTGCGGTCAGTTCGAGCGCATCACCGTCGTCATGCAGTTCAGCCAGGTTGAACTGCGAAACCTCTTGCCCTTCGATCGCGACCTTGCCACGGACAACGTAGAGGAAGATCTGGCGATCCCCAACATTCTCGAATCTGACCCGGCTACCAGCAGACATGTGGATGACGGACATGAAGGTGCTCGTCAGCGATTCAATGGGACCTTGCACGCCTTGCCATTCGCCCGAAATCAATTGAACATGCGCCGCACGGTCGGGCGTGCTCACCACGGGAATATCATTTTCCTGCAGGCCGACATAGCGAGGGGACGTCATCTTCAGGCGCGCCGGCAGGTTCAGCCATAGCTGCAGGATTTCCAGCGGTCCGCCGTGCTCCATGAACGGATGCGGCGAGAGCTCCGCATGAATAAGACCACTGCCTGCCGTCATCCACTGGACCCCGCCGGCGTCGATGACGCTCTCGTGTCCACCGGTGTCCGAGTGCGCCAGGCTACCGTCGAGGACGAAAGTCACCGTCTCGAATCCGCGATGCGGGTGCGGCCCAAATGGCAATCCGCCATTGTGCGGTGCGTACACCTGTGGGCCGTGGTGATTCAGAAAGAGGAACGGATTCAGATGCGGTAGCGCCGGCCCCGGCAGAGGGCGCCGTGTGGTGAGGTCGGCTATATCGTCGCGATGCGCGCGATGGATCGCTTTAAGCGTACGGTTGGGCATTCGATGGCTCCTTGCAGCGTCGGTAGCGAGCCTACGCAAAAGATTCAGGTTATGGACACGTTGGACGAAAACGTTGATCGTCGAACGCATGCTACCCGTGCGTGACGGGTTCGGGTAGCGGGCAATATCGATGAGCAGTGTTCTATTTCTGGAACGATAAATGTATGGCTGCCGCGTGTCAGCCTGCCCGGACCGAGCTATGGCTAGCGCATCCATTCACTCGCGTAGTTATCTGGCATATGCATTGCGTCGAATCCGAAGCGTGGTGTCGCGAGGTTGACCGCTGTAAGAACCAACAGGAGCCGTCCCCATGTCCAGTCATTCAAGCGTTTCCTTCACAGAGCGGCGTCGTCTGGGCGGCTGGCTGCCGCGGAAAGAACCGGAGCTAGCGGCGTTTAGAAAGGACCTCGCGGCAAAAGCGCGGCGGCGGGCTGGGCAGGCTCCGCGCGTAAGCGTAGCCGAGGAGCTGGCAACGCTGATTGGCAACGATCCGGTGCTTCGGATGGACCTGACACGCGCCATCAATGACGCGATTGCCGCCGGCTACGAACTTGGTTATTCAACCATCGACGAGTTGATCGATATTGTCGACTACCTGATGACGTACGCGCCGCGTTTTAGCGAAGCGAGCCTTATTCATTGCCCGCTGAACGCGGTTCTCGATTGGCCGATGTGCATGCCGTCGGGCTACGCGCTTTTTCGCGACCCCGCGCTCAATGCCCAGTTGAAGCGCGTACTTGACGTCTGGTGCGGTTTCCTTAGTGGACCCCATTCGCGAACACATCTGAATACCTCGTCGCCAGACGGATGGTTTTCGCCAGAAGCGCAGAAGCAACTGGGCATGTCGCAGTTCATATGCGATCCGGACGCGCCGTACTGGGGATTCGCATCGTGGAACAATTTCTTCACGAGGCAATTCCGGCCGGGCGAGCGCCCGGTCGCCGAACCGGATGACAACAAGGTCATTGTCAGTGCATGCGAAGCGTCTCCCTACAACATACAGCATGACGTCAAACTGCATGATCAGTTCTGGATGAAATCCCAACCGTACTCACTGCAAGAGATGTTCACGACGAACCAGCTCGCGTTGGCGAAACAATTCGTTGGTGGCAGTGTGTATCAGGCTTTTCTTAGCGCGTTCAACTATCACCGCTGGCACGCGCCGGTCGGTGGCAAGATCGTCAAGGCGTATCACGTCGACGGCAGCTATTACTCCAATGCGGAATCGGAGGGCGTCGACCCCGGCGGGTTGAACGATTCGCAGGGTTATACGACGGCAATTGCTGCGCGCGCGGTCATCGTGATCGATTGCGATGATCCCCGGATCGGCCTTGTAGGTTGCATCTTCGTCGGTATGGCCGATGTGTCCTCGTGTGTCATCGAGGCGCTTCCCGGACAGCGGGTCGCCAAAGGCGATGAACTCGGCTACTTTCAATACGGCGGCTCAACATATTGCCTGGTTTTCCAGCCGGCCGTGGTGCAAAGCTTTATGCCGCATCCGCCGTTTGACGACGCGAAACCGCCTCTTCACGTCAATGCGTGCGTCGCCAAGGCACGATGAGAATTTGGGGTACTTAGTGGACGAGCGCCGGGCGTTTGGCAGCCCGTGATTCGCCGAAGCTTGGGTCGTCTTGTCAGGCGCGCATCGGAGGCCGTCAGCGAGAGCGGTCAGCGAGAGCGGTCAGTCGATAGACCCCGCGGCACCCTCAGTTAGCGGTCGAACCGGGGGGGATGGGATTCTTGTCCTGAGAAGAATCCAGCGCATTTTCTGAGGCTGGGTGTTTGTTCTTTTCCTCCACGTCTCGCGCGGTTTGCTTTGAGTCGGGCGATGGATCTGCGCGCGAATCCGTTCCTGCTCTTTTGCCTTGCTTTCCAGCCATGTTCGCTTGCTCCGCTCGCTTTGCTTCCTCCGCTTTCGCGTCGCGATGCTCTTCCGGTATGCGAGAAGCTTCTAACGTGTGCTTCATGATGTTCTCCCACAGAAATAGGGTGTTCAATCGATCGCAGCAAGCGGTGGACCCGCTCACGGCGGACGGCGAACCGGCCAGGCGGCGGCCAATTCATCTGACAAGAGTCCAGCAAACGGACAGCGCACCGGCTTCCATTGCCGATTCGGTAAACGGTGGCGAAGATAACGCGTCGAACGATCCGCGCCATCGGACGTCGAAACGTTCCTCGACGGTGGCCGTTCCTGCCTTTAGCTGAAAGCCCCTGGTTGCGAGACGATAGCCTTCTAGTCGAAGCAGTTCGGTCAGCCGTTCCCTGCATGCACTCGCCCGGTCATATTCGACAGTCAGCAAGGCAGTTTTTTCACGCGACATGCGACGCTCAACGTACTCGAAACCCCATAGGACGATCATGCCCAACGTGAGTCCGGCTAAACCGAGGAGCAATTGACCACCACCAATGCATAACCCGATGACCGTGACGAACCATAGCGTCGCGGCAGTCGTCACGCCGATCACCAGACCGTCTTGACGCAGGATGGTCCCCGCACCGATAAAGCCGACGCCTGAAAGAATCCCCAGCGGCAAACGCATCAAGTCGAGTACAGCGAACGACCCGGGTTGCTTGCCGGCTTGCGCAAGCAGTGCGTTGACCTGAAGCATCGCGAGACAGGCGGCCAGGCAGACGAGCAACGTTGTCCGCAGCCCGGCTACTTTGCCTGACTCGCCGCGATTAAATCCTACCAATGTTCCGGCGAGCACCGACAGCGCGAGACGGATCACGATGTCGAACCAATGAAGTGTTGTCGGCATCAGGTCCATATTCGCTTCCCGATTAAAAGCAACAGACTTAGCTGAGGTTGGATCACGGCCGACGGCGTGATTCAAGTCGCGGACTTACGCATGGCGCCGGGATATCCGACGCGAAACCGTCAGCCTCCGCTGAGTCAGTTGGAATCGTAAATGCGCTCGCTCTGATCGCGGTAATCCTTTTGGGCCTCCTGCTCCGGCACAGCGTGCTATTTGTTTTTATGGCCGGGCAGCACCGCGCCCAGTACCTGCCTGGCGGTATCGATAAGTACATTGCCCTGATCCGGGTCGCCCTTCATCAGTGTCGATGCGAACGCCTTGGCCTGCGCGAGCGTGATATGCGGCGGCAGGGGCGCCACGTTCGGATCGGTCTTTACCTCCAGTACGACAGGGCGATCCGAGGCGAGCGCCTCGTCCCACGCAGCCCCCATCTTGTCGGCATCGTCGACATAGATTCCCTTCAGACCAATCAGCTCAGCAAACTTGTGATACGCGACAGAGGGAATGTCCTGAGATGCCTCGAACTTCGGGTCGCCCTCCATGACGCGCTGCTCCCACGTCACCTGGTTCAAATCCTCGTTGTTCAGCACCATGCAAATCCAGTGCGGAGTAGCCCATTGCTTCCAGTATTTCGCCACGGTGATGAGTTCAGCCATATTGTTCATCTGCATTGCGCCGTCGCCGACAATGGCGATCACGGGCCGCTGCGGATGTGCAAATTTCGCAGCGATGGCGTAAGGGACCGCGGCCCCCATCGACGCGAGCCCTCCCGACAACGAACACATCATCCCGCGCTGGACCTTCAGGTCGCGTGCATACCAATTGGCGCAAGAGCCGGAATCGCTTGTGACAATCGCATTGGATGGTATGCGCGACGAGAGCTCCCAGACCGTGCGCTGCGGATTGACGCCGCCTTGGGCGGATTCGTGTGCACGCCGGTCGAGCGTTTGCCACCAGTCCTCGGTCCATCCTTCAATCGTCTTGCGCCAACCGCGGTCCTGCTTTTCTTCGAGGAGCGGTAACAGGGCACGCAGGGTCTCGGCGCTGTCGCCAACAAGGTTCACTTCCATCGGATAGCGCAGGCTCAGCATATCGGCTTTGAGATCGATCTGAACGCCACGCGCCGCGCCTTCCTTCGGCAAGAACTCCGAGTAGGGAAAGCCGGAGCCGATCATGAGCAGCGTGTCACATTGGGTCATCAAATCGTAGCTCGGCTTGGTGCCTAGCAGTCCGATCGAACCCGTGACCCAGCGCAGGTTGTCCGGTAACGCGGCTTTGCCCAGAAGCGCCTTTGCAGCGCCAGCGCCGAGTTTGTCCGCCACGGCGATCAATTCGTCGGTCGCTTTCAATGCGCCTGCGCCGACGAGAATTGCCACCTTCTTGCCCGCATTCAGCACATCCGCGGCTTGCCGGAGGTCGTTGGCATAGGGGACTGTCTTTGGGGCACGATAGCCCGCGCCTGAATGCACTGTTCCATGCTTTCGACCGGGCGGCTCGTACTCAATATCTTGCAAGTCGTTTGGAAGGATCAGTGCGGTGACGGTGCGCTCGGCTAACGCGACCCGCACAGCCCGGTCGACGAGATGGCGAATTTGGGAAGGAACGCTTGCTTGCTGCACGAAGGCGCCGGCAACGTCCTTGAACAAGGAAACGAGATCCAGTTCTTGCTGATAATGCCCGCCGAGCGACGCGCGAGCTTGCTGTCCCACGATCGCGAGGACCGGCATGTGATCCATTCTGGCGTCGTAAAGGCCGGTGACCAGATGAGAGGCCCCCGGCCCTGACGTCGCGATACAGACGCCGAGTTCGCCTGTAAATTTTGCATGTGCCGCCGCCATGAATGCCGCCATTTCCTCATGCCGGACCTGGACGAATTCTATTTTTCCTTTGGCCCGGTTAAGCGCGCCGAACACGCCGTTGATGCCGTCGCCGGGATAGCCGAAGATGCGGCGAACGCCCCACGAATAGAGACGATCGACGAGAAAGTCGCCAACTGTTGCGGCCATGGGATGCTCCAAAGGTGGGTGGCGGAGACTATCGAATAGCAATGTGTATTCCCCGCTTGGCGCTGCTTTGCCCAGGGACGCAATTAACGCAGTGCACGGGGCGCGATAGGGGGTGGTGGCGTCTGTTTAGGGTAACGAGCGCTAAATGAGTTGCCCGCATCGGTACGTTCCGTGCAGCAAGCTCGCAGCGACGACGCCGGTCTGGTCGAATTACACGAAGATTGGAACGCTGGGCTTTAGCGCAACAGGTAGGACTACGGTCCGTAGTCCATGGATAACCGGAAAAGTCGAGTAACGAGCGGCTGGTTAGCGCCCGTACTGTGTGTTTGCAGCGATCAGGCCACGAGGTTGCCGCACATGCTTGACAGCACATTGTGCTGCGGAAAAGCGGTTCACCGGGGGTCTCTAAAAATCCTTCCAACGAGCCAGGAAAACTCCGGCGGAGGTGTGGTCTTGATTGCGCGGCACATGTCGGCGACCGGGCCGAGATCACGACGATTTGCGAACGCGATGGCTTCGTCGAGGGATACGGTTCCCGCTACCGCTTTGCCTTCGCTGTTGCCTATCGTGAAATCAAATTCCCAGTGCGTTGCGAAAATCCCTTTCGACTCTATAACCCCAATGATTTTTGCGTCCATGTCGCACCTCCGGGCATTCTTTATAAAATAAAGAATGAGAGCGACGTCTGCCATCCAGTATTTCTGTCGAAAAATGGCGGATTTCGGACAGCCCCGACATGATTCTTTCGTGCCGCACGCGGCTGGTGAACATTTTGTAGAGGAGAACGAGCATCGTTCGTCCCGCTCAACTGCATGTCGCTACCCTGACAGCGCGTCATTAAAGATTTTCTTCTACTGCCTACCGCCTGCGCATGGAAGGCAGGAATCGCGCTTGCTGGTATGTCCACTACCGAACGCCTCGTATGAATCCGTAGACATTGGAGTGCGCCATGCCGTCCGAAAAAATATCCACTTCGCGTCGCACTTTAATGCAAGGCGCCACAGCGGGATTTGTCACCGCAGTGGCAACACGGGCTGTCGCACAGACCGATGTTTCCAATTCGGCAGGAACCGCCATGGCGAGCCCGCCGCAGGACCCACGCACGCTCTATCCGCATCCGCCATTCCCTGCCCAGGAGCAACCGTGGCCAGGCCTTGCGGGGCGCATGACGCCCCGCCCCGATCACGGCGAAACCAGCTATCGAGGCTCTGGCCGTCTCAACGGACGAAGAGCGCTGATTACTGGCGGTGACTCGGGCATTGGTCGCGCCGCAGCTATCGCGTATGCACGTGAAGGAGCCGACGTCGCGATCGTCTATCTTCCGGCGGAAGAACCCGATGCCCGTGAGGTCATACAAATCATTCGTGCCGCGGGTCGCAAGGCAATCGCATTACCCGGCGACATTCGCGATGAGGCTTTCTGTCAGGCGCTGGTAGAACAGGCGGTGTCAGGACTGGGCGGCCTGGACATTCTGGTGAGCAACGCTGGACGACAGCAAAGCCACGACTCGATCCTCGACATCACCACTGAGCAGTTTGACTGGACACTCCGTACCAATCTGTATGCGATGTTCTGGATTACGAAGGCGGCGATTCCTCACATGCCACCGGGCTCGGCGATCATTTATACGAGTTCGGTGAACGCTTACGATCCCTCATTCAACCTGCTCGATTACGCAATGACCAAAGCGGCTATCGCCAACTTCTCCAAAGGGCTTTCCAAGCAAATGATCAAGCGGGGCATCCGCGTCAATGCGGTTGCCCCTGGTCCTTTTTGGACAGCGCTACAGGTCAGCGGCGGCCAGACAACCGAGAACGTCGAAAAGTTTGGTGAGCAGGTACCGATGGGGCGCCCAGGGCAGCCGGCGGAGATCGCACCCGTCTACGTGCAGCTTGCGTCTGCGCAGGCGAGCTATGTAACCGGGCAGGTCTACGGCGCATCAGGCGGCTCGGGCCAGCCGTGAATTCGCGGCTTTCTTTCCGGTGCCTCGCGCAATGCCGGTATCAACGCGAAACTTTGACCGACACGGGGAATGTGCCCAAGGCTTGACGTCCTAACAACGAGCGCGCGAGAAACGATGGCTAACAGGATCGGAATATCGGGTTGGCGCTACGAGGGATGGCGCGGCGTGTTCTACCCCAAGGGCCTTCAACAGGCTCGCGAACTGGAATTCGCTTCTCGTGCGGTAGATACGATAGAAATCAACGGTTCGCATTATTCCCTCCAAACGATCGGCAGTTACGAGTCGTGGTATGCGGCAACGCCGGCTCATTTTGTGTTCAGCGTAAAGGGTCCGCGTTATCTGACCCATATGCTCCGATTCCGGGACGACTCAGTGCGGCCGGCCATCGCGAATTTTTTCGCCTCTGGCGTTCTCGCGCTTAAAGAGAAGCTTGGACCTTTTCTCTGGCAGTTCCCGCCCAACTATTCTTTTGAGCCGGTGCGCCTGGACCGGTTTCTGGCGCTGCTGCCGCATGACACTCGCGAAGCTGCCGCTCTGGCGAGCCAGCATGACACCCGGGTAAAGCAGCCGTGGTTTGACATCAGGCGCCAGCACCGTCTCAGACACGCGATCGAGATCAGGCACCCGAGTTTCGCAAGCCCGGACTTTATAAAAACGCTGCGCGAACATCGCGTTGCGCTTGTGATTTCAGACTCGGTGGCAGGGTGGCCTTATGCCGAAGATCTGACGGCTGACTTTGTGTATATGCGCCTTCATGGCACCGAGACGCTGTACGGCGGAGCCTATACCGATGAAGGGCTCGACCATTGGGCAAGTCGGATCCGGAGTTGGTCCGCGGGAAGCGCACCTCCGGATGCGAAGCTTTTCTCGCCGGCACGCGCCCGTCCAGGAAAAATTGATGATGTGTTCTGCTACTTCGACAACGACAAAAAGGTTCGGGCGCCATTTGATGCCCAACGATTGATGACGCGTTTATCGGACGCGTAAGGCGTCTTGATCTGCACTCATCCCGCTTGTCGCTCGAACGCCGATAGTTGTCCGTAGATCGCTTAGGCATGGAAATTGCCAATTCATGTGGGCATTCGTAGCAATAGCCCACCTACATTTTTTACCGGCGCCTCGTTGCGTCTCAACGCCTACATTGAGACCGCGGTGCGAACAGTCGCGATGACAAACGATAAAACGCCAAACGAGATGCCTGCTCCCGAATCCAAACAGCTTTCGGCAACAAGCTCGCTGGATTTTCCGGTGGTGGGCATCGGCGCCTCGGCCGGTGGCATCCAGACCTTGCTTCGTCTGTTTGAAAACACGCCTGGCGATGCCGGCATGGCGTTCGTTATCGTCTTGCATTTGTCCTCGAAACACGAGAGCGTCGCGGATCAGGTCCTGCAACGTGCAACGAAGATGCGCGTCATTCAGGTGACGACGCCCACGCGAATCGAAAAGAACTGCGTCTACCTCATCTCGCCGTCGAACAACTTGTCCATGGAAGACGGACATTTGCGTGTCACGCATGTTGATCGCCTACCCGGTCGGCCCGTCACGATTGACCTGTTCTTTCGGAGTCTGGCCGAGGCGCACGGCGAACGGGCCATCAGCATCGTCCTCTCCGGGTCCGGAAGTGATGGGTCGGTTGGCATCGGTCGTATCAAGGAGCTGGCTGGAATCACGATCGCGCAGAGCCCCGAGGACGCCGAATACGAGGACATGCCTCGCAATGCGATTGCGACCGGCATGGTGGACATCGTGCTGCCGATCGTTGACATCCCGCAAAAATTGATCGAATTGTGGGCCAACATGCGCGCTATCGAGGTGCCGCGATCTGGTCAGGAACAACCCGTTGCTCCCGCCGTTGTTGGAGAGCACATCGTTTCGCCTGCCGAGCGCGCGCTTCATTCGATATTAATGACCCTGCATACCCGCACCGGTCACGATTTTCATCACTACAAGCGCGCGACCGTTCTGCGGCGTATCGAACGGCGGCTGCAAGTCAATGCACTGCCCAGCCTGCCGTTGTACGAGCGATTCCTGAGTTCGCATCCCGAGGAAACGTCACCGCTACTCAAGGACATGTTAATTGGCGTTACCAACTTCTTCCGTGATCGCGAAGCATTCGAAGCGGTCGAGCGTGAGGTAATCCCGAAGATCGTTACCGAGCGGAACTCGCTGGACGATCCGGTGCGCGTGTGGGTGCCCGGTTGTTCCACCGGAGAAGAGGTCTACTCGCTCGCGATGTTGCTATGTGAACGCCAGCCGGAAGGGAACGAGCTGCCGGCGATTCACTTGTTCGCGACCGACATTGACCAGCACGCTATCGAAATTGCCCGGGCAGGTAACTATCCTGAATCAATCCTGACGGACGTGCCGCCCACCCGCTTGAACCGATTTTTCAATCATGCCGGCAGTCGCTACGTGATCGACAAGTCGGTACGCGAAAAGGTGCTTTTTGCCCCTCACAATATCCTGCGCGATCCGCCGTTCTCGCAGGTGGACTTCGTGTCGTGTCGCAATCTGCTGATTTATCTGGATCGCACGATTCAGCGGGAAATTTTTCAGACCTTCCACTTTGCGCTGAAGCCGGGTGGCTTTTTGTTCTTGGGAAGCTCGGAATCGGCCGAAGTTGCAGACGATCTATTCATAGCGATCGACAAAAAGAACCGGATCTATCAAGCGAAGATCCTGACTTCGCGCCCGCGTGCGTCTGCTGCGTCGTTCCCCCGGCTGGCGGCGGGGCCGGCATACCTCAGCATCGCGGCGCGGCCCGTTACTGAACGGCCACGCCTGGAGACCGCCGACTTGCATCGCCGGGCGATTGAACACGGTGCGCCTCCCAGTGTCATTGTGGATCGCGACGCAGATGTCGTGCATATGTCTGGTCAGGTCGGGCAGTTTTTTCACTATCCAGGTGGCGAGCCATCACACAACCTTCTCACGCTGATCCATCCTGACTTGCGGCTCGAATTGCGCACGGCGCTGTTTCAGGCGACACAAAAAGGCATCGACGTCGACACGCGGCCGGTGCGTTTGTCCAGCGGTGAGACGGCCACGCGAATCAGGATGAAGGTGCATCCGTACCACGATCAGGCAAGCGGCGTGGACATCCTGCTAATTTCGTTTAGTGAACTGGAAGACCTCGCACGGCACGGAGGGAGTGCAACTGACGAAAGCAGCTCCGCTGCGCACGATCCGGTTACGGCGCAACTCGAAGCAGAGTTGCATCTCGCGAAAGAGAACCTGCAGTCGTCCATTGAACAGTCGAACGTATCGACCGAGGAGTTGAAAGCATCCAACGAAGAGCTGCAAGCCATCGTTGAAGAACTTCGGTCAGCGACCGAAGAGCTCGAAACGAGCAAGGAAGAGCTTCACTCGGTCAATGAAGAACTGGTGACGGTCAATGTCGAGCTGGAATCGAAGGTGGAGGAGACGGCCAAGGCGAACGACGACCTGGAGAACCTCATTGCCTCAACGGATATCGCGACTGTTTTTGTAGACCGGGCGATGCGCATTAAACGCTATACCGCGCCCGCAGTCGGCTTGTTCAATCTGATCAAGTCCGACGTCGGCCGCCCATTGCTCGATCTTACGCATCGCGTGAAATATCCCGAACTGGCCAACGATGCTGCCGCTGTCTTTGGCACCTTGCAAATGATTGAGCGAGAGGTCGAAACGGGCGATGGCCATTGGTTTCTGGCTCGTTTGCTGCCGTATCGCACTGCTGACCACCACATCGACGGCGCTGTGCTTACGCTGATCGATGTCACGTCTCAACGACAAGCGCAACTGGAGGCGCGCACAAGTGACGACCGGCTGAAGCTTGCGGCGCTGACGACCGACGATTACGGGATCATCGTCCAGGACATGGACGGCGTGATTGTTAGCTGGAACAAGGGTGCGGAACGCATATTCGGATACAAGGAAGCGGAAGCGAAGGGCAACTCCATCGATATGATTTTCTTGCCCGAAGATCGGGGGGACGGTATTGCTCAAGCTGAGCGAGCGCAAGCGGCCGGCGTCGGGCGCGCTGAAGACGAACGGTGGTACCTGCGGCGTGATGGCTCGCAAGCCTACTGCAGCGGCGTTATGACATTCATCGATGCAGCCGGCTTTAAGGGTTACGCGAAGATCGTTCGCGACGTCACGGATCAGAAAGGGATTGAAAGCCAGCAGCAGTTACAGTTGACGCTTGAGCGCGAAGTGCGCCTTCAGGCGGAGGCCGCCAACCGTTTGAAGGACGAGTTCTTTGCCGTGTTGTCGCACGAACTAAAGAACCCGCTCAATCTGATTCATGTGAAAGCGGAGTTGCTCACCCGCACGCCCGAGGCAAGAGGTATCGCAGTCGTTCAAGAGGCGGCCGAAGCTATCCAGCGCTCGGTCGTCGGCCAGGCGAAAATCATCGACGATCTGCTCGACCTGTCGCGCGCGCGCACCGGCAAGCTGGCGTTGCAGCGGGGACCGGTCGACGTTTCGGTCGCAGTGCAATCGGTGGTCGAGGCGAGCGCGGCCGATGCGGCAATAAACGGCATTGCCCTATCGACGTCTGGCGTGAGCGTCCCCGTTGTCATCCGGGCCGACGCGGTCCGGCTCGAGCAGATGCTTTGGAATCTCGTGCGTAATGCACTGAAGTTCACGCCGCGCGGGGGACGTATTGGGATCACGCTCTTGCGCGACGACGATTTCATCTGCATCGAAGTTACAGACACGGGGCAGGGCATTGCGCCGGATTTCCTGCCGAGAATATTTGACATGTTCAGCCAGGCTGAAGCGGCAGGAAGACGTGATCGTGGAGGATTGGGAATCGGGCTCTCGCTGGTCCAGCAAATAGCGGAGATGCATGGTGGACGCATCGAGGCCGAGTCCGCGGGCTTGGGAAAGGGCGCTCGTTTTCGTCTCTGGTTACCGGAAAGCCCCGTTTCGCGAGGGTTGAACCATCCGGGTGAGCCACTCGATTCGAGTGCTCTCATGGGGCTGAAGGTCCTGTTGGTCGACGACTCGCTGGAAGCGCTCGAAGCGTTTCGCACGCTTCTCGAACTCGAGGGCGCACACGTGCAGGCGGAGGCGACCGCAAAGCAGGCCCTTGCGGTGGCAACCAGCAACGACTTCGATTTGATTCTGTCGGACATCGGAATGCCGGAGATGGACGGCTACGAATTAATTGAAGCCTTGCGAAAACTGCCACGGATGGTCGCGGTGCCCGCGATCGCACTCACCGGCTTTGGACGTGCTCAGGATGCTGCGAAAGCGCTGCGTGCCGGTTTTAATGCTCATCTCGCGAAGCCTGTATCGCTACCGGTTTTGCTTAGTGCCATCGATCGAATAAAAGGGCCGAAACTTGGGTAGTTGCGGCAAAGTTTCGACTTCCGCACCTCACCGCATGGTCCATGTCGCGGGTATCGCCGGAGTGTCCAAAATAACGGTTTCGCGCGTGCTCGCCTGGTTTTCGCGCGGGGATTAGTCGCGCCTCGAACCATGATTGCGTTCTGTTTGGGTTTCTGATATCGGTCGACCTTGTCAGGCGGGTTGAGCCGCGAGCATGGCTTCCATTTTTACAGAATCCATATTTGAATCGCAGGACCAAAACGGTTCGAATTGCTAAATTATTGGCGAGTACCGATGCAGTCTCTCAAGGCTTAAACGTGCAGCGAAGCTTTGAAGTCACCGAGTCGATCAATGTGCATTCGCTTGGCGAGCGATGAACCCAATCTTGCATGACGGAATTCGTATTGATGAAATTATGCAAGCGGGATTTAAGCGCTGTCCTTGAATTACGACAAAGGATAAGGCCGTTAATGGGCTGCCTTGTGCTCACTGCTTCACTCACCGGCGTTGCATCTGCCGAAGGCAAATTCACGGACGCTGAAGACGGCATGTTCGACTTGAGCGATATGTTGTTGTCACATCGCGGAGTCCTGCCGGTACCCACTATTGTCACGGAACCTGCGGTTGGATATGGGCTCGGCCTTGGGCTGCTTTACTTCACCATGCCCAAGCATGATCCGGATGCCCCTCAGAGCGAGGTCAAGAGCTCAGCGCCTCCCAATATCACGGGCTTGGGCGGCTTCGCGACAGGCACGCATAGCTGGGGTGTAGGGCTGATGCATTTTCACACCTGGGACGACGACCGGATTCGCTATCTCGGCATTGTGGGAAAGATCAATCTGCATCTGAATTACTACGGTTCGGACGGCGGATCGCATGCGTATCAGCTAAGTGGCGTGGCGGTTGTTCAGCAGCTCTTGTTCCGCTTGGGCGATAGTCCGTGGTACGTCGGCCCTCGCTATACGTTCCTGGATTCCAATACGCGGTTCGGCGCCATGCTGCCGAATGGACTGCTCGATTTCAAGAACGAGCAACGCGTCGCAAAGGGCGGTGTCGTCATTGACTACGACACCCGCGACAATTTCTTTTTCCCGGGCAAGGGAACCTATGCCGAGCTTGAAGCGGAAATTGCCAGAGGTGGGCTAGGCAGCTCTTCAAATTTCCAGATGGAGACAGCAAAGGGTTATCACTGGATACCCCTCGCTCCATCATGGGTCCTCGGTGTGCGGGCCGACACCGGATTTTCGCAAGGCAATATCCCGTTTTTTGCGCAGCCTTACGTCTCGCTACGAGGCGTGTCTGACGCGAAGTATCAAGACCGGAATCAACTGACGAGTGAAGTCGAGCTCAGGTGGAATGTCGCGCCGCGCTGGTATGTGCTCGGTTTTGGCGGCGCCGGCAAAGCGTACGGCGAGCTTCACTCCCTTTCAGATGCGCCGACAGCCTATGGTTTCGGCACGGGTTTTCGCTACCTGATTGCCCGCAAGCTGGGTTTGACGATGGGTATCGATATTGCACGCGGCCCCGGCCAGAACGCGTTCTACGTTCAAGTCGGCAGTGCCTGGCGCTAAGACTTGAACCTGAATTCAAGCCACCCCCGTTCCAATGGCCGGCCAATGAAAAACCACTCGATCCAAGCATGCCTGTACGTCGTTTTACTGGCAACGTGCTGTCTGATCACCCCGGAAAGCCGGGCAGCGTCCTTCGACCTTCCCGGCACGCTCCCCAGCATGGTCGGCGGTGGCCTTGGGTCTACAACGGACTATGCAGGGGCCAAGGACCGTTTTATCGGCGCTGTGCCGGGCGTGCGTTATGTGACTGATGGCGGGCAGCTGTTCGAGCTATACGGGCCCTATGCCCAGTTCGATCTTGGTGGGCTGACAGGCCTGCAATACGGTCCGGCCGTGGAGCTTCGCCTGGGGCGAAGTCATGTTGACGATCCGGTCGTTTCCCAGCTCCACGACGTGAACACGACCGTGGAAGCGGGCGGCTTTGTGGGCTATGAATACGATAATCAAGGCGCGTTCCCATATCGCCTGAGGGGTTCCGTGACGGTGGTGACCAACGCGGGCATTGTTTATACGGGAGCGCGGGTGTCAGTGAACGGCAGCCTCTGGTTGCCCGTGCAGCGGCGCATTTTCGTAGGTGCCGGGGTGGGCGCGAGCTGGGTCAGCCAGGGCTTTAACCAGGTGTACTACGGCGTAACGGAAGAGGACTCCACGCGCAGTGGCCTGCCTGCTTTCACTCCTTCCGGTGGACTTGAGCAGATGACCGGGTGGCTTGCCGCGATCTACCAGATCGACAAACACTGGTTCGGCGGAGCAATGATTTACTACCAGCGGTTATCCGGCTCGGCGGCTGACAGTCCGATCGTCACACAGCGCGGAAACCGGAATCAAATCACTTACGGCGTTGGAGTCGCCTACGCATTCAAGTGACATGCCGGACGGAGGCTAAAACCTTCCTTCAACAATTTCGCAGTTGGACGGCATGTCCACGCATCGAGCGGCGTCATCCATACTGATTTCGTTCAGGATGACCCGCACGGCCTGAAGCGTCCAGCCGTGTGTGACGACCAGCACGGTCTGCGGACTACTCAGCTTCAGGTCAGCGATCAGTGATTGAACCCGCGTGAGCATTCCCGTGAAGGGTTCGCCGTCCGGCATGGCGGTAGTAGCCGGCGCGTGGGCAATGAATCGCTGGAAATCATCGCCAGGCTTTCCTTCAAATTCCGCACCCACCCGGTTTTCGTTGGCTAGCCGATTAACGACTTGCGGAACGTTCAATACCTTATTGGCCAGCCATGCTGTTTGCCGCGCACGCAGAAATTCCGAGGTCACGATAAGCTCGATTTTCTCGTCCTTCAGGCGCTCGCCCAAGGCCCTGGCCTGCACTTCTCCCTTCTCGGTCAGGTAAAAGCCGGTGCGGGGATTACTGTTGCAAACGCCGCGAACGTTGCACGGATATTCGCCGTGGCGCGCGAAGATGATGCGTTTGGACGCGGTGCTGGGTTCGGACAGCCAGTTTATTTCGGACATGTGGTGAAGAAGGACGGGGAGCTTGCCCCGATTGTACCAACCCAAGCTTCCTCGTCAGTTTGGTACCCGGCGTGACAAGCGAAGCGGACTAACCGGAGCCGCCTGCCGGCACTCGGCAATATCATCCACGTCCATGCCGCGCGGATACCTCTTGCAAGTCCAGGTCATGCTCGAGGATGTGCAACATCTCGTCGTGAATGGCGCCGGATCGATGCATCCGGAGCAACTCCTTGCGCCCGGCTGCGATAGCTGCCAGGACAACATCGTAATGAGTGACACGTTCCTCATGCGGAAAATCAGTCCGGTCGCCATACGCTTTGGTGAGTGTTGCCCGGTAGGTATATTGCTCTAGCAGCCGAGGATGAATCACCTTTCCCTCACTGTCGCGTACAAGTGGTTCGATAGCGGCGAGCTGCGCCGCCTCCAGTCTTGCCCATGCTTGCGGTTCGGTGAGATGTTGGGCGCCGGCATCCGGGCTGCGATCAGGATTGATCCATTCGATGAGAACGCCAATGGTGGCGCCTTGCAGCAACACGGTCACCAGGATGACGGCAAACGACGCGACAAGGATCAAATCCCGTCCGGGCAAGGTTTCTGGAAGCGACAGTGCAACCGCGAGGGTGACCACGCCGCGCATGCCCGCCCAACTCGTTATGGTCGCGGTTCGCCAATCCAGCGCCACGTTCTTGCGGCCGGTTAGACGCTGCCATGACGCGTTGAAAAACTCGGTAGCGAAGACCCACACGAAGCGCGACAGGACCACCGCACCAAGCACTGCCGCCACGGCTGGCGCGAGCGTAAGGAGTGCATCGTCGGCACCGCCTGACCGGGCGATGACCCCTCGAAGAGAGAGCCCGATCAGGATGAATACGAGCGCTTCGAGAAGGAAGATGATGACTTGCCAGAACGCGGTGCCGCGCATGCGAACAGTTGCGCTCAAGACTTCGTGTTGATACCAGCCCAGGGTCAGGCCTGCCGTGACAGTCGCGATGACGCCCGAGACGCCGAGCATTTCGCCGACAATGTAGCTGATCCATGCCGTCAATACGCTGATGGTGATGATGAGATAGTCGTCAGCGAGGCAGCGGATGATTTGCACGATCACGTAGCCAACGACGGCGCCGACCACCACGCCACCCAGGCCGAGCAGGGCGAAGCTTGCGGCAGCATGTTCAATGCTGAACGTTCCGGTAAGCGCTGCCGCCACGGCGAAGCGAACCAGGACGAGGCCGGCCGCGTCGTTGAGCAAGCTTTCTCCCTCGAGGATAGACATCAGCTTGCGGGGCAGCGCGAGGCGTTCGAGCACGGCCTTGGCGGCGATGGCATCGGGTGGCGAGACAATAGCGCCGAGCGCAAAGCAGACGGCCCAAGGCAGGCTGGGGACAATCAGGTGGGCGACCACACCGACCGCAAGTGTGGTGAACGCAACGGCACCGATAGCGAGAAGCAGGATCGCGCCGAGATTGCGCTTGAGCTCTTCCCAGACAGAGAAGTAGGCACCATCCATGAGCAGCGGCGGCAGGAATACGACAATCACCAGGTCCGGGTCAAGCCGAACGGGCGGAAGACCGGGCACGAATGCCATGGCCATGCCGCCAATCAGCAGCGCGGCAGCGGGTGGCAATCTAAGGCGCTTGGCTAGCAACTGCAAGCCGATCATCACGATTAGCGAGAGCAGGACAAGCTTGAATGCGGAGACGGAGGACATGGATTTGCCTGCAGAGCGTCAAGTGAGTGGAGCTTACCCGACGGCGGCATTTTTTCGGAATTCACGTGTGCAGGTTATCGCGTGCATCCGTTCTGAAGAAACGCTGCTACATACGCAGTTCTAGACAGAATACGATGCTTACCGCGCCCGTACGTCGCGACTGATTCCGGGACTTTACCAAGCCCGGCAATCTTGACGCCAAGCTTATTTACCAAGCTTACTTATCGCCGTGAAAAGCCTCGTAGCGAGCGAGCAGACGTTTGGCATTATTGCGTTCGGGTGCATCGATCCAATTGTTTGCGTCGGCGGCATAGGCCCCTTGTGCTTCGCAAGCAGCCAGCATTGCCCGCGCGGCCTCCGCAGCGCTCCTTGACGGTGTCAGCGCGCGATTGACCGCATCAACGTGTTCGGCGAACACCACGCACTTCGATGTAAATCCAAGCTGAGTCGAGATCTCCATATCCGCTGCCAGCGTTGCGGGGGATCGGTAGGTACACGGCAGGTCGATCGGCACGCAATTCGCCGCAATACATTCAATGAGAAACCGGCTGCGTGCATAGAGCAGTTCCCGGCCTTCAGGCGTGCGACGCGCGCCCAGATTCGCGGCTAGATCCTCGACTGCGAGCATGCAGCATCGAATACGCGGGCTGACGGTCAATAACGTTCCGAGAGCGACCAGACCCTTTGCGGATTCGATAGTCGGAACAATCTCTGTCGTGCCTTGCACGATATCGTGGACACGTTCGAATTCACTGAGCGCCGCATCCAGCGCGATGAGTTGATTCGTGGTTTCGGTGTGGGGCAAAAAGACTGCATGCGGGGCTCCGGACATGATGCCTTCAAGATCGGCATGTCCATCATTCTCCAGCTTGTTGATGCGTGCGGCGCCGATCAATCCCAGGCGCGCGGCTTCACGCAGCATCGCGACGATCCGCTCTCGCGCCATTGGCCGATCCTCAGGCGTGGTCATTTCCTCGAGGTCGGCAACAATAGCGTCCGCGCCGCTTGCGAGCGCGGCTGCATGGCTGGGGGTATCGACGCCGGGAACGAAAAGCCATGCGCGCCGCAACGCGGGCGCTCGAATGGGATATGCCGGTTTCATGTTTGTTGTCTCGTGACCTGTGTGCGCGACTGTCGTTCCGGGCGAAATTAAAAATCAGAATGAGGATGCGGGTACCGAGACGCCCAGCCACTTCTTTTCGATCTGATCGATAGAGCCATCCTTGCGGGCACTGTCCAGGGCCGTGTTCAATTCGTCTCTCAACGGCCCTTCGCCCTTGTTCACCGCTATGTGCATGGGTGAGTCGAGCAGACGAATCTTTTCATCGATCGATGTTTGCGGATGCATCGCGCGAACGCGTGCAGCCACGTCTCCTCCCAGCGAAATCAGTTGAGTCTGCCCCGCAAGATACGCGGCAATCGCGCTGCTTTGATCGTCGAAACGCTTGATCGTTGCGGTACCCGGTGCCACTTTCGTCAGGCTGATGTCTTCGTTCGTCCCGCCTGCGGTCGCGACCGACTTGCCACCCAGGTCGGCGGCTTGCTTAACCTCGATATCCTTCGGACCGAACACGGCGATGTAGTAGGGCGCGTAGGCTTGCGTGAAGTCCAGGACCTTGTCGCGTGCCGGCGTTTGCCCGACCGACATCAGCAGGTCGACTTTATGATCGGCGAGGTACGCCAGCCGGTTCGTGCCCGTCACGGGTACGAGCTCCGCGCGCACACCGAGTTTTTTCGCCAGGACCGCGGCAAGATCTACGTCGATTCCACGCGGCTTCATGTCCGCGCCGATCGAGCCGAACGGCGGATAGTCCTGGAATACGCCGATCTTCACCACCTTGCTTTGCTTGATGTTGTCGAGCGAATCGGCGTACGCGCAGGGCAGGGAACCTAACACGGCAGACAATAAAACCAGCGCCAATACCATGCAACGTGCAACCGGAGGAGGCGGGCCAAACGCTTTCATGATGAAGTCCTTGTTGATGTCGGAGCGTGGGTAGGAAATGCAGGTCTTAAGCCATCGCTGCCGCTGCCCGCTTAGCTTTTTGCACTCGCTAATTCGTGTCGCGCGGTGGCGCATGACTCCTTTATCGGGAATACAAAATGATTAGTCCAATTTCTAATATTTATTTTAAGTATAATTTTCATGGATGATGACAGCCGAGGTTAGCAATGAGCAACGAACGATCCGATACCTACCTGAATGATCGGCTCGACTGGAATCTGCTGCGGACATTTCTCGCTATAGCGCGCGAGCGCAGTGTGAGTCGCGCGGCTACGCGGCTGCATTTGACGCAACCCGCCGTGAGTCAGGCTCTGCGGCGTCTGGAGGATCAGCTTGGCATGCGGCTGGTGGATCGTCATGGGCCGCGCATAGAAGTGACACAGGCCGGCATTGAAGTGCAGCAGATCGCAGAAGATGTGTACGGCACGATCTCGCGGCTTTCGCTGGCCAAGGTCGACGGCGATCACGATATCTCGGGCGTGGTGCGCCTGAGCACGGTAAGCGGCATTGATTTCCCTGCCTACGACACATTCCTTGCCGAGTTCCATCGCGACTATCCGCGCATTGAACTCGAGAGTCAGGAGATGCGCAGCGCCGACGTAGTCAGCAGTTTGCAGCAGAAGTCCGCAACGCTTGGGCTTACGCCGCGCCGCACCTTGCCCAAGAGGGTCGAGAGCCGCGTGTTCCTGAGGCAGCGTTATGCACTTTTTTGCGGGCGCCACCATCCGTTGTTCGGGCGCACGGACTTGCGCACGTCCGATCTCGTGAGCGAGAAGTTTGTGTCCTTTACGGGTGACAAGGTAGGTGATCACATGTCGCCGCTGACGTTCTTCCGCGATGAGATGGGTTTCACCGAGCGCGTGATCGGATCTTCGTCGAGCATGTGGGAAGTGAAGCGATTCATATTCGCCGGCTTCGGCATTGGTTGTCTTCCAGAACACGTGGTTCGGGAGGACATAGCACAGGGGCGTTTTCAGCGCCTGCCACCGGATGAGGGCGTGGCCGATCTCGATGTGCATCTGCTTTGGTCGAATGACCGGAAGTTCAGCGCGGCCGAGACGGCCTTCCTGGATGCGCTGCACCGGTTTATCGATACGGAAGGCGGTGAAGCGATTCCTGTCGCGGTGTAGAGGCATCTTTGGGCGAAGAGCCTGGTGTGCTAATAGCCTCGCGTCACATCAACCGCGTTGTGCAAAGCCTCCCCATTCACGAGCCGCCGCACGTTCTCCGCTACCTGTAGTCCGATCGTATCCGCGCTGGCGACCGAGGCCATGTGCGGGGTCACGATCATGTTCTTGGCCCGCCAGAATGCATGTCCTCGCGGCAGTGGTTCGTTTGGAAAAACATCGACAATGGCGCCGCCAATACGCTCCTCGTTCAGCGCGCGCAGCAAATCCTCCGGTACCAGATGTTCCCCTCTTCCCACATGGATCAGCTTTGCGCCGGGACGCAATGCATTGAACGTGCGTGCATTGAGGATGCCGCGCGTTTCGTCCGTCAGGGGTAACAGGCAAACAAGGATATCGGTACCTTGGAGGAAAGGTTCCAGCCCTTGCGCACCTTCGAATGTTTCGACGCCTTGCAGGTCTCTTGCCCGACGCGCCCAACCGCGTACGCTGAATCCTAGCCGATGCACGTCTGTTGCCACGCGGCTGCCGATCTCACCGAGTCCCATCACGCCTATTGAACAGGTTGATGGATCTTGCTGAGTGGGGCGAAACCAGTGTTCTTCGCGCTGGTTCAATATCACACGATCAAGTTGTCGATAAAAATGCAGTACGCCCCACGTCACGAATTCGCTCATGCCGCGTGCGTGCTGCGGATCGACCACTCGGCACACGGGTACGCGGGGCAGGCTGGGGTCGGTCAGGATGTTGTCGACGCCGGCTGCAATGCTGTGCACGAGCCGTAACTGGGGTAACGCTGCGATAGCGCCATGGGGGGGATTCCAGCACACGGCGACCTCGGCGTTTTGGGCGTTCTCGTGACCGTGCAACGTGACTTCGAGGTCGGGCGCTGCGCGGAGAATGGACGGGACGAGGTGCGACATATCGAAGTCGCGGCTGATGAGGACAATTTTAGTCATAAGTTTTTCGCTCGCGCCGGTGGACGGGGGGTGGTTTTGGGGGTAGTGGTTGGGGTCTATGCCGGGGTGGTCGGTTCTGGGGTTCGCGGTCGGGGTCAGTGCCAGGGTGTTAGGTTCCGGGGTTAGTGGTCGGGGTCTATGCTGGGTTGGTGCTTTCGGCCGTGGTGGTCTGCGAGAGTCGGATTTTCTCTTTATCACTATTAGCCACTGTGCGTGGCGGCACGTCATTTCTTTGTCCAAAGCGACAAAGAAACGAAGCAAAGAAAGCGCTTTTAAACCACGCTACCCTAAGTGTCCACAGCGTGCAGTTTCTATTCATAGGTGCCCCAAAAGCACGGTGCTCGCCAGAGCCACCGATGTGTGAACCCCTCCTTCTCCGAACACGGATACCCACACGCTTCGCCACCAGTGATTGAACCTGCCCAAGGAGCACCCCGCGCTATCCGCGGATAACCTCCCTCCGAATTTGTACTCTCGTCGAACCACGCCGCCAACCCGCAACGTATCAAACCCCAAGATGCTTAAGGCAGTAGCCAACGAAAATAATCGTATGAAGAACGTAGCCAATTCACTAAAGCTCGAAGTGGTAATTCGCGTCAAGCTGCTACGGATCAGGCTACGATCCACGAATATGACCGCGCAGACCAGGCAGCTAACCGACCAAAAAAACTGCGACCGTAAATACGTGTGAGGCCATTTGGATTCGTTAGCAATGGTGCTTGCCCGAGAGCGTACGGGGCGAAGCGTGTTCGTGTCAGGATTCGCGAGAAGGAGGGGTTCAAACATCCTCCGCTCTGGCGAGCACCGTGCTTTTGGGGCACCTATGAATGAAAACTGCACGCTGTGGACACTTAGGGTAGAGCGGTTAAAGCGTTTTCTTTGCTTCGTTTCTTTGTCGCTTTGGACAAAGAAATGACGTGCCGCCACGCACAGTGGCTAACAGTGATAAAGAGAAAATCCGACTCTCGCAGACCGCTAACGCCGAAAGCAGCAACCCGGCAATAACTCCGACCGCCAACCCCAAACCCACCAGCACCCCCCGACCACTACCCCAAAATCCCGTCCACCGGCGCGAGCAAAAAACTAATCCGTTATTAATCGCAACGCCGCCCGCCAAGCCATCTCCATGATTTCCGCCGATTCCTCGCGGTTGAACTGGCTGGCGGTCAATTCGCAAACTTCCACAGACGGAATGCGCAACGGGGTCCCGCCCGCCAACGCCTGAATCTGCGCCTGACAAGCGCGCTCAAGAAAATAGATCTCATGGAACGCCTCGGCAACCGTCGCCCCCGCTACAAGCAAACCATGATTCCGCAAGATCATCGCCTTGTTGCGACCAAGATCGCGCACCAGACGTTCACGCTCGCCAAGATTCAACGCAATGCCCTCGTAGTCGTGATACCCGAGCTTGCCGTAGAACTTGAGCGCATGCTGACTGATCGGCAACAACCCATGCTCTTGCGCAGACACCGCCGTTCCGGCGGCCGTATGCGTGTGAACCACAAAACCAAGGTCCTCGCGAGCCATGTGAATCGCGGAATGTATCGTGAATCCAGCAGCATTCACGCGAAAGCGCGCGGGTTCGGTAGCGGCGCGTTCATCAATGACATTGCCCAGATGATCGATCTTGACCAGATCCGAAGCCCGCATCTCATGGAACATAACGCCATACCGGTTGATCAGGAATGCCGGCGTCGCGCCGGGCAAGCGCGCAGTAATATGCGTATCGATCATGTCCGTCATGCGGAAATGGGCCGTAAGCCGGTACAGCGCCGCCAGATCCGAACGGACCTGCCATTCATCAGAGTCAAACATGTCGGCGTCGAACACGGCCTTGTGCGTATCGGGAGGCAGATTTTGCGTTGCTTGCATGCTATGGATCTCTCAAGTTCGTGCGCGGTGACAGGACGTAGTGTTCGTTGAACAGAAAGCATTCGTCAAATTCCCTGTCCTTATCCTCATCATCAATCCTGCTAATGCTTGACCCGACTCCTGCCGCTGAAACGCCGCAGCGCCCGCGCCGCAACGCGGGTATGGAAGTATTAGCCACGTTGATACTGACAATGCAAAAACGCGATTGTACGAATGATTTTTGACGCTTGATAAGTCGGTATCCCCTCTCGTACATCGCGTTTTGAACAACGCGCGCCACTTTCAAGGAACACGAAAATCATGAAGGCAGCGGTCTCCGGCAGGCAACCCGTCCGCGCAGCGTTTGCGGCTTTTATCGGCACGACCGTCGAGTTCTACGACTTCTATACCTACGCGACAGCCGCCGCGCTCGTGCTAGGTGACGTCTTCTTTCCAAGCAGCAATCACTTCATCAGCACGCTCGCTTCATTCGGCACATTCGCGGTCGGCTTCATTGCACGGCCTCTGAGCGGTGCGGTGTTCGGGCACTTGGGCGACAAGCTGGGACGCAAGAAAATGCTGCTGCTGACCATGTTCCTCATGGGCGTGGCGACGACAGGCATCGGCTTGTTGCCGTCTTACGCGACAGCCGGTATCTGGGCGCCGGCGATGCTGATCGTGCTCCGCATAGTGCAGGGCATTGCAGTGGGCGGCGAGTGGGGCGGTGCCGTGCTGATGTCGAGTGAACACGCGCCGGAAGGACGCAAGACCTTCTTCGCGTCATTCCCGCAAATGGGAAGCCCCGCAGGCCTGATTCTTTCGCTCATTTCCTTCCGGCTGGTGACGTCGCTCAATCACGACGACTTCATCTCCTGGGGATGGCGCTTGCCGTTTCTCGCAAGCTTCATCCTGCTCGCGGCCGGCCTGGTGATTCGTTCGGGTGTCAATGAATCGCCGGAGTTCGAGGCAATGAAGAAGTCGGACGAAATGGTGCAGTCACCCGTCAAGGAAGTGCTCAAATCGCATTGGGTGCCGATCCTTTTTGCGGCGGCGGCAACGACTATAGGGTCTGCCGGATTCTTCTTCACCAACACGTTCATGATCTCGTACGTGACGGTCTATTTGCATATGTCGAAGTCGCTGATTCTCGACTGCCTGTTTGCCGTCACCGTCATTCAGCTTCTCTCGCAACCAATCTCGGCGATGCTGGCAGAACGATTTGGCAATGCCCGTTTCCTCACGGCCGCTGCGCTGCTTTCGATGCTGACGCCGTACCCCATGTTCATGCTCGTCAATACCGGAAACCCGGTGGCGATCATTGCGGGTATCGCGTTCTCGGTGGTCGTGTTGTCGGCGGTCTATGCGGTTATCGCGGGCTTCATGACTTATGCGTTTCCCCGGCATCTGCGCTATTCCGGCATCTCGATTGCGTACCAGCTCTGTGCGACGATTGCCGGCGGTACGACACCGATCATCGGGACCATGATCGCGCAGCGATTCCAGGGGCAATGGGTGCCGCTCGCGCTCTTTTTTACAGTGCTGTCGGCGGTCTCGCTGATTGGCATTCGCGGCCTGGCGCGTCTTCAGAATGGACGTGAGTCGAACGAGTCAAAACAGGCGGAATCGGTGGGGGCACTTGAGCGGCAAGGGGTGAATTGAGGTTGGCGAAGCGCATGCCAAGTCACCTTATTTTACGGCCGGCATGCGCTTCCTTACCCGCTGAAAGACTTGAGCCCCGTTCGGTTGACCGGGCAATTGCAACGGGAAGTTTCTGCCGGCACCGGTTACGGCCCGCACGGGCGCTTGTTCATTGCGAGAATGTAACCGTGTAATGCCGTGAAAAATGGCTGTAGCGTGAATGTCGATTTGGCTCTCTAGGATGCATGAACGCAAACCGTTGCGATTCATTCATGCAAGGAGATTCCCATGCTCAGCCCTCACGAGTTGTCGACACTGCTCCTGATCCAACACTCGCCATCGCAGGTGGAACCTCAATGTTCCGATGTGGCGAGTCTCGAGCACGAGCACCTCGTCAGCATTGATGCGAGCACGAGCGGTCGGGCTACGCCGCGCCTGACTTCACAAGGCTCCGAGTTATTGCAGCAGTTGCATCGATTCTGCACCCGTGAGTTTGCTGAGAACCACTGAACCTGCACTCATGCCCGCCACCGTTCACCGTGGGTTCATTGCTGCGCAGCCCCGTCCTGCTTCATGACAAGCGCATGTGCGGCGGTGAGAATCGACAGCGCCAGTTCGTGATCGTCCACTGCGCGCGCCAGCGTGATCGCGCCCACGATGGTGGCCGCCACTCCTAGTCCCAGCGCTTCGCTCCCGGTTTCGTCTCCGCTTGCGCTTCCGTCTCCGCTTGCGCTTCCGTCTCCGCTTCCGTCTCCGCTTCCGTCTCCGCCTCCCGCGGCTTGCGTCAACTGATCTGCAAGCTGCCGCAAGTGCGTGGTGTAGAGCGCTTTTACGTCCGCTGTTGCATGCACCGTATCGCCGGCAAGTGCGCACAGCGCGCATCCGGTACCGGGATTGTCCGCGTGAGCGGGGTGCAGGTAGGCATCGACGATCGCTTCGAATGGTGTCTTTGAATGTTTCGCCGCATCGGCCGCACGCGACATCACGCGTGTCTGGCCCCGTGTCATTGCCTGTTCCAGCGCGGCGATGATCAACGCATCGCGCGACGAAAAATGTCCATAGAACGCGCCGTGGGTAAGCCCCGCACTGCGCATGCAATCGGCGACCCCCAACGCTTCCAGGCCGTGCTCGCGGATCTGCCGCGCTGCCGTGTCCAGCACGCGTTGCCTGCTCTCCGCTTTCTGCGCCTGTGAGTAACCCATCTCAATCCTCGCTTGACAATCTGCATGATGACGATAATACTGAATTTGTGGATTATGTTCAACATTTAGATTGATGGTGTGTCGTTACAGTCGATGCATTTTCTGCCGCAACCAGGCGGTGACCAACAGGAGAAGGACCCATGCGTTTCACTGATAAAACTGCCTTGATTACGGGCGGAAACAGCGGGATTGGTTTTGCGACAGCGAGGTTGTTGATAGCCGAAGGCGCTCGCGTGGCGATCACGGGGCGCGACCGCGCGAAGCTCGACGAGGCGGCATCGGAGCTGGGTGCAAATGCGCTCGCCATCCAGGCGGATCTGGACGATCCGACCGCAATCGATTCGGTGATCAAGCAGGTCAGCGACGCTTACGGTTCGCTTGATATCGTGTTTGCCAACGCGGGGATTTCAGGGCCAACGCCGCTGGGCGGCACGACCGCTGCGGCGTTCGAGGCGATTCTGCGCACTAACCTGACGGCGGTTTTTCTTACGGTTCAGGCGGCGCTGCCGCTGATGTCGGCGGGGGGATCGATCGTGCTGAATGGTTCGGTCATGCGTGAGCTTGGCCGGGCGGGTACGGCGGCTTATTCGGCGTCCAAGGCTGGTATCACCGGCATGGCGAAAGTGTTTGCCGGTGAGCTCGTGCAACGCGGCATTCGCGTGAACACGGTGATCCCCGGCGCCACGCGTACGCCGATCTGGACCCGTGGTGCACGAGTCGGCGCGACACTGGACGGCACGGAAGACGCACTCTCACCGGCTATTCCAATGGGACGCCTCGCCGCCGCTGAAGAGGTCGCGGAGGCCGTATTGTTCCTTGCGTCGGACGGCGCGTCCGGGATCACGGCGGCCGAGATTGTGGTCGATGGCGGCACGATCGGCGCGCCATGGGGCTCCCCAGCGCTTCGCAAAAGCTAAGCACGCGTTATGCCCCCGACACGGTACACGCAACGACGTGGCCGCGTTGTGCGGCAGGCACTGCGGGCACGCTCTCCATTCCCGCAGTGTCTCTGCCGAACATCGCCTTATAGACCACCGCTTAAAGCCCTGCTCAAATCGAGGCACATCTTGGTACGAAGACGCTGGCCGAGATGAAACGAAAGCTTTATTCCGAAAGCTTGGAGAGCGCGCGCGTATGATCTACGTCTGGAAGTTTCTGGGGCGGTAAACGATGAGTGGCGGATATCCGCCCACCATTCGCCGCCGCGAACAAACTGGACGTAGAGGAGAGGTTCAACGCATGAAGTTCGACACAGTCGTGCTGGGCGCGGGCATCGTGGGGGTATCGGTCGCCGTTCATTTGCAAAAGCGTGGCCGCTCGGTCGCGCTCGTGGACCGCAAGCGTCCGGGTCTCGAAACGTCATTCGGCAACGCGGGGCTGTTGCAGCGCGAGGGTGTCTACCCCTACGCGCTTCCCCGCGACATCGGCACGCTGATGCACTACGCCCGCAATTCGTCCATCGATGTCCATTACCATCGCGACGCATTGCCCGCGCTGGCGCCATTCCTCTGGGCCTACTGGCGCAATTCCGAACCCGCGCGCCATGCCGCCATCGCGCGTCAGTACGCTACCCTGATCGAACATTGCGTGACCGAGCATGAGGTCCTTGCGCGCGAGGCCGGCGTTGAGTCGTTGTTGCGGCCAACGGGCTGGATCAAGGTGTTCCACAGTGCCGCCGCTCAGGATGACGAGTTGCGTGACGCCGAGCGGTGGCATCGCGAGTTTGGCGTGCAATACAAGCTCCTCGATCCGGCGACGTTGCAACTAGCGGAGCCGCATCTCGACCGTTCGCTAATAGGTGGTTTGCATTACACGGATGCGGTGTCGGTCACCGATCCGGGCGCGTTGGTCGCGGGTTATGCAGCGTACTTCGAGCGCTTGGGAGGCCGGTTCCTGACCGGCGATGCAACGTCGCTCGAAGCCGATGGCGACGGCTGGCGCGTGATGACGCAAGACGGTGCGGTCAGTGCGTCGTCGGCGGTGATCGCGTTGGGGCCGTGGGCGAAGGACGTGACCTCAGCGCTCGGCTACCGGCTGCCGCTCGCGGTCAAGCGCGGTTACCACATGCATTACGCGCCGCAACCCGGGACGGTGCTGAACCATCCCGTGCTGGACGTGGATAACGGTTTCCTGCTCGCGCCAATGGCACGCGGTATTCGGCTGACAACGGGTGTTGAACTGGCGGATCGCGATGCGCCCAAGACACCCGTGCAACTGATGCGTGCCGAGCCCGTGGCGCGTACGCTGTTCCCGCTCGGCGAGCGGGTAGACGACGAACCGTGGATGGGCCGGCGTCCTTGTACACCCGACATGATGCCGATCATCGGCCCCGCGCCACGTCACAAGACCATGTGGTTTGCGTTCGGACACGCGCATCACGGGTTGACGCTCGGCGCGGTGACCGGGCGGCTGATCGCGTCCATGATGACGGGGGAAGAACCGTTCGTCGATGTCACGCCGTTCAGGGCTGACCGCTTCGAATCGGTCTGAAGGTAACCGCGTCTGGCCGAACCCGCACGCGATCGATTATCTGGCAAGCGGGGCCTGCTCTGAAAATTTGTCGATAGCCCCGTAGAATCGGGTCAGACGCAAGCACGCTCAGCTCGTTTCGGTACTAAGCCGAACGCTGATTCCTGACCTCATCCTGCCAACGCCAATGAACGCTACCGCGACCGAAAACCACGTGAACCAGCCCGAGATCTGGCTGATCCGTCATGGTGAAACCGAATGGAGCCTGTCCGGCCAGCACACGGGCCGCACCGATATTCCTCTGACCGATCACGGGCGCGAACAGGCGCGTTCGCTGCGGCCGGTGCTTGCCGCGCAGCCCTTCGACCTCGTGCTGTGCAGCCCGATGTCTCGCGCTCGCGATACCTGCGCCGAGGCAGGTCTTGGTGCCCAGGCAGAGGAAGAACCGCGGCTGAGCGAATGGAACTACGGTATCTATGAAGGCCGTACGACGAAGGATATCCGCGCTGAGGATCCTGACTGGGCCGTATGGACTTCGCCGATACCGGAAGGCGAAAATGTCGAAGACATCCAGGCACGGGCGGAGTCTCTGATCCGGCGGCTGCTTGCCACGAACGGGCGCATCGCGCTGTTTTCGCATGCGCATTTCCTGCGGGTTCTCGGTGCCTGCTGGATGGCCGATTCAGCGGCGCTTGGAGCGCATTTGCTGCTCGATACCGCGTCGGTGAGCGTGCTCGGTTTCGATCGCGAAACGAGGGCGCTTAAGCAATGGAATGTGCGTTATCCGCAATCGTAGGGCAGGGCCCTGAAACAGGAGGCATATTTTTGCAGCAAGTGCAGGGATAGGCTTTACGCAAAAGTGCGACCCTATGCTTTACAACAGAGCCGACGTCAAGTCGGCTTTGTTGTATCTGGACGCAGCTTTGAAAGTCCCAGTTTGTTAAGGATTGTCGGACGCCTGCCCGCCGGCTTTCGCGTGCGCTTGCAGGCCGGGTGTTTAGGACAGGCGTCTACGATCTTTACCGACCCAGTCCAACGACGACCGGCTCGGCTTGACCTACTACCGTCACTACCGTCGTTCGTCACGAGTCAACTTCAATGGTGGCTTCCAAGGTACAACGGCCGTCGGCAGTTCGGCCTTTGCGGTCGTGGGCGACCTCGTCTCAGTCTTCGCGAATGTCGGCTTTAGGCGCCTTGGTTGAACTGGCGCTATCGGCCAAAACCGGCATCTCAATACGCACCGGTCAAGATCCTCAAGCGGTCGTTGAAGCACTGCCTCGATATCGAATTCCAAAGCAAGGAACGGAGTGTCTTGAATCGACCGTTGCGATACATTTTCCGCGACGATATCCGTCATCGAACTCAAGATGCCGCGTCAGCGGTTTAAGGGGTCGTTGAGATCGGCGACGACCGTCCCTTGCCCCTGCGCTGCTCCCCAGACGGGCATGCCCCGAACTGCCCCTCAGAATGATTACGCGAAAGGAATCCACGATGCCAGCACTAGAGGAAAATAAACCTTTCATCGGACGTTGGTCGAGAGCCCTCTGGTGCAAGGCCCGCAATGTGTGCAACGCACTCGCCCGGAAAGCAGGTCCGTCGTCTCCGTTCGCGAGGCCCAACGCGGAGGCGGCACAGGTTGCCGAGATAAAAAGCGTCTTTGGCCTCCCCGAGCCACGCCGTGTGGAAAGCTTCAGTGATGGGGCTTTCGCCATCATCATTACGCTGCTTGTTCTGGAGATCCATCGCCCGAATGCTGCGCCAGGAAGATTGGGGGAAGAGCTTGTGGCGGAATGGTCTTCCTACTTGGCCTATGCAATTGCGTTCATCTACGTTGGAATCATCTGGCTCAACCATCACTACATGTTCGAGCGTCTCTCTAAGGTGGATGTGACACTCAACTGCATCAATCTCGGCATCGTTGGCACCGCAGCCTTGATTCCGTTTCCGACCGGCGTGCTGGCGGGTGCATTCCGCGACGGGAACCTCATGGACCAGAAGGCAGCCGTGGTGCTTTATGCCTTGATAGCCGGACTAATGTCGGCGTCATGGCTCCCTGCCTTTCGGCATTTGCATCGTCATCCTGAACTCTTGAAGCCGCATCTGCCGGCGGCTGCTTTTGCGTCGCAGGTGCTTCGACCGGCGCTTGGCATCCTGCTTTACATCATGGCGGCGGCGCTAGGTTGGTTTGTTCACCCGCTTATCGCAATTGGGATTTTCATCTTCGTTGTCGGCTACTACGCTTTGACGAGCCAAGGCATCTATTCGAACCGGTGAATGCCCGGCGAGGGGATTGGCGCGCCATGCGTACCCGTGGGTACCGCGCAGGTGTGCGTGCAGGCGAGTCCCGGTTCGTCATACTCGGCCGCCATCCGTCGATGGCGGCCGAGTGCTGGGGCGCCCGACTTCGTTTCGTTCTGTGGGGTGGGTTTCCGGCCGGGAATTATTTAGCGTTGTGGAAGATGATGCCCAGTGTATGGCGCTGCCCGCGATCCAGCTTGCTGACGCCATGGCGCAAGTTCGCGCGATAGAACCCACGCATGGAGCGCACGGGGCGATGGTTGACGGCGAAGACCACCGCATCACCCTGCCGCAGCGGCACGACGTCGATATCGCTTACCAGCCCGGATATCTTGCAATGAGGCAGAGCCACAGCGAGAGACATCCGGCGTCACTCATGTACTGAATCGCTTCGCCTGCTCGCCAGGTACAGGGGACGCGACGCAGCCACGTCGAATCGGGACCCGACTGATATAACCAGATGATCGTGCTTGTCATCATCTGCTGTTCCGGAGCCATGCCCCGGAATTCCGCCCGCCATCGCGCCATCTCCTCCGGATGATGTTCACCCGTTCGTTCGTTATAAGCAGCCGGACAGATGCTTCGGTGGAATTCGCCTTCCTGGCTGGGACAGAACAGCTTGGTCAATTGAAGTTGCCGAATGACCTGCTGCAGGACATTGTTGAAGCTCGCGGGACTTCGGCTGCCCAACGCCATCGGCATGCCACCCAGTGCCTCCAGCTCCATCGCGTCGTCTTCGTCGAGGTCAAGCAGACGCTGTACCAGGCGATCCAGTCGCGTGTCGTCGGAGGACGTGGATATATGGGCCTGTCGATGCAGGGCCTCGTTGATCGCCGCAGCGCCGTTGGCGAAGGTTCGTTCGGCTGTAGTAGCGCAGAGGTATTTCAACATGAGAGCCTTTCTCCAGAAAGCGTCGAAAGTAGGATCTTTTGATGGGTACGTCTCTCCGGTTCTTGCGGTATTCAACTCGACGTCAGTTTCTCGAAGTCACCAGTTCAACTACCGTATGCAGATGAGACGGCCCAAGGCATGGTGCGTAATAGCTTACTGAGGCACCCGACGCATAGAACGAACCATACGTGTTGCAGGCAATCCTTCTCTGTTTCTTGCTCCCCGGTTCCGGATGAGCGGCGTGAAACGGATTGTCTGAATCGCACCGCAAGAAACGGGTAGTAGTGGGGAGGCGCGATGGATATTGTTCGTTCCAGGCGAAGCAAGCCCGCTTCGCTGCCAATCAAGCTCAGTAAGGAGTCGAACATGTCAAAGGAAGAGGACAACAAGGCGGTCGTAGGTCGCTGGTTCACCAGTTTCTGGGGCGAGAAATGTGACCTCAACATTGTCGACGAGATCGCTGCGCCGGACATGCTGTTGAAATACTCGCTGCATGAACCCCGTCGTGGTCGTGACGACATCAAAGCGTTCATGACCGCTTTCCGCGAAGCCTTTCCGGACCTCAATTTCTGGGGTGTCACGGACCTCATCGCTGAAGGCGATTACGTCGTAGGCCAATGGGAAGGTGGTGGTACGCACACGGGCCCGGCTTTTGGTGACTTTCTTGCAGGGTCTCTGCCGGCGGCAACCGGCCGCAAGATGCACTTCACCGGCACCACCGTACTTCGTTTGAAGGAGGGCAAAATCGTCGAAGAGCTTGGTCTTGACGACGGTGTGTCGGCTCTCACGCAATTGGGGCTGATCAAGACGGTCTGAGCCTTTCGGTCATCATCGGTGTGGACCCGTCGGCGCGTCGAGTGATCGGGAGCGCAGACCGGCGAATGCCGGTCTGCGTTGTCCGGTCGGTCGACTCTTCATCCACGCAGGACGGGTCTGGCATATCAGTCACGAATCATCACTCTCCTCAAAAATTACCGCAAGGAACGGAGCACTTCGGCGCTCCCGTACTCCAGATTCTTCAGTTATCCTTAGCCAATTGGGGATCCAATATGCGCATCGAGAATCGTCGCGCCAGCGATGAGCCGAATCTGGCTGCCAGCTTCAAAACCGCTGTCATGAGTGTTTCCGGCGCAGTGGTAAGTGTCTGCGTCAAATACGCAATGTATGACGGGACCTTTCGGCTCTCTCATTGGTCAACTAAGCAGATCCTCGCGCTCTACAAGTGCCTCGAACACTACAGCGGCGTTCATTACTACGGCTCCGATTTGCAGCGCATATCGGACGATCCCAGTCTTTCCGATTTACTGCCAGCCCGGCATCCGGTTCACACTATGCTCAACGAAAGACCGGATCTGACACAGGAAGACTATTCGGAGGCGAACAAAAGCTTTTCCGTGAAGTCATTTATATTTGCCGATCACGGTGAAACATGCCGTATTTCTTGCGCCTTTGGCGATCACTTCAGTCGCGCAGAGGTGCTGCCCGCATATATCGCGATGAACCTGTACGGTTCTCTTAAGGCGGGCATCGATCTGTCGGGTCTCGTCACTGTGGAAGCGGGCGGTTCGGCTTGAGCTCTCGAATGGTCAAGCCCGAACGCGACATCGTCAAGATGCACTGCCGTTCTGGCGGCTCGACATTATTCAGTGGTTGGATCGTTAAAGGTGAGTTCAGCTCCCTCGCTACCACGAGGCATCCCGAACGACCGCAAAGGCCGATGATGCGACGCACTTCACTGGCGCTCGACCGGCCGCTTTCAGAGCGAAGCAGCCGCACCAATGTCCATGCGGCAATCTTGCCAAATGACGCGTCTTGACCTCCGCCCTACGGACGATCGGCCGTACCCGACGACGTGCCGCGGTCATCGCGGGTGACGTAAAAACGGTCATTCACGCGGCCAATCAACGCGTGAAGACGATATCCGAAACCGCCGGCTCCAACGGCGATCTCAGTCTGGTAACAACACCGTCCGCATGTCGGTCGAACGTGAAAACCAGGTCAGACAAGCGAGCTTCGTCATCCTCTTTCAACTGCAACGAGCTTTCACCGCGATATACCAGCCTGCCTTTCAGGCCCCGCCAACTCCAACGCATGCCGGATGTATTGTGGGTGATCGAAATCGTGCCATAAGCTGGATTGCTATATTCGCCGATGAAGTGCTTGAGAAGCTCGTCTGGATACGAAACCACAATACCGTTGGCGCCAAAACGCCGTGCGTCAGCTTCTTCTTTTTCTAAAGTGCTTTGCCGTCTCGCGTGAAAGATCCCGAACCAGTCGATCGGCGAGAGCGAGCGCAATCGATCGAACACCGCGTACGTGATCAATTCACGAACGGGACAGGGATCGCGATTCGTCAGCACGACAACCCCAATCTCACGATCCGGCATCATGCTGAACAGCGAACCCCAGCCGGGCAGCGAACCGGTGTGTGACACAGTGCGCTCGCCACGATAAAGCTGGCACGTCAGCCCGTATCCGTATCGGTTCCTACCGATCTCCGCGAATCCTGAATCGTCCGCGTCGATGTGCGGCGTCATCATCGCGGTCACTGCTGCTTCCGAAAGGATTTGCGCACCGTCAACGCGTCCTCGCGACAACAGTAACCGCAGCCAACGGGCCATATCTGCCGCGCAGGTGTGGATGCCGCCGGCAGGCGTCGCGTGCATCGGCCACAATCTCGTTCGACGGGCATGCCGCCCATCCCGAACATGCGGATGCGCGAAATCGGTCGCCGATACCAATGTGTCAGTCGAGAATCCGAAATTCCTGAAACCCAAAGGCGACAAAAGGCGCTGCGTTGTGAACTGTTCCCAACTCTGCCCGCTGAGCCGCTCAGCGACCATACCCGCGACGATGTAGCCGAGGTTCGAGTACTGGTACGCCTCGCGCAGAGGCCGGCTCGGTTCCAGATAACGCATGGCATATAGGATCTGTTCCCGCGACCGCGCTTCTGGCAGCGACCACATGCGGTCATGACGGGGGAGCCCACTACGATGCGCAAGCAGATCGGAGACAGTGATAGCTTCAGTAGTCGCCGGATCGCGAAGCTGGAATTCCGGCAGTATTTCACGAACGCGCGTGTCCCAATTCAACCGCTTTTCGTCGACCAGTAGCGCAATACCGGCGGCGTTGATCGATTTGGTCAGCGAGCAGATCATGAATTGCGTGTCGGGCGTGACCGGAGCGCTCGCGCCCAGTTCACGTACACCATAGCCCTTGAGCAGAATGATGTCGTCGCGTTGAACCACGGCGATGGCCAGGCCGGGAATGGCCCAGCACTTCATTGCATCTTCGACAAGACGGTCCAGTTCGATCCAATCGGCGTCGCGCATATCGCTCACCGTGCTAAATGAGTTCAGCTACGTGGACAATGACGATTGCCGCCGGAACGAGCACTGCCTGCGCGCACAGCGTACCGAGAACGCGTGCACCCGCGAGCGTCGTGATCGCGCGCCGAAAGCTGTTTTCCGAAATCCGGCCTTCGATGACGTCGTCGGTCATCACGGAAACTTGCGGGTCGATAATGACCGCGAGCACGACGGTCGCAAAGCCATTGATGACCGACGACAGATTCGCGCATGTCACCCGCAACTCGGGCTTCAGGTATCCCGCATACAGCGATGCGAACACCCCAACCGTCCAGATCGCCATTGCGACAACGTTCAGCCCGATAACCGTCCAGGACACGCCAGCGCTTGCGGCCAGTTGCGTAACGTTGTGTCGAGAAGGAAGCCGCGCGCCCGTGCGAATGGTGTTAAGACCGGCACGACTGAAGACGTGCAGCAGCAGGCGAGGAATCGAGCGGTTTGCGTGGAAGTGATCGACCGCGCGACTGAAGTAACGCTGGAACGTGGGAATCAGGAACGATCCTGCAATGCTTGCCACTGTGGCAGTCAGCAGGAACAACCGAAAATCGTTGAGCAATCCGGCGCCCAGATGATGCGCAATGTCCAGTTCGACCCGTTTCGCGATGAACGGTCCTTGAAAGGAATTCGCTGTCCGGGAAACCAGCGCAATAATCCCGAAAAGGGAAAACGACACAGCAATGCGGCCCGTGCGAACACCTGCGATTCGCACGGCATAGGCCAATGTTGCAATCACGTGGATTACAAATGTAAGTCCGCAGATGACCAGAAGCTGGCTATCCATGCTTTTTGCGGCGCGTGTGGCTGGGACATGAGTGTACCCGAGGCAAGTATCGACCGATGGTCTACGATCCATGTTAGCCAATCGAGTGACCACAACCGGCTGGCTGCCGTCTTCAGAGGCTAGAACAAGTCCTCGTGCCGGCAATTCACCAGGATCTCCGCGACGCTCGCCGTATTCGGCATCGCAATGGTGTTCGCGATCAGCAAGGCCAGATCCTCGGGCTGGGTCATCGCCTGAGGTTCAAGGTCGGCTATGCCCGCCGCCATGTCGGTATTCACGAAGCCGGGGCAGATAGCGGTCGCGCGAATACCGTCGTCCCAGCCGGCTCGGCGCACCGCGTGATTCAACGCGATCACCGCATGCTTCGACATCTGGTAACCGGCGTTCAGGTTCTTCACCCGCTTGCCGGATAACGATGCAATCTGCACGACCCGCGCATCGCCGGGTTTGCGCAGGTGCGGCAACGCGGCCTGGATCAAGCGGAAGGGCGCCTTCACGTTGATATCGAGCGTTTCTTCCAACTGCTCGTCGGTGCCGTCGTCGAGCGTTATATGCGTGCATATTCCCGCGTTGTTGATCAGGACATCTATGCGGCCAAAATGCTCGACGGTCGCGTCGACCCAGCGTTGCCCGCTTAGCGGATCGCGCGCTTCATACGCAAAGGTGAATGCATCGAAGGGAAGGTGCGCCGACGAAGGATCACGCATGCCCAGCGACAGCCGATAACCCCGCCGGTGCAATTCCGAGGCCACCGCCAGGCCAATGCCGCGATTCGCGCCGGAAATCATCGCTACCTTGTTCATTGCCGAGATCCTTACTTAAAAACCTGCATCGATAACGATCTTCGTGCCGTCACTGAAACGGCTTAGGCGGAACATATGCGGATCGACGATCGGTGTGTCGTTGGCGACCAGATCCGCCATCAGTTTTCCCGCTGCCGGACCGATGCCAAATCCATGTCCTGAAAACCCGGTGCCGATGAAAAGCCCCGGCACGCTTTCAACGCCCGATATCACGGGAATGGCATCAGGCGTCACGTCCATGAGACCCGCCCAGCGCTGCGCGATGCGTGCACCGCTCATATGCGGAAAGACCTTTACGAACTCACGCAGGCCGGCATCGGTATAAGCGGAAATAGGCTCGGGATCGAGCGTGCGAACGTCCTCGAAAGCGGTTCGCTGATCAAGCGCCCAGTGACTCGGCCGGCGCAGTTCATCGAAGAAACGCGCACCCAATCCAATCCGTAACGCGCCCATCTGACTCTTGAGCGCAGGGATATATTGCGGAAACAGGCGGAAGCTGTCGGGCGTGATATCCGTGTAGGTACGAAAGCCGAACGCGATCGTATAACCGCCATCCGCGCGCTTGCGGAACGCGAATTCCTTGTTGCTGGCGCTGACCGCGGGACCGCCTTCTATAGGCGCCGTCCGCAACACGGAAGCTTTCACCATCAACTGTGGCACGTTGACATCCAGATTCCCGCAGAAGAGCCGCGACCACGCGCCGCCCGCAACCACCACGCTCTTGCAACGGATTGTCCCCAGTTCGGTCACCACCGCGCTGACGCGTCCCGCGCTTGTTTCCACACCGCGCACCGCACAGGGCGTGAGTATTTTCACGCCGCGTTTGCGCAGTGCATTTGCAATAGCTGGCGCGGCTTTCTGCGGTTCGGCGCGGCCGTCGCCGGCGGTGTACAGGCCGCCCTTGAACGCTTTCGTCGCGCCCGGGAGCAAACCGGCGACGGTCCTGGGATCGACTTCGCGGGTATCGAATGCATCGTTCCCGGCCAGGGCGCGCGCTTTCTCAAGCCATACGCGATGCCCTTCCATTTTCGCGTCGTCGTTGGCCATGTACAGGATGCCGCATTGCCTGAAACCAGTATCGATACCAAGTGTCTGGTCGAGCGTTCGCCAAAGCTTCAGGCTTTCTATACTCAGTTCGAACTCGCGCATGTCGCGATGCGTGACGCGCACCCATCCCCAGTTGCGGCTGGATTGTTCGCCCGCTATGTAGCCCTTCTCGCACACCGCCACGCGCAGGCCTTTGTCGCTTAGATACAGTGCCGTACTCACGCCAATAATTCCGCCGCCGACCACCACGACATCCACTTCGTCCGGCAAGGTGGTGTCGTCGGTGACGGTCTCGACTGGTGGTCCCATAAGCTTGGTATTCCCTGCTTTTTAGTTGTGTTGTTCGGTCATGCCCGCGCGCGTGGCTGCTGCCTGGCGTTTGAGTTGCTTGCGCGTGGTAGCCATGCTTGCGCCGCCGTAACGCGGATTCGAATGCCGGTTGGTCCAGCGGTCGATATGATTGATCGCGTGCGTGAGCGGCACGGTAATCAGCAGATAGACGAACCCGGCGGCGACCAGCGGCGAAAGGTTTGCCACGTTCACCGACGTGTTCTGTCCAATGGTGAACAGGTCCCGTTGCGAGGTCAGCAAGCCGAGAAAATAAACGAGGCTTGAATCCTTCACGATCGAAATGAACTGGTTCGCCAGCGCGGGCAGAATGCGCCGGATGCCTTGCGGCACGATCACATGGCGCATGGCGGTCCAGTACGTCATGCCGAGCGCCTGACACGCGGAGAGCTGCCCCTTGCCCACGCTCTGAATGCCCGAGCGAAAAATCTCCGCTATATACGCCGATGAAATCAGCCCGAGCGCCACGATCGCAAGCGGATACGGATTCGGGCCGAACACCGCTAGCCCGACGGGCGCGAGTCCTTGGCCCACGAGCAGGATCACGAGCGCGGCGGGAAGCCCGCGAAAGACCTCGACGAACACACGCGCCGGCACTTCGAGCCAGCGCATATGCGACACCGCCATCAACGCCAGCACCATACCTGCGATGATCCCGAGCAAGGTCGAAAACAGCGACAGCACGAGCGTGTTGACCAGTCCGGTTTCGAGCAGCGCAGGCAGCGACCCGGTGAGCAACGGCCAGTCGAGGAAGTTCTGCAGGAATGCGTTCATGGCGCTCTCCGGATCATGTCGGTGACAAGTTCAGCTACCGGTTTTCATCACATACGGCGGCAGGCTGGCGGGCTTTGGATACCCGGGATGGAACTGGGTGTAGAGCTTGATCCAGGTGCCGTCGGCTACAAGCTCGTTAAGCGTCTTGTTGACCGCGGCTTCGAGTTTGACGTTGCCCTTTCGTATCGGAAAACCGGCGGGCAGGTTGATCGCGGAAATATCCAGGCGGTCGGTAATGTTCAACTGCGGGTACTTGCTTTGCAGACCGTCTACCAGCGATTTATCGATGAAGAAACCATCGATATATTTTGAACGCAGCGAGAGAAAGCCTGCGTTCACGTTAGGGAAACGCACGATCTGCGCGCCCGGCAAGTAGCTGTCCGAATACGTGTCTTCAATCGTACCTTGCACCACGCCGATCCGCTTGTCCTTGACCGACGCCTTGTCGCTTGTGATCGGGCTATCGGGAAGGCTCGCTACGCTAAGCAGCCCAGTGAGATAACCCTCGGAGAAATCGACCATCTTGAGACGGTCGGTCGTGATCGAGATCGATCCGGCGGCGAGATCAATCTGCTGGTTCGACACGCTCGGCAGCAAGCCGCTGAAGTCCTGCGCGCGGAAGTCGACGCTCAATCCCAACTTTGCGCCAACCGCGCGCAGCAACTCCACGTCGAAGCCGGTCATCTTGCCGTTATCGATGTAGGAATAGGGCTTGTTGTTGGCGTCCACGCCTGCCATCAGCTTGCCCGGCGCTAGCGTGCCGAGGTCGTCGGCACGCGCGCTGGTGGCGGCCATCAATGAGAAGGAAGCGACGATTGAAACGAGGCTGAGAAAGTGTCGAAACCGCATGATGTTGCTCCAGGGAAGCCAGCGATGAATTGAAAATACGACGAGTCGATACAGCGTTACTAAAAACGTCAGGACAACGCGCCGCGCACACGTCCGTTCCAGCAATCGTCAAGCTGATACAGCACGGCACCCACCGGCACGCTCAAGTTGCGCGCGATGCCGCCCGGACTTAGCGGGAACGGACCTTCGCCGAATGCGCTGGGCGCGGCGTCGAAGCCTGATAGTGTTCTTGCGATGCGCTGCCCGAGGTAACTCATCAACGCGACGCCGTTGCCGTTGCAGCCGAGCGCGTAAAACACGCCGTCGCGTTCGCCTATGTGCGCGAGCTTGTCGCCGGTCATCGCAACGTATCCCTTCCATGCATGCGTGATACGCACATCGCGCAAAGCGGGCCAGAGCTGCACCATCTTCGTGTGCAGGATTCGCGCCGCCTCGCGTTCGCCGACTTCGCGAAACGATGGCCGCGAGCCGAACAACATGCGCGTGCCGTCAGGGGAAGGACGTGTATAAAACAGGTTGCGCTTGGAGTCGCTGATCATGCGGCGGCCTGGATTCAGTACAGCCATGAGTCCGGGCGGCAGCGGTTCCGTGGCGATCTGGTAACTCGCCACCGGCAGCACGCGACGCGATAAAAATGGCAGCAAGGGTCCGGTATAACCGTTGGTCGCGACCAGCACCTGCTTTGCATCAATCTTGCCGCGCGCTGTATGAACAGCGAAGCGCGCGCCGGTCCGTTCAATTCGTTCGACCGCTGCATGCGAATGCAGGCTCGCGCCGCGCCGCCGCGCGAGTTCGCGCAGGGCGCGATGATATTTCGCCGTATGCAGGCCGCCGTATTCATCCACGAGAATGCCGCCGTAGTAGTAGTCGGACCCCACCACGGCACGTTGCTCCGCACGCGTCACTACATGTACGGTCACGCCGGTTTTCTCGCGCAGCAGTTCACCTTGCCGGCGCAGCCGCTCGAAATGCCCGGGGGTGAACGCACCAAAAAAGCGACCGGTTATCTGCAGATCGGCGTCGAGCGATTCACTGGCTATCAGTTGCTTGAGATAGTCGAAACTCGCCGTGGATTCGGCCATCAAGCGGCTCAGCCGTTCCGCCGATACCCCGCGAATGGCGTCGGTCAGCGCCAGTTTTTGCCCACTCGACACCATGCCGCCGCTGCGCGTGCTGCCGCCCGCGCCGATCTCGGCGGCATCGAGCACAGCCACCGTTGCACCTTGCCGTGCCGCTTCCGCCGCCGCCGACAAGCCGCAATAGCCGCTCCCCACGATCACCAGATCCACGCTCGGCGGCAACGCGACGCGCGATGTTTCTGGCGGCGCTGCATCCCACCAATAGGGTGCGATGCGAAAGTCATCGTGGAAAAGCAGTGCGTCGGCTCGCATGGTTCGCTGGGAGTGGCTAGTTGCAATTAGTCTAGGAGCGCTTCCGTCATCCGGTCAAATACGGCCAAAAACGTCTGCTATTCATTTTTGATATGACAAGCTTCCCTACGGACCGGGCAAATCAAGGGAGCGGGCACATGAACCAGAAGCAAATCGAAGCGTTCAGGCTGGTGATGCTGAGGGGATCGATGACGGCCGCGGCCGAAGAACTCGGCACCTCGCAGCCTAGCGTCAGCCGCCTGATCGCGGAGCTGGAGGCGTCGACGGGACTGGCGCTTTTCACGCGCAACGGCGGCCGGATCCAGGCGACCGATGCGGGGACCGCGTTCTATCGCGAGGTCGACCGCAGTTTCGTCGGACTCGAAAAGCTTGGGCATTCAGCGCGCGAGATCCGCCAGTTCGGCAGTGGCCGGCTGCGTCTGGTGGCGCCGCCGGTGCTGGCGTTATCGTTCGTACCCCTTGTGATCGAGCGCTTCCTTGCGGCCTATCCGCGTATTGCGGTGTCGCTGGAAATGCGCAGCGAGGGCACGATCCAGCGCTGGGCATCGTCGGCGTATTGCGATGTCGGTTTTGCCACCACGACGCCTGATGCGTTCGGCGTGACCAGCGCGGAGTTGTATCGGCTGGCGGGGGTCTGCGCGCTGCCCGCGAAACATCCGCTCACCGCGCGCAAGCGGATTCATGCGCGTGACTTGAGGGATCAGAGCCTCATCCTGCCGTCCTACGCCGACGACACACGCTCGTCGCTCGACCACGCGTTGCGGCAAGCCGGCGTGAACCAGGTGCCGGTGATCGAGACGCCTTACGGCGCCACCATTTGCGCGATGGTCGCGCGTGGCCTGGGTGTGGGCGTGGTGAATCCGCTGGCCACTTCCGATACCAATCCGGCCCGCATCGTGTTCAGGCCGTTCTCGCCGGAAGTCATGTTTCGCGGCTTCACGGTCTGTCCTCAGTTACAGCATTCGAACCCGCTGGTGAAGGCGTTCCTTGATCTCACCAAGGAGACGATGGCGATCGAAGCAGCCCGTTTGCGAGGTTTCGCCGAAGCTGTCTGATCAGTGCCGACCGAGCGGATCGAGAGGCAGCAGGAGGCGCATGGGGGCGAACTTGTGCGTGTGAAGCAGGAAATAGATGCGCAGGAGCAGTGACGCCAGTACAAAAGCCCACCCCTGTGGCGCTGATCTTTTTCTGCTAGATTGAACGTTCTCGCCAAGCGTCGTGCATCTGAGGTTTCAGAATCCGCACGCGCGACCCGTCTGGCGCTTCGATCGATCATGACTTCGCCTATCGCTGTTCCATCCACACTCGACACCCGGAGCCCGCCTGCAAACCGGGCGCGGATCTGGCGCGAGCCGGCGCTGGCAAATGCCGAATTGCTCCGGGCGGCTTACCGGACGCATCAATTCCCGCCTCACGCACACGACGAATACGCGATTGGTTTCATCGAACGCGGCGCGCAGGCTTATACGCGCGGCCGCAAGGAGCGGCTGATCATGCCGGTGGGAAAGATCTGCGTGATCAATCCTGGGCAGCTCCACGAGGGCAGGGGCGCGACCGAGGTCGGCTGGGACTATCGGATGATCTATATCCCGCCCGAGGGCCTGGCGATGGTTCTGGCGGGCTCGGAACCTGTTAGCGCGCGCGACTTGCCGTTCTTCGCGGAATCGGTCATAGACGACCCTGAAACATTGCAGGCACTGCACGCCGCGCACTTGTGCTCCGAGTCTTCGGACGCTTCGCAACTCGAAAAGGCATCGCGCCTGATCTACGCCTTGCGCCAACTCATGACACGGCATGGCCAGGGCATGCCGCGCGCTCAACTGCCGCGCGCGGAGCCGGGCGCGGTGCGTCGTGCAAGAGAGTTTATCGATGCAAGCGTGGCAGCGAATCCGTCACTTGACGATATCGCCCGCGCGGCCGCCATGAGTCCCTTTCATTTGTTACGCGAGTTCAAGAAGGCGATCGGTGTGCCGCCTCATGCGTATCTTGTGCAACGTCGTGTGGACAAAGCACGCCGCTTGTTACTGAAAGGGCATGCACCGAGGCTGGTCGCAATTGAAGTGGGTTACAGCGACCAGGCGCATTTCAGCCGCGAATTCAGACGTTTTTACGGTGTGCCGCCCAGCACGGCGATTCGTTAGAAAGAACCGCAATTTTCTTCAAGGCACACGCTCGGCTGTCCGTCAGACTGGACTCCATCGATTCATTGAATGGAGAAAACCATGATCGACTTGCGCAGCGACACCTGTAGCCAACCCACCGAAGCCATGCGTCACGCGATGGCGACGGCACCGGTCGGTGATGACGTCTATAGCGACGACCCCACAGTCAAACGGCTCGAACGCGAGGTCGCGGATCTGCTCGGCAAGGAAGACGCCGTCTACATGGTGACCGGCACCATGACGAACCAGGTGGCTATCCGGGCGCATACCGAGCCGGGCGATGCCGTTCTGTTCGATCAGAACGCCCATGTCTACATACTCGAAGGCGGCGCGCCTGCAGCGTATGCCGGCGTGCTTCCGCGCTTGTTACCCGGCGTGCGCGGCATCTTCAATGCAGGCGATGTGGAAGCGGCTATCGGTGTGCCCCACCGGTTCTTTCCCGCCACCATTCCCGCTCCCGTCCGGCTGCTGTGTCTTGAGAATACGCACAACATTGGTGGTGGCAAAGTGTGGCCGCTCGAGCAACTCAAGGCCGTATGCGACGCAGGACGTGCGCGCGGCGTGAAGCTGCATCTGGATGGCGCACGGCTTTGGCATGCCACGGCCGCGACCGGTATTGCGGAGAGTGAATATGCCCGGCATTTCGACACGGTCAGCGTCTGCTTTTCCAAGGGACTGGGTGCGCCTGTCGGATCGGCGCTGGCGGGATCGCGTGAATTCATCGCGCGGGCCAGGCGCTTCAAGCAGCAGATTGGCGGCGGCTTCAGACAGGCCGGGATCATTGCGGCCGGTGCGCTCTATGCGCTGCAAAATAACCGGGCGCGGCTGATCGAAGATCATGAAAACGCCCGTCTGCTCGCACAAGGAATTGCATCACTGCCGGGTATCGAGATCGATGTGAATACGGTCGAGACGAATATTGTCCGGTTCGTGGTGACGTCCTTGCCTGCGGGCGAGTTTGTCGAGCGCTTGTACGAGAAGGGTCTGTATGTGCTGCCTTCCGGCACCGACGGCGTGCGCGCGATTCCGTATCTGAACATCACGAAAGCGCAGGTTCAGGAGGCTATCGGCATTATTGCGTCAGTGGCCGAAGCGTATGCGGAGAAGGCCGGTGTAATGGCAGGACAAGCGGCAAGGGGTCGCGCGGGATATTAAAGCAAGGGTGCGGCGGCCGGGATTCATTAGCAGCCGCACCCCCTTGCCGCTCGCGCTTTACCCCGGCGCTCCAGCTTGCCGCTTGGGATCGGCCTTCATGAATGCCGGATGCTGGTCACATGTGGCCATGATCCGGTCGATAGTCGGTATGTCAGGGATCTCGATCTTGAACACACGCGCCACAGCGACAATGCTCGCGAGGCAAATATCCGCCATGGTGGGTTCATCGCCATGACAGAACGTGCCCGTTTCCGGCGCGCCCGCCAGACGTTCTTCGACTGCGGTGAGACCCGTGCCGAACCAGCGGATTTGCCACGCGCGCCACGCTGCATCGTCGAATCCACCCGTTGTCTGAAGATACTTTTTCACACGCGGCACGACTAGCGGATGGGTATCGGCTGCACACATGGACGCAATCGAGCGCACTCGTGCGCGACCGTATAAATCGCTCGGCAACAAGGGTGGGGAAGGCTGGAGTTCATCGAGGAATTCGAGGATCGCCAGCGATTGCGTCAGCGGTTCATGCCCTTGTTCAACCAATGCGGGAATGGACCCTAGCGGACTGATTTTCAGGAATTCGGCGCTGCGTTGTTCGCCTGCGTCGAGATCGATATTTCGTTCGTGCGCGCTGAGGCCCTTCAAATTGAGGGCGACACGTACGCGAAATGCGGCGGACGAGCGCCAGAACGCGAAGAGTTCGAATTGCGCTTGCTCTGACATGGAGATCTTCCTTCGTAGTAGACGGTAGCGGCGACGTTGGTTAAGTCGACGGCTCTTAACTATGCATGAAAGTGCTCTTGCCTGTGTCCGCAGCTTGAAATATCCACAAACGCCGATGCCCGGCGAACCTGAGTTCGCCGGGCATCGGTTTGCTGCCAAGCGCCAAACTTCGGCTTTGATCAGTTATGCGAGTAGAGCGAACGCGTGCCGTCAGCTTGAACGCGATTACCGGATTGAGTGGCGGTGCTGCGCACGCCGCCGTAAGCGCTTGCGTCAGCATTGTTTGCTGCATTTTCCGCTGCGATGGTTTACGCGCTCTGGCCGCGTTGCGAAGAGGGTGCGCCAACTTGCGGGTTATACGACGGTGCCGGACCATAACCGCTGCTGGCAAATGCGGGCGCTGCAACGGCGGCGGCAACGGCGACTAACAACGATGCAATAAGGGTCTTGTTCATGATGTGCTCCGATGCGTATCAGTGACTCAGTGACTTCATTTCATGGGCTACGCAGCGGTCCTGCTGGTTGATGCGCTGCGTCGATGGAATGGAGTATATGCGCGCACTATCGAAATATTGTACCGATAGAGGGGAATAGTGATTCCACGCAAAACGAATAATCGGAGGCAACAGGCTTAGCCGAATTCGCTAAGAAAATGGGGCGTGATAACGCCAATGAGAAAAGCTGAATCAGGCTTGAACGCAAAGAGAAACCGCTAAGCGGTTAAGTCTCTTAACAGCCTAACCGCCTTGCACAGGCAGTTCCTTTAACTCCACGTCCGGCGCCATGGTATTTCCCGCGGCAGCGGCCGGGACATTGACGGATGATTGCTCAAGCCGGTTGCTGCTCTTGCGGGCCAGCGCGGCGCAATCGCCCATTGGCAAGCGCTTGACCACGGCGTACGCGGCCAGCATCGCCATCGTGCCGAAGATCGCATTGCCGGCGGCCTGTCCGATCATCACGCCCACAGGACCATGCCGCATCCCGGCCGCGACGAACGGCACCGTGCCGATGGTCGCGCGCCCCCAGTTGAACAGGGTCGATAACAACGGCCGATCAAGATTATTGAAGGTCGCGTTGGCCACGAACTGGCAGCCGACGAACGCATAACTTGCCACCAGCCACGAACAAAACGCCGCGATGATGACGGCGGTGTCGCCGCGTGCCGAGAACGCGCGGATCAGGCCGCCCTGAGCCAGCGCCAGCACGGCCCACGCAACCGCGACCGTCAGCAGCACGAACACGAGGCTGTTGCGGACCGTTTCGCGAATCCGGTCCGCGCGGCCCGCGCCGAGATTCTGCGCGATGATCGGACCGACGGCGCCGGTCAGTGCATAAATCACTGCGAACGCCACGGGCGTGATGCGGTCGATGGTGGCTTGCCCCGCCACCGCGGCAGCGCCGAAACGCGCCATTGCATGCGTCACGTATGCGCTGGCAACGGGCGTGGCGAGGTTGGTCAGCACGGCGGGCAGGGCGACCTTCATGACTGGCTGGCTGTTGGACCACAAGCGTGCAAAGCGGACACGGGCAATGAGATCGTTGACCCGGGTTGCACCATGGAGACCGACAAGCGCGAGCGCAATACGTGCTATATCGTTCGATATGGCCGCACCCGTCAGCCCGAGATGAAAACCGAAGATCAGGATTGGATCGAGGATCGCGGTGACCACTGCTGCGGTCAGCGTGACGGTCATGGCACGGCGGGCATCGCCGACAGAACGCATCAGCGCGGCCGTACACATGCCGATAGCGAGGAACACGTACGTGGGTGCGGTGATCAGCAGGAAGCCGCGGGTCAGTACGCGCGTCTCGCCGGCCGCCCCGAGCGCGTTGAGGATCGGGTCGAGGAAGAGCAGCGTGGCGGCGCTCAATATGACGGTGATGACGATCATCAGCACCAGACTCGCCGATGCCACCTGCCGCGCCTTGGTCCGCTGGCCCGCACCGAGAAGCCGCGCGACGGTTGCGCTGACGCCTATGGTCATGCCAATGGAAATGGCGGTGTGGAAGAAGTTGATGGTGCCGGCGAATCCGACCGCCGCGGCAACCGCTGTGTCGCCAAGCAGCGACACGTAGAAGAGATTAGCCAGGTCGACCGCGAACACGGCCATCAATCCAATTGCCCCGGTTCCTGCCATGACCACGACATGCCGCAAGGTCGAGCCGTGTACGAAGCGAGCGGAGTCGACCTGGCGTTTTGTTGTCATGGCGGAGCATCGGGTAGTGGTGGCCGAATCATCGCATGAATGATCTTTGTTTCCCTGGCTGCAAGGATGATCGTCCACTGTACTCACTAGCAGAAACGAAACGATTCCACTGTTAAACGCATGTCGCGGTAACAGTATCCTGCGCGCGTTGCGGCTTCTCTATGTCAGGGCATTTTCAAGATGATTGATCACCTACAATGTCCTTGCAGCTGTGCGCCGGACTCGAGACATGACATTCGTTGACGGTTTCGGGAACGTGTCTTGCACGGCGGCTCCTCCTCCACTCGCAGCGGCGAACGCGCTGCTTCACCACGTCGTTGACTACCTCGACCAAGGACAAACATCATGAGCATTTTCGGCACGATCCTGAGCAAGATCTTCCCTTCAAGCCATCCCGCGAATACAGCGCCCGCCGATCCGGCCGCGCCCCCTGCGGCGGACCCAACCGTGGCGGCTGACGCCGCTGCAGCACCGGCTGCGGCCGCAGAACCGGTGGATGTTGAAGCAGTCCTGACTGCCATGCAGGCGAATACGTCGGAGCAATTGAACTGGCGGACATCGATTGTCGACCTGATGAAATTGCTGGGTCTCGACAGCAGCCTTGGCGCACGTAAGGAGCTGGCCGGCGAGCTGCACTATTCGGGCGACACCAACGATTCCGCATCGATGAACGTCTGGCTTCACAAAGCCGTGATGGAGCAGCTTGCGGCCAATGGTGGCAAGGTGCCGGATAGCCTGAAGGGTTAAGCTTGGCGTCGCCCTCAAGGCGACGGCTGGCACGCGCAGGCGCTTGCATGAGTATCGCAAGACGGCGTGCCAGCATGACCCGCCACTGTTAAGTCCCAAGCGGCGTCATCCGCCTGTCATAGTGTTTCTGCATGACGCTGCGCTATGAAATCAAGCGCGGCTATCTCTCCAGCTTCAACGCCTTCCCATATCCCGTCAGTTCAAGATAGCCGTGACCCAAGGTCTCGCCGTCACGGCTCACCCGTACCGCTCCCTCCCAATACACCGCGCCCGTCGACTGGCTGGAGTCGAGTTCCTGATCGTCCATCAATGGATCGAGTTGCCACGTGAGCGCGCCGGTCCTGACCGTTTCCGATACCGGATACGACGTACCGGTGCGTGGTGAGCGCCACGTCCGGCGCGGCGTGAAGTTGACCTGGTCCCCATCGAATGCGCTCACGTGCCCGCTTGCATCGCGCCGCGCCGCGTGTGACCAGACGGTCCCGCCGTTTTGTCCGCGCACCTTGAACGCCATCAGCGCCGATCCGTCAGACAAATTGGCGCCGAGCCAGTCCCATCCCGTGGCGTCGCTGCTCAGCACCGTGCTTGACCATTCGTGATCCAGCCACGCCGAGCCGGTGACTGCTGCGTCAAGTCCAGGTTCGCCCTTCGCGCTCGAAGCGCGCGTGACCTTGCCGCTCACGCGCAGTTGCGGTTCGCTGTAGTAGTAGCTCGCTTGCGCGGCTAGCGGCCCCTTTCGCGAGTAACCCTTGTCGCCCTGCAGCATCGGCGCCTGAGTCGGCGTGAGCGCCAGGTCCAGCGTGAAATCGGCGGCAGTTACGGTGACGGTGTAGTGACCATCGGCGGCACGCACGAGATGCCAGGCGTCGAGCTTGACGTCGGTGTAATCTGTTTTTGCATAAGCAAGACCGAAACCCTGACGCGCAATCTTCTGATCATGCACGAGTCGTCCCAGTGAAGGATCGCTAAGCGCCGCATGAGCGATGATCAACTGCGTCGGCGCGAACGCACCCGGGTCCGCGGGATCGTGTCCGGTCGCCGAGCGAAAGAACGTGATCTGGAAACCGAGCGGCTTGCCGTCCGGCTGATTGAGCCAACCTGTTGCATACCACCACTCGGTGCGGAAGGCCGGATGCGCGCCAGTGTCCTGCGGAAAAACCAGCGGATGATCGGGCGTGACTGCGGCGAATTCCACCGCCATGGAAGGTGTGCTGATGAAGCCGCAAGCGCACGCGATCATTGCCCATCGCCGGGCTCGATTCAGCATTACCAGTCCTCCTTCACCGCGCGTACGGCATCGAGAGAAACCGCTTTGCGTCCTGCGACCACGGCTGTAGCGCACGACGAAATCAGCATGACCAGCGCCACCGTGCTCACCACATGCCAGGGAATATGCATCGACATGCTCCAGTGGAACGACTGCGGATTAACGACAAACACCAGGATGAGACTGATCGCCCAGCCCAGGATAAAGCCCACTGCAATGCCGAGCGCAGTCAGCATGCCGGCTTCCGCCGCGAGGATCGCGAGCACCTGATGGCGCGTCACGCCGACGTGCCGCAACATGCCGAACTCGCGCGCGCGAGCGAGTGTCTGCGCAGAGAACGTTGCCGCCACACCGAATAGTCCAATCACAATGGCTACCGCTTCCAGCAGGTAGGTCACCGCGAAGCTCCGGTCGAAAATCGTCAGCGTCCGCGCGCGGATGTCGCCGGGTTCGGCGAACTCCATCGCGGCGCCGAAGGGCAGTTTGCGCAGGTTCGCAATGACACCTTCCGCGCTCGCGCCTCGGTCCACGACGATGGCGGCATCGGTGGCGCCCGTGTCTCCCGTCAAGCGTCGGTAGTCGGCAAGCCGTAACTGGATAGCACCGGTTTGCCGCGCGTAATCGCGCCACACGCCGGCTACGACGAATGTCCCGCCGCGTGTGCCGATCGACAAGTTAAGCCTTTGCCCCAGCTTGTATCGATACAAGTCGACCATCGCTTCCGAGACCCATATAGGCGTCTCGCCATCCTGCAGGGCGGACGGCGGCAGCACGGGGCCGGTCATCTGCATGGCGGCGCCCGGATCGGCTGCATCGATGTCACGCGCGAGCAGCGCCACCGCGGGGCGTGCAGGGTCTAGCGTGAGATGCGACGTGCGGCTGAACGCGGCGTGCCTGATGCCGGGCGTCGCAGCGATTGCCGTTTGTTCGCCAGGGCTCAGGCTCGCTGTGTCGCCATTGGCCGCGACTCGAACGTACAGGTCGGCCGACAGGAGGTGGGTCAGCCAGTCATCGACAGATACGCGGAAGCTCGCGACCATGATGGCCATCGCGACAATCAGCGCAAAGCTCGACAAAACCCCGCCCATGGCGATCGATGCCTGGCCGGGTGCATTGGCGAGGCGGGCAAGCGCCAGCGTCGTGATGGCGCGCGTACGGCGGTTGGTACGCCATCGGCTCAGCGCGGTGAACACGATCGCCGTGCAACGCGGCATCAACGCGATACCGCCAACCAGCAGCAGCGCGACCGCGAGATAACCGAGGATGGGGACATCGAATAACGGCGGCAGGAGCGCCAGTATTCCCGCGACCGCGAGGCAAGACACTGCGGGCCAGGGCGTTGCCAGCCGCGCCAGCGCGCCTTCTTCGCTGCCCGCTTTGAGCGCCGCCGCCGGTCGTGCGCGGGCCGCTTCCAGCGCCGGGACGAGACTGCCAAGCACGGACACGCCGATACCCAACGCAAGAAATATGGCGCTCGCAACAGGCTCGAAACTGACGTGAGGCTGCACGCCCGGGAAGTAGCCGCCGCCCAGGTCGCTGCCGAAGAAGCGCAGCGCGATGCTCGACAGCGCGTAGCCCAGTGCGAGGCCGAGCAGGGAACCCAGTACGCCGAGAAGGGCTCCTTCCATCAGGATCTGGCGTAGAAGCTGGCCGCGCGTATAGCCCAATACGCGCAGCATCGCGAACTGCGCGCGGCGCCGGACGACCGCCAGCGCTTGCGTTGAAAACACGAGGAACGCGCCGGTGAAGAGCGCCACCAGCGCGAGCACGTTCATGTTGATGCGATACGCGCGCGAGAGACGGTCGGTGCGGCTTTCATCGTCGCGTGTTTCGGCTACGACCAGTTGATTGCCAAGCCGCGCTTGCAACTCGCGTTTGAAGCGTTCCCGATCGACGCCGCGCTGCAGTTGCAAGTCGATGCGCGAGAGTTTTCCTTCAAGTCCAAAACGCCACTGGGCGGCGGCGATGTCCATCACCGCAACGCGTTGTCCCGGTCGCGTCCTGACCAGACCGCCGGCCACTCTAAAACGAATAATCGATGTACCGCTAAGCAGCGCGACATGGTCGCCGCTCGCCACGTGAAGCCACTGTTGCGCAGCGGGCGAGAGGAAGATGGCGTCGTCGGAAAGGGTATCGAGCGGACGCTGCCCGGACGGCACGCCGATCAGTTCCGGCGTGATGCGGCTCGCCCTGAAAACGTCGATGCCAAGTACTTTCAACGCAGCGGTCTGGCCGGGCACGGTCACGTCCAGGTCCAGAACGGGGCTGGCTAAAGCTACGCCTGGTGTGGTTGCGAGACGCGGGTACCACTGTTCATCGAAGGTGGGTTGCGCGCCGCGAACCTGCAAGTCGGCCTCGCCGGAAAGACTCTTGGCGGCCGCGGAGAACTCGTTGAATGCGGCACTGTTGATGAGCTGCACGGCATATCCGAGCGCCACGCCCAACGCAATAGTTGCGATAGCCACAATCGCTCGAGCCGGATGACTGCGCCACTCCGCGCCGAGCAGCCAGCGTGCGAGTAGCCGGCCGCCTGCAATTCGCCGCGAGGGTTCTGTCGTGGGCTCGCTCACTGAAATTCACCAGCCGACCGCTCCGATCGCCCCGCATGCAGGCCATGCTCGCTCAGGATAAGTATCCGGTCCGCGCTGGCTGCCGCCGCCATGGAATGCGTGACCATGATTGCCGCAGCGCCGTTCGCCTTGATCTCCGCACGGAACAACGAGAGCACCTCGTGCGCGGTCTCGGGATCCAGGTTGCCGGTTGGTTCGTCAGCCAGGATCAACGTGGGCCGATGCACCAGCGCGCGAGCGATTGCTACACGCTGCAGCTCTCCGCCCGATAGCTGTCGTGGAAAGTCGTCGCCACGGCCACCCAGGCCGACGGCTTCCAGCAGGTCGAGCGCGCGGGCCGGTGACGTGTCGTTAAGCAATAGCGGAAGCGCGACGTTTTGAACCAGCGTGAGATGCGGCAGGACGTGAAATGCCTGGAAGACGAAGCCGAGTTTTTGCCGCCGGAGGCGAGTGGCGGCGTTATCGTCGAGATTGGAAATTGACGTGCCGTCGATCAGCACTTCACCGCTGTCGGCTTGATCGAGGCCCGCGATCAGGTTCAAAAGCGTCGACTTGCCAACACCCGAATCGCCCATGATCGCGACGAACTCCCCCGGATCGAGTGAGAAGTCAAGGCTTGCCAGTAACACGCGGCCCGCGCCGTACGCCTTGCTCAAGCCGCGACATTCGAGTGCGGGAGGAACGCCATTGTTGCGAAGGGTCATGGAGATCGGGTCGTTGGTGAGTGGGGCTGGGGTGCAGTCCTCCACTGTGACAGAGAAGTGCCGCGCGTGTGCACGGCACGACTGCGCCTTGTATCGACCCTGACCGCCTTCTAGCGCGCGAGCTTCTCGACATAAAACGCCGCCGTCTCGTACGGAACCGTCACCACGTCCTTTCCCGCGAGCAGCGGTTCAGCCGCGATCAACGCCTTGACCTCGCCATCGATCTTCTCGCGCTTGTCGGCGTCCAGCGCTGCAACAAAGCTGGTGGAGCGCACTCTGTTCAGGATCACGTCTTCGGGCGAACCGGTATGACCGATGCTGAAATGGTGTTCATTGAGCGGGCCGAAACCGTCGAACGGAAACGCGGACCGCCAGGCGCCGGTGTAATAACGCGGCGTATCGCCTTCCACCCGATTCACGATTGCGTCGAGCCGGGCGACCCACGGGACGTTGGCATCGCGCAAATTCCAGATCAGGCCGAGCTTGCCGCCCGGTTTCAAGACCCGAAGAATCTCCGCGAGCGCGGCGTGGGTCGAGAACCAATGGAATGATTGCGCGCACACCACGGCATCAACCGATGCATCGGGAAGCGGGATCGAGTCGGCAGTACCCGCGTACGTTTGCACTTGCGGGTGCGCCGCGGACAGCTTGCCGAGCATCGCGGCCACGGGTTCGACTGCGATCACCTTGGCGCCCGTGCTGATCAAGCGCGGTGTAAATTTTCCGGTGCCCGCGCCGAGATCCACGACGGTCGTCCCGGCGCGCAGCCCGAGCTGATTACGTAACCAGTCCGCAATCTCCGGCGGGTAGTCGGGCCGGCCGCGCACATAGGTGTCGGCCGTTGCCGTTGTCGCGTAGCCGTCTGCTGCGGCGTGATGCACGCCATGTATTGCCTTGTTCATCGTGCGCTCCTGCTTGCTGGATTCATGTCGTTCTGTCACTCCGTACGGCATCCTGTCTTATTGACGCCCATGCGCCGCCGTACGGAAACTGGAAACAGGATAAGCAATCGCGGCATGATTTGCCATGCATGCCATCGTCGATTTTAATACCTTGAAAGGGTGGGAAGCATCCATCTGCGCACGCACGCTAACCCTGTGGCTCACGAGGCAAGGTCAGCACTGCATCGAGTCCCCGCTCTGCTCTGTTGCTCAACACCAGCGTGCCACCATGTGCCATCGCGATGCTCTTCGCAATGGTCAGCCCCAACCCGGTCCCGTTGGTGTTCCCGGGCTGTGCGCGGAAATACGGTTCGAATACCCGTTCAAGCATGTCCTTTCCTGCAATGCCCGGGCCTTGATCGCTGATCGTGATGCGTACCGCGTCGCGATCATCATGGATGTGCACCGACGCGCTGCCGCCATGCAGGATTGCGTTGTCGAGCAGATTCTGCAGGCAGCGTTTCAGGTTTCGCGGATATCCGCTCAAAGGCGCGGCGGCGTGGCCGTCGAGTTCGACGCGTGCTCCCGTTTCAACGAGATCGTCGCAGAGTGCACGTAGCAGCGAGTCGATATCGATCTGATGGCGTGGCTCCGTTATCTCTACGCCCTGCACGAAGTCGAGCGTGCTGTGCACCATCGCGTCCATTTCATCGAGGTCAGTGCAAAAGCGTTCGCGCGACGCCGCATCCGGCAACATCTCGGCGCGTAGCCGAAGCTTCGTCAAGGGCGAGCGCAAATCGTGGGATATCGAAGCCAGCAAGCGCGTTTGTTCATCAATACTCCGAATCAATTGTTGCTGCATCGAGTTGAACGACTGCGCGGCGACTCGCACCTCACGCGGGCCGGATAACTTCAGCGATGCTCGATACACATTCTTGCCAAGCGCGTCGGCCGCGACCGCGAGCCGCCTTAGCGGCTGAACGGCAATGCGCACGGCCACCAGCGCGAACAGCAGCGCGGCGATGAACCTGATCGCATAGATGCGCAACAGATACTCGATCACCAGCGTTCGCGGCTCGCTCTGCCGGCCCGCCTGTCCCTCTTGCGCGGTGACGTCGAGCCAAGCGCCGCCGGGTGCTTTTATCTGCACATGAAAATCTCCCGATGGCATGCGCGAGTCGAAGAGGCTGAAGATCCCGCGATGACGTCCGGTGTCGTCGGTCAGCTCGGCATCGATCAAACGCAGCGGCACGTGCTGCTCATGCAGACGCTGCGCGAGCACGCTTGCAAGCAAGTCTTCAGTCGCACGCTGCGCGACCGTGTGCGACGGTGACGGCGCCGGGGCTTCGATCCAGCGCAATTGATAGTTACGGTCCGCAAGCTGGCGCACGAGGGTTTGCCGCGCTGCCTGGTCCGGTGCGGTCTGCAGCAGACGAAGGGTGTCCGCGAGACGGCTTGCGAACAGGCGTGAAGGAATCTCCAGCGTGCGGTTGTCGTGGGTCTCGAACCAGATCGTGCTGGTCAGCAGTTGGCCGCCGAACATGCCGACCACAAGGATCAGCGCGAGGCGTCCGAACAGCGTGTCGGGCCAGAGGCGAAGCTTCATGCACGACCTTCGTGCAACGCGCAGGCGCTCTCATCGACTACCGGTAGGTGGTCCATCTGCGCGGATGCATCAAGCGGGAATCGGGGGAGGGGAGTCAATGAATCACGGCCGTAAGGCGAATGAAAAGCCCGCAATTGAGCCAACACATTCCAATACAAAACAGCGGCTTTTCAACATATCGCCAATACATTTCGCCGATAAAGTGTTGGCGCGTAATGACATTGATTCTCATTTAAAGACTATAACATGCCGATTTCAGGATCTTCGCCGCGCGTCTGTCGTTCGCCCGTGTTCAGGCCCGCTGCATCGCGGCTTTCCGGACTTCCCTGTGGCTCCAGTCGTATAAGGCGATACCTCGAAAAGGCGTTCGCCACGACGCTGATCGCGACCGCTTTCATCGCCGGGCCGGCCCATGCCCAGTCGAGCGTGACGCTGTATGGCGTCATCGATGCAAGCTTGCTTTATACGAACAACGCGCAGGATCACGCCAGTCTGCAGGCGAGCAGCGGCGCCGTGACGGGCAGCCATTGGGGACTGCAGGGCCGCGAGGACCTGGGCGCCGGCACCCAGGCGATCTTCCAGATAGAAGACGGCTTCAGCGTCATGAACGGCAGCTTGCGCCAGGGCGGCCGTGAGTTCGGCTACCAGTCATATGTGGGCTTGAGCAACAACCGGTTCGGCACGGTGACGCTTGGGCGGCAGTACGACTCGGTCGTCGACTACCTTGCGCCGTTGAGTTTCACCGGCCGGCGTCCGGGCGGCAATAACCTCTCCGTGCATCCATATGACAACGACAACCTGAACAACTCGTTTCGCGTCGATAACGCCGTGAAGTTCGCCAGCGCGCCCTACGCCGGCCTGAAGTTCGGCACGCTCTACGGCTTCTCGAATGAAGCGGGCGGCTTCGACGACAACCGTCTATACAGCTTCGGCGCGTCCTATGATGCCGGCCCGCTGAGTTTGGCTGCGGGCTATCTGCAGGCGAACAATCCGGGTGTGAGCAACACCGACGGCGCGATCACGCTGACCGACCGTACCTTCCTGACGGCGTTACAGCGGACCTATGGAGCAGGCGTGAATTATTCGATAGGGGCTGGGAAGCTCGGGTTCGTCTGGACACGCACGCAGCTTGGCGGCCTTGCTGTTATCAACGGGGCGAACAGTCTGGGTCTCAAGCAAAACGGCCAGGGTGCGAGCTTCGACAACTTCGAAGTGAACGCGAGTTATCTGCTGACGCCGTCGGTGGCGGTGAATGGCGCCTACACGTATACGGATGCCGCGCTGTCGACGGCTAGCGGCGAGCATCATCCCAAGTGGCACGAGGTATCGGTGCAGACGGACTACTTGCTTTCCAAGCGCACCGACGCGTACGTCCAAGCGAGCTACCAGCACATTGCGAGCGATGGCTCGGGATTGACCGCCGACATCAGCGGACAGTCACCGTCCAGCAAGAATGAGCAGGTTGTCGTCGCGGTGGGATTGCGTCATAGGTTCTGATGAGACGCGTGACAACGCCACGGTCTGCGAGGCCAGCCGTCATGCGTCATTCGTAGTTCGAGAACCGCGACTCAGGCTCAGGTGGCGGAGGCAATGGCGTATAGCCTGGAATGCTTGCTTTAAATTGCTCGGACAGCCCGTTGTCGATCTTCGTCAGTCCCTTGAGCTGAAGCTGCAACAGGACGCGCGTAGCGCTACTGGCGGCAGTCGTGGTGGTGGACACATTCGTATATTTTTGCACCGCGAAGCTGAGCGACCAGCAATCGGCGTCGTACTGAACCCCGAGCAATCCCGCCACCAGGCGATGAGCGACCATGTCGAAATTGGCCTGGCCGACAGCGTAAAGCTTGCGGCTCAGCGGCCATTGACCGGACGCCACGATCTGGTTTTCCGCCTCGTTGTTCAGATCTTCGTCGGCGCGGGTATACCGGTAAGCAATGCTGATTACTTCTCGATCTCCCGGTTTCCAGGTGAAGCCAGAGGTACCCTGATCCAACTGGTTGCGCTGCTCGTCGTACTGGACCGCCTGCTCGGTCGTAAAGCCCGGGCCTATCTTGAGCGACGCCCCGACAATGACGTCGCTGCCGCGAATGTCGGTCACGGACGCGCCCGGGTCCAGCGTCACTTCCGGATTGGTGAAATAGTATTGTTGCGCCACCACGAAGCGGGCTCGTTCGTCTCCTGTCGCCTGGTTGATGAACCGGGTTGTCAGGGCGGCCGTGACACGGTTCAGGTCGGCAACCCGGTCGCCGCCAACGAAGGTGTTGTCGGTGAAAATCTGGGCCAGTCCAAAGTCCTCCTCGCCTGTGTCGAAGACCGGTGCGAAGGTCTGGTTCCGGTAGGGTGTATAGACGTAGTAGAGGCGCGGTTCCAGCGTCTGGATATAGTCCGTTCCGAACAGGCGGATGCTGCGTTCGAACACGAGCCCCGAGTCCAGGCTGAGGGTGGGAACATTGAACGAAAAGCTCTTCGGCTGTCCCGTTGGCGCTGTGCTTCCGATCGAGGACAGGTCGTAGGCCACGTAGTGCCACTGAACCTTCGGCGTGATGAACCATCCCGGTCCAGACAGCGGATAGCTGACATACGGATTGAACGTGAAGCGGCTGCCTTCCGTGGAGTCGGCTGTGGAAATGCTAAAGCGCGTGGCGTCTGCCTCGGCGCCGAAATCAAATCCGCCCACATTGTACTTATCGTATTTAACGTCCAGTTCCGGCGCCCGATTGTAGGGCGGCGCCGTACTGAATGATTGCCAGCGTTGCACCCGCGCCAGCACGGACCATGGCCCGCTGTTGTAGGTCACTCCAGCCTCTTGCTGGAAGATGTCCTGCCCATTGACCAGCGACGCGGTATTCGAATTCAGATCCGTCGTGACGTTGACGTCCGACACCTGCGCATAGTTAACATACGCAGCGAATCCGCCGCCGAAGTTCTGGTTGTGCAGGATGTTGATCGAATAACGGTTGGTCTTGGTCAGGGCATCGTCGGGCAGATAGGCAATAGTCACCGAGCCCGAATACGTAGGCGACAAATAGCGGAAATTCGTTGTCAGCATCGCGCCGCGTTTTGACATGTAGCGCGGTGTCAGCGTCAGGTCGTAATTCGGCGCGATATTGAAATAATACGGGACGGTGAGGTCGAATCCGTTCGTCGAACTCAGCGAGAAAGTCGGCGGAAGAAAGCCGCTCTGGCGAGCGTTGGACAACGGAAACGACAACCACGGACTCGCGAAGATGGGCACGCCCTGGAAGAACAGCACGCCATTGTGAGCAATGCCTTCGTTCGACCCCTGATCCATGTCGAAACTTGCCGCCTTGAGGTACCACGCCGGGTCAGTTTCGCACTGGCACGCGGTGTACGTGCCGTGATGCACGACTGAACGTTCGTTGTCGATCAGGTCGATGCTGTCGGCGCTCCCCGAGCCGCCCGTCAGATTGAAGTGATAGGTCGGCGTTGTCATGGTGCCCTCATTGGCCTCGACCTGAAGATGCGCTTCGGGGCCGGCAAAGACGTCGTAGTTGTCGACTACGCGCACATGGCCGTACGCATCGACCACATTACGATCGATGTCGTAGTGCACGGCGTCTCCTCTGACAATGGTAGCGTCGCGCCGAAGCTCTCCATTGCCCTTGAGCGACAGGTCCTGGTCCTCGTCGCCGTCCGCTGCATCGCCGATCCCAAATACGGCTGGCGACGTGTTCGCCGGCAACGGATGCTCCGTCACTTGAGGGGCGAATCGAAGACCCCAGGGTGGATCGATCGGTTCTGCCTGTGCCGCCGTGCCGCTCAGTTGCGCGTGCGCGGGCGAAGGGGTGAAGGACATGACGATCGCCGCTGCGACCGCGATATGACGCATGCGCGGCGTGAACCGGATGAGCGTTTCTGCTGACCGCACGGGTTAGAACGACGTGCCGATCTGGAACTGGAACTTCTCGTATTGGTCTCCCGCGTGCCGCACGATCGGGAAACCGAGGTCCAGTTTGAGCGGCCCGATCGGGGATATCCACTCAAGTCCCGCACCATAGCTGTAACGCAGGCCGTTTGCGCCCACGCTGTTACCCTCGTCGCCCCAGACGTTACCGCCGTCGACAAAAGTAAACACGCGCAGGGTCCGGTCGTACCCCGTACCCGGCAGCGGAAAGGTCATTTCTATATTGCCGACGATCATCTTCGATCCACCGATCGGGTCGTTGGTCGTGGCGTCACGCGGTCCGAGCGAACCGGACTCGTAGCCCCGCACCGAGCCAATACCGCCGGCGTAGTAGTTCTTGAAGATCGGATAGGCGTCGCCGTTTATGCCGTGACCATAGCCCGCCTGGAAATTCAGGCCGAGAATGAAACCCCTGGCGGGGGTGTAATAGTACTGGGCCTGAACATCTGATTTGTAGTACTGGGTATTTCCTGCCGGTGTTCCCAACTCGCCGTTGGCCTGAAGGAAATAGCCTTTGCTGGGTATCAGCGCGCTGTCGCGTGCGTCGTGCGACCAGCCGACTGTCACTGGAACGTTGTTCACCACGCGACCGAACTCGGCGACATAGTCCAGGTAGCTTTGTGGCGTTGACGAGTCTGTATTGAACCGGTCCTGCTCGAAACCCGCACCAAAATAAACCACGTCCGATTCGGAGAACGGTATGCCGAACTTCATATCCGCGCCGATCGATGTAATTCGAAAACTCGTGTCGCTGAAGTTGTAGAGCGGGTAGGTGGTTCTGTAATACATGTCGGTAATGCGCTTGATGCCATCGATCGTAAAGTAGGGATCGGTTTGCGTCACCGACAAGGTCCGGTACGTCGCGGCCGTATTCACGTTCAGCGCGAGCGTTGTTCCAGAGCCGAACACGTTGTCCTGCGACACCCCGGCCGACAGCACAACCTTGTCGCTCGAATCGTAGCCGGCGCCCAACGTGACCGCGCCCGTTGGTTTCTCTTCTACCTTGACGTCTATGTCGACCTCGTCGGTGGTGCCGGGAACGGGGACTGTGGTTATCTCCGTGTTCGTAAAATATCCCAGACGATCGACGCGCTCCTTCGAGAGCTTCAGGCGGCTGCTGTCGAACCATGAGCTTTCAATCTGGCGCATTTCACGACGGATCACCTCGTCGCGCGTCCGGGTGTTGCCTTCAATGTTCACCCGGCGCACGTACACCCGGCGTCCCGGATCGACCTGCAATGTCAACGCGACCGTATGATGGACCTGGTCAATCTCCGGCTGGGCATTGACCTGTGCGAATGCGTAGCCATACTCCCCCAGCTTATCCACCAGAGCCTGGGTCGCGGCTTGCAATTTTTCGGCCGAAAAACGCTCGCCCCCGCGGATCGACACGAGCTTTTGCAGTTCGGCGTTGCGATCGAGCAGGTTGCCGCCAAGCTGGATGCTCGATATGGTGTACGGCTCTCCCTCGTGAATGTAGATGGTCAGGTACATGTCCTTCTTGTCGGGCGAGATCGACACTTGCGTGGAGTCAATGTTGAACTCCAGATATCCACGGTCCAGGTAATACGAGCGCACCTTTTCCAGATCCCCCGTTAGCTTGTCCTTCGCGTAGAGGTCGTTCTTCGTGTACCAGGAGAACCAGTTAGGGGTCGATAACTGCATTTCGTCGAGCAGCGTCGACGAGCTTGCAACCTGATTGCCCATGAAGTTGATCTGACGAATTTTCGCGCTGGGACCTTCTGTTACCGAGAACAGAATGGATACCCGGTTGCGGTCAATCGGTGTGACCGTGGTGGTCACCTCGGCGGCGTAATAACCTCGCGTCAGGTATTGGCGTTTCAGTTCCTGTTCGGCGTTGCTGACAAGCGCTTTGTCGTAGGTGCTGCCTGGTGACAGGCCGACTGAATGCAATGCCTTGGTGAGGTTGTCCTTGTCGAACTCGTGGATGCCGGCAAAGTCGATTGACGAGACGGCAGCGCGCTCCTGCACTTTTACAATGACCACATTACCTTGCGTCTCGACCTGAACATCGTCGAAGAAGCCGGTTGCATAGAGGGCACGAATGGTTTCCGACGCTTTGTCGTCCGAGAAGAGGTCGCCTCGCTTGAGCGGGACATAAGCGAAGACCGAGCTGGGCTCAATGCGCTTCAGGCCCTCGATCTGTATGTCCTTGATGACAAAACTGCTGGTCGCCGCATAGACGCCCGGTGCAAGGAACACGTGCAATGCGATGGCAACGGCTGAGTGAGCGGTACGTAATGATCGGAAGGTTCGGAAGTTGAATTTCATTTGATGTACTTGACGAGCATATCGGCCCGAATGTGTTGCCCTGCTTTTCCGCGTCGTATCGGACGTGATCCGTGCCGTGCCTGGCCTTGTGTCTTCTGGCCGCTCAGGAACCGCGTTGCGCTAGCCACTTATTGCAAGGGGCCGCTCGCATGGGCCGGAATCTGAACCAGTCGCGCTGCCGAAATAAGCGCGTCGACCATGGGCGGGATCTGCTCCCGGGGAAGACAAAAGGAAACGTCAGCACCGCCTTGCAGCCGGAACGTAAGGACCAGGCTTTTGCCGTTATCGATCGCGCCGAGCTCCCATCCTTCGCAGCCCATCGCGAAGTTGATGTGCGGCGTTCGCTGAAGCATTCGCTCCGACTGCATGATCGCGGCGGGAAGCACCGCCAGCAGTTCTCGGAATACCGAGTAATGGAACGTCAGGGTCGACCGGTCGCTGTGCACCACCATATGTTGGCCGTCGGGTTCCAGCTCGATGCGCTCGATGGAAGACACCCGCACGGGCTCGGACAGGTCGTTCCTTTCGATCCCTTCTGGCCGGACCGGGCCGCGCTGGGAATCGATTCTTGCTTTAACTAATGGCATATTATGTAATCCTTATTTATTGTGTAAGGTATTGACAAGATGGGCAGCGGCCGTACGGCAGGCAAGCTACCTTGCGGCTCTGTCAGGGGCGGATTGGGAGCAAGCTGGCATTTCTATCCCTGTTTCTTGCGGGCGAGCAACGTTAGCGGGCGTTGCTTCGCCGCAAGGCGGCTGGATTCGTTTCGGTATCGCGGAAGAACGCGGTGCGTTGCCGGCCCTCCGACATGGCAACGAGCATGTCCGAAAACAACGGTGTTGAACTGGCTCGCAGAACCGCTGCAAGAACTTGTGTGGAAAGAATGTGCTTCATCATGGTTGCTGCCCTCGGGTGCAAGTCGCTAGACGAGTCACTAAAGTAGCTCGCTATATGACGCGGCGCGTTACGGCTTCGTTACCGCATTTCTCGCCGGAAATAGGGGGTGCATCGGCTGATCGGCGGGGCTTCGGGGAAAGACGCGTTACGTTGGCTAGTCGTTCAGGCTTGCGGGCAAAGCTTCCGGTCGGGTTTGCCGCATTTTCGGACCACTCTTTCTCACGAGAGAAAGGAGTTCAAGGCGGCACTCGTGATGAATACAGAGTTCGTGCTTGGAGACACAGTGAAATGCTTGGTGAGGAATTAGAGCGGCCTGATTAACTATCGAGGCAATGGGGTCAAGGTCTTCAGGACGATTCCCTGCGTACGTTTCATATTGGTTTAACTATAGAACGATTATGCTGTTGCACACGACGAACGTCAGCGCGCATCAACGCAACGATGACGTCTTTTCTCGTTGCATCGAGCGCCGTCTGGCCGCGTTTCATGCGTCACCAAATTGTTCCCGAATGTTCCCGTTCATGACCGCACGGTACGCGCCGAACTATTGATCACGGCCCGCGTCTTGCCGGCCGTTGCATAGGAGCACCCGCGCACGCCTTTCCAGAGAACGCTTTGCCGGTCCACGGCATTCACTCAGGCGCCCTGTTGGACGCAAACCGTTGCATTACTGTGTTGACCAGGTGCAACGCTTGGTAACGATGCTTGTTGTCCGCTTCCAACAGCCCTCGCAAAACGCTGCTGTTTAATGGTGCCCGTCTGATCGACGCACGGCGACGTCGATCAGTGCGCGCAGCGATGCACGTTTATCTGGCGAGACCGCGGTGTTTGCAACCCTTGGCAGTGGGCCAGGCAGACCGCGTTGCTCAATCGTATTCTCGGAGAATTTGAAATGAAAAAATCCCTTCTTGCTCTCGGTGTCATCGGCACCTTCGCCGGAGCGGCACACGCTCAGAACAGCGTGACCCTCTATGGCCTGATTGACGCGGGCATTACCTACACAAACAACCAGGGCGGCAGCAAGAACATCCAGGCAACCAGCGGCCAGGTCAACGGCAGCCGTTGGGGCCTGCGTGGCTCCGAAGATTTGGGCGGTGGTCTCAAGGCCATCTTCACGTTGGAAAATGGTTTTAATATCGACAACGGCAAGTTAGGCCAGAACGGCCTGGAGTTCGGCCGCCAGGCGTTCGTTGGTTTGTCGAGTAACCAGGCAGGCGCCGTCACTCTCGGCCGCCAGTACGACTCAATGGTCGACTACGTCGCCCCGTTGGCGCTGACCGGCACGCAGTTCGGTGGGACGCAGGCGGCTCACCCGTTCGATAACGACAACCTCGACAACTCCTTCCGCATCAATAACTCGGTCAAGTACCAGAGCGTCAACTACGGCGGCTTCCAGTTCGGCGGCCTGTATGGCTTCTCGAACGACGCGGGCGGATTCTCGGACAATCGTGCATATAGCCTTGGCGCGTCGTATAACTACGGTCCTTTGAGCGCAGCGGCCAGCTACATGCAGCTCAATAGCGCGGGCTCTACGCTGAACTCGTCCGGCGCGGTGACCGCCGACGCTACGTTCGCAGCGGGCCGTCAACGCACCTACGGCGCGGGCGTCAACTATGCATTCGGCGCAGCAAATGTCGGCTTCGTGTTTTCGCAGACCCAGTTGTCCAACGCGACGGGCATTGGCGCGTCGGCTTCGGGCACGACAAACGGCATCACCCTGGCGGGTGGCAGCGCGCGCTTTAGCAACTATGAAGTGAACGGCCGATACAACTTCACGCCTGCATGGACGCTATCGGGCGCCTATACGTTCACCGATGCAAGCCTGGACGGCGTGAGCCCGAAATATAACCAGGTGACCCTGCAGACGGCGTACGCGCTGTCCAAGCGCACCGACGTTTATCTCCAAGGCGTGTATCAGCACGTGAGCGGTACGGGTGATTCGGGTTTGACTGCTTCCATCAACGGGTTGAGCGCTTCGTCGACCAATAGCCAGGTTGCTGCAACCATTGGTTTGCGTGCCCGCTTCTAAGCGAATGGCTAAGCGAATGGTTGCGGCCTTTGACATGATGAGCGGGAAGGCCGCAGCTTAGCGCGGTGTGTTTGGCAGGAAGCTTTGATAAGCCGGGGAAGTCCTCCCGGCTTTTTCATTTTCAGTCCACGGTTAACTGAAAACGGGGCGAAAGAAGCTGCGCTCGTAGCTGACAATGCACTGCGTTTCTTCCGCATATTTGAACGCTGCCTGACATTCCGGGTCAAGCTGCGATTGTTGACGGTAGCTCTCGTAGGTTGACAGGCTCGGAAACGAAAACAGCGCCAGCGCGACATTGTTCGCGCCTTCCGACGGCAGGAAATAGCCATGATGCTGGCCACCGAATTTCTCGACCAATGGAATCCACATCTTTCCGTAGGCCTCGAATTCATTGAGTTTCGAAGGGACGATAATGTAGCGAAGGTAGCAGGTAATCATGGTGTGTCTATTTTTGGGGAGAGGATCGATCGGATAATATCGTGTCCGTCGATGAATAACTTTTCTCGAGCGACTCGCACCAAGCGCGGGACACCGGCTCCTCAGGCAAGCTATATCGCCGAGCCCGGACATGAATCTATGCCCTAGCGCGATCCCGGGCCGACCCCTTCGGCGATCGCACGGCAAGCGTCCTTCAATGGCTCGATGTAGGTTTCCAGCGGCGTCACGCTTTTCCTATATAGGGGAATGCTGATGCTGACGCATGCGATCGGATCGCCATTTGCTCCCAGGATTGCGCTGCCGTAGCAAAAGATCTGCTCCTCGTTTTCTTCGCGATCTTCCGCATAACCGCGAGCTTGGGTCGCGTCGAGTTCGGCATCGAGTGCGGTGCGTTCGATGATGGTATTCGGCGTAAAGCGCTCGAAGTTCAGGGTGGCAAGTAACGCGTCGCGATCCGGGCGCTTGAGCGAAGACAAATAGGCTTTGCCGACAGAACTTGAATACAGCGTGACACGTGTGCCTATTCGCGACGCCATGCGCACGGCGTGCGGACTTTCGAGCTTCTCGATGTAGACCATTTCAGAGCCGCTGCGCACCGCCAGGTGAACTGTTTCCTGGGTAAGGTCACGCAAGGTCTGCAGCGCCTCGCTGGCAGCCACGCGCAGGTCGGAGCGCTCCCAGCTCCGGCTTGCCAGGGATAACAAACGAGGACCTGGCGAATAGCTGCCGCCTCGCGGCGTTTCGACCACCAGGCCCTCGGCGATCAAGGCTCCGACAATGCGATATACCGTTGGCCTCGGATACTTCGACGCAGCGGTAAGTTGGGCGATGCCGGGTGGCGCCGGTGCGTCGGCGATGCACTGAAGTACCACCATGAACTTGGAGAACGCAGCAGTGCCGCTTGGCTTGGCATCGTCTGGCGGGCGCTGCGAATTGGGGCGGCCGATAGCGGGCTTAAATGGTTTTGGCATGGCGTCCGAAGGAACTTGACGGTGTACCGGTGGTATTGAAAAGCAGTGATCGAGGCGCCGAAAATTATAATAAACCCCGCTACACAACCATATAACCTCCATCAACCGGGACTACCGCTCCCGTCATGAACGCCGCCGCTGGCGAGCAAAGAAACGCCACCACTTGCGCGACGTCGCTGGGCTGGCCCCATCGTTTCATTGGCGTGCGATCAAGGATTGCTTGCGAACGATCGTCGCTATCCTGCAGAGCTTGCGTAAGCGGCGTAGCAATCCAGCCGGGCGCGACCGCGTTGACGCGAATGTTGTCGGCTGCATAAGCAATGGCCAGCGACTTGGTCAACTGCACCACGCCGCCCTTGCTTGCGCTGTAAGCGGGTACAAGACCTCCTCCGAAAAAGCTCAACATGGACGCCGTGTTGACAATCGATCCTTCGCTTGCCTTCAACCGCTCGCGTGCCGCGGCGCAGACACGCATTGTCCCGCTAAGATTGACGGCGATCACACGCTCGAATACGTCGATAGCCAGTTCGTCACCACGCCGGATCATGCCTGCGCAATTGACCAGCATATCGATGGAGTCGGCTTGCGCCACCAGTGACGCTACGCTCGCATCGTCGCTGACGTCGAGTTCGACGATTTCCAGGGCGGGGCCCAGCGCCTTGCGCTGAACATCGGTTGGCGCGATGCCTGCTGCGAGGACACGCGCGCCGAGAGCCGCGAAACACTGAGCGATGCCGGCGCCAATACCCTGCGTGCCGCCAGTCACAACGGCGGTTTTACCTTTGAAAAGATCAGTCTGGAAAGTCATGGTCGGTCAGGAAAGATCGGACAGGGGAACGGTTGAAACGATGGGCTCGCTATCCTCTATTTTATTCCGTACTACGAATATATAAACCAGCGCCGCAGCGAATGCGACGCCCGCGCTGATCAGGAACGCGTTGATGAAGGAGTGGGTTTTATCTACGACGATGCCAGTGATGAATGGGGCAAAAGAGCCGCCGAAATATCCGCCGAAGTTTTGAATGCTGCCCAGCGAGGCCACCATGTGACGAGGCGCTGCGACGGTCGCCAGCGCCCAGCATGCACCGCTCGCCATGTTGACGAAGTACATGGCGGCAGAGAGATAGACCATCGCGAGCGTCAGGTTCGGGGTAAACGCCGCCGGTACCGTGAAGAGTGCTGCGCCCAGCAAGCCGACGCAGATTGGCCACTTACGGCTTCTCATGGGCGCCATGCCACGCGCCATCAGACCATCGGCCACGAATCCGCTGGACAGCATCCCAAGCGTGCCGAAGAGGTAGGGAATCGACACGAGCCAGCCCGTATGCGCGATTGTCAGATGGCGTTCATGCTCGAGGTATGCGGGCAGCCAGGTGAGATAAAGCCACACCATGTAGATCACGCCCATGTTGCCGAAGATCATGCCCCATGTGGTCGACTTGCCGAATAACCCGCGCCATTCGCGCATGGTCATGCGGCGATCGGCGCGCTGCTCCAGCTCTCCTTCAGTCAGGAACGCAACCTCTTGAGAATCGAGGGCGAGGTTGCGACGATCACGGTAGACGAGATACCAGCCGATCGATACTGCAATGCCAAGCAGACCCATGACGATGAACATCGTGCGCCAGCCGAAGGCCAGCAAGAGCACAGTAAGGACGGGCGGCGCGAGAGCGGGTCCAATGGTCGATGACGTGATGAAGATACCTGTCGGCCGGCCGCGCTCATGCACGCCGAACCATTCACTGACCACCTTTGCGCCGGCGGGAAAATTCGGCGCCTCGCCGAGACCCAGCGCGACCCGCGCGACCAGGAACTGCGACAGGCTCGTCACAAGGCCACCGCACAATTGCGCGGCTGACCAAACGAACATGCCTAAGCCGAGCATCACGCGCGCACCGAAACGATCAAGCAGTATGCCAATGGGTAACTGCGAAAACGCATAGGCAAATGAGAAGGCGGACAGCAGCAAGCCCATCTGCGATGCGGACAGCCCCAGTTCCTGGCTAACCGAATGATTCGCTATGGAAAGCGTGCTCCGGTCGAGATAATTCACGATCCCGGCCAGTGTCAGGAACGTGATCGCGACCACCTGAATGCGCTTGAGGCGCGGTGATTTCTGCAACATGGTGTCTCCTCCGGTGCTCGTTGAGAGTCTGCGTGGAAGGTGCGTCGGGTGTTAAGTTTTGCTCCGGCTTAACGGATGAACTGGTCGACGAAATCTTCTCCCAGGCCTACTGACGAAAAATGCTTGCGGCACATATCGACCTTGGTGAAAACGTCTTCGTAGCCGGTGTAATTGCCGTAGGGATCGCAATAGAACATCACGCCGTTGACCTGGAAGTAGGTGATCATTTCCTCCACGTCTTCCGGTACGTAGAGCGTGTGCGTTTCGCCCGGCGGTTCGAAAACATAGCTGCCCTCGGTGGCTTCCCAGTCGTGTTCCAGATAACGCCAGCGGCCTTTGAGCACCATGCCGTGCACCGCTTGCGGATGCCGGTGCCGGCTTAGCACGCCGGATTTGCGCACGCGCAGCAGGTTCATCCAGTACCCGGTCGAAACATTCAGGCACAGCGGACGGAACCAGACGTTCTCGGCTTGAGGGACCCAAAGGCGTTCGTCTTTGGGGATCGCCGATTCAACCACGATCTCCTTAGCCGCTTCTTTAGGAAATGGAAGCTGATACGGCGTCATTGCGTCCGCCGCGGATTTAGCGCCTGCCATGAGCTAGCTCCTTGTCCATATTATGGATATATTAATCACTTTATGGACACACTATTCTGCATGCGGACCCTCTCTGTCAAGACGCGGTGATCGTGCGGTGCGTCATGAATTTTCCTGCTGCGCGTGACGCTGCAAAGCGCCTTGGCCGTGAAGCTTTCGGTAATGAAAGCGTCAATTCGGCTTGATGCCGGCTAGTCGATCACGGCGCATGGACCGATGACATGGAGCTAAGTGTTACGCGATAATGCCGGGCGGGTTAACGCGTATCCAATCGCGTATCTTGTGCAAGACTTCCCGCATTCGCAGGATCCACCGGCGCTGAAAGAGCGCCAATATCAACTACCGCGCGTCGCTCAAGGCGATGTCGCCGCTCAACCTGGGATTCTCGATGAGCAGCAGTTCGTTGCCAACATCCTCTGCCGCTCGCTGGCTGCCTTACATAGTCGCGGGAACGTTCTTCATGGAGTATCTGGATACCACGGTCATCGCAACCGCGTTGCCGCAGATGGCCCATTCGTTCGGTGTCGGCCCGAATGCGCTAAGCATCGGGATGACCGCCTACATGCTGGCACTGGCGATCTTTATTCCGGTTAGCGGTTGGGTAGCTGATCGCGTTGGTTCGCGTACGGTGTTCTTTAGCGCGATCGTCGTGTTCGTGATTGCTTCAGTGTTATGCGGCTTATCGAACTCGGTCACGGAGTTCACGGCGGCGCGTTTGCTGCAGGGTGCAGGCGGCGCGATGATGGTGCCGGTAGGGCGGCTGATCGTGGTCCGCAGCACGGAGAAAAGCCGCCTCATGCAGGCTATCTCCACCATCACCTGGCCTGCCATTGCCGCGCCGGTGGTTGGGCCACCCGTTGGCGGTTTCATCACGACGTACGCGTCATGGCGCTGGATTTTCCTGTTGAACGTGCCGTTCGGAATCTGTGCGCTGGTAGCCGTCGCCATGCTGGTTCCGAACCTGCGTGGCGCCGAGCGCAAGCCTCTGGATGTAGTGGGCCTTGTGCTTAGCGGCGCAGCCCTGACCGCCATTCTTTACGGCGCCGAACTTGCGAGCCAGCCCGACAGCAATCCATGGATTGCAGGGGGCTTAGTCCTGGCCGGCCTCGTGATTGGCTTTGCAGCGGTTCGCTACGCGGCGGGTCATCCGCATCCGCTGATCGATTTTTCGACGCTGAAGATTCCGACTTATTCGGTAACCGTCCTGACCGGTTCGCTGACGCGGATCGGCATTGGCGCCGTGCCGTATTTAATGCCGTTGCTGTTTCAGATCGGCTTTGGTCTTTCTGCTTTCAAGTCCGGTTTGTTGTTGCTTGCCAGTGCGCTTGGCAATCTCGGAATGAAAGCGCTGACCACGCGAATCCTGCGGCGTTTCGGCTTCAGGTATGTCTCCATTGTTGCTGTGGCCACAGCGGGCATATTTACGATCATATGCGGCCTCCTTACGCCCTTGTCGCCGTTGGCGTGGGTCTTGATCGTGGTATTCGTCTATGGCGTAGCGCGTTCCATGCAGTTTTCGTTGCTGGCCACTCTCGCTTATGCCGACGTGGGCGCCCCGCAAATGAGCGCCGCGAGCACGTTATGGAGCGCGGCTGCACAGATGACAATAGGGCTAGGCATTGCCTATGGCGCCGTCGCCTTGCGGGCTGCCGCGCTGCTTAACGGCGAGACGGCTAGTGTGGATGGCATGCATTTCACACTCGACGACTTCCGGCTCGCGTTTCTGTTCGCCGGCTTGCTGACGCTGCTCTCCGTATGGGGATACTTCAAGGTCGCCCGCGATGCCGGGCAAAGCGTGGGCGGAGGATCGATGCGGCAGAATGTGTCGCAAAGGGGCGGTTAGAACGCGAATGGGCCGGTTGAGGAAAGAGAGCATTGCAGTGGCCCCTTGAGTCCGGCGTACAGCGGAGAATGATTGTAGGTATGGCTAATCAAATCGATACGCCTGCATGGTTGTCCCTGGCTTTCTCTGAGCGTGGGGTCGGGCGCTTTGGCCCGGGAGAGAGTAATCCGCGTATTGTCGAATACAACGCGCACACCAATCTGGTGGGCTACGACGACAAAATCTCGTGGTGCTCGTCGTTCCTGAACTGGTGTCTTGCGAATACTGGCCAGCGTGGCACGGGGTCCGCGCTTGCGCGTTCCTGGCTTGAGTGGGGCCGGGCTCTAGAGGGCCCCGCCTATGGTTGCATCGTTATCTTGTCCCGTGACGATCCGCCCAGCTGGAAAGGGCACGTCGGCTTTTATCTTCGCCACGACGCCGAAGCCATTTATCTCTTCGGCGGCAATCAGCTTGGAGAAGTACGCGAGCTCGACTATCCGTTAGCGTCGGTGCTGGGCTACCGGTGGCCTGAGTCTATCTGAGATTTCTGCAAGGTCCGCTTCGCAAAACTTGCACGGATCGACGCCGCACTCAGGCGGGGTCATGGCAGCACACGCTGAGCTTGTTTCCGTCAAGGTCACGAAAGTACGCGCCGTAATAATGCGCATGATAGTTCGGCTGCAAGCCGGCGGCCCATCGCACGCGCCTCCGTTCGCTAGTGCGATGGCGTGGCAGCGATCGACGGTGTTGCGGTCGTGTGCAAGAAGGGCCGTCATCTGTCCGTTGCCGGGGCTGGCAGTGTTTCCGTCGAATGGCGTTCCGATCAGGAACCACAGGCGCAGCGCGTCGGCTGCGACCGAGCCGAACCTTGGCGAATCCAAATTGCCGTTTGATGACTCGAAACGGATGCGCCGCTTTCTCGTATCGCCGCAGCACTCTTCGTTTTCGATAACTACACAGCAGCAGATCTATCCAGACGTTCCTTACGCTTGCTCGAACGATTCTTGCCCGTGCATAAAGCAACACGTCGCATTGTGTCCACTGTGGCAAGTCGACAGAACGCTTTTATTTGTTCGTCGAATAGCCGCCGCTTTTATATGGCTCGGGTAATGTCAAAACGTCTTGACCATTACAGTTTATTTACAGAAAAAAATATTGAAGAGAACGAAACCCCCGTGGAGGTGGCGTGGATGAATCTTCTACATTGACCCGCGCCGACGTGCACATTAACAAATATCTCGCATCCTGGTCACGCCAATTGATTTTCGCGAAATAAATGATGACGCTGCAACCGCTATCGTCAATATTGGCACAAAAAATTACAAAATTGGCGCGAATAAAGTACACGCTTGCGTATTAAAATAATTTGACACATGCGATAGAAAGCAGGAGTCGACCAAAAATAGCGCCCCTACCTTGTGAATGGCCGAAACATGCCCGGCCGCTATAAGGTACTCAAATGGCTACATTACCCAGCCTGCATGGCGAACGATGCGGAATTCGTTGCTGCAGGCAGCGATCGTTACATAACGAGAAAAATTGGCCCGATCGACAAATTATTCATCTCAACTTTAATTTAATGTTTTGTGCGTTTAATCAAGTTCAGCGTGCAATATCGCGGCGCGCCGGGGTCGATTAATTCGAAGCTAGCTGTTGCTGGTCATTCGTACCGCGATTAAATCCAAAAAATCGAGAGACTCGGATCATGAAAATTCGTTTAAAGCTTGCGGGTTTGGCAGTGATCGTCTGTACGCTAGTAGTAGCGGCGTGTAACGGGGATAGTTCGGGCAGCGGTGCGGTGGCTGATTCAGTATTAAAAAACATAGCCAATACCGCATCACTGCCCGTTCTGAACGGACAAACCAACGTCCAGTGCAACTACAGTCACACACTTCCGGATGACCCAATCCTGATGCCCGGTATGCCTGGCATGTCGATGCTTCATGACTTCTTTGGTAATATTGCCGCGAATGCAAATACGGTAACAGCCGATTTGTATAACACTCCCGCGAATACTTGCGATAATCAAGCTGACGGTACCTCGTACTGGGTTCCCTCGCTGATGCGCAGCGGGGTAATCATCCCGCCGGCCTATCAAAAAACGTATTATCAGGTGCCCAACGCGTCGAATTATCCGGTCACACCCATGCCTCAGGGTTTAAAGTTGATTGCAGGTAGCCCTCTCAATACCGGCCCGAGCAGCGCGATCACTTACTTTTGTAAAGGCGCCGCAACGAAGTACACATCAACGCCTCAAACTACCTGCCCCGCGTGGAGCACTGACCCGGTAAGCGGCGTGCAATTCAACATTGGCATTCAGTTTCCAGATTGCTGGGACGGCCACACGATGACGCCCACTACTTCTGTGAAAAATGCCGTCTACAGTACCAATAATGTTTGTCCTTCTGATTATCCGGTCCGCATCCCTACCGTGAATATGAACGTGGCTTATTTTCTTGGTACCAATACCGACATGAGTGACGTGCAACTATCACTTGACCCAATCATTAACCCGGATGGATCAACCACGCTTCAGTGGGGCAATTTGTTTACTGCTCACGGAGATTTCTTTAATGGCTGGCCGGTGCAGTCAATGCAATACATGACCGACTATTGCTTCAACAAGGGGGTAGACTGCGGCGACTCCATTCCGATGGCCTATAGTGAACCGGACAGCGACGCTTATATCGCAAGTACGCCGAACGATACGCAAAACTACGGAAGTTCGACTAATTTATATGTGTCCAACATTCCCGGACAACAGCAAATTTCCATGCTCCGTTTCCCGTTGCCCGCGAATGCCTCCACGCTTAACTTCAACGCAGTGAAGGTCAATCTTTACGGGGGTGCCACTTCCAGCGGCGCGAACATGATTTATCTGTATCCAATGGACGCAACTTGGGACGAAAGCACGGTTACCTGGGATAACGCGCCGGCTTGTCCATCGACGGGGCCAAAGGCTCAGTTATACCTCGACAATGCCGTTCAATATCGAGCTTCCGATGTTACGCAGCTCATTAAGAATGCGATTGCAGCGGGCGAAACGGAAGTGGCATTCTGCGTGCGCGGTGGCGTGACGACGCAGTCTTATCTTTTCCAGTCGAAGGAAGGTGCGAACAAGCCCACTTTGCTTTTCGAGCCGGTCATGCAAACGCCGCTGCCGTAACTGAAAACATGGTGTTTAGGGCTCGTTAGCCTGGCAAATCCGCTGCGGTGTGCACGCGTAAGCCGAGCACCGCAGCGTTAAAGAAGAGATAAAACCGGTTGCTGCCTGGAGGACCGCGCCTTAGTACCGATGTCGACCCAATATTTCAATACGCGCAATAGCAGGTCGGCCACGGCACAGACGTCAATCCCGATCCACAAAGGTATATTTAATTAGTATGGCAGCAACCGATAAAATATATTTTACATTTCAATCAACGCTTTGTACTCTGTGCGCTTTTCTGGTCGATCAAGTTGACACGCCGGGAAAATTCACTTGGGCTGCTTAGCCCGACAGGAGCGTTGAATGTTTCAACATTGGCCGCATCACCTTCTATTGCGCATGTCGCTTGCAGCCATTTGCTGTGCCCTCGGCACCCATGCCTTCGGACGTGAGATAGAGACGCACCACTCCTCTCCGGACAGTGCTCAGGCCGTGGAGGTATCATCGGCCGGCGAGGGCCTAGTGGAAGACCTGCCTTTGCAAGGCGGAGGTTTCCAGCGTGTTTTGTACACGGCGGCTGCCAGTCGCGGAAAAAAAGGCATCATCGTGATGTTTCCCGGCGGTACCGGCGAGATCGACATCGAGAAGAGTGGAAAGGTCAGGAATGCGAAGAATTTCGTCGTGCGCTCGGACGATCTTTGGCGTGACCGGGGTTATGGCATTGTGCTGGTCGATGCGCTGGATCATCAGTCCATGCGAGGGCAGCGCAGTAGCGCCGCGTACGCAGAGGTAACGAAACAGATCATCGAGTTTGCACATAGGCAGGCGAATGTCCCTGTATGGGTGCTTGGTACCAGCCAAGGTTCCATTGCCGCCATGAACGCTGCATCGCATGCCGGAGGAACGCAGCTTGCCGGCCTGATCCTGACCGAGTCCGTGTCCATTCTCGGCGGCTCTCATGAAACAGTTTTCGATGCACATCCTGGCGATGTCCGCGTGCCTTCGCTTGTTGTCGCAAACCTGGATGACAGATGCAAGGTCGCACCACCGTCCATGGCGCAGTCAATCGCGCAATCAATTCGCCACGCTCCAACAGCAGTCCTGACCGTTAGCGGTGGCACGCAAAGTACCCGGGATGATTGCGGTTCCCTGACTCCGCACGGGTACTATGGAATAGAAGAAAAGGTGGTGGATGGCATTGTGGACTGGATGCAGAAAACGCAAAACCGGCCTTGATGTTACCGGGTTTTGGCAACAAGCAGGGCGAACGGACAATGGGTCGTTGAGGAGTCGGCCCGACCTTGACCAGGGTTTTGTGATTGCTTCCAATCGGAATCCGTTGTCCGGGTTTGACTTATGATTAAGGCCCTAAAAAGCAAAATTGCTGGCTATGATCCCTGACGCTTCCCATGATATTCAACCTACACTGACCGGCCCCACTATCGAACTTCGTCCTCTGCAGTCATCGCATCAGGAGGCGCTGGTGGACGCCGCGTCAGATGGTGAATTGTGGACCATGAAGGTGACGGTCGTTCCCGGTCCCGAGACGGCAGGGCAATACATTGCCACTGCGCTAGCCGGTCAGCAGGCCGGAACTGTGATGCCGTTTGTTATTGTCAAGCGAGAGACTGGGCAGATGGTGGGCAGCACCCGGTTCTGGAAGATCGATCGCGTCAATAGAAAGCTCGAAATCGGCCATTCCTGGCTGAGTGCCTCGGTGCAACGGTCGGGTATCAATACGGAAGCGAAGTACCTTCTTCTGACCTACGCGTTCGAAACCATGAACGCTGTGCGCGTCCAATTTACAACGGATGAATTGAACGAAAAATCCCGTGCGGCGATCCTGCGCATTGGCGCAAAACAGGAAGGTATTGTCCGGCACGAGCGCATCATGCCCGACGGCCGCAAGCGCAACTCGGTGCGCTTCAGCATCATTGATTTCGAGTGGCCAGAGGTAAAGGCACTGCTGCAGCAGAAGATGCGTTTGAAGTAGCACCCGACCGCAAACAACAGTTTTGCAGTACAGCAAAGCGCAGTGTTACTGCATTTTTAGCCTTCTGAAAATCGTATTAAATATGAAAGAAATCGGTAATTTTTAATTAATGTAATGATTATATCGCGCTACATTCGTTTTCTTAAGATTAATGTGGAAACCGGTTCGGTTATATTTACCCATAATATTAACAAAAGGTAACGTCATACAATTAAGATTGGATAAATAGTCATTCATTCGTTTGAGTACCGAGAATTGAGAAGGAAATTCCGAGTTTTCCTCTCTTCTGGGATAGCGGCCGTTCAGCACATGATGCGTGAGAAACTATTACTTATTTCCAAGTCTTTGCGAACGTTACACAGATGAAACGTTTTTTTGCGAATATAATTCGTCCATCCAAAGTGGACTGTAACTAATACCAGATCGCTGCAAGAAGACTTTCATATCAGAAGCATTTACCCAATATGGAATTGATCGCTGCCTTCGACGCGCGAAGCCTGCGCCTGCCTGATGGACTGATATCGCGGTGCAGCATTGACGCAGCTTGTCTCGGGTAACCCTCGTTGCGACGGTATGACGTCTTCTCAGGGCGCGCAACCAGCGCTCTGTGAGAGTCATGCGTGCGGCGCCAGGGCGGCCGGGAGAGGGGCTCGAAGCAGGAGTTGGCGATCAGGTATGCCGTTATCTGTCAGGGCTGCGCGTTTTTTTCGATGACACGGAATTGTTTTTACATTTTGTATAAATAGGTATGCAAACGACTTGAGCGAAACCAACAATCACTGCGTTGCTGACAACGCGGCGTACGGCGACCGATGTCCGTTTCGTAGAGGTTGATGAAGCCTCCGGGGGATGATCGCGCGTGCGGCTCAGCCGCAGTCGGGCGTGTAACAGCAGGACGATTTAGCCCGGCTGGATCCCTCGAAGCAAGCCTGGTTCCCCGTCTTTGTGACCCTGTCAAGACGGCTGGGATAAATTCGCCATTAATTAGGATGACATATTATATGAAGAAATATTTCATGTAATTGACCGGTTCTCCATACACGAGAGCCTTGGGTCAGCCGAGAACCAGCGGAGTCAAGCGCGCGTTCGGCATCGACATGTCGAAGGGCGCCGTTTCTGCAGCACGTCAGCGATCAGCCGCATCCCCCAGGATAAATCTCTCAGCTCCACAAAAAACGCGAACGCGGGACGACTTCGGTCGATCTTGTCGATCCTCGGGGAATACTTGTAGCAGTACAACAGGGATTACGATGAAATATTTAAGACTACTTCCGATTTCTATCGCAGCGACACTGGCTATGTTCGGTGCCGGTAACGCCCAGGCGCAAAGCAGCACCATCACCGTCAGCGGCGTGAAATATACGTTCTGCGGCAGTGAGAACGACAACTGTACGTTTTCCGGCAAGGGATCCGTAGTGTTCGGCGCGGTTCCGCCGAACTCGCCGACCACCATGCTGACTAGCCCACGTACCTTCACAAACGGCGTCGGCTGTTATGTCGGCGCTGTCTCGCAGACCGATCCCGCTTACGGTTACGGAAAATCGTGCTGGGTCAGCCTCGCAGCCACCACACCGCCGGTTACGACTCCGCCAGTGACAACGCCACCAGTGACAACGCCGCCCGTCACCACGCCACCGGTTACGACTCCGCCGGTTACGACTCCGCCGGTGACAACGCCACCCGTCACGACGCCGCCGGCTACCACGCCACCGGCCACCACGCCGACTCCAGGTACTTCGGCCATCTCATGCGGCTCGCCTACGCAAACGTCAGGCGGCACCGCTAATGGCTTGATCAGCGCCGACACGCCGACAACCGACGGCATGCGCATTTTCCCGAATAACACAGCATTCAACATAGCGGTCACGACCAACTCGCCGAAGGCAGACACGGTCATCTGGTCGGTCGCTGACGCGAACGGCGCGATCAAGACACAGGGTAGCTTCGCCGTGAAGTCCGGTGTGCAGACCGCCACGATGTCGTGCAAGTCGACATGGTCCGGTTATGGCTCGATCACTGCGACGTTGCAATCTAACGGTGGGACGTTGCCGAATATGGGCACGCGTCCAATGGGCATTGCCACGTTCGGCGTGTTGCCTAATCTCACCTCTGTCCTTGGCACGGTGACGTATGCACACCAGGACCAGCATCGGTTCGGCATGCAGGGTTTCAACGACAACATTGCCGCGTTGCACGATCTGGGAATTTCCTGGACCATCGACGACCGCGAAGTGTCGGCCATGGAGCCGAACGGCCCGAACACCTATACGCCGAGCGTCAGCGACCTGGACCCGTTCTACAAGGCTAACCCTGACCAGATGCGCATCGTGCGTCTTGACGGACTGCCGGCATGGGATTCGAAGACGGGCCAGTTCAACGACAGCTACTATGCGCCGTCGAACATGACCGAGTTCCAGAGCTTCATGGGCCGCGTAGGCACCGACACGAGCCTGATCCGTGCTGCCAATTATCCGAACCAGCAGAACAATTACTACCAGGTGACCTGGGAGCCAAGCCTCGGATGGGCAGACAGTCAGGCAAACTTTGTCGCGATGTACAAGGCCGCGTATCTGGGCTTGCACTCGACCGATCCGAACGCCGTCGTGATGGGTCCCACCAACCCGTTCCCGGCCAATTGCGACACTTGCACGACCGGCTACCTGCAGACCTTCGGCGCGCTCGGCTTGTGGAACTATATCGACGCTGTATCGACACATGGCTACTGGAACGCCGGCACCTATCCGTCCCATCCGCCTGAATTGCAGGACTCGGATCCGAACCCGGCTAACCAGGCCAACGCGCTCGACAACCTGATGACTCAGTTGCGTGCCGTCATGCAAGCCGGCAAGCCGAACATGAAGCTGTTCGTTACCGAAGCGGGCACCAGCTACGATCCGGGCGTCAACTACGGACCTACGCAACCGTCGCAGAACCAGTTGTTTGCTCAAGCTGCGGTCGGCGTGCGCTCGCACATCATTACCCTCGGTGGCGGCGCACAATTGTCCACGCTGTTCTATGGTGCGGACTATCCTGGCGAGACTGGTTACGGCACGTTCTTCGACCTGAACGATGCTCAGGGCGCGTACGGCGCATCGAATCTGTCGCCCAAGCCCGAAGCACTTGCATTCGCCGCGATGACCCGCGTGCTTGACGGCACCAATACGCTTGGCCGAGTAACGGGTACGCCCGCCGGGACATACGCGTATGCGTTCCAGCAACTCGGTAACGGCAAAGTGGTGACGGCCTTGTGGACACACAGCAATGCGCAGTGGCCGGCATCGGGCGGACTCTATAGCCAGACCTACTCGACCAGCTACTCGCTTCAGGTGGACGCTGCCGGCGCATCGGGCAACGTGACGGAGATCGACGGTTACGGCAATGTCAGCACGGTTCCCTATACCAACGGCAAAGTGACGCTGACGCTGACTGAAGTCCCGCAATATATTGTCTCGAGCAATGCGACGGTTGCCAAGGCCAACGCTACGGTTCCGGTCGGGTACACGGGTCAGTAACACTTGATGTAGCCATGCTTGGGGCGCCGCTGGTGACAGCGGTAGCTCGTCAGAAAAAGCCAATGCCTCGCGATTGAACGCGAGGCATTGGCTTTTATGGTTCCGATTCCGGCTCAGGTAAGCAGGCTTTCGGCCGGCACGTAGGCAAACCCAAGGTCGCGTGCAACGGCCATATTGCTGTACTGCTCCCCGGTCATTCGCCCTTCTTGCCAACGCAGGATTGAATTGCCTCCGCCACGATCGTTGCCGCCTTTCGCCGCGCGGGTCCCGCCAGCGAAGGGGATTCCAGTCCATGACGCATCGTTGCAAGGCCGAGTACATATGACGCGATCAGTGCAGCGCGGAGTTCACTGTCACGCCCTCCAAGGAGCTTGGCTAGCGGTCTGACAAATTCCGCGTGGAACCGCTCGGATACCATCGCGGCGACGGCAGGGCTGCCGGTTGCCCGAAGCAATACGCGCAATGCGTCGAAGGATTCACTGTCGTCCGCGTTGTCCAGAACCTGTGCAACCAGATGTATGCCGAGATTGCTCATGTTGTCCGGCAGATGCTCCTCGATGTGAAAGCCGCCCTCGATCGCTTGCGCAAACAACTTTTCCTTGCTGCCGAAGTACCGGTTGACTAGCGCCGCGTCCACTCCCGCGTCGGCCGCGATATCGCGCGTGCCTACGTTCTCATAGCTCTGCCGGGAAAACCGCACGCGTGCCGCGCTCAGGATGCGTTCGCGTGTGTGTGCGGCATTGCGTGAGGGGAGCGCGTCGTCTTTCGGAGTGTCTTTCACGTGGAGAGCCTGGTTATTGCGGGTCGATTTGCATTTTGTCATCGAGTGTTGACAGCGACAAGCTCAACGAACAATACTTAGTGTCATCAATTGATGACATAGGGGCGAAATCGGCATGACTGAAGGCAAACTTGACGGCAAGGTGGCAGTGATCACGGGTGGCAGCAGCGGGATCGGACTGGCGACAGCGCACGTATTCAGACAGCAAGGCGCACAGGTGGTTATTGCCGGGCGTAATGAGTCGACGCTCGTAGCAGCCAGGGACGCGATAGGCGCCAATACGCTAGCCGTATGTGCCGACGTTGCGAAGCCGGACGATCTTCATAAGCTAATGCAGACCGTTGGCGAATGCTTTGGCCGGATCGACGTCTTGTTCGCCAATGCAGGCATGTCCGAATGTCCCGACATACTGGATACCGATGAAGCCTTTTTCGATCGACTGATGGGCGTGAACGTCAAAGGTGTTTTCTATGCGTTCACGCATGCTTTCCCTTGGCTGGCGAAGAACGCTTCGGTCATCTTCACGAGTTCCGTCATTCAACAACGCGGCCGGCCGGGCGACGCGCTCTACGGCGCAAGCAAGGCTGCGGTTCGCAGCCTTGCCCGCACGCTGGCGGCCGATGAGCGGGTTCTGGCGCAACAGGTGCGTATCAATGTTGTCAGTCCGGGCGCGATCCGTACGCCACTCACAGCGGCTGCCACCGACAACCCCGACGTTAGCGCGTGGGTCGAATCCCAGGTGCCAATGGGACGCTGGGGCGAAGCGAACGAAGTCGCGCGCGCCGTGTTGTTTCTGGCATCAAGCGATGCGTCGTACCTGACGGGCGGCGAGATTGCAGTCGACGGCGGATTGGGACAGATCTAAGCCTGCCGCCCCGAGCAAGAACATAGCTACCGTTCACTCTCGCGGCGCCGGCACGGTGAGCGCCTCGCCCGTGCGTGCATGTTGTGCATGTGCAAGGCGTTTCGTGGTCCATTGCACAGCCATTGCCAGAATGGCGGCTTCGACAAATGCGAGGGAAGCCGCTTGTCTGGGAAGCGCGAAGATAAGGCAGAGGCAGAACGCGGCGAATGAGAACCGGCCGAGTACCATGCCGCGCAAAAGCGACACGACGAAGTCGGGACCGTGCGCCCGATGAGACGAGACAGAAAGCACGATCCCCAATAGCGGGAACACCGCAAGAAGTCCGCTCCACTTGGCCCCAAGCGCAGAGGACAGTGTAGTGACCGCGACCGTTAGCACAGCGCCGGCAATCATGCGTCCAGTGAGGTCGTTACGGCTAAGCGGCGCAACGGTGGCAATGGCATTGCTGCGAGGGAGAAACGTTTGTCCAAACGCGACGGCAATGAGCGCGGCCGCAATTGCCCACGCCGGGGATGCCGGCATTGAAGCCAGGGCAATCGCCGCTATGAGCCAGCTTCCCAGTCCAGTTGTCAGGGCAATGGGCCAGGAGCGGGATCGGCAGGTCCACGCATAAGCGAAGTTGAATGCCTCGGAGGCGAGTATGGCGGACAGAGACAGGGTAGCCGCATGCGCTCCGAAAACCGGTCCGTGATCCAGGACCAGAAGGAACAGGATAGGTCCGGCAACAAAGGGCAATCCTGCAAGCCAGCCGGCGATAGTCGGACCCCACCACTTACCCGACATGGAAACGACCAGGAGAAAAAATGGGACTAGCGTCAGCTTTAGCGCGAGCATGGCAAGCCAGGCGGATTTAAAACCGGATCGTACACGAGTTCGTCACGCGCTTAGCCGGCATCGAGGCAATGTCTATTGAACGGCGCTTCGCGCTAACAAATTTCTGCCTCTATCTGCTAAGCTCGGCACCCCGATAAACACCACAGCCAAAGACTCGCCGTGTCAATCGATGCGTGCCGCCGCCAAGTATCGGTGCACGCATCGCTTGGTGGATCGCTAGAAAAGATGCTGGATCCCGGCGTATGCGCCGGACTGGCTATGACCGGGGAGCGGGTTGTCGGTGCTGGTTGTATCGCCGAAGGAATTAGCGTTCAAGCCAAAGTTCGCATTGGCGCTGTTGCGGGCGGTCGCAATCTGGAAATCGAGCAGGGTACGCTTCGTCAGGTTGTAGGTGCCGCCGACCGTGTAGATGGTCGCGTTGCCACCGCCGTTGTTTGCATTGACGTGATACACCGCTGCAATAAGCGCGGCCGCTGGCGTAGCTTGCCATGTCACGCCGCCCCATTCCTGGCTGGTGACCGTGATGCCGCCCGACAAAGCACCGGAACTTGAATGCGATTGCTGATAAACCGCCTGAAGCTTGAATTTCCCTAAGAACACGTTGATGCCGCCGAAGTATTCACGCGAGAAATTGAACACATCGTCCAGCGTTCCGTTAGCGGCGTCGCGCCATTCGTCGTAGATTGCGCGGATCTGGAAAACCGGCTGCGTATAGGTTAATTGGATAGCGTCCGCACGGCCTTGTCCGGTAGTGCCGTTGCCATTCCAGTTGGTCGCGTTGGACAGCGCGTATTGCCCGCTGACGTCAAAGCCCGCAATGGTAGGAGACTGGTACGAGATGTTGTTGCTCGTGTGATTCCAGTTGCGACCGCGAGCGAGCGATGCTGACGACCAGTTGCTTTGCCCAAACGGGTCGAAGTCCCAGACCCCGTTCGAGAGGAAAAGCTCTTTGCCAAGTAGCACCGTACCAAAGCGGTCGTTGGCAATGCCCACCGTTGCATACCGGTCGAACAAGCCGTTGTTTGAAGGGCCTTGACCGGTCATGGTGTTGAATGCGCCCTCAAGGTGAAATACGGCCTTGGTGCCTCCGCCAATATCCTCCACGCCCTTGATGCCCCAAAGACTCGTTCCCCAGTCTCCGCTTTCCGCCCTGAAGCGATGACTGCTTCCGGTCGATGCGCCGGTCGCAGGGTTTTGTCCAGTGGGTACGCCAGTCATGTACTCCAGGCCGGCGTCTATCCGCCCATACAAGGTCACGCTGCTTTGAGCACGCGCGGCCGTTGCGCAAGTAGCCAGCACCGATGCCAGCGCAACGGCTGTGAGTTTGTTCATGTCTCCTCCAATGGTCTATTTGGCTGCGTCGCCGGTTTAATCGACGTTTTTATTGCGCAGCGGTCGTCATGTTTTTTGCGTTTGTTGAGCGAACAACGGGTAAAAAGCCCCGGATCTCTTGGGTAAATCCAGGGCTGGCCGTGGAGGCAGGGGAGGATTTTCCCCCACGGATGAAAATGTTCACTAAGTTATTCAAACATCAGCGTTAGATAAATGCGGTTAGTGAGAATAGATTTTTGTTGCTATACGAATAATCCCGCATGTTGGAGCGGCAGGATGCCGGATTGGCCGGCGGCAAAGGGAGAAACGAAACGCAGGCTTGATGTGCTTGTCTTTGGCAGCAGCGGCGCAAGGGCAACCTTGCGAACGTTCGCGCCGGCAGGGCGACGGGCAATCACCGCTCGCCTTGCCTGAGTATTTTTTGTGTCGCTAAAGAGAATAGAATCTGCCCGGGCGGGGCCTCGCTTGTTGCACGAAGCCCGCAACAATTGATAAAGACACACGAACGATTATCCGTCATGTAGTTGCAGGCGATTCGCGCAGGAAAACCGGAGCATGTAACCCGTTGCCTGAAGTCGTCGAACTAGCATACAGGTCGCCCTATTATTCAACACCGCGACAGCGCTTGACGACAATTACAGATGCCTTTCGAGGAGAAGCGCCACCAGATGGATATCAACTTTGAATGCACCATGTGCGGCAAATGCTGCCACGACCTCAAGCTGCCTTTGAGCGTTGACGAAGCACTCGCATGGCTTGAGCGCGGCGGCGATATCCAGTTTCTCTGTGAAGCCATTCCCTGGCCTGAGGAACCGCCTGCCGACAATCTGCAGGCGCAGCATAAACGGCGCCGATCGTTCGCCGCTTCCAGCGGCGAACTGCCCGTGCGTGTAGTCGTGGTCCTGGCGGCATCGTTCGAGGGTCCGTGTCCGAACTTGCAAGCAAACATGAGTTGCGCGGTGTATGAGCAACGCCCGACTGTCTGCCGGATCTATCCCGCGGAGATCAATCCGTTCATCGAGTTGAAGCCTGAGCAGAAGGAATGTCCGCCGGAAGCGTGGGCCTCGGACAAGCCGCTTCTGATGAGCGTACAACAGGTGGTCGATCCCGAGACGTTCGCGTTGATCGCCAAATCGCGTGCGGCCGACGTGAGCGACGCACCGGCCAAAGCGCGCGCGTGCGCCGATCTGGACATTGATGTGGCAGCGCTGGCTAACGAGGGACTGGTGGTCTACTCGCCGCCTGGCGACCTGGTCATAGCCGCGTTGAAACGTGCTCGCGAGAACGGTGACGCGAGCGAGGACGTGCCGCTATGGAAGGTCGTGTCGAACCGTCGCGAAACCGTGGACACGCTCATGTCCATAGGCGCGACAGGCGTTCATTTCGTAAAAACGGACGCGCCTGCGTTCGATTACCTCGGGTTCTTTCCCGCCTCGGCGTGATCCTCAATCAATGCCAGGACCGGTCGATCAGGATTGATCCGGGTTCGCGCTTCTCTCAATCTTCCGGATTGGCAATATCACTAGCGACTATCTGCTCGCCGCGCATGACTGCCGCCTCGCGCGCCTCTTCTCGAGAAGGGTACGGTCCGAGCACGGGTGCTCCCTGGAACGGGAACAACAGGCGTCCGTCGGTTTTTCTAATAACCTTTAGTGTTCCTACAAACAATCCGCCGGCGTTGATCTGATACGACGCGTACACCGCGAAATCCTCAGGGCACATGCGTTGGCCTGATGCCCGGTTTTGTAGCTGGGTAACAGATAGGACAATTTTCGGCTTTTTCATGGCTTTTTACGCGTTTCAAGCGTGCCGTAGATAGGCGTGGCGTGTGACCAGCCGAGCGCGGAATCAGTCGATTCTTCGTGCTTGGGGGACATCACGACGTTCACTGCAATTCACAACACTTAACGTTGAGCAATTAACAGTCCGCGCTCGCAGTACGCTTCCTGCCCGGGTGCCAAGGCATATGCAGGGTGACGGTGAACGGCGAAATGCCTCGGGTCGAGCGGCGTTTCGAATGTTCAAAATCCGCGCTATCTGGACGCGCCTGGCGTGCTTCCATGGCATGGGGGCAATGGGTCAGTGAGCACAAGCCGCGGACACGGGCCGGCACGCGTGTCCAACCCCGGCGTGCTTCGATTCACGAGAGGCCTGCTAACAAAAAGGGACGCACATGAACGCCCTCGTCGCAGTGCTCAACGAGGGCAAAGACCTCGATTCACTACAAACGGCGGCTCGCGCGATCACGGTTGGTGCATTGATCTGCATTCGACTCTCCGGTCGGCGTTCGTTCGACCAGCGCTCTGCGTTCGACGACGAGCACGTGTTTTGCGCCACGACCTGACTGCCATATTTGCAACCGGGCGACTACCCTGTTTCAAAGGTATCGGGGAAAGCCCTCCGATACCGTGAGCATGACCATGGTCTTGCGACAGATGCAACGACCACAGCCACGCATTCCGACAAGCCATTGAACGTGTTGCCGGAATGCCATGTTGCGCACTGGCTCACACGGCTCAAGACGCAGGAGGGTCGCTCGGGACATCCGGCTTGCCGGAGTCGGCTGCCAGCGCATCACGGAACGTGGACAGCCGCTGCTGGTAATTTTCGCCATCGCCGTAGGGAAGGAATGCTTGAGTCCTTGTCGGGGCGCCGAGTATTTTTCGAGCGTGCTTGATGGGGCACCAGTACTGTTCGGTACGCGCGGCGATCTCGGTTCCATAAGCAAGCAAGCCGTTCGCATACGCGCAGTACGCGCAATTAAACTTCTCCATGAAGTTCAGATAGCTCAGGTGCCACCGGTCCATCACGATATAGTCCGAACGCCTGACCTTGCTGATCCTGTACACAGGAAAGCAGATGGCCTGATACAAACTCAAGCCGAGGTCGAGGAACAGCAGCGGCACGATCAGCCCATAGATGACGGGCGCGACTACGACAGTAGGCGGACGACTCTTGAAGAGCCATTGCAGCAGTCCCGTCTTCGATTGCCGGTGTGTCTCCCTGACCGACTTGTCGAATCTGATCCGCTTGCCGTCCACGCGATAGAACAGGGGCACTTCCGCCTGATGCACAACGGCCCTCAACTCGTCCTCCAGCACCTTTATCTGCGCCATCAGTTGCCGCACTTTCTCGTCCACATGACCCCCGTGCCAGTTGGATACGACCGATAATCCCGCCAACTCATGGCTGTTCGAGAAAGGCAGCCGGACTGCTGCCAAATAACGCACGGCGACTAAGAGGAGGCATGCGCGACGGGTTTCTCCTCTTCTCCGGCCGCCTTCCGGAGATAAGCGGCCGCCAGTCGTCGTAGCTCCTCTTCAGAGGCATCCTCGATCCCGATCAGGTGATTGTCCGCAGACCGGTGAGACGCTAGTAACTCATTGAGTTTCAGGTGAAGCGCCACGCTGTCCTTGTTCTGACTTTGCTGGATCAGGAACACCATGATGAACGTGACAATGGTCGTTCCGGTATTGATCACCAGTTGCCAGTTTTCCGAGTAGTGGAAAACCGGCCCGGTCACAGCCCAGACCACAATGCTGATTACCGCAAGGCCGAACGCTACGGGGGAACCGGTCCATCGGGTCACGGCGCTCGCGAAGATATCGAAGGCGCGGGTAACAGGGTGATGGGTCGCGTAAGCGGGACTCAAGGTGTCAGGGACTGTGTCCAACGAGTCCGTTGACGACAACGGGTGCGGCGGCTGCAATGGGTGCGGCGTTTCCTTTCGCATCGCTTTCTCCTGGCTATGCTTGGCTTTGTGTCATCGGACCAAGAGCAAAAATCATTCCGGATAGACGGCTGAGAGAAGTTTGACGGTATCGCGCTGGTATAAGACACGTTAGCACCATCATGCTTTAGCGCAGGCGAGGCGGTCTCGAAAGCTCCCGAAAGCTATAGGGACGAAGTGGACAATGGAAACCAGATGCCAATGGATAACAAACCTGAACGGCTGCTTCACGCTTCATTCAGCGATTGACCTCGCCTGATTCCCGATCAAGACGCCGCGCCTCCAGGAAGTGCGGCCAGCTGCGTGACACGAGACAGAACGATCACCCCTAACTGGATTGCGAAAGCCACCGTCGACATCAGCAGGCATGCGCTCACGCCGGTCTGCGTCGCGAGCGCTGCACCGAGTAACGCGCCCACGGGACGCGCTCCATAGGTTGCAGTGCTCATGATGGCCGACACTCTGCCGAGCATAGCGTGGGGTGTGATTGCCTGGCGCAATGTTGTTGATCCAATTGTCCACAGCACTGGCCCGGCACCCAGCAAAAAGAAGCTCACGCAAGCCATCCATACATGCGGAAAAAACAAGGTCGCGCTCATCAGCACCGATGCCAGGAAGCCGCACACAGGGCCGATCACAAGGGTCCGGCCGAACGAAATTCGCCTGGACACTTCGGGTCCCGCCAGCGCACCGGCCACCATGCCCGCGCCATAGGCCGCCAGGCTCACGCCGATCACCCATGAGGACATATGCAGATGGTGGGCCGCATAAGCCACGTAGACCGCCTGCAACACGAAATAGCCCAGGTTGAAGAAAACCGCGGTAAGAAGAATGGGGCGAAGCAGCGAGTCGCGGAATACGAAAGCGGCGCCCTCGCGGACCTCGGCGAGGAAATGCCTACCGGTCCTGGGCAGATGCGCTGAGACGGGTAACGCGCGCAGCAGCGCAACGGCGCAGGCCGATAGCAAGCTCGCTAGCGCGTAGGCCCAACCCGCACCCACGGAGCCCACGATCATCCCGCCTATCGCCGGCCCCGCCGAATATGCAACGCTTCTAGCTAACTCGATACGGCCGTTTGCAGCCGGCAACGCAGCGCGAGGCACGAGAGACGGAACGAGCGATGGTGCTGCGACACTGTAAGCGACCGTACCCGCCGCGCCGATAAAACCGCAAACAGCAAGCAGCGGCAGTGTGAGCAGATGGATTCCGATCAGCACAAGGATCGTGAGCATTGCGAGTACGCGAACGGCTTCGGCACTTGCCATCAGTGCACGTCGCGAGTGACGGTCGGCATAGACACCCATCGGCAACGAGAGCAGCAGGAAGGGCAGCGTCTGGGCGGTTTGCAGCAGGCCCGTTTGCGCGGCGCTTGCACCCAGCAGGAACACTGCAACGAGCGGCGCGGCGGCAAGACTGATCTGTTCGGCAGACTGTGCCAGCAGATTCGACCATGCTAAACGATGGAATGCGGACGGCAGGGTGGTGCGCTGGTTTGACGACGGGTGCATGACGTGAGGCTCCTTGGGAGGTGGCCCGATCATCATGGTGTGCGAAGGCGTTCGATGCGCGCCGGATCTTGCGCTTACGTTCAGCTACGCCAATGGTTTCGTCATGGACAGTTAGTGGTAGTCGTCTTCCAACTGATGTCGTACCGCCAGGATTGTCACTGTATCGCTGTCGTCTATTTCGAATAACGCTACATAGCCGGATCGCCCGAAAGGGATAATCAGCTCCCGCAGAAAGGGAACATTCGGCTGCGCCTTTCGGCAGGTAAAGGGTGAAGCACGAAGTGTGGCGACACCCTCGTAGACTGCGAGAAGAGCACGCTCGGCGAGCGATACGTCCAGCGCATCGCGTGTGAGGATGAAGTCGTAAAGTCGTTCGAGATCTTCTGCGGCACTACCGGTAAAGCGTATTTCGAACGTCATCGGCGCGTCTTGCTCCGCGTTTTCGCTGCATCTAGCCGCTGACTCAAGCGAGAAAGTACTTCCTCGGCCGAAATATAGTCGCCGCTACGCTTCGCATCGTCACGAGACGCAAGTCCGCGAGCAACGAACTCGCTATGATGCTGTCGACGCAGGATATTCTCGCGAATCGCCTGTTCGACAAAACCGGAGAGACTTTCGCCTTCCTGCAGGACGCTTTCGGCAGCCTCGCGCAATTCTGGTTCGACCCGTACCGACGGGAATGTCGCTGTTTTCATGATTCACGCTCCATGCATCGCAATTGCGATGCAATATCGCATTTTTTTGGATTAAACGCAAGGGAATCCAGTCAATGGTCGTGCTTGATCAAGCGGCTTTCACATCCTGAGTGTGCTGTCGTTGCAAAAAGCGCCACATGGGCTGAAATGACCACGTGACGCTTTTGCCTTTTGCATTGCCGGACGTTATCGAGCGTTCGCTAGCGCTGTGATCTTGCGGATCGTATCGGCGCAAGCAGTTGCCGCTTCAACGCCCTTCACGACGAAGTGCTCGCGAAAGAACTTCGTGTGTTCTTCGCCCGAGTGGAAGTGATGTGGTGTCAACACAGCGGACAAGACCGGCGTGCCGGTTTCCAGTTGCACTTGCATCAAGCCGGTGATGACGGCCTGCGCCACGAATTCATGCCGATAGATGCCGCCGTCTACCACGAGCCCGGCTGCAACGATAGCCGCGTAGTCGCCGCGTTGAGCGAGCAGCTTCGCGTGCAGGGGGATTTCGAAGGCACCGGCGACTTCATAGAGATCGATGTCGTCGCGGCTGAATCCTTGTGCCTGGATGGCGTCGAGGAAGGACGCTTTGCATTGGTCGACAATATCGCGATGCCAGCACGCTTGAATGAATGCGATGCGGGCACGGGGTTTTGCTGCCGTGCTAACGGCGGGATTACTTTCGAGAGTAGTGGAGAGCGTCATAAATTTAAGCCTGTTTGTGTGAACAGGGCGAAGGACGGCATGGTTCCTCAACGCACATGCTTTCGCGCAGAGGGACGCACGCCGTCCCGTTCTCTTTCATCCGGACTATGACCGTCGGCCCCGGGATCAAACCGGGTCTGCTGACCTTTGTGTTTTGCCGTGTTTTTCAGGGCAACACACAAAGCGCTCGCGGGCTACGCGCACACGCTGTACGCGATTACCGCCGGTGGGGAGTTTCGCCCCGCCCCGAGAACTTGTTCTTAGTGAACGGAACGTAAATTATCATGATTTTTAAAAATGTGCCGAATACACGATTGGGTTTTGCTCGCGCCGGTGGACGGGGGGTGGGGTGGGGCGGTGCTAGGTTTTAGGGTTAGTGGTCGGGGTCGGTGCCGGGTTGGTGCTTTCAGCGTTAGTGGTCTGCTTGAGTCGGATTTTCTCTTTATCACTATTAGCCACTGTGCGTGGCGGCACGTCATTTCTTTGTCCAAAGCGACAAAGAAACGAAGCAAAGAAAACGCTTTCAACCACGCTACCCTAAGTGTCCACAGCGTGCAGTTTTCATTCATGGGTGCCCCAAAAGCACGGTGCTCGCCAGAGCCACGGATGTGTGAACCCCTCCTTCTCCGAACACCGATACCCACACGCTTCGCCACCAGTGATTGAACCTGCCCAAGGAGCACCCCGCGTTATCCGCGGACGCCAACCACCAACTATGTGCGCAACTCGAACCACGTCGCTAACCCACCGAGAAACCAGGTCGCGAAAATGCGAGCGGCCATAACCGACAAAATAATGCGCAGGCCACTCAATCAACCTACGAAAAACGACGCAAGTATGCGCCCGGTCGTGTAGCCCACCAAGAGAACGGCGCAGAATAAGCAGCCGACATACGAAGAACTGCAGAAGCAGATACGCGTGAGGCCGTGCGGGTTCCTTGGCAATGGTGCTTGCCCGAGAGCGTACGGGGCGAAGCGTGTTCGTGTCAGGATTCGCGAGAAGGAGGGGTTCACACATCCGGCGCTCTGGCGAGCACCGTGCTTTTGGGGCACCTATGAATGGGAACTGCACGCTGTGGACACTTAGGGTAGCGTGTTTTAAAAGCGCTTTCTTTGCTTCGTTTCTTTGTCGCTTTGGACAAAGAAATGACGTGCCGCCACGCACAGTGGCTAATAGTGATAAAGAGAATATCCGACTCAAGCAGACCGCTAACACTGAAAGCAGCAACCCGGCACCAACCCCGACCGCTAACCCCAGAACCGACCCCCCCGGCATAGACCCCCGACCACTAACCCCAGAACCGACCCCCCCGGCATAGACCCCCGACCACTAACCCTGAAACCCAGCACCGACCCCACCCCGACCGCCGCCCCCAAACCCGCCAAAACCCCGGTCACCGGCGCGAGCAAACCACCCCTCGTCAAGCCTTCCCCCTCCAGGGCACTAACCGTCGCTCCAGCGCCCGCATGCCGAGATCAAAGGTCCATGCAATCAATCCGATCAACACAATCCCCATCACCACCACATCGGTTCTGAGAAAGCTCGATGCGTTGAGCACCATCTGCCCAAGCCCAGCCGTTGCCGCCACCATCTCGGCCGCAACCAGCGTCGTCCAGCCAAACCCGATAGCGATCCGCAATCCCGTCAGGATCTCGGGCAACGCAGCCGGCAGCACGACAAACCGCACGACCTGTGCAAAGCTCCCGCCAAGTGAATACGCTGCGTTCACCTGCTCAGCGGTAGCGCTCCGCGCACCTGCCCGTGCAGCCATCGCGATCGGCGCGAAGCAGGCAAGATAGATCACGATCAGCTTCGCGGTTTCATCGATACCGAACCAGATCACGACCAACGGTAAATACGCGAGCGGCGGCAGCGGCCGATAAAACTCCAGCGGCGGATCGAGCAGGCCCCGCGCGATGCGGCTCACCCCCATGAGGATGCCGACAGGCACGGCCGTCACGCTCGCCAGCGCGAACGCGCCGAACACACGAATAGCGCTCCACAGCAAATGCTCGGACAGTGGCAGGCCGCCTTGAATACGGCCATTCCACGCGTCAATGAACGCACTCCACACCGCCTGCGGCGAGGGCAGGAAAAGCGGCGGCACCCAATGAAAAGCCGTGGCCGCCCACCACAGCACGGCAATAGCGGCGACCGACACCGCACTCAGGACCGCGGTCGGGCCCTCGCCGGGAAGACCACGCCGTGGCTTGCGTCTGCGCTTGGCTTGCGACATGGCGGCAGCAGACGGTAGCGAGTCGATCGAACTCATCAAATCACCTCCTGCAGCGCGGCGTGAGACCCGCCATGCAGTCGCCGAACCAGCCGCTCGCGCCATTCGATGAACGCAGGCGATGACTTCACTGCGCGTGCATCGCGCGATTCGAGAAACTGCCGCGCGAACGGCAACGCGTGGCTCTCGGCGATCCGGCCAGGACCCGGTGTCATCAGAACCAGCCGCGTCGCCAGGAACAACGCTTCTTCCACGCTATGCGTGATGAAGAAAATGGTCTTGCGGGTGCGGCCCCATACATCGAGCACGAGCTCCTGCATGGTCTCGCGCGTAAGTGCGTCAAGCGCGCCCATCGGTTCATCCATCAGCAACACCTGCGGATCGCTGGCAAGCGCGCGCGCAATACCCACGCGTTGCTGCATGCCGCCCGAGAGCGCATAGACTCGCGCATCCGCATGTTTTTCCAGACCGACGAGGGCCAGCGTTTCACGCGCTATCTCACGACGCCGCGTGCGGCCCACACCCTGAAAACGAAGTCCGAGCGCGACGTTGTCGATCACATCGAGCCACGGCATCAACGCATATTTCTGAAACACGACACCGCGTTCGGCACCGGGCCCGACGATCGGTTCACCGTTCAGCCGCGCCTCGCCCGCAGTCGGATCGATGAAACCGGCGAGGCAATTCAGCAGCGTTGTCTTGCCGCATCCGGAGGCGCCAAGCGCAACCACGAACTCGCCACTGTCGATCTGCAGATCGACGCCCTCCAGAGCGGCCGTCGCCGCGCCCTCATAGGTCACGCCGAGGCCGCGAATGTCCAGCGTGCTCATCGCGATGCTTGCTGTACGAAACGTGGGTCAACGCCGACCGAATAGTCAGGCAGCAGGTTCTGGATCGTGCCCTGCGCCTTCAGGAATGCCGCGGTGGCTGCCAACGACTTCGCGGCACCCGACTGAGCACCACCGCCAAGCCAGGCCAGTGAAGCCTGTTCGGTGAGTGTCGGGAAGGCGTAAAGCGCAAGACTGGCAGGCACGTCAGCAGCGGTCGCGCCCGATTCCTTCGCCACATCTTCGACTTCCTTCGACCCGGCTGTCCAGGCAGATTTGTGATCGCGATACTGGGCGTCGGTGGCGGCGAGCACCTTGACCAGACCCGTCACGAATGCATCGTTATCCTGCGCAAACTTGCGGCTGACAGCGAAACCGTCGAAGGTCGCCTTGCCGGTTTCCTTCGCGACTTCACCCGATGTAATCAGCACCTTGCCGTTCTTCTTGACCTTCGCCAGCACCGGGTCCCAGATATAAGTGGCGTCAATGTCACCGCGTTCCCACGCCGCAGCCACTTCGGGTGGCCGCAGGTTCAGGATCTTCACCGTAGACGGATCGACACCGGCATTTTGCAACGCGACAAGTGCGTGGAAGTGAGAGGTGGAGACGAACGGCAGACCGATTTTCTTGCCCTTGAGATCGCTTATCTTGGTCACGCCGGAGCCGTCACGGGCAACGAGCGCTTCGGCGTCGTTGATGTTGTCGAGGATCCAGAACAGAGAGATGTCCACCCCTTGCGAGAGGCCGGCCGCGATCGGGCTGGAACCGGCTTCCCCCAGTTGAATGGAACCGGATGCTAACGCGCGGATCACATCGGCGCCGCTGCCAAGCTTGCGATACGTCACCTTATAGCCGGTCGCTTTTTCCACTGCGCCGCTCACTTGAGCGTAACGCCACGGTACGACCATGTCCTGGTAACCAATCACGACTTCACGCGACTGCGCGTGAGCGGCACTCGCGGCCACGGCGAAGAGTGCAACACCGGCGCACGCGCGCAGGGAGGAGAGAAAGCGTTTCATCGGAAGCCCCGGTTCAAGTGTGTCTCATGAGAGGCTTTCGACTATAAGCAATCCGCGCGCAAGCGGTTAGAAGCATTCGTGCGTTGCAAATGACGTCGTTCAAGCGTTGCTTTGCACGTTGTGCTGGAAGTATCGGGCCCGCGCTTTACGCGGTCCTCAGCCGTTTTTCGAACGTGCGCGTGAGCCACGAAATTGGATAGCAGTAGGCGAAGAAGATCACGAGCGTCGCGACGTAGGTCAGCACCGTAAAGCTGCTGCGTGCGACCGTGCTGCTGGCGATCTGCGCGGTGTCGAGCAGGTCATGAATGCCTACCAGCGACGACAACGCGGTGCCCATGGTGATGATGGCGTACACGTTCATCCATGGTGGCAACATGCGGCGAACGCATTGCGGCACGACTATTTTCAGCAGGATTTGCGAACGGGAAAACGCAAGCGAGGCCGCCGCTTCCCACTGTGCTGAAGGAATGGAAGCAACCGCGCCGCGAAACACTTCCGCTATGTTCGCGCTGGCTGGCAGAGCAAGTCCGAGCATCACCTTTAGCCAGTCCGGGAACGGTACGGTAGCGCCGAAAACGCGGATCTCGAAGGGGAACACGTAGGTTGTGAAGTAGATCAGCACGAGCCATGGGGCGTTGCGAAACGCGACAATCCACAGTCTTGCCAACCGCCCGGCGAAGGATTTAGACATCGCCAGGGCACCCGCAAGCAGGCCGATCAATGTCCCTATAAAAATCGCGCCGATACTGATAAGCACGTTCATCGCAAAGCCGTGGGCCAGCGCCGGAGCCCATTCTACGAGACGTGCCAGCGTCTCGCCGCGCGAGCCTGCTTCGGGCGCGAGTGACCACAAAGTGGCGCCCACCGCGACAATGCCAAGCACGGCATAGATGCCGGGCGGCAAGCGCGTGCCAGCGAGCTTGCCCGTGGCTGACGCAGAATCAGTAGCCATAACCCGGAATCCTGTAACGACGTTCAAGCCAGCGGCCGGCCAGCGTGACCAGCCAGGTGAGCACGCCGAAGAACGCGAGAATCAGCAGCATCAAAGCGAGCACATTGTCGCGCTGGGTCCAGATCATGATGGACTGGTAGGTGACATCGCCCACGGCGATAGCCGATGCCACCGCCGACGCTTTCACCAGTTCCACCATGTTGTTGACGAGCGCAGGCAGCGCCGCGCGTAACGCGAGCGGCAGCTCGATGCGCCAGAAACGCGCGGCACGGCTGAAACCGAGCGAGGCCGCACCTTCAAGCGTTTGAGAGGGCAGTGCGTCGAAGCCGGCGCGCAACGCTTCGGCGTGAAATGCGGCTTTATGCAGCGACAGTACAAGTACGACCCAGAAGAACGGCTTGAACGGGTTATCGATACCGCGTGCATGCAGCCATTGCGTGATCAGCATGTTCAGCACGAGAAACGCGCAGTAGAGCTGTACGAGCGTGGGTGTATTGCGGGTGATTTCGATGAAACCGCGCGCCAGTCCGGAAACCAGCCGGTTGCGGCCGCGCAGTGCGAGCAGCAACACGAGCCCTGCAACGGCGCTGGCCGTCATGGTCGAAACAATGATCTCGATGCTCACGCCCAGACCCTGCACGAACGGCACGCGCTCGTAGTCGTCGAGCAGGAAGCGGTAGTCGAGCCCAAGACGCGCTGTTGCCGTGACGAAGCCGTGCAGCAGCGTGTCCATGCTAGTTCTCCACGGGCAATTGCCGATGCCATTCAGCCAGTGCGGGCGACGGCGGGTTGAGCCCGTTCTTCGCCTCGGTTGCAATAAGCCAGCCGTTGCGATGCAGGTCGCGCACGAATGTATCGAGTTTGGCGGCGGTATCGTGTTCGCCCTGACGCACCCAGATCACCGACGGTGCGGGTTCCAGCTCAGGCTGCAGGACGCGATAGTCATGCCACTCGGGGTCACTCTGCAGCAGCGGATAAAGCAGTGGCGCAGCGTCATGGACGGCTGCGATGCAACTACCGCCGCGCAGCGCCAGCAGCGACTGGGAGGCGCCCGGAAAGGCGCGCGGGATCGCGCCGTAGCGTTCCACTATCGGGCGGATGTAACTGCTGCCCTGCGAAATGCAAACCGGCTTGCCGCGCAGATCTTCCCAGCGCGTAATACCGCTTGTTTTAAGCGTGATTGCCGTTCCGCCAACGCGATAGTAGGGCGTGGGCACATGGTCCAGCATCTCGCCGCGCTGGGCGTTGTACTCCATGTTTGCGATCAGGATGTCGACCTTGCCCTGCTGAAGAAACTGAACCCGTGTGGAGGGCAACACGGACACCAACTGCACCTTCACGCCCAACCTTTTACCGAGTTCGTTAGCCAGGTCAACATTAAAACCACGCGGCTGTTGCGTCGCGGGATCGAGTGAACCGAACGGACTGCCGCCGATCAACACACCCACGGTGAGTTCATGGCGGGAGTTGATTTTGTCCAGGGTCGCGTCCGCGTGTGCAGTCAGGGAAAAGGCCATGGCCGATGCCAGCACGACGGATCTAAGCAGGCAGCGGAAGTTCGTCAGGATCATAGCGGTGAATAGCGGCAGAAGAGCCCAATAGAATAGGTAAGCGCCCGCGCGTCGCCAAGGAAGCGAAACTGCTAAGCAAATCATAAGACCGGTGGATTAAGGACTTAGAAAAGTACGCAGGGAGTAGTTGCATTCGGGGGCATCTCTAGCATCTTTAGCAAGGAGGCTGCTATCGATTCGACGAATGCTTGGTTATCGAAAAGCGGCATGGTTCTTAGAATCTTCGCTCCAGCATGCTTTCGTGCGCTTGAGAAGGAACCCCGCGATGACACAGTTGATTCTTTCGAAACGCGCCGTCAGGGCCCTTGTAAAAACTTCTGTGGAGGTCGCATGAGTCTGCTGGCGCTTGCGCTCGATCCGCTTCAGGAAGCTTCATCGCTTGGCCTTGCGCCGGCACGATCGGGCGTCGACGGGAGCGCTGATCCAGTGCTGGTTTCATTGCGCGATGTCCACCTCTCTTACGGCGCAGTGCCGGTGCTCAAAGGTATCGATCTGCGCGTGCGGCGAGGCGAGGCCGTCTCCATCATCGGGCCGTCCGGCTCAGGTAAGTCGACGCTCTTGCGTGTGATCAACGGCCTTATCTCGCCGCAGCAGGGCGACGTGCATGTTGACGGAATCGATGTCCGCGCGCAGCGCACCGACGCGCAGAAAATAGCGCTGCGCAAGCGCATTGGGTTTGTGTTCCAGCAATACAACCTGTTCCCGCACTTGAACGTGCTCGCCAACCTGACCATCGCGCCCATGAGCGTGCTCGGACGCAGTCGCGCCGAAGCCGAGCACGACGCACACGCCCTGCTGGCGAAGGTGCGCCTGGCTGACAAGGCCAATGCATATCCGGGCGAGCTGTCCGGAGGACAGCAGCAGCGTGTCGCTATTGCTCGGACACTTGCCATGCGCCCCGACCTGATCCTCTTCGATGAAGTGACGTCTGCGCTGGATCCGGAAACAGTGGGCGAAGTGCTCACGGTGATTGGCGAACTCGTCGACGACGGCCAGACCTGTGTGCTGGTCACGCATGAAATGCGTTTCGCCGAAGATGTCAGCGATGAAGTGTTTTTCACGGAGGGTGGCTTGATTGTCGAGCACGGCGCACCGTCGCAAATCTTCGCCGCACCGGAGAACGAACGCACACGCCTGTTTCTTCAACGCGCACGCGGCGAGGACCGGCGCGCATTGCGCAAACGCTCGCGAAGCGGTGCCGCTCTCGCTTTGGCCGGCACCTGACTCCTGCAAAACTTTTACGACCCTATCCCGACATGACCGCAACCTCCGCACCCGATCAGATTGGCGAACGCCAGGCCGCTGTTGCCGCATTGCTGGACCATGTACGTCATATTGTGGCGAAGCAGGGCGTGACCCGCGCTGCGCTCGATGCTATCAGCGAGCGCCTGCAGGCGCTCGCCGCGCATCACGCCGAGTTGTTCACTGCAGGGGATTTCCCGCCGCCGCAAGCAGGCAGCGGCGATACGTCGACGCGATACAGGCTGAATCCCGGCGAGGACGGGTTCGCGCTTTATCTCAACTCGCTGCTGCCCGGCAAGACTACTATTCCGCATAACCACGATACGTGGGCAGTCATCGCGGCGCTCGATGGCGAGGAACTGAATCGTGTCTATAAGCGTACCGACGACGGTACGGACCCCGAACGCGCCACGCTCGATCTCGAGCGGGAAGTCGTGGTGCGTCCGGGTACCTCGATCGCGTTCCTGCCTGAAGACATTCATAGCATCCACGTGACGGGTGCAACACCCACCTTGCATTTTCATCTCTATGGGCGGCCGCTGGAAACCCTCTCTGGCCGCCTCGGATATGAACTCGATACCGGGCGTGTAGTGCGCTACAACACGACCCATCTGCACAGTGGCACGCAGGCGGTTGGCTGATGAGTCCGCCCCTGCTGCGTAAAGCGACGCGCCTGATGCGTGCCGGTGCGCCTGCGTTCATCGATGGCGCCGCACCGGTCAATGTATCGGTCGAACGCACGAGCACGGTTCGTTTCGAGAACACGTCGAGCCACGCGGCGCTCCATAAGCGGCGCGAGGCCGGTGAGGCCGTCAGCACGTATGGACGGCATGGCACGCAGACACACCGGGCGCTGGAAGCGGCTATCGGGGAACTGGAAGGGGCGCGTGACGTGCTGCTTGCCCCTTCAGGTTTGTCGGCAATCTCACTGGTGTTCATCGGCTTGTTGTCGCCGGGGGATCACGTGCTGGTTCACGACGGTGTCTATGGCCCCTTGCGCGAACGAATCGAACCGCTGCTTACGCGGCTGGGTGTTGCATTCAGCTATTTCAGCGCAGCCGACGGCTTGCCGCATAAGTTGCTTCAAGCCAATACGCGACTGATTTACGCAGAGTCGCCGAGTTCGTTTCTATACGAGATCATCGATCTCCCCGCGCTTGCGGATTTTGCTCACGAGCAAGGGGTCCTGCTCGCCGCGGACAACACGTGGGGCGCGGGCTTGCTCTATCAACCGCTGGCGCTGGGCGCGGATGTCTCCATCCAGGCTGTCACCAAGTATCTCGGCGGACACTCGGACTTGATGCAAGGCGCGGTATCAACCGCGGATGCAGGCATCGGGCAGCGCTTAAGAGAGGCCCACGACGCGTTGGGCTTAAGCGTCAGCGCCGACGACGCCTATCTCGCATTGCGCGGCATCCGTACGCTCCCCGTACGCCTTGCACAACACGCACGCGGTGCGTTTGCAGTCGCGTCGTATCTGCAACGCGTACGCCAGGTCCCGCGCATCTTCCATCCGGCGCTGGCTACCGATCCCGGACACGCATTGTGGTCGCGTGATTTCCACGGCGCGAACGGGCTTGTCTCGTTCGCCTTGCGTGACGCTGATACCAGCCAAGCGGCTGCTTTCGTCGACCAGTTGCACCTATTCAGCATTGGCGCGTCATGGGGCGGCTATGAAAGCCTTGCGCTGATCGCACCGCCACGGCGTTTGCGTTTCCATAGTTATTGGCAGGGGCAGGAAGCCGTGATCCGGTTGCACATTGGGCTGGAGGATGCGGACGATCTCATCCTCGACCTTGCACAAGCGTTTCGCAGCGTGCTGTCCTGAACGCTGTCCACCTCTTCTTCCGGCTCTTATCCAATGACCTCAATCCGAAACGATGTGGCTTTCGTCGATGCATCCATTGTCCGCGCATGGCTCAACGATAAAGCCGAAATCGCCTTGCTCGATGTCCGCGAAGCCGGGCAGTTCGGTGAAGGGCATCCGTTCTTCGCGATCCCGTTGCCTTATAGCCGGCTGGAAATTGATGCGCCCCGGATGGTGCCGAGACCCGACACGCGAATCGTCTTGCTCGACGACGGCGAAGGTATCGCGGCACTCGCTGCCCGTCGCCTGGGAGCGCTCGGTTACACGAAAGTCTCCGTACTGCGTGACGGCGCCAGCGGCTGGCTGGCGGCGGGTTATACGTTATTTAAAGGCGTAAATCTGCCATCGAAGACCTTTGGCGAACTCGTTGAACACGCGTATGGCACACCGCATCTATCGCCTGAAGAGCTTGCGGTTCTGATCGAAGAAGGACGAGCTCATGCGTTGTTCGACGGACGGACGCTCGATGAGCATCGAAAGATGACGATCCCAGGCGCTATTCCCGTGCCGAACGGCGAGTTGGCGTATCGGATCGGAACGCTTGTAGCCGACCCCGCCACACCGATCGTGATTCATTGTGCAGGGCGCACGCGCAGCATTATCGGTGCTCAGACCTTGCGCAACCTTGGCGTGCCGAATCCGGTGATCGCGCTGGAGAATGGCACGCAAGGCTGGGCGCTCGCGGGACTCAAGCTCGAACATGGCAGTGAGCGCCGCTATCCGGAGGGTTTGAACGAAGCGGCGGTTGCTGACGCGCAAACGCGCGCGTCCAAGCTTGCTGCGCGCTTCCAGGTTGCAAGGCTTGATGCTTCGGCCGCACAAGAATGGCTTGCCGATCCGCACCGGACGACCTTCCTGATCGATGTCCGTACGCCGGAAGAGTTCGCGCAGGACGGCCTGCCGAGTGCCGTCCACGCGCCGGGAGGGCAATTAGTACAGGCAACTGACCAGACCATTGGCGTGCGGCGTGCCCGCGTGCTGCTGGTTGATTACGACGGCGTGCGCGCTCCTGTGATTGCTACATGGCTCGTGCAGTTGGGCTTCGAGGCCGCGTTGATCGATGCCCCCAATGCAAATACGCTGCAACGCGTCAGGCAGATTGCATCGGCGCAATCGTCCTTGCCGCTGCTCGACACAGCCGCGTTGCGCGAAGTCGCAACGGGCCATGTGTTGTTGCTGGATTTGCGATCGAGCGCGGCCTACCGGCGGGAACATGCTGCTGGTGCGCACTGGTCGATTCGTCCGCAACTCGCGAAAACGCTCGCCGCGCTCAAGGCGGCACCGGGCGACACGCTGCTGCTATTCGCGGACGAACCTGCGATAGCGGACATTGCAGCAACCGACTTGCGCGAGTTGGGTTTCACGTCGCTTTATCTCGCCGCCAATGGAATCCATACCTGGAAGAAAGCGGGCTTGCCGCTGGCATCGACGCCCGATGTTCCCGCCGATGCCACGCGTATCGACTATCTGTTCTTTGTCCACGATCGTCACGATGGCAACCTCGACGCTGCTCGCCAGTATCTCGACTGGGAGACCGGTCTGATCGCGCAATGCGCACCTGATGAACTCGCTGTTTTTCGTATCGATGCACCCGCCACGGAAAGTCCCAGCCAATGAGATTTCGCTTCGCCGCCTTCTTAAGCTTTACCTTGACCGCGCTTGCACTCTCGCAAGCCGTTCACGCCGATGCCACCCTCGACCGGATCAAGTCACGCGGCACGCTCACCGTCGGAGTCGTGCTCGACGGCACCTACGGTTCACTCGACCCGCAGACTCGCGAGCCTGTCGGCTACAACGTCGAACTTGCGCAGGACCTTGCCAGACGACTCGGCGTGAAATTTGAAGTGGTGGAAGTCACGCCTCCGAACCGCGTGCAATTCCTTCAGCAGGGCAAGGTCGATGCGCTGATCGCGAGCATGCAGTACACGAAAGAGCGCGACGAGATACTGAGTTACGTGCCTACGCCGTTCGAGGAGATCGGTGGCTCGGCCATGGTTCACAAGGGGTCGGGTATTCACGACTGGAACGATCTGCGTGGGAAGCCTGTCTGTGTTTCGCAAGGCAGCAACTACACGCGTCCGCTGATTGAACAATACGGGGCACAGGTCAAGGGTTTCAAGGGCATGCCCGAAGCATTGCTGGCGTTGCGCGGCGGGACTTGCGTGGCGTCGGTCCATGTGACGCCCGGTATCCAGGCCCGGCTCGCCAGCACCTCTGGCGAGTGGCAGGACTATGAGTCACCGATGCCTGACCAACTGATTCCTTCACCGTCGGTGATCTGGGTGCGCAAGGGTGAGACGGACACCGTGGCGGCGCTGGACAAGATCGTGAAGGAGTGGCACCGAAGCGGTTTTCTCATCGATGAAGGCAATAAGTGGCACATGCCTCCCTCAAAGCAATTGCTCGCGTGGCATCGGGAATATTCGTCCAAGTGAAATAAAGCAGCACCAGGCACAAACGTGCATGCATCTGACAGATATAACCCGGTCCGCTTGGAGAACGCATAGTCCGGGCTCAACGGCAAGCACACCTTCCCGGCCCTTCCGTAAAAAGCGTCTAAGCAAAGTTGAATTGCTTGGTTGCCAGCGCGCGCGTCCCTTTTCAATATCTCGACCATCCCTCCATTTCCTGATCAATCCGCGCAATGACAACCACAGCCGCCAATCCCGATGCAAACGCGCTCGACGCGCTGCGCCTGCTAGGCCCCGACCCTGATAACTGGGTGCCGGACCGCGCGGGTATCGACCACAACGTCGTGATCGTTGGCGGCGGACAGACCGGCGTCGCGTTTGCGTTCGCGCTGCGGCGCGCGGGTATCGGCAAGGTGTCGGTGATCGATGCGGCGGCCGACGAAGCGAGTGCGGGCGTCTGGCTCGACCGGGCGCGCATGAACAAATTGCGTACGCCGAAGACGCTGACGGGGCCGGAACTCAGCGTGGCGGGATTGAGCTTCCAGGCATGGTTCGAAGCGCGTTGGGGCGCGGCGGCCTATGCGGATATCGACCGGATTCCTCGCGTGCGCTGGGCCGAATATCTTGGGTGGTATCGACACTTCCTGAAGATTCCGATTCGTTATGCCACGCGTCTCACGCGGATTGAACCGGTGGACTCGCACTTCCGGTTGCGCCTGCTGAACGCAGAGGGTGACGAGCATGTTGAGACGGCACGCAAGGTCATCCTGTGCAACGGCGTAGCGGGTAATGGCGCCGCACAGATACCGGCCGTACTGTACGAGAACCTGCCGCGCTCGCTCTACGCACATACCTCCGAGCCTATCGATTTCACTGCGCTCCGCGGCAAAGTGGTGGCGGTGATCGGTGGTGCGGCGTCCGCTTTCGACGCCGCTGCTACGGCACTCGAAGCGGGCGCCGGGCAGGTGCATCTCTTTGTGCGCCGCCCCGCGATTCCCGCCGTGCCTATCACGCGTACCCGAGCGTACCCCGGTGCGTACGACAACTACCCGCAGTTACCGGACGCCTTGCGCTGGCGTCAGGCATTGCGCTTCCGCCAGGCAGGTTCAACGCCTCCGTTCGACGCCGTGGAACGCGTGACGAAGCATCCGAACTTTCATCTGCATCTTGGCGCGGCTTGGAATCACGCAAGCGCGGAGGGCGGGCATATTGCGGCGCAGGTAGGCAACGAGCACTTCCGGTTCGACTTTGCGATCGCGGGTACCGGCTATCTTGTCGACCCGGCTGTGCGTCCTGAGCTTTCAGCATTATCGAAAGACATCCTGCTGTGGCGCGACCGATATGTCCCCGCGGATAACGAGCGTGATGATTACCTCGGCGCTCATCCCTACCTTGGTGCAGCGCTCGAGTATCTGGAGAAAATCCCCGGAACGGCGCCTTATCTCGCGAACCTTCACGTCTACAACCCTGCGGGCCTCGTCAGCTCCGGTGTGCCGGTAGGCGACGTGCCGAGCATGAAGCGCGATATCCCGGCAGTGGTGAGCCGGATCAGCCGCGATCTGTTTCTCGCCGATCTCGATCGCCACGAGGAACGCCTGAATGGCGAGGTGCCTCCCGACTTCAACGAGACGCTCTATGCGCATAGTGTGTGGCAAGGAGAGAAGGCCGATATCGTCTGAACGATCATGCAATCGATAAAGCACGTGGCCTCATAAACATATCGCAAACGAATAATTGTTAAGCGGTCGAAGCGTCGCTAGTCTTAGCGTTTGTAGCGAGATAGCGCGTTTTCGAAAATTCGGCTCCAGTGCGTGTGCACAGGTTTTTCAACGTAACGAGGGCCTTCCCCATCATGTCCGGCACTCCTCATTTCGATCCAGCCTCCGGACACCCCAGCGTCGGGTTCCAGCCGCATGCGGCGAGCACCCGGACGCAACCGGCCCGCGTGAGCGCGGCGTCTTCGAGCGAGGCGGGCAGGAGCCTGTTGCCCGCATGGCTGGCAGCACTGGCATGGCTCGCCAGCGCCGGCTTGACGCGCTGGTGGCCTGACGCGGACGAGTGGCCCTACACCGGTCATCTGCTGGTCCTCAAGCTGGTGCTCGCGGTGACGGCGCTGCTGATAGGTGTGGCAGCGCGCAGAAGCCTCCTGGCGCGCCAGGCCGATGCGCCTCAATCACGCGCTGAACGCTGGCTTGCGGCCATGCCCTGGCTGGTTGCGCTCGCGGTGGCCGTGACGGCGTGGGAAGTACTCACCGCGAAACTCGAATGGCTGCCTCGGCCGTTTTTCGCTCCCCCTCAAGCACTGATCGCCGTTTATTTCGATGACTTCCCCCGCCTCGGATCAAGCGTCGCCCATTCTTTCGGATTGCTTGCTTATGGTTATGTGATCGGAGCGATAGTGGGCTTTGTGACAGGAGTCGGGATCGGCTGGTCGCGAGCAGTGGGGTACTGGCTGCATCCGGTATTGCGGCTGATCGGTCCGTTGCCGGCTACCGCCTGGTTACCGCTGGCGTTCTTTTTCTTTCCGTCGAGCTTTAGCGCCAGCGTGTTCCTGATTGCGCTCGCCACCGGCTTTCCCGTGGCGGTGCTTACATGGTCGGGCGTGGCCGGCGTCAACAGCGCGTTCTACGACATCGCCCGTACGCTTGGCGCACGGCCCGGTTTTCTGATCCTGAAGGTTGCGATACCGGCCGCGTTGCCGTCCGTATTCGTCGGACTTTTCATGGGACTGGGGGCGTCGTTTTCCGTGCTGATCGTGGCGGAGATGATGGGTGTGAAAGCCGGGCTCGGCTGGTATTTGCAATGGGCGCAGGGATGGGCGGCTTACTCGAACATGTACGCGGCGTTGCTGGTCATGGCGCTCATGTGCTCAGGCCTGATCACATTGCTGTTCCGCTTTAGAGACCGGTTACTTGCCTGGCAGAAGGGGTTGTTGAAATGGTAAGCACGCAAGGTGTTGCGCAATCGGCGCAAGCCGCGCAGCCGGCATTCAAGGCCACGGCAACCGGCGCGCGTATCGACGTCAGCGACGTGAGTCATCGGTTCTCGCTGCACGGCGCGGCGCTGCCGGTTCTCGACGATGTCAGCTTCTCGGTTGCACCGGGTGAGTTCGTCGCATTGCTCGGGCCCAGCGGTTGTGGCAAGTCGACCTTGCTCAGGCTCGTGGCCGGACTCGATGCCCCTGCGGTTGGCACGGTGTCGTCGAACGGGGTGGCTATACGCGGTCCGGACCCGTCGCGGGTCGTGGTGTTCCAGGATCCGACCTTGTATCCGTGGCGCACGGTACGCGCCAATGTTGGCCTTGGACCCGAGGCGCAGCGCAGACGGCGGCGGTTTCCGTGGAGCCGGGCTCGCTCGGTCGAGGCTCTTCCCGATGGCGAGCGTTCGGCGGAACAGCGTATAGACGCCGCGTTGCAACTGGTCGGTCTGACCGACTTCGCGGCCGCCTACCCGCATCAGTTGTCCGGCGGCATGGCGCAGCGTGTTGCGCTGGCGCGGGCGCTTGTCAACGATCCCGAGTTGCTTGTGCTCGACGAGCCGTTCGGCAAGCTGGACTCTCTCACCCGGCTGCGGATGCAAGGCGAGCTGGTGAAGTTGTGGCTGGACGCGCGCTTCTCCGTGCTGCTTGTGACACACGATGTGGAAGAGGCGTTGTTCCTTGCAAACCGGGTGATTGTTTTCAGTGAGCGTCCTGCACGGGTGACTGCGGAGGTGCGCAATGACGCGCCGTATCCGCGGCATCGAGACGATCCCAAGCTGGTTGAACTTCGGCGTGAAGTGCTTGCGTTACTTGGTCTGGTTGCTTGAGTTGGCAAGTGAGTTTCCTGATCAAAATCACCCAGACAAAATATCAATAACGAACGACCCGTGGAGAATGTTTGATGAATCGTCCTGATGCCGATGATGGCGAAAAAGCCGTCGTGCCGGAGAATATTTCGCGCCGCGCGTGGCTGCGCAAGACCGCATGGACTGCTGGTGCGGCGGCACTTGGCGGGGCATCGTTTGGTCTTGCAGGATTGCCTGCCCGTGCCGACGACAGCCGGTTGAAACAGTTGAAGTTATCGTGGAATGCCGGTGCGATTTGTACGGCGCCGGTACCGGTGGCGGTCAAGCAGGGCTTCTTTGCCAAGCGTGGCCTGGACGTTGAGCTGATCAACTTCGCTGGGTCCACGGACCAGTTGCTCGAAGCCATTGCAACCGGCAAGTCGGATGCGGGCGTTGGCATGGCGTTGCGCTGGATCAAGCCGCTGGAACAGGGTTTCGACGTCAAGCTTACTGCCGGCATTCACGGTGGCTGCATGCGCTTGCTCGCGACGCGCAGTTCGGGAATTGTCGATCTGCCCGGCTTGCGCGGCAAGATAGTGGGCGTGAGCGACATGGCGAGTCCGGCCAAGAACTTCTTTGCTATCACGCTGAAGAAGATCGGCATTGATCCGGATAACGAAGTTCAGTGGCGTCAGTATCCCGCCAACTTGCTGGGCGAGGCATTGAAGAAGGGCGAGATCCACGCGATAGCGGACGGCGATCCGACCATCTGGATGCTGCGGGAATCGGACCATCTCTACGAGGTGTCGAACAACCTGTGCGGTGAGTATCAGACGCGCGTGTGCTGCGTGCTCGGCGTGCGTGGGACGCTGGTAAGGAAAGATCGTGCGACGGCGCAGGCATTGACGCAGGCTTTGCTCGACGCAACTGAATGGACGGCGAACCATCCTGCGGAAGCGGCGACTATCTTTGCGCAGTACGCGCCGCAAGCTGACGTGGCGCAGCTGACCGCCATGCTCAAGAGTCACACGGATCATCATCATCCGACGGGGGATGCGTTCAAGAAGGAGATTGCGCTGTACGCGGACGACTTGAAGACCGTGGGTGTGTTGAATGGCAGCACGGATTCGAGCCACTTTGCTAATCGGGTGTTCTCGGATGTGTTGGTTTAGAGTGTGGTTTTTCGCTCGCGCCGGTGGACGGTTTTTTGGGGGGCGGTTGGGGTTGGTCCGGGTTTCAGGGTTAGTGGTCGGGGTCTATGCTGGGGTGGTCGGTTCTGGGGTTAGTGGTCGGGGGTCAATGCCGGGTTGGTGCTTTCGGCGTTAGTGGTCTGCGAGAGTCGGATTTTCTCTTTATCACTGTTAGCCACTGTGCGTGGCGGCACGTCATTTCTTTGTCCAAAGCGACAAAGAAACGAAGCAAAGAAAGCGCTTTCAAACACGCTACCCTAAGTGTCCACAGCGTGCAGTTTTGATTCATAGGTGCCCCAAAAGCACGGTGCTCGCCAGAGCGAAGGATGTGTGAACCCCTCCTTCTCGCGAATCCTGACACGAACACGCTTCGCCCCGTACGCTCTCGGGCAAGCACGCTTGCTAAGGAACCCGCACGGCCTTACGGATATTTACGGCCGCGATTTTTTAACAGGTTAGCTACCTGGTTGTGCGACCGTATTCATTGGCCACAGCTTGATGCGTTTTGTGTTTACTGCTTCAGTTTTTGTGAATTGGCTGCGCGTTCTGTACGGCTATTTTCGTCGGTTACGGCCGCCCGCATCTTCGCGACCTCGTTTTCAGCAGGGTTGGCAACGTGGTTCGAGGCGCGTACATATTTGGAGGGAGGTTGTCCGCGGATAGCGCGGGGTGCTCCTTGGGCAGGTTCAATCACTGGTGGCGAAGCGTGTGGGTATCGGTGTTCGGAGACGGAGGGTTTCACACATCCGTGGCTCTGGCGAGCACCGTGCTTTTGGGGCACCCATGAATGAAAACTGCACGCTGTGGACACTTAGGGTAGCGTGGTTGAAAGCGTTTTCTTTGCTTCGTTTCTTTGTCGCTTTGGACAAAGAAATGACGTGCCGCCACGCACAGTGGCTAATAGTGATAAAGAGAAAATCCGACTCTCGCAGACCACTACCGCCGAAAGCAGCAACCCGGCATTGACCCCGACCACTAACGCCAGAACCGACCACCCCAACATCAACCCCGACCACTAACCATGGAACCCGGACCAACCCCAACCGCCGCCCCCCCAAAAAAACCGTCCACCGGCGCGAGCGAAAAACCCTAGACCTTCACCTCAAGAACCAGCCTAGCCAGAAGCCTGACCAAAGGCTCAAACAACTCCGCCGATGTATTCCCATACCCCAGCACGAGCCCATTATCCTCGGGCATGGGCTGCAGCGCAAAACCGGATAACGGCCCGGGCGCCATGCCGTGCCGCCGTGCCGCATCGGCAATCTCGCGGTCGGGATAGCACGCCGGCAATCGTACCGTTAAGTGCAAGCCACAATACCCACCCTCAATGACATGCGTCATAGGCAAGTGCCGGGTCAACGCTTCTCTCAACGCATGCTGCCGGTCGCGATACAACCGCCGCATGCGGCCCAAATGCCGGCTGAACTGACCGCTTTCGATGAACTCGGCCAACGCAAGCTGTTCATAACGGTGACCGCCTCGCAGCATGTCGTCCAGCGGCGCACGCATCTGCGCCACCAGGGTCTCGGGCAAGACCAGAAACCCCAGGCGCAACGACGGAAACATCGTCTTGCTGAACGTGCCCACGTACAGCACGGGCGCCTGCGTCACCAATCCCTGCATGGCACCAATAGGCTCACCCGCGTGTCGGAATTCACTGTCGTAGTCGTCCTCGATGATCCACGCACCATGACGCTGAGCCTGCGCAATCAGCTCAAGCCGGCGCGCGACGGTCAGCACCGCGCCTGCGGGATATTGATGCGAAGGCGTCGTGTAGATCAGCCGTGGCGGCCGCGACTTCCAGTCGCTTTCATCGGCGATGAGACCATCGGCGTCAACGCGCATCGGCACCATGCGCAGGTCGCCCGCGCGCATCGCCGCCTTAGCTCCCCGATAACCCGGGTCTTCAATCCACGCGGTATCGCCGGCATTGGTCAGCAAGCGCACGCATAGCGAAAGCGCTTCTTGCGCCCCCTCGGTAATGACGACCTGAGCGGGTTCGCATCGCACCCCCCGGGCGATACCCAGATGCCGCGCAATCGACGCACCCAACGCCGGTTCACCCGGAGGGTCCCCGTAACCAAGAGCCGATGACCCCGCGTTTCGAATGGCACGGTCGATTGCACGGCGCCACGCAGCCAGCGGGAAATGAGACAAGGCGGGAACACCCGGACGCAATGCAGCGTTCCCCTCGGCCGGCGGCGCGGTGGCCTGAATGCGCGTCAGCCGCTGCGAGGTGGCCGGCGCAGCCGGTGCATTGCGCCTGCCTTGCGGCGGCGCCGGACGCGACAACGCCGCTACCCGCGTGCCCTGCCGGTCAGGCTGCACATACCCCTCTGCCGCCAGCAGGTCGTACGCGGCGGTCACCGTGTTGCGGGAAATCGCCAGCGCCTCAGCCAGCGAGCGCGAGCCCGGCAGGCGGCTTCCCGGCGCAATGTGGCCGCCGAGGATGGCTTCCTTGAATCGATGGTGCAACTGCCGCTGCATGGGCGCCGCGCCGGGACCTTTGGCGAGCGGAGCCTCAAGCAGGGTTTGCGGCACAGGCGACGAAGCAGCGGTTGTCATAAGCGCAATGGAGAAGTGCACGCCAGCAGGCGGAGCCATGAGCGTGGAGCCATGAAAAATACAGAATGTGGCACTTTCTAAGGTTCCATGATGCGCGTACGTTAGCACATGCTTCACCCACGTTTTGCGTAAGCTCCTGCTCTACGATCGTCCCAAGCCGCAAGGAACCGTTATGCCCAGCACCTTGAATCAGTATCAGCAACCCGTTGGCGAGTTCGTGCCCCACTGGACCGCGCGTGTGCATCCACCGCGCAATCCTATCGAGGGACAGTATTGCCGGCTTGAGCCGCTCGAACCGCACCACGCGACCGACCTCTTCACCGCCTTTAGCCAGGCCCCGGATGGCCGTGACTGGACCTACATGCCGGTAGGCCCGTTCGACGATGCAGCGAGCTATCGCGAGTATGTCGAACGGGCCGCGGTCAGTCCCGATCCCCAGCACTATGCGGTCATCGACCTGAAGAGGGAAACCGCGATCGGTACGTTGTCGCTGATGCGGATTGACCGGGCCAATGGGGTTATCGAAGTCGGCAACGTGGCGTTCTCGCCGCTGCTCAAACGCACGCCGATCTCGACGGAAGCCCAGTACCTGTTGATGAAACATGCGTTCGATGAACTCGGCTACCGCCGCTACGAATGGAAGTGCGACGCGTTGAACGCGCCATCGCGGCAAGCGGCGGCGCGGCTGGGTTTCCAGTTCGAGGGCATCTTCCGGCAGGCCGTGCTCTACAAGGGACGGACACGGGATACTGCGTGGTTCTCAATCGTCGACAGCGAATGGCCCACGGTGCGTGCCGCATTCGAACAATGGCTCGCGCCGGAGAACTTCGATGCAGAAGGGCAGCAGCGCAAGTCGCTGGCGGACCTGCGCGCTCAGCTATCCAAGGCAGCCTAAGCCAAGTTTTTCTACTGCGGCTTTTGCGAGTTTCCGTTTGTAATCTTTGTGGGTATTGAGCGCGGTGCTGGCCTCCCGGATGATCTGGGCACTGCCCAAGCGCGCTCTTTTATTGCTCGGTTATTGAAGCACGCATGATGCACGCAAAGCCGTGCCGACGGATGTTTGATTGCTGCCGGCACGGTTCGGGTTTTCTTGCGCTTTCTCGCGCCGCGGCTACCACCCGCGACGCGTATTCACCTCTGACTTCATTCGCTGCTGGTCCACTCCACGTCCGCGCCGACCGAGCGCAGGTTTTCCACGAAGCGCGGATGCGCACGGCGGATCGGCAATGCATTGATGATTTCCGAACGCCCCTTGATGCTCGCCGCGACCATCAGCAACGCAATCGCCACGCGAATGATGTACGGGCTCTCCACTTTCGCAGGACTCAAGGGCAGGCCGCCGAACGTGATCAGCCGATGCGGGTCGGACAGGAACACATGCGCGCCGAACTTCGATAGTTCAACCGACCATCCCATCGCGCCGTCGTAGACCTTGTTCCAGAACATGGCGCTGCCTTCGGCTTTCACGCCGAGCGCGATGAAGATGGGCAGCAGGTCAACCGGCAGATACGGCCAGGGCGCGGCTTCCACCTTCGTGAGAATGTTCTGCGTGAACGGCCGGCGCACGCGCAATGGACCGTCCTGGAACGCGCGCGACCAGCCGTCCCGATGCTCCACGGTCACACCGAACTTCGCGAAGGTCCGATCGATCAGCGGAAACTGGTCGGGTGCCGTATTCCTCACCGCGATATCGCCGCCGGTGATCGCACCGAGCGCGAGGAAGGTCGCTATTTCGTGGAAGTCCTCGCTGAAACGGAACTCGCCACCGCTCAACTTGCGGCCGCCCGTGACGCTCAAACGTGACGTGCCGATGCCATCGATTGGCACACCGAGCAGCGCGAGGAAACGGCAAAACTCCTGCACGTGCGGTTCCGATGCCGCGTTGACCAGCGTCGACGTACCGTCCGCCGCTGCCGCACAGAGCGCGAAGTTTTCGGTGGTCGTGACCGAGGCATAGTCCAGCCAGTGATGATTCGCGGTCATCTGCTTGGCGGTTGAAGCGGTCCGCACAATGAGCGAGTCGGTCGTGCGTTCGATCTGTGCGCCAAAGCGTTCGAATACCTCGACATGCGGATCGATTTCGCGAACCCCAAGCGTGCAGCCCTTGACGTCGTTTTCCAGTCGCGCCACGCCGAAACGCGCGAGCAAAGGCGGCACCAGCATGATGGACGAGCGCATCTCCTCGGGCAAATGATGCGCGACGGGATCGAAGGTCGTTGCGTGATGATGCAGGTTGAGGATGCCGGTGGAAAAGTCCATCGATACGTTGCTGCCGAGCGTACGGAAAATATCGAGGATCTTCTTGACGTCGGTGATTTCAGGTACGCCGATGAGACGCAGCGGCTGATCGGTCAGCAGCGTGGCGCAAAGGATAGGAAGGACAGCGTTTTTATTGGCGGACGGAGTGATTTCCCCGCGTAGGGGGACGCCGCCATGGACGATCAGATTCGACATGTTCGCAAGAGGCTCGTGGAAGAAGCGAGGGAATAATGATGCCACCGTGTGATGCCCACGGGCGATGGTGTTGCTAATTTGCATAACGCCGGTACCAGCCTTGTACCGTGATTGCTGAGACCCTCATCGACTTGCCATCCGCTTCGAACACAGGTCTGACGCGTCATGCATCGAAATGCAAAGGGCTCCTGAAAATGCACATGCCGGCTTGCTTCATAGCTTGTGATTCAAGGCGCTTTGCGTTTCGGGGCCAGCAACATTGCCATACGGGTTCGGGCGAATGCCGGGTCGATCGGGGCATCGTCGAAGAGTAGACGATAGATGAGCGGAGCGACGACGTTATCCATTACGTTGTTGATATCGGGCGGTATTTCGCCTCGTTCCACTGCTCTGTCCAGAATCATCCGGATCTGCGAGCGCGTGATGGCCGCGCACTGGCAGGCGGGGCTGCGGGCGTCGTTGCTTGCCAGTACATCGCGCGTCATGGCGCGGCCGGGCGCCGACGACATCTCCTCCTGGTACCCCTGCGCCCACGTTTCCAGATCGCTGCGCAGCGAGCCCATGTCGGCCGGGCCGTTATCCGGATGAAAACGCTGCAGGGCGACATCGGCGAGCAGGGTCGGCAGGTCGCCCCAACGACGGTAGATCGTGGACGGCGTCACCCCGGCGCGCGCCGCGACCTGCGGCACCGTCAGTTCCTCGCGCGGTATTTCGTCCAGCAACGTCTTGACTGCGTGGTGCACGGACTCCTGCACCCGCGCGCTACGTCCACCGGGTCGCAACCCTTCTCTTGCTGCCATTGCTTGTCCCTCTCCACCGTGTTCGCTTGTATCGATGAAACCCGTTAAAGCTAAAAAATTGCATTAGCGAAAAATAACGCGCACAATCCGCTAAAGCAATTATTTTGCGTTTATTTTCCGGAGTGTGCAATGGCCATCGATAATGCCCCGCGTTTTACTCACGACAGGACACGTTACGCGCTGCCCCTTTACGGGTTCACCGCGGCAATGTTCTTTGCCGCGTCGAGTGCGCCGACGCCGCTTTATCGCCTGTATCAGGAGGCATGGGGGTTCTCTTCGGCGACGCTGACACTGGTATTCGGCGTCTACGCATTCAGCCTGCTGGTTGCGCTGCTGACGACCGGGTCGCTATCCGATCACATCGGCCGGCGTCCGGCGATTATCGGCGGGGTAGTGCTTGAGGTCGTGGCAATGCTGATTTTCGCCGGCGCCCACAACGTCCAGATGCTGATCCTGGCGCGTGTCCTTCAGGGCTTTGCAACCGGTACGGCCACGAGCGCGCTGGGCGCTGCGATTCTCGATGCCAGCCGTACGCGCGGTTCGCTGGTCAACACGCTTTCGCCGATGCTTGGCATGGGGGTGGGCGCGCTTGGCACGAGCTTGCTGATCGACTATGCGCCCGCGCCCATGCAGAGTGTCTACCTCTTGCTGATCGCGGCGTTCGTGCTTCAGGCGGTGGGTGTGTGGATGCTGCCGGAGACGGTGAGCCGCAGCCCGGGTACGCTGGCTTCGCTGCTGCCGCGCGTGCGCGTGCCCCGTGCGGCGCGGGCGGCGATGTTGCGCATCGCACCGGTCAACGTCGCGCTATGGGCGTTGGGCGGGTTCTATCTGTCGCTAGGGCCAACGCTTGCCCGCGCTGTGACAGGCAACGACGACGTCATGACGGGCGGTTGGGTTGTGTTTGCATTAACGGGTGGCGGTCTGGCCGCCGTGCTGCTGTTGCGCGCGTTGAGCACGCCCCGGTTGCTGATGACGGGCGCCGTGGTGCTTGCAGCCGGATTGCTGGTGACGCTGGCGGGAGTGCATGCAGACAATGCGTGGATCTTTTTTGCCGGCACTGTCATGGCCGGAATGGGCTTTGGCTCGGCGTTTCAAGGCGCATTGCGCTCGGTCTTGCCGCTGGCTGAACCGCACGAACGCGCGGGGCTGATGGCAGCGTTCTACGTGCTGAGTTATCTGGCGTTCAGCGTGCCGGCGATTGTTGCAGGGACGATGGCCCATGTCGTCGGGTTGCGTCTGACCACCGATGTGTACGGCATGACGCTAGTGGCGCTGGCGGGGATGACCGTTGTTGCCAGCGGGTGGGGAAGGGGACGGCGGATGGTTGGCGGGTGAGGACCATGGCATGGACCGTGATTAAGGATCCCCATGCCACATAGCTACGGAAAAACTGGCTTGGTACATACATAGCTGAACGTCAGCGCCCACAAACCGTAATCGGTTGATCGCCCGGACGTGGAGGCCCAGCGAAGTTCCTGAAATGCTGGTCATCGATTCAACGTGAAAGCGGTTCCTTATGCGTTGCATTCGCTGTACTCGCCGGAGTTGGACCAGCGAGTTGGAGCGTCTGCCTAGCGTCTTTTGCGATCTCGCGCGGCGTAAGGCCAAGCAGCCGGTTCATCCAGTGCGCCATATGACTCTGATGAGAAAAACCCGTTTCCAGCGCCACCTGGCTGGTACTAAGCTTGCCTTGCAACAGTAATGCCTTCGCGCGTTCGACGCGTCGCTGCACGACGTATCGATGCACCGGCATGCCGAGCGTCTCGCGAAACAGCACCTTGAAATGCGGCACGCTAAGCTGGGCCAACGCGGCGAGTTCGTCAAGCGTCAGGCGTTGATCCAGATTGCTTTCGATGAAGTCGATCACGCTTGTAGCCGTTCGCGGTGCCAACGTCCGCCTACGGCCTTCGAGTGTGGCGATGCCGCCGCCGGTGTCGGCCAGCCGGACTACCATCGCTGTGCAAAGGCTTTCTGCAAAGAGCGGATCGGACACGTCACCGGCTTCGAGTTCGGCCTGCAGCGCCCACGCCAGATGCTGAAAACGCGGATCGCGCATCTGGAGTTGCGGACGAATCCCGGCAATGCCTGATTTCAGTTCGAGCTGCTCAAGCGTCTTGCGCGTGAACGACTCGCTGATCCAGATGCTGAGGATCGTACAGTCCGACTCGTCGGCCCATTGGCCTTCGAGTCCTGCGGGGATCACGTCGGCGTCACCATGCGCCTGAACGCGTGCGTAGCGACGTTGCTCGCACATGCAACGCGCCATTACTGGCGGCCCGACATGCACCCCGACCCGGTGATGCGGCATGGCCGGAATCCTGTGCATGCCCGCCGAAATTCCGAGCAGCGCCGCACCGAAGCCGTTCCAGCCCCGACCGCTGCTGGAACGCAAATTAACGCGGGAGCCTGAAAGCGTCATGGGCAATGGTGTCACGGCATTCATGGCAGGTCCTCGCAGAGGTCGGCAAGCGACTATTGTGCTGGGTTTTGCGCCAATTTGCTCGATGCCGTCGCAAGCGTTATGGCGCGAGCCCGGCCGCCTCGCAGCAGTGCCACAAAACAATCATCCGTATCTGCGCATGTCGATCCTTCCCTGCGCGCCTGGAATGTTCAACCTCCCTACGATGACGACATCCAGGCCAACAAGGAGTCGAATGTGTTCGTGATATTCGGAGCATCAGGCAAAGTAGGGCGCGTGAGCGCTGCATCGCTTCGCAATGCGGGTCATGCGGTCAGGGCCGTGGTACGAAACGAATCTCAGGGCGAGCATCTTGCGCGGATGGGCTGCGAGATCGTGCTTGCCGATTTGATGAACCCGGCATCGGTCGCAAGAGCAATAGAGGGCGCGGACGCAGTACAGATCCTGTGTCCGGTCCCAGTGGGTGACGCACATCCCGGCAGCACGATGCGTCGCGTGATTGACGTGGCATCCGATGCCTTGCGCGCCAATCCGCCACGGCATGTACTCGCGCTGTCCGACTATGGCGCGGAACTGGACCACGGCACGGGCATCACCTTGCTCTTTCATGCCCTTGAAAAGCAGTTGCAAACAGCGGTTCAAAACCTGACATCGTTGCGCGCGGCGGAACATATGCAGAACTGGGCGCGCGTGATACCTGTGGCGCTGGCGACCAGTAAGTTGCCGAGCCTGCATCATCCGTCGAGCAAGCGCTTTCCAATGGTGGCGGCACAGGACGTGGGCCTGTTAGCGGCAGAACTGCTGCTGGACGAGTCGCGCGGGAGTGGGTCGCGTGTGGTCAGCATTGAAGGTCCGCGGCGAGTCTGTGCGCTCGATGTCGCCCGCGCACTGAGCGATGCAAGCAGGCGTGAAATCAGCGCATATGAAGTGCCGCGCAACGAATGGCCGGCCATGCTGCAGCGCGCCGGCCTTGGCACGGACCATGCGCAGCTCATTATCGACCTCTACGAAACGCACAACGCGGGCCGCATCGATGTGGAAGAGGGAATAGGCGAGCAGCGTTTCGGGACGACCGAATTTACCGAGGTGCTGGCTTCGATGCTGCCTGACGCCGCAGCGGTGGCTAGCTGAATGCGCCGCCCGACACAGAAGAAAGTGACGCACTCCGCGCATTCGCCGGCGGTATCCGCCATTCGTGCACGCCGCATTAAGCGTACGTGGCTTGCGATCATCATCGGTCTTGCAGGCGTGATTGGCGGCTATCAGTTTCAACGCATGTTAAGCGCTCTACCCGACAGCAACGACGACTTCATTTTCTTCTGATCGTCCGGGGCCAGTACGCCACCCTCACAGGTCCAGTACGACGGCTGACTCTTCACCCGAACCCATCCTCGCGGGTATGGCGCTGCAAATCAACGCATGTCCCGCCGGGATCTCCCCCTCGCACGGCACGGGATATGTCACGTCTCCCGACAACACCCGCGTCGCACATGTGCCACATACTCCGGACCGGCAATTCGACGCAACCGTTATTCCGTTCGCCTCTGCAAAATCCAGCAGGCTTCCGTCTTCCGGCGACCATTGTGCGTCGCGATGCGTACGCATGAAAACTACCTTCGATGACCGCTCAGGGTCACGAGGCGCAACAGTCTTCGCTACCGTCGATGCCGGCGCAGCGTTTTCCGTCCGTTTGACACTCGCCGGTCCGAACGCCTCAAAGCGAATCCGGTCGTCGGCAATGTTGAGCGAGCGTAAGCCGCTGTACATATCCTGCATGAACGCGGCGGGGCCGCAGAGGTAAAAGTCGTAATCACCAAACGGCAACACGCTCTTGAGATATGCAATATCAACCCGTCCAGCGGATAAGTTCGCTCCGGGAACGACATCAGCCTGGCTGTCGCGAAGATGCACCGAAAGATGCGAGTGCGCTTGCTCAGCAGCCTTGAGTTCTTCAGCGAACGGACGTTCTTCCGACCGGCGAGCACCATGGATAAAATGAATGTGCTCGGGCTGTGCGCGCCCGCTCGTGTCTGCGAGCAAGCTGTTCAGCATCGCGACCATTGGCGTAATGCCAATGCCGGCAGACAGCAGGACCACCGCGCGGCCGCTCGTACGGTCAAGTACGAAAGCCCCGCCCGGCGCCTTCGCCTCGATCTCCATTCCTGCCTCGACGTTCTCATGCAGCCACGTCGACGCCGCACCCTCGCGTTTTACCGTGATCCGATAGTACCGGCCATCGTGGGCATTGGAGAGGGTATAGGTTCTGATCAACGGTGCTGTGAATCCTGGAATATGCAACCGGATCGGCAGGAACTGCCCGGGCTCGTATGCCGCAAGCGTCGATCCATCAGCGGCTTGAAAATAGAACGACCGCATGCCGGGGGCCTCGTCGCTAACCTTGTAGACCTTTAACTTGCGCCACGCCCCCACGGCTGCCGGCGTAATCTCCACCTCTTTCCAGCTACCGGTTTTCACAAGCTGCGGCGCGTATTGCACGCCCGACCAGCGCATGGGCAACGCACGCGAAGTGCGACGCACCTCACGCACGTGCCAGCGGACCAAGCGCTCGGCGCCATCGAAGGAAGCGAGTTCCGGGCCCTCCCAAATGATCTCGGCATCCACGGCCAAATACAGCAGGTCGCCGGTGTCGAAGTCGATCACCAGCAGCCCTGCGCGCGGATCGTGCATCAGGTTGCCGATGGTATTGAAAAACAGATTGCCGCTGAAATCGGGCGTGGTCAGCGTGTTGTCATCGTCGATGCGAATAAACCCCGGCTTGCCGCCGCGATGCGACGCGTCGGCGCCACGTCCCATCCCTGCTTCGCTCGATGTGTTCGCGCTGGCGACGAAGAACGTATCCGCCCGCGCAAGCAGCGCCCGGTCAGCATCGTTCAGACGATTTGAAACAAGCGGCGCTTCCGATGACTCTTCTCCCGCATTAAATTCGACAGGCGTGCGGCTCTGGATGTACTTTGCACAATTGCCGAAGCTCTGGCTTACCGCAATGGTGATGGCTTGGTCGTCGATGGCGGTAATGACACCGTTCACACGATTGCGCCGCCGAGTAGCGGGCTGAATGCCGAGTCCGCCCACGACCGATCCGACCTGCCACGTACGGCCAAGCGGATCGCCTGCCAGAGTTCGCCCGGCTATACGCAAAGTGCGTTCATCCGGCGTCGAGATAAAACCCGGCGCACCGACCCGCAGCGTGGCCCATGGTTGTCCCGTTTCATCGACTCCACCGAGCACCATGAACGGCTGTTCCGCAAAGAACAGGCGATGTTGCTCAGGCATGTAGTCGCGAATCCCGCGACGCGCGTCGACGTCCATCCGCTCGCGCACGCCCGCCCGTTCCTGCGCGGCGAGTTCACTGGCATGGAACGGCGATTCCATGGCCCGCCAGCCCGAAGGCGGCGCGGCAACAGGAGCGGGTGCGAGAGAGGACATGATGTTCTCGGTATCGGAGAGAAGCGTGTGCAGCATGGAGTGTTACGTGGTCTCGGCAAGCAGGCCGGCCTTGGTCACGGGCATTGGCAGGAAACGCGGCAGCGCCTCGATGCGCTTCAACCACGCGCGCAAATGCGGGAACGGCTCGAGCGAGATGCCGCCTTCGGGTGCATGCGCAATGTACGAATAGGCGGCGATGTCCGCGATGGTCGGCGTCTGCCCGACCGCGAACGGTTTGTCGCGAAACTCGGGATCGATGATCGCGAAGAGATCTTCCGCCATCTGCTTGGCTGTCGCGTAATCCTTCGGCGCGCCGAATACCGTGACCAGACGCGCGGCACAGGGGCCATACGCAATCTTTCCCGCCGCCAGCGACAGCCACCGTTGTACCGCCGCCGCACCTACGGGGTCTTCCGGCAGCCACGACGGGTCGCCGTATTTGCGTGCGAGATAGACCAGGATCGCGTTGGAATCGGTCACGACAATATCGCCATCTTCGATCACCGGTACTTCACCGAACGGATTGAGTGCCAGGTGCGCCGGCTTGCGGTTATCGCCGGCTTTCATGTTGAGCTCGATCGTTGTGAAAGGCAGATCGAGCAGCGTCAGGAAAAGCTTCGCCCGATGCCCGTGTCCGGACAGCAGGGTGGTATGGAGGCGTATCGGTTGGAGCGGCTTGGGCATGATGGACTCTGAAAGGGTTTGAACCAATGTTTCGATGGAGTGAGCATAGTGCGCCGCACAGGGCGTGAGAAGACGGATAATGATGGTTAGACAATCCTCTTAAAGTGGACAATCCCATGACGAGCCTGAGCGCTGTTAACCTCAACCGGCTGGTGGTTTTTGCGGCGGTAGTCGAGGCGGGTTCGCTGACGGCCGCGGCCGACCGTCTTGGTATCGCGAAGACCATGGTCAGTACGCACATGCAGCGTCTCGAGGCCGAAGTCGGGGCGACCCTGCTCATGCGCACCACGCGCCGGGTCAGCGTGACCGAGGCGGGCAGGACGTTCTATGAAGCGAGCCGGCAGATCCTGAGCGCGACCGAAGAGGCCATTTCCGCACTGGCGCAGGACTCGGGGGTGTTGCGGGGAACGCTGCGCGTTGCGACGCCTATCGACTATGGAGCGAGCGTGGTGGCGCCTATGCTCGTCGCGCTGCAGCAACGCCATCCGGAACTCAAGGTTGAACTCGTGTCGGCCGACCGTCAGGTGGATCTGGTCGCAGAAGCAGTCGATGTCGCGATCCGGCTCGGGCGGCTGGCGGACTCGAGTCATCGCGCGGTGAAGATCGGCGGCTTCGTCAAATGGCTTGTCGCAAGTCCGGCGTTTGTCGCCCGCTGGGGCAAGCCGACCACACTCGAAGCGGTTGCCAAGTTGCCGTTCGTCGGCATGTCCGCTTTACCGAAGCCGCTGGTTGCACCGCTCGAAAGCACGCGCGGCGGGAAGCGGACTGTGCGCTTCAGTTCAGGATTGCTCGCCGACACCGCGCCTATCTGTCGCGCAGCAACATTGGCCGGCGGCGGCGTGGCGTACCTGACGAATTTCTCGATCGGAGAGGACGTTGCAGCGGGACGGCTGGTGCGCTTGCTGCCGGCGTGGTCATCGCCGCCCGCGGGCATTCACGCCATTTTTCCTTCGGCACGTTATCCGGTGCCGAAGGTGCGTGTGTTTATTGATGCGCTCAAGGCTCATCTCGAGATGAATGGCGGGTAGGCCGATATGCCGTGTGCCGGTTGCGTTCACTACGCGTCGAACCGGAAAGCGCGATCTCGCGCCTGAGTAGTTATCTGTTGCGAGAGGGACAGCACATTTTCGTAAGCGTTCTAGGGCTTAAACCGTTCCCGGTCCTGCCCCGATCTGCCAGACAAAGATGGGTTCTTTCTGGTTGATCGACCAGTCGCCAACGAGTTTCGCCTTGTACACGATCGGGTTATGCGACGATACCGCGCGGGCATTGCGCCAATGTCGATCAAGCGCCTTGCCGCCGCCAATGGCCGATGCCCCCAGCGCATCGAAAAGATGGGTCGAGGCGCGCAACGCAAGTTCCGTCACAACGATCTGTCCTTTCGCCGACTCTATTTCAGCCTCGATATTGAAGCGTTTTTCCGCGTCGATGTCATCGGAAAAATGCGCTTCATAGGCCCGCTGCGCCGGCTCCGTCGCACGCAACGCTATCGCCTCCGCGGCATACGCCCACGCCGCGATTTCCCCGACCACTTGCTGAATCTGAACGTCCTGGCTGACATGCGGCGCATTGCCGTGACTATAGATGCGCTTGCGCGCACGCACTTCGGCGGCTGCATCGAGTTCAGCCGCTCGCGCGATGCCGGCCAGCGTCGCCAGATGGAACAGTTGATAGAACGCGGTCTGATATTTAAAGCGCCGCGAGAAGTCGACGATATGACCCGGCTCGACCACCGCGTCCTTGAACGCCGTGGTGCCGCTGCCCGTGGTGCGCTGACCGAAACCGTCCCAGTCGTCGCTTAACGTCACGCCCGGCTGCTTCGCGGCCACCGCGACAATCACGTCGCTGTCGTCTTCAGCGCGCCGCGCATAGACATCGATCCAGTCCGCGAAAATGCTGCCCGTGCTGTAGTACTTCTCGCCGTTCAAGACCCAGCGGTCGCCTTGCTTCGCTACCTTGGTGATGACGCTGCCCAGCGCGACGTTGCCAACTTCCGTCCATGCATTGCCAAACAGGTCGCCGCGCACGAAACGTGCAAACCACTGGTCGCGTTCGGCGCTTGGCGGGGCATTGACCACATCCTCGACGAAAGCAAAGTGGCCACGCAATGCCTGGGGAAGATTCGAATCGGCGGCACCGAGTTCGATCAGCAAGCGGAACAGTTGTTTGACGGAGACGCCTGCACCGCCATGCGATACCGGCACGCGCAGTGCACCGAAGCCTGCTTGCTTGAGCTCGGCAATCTGATCATAGGGCAGGGTCCTGAGTTGGTCGCGCCCGACCGCGCCCGCAGCAATGCGTTCAAAAATCGGCCTGAAGCGGCTGGCGACACTTTCGTAATCCGCTCCAACCGATAGCGCGACAGGCGGAAGTTGTGTCATGCGTAAGATCCCCGGGTGATGTTGATACTGAGTCGAAGGTAATGCTGGTTTGAGCGTGCAGGTTTCTCAATCTAGCCCATCAACCCCACCCGTGTTAGATCGTTTTGCGCAATGTTTATCGGCTCCGTGTGCATCGTGGCCGCCGCCCAACAGCATTGCGGCGATACCACTGTTTTAGCATTGAGTTACGTTGCTGCGCTGTCCGGCCATCGTAGGAAAGTAGCCAACTCCCGGTCTTCACTGAACAGCGGCTCTACCCGGCTATTTAATAGGTAATGCTTATCATATATTGATTAATAGACTCAGTGACCTTTCTGCGACAGAACCGCCTTGTGTACAGCAAGGATGAGTTTCAACGGGCCGTGACGGCGTCATGGCCCTCGCGCACGGCCTCGAATTCGCTGCACGAATCGGCGGGCGATATCAACTGATCGTGGCGCCGGCAAAGGCGTGTCTCTCCCACACTCGCTCCGAATCCCGAGCTGAACGAAGTCAGCCCGGGAATCATCGATTCGAGTACGTGCCGGTCTTGTTCGCAATGCCGGCAAGCGGCGCAGACCGAGCGGGGAGCCCCCGTGCCAAAAAGCCTGGCGGCACCGTTCATCTTCATTGTCCGAGCGAGGCCCAATACGCCCCAAACACATGCACCGAGAGCAGGTAGCCAATCACCACGTTCACGGCAACGCCCGCCGTGAAAGCGATGAAAGGCTTCGCACCTGTCGCGGACAGGCTGCCGAGCCTTGTAGTCAGGCCGATGCTCAGGAAACAGAAGGTGAACGCCCAGGTGCGCAGTGCGGTGATCGGCGCGACGAAGGCGGGCGTCACGACGCTCCGGTATTCAGTCAGGGTGTAATGGCTGCCGATCCACGTAACCAGTGCCGACGCGATCAGGAAGCCGATCACAAACTTGGGAAAGCGCGTCCAGATTTCCCGCGCGGTCGTTTGCGTCTTGACGGCGCCGGGTTCGTCGCGATCCCAGCGCGTGGTAGCGACAATTGCGAGCACAAATGCCCAGATGCCGATCCAGATGTCGCGCCCGACTACCTTCATCAGCGTGAAGGCTTGCAGCGACGCTTCAGGCGCGCCGGCAATCGCGCTTCCGGCATGCTTCGCCAGATCGCCGTATGCCTGCGCGGCGGCAATACCGGCGGCATCCGCGAATTCCGATGTCCCGATCCACGCACCAGCCACCCCGGTCGGCAAGCCGAGCGCACGCGACACGAATGGCAGCGCAAACACCATCACAATTGCCCAGACCACGACGAGCGTAATGGCCACCGATGCTTGTTCGCGCTTTGCCCGCACCGCCCCCGCAATGGCGATAGCCGCCGACACGCCGCACACAGCGCCGCCGACGCCGAGCACAGCCGCAAAACGCTTGTCCAGTCCGAGTGCGCGGCCGACCAGGAAGATGACAAAAAAGGTGACCAGCGACACGACGGTCGCCTGTCCGACTGCAACGGGTCCGGCCCACACGAGCAGCGTGAAGGGCAGCGTGGCGCCGAGCAACACGATACCGACCTTGATATAGAACTCGACGCGCAACGCAGGCACGAGCCATGCCGGAAGCCGCGTCAGGTTCGAGACAATCAGGCCGAGCGCGAGTGCGATCAGCGGCGGTTCGAGGTTGTACGTCGATGAACTGGTCCAGGCCCCGGCGACGAAAATCAGCGTTGAAACCACGAACACGACAAGAAAGCCCGGCACGAACTGCGCAACCCGCTGCCCGAGCGCCGCGACCGCGACGCCGAACAGGATGGCGAAGACGATAAAGAGTGCGATGTAGTTCGGGAGGTGACTTCCCAGGTCCGTTGCCGCCTGGGCACCGCTCGACCACTTGGCGGGCGCGACTGCCAGCCATTTGATGCTCGTGCCTGACGCAAACAGCAGGTACGCGATCACGATGATTGCCAGGCCGATCCAGACCGCCCACCAATCTTCGGTTTTAAAGGGGCCGCTGCTGGACCGGTCGGGCCGGTGTTCGGCTTCGTAAGCTGGTGTGGTTGTGTTTGTGTCGCTCATCATCGCCCCGAAATTGTTATAAAGCCGGTGCGTGCGAGTCCGGACGGTACTCGCTACGTCCACCGGCATGGAGACTGAAGGTATTTGCGCGTTCCGTGGAGGTTCGCCGGATTGCTGCGCTGCGATAGCGGTTTCGATCCGTTCCGTTGCGCGCCGCAATGCAGGGAATTCCACAATTGGATTATTGGCAGGCGTGAGTCACTCGCGCCAATATCGATTCGCTATTTCTAAAGCCGAAATTGTGTATTAGGGAGGGTGCTTCGTTCTCCGACCCTTCTCCGGCAGAAGCCGCCGGCCATCCCCGGCGGGAACGAGACCCGAACCCTACCCGTGGACTTTTTGCCGCGATGCTTCGCTCAGGTGTGCACGCACGAATCCGACGTGTTCGCGAAGCACATAAAAAGCATCCGCATGCGCGAGCGGCATACGCAAGGTATTCAGTGATTCCTCGATCTGATCGATTTCCGCTACGAGCGCCTTTCGCTCTTCTTCGGTCGAGCTGGTCAACGCACTGCGTTCTATCGCGATCAGCGCGCCGTAATATCGATAGATCCGCGATCTCACGCGCCACGCATACAACGCCGGGATCAGCCGCAAGGCCGGAATCAGCAGCACAGCGACGGGCAGCAGCAGTACAAGTATCCGGTCTGCAATGCTCGCGAGCCAGAAGGGCAGGATGCGGTAGAGGAAACTCTTCCCCGACTTGTAGTAGCGCGTGGCCTCTTCGCTGATCGGGTATTCGCGGGCGATCGGACTGGGAAATTGCCCGGCGTTTTGCAGCAGCCCCGGCATTCCGTGGACCTCCTGGGCCGCTTCAATGACCAGATCCGATATGGCCGGGTGCAAGTTCTGCCGCGCGAGAATCTCGACGGTCGGGCCGATCAGATGCAAAGTCTGCGGGGGTATTTTTCGGCGGAGATCGAGCACGCCTGGCGGCAGGTCGATTTCGTCCAGATACGGAAAGAGCCGCGTATAGGCGCTTGCTTCCGCGAAATCCATCACTGAAATGCCCGGTATGCCAAGCAACCTCAGCATCAGTCCGCGCGTGGTCGAGTCGCCGTTGAGCATCGCCGCATCAACGGTGCCTGCGACCAGTTGCTTTGCCGCGTCCATGCCGTCGAGCGGCACGAGTTGAGTGTCGCCGCCCGGGGCTACGCCGTTCGCCTCGAGCAGGGCGAGCGACAGCCGGCGGGTGCCGCTGCCCTCGCGGCCTATCGCAATCTTCTTGCCCTCCAGGTCCGACAACTGCGTTAGCCCCTTGCCGCGATAAAACACCACAAGCGGAACGTAAAACACGCTCCCGAGCGACATGAGTGACGACCTGGCCGCTGCATCTGACACGCCCCCTTGGACCAGCGCAAGATCGACATGGCTCTTGGGGTCCATCAGTCGTTGCAGGTTCTGCACCGAACCGTCGGATTGGAGCACCTTGAGGGTGACGCCATTGCGCGCCAGGATTTTTTTGTATTCGTCGGCGGTATGCAGGAGCGCACTGTCCACGGGACCTGCGCTGATCGTGATGGTTCTTGGCGGAGCAGGGTCCGCCAGCCACACGATCAGCCCGATCACGACGATAAAAAACAGCGCGAAGGGTGCCGACGTCAGCGAAAGATCGCGCCAGGCCACATGAGAGTGGTCGTGCGGAAAACGCGGCGAATGCGGGCGATGTTGTTTCATGAGACCCCGAGGGAAAAGCCTCACACTTTTAGGAATGACATCAAGCCGTAGTCAGGCAGCGCTCAACTGGAGCAAAGTCTGTGCCTCAAAGAATACCCGCAGCATACCCGCAGGACATGCTCGCCGGGGCAAACCTGACCCCTTGCAGAGTTTATAGGGGAACCCGGGCGTCGAGGGGGAAACGCCTGGCGCTGTCAGGCGTTGGGTGTTCGAACGAATGAGAGGAGCGCCGGACTGAGTCGGCGCCCGGACGACGATTAATCTTCGCCGTCAAGCCGTCCCGCGCCGAAGCGCCGGTAGGCGAGTCGCGCAGCATAGTCCAGCAGGAATCCCAGCGCGCCGATCACCAGGATCACCGCTGTCAATTCGGAGTAGGCCAGCCGGTCGCGGGTATCGAGAACGAGGTAGCCCAGGCCCGCGCTCACGCCCAGCATTTCCGCCGGCACGAGTACGATCCACAAGATGCCGATGGACAAGCGCACGCCGGTCAGCACATGGACGGCAATGCCCGGCACGTACACATGCCATAGCATTTCAAAGCGTGTTGCTGCGAGGCTTTCACCCAGTTGCAGCCAGCGCCGGTCGATCTGCGCAACACCGGCGGCCGTGCTCATCACGAGCGGCCACAGCGCGGCGAAGGTCAGCAGGAAGTACACGGCCCGATCGCCCACGCCGAGCGACATCACCGCAATTGGCATCCATGAAAGCGGCGAAATCATGCGCAGGAACTGAAGCGTGGGCGACAACGCCGCATCGAGCCAGCGCAGGCGGCCGATCAGGAATCCCAGCGGTACACCGATCAGCAGCGCCCACGCCAGACCGACGGCAATCCGCCGCAAGCTCGTGACAATGTGCTCGAACAACCGGTCGTCCGTCACAAGCGACGGCAGCGCGGCAAGGGCGCGTGTGGGCAGGAACTGGGCGGCGAGGCTATTCGGCCCGGCCACGAGCGTCAGCACGAGCCACCAGAGCGCCACCACGGCCACGATACCCGCGAGCCCCGGCCAAGTGCGCCCGAACCATGACCGGCCCCGTGGCGGGCTGCTGGTCCCGGTGGCGCCCTGTTCGGGCGAAGAGGGCAGGCTAGACAACGATGCTCTCCGAACGCGTGAATCCGTCGGGCAGGCCGAAGGTCTTCATGCCGCCAACTGCCGCAATACTGTTCCGGACGAACCGGTCGTCGACGAGATCGCGCGCCACGAACGCCGGATCGAGTTTGGCGAGAAACTGCGCGTTGCCTTCAACCTGCGTGGTCTTCATGCGGCGCACGAGTTCTTCGGTATAGCTCGGGTACGGATACGGCTGGAAGTCGATACGTTTCTCATGCCAGTCCGCATGGACGATGGCCCGATCGGCGAGGTAACGGCCCTCGTCGCCGGGCGGCGGCGCGAGCACGCGTGTCAGCACTTGGGACGTATGCGGCGTGTAGTGGTTCTTGCCTTCCTTCGAAAGAAGCTGCGCCGCTTCCGCCGGATGCTCGCGGGTCCAGACCTGCGCCTTGACAATGGCGTCAACGACCTTCTGCGACCACGCCGCGCGCCCGGTCAGGTCCTGCTCGTGCATGAACACCACGCAGCACGCATGGTTCTTCCAGACGTCGCCGGTAAAGCGCAGCACCTTGCCAATATTGAGCCCTTCGGCGGCCGCGTTAAACGGCTCGGCGACGATAAACCCGGCAATCTGTCCGGCCGCCAGCGCGGGTGGCATATCGGACGGCGACATCACGATCAGGTTCACTTCGTTCGGCTTCGGTGCGGAGGTTTTCTTGAGCACCGGCACGAGCCCTTGCGAGCGCAACATGTCCTGCAGCACGACGTTGTGGATGGAATACCAGAAGGGCACCGCCACCGTCTTGCCGCCGAGGTCCCCGAGTTTGCCGATACCCGGCGCCACCGTAATACCGGACCCGTTCACGTGATTCCACGCGACGACCTTCGCCGGTGCCTGACTGCCGTAGCGCGCCCAGACGGTCATCGGGGAAAGCAGGTGGACGACGTTGACCTGACCCGAGAGGAACGCTTCAACCAGTTGCGCCCAGCTACGCAGGAGCGTGGGTTTCTCGGCGGTGACGCCGGCTGCTTCGAAGTAGCCGTTGTTGTGCGCGACGAGCAGCGGGGTGGCGTCGGTGATGGGCAGGTAACCGATTCGCACCGGCGCATCGGGTTCGCTCGCCGCACGCGCGTTCAGCGAGCCGAGCAAGGGCGCAGCGCCCGCGACGGTGAACAGGGAGGCGAGTTTCAACCACTCGCGGCGGGACATCGGAAGCTGGCACATTTGTGATCCTGCGTTTGCTGCATTGATGGAAAGTGAAGCGGCGTGCCGACCCTGCTTTCAGGGCGCTTTAAGCGACCGTCCTCTCGCGTGACATCGCATCTTGCAGCGCCTGAAGAATCTCGATGCGCAACGCGCCCAGCGCCTGCACTTCGGCGGCGCGCGGCGCGGGCACGCTCACGTGCCATTGCGCGATCAATGAACCCTGGGCGCCCAGCAGCACGATCCGGTCGGACACAAGCAACGCCTCGTCTATATCGTGAGTCACGAGGACCGTGCCCGCGTGCGTGTCCTGCACGACCTTGACGAGCAGGCGCTGCATGTCGGCGCGCGTGACTTCATCGAGTGCGCCGAAGGGTTCATCGAGTAGTAGCGTACGAGGCTGGCGCGTCAGGCAACGGGCGAGGGCCGTGCGCTGGGCCATGCCGCCGGATAACTGGCGTGGCATGTAGGTACGCGCATGAGCCAGGCCCACTTCATCGAGCGCCGCACTCACGCGCTCGCGCCGTTGCGCCCGCGAGAGTGCCGGTTGCCGCGAGAAACCCAGGCCGAACCCGACGTTGCGTTCAACCGATAACCACGGCAGCAGGCATGGGTCCTGGAACGCCAGCGCGACGTCGGGACGAGGGCCGTCGAGCGGCGCGCCATCGACGAGAATCTGCCCCGACGTCGGCTTCAGCAGTCCTGCAAGAATGCGCAGCAAGGTCGATTTGCCCGACCCGCTGGGTCCCAGCACCGACACCAGTTCGCCGGACTGAACGCTCAAGTTCACCCCTTGCAGCACGGCGCGTCCGGGATAGGTCAGACCGACGCCGCGCGCTTCAACGAGCGGCCGATGCGTCACCATTGGCTGGTTCATGCGGTGTGCGCCTTGCGATGCAATGCAAGCTGGTTTTTAAGCTGCACGAGACTCGGCGTGACGATAGGCACGAAGGCCGCCTCGCGCATGCGGCGCGCGGTGCCGGTCTGGCCGCGCAAATAACCGCGGCCTCCGGTCACTTGAACTTCGAGCCCGACGGCGGCCTCTACCACTGCCGCCAATGCGATGCGGATCTCGAACAACGCGGCAGGCGTGGAGACAAACGTGCCGTTGCGCACGCCTTCTTTCAGCCGATGCGTGAGGTCGTCGAGTTCGCGCGCCAACTGCGCGGCTTCGTCCTCTACGGCGGCGCGCGATATCGCGCTCGTTTCGCCAACTGCTGCAAGGCAACGACGTGCAAGGCCGATCGACATACCGCACTGAAGGCCGAGGAAACCCGGGCGCACGCGTGCGAGCCAGGCGGGTGCGTCGGCCGTGATGCGGAACGTGTTGTCCAGTACCGCGCCTTCCACGCGTAAAGCCGCCGTATTGCTCGAACGCAACGCGATCAGGTCAAGGTCAACGCTACGCGTAACGCCTGGGGCATTGTGCGGGATAGCGAAGATGGAGGGCGGTGTGTTGTCGTCTTCTGATGCGTGATCGAATGCCGCTGCGGCGATGAAACCTTCCGGACGCAGGTTGGTGATCCACGGCAAGCTGCCGTCGAGCGTCCATCGATCATGCTCGCCGGCGTGATCGAGCAAGTGCGCTTTCATCTGCAATGGTTCGATGTTCGACAGGTATTTCATCGCATTCGACAGCCCCGTTGCGCCCGCCAGTTCGCCGCTGAGCAGCCGGTCGAGCCAGCGCGTGCGCAACGTCTCGTTCGGACTTTGCAGCAGGTATTCGATGAAAGTGCGTTGTCCCCAGAACACGAATGCCGCCGCGAGCGATTGTTCCGCCACCTTCGCGACCGCCTCGATTGCGTCTCCAATCACACCGCCCGTGCCGCCAAGATGCGCAGGCACACCGGTACGGAACAGACCCGCTCGACCGAGCCGTGGCAGGATCTCGGAGGCAAGGTCTTGCTCTGTGTCGATAGCTTCAGCATGCGTGTCGAGCCACGCTTCAAGTTCGCTCGTGACTGGTCGCATCGCAGAGGTTGTCATGCGGCGTGTGCCTTGGCTTTGGGTTCCCACCGGTAAGCAGCCAGTTCCGGATTGAGTTCGTTTTGCGAGAGATTGTTGGCGAAGTTGCACAAGGTGGCGAGGCTGACGCCGAGCACGACTTCGAGCGCGTTGGCGTCGGTGAAGCCAGCTGCGCGGAAGGTGTTCAGTTCTTCATCCGATACCCCGCCGCGCGTCGCGATCACGGCACGCGTGAAGACGGCAATTGCGTTGAGGCGGGCATCGTCGATTGGTTGCTGGTCGCGGATTGAGTCGACCACGGGCGCGTCCAATTGTGCCTTCTTCAATGCGACCGCCGTGTGTCCGGCAACGCAAAAACCACAGCCATGGATAGCGGCGGCCGTGATTTGAACGGTTTCGCGTTCGGCGAGTGTCAGGCCGCTGCGGCCGTTGATACCCGCCACGGTCAGGTACGTTTCAAGCGCGGTGGGCGCGTTCGCAAGCGATGCCACCAGATTGGGCAAAAAGCCGTTGTTCGCCAACGCCTTCTCAAGGTAAGGGCGGCTCGCTTCTGGTGCGCTTTCAATGGTTTGCAACGGCAGACGGCTCATGACGGTTCCTCGTAGTCGAAGGGGTATTGTCTATTGTCACTGGGTCGAGTGCTTTCGGCAATGCGCGTGCGTCTGGGATTGATGCTTATTCGTCTCAGTTTTTTTTGCTCGCGCCGGTGGACGGGGTTGTCAGGTTCTGGGGTTGGTGGTCGGGGTTGATGCTGGGGTGGTCGGTTCTGGGGTTAGTGGTCGGAGTCTATGCCGGGTTGGTGCTTTCGGCCGTGGTGGTCTGCGAGAGTCGGATTTTCTCTTTATCACTATTAGCCACTGTGCGTGGCGGCACGTCATTTCTTTGTCCAAAGCGACAAAGAAACGAAGCAAAGAAAGCGCTTTTAAACCACGCTACCCTAAGTGTCCACAGCGTGCAGTTTTCATTCATAGGTGCCCCAAAAGCACGGTGCTCGCCAGAACGACGGATGTGTGAACCCCTCCTTCTCGCGAATCCTGACACGAACACGCTTCGCCCCCAACGCTCTCGGGCAAGCACGCGTTGCCAAGGGACCAGCACGGCCTCACGCGTTCTGCATGCTTCGTTTCTTGCCGGGGTTAGCGGCTTGGTCTACGCGGTTGTCTTCGTGGATCACAACTTGATGCCTAGCAGCTCGATGCGTGTTTAGTGCTTCAGTTTTTTTGGTGAACTGACTGCGTGCTTACACGGCTATTTTCGTCGGTTCGGTCTTACATATTTTGGGGCTATATTACTTGGTAGGTTGGCGACGAGGTCCGAGGCGCGTCCACATTGGAGGGAGGTTATCCGCGGATAGCGCGGGGTGCTCCTCGGGCAGGTTCAATCACTGGTGGCGAAGCGTGTGGGTATCCGTGTTCGGAGAAAGAGGGGTTCACACATCCGTGGCTCTGGCGAGCACCGTGCTTTTGGGGCACCTATGAATAGAAACTGCACGCTGTGGACACTTAGGGTAGCGTGGTTGAAAGCGTTTTCTTTGCTTCGTTTCTTTGTCGCTTTGGACAAAGAAATGACGTGCCGCCACGCACAGTGGCTAATAGTGATAAAGAGAAAATCCGACTCTCGCAGACCACTAACACTGAAAGCAGCAACCCGGCACTGACCTCTGACCACTAACCCCCAGAACCGACCACCCCAACCCCTCCCCCTACCACCACCAAAACCCCGTCCACCGGCGCGAGCGAAAATAGCTTTCTCAGTGCAGCGCCACCTGCGCATCATCAATAGCAAAACCCAAAGCGACAGGATCCTGCGTACGAGTCCGCCGGTAGGCACCCGGCTGCTCCCCGGTCACGCGCTTGAACGCCTGAGCGAACGCGGACTCAGATTGATATCCAACCTGTTCCGCGGCGTCCGGCGTCGTAGTGCCGTTCCGAAGCATCGCCGCAGCCACTTTCATACGAACCAGCGTGACGAACTGCGCGGGCGGCTGGCCACATGCTTCTACGAACTGCTTGCAGAAACGCGCCCGCGACATATGCACGAAATCCGCCATTCTGTCGGTCGTCCAGCGCTCTGCTGGGGTATCGATAATGGCAGTAATCAACGGCGCAAACTCCGCGCGACGCATCAGTGACCAAAGACCCGGCGCAATGTCGTCGCGTGCAGCGACAGAACGAAGCGCGTAGAAAAACAAAAGCTCGGTCAGGCGCGCGATCAGCGGCGAAGGTGCGTCAGGATGCCGCTGCGCCTCAGCGCGAATCAGGTCGAACACGGCACGGGGACCGTCGGGCGCCGCAGTGTCGTGGCGGGCGACGATGTGATCAGGGATCAGCGCGAGCAACTGGTCGTCCAGGCCCGAGCGGAATTCGAAGAACCCACATGCCAGTCCGAGACTTTGTTGCGCCGGACTTTCGTCGGACGATAAGGGCTGCATAGAACCCGCCCGCTGACTCTCCTGACCGGTTGGGGGTGCCACGGCCAGCGGCGAGAGGCAATGCGGCATGTCGTGCAGCAGGAACACGGCATCACCTTGTGTCAGGCGCACGCTCGTTGCAATGCGCCCCGGCTTGGCGGGCAGATGCAGCCAGCATTCTCCATGCAGCACGACATGGAAACTCGCCTGCTGATGGCCCGCCGTCGACGCCTGCCAGCTTCCACAATACTGGCCGACATGGAACAGCGTGCTCTTGAGTTCGAGACCGGCAAGCAGCCAGTCGGCAATTTTTTCGGCGTGAAGGGGCATGACGGGATCGGCATAGTTCAGCGGTGAATCGCTATACGTACCCGTCCTGCCGCAACAATGCAAAGAACTTGTTGTTGGAACCTTATTCCGTTTCGGGCGTGTTCAGGTCGAGCGACAGCGGCCGACCCCGGTCCGCTCATCCAACCGGTTCGCCGAGATTGAGCATCAGCCGGTTGGCCCACGCGAAGATGGCAATGGAGTGAATCAGGTCGAGGATCTCGTCGTCGCTCAATCCCACATCGCGCAGCGCCCGCAACTGTGCCGGTTCAACCTGACCCGGCGTGAGCGTCAGGTCGATCGACGCCAGCACGATCGCCTTCTCGCGCGGCGACGTGCCAGCGGTAGCCGGATCGTTGAAAACCTGTTCGATAACATCGTCGCGTTTCGCCAGTTGCTCGAAACGCTGTGCATGCACGGACGCGCAATACACGCAGCCATTGACCCGCGAAACGACCGTCGATGCCAACTCCCGCTCCGCGCGCGGCAAGCCGCCCGGTGCATACATGATTGCGTTGAAGGCCGCCGAGCGCTGCCGCAGGATTTCCGGCTGATGCACGAGGAACAGATAATAATCGGACTCCTTCGCTTTCGGATGGCTCTCTTCGAGCACGGTGATCTGCTCGGGCGAGGCATCGGCGAGTTCCACCACATCCAGCCACGCATCCCATCCCAGCACGCGATTCGTGAAGCCATGCGCTTCAATGATCCGGCTCATGCTGCCTCCGTTGCATTCAAGACCTGCAGCGCGCGCAAACCGGCCGTCAGGCGAATCTGATAGGAAAGAAAGGCGATCAATTGTGCAAGGGCGACTACAGCGGGCGTCGGAATGCCGGCGGCGGGCAGACGTTCCAGCGCGGTTTTATCGCCGTCTATGGGTGCTTCGATCAGCGTGCGCGTAAAGGCCAGCATTGCGCGCAAGCGAGGTTCCTGAGCGTCGATCGAACCCTGTACGATCTGGTCGATCACGGTACGGTCCGCATTGATCGAAGCGAGCCGTTCCGCATAATGAGTCGCTAATGCAGGGGCATTCGACAACGTGCACGCGTATAACGCAACAAGCAAGCGATCGCTTAGCGACAAATCGGGCAGCGCCGGATCGAATAACGCGTCGTAGCTACGCTGGGTCGCGGCGGCGACCTTGTCGCGTTTATGTCGCGTGGCGTAGGCCGGTGAACCGGGCGTAAGGCCCGCGATCCGGTCGACAACATCAGTGCTGAGATCGTAGGTGTCTGTCATGGTTGCTCCTGCCTGAAAGAGTTGCCAGCCGAGTCGCCAGTACTTTTTGACGCGCGGGAATGGACGGCTGCATCGAGAAAAGCCAGCACTTCGCGCCACGATGATTCATCGGCGCGTGCGTTCGCTGCGGGTTCGCCGCCGCCGGTGCTGATGCGTCCGGAAACGGGATGCGCGTACACGAGTTGCGTGGTCGGCACATACGGGAAAATGATCGCGTGGCCGGCGTTATGGAAGTCGAGATGGCGCACCGGATATGCATGTTTTTCCCGTTCAAGCCGCTCTACGACCATGCGTGAGTATTCGGAGGAGGGCCATGAACCGTCGTCGGTAGCGGAGAGCAGCAGCACCGGTCCATCTGTATTCTCGACGTGAATCCGCGCCCGCTCCACCGCTTCTTTATCGAGTAACGCGGTTCGAATTGCACGTTCGTGACGATGCGGAGGCGGGCCATCGTCGAAGGGCTTCCAGCTAGCCGTGCGGTTGTTTTCCCACAGGTGCGGCAGGGGTTTGCCGTCGAGCAGCCAGGTTGGACCTTCGCGACCTATCGCGGGATCGGCGGCGTTCTGCGCGCTGTGAACGACCGCGCCGGGCACATAACCGATCACCGCCTTGATGCGATCCGGATACGTTGCGCCGAGCAGCAACGCGAGTTCGCCGCCGCGCGACTGCCCGCTCACGGCAATAAAGCCGGACGCCGGTTGCAACTCGCGCGTGATCCAGTCAAGCGCGCGGCGAAAGTATTCGAGCGGCGTATTGGAGATGTAGTCAGACAGCCCCGGTGTCTTGAAGTAACCCAGTGCGAGGGCAGCATATCCGCGCGATGCGTAAAGCGCCCCGCGCGGTTCATTGATGCCGCCGCCCGACCCGTTCAGCACGAGCACCACGGGATGTGGTCCAGGCGTTGCGGGCAGGAACAACGTGCCAACACAGCCGTCAACGCGCATGTCGCGCCGTTGCACGCCGGGCGCCATCAGCCGCTGATTCAGCAGCGTGGCGCTCAGCACTTGTCCGTCTTCACCAATGACTTCGATGCAGGTAGACAACGCCTTGGAGACATCGGCGGGAAACACTTCGCGTTTGCCCGCTTCGACGGGGACTTGCGACCAGATGAGTCCCATCGCCGATACACCGCTGTAGTCACCTTCGACCGGCACATCCCGGGCAACGTCGATGACGCCGTGATCATCGGCACGAAAGACCGCGCGACTTGTCCAGACCGTGCCCGCGCCGCGTACGGTCTGCGTGCGAAGGGTCAGCAATGTACCCGCGCGCGCGCCGGTTACTGCAATGCGCCGCGCAACGTCAATCAGATCGTCGTCCGGCGTAGCCGTGATGTTGATCATGATGGCCTCAACTTCCGCTGCGCGTAACCATCATCGCGGTCGTGCGGTCGCTCACTATCGGCGTCACTTTCAGGCCTTTCTTTGCAGCCCAGATGTTTTCGTAGTGAAAGAGCGGAATGATGCCAACGTCGTCGCTTACCACCTTCACTGACTGCTGCAAGATGGCCTCACGTTTCGCTGAATCGAACTCGGCCGTGGCGGCGTCGAGCGCGTGGTCAACGGCCGGGCTGCTATAACGGCCCCAGTTCGACGAACCAATGCCCTTCTTTGGATCAACGGTGCCGAGAATATTGACGAGCGCATAGCTTGCTTCGCCCGTGCCGTTACCCCACGCAATCATGCTCACCGCAAACTCATTCTTGTTCGCGCGGCTGGCGTAACTGGCCCACGGCATGACCTCGACCTTCGTCTTCACACCAATGCGCGTCCAGAATTGCGCCACGGCCTGCGCCGTTTCGGGCGCTTGTGGATAACGATCGTTAGGCACGCTGAGCGTCAACTGGAAGCCGTCCGGGAAGCCTGCTTCGGCCAGCAGTTTCTTTGCCTGGACCGGGTCGTTCGGGATGTCCTTGACGTCCGGGTTATAACCGAAGGTCTTGGCCGGCATCCACTGGTTGGCGACCGTTGCGGCGCCCTGGAGGATGCGGTCGGTGATGGCGGGACGATTGATCGCGAGCGACAACGCGCGACGCACGCGCACATCGAGCAGCGGGTTCCTGGCCAACGGCTTGCCGGCGTTATCGGTAATGTATGGGCTCGGGCCTTCACGGAAACTTGGCTGAAGTATCAGCACGCGCAGGCCCGGATACGCGAACACCGATACCTTCGGCGATTGCTTGAGACGCGGGAGATCGGAGACCGAGACTTTATCGATCACGTCTACGTCGCCCGACAACAACGCCGCCGTACGTGCCGCCGCATTGCTCACGTAGCGATAATTGACCTTGTCCCAGATCGGCTTCGTGCCCCAGTACGCGTCGTTACGCGTCATCACCACGCGGTCGCCCGGCGTGTACGAAACGAATTTGTACGGCCCTGAGCCGATCATCGCGCGACCGGAGTTGTAGTCTTCCGTCGTCGCCTTCTCGCCCACGTGCTTGCTCACAATATGTACCGATGTCAAATTCAGCGGCAGGTCCGGCGTGGGCGAGCTGGTCTTGATGATCAACGTGTACGGATCAGGCGCCGTGGCGGACGCGATAGTGCGCAGATACCCCGCGAAGGTCGCGATGGTCCCCGGCACGTTGCGGGCGCGCTGATACGAATAGATCACGTCGTCCGCGGTGAACGGCGTGCCGTCTTGCCACTTGACGTCGTGTCGCAGCTTGAATTCCCACGTGTCGTTGCCGGTTGACTTCCAGCTTGTCGCGAGGCCGGGCGCAAGGACGTTGTTGTGATTCTCGACCAGCAGATCCCAGAAGTGCAGGTCGACGGAACGGTCGCCCGCGTAGTTGTTCAGTTGCGGATCGAGCGACGAGAGCGGATCGGCGAACGCAATATTGAGCGTTTGCGCTGATGCACCTGAACTGAACAACGCCGCAGTAGCGAGCGTGGCGGTCAGCGTGGAAAGGACCAGGCGTTTCACGATGCAATTCCTTTTTATTGAGTGGTTCTGGATTGAAACTTGGTGAGGGTCGTTTAGTGAGCGTCGTTCAGGTGACATGCGCTGACATGCTCGATGGCGATGCCACGCAAGCGCGGCACTTCGGTCGTGCAACGTGGCATGGCATGCGGACAGCGCGGATGAAAATGGCAACCCGGCGGCGGTGAAAGCGGGCTCGGCATTTCGCCGCGAATAGCGGTGAAGTGCTTCTTGCGCGCATCTATACGCGGAATTTCGGCCAGCAAGGTCTGCGTGTAAGGATGATTCGGATGCCGGAATATCTCTTCCACGGGAGCGCTTTCCACCACCCGTCCGAGATACATGATCACCACGCGATCCGACAATTGTTCGACCACGCCCAGGTCGTGGCTGATGAACAGGTACGTGAGATTAAGTTGCTCGCGCAGGTCCATGAAGAGATTCAGGATCTGCGCTTGTATCGATACATCGAGGGCGGCCACCGCTTCGTCGCAGACGAGCATGGACGGGTTGACCGCGAGCGCTCTCGCAATGCCGATGCGCTGCCGCTGACCACCGCTGAACTCGTGCGGATAACGGTCGGCGAGCGACGGGTCGAGGCCCGCGCGTTTTAACTGCGCCGCCACGTAGGCGTCGAGATCGCTGCGCTCGATCATGCCGTGAACAAGCGGTGCCTCGCCGACGATATCGCGGATACGCCTTCTCGGATTCAGGCTGGAATACGGGTCCTGGAAGATCATCTGGATCGCGAGCCGCGCGGCACGGAGTGCCGCCGGTGACATCGTTGCGCGGTCCTGTCCATCGACCAGCACGTCGCCTTCGGTCGGCGCGATGAGCCCCGAAACAATGCGACCGAGCGTGGACTTTCCGCAGCCGGATTCGCCGACCAGTCCGACCACTTCGCCCGGCGCGATCGCGAGATCGACATGTTCGACTGCTCGTGTGACCGCTTGTGCCGCAAGCACGTTACGCTCGCGCAGCCAGCGTGTCGCGGCGTTCTCGTCGCGTTCGCCGAAGCGCTGGCTGACCCCGCGCAGTTCAATGAGCGCGCGTGTATGGACCTGGCTCATGCGGTTGTCTCCGTGCGGACATCGGTTTGCCGGCCGGGATGAAAACAGCGCACGAGATGCGAGCCATGCTCGGACGCTTGCGCGGCCGGCGAAGGTCCAAGCACTGGAGGCGTCGAGCAGACCGCTGTGGCACGCGTACAGCGCGCAGCGAACGCACAGCCCGGCGGCAAAGAGCGTAGGTCCGGCGTGATGCCTGCAATCTGCGTGAGCCTTTTGCCGCGCGTGTTGAGGCTCGGCAAGCTGTCGATCAAACCTGCTGTGTACGGATGCTGCGGACGGTCGAGCACCGCATCCACGGTGCCCTGTTCAACGATCCGGCCCGCATACATCACCGCGATGTCATCGGCGAGACCCGCCACCACGGACAGATCGTGCGTGATCCAGATCAGCGACGTGCCTTGCGTGCGCACGAGCGTTTGTACTTCGGACAGGATCTGCGCCTGGATGGTGACATCGAGCGCGGTAGTGGGTTCATCGGCGATGATCAGGTCCGGCTTGTGCAGCATCGCAATCGCGATTGCCACACGCTGGCGCATGCCGCCCGACAATTGATGCGGATACGCGCGCAGCCGTTCGTCGGGACTGGCAATACCCATGGCCGCCAGCGCTTCGCTTGCCTGCTCGCGCGCGGCGCGCCGGCTCACGTCGCGATGCGCGCGCACCGCTTCAATCATCTGCGCGTCCACGCGCTGCACCGGATTGAGCGTGGACATGGGGTCCTGAAACACCATCGCGATACGGCTGCCGCGCAGGCGCCGCATCTCCGCTTCGGGCAAGCCGACGAGGTTTTTGCCCTTGAACAGGATCTCGCCGCCGACCACGCGGCCAGGGGCATCGATCAGTCCCATGATCGAGAAACCGGTCACCGATTTCCCCGATCCCGATTCGCCGACCAGACCCAGCACGCGACCGCGCGCGAGCGTCAGCGAGACGTCTTCGACAGCGGGCAGTTCGCCTTCGCGCGTGAAGAAGCGCGTTCGCAGATGGCGGACTTCGAGTGTGTTGTCCGCGGTATGGAAATCATGGAAAGCAGCGGCGCTCATTTCACGAACCTCGGATTGAGCAACTCGCGCAGACGGTCGCCGACCATGTTGATCGATACCAGCACGGCGAGCAACGCAAGACCCGGATAGACACTGGTCCAGTATTCGCCAGAGAGCATGGTCTGGTAACCATTGGCAATCAGCAGTCCGAGCGAGGGTTCCGTGATCGGCACGCCGAGGCCCAGGAACGACAGCGTTGCTTCAAGCGTGATCGCGCGCGCGACTTGCAGCGTGCCGACCACGATCAGCGGCGGCAGGCAGTTCGGCAGGATGTGAACGAGCACGATGCGCCAGTTGGGGATCGCAAGACTGCGCGCGGCTTCAACATATTCGCGCCGTGCTTCGACAAGCGCTTGCGCTCGCGCAGTGCGTGCGTAATATGCCCATTCGATCAGCACCAGCGTGAGCACGACGTTGGTCACGCTCTTCCCCAGGAACGCGAGCAGCATCATGGCGACGAGGATGGACGGGAAGGCAAGCAGCAGGTCCACGAGCCGCATGATGAGGTTGTCGACCTTGCCGCCGGCGTAAGCCGCGATCAGGCCGAACACGGTGCCGACCACGCCCGCGATCACAGCCGATCCGAGGCCTACGGACAAGCTCAGGCGCAGGCCGTAGAGCATCGCTGAATACAGGTCGCGGCCCTGCCCGTCGGTGCCGAGCCAGTACGCATGCGTGCCGGCGCCGTTCATCGAACCGGGGGGGAGGCGGGCATCGAGTACATCGAGTTGCAGCAGGTCGTACGGATTTTGCGGCGTGATCAGCGGCGCAAAAATGGCCGCGAGCACTAGCAGTATGGCGACGATCAACGCGGCCATCGCCGCGGGCGAACGGCCAAAATCCGCGACGAGCTGCCGCCATGGAGACTGACGGCGTTTGAGCGCGCCGCGCACGGGCTCTCCCGTTTTGGGGACCAACGGAGCCGTGCTCATCGCGCGCCCTCCAGCCGTACGCGCGGATCAAGGAACTTGTAGAGGATATCGACGAACAGATTCAGCGAGACGAACATGCAGACGACTACGATCATGTACGACAGGATTACCGGACGATCGAGCGCGTTGATGCTGTCGAGTATCAGCTTGCCCGCGCCCGGCCACGAGAACACGGTCTCGGTGACGACCGCGAATGCGATGGTCGAACCGAACTCCAGGCCGATCACCGTGATGAGCGGAATCAGCGTATTGCGCAGGATGTGAACGAGCACGATCCGCATAGGCGACAAACCCTTGGCGCGGGCAAAACGCACGTGTTCCATCGGCGTGACTTCACGCACGCCGGCACTCGTCAGACGCAAGACCAGCGAGATCTTGAAGAGCGAGAGATTCAGCGCGGGCAGGATCAGGTGGCGCAAGCCGTCGAGCGTGAGCCACGACCACTGGACGCCGAACAGGCTCGCAGTCGCGCCGCGTCCGCTGGCGGGCAGCCAGCCGAGCTTCACGCTGAACAGCATGATGAGCATCAGGCCGACCCAGAACGTAGGCAGGGAGAAGCCGACAATACTGCCGGTCATCAGCATCTTCGAGAGCGGATTGCGCGGATGCAGCCCAGCGAATAACCCCAGCGGAATACCAATCACGAGCGCCAGCAGCAGCGCCGAAACAGCGAGCTCCAGAGTCGCGGGAAGGCGTTGCAGGATCAGGCGGATGGCGGGTTCGTTATAGACGAAACTGTTGCCAAGGTCGCCATGCATCGCACTGGCGAGGAAGGCCAGATACTGTTTCCAGAGCGGCTGGTCGAGGCCCAGTTGGGCGATGATGCGTGCCCGGTCGACCTGATCGACGTCCTGCCCGATCAGGATATCGATAGGATTCCCGATCGCATGCAGACCGATGAACACGATCAGCGTCATCAGCAGCACGACGAACGCCGCCTGCGCGATTCGGCGAATGAGCCAGCCGCTCATTGGTCCTCCGCATACTGGGGCGGTGCTTCGGCCGGTTGCCATTCATCGCCGTAGAGTTCGGGTTCGGCATACGCTTCGAGCGCTGCGTAATGCTGCTCCACGTCCTCGCGATACAGTAGGCTTGCTATACCTTGGGCAAGCCGTTTTGCACCTGTGCTGATCGCGGGGATATCGCCGGAGACAGCGCCTTGCGAGAGCGACGCGGGATAGCAGAAGCAGTGGATGCGCGACAAGCCGGGGCAATCGCCCGGGGATTTCTCGAGGAATTCAAACGCGGGTCCGATATCGGGCGAGTCGGACAGCTCGGCGTCTTCATCGCCGGGGGGCGGTGTGTAGCGATCGGCCCAGGTGCGGATATACGGTGTAAAGGCGGCGAATTCCGGGCGCGCGGACCAGTCAACCTTGAAGCCCGTAGAGACCACGAGGAAGTCGGCCGCGAAAGTGCCTTTGGGCGTGTGGATCGAGAGACCGCTCTCCGTGCTTTCAACCGACAACACCGGGCATCCAAGATTAAAGCGTGCATTCGGATGACGCGATACCCGCAACGTACTGCCGCGCGGCGGCGGTACCTGCAGGGTATTGATGTAGTGGCGGATCTTCCATTTCCACGCATCGGGCAGGGTCTGGTGGCCATGCGTGAGGCCCGGATTACCTGCCCCCTTACCCTTGTTTATGCGTGGAAGATCCTCCCGCCTAATCAGCAAATCGACGCTGGCCGCGCCCGCTTCGAGCGCCGTGGCGGCGCTGTCCATGGCGGAAGATCCGCCGCCGACCACGGCCACGCGCTTGCCGGCCAGCGTCGTGTAGTCAGTGGTATCCGATGAATGCGCCCAGCGATTGCGCGGCAATCCTTCGACAAACTCCGGCAACGCAGGCCCGCCCAATCCGTCGCGTCCGGTAGCGAGCACGACGCGTCGTGCATAGACCTCGAAGCGGCGATCGGACGTTCGTATGCTTAATGCGACGAGACCATCGGCACGCGGGGTCACGGCTTCAATAGTGTGTCCGTTGCGGACATCGAGTGCGAGCACGCGGCGATACCAGATCAGATATTGCATCCATTGCAGCCGGTCGATCTTGTCGAGCGCTTGCCATGCCGGCGTGCCGAATTGCGCCTCGAACCACGCGCGAAACGTCAACGCGGGCAACCCTAAAGCGGGGCCTGTCAATTGCTTCGGTGAGCGTAGCGTTTCCATGCGGGCGGTCGTGGCCCAGGGACCCTCCAGTCCCTGCGGCGAGCGGTCAAAGATAATCGCCCGTACGCCCAGCAACTTGAGCGCGGCGGACGCGGCCAACCCCGCCATGCCGCCGCCGATCACCGCCACGTCCAGCACTTCGTTACCGTTGTGCGTCTTGCCCGGCACCCATTCGCGCGCGGGCAATTCGAGCAGGGACAGGTCTTCCGCGAGGCGCGCTTCGAGCGCCGCGAGGCCGGTCGGATGTGTCGATGATACGTTTTTGTCGAGGATCACGTCGCGGGCTCTTCGGTCGGATTAAGGGTGTCTTCGGGCTCGCCGTAAAGCGCTTGAAGAATGGCGCTGTGCTGGTTTGCCTCGTGGAGGACAAAGTCGGGCAGGATCTCGGCGGCAGCTTGCGCCAGTGCTTGCGTCGCGGCGAGGGCCGCTGCACTCGGCGGGCGGAACTCAGGTGTGATGACGCCGAACAGGAACGCGATGCGGATATCCAGCGGACGGATCACTACGCCATCGACAGGCAATCCAAGTGCGGTCACCGGTTCCAGCACGGCGAGGCCGAGTCCCGCGCGCACCGCGCCGAGCGCGTTCAGCGACGAGTTGGTTTCGATCACGCCGGCCGTGCGCACGCCCGCGTGCGCGAATGCCGAGTCGAGCCTTGGCCGCAGGCGGTAAGGGTTCTGCATTGTGACGAGCCGGCGATTCGCAAAATCGCTCAACGCGATGTGCGGCGCGCGCGCGAGCGGATCGTCGGCGCGCACGGCGGCAACACACGCGGCTTCGCCAATCCAGTGCACGAGCACGCCGCGATGTTCGAGCGGCAGGCTTGAGACACCTATATCGACGATGCCGCTCAGCACGGCATCGACTACTTGTTCGGGGGCGGCGCTACGCAGATGCACGGATTCGAGCGGATGGTCCTCGTTGAGCAAGGCGAGCGCGCGAGGCACAAGCCCGGCGGCAAGCGCCGCTGTGGCGGCAATGGTGAGCGGAGGCGGTGCTTGCCGTGCGATCTGTTCGGCGCGCAATTTCACCTGACGCAAGCTTGCCAGTGTGCGTTCGACGTCCTGGTAAAGCTCGGATGCCTCGCGCGTGGGCGCGACACGCGGCCCGAAACGCTGGAATAGCGGATAGCCGATTTCGGCTTCCAGCTCCTGGATCGAACGCGATACCGCGGGTTGCGAGCGCCCGAGCAAACGCCCGGCGGCCGTGACGCTTCCGGCGGACATGACAGCGGCAAACGCTTCCAGTTGACGGATTTCCATGGGTACGCGACGGTCGACCGGTTAGATCGATGAATGCATAAAACGCATTCTTGCGCGCCTAGCATGTAAAATGCAAATGATCAAAAATGCTTTACATAGTGCTCGATCTGGGAAGCTGCTGCAAAGGGCTGCGGGTGCTCATCAGAACCGCTTGGCGCGACCGACCTCGAATGCTGCAAAAAGGAAAACGCCGGCGCGAATGGTTTATCACTACAGCTCTATTAAATTTTTTTAACGTTTCAGCGACCCATTGCAAGCGCTAGGCGAAACGAGCGTAAATATCAAGAGAAAAATTTTTCGCCAATCTCACCCAAACGCTGCGAAAAAACGATATTGGTCGAGGCAGATTTCAAGGCATCCCAATGCACCTTATCAAACGCTTGCTCAGGGATTGAATCGGTTTGTTCGGTGTACTGATACAAGTTTGCAACAATTGATAAAGCATTGATTGCAGGACGTTAATTACAAGTGCCTATCAGGCGATCTGCCAGTAGGACAATCGGAAACCCAGGAGGTAATTCATATGTCCGACGAAAAAATGCCGGCTTCCGTGAGCAAGCGTAGAGAGTTTCTTCGGGGTGTTGTCACGGTGGGCGTTGCATCAGGTTTAAGCGCGGTAGGCGGCGAGGCGCTGGCGCAAGGCGCCTCGCCCGCCATGCCAACCGGGATTGGTTCAAAGCCACCGACCAAGGCAACGCTGGAAGCAAATTCGGTTTATGCCAATCAATTAGCTTTCAATGACACGCAGGATTTCAAGGATGCGAGCCGTGGTTTGATCGCCACGTTGCCTAGCCCCGGCATTATTCCGAGTTCCAAGGGCGGCGCGGCCTGGGACCTGGGGCAGTTTGCGTTTATTACGGGTGGTCCGGAAAATAACGCACCGGATTCAGTCAATCCCAGTCTTTGGCGAAATGCCAAGCTGAACATGAATCACGGTCTGTTCGAAGTGGTTGACGGTATCTGGCAGGTCCGGGGTTATGACCTTTCGGTGATGAGTATTATCCGCGGGGATACCGGCTGGATTGTCATTGATCCGTTGATGACCGCGGATGTATCGGTTGTAGTATGGAAGCAACTGGTAATACCGCATCTTGGCGACCGGCCGATTACGCACGTTATTTATACGCACAGCCATGCGGACCATTATGGTGGCATCCGCGGTATTGTCGACGAAGCCGATCTGAAAGCGGGCAAGGTAAAGATATACGCTCCGGCTGGGTTCACCGAGGCTGCAGTGGGCGAAAACGTCATCGCGGGTAACGCGATGAGCCGGCGGGCCGCGTACATGTACGGCAATTTGTTGCCGCGAGGCGTGGACGGTGTGGTCGACGCGGGACTGGGCAAAACGACGTCCATTGGCGCGATTACGTTGCTGGTGCCGACCGACTTCGCCACCGAGACTGGCCAGAAGCTGACGTTGGATGGCGTTGAAATGACGGTCATCATGGCGCCGGAATCCGAGGCGCCGTCGGAATTCATGTTCTACATTCCGAAATACAAGGCATTCTGCGCCGCTGAAGACGCCACTCACACGCTGCATAACCTGTATACATTGCGCGGTGCAAAAGTACGCGATGCCTTGTTGTGGTCGAAGTACCTTCAGGCTGCTATTGATATGTTCGGCAGCGACATGCAGGTGTTGTTTGCTTCGCATTACTGGCCGACGTGGGGTAATGACCGGATCATTGCCTTCCTGAAAGCGCAGCGTGACATGTACCGGTATTTGCATGACCAGACCATGCGCCTGGCCAATACCGGCTACACGCCTCTTGAGATAGGGGAGATGCTGCGGTTGCCTGACACTCTGGCAAAACAATGGTACTGCCGTAGTTATTACGGCACTGTTTTCCATGATGTGGTTGCGCAATACAACTTGCGCCTGGGCTTTTTCGATGGTGTGCCCGCAAATCTTCATAGATTGCCGCCTGTTGAAAACGGCAAGCGTTACGTGGAATTTATGGGTGGCGCAGATGCCGTCTTGCAGAAGGCGCAGAAATACTACGACAAGGGCGAGTACCGCTGGGTTGCTGAAGTGGTGAACCACGTTGTGTTTGCCGATCCACAAAACGTCGCTGCCAAGCACATGCTCGCTGACGCGTATGAGCAACTTGGTTACCAGTCGGAGGCATCGAGCTGGCGCAATTTCTATCTGACTGGCGCCATGGAACTGCGTAATGGCGTGCATAAGGTGCCGTTTGGCAGTTCACAAAGTCCTGACACGATCCGGGCGATGCCGCTGGAAATGTTCCTGGATTACCAGGGTGTTCGCTTGAATGCGGAACGGGCGGCGGGCAAGTCGATTTCATTCAACTTCATCATGACCGACACGCAGGAGAGTTATCTGGTCGGTGTGGAGAATTCGGCGCTGCACTACTCGAAGGGCAAGACTTCGGACACCGCCGACGCTTCCGTGACCATGTCCCGGACCGATCTTAACGACGTGATGATGGGCGTCACGACGATGCAGAAGCAGATTATTGCGGGCAAGGCGAAGATTACCGGCAACACGCAGAAGCTGGGGGAATTCGTATCGTGGCTGGATAACTTCGACTTCTGGTTCAACATCGTGACGCCATGAGGCCCATTTAGGTTCATGCGGCGCTTGCAAAGGAATTGAGACAATGTGCTCTATCTGTGACCTCAAGATTGAATTTAATGTGGATCATCCCGGATCGCTGACGGTGGCGGTCGCCACTCGCGAAGCGATTGATGTGGGGGTGCTGCCGGAAAAAGTTTTCGATGGTCCGCTAGCCAATGTGAAGTTGCGCGTGGCGGCCATTGATACGTTGAAAGCGTTGCAGCACCGGCTTGAGTCGTCCATGCCGGTGAGCGAGTTGATGGCGCTGCCGGATTTCTATGTTTTGCTGATTGAAATAGGGACGTGGGGATTTTTCCATGCGACGGAGACCGGGTTTGATCCTGACTGCAGTCCGGAGCCGCCTGATGTGACTGCGGAAAACCAGGAGGACCGGGACGTCGTCTTTATTGCAACGGAAATTGCGATGGAGGCGGTGATCGAGGGTAGGCTTTCGCTGGAGAAGGCCTTTGCGGACAACCTGATCGTGCTGGACGCGGGTGCTGCGCATGCAGCGTTGCTGCATGCGGCGCTCAATACGACGTTCCCGGTAGAGAGCACGGAGCGGGTTACGGTTGAGGTTTGAACAGAGCGGTACTGCGGCATACCCGTGCCGCAAGTACCGCTGATGGTAGGCTGCGCGCTGCTCCGGGTACGCGTATCGGAGGGCGGTTCTCCGCGGATAGCGCGGGGTGCTCCTCGGGCAGATTCAATCACTGGTGGCGAAGCGTGTGGGTATCGGTGTTCGGAGAAGGAGGGTTTCACACATCCGTGGCTCTGGCGAGCACCGTGCTTTTGGGGCACCTATGAATGAAAACTGCGCGCTGTGGACACTTAGGGTAGCGTGGTTGAAAGCGTTTTCTTTGCTTCGTTTCTTTGTCGCTTTGGACAAAGAAATGACGTGCCGCCACGCACAGTGGCTAATAGTGATAAAGAGAATATCCGACTCTCGCAGACCACTAACGCCGAAAGCATCAACCCGGCATCAACCCCGACCGTCCGCCCCGAAGAACCCCAGCCCAAGCCACCCCCTCAAGTGCGAACGTCCCTCAAACGGCCATACACAAATACTTGATCACCAGATAGTCATCGATCCCATACCGCGACCCTTCTCGCCCGAGCCCTGACTGCTTAACCCCGCCAAACGGCGCGACCTCGTTGGAAATGAGCCCGGTATTAATCCCGACCATGCCATATTCCAGCGCTTCTGCAACGCGCCAAACTCTACCGATATCGCGGCTATAAAAATACGCGGCTAATCCAAACTCGGTATCGTTAGCCATGCGAATCACTTCGTCATCGGAAGAAAACCGGAACAACGGTGCGAGCGGCCCAAACGTTTCTTCCTTCGCGATCTTCATCTCTGAAGTCACCCCAGCCAACACGGTCGGTTCAAAGAAGCCGAACCCAAGCGCGTGCCGCTTGCCGCCAACTACGACCTTGGCGCCTTTGTCCAGCGCGTCATGAATATGCGATTCGACCTTCTGCACGGCGGCGTCGTTAATAAGCGGTCCGAGCAAAACCCCGCTATCCAACCCATTGCCCACCGTGAGCTTCGCAACGGCCGCGCCCAGCTTGGCGGCAAATTCGTCATACACCCGGTCATGAATATAAAACCGGTTCGTACACACGCAAGTTTGCCCACTGTTGCGATACTTCGACGCAATAGCACCCTCGACTGCGGCATCAATATCGGCGTCATCGAAAACGATAAACGGCGCATTGCCGCCCAGTTCCAGAGACACTTTCTTGACCGTCGGCGCGCTTTGCGCCATCAACAGACGGCCGACCTGCGTTGATCCTGTGAACGACAGCTTCCTGACAATGGGGTTGCTGGTCAACTCGGCGCCGATCGCCTTCGGGTCACCCGTCACGATATTCAGCACGCCCTTGGGCAACCCCGCGCGCTCGGCCAGCACGGCCATGGCGAAGGCGGAAAACGGCGTTGCCTCCGCGGGCTTGACCACGATCGAACAACCGGCTGCAAGCGCCGGACCAACCTTGCGCGTGATCATCGCGCTCGGAAAATTCCACGGTGTAATAGCCGCGCAGACGCCGATCGGCTCCTTGGTCACCACGATGCGTTTATCGGCGGCGGGCGATGCCAGCGTGTCCCCCGCGACGCGTTTGCCTTCCTCCGCGAACCACTCGATAAACGATGCCGCGTAGACGATCTCACCCCGCGCTTCGGCGAGCGGCTTGCCTTGCTCGCGGGTGAGGATCATGGCGAGATCATCGGCGTGTTCCAGCATCAGTTCGTACCAGCGGCGCAGGACAGCCGCACGTTCCTTCGCGGTCTTCTTGCGCCAGAGCGGCCACGCGGTGTTCGCCGCATCGATCGCGCGACGCGTTTCCGCCGCGCCCATCCTGGGCACATGACCGAGCGACTGACCGTTCGCCGGGTCGATGACTTCGAAGGTGGAAGCGTCGTCGGCGCCTTGCCACTCGCCGTCGATGAACGCGTCGTGACGCAGCAGCGCCGGGTCTTTTAACTGCATGGCTGAACGTTGCGTGCTCATGCTGCGACCCCCACTTCTTCTGTCAGGACACGTTCGAGAATAGCGAGTGCTTCATCGAACACGGCGTCCTGAATGGTCAGCGGAAACAGGAACCGGATCACGTTGCTGTACACGCCGCAGATCAGCAAAAGCAGGCCACGTTCAAGCGCCAGGGTTTGCACGCGCTTGGCGAAAGCGGCATCGGCTTCGCTGGTGCCGGGCTTGCAGAATTCGACGGCGATCATGCCGCCGGGGCCGCGCACATCGGCGATCTGCGGCACGTCTGCCTTAATCGATGACAGCCGCGACTTCAGCTTATCGCCCAGTCGCACGGCACGCTCGCAAAGCTTCTCTTCATCGATGATCTCAAGCACCGCATGCGCCGACGCCACCGCCAGCGGATTGCCGGCATACGTGCCGCCAAGACCGCCGGGCGCGACCGCGTCCATGACATCGGCACGACCGACCACGCCGGACAGCGGCATACCGCCCGCCAGGCTTTTGGCGATGGTCATCAGGTCCGGCACGACGTCGTAATGTTGCATCGCGAACAACTTGCCCGTGCGCGCGAAGCCAGTTTGCACTTCATCGGCGATCAGCAGGATGCCGTGGGTGTCGCAGAGCTTGCGTAACGCGCGGACGAATTCCACGGGCGCCTGATAGAAACCGCCTTCACCCTGAACCGGTTCGAAGATGATCGCGGCAACGCGCTTGGCCTCGATATCCGCCGCGAAAAGATGCTCGATGGCCCGCAGCGAATCTTCTGTCGTGATGCCGCGCAGCGGGTTCGGGAACGGGGCGTGGAATACGTCGGACGGGAACGGCCCGAAGCCGATCTTATAGGGTGCTACCTTGCCTGTGAGCGCCATGCCCATGAACGTGCGGCCGTGGAACCCGCCCGTGAACGCGATCACGCCCGGCCGGCCCGTCGCGGCGCGCGCGATCTTGATGGCGTTTTCGACGGCTTCCGCGCCGGTCGTGAAGAACGCGGCCTTCTTTGCATAGTCGCCGGGTGTGCGCGCGATGATCTTCTCGGCGAGCGAAACATACGATTCGTAAGGGACGATCTGATACGCCGTATGCGTGAAGCGCTCAAGTTGCGCGCGCATGGCCGCAACAATTTTCGGGTGCCGATGTCCCGTGTTGCATACCGCGATGCCCGCCGCGAAGTCGATGAAACGGCGGCCTTCCACATCCCACAGCTCGGCGTTTTCCGCACGTTCGGCGTAGAAATCGCACATCACGCCGACACCGCGCGGCGTGGCGGCATCTTTGCGGGTTTTAAGGTCGGCGTTCTTCAGGGTCTGGCTCACGGGCATCGCTCCTTGGCGGGTTTTTAGGCGGTGCCTCGACTATAGTAAGATTTGGCTCTTTCAATCAGAGCCATTTCCGCGTTTTTATAGGAGCCAATTATTCGATGGCCGCGATGCGTGCAAGCATGTTGTCCGATTGGCTGGCTCAGCGGATTGAACGAACGGGCGGGCTGCCGATTTATCGGCAGTTATATGGTTTGTTGCAGCAGGCCATTCTGTCGCGGGAATTGCCGGCCGGAACCAAAGTGCCGTCGTCCCGATTGCTCGCGAGCGAGCTGGGTCTCGGCCGTAATACGGTCACGCAGGTGTACGAGCAACTCGCGCTGGAAGGCTACGTGTGGTCGGCAACCGGGCAGGGCACGTTTGTCTCGGACAGCGCGCCGGACGATATCGTGGGCGCGGAATCCGCGGCGCCCGATGCGGTCCCAGCGGAACCGCGTGTGTTGTCCGCGCGCGGCGCACGGTTGTTGCAAGGGGCGGGTGTGTCGCAGCGGCAAGGCGGCGCGTTCATGCCCGGCGTGCCCGATGTGTCGCGGTTTCCAGCGGCCGTCTGGAGCCGCTTGCAATCGAAATACTGGCGTCGCTTGCCGCCCGATCTGCTGACCTACGCGCCCGGCGGCGGTTTGCCCAAGCTGCGTCAGGTGCTCGCCGATTATTTGCGGACCTCGCGGTCGGTGCGTTGCACGCCGGAGCAAATTATCGTGACGACAGGGATTCATCAGTCCATCGATCTCGCCGTGCGCCTGCTGTCCGATTCCGGCGATGTCATCTGGACCGAAGACCCGTGCTACTGGGGCGTGCGTAGCGTGTTGCAAGTGTCCGGGCTATCGCTCAAGGCCATTCCGGTGGATGCAGAGGGCATCAATCCTTCTGTGGACGATCTTGCAGACCCGCCCAAGCTGATGCTGGTCACGCCATCGCATCAATACCCGCTCGGCATGGTGATGAGCCTCGCGCGGCGGCGGATGCTGCTGGAGTTCGCGCGGCAAAACGGCTGCTGGATCATCGAGGACGATTACGACAGCGAGTTTCGATACGGCAGCCGGCCGCTCGCGTCGCTGCAAGGACTCGATACATCGGGTCAGGTGATCTACGTGGGCAGCTTCGGCAAGACGCTTTTCCCGGGTCTGCGGATTGGCTACATCGTGGTGCCCGAGGGGTTGTCGACGAGCTTTGCGACGGCTTCCGCCGAGTTGTATCGCGAGGGGCAGTTGTTGCAGCAGGCGGTGCTGGCCGAGTTTATCGCGGAGGGGCATTTCACATCGCATATCCGGCGGATGCGCGGAATCTACGGGCAGCGTCGCCAGATCCTGCTGGACACAATCAGGAAGCGGTATGGCGACGCGTTGCAGATTGTCGGCGGCGATGCCGGGCTGCATCTCGTGCTGCGTTTGCCCGATGGCGTGGATGATCGCGAAGTGGCGAAAGCGGCGCTCGCGGTCAATATTGTGGTGCGGCCGCTGTCGGGTTATTTCTTGAGGCCGGGGCATGACGTTAATGGCGGCGTTAACGGCATGTCGGGCTTGTTGATTGGGTACGGCTGCGTGGCCGAAGAGGAAATCGAGCCGGCGTTTGAAAAGCTGGCGACGGTGCTTGACCCGGCGTTGGGTGTAAGGGAGTAGATTTAGTCTGCATACCTGATCACTGTGCCGTCACTCGCGGCGCTTCACAAGGCCGCCGAGGGCATGCCGCAGACTATGATAAAAAGGGAAGCACGGTAGGACTGGAGAAAACGGTGCGCCACCGTAATCGAAGCATAATAGAACGTGTACCCTACAATTCTTCCCATGTCCAAAAAACCGCCCACCCCTGCGGATGTTTCCGCGAGCGAGGAGTATCACTTCTCCGAGCAGATCGGCCACTTGCTGCGACGCGCGTACCAGCGCCACGTCGCCATCTTCCAGGCGGCCATTCCAGATTCCGACCTGACCGCGGCGCAGTTCGTTACGCTGTGCGCGGTCAAGGAACAGCAATCCTGCTCGCTCAATGACATCGTCAAGGCGACAGCAATCGACCAGGCCACCATTCGCGGCGTAGTCGAGCGTTTGAAAGCGCGTTCGCTGATCGTGGTCTCGCCTGATCCGCTCGATGGCCGCAAGTTGCTGGTGCGTACCACACCGGAAGGCCTCGCGCTGATCGACCAGACCGTGCCCTTTGCCCGGCAAGTAAGCGAGCAAACGTATGGAGGTTTGAACCCGGCGGAGCGGGTTGCCATTGTGTATCTGTTGCGCTCTATGACGCGGGCGGAAGATAACTGAGCTTGTGCGTATCGATAGACAAGCCGCTGCTACGCGCTTATCGATGCTCGACAGGCACCCGCGCTGCGGCGGCCTGCAGCGTGGCCCTGACCGCGTCTGGCGTGAATGGCGGTTCGCGGAAGCGCACGCCGGTTGCATCGAATAACGCATTGGAGATAGCGGGCGCACCGGGGAGCGAAGCGGACTCGCCGGCGCCGAGCGGCGGCTCGCCTTGCCGGTCGACCAGCACCACGTCCACGGGGGGCAGTTCGGGGAATGTCAGGATCGGATAGCTGCCCCATTCCTTGCTTGCGACCAGACCGTCGGTAAAGCGCACACGCTCTTTCATCGTGCGGCTCAGCGTCTGGATCACATTGCCGTGGATCTGATGGCGCACGCCGTCCGGATTGATCACGGTGCCCGTGTCCTGACCGACCGTTACCCGCTTGATGCGGATTTCTCCGCTGACGGTATCGACTTCCAGATCGACGATCCACGCCGACCAGGCCGCACCGAAACCGGGAAAGCGGCTATGCACATACCGTGCATACGCCACGCCGCGCCCTTGAAGCACGCGTTCGCCGGTATCGCGAGCTGGAAGGCGTCCGGCACGGGCTTGCCAGCCTGCGCGTTCAGCAACCGCTTCAAGCAACGCCACGGCCCGCTCGTCCTTCAGATGACGCAACCGGAATGCCAGAGGATCGGCGCCGGTCTCGAATGCGAGCTCATCGATGAATACATCATGGGCGAAGGAGTTCGGCAGCGCGGAAACACCTCTGAACCACGACGCCCTGACCAGCGGCGCCAGGTCGTGGCAGACGAAACGGCGATGCGCGAAGGTGTAGGGCGTCACCGCGGTCCGGTCACCCATTTCAAAGACGCGCGGTTCCGCCGGCGTCGCGCCGGTGAGCAGCAGGGCGAGCATGGGCGCATCGTTCGACGGATAGCGCGAGGCGAAGGTATAGCCCAGCGTGTCGCCGCTGCGTGACACCGTGCCGGTGACATCCACAACTTGCGCCGTGCCCTTGGGCTCCCACTGATGTTCGTCAGCGCGCGACAACTGGACCCGCACCGGCTGGCCCATGGCACGCGAGAGCAGGAGCGCGTCGCCGGCAACATCGTCGGCGCAATTGCGGCCATAGCAACCGGAAGCCTCCATCCGGACGATATCGATATCGGCTTCGTCCCGCTCGACCAGACGCGACAAGTCGTAGCGCAAGGTCTGCGGGTTCTGCGTGCCCGACCATACCGTGATGCGCCCGTCCTGATAGTCCGCGAGGGCGCAGGACGGGCCGATCGAGCCATGCATCTGGTACGGCCAGACATAACTGCGTGTCAGGGTGGTCGTCCCAGGTTGTCCCTGCACGCTCTCCACGTCGCCCTCTTCGAGCAGCAGGCGCCGCTGGGCCGGAGCCTGGGCGATGGCCTCTGCAGGGTTATCGAGGGAGGGCAGCGGCGGCAGCGGGCGCCAGCGGACACGCAGCGCACGGGCCGCGCGAATCGCCTGTTCCTCGCGCTCGGCCACCACGCCGACGAAGTCACCGATCACGACCACGCCGCGCACGCCCGGCAGCGTATCGACCGATGAACGGTCCACGTCGATCAGCGTCTTGCCGACGAACGCACCGCCATCGTGTCCGGCATACGGTGGCCGCACGACGCGCCCGTGCAGCATGCCGGGCACGCGCATGTCGTGAACGAAGGTCAGGGTGCCGGTGGCCTTGGCGGGCAGATCGACGCGCGGTGTCGCCCGCCCGACGATCCGGTAGGTTGACGGGTCCTTAACCGCGACGGATGAGTCGATGGGACGCGAGATTCGCTGCCCTTGCAGCAGCTCGCCGAAGCTAATACGGGTCTTGTCCGGAGCAATGACATAACCGTCGTCGGTGGCAAGGCTGGCGGCATCGAACCCCCAGCGCTCTGCTGCCAGCCCGATCAACACGAGCCGTGCTTGCGCCGCGGCAAACCTGAGCGGCACGGCGGATATCTGGATGGTCGCGCTTGCGATGGTCGGGCCCTGGTTGGGCACTTGAGCGGAGTCGCCGAGGATCATCTTGACGCGCGGGGCCGGCACGTCGAGTTCCTCCGCCACGATCTGCGCGAGCGACGTGCGGATGCCAGTGCCGAGATCGACGTGACCGTTGAACGCCAGGATGCTGCCATCGTCGAGCACCGCGACGAAAATTTCCGGCGAGTCCTGAACGTAGGAAGACCCGCTGCCCGGTTGACCGGGCGCGGGTTTTACCGGCGCGAGCGGCTGCCTGACGATAGTCAGGCAGCCGCTACGCGCGAGCAGTTCACCTCGGGTGAGCGCTGCTGCAGTGGGCATGATGGTCCCTGAAAATGCCGCTTCATTCGACTAAACCGCTTCAACGATTAGCTTCAACGCTTGGGGCGTCAAGATCAACAATACGCTTTCGCATCGTACCCGCCAGCGTTATCTCTGCAAATCCTGCGCTCAGGCGTGCCGTTGTTCTATCGTCGAAAGGGCTTCGTCGAGCGTCATGACAGCGGCATATTTTTGTTGCATGTCGAAGAGATTCGCATCGTGCGGACCGATCGCCCGGTCGCCGACGCAGTCCGACACGACCAGCGGACGGAAACCATGCGACATTGCATCGACCACGCTTGCACGCACGCATCCGCTTGTGACGGCACCGGCCACGATCAACGTTTGCACCGCACGCTGCGATAACCACGGCGCGAGTTGCGTGCCGAAGAACGCGGAGGGCACCGTCTTGCGCACGACGAGTTCGCCCGCTGCTGGCGTCAGCTCAGGCACGATCGCGCTGTTCGGATGGTCTTCGGTGAGCGTCGCCATGCCCGGTACTTTCAGCGAAAACACGTTGTCGTCGCTGCCGTCCGCTGCGTAAACGATGCGGCTGTGCGCAACCGGCCAGCCATGCCGGCGCGCGGCGGCCAGCAGATGCACGGTGCGTTCGATCGCCGGTCCGATGTTTCCGCCGCCGAAGGTCCTGGGGTCCGCGAAGCCGACCACGAAGTCGACAATCAGCAAGCCGATATTGCCTTTCACAGGCAAGGGCGTGCCGAATCCCTGCTGTTTGTACACGCCCGATTCGGCGTGGCTCTGGATGTCGCTCATTCAAACTCTCCGCATGGTGATTGTTCTATCGGTCCATTACCACGCCATCGCGGACCACGGCTTCGCCGTCGAGCATCACGTCGCAATGGCGCAGGGGGATGTCGATGTGACACGTGGTCGTGCGCTTGCCGCCTGCTTCATTGTTGGGGCCAAGCGAAAACAGGAAGTTGCCTTCGAACGCGCGCGCATCCATGCCGATGGTCGCCTCGCGGTCATACAGCCCGAGCGTCGACCAACGTGCACGAGGCTGCAAACCCCAGCCGATATGCGAGATTGCGTAGCCTTCCGGATCGTTGAACGAAGCCATGTAGTCGCTCAGCAAGGCCGCGTCCACGCCGCCATCGATGCGCGTGGCGTAACCGTTCTCGACCGTCAGCGTGATCGGGTCGTTCACGTACTTTTTCTGCGGCAGCAAGATGTCACCGCGATCGATCACGATCTGGCCACTCGCTTGTCCGTCGTTCGGGAACGTCAGCACAAAACCGCTTGGCCAATGATCCCAGCGGCCAGGTTCATCGACGAAACCATACTCTGAGATAGCGGGGAACTCGCCCAGCGGACACACGAGTTCCGTGCCCGCTTTTGACTTGACGCGCATTTCGCGCGACGCCTTGATCCGCTCGGCCGCTGCCCGCACGCGGGTGCGATCGGCTTCGGTCGGCACGAGGCGCGCGAGCACTTCGGGTGGCTCGACTGCGAGCAGGATCTTCGTGCCGGTCGCGAGGATTTCGTGCTGCTCGGGCGAGAACAACAAGGTCATCAGGTCGAGTACGAGATCGCTCGCCTTCAACGCAGCGATAGCGGCCAAGTTGCCGGTGAGAGGCGTGGTGCCGAGATACGCGAGCGAGTCGCGGCTCAGGGCCTTTTCGCCGTTCACTGGCAGGAGGTCCAGCCGGTTGACGATCGCGCCCATGGACTGCGTGGCGATCAGCGCGCTTGAAAGCGTTTGCGGATGCGTGGACGCGCTGGTGAGGATGGTGACGGTCTGGCCCGCTTGCAGCTTCGACAACGTCAGTACCTGCTTCCATGCGGCGATCATTTCGTAATCGCTGATTGGCATGTTGACTCCTGAAGAATGAGTGTCAGTGTCGGCTTGTCTTGCGTTGCACTTAGACGAGCTTTGCGCCGAGGAAATCGCCGAAGGCTTCATAGAAGCCGGCTTCGTTGTCCCACGGAATCATGTGGCCTGCATTCGGTACACGGGCATGCAGCAATCCGGGGCTAAGCGTCTGCATTTCCTGCACGTCTTCGTCGAGCACCACGTCGCCGCGAGCGGCGGTGATCAGCAGTGAAGGTACGCGAAGCAGCGGCAGGTCGGCGTGGATGTCGTCAGTATGGAAACCTTCGAACGACGTCAGCATGCCGCGTTCATCGCAGGTATGCAGCCATTGCGCGCGTGTACGCAACTGGTCTTCGGTCCAGGTCGGGCAGAAAGCGCGCATGCCGTCGGCGTCGATGCCTTTCAAAGCCAGGCGGATTGAATCAACGTACCACGACAGCTTCGCCGGATACGCGCGGCGGCCCGGACCCGACACCGGCGGATCGACGAGCACCGTGTGCGTCAGGCCCTTTGGCGCGCTGCGGGCGGCGCGGATCGCGATGCGTGCGCCCATTGAATGTCCGACAAGCGCATAGTGTTCAAGGCCAAGCGCTTCAGCGAGCGCGATGACATCGGCGGCTTGCGCATCGAGGCTGTAGTCGAGCGTTGACGATGCTTCGGATAAACCGCGGCCGCGTACATCGAGCACGTAGGTATCGAACTGGCGGCCAAGCGTTTCGCCGACAAAGCCCCACGTGACCGCCGGGCTGGTAATGCCCGGAATCAGGATCACGGCGGGACGGCCGGCACGCACGCCCTCTGTGCCTCCGTAGCGCAGGTAATGCTGGCGAATACCGTTGGCGTTGACGTTCGCGCCGTAGAGAAGAGTTGAGTTCATCGCGGAGTCCGTGGATGGATCGAAAGCTAGGTGTCGAAAGCGATTGGTAATCGATCATTCAGCCGATCAATAAGCCGATCATTCGGCCGATCGTTAAGCCGCTCAATAAGCGCCGGAGAGCAGTGCGCCCGCGCCTGGCACCACACGCTCGAGGTCCAGCTCGCGCAGCATGGCGTAGGTCGTGGCAATGGCAGCGGTGATGACCGGCTTGCCCGTCATTGCTTCGACTTGCGGCACTGCGGCAAGCGATGGCATCTGCACGCAGGCCGACAAGACGATCGCATCCACATCTTGATAGGGCAGGGTTTTCACGATGTCCGGCAACAGCCGGGGATCGTGACGGCCGACATCCAGATTGTCGGGAATTTCGAGCGCCCGGTAGGCGCCGACTTCAAAACCCTCATTGCGGATGTAGTCCACGACCAGTTCGGTTAGCGGTTTCATATAAGGCGCGACCACCACGATGCGCTTGGCCTTGATGACTTTCAATGCATCGACCAGGGCGCCCGCACTGGTGATGACCGGCGCGGCGCCGCCGTTCTCGACGGTGCGCTCATGCAGCCGCTTTTGCGACACGCGGTGGTAGCCGTGTCCCATCGCCATGATTGCTACCAGGCACGCATAACCGATCACGTCCACGCGCGCGTCGCTAAGTTCCAGCGCGCATCGGTCCGATTCCGCATCCATGGCCGCGAGCTCTTCCTTGACCACCTTCTTCATGCGCATGCGGCTGGAATGAAACGTGAAACGCTCCGGGCGGATGGCTTGGCGGGCGAGCAGCATGGCCGGAATTTCCGTTTCCATCGTCGTGTTCGAACTCGGCACGATCTGGCCGATGCGCAAGGTCTTCGTCATCTAGTCGACTCCGTATGTCTTGGGCCGCCCGCGGCGGCGTTGTTGGTCTGGCAAGCGATGCAACAATTTTGTTCGATAAAGTCTAGTGTACACATTGGAATTTAACAAGATTTCGAAAACATTTTTTAATGGTGCAAGCATGCTTTAGATTGGTGAAAACCCTTATTAAATGCACATATAAAGGGATAAAGCGCACCTGTATAGACTCAATGCAAATTTTCTTTACTCAAAAAAATTCAATGTGTACACTCAATATAGGTTTATTCAACAGGCTCGGCCGAACGACTTTCGGCGAGCGCCAGACATGGAGAGATCATCATGAGCAAACCCCGTATCGCGATCATTGGCGCGGGCCTTGGCGGGACAGCAGCAGCGGCGTTGATGCAGCGCGCCGGGTATCCGGTTCGCCTTTACGAGCAGGCTCCCTCATTTTCGCGTCTCGGCGCGGGCATTCACCTCGGCCCCAACGTGATGAAGATCATGCGCCGCATGGACTGTGAAGACGCGCTGAACGTCATGGGTTCGCACCCGGACTTCTGGTACAGCCGCGACTGGAAAACGGGCGAAGCCATCGCGCAGATTCCGCTTGGCGATTTCGCGTTGAAAGAATATGGCGCGTCGTACCTGACCGTGCATCGCGGTGACTTCCATGCGCTGATGACCGAAGCGGTCGCGCCCGGCACGATCGAGTTCAACAAGTGCCTGAGCGGGATTGAAGAGGTGGACAACGAAGTGCGGCTGACGTTCGCCGACGGCAGTGTCGAGACCGCCGACATCGTGATTGGCGCGGACGGCGTGAACTCGAAGATCCGTGACCATCTGCTCGGCGCGGAACCGCCTCGTTATACGGGTTATGTTGCGCATCGCGCGGTATTTCCCGCGTCGCTGCTCGGCTCCGATCCTTTCGATCTGTGTGTAAAGTGGTGGTCGGAAGATCGGCACATGATGGTGTATTACGTGACGTCCAGGCGCGATGAAATCTACTACGTGACCGGCGTTCCGCAGGCTGAGTGGCCGGCAGGGCAGTCGGTTGCGCCCAGCAGCCGCGACGAAATGCGCGAGGCGTTCGCGGGCTATCATCCGTCGGTGCAGAAGCTGATCGACGCCACGCCCGAAGTCACGAAGTGGCCGCTGCTGGAGCGCGATCCGCTGCCGTTGTGGAGCCGCGGCCGGCTGGTGCTGCTCGGCGACGCATGCCATCCGATGAAACCGCATATGGCGCAGGGCGCGGCCATGGCGATCGAGGATGCGGCAATGCTGACTCGCTGCCTGGACGAGGTTGGGGCAACCGATTACGCCGGAGTGTTCGCGTTGTATGAAGCGAATCGTGCGGAGCGTGCATCGAAGGTGCAACTGGTCTCGCATAACAACACGTGGCTGCGCACTAACGAAGATCCGGCATGGGTGTTCGCTTATGACGTGTTCAACGAGCCCTTGAAGTCGCCGTCGGCCAAGCAGGCAACAACTGCCGCCGCCTGATATTTCGACCCGGCTGCGCGCGGCAGTGTCTGGATAAGCTGCCTGTCTAGAGACATTGCCGCGCGCGGTCTTGATTCGATGACTTGAAAATGAGCGTGTCTGCTTCCGCAACACAGGTTTCCGGACCGTTGACGCTGACCGTCAACGGCAGCACGCGCACGGTCGATGTGACCCGCGACACGCCCTTGTTGTATGTGCTGCGCAACGACTTCGAACTGAACGGGCCGAAGTACGGTTGCGGTCTCGGCCAGTGCGGTGCGTGCACGGTGCTGCTGGACGGCGGCCCTGCACGTTCGTGCGTCGTGCCGGTTGCGGCGGCTATTGGACGTGAAACGCTCACGCTGGAAGGGCTCGGAACGCTGGACGCGCTGCACCCGATCCAGCGGGCTTTTATCGATGAACAAGCAGCGCAATGCGGCTACTGCCTTAACGGCATGATCATGAGCACGAAGGCGCTGCTCGATCGCAACCCCACGCCCGATGACGACGACATCCGCGACGCGCTGCGCTTCAACCTGTGCCGTTGCGGCACGCACATTGAAATCATGAAGGCCGTGCATCGCGCGGCCGAATATCTGAAACGCGAACAAAAACGCTGATTCATTGGATCCCCTGTAATGGACGCCCTGTAATGGACCCGATGTAATGGACGCCGTGCATGAAGGAAGTTCTGGCGGACCCGTGCTGATGCCCGAGTCGATGCTTCACGCGTGCGTGCTGGGAAATGCCGACGCTGCGCTGCTCGCGTTTGGGCACAAGCTGGAGGTGCAAGCTGGTGTGCGCTGGGTGGTTGTGGGCAACGTGGCCGCGTTCGTGGCGGAGCGTTTCGAGCAGGCACACGACGCTGCTTGCCGGCTGGTGTTATCGACTCGTGCGCAGCATGCCGGCGATACCACCTCGTTACCCGTGCAACATTCCGGCCTGCAGCAGGAAGCGCATTACATATGGCCGATTCCGGCGGACAGGTTGGTGCCGTGCGAGGCCATTGCGCGCAACGAGGCCGGGAGTATCGCGGTCTGGAGCAGTGCTCCCAAGACCGCGGATCTACGGGCGAAGCTTGCCGCTATCACGGGCCTGTTGCCCGACCGCTTTGCGCTGCATTCCCTCAATGAGTACGGTGATCCGCTAATCGCTACGCATGCCGCGCTTGCTGCGGTTGTTTTGATGGCGGAGACTGGCCGGGCGATATGCGTTGGCGGTTATATCTCGGTGTCTCAGGTCAGGGAGGCAGAAGTATGCGTCGCGGCGTCGCTGGACGGCGAAGGCGCGCTGCTCGACTTGCGCTACATGGCGCGAACGCCGGGCTTAACCGGCGGAGAAGCCGTTGCGCAAGATCCCGGTCCTTATTCTTCATCCCGTGCCACGTCGTTTGTCGATGACCCCGCCGCGCTGATTCCCGGCTCGGCGCATACCTTTGCACGCGAGTCTTTCGTCGATGAAATCGCGCGCGATCATCATCGCGATCCGGTTTCGTTTCGTCTCGATCACCTCGATCCGGTGGAGTATGGCGGCGCGAGGGAACTGATCGACACGGTGGCGCAGCGGGCAGCGTGGAACGCCGGTAAGCCGGATCGCAAGACTCGCCGCGCGAACAACGAAGTCGCACATGGCCGCGGTTTCGCGTTCGACAAACACGATGCCGCATCCGGCGATAACCCGACGCCCGACTATTCGGCGTGGATCGTCGATCTCGATGTAAACCGCCTGACCGGTGACGTTGCGCTTAAGCGGGTAGTAGCGGGGCGGGCGAGCGGCCGGCGCAGGATTGGCCGGTTGAATGGAATTCCGGCCCGGCAGATCGCTGCTGCGGCTTCGCGTGCCCTGGGTCTGCAACTCACCGCGCGACCCTCGCACGACGAGACGCCGGGTGCGCAAGCCGTATCGCATGAACTTGCTCCCGCATCGGCGGCGAGCAGCGAGGTCGCTACGCAGGTGACGGCCAATGATCGTCTGGAAATCGATGTCTCGCCAGCGGCAGCGGCTATCGCCAATGCGCTTTACGATGCAACCGGTGTGCGTTTTCGGGCGCCGCCCTTCACGCCGGAACGCGTGCTTGCGGCGCTTGGGCGGACCCGGGAGCCGGAAGGGTCGATCGGCAACGGACTGAGGCGCGTAAAACGCTCGCTGTGGACCGCGCTCGCGGCCGGTGGGGTGGGCAGCCTGATCGGGTTGGCCTGCGCCGCGTGGCCCCTGCGTGCCCCGATTGAAGCGATCGCCCGCCCGGCTGCATCGACCTGGTCCGACGCCACCATTGCCCGAGGCCGCCAGATTGCCGAGTTCGGAGATTGCGCGGTCTGCCATACGGCTCCCGGCGGCGTGGTCAATGCCGGTGGCCTCGGCCTTGAAACGCCTTTCGGCATGGTCTACACGACCAACCTGACACCCGATCCGAAGACGGGTATCGGCAACTGGTCGTTCGCCGCGTTCGACCGGGCGATGCGCCAGGGCATTTCACGCGACGGCCATCATCTATATCCGGCATTCCCCTACACCGCGTTCACGAAGATGAGTGAGGCCGACATGACCGCGCTGTACGCGTATTTAATGTCGCAACCGGCGGTCGAAAATACGCCGCCTGCCACACGCTTGCCGTTTCCGCTGAATCAGCGCGCACTGGTCGCTGGATGGAATGCGCTCTATCTGAAACAGGGCGAGTTCAAGCCCGACCCAACGCGTTCGGCGTTGTGGAATCGCGGCGCGTATCTCGTGGATGGCGCCGGACATTGCAGCGCGTGCCATTCGCCGCGCAATGCATTCGGGGCGGAGAAGGGCGGGCGTTTGTACCTGACAGGCGGGAGCGCCGAAGGCTGGGTGGCGCCGTCGCTTGTCGCCAATTCGAAAGCGCCTGTGCGATGGACCGAGCAGGCGTTGTACGACTATCTGAAGACGGGCTTCTCGCATGAACATGGCGTCGCGGCTGGCCCGATGGCGCCGGTCGTCGCGGGCTTGTCGACGCTGCCGGAAGAGGACGTGCGCGCGATGGCGCATTACGTGGCGTCGCTGTCGCCGCAGCCGGCCGCTGTTCCCGCTGCTGTTCCTGTTTCAAAACCCACGCACGATCCCGCCACGGACGCCGTGACCCTGCAGGGACTCGATAGCGGCCGGCGGATCTTTGAGGGCGCATGCGCCGTCTGTCATGCTGCGACGGGTGGCGTCGGCAACTTCGGGGTGCGTCCGCTGCTCTCGCTGAACACCAGCGTGAGCGAAGCGACGCCGGACAATCTGCTGAACGTCATCCAGAATGGCATTGATGCCCCCGCAACCGATGCGCTTGGTTACATGCCGGGCTTCAAGGATTCATTCGACGACCATCAGATCGCCGATCTCGTGTCTTATATCCGGGCTTCATTCGCACCGAATGAAGCGTCGTGGAAAGACGTGGCTCAGGCGTCGGCGCGAATCCGGAAACACGTGCATTAGCGTTAGGGGGAATGTTGCTGCGGCTACCTTGACGAATTGCGCCGCCCGGTCCGCGCGAGCGGCTATCTCCGTCCCACCATTCCACCTCACCGACATTCGAACTATCATGGCGCCTTCGAAGCTTCCTTCCGGTTCATCGCAAGCTGCACAGGACGCCGTGTCCCGCTATGAGGTGTCGGAGCAGATCGGGCATCTGCTTCGAAAGGCCTATCAGCGCCATCTCGCCATCTTCAGCCAGACCATCGACGACCCTCAACTGACCGCCGTGCAGTTTGCGGTATTGAGTGCCAGCCGAAGGCTAGGACCGTCTTCAATGAGCGACCTGGGCAAGGCGACCGCGATCGATGCAGCCACAGTGCGCGGCATAATTGAACGTCTGAGGACACGCGAGCTGATCGAGTTGCAGACAAATCCCGACGACCGCAGAAAGGTGACGGTGCAACTGACGCGGGCGGGTGAAAGCCTGGTTGAGCAGATCACGCCAACCGCCTTGCGTATCAGCGAGCTGACCATGGGTGAGCTGAACGAAGCGGAGCGAGTGGCCGTGCTCTATTTGCTGCGCAAGCTAAGTGCGCCCGATGTCGAGTAAGCGCGATTGTGTGCAGTGCGTTTGCGCGGTTATGGCCGCGCTTATTATTTAGCCGCTTCATCTGGTGCAATGCCATTCGCCGCTTCCTCGCATTGCACCAATAGCGGGACCGTCGCACCGGAAAAGCGATTATGGCGTGTACGCTGATTTTATAAGGTGCAGCATAACCAGCATCCTTGCATGGCTGTCAGCTTCGCGTTAGCTATAAAGCCCGATAAAACAAGGGATAAACGCCACGATACCTAGTACAAGTCACTAGCTATAAAGTGGGCATGGTCATTGCATAGAAGACTAGAATTAGAGTGTGTACATTTGTATCAGCAGGCAAAGACATCGCTGTAAAAAGCAAGCTTGCGGACACGTACACCTTGATGAATCTCGAGCGATAGAGGCGTCGATGCTTTCGAATCTGGCTATACAACTCATCAACGGACTAGCGGACGCCTGCGCCATGTTTCTTGTCGCGTCCGGTTTGTCGTTGATCTTCGGCGTGACGCGAATCGTCAACTTCGCGCACGGCTCGTTCTACATGCTTGGCGTGTACGTGGCCTATAGCATCGCCAGCCGGTTTGGTTCGACCGTCGCCGGTTTCTGGCTTTCGATGCTTGCAGCCGCGCTCGTCGTTGCCGTGCTGGGTGCGCTGGTCGAAGTGATCGTGCTCCGTCGCATTTATCAGGCACCCGAGTTATTCCACCTTCTGGCGACCTTTGCGCTGGTGCTGATCTTTCGCGACGCCGCGCTGTACATCTGGGGCCCGGAAGACCTGTTCGGGCCGCGCGCTCCGCTGCTCGGCGGCGCAGTCAATCTGCTTGGCCACGCATTGCCCACCTATGACATTGCATTGATCGTGATCGGTCCCGTGGTGCTGGCTATCCTCTGGTTCGGTCTGACTAAAACGCGCTGGGGCACGCTCGTGCGCGCGGCGACCGGTGACCGGGAAATGCTCGGTGCGCTCGGCATCAACCAGGCCTGGCTATTTACGGGCGTGTTTTTTATCGGCGCATTTCTCGCGGGTCTTGGCGGCGCGCTTCAGGTGCCGCGCATGTCGGCGAACCTGTCGCTTGATATCGATACGATCGGCAATGCATTCGTCGTGGTGGTGGTCGGCGGAATGGGCTCGATTCCCGGCGCGTTCGTGGCCGCGTTGCTGATCGCGGAGATCAAGGCGCTATGCATTGGCATAGGCGACGTCACTATTGGCGGCGTGGTGTTTTCGTTGAGCAAGTTCACGCTGGTGGCCGAGTTCGTAGTGATGGCCATCGTGCTCGTCGTGCGGCCGTGGGGTCTGCTCGGTCGCGCACAGGCCGCAGTTCGTACGATGGCCGCCGCTGAAACGCCGTTGCGTCCCGCCGATACGCGTCTGAAAATTTTCGCTGGTCTCGTGCTCGCCGTACTTGTGCTCGCACCGCTGCTTTCAGGCGTGTTCCCCTACATGCCCGTGCTGCTTGTCGAGATACTGATCGCAGTTTTGTTTGCGACGAGCCTGCATTTCATCATGGGTCCGGGCGGCATGCATTCGTTCGGTCATGCCGCGTATTTCGGCCTCGGCGCGTATGGCGCAGCGTTATTCCTGAAGGTCCTGAACCTGCCGATGGAGGCCGCGCTCGTGCTCGGCCCTTTGCTTGCGGGCGTCGGGGCGATCGTGTTCGGATGGTTCTGCGTGCGCTTGTCGGGTGTCTATCTCGCGATGCTGACGCTGGCCTTCGCGCAGATCGTCTGGTCGATCGTGTTCCAGTGGGACGCGGTGACCGGCGGCAGCAACGGCATTCTCAATCTGTGGCCGTCGAGCTGGCTCAGCTCAACGGTGGCGTATTACTACGTGACCCTGGTGTTCACGGTGCTGGGCGTATGGCTTTTGCGGCGAATGTTGTTCTCGCCCCTCGGTTATGCCATGCGTGCCTCTCGCGATTCCACTTTGCGCGCAGAAGCAATCGGTATCGATGTGAAGCGCGTGCAATGGGTCGCTTTCATTATCGCGTCATTGTTCTGCGGCCTCGCGGGATCGCTGTATGCGTTCTCCAAGGGGTCGATCTCGCCGGAAGTGATCAGCGTCGGGCGTTCGGTCGATGGCCTCGTCATGGTGCTGCTGGGAGGCTTGCAGACACTCACCGGGCCGATTGTCGGCGCGGCAGTATTCACGTGGCTGCAAGACACGGTCGCGCGTCAGACGGACTACTGGGAGGCCCTGCTGGGCGCAGCGATTCTCGTGCTGGTGATCGCGTTCCCGCAGGGGATCGTGGGGTTCGTGCGGGACAAGCTCGGGTCGCATAAAAATGCCGATGGAAGCGTGGCCTCGCAACCCGCCAAGGAGGCCCTGTGACCCTTCTGCGCGTCTCTCATCTCGCGAGGTCATTCGGCGGCGTCAAAGCGGTCGACGACGTTTCCTTCGACTTGCACGCCGGCCAGTTGCTCGCGCTGATTGGTCCGAACGGCGCCGGCAAGTCGACTTGCTTCAACATGCTCAACGGGCAGTTGAGACCGAGTTCAGGCTCGATCCTGTTTGACGGCCACGAGATCGCAGGCAAACGTCCGCGCGATATCTGGCGTCTCGGCGTTGGTCGCACCTTCCAGATTGCCGCGACCTTCAATTCGATGACTGTGATTGAAAACGTGCAGATGGCGCTCGTTTCGCGGGACCACCAGCTATTCAACTTGTGGAAACCGGCATCGTCCATTCACGCCGATGAAGCGCTCGCCCTGCTCGAACAAGTCGGCATGGCGGCGCATGCGAAGCGTGCGTGCGGCGTGCTGGCTTATGGCGATGTGAAGCGCGTCGAACTGGCCATTGCACTTGCCAATAAACCGAAACTCCTGCTGATGGACGAACCGACCGCGGGCATGGCGCCCAAGGAACGCAACGACCTGATGGCGCTGACCAAGCAACTGGTGATCGACCACAAGCTCGGTGTGCTTTTCACCGAGCACAGCATGGACGTGGTGTTCGCTTACGCCGACAAGCTGATCGTGCTTGCTCGCGGCAAGCTGATTGGCGAGGGCGATGCGGAGACCGTCCGCAACGATCCGCGTGTGCGCGAAGTGTATTTCGGCACGGGAAAATCGTTCACGCCGCGTGCGTCGCTTGCAGCAGACGGGGTCGCCTGATGAGCACATCCACGCAAGACAAGAGCATGTTGAAAGTCTCCGGCCTGAACGCGTTCTATGGCCGCGCGCAGATCCTGTACGACGTTGAACTCGAAGTCGGCCGCGGCGAAGTGGTCGCACTGATGGGCCGCAACGGCGCGGGCAAATCGACCACCATGAAAGCGCTGATGGGCATGCTGCCGTTGCGTCAGGGTGCGATCCATTTCTGTGGGCACGACATCGCGAAGTTGCCGCCGTACCGTATTGCACGACTCGGCATGGGCTTCGTGCCCGAAGACCGGCGCGTGTTCGGCGATCTGACAGTCATGGAGAATCTCGATACCGGCCGCCAGCCGCCGCGCGACGACGCACCCCGCTGGACGCCTGAAAAACTGTTCCGCCTGTTCCCGAATCTTGGCGAGATGCCGAATCGCCCGGGCAGCCAGATGAGCGGCGGCGAGCAGCAGATGCTGACCGTGTCGCGTACGCTGATGGGCAATCCCACGCTGGTCCTGCTCGATGAACCGTCGGAAGGCGTGGCGCCGATCATTGTCGAACAGATGGCGAACATGATTCTCGAGTTGAAGCGCGAAGGGCTGTCTATCTTGTTGTCCGAGCAGAACATGCATTTCGCTGAACTCGTCAGCGATCGCGCGTATGTGCTCGAAAAAGGGCAGATACGCTTTAGCGGCACGATAGACGAGCTTTCCCGCGACGAAGCGGTGCGGCGAGCCTACCTGAGTGTTTGAGCGCGCAGCCCAAGCAAAGATCGACCGGGGGTATCCTTCAATCAGCCTTAGCCATGTCATTTAGCATTCAACCTAGCCGCTTTATCCGGAGAGAAAAACTATGACCACGCGTGTTGGATCGTTGCTGCGCTTAACCGCCTTCATGGTTGCGCCCCTGGCCACCGCTTTAGTGTCAGTTGGCGCTGCCGCTCAGACCATCAAGATTGGCGAAATCAACAGTTATAAATCGCAGCCTGCGTTCCTCGGCCCGTACAAGAATGGCTGGAACATGGCGCTCGATGAGGTCAACGCGGCGGGGGGTATCGACGGCAAGAAGCTGGAAGTCATCTCACGCGACGACAACGGCAACCCCGGGGACACCGTGCGCGTGGCGCAGGAACTGGTAACGGGTGAGCAGGTCTCGTTGTTGTTCGGCGGGTTCCTGTCGAACACGGGCCTGGCGCTTGCCGACTATGCCAAGCAACGCAAGGTTTTCTTCCTGGCTGCTGAGCCGCTGACCGACAAGATTGTCTGGCAGGACGGCAACAAGTACACGTACCGGCTGCGTCCGTCGACCTACATGCAGGTCGCGATGCTCGTACCTGAAGCCGTCAAGCTGCACAAGAAGCGTTGGGCGGTTGTCTATCCGAACTATGAATACGGCCAGTCCGCCGTGGCGACGTTCAAGCGTTTGCTGAAAGCGGCGCAGCCTGACGTTGAGTTCGTTGCGGACCAGGCGGCCCCGCTTGGCAAGCTGGATGCCGGCGCGGTTACGCAAGCGCTCGCGGACGCGAAGCCCGATGCAATCTTCAACGTCGAGTTCGGCGCCGACCTGGGCAAGTTCGTGCGCGAGGGCAATACGCGTGGCTTGTTCAAGGATGTATCCGTGGTGTCGTTGCTGACGGGCGAGCCTGAATATCTCGATCCGCTCGGGTCCGAGGCGCCGGTTGGCTGGATCGTGACGGGGTATCCGTGGTACTCGATCGATACCCCTGCTAATCGCAAGTTCGTCGCGGCCTACGAGACGAAGTATCACGACTATCCGCGCGTGGGATCGGTGGTGGGTTATTCGGCGTTGATGTCGATTGCGGATGGTTTGAAGAAGGCCAGGTCGACCGATCCGGACAAGCTTGCGGCGGCGTTCAAGGGCTTGAAGGTCGATACACCGTTTGGTCCCATCACGTACCGCGCGCAGGACAACCAGTCGACGATGGGCGCGTATGTGGGCACCTCGGCGTTGAAGGACGGCAAGGGCATCATGACAAACTATCGGTATATCGATGGTGCGAGCGTCCAGCCTTCCGATGCGGAAGTGGCGAAGCTGCGCGCAGCGGATTGAGTTGATGCGCTGTGTGTGAAAACGGCCCGCGGAAGCGGGCTGAATGTGTTGGTTCGCGGTTTCGCACATGATCTTGGCCTTGGCGCCCGACCGATGTTAACCAGCTAAGGAGTTCGTTCGATGAAGCCGTCCGTTGCACTCGATGCGCACCGCGCGGAAATTCGCCTTATTGTCGAGGCAAATCGCGCCGTCAATGCGCGCGTATTTGGTTCTGTCTTGCGCGGGGAAGATACCGAAGACAGTGATCTGGATATCTTGGTCGACCCGGAACCGGGGATGACCCTGTTGAATATCGGTTCGATCCGGCGCCAACTGGCACGGTTGCTTGGCGTGTCGGTAGACGTGCTGACTCCGAACGCACTACCGGACAAATTTCGTGGAGCCGTGGTCGCTGAGGCGGTGCCGGTATGAGTCGGAACAAGCAACCCTTGCCGGATTAGCTGCAGCAGGAAGCTACACCATCAATATGGACAAGGCTACGTTCAAGGCGAGTGAGCTTGTATGCGACGCTGTGATTCGTAACAAAGCGTGTTGGAGTAATTGACAACACTTGAAAGTGTTGTTATCATGTCCAACATGAAAGCCACCTTGTTACTAAAAGAGCGTCATGCAGTCAACGAGCAGGCTTTTGCCGAATTGCTTGTTTGGAAGGTGCCTGAGCCGTTGCGTGGGAGCGCTCACCTGTTCAAATACAGCCTTGCCTATATCGTCGTGGGCGAGTGCGTTTTGCGATACGACAACGAGCGCGGCAAGGGGGATCACCGTCACATTGGCGACGTTGAAACCCTCTACTCTTTTTCGACACCTGCGCAGCTCCTCGTGGATTTTTGGGCTGACGTAGACAACTGGAGCCCATCATGAAAACCGTAACTCTAGGCGTCGCTTCGCGCGAAACCGTCAACAAGCGGTTTTTGGCAGCGTTCGAAGGCAAGGCGCAAGGCGCATACATCACATTCGAATCGCCGGAACTGCTGTTCCAGACGCTTACACAAATGCGTTGGAACATCATCAAAGCCACTACGGGGACCGGGCCGCTATCTATTCGTGAGATTGCTCGTCGCGTGGGGCGAGACGTAAAAGCCGTGCATCGAGACGTGCATGCGTTGCTTGATGCCGGAGTCATCGAACGTAACGCAGAGGGCGCGATAGTGTTCCCTTACGAGGCCGTCCACGTCGATTTCATGCTGCAAGCAGCATAGGAAGACAAGGTCATCCCGGTACGAGCTTTGGCTGCCAGGATTTCGATCTGAAGATTACGAAGGACTTTTCCAACACGGTGTGCGTGCACTCGACCACCGACAAGAAGGCGCTGAGGTTCGGCACCTTCGATTTTCAGATGTATACGGCCGCGTACCGGTGGGGTGCCGGGAACGCGCCCGATGAACCATAAGGATTACTCGCCAATCATCTGCACGACCAACCGCTCACGGACTGAGCTTGGAAATTTTCTGGCCCTGAATGCCGACCCCGGCCATCAGCCCTTGCTGGCCATAAATGAACGCATAGACGTCCGATTGCAGCGTAGTCGATGTCAACGATCGGGCCGTGCCGGAATCCACGACAACAACGCTTGGACCTGCGCCAATCGACCAGCCGCCGCTGGTTTGCAGATACTTGATGGCCGAATCGGTCGTGAGGAACATGGCTTCCTGGAACGATTGTGCGCCGGCTTGCAGGCCATACGAAACCGACGTTGCGTTGTAGTAGCCCATCACTTTCCCATCCGCGCCGAACATCACGCCGTTTCCTTCCTCGGCTCCGACGATCAAACCGGCCTTGAGTATCTCCGGAAATACGAGCACCGCTTTCGCTCGGGACTGGAGCAACTTCGCATTGGGCGTAGTGCTATACAACTGCTGCAGTGCTGCGCGCGCTTTTGCCTCCAGATCGGGGTCGACCCCGTTGGTCGGGGGTATTTGCGAAGTCGAGCAGGAGGTCGCAAGCAGCAACAGCAGGTTAACGAGGATCAGTCTGATGCATTGGGCCATGAGGTCAACTCCGCTTGCAGATCGGTCGTATCCGGTTGAATACGGCCTGGGGTGGTTCGCTGGGTATTCGATGCAGATGCGCTTTATCAATGGTAGTGACGGTTAGCGTTTTTAATTTGGAACGTGTCCCCGCGCGCGGGTGAATAACTTGAGTCAACAAACTGACCAACTGCCGTTGCTGTTATTGAAATGATTGAATATTTAATGACCTTATTTGGAGTATTCAAGAAAACATTACGAATGTTGGCGATTGTCGACACGCTTAATAACAATAGGCGTGTTCATCGCCTGGATCAGCCAGGACCGCGTTGCACCAGGCATAACCAGCCTGGATGATCGGCAAATTCAATCTGTGAAGACTCAGTGATCAGACCCGGCGGTTCTCGCTTAGAGACTGTTGCGAAATTACAAAAAGGGGCTGTTAACTTTTTGGCTCTGGTGTTAACTTCTGTCTTGTTTTCCCTGACAGGAAGCCATGGCTAAGGAACTTATAGACGACCAATTATGGGCACTCATCGAACCGTTGCTGCCCAAAGCTGCGCCGCGCAATCGCCGGTATGCAGGACGCAAGCCAATACCTGATCGCGCCGTGCTCACAGGCATCGTGTTCGTGCTGCGCGCAGGCCTCGCGTGGAATTTGCTGCCGCAGGAAATGGGCTGCGGGTCGGGCTCCACTTGCTGGAGGCGCCTGGACCAGTGGCATAAAGCGGGCGTATGGCAACGCATGCACGAAACGATGCTGGCGGAACTGCGCCGTCGGGGCCAACTCGATATGGCCAGAGTACTGGTCGACAGCTCCTCCATTCGCGCGTTGTACGCGGGAAAAAAACAGGCCCAAACCCCACGGACCGGCGCAAACTCGGCAGCAAACACCATATCATCGTCGATGCGCAAGGCATCCCGCTCGGCGTCATCCTGACGGGCGCAAACCGCCATGACGTCACTCAGCTTGACCCACTGGTCGAAGCCATTCCGCCAATTCGAGGCAAGCCAGGACGGCCCTTGCGTAAGCCCAAAATTGTTCAGGGCGACCGAGGCTATAGCTCTGAGCCACATCGGCGACGCTTTCGCAAACGCGGCATCACTCCTGAACTCGCGAAACTGCGCTCACCCCATGGCAGTGGTCTAGGCAAAACACGTTGGCCTGTCGAGCGTACGATCGCTTGGCTGCACTCCTATCGCCGCCTGAAGATGCGCTACGAGAAATATGCGCACATACACGAAGCCTTCCTCACGCTCGCGTGCGCTTTAACTTGCTGGACCCGGCTAAAAAATATGCAAACTTAATTCTGCAACAGTCTCTTAGATTAAATCGAGGGTTTAATAGGGTAGGAGGTTATATCAAGCATTGTCATTTGGCAAAGCATCAGAGACTCAATAAATAATGGAATTAATATCGCAATTCGTTTCGGTGTTTCAATTTTTTGTGCGACGAGTATATCCACCGACAACGCAGATACAAACACCCCGAACCGTTCCGAGTCTCGAAGCCCCCTATCCAACCAGACCTGCCCGGTAGTTACGACCATCGCGGCGGCTCGGCAGTTCTTTGCCGGTTTCGATGCGTCCGTCATGCCGGTCGTCCCTATCGCTCCACCTGCGATTGCCGCGCTCGAAGCCAACGACGCTTGGGGTTCAGGAAGCGGGTAAGGGCACCGTGGCGACGACGCATACGGCTCTTGCCCGGCCGGCCCGTATCGCTCATAACGAAGCAAGAGCCCAAGCCCCAACCAAATCAACACCTTGCCTGACCTCCCCAAGACTTGTCCACAGCCTTGCCAACAGTTTCTGTGGATATCGTCGTGGCTAAAACAACTCGTGCTGACCGGAGACCAGCGTCTGGAAGTCGCTTTGCAGAAGCGGCAAGATAGCGTCGGCGATGGGCTGCAACTGCCGTGTCATATAGTGATCGTAGTCAATGGCAGCTTGCAAGGTTTCAAGCGGTTCCGGTCCCGCGCTCGTCATCACATAGCTGATCCAGCCGCCGCGTTGATACTGCAACGGCCGGCCGCGCTCTCGGTTGAACTCATCGGCCAGGCGAGCCGCGCGGACATGCGGCGGCACGTTGCGCTCATACGCATCCAATGGCCGGCGCAGGCGCTTTCTATATACGAGCAACTCGTCGAACTCGCCGCTCAGCGTGCGCCGCACGTAGTCGCGAACATAGTCCTGATATGGCTCGCCCTTGAAGATTCGCAAATAGAGTTCTCGCTGAAACCGCTGCGCGAGCGGAGTCCAGTCGCTGCGAACGGTTTCAAGTCCCTTATAGACGACCTCTTCGCTACCATCGGGCAGAAGGCTAAGACCGGCGTAACGCTTCTTGCTGCCTTCTTCCGCGCCACGAATCGTCGGCATGAAAAACCGGCGATAGTGCCGCTCGAATTGCAGTTCAAGCGCGCTCTCCAGGCCGAAGCGCTCTCGCACATGATCCTGCCACCACGCATTCACGCGTTGGACGAGCAGCCCGCCAATGCGCGCCGCTTCTTCCTCGCTTCGAGCGTGCTTTAGCCAGACGAACGTTGAATCCGTATCACCGTAGATCACTTCGTATCCTTCGGCTTCAATCAACTCACGCGTTTTACGCATGATTTCATGACCGCGCATGGTGATCGAGGAGGCGAGCCGAGGGTCGAAGAAGCGGCATCCGGTGGAACCCAGCACGCCGTAGAACGCGTTCATGATGATCTTCAACGCTTGCGACAGCGGCTGGTTGTGCTCGCGCTTGGCTTCCTCTCGACCTTTCCAGACCTGATCGACAATGGCCGGCAGACTATGACGCGTGCGCGAGAATCGTGCGCCAAGAAAACCGGGCACCGAGTGCAGATCGTCGGGATGGCGCAAACCGTCCACCAGCCCGACGGGGTCGATAAGGAACGTGCGAATGATCGAGGGGTAAAGGCTTTTATAGTCGAGAACCAGAACGGAGTCGTAAAGGCCCGGACGCGAATTCATCACGAATCCACCTGGACTTGCCGCACCGGCAACATCGCCGAGATTGGGCGCGACGAAGCCTTGCCGATGCATCCGCGGCATATACAAGTGCGTAAAAGCCGCCACAGATCCACCGCTGCGATCAGCCGGCAGGCCGGTGACCGTTGCACGCTCGAGCAGGAAGTGGAGCAGTTCAGTCTTCGCAAAGACCCGCGTGACGAGCTCGCAATCCTTCAGGTTGTAGCGTGCGAGAGCAGGCTTGTCTTCATCGAAACGACGCTGGATTTCATCCATCCGCTGGTACGGGTTGTCGATGGCCTTGCCTTCACCCAGCACGCTCTGCGCGACATACTCGAGACTGAACGAAGGGAAGCTCCATGTTGCCGACCTGAGCGCTTCAATGCCATCGATCAGCAATCGTCCCGCCGCGCCTGCGAAGAAATGGTTTTGAGTGAGACCATGCTGCCGCCATTCCATCACGCTCCCGCCGCGACCCAGCCGCAGTGGAACCTGGTAAAGCTGCGAGTGTTCCTGCAATACGCGCAGATCGAACTGAACCAGGTTCCAGCCGATGATCGCATCGGGATCGTGCTTCTCAAGCCACTCGTTGAGTTTTTCCAGCAGGAGAGGGCGGCTTTCGCAGTATTCAAGCTTGAAGTCGATGCCGTTGCTGTCGCCGTTAGGCGGTCCCAGCATATAAACCTGACGCTCGCCGCAGCCTTCGAGCGCGATGGAATAGAGCTCCGTTTTCGCGCTGGTTTCTATGTCGAGCGAAACCAGTTTCAAGTTCGGCCTATAGCCAGGCACGGGCCTCAACTCGCTGTTCAGAAGCGGACCGTCTCCGTGAGACTCGCCGGTGAACACGACCGGCGCCGTGATAAAGCGCTCCATCATGTAGCGGTCGGGCGGAAAGACATCGGCTTCGTACACATCGACGCCACCTTGCTTCAGGCGCCTCTCCAACCCCGTCAATTGCCGATATTGCTTGCTATACAGGCCCAGCACCGGCCGATGATTAAAGTCGACGAGATCCAGCGGGCGGAGCTCCACCTGCTTCTCTCGTTGCAAGACTGTTTCGGCGCGCTCGCGTTGTTCAGCCGGAATGAACGCGACCGAATCCTGTGGACGCAACCGCAGGTGACGGGGACCCTCGTCCGTCGCCAGCCAGAATTCGACCACCGTTCCATCGGCGGTGTCCCGCCAATGCCGCGTCAGAATAAAACCTTGTTGATGCCCGCTCAGATGCTCACCTTGAAAAAACGTGTCTTCGGTATGGATTTTAGTGGGTGCGCGACTTTCCTGTCCGGTTTGCCGCTTCCCTACGCTCGGTCTGAACACCCCAGCGTAAGCCAATCCTTCCGATCGATATGAAATCGCATCCTCTATACATAGAATAATTGCTACGTTTGCCACGCCTGTCTCGCCGCCTACGATGCAAGGTCAATTTTCGCGTAGTCGCCTCAAGCGACCGCATGACCGCAGCGGACCCTTCCACGGGCCGCTCGACCTTCGACAGGAATCCGGTTAGATGAACGCAAGACTTCTCGCGCTCGTGGGCGTGACGACCCTTAGTGCCGGTTTAGTACTGAGTGGCTGCAGCAAATCCCAATCCGCTTTGCCTCAGCAACAAACGTCAGCAAAACCGGTTTCGGGCGGCGCGCTCACGTGGGGTGTCACGACGGAACCCGCGTGCTTCGATCCCCATCGTTCATCGCAACAAAACGCGTTCTGGGTGATCCGCAATTTCATCGATTCATTGATCAGCAAGAAAACCGACGGCACCTACGCGCCGTGGCTGGCCAAGTCATGGACGGTCGCGGACGACGGCAAAAGCTACACATTCACTCTGCGCGACGACGTCAAGTTCACCGATGGCACTCCGTTCAACGCGGCAGCGGTCAAGGCCAACTTCGACTACATCCTGAACAATGTCAGCACGACCTCGGCATCGGCTTCGCTACTGGTGCATTTCGACCATGCGGAGGTGGTGTCGCCGACGGTGATCAAGCTCGTCATGAAGCAGGCCGATTCGACGACACTCGAATCGCTGTCGAGCGTGAAGCTCGGTTTTATCTCGCCGAAGGCGCTCGCCGAGAACAAGGACCTGTGCGGGGGCGGACCCGGCATCGTCGGGACGGGACCGTTCGTATTCAAGTCATATCAGCGCGGCCAGTCAGCGATTTTCGAACGCAATCCGGACTATCAGTGGGGACCCGGGAACGCGCAGCATCAAGGCCCGGCCTATCTTGATCGCGTCACGTACCGCTTCCTGCCGGAAGCCGCCGTACGCACCGGCGCGCTCAGTTCGGGGCAAGTCGATCTGATCGAAGGCGTGCAGCCCACCGATATCGCCGTATTCGACAAGGTCGATGGATTCCAGTACCTGACCGGCCCGTCGGCGACGACCTCGTTCACGCTCAACATCAATTACACCGTTGCGCCAGCGAACGATGTACGCGTGCGCCGTGCGTTGCGCGACGGTTTCGATCTCGACGGGATCGTCAAGAGCGTGTATCTGGGTACCGTGCGGCGCGCTTATTCGAACATCGGACCGGACAACGCGGACTATGACGCGAGTCTCAAAGGATCGTGGGGCAACAAGGTCGCCGAGGCTAACAAGCTGCTCGACGATGCCGGCTGGACGCAGCGCGACAGCGACGGTTTTCGTACGCGCGAGGGTAAGCGGCTCTCCATTGAGGTCGGCTATCCGCAGCCCTACGTACGCGACAGCCGCGACGTGTTGATTCGCGCGGTGCAGTCCGAGTTGCGTCAGAACATTGGGCTTGATCTCGGCTTGCGCATCACCACGGCAGGTGACTTTGCCAACCAGAAGGCGACCGGCAACTGGACCATCTATCCGAACACCGACAACCCGTCGGATGTCGCCATGGAGCTATGGGACATGCTGGGTGACCAGGGTTTCCTCTACAACGCCATCAAGAATCCCGACACAACCCTGGTCGACGATATCAACCGTGCCCGTCTCCTGCCCGTGGGCGAGGAGCGCCGCAAGCTGCTCGCCAAGATCCAGACGCGTGCGGTGGATCAGGCGTTCATTGTGCCGCTTTTCGCGCCGGCTTATCACCTGGCCGCGAAGTCGAACGTACATGGTATCGGCTTTGAACCGGAACTGGACGGCCCGGCGAGTTCTTACGATCTGTGGGTCGAGACGCAGACCGGGCAGGCCAAGCAGGGAGGCTGAAGATGCTTCAAAAGATCGTTACGCGCTTGCTGACCGGCGTGCTCGTGCTGTGGCTTGCGGCCACGGCCGCGTTCGTGGCTATTCACGCGTTGCCCGGACGTATCGAAGATGTGCTTGCCGGGGATCTGGCGTATCCCGGCTTGCGCGAAGCGATCGCGGCGCAATGGGGACTCGATCGCAGTCTTCCCTGGCAGTACGGGCAATTCCTGTTGCGGCTGGGTCATGCGGATCTGGGCACGTCGTTCGTGATGCAACAGCCTGTTTCTGCCGTGCTGCGTAGCCAGCTTTTGCCGACAGCGGAGCTGGCGGGATCGGCCGGGCTGCTGGCCATCGTGCTGGCGATCCTGATTGCCACGCTGACCGCCGGGTCGGCATCGAGACAGGGTGCATGGGGTACTCGTATCGCGTCGGTGCTCGAGCTTACGTTCACGTCCACGCCGGTATTCTGGCTCGGCATGTTGTTGCTGATCGTCTTCTCATTCCAGTTGCGCCTCTTCCCCGTGTCGGGTGCAAGCGGCTGGCGTTCGCTCGTGCTGCCTGCGGTTACGCTGGCGTTGCCGACGGCGGGGATCCTGTCGCAAGTGATGCGCGAGGCGCTTGAGGCGGCGCTGGAAAAACCCTTCGTCACCACGATCCGTGCGCGGGGCGTGGGCGAGCTTGCACTGCGCTTTCGGCACGTTCTCCGGCATGCGTTACTGCCGGTCGTGACGCTGGGCGGCTGGCTCATTGGCAGCCTGCTCGGCGGCGCGGTGATCACCGAAAAAATGTTCGGGCGGCCCGGCATTGGCAGCGTGACGCTCAATGCGGTCACCGCGCAGGACGTGCCGGTCGTACTCGCCGTGGTGCTGCTCGCGGCCTTCGTCCACGTGGTGATCTCGACGCTGCTCGATGTCGCCTATCTGTTCATCGACCCAAGGTTGCGCAGCCAATGAGCGAGATCATTTATCCGGCCCCGCCCGCCAAGCGGCCTTCGGAGTGGTCGATACAGGCCATTCCCCCAAGCGTATTGCTTGCTGGCATCTTCTTGCTGGCGCTAGCCGTTGCCATTGCTTATCCACCGCTCGTCACGCACTTCGATCCGCTCACAAGCGACATCGCGCAGACACTGCAGCCGCCCGGCGTGCAGCACTGGTTCGGCACCGACCGCATTGGCCGCGATGTTTTCTCGCGGGTGATCTACGGGGCGCGTTATTCGCTGCTGATCGGACTTGCAAGCATGCTCGTGAGCCTGGCAATCGGACTCGTAATCGGCATGACGGCTGGCCTCGGAAAACGTCTCACCGATGAATCCGCTTCGCGCGTGTTCGACGTGCTTTCGGCCTTTCCGCCCATCCTGTTGTCGCTGTTCGTCGTCACGTTCCTCGGACAGGGCATTGTCAATATCGCGATTGCGGTAGGCATCGCGGGCATTCCGAAATTCGGGCGGGTGCTGCGCAGCCAGACACTCGTGGTACGGCGTGCCGACTATGTCACGCACGCTGTGAGCTATGGGCTCTCGCGTAGCCGCGTGTTCTTGCGTCACGTGCTGCCCAACGTGCTGGTTGTCGTGCCGGTGATCGCGACCATCGACATTGGCAGCGCGATCATCGCGGTATCCGGTTTGAGTTTCCTGGGGCTTGGGCCGCAGCCGCCGACACCCGAATGGGGCGTCATGCTCGCCGAGGGCCGCGACGTGTTGCGGGTCGCGTGGTGGCCGAGCGTATTCCCCGGGCTCGCGATTACGCTGACTGTTATAGCGTTTTCTGTGATCGGCAAGTTTTTGCAACGCAAGGTCGAGGGACGAACGCGATGACAGCCACCGTGCATCAGCTGAAAAAACTAGTCGATATCCGCGGCCTGACCATCCGTTTTCCCGGCGCGAACGGGGGCGAACCGCTTGTGCGTGGCGTCGATCTCTCCATCCATGCCGGCGAGTGTGTGGCGCTGGTGGGCGAGTCGGGTTCGGGCAAGAGTCTGACGGCGCGTTCGCTGCTTGGTCTGGCGGGACCGCATGCATTGATCGATGCCAGCCAGTTCGACATCGATGGACGCCAGGCGCTGCGCTTCAGCGAGCACGATTGGCGCTCGCTGCGTGGCACCTTCGCGGGACTGGTGATGCAGGACGCGCTCGTTTCGCTTGATCCGCTGCGCACGGTGGGTGCGGAGATAGGCGAGGTGCTGGTGCATCATCGGCTCGCACGGTCGCGCCGCGAACGCCGGGAGCGGGTTCACGCGGTGATGCAGGACGTTGGTATTGCCGAACCGGAACATCGCGCGAATCAGTATGCGCACGAGTTGTCCGGCGGTTTGCGGCAGCGTGCGCTGATTGCCTCGGCCATAGCAGCAGGACCCGCGCTCGTGATCGCCGACGAACCGACTACGGCGCTGGATGTGACCGTTCAGGCGCAGGTCCTCGCGGTTCTTGCGGCGCGTCTCGAACAGGGCGTGGGTGTGCTGCTGATCAGCCACGATCTGGCGGTGGTCGCCGGTGTGGCTGATCGTGTCCTCGTGATGCACAACGGTGAAGTGGTCGACAGCGGAACTACCGAGAGCGTGCTGAACAATCCTTCGCATCCATATACGCGGCAGTTGCTGGCCGCACAACCGTCGGCGCAGTCGCGAGGGTATCGGCTAAGTTCCGCGCGGTTCGTGACGACAGTGACGGCTCACGGCGAAGCCAAAGGGGACACCGCCGCCAACGCGCCGCTGGTCGTGCGCGAGCCCTTGCCGCCGCGACGTGCTCGCTCGCAAAAGGTCGTGCTGCGCGCTGAAGGTATCGGCAAGCATTATTCGCGGCGTGGCACACATCGCGGCGAGACTTTTACTGCGCTGCAGGACATCTCGTTCGCCGTGCATGAAGGGGAGGTGCTAGGTATTGTCGGCGAGTCCGGTTCCGGAAAAAGCACCTGTGCGAACATTGTTCTGGGACTGGTCGAGCCGGATGCCGGTAACGTCGAATTTCTCGATACGCGCTGGAACGGCAACGGAGTCTCCGAGCGCTCGCGCCGTGACTTGCGGCCACGCCTTCAGTACATTCCGCAAGATCCGCTCAGTTCGTTCGACCCGCGTCATACAGTGGGCCAGTTGCTTGAAGAAGCGTTGTGGTCGAAGCGCTTGTTGAAGCCGGCGTTGCTTGCGAAAAGCGTCGAGCTGCTTGAACAGGTCGGACTCGGTGCAGAGTTTCTCGACCGTCGTCCAACGTCGCTCTCAGGTGGCCAGAGGCAGCGCGTGGCAATCGCGCGTGCGCTTGCTCCGGAGCCCGCACTGATTGTCTGCGACGAGCCCGTGTCCGCCCTCGATGTTTACGTCCAGGCACAGGTGCTCGACTTGTTGGCGGAGTTGCAGGGACGGCTGCATACGTCGTTGCTGTTCATCTCGCACGATCTCGACGTCGTGCGTCATATCAGTGATCGGGTGCTGGTCTTCAAGGATGGCCGCATTGTCGAAGAAGGCGAGGCCGAACGCGTGTTCGCGGCACCTGAGCATGCGTACACGAAGCTTTTGATGTCATCGACGCCGGCGTTTCGGCGTTCATACCTTGATGACAAGATCAGGACCGAAGGCCAGTTGCCGGAGCACGAGATGTACTGACGGCTCCGCGCTTTAAAGAGCTGGTGGCTGCGGCCGGCCAGTGTTCATGTTGAACTCCGCCCGACCCTGTCCTCTCAGGCCGCCACCGCGCCTGCCTTTTCGGCGGAGTACTGGTTGGCAGGCCGCGCAAGGCCAAGATTAGCTCGCAGCGTCCGGCCTTCATACTCCGTCCGAAACAGCCCACGGCGGCGCAACTCCGGCAGCACCAGTTCGATGAAATCAGTCAGGCTGCCCGGCAGAACCGCGGGCATGACGTTGTAGCCGTCGGCCCCATATTGGACGAAGCGTTCTTCCAGTTGATCAGCGATCTGCTCAGGCGTTCCGACCACTTGCCAATGTCCGCGTGCGCCCGCCACGCGCAGATAAAGCTGGCGAATTGTCAGGTTTTCGCGCCGTGCCAATTCAAGCGTGAGCAGTTGACGGCTCTTGCTCGCGTTCGTTTCCGGCAGCTCGGGAATCGGGCCATCGAGCGGGTAAGCCGACAAGTCGAAACCACCGGTAAGGCCCGAGACCAGCGCAAGGCCCACTGCGGGGTCGATCAGCGATTGCAGATGCTCGAACTTCTCGCGCGCCTCGCTTTCGGTGCGCCCGACAATGGGCATCACTCCCGGCATGATCTTCAGCTCATCCGGATGACGCCCATGTTGTTCGAGGCGGCCTTTGACATCGGCATAAAAATCGATCGCGTCCTGAAGGGTTTGCTGCGCCGTGAAGATAACCTCGGCCGTACGGGCGGCCAGCGCCCGGCCAGCTTCCGATGATCCTGCCTGCACGACCACCGGCTGACCTTGCGGCGAGCGAGCAACGTTCAACGGCCCCTTGACCTGGAAAAATCGTCCCTTGTGATCGAGGACGTGACGCTTGGCGGGATTAAAGAAACGGCCTTGCTCCTTGTCGCGCAAGAATGCATCGTCCTCCCAACTATCCCAAAGCCGGTCGACGACTTCTGCAAACTCGGTCGCCCGATCATAGCGCTCGCCATGATCGAAATGCTTGTCGCGATTGAAGTTCTTCGCTTCATGCTCATTCGACGAAGTAACGAGGTTCCATCCCGCGCGGCCGCCGCTGATATGGTCGAGCGATGCAAATTTGCGGGCGATGTGATACGGCTCGTTGAAGCTGGTCGACGCCGTGCCGACCAGACCGATGTTCTCTGTCACGGCAGCCAGTGCCGACAGCAACGTGATGGGCTCGAACTGCGCGATGTAGCTGTGAGCGGTGCGGCTCAGGAAGTCCAGGTTATCGCCTCGGGTGCCGACGCCATCGGCGAGAAACAGAAGATCGAATTTCGCTGCTTGCGCCGCTTGGGCAAGCTGCACGTAGTGCCGGAAATTAACGCCGGCGTCCGCCTGGGCATCCGGGTGCCGCCACGCGGCAATGTGATGTCCTGCGGGATAAAGAAAAGCGCCTAGGCGCAGTTGTCCGGTTCGCTTGGCCATGGAGTGTGGGATCGGGATGCTTCGTGAAAGGGGACGCCGTCGTGCGTGAATTCGCTTGGTGCGGCTGCATGCTCAGGCGCTTTTGCGCCATAAGTGCTGGTTCTCCGGACGCGCCAGACCGAGATGCTCGCGCAGCGTCGTGCCTTCGTAGGCGGTGCGAAAGATGCCGCGCTGGCGAAGGATTGGAACGACGCCATCGACGAAGTCCTGCAATCCACCCGGCAATGTATCGGGCATGAGGTTGAAGCCGTCGGCAGCCCCGGCTCTGAACCAGCGTTCGATGTCATCGGCGATTTGCTCGGGCGTGCCCACGATGACACGATGACCCCCGCCTCCGGCAAGCGCCCGAATGAGTTGGCGCACGGTGTAGCCGTGCTGCCGGGCTTGCGCCAGCGTGGCGTGAAAGAACGTGTGGTTGCCGTTGCCCTGGCCGGGCAAGGACAGGTTGTCCGGTAGTTGTTCATCCAGCTTGAGACGGTCTGGCGTTACGCCCAGGACACCGGCCAGCCGGGTGAGGCTATAACTCCATGGAATCAGGTCCACCAGTTCATCGCGGCGACGCAACGCTTCGGCCTCCGTTGCGCCGATGATCGTGGTCAGTCCCGCCAGTACCTTCACGGCGTCGGGACCCCGTCCAAAGGCTGCTGCGCGCGCCTTCAGATCGCGTCCGTAGGCTAATGATTCGTCGAACGATTGCGAGGCCGAGAACACCGCCTCCGCATGCCGCGCCGCAAGCTCGCGGCCATCGCCGGAAGCGCCGGCTTGCACCAGCACCGGATGTCCTTGCGGCGAACGCGGCACATTCAACGGACCTTGCACCGAGAAATGCGTGCCTCGATGCGAGACGGGATGAACCTTGGCGGTATCGACGAATAGTCCGCTCGTTTTATCGCCGATGATCGCGCCGTCTTCCCAACTGTCCCAGAGCGCCTTGACGACGCTGGTGAATTCCGCGGCGCGTGCGTAGCGCTCGGCGTGATCGGGCACTGCGTCGCGGCCGAAATTGCGTGCCGAGCCCAGGTCCGCGGTCGTCACGACGTTCCAGCCGGCGCGACCGCCGCTGACATGGTCGAGCGTGGCGAAGCGGCGCGCGATGTTGTACGGTTCGTTGTAACTGGTGGACGCGGTGCCGATCACGCCGATATGCGAGGTTGCTGCCGCGATGCTGGCGAGCAGGATGGTCGGCTCGAGCGCGGTGATCGGGCGAAAGTCGATCTGGTCGGCGATGGAGGCGTTGTCGGCGAGAAACACGGCATCGAAGCCGGCTGCTTCTGCGATTTGCGCGACCCGCACGTAGTGACGGACGTCGATGAACGCTTGGGGATCGGCGTCGGCCAGGCGCCAAGCGGACGGAACGAAACCCGAATGCAGGATATTGACGTTGAGGTGAAGTTGTCGGGGGGGAGTATTGGGAAGTTGGGTCATCTTGCTCTAGCGCTTATTAGCTGACTTTGGATTCTTGATCGGACAGCCGCGCAAAGCGACGAATAAATCCGCCGATCGATATACGATAAGGAGATTTCGCTCGCGCCGGTGGACGGGGGGGTGGGTTTTGGGGTTGGTGGTCGGGGGTTATGCCGGGGGTGGTCGGTTCTGGGGTTGGTGGTTGGGGTGGTGGTTTCGGGGTTAGTGGTCGGGGTCTATGCCGGGTTGGTGCTTTCGGCGTTAGCGGTCTGCGAGAGTCGGATATTCTCTTTATCACTATTAGCCACTGTGCGTGGCGGCACGTCATTTCTTTGTCCAAAGCGACAAAGAAACGAAGCAAAGAAAGCGCTTTTAAACCACGCTACCCTAAGTGTCCACAGCGTGCAGTTTCTATTCATAGGTGCCCCAAAAGCACGGTGCTCGCCAGAGCGCCGGATGTTTGAACCCCTCCTTCTCGCGAATCCTGACACGAACACGCTTCGCCCCGTACGCTCTCGGGCAAGCACGAATTGCCCGGGAACCAGCACGGCCTCACGCGTCTTTTCGGTTTCGTTTTTTGGTGCGTTGGCTACGTGGTCTGAACAGTTGTTTCCGCCCGCAATGGCATCTCGCGTATTGGTACTTCATTTCTTGGCGGGTTAACTGCGTGGACCACGCGCTTATTTTCGCGACCTCGTTTTCAGCAGGGTTGGCGACGTGGTTCGAGGCGCGTACACATTTGGTGGTTGGTCGTCCGCGGATAGCGCGGGGTGCCCCTTGGGCAGATTCAGTCACTGGTGGCGAAGCGTGTGGGTATCGGTGTTCGGAGAAGGAGGGGTTCACACATCGGTGGCTCTGGCGAGCACCGTGCTTTTGGGGCACCCATGAATGAAAACTGCACGCTGTGGACACTTAGGGTAGCGTGGTTGAAAGCGTTTTCTTTGCTTCGTTTCTTTGTCGCTTTGGACAAAGAAATGACGTGCCGCCACGCACAGTGGCTAATAGTGATAAAGAGAATATCCGACTCTCGCAGACCACTAAGGCCGAAAGCAGCAACCCGGCATTGACATCGACCGCTAACCCCGGAACCGACCAACCCGGCACTAACCCCGGCACTAACCCCGACCGCTAACCCCGACCGCTAACCCCGACCGCTAACCCCGACCGCTAACCCCAGAACCCAACACCCCGACATCGACCCACCCACAAACCCTAACCCCCCCCGGGCGACGCCCACAAAACCCGACATCTACATATGGTTAGCACCTATCGTTCGTTGCCGGCAGCTTGGCGTGACACTTATCCTCATCAGTTCGCACCTGTTCAAATTGTGGAGAAGTGAATGACGACGTCAGCACCGGCGGACGCTGCGCTTTACGCGCGTTTCGCGGAGATATTCGAGCAGATCGGTAAAGGCACCATAGAACGCGAGCAAGGCCGTGAACTCGCTCGCGATGCCGTCCAAAGTTTGAAAGACAGCGGCTTTACCGCCTTGCGGGTACCACGCGAATATGGCGGCAGTGGTGTTTCATTGCCGCAGTATTTCCGTCTCCTGACGCGTTTGGGCGAAGCCGATTCGAACCTGCCGCAGATCATTCGCGCGCACTCGGGTTTCATCGAGCAGCAACTGGAAACCGGCGATGACGCAACACGTGAGCGCTGGCTAGGTCGTATCGCGAAAGGCGAGACTATCGGGGCGGCTACGTCGGAGCGCACCGGCTCCACGCACAACAGCGTGACTGTCACACCCGACGCGGATGCGGGCTTTGTTCTGCTAAACGGCGAGAAGTACTACAGCACGGGTACGCTCTATTCGGAATGGATCAACGTAGCCGCGCACGATGCGCAGACCGATCTTCACGTGCTGGTTCGAAGCGATGCACCAGGTGTGGCGCGCACCGATGACTGGGACGGTTTCGGCCAGCGTCTGACCGCCAGCGGTACAACACGTTTCGATAACGTACGCGTTCCGGTCGATCAGATCCTGTCGCGCTACAAGGCGTCAGAGCCCCGCCGTAATTCCTTGCTGACCGCTTTCTACCAGACCGTGCACCTGGCGACGCTCGCGGGTATTGCACGCGCGGTATTGCGCGATGGCGTCGCCTTCGTTCAGGGCCGTACCCGCACGTTTGGTGTAGCGGGGCAGTCGAGCCCGCGCGACAATCCGCTGGTGCATCGCGTAGTGGGGCGCCTCGCGAGTCTCGCGTATTCGGCTGAAGCGCTGGTTGAGTCGGTAGCGGCGGCGCTCGACCGGGTGCATCGGGCGCGCAACGCGGGGGTGGCAACGACAGCGGACTACATTGCCGTCGATATCCAGGCTTACCAGGCCCAGCAGATCGTGCTCGAGCAAGTGCTCGAGGCAGCCACGCTGTTGTTCGAAGTGGGCGGGGCGTCAGCGACGAGCGAGGCACGCCGGCTCGATCGCCACTGGCGCAATGCGCGCGTGATTGCTTCGCACAATCCGGCGATCCAGCGTGAGGCTGCGGTTGGTAATTACCATTTGAACGGGACCGCGCCCGAGGAGCGATTCAGTCTGTCGCATTCCACCGCGGATGCAGCCGTGCCCGCCTTCAAACAAGGCGCGGTGCATGGAGAGAAACCGGTGGTGCGGGACGATGCATTTGCCAGGACCGGCAGATAGAACGAACAGAAGCGAGACCGGGGTCTTCGGACCTCGATCGCGGCTGACACGCTACCGCGTGCTGGCGCGCAACAAAGTTACTACGGGGTGCGGCCAAAGATGGCCGCACCCCGTTTTCATCCGCGTAACGGTTGAAAACCAGCCGTCGTGACGGCCGGATCAAGCTCAGGCTGGCACGATGTTCGATGCCTGCTTGCCCTTGGGGCCCTGCTTTACTTCAAACGTTACCTTCTGGTTTTCTTGAAGGCTTTTGAAGCCTTCTGCCTTGATTTCCGAAAAGTGTGCGAACAGATCTTCGCCGCCGTCATCGGGTGTGATGAAGCCGAAGCCTTTTGCATCGTTGAACCATTTGACCGTACCGGTTGCCATGAGCGTATCCAAAATTTAGAGCTAACGAGTGAGAATAAAACCAGAGCGCCGAGCCGCGTCGCATTGCATTGTTGTGACAAGACTTCTCTAAGTCCATGAGCGCGTCCGTAACAAACAGTCGCTGCGGCGCTATGCGCTTTTGGAATTATGGCGAATCAATTGTACGCCGCGCCAATAATTATTGAAGCTTTCCAAACCGGAAAAGCCGAAATGGCTGCGGAATGCGAAATTCAGTCGGCCAGAGAGCCGGCGCCGAGCCCAAATAATGGGCCTTTCACAGACTTCAGTCGTTCTTCAGTAGTTCGTCTGGACAAAGGGATTATCCAGATTGATGGCGCCAATGCCCAAAACACGGAATTTTCTGCCGCCAATATTCCGGAGTTTCCCAATTTTTCCTCATCTCTCGTAATCCGCTAATTCGACACGGATGTGTGCATAACAACTTTTTTGCCGTTTGTCGGAATCGTCCATGCAATTTTTACAAACCCCGGGCGGCTAGCTCAAGTATTTCGAGTCGACGGTAATTTCCCGTCCCCCAGTACCGAACCTTGGTGCGTTATTCGCCTTCGGACAGTCCAATACGCGCGGCGTCGTGCCACGGCTGTTCGTGACTGCACGGTAATGAATAACGCTGGTCTCGACGTGCACAAAATTCCAAAGCAGCGCTCGGCACCGCTCAATGACAAGCGATCCCCCAAGCGGTGATCACCCCGCATGCGCGTGTTTGCGGGGTGCGGGCCGCAATCAACGTTTCGATTCTCTCTGTCAGCTCGGCTGGCAACGCGTGTTCGGTTTCGCCGGCGCGCCCTATGAGCATGAAAAGGTCGGATTTCGGCAAGGTTTCGTTTTTTGAGGACATCCCGTATCTGTCAGGATTAGCAACTGCTGCCGGGCTTTCGACTTCCTCTTTTCATGTGACTGAGTTCCGATGAACCGAATCAAATCCAAGATCGCCTGGACCGCCAATCGACAAAAAACAATGACCGAACCAGCAGATGTCGCGCCGGTCAGTCGGAGTGCCGCCAGCAATGTCGGTGTCCCTGTTTGTCCAGGCTGCGACACGGTTCTAATGGCGGGTATCGGGAAGGGGTTGGCGCGCGGCTTCTCTCTTAGATGCCCGATGTGTTATCTCGTGTGCACTAGCAGTTAGCAAGTTAGTTGACGCGATTCCGCTTTGGTTTCGACGAAAGCGAGCCCGCGATGAGTCAATGGAAACACTTCGACCGGGGCATGGTCGCCTATGCATAGGTTGGTATTTATGCCGCAAGCGAGGCTTGCGCGCCTGGTCAAGATCATGCCCACGCGTGGACTGAGCTGACATGCGGCGATGGTATGCCCGGTCAAGCGTTTCGTTCCGGGGTTCGTTACGTGCTCGAACCGCCGTGGGAGTTCGGGGGCGACTCATCACGCAGCAACGACATTCGCAAGAAAATCCGCAAGCCGGTTCCTTCCGCACAATGATGTAACGACGTATCCAGGATCGATATCGTAGATGTGTAGTTTCGGCGCGACGCACATCCTGGCAGATCGGGTCAGCGCCATAGTACCGGTTTGGTACCCAGCCACAATACGGCGCAGACCCGGACGTTCCGCATTCCGACCTTACTGCGTGGTGGTACCCGTGCCGCCGGTACCACCCGTGGCACCTCCGCCCGGTGTGCCACCTGAAGACCCGCCACCCGCAGCGGTACCTGCTGCCGTCACCGCCGCAGTCAATGTTGCTACTGGCTCGCCAGTGACGTTGATCGCACCAGCCGCCGTCAACTGATCAAGATCCTTATCCTGGCCTTGGCCGACCGTGAATGCCGTTGTCAGAAATGCCGACGACGACAACGTGATGCCATAGGTATCCTTAACAATCTTCGCAACTGCCGTTTCCGCGTTGGCGATCGTCGAACTATTTGAGAGAGCGCTTTGATAGGTCGAATTAGTCGGAAGAACGGCAAGCAAGTTATCAACAGTCGTGCCCAGCTGGCCGGCCAGATAACTCAACAGCAACTCGGTCAGCGACGTGATATTTACCGTCCCGGCGCCCGGGGCGAAGGAGTGCAGCGTCGTCGCACCGCCGCTCGCGGTGATCGTGCAAGGACCATCGAATTTGAACGTCACAGAAAATGCGCCGTTTGCATCAGTGGTGGTATTGGCCGAACCATTCTTGCAAACGAATGTTATTGCGCCGTTTTGCATGGGCGCGCCAATAGCAACGGTGCCGTTGATTGTGCCGTTGGGGGAGCTGCCGCTGCCGCCGCCACCGCAAGCAAATAGCGTACTGGTGGCGAGAGCGATCGATCCAAACTGCAAGCAACGCAATACCGGCGTGTTAAAGCGATTCATGGTTTTCCCCAAAAAATTAGTCTCAATCACCAGGCTTCACGGCCTGTCCTGTACTTGCACTTACCCGGCAATTGCCCGCCGCGCAGGGACGGTCGATACGCGATTTTCATGGGCTTGTCTGTGCCGATGGGGGAGTGGAGCCCGGGACCACATATCGGAAGTACGCGTCGCGCATCCGATATAGCTGTGTCGCGAAATATCCGGCGCTGAATCTCCCGCTGTTCAGCAGATCCAGCTGCGTGCTGTAGTCGAATGCGAGGGTTTGATCCGCGTTGCCCGCTATGTAGTTGGTTGAACCGACCCGTGTGCGGAAATCTTGCGCGAACTGCGTCGCGCCGGAGAGCTGCACGAGGCCCGGCTTCATGCCCTCACGTGGCGTAAGTGGGAAGCTGATTCCTGCACCGACAAAGCTGCCGTGGCCGCTATGCTCGCCGTGGATGCTTACCGACACATCGTCGAACCAGCGGGTCACGGTGAGCAACGGTCCCTTGTCGCCGCCGACATATCGCGCGGCGCCTGCTTCGATCCACAGGTTCCACGATGGTTGAACCCATCGATAAGTCAGCACGGCGTTCTTCACATCCGACAACGTATCGTGCGCAGGTTCGCCATGCAGGTAAGCGAGCTGTAACCGGATCAGGTCCGGTCTGCCCGGCACGAATGCTGTCGTCTCGTTCTCGACGCCGAGATAGTCGTGTTCGAACTTGCCTATTGCCGTGACGTTGAATATCTGCGGCGCGATCCAGAAGCTTTGAGCAAGCGCTGCCGTGGTCAGGCCACCGCGCAATCGGTATTGACTAAAGACGCGGCCGTTGTTGAGGTTTTGGCTGTTGAATAGCGGCGCAATTGTGTTTGTATAAAACTCAGCCCCGCGCCAGAGCGGAACGAAGGTCTCAAAACTCGCACCCACCGAATAATCGAAATTGCCGTATTCCGTACCAAACAGATAGTTCGTAATTGGCTGAACACGAACGCGGACGAGCCCATGCTTGTGCTCGTCGCCATGCCAGGCCACCTGGTCTGAATCATAGGTCGGACGCGTGCGCATCGTCAGGGAGGTGTTGACCGCCGCTTGCGCGCCGTTCTTTAAAAATTCTGCGTAAGCGGCCCGTGAGACGCTAACTTCGCCGACCGGTTGATTCGCTTTCTTGATCACCACGCGCAGATATCCAACGCTCGCAGGAGCCTCGGCCGTTGCCACGCCGAATACAACGCCCAGCGCATCCGCTTCGTTCTGGTTATATCGATGATTTTCGTATTCAACGATCAGGTCGTCGCCCACCACGCCGGCGCGCACCCGTTCGAGTCCAGCCGATGTAAGACGCTGGACAATTTCGTCCAGCACCGCGGGGTCAGGCGCAACGGAAAGTGTGTGCGCGAAGGAGGCGTTGGGCGTGGTGTTGTCGTCAAGGCTCGCCATCGATGAGCGCGTTGTGGACGCGTATGCAACCGATGCGCCCTTGAAATCAGGCGGGTGGTCTACCCATGCATTCGACAGCGACACACCGTTGAACGCCGACGGCGCAGTGTCGCTGGGCGTGGGCACTTCAGCTATCGGAGGCGGCGCGTTCTCGCATAGGTCACCGGTACAATTTGTAGCCGTGAATCGCTGACCGAATGGGATTTGCACCGCAACTGCAAAGGAGGTTCTTGGCGCAACGCCGTCCGTGGCCTTCAACGAACGAACCAGCGTCCCGATCACGCTTGCATTTGCCAGCCAGGGGATTGAGGGCGAGCGATAGCGCAGGCCGGCGTAAGGCGTTTTCGAGTCGTCTTCCGCTAGTACCGACAAGCCGGTGTTCCAAAGCGATACCTCTGCTCCCCCGAAGGCGCCGCTTAGCCGATCACCCTGGCCGTAGCCGGCAGTCAGTGCGAGCGGACCGAAAGTCTGTGATACCACGCCATACTTTGAACGAAAGTAATGGGTTTGGCCCCCGATGTCGGTGATGCCAAATGCAATGCTTGGTTGATACTTGAAAAAAATCGGTATCTGGACTTTCGCGTTCGCCATCAAGTGGCGAAAGACAAAATGCTCTACGCCGGGTAATTGAACGTGGGTGTCCGCTGGATAGTTCGCCAGCCCGCCGGATACTTCCACATACGGAAAAAGCCCGATGCCAGCCCAGTAAACCTGCGAGCCGGTCGCGGCCCTTCCGTATCGCGGATCAATATAGTCATTGCCCTGCGCTTCGAAAGTGCCTTGCGGCAGAACGAAAGCCGACGGGATCGTCAACCCACCTGACTGGCCCAGCGACGAGAGCGTCGGATCAGCCGCGTACGCCGACGTGGAAAATGCAAGTACGACTCCAAGGAGATGTGCCTCCCGAACGAGGCTATGATGATCGCATCGCTTTTTTTTATGCATGTAATCCAACATCGAAGCCGTGCATCGATTTGATCATTATTTAGTTATATTGAGCAATTATGGGAGGAAGTGAGCGGATTGGTTCACGCGATTGCAGCGAGCGATGCACTGCTTTCACCGACGGTAAAAACAGCCATCGTTCAATTGGTTGGTGTCGCAAGGCAGTTTGGCTCACCATCCTCCAGAAGTCGTCATCGGCCAAAGGCGCGTCATCAGATGTGCCAGGAGGGAGGCACCTCTCGCGCGGAAAGTAACGATTAGATAAGATCGCATGGCTTACGAGACTGCGCACAGCGTTTGCAGTAGTTTGCATTTTCGCTGCTTGTTTTCGCGCCGCCTATGGCCGACCTTTGATGTAGAACTGTAAGAGAAGGTAATTGATTCGATCCGACATAACCTTGACGTCTTTCGCCAATGGGGGCGGTCCTAAAAGCGCAGCGAGGTGGATGCGAAGAAGGTCCCCAAAAAAACCTACTCGCCCGGTAGCAGGCGAGTAGGAAACCGAGGTTATATCGCTCGACTGAGAGGCGAGCAAGGGAACTTTAAGCGATCAATGAATGCGGCGAAAGGTCCTTACATAAGAAGGCAAGATTTTGACGCTTTTGAGCATATCCTTGGGAAGGTGCACTGCCGGTGGCATCCAATCGTTCGTGTGGGACGGGTCGATGATTTTTCGGCAAGAAACGTTTTATTGCGTGGAAGACTGGCACGTGCGCAAATAACGAGTTTTGCTAAACCATCATCCGCAGAGGATCTAAAAATTAGGTTTGCAAATTATTATTTAATCGGAGCGCGCCGCAGTCGATTTGTTTTAGCAGTGAGTTGACTTCACCACGCGACGTGTTTTTCGTGCAAGCAGGAAAAAAGCCGACAGCATGTGTCAGCTTAAACGTTTCGGTTGTCCGGGGAATCGCCGAAACTTCAGAGAATGCTCTCTTAGAGCGGCGCTTGACTACGCTTCGGCCATTTTCATGGCAATTGTCGCCGAGACACGTACGGCAGGGTATACCTCCACGTCACGGCATCAATCGGCGCTCCAACTCCAGTCGGGCGATCAGACGTTGCAGCACATTTTCGGTGTGTCCTGGCAGCGACAAAAACTTGAAACCAAGAATGAAGCGTGAGCTTCTGGCAATACCATCGAGGTCGCGATAGGACACAAACTGGAGGTCGAGCGAGATAGGACTTTGGCCGCTGAAATGAAGCTCGGCGCCGCGCACGATACTGCCCGTCTCAAGGTTGCCCAGATGGTCATCTATCATGCGTAGGGCAACGCCACTAAGCGACAGGTCGACAATCTCCGCATGGAAGCGCTCGCCGTTTGCTAGCAAACCGCTGCAGAGGTAGGGATCCAGTACGGGTGTCCGGACCCGGAAATACTCACGTCTCTGCCTGCAAAGAAGGACCGATGGAAACCTTCCCTTGAAGGCCGTCTTCCCTTCGAAGGCGACAGGTTGCACGCCGTCGACCGAAAATTCCATCCGGATGCCGCGCGGTGCCGCGTGGAAAATCCAACGGACTCCACTGAGTGTCACTTCGAACTTTATTTGATCAGCATTCGAATCAAATATAAATGTCCGCGCGGCGATGTCCACATCGAGGATGCGCGTGATGGTGTGCTGTTCTCCATAGTCGGCAGTCAGGTTGTCGAGCCGATGGGCAAGGCTACGCAGCAATCCGCCAATTTCAAGCGGGTTGCTTATAGAACCGTCGTTCCAACTGTCGCTTTCGGGAATCATTTCTCCGCTAGATCCGTGCCATTAGGCGTGCTGGATCCGAGAGACGAATCTCGCAAAGGAGATCACTACGATTAGACAGGTTTTCGATTTGGGCTTCTGTCAACTGGCTGATCAGAACGGCGGTTTCGTCAGACACGCCGAGCAACTGGCCGCCCTTGATATCACCCTGTCTTAACGCGCGTTGCGCAAGCAGCAGATAGGACCGGTTGAATTCTGATATTGCCTGCAGCATGCCGCTATTCTCTTTAAGCACCGCTCGCTCCAGATGATTTTTAGCCAATTTTCGATGCCAAAGGGTAATCGAGGGTTGGGGCTTTGGTCCGACATAAGCATGGTCTTTTTTGCCAGACGCAGGTGTGCCGGTAAAGTCGTCCTGTGCGCCGCTCGTCCACAAACGAGTGGCTCAACTGAACGCCCGAAATCATCGAGATGGCGTTCAGCGACAAGTTTTTGACTGACCTTGTCACACGTGCGCGGCGATGATGCATGCCAACAGTGATCAATCGGTACTTGAGGTCCTTGGGTTTGGCGATAGGCGATTCGGGTCCTTACGGAAGCTCTGTCAGATCGCATGCCGCCGGCGGTGGCGCGGGCGCAAGACTATACCGAAGACGCACTACAAGCATCAGGATCCCAAGAATACACATCGTCCCACGCTTAGGTATCCGCACTGTTGCGGGCAGCGTTTCCCGTCGTTGAAAGTCGGGCGTAGATCAAGGCATCGATTAGGACCAGGCACGGGTGAGCGGGAGTCAGCGATCTGGTCGCGCTCAGAAAGCACGTAATCAGAAGTTTGATTCTCTGACACTGGTTGGCAGCTATCGGCTTAGCGAGCATAGACACGCGAGCACGATTCGAGGGGAGAAACGGGGTGAAGGGATTTCTAGCGCGTCTATGCGATGTCGTGTTGATCATGGCGGGAGCTGCTGCAGCTGATCGGTTGACCTTCGGGACCGTCATGCCACATCGGCTTTCACACGTTGTATTCGTCGCCATTGCGCTTGCTCTGGCGGCTAACGTGCTTCCCGTATTCGGAATTTATCGATCATGGAGAGCACGCTCGATGCCCCAGTTGGCAATGCGCTTGTTGCTCGCATGGGGAGTCGTGCAGGCTGCGGGAACTTTGGTGATTCTGGGTTTGGACAGGTTGGAAACCGTGCCGATGACATGGCTGTTGTACTGGACAGGTCTGACGGGGGCTGCTTTTGTCGCGGTGCGGATGTCGATTTACGCCACGCTGGGTTGCTTCAGGCACGCGGGACTGGACGTTCGGCCCGTCGCTGTTGTGGGTTGTGGGGCTCACTATCACCGGATAGTGAGTGACATTGAAGAGAATGCGACCTCCGGGTTCCGAATCGCGGCGAGATTAGACTGGAAAGCAGGTGAGACTAGTGAGCCGTCACGATCCGTCACGCCGGTATTCCACCAGCTGGATGCGCTGGCGGCACACGTGCGTGAGACCGCTATAGGGGAGTTGTGGCTCGCTTTCCCTTTGTCAGAAGAACGGCTGGTGCTTCGATGCATCGAGCTGTTCCGCGATACGCTCGTGAACATTCGTTTCCTCCCTGACATTCAGGGTCTTTCGGTCAATCGCGGTGGAGTCTTGAACCTGTTCGGCGCACCGGCGATCAGCCTGTCTGCGCAGTCCATGAGTCGAGATGCAATGACAGAGAAAGAGACATTCGATCGGCTCTTCGCTGCGGTTGTCCTGCTTGTCATATCGCCCGTTCTGGTTGCTATCGCGATTGCCATCAAGCTCTCTTCGCGAGGCCCCGTGCTATTCAGGCAGAAGCGAAAGGGACTTGATGGGCGAGTGTTCACTATCTACAAGTTTCGTACGATGCGCCCTCACGGTCAGGCGCATGGCGTAGTACAGCAAGCAACGCGCAATGACCCGCGCATCACTGCGGTCGGGCGTTTTCTGCGCCGCACGAGTCTTGACGAACTACCGCAGTTTTTCAATGTTCTGCGAGGTGAGATGTCGGTGGTGGGGCCGCGGCCGCACGCTCTTGAGCACGACGAGTTATATAGACCGTTGATTGAGGGATACCTCGATCGATATCGTGCGAAGCCGGGTATAACCGGCTGGGCGCAGGTCAATGGTTTCAGAGGGGAGACCGACAAGATCGAGAAGATGGTGGCTCGCGTCGAGCACGATCTTTACTACCTCCAACACTGGTCGTTCGCGTTAGATATGCGAATTGTGGCCGCAACGGTGTTGAAGGGGTTTACTCACAGTACGGCTTATTGATGCGCCTACGGAACCGTGTGTCAGATTGCCTGCGGGCGAGCGGCTGATGGCTATGCGGTGACGACAAAGAATTGGTCAGACATTCGAACCATGTATAAACAGGATTGCTAAGGGTTATCTATGATTCTTGTGACTGGAGGCGCCGGGTTTATCGGCGGAAACTTCATACTCGACTGGCTGCAGAGTTCCGACGAAACCGTGGTGAATGTCGACAAACTGACTTACGCAGGCAACCTTTCGACGCTTGATTCGCTGCGAGGCAACTCGAGCCATATTTTCGTGCGTGCGGATATCTGTGATCGCGCTGCGATCGATGCGCTGCTGGCAGAGCACAAGCCCCGCGCGGTTCTGCACTTTGCCGCGGAAAGCCATGTGGATCGCTCGATTCATGGCCCGGCGGATTTCGTGCAGACGAACGTCATAGGTACGTTCACGCTGCTCGAAGCAACCCGTGGCTATTGGAGTGCGTTGCCCGATCAACTGAAGAACGCGTTTCGCTTCCTGCATGTCTCTACCGATGAGGTCTATGGCTCACTCTCATCGACCGATCCACAGTTTTCGGAGACCACGGCTTACGCACCGAATAGTCCTTACTCGGCAACGAAGGCTGGTTCGGACCATCTGGTGCGTGCATATCACCACACCTATGGCCTGCCGGTTCTGACGACGAACTGTTCCAACAATTACGGGCCCTATCAATTCCCCGAAAAGCTGGTTCCGCTGATGATCAACAACGCCATCGCCGGCAAGGCGTTACCGGTCTATGGAGACGGTGGGAATGTACGCGACTGGCTGTACGTGGGCGATCACTGCAACGCGATTCGCGAAGTGCTGCTGCATGGAAAGCCGGGCGAAACGTACAACGTCGGTGGTTGGAATGAAAAGACCAACCTCGAAGTGGTACACACGCTGTGTGACCTCCTGGATCACCTCAAGCCCCGCACGAGCGGTTCGTACCGAGAGCAAATCACGTACGTGAAGGACCGCCCGGGACACGACCGCCGCTACGCAATCGATGCACGCAAGCTCGAGCAACTATTCGGCTGGAGGCCCACAGACACGTTTGAGACTGGAATGAAAAAGACTGTGCGGTGGTATCTGAATAACCAGGTGTGGTCCGACGATGTAGCTTCTGGCGAGTATAGACGGTGGGTTGAAACCAACTACGCGCAGCGCGAACTTACGAGCACGGACTAATCATGGCGCGCAAAGGAATTATTCTCGCAGGCGGCTCGGGCACACGGCTTTATCCAATCACGCATGTGGTGTCGAAGCAGTTGCTGCCTGTGTACGACAAGCCGATGATCTACTACCCGCTATCAACCTTGATGGTGGCCGGTATTCGCGACGTGTTGATCATCTCGACGCCGCAGGACACGCCCAGGTTTGAGGCCATGCTTGGTGATGGCAGCCAATGGGGCATGAATATCAGCTACGCGGTGCAGCCGTCGCCAGATGGGCTGGCGCAGGCGTTTGTCATCGGGCGCAGTTTTATTGGTGACGATCCGTCGACCTTGATTCTCGGCGACAACCTGTTCTACGGGCACGACCTTGCCAGGCAACTGGCGAACGCGGATGCCCGCGCCGATGGGGCGACCGTATTTGCGTACCACGTGCAGGATCCGGAACGCTATGGCGTGGTCGAATTCGATCGGGATTTCCGTGCAGTGTCGATCGAAGAAAAGCCCGTCAGACCGCGTTCGAACTATGCGGTGACCGGGCTGTATTTCTATGACAAAAACGTCTGCCATATCGCGGCCGACATTACACCGTCCGCCCGCGGCGAGCTTGAGATTACGGACATCAATGCGCGTTATCTGGAAGACCAGAAGTTGAACGTCGAGATCATGGGTCGCGGCTACGCGTGGCTTGATACGGGGACCCACGACTCGCTGATCGATGCCGCGACGTTTATCGCGACCTTGCAAAAGCGCCAGGGACTGGTGGTCGCTTGCCCCGAGGAGATCGCCTACCGCCGTCACTGGATCGACGACGAACAGTTGCTGAGGCTTGCTACGCCGCTCGCGAAGAATGCATATGGCCAATACCTGCTAAATCTTCCTACGGACCAGGTCGCATGGCCATCAAAGTAACCGCTACCGCGCTTCCCGAAGTCAAGCTCATTGAGCCAAGGATCTTTGGCGACGATCGGGGCTTCTTCTATGAAAGCTTCAATGCGTTCGAATTCTCCGAGCAGGTTGAGTCGGGGGTGAATTTTGTGCAGGACAACCATTCTCGATCCACACGTGGCGTATTGCGGGGACTGCATTATCAGATCGAGCACGCGCAGGGGAAACTCGTGCGGGTAGTGCAAGGCGAGGTGTTTGATGTCGCCGTCGATATCCGCAGGAGCTCGGTGAATTTTGGCAAGTGGGTCGGGGTACATCTGTCGGAAGAAAATCATCGTCAATTGTGGGTTCCGGCAGGATTTGCGCATGGGTTCGTGGTGCTCTCCGAGGCCGCACAGTTTCTCTATAAGACCACTGACTATTGGTACCAGGAACACGAGCGTTGCATCGTCTGGAACGACCCGGAGATCGGCATCGAGTGGCCGGGCGACTTTGAACTGCTGCTGGCTGAAAAGGATGCTGCAGGGAAACGCCTGTCCAACGCGGAGTGCTATTTGTGAGCACATCCTCGACGTTGTGCCTGCCAAAAACCATTCTACTAACCGGCGCACAGGGCCAGGTCGGGTTTGAACTCGTGCGCAGTTTGCAGGGACTAGGTCATGTCGTAGCGCTTGATCGTAATAAGCTGGACCTTGCCGATCTAAATGAAGTCCGTCGCGTTGTCCGTGAGATCAGGCCGGCGATGATCGTAAATGCCGCTGCTTATACCGCCGTCGATAAAGCCGAAAGCGACGTGGATGCGGCAATGCGCCTGAACGCCGAGGTGCCGGCTCTGTTAGCGGTTGAGGCGAGGCGGCTGAATGCGGCGCTCGTTCACTATTCGACGGACTATGTGTTCGATGGCGCCAAGAATGGGGCCTATGTGGAAGACGACGTTGTCAATCCACAGAACGTGTATGGCAGGAGCAAGCTCGCGGGCGAGCAGGCAATCGCTGCTGCCGGCTGTCATCACCTGATATTCCGCACGAGTTGGGTGTACGGATCGCGGGGGAAGAACTTCTTCCTGACGATGTTGCGGCTTGGCGCGGCGCGGGAGGAATTGAACGTGGTGGCGGATCAGTTCGGTGCGCCGACATGGTCGAACACGATTGCCTCGTTGAGCGCGAATATCTTGGCGCAAGCGATTGGGAGCGGTCGTAGCGACTGGTGGTCGCAGCATTCGGGGATTTATCACCTGACGGCATCCGGCGAGACGTCGTGGCACGGCTTTACCGAAGCTATCTTCGAACTGTCTGGTCTGGAAAAGAAGCCGCGTGTGAAAGCGATCCCGGCTGTGTCGTATCCGACCTCGGCGGCTCGACCCGGCAACTCACGGCTGTCGAATGATAAAACCGCAGCGAGCTTCAGAGTGTATGCGCCTGACTGGCGTGAGGCATTGGGGTTGTGCATGACGGGGAATTGAGCGTTGGGGCGTCGGAGCGGCTTTTAATACTGGCCGCTTCGACTTGCTTCATATAGCACTCCTGAAATTTTTAGCAGATAGCAACCGATGCGACACCCGCTTCAGGGCACTGCAGCGTAACCCGACGGCAATAAATCTGTGACCATGGATAAAACAATAGCGATTTTAGGCACTCGCGGAATTCCCGCGAGCCACGGCGGATTCGAGACGTTTGCGGAGCGACTGGCTCTTTATCTAGTCGAGCGGGGATGGCGCGTCACGGTCTATTGTCAGGGTCTGGAAGGCGACGAAATCCGTTACGAGGACGTGTGGAAGGGTGTGCACCGGATTGTCATACCCGCGCGCCGGCAGGGTGCATTGGGAACGATGGAATTCGACTGGCAGTGTGTACGCGATGCGGCAAGACGCAAGCCTGATCTCACACTCACCCTGGGTTACAACACGGCGGTGTTCTGTCTCTGGCTGCGGTTGATGGGGGTCACCAATCTGATCAACATGGACGGTCTTGAGTGGCATCGGCAGAAATGGCGTTTTCACGAGCGAGCGTGGCTTTGGGCTAACGAACGGATTGGCTGTTGGGTCGGAAACCACCTGATCGCGGACCATCCGGCGATTGCCGACCATTTGGCGACCAGAGTCACACGCGCAAAGATCACGATGATCCCTTATGGCGGAGATCGCGTCGATTGTAGTGATGAGGTCACTTTGGAGCGGTATGGGATTCGGTCGGATAACTATGGGATTGTGATTGCGCGCCCCGAGCCCGAAAACTCGATACTCGAGATCGTCCAGGCATTTTCGAAACAACGTCGGGACGCGAAGCTTGTTGTGCTCGGGACCTTCGATTCAGATCGAAATGCTTACCACCACGAGGTGATTAGTGCGGCAAGCGAAGAAGTCTTGTTCGTCGGTCCGATCTATGAACGTTCGACCTTGAATGCTTTGCGGCAGCACGCGAGATTTTATTTGCACGGGCATCGGGTGGGTGGGACGAATCCGTCGCTAGTGGAAGCGCTGGGTGCGGGCAACGCCGTCATCGCGCACGACAATGTGTTTAACCGATGGGTTGCAGGTGCGCATGCTCGTTTTTTTGACTCGGTGAGCAAGTGTGAGGAACACATGTCGGCGTTGTTCGGTAATGACGAAGAGGTCAGTGTGATGCGCGCGGCGACGATTGCGCAGTTCGAATCGGGTTTTCAGTGGGAGCGCGTGTTAGGCGCGTATGAGGCGTTGTTTCACAGGCAGATGGGATTGGGTGTGCGGCTGGGGGGCATGGCACCGGCGCGGTCGGAATCAGTTGATGGGCGCTTGTGATGGATGTGAGACAGATAGGTGGCCCAAAGCCGATCGTAAATTGTGGTAGTTCCGTTAAAACATAAAAACTACAGTGTCTTGCGCCCCTAACGGAAGTGTCTGACGTGATCGGAGACGTCCGGCGTAAGGGGTTGTTTGAGCCTGCACGCAATGTAGAGCGCATTGCGTAATGATGTCTTGGGGAAATTTCTAGATGAACCGTCGTCAATCGCGCGCTAGATGGACTTGGCCGCGTCGGCACATTTCGGCCAGCAGCGTGTCGTGGATCTGCCGCCAGCAGGCAGTGCCTGAGGCGTAACCCATTTTCTGCAGTAACAGATTTTACGCAACGGCTGAGCGCAACACGAACACGACGCCGGTGGGGCTGCTCGATCCGATATAGGTTTGGGACTGCATTCGACGGTTAGACTGCGCACGGACAGGCAGAAGGGGTTCAATGAGCGACCGGAGATCTTCGTCGATGATTTCTTTAGATATCACTTCCTGTCAGCGAAAACTAGACAGAAAGCTAACACCGACCGGCAGAAGTCAACCGGCACTCTAGACGATTTCTCAGCAGATCTAAGCAAAATGCACATTGCAAGGCAAGAATCAAAACCATGGACTTACGGTTGACGCGTCAGGCAAGGGCGGCGTGATCACGCGCTGCGGTCAAAAACACGGCTATTTTAGCGAAGGCCGAAATCAATGATGGGGACGGACCATTCCTAGCAATGCCCCATTCGTGTTAGTGACCTGGCCTATGCCCGCATCGTATTTCACAAACTGCGCGGCGGCCGATGGGTGAAAAGCAGATCGCGCTGTTATCTAATTTCCAACAAATTTCACATCTTTTATTCGGAGACCACCTGTCGTATGAAGAGCCGCGCATTGTACGGTAGTCGGAGATAGTGTGACGGATAAAACCAACGTGCTTCTCCCTGACCATGAGCTTGCTAAACGCGACCACGACAAGATTGGTGACCGCGTCGTGAGCGGCGTGGCCGTTCTGTGGAGTGTCAATTTGCTCTTGCGGCTATTCCAGCTTGTGAGTACGGCAATCCTCGCCCGTCTTTTGACACCAGCAGATTACGGCGTTGTAGCGTTAGCGACAACCATTGTCGGCTTTATCGACATCATTTCAAATCTCCAGGTGGGCGGAGCACTTATTCGTTCCGAAAACATATCGAGAGATCATCTCGATACGGCTTTTACTCTTAATGTCATTCGAGGTGTAATAGTCGGAGTCATCCTCATCGCATCTGCCCGAATGCTTGCCAGTTTGATGCATGATGCAAGACTTGAGGCTGTCTTATATGCTCTCGCGGTGTCATCTGTAATTGGATCCGTCCACAATCCATATTTTCTGCTTTTCGCCCGTAATCTTGATTTTACCCGAGACGCAAAGCGAAGAGCTTTCGCGACTATTTGTGGCAGCGTTATTGGAATAGCAGCCGCACTATTAGTGCGAAGTTATTGGGCTCTCGTGATTGGTTCGATTGCCACGAATCTTCTAACGATGATATTTTCATATTGGAAAATCAAAGTACGGATACGGTTCTGCTTAACTCACTACCGCGACTTAGTATCTTATGGAAGTTGGATGATTTTGATCGGAACGTTAGATTATATGAATAGCAAGGTCGATTATTTCCTAATCGGCCGGGATGCTGGCAGTAAGACACTAGGCGCGTACCACGTCGGGCAGCAAGTCACAACGATGGCCACCGGCGATGTGGTCGGACCTCTAAGTAGCGCATTGCTACCAGCTTTCTCCATAATGTCGACGAGTGCGGAGCGGCTGAGAGCGGGATATCGGGACATACAGTCGGTTACGCTCGCCGTGGCGCTGCCAATTGGCTTCGGCGTTTCCGCACTAGCATCAGACTTCATCTATGCGCTGGTCGGCACACAATGGGATCTTGCGATTCCGGTAATTACCTTTCTTGCACCACTTGTGGCCTTGCAATCATTACTTGGCAGTATAGAATCGCTCGCGCTTTCTCTGAATCAGGGACGACTGTTGTTCGTTCGCACGTTGATATTTTTCTTCGTACGCGTTTCTTTGATGTTCGTGGGATTTTATATGGGTGGATTTCTCGGCATAATTTATGCACGCATGATTTCCGGGGGATTTTTCTTGCTTTATGGCTTGTGGTTAGGTGCGAACTTAGTTAACGGTCGGATGTTTGACCCATTGATTGCCAGTTGGCGGAGCATGGTCTCAGTTGCCATCATGTGGCTTGCAATCGAGGTTATGAAAACCCCAAATCATGAGCTCCAGAATTTAAGCACTTTTCAACAAATTGGGCTTTTGGCGATAAAAATATGTGTCGGCGCAAGTCTTTATGTAGCCGTTCATCTACTACTTTGGAGAGTAACGGGATTGCCACAAGGTGCGGAAAGTCGCTTGATCAATCAAGGGAAACGCATTCTTCATCTATTGCGTCGAAAGCGCGCGCTGAATACTTAATTTTCGCGATTAGCGTAATCGTTTGAGGGAAGATCTTAGGATGAAAGTCAGTTTGATCCTGTGCAGTAAAAACGGGGGCGCCCGTCTCCAGACGTGCTTGGAATACATTGCTGCCCTCGACGCTCCTGCCGATATGGAGGTGCTGTTGGTTGACAATGGCTCGACCGACGGGATCTCTCATGGTTTGATGCAGAGCTTCGCATTGGATTGCCGCTGTAGTTGCTATGTATTGCAGACCTTCGTCCCCGGAAATGCGGCGGGTAGGAACGTCGCTATCTTCCAAGCAAAAGGTGAACTACTTATCTTCATCGATGACGACTGCTATGTAGATCGAAAATTCGTGCGAGAATGGTTAAAGGTTTTTGAGGGGCGTAAATTTGGATTCGGATCGGGTAGGGTTGTTCGATACACCGAAAATCAATCGCAGCTCGGTTGCAACGATCGAGATTACGAGATTCTCTTAGATTCCTCAGGTTACGTTCCTCGGGGACTCATCCAGGGATCAAATATGGCATTCAGCCAACGTTGCCTTAATGCCACGGGTCTATTCGATTCGAGATTCGGCGCCGGTACTCCCTTTGCAGGTGAAGAATGGGATGTCGCACTTAGAGCTGGTTTAATGGGCTGGCAAGGCGGGTACTTCCCGGGCCCCACGGTATGGCACGATCATCGGCGACAGGAAAAAGAGTCGCGCCAGCGAAATTTGTACTACAGCTACGGCGGCGGCGCCGTATATGCAAAACATGCTTTTGGCTCGCGCGGTACGTTGATAATCAATCGTTTTATCCGGGAACTGATCGGCCACAGGCGCCACCCGCGCGCGCTGATCGCGCTTTTGATGGGTTTTTTCGCTTATTTTTATACGCGGATGCCAAAGGAATAAAATGAAAATGTACTTTTACAGGGGCGAGGCTCCCAATTTTGGTGACGAGCTAAATGAGTGGCTTCTTCCAAAAATATTTAAGAATTTTTTCGATCAAAACGATGAAACTCTATTCCTCGGGATTGGTTCGATTTTATTTGATCACCATCCTCGGAATAAACGGAAGCTTGTATTTGGTTCCGGCTTTGGAGGATACACATCTCCTCCTACTATCGATGATAAATGGATGATCTACTGTGTCCGCGGTCCACGTACCGCGGACGCGTGTGGACTCGATCGGAAATATGTAGCGGGGGATGCTGCAATTCTCATTAACCACTATCGACCCGAACCAATTGGCCCGTCGATTGCAGTATCATTCATGCCACATTTTCAAAGTGCATTTAGGGGGCATTGGCAAGTGGCGTGTCGTCGCGCAGGAATACATTATATTGACCCTCGAAAACCAGTCGACGCAGTTCTAGAAGACATTCAAGCCAGCCAGCTTGTGATCTCCGAGGCAATGCACGGAGCGATTGTCGCTGATGCTTTAAGAGTTCCTTGGATACCCGTATTGCCTTTCGATAAAGCACACGTTATGAAATGGTTTGACTGGGCTGAAGCTCTCGATGTCAGTCTGACCCATCATTCAATCCCTCCGTCCTCTCTGAATGAAGCGTGGCAAGCATGCACGGGGCGAGATTCAACAAAACTGCGAAACGCCAGGGGAATATTCAAATTCGGTCTGAATGGTATTGACGAAGGATTTATCGCGATCGCCGCGTTCGCCCTTCGGCGCTTAGCAAAACGGGAACCATTGCTCAGCACCGACACATCGATGCGGCGAGTTTTAAACCGCCTCGAAGAGGAGGCCGGTCGGATTCAGAGTGATTTCGCCTAACTCTCCGGTCATGTCATTCCAAGGTGCCAGGGATTGTTCTCGCATTGAACTGAGCGTGGATCTGCTTGATTATCGATCAGGCACCGCGGCGTGATCAAGCCGCTCCTGGCATGAAGAAATCGTCTTGTGGCCGCAGGTGATTTGTAGGGAAGAGCTGGCAACGAGGAGTGCCTCCGGATCAAGGGCGAGGTGGCTGGCCATCAATAAAGAGGGTCAATGTAGCCGCGCTCGGAGCTATGAAGGCTGAGATGAAACGCCCATAAACACATCCGTAAGCCGAATGTCTCGACGCCTAGCGGAGCAGAATCCTCACGTGACGCGGGCCCAATGATGTAGCTCACCGCTATTAGCACCGTGGATCCTTCTGGGTGCCATCAAGCTCACGTCTCTAATTGAGGAAATGTGGTCGCGAAATCAACGTTACCGTCATCGACTAGTTACGCAATCTGACAATATAAGTATTGAGATACATAACAATCGTTTTCGACTCGGCGGTCCTTGTTGCATAAAACCATCCCTTATGCGTTGCGACGTGAAGACTCGTTATTATTCGGATAAAAAGGTATTAAGTTCAACGATTATGGAATGAAAGAGGGGCAAAGTAACTGTATCGCTCTAGACCCACGGTCGAATATATTTCGTTTACGTTAATTAAATCGTCGCGAGGAATAAAATGAATAAAAAATTAAATAAACATCGGAAAGCAAGTATCAAACTTAAAAGGCGGTTAGTCTTTTCTTTATTTTTTGGATATCTGGCTTTATTCCCCGCGCCATCAACTGCGCTGACCATGACCCTGGAGAACATGGTCACTGATATGCAGAATCCGCATCAGCGACTTCCAAATGGAGTACCCGACAGCTATGATTGGTTTCGTCATCCCATTATTCAACAACGAACTCCGCCTGACGGCTTTAAGGCTATCACTGGATGGGGGCAGGTTTATCAAAATAACCCTGGTAAGGATGTGCAACAAAAAATCGAGATAAGAAATTTTCAAACCTATATTATCGATAATAATTTCAACGTTCAGAAGATTCAGTCAACCGATAGCGTCACTGGCGGGATATATGAGCCGAGCTATATAAACAACGAGAGTACATTCGCGTCGATAATCGCGACGCCTGCTGGTAGTACGTTAGCCCAACTTGTCGGTGAACATCCTTTTCAGTTTTGGCCGAAGGCTGGAAGAGTCAACTTCCCGAATGATAATCCGATCATCGGAATAATAGTGACGGTAGAGGCTCGCTTGTTACCTATCGAAAAATTTAAAAATGTCCCTTCGGCACCCGTCTTTATATTAAGTGTAGGGGCTGACTATTGGAAAACTACTACTTCTGCGTGGGACGAGTATCACAGCAGTAAGGGCATCGCAACGGGGAGATTCAAGTTGCTAACGCAGGACTGGCATTGTTACACAATGACCACTATGACCAAGGCCCCCCCTCAACTCGCTCATACCGCATTCGCCTGTTGATGTACTAGATTAATCGCTCATACATAGATCGTAACTGTTGATAATGCACGTCAGCATTAAAGTCCCTCATCACCTTCGCGCGACCCCGTCCGCCCATCTGAAATGCTTCCGCTTTGTGTTGCCATAGATATCGAACATGTTCAGAAAGTATTTCAGTCGATTTTGCGGGAAATACGAACCCATCCACACCATTAGATATTAATTCCGGAATTCCTCCGATATCCGCACCGATGACCGCCCGGCCCAATGCAAACGACTCGAGAATCGCCATAGGGCAATTCTCATACCATTCCGCCGGAAGTATGGTGGCTATTGAATCTTGAATCAATCGATGCAATTCCAACCCGGATTTGAAGCCTACAAAATGAACATTAATTTTCGAATGCTCGGCAGCGATTTGTCTCGCAGAGTCCATAAATGAGCCATCGCCAGCGACGATCAACGGAATATCCGGATTTTTTGCGAAGGCTCGCAACATCGTTTCAATTCCTTTAATCTTTTCGACTCGACCGAAATAGAGAAAATACTTTCCTTCGCTGCTAGAGGGGCTGAAGCGATTACAGTCAACGAAATTTCGCACGACAGTAATTTTATTAGGTCCAACACCATTCTGAATCATCCGGTCTTTGATGAACTGGCTGACCGCAACAAATTGATCGATGCTTTCAATATTTCCTATCAACTTGGAAACGTAAGATTCCACCGTGGAAACGATACTTCGTGTGACGGACCCTCGATTACAATTATGCCAAGACGCTTTCCAAAACTGCCGTCCGCCGCACGCTTCGCACGGTTTGCCGTCTCTAAGGCACGTATATACCGGACAGATCAACTTATATTCATGCAGCGTTTGTACAATCGGTATTCCCTTTGACCGGAGTTCCGATAATATTGAGGATGTGAGTTTTCCATAATAGATGTGAAGATGCGCCACATCTATGGGATTTTCAGCAAGTAGCCTTCGCATCGCGCGCTTCGCGTCTAAGGAATACATGTACCGTAGCGCGTCGCTCGTGTTCGGATTCTCAAAATTCGCGGCAGAAGGGAAATAGCGATCCCATGGAGTAGGTTTGTTCATCTCGTGTTTCGCGGCAAACGGTATCACCGCATGTCCGTGTTCCTCGAGCAGATCAGTCAGTGCGAAGAAATAGCTGTCCGAACCGCCACGAACAAAAAAATTCTGTGAAATATTCAGGATATTTTTCATAATTTATGGGGCGTTTGCGAACGCGGCCGACGGAGCTAAATAGGGGTTGAGTCGTGGGCGTTGGGCGGTTAGGGCTCCCGCCATGTAATAAAATAGAGTCATTACTAAAAAATTATTGACAATATTTTCTGAGAAACAGTAAACAAATATAAAAATTGCGGGAATCATCAGAAGTGTTCGACCGATTCGCCACACGATCAGAGCATTTAAGCCCAAAAATGCCGAAAACAGACCTGGACCAAGTTCGAAAAAGAATCGAAGGTAATCATTGTGAGGAAGTAGATTCAAGTCTGTCAGATCAAGACTGGAATCAACTCCAAAACCGAATAACTGGTGCCAAATACTTCCGGTGTCGTAGATGTTGATAATATTTATCCAGTGTTTTAGGCGAAAAATAAATGAAATATCCGTAGTTCCTGCTGCGTGTGCAAGCTCGCCGTAGTTCATGCGATCGAGTCCCAGAAGCCCTCCCGATGCCGATAAAGCCCCCGTTACCCCAGACATTGCATCCTGCATGCGTCCAAAAACCGATAATTCGGATAGTTCAGGTCCGATGGCAAAATAAAGCGCTAAGAAAATCACCGCGATCGCCATGAGTTTAAGAAAATTGAGTCCGAAATAAACCAGATATATCGCGACTCCGACCGCTACCAGCGCTCCAAGTGTCTTGAAAACCAACGCACAACCCACCATATACGCTAAAATCATCCAGCGATTAACATTTGCCAGAGCGAGTATCCAACACGAGACTACGGAGTAAAGAACCGCATTATTTCTGTTCGAAAAAAATGCGACAGTTGTATCACCAATAGCATCGCCGGTGGCTTGGCCTCTGAAGTACAAATCGAATATGGAGATAAAAACAGGAAGAAGAACGAATACACGTACCAACAGTTTTCCAGGCAATTTGTCGAAGTGATCTGATCTTGTTGATTTTCCTGCAAAGTAAAATAAAAATATAGCACCTATTTTCACAGCATCGAGAAGGTTGGTTGAATTTATGTTTACGGAGATGTTAATTGCGAGCAGTACTAAAATCCCGAATAGAATGTAGATATCCCGTCCAGGGAGACGGTGGATACCCGACGTAAGGCAAAGAATCATCCAGGCAAGAATAACTACGGCGTAGACATTTGCCAAATCCTTACTCATATCGCTAAATTGAGTGGCATAAAAAACCAGTAGCAAGAATACATACCCAAACTCGAGCATGAAAAAGCTACGGTAGCTATATTTAGCTGGCTTTTTTTCTTTGTACATATTTTTCAGAATCTGTTTGTATATTAACCAATATGTGACTTCGATTTCCGACAACTATCTGATTTTCTGCGACGTCGAAATCTACGAGTGTCATCGCTCCGATAGTGCTGCCTGATCCAATAATTATCGGACCGATCACTAGGGCGTAAGCTCCAAACTCTACGTTGTCTCCGATTACCGGGCAATCACTTTGCATTGATGTCTTTCGTTTGAACTTATTACCTATCGTTAGACCATGTCGCATAATGCAATTATCGCCGATCACTGTGTTCGGATGGATTACCATATGTGATGCGTGATAAATGACGAGTCCCCATCCAATTTTCGTCGTGGGTCTTAATTCAATATTCAGAAGTAGGTCGAGAAAAAGGTAATTTATACCGACAAAAATGACCATGATACCGCGCAATATCGCCGGGAGCCCTCGATGATGACGGAGTGTGCTTAAGCGAAAGATCAGAATAACCATTTTGGATTTCGGGATCGAATTTGATCCGAGTTCCGTCCTCAAATTCGAAAGCCAAGCTATTGTCATAGTCATCCATGCTCTAGTAATGCTGCCACCGCGTACACGCGGAGCGTAAAAGGCGTGCGCTGTTTGTCGCAAGAATGTTGAACATAACTTTGCAAAAAAAAAGGCGACGCAACCGACTGTGCTTAAGTAGACCAAAGATTAGTGCGAAAGACTGCATAATATAGAACGCGACATCATACGTGCCGCGGATTTGTGGCCACAGGAATGATTTCAGCTTGTCCGTTTGTACTGGAATTTGTGCGTACGAGAAATTTTCCAAGGCGATTTTCAAATGTGCTGCTCTTTGTCTGTCAATTTTATTTATTCCTGTCTGTTCGTTATGGATTCGATAGAAAAGCAAGGGCTCCTGAATATTAATAAGTGATCCATATTGGGACATATCGGCCCATAATTTATAATCTTCCGCATATAAATATTCATTCAAATAATATAACTTATTATTTTTTAACGTCTCTGCTCGCAGCATTACGGACGGGTGAGCGAAGCATGAACCTATCAACTGAAATAACCTACATTGCGCGTCGGTTTCAGGCATTTTCACTAGGCCGGCTTTCGCGCCAAACTTGGAAAATGAGGACCCGCACGCGACTACGGATGCATTGTCGTCCAAAAGTCGTACCTGCCGCTGCAGTCTGTTGTTCAAAGCGACGTCATCGGCGTCCATTCGGGCGATATATTTTCCTGAGGACATAGTCAAGCCGATATTCAGTGCATCTACGACGCCGGAGTTTGTTTTGTGGAAAATTTTAATACGTAAATCGACCTGCGCGTATGTGGCTACGATGTCTGATGTTCTGTCGGTCGAACCATCGTCGACGATCAGGAATTCGAAGTCGGTAAAGGTTTGAGCAAGAATCGAGTCAATCGCATCTGCAATATATTTTTCGCCGTTATAAACCGGCATTAACACCGTAACTTTAGGCACGACGTCACCTCTGAGTTGAAAATAGTTGGTTGGCACTGACGCCTTCGGTGATCGTCATCGCTTTACATCGTCTTACGATCGAGACGATAACCGTTGAAAACGAGCATTTTCGTGTAGCTCGATATTTAGAGAGTATTGGATGGTCCAGTATCTAAAGAACGGTTGCCGGCAATGCCACGTACTTTTCCAATATCGGACAAATCCATCTTGTTCGGGGCTCCATTTCAGACCGCCACGCAACACAAGCTGCTCTGACGGATGCCACCGGTGCAGTCGGACGATCTGACGCAGTTCGCGCTTCAAGGCGAGCCGTGCGAAGTTCGCCCGTCCGACTGGCGCATCCTCGACCCATGATTGCGTCCGCATGAACGAGTTAGGGCCTACCTCGTTCATGCGTAGCCCTATCTCGGAAATTCTCGTTTCAATTCCTCACAATATTTCAGTTCCGTAGTCCGAACACCATTGTCCGCAATGATCACCGTAGAGGTAGGACATTATCGGTCAAAGCCTTGTCGCTGGGCGCCAATGAGTTCCGAAGCGGTCGACGCTGGCCTAAGATATTCTGGAAAGATTACCAAGAAGATTTTTGAACACACACGCAATATCGCTAGGTTATGAAACTGAGCTCCCTGGAATTTTTATATGATAATGTCGTACCGCTTTTCCTATGGTCTTGGCGCCAGCCGGCGTAACAAATGAATTTGGGTGATTTTGCAGCATTAAAACTCCTTTGGGTTGTGGGCGTATTGTTTGGTCATACTATGCAACGGACAGCGATCTCACCTTATGCCGGAATTACGGTAGCGACATGATGTGAGCGGATCCGAAGTAACAAAGTCAGACAGATGTACGATATACGCGCGAATCGCCGCGTAACGCTGATCAGATAAATATGGAGTCCAGGATACGCAAGCGCGCCATTCCACTGGAAGAGTGTTTTTTCCTTAATCGAGGCATCGAACTTTCCCATGTTATTCAATAGCATCCGTGTTAACACAATAATCGTTCTATTGACGTTCGGTGTTTCTCTGAGTGCTTGTACGATCATTCCCGGGATGTACTTCAACGGTCGCTCCGCTATCGATCCTAGCGACCGTACGTCCATCCCAAGCGTTATCCCAATTACCATGGAACTTGTCAAAAAACAGGCAGCTGATCTAGATGCGTCACGGATCAATGCACTTGATGCGAACCAATTGACCGGAGTGCCCCGCGAATATAAGGTTGGTCCGGCCGACGTTCTATCGATAATTGTCTGGGACCATCCCGAATTGGTGCTGCCAAACCTTACATATAATGTAGGTTCGACTGTCAATGCTCCGTCAGTCGGGATGGCATCACAGGCGTTATCTGGGTATGTGGTTACTCAAGATGGATACGTACAATTTCCATACATTAGGCTCGTGAAAGTTGCAGGGCTTACGGAAAATCAAGCACAGCAGCTGATCACTGCAAAACTAAAGCCGTTTATCAGCGATCCTCAGGTTACGGTTCGAGTAATTGGATACCGGAGTAAAAAAGCATATATCGACGGCGAGGTTCGATCGCCTGGTGTTAAGCAAATTACCGATGTTCCTCCGACTCTAGCCGAACTCTTGAGCGAGGCGAACGGTATTCCATCGACCGGTGACGCAAGCCGTATCCAGCTAACGCGGAAGAATCACAATTACTTAATCAATCTACCGGATCTGCTGGAGCGCGGTGGCAGCCCGACGTCAATACCAATTGACGATAACGATATGGTGCGGGTTCCCCTGCTTGCAGAACATCGGGCTTTTGTAATGGGGGAAGTAGGTAAGCAAACTGCGGTGTCATTCCGTAGCAATGGTCGCCTGAGTCTATCGGACGCTTTGGCCGATGCCGGCGGTGTTAGTCAAACAACCGGTGACCCGGATCGAATTTATGTGATCCGTCCATCCAAGCCAGGCGATATGCCAGAGGTGTTTCATCTCGCGAGCAACTCGGCAGGTGCGATCGGCCTAGCAAGTAATTTCGAGCTTAGAGCGAACGATCTTGTCTATGTCGATGCTCCCGGCGTAGTTCGATGGAATCGCGTGATTTCGCAACTCTTAGGAACCTCTACGACGGCATATTATCTGCAGCGCACAGAGCAGAATAATTAAAATGATTCGATCGATTCTAATCGTATGTATCGGAAATATCTGTCGTAGTCCGATGGCGGTAGCGTTGTTTCGGACGCGGGTCAGCGACTGCCACGTTTTTTCAGCTGGACTGGAGGCGCTTATCGGCCTTCCAGCTGCCGAGCATGCCCAGAACCTTTTGTCTGCCAAAGGATTAAGTATTGGTGATCATCGTGCAACCCGGCTAAACGGGTTGCACTGCCAAATGGCGGAAATCATATTAGCGATGGATGTAAAGCAAAAATATATGATTGAAGCACGCTATCCGTTTACTCGGGGCAGAGTGTTTCGGCTCGGAGAATTCGGTGAATTCGATGTCCCCGATCCATACAAAAGAAATATCGAGGATTTTGAATATAGCTTGACTCTCATCGAGCGGGGCGTCGGAAATTGGATCCAAAAAATAGATAAGATAAGTTGATTTTGGAATAGATGCCCGTTAAATCTAGTTGAACGTTTCCTTGGTTCTATTCAATGAGTAAAAATAATTCGATGGCAATTGCCAATCTTGAGCAGGAAGAAGATCTTGATTTTTTTGCTATTTTAGATATTTTCATCGAAAATAGGGGTTTGATTTTAGTGATAACGGCGATATTTTTCGTCGGTGCTGCTATGTACGCACTTCTCGCTACACCCGTTTACGAGTCGGATATCATGGTCCAGGTGGAGGAAACACCCGATTCGTCTGCGGCAAAAAGCCTAATTGGCGACATTTCTTCTTTGTTCGATGTTAAATCGACAGCTTCGGCGGAGAGTCAAATTTTGGGATCTCGATTGGTCGTTGGACGCACGGTCGATCAGCTTCATTTATTTATAGAGGCAACGCCGAGGCGCTTTCCAATTGTGGGGGGGTGGATCGCTAGGCATGATTGGGCAACATTCTCCCCGGGTTTGTTGGGTTTTGGCGGCTTCGGTTGGGGCAATGAATCAATTGATGTTTCTATCTTCGACGTCCCCCCACAGCTTGAGGGTAAGCGGTTCCAGTTAACCGTCCTCGGCGCCGGTCAATACGAACTCTCAGGAAAAGCCCTCGATCACCCGTTAAAGGTGACTGTTGACAACGAACAGTCGATTGCAACGGCTTTCGGAAATATAAAGCTAAAAATTCGGAGCATAGTAGGAGGTGTTGGCGCGGTATTTGAGGTGACGCGACGCTCCCGTGACGAAACGGTAACGAAAATCCAGCATTCTCTGGACATCCAAGAAAAAATCAAGGAATCTGGAGTGCTCATTGCCGTGCTCCAGGCGAGCACGCCGGACGATGTTAGTCAACAACTCAACGAAATTGGGCGTCAATATATACATCAGAACATCGAAAGAAAATCGGCCGAAGCAGCTCAATCTTTAGTTTTTCTCAGCGAGCAGCTTCCACAAATAAAATCAAAGGTCGAAGCGGCGCAAAGCCGATATACAAGCATGCGGAATGCGCAGGGTGTGATTGATTTGACGGAAGAGGCCAAACTCGATCTAAGTCAAGCGGTCGATGCCCAAACGCGCCTATTGGAGCTCAAACAAAAACGGGAGGAATTGCGTCTTCGGTTTGGACCATCGCATCCTGCAATACGCTCACTAAGTGAACAAATCGCCACTTTGGATGAGTATCATGGCACGATAGAAAGTAAGATCAAGCGGCTACCTAACTCTCAGCAAGACACCGTGCGCCTTTTGCTTGACGTGCAAGTTAACACCGATCTATATACTTCATTGCTCGGTAATTATTATCAACTAGAGCTTGTCAAGGCCGGCAAAGTGGGAAGTGTTCGTTTGGTCGACATCGCATCCGTGCCCGATAGACCAATAAAGCCGAAACGGCTCCTTATCTTGGTGGCAGGGTTAGGCGTTGGACTAGCGATTGGGATAGCCATTGCGCTTCTGAGAAATATCCTTTTTCGTGGGGTGACCGACCCCAATGAGATAGAGCGGCGCGCAGAGTTGAGCGTCTATGCGACTGTCCCTTTCAGTCAAGTACAACATGATATCAATAAAGGTGTACAAAACAACGGCAATGGAACCGCTCTGCTGGCGCTGGTTGCTTCAAATGAGCCAGCGATTGAAAGTTTGCGTAGTTTGCGGACGACGCTCCAGTTCGCGATGTTGAATACTAAGAATAATGTTGTCCTTATAACAGGGACCGCACCCAAAGTGGGTAAATCTTTCGTGTCGGCTAATTTTGCTGCAATTCTAGCAAAATCAGGAAAACGGGTCTTGTTGATAGATTTAGATTTAAGAAAAGGCACCCTGCATCGATATTTCTCGATCGAGCGTTTGGGAGGAATTTCCGACCTAATTGCGCAAACGATGAACGTGAATGATGTACTGCACAGCGGCGTTATGGAAAATCTTGATTTTATTTCGACTGGATACCTTCCGCCTAATCCAGCTGAACTGCTGATTGGACCTAGTTTAGAAAGTCTGATTAGAAAATTCTCAGACCAGTACGATATTGTCCTAATCGATACTGCCCCTGTGTTGGCGGTCTCCGATACAGGAATAGTTGCCCCTTTCGCCGGAACGATATTCTTGGTTACTTACTCGGGAGTTACAAAGGTGGGTGAAATTACTGAATCCATTAAGCGTTTGCAACATGTCGGTGCCGAAATTAGCGGTGTAGTTTTTAACGGAATGAGCATAACAGCTGATCGATACAAGTATGGCTCGAAATACGGCTCATATCGGTACGTTGATTATAATTATTCGGCGGGAAAGCCCTCTTGAATTATTAAACTAAGTATGTATCTATGACGCGTGTAGATAAGTTCTTATTCTTTATATGAGTTGCTACGAAACCACAAACTTGCCACGGTAAGTACTTGATAGTAACGGCACATCAAATTCGGATTGTATCTGGCACAGGATGTGGTGGAGCTGCACAGGTTTCGTATTTAAATATTTTTAATGGTCATAATTTTTTAATACCGGGGCACTTTAGATGGATTTAAAACTGCGTTTATCGAACGGGGCGATTAATTTGGTTTCGACTTAAGTACTCGTTGCCGCGGCTTTTTAGCATCAGCCGCGGCGCCGTAGCAGCTGTCCGAACATAGCTGTTGATCATTGAAGATGATTTCGTTAGCCTGATCAGAGGGGTTCCATTTTGCGAATCGCATATCTAATATTGGCACATAGTGATCCAGTGCAGTTGCGACGGCTAATTCGAAGTTTATCGTCCGAAAACGCACATTTTTATGTACATATAGATAAGAAAGCGAATTCGAATTTGTTCACTAGCATCCTTAACCATTCGCGATTGAAGTTCTGCCGGGACCGGCGAGATTGTGTATGGGGGCACATTTCCCTGGTAGATGCCACATTAGATTTGATAAAAATGGCGATCGCAGATGGGGTGCAACATGATTATTTTGTATTGCTGAGCGGCGCTTGCTATCCGTTGCAATCGGTCAGGTATATTGAGAAATTTTTTAGCGATCGGCGGGGAAGCGAGTTCATCGAGATTTTTAAGTTTCCTAACGTAGAGTACGGAAAATCAGTTGAACGATTGACTAGATATTGGATAAAAAAGGATAAACCACTTATATCCATAAAGTGGGGGATTCAGAATTTGATAAACAGGTTGTCGGTTTCTAGAGATTACAAAATTTCATTAGGCGACGCGGAGCCAATGGTCGGGTCACAATGGTGGGGACTAAGTCGACATGCCGTTGTTTACATAATAGATTTTTTGGATAAAAACGTTAATTTTTATAAATTTTGTAAAAATGTTGACTGTCCGGATGAATTTTTATTTCAAACCATATTATGGAATTCGTCATTTAGGGAGAAGGTTAGCCATAGTTTAACGTTTACGCATTGGCTGCCAGGCAGGCGGAGTCCCGAAAATATTGATGCCAGTTATTTACCCGATTTTCGTCAGTCAGTGATTTATGACTCTCGGCAAAATAACTGTCCGAACGGAAAGAAAGAGGTGCTTTTTGCCCGTAAATTCTCGAGTTCCAAAGATGAGATCATGAATGTATTGGATGAAATTATATTTGAAAGGGAGCTATTATTATTTCCAATAAATTTAAATCGTAATTAGTCGGCCTTGAACAATCGCCAAAGCCTTTACTGACGGGCGTTTAAGGGCGAAACCGGATTGCTGGAATTGCAGGAGACGGGCATATTAATGCACGAAACCCTGCAAATTCTGGCGAGGTCCGAATGGGTCCGAAAGCACGTGTGACAGAGCGAGATTTCTTCCGCCAACCGCTGCTTGAGCAGATCAATTTGAAGCATCCCTTGGTGCGCTTGGCCGGCTTGATCGATTGGGAGCGACTAGGCACAGCGATGAGTGAGAGCTTCGTGTCCAGTGCCGGACGACCCGCGACATCACCGCGCTTGATCGCGGGCCTGCTCTATCTGCAACATGCATTTGACCTGTCTGATGAGGACGTCGTGTGGCAATGGGTCGAGAACCCCTATTGGCAAGTCTTCACTGGCGAGACGTTCCTGCAAACCGAGCCGCCGATCGATCCTTCGAGCCTGACACGCTGGCGCAAGCGCCTTGGTGAAGCAGGTGTTGAAGAACTGTTGGCGGCGACGATCGAAGCGGCCAAACGTGCAGGCGTGATCAAAGCGTCGAGCGTGAAGCGCGTGATCGTCGACACGACGGTGATGCCCAAGGCAATTGCCCATCCAACCGATTCACGCTTGCTCGAGCGGTGCCGTGAACATCTGGTCAAAGCCGCCGCGCGCCACGGACTCAAGCTCAGACAGAACTACAACCGCGAGGCGCCACGCCTGGCACTGCAAATTGGCTGCTACGCGCACGCCAAGCAGTACAAGCGCATGAGAAAGACGTTGCGTACGCTGCGCTCGCGTGTGGGCCGGGTGATGCGCGATGTCGAACGGCAAGTCGACCGAGCGTCGGACTCGGTTCGCACTGCGCTGCTGGAACTGATTGCCCGTACGAAGCGGATTCTGTCGCAGAAGCCCAAGGACAAGAACAAGCTGTACGCGCTGCACGCACCGGAAGTCGAGTGCCTGGCCAAAGGAAAGGTTCGCATACCATATGAATTTGGCGTGAAGGTATCGATCACAACGACTCACAAGGAAGGGCTGGTAGTCGGCGCGCGCTCAATGCCCGGCAATCCGTACGATGGGCACACGCTGGCTGAGGCTTTGGAGCAGGCGGCAATCCTTAGCGATGTCAGTCCGGAAGTGGCGATTGTGGATCGGGGTTACAAGGGCGTCGCGCTCGACGGCGTAAAGATTTACCACCCTGGTTTGAGGCGTGGCATCACGCGTGGGCTACGGGCGATGATCCGGCGGCGTAGCGCGATCGAGCCGGCCATCGGTCACATGAAAGCGGATGGCAAACTCGATCGTAATTGGCTCAAAGGCGCGTTGGGCGATGCGATGCACGCGGTACTGTGCGGTGCCGGCCACAACCTGCGCATGATCCTCAGGAAGCTGCGGTTTTTTTACGCCCTTATGCTGGCCTTGTTGTTGAACACACTCGCTTGCAAGTCCCTATCGTGACTCAACTCGCAGCGAGCAAAATCAATTGTTCAGGGCCGACTAATTAATCTGCTCGACAATGGTAGTCGATCCTTAGTTTTGTCGAAAGAAGACGGCGTAAGCCGCATGCAATGAGACAAATGATGTAATTGATTTAATGGAGGCTAAATCTAGGTGGGGTGGGCTCACGTAACCCTTGTTTGCATACGTTGTTGTGCATCTATCTGCTAAGTCAGCGTTACTTTGATGAAGGAAGCTGGGCCTGGGATTTGCACGGTCATTCGATCGTACGCGGCTAGGCACTCAAGCCGTTGCCGGTATTGGGTCGACCCTGGAACAATACCCAAAGCCTTTGCCGATGGTTGTTTAAAGGCTAAATCGGCATTGCTGGAATTGGAAGATAGAGGTATATCAATGCTTGAAATATGCAACTTCTGATCCAGTCGGGATGGTCCGAAACCATGTGTGACGAACTGAGATTTTTTTCGCTAGGCGTTGCCACTGATAGTGGTCCGCTCAATATATCGGTATGGCTTCGTGAGAGAATAATATTTAAAAACGTTTTCGCTGCCTAGCAAGCGAAACCTCTATGATGGATACCGAAACAATAAATGCCAAAACAGAAACGGGAACCCAAATGACTGAAAAAACTGCATGTCGCCATTGCATAATTGCCTCCGACTAGTTGAGACAAGTCTGAAGGGGAGCGGTGCAAGCGGTCTGTGCGGCAGGAAACGTTGGAACCGGATCGCCCCCGCTGGCTAACGCCTGGTAAGTTGTCCGTGATCAGTGTCTGGCAATCAAAGTGCTAGTACGTGGGATCGTATCCACAAAATCGAACGGACATCTCCGGGGTCTGCCCAACGGTGTTGGGTTCGGCGCGAGCGAAGCACGGCTGGACGGATTGTCGTCGATCGTGCCGTTACTGAGCGAGTTGCCATGTTCCAGGTCGATGACACGCTGAAGTGTCCCGTTCTGTTAAGCGCTGGCGTCCTAAGTTAGAAGTTCGCGGAATGTATTTGTCCGCTGCGTTGTGCTCGTCATGTAGTTGGTGTGATACGACGGAGGCGCGATGAGAGCTTGGCCGAACGCGGAGTTGGTGCTAAGTGAAGCCGAACGCGAGCAGTTGTAGGCTTAACCGCGTCGGCGCAAGACAGCTCAGGCGCTCGCCCTGCGTTCGCGCAACGTTCTGGGATGCGCCAGCAGCATCACAACAATGTCGTACCGACACGCTTGGCGTCATGCCACAGACTATAACGAAATGGCGGCCGCGTTTTCTCAAGCAGCGACTTGATGGATTGCTCGACGCGCCCCGGCCAGGCGCGCCACGCATCATTGATGATGCTCAGGTCTATGCACTTAATGCCAAAACTCTGGAAGAGCGGCCGACCAAAGAGAAGCATTGGAGCACGCGCATCGTGGCGCGTGAAAGCGGCTTGTCGCAGACGGCGGTGAGTCGCATCTGGCGAGCGTTTGACCTGCAGCCGCATCGTCAGGAAACCTTCAAGCTGTCGACCGATACGCAGTTCGTTGCCAAGACGCGTGACATCGTCGGTTTGTATCTCGATCCGCCGACCAAGGCCATGATGTGGTCTGTGGACGAGCGGAGCCAGATTCAAGCACCGGACCGGATATTGGCAGCCGGCATAGCTGAGCGCCGTAGGACGTGCATCTGGTGATGGACAACTACGGGACTCACAAGACGCCGACCGCGCGTGCCTGGTTCGCCCATCATCCGCGTTTTCATATCCATTTCACTCCAACATCCGCTTCTTGGCTTAATCAGGTAGAGCCTTGGTTTGCCACGCTGACCGTAAAACAAATCCGGTGCGGGACTCATCGTTCAACACGCCAGTTGGAGGGCGCGATTCGTCGTTATCTCGTTGTTCGCTTTTTCGGTAACAGATGCGGTCACGATCTACTTTTTTTACTAGGGGGCAACCACAAATCCATTCGTTCTAACATCCCACATTTTAGGCTGGACGAAACATGTCCTACGCGCATGTTGTTGTCGCATACGGATTTGCGCAGGGCTTTGTCAATAGCAAGAAAGGAATTTTTGCTGCGGTCTGTGCGCATTCGTCACATCATACGGCTGCATGTCTAATACACCGACGACCGCACGTTGGCCACACTAGCTCTCCTGGCAAGAGTCCGTTCCAGTCCCAGTGACGCTGTAAATACTTGACCAAATGTATCCGGAAGATCGAATGGCAATTGCGCATCAAGGATGTGTAAATGGCAAGGTGTCCATATCAAAGCTCATTGTGGCTTACGCTGCTCTGGCCGACCCAACAACCTGACTTAAATTCCTTTCCCGCGAAGCCATCATGCGTAGGCCAACGCATTGATCACACCCTCAACCTCATATCCAACATATTCCCACCCCGCCTCGAACCATGTCGACTAAGCGCAAGCCATATGGCGTGAACACGCGGCGAATCTACCGGTTAATTCCGCCAAGCATATGCGCCTAAGAGTCATCTATGAATGTAATTATTGTAATAATGATGCCTAATATTCATATGATAAATTAATTGAGATGACATAAAAAAGTGTCATAACACATTGAAAATAAAAGAAAATATATGATATTTCATATGAAATTCACTTAACTATAAGCAAAACTGACTCCGACAAAACATTGCCCATTTGCGCCACGCGTAATTATTGCTTTTTCAGAAATGTATCATGCGCTGCAACAAATAAGAAAACCTATCAACCGCCATTGAGAGCAGTCATGCACACTCAAACGGAGCCATCCCTTTTCCGGGGTACGGTGGCTCAAATCAGACTGAACGACTCACCCGGCCGGAACGGCCAGATAGCCATTGTCTTGTCCGACGGTTTCTCTCTTCTAGACGTCGGTCTCGTAGCCGAGGTATGTCAGCAAGCCAACCTGGCGAAGCAAGCCGAGCGTCCGGTAGGGATCGGGTCGTCAGTTGTTTTGCTTTCCGCCCGAGGCGGTTATGTAAAGGATTCTTCATCGGTAGGCATACGCACCGATGCCATCGATGAGCATTTAGGTCTCCGCTTCGATGGTGTCTTCATCATGCTGGGAACCGAGCGCGACATTGCACTAACCGATTCTTCAATGATGGGACCGCTTCGCAAGTTGCTGTCGAATGCAAGCATCGTGGAATGGAACCATCACGCATCCAGATTGGTCGAGGCCACCGGATACCGCCGTCACTCTTCGTTTGGCGTAAGCAGTTCCGGCACCCAATATCAACGCCACTCCATCGAGGCGCAAGAGGGTAACCGGTTTGCGCGTCGCGACGTAAGCAGTCCGCTCGCTGCAGCGCTGTCGCTGATTCCGGAAAATCTGAGCATTGAAATTGCGCGACGGATTACCCGCCACGTGACGTCATCGAACCTGGATTTCCCCCACTTGGAAACGGACGCATCTGACGAGATCGATGCGACGCACCGAGTGCAGAAAGCCGGGCAATGGCTTCGCGAGAACTGCAAGCGTTCTATTTCGATTGCGCAGGCCGCGGAGGTCGCGGGGATGAGCGAGCGCAATTTTCTCCGCCGTTTCAAGGTCGAAACAGGGGTGACGCCATCAGAGTATTTGTTGAATGCGCGCTTCGAGATCACTTGTCACCTCCTCAAAAAGACGACGCTACCGGTCGATAAAATCGCGCGTCGCTGCGGCTTGGGGAGTGGAGAACGGCTTTCGCGTATCTTCCGGCGTCGCATGTCGCTCACGCCGAGTGAGTACCGCGCAGCTCATCGCGGACAGCTCGAGTCGGAATAGAAATCTAAAAGTCTTCGCGCCAGGCGGCGGTCATCGGAACGTAGATGGGCGCGATGATGCGGAGCATTGTCGACCTCCAAATGCTACCCCTCGCCAAACGCATTCTCCTGGTGCACTGCTTGTAAATCCACGCCTGGTGCTTGGTGAGGCGCTGGTCCGAGAAGGCACGAAAATCCTTGCCCCGAACGCTTCCTTGCGCACGCATTCTGAGAAAAAGCGAAGTACACCGAAGATAAGTAGCCCCGGAAGCGAACCGATCTGAGCTGCGTCGTGGTCGCAAGTATCCGGTGTCCAATCTGCAACTGACCTGGAGCAACGAGATGGATAGTTTGCTGATATTGACGCTGTTCAAGAAGATGGCCGAAAACCCGGCCTACGGCCAACGTCCGTCGGAAACGGTTGTTTCATTGGCGAGCGTTCTTGCTCGCACGCACGGTATTGTCGGCGATAGCGACTGGGAAGCCATTGCATCTGCGGGCGCGCTACTGTGGCGGGCGCAGAAAGAGGAAATCGAAGCGTCCACGTTCCTCGCCGAACTGATGAGAACGATGAGACGCGGGCATTGAGGCTGTTGGGTCGCGGCGTGGCAGCAGCATATTCATATTTGTTGACCCGCCTGACACGGCATTTTCTGCGTGGAAGCCGCCAACTAATCAAACATGCAAAGCCGACATGAACGCCGATAAATAGGCGTTGAAATCCTTAGCCACTTCCGGATGGCGCAGCGCGAATTCCACCGTCGCCTTTAGGTAACCCAGCTTGCTGCCACAATCGAAACGGGTGCCGTGATACTTGTACGCGAGCACTTGTTCGTCAGCGAGCAATGACTGGATTGCGTCCGTCAGTTGCAGCTCGCCGCCGGCGCCCGGCTTCAATGCACGGATGTGATCGAAGATGCGCGGTTTCAGCACATATCGCCCGACCACGCCCAGATTCGAAGGCGCAACTTCAGGTTCCGGCTTTTCCACAATGCCCGACAGCTTGAAGATATTGTCTTCCCATTCCTTCCCGTCGATCACACCATACGACTTGGAATCCTGAGCGGGGATCTCCTCCACGCCGATCACGGAGCTGTGATAGTGATCGAACACTTCGATCATCTGCGTCATCACCGGTGGCGTGCCGTACAACAAGTCGTCCGCGAGAATCACGGCAAACGGGTTGTCGCCCACCAGCTTTTCCGCGCACAGCACGGCGTGGCCCAGACCAAGCGCTTCGGCCTGACGCACGTAGAAACAATCCACGTGGCTTGGTTTGATGCTGCGCACGAGATCGAGCAGCTTTTGCTTGCCGCGCGCTTCCAGTTCGGCTTCGATCTCATACGACTTGTCGAAGTGATCCTCGATCGCGCGCTTGCTGCGGCCCGTCACGAAGATCATTTCCGTGATGCCGGCCGCCATGGCCTCTTCGACCGCGTACTGGATCAGCGGTTTGTCGACAACCGGCAGCATTTCCTTCGGGCTGGCCTTGGTTGCGGGGAGGAATCGGGTACCGAGACCCGCAACGGGAAAAACCGCTTTCGTAACTTTTAGCATTGCCTTGAATGAGTTTTGCCCCTCGTCTGCAGGGTGTCGAGGGTGCGTGGTCGAATTGGGCTTCGACATATACCTTAACCTCCCGTGCCATCGTCATATTGCCTAAATGCTGCGGCAATCGGACATTGGATTTTTCAGCGGCCTGTGCTGTCATTGGCACCCGGAAGGCATCTTCTTGTGCCAAAGGTGTAGGACGAAATGGTCATCGGGCACTGCCGGCTGTTGGAGGTATGGCAAATGACGAAGGTGGTGCTGGTCATGAACGGGATGCCTTTGGCAGCTCGGCAAGCCGGTTCATGTTGCGTATTCAATTTTCATTGGAAGGAACGGAACTCTCGTTCACACTTCCGGAGCGGTATAAGAGGACGTCGTCGTGCGTGGTCAATCACGCTGGCATTGTCCCTGTGCTCAGAGAGTGAGCGCGTGGCCTTTCCATGCGAGCTCAGCCACTACCGAAATCCTTGCGTGCGCAATTGCGGTAGTCGCTCGCGGAAATTCCCAGGCGGCGCTTGAATATCTTCGCAAGCCGAGTGCCGCTGCGCATTCCACAGCGGCGCGCGACTTTGTCGATAGGCAAGGTTGTTGTTATCAACAACCTGCAAGCAATGTCGAGGCGGGTGCGCAACAAATACTCGGACGGCGGCATGCCAGTTTCGGCCTTGAAATGCCGAAGAAATGTACGTTCGCCCATCGACACGCTTTGGGCAATGTCGTCTACCGTGATGGGTCGGGCGCAATGCTCTTCTATCCAGCGCGTCGCCTCCTTAATGGTCGACGCGACGTTGGCGTTGGGCAGGTCCCCGAGGAGCGGCTCGAGCCAGCGGCCGGAAAAGGGCATCAGGCGCTCTGCGATGCCTTCGGCTGTTTCATAGTCGAAATCAGATTTAATGAGCGACAGAGCAGTGATAACCGGTGAACCTGCATTGACGTCGATCACCAGGTCGTTGCCCAGCGCTGGACTGGGCAGCTGGCCTGCCGGCCGTATAGGAATGATCATGCCGCGAGCATTGGGCAGGTTCGCACCTTTGAGCAGGAGCGTACCGTTCCCCGCCGCCTGCACGACGCGGACCGTCTGGAACACGCGCCTGAGCCATTCTCTTGTCCGGATATCGCCAGCAGCAATCGACGCGCCTTCTCCCCCCGCAATGAACAGTGCGTCGTATCCGGACGACGAGGCGCCCTCCACCGGACTGGTCTCCATGCTGATGGAGTTTGAACATTGAATCCGGCCGCCCTTGCTTGACAATAAGGATACCGAATAATGAGGCATCTGACCCGACGGCGTTAACGCGACCGAGTTCGCTAGGTCAAAGGACTCGACAATCAAACCGATCTCGACGAAAGAGCAGTTCTCGTAGACCAGGATCGCGATCCGCTTTTTGGTCGCGTGTCCATGCCGTCGGGTTCCTTGCTCGATCGAGACTACCTGTCTCGCGTTCGACCAGGATCTTGCGCCCTCTAAGTTCATCTTTTTCTCGTTTGTGTGTCCTAAAATCATTCTAGCCAACAATGAAATGTTGCTTTATCAGCTGTCTCAAAAGGGATACGTATTGTCCGAAATGGTTAAGAAGACCTATCTATAATTGAGAAAAATTTATATAAAATTGGTACTAAATATGCTATGAATTTGCCATAAAAAAGTGCCGTGGAGCGCGGTCTACAAAGGCTTGAAGAGGCGTTCAGCGGACTAAACACGTCTTCCTACTTAGATGGTTGGAATTGCATTCCTCAATTGTCTTTCTAATACCAGGAACCCATTTCGCGTCGGTAAATATTATCTTCGACTCGATCAATGGCATTCGTTCCATTTCGAACATTCCCATCAAGATAGTTGCGCCGCTGAATAGTTCCATGCCGCTATGGCGCCGCTTGGGGGCTGAGATCTTCGTGGGCGTCGACTTTATTGAAGCGGAACCGAGTGGCGGGACGCCGACTGCCGTTGCTGTTACGTCGTCTCATCTCCTCTCAATGATGCAGCGCGTCGGAACGGACATCTCCGCGGCCGCTCCAGGAAATTTTTATGTGTTCGTCGGCGTCGAGACCTATGCGGATGCATTCACCGAATGTGCATTCACGCTTAGACGTAGATTCGGCGCTGGATCTGTCTTTGCGTTGGACACACGCGGTGAAAACCCGGCTGGGTGTCCGGTCGATAGTGAATGGAGCGACCGGCGTTCGCTGGCTTCCCGTGCGACATTGCTTACCTTCGATGCGCGCGGCGAAGTCAGGACCGCCGGTCAGACGCCGATGAAAGTCTTAGCCGATCCACGACTCGGTAACGTCTCGATGGCGGCAAGGCAGCGTGCCCGGCGGGCAATGAACGTGTCGGAGGGCGACTTCGCGCTGGCTGTCGTCAGCGACGAAACTTCGATGACCGACACCGCTCGGGTTGCCCGGCAAACCGCGCTCATTCTTGCCCTGATGCAAACCCCAAACTCGCGCTTGTTGATCGCCGGCAGGCGAGACAAGGCGGTAGCGCCATGGCTCGCAGATTTGTCGTCGATGTTTCCCGGTCGGACCCGGTTTGCCGGGACGTGTCCTGATGAGAGGGGTGGTATCTACGCAGCCGACCTGTTGCTCGTTCCAGGAGGCGAGCGAGGCATTTCGAACTCGCTGTGCTTCGGCGAGAACGCTGGGGGACCGGAGGCAGTCGAGATGGCGCGTGAACATCGAATCGTCGTGCTCGAAGAGGACGCGAATACGGACGCGAATACGGACGCCGTGGACGACTTCGTTCAGGCGGTGGGTCTTCTGCCTGCGCGAGCAGGCCGCGGCGTTGAATTGCTTCGAGATTCGTTCGTCCAGAGCTTGCGGACAAGGATGCACATGAGGTTCGGTCGAAGTCTGTACTACGCGATAACCCTGGTTCGATAAACGTGCGATATCGATACCGATATCGACATGGCTGGCGCGTTCCACGTTTCGGGCTGGTGGTTCGCGACGGGTTACTCGCTGCCGGGGTTTTGCGGCGTTGCCTGCGGATGTCTGTACATAGTCCAATAGCGGCCGCAGCTAAGGTCTTGCACACCCGCTAGTTCTCTAAAAAGGAAACCATGGATTCGCAGGTCGGCGTGTTCGGCGTTGCGTGGTATATGCGGGAAGACTACGACAGGAGCCGCGCTATGCTGATCGACGGCGATACGTTGCCGCGTTCATACCAGGAGTGGAAGGAGCAGGTTGAACGTTTGCGCGAACGCTTGGTTAGCCAGGGTATCCTCGTGGTTCAGGCGTATATCGACCCGGATGTTTTCCCCGATTGGTGCATCTCCAACGGCTGTCGGCCAGACGCACAGGGGCGTGACATATTTGCCGCGAGTCTGGCGTGGCGCGTCATGATGGAACAAGGCCGTTGTTTCGACTAGGTGCATAGGTCCGAGGGCTTGAAATGGGCGTAGGGGTGGGGAGAGCGGATCGCGAAGTCAGAACACGGTTTGGAAACGATGTGTTGCCGGATCGGCCCGGTGTTCGACGGAAAATCCAGCAGACATTTAGGATATCAAAATAACTATACGTACTATAGAAAGTCCATTCGAGGGATGCGGCGCTCGAGTTCAGTCGCTGGATGATGACCGTTTTTTGCACGGATGTTCAATTGAGCACTGACTTTGACGAAAACGCGCCTGATCCTGGCTAGTTTCGGAAGCTCGGCCTTAACCGCAGGGTAGCGGATCCATGCACCGCGTCATCAAGCATCTTGACGCCAGCCGAAGGCATTGCCACGATAGGTGGTGTCAGTGAAGCCGGCAACGCCGAAGGGCCGCGAAACCTGCTTCCCAATCATCCGAGGGTAAGGGGTTGTTGTGATTCGTAAGCAAAAGGGGAATATCGCGGAAGCCAGGAGGTCCTACGCCAGGCTCATGGCGGCCGCGAGCAAGACCAGCGATCCGAGGCTTGAGCGCGTTTTCGAACTCGTGCCCCGTGAGGCATTCCTGCCACCCGGCCCGTGGAAGATCATGGTGGACAACGAGTACTTCGACACCCCCAGCGCGGACCCTGTTTATCTGTACCAGAACGCCCTGGTTGCGCTCGATGCAGCCAAGGGAATCAACAACGGCGAGCCGTTCCTTCACGCCGCCTGGCTCGGTTCGGTCGCGCCGCAACGGGGCGACGTGGTGTGCCATATTGGCGCTGGTTCCGGTTATTACACTGCCATTCTTTCCGTGCTCGCGCTGCCCGGCGGCCGCGTAGAGGCGTTCGAAATCGAACCGGGCCTGGCTGAGGCCGCGCGCAAGAACTTGCGGGCGTTCGAGGGCGTAACGGTGACGCAAGGCGACGCGACCAAGCTGCCTTTGCCGGCGTCCGATCTGATTTATGTGAACGCAGGCGTCCTGGCGCCGCCGCGTTCGTGGCTTCAGGCGCTGCGTCCGAAAGGCCGCTTGATCTTCCCCTGGCGCCCGTCCGATGAAGTCGGACTAACCCTGCTGATCACACGAACGGACGCGGGTTTTGACGTGGAACCGCTGATGAACGCGTGGTTCATTGCCTGCGTCGGCGGGGCATCGACTGCGGATTTGTTCGTGAAGCCGCCAGACGCCCACGCGGCACGGTCCGTCAGGTCGGCATGGCTTACGTCAGAGCGTGTACCGGACAAGACCGCGGTTGCTGCTTACCAGCACGTCTGGTTCTCTTCATCGGCCTTGGGTTGACGTATGAAGCTACGCGCACGCCTCAACGCGATGTATACGCGAGCAGGCTGCCATCCTTGAGCACCCGTTCAAGATGCCGTGCGATGTCGGGTGCGCCGGTCATTTCACCGAAGCTTCCACGCGTCATCGGGCCAAAGGCCAGCAGGCCGGGCGACACCTCGCCGTCCACATTCCGGAGTTGACTCCGAAGATCGGTATCGAGTCCGATCCGCACCGCATCCAGCCGCGCGAGCCCACCCTCCAACAGCGATTTCACAAGCGGATTCCGGTCGATATCGCGTGCCGGTCCCGTGCAGAAAACCACCGCATCGAAATCATGCTCTTCATGCGTGCCGCCCGGAAGTCGCAGGCTGGCGCGCAAGTGCTCCGCCACGCGTCTGATCCCCACGATACCCGCCGTGGTCACGCTCATCTGACCGCTCTCGATGGCCCGCTCTATAGCAGCATGAATTTGCGGCGCGATGCGAAAGCGATGCACATCCCAGAACGCCAACAGCCTTTTCACCACTCGAGCTTGTTCGCGTGAAGGCAACGCGTTCCAGATCCGGGGAAGATCGAAACGCAGGGCGTCGGCGGCGGGTTGCCAGCCGATGCGGGCCCCGTCGCGCGCGATCCTTTGTCTGAGCTTGCGCACGAGTTCACGGGCGCTGGTGGGTGGGGCTGCATTGCCGAGGAAATCGGCTGCATCGGAGAAAAGTCCGTGCGGCTGGGCGCGCAAACCACGTCGCGAAATTGCCGTGATGCGTCCGGTGTGCTTGCGCTCGATCAACGTGACGGCCACGTCCGCCATCGTCAGGCCGGTGCCCACCAGCAGCACGGACGCGCCCCGCGGGATCGCGCGCAACGCGTCCGTTGCCCACGGCTGCGTGATCAGCCGGGGATCGTGAAGCGCTTGTTCGTCGATGACGCCCGGTGGTTTCGAAGGCGTATGGCCAAAACACAGCGCAACGCGATGTGCATCCAGATGCGAACCGTCGTCGAGCGTGACGGTATAACCTGAATCGATTTTGCGCACCCCAGTCGCGGTCGCTCGCCGATGCTTCACGCGCACACGCGAGGCGGCCTCGGCCACGACGTCGTTCAAGGTCGCGGCGACGTATTCTCCGTATCGAGCACGCGATACGTAGTAGCTGCCCTGGCCGTCGCTGCTGCCGGCATCGATCAGGTCGTGTGCCTTGAGCCAGCGCGTGGCGTGCGTGGAGTCGCCGGCGAACAGGCTCATCCGGTCGCTCGGTACATTGATCCGATGCAGCGGGTCCGACGTTCCATAGGCGATACCCCGGCCGAGTTCCGTCGACGGTTCCACAATGGTGAAGTCGAGGTCGACGTCAACCGGGCAGGCACGAATGGCATGAATGACGAAGGCGACGCCGGTGAAGCCGCCACCGATCACGACGATATTCAACGGGATATGTCCGGGAGTGTTCAAGAGAGTGCTCATGATGCTGGAGCGTCGAGGATACCTCAGTCAATACTCCGGGTGAACGCTGTGTAAAGCACGAAATTCGCTAAGCTTCTGAGGATTAGTGTGATGAAACCGAGGCGGAACTTGATCGGTTGCGAGCCTGGCGGCACTGTCTTCTCAGTAGAAGTCGGGCTGAGCGAAGCCCGGTAGTTTGTATTGGATACCTAAGGATTGGCTCGAAGCTTGGACACCACCTATAGCCGGCCCGACGGTTATCTTGCCGAGTTTGCTACAGGGCCGGTGCTGGCGTGGCAACGCCGCCGCCCTCACTTCGCGTGGTCCCGGCGAAACGACGCACCCGTATGCTCGGCCGGCAACTTCGCGCCGCGGTTGAACAACTTCTCGCGCAGGGTTCCGTCGGCGTAAGCGGTCTTGTAAACACCGCGCGCCTGCAACTCGGGAATCACGAGGTCGATAAAATCCTCGTAACTTTCGGGCGTTACCGTACGCGTCAGATTAAAACCGTCGACGCCAGCTTCATTCATCCACGATTCCAGCGCGTCAGCCACTTGCACCGGGTCGCCGACGATAGTCGTATACCGCCCGCCGAGTTTCAGCTGATCGAGCAGGCGCCGTACGGTCCAGCCGGATTGTCCGTCCGTCACGCGCTGCACCGACGACTCTATGCCGCGGCTTTTGTGACCGCCCGGTGGTTCGAGTTCGTCGTCGAGACCGATCTTCGAATAATCAATACCACTGCCCGCCGCAAAGTGCGCCAGTCCCGCTTCGGCGCTCGCATGGCTCGCGTACTCGGCGAACTTCTCCTCGGCTTCGGCCGTCGTGCGTCCCACCACGACGGTGATACCCATGAACACCTTGAGACCAGCAGGGTCCCGGCCTGCCTCGGCCGCTTGCTTGCGTAGTGCATCGACGAGTTTGCGCGTGCCTTCCTTGCTCTGGCTCGATACGAATACGCACTCGGCATGACGGATCGCAAATGCCTGCCCCCGTCCCGACGAACCCGCCTGGAACAACACAGGCGTGCGCTGCGGCGAGGGCTCGGACAAGTGATAACCCTCGACGTCGTAGTAGCGGCCATGATGGTTGACCTTGTGTATCTTCTGCGGATCGGCGAACACGCGTGCGCTGCGGTCACGCACGACGGCATCGTCTTCCCAACTGCCTTCCCAGAGCTTGTACGTGACGTCGAGGTATTCGTCGGCGCGGTCGTAGCGTTCGTCGTGGGCAATCTGCTCGGTGAGGCCCATCGCGCGCGCGGCGCTGTCGAGATAACCGGTCACGATGTTCCAGCCGATCCGCCCCTCGGTAAGATGATCGAGCGTGGAGAAACGTCGTGCCAGAAGATAAGGTGCTTCGTAAGTCAGGTTCACCGTGACGCCGAAACCAAGATGTTGCGTGACGGCCGCCATGGCGGAAACCAGCATCAGGGGATCGTTGACGGGTAACTGTATGGATTCCTTCAGCGTCAGGTCAACCGACGCCTGATAAACGTCATACGTCCCCACAATATCCGCAATAAAAAGTCCGTCGAACAACCCGCGTTCAAGCAACTTTGCAAGATTTGTCCAGTATGAAAGCTTTCGGTAATCTTGTGATTGGTCACGCGGATGCGTCCACAAGCCATGATTGATATGGCCGACACAGTTCATGTTGAACGCGTTCAGGAGGATCTTTTTCTTGCTCATGGGAGTGGTGCGCGAAGGACTGGCGGAGGAAGGGGAGCGAACGAAGGCCACAAAAACCGCCTACATAAAGCGGTTTTAGCCGCGTTTCAACGCTAAAGGCAACAAGAATGCTTACACAGCTTCAGTGCGTTGCAAACTATTGAATTCGAATTTGCATTCCATGATGCTGCGATTTATCGCGCTATAGTGCGGCCCGTCGAGCCAAATCGCAGAGGCCATGAGGACCGGACCAGAACCAAACCTGCAACAAATTCGCAAGAAAACGGATTTGCCTCTAGCGTGCGCGTCCGGTAAGGTGACGCTTCCGCCATGCAACTCGCATGGGCAGTGCGTTGTACCCATCTTTGAGAAAACAGAAATGAACAAGCAAGAACTCGTTGACGCCGTGGCGTCCGCCACCGGCACGAGCAAAGCCGCAGCCGCGGAAGCTATCGATGCATTTATCTCTACTGTCACGCAAGCCGTTGTCAGCGGCGACAGCGTTCAGTTCGTCGGTTTCGGCACCTTCAGCACCGGCGCACGCGCCGCGCGCACGGGCCGCAATCCGAAGACGGGCGACACCATCCAGATCGCTGCTGCAAAGACGGTCAAGTTCACGGCCGGTAAAGCGTTCAAAGATCTCGTCAATCAGTAAGAATGACGGATGCGTCCTTGCAGCGTTTCCGGGCAAGGACGCGGTCGAGCGGCGCCCGGCCCCGCCGGACGAATGCGCCGTATCGATCCAATCGTTGATTCAGCGTCAGGAAGTGCGCGTGTTTCCAAGCACACCGCGCGCCGCCAGGTTGCTATAAAGCGCACGTACCCCGAACGTCCAGGGCGTAATTTCCGTCGATAAACGCACGGTGTTTACGATCGCGCCCAGCGATGGCGTAGAGATGGTCACCACGTCGCCCAGATGATGCGTGAAGCCGCCACCGGGCGTGTCGCGGTCTTTGATCGGCGAGAACATCGTGCCGAGAAACAACATGAAGCCGTCCGGATACTGGTGATGCGCGCCATGCGTCTGCGCAACCAGGTCGGCCGGATCGCGGCTGATCTCGCGCATGTGGCTGACGCCGTCCAGCACAAAACCATCGTCGGCGCCTTCAATGCGCAGCGACACGCTCGCCTCGCGCACGGTGTCGAGCGTAAACGTGCCGTCAAACAGACGCACGAACGGACCGATCGAACATGAACCGTTGTTGTCCTTAGCCTTGCCGAGCAGCAAAGCGGAGCGGCCTTCAATGTCACGCAGGTTCACGTCGTTGCCGAGCGTCGCACCCACGATTGTGCCCGCACTGTTCACGGCCAGCACGATTTCCGGCTCGGGATTGTTCCACTTTGAAGTCGGGTACAAACCCACGTCCGCACCGAATCCAACCGAGGACATGGGTTGCGATTTGGAAAATACTTCGGCATCCGGACCAATTCCGACTTCCATGTATTGCGACCACGCTCCGCGCCGCTCGAGTTCGGCCTTCAGTTTTTCCGCTGCTTCAGAGCCGGGTTTTATCTTCGATAAATCTGCACCGATCAACTCGTTGATCATCGAGCGGGTTTCCTGCGCCTTGCTGGCATCGCCGCCCGCGTGTTCTTCGATCACGCGTTCGAGCAGGCTCACCGCGAAAGTCACGCCGCACGCCTTGACCGCTTGCACGTCGCACGGTGCGAGCAAATGCATTGCATGGGTGGATGAATCGAGCGACGCGCTTATCAGCGCGTTGACGGACCCTAGCGATTCGCCTGAAGCGTGGCGTGCGATTTCTACGGCATCGTCGCGATCGAAAAGATCGGCGGTGGTAGCGACAGTTGATGTGATATCGAATACTTCGCCGCGCCGCACGACGATCACCGATGGCCCGTCTATGGGCGCGGGCCGCCAGACGCGGCCGATCAGCAGCGCGTCGTCAAGGTCGGAGGGGAGGTAAGCGTGAAGCATGTTGTCTGTCTCCAGAAGGTTTCCAGAAGGATGATGGCCAGGCGTCGGTGCGCCTTAGTGGTTGTGGCGCGATTCGCCGCGCGTCTCGACGATGTTCAGGTACAGCGTCGCCGGTTCGAGGCAAGCGCCGCTGCCTTGCTGCCCGACCATGCTCCGGTAGATTTCTTCCCACGGTGTCATGTTCTTCAGCACAGGGGGCTTCCAGGCCGCGCGGCGTTCGGCAAGTTCAGCCTCGGGGATCATCAGGTCGACCTTGCGCGTCTTCAGGTCGATGCGAATCCTGTCGCCCGAAACCAGCAACGCAAGGCCGCCGCCAACGGCCGCTTCCGGCGAAACATTGAGAATGGACGGACTCGCCGACGTACCGCTCTGACGGCCGTCGCCGAGCGTAGGCAGTGTGTCGATACCGCGCTTGAGCAGAGCTGCCGGCGGCTGCATGTTGACCACTTCCGCGCCACCCGGAAAGCCGACTGGACCGCAGTTACGGATCACGAGAATCGAACGTTCATCGACGCCGGTTTCCGGGTCTTCAATGCGCGCGTGATAATCCTCAGGGCCTTCGAACACGACCACTTTACCCTCGAAGACATCGGGATGATCCGGGTCGGCGAGGAAGCGCTTGCGGAACGCCTCGTCGATCACGCTGACCTTCATGACGGCGCTGTCGAAGAGGTTGCCTGACAGCACGACGTACCCGGCTGACTCCTTCAACGGGTTCGCGTACGCACGAATCACCTCGCGATCGGGCGCGGGCACAGCGGCGAGATCTTCGGCCAGCGTGCGCCCCGTCACCGTGCGCACGGCGCCGTTGAGCCTGCCCGCATCCAGCAGTTCCTTCATCACGGCCGGCACGCCGCCGGCCCTATGAAACGCTTCGCCGAGGAAGCGTCCGGCGGGCTGGCAGTCCACCAATAAGGGCACCTCGGGACCGAGCCGCTGCCAGTCTTCCAGCGTGTGATCGACACCCATGTGACGCGCGATGGCGATCATGTGAATCGGACAATTCGATGAAGCGCCGAGCGCGGCCGCCGCCACCACGGCGTTCTCGAATGCGCCCTTGGTCATGACATCCGACGGGCGCAGATTCTCCGCCACCATGCCGACGATACGCTTACCAGTTGCATACGCCATCCATCCACGCTCGCGATGCGGCCCGGGAATCGCCGCGCAACCGGGCAGCGACATGCCGAGCGCTTCAGCAAGCGAGTTCATGGAGAGCGCCGTGCCCATCGTGTTGCAATGCCCGACCGAGGGCGCGGAAGAAGCCACCATGTCCATGAAACCGGGGTAGTCGATCTCGCCTGCGGACAAGCGCTTGCGAGCGTCCCAGATCACCGTCCCGGAGCCGGCAAGCTTGCCGTGATACCAGCCGTCGAGCATCGGTCCGCCCGACAGCACAATGGCGGGAATGTTGACCGTAGCGGCGGCCATCAGGCACGCGGGCGTGGTCTTGTCGCAGCCGGTGGTGAGGACCACGCCGTCGATCGGATACCCGTGCAGGATTTCAACGAGACCGAGATAAGCGAGGTTGCGATCGAGCGCGGCGGTGGGGCGCTTGCCTGTTTCCTGGATCGGATGCACAGGGAATTCGAGCGGAATGCCGCCTGCGTCGCGGATGCCGTCGCGTACGCGGCTCGCAAGCTCGATGTGATGACGGTTGCAGGGGGCGAGATCCGAACCCGTCTGCGCGATGCCGATGATCGGCTTGCCTGACTGCAGCTCTTCACGCGTGATCCCATAGTTCATGTAGCGCTCGAGATAGAGCGCGGTCATGCCGGGGTCGGCGGGATCGTCGAACCAGCGGCGGCTGCGCAGACGCGGTGTGGCGGTGTCGTTGGTGTCGTTTGTATGGGTGGGGTTGGACGGGTTCATAAGCGTGAATGTCTCAGGTTTGTTTTGTAGGGGGGCGGCTGGGCGGCTTAGCGGGTGTATTGAGTGTATCGAGTGTATTGCGTGTATTCGGTGAGCAGCGGTTCGCCGTTGAAGAGCGCTTGTAGATTGTCTCGAACGAGGCTGGCCATTGCCGTACGGGTTTCTACTGTCGCGCTGGATCTGTGCGGTTGCAGCATGACGTTGTCGAGCTCGGCGAAGCACGGATCAATCGATGGTCCATTCCAGAATACATTGCGTGCCGCGCCGCCGAAGCGATGGTCGCACAGATGTTGCAAGAGCGCAGGTTCGTCGCTGACGCTGCAGCGAGCGATGTTGAGCAGCATGCCGCATGTGCGAATGGACTCGAAGATTTTCGTGCCGATGCTTGCTTGGTTCGGCTGGGGTGAACCTGACAAAACAGGCGGACGTCATGTCGCTCCAATTGGCGCATGTCATCTTCTGAATACCGGTCGACCACCCGTAAATCCGGCTTGCGCACGTTGTTTCCTCATGCTAAATTGGTTTTCATTTGTTACCGGTAACAGTATCAAAAGCATACCGGGATGTCCAGAATAAAAGAGACACGACAGAGCGGGTACCGCCGACGTCATGACAAACGCGGCATAGCCAACGCGAGGCCCGCGCGAACACTACGAATTTTTATCTGCTGCGCGACAGTTCGGAACCCGCGCGGCTTTAGAACGTAGATGCATAAAGAGGCGTAAGCCAATAATCAGGAGACAGAAGTGAATTCTCAGCCGTCAACCCTCGCAGGCGATCCAAGGCCATCGGGCAACGAGCATGCCGATATCGCGTCCACACCCGTTTCAGCCCGGCAGTTGCAACGGGCAACGCTTACGGGTGCCGTGGGAAGTGCACTTGAATACTATGACTTTGCGATTTACGGCCTCGCGTCCGCGCTTGTGTTCGGCCATATCTTTTTTCCATCGCTGGGCGCGACCGCCGGTTTGATGGCGAGCTTCGCGACCTATGGCGCGGGTTTCCTCGCGCGCCCGTTCGGCGGCCTGTTCTTTGGTTCGATCGGTGACCGGAAAGGGCGCAAGTTCGTGCTGCTTGCGACTATTGCCATCATGGGTGCATCGACTACGCTGATCGGCTGTTTGCCTGCCGGTTCATGGGGCGCGGTATTGCTGGTGCTGTTGCGGCTTGCGCAAGGTTTCGGCGCGGGGGCGGAACAGGCCGGCGCCTCGACGCTGATGGCTGAAGTTTCGCCTGTCAAGCGGCGCGGCTTCTTCGCGGCGTTGCCGTTCGTCGGCGTGTTCGCCGGGCTGGCGCTTGCAACGTTCACGTTCAGCGCCATGCAAAAGCTGCTCGGCGACGAAGCCATGCTTTCATGGGGATGGCGCGTGCCGTTTCTCGGAAGTGTCGTATTGATCGGCGTTGCAATCTGGATTCGCCTGCGCCTGCGTGAAAGTCCGGTGTTCGCGAAGCTGGAAGCATCGCGCGAAGTTATCCGCTCGCCGATGAAAACCGTGATAGCCACGGCGCGCCGTCCCTTGCTTGCGGCGACGCTGATGCGTTTTGCGGAGCAGGGCGGTTCGACTATCTACAACACGATCGTGATTGCGTTCCTCGGCGGTTTTGTCGCAACGAAGATTGGCGTGCCGCGAGGCGAACTCGCTGCGATCGGTACGACTGGGGCGTTGATTGCGAGCATCGTCAGTATTGTCACCACGCCGCTGTTCGGTGCGCTGTCAGACCGGATCGGACGCCTGACGGTTTATCGTGGCGGCGCGATCTTCCTGCTGATCTGGTCCGTGCCTTCATGGTGGATGATCAGCACGGGCAATCCGGTCTGGGTCACTGTTTCGATGGTGGGCGGTCTGGCATTTGGCGCCAACAGCATGCTGGGTGCGCAGTGCGCCCACTTTACCGAGCTCTTCGGCAACCGCTATCGCTATTCGGGCGTCGCGCTGGCCCGCGAACTGGGCGCGGTTTTATCAGGCGGCATTGCACCGTTGCTCGGTGTCTATCTGATTGGTTTGTCGGGCGGCGCGTTCTGGGTGATGGGCGTGTATATGGCGGTGCTGTGCGTGTTGACGCTTGTCGGTACGTTCCTTTCTACCGAGACGCGCGAGCGCGACCTGACCTTGCTTAACGACGCCGTGGGCAAGGGCAGTTAGCGCATCCAGGCGGCCCCGCGGCTTAATCCGCGCCGGTTCGCGCGGTATGATATCGGGCGTTATTCAACGAGACCAGGCGAGTCAATGTCAGAGTTCATGCCGACGATGGCGGATGTCGCGCGCGAGGCCGGTGTGTCGAAGATGACGGTGTCGCGCGTGCTGGCCGACCGCGATGTATCCGTAGCCATGCGCGAGCGCGTGCTCGCGGTGATCAAGAAACTGGGCTATGTGCCGGATGCATCGGCGGGAACGCTGTCGTCCGGGCGTTCGCCGTTCATCGTGGCGCTGGTGCCGTCCATGTCGAGTTCGAACTTCGCGGACACTGTCCACAGCCTGAACGCGACAGTGACCGCGCATGGCCTGCAACTTCTTCTTGGTGACACCGACTACGACCCGAAGCAGGAAGAACAACTGCTGCGCGTGATGCTCGCGCACCGGCCGGAAGGCGTGATGTTGACCGGATCGTTTCACACCGTTGCCACCCGCGCGATGCTCAAGCGTTCGAAGGTTCCGGTCGTCGAAACATGGGATGTGCCGCGCACGCCGATCCAGCAGGCGGTGGGGTTTTCCAATGTCGATGCCGCTTGCGAAATGATGCGGCATCTTCATGGGCGGGGGTATCGTCGGATCGGGTTTATCGGCGGTGCGACCGGGCTTGACCGTCGCGGCCTGGACCGGCAAGCGGGGTATCGGCAGGGCTTGCGTTTGTTCGGGCTCGGTGACGCGAGGGTGATCGCGCATGGCGCTTCCCCCGTGACCATGAGCCACGGCGGCGAGGCGTTCTCGCGGTTGCTGGATGCATGGCCGGATACTGACGCCGTGATGTGCGTGAGCGATATGTCGGCGTTCGGCGCGCTGATGGAATGCCACCGGCGCGGGATTTCGGTTCCCATTCAGATGGCGGTGGCCGGGTTCGGAGACTTCGAAGTGTCGCGATATTGCTATCCGAGTATTTCGACGGTGGCGGTCGATCCCTACGCGATCGGGCGCATCGCGGGCGAGATGTTATTGGCTGGGGCGGCTGCTCGCAAGAACGGGTTGGAAGGCCTTTCGGAGAAACGGCGCGTGGAGTTTCAGGTGGTCGCGAGGGAGAGTACCTGAGGCCGAATTAATATCGGTCAGGGGGCAGGGTGCGAACGGAAGCCGGCTCACCTCGGCGACGTCAGAATCTTTCCCCATTCACTCGCCAAAAGTTTTCATATAACATGCAAACCGGAAAACCTGAAACAAACGGCTGAAGCCCGGAGCCCCGTGACAAAAGCGCTGACCCTGACCCAGCAAGTCGCCCAGCAAATGACTGGCGACATTCGCGATGGGATTTACCCCGTAGGCACCAAGCTGCCGTCCGGCAAGGATCTGGCGGTGCGCTTCGGCGTCAGCCAGTCCGTCATCCGCGAAGTGACGGAGCGCTTGCGCTCGAATGGGCTGATCGACAGCCGGCAGGGCGCGGGTTGTACGGTGAAGGCTCGCACGGAAACGGGCGGTTTCCGCGTCCCTCACGCGGTCGGCGCGGACCGGGCGGACCTCGCTGACGTCTATGAGCTGCGGCTCGATCTGGAAGGCGCAGCAGCGGCGCTGGCTGCCGTGCGGCGGACTGACGCCGACATCGACGCGCTGGCGGCCATTCTCAAATCGCTCGCCGACAACCTCTACACCCCGGACCACGCGGTGGAGCTGGACATTGCGTTCCACGTCGCGATTGCCGATGCCACCCACAACCGCTACTACGTCGATCTGCTCCAGTACCTCAACTTGCAGATCCGCCAGGCGGTGCAGACGGCTCGTACGCATTCGCTCGCGCGCCAGCGTCTGCCCGATGAAGTGCATCGCGAACACGTGCGCGTATTCGACGCGATCCGCGCCGGTGATCCTGTGGCCGCGCGCATCGCGGCGACCTCGCATTTGCAGAACGCGGCCGCTCGCCTGAACCTCACGATCCGCGGACGTGACGCACTCAACAGCGCCGCCACCCCAAGTCCACTGACGAACGAATAAATGATCGACTCCTCTTTCCCCCAACGTCTGATCGACAAGCTCGGACCCGACGCCGTTATCACGGCCGCCGACGACATCGCACCGTGGCTGTCGGACTGGCGCGGCATGTACACCGGCCACGCACAAGCGGTCGTGCGCCCCTCGGGCACGGAAGAGGTAGCCGCGGCCCTCGCGCTCTGCTCGGACGCTCGCGTCCCGGTCGTGCCGCGCGGCGGCAACACGGGCCTGTGCGGCGGCGCCACGCCCGACGCCAGTCCCGTGAACGTGATCCTGAGCCTGGACCGGATGCATGCTGTTCGCAGTATCGATACGATCGGCAACACGATGGTCGCGGAAGCCGGCTGTATTCTCGGCAACCTGCGGCGGGTCGCAGCCGACGAACACCGCCTGCTGCCGCTCAGTCTCGCCGCCGAGGACTCGTGCCAGTTGGGCGGCAATTTGTCGACGAACGCGGGCGGCGTCAATGTCGTGCGCTATGGCATGACGCGGGAACTGGTGCTCGGACTCGAAGCTGTCCTGCCGAACGGCGAGATCTTTCACGGCCTGCGCACGCTGCGCAAGGACAACACCGGTTACGACCTGAAGCAGTTGATGATCGGCGCGGAAGGGACGCTCGGCGTCATTACCGCCGCGGCATTGCGGCTCTATCCGCGCAACGACGTGCGCGTGGTTGTGCTGGCGGCCGTGAATTCGTCGCAGCAGGCGCTGGATCTTTTCGAACTTTTGTTCGAACGTGGCGGCCCGCGCATGCAGGCGTTCGAATTCTTCACCGCCGAATGCCTGGACATGGTGCTTGAACAAGTCGATGGCATGCGCGCGCCGTTCGCCGAGCGTCATCCGGCTTACGTGCTGATCGAACTCGCCGATACCGTCGATGAAGCCGCGTTGCGCGAGCTTGTGGAAACGGTCATTGGCGAGGCGCTCGAACGCGAGTTATGTATTGATGCTGCGGTATCCGAATCAATTGCGCAGGTGAACAGCATGTGGCGGCTTCGCGAGGAAATCTCCGAAGCGCAGCGCGCCGATGGTCCCCATGTGAAGCATGACGTCTCGCTGCCGATTGCTTCCATTCCGGCGTTTCTTGCCTCGGCGGGCGAGCGCATCGACAAGCATCACGCTGGCGTGCGCCTGATCGTGTTCGGTCATTTCGGCGATGGCAATCTTCATTACAATCTCTCGCGCCCGGCGGGTGCGCCGCGCGATTTTTTCAAGCTTCACGGAGAGGGATTGACGGCAGAAGTGCTGGACGAAGTGGCACGTTATGGCGGCAGCATCAGCGCGGAACATGGCATCGGACAACTCAAGCGCGAGTATTTCAGCCGCTATAAAGACCCGCTGGAAATCCGGCTCATGCGCGAGATTCGAAAGGTATTCGATCCTCACGGCATCATGAATCCGGGCAAGATTTTCTGACAAGAACACGGGCGCTCGCTGATCATCGCGAGCGCCTGCCGAAACGCATTGATACGACAAAAAAACGTCCCGCCCTGCAACGTGGCGGCCACCAACACTATCCAGCTTCCTTGGGAAGTGTTGCTGCGCGAGATCCTGCGGTTATGCCCCGGCATTCTTGATGGAGTAGCGACACGAACGAAGCTGCTGCATTCGGCTTACGGTCTGGCGCTTACCTAAGAGAATGCCATGACGCGAGCAGATGCCTAGCGCGTCGGCGCGTTCGCCTTACTGGCCAGACTGGCATTCAACTGACCGGCGAGCCCATACAGCATGCTGAGAAACGGCACCGGGATTCCAGCCTTCGCCGCCAGCTCATGCGGCGCACCCAGGATCGCTTCGATCTCCAGTTGACGGCCCGCTTCCACGTCCTGCAGCATCGACGTCTTGAACGCACCGAGCTTGCGTGTTTGCGCGTTGCGCGCCTGTGTTGTCATGTTCAGTTCAATACCGATCTCTTCGCCGATCCGCCGCGCTTCTTCCATGATCGACACAACAAGCTGCGCCGTCAACGGGTCGTCGAGAATCACGTCGGCGGTCGAGCGCGTGATCGCGCTGATGGGGTTCATGGTCATGTTGCCCCACAGCTTGGCCCAGATATCGCTGCGAATCTGGGTCGACGCCGTTACGTCGAATTGAGCGAGACGGAGCAATTCGATAGCACGGGCCGCCTGATCGGTGACGCCCGCAGCGGCGGGTCCGACAATAAGCTGGTTGCCATTGCCCTTTTTAATCACTCCGGGACCGGCTATTGAAGAGGAAAGGTGCACGACACAGCCCGAGACCTGCGACGGCGACAGGGCCGTGGACACCACACCTGCCGGATCGACCGATTCGAGGCGCTGCCCTTCAAGATGGCCACCGAATGAGTTCAGGAACCACCAGGGCACCCCGTTCATTGCCGAAACAATATGTGTACCCGCGTTCACGAGCGGCGCCAATGAACTGGCGGCTTGTATCAGCGCGGGTCCTTTCAGGCAGATGAACAGCAGGTCCTGCGGCCCGAGCGAGCCGGGTTGATCGGTCGCGTTGACATCGACCACATAACGGTCGTCGCCTTCCATGACAGTCAGGCCATTGCTTTGTATGGCGTCAAGATGCGGCCCGCGCGCCAGGAGGTTCACTGCGACGCCGGCACGCGCCAGACGAGCTGCAACGATACCGCCGATAGCACCACCGCCAACCACGGTGATTTTGATGGATTGTTGATTCAAATTCAAATCTGTCCCCTGTATGAAGCGTCGATATGAGCGACGCGTCGAATGAGCGCGGCAAGGACATTCTCCCCAGCGCCATGCGCAGGCGAACACTGTAGCGAATCCCGCGTGCTGCGTTTCACGATTTTATCGGTGATGGGCCGCGCCTTTCCACGCATGGAATGCCTGATGACCTGAATCTCGCAGGCGCGATACAGCGCCATAGCAAAGCGAAAGCGTGAGCAATCGTGATTCCGTGCGAGAGCAGCCGGTGGTTCTGACGGATCGGCGCGCCTATCGGACACAACCGGCGTTTTATCTGCGAGACTTTGCAAGTTGCGCAGCCAGTCGGCGATCGCCTTGCAGGTCCAGAGCGGATCGTCGTGGGGCAGATCGTGGCCAGCCCACGCATGCACGGCGTGAGCTGTTCCCCAACGGGCCGCTATGCGCGTGGAGCAGACCGGATTGACCAACCGGTCCGCCTTCGATGAAAGCAGCAGCGTAGGGCAAGCGGGCGCATGATTGCCGGCACGAAAGCGCGCCGCCGCCCACAACTGGCGCAGACCGTTCGCCGCGCTCACTCCGGCGCTCTGCCTGATCGCGGCCCACGCAGCGATATCGGCGGACTGGGTGTCCACCCGATTGCACGTCAGGTCATGGACAATCGTTTCGCATTTCGTGGGACGCGCCCATGAAGCAGCGACGCGCATGAGCGCGGGCCAGACCTCGGGTCGAAGGCGCTCGGTCATGGTGCTAAACGGCCGCATGCTGGTATTGATGAGCACCAGCCGCTCGATCTCTTCCGGATGGCGTTGCGCCCAGCCGGTCGCGACCATCCCGCCCAGCGACATGGCAATCAGCCGATACGGCGGCAACAACCCGGCATCGGCCGCACGCGAGCGGACGAACTTCACCATCTCGGCCACATCGAGTGGAGCGCTCAGCGCGTTTTCGCGGCCGTTCCCGGGCAGGTCAAGCAGCGTGATGCTGTGTGCATCGCCGCTGAAATCCGCTTCAACACGCAGTTGCTCGGGAAACGATCCCCAGTGACGACCCTCGCGCGTAAGTCCGCGCAGCAAGATCCATGTGCTCATCGTGAGGATTTTCGCTGCCAGTGTTCAATGGCGCGCTCAAGAATCTGTTTTCTCGCGTCGCCCTTGGGGAGCCATCTATTCGATGCAAACGCCGCGCGGGTCAGGAAGTCCAGGAAGTTGGCGTGACGGCGCAAGACCCGTTCGACCCGATGCGCCTTGACCGGGTTGAACATGCCGAGGCGAGAGAAGATCTGGCTGGGGTTTTTCCGGATCCAGCGCCATGAACCCAGTTCCAGGGTCATCGGGAGAAACACATTGGGCGCGGGCGTCTGGTCGTAGGCACAGTCCCACAGATCGCCGTGAAGCAGGTATTGGTGGCTTTGCGGTTCGAACGCGTAGCCGTGATGCGGATAGGCTTGTTCGAACATGGTCTTGAGCTGATACATCTCGGGGAGATGGGGCATTTGCTGCTTCGTTCGCGCATAAGGGAACCAGATGCTGTCGTCCCAGCCGTAACCTGAATGACAGTCGAGCGCAAGGCTGAGCGGGCGGCTCATGAGCTCCTGCTTCACGACGTCGAGCAACGCGGCGCTCTCGAGTTCCAGAGACCCCTGGACCGGACCGCGATACCACGGCAACCACGAACCAATACGCTGGCCGCCCGCAAGGAAGGGGACCCGCCCTTCGGCGCTTTGAGGGGCATTGCGCATCAGGTCGACACCGTTCGGATTCGAGCGGGTTTGTGCCCACATGCCCCCCGGATTCACGATCGGCATGAAGACGAGCCGCACCGAGCGTAACTGTTCGTGCAGCAGTTCGTCCCACTCGAGACGCCGCAGCAGCGCGCGCATGTAGTCGAGGATCAACTGCGTACCGATGCGCTCCAGGCCGTGTACGCCGCCAAAAAAGCCAATGGCGGGCGCTTCGGGATCGTTCGATCCGATAGCCGCAGTAAGGATTGGGAAGGAGTGTGCGCCGGCGCGTACTTCGCCCACTGTGCGCGATTCAAAGCGTGCGCTGCCGGCCGCGAGGATGGCATTGAGGTCATCGAACTCCGCAAAGCTTGCGGAGGCTACGCTTAATGGTCTCATGCCCACGGCCTGTTTTTCGATGCGTCCTGAAGCGGCCGGAAACAGAGTGGCCGCCTCAGGACGCCTGGTACGCTCAGGACTTGCCTGGCCTTCCTGTTTTGACTGTCTCGACAGCGGCAACAGCCGCAGTGAGTTGCTCGATGTTAGCGCGCTCAAGTATGAGCAAACCCGCCCGCAAGAGCTCGCCTTTTTTGACGTGCACGCCGTTGGCGAGGCATTTTTGCTTCAACAGGCCAATTTTGTCGTAATCGGACTTGGGCATCGTAAAGCTGTCACGCACGACCTTCTCTTTTTTCGGCCGTTTGATTTTTTCTTCGGATGCAGCGGACTCGACAGGCGCCGCTTTGACTTTCGTTTTAGCAGGCGCTTGCGCGGCCTTACCCTGGGGTTCTTTTGCTACCTCGACCGCTGCTTTGGCGGTTGACTTGCGTTTGCTTGCTGCCGGTTCGGCAGCAGCCGTTTCCGTCGTCTTGGGAAAATGAAAAGCCTTCTTGCTAGGGGCCTTCGTAGCGGGTCCGGGCATGAAATCTCCAGTTGAGTAAAGGTATAAACAGTATATACGATTTTCGAAATGGCTCGCGCGAGGGTTTCGAGGTGTGGTTCCATGAGCGATTTACCGGGTTCGCCGATGCGAACGACGGTCAATTCCAGTTCCAGGCCTAGCGCACGGCGATCACGAACAATCGGGGGAACGGCAGCAGAACCGTCCCGTCCGCTAACGCGGGATAAGCCAGCCCAACCGCTGTCTTGTAACGCTCCAGAAACGCCAGCCGTTCATCTTCAGTAAGCGGTTCCAGAAACGGCCGCAGACCGCTTCCCTTGAACCACTCGACGACCGCGTCTGCGCCACCCGCCAGCGCATGATGGTAAGTAGTCCGCCAGACATCCGGTTTCGCGCCGCAAGAACGAAGCAGTTCGAAATACCACGCCGGACTGGCCATCGGCGTCCGGGCCTTTGCAACCTCCGAGAGCTTGCCGGCCCAGGGGCCGTCGGCCGCAATCTCACGCATCAGCTGATGTGCCGGCTCCTCGAGATTGTCCGGCATCTGAACCGCGAGACTGCCGCCAGGTGAAAGCTTCGCGACGAGCGCGGGAAACAAGCTGGCGTGATCGGGCAACCACTGCAGCACTGCGTTCGCGAGGATCACATCGAACGGACCGGGGGCATTCCATGCCTTGATATCGGCGATCTCGAAGTGAACTTGCGGCAGCCGCTTGGCGGCTGCTTCGATCATGTCCGGTGAACTGTCGAATCCGCTTGCCGTAGCGTTGGGAAAGCGCGCTATGAGCGCTTCGGTCGAATTGCCGGGACCACATCCTATGTCCACGACAGTGCGCGCATCGATGTCCGGAACAGCAGCGAGCAGGTCGCGTATGGGACGATTACGCTCGTTTTCAAAGGTTACATATTGCTTGGCAGACCAGCTCACTGTGTAATTCCTCGATAGATAGATGACAGTGCCGCGCGGTTTCGACGGGCTTCATTCAGTAGCCGGACACCGCGGGCGTCAATGTTCAAGCTTCGACTCGATTTGACTAAGGTACAGCATGAGTGCAACCGGTCGCAGGTTCTAACGCGGGTGAACATGCGTTGCCGGTTATAAAACCATTAGTGGTCGTGTAAGGTTTGCAAGCCGATGTCCTCTCCGTCGTCGCACGCTGTCTGAGAGGTGCGCAGCATTTGCAACGGGGGATTCGTCTTGCGTAGATAGGGTGGTTTTCTCTGCGGGAAGGGTATGGGCCGCTAGTTTGCGCACCGCAGATGTCCTGCGTAAAAGGAATTTATTATTCTAATGGGTTCATTTTTCTTATGAAAATCGGCGTTCAGGGCGTTTGTTGCCGTCGCCGAGGTGCGAATGGGCTTGGCTTGCAGTCGTTGTAGAAGTGAAGTGGAGTTCGACGGCGGTCGGGCTGGTGGCCGAGCGTATTGCCGCGGCGGGGGTGCCGCGGCTCGCCGTGCAAAAAGGCGCGTATCCGACGCAGGCCCTTTACGACATGATCAAGGTGCGCGCGGTACCCGCGAAAGGGCAACGCGCTCCGGCATCAAGCCGCTTCGAGTTGCTTCTCGGAAGAAGCACACAACAACACAGGAATGGACTTCGACGTAGGCGTCCCCGCCCCATCGGCAACACTCGACAGCGGCACGAGCGGATTCGTTTCCGGGTAATACGCGCCGAGGCAACCGCGCGGAATGTCATAAGCGACCAGCAGGAAACTATCCGCGCGCCGCTCGACACCATCGTCCCATACGCTTGTGATATCCACCCGTTGACCTGCTTCGAACCCCAACATTTCAATGTCCAACTGATTGGCGAACAACACGCGCCGCTGGCCGTACACACCACGATAACGGTCATCGAGACCATAGATTGTCGTGTTGTACTGATCGTGTGAACGGGTGGTCATGAGTGTCATCAACCGCTCGCCATGAACCATCCGCGCACGATGAATCGGGGTATCGAATTCAATGCTGTGCACGAGGAATTGTGCCTTGCCGCTCGGCGTATTCCATACGCGCTCGCGCGATGCCACACCCAGATGAAATCCTCCCGGATGCTTGAGCCGCTCGTTGTAATTCTCAAAGCCAGGGATCACTTTCTCGATGCCGTCGCGAATCAGCGCATAGTCGTTCGCGTGCGCGAGCCAGTCAACCTTGGCGCTGCCGAGCGTGGCCAGCGCCATGCGCGCGACGATCGCAATCTCCGACAACAGGTTCGGCGAAGCCGGCCGGTTCATGCCATACGAAATGTGCACCATGCTCATGGAGTCTTCCACGCTCACGCCTTGCGCCACGCCGTTCTGCATGTCGATTTCCGTGCGGCCGAGCGTCGGCAGGATCAGCGCATCGCGGCCATGAATCAGGTGGCTGCGGTTCAGCTTGGTCGTGATATGCACGGTCAGGTCGCATGAGCGCATGGCTTCCCATACGCGCGGCGTATCAGGCGTCGCGATCGAAAAATTGCCACCCAGCCCGATAAACACCTTCAGCTTGCCGGCGAGCATTGCTTCGATTGAACGCACGACGTCGTAGCCATGTTCGCGCGGCGGCTCGAAGTCGTACGCGGCGCCGAGCCGGTCGAGGAACGCTTGCGTCGGCTGCTCTTCGATTCCAACCGTGCGGTCGCCCTGCACATTCGAATGCCCGCGCACCGGGCACAGTCCCGCACCCAGCCGGCCGATGTTCCCGCGCATCAACATCAGATTCGAGAGAAGCTGCACGGTTGGCACCGAATTCTTGTGCTGCGTAAGACCCATGCCCCACGTCGAGATGACGGCGCGCCCGCGTGCGTAGATATCGGCGAGTTGCAGGACTTCATCTTTCGGCACGCCCGATTCCGCCACGATCGCATCCCAGCTTTCAGCACGCAGGTCTTCGGCGAAGGCGTCGAAACCGACCGTATGCTCGGCGATGAACGCAATATCGAGCACGCGCGGCAAGCCTTGCTCGAGCGCTGCATCGTCCAGTTCGATCACGCGTTTCGCCACGCCTTTGATCAACGCAAAATCCCCGCCAATTTTCGGCCGGATAAACACCGAACTGATTTTCGTGCTGCCGCCCGTGAGCATCTCGACCGGATGCTGCGGACTCGCGAAGCGTTCGAGACCGCGTTCACGCAGCGGGTTGATCGAGACGATCGTGGCGCCGCGTTTTGCGCACTCGCGCAGTTCTCCCAGCATCCGCGGATGGTTCGTCGCCGGATTCTGGCCGAAGAGCAGCAGGGTATCCGCGTGTTCGAAATCCTCGAGCGTCACGGTTCCCTTGCCTACGCCGACGGTTCCCGGCAGACCCCGGCTCGTCGCTTCGTGGCACATGTTCGAGCAGTCGGGGAAGTTGTTGGTGCCGTACATACGCACGAATAGCTGATACAGGAACGCGGCTTCGTTGCTCGCGCGGCCCGAGGTATAGAACGCGGCGCGATCGGGGTTATCGAGGCGATTCAGGTGGTCCGCGATCAATGCGAACGCGTCATCCCACGCAATGGGCACGTAGCGGTCACGGGCTGCGTCGTAGACAAGCGGATCGGTCAGGCGGCCATGCTGTTCAAGCTCGTAATCCGACTGCGCCATCAACTGTTCGACGGTATGTTCTTCGAAGAATGCGGGCGTGACGCGCTTGCTGGTGGACTCGGCCGCCACGGCTTTCACGCCGTTTTCGCAGAATTCGAACGTGGACGCATGTTCGCGATCGGGCCACGCGCAGCCGGGGCAATCGAAGCCGTCTGGCTGGTTCTGACCGAACAGCGTGCGGTAATTTCCGCCCGAGACCTTCTCCTTGAGGAGATTGAGGGCGACGTACTTGAGCGCGCCCCAGCCGGCTGCGGGGTGGGTGTACGGTTCAATGCGAGGTTCGGGTTTTTTCACAATGCCTGCCGCGGATTCATGAGGGTTTTCACCAATGATCCGAGACTACTGTGTTCCGAAAATGACGCGGTATACAGAAAAATAGATAAACGAGGAGTACAGTTTGGGGTTTGCCGGGCTCGGCCAACCCCTTTTGCTCATTCACCTACCGTGACGCTCTACGAAAAACTGGCGGCCGAGATCGAGGAAGCCGTACGACGCGGCGTGTTCGCCGTGGGCGAGCGTGTGCCGTCGGTGCGTCAGGCAAGCGCCCAGCATGGCGTCAGCATCAAGACGGTCCTGCATGCCTACGCGCTTCTGGAAAGCCGGGGTGTCCTGGAAACCCGGCCGCAGTCGGGCTACTTCGTGCGCGAACTGCCTGCGCCGCAAGCGGTCAGTCAGGCCGCCTCGCAGCCACCGCCGGTTGCATCGAAAGTCGATGTCAGCCGCCTGGTCTTGTCCACGCTTCGCTCTATCCGCTCGCAGGACGCCACGCCGCTGGGGTCGCCTTATCCGGATCCGTCGCTGTTTCCCTGGCGCCGTATCAACCAGTTGGCGAACGCCATTGCGCGGCGGCATTCAAGCTGGAACCTGATGGACGACCTACCGCCGGGCAACCCCGAACTGATCCGCCAGATCGCGCGGCGTTACGCGGAGAACGGCGTGCCCGTTGATCCCGACGAGATCGTCATTACCGTCGGCGCCACCGAGGCGATCAACCTGAGTCTGCAGGCGGTAGCCAAACCGGGCGACACCGTCGCGGTCGAATCGCCGACTTATTACGCGATGCTCCACGCAATCGAGCGCCTCGGCATGCGGGCGATCGAAGTGCCGACGCATCCGGCCGAAGGTATCGACATCGACGCACTCGCGATCATCATCCGCGAACACCGGATCGCCGCGTGCATGGTCATGCCGAACTTCCAGAATCCCCTGGGCTTCGTGATGTCGGATGCGAACAAAGAGCGGCTTGTCGGCCTGCTCGCCGCCCATGAAATACCGGCGATCGAGAACGATGTGTATCAGGAGCTGTACTACGGTGAAGCCCGTCCGTCCGCGCTTAAGAACTTCGATAAAAAGGGCCTGGTGCTGCATTGCGCGTCGTTTTCGAAGAGCCTGACGGCGTCTTACCGGATCGGCTGGGCGATGCCCGGGCGCTACCGCCGCGAGGTGGAAAAGCTCAAGTTCCTGAACACGCTGACTACCCCTTCGGTGCCGCAGGTTGCGGTGGCTGACTACCTCCGGCAGGGAGGTTATGACCGTCATCTGCGGCATGTGCGCAAGGTGTATCGGCAGCAGGCACGCCTCATGATCGCAATGGTCACGCGCTTCTTTCCCGCCGGCACGCACACGTCAACGCCCATGGGCGGCTACGTGTTGTGGGTTCAGTTACCCGGCAATGTCGACTCGATGCAACTCTATGAAACAGCGCTCGCGCTCGGGATCACGATCGGACCCGGCACCATGTTTTCATCGCGCGATGCCTTCCGTCATTTCATCCGGCTCAACTACAGTTACCCCTGGAACGCGCAAACGGAAGCGGCGGTGAAGACGCTGGGCGAACTGGTTGCCGGCATGGCGCGCGAAAAAATCGGGGGTTAAGAATATGGACGATGAGATCGACCCGGCGCTGATCGCGATTCTCGCGCAGTTATGGCGGGCGGCGCAGGAGACCCCCGGACGGGCGTGGTCGCTGGCGAAGTTATCGAAGCAATCGGGCGTGCCGATGAGCAGCCTGAGACGTCACTTGACCGCGCTGTCCGACGCGGCATTGCTTGACCCGGCCGATCCGGATACCACCCGTGAAACCGCCGCGAATACGCCCACGGCCGCGTTGAGCGAAGCAGGCCGCGAGTTATGCGCGCAACTATTCGCCCAAGCGCCCCCGGAGATCGACAAGCTCTGAACGATCGTGCGTCTGCGCGAGCGCTATTGGCGATTGCCGATTGGCGGTCAGTCAGGCCGCAACGGACAGCGTCAAAGCCCGTTGCGGCCTGATGCCCATGCGCTCGATCAATAGCTCGATCAATAAGCGCCCATGTAGTCGCGCTTGCCGATATCCACGCCGTTATGGCGCAGGATTGCATATGCGGTCGTCACGTGGAAGAAGAATTGCGGCAGGCCGTAGTGTTGCAGGTAGGCGCTGCCGGCGAGCTTCTTCTCTTTCGGCGTACCCGGACGCAGCACGATTTCCTTGTTTTCGCTACCTTCGAATTGCTCGGCATTGAACGTGCCGATGTAAGCCAGCGCCTTGGACACCAGTGCTTGCAGATCGGCGAACGTGACTTCGGTATCGGGCCACGACGGCACTTCCACGCCGGCCAGGCGCGAGGTCACGCCTTTGGTGAAGTCAGCGGCGATCTGCACCTGGCGCACCAGCGGAAACATGTCCGGGAACAAACGTGCTTGCAGCAGCGCGTTCGGGTCGATGTTCTTTTCGGCGGCGTGTGTTTCTGCTTTCTTGAGCACGTCGGACAGGGCGGTCAGCATCTGCTTGAAAACCGGGACGGACGTGCTGTACATGGAAATGGTCATGATCACTCTTTCAGTCGATGAGGGGTTGCCGGCGCGAACGATGCCGCGCCGGCCTGTTTTATCTTGTTTAATCTCGGGACAGTCCTGGACAGGCGATTGAACCGGCTAGCCACGTGCCTGACAATGCGGCTTGACCTGTCCGCCCTGGGTTTGCTTCGGAGCAAACCGTGGCGTAGCCGGAACGCTGCACCCAGCCCGGTGCCGCGCAAGATTATAAGCGCGCCGTGACCAACGCCGGATTGCACGTGATTCCGGGGTTAGCGGTTGCGGGCCATGCGCTTTTGCGCCCAATCTTGCACGTTTGCGGATGGTGTTTCGCACGCCGTGCGCCGTGAACGCCGGATCTTCTAACGCGCTGCGTTGAACCCCAAAACCGGTTGGCCGGCGATTAGCGGCCCAATGTCGAAACGGCGGACAACACTCGTCCATCGAAGCGTTTTTCTGCTTCGATTCCCCCCCGATTGCAAATCCGGCGCCAATCCGATGCCGATGCAATCCGCGATAAACGCGAAGGGTCAAGCAGTCTTACGCAGACACGTCCGCGGCAACTTTTGAATAGTCGCAAAACTCCCGGAAATCGCTCGCTAATATCTGCAATAGCCCGGTGCCTTTACGTCCGGTGGCACGATAAAGTTCGCCGTCGCGGCGGCCTGCCTCCATGCCTTTGCTGAAAGCCTCCGAACTCATGATCGCGCTGTCGATCGATTGGGTGAACGATGCCGGGCTATCGGGAAAAATCAAGGCGATGACAAGGCCGGCGGCTGCGAGCGGAACACCGGAGTCTTCAATTTGCCACGCCGCGCAGATCGGCTGGCAAAACCCCTGGAGATAGCCAGCCAGCTTCGCTTCCAGATCAGCAGGCAGCGCGTGGTAAGCAAGTTGTGAACGTGCAATGGTGGGAAAGGTGAGCGCCGCGACAATTGCCGCAATCTTGCGCGCCGTTGCCAGTTCTTTGGTGTCTTGCGTCACTTCATGGACTTGAAATAGCGGTTGGAACATCGACGCCTCCTTATGAGCCTGGTTTTCCACGAAAACACTGGGTACGGGGTTGATGGAATATGATTCGTAACGCGGGAAACAGCGGTGGGGTGGCGCGTTCTCCGTTGGAAACCCGCCCGCCAATAATGGCGTGTGCATGACGGCATGGCAAATGAACCGCCGAGCCGGTAGTTAGCGGTAGTACTGATAGAGTGACGCGAGGTATGAAGCGGATAGTGATGTTCTTCGCATGGAGGTTTGGCGGCGGGATGTCGGTCTGACATTAGTTGAGCGTGAGATCCGCGGATGCATCGAAGCTGATCCGGCGGGACCAGGGACGAGAACCGTGTCCTCTATCAAGTAGGAAAGACCGTAACCATAATGACAAAAGCAGAGCAATCCAGCTGCGTCGGCATCGTGAGCCGCATCAAGCGTGGTCTGTCGACATCCGTTGCTGTCGCTTCGTGTGGCGTTTTTATTGCAGTTGTCATGGTGGGCCTGTGCGGCGTGGTCCTGTATCAGAGTCGCCAGGACGCGCTGGAACATACCCGCGACACTTTGCGCGATATCGCCGTCATCGCACAGCGCGATATAGAACGCAATCTCGAACTTTACGAACTGTCGCTGCAAGCCGTGGTCGATGGGCTTCAACAAGCGGACGTGATGGCCCTGTCGCCGCACATGCGCCGCGAAGTACTCTTCGACCGCGCAGCCAGCGCGAAATATCTTGGTTCCATGCTGGTGATCGATACGCTCGGCAACGTTGTCATCGACTCCGGCAGCGACACGCCAAGAGCGGGTAATTTCAGCGACCGGCCGTATTTCACGGTTCAACGCGACAATCCCCATGCGGGTCTCTATGTAAGCGATCCGTACCTGTCTCGCTTGCGCAACGGCACGCCAAGCATCGGCCTGAGCAGACGGCTTTCCAACCCGGACGGATCATTTGCGGGGATCGTGCTTCTGGCGGTGAATATCGCGTATTTTCACGACTTGTTCGCCGGCTTGTCGCTGGGTCCGCGCGGATCGATTTCGCTGATCGGAAGCGACGGCTCCATGCTGATGCGGCAGCCGTACGATCCCAGTGTTATCGGGCGAAACATCAAGGACGCCGCTACGTTCAAGCAGTTTTTATTGGCGCCGGAGGGGAGCTTCATCGAAAAGTCGTCAATCGATGGCGATCGCCGCCTGTATTGGTTTGCCAATTTTCCGCACGCGCCTCTCATCATCATGGTGGCGGCGTCCGAGACGGATATCTACGCTTCATGGCGGCGCCGTGCTCTTACGATCGGGTCGCTGATGGCCGTCTTCGGCGCGGCGTTCATTGCGCTCTCCATTTTGCTCGGGATGCAATTGCGGCGGCGCATGCGGGCTGAGTCGGCGCTGGAATTGCTCGCGAGAACGGACGGCCTGACCGGACTGAACAACCGCCGCAGTCTTGGCGAGATACTTGAACTTGAGTGGCGTCGCGCGAAACGCTCGCGGAGCGTGCTGTCGCTGCTGTTCGTCGATATCGATCGATTCAAGGCTTACAACGACACCTACGGCCATCAGGCCGGCGACGATACCCTGGCGGCAGTCGCACGCTGTATTGCCGACAATATCCGGCGTCCGTCCGACAGCGCTGCACGCTATGGAGGAGAGGAGTTTATTGTCGTGCTTCCCGATACATCGGCGCTTGGCGCTTCGCTGATCGCGGAGAAGATCCGGTCCGCTATTTGCGCATGCCATATCGAGCACGCGGGCAGCGAGTATGGATGCGTGACGGCCAGTATTGGCGCGGTGAGCCGTGAACCGCAAATGGACGACGATCTGACGACGGTGATCAAAGCCGCGGACGAGGCCTTATACAACGCGAAGGCGGCCGGCCGGAACAAGGTGTCGAGTGCTGAGTCAGAGGCGTGATGCGTTCGATCACGACCGCAGTTTATTCAACGGCGGTTCCCGCGCATCGGGGCGCGGGAACCGCCCGATCAGTTCGGGCTTTCGCCGGAAACCAGCGGCTGACTTGATTAACGGGTGTCCATCTTAACGGGTGTACATCGCGTTCCAGTCAGCGGCCGATACGCCGGGGCGACCCGAAGCCGATGTGCCGTTGGCGCTGCCGCCATAGCTGGTTGCTGCGCCGGTCGCCGCGCTGTGTTGAACGGCAATGCGTGCTTCCGCAGCCTGGATGTCCTCGGGATAACGCGTGTTATCGCCATCACCCGCGTGATACCCGGCTTGTGCAAGCTGGTTCAGTTCCGCGCGAACTTGCGCACGGGTAACCGGCGCGTTCGACTGAGCGAACGATGCAACAGGTGAGGAAAGCACGGCAACAGCAATAACGGCTTGAATCAGGGACTTCATGATGACTTACCTCTCGTTTAGGTCTTGGTCCGGTGCGAGCAATCTTGTTCGCAACCGGTGACTCAAGTCTAGGTAAGCACACCGTTAAGATTAAGACATCTCCCCGGAAGGCATTGTTATGAAATCGGGTGGGAAAGTTTCGTCGGCCTTGACTGACTTGGTGCTGGCGACATGCGCGAGAACCGCTTCATCGCGCGCGATCATGGCGGGCAGGTAAGTGCGCAGGAAATCAATCCACGTTCGCGTCTTTGCATCGACGAAGCGGCGTGACGCGTAAAGCGCATAGATATTCGTCTTCTGCAAAATGTGCTGGTCCAGGATGCGGACCAGCGAGCCGTTGCGCAAGCCCTCTACGGCGGCATACAGCGGCAGCATGCCGATGCCAAGACCTTCGCGAATCGCCACCGCGAGCGACTCTGCGATATTCACTTGCACCGGGCCGCTTATGTTCATCGTCTGAACGCCGTCGGGACCGTCGAGTGTCCATTCATTGGCCGGAAATGCAGGCGTATGCAGCGTCAGGCACTGATGCTGCGCGAGATCAGCGGGCCGCTCGGGCATACCCTGCAAACGTACATACTCAGGCGATGCGCACAAGATGCTGAAGGTGGCGCCGAGCGGCTGCGAAACCATCTCGGAGTCGGGCAGCGACGCCGCCGAGATGATCGCCACGTCGCTGGTTCCCTCGAACAAATCAGGCATGCGTTGCGACAGCGTCAGGTCGACCGAGACGTCCGGATATTGCCGCCGATACTGCGCAATCGCCGGCAGCACGTAATGCTGTCCGATGCTCGCGAAGCTGAACATGCGCAACGTCCCGGACGGATGTTCGTGCGCGCAGCTTGCCTCTTCTTCAGCACCGTCTATGTCCGCAAGGATCTGCAGGCATCGTTTCAGATAACGCTCGCCCGCTGTCGTGAGCGAGAGCTTGCGGGTGGAGCGCGTCATGAGGCGAGTGCGCAGATGCTCTTCAAGTTCTGAGACGGCGCGTGACATCGCGCCGGTGCTTGAATTCATGCTAAGCGCGGCTGCCGTGAAGCTGCCCGATTCGACCACGCGCGCAAAGACGCGCATGTTTTGTAGCGTATCCATCAGAACCTTGTGTTGGCGAAGAGGGCCGAATTGTCTGCCTGCGGCACGCAGACATTGTTGCGAAATCCAGAGAAGCGGGTTGTGGCGCAGCGGCTTAATCCGGCGACGCCGGCTCCATACAATCGGCACCTTCGCATGGCGGCTCGCGTGATGGCATGAAGCACGCCCGAGCTGCCCGCGCCTAACGCTGGCCCAAGGAAACGTGCTGGTTCATGAACGACGAAGAGGTGCCCGAGAGCGCGTTGGATCGGGTGAAAGATGCCGCCCGCGACTGGCTCGCGACCGCTGCGCCCAGCTGGCTGCATCTGCTGAAAACATTCATGGCCGTCGCGAGCGCGATGGGCCTCGCGATGCTGCTTCAGTTGCCGCAGCCTCGTGTTGCGATGACCACCGCCGTCGTGCTCATGCAACCGCTGGCGGGCATGGTGCTCGCAAAAAGCGTCTACCGGTTGTTCGGCACGCTGCTGGGTGCGGTCGCGGCGCTGGTGCTCGGAGGGGTGTTTGTGCAGCAGCCAGAGGCCTACATGGCCGGTCTGACTGGATGGGTTGCCGTCTGTACGGCGCTGGCTGTGAGGTATCGTCACTTTAGGTGGTACGGCTTCGTGCTGGCAGGGTACACGGCGGCGCTGATCGGCATACCGGCCGTGGACGATCCGAACGGTTTGTTGCTCGCCTCGTTGAACCGCACAGCCGAAGTCACGCTCGGCATATTGTGTTCAGGCACGATCAGCGCGCTCATGATGCCCTTGCGCGCGAGCACCGTATTCGCGGCGGGTTTGCGTCGGCGGGATGAGGATTTTAAAGCTTTCGCGGCAAACGTGCTCGGCCGCAGCGTTGGGCGAGGAGCGTTCGAGCAGCGCTTTGGCGCGTGGGTCGATGAAACCATTGCCCTCGATGCCCAGCTTCGTTACGCCGCGTATGAGACGCCGGCCATGCGCGCACAAAGCCGTCGTCTTGCGCGGCTCAACAGCGAATTCCTCGATGCCTGCGCGCGCCTGCATGGGTTGCATCAGTTGCTCAGGCGCATGTTGGTGAACGATGGCGCCGCACTGGTCACCGTCATCTCTACGCATCTCGATACACTTTCGATTCTCTTACGAACGCATGACAGCCTTAACCACGAAGCGGAGTTCACCGGGGCCTTGCAGCGCTTCCGGGCCGGTATGCAGGAGACCATCCGCACCGCACGCGCACGGATGGAATCAGACGCTCCCGCACTGCTGCCCGATTTCGATACCGCCATCGAACTGCTGTTTCGTTTCGTCGATGATTTCGCCCGGTACACCCGCACGCATGCCGCCTGGAAACACGACGAACCGCTCGCGCTTCCTGATCGCGTAACCTATCCGCACGTGGCGCGCACGCATCTCAGTGTCGTGCTTGCCTCGTTCGTGCGGACCGCAACGACGGTCGCGCTGATCGGCAGCTTCTGGATTGCAACAGCATGGCCCAGCGGGGGCATGGCCGTGATTGCGGCCACGCTGGCCTGCGGTTTGTGCGCGACCTCGGCACGGCCGTCCCGGCTCGCGCTGCAAATGGCTGCCGGTGCGGCACTTGCCGTGGTCGTCGGCTGCGGGCTGACACGTTATGTATATCCCGCCATCGACGGCTTCGCGTTGCTGTGCGCAGTCCTCGCGCCAGTCGTGGTGCTGGGCGCTTATGTGGCGTCGCATCGGCATGGTGGCGGCTTTGGGACGGGGTTTCTCGTGTTCTTTTGCTTGCTCGCGGGGCCGGACAATGTCACGAGCTATGCCCCGGAGACATTGATGAATAACGGCGTTGCAGTGGTCCTCGCGTTGCTGGCCGCGTCGCTCTGCTTCGCGCTCGTATGTCCGCCCAATGCCGCATGGCTGGTTGAAAGAACTCAACGCGAGCTGCGGGCTCAGGTGGCGCGCGCATGCCACGGCAGGCTCGTTGGATTGAATCATCGTTTTCACGCAAGCACGCACGACTTGATGTACCAGTTGCGTGGCTTGCTTGCCGACCGGTCGCGGGAACATCGGCGCGCGTTGCGATGGATGCTGGCGACACTCGAAGTGGGCCAGGCGGTTATCGATCTGCGTGAAGCGGCGTCAGGCGTCTCCATCGATGAACAAGGGCACTGGCGCGCGGCCATGCAGTCCTTCCGGCAAGCAGTTTCGCTGCTCTTCACCGCGCCAACCGATCAGCATCGGCTTCAGGCGCTTGGGGCAGTGGTGTCGGCGCTCGAAGCGGCGCAACAAAGCCTTGGGATGGGTGTTGCGCATGGCCACGGGCGCGAAGTGGGGCGCATGGTGGCGTCGCTACATTCCATTCGCACGGCGTTGCTCGATCGCGATGCGCCGTTCCATCGGCGCTGACCGGCGTGGTCCGCGCGCCGTGGCAAACAGTGGGGCGCCGATTGCCCGCAGATGAGGAAGGGTGCGTTACACCACGGCCCCTTAATCAACCCATCCCACAGTCATATATTTCCCTCGGCGGCGAATTGATTGCTGCATGCAAGTAATGAAACAGGGAAAGTGAAATGAAATTATTGAAGAGTGCGCTGGTGGTTTGTTCGTGGTTTGTCCTGTCGGCTGCCTATGCGCAATCGGGCTCGGTGAGTGCAGTGGCCGCGGCAAGCCCGCAAGCGGCGCAACAGGATCAGCGAACGGTTGCAACCGATACAGCCGGCGCGGCAGTTCGCGAAGTACCCCAGGTATCTCATGTGGCGCGCAAGCCGGACGAATGCGTTGGACCCGCCAGCTATTGCAGCCTTTTCTTCGGCGGAAGCTGATCTGCGCGACGTCCCGGCAAGCGCCCGCGTCGCCGCTCATCTGACCAGAACGAACGCACCCTGCGATCGACGGTCCTGAGGAACATTCAAATGGTCGAAGACCGTATTCGTTGCAAAGCACTGCTCAGTAAAATCATGTCGAGTGCCGACGCCGCGCAGTTGATTCATGACGGCATGGTGGTCGGTATGAGCGGTTTTACGCGCGCCGGGGATGCCAAGGCGGTGCCCGCGGCGCTTGCTGAGCGCGCACAACGCGAAAGCCAGGCGTTGCGCATCACGTTGATCACCGGCGCTTCGCTCGGACACAACACAGACAAGATCCTGACCGAGGCAGGTGTGCTGGCGCGAAGACTGCCGTTTCAGGTCGACAGTACGCTGCGCCGAGCGATCAACAACGGCCGGGTGATGTACGTCGACCAGCATCTTTCCGAGACGGTGGAACTGCTTCGCACGAATCGCCTTGGGTCGATGGACATCGCGATCATCGAGGCTGCCGCCATCACGGAGACCGGCGGCATAGTCCCCACCACGTCCATTGGCAATTCAGCGACGTTCGCCGCTTGCGCGCAGAAGGTGATCATCGAAATCAATCTGGCGCAGCCCGCCTCGCTTGAAGGCTTGCACGACATCTGGCTGCCGGCTGACAGGCCGCTTCGCGAGCCTCTGCCCATTGTGCGTCCTGATCAGCGCATCGGCACGCAGTCGATCGATGTGACGCCTGGGAAGATTGCCGCGATCGTTGTGACCCACTGCCCGGACAGTCCCTCCACGGTCGAGAAACCCGACGAGGACACCGCCCGCATTGCGGGCCATCTGATTGAGTTTTTCCAGCACGAAGTGTCGCGCGGGCGCTTGCCTCGAACGCTGCCGCCACTGCAGGCCGGTATTGGCACGATCGCCAACGCGGTGCTGTCCGGCTTCGCAAGCTCGCCTTTCGACGCGCTGACGATCTATTCCGAAGTGTTGCAGGACTCGGCTTTCGAACTGATGGATGCAGGCAAGGTGGCGTTCGCCTCCGGCGCGTCGATCACGTTGTCACAAGACCGTCAACGGCAGGTCTTCGATAACCTCTCGCGTTACCGGGACAAGCTGGTGTTGCGCCCTCAAGAGGTAAGCAACCATCCGGAGGTGATCCGGCGGCTCGGGCTGATTGCGATCAACACGGCGCTCGAAGCCGATATCTATGGCAACGTGAATTCCACCCATGCGGGCGGCACGCACATGATGAACGGGATTGGCGGCTCGGGAGACTTCGCGCGCAATGCGGCCTATGCCATTTTCGCAACCAAGTCCATGGCGAAGAACGGTGCGATCTCCAGCATCGTGCCGATGGTGCCGCATTGCGATCACAACGAGCATGACGTCGATGTGATCGTGACGGAAATGGGGCTGGCCGATCTGACGGGCCTGGCGCCGCGCGAGCGGGCGCTGCAGATTATCGAGCACTGTGCGCACCCGTCGTATCGGGACCTGTTGCGCGATTATTACCGCGACGCGCTGAGGTTCGGCGGCCACACGCCGCATAACCTGGCGACCGCGTTCGGTCTGCACATGCGGTTCGCCGAGACCGGAACAATGAGGCTTTAATGGTCGTGGATACCTGTCTACGCTGGTTGTGTTAACGGGTGATATTTATTTAAGTTTTTGGAACATTTTCACTTCGCTGTCGCACGCGTTGATGACCGTCACGCTCAAAAAAAACTTATCACACGGGTTATCAACGTAGACCTGTCGGCGTGAAGATCGAGCGTGGCGCTGGTGATGATCGCGCAAATTGCCTCAACTTCAGGTTCGACGGCGTGAACAAGTCCATCGGTGCGTCCGACGATCATTTCCTGGTGCGTCTGCCGCTGGCGCCCGGCAAGTACGTGACTCGTGATGTCACCGGCCATAGCGGAATTTCCCGTTTCACGGCTTCCTTTTCGAACGCGTGAACTCAGCGGCTGGCGGACCAGCGCGCCGCGCATCGACCCGACCGACGCGTTCACGATACTGCTGAGTGCCGTGCTCATTTCCTGTATAAGGTGATGCGAACGCGTCGTACGTCGCGGCCCATGCAATGAAGTTTGACAACATGACCACATTCAGCTCCTGAGAGATATCGACATCCGGGGCGAAGCCTGTCAAAGTCGCTTCGCCGCGCATTTGGGGCGACCTCTTGCGGAAGCCTCCGGCGTCATGTGTCCGAGCTGGGCACACTGTCGGAAACCAATAGCCGGTAAACTAAATCTAGCATCGGGCTCGCTGTGCGGCTCGTGCGGCCGAATCCGCTGTTGGGTGTCTGGAACGCGCGTTCAGGCACAGCCAGGATATTCTTGTCAGGAACACGAAATGACCCCGCGTCAACCCGTCGATATTGCCCGCATTCTGTTCGTTATTGTCATCCTGTCCGCGTTGACGATCGGCAGCCTCTATATTCTGCGGCCTTTCATTCCCGGCCTCATCTGGGCGACCACCATTGTGGTTGCCACCTGGCCCGTGATGCTGGCGGTGCAGCGCCGAGTCGGCAATCGCCGATGGATAGCTACTGCAGTGATGCTGATCATCTTGCTGGTCGTGATCGCGCTGCCGCTCTATGAGGCCATTTCGACACTGGCCTTGCACGCGGGCGACATCATGGGAGCCATCAAGGGCCTGCCCAGCTATGCACTGGCGCCGCCGCCCGGCTGGGTCGGCGAGGTTCCGCTGGCCGGGCAGCGTGTTGCGCGTGAATGGCAGACCTTGTCGGACGCCGGGCCGGGTGGCCTGCTGGCGAAGCTGGAACCTTATTTGACGATCGTCGCGCGCTGGATGCTTGGTCATGCGGCGGCCGTGGGCGTGTTCGTGATTCACATGTTCGTCACGATCATCATTGCGGGCATTCTCTATAGCCAGGGAGAAGCAGCGGGCCGCTTCGTTACGCGTTTCGCAACCCGGCTTGCTGCCCAGCGTGGTGCGGAAGCTGTCAAGCTGGCGGGGCTGGCGATTCGCGCGGTTGCGCTTGGGATTGTCGTGACGGCGGTGGCGCAGTCTGCACTGGGCGGGATCGGTCTGTGGATCGCTGGCGTCCCTGCTGCCGGGATATTGACCGCGGTCATGCTGATGTTGTGTCTGGCACAGATCGGGCCGTTGTTGCCTTTGCTTGGCGGTGTTGCGTGGCTTTTTATGCATGACTCGACTGTTGCCGCGATTTTGCTGCTGATCTGGTCGGTTGCGGTCGCCATGCTCGATAGTTTGCTGCGGCCGATTCTGATCAGGCGTGGGGTGAACCTCTCGATGCTATTGATTTTGGCCGGTGTGTTGGGCGGCATGTTTGCGTTTGGAATTGTCGGTCTGTTCGTCGGGCCGGTGATTCTTGCGGTTACGTCGACGCTTCTTGAAGCATGGATCAATGAACCTGCGCCCATAGTCGTTGTTGAGGCTGCGCAAGGTGATCGAGTGGCGACTGAAGGGAATGTGAAAGACTTCTCGTAGTGGTGGGGGGAGGGGGCTGGGCGGTGCTTGATGTGTCGGGGGGGCGGTTCTGGGGTTAGTGGTCGGGGTCAATGCCGGGTTGCTGCTTTCGGCGTTAGCGGCTTGCATGAGTCGGATTTTCTCTTTATCACTATTAGCCACTGTGCGTGGCGGCACGTCATTTCTTTGTCCAAAGCGACAAAGAAACGAAGCAAAGAAAACGCTTTTAAACCACGCTACCCTAAGTGTCCACAGCGTGCAGTTTTGATTCATAGGTGCCCCAAAAGCACGGTGCTCGCCAGAGCGACGGATGTGTGAACCCCTCCTTCTCGCGAATCCTGACACGAACACGCTTCGCCCCGTACGCTCTCGGGCAAGCACAATTGCTAAGGAACCCGCACGGCCCTACGGGTATTTACGGCTGCGGTTTTTTGACAGGTTAGCCACCTGGTCTGTGCGACCGTATTCGTTCGCCACAGCTTCATACGTGTTTGTGTTTACTGCTTCAGTTTTTGTGAATTGGCTGCGCGTTCTGTACAGCTATTTTCGTCGGTTACGGCCGCCCGCGTCTTCGCGACCTCATTTTCAGCAGGGTTGGCGACGTGGTTCGAGGCGCGTACACATTTGGAGGGTGGTCGTCCGCGGATAGCGCGGGGTGGTCCTTGGGCAGGTTCAATCACTGGTGGCGAAGCGTGTGGGTATCGGTGTTCGGAGAAGGAGGGGTTCACACATCGGTGGCTCTGGCGAGCACCGTGCTTTTGGGGCACCTATGAATGAAAACTGCACGCTGTGGACACTTAGGGTAGCGTGGTTTAAAAGCGTTTTCTTTGCTTCGTTTCTTTGTCGCTTTGGACAAAGAAATGACGTGCCGCCACGCACAGTGGCTAATAGTGATAAAGAGAAAATCCGACTCTCGCAGACCACTAACGCTGAAAGCACCAACCCGGCATAGACCCAGAACCGCTACCCCGGAACCAGGCAACCCGGCATCAACCCCGACCACTAACCCCAGAACCGCCCCCCCCAGGTATCAACCCCAACCGCTAACCCGGGAACCTAACACCCCAGCACAACCCCCACCCCGAGTGCGAACGAAAACCCCAACACATTTATCGAGGATGCCCAAGCCGCGCTTTCGTTGCATATATTTCGGCTTGCAGTTCATCAATACGCTGCAACAACGACAATGCCAGTGCAAGACCTCTCCGGTCGAGTTCGAAATCGTCGCGTAGCCGCCTTGCCGTCTTCACGGTCACGACGTAACGCAACTGAAACATGCGTGTCGATGTGCCAGTGTCCACCGGCTTGATGACATCGGTATCAATGAGATCTTCAATTTCTTCAATCGATAACCCCGAGACCTCCGCCAGATATTCAACCTGGCAAACGTCCACGTCGTTAAGCCAGACCGACTCGCTCAATGGTGTGCTCATGGCTTTGCTCCTTACGCGAAATGTTTGCGCGGGTTGAAGTTCGATGCCGCCGCCAATTCTTCCAGCAACTCGTGTTCTCGCGCGCTTACCGTCTTCGGCACTTCTATCCTGACCACGGCATACAGCGCCCCGACGCTGCCATCGGCCGACGCCAGTCCGCGTTTGGCAAGCCGCAACTTCTGCCCGGCAGTCGTGCCCGGTTTCACGTTGAGCTCCACGGTGCCCGCCAGGGTGGGTACATGTACGCTCGCCCCCAACACGGCTTCCCAGGGCGCGAGCGGCAGATCGATATATAAGTCACGGCCATCGGGCCGATAGAGATGATGCGGCTGCAACACAAGCGACACATACAGGTCGCCGGCCCGTCCGCCGTTAAAACCCGGGCCGCCCTTGCCGGCCAGCCGCAGGCGCTGACCGTCTGCCGCCGATTTGGGAATGGTGATTCGAAAGGTCCGCGGCACACGATGCGCAAGGCCATTGGCGTCGTACTCAGGAAGCTCGGCGCTCAGCTCGATCTCGTCTCCGCGATGGATCTGCTCAAGCGTTACCGGCGCGGCGATCTCGTAGTCCTGCCCGGGAACCGGAAAGCTTTGTCTGCGATGACTTCCCCCGCCGCCGCTACGGCCAAAGGCTGAAAAAAGATCGGCGAGGTCGACGTCGTCGAGACCGGCTTCACCCGTATGGAAATGCTGCTGCCAATCGGGTGGCGGCGTGAACGATTCGCCGGCCGGATGTTTGCCGAGGTTGTCGTAGGCTTCGCGCTTTTCCGGATTCTTCAGCGTGGCATACGCTTCGGCGACGTCCTTGAATTTCGCTTCGCTGTCCGGATCGGCCGAGACGTCGGGATGATATTTGTGCGCAAGCTTGCGGTACGCCTTCTTGATGTCCGCCAGTGTCGCGGTGCGCTCGACTCCCAAGGCTTCGTAATAGTCCTTGAATTTCATTTGAGACCTGAAAGAAAAGTAGAACGGGTTTTCGTCTGAACTGAGGCGTCGCGACGGCGTGCCGGGTCTGCCGGGTCGCGTCTCCCAGCTACCTCGATCAATCACGTCGTTAGCAGAGTGTAGGTCAATGCGGCGCAGGACGGGAAGTAGCTGACGAGTGTTCAACCACGGGCCAACCACGCGCCGGCAGCACGCGAGCCTTAGCAATCCGCGCACCCGCGGCGGCACAACAGCGCAACGTCAGATCGAGGTGACCACCATGCCTACCGAGATCACCAGCATGACCGCCGTCGCTATCCAGCCCAGTGCGCGCAGCCAGCCCCTGGCCGCAAACTTTCCCATGATGTCCGCACGGCCCACTATTTTCATCATCACGAACATCACCGGCACGGCGACTACGCCGTTGAGCACCGCGCTCCAGTAGAGCGCCTTGATCGGGTTGATCGATGTGAAATTAATGACCATGCCGATCAGCGTAGCCACCGCGATGGTCGCGTAAAAGGCCTTCGCTTCCTGCATTTTGCGGGTGAAGCCCACAGGCCAGTCCCGCGCTTCGCCAATCGCATATGCCGCCGACCCGGCAAGAACTGGCACGGCCAGCAAGCCGGTTCCGATCAGCCCGACCGTGAAAAACAGCGCGGCGAACGGGCCGGCTATCGGCCTCAAAGCCTGCGCCGCTTGCGCTGAAGTTTCAATATCGACGATACCGCCCGCATGAAGGGTCGCCGCCGTGGTCGCCAGGATGGCAAGCGCGACCAGGTTGGACAATCCCATGCCGGCAAGCGTGTCGACCTCGATACGGCGGAGCGCCTTGGGACCTTGTTCGGGTGAGTCGAATAGATCGAGCCGCCGCGGATGCACGCGCATGTCCTCGACTTCCTCATCGGATTGCCAGAAGAACAGGTAGGGGCTGATCGTGGTGCCGAACACCGCTACGACGGCAGTGAGATACGCCGATGTCCACACCGGACGCGGCAAGAACAGGTTGCTGGCGAGTTGGCCCCAATTGACGTGGGCCACCGCCAGCACGGCGAAATACGCAAATAGCGACAGCGTGAACCACTTCAGCACCGCTACGTAGCGCGTGTATTGCAGCAAGAGCTGCATCGAGACGCAAATCACCGAGAACAGCAGCACGTAGAGCCACTTAGGACCTGGCAACAAGAGCGCAAGGGCATCTGCCATCGCCCCCAGGTCCGCGCCCAGATTGACTATGTTCGCAATCAGCAGAAGCGCTACGATCCACTGCAGCAGCCACGTGGAGTAGTGCATACGAAGCACGCCTGCAATGCCGTGTCCCGTCGTGCGCCCGATGCGCGCACTGATCATCTGGATAGCGACCATCAGCGGGTAGCTGAACAGCAGCGTCCACGACAATCCATAGCCGAAGGCCGCGCCCACCTGACTGTAGGTGGCGATGCCGCTAGGGTCGTCGTCGGAGGCGCCTGTGATCAGGCCTGGCCCCAGCACGCCGAGCAAATGGGGTTTGGTCGGGCCGATTACCGGATCGCGGTCCTCTGCATCGTATTCCTGGGAAGGCTCGTCCATGATGGCTCGGTGGTGTCAGAAGGAGGGGACGGAGCCGTTCCCGCAGTGCCGGGTCGGTTCAGGGCGCGTCTTTTTTGAAGGTCTGTCGGCGGCGATGCTTCCTGCGGAAAGCTCCACGATCTCCGACGTGATCTCCTCTTGCCTCAGCCGGCGAAAGTCGCCGGTCAATGCTTCGAGCTTGTCATGCACGTTCGTGCGTGCAGCGATCATCGCCCGCATGCGCGCTTCGTTTTCTGCGGCGAACGACAGCATGATGGCCTCGCAAAGCTGCGCGAAGATGTATTCCTCCGCGAGCTGCGATAACAGGCGCTGCGGCGCAAGATTAATGAGCGGCGGATTACGGCGCGCGATTGCCGGCGACGATGATGACGTAGCCGATGACGTAGCAGAAAAGCGCCCGTAGTCGAACGGCAACAGGGTCTGCTCCACGGTCTGGACACTGGCCGTCGGGTTCGGCGTTGCGTGGATTACGCTCACGCGAGTCGTCCGCCCGGCGACCAGGCGCTGGAACAAAACACCGGTGAGGCGATCGGCGAGTGCAGGTACTTCGTCGGCGTGCGTGATCATGGGCGCGGACCAGCCGACGTTCAGCCCGCGTTCCGTCGCCGCCACGATCCCGCGGTCGCCGAGCACCAGGTATTCTGTCCGAACGTACGCAGTACTCGACGCAAGCGCCGCATCGATCACATGCTCGTTGAACGTGCCGACAAACCCCTGTTCCGCGCACAGGACTATCACCATGGCCCCGTCGCGCTTTGTGTCTGCGCCTGCGGTTTCGTGCGACGCATGATCGTCGATCAGCAGCAGCGCGTCGCCAATCGCCGCGCTGACTATCCGCGCGCACGCCCGAATGCCGTCCAGACGGCTGCGCGCTTCACGCGAGCGCGCCGCAGCGATCCCACGCATTGCGCCGACCACGGATTCAAGCCCGTGTACGCCATTCATGCGCGCCTGAACTTCGCTGAGTTTATTGCTCATGTCGGTGCGGCCTCGGGCTTGGTTTCCGGCTTGCCCTCGGCCGGAGGCGTTGCGCTTACTTGTACTGCAAGGTCGCGCACGGCTGCGACCAGTCCGCTCAACGTGGCCTCATCGAGCGTCCCTGTGGCAACAAGCGCGGCGCTCGCCGCAGGGCCGCCGTGCGCATCCAGATGTCCTGCAAGACGGGTGCGAACCGCCGCAATGCAACTGACTGGCAACGCGTCAAACACGCCATCGGCGAGCGCCGCCAGCAGCGCGATTTCATCGACCGGGCGCAGCGGCGCAAAACGCGGCTGCGTGATCAGAGCGCGAATGCGCTGGCCCCGATCCACTTGCGCCTTCACTCTCGGCTCCATCGCGCCGCCAAAACGCGTGAACATTTCAAGCTCAAGGAATTGCGAATAATCTAGCCGCAGACGCCCTGAAACTTTCCTCAACGCGGGCAATTGAGCCTTGCCGCCGACCCGGCTCACGCTCAGGCCGACATCCACGGCGGGGCGCTGATTAGCAGCGAAAAGCGCGGCGTCGAGCATGATCTGCCCATCGGTAATGGAGATCAGGTTGGTGGGAATGTAAGCGGACAAATTGCCGGCATCGGTCTCCGCGACCGGCAACGCGGTGAGCGATCCGCCGCCCAGTTCCTTCGACAGTTTCGCCGCGCGCTCCAACAACCGAGCGTGCAGGTAGAAGATATCGCCGGGATACGCCTCGCGGCCGGGCGGTTCGCGCGTGAGCAGGGCGAGTTCGCGATGTGTGGCGGCATGCTTGCTCAGGTCGTCGATCACGATGAGCGCATGTTGCCCGCGATCACGAAAATATTCTGCGATGGAGAAACCGCTGAACGGCGCGATCCATTGCAAGCCCGGGGAAGCTGCCGCCGACGCGACCACGAATACGCATCGCTCGGGCGCGCCGTGGCGGCGCACGGCATCGATTACCCTCTGCACGGCGGTAGCACGCTGACCGATCGCCACGTACACGCAGATCATGTCGGTGTGCTTCTGGTTCACGATCGTGTCGATGGCAATCGAGGTCTTGCCGGTCGCCCGGTCCCCGATGATCAGCTCGCGCTGACCACGGCCGATTGCAAACAACGCGTCGATCAGCAGGATGCCGGTGGCGACCGGTTGCGCGACCAGATCCCGGTCGATGATGGAAGGGGCCGGCCGCTCGATCGGCAAGTGCTTCTCGGCGGGCACGGGTTCGTCGTTGTCGAGTGGCCTGCCGAGTGGATCGACCACACGCCCGAGCAGTCCGGGACCCACCGGCACTTCCACCACTTGCCCCGTGCCAGTGACGCGGGAACCGGCGGAAATCGCATCGCCGTCGTCGAGCAGGACCGCGCCGATAGCATCGGCGTCCAGTGTGAGCGCAAAGCCGAAGCGGCCACCCTCGAAGCGCAGCAGTTCGTTCAGGCGCACATCGGGCAGGCCGGAGACCGAGGCAATGCCGTCGGACACGTGTTCAACGCGGCCGACGGTTTCCGCCTGCGGGGCAAACTGAGCGCGTGCGAGGGCGGCGCGGCTGCTGGCGAGCCAGTCGTTGTCTCCTGCGTTGTCTCCTATAGCGAGGTCGGTTTTAATGAGTGTCATGAGCTGAGGAGTTCCATTTTCAGGCCGGCGAGATCGTGGCGAAAACTGTTGCGCACGAGTGCGTGCGGCGCTTCCAGTTCAAGTCCTGCAATCACGGCGGGATCGACTGTGACCTGAACCTGCAACGGATGACCTAGCGCCTGCGTGAACGCAGTTTGACATGCCGCCAGTTCATCGTCGGTGAGGGCGCGAGGCACGATCAGATGCACCGGTTCATCGTCGCCGGTCAGTTGTGCCCGGGTAGCCTCGGGCAGCGCGGCGAGCTCACGCGCGAGTCCATCGATGAACCCCGCGATCCGTGCCTCGGCGGGCAGGCGATCGAGCAGCCGCGCCGTGACATCGAGTGCGAATTGCGACGCGCGATCCGAGTCGGCTGCGGCGGCCTCGCGGCGGCTGGCAACGATTGCGGTCTGTGCCGCCGTGCGCATCTGTTCCGCGTCTGTGCGTGCCGCGTTCTCCAGCGACGTCTTGAGCTGCGCGGCTTCGGCCGTTGCCGCTTCGAGCAGATGCGCGCGTTGCGCGGCAAGTTCAGCGCTGTCGGCGGCGGCCTTCTGCTGCTCACCGAGCGCCGCGGCTTTGGCTGCGGTGGCATCGGCCATCAGCGCCGCGGCTGCGTGCTGGCGCTCCGCCACTATCTTCGCCACTGGGCGAAACAGAAAGCGCGCCAGCAACCAGACAAGCACCAGCGCGTTGACGGTCTGTAGCAGTAGAGTCCACCAGTCGATGTGCATGATCAGCGCGTGCTCACTTCACGAACGGATTGGCGAACAACACGAGCAGGGCGATCACCAGGCAGTAGATCGCCATGGTTTCGATCATCGCGAGGCCAACGAACAGCGTGCGCGAAATCGTGCCGGCCGATTCCGGCTGCCGGGCGAGCGCGTCCATCGCGGCGGCAACTGCGCGGCCTTCGCCGAGCGCCGGTCCTATTGCGCCGAACGAGACGGCAAGCGCTGCCGCGAGAATGCTCACCACCTGGATTAGATTGTTCATTGCTGGCCTGCCTCTTTGCTGGAAGTTTTTGTGGAGTTTTCGGCTAGCGCGGCGCCAATGAAGACCATCGCGAGAACCGTGAAGATGTACGCCTGCACCGCGCCGGTCAGAAGGTCGAGCGCCATCAGCGGGATGGGGACCAGCAATCCGGCGAGCGACAGTACGATGCCGACGACGAAGACACCGCTCATCACATTGCCGAACAGACGCACGACCAGCGAGAAGGTCCGCGTGATCTGCTCGACCACGTTGAGCGGGATCATGATCCACGTGGGTTCGGCAAAGGTGGCGAGGTAACGGCCCAGGCCGCGCGTGCGGATGCCGTAGAAAATGGTCGCGAAGAATACGATCAGGGCCAGCGCGGCATCGGTTTCCACGTGAGCGGTGGGGGGCTCGACACCGGGCAGGAGTGAAGACCAGTTGCTGACCAGAATGAACAGAAAGAGCGTGCCGACCAGCGAGCGATAACGCTCGGGCTCGGCTTGCATGGTGTCGCGAATCTGGTCGTCTATTGTGCTGACCAGCAGTTCGAGCACCGTCTGTACTTTCGATGGCGTGAGCGACAAGCGGCGCGTGTACCACGCGGCGCCGCCAGCGAGCAGGGCCATGATGACCCACGTCGCCACGACCGGCGATGATACGTCGATCGGTCCGATATGGAACAGGGTGGCAGTGACGAGCGGCGAGGCGATCATGGCGTCACCTGGACGCGTCGCAGAACAAAGCCGCGCGCCAGCAGCAACCCGGCCGCGCCGCATAGCAACGGCCACGCGCCCAGTTTCGCCAGGATACCGAATAAAACCGCCACCCCGGCGAGGCGCAAGAGTTGCAGGCCGATTGCCTTGGCCGGCGTGCCGGCGATCAGCAACCGGACGTTCCAGCGCAAGGTGGCGAAGTGGAGCGCGCCGGCCGCGAGGCCGACACTCACACCAATCACGATCTGGGCTGCGAGTGGTAAGTGATGTGTCATTGCCGATCTCCCCGGGTTTGCCGATGCATCCACTTCCACGCAGACCACAGTCCGACGGCGGCACCTGCCATTAATAACGGCGCCGAGAAAAACACGCCGGTGTTGAAGTACCGGTCGAGCCAGTGGCCGATCACCAGCCCAAGCAGCGTCGGCACGACGATGGTCCAGCCGAGAATGCCGATCTGACCGAGGCGGGTTCCAAGCGATGGTTCCGGCTCTTCCCGCGCTTCACGTTCGCGCCGCACGGCTTGCTGTGCGGCATGCGCCATGCGGTCGGCGTCACGCTTGGAATCGATATCGTCAGGCGAGGGCTGAGTCACGGTCCTGCTCCGTCCGCCGGTCCCGCGCCCGGGCGCAGATACCGCAATAACTGCCGCACGGCTTGCGCATGAAGACGCGTTTCGTCTACGCGGGCGCGCCGCACTGTATCGAGCTGCGCCGCGCGCGCGGCATCGACTTGCGCCTCAAGTACCTCGAGTGATGTGCCGCTCGTGCCCATCACGCCTTCGCGGCACGCTATCGATATCTCGTGTCCGCCCGACACGCGCAGCACGCCTTCCTTCACGGCGCAAAACTGTTCGATGCCGTCAGCCTCGTGCCATCGCAGCACGGACGGCGCGAGCACGGTCAGGAACGCTGCATGGCCGGGCAGAATGCCGAAACTGCCGGTAGCGTCCTCGGCGCGTAGCGCGACGACTTCGGTACTGTCGAACAGCACGCGCGCCGGCGTGGCGATAGTCAAATGCAGGAGCGCGCTCATGGTTCGACATGCCCCGCTGCGGTCTTGATGTTCGCGTTCTCAGGCGGCGTTGACGACGCCGCTTCGCGAGTGCGGGCTTCATCGAGTGTGCCGATCATGTAGAGCGAGCTTTCCTGCCAGGTGTCGCACTCGCCGGCGAGGATCGCCTTGCAGCCGGCGATGGTATCGGCAACCGCGACGGAGCGGCCGGGCACGCCTGTAAACGCCTCCGTGACGGTGAATGGCTGGCTCAGGAAGCGCTGCAGGCGGCGAGCCCGTCCAACGATGCGACGATCGTCCACGCCGAGTTCCTCGACACCGAGCAACGAGATCACGTCCTGCAGTTCCCGATAATGTTCGATGGTCTTGCGCACTTCGATGGCGACCGCAGCATGCTCGTCGCCGACAAAAGCCGGGTCAAGCAGGATGGACGACGAAGCGATCGGATCGATGGCGGGATACATGCCCTCGGCGGCCATCGAGCGCGACAGGACGATCATGCTGTCCACATGCGCCGCGATGGTCGTCACGGCCGGATCGGTGAAGTCGTCCGCCGGAACGTAGACGGCTTCGATCGCGGTAACCGACACGCCGCCGACCGACACAATGCGCTCCTGCAGCGCGGCCACTTCGCTTGCGAGCGTCGGCTGGTAACCAACCCGCGACGGCAGCCGGCCAAGCAGGCCTGAGACCTCTGCGCCGGCCTGGACAAACCGGAACACGTTGTCCATGAGCAGCAGCACGTTCTGGTGACGTTCATCGCGAAAGTATTCGGCGACGGTGAGCGCGGTCAACGGCACCCGCCAGCGCGCGCCGGGCGGCTCGTTCATCTGGCCGTAGACCAGCACGGTACGCGGCAGCACGCCGGAATTGCGCATGTCGAGCAGCATCTCGTGGCCTTCCCTTGAACGCTCGCCGACCCCGGCGAACACCGAGATGCCTTTATAGCGTTCGACCATTGCATGGATGAGCTCCATCACGAGCACGGTTTTACCCACCCCGGCGCCGCCGAAGGTCGCGGCCTTGCCGCCCTGCGCGAGCGGGGTCAACAAGTCGATGACCTTGATCCCGGTCCAGAAGATCTCGGTGGCCGCGCTCTGCGACGCAAACGGCGGCGGGGCGCGATGAATCGGGCGGCGCGGGACGTCGTCGGCGAAAGGTGCGCCGCGGTCTCCCGGCGTGCCGGTGACATCGATCAGGCGTCCGAGCATGGCTTCCCCCACCGGCACGAGGATCGGCCCGCCAGATGCACGCACGGCCGTCCCGCGATTTAGCCCGTTGGTCGACTGCAACGCCAGCGCGCGCACCGTGCGTTCATCCAGATGAGCCTGCACTTCCGCGATGATCGGTGGTCCGCGATCGGTGAAGATGGAAAGCGACTCTTCAATCAGCGGCAACGGGGCGTTATCGAAAGCGACATCCACGATCGCACCCCGTACCGCGACTACGCGGCCCTGGGGTCCTTCCACCGGGGCAGCGGGCGCGGGCTCGACACTCGTCTGGCCGGCGAGGCTTGGCAGCGGTTCGACCGGACCCGCCTTCTCCATGCCGCCCGTTGGTGGAGGGTTGTCAAGGGTGGCGACTGGGTAGCGAGTATTCAATTTGCTTCCTTCAGGCGGGGCTGCTGTCACGCAACTGAAAAGCGCGTGCATCGCGTTGTTTGCCGTCAATGTGAAGTGCGCGTGGCGGTCCGAACACGAAGCGCATCTGGACTGCTGCCAACATAGGATGAATAGCGCCGGCGAGAGTCAACTGTATCCACAGGCACGCCCGGACGGTTGATTTGAATCAAGCGCATGGAGGGGTATGCGACCGGTATGGGCACCGTGCCGCCCATACCGGTCATGGCGCTCACGACACCTTACGCAGGGTCGGCAAACTGCGCGATCACCTGCGGATTTTCAATGGTCGACGTGTCTTGCGAAACCGCTTCGCCCCTCGCGACCGAGCGCAACATCCGGCGCACGACCTTTCCGGAGCGCGTTTTCGGCATCGCATCGCCGAAGCGGATTTCCTTTGGTTTTGCAATTGGACCGATCTCTTTGCCGACCCATGCGCGCAATTCGTTGGCGATACGTTTCACGTCGGCACCGGCGGGCCGTGGACCTTTCAGCACGACGAATGCAACGATGGCTTCCCCGAAGGTTTCATCGGGGCGGCCAACGACCGCCGCTTCGGCGACCAGCGGGCAAGATGCCAGGGCCGACTCGATTTCCATCGTGCCCATGCGGTGACCCGATACATTGAGTACATCGTCAACGCGGCCGGTGATCGTGAAATAGCCGGTGTCGGGGTCGCGAATCGCACCATCTCCGGCGAGATACAGATTGCCTCCCAGTTCGTCGGGGTAATAGCCTTTGCGAAAGCGCTCCGGGTTGCCCCAGACGGTGCGGATCATCGACGGCCAGGGCTTGCGGATGACCAGCACTCCGCCTTGCCCGTTCGCGACCTCATTGCCGGTTTCATCGACGATCGCGGCATCTATGCCGGGCAGCGGCAGCGTGCAGGAACCAGGCACGAGTGGTGTAACGCCTGGCAATGGCGTAATCATGTGACCGCCTGTTTCGGTCTGCCAGAACGTATCGAGCACGGGGCACCGCCCGCCGCCGACATGCTCCGAATACCACGTCCACGCGCTCGGGTTGATGGGTTCACCGACCGTGCCGAGGATGCGCAACGTGCTCAGGTCGAAGCTTTCCGGATGCACCGCGCAATCCGCTTCAGCGCTCTTGATGAGGGACCGGATGGCAGTCGGCGCGGTGTAGAAAATCGTCGCCTTGTGGCGCTCGATCATGTCCCAGAAACGGCCCGCGTTCGGATAGGTCGGCACGCCTTCGAAAATGATCTGGGTCGTGCCAACGGCGGTCGGCCCATAACAAATGTACGTATGCCCCGTGATCCAGCCGATGTCGGCGGTACACCAGAAGACATCGTCAGGCTTGATATCGAAGGTCCACTTCATGGTGACCGCAGCCCACAGCAGATAGCCTCCGGTGCTGTGCTGCACACCCTTCGGCGCGCCGGTGGACCCGGACGTATACAACACGAACAGTGGATGCTCGGCGCTCACCCATTCGGGCTCGCAGGTATCCGGCTGTGCGTGCTCCAGTTCATGCAGCCATGCATCGCGGCCGCCGATCCATGGAATCCGGCCACCCGTGCGCCGATAGATGGCGACGGTCTTCACGGCGTCCGTGCCGTCCATCGCAAGCGCGTCGTCCACAATGCTTTTCAGCGGCAGTGTCTTGCCGCCGCGAACCTGCTCGTCAGCGGTGATGATTGCTACCGCGCCGACGTTCGTTATGCGCTCATGCAGCGACTTCGCGGAAAAGCCGCCGAACACGACGCAATGCGGTGCGCCGATGCGCGCGCAGGCCTGCATCGCGACAACCCCTTCGACTGACATCGGCAGATAGATGACGACGCGATCGCCTTTCTTCACGCCGCGTGCGCGCAGTGCATTCGCGAGCCGGCATACCCGGTGATACAACGCCTGATACGTGATGTTCGAAACCTTGCCGTCGTCGGACTCGAAGATGATCGCGGTCTTGTTCGCATTGCCGGCGGCCAGATTGCGGTCGAGGCAGTTGTACGACGCATTCAGTTCGCCGTCTTCGAACCACTTGTAAAACGGTGCGTCCCGGTCGTCGAGAATCTGCGTGAACGGACGGCGCCAGGTCAAATGCTCGCGCGCAAGGCGTGCCCAGAACGCTTCGTGATCCTGGCCCGCCTCAGCCACGAGCGCGCGATAAGCGTCCATGCTTTCAATCGCGCTGCGGCCTGCCGGAGCAATCTCCTGGGCAGGGACGAGAGGGGTCGATTCGATGGTAGACATGGTCTCCTCGCTTTAATCATGGATCGTGAGATCGGCGAGCCAACAAGGATCGTCGGTTGACAAGGGGTTCTTGATGAAGGGCTCTTGATGACCCCATGACGCAGCAGGATGGGCACCCCATGCGCTTGTCGAAAAAGCGTGGCCGCTATCCGACGTTATCCGACTATGAGATGTCCAGTGGATATCTCATTGATACAAGTCAAGCGGACAGGTCAGCGCCATGGCTTCACCTACGCTGCGTGATCAGATCGTCCATCATCGGCACGATCAGCATCGCCGAAAGCGGCCGGGTCGATATGAAATTCCATGGGCACGTCCGTTTGCTTCGCTTAAACCCCGGCAAGCTTCTCGCTGTCGAGAATGTGTACCTGCTTGCCGTTTGTATCGATCACCCCTGCGTGCTGCAGCTTGGAGAACATCCGGCTCACGGTCTCGAGTTTCAGCCCGAGATAGCTGCCAATCTCTTCACGTGTCATCCGCAGATTGAATTCCGCGGAAGAGTAGCCGCGCGTTTTCATTCTCGACGACAGGTTGAGCAGGAACGCCGCAACGCGCTGCTGGGCGGTCATGGTGCCGAGCATCATCATGAGCCCGGATTCACGCACGATCTCGCCGCTCATCATGCGATGCACGTGCTGCTGCATGGCCTTCACGTCGTGGCAAAGGTCCTCCAGCAAGTCGAACGGGATGACACACACCTTGCTGTCCTCGAGCGCGATTGCATCGCAATTCTGTTCATCGGAGCATACGCCGTCGAGTCCGAGCGGTTCGCCTGCAATATGAAACCCGGTGACTTGCTCGTGGCCGTCGCGATGCGTGATGACCGTCTTGAAGCAACCGACACGCACGGCGTAGATGCTTTTGAACTTGTCGCCGGCGCGGTATAGCGTCTCGCCGCGTCGTACAAGCCGCGTGGAGCAGACAATCGCGTCGAGCCGCGCCAGCTCGGTCGCGCTCAGGAGAGGCGGCATGCAGATGGAGTGCAACGAACAAGCGGAGCAGTTCGTGTCCGCACGAGCGCCCGGTGGCGGCGAACTCGTGGTGGAGGAGCGTGCCAGATAAGCAAAAGGCGTCGAGGTTGAAGCGGCGGGCGCGCAAGCGATAGCTGAGGTCATGCCTGTCTCCAGAAGAGTCGGACGATCACTGAATGGATGGACTGAGGAGCTGTGCGGATCGGGCGCGCAACGAGTGAGAGACGGTCATGCCGGCTCGCAGCGTATGCGCTCGCGGCGGTGCTTATTGGCCAGTCGCACGATGGTGTCGCGGGCCAGTTCGTACTCGCCGGTCTTGTCGAAGAAATAGCTTGCGCCGGCGCGCTGGCAAGCAGCACGAAATGCCGGTCCCGAATGATTGGTCAACACCATGGTCAGGACAGGCGACGTGGCGCGCGCCAGTGATTCAACGATCTCCATGCCGCTGCCACCCGCCAGATGCGGGTCAACGATCACGAGATCGGCGCGGGTCATGCGGATACACCCCAGCGCCGAGTCCGCTTCTTCGGACTCGCCCACGATCACCACACTGTCCAGCGCGCCAATCAGGGCAGAGAGGCGGCGGCGCACAAGGCCCGAGTCATCGACGAGGAAGATCTTCAGCATGGAGCGCAACCGTTTGAGTTCATGCCTCGAAGTATGTTCGAGGCTATCTCAAAATAAAATCGGCGAGCGGCCAGACATGATGTAGGGGTTTTGGAAGGGCTGTAGGGATCGGACTACACGCTGGCGCCAAGCGTATTGGGCGGGGGTATTCGGGCTTTCAGGCGCGTTTTTAGGCGATCTTTCAGGCGTCGCAGTCGTCGTCGAAGAGCTTGTGGCGCATGGCATAGCGGACCAGCGCGGTGTCGTGCGGCATCTGCATTTTTTCGAGGATGCGCGTTTTGTACGTGCTGACCGTCTTGGCGCTCACCGACAGCGCCTGGGCGATTTGCGTGATCGTTTCACCCGCCGCGATCCGCCGGAATACTTCGAATTCGCGGTCGGAAAGCCGCCGGTGCGGCAGGTCGTCGGCCGGATCGTTCAGGCTTTGTGCGAGCCGCTCGGCCATCGCGAGGCTGACGTACACGCCGCCTGCCGCGACTTTGCTCACGGCCGTGACCAGTTCAGCGCTCGCGCTTTCCTTGGTCAGATACCCCGATGCCCCCGCCTTGAACGCACGCACCGCGTATTGCTGTTCGGCATGCATTGTCAGGACCAGGATGCGCAGCGACGGTTTCTCGTCCTTGATCTGCTTGAGCAGTTCGACGCCGTTCCTGCCGGGCATCGACAGGTCGAGGACCAGCACGTCCGCTGGGGTGGCGCGGATCATCGCCATGGTGGAAGCGCCGTCGCTGGCTTCACCAGCGACCTCCAGGCCATTCGCGCTCAGCAGGATATGGCGTAGCCCGTCGCGTACGAGGGCGTGGTCATCGGCGATCAATACTCGGGTCATTGCAGCGGTTCTTCCTCGGTGTTTTCTGGATTGCTGGAGAAAGGCTCGTCCTGTTGCAAGGTCGCCAGCGGGAATGTCACGGTCACAGCAAACCCTTGTCCGATGCCGGACTCGATCGAGACCGACCCGTCCAGCCCGTGCGCCCGTTCGCGGATGCCGATAAGACCAAACGACTTGCGCCCGGCGTCGGCACGCCCATGTGCGCCTATGCCGTCGTCGGCAATGCGCAGGATGCAGCGCTCACCTTCCAGATACAACGCCAGATTGACATGGGTAGCTTGCGCATGACGCGCCACATTGGTCAGCGCCTCCTGCACGATCCGGAACACGGCGGTTGCGCCGTCGCGGCTGAAAATGGTGTGCCTCGCGTCGATCCGCCGCTCGACGTCAATGCCGTAGCGGTTCGTAAAGTCGATCGCCAGCCAGTCGATGGCCGGGACCAGGCCCAGGTCATCGAGCATCACCGGGCGCAGGTCGGCGGCTATCCGGCGCATCGAGGCGACGGTTGCGTCGATCAGGCGCTGCATGCCGCGCAATTGCGCGCGCGCCTCGGCGTCCGTTCCGGGGCTAAGTTCGAGCGAGGAGATATCCATTTTCAGCGCGGTCAATTGCTGGCCCAGGTCGTCATGCAACTCCCTTGCAATACGGGACTTTTCTTCCTCGCGGATACTCAGCAAATTCGCGGAGAGCTCCCGCAGTTCCTCGTGCGAGCGCTGCAGCGAGCGTTCAGCGTCGACTTGCGCGCTGATGTCGCGCAGCATCACCGTGTAAAGCTTGCCGGTTTCATCGCCGAATTGGGAGATCGATGCTTCGAGCGGGAACTCACCCCCGGTCGCGCGCAGGCCGTACAGGATGCGCCGCCCGCCCATTTGCCGGTCGGACACGCCGGTGACGCCGAACTGGCGCACATGCGCTTCGTGACCGGCGCGAAAGCGCTCGGGAACGAAGCGGGCAAGGGAAGTACCGAGCGCGTCGGCGGCCGGGCAGTCGAACAGACGTTCGGCCATTGGGTTGAACATGACGATTCGCTGGTTTTCGTCGATGGTAATGATCGCCTCCATCGACGAGCGGATGATGCCGCGCAGTCGCGCCTCGTCAAGGCGTGTTGAAGCCGGTGTCGCGGCGTTTGCGGCGTTTGCGGCTTTCGCGGCCTTCGCGCCGTGGCGCCTGAACGCCATGAAGGCGGCGCTCGCGGTGAACAGGAGGGCACCGGCCATGCCAACCATGCCCGTTAGGCGGGTCTGTCGGCTGGCGCCGCGCTGCAATGCGGTCTGCGATGCCGTGTTACGCCGTGGCGCGGACATGGGGTCTCCGGGGAAGGGGGAAATGCGTGCCGCCAGGGTCGGGCGGTTGTGCGGATCATACCGTGCCGCGCCGGACGTGATTTGTGCGGCATACCCCCGGCCGCGTGAATTGATGTGGATCAAGTGGCCGGCGGGCCTGCACACGGACACTGAAGCATGAAGGACATCCGGGGAGCGGGTCATGTACAAACGAATTCTGGTAGCGCTCGACGGCAGCGTCAGCGCGCGCCTTGCACTTGAAGAGGCGCTCAAGCTGGCGCAGGTCGTCGATGCGGAGTTGATGGTGGCGTGCGTTGTCTCGCACGACTTTTGTGATCTTGTGGGCGGGGTTATCGGAGAAGAGGCCAGAGAAGAGGCGGGCGAGGCGGCCGATAGCGGCGCGCATTGGCAGCTCGATCATGTGCGCGACTTGTGCGATCGCAGCGGGGTACGCTGCATTACTCAGATCATTGATGCACACGGCGCAAGCATCCCGGGCGCCCTCATGCAAGCGGCCCAGGCGTTCGAAGCGGATCTTATCGTGATGGGGACCCATGGACCGCGTGGCACGCGCCGGCATTTGATCGGCAGCGTCGCGGAAACAGTTTTGCGTTCGAGTCATGTTCCGGTCCTCACCGTTCGTGACGATCAGCGCGACGATGAACACGGTGCGGCACTCGCGCTCTGGCGCATTCCCTAACGGCCCGACCGGCGGCGCTCATGTGGCGCTCATGCGTCGGGCCGGACCGGGACGGTCCCGCCCTTACTGATAAAGACGCTTATAAAGACGCGTCGGCAACGTCCGGCGTGCTGCTCGCTTTGCGCGGTTCCTTTTTTTCCGCGGAATTCAGCGGTACCAGCAGCACTGGCCGGGTCGAAATCCGCAAGAAACGCTCGGCCACGCTGCCCAGCACGAGCCTGCGCCAGCCGCGCCGCCCGTGCGTGCCCATGACCACGAGATCGGCGCTGAAATCTTTCGCGGCGGCCGTGATCCTTTGGGCAATATCGTCACCCAAAGGATCGACTTCAACGACGAGCGTCGAGCCTTTGACACCCGCGCGCAGCATCTTGGCGGCCGCGTCGGCCAGCACTAGCGCCCCCTCTTTGACAAAAGCTTCGCGTACGAGCGACGGGTCGCAGGCCGGCCCCGAATACATCAATTGCGGCACGTCCACCACATAAACCGGCTTGAGTTCCGCGTCGTGTTCGTGAGCGAGTTCCAGGGCGGCGTCGAGGGCGTGTTCTGACGTTTCGCTGCCATCGATAGGAACGAGAATGCGGTTGTACATGAAGAATCTCCTTGGTTCTAAACCTGGTTCTAAAGCAACATCAATGCGACATCAATACGGGTACGGGCATGGACTCCAGCATGGTGCGCGTCGCGCCGCCCATCACGAGTTCCTGCCAGCGCGAGTGGCCATACGCGCCCATGACGATGAGATCGGCACCCAGGTCCGACGCGCGCGAAATCAGCATGTCGCCCATCGGTACGTCGTTGACGCCGTCGATTGCCGCGACTTCGGCCTTGACGCCGTGCCGGGCCAGCAGGAGCGCGATGTCGGCGCCTGGAATGCGGTTGTCGCCTTGCGACTCGTTGAGCCTGACGACGGTGACCCTTTCGGCGCCCTGCAGCAGCGGCATCGCGTCGTGGACAGCGCGGGCCGACTCGCGGCTGCCGTTCCACGCAACCATGATGTTCGCGCCAAGCGCCGGAAACACCCCGGTGTAGGGAATGAACAGCACAGGGCGGCCCGCGGTCATGACGAGCGTTTCAGGGAAATGATCGGCGATAAATGATTCCGGATCGTCCGGATCGTCCTGTCCCGCCACGACCAGATCCGCGTAACGGGCATAGCGAGGAATCGCTTCGTCCGCGGAATCAGGGTGATCGACCCACTGCCCCGTCACACCCGCGCGCAACAATTCCGCGTGAAAGATCCGTTCGAGCGCGCCATGGCGTTCCTGACGGGTTTTACGGTGCTCTTCGTAATAGTCCGCTACGCCGGCCATGACATAGAAAGAACGCGGGTCTGGAGTAAACGCCGAGAACACGCCGGTCAGGTGCGCGTCGAATTGCCTGGCTAGACGCAAAGCGTATTCGAGGCGTGGATGGGCGCGCGCGCTCATGTCGAGTTGAACGACGATGCTTTTATAGCTCATCGCAGATGCTCCGTTGGTGGGTCGTTGGCGTCAGTGACGCAGTGAGCGGCGGCGTTGCTCCAGACTCGGCTCCGGATTCGGTCCTGGAATCAGTCCGGATATCCGACGCTTACAAAAAGTCTATGAGTTCGCGTTTTTTTCCCGTTGATACAGATCAAGGAGCCGCATCCCGGCGCGTCCTGAAAGGCGCGCGGCCAATGCGATGCTGCGATAGTCACGGCAGGAGCTTCCGCATGCATGTTCTTATCGGTTGATACAGGTCAACCGCGCCCGCGTTCGCCAAGCCTAAAGTTTTGTCGTGGAAGCCTCGTTTCCAAGCATGTCCAGACAAAAGGAGATTGACGATGAAGGCACTCGTGTATCACGGACCCGGCAGTAAATCCCTCGATGACCGACCAATGCCGAAGCTCCTTTCGGCGACGGACGCAATCGTCAAGGTCACGCGCACGACCATTTGCGGTACGGACCTGCATATCCTGAAGGGCGACGTTCCAACCTGCGAACCGGGCCGCATCCTGGGACACGAGGGCGTGGGTGTCATCGAACAGGTAGGCGCCGCGGTTTCGACGTTCAAGCCCGGCGACCATGTTCTTATTTCCTGCATCACGTCGTGCGGAAAATGTGATTATTGCCGCCGTGGCATGTACTCCCATTGCACGACAGGTGGCTGGATTCTCGGCAACAAGATCGACGGCACGCAAGCCGAATACGTGCGTATCCCGCATGCGGAAACGAGCTTGTATCCGATTCCCGCCGGTGCCGATGAAGACGCGCTAGTCATGCTCTCGGACATCCTTCCGACCGGTTTCGAATGCGGCGTGCTGAACGGAAAAGTGCAGCCGGGCAGCACGGTTGCCATTGTCGGTTCGGGTCCCATTGGCCTTGCCGCGTTGCTCACGGCGCAGTTCTACGCCCCGGCGCAGATCATCATGATCGACCGCGATGCGAACCGGCTGGAAGTGGCCCGAACCTTCGGCGCGACCGCGTGCGTGAACAATGCAAGCGGCGACCCGACGGCTGAAATCAAGAAGCTGACCGGTGGCATTGGCGTGGATTGCGCGATCGAAGCGGTTGGTGTGCCGGCCAGCTTCGAGCTATGCCAGTCCATCATTGCGCCGGGTGGCACTATCGCCAATGTGGGCGTACACGGCGTGAAAGTCGATCTGCATATGGAATCGCTGTGGGACCGCAACATCACGATCACGACGCGACTGGTCGATACCGTCAGCACGCCCATGCTGCTCAAGACCGTCCGTTCCGGGCGTCTGGAAGCGGGCAAGTTGATCACCCACCACTTTGCGCTGAACGACGTTCTCAACGCCTACGAGACCTTCGCCCAGGCCGCCGATACGCGTGCGCTTAAGGTGATTATCGAAGCGTAAAAAAGCGGGAGGCGTTCCGCCTTGCCGGCCAGGATGCTGGACGGCGCCGGCACGGGACGATGGTCCGGTTGTCGGGGGGTGTCGGGGGTGGAGAGTAAGGGAGGCATGATATGGCGCTGACGGGTCAAGTGACGGGGGACGGCTGGAGCGTTTCCACCAATAGCATCCCGGTCGACGGCGGTTTTTGCTGCGAAGTGCACGTAGCCCATGGCGGCACGGCGGGTGATTTCACGCATCAGTTCCGGCACTCGAAAATCTTCGCCCGCGAGTGGGAGACGGTACTCGACGGCTTGCGCGAGGGTGTAGTGTGGATCGACCTGAAGCGCGCGAAAACGATTCATCTGTAGGGCGGCACGCAATGACTTAGTGGCAGTCATGGTTCGCCTTGACAGCGTCGACGGGCAAACAGATGCCGATTCGAAATCCGTCGTTCGGCGCGCTGTCGAATGTTATTCGTCCATGTAGCTGGCGGCCCCGTTCCTGTATGCCGAGCAGTCCGAAATTCTTCTTTCCCCGATTGTTATCGAGCGTTGTTCCTTTGCCATTATCCTCGATGCGCAGCCGGAATTCATCTTGCACGACACGCATCTGAACGCACACCCGGGTAGCTTCAGCGTGACGCGTGACATTGGTCAATGCCTCCTGCACCACGCGCGAACCGCAGGGCTGGCGAAAGGGGGTGTTTGCCTGCGATCGATTGTGATACGGTGGGATACGCCGGTTAGGTAGCACGGAATGGGCCCGGCAATACGGATATTGAAGCGAACGATGCAATTCGCGCGGAAAACGCAATACGCCGCACCCTTGTTCTGCTGGTTCGCTGATCCACATCATGGCGCGGTATCGGCTGCATTCGGAAAATGCCGATACGGAAAAGCGCATTCGCGACCGGAAAAACAAGGGGAAAATCCGTGGAAAAGCATTCACTATTTGCAGCGGCGCTGTTGAGCGCGGCTTTATCGGCGGTATGCCTGCCGGCACAGGCCGATCAGGGCGACATTCTTGCGCGCGTCAGGGCAATCAGCATCCAGCCCAGTGTCTCCGCGGGCGGCACGCTGGGAAGTATCGGAACGGGCGTGAACAACGCCATTGTTCCCGAACTCGATTTTGTTTATATGGTGCGCCAGAGTATTGGCGTCGAGTTGATCCTTGCCACGTCGCGTCATCAGGTAACGTCGAACACCGGGGCGCTTGGCGGGGTGAACGTTCTGCCGCCCACGCTCTTGCTTCAGTACTATTTCAACTCTGCGGGCAAGGTTCGCCCCTACGTTGGCGCGGGCGTGAACTACACGCTGTTCTATAACAACGGGCTGCACGCCGGAGATACGCCCGTATCGATCAAGAACTCAAGTTTCGGCCCCGCGCTGCAAGCGGGTGTCGATGTACAGGTCGCCCGCAATCTGTTCGTCAACTTCGACATCAAGAAAATCTGGATGCGCACCAGCGCGACGGCGGACGGTGCATCGCTTGGGTCGCTCAAGATCGATCCGCTGGTAGTCGGCGTTGGCGTAGGCATGCGTTTCTGATGGCGGCACGGTTGACCTGAGTACGGTTGATCTGAACGCGGTTGATCTGAATCATGTCCGCCGCGCGATCCTTCACTAGCATTCTTAATGGCGGCGAGCTCTCATGAGGGTGGTTCAACCCTTGTTCAGGCGCTCGCCCAATCACATTGAGGGGAATACCATGCGAGCAGTCGATGTCATGACCAGGAAGGTCATTACCGTGGGCCCCGGCACGACCGTGCGAGAGGCCGCGCGCCTGTTTGCCGACAATCACATCAGCGGGGCACCGGTCGTGGATGACGAGGGCCGCTTGCTCGGCATGCTCACCGAGGGCGACCTCATCCATAGAGCCGAGATCGGCACGCAAGCCCGGCGCCGCTCATGGTGGCTTGAATTTTTCGCGTCGACGCAGAATCTTGCCGCGACGTATATCAAGGAGAACGCGCGCCTGGTCAAGGACGTCATGACGCCCAAGGTGATCACTGTCAAGGAGACCACGCTGGTGAGTGAGATAGCGGACCTTCTGGAGCGGCATCGGATCAAGCGCGTTCCGGTGTTGTACGACGGAGAGCTGCTTGGAATTGTTAGCCGTGCGAACCTGGTGAAGGCGTTGGCCAGCGTTCCTAAGGACGCAGGCGTGAGCACGCCGAACCCCGACGAGACTTTGCGCGAAGCGGTTATCCGGGAACTTGGCGGTCACCGTTGGGCCGTGGCCGCTGAGAACGTCATTGTGAACGACGGCACGGTTCATCTATGGGGTGTTGTCACCTCGCCCGAGCAAGCGCGCGCCATGTGCATTGCCGCTGAAAAGGTGCCGGGCATCAAGGGCGTGGAAGACCATACCGACGCACCCATGATAATTCCCGCGATGTAATCGTCTACTAAATCTGGCGTTGCTACCTGAACTCAAGTGGCGCCAGAGCGTATCTATCCGGCGGGCATAAGAGCACCCGCAAGGCGCATGTACCAAAGCCGGTCTCAGGGATTAATGGCGGGATTAAAGCCGGAATTAAAGACCTGCACGTAGTGAGAATGACACAGGTCAATAATCGTTCGAGTCAGCGGCATATAACGGTATCAGGCCGCGCGAAGCGATTGCTCCTGAACCGCAAACCTGATCTTTTGCCGGCTCTCCGAACAGCCGCAAGACACCTCTTGTTTCCGTGGCTGCGATCAACCGCATGGCTTTGCGACGAAGCCACCTGGCTTTAAGCGCCGCACGCCTGGCGTCTCCGCTCACTCTTCTCATCGGAATGATCAATGACATTTCTTAAGCCCGCGCTCAGCAGCGCCGAAGCGAACAATGACGAGTATTCAACCACTATCTCCGGCGCGTCATTGCCGAAATATCGCATTCCGAAATTGCCCTCGGAGCCTCATGCGGTATTTGATCTGGTTCGCGACGAACTTTTCATGGATGGCAATTCGCGTCAGAACGTGGCGACTTTCTGCACGACCTATGCAGACGATGAAGTCCGCCGCTTGATGGATTTATCGATCGATAAGAACATGATCGATAAAGATGAATATCCGCAGACCGCCGAGATTGAAAAACGCTGCGTTCATATGCTTGCCGATCTGTGGCATGCGCCGCGTTCGTGGGAAACAACGGGATGTTCCACAACGGGTTCGAGCGAAGCCTGCATGCTGGGTGGGCTTGCGCTCAAATGGCAATGGAAGAAGCGCCGCCTGGCTGAAGGCAAACCGGTCGACAAGCCCAATATTGTGTGCGGACCCGTGCAAGTGTGCTGGGACAAGTTCGCCCGTTATTTCGATGTAGAACTTAGGCAGGTCCCTCTCACCGGCGATTCGCTCGGTCTGCAACCCGAGCAGCTTGCCGCCTATTGCGATGAAAACACCATTGGCGTGGTCGCTACGCTCGGCATTACCTTCACGTGCGTCTATGAGCCTGTCAAGGCCCTCGCCGGCGCGCTGGACGCGTTGCAACGAGATGTTGGCCTGGACATCCCCATCCACGTGGACGCCGCCAGCGGCGGCTTTATCGCGCCTTTCATTCAACCGGATCTGGAATGGGACTTCAGCATAGAACGGGTGAAATCCATTAACAGCTCGGGCCATAAATATGGCCTGGCGCCGCTCGGAGTAGGTTGGGTGGTATGGCGTAGCGTGAAGGACCTGCCTGACGACCTGATCTTCATGGTCGACTATCTTGGCGGCAACATGCCCACGTTCGCGCTCAATTTTTCGCGGCCGGCGGGGCAGATCATCGCGCAGTATTACTTGTTGCTCCGGCTAGGCCACGAGGGGTACAGGCGTATCCAGCAAGAATGTGCCGACACGGCGCAATTCCTGGCAGACGGTCTCGCCAAACTCAGCCCCATAGAAATGGTGTACGACGGCCGTGGCGCGCTGCCCGCGGTCTGCTACAAGCTGCGCCACCCCGATACCGCCGGTTTTTCGCTGTTCGACTTGTCGGACCGTGTTCGCATGCGGGGCTGGCAAATCGCCTCCTACGAGCTTCCCGCTGACCGTGAGGAAACGATCGTCCAGCGTATTTTGATTCGCCGGGGCATCACGCGCGACATGGCGGGTCTGCTGCTAAACGACATCAAGAATGCAATCGCGCATCTGCTGGAAAACCCGGTGCCTAATTCAAAGGCGGGACCGAGCTTTCACCATAACTGACATTGACGGCTTAGTTGACGACTTAACGACCAGGGGTCTGATATGACTGCAACAGCAAAAAAGGGCACTTACCTGAGTGCCACATCAATCGGCCTGATGACAGCGGCCGCCGTGGTGACCAGCTTGCGCGGCTTGCCGCTGCTCGCGAAGGAAGAGATGACGATGTTCGTCTATCTCGCGTTCACGGTGATCTTTTACCTGATCCCGGCGTCACTGATCTCCGCCGAACTTGGCGGTGCTTTCGCCGACCGGCGCGGTGGAATATATACGTGGGTGGGCGAGGCATTCGGCAATCGATGGGGCTTCCTCGCTATCTGGCTGCAATGGATTCAAAACGTGGTGTGGTATCCGGTCGCGCTGACGTTCGGTGCGGCGGCTATCGCTTATACGATCGGCCGCCCGGAGCTGGCGACCAATGGCGTCTATGTCGGCGTGTTTTGCATCGTTGCCTATTGGCTTTCTACTTGGGTGGTGCTGCAAGGCGTGGAGGTTTTCGCGCGGATCGCCAACTGGACGTTCATTATCGGCACGATCGTTCCTGGGGTTGTATTGCTCGCGTTGCTGGCGTACTGGATCTATACGGGGCACGCGCTCGGCTGGCAGCATCTGAAGGACCCGGCGCTTTCCGAAGCGGGTCAGGCGCGTTATTGGCCCGCGATCCATGGCTTTGGCACCATCGCGTTTCTCGCCGGCATTGTGCTGCTGTTCGCCGGCGTCGAGGTCCAGGCCGTGCACGTGATGGACATGCGCAGCCCGAGCCGCGGCTACCCTGCAGCAATCGGTCTGGGCGCCATTATCTCGATCCTGATTTTTGCGCTTGGTGCGCTGCCGATCGCCGGCATTCTTTCGTACGAAAAGATCTCGCTGCAGTCCGGCGTATTCGATACCTTCGCCGCGGTCATCACGGATATCTGGCACATGCAGTGGCTGGTATCGGCGCTGTCGCTGCTCGTGGGCGTGGGCGCCATAAGCGGGGTGCTGGCGTGGCTTGGCAGCCCCTCACGTGGACTGCTTGAAACGGCTCATGAAGGCGAACTGCCGCCGCTGCTGCAGGCGAAGAACAAAAAAGGGATGCCCACCCATATCCTGCTGGTGCAAGGGGTGATCGTTACCCTGATGTCGTGCTTTTACTTCGTCATCAAGGATGTATCGGTCGCATTTTTCCTGATCTCGGCAATGACTATCGCGCTGTATTTGATCGCTTACATGCTGATGTATGCCGCAGCGATAAAACTGCGCTATTCCGCGCCCGATCTCAAGCGCCCGTTCACGGTGCCGGGCGGGATCGTGGGGATGTGGATTTTTGCGGGCGTGGGCCTCGCGGGTGTGGTGTTCAGCTTCGTGGTGTCGTTCTTCCCGCCCGACCAGTTGCCGGTGGGTTCGCCGGCCATGTACATCGGGCTGGTGACGCTTGGCATCGTGGTGTTTGGCGGCGTCCCGCTGATCATCCATCACATGCGCCGCAGTAGCTGGGCTGCGCCGGCTGATTCACCCGTGCTGGCAGCCACCGCCGCGAAATAAGAGAAGAGCCGCCCGCGTGGCAAACCCGACACGCTGGGCGGTTCGGCCGGGTTCGCCGAATGATTGATGCTGAATTTTGTTCACGTGGATCGATCCTTGCGCAACGTCTTTATGTAAGGCGAGGGAACGCCGGTCCATCGTGGAAGATGAAGCAGATGTGATTGGCGAGCAGCACAGGGCTGAGGTTACGCGGCGTCTGTATCCGGGTTACCTCGTTCTTTGATAGCGATGGTTCGGCAAACACCCTTGGGGAGCACGGCAATGGCTGAGCGCTTGATTGATGTGTTGGACGGCAGCGGAACGGTTATTCATACCTACCCGGTCACGCTTGGGCAGGCGGATGATTCCCCCGATGATGCGCGATACGAAGCAAAGGCACTGGAGGCAGCGGCTCACGGGCGCCTGGTGCCCGATGCCGAGCTGCCAAGGCTGAGCGCACGGGTCCACGTGGGGCGAGGGGGTCAACTGGCGTCTTATGGCGACGATCTGGACAATAGTTCGGAAACGAGAGAGGGTCTGGAGCAGGGCATCCGCATGCGCGCCTACTTTTTGTGGGAACAGGATGGTTGCCCTGAGGGGCGGGCCGACGACTATTGGGAACGCGCCTCCCACCAGCACCTCAGCGAGCGTGCGTATGTGCTCTGGCAACAAGAGGGTAGCCCGGAAGGACATGCCGATGAAAACTGGCATCGCGTACGTGAATTCGGGGCTCAATGACCTGAGGTTTGATGCCATGGATTGGGAGTCACGGTTTGACCGGCCACGATCATCTTGATCGGTAAGGATGACTTCGCTGCGGCTCCCCGCAGCGAAGTCATTATTCATTGGAACAGGATCACCGCTTTCCCCGGTCCATGTCCCGTCTTGTTGCGCTCGATCGCAGCGGCAGCGTCGCTCAATCTGGCGACTTCCGATACTTCCACCTTCACCGCGCCTTGATCGACCAGGCTCACAATCTCTGCAAGTTGTGCCGCATCGGGTCGCATCTGAAACCAGATACCGCGCTTGCCCGCTGGCGTATGGGCTGCAATATCCGGCGCGGCCGTGCTCACGATTCTTCCCGCATCGGTTATCACTTGCCACGAGTTGGCGAGCGCCGAGCCGCCCACCAGATCAAGCACCAGATCGATGTCCCTGGTCCGCTCCCAGAACGACGAAGTCCGATAGTCGATGACTTCATCCGCACCCAACCCACGCAGATAACCCGCGTTGATGCCCTGAGCGGTCGCTATGACACGCGCCCCGGCACGGCGCGCGAACTGGACGGCGAAACTCCCCACGCCGCCGGCCGCGCCATGAATCAATACGGTCTGGCCGCGTTCCAGTTCTCCGGCTTCGAACAACGCCTGCCATGCGGTCAGCGCCCCAACGGGGATAGCCGCAGCACGCTCGTCGGTCAGGCTGGCAGGCGTTTTCACCAGCGTGTTCGAGGCGACTGCTACGAAATCGGCATAGGCGCCGAGTCCGCCCACGGGCCCCATGACCCGGTCGCCGATAACGAATCCGCTCACGCCGGCGCCGACTTCAATCACTTCGCCGGCTAGTTCAACGCCGAGCGTCGCGGGGAGGGGCAGCGGGAAATCGTTTTGCAACCAGCCGTCGCGGATCTTCCAGTCGAGACCGTTGATTCCCGCGGCCTTGACGTGAACCACGACCCCGCTTGAAGCAGCGGCCGGCATCGTGATGCTGTCAATCTTCACGGCGTCGGGACCGCCGTAGGCGTGGATACGAAGGGCGCGGTTCATTGAGCTTTCTCCAGTGCGGGATAGTCGATATACCCAGTCGGGCCGGGCGAATAGAACGTGTCGCGCTCGGGCGTGTTGAACGGTGCATCGGCGAGAAAGCGCTGTGGCAAATCCGGGTTGGCGAGATAGAGGCTGCCAAACACCGTTGCATCCGCGTTGTCCTGCTCGATCAGTGCTTGCGCGCTCTCGCGGGTCAGCCCGCCGCCTGCCAGACAGGGGCCATCGAATAACGGACGAAGGAACGTGCGGTAATCGAATTCGCTCTTGGTCTTCGCCACATGCAGATACGCCAGCTTGAGCGCGGCAAGTTGCTCCACGAGATAACGATAGGTCTCCTGCGGTGTTGCATCGGTCACATCGTTGAAGCCCATTTCAGGCGCGATCTTGATACCGACGCGGTCGCTGCCCGCTTCCTGAGACATCGCGCCCAATACTTCCAGGATGAAGCGTGCGCGATTGGCAAGCGAGCCGCCGTAAAGATCGGTCCGCTGGTTCGTTCCCGACGACAAAAACTGCTCGGGCAGATACCCCGACGCCGCATGCAATTCAACGCCGTCGAAGCCCGCCGTCAACGCGTTGCGCGTGGCAAGCCGATACGCTTGGACGATATCCGCTATCTCATCGGTCTCAAGGGCGCGCGGTTGTACAAACTCTTGCGGCCCCGTCGCGGTGAATACCGTGCCGGCGGGACGGATTGCCGAAGGCGCGACGGGCGTCGCGCCGTTCGGCAACAGGCTCGGATGAGAGATGCGGCCGGTGTGCATGAGCTGCAGGAAGATAAGGCCGCCCTTGGCATGCACCGCATCGGTGACATGCTTCCAGCCCTCGATCTGCCCCTCGGAATGGATGCCCGGCGTGCGCACGTAGCCTTTGCCCATCGGCGCGGGATAGGTGCCTTCCGTAATGATCAGGCCGGCGCCGGCGCGCTGGCCGTAGTAGTCCACCGCCATGGGCGAAGGCACGCCTGTGGTGTCATCGGCGCGTGAGCGGGTCATCGGCGCCATGACAACGCGATTGCGAAGCGTGTAGCGGCCAATCCGGGTGGTGCTGAAGAGCGGGTTCATGTCGATTCCTTGGTTGAGGAGGTGTGTAGACATGTTGCATTGATCCATCCAAGGGATAAATAGCTATACTTGAAAACAGTGATCCACCAGTGGAGCAATCATCGTGGAACTGTTGAGCTATATGCGGTTATTCGTGGAAGTCGCCCGGACCAAAAGCTTCAGGGGCGCGGCCGAAGCGCTGGATATGCCCAATTCAACGCTGTCGCGACATATATCGGAACTGGAAAAGACAATTGGCCTCCAGTTGCTTCATCGCTCGACGCGCAAGGTCGAACTCACCGCTGCGGGCGAGGTGTATTTCAAGCGGTGTCAGAGCATTGTCGAAGAGGCACGCATTGCGCACGAATCCCTGCTTGATGTTGTGGAACGTCCTAGCGGCACGCTGCGGGTGTCGATGCCGGTCGATCTCGCGACCGGTTATCTCGCGCCGATCCTGAGCGAGTTCGCGAAGGCTTATCCGCTCATCAGTTTCGAATTCGACCTGACGCCGCGACGCGTGGACTTGCAGAGCGATCCGTTCGATCTCGCCATTCGCATGGGACCGCCGCCGACAACGCCATCAACGCTTGTCGCACGGCAGATCGCGCTGTTGCCACGTTATCTCTATGCATCGCCCGACTATCTCAAGGCTGCCGCGCCGCTGATCCATCCCGACGACCTGACGCATCACGTGCTGTGCATCGGGCAAGCGGCGACGAGCCAGGGGGACGTGTCGAGAACCCTTCATCGCGGGGACGAGGTGGTCAATGTGATGATTGCGTCGCGATTCAGGATGAACAGTGTCGGCCTGAGCCGTGCGCTGGCGATGGCGGGTGTGGGTATCGCCGTGCTCGATACGGAACTCGCGCGCGAGGATGTGGCGTCGGGACGTCTACGGCGGGTACTTCCGGAGTGGAGTCTTGCGCCGATCCAGGTGCACGCGATTACCGATACCCGGCTCTTGCCGGCCAGGACCCGCTTGTTCATCGATTTCATCAAGGCGCGGCTCAATTGACGAGGTCTTTGGCGCTAGATGTCTGGTCCCTGCAGTACCGTACCGGCAGGCGTAACCTATGAACTGGGCCTCAACGTTGTCATCCTCAACGATATTGCGGCTTCTGGGCCTTGATTGCCATCGCTTGATGATCAAATTATATAAAGATAAGGAATACGATGTATTTGGCAACCGTTAGTCCGTGATCCATTCGGTGCAACCCCGCGCGATCATCCTGCGACGCTTTGTTAGGGCGCGGATCGCGCGGATTGCCCGTTGCGTCACCAAACCGGCCAGCGAGAGCAATGCCCTCGCTCATTGACAACTGACCGCAGCATGCGTACCCGTGCCACTGGCGCTATGCTACCGGTTCCGCCCAATCGAGGACCATGTCATGAAACAGTCACTAGGATCCATGATCACCTATCAACGCCCTGACGGGAAAGACGTTCAGGGTTATTTGGCCAAACCGCAGAAACTGGAGGGCGCGCCTGCCATCGTCGTGATTCAGGAATGGTGGGGCTTGAACGATCAGATCCGCGGCGTGGCAGACCGCTTCGCGCAATCCGGTTATCTGGCGCTGGTTCCCGATCTATTTCGCGGAAAAACCACCGTCGAAGAGGAAGAGGCCAGCCATCTGCTGGGCGCACTCGATTTCGCGGATGCCGCCGGTCAGGACATAGCGGGCGCCGTGAAGTACCTCAAGGCGCAGTCGGAGCGGGTCGGCGTGACCGGCTATTGCATGGGCGGCGCGCTCACGCTGCTGGCTCTGTGTCATGTCCCCGACCTTTCCGCCGGTACGGTTTGGTACGGCTTCCCGCCGCTCGAATACGTCGATGCATCGAAGATCAAGGCACCCGTGCTTGGTCACTGGGCCACACAGGACGAGTTCTTCCCGGCTGAAACGGTCGACGCACTGGAGAGCAAGCTGACCGAGGCCAAGGTCGACGTGGAGTTTCATCGCTACCTTGCGCATCATGCGTTTGCCAACGAAACAGCGGTCGGCCCGGGCCGTATTGCCCGGACCCAGTTCGATCCGGTCTGGTCGCAACTGGCGTGGGACCGGACGCTGACCTTTTTCGGCCGCACGCTGTGGCCGCAGTCAACGCACGCCGGCTAGCATTGCGGGTTCCGTGGAAGAAGGAAGCCGGCGGCGAACCGGCTACAGGACTTCAAAAACGCTGTAAACAGGCCCATAGGCGAACCGGTGTCCCGTCCCCACGGCGATGATCCGGTTCAGCCACTCATACTTTCCTGCGGGCGCTTCGAACATGGGGTTGATCCGGAAATAGTAGCTTGCCGGGTCGACTTCCTCGCCTTTTTCCAGTCGTTGAATGACGTCAACGGGTCCGTGACGCACGCCGCGATACGCCATCGTCAGGTTCACGCCGTCGTCGGTTTGCAGGATCAGGCGCACGTCGAGCGTCGTGCTTGCGTCGCCGCGAACGGTTTGCCAGTCGCTGCCGCCGTCCAGCACCTTGCCGGACAGCCGTTCGCCGGCAAATGTCCCCGACGGCACAATTCCCACGCGACGAAACGGCCCCGGCGTTTCACCGACGATCACAATCGGTTTCACATCTAGTCGCATGACGAACAGAGGGCGGGTTTGCACGCTCTTGAGCGATGCGGGGAGATCATCGAAAGGCGGAGTAGACATGCTGTTCACCATCGCTATGTAGGGCGTCGCCGCCGGTCCGCATGACGAACCTGAAGGCTGCGTGTTCCTTTGATTGGTTACGCTATTTCAGCGGCGAGAAGTCCGTGGGCCGCATGATCCGCGACTCCATGCTGACGAGAATATCCAACTCCTTCACCTTGCTGCCGAATGCTTGCCAGCGGCTGTCGGCAGCCATCCTGTCGCGGCGTTCGAGCCGATCGTCCAGGCTCTTGTACGCCCAGATATGAACGATCTGGCTGATGTCGCCAATCTCGGTGGTAAAGAAGCCGACCAGTTCGCCCAGGAATTCCTTCTGAAGCGGCAGGGCTTCGCTTTTGTATAACGCAAGCCATTCGGCGGCACGCAACGGTTTGAAGGTATAGGTTCTGATTTCGTAAAGCATCGGTTATCTCCTGGGGATATCAAAGGTATTACGACGCGGTTCGTCCGCCATTGACCCTGAGGACTTCGCCGGTCATGAAGCTCGACTTGTCGGACGAAACGAACACAATGGCGTCGGCGATTTCTTCAGGCGTTCCAGCGCGTTTGAGCGGGACGGCCGCGAGAAAGGCCGCCTTGCGTTCCGCATTAACCGTCAGGCGATTCAGCATGGCCGTCTCCACGGGACCGGGGGCGACGGCATTGACCCGTACACCGAACGCCGCAGCCTCCAGCGCCGCGGACTTCGTAAGACCCTCCACCGCGTGCTTGCTGGCCACGTAGATCGACGCGCCTGCCGCGCCGCGCGCGCCCATTGTCGACGAGATATTGACGATACTGCCGCTGCCTTGCGCGGTCATCACGCGCAGTTCGTGTTTCATGCCAAGCAGCGTGCCGAGCACATTGGTATCGAAGACGGCTGCGTAGCGCTCGGGCGTCTGCTCCATCACGGGCGCCGACTCGCCTTCAGCGCCCGCAGCGTTGACCGCTACATCGAGCCGCCCGAAGCGGGCCACTGCGCCGTCGACCAGATTGCGCACATCGTCTTCAAAGCGGACATCTGCCTGAAAGAATTCAGCTTCCGCGCCGAGTGCGTTCAGTTCGGCGGCGAGCTTCCGGCCTTCTTCAACGCGGCGGCCCGACACCACAATCCGCGCGTTTTCGCGGGCGAATGCAAAGGCGGCGGCGCGGCCGATGCCGGTCAGCGCGCCCGTGATGAGTACAACAGGATGGTTGGTCATTTCGTTTGCTCCTTGATCGGCCAGCGCGAAAGCAAGTCCTGCGATCGCACGGCCCTTCATCGGGTGCCAGCGCCCGCGACCGGGCGGCGGCGCTTTTGCTTATACGGTCACCACGATCTTGCCGAACTGGCCGTTGGTTTCCAGATAGCGATGCACGTCGACAATTTCGTCGAACGTGAAAGTGCGATCAATCACCGGTTTGAGCGCGCCGCTCTCAAGTCCCTTCAGCACGTACTCCACCGCAGCCTTCCGACGTGTCGCGTCTCCGCTCGTCAGCCAGATGTTGTGAGCCTTGACGGTGATCATCTTGGCGATCATGTCCAGCACGGGCAGGGGCGTCACACCCTCGCTAAGCGCGCCATAGATGTACGCAATGCCCTGGAACGACAGCGCGGAAATCAGCTTCGGGAAGTTCGGGCCGCCGACTGGGTCGAACACCACGCGCGCACCCTGGCCGTCCGTGATTCGCTTGACCTCTTCGACCAGGTCAGTCTCGTCCGTGACAATGACGTGCGCCGCGCCCGCATCGAGCAACTGTTGTTTCTTTTCAGCCGTGCGCGTTGTCGCGATGGACGTCGCGCCGGCGTAGTTGGCAATCTGGATCGCCGCGAGTCCAACGCTGCTCGACGCTGCCGGGATGATGACAAAATCGCCCTTGGTCACTTTCGCATCTTCGATGAGCGCGCCGTAAGCCGTCACGAACATCATCCAGACCGATGCCGCTTCGGCATACGAAAGCGATTCCGGATGCTTGACGACTGCATAGTCAGGCGCCACGATGACTTCGCCGTACGTGAAGTACTGATTCATCGAGAACGATGGAATCAGGCTGACCTTGTCGCCGGGCGCGAGGCCGGTGACGTCGCTGCCCACTGCATCGACAATACCCGCTGCTTCGTATCCGAGACCGGCCGGGAACTTGACGGGTTCAATATAGGCGTCCGCGCGCCACATTGCCTCGGCGCGATTGATGCCGATTGCCTTGACGTTGATGCGAACTTCGGTCGGACCGGGAGCGGGTACTGTTGTCTCCACGAATTCGAGGACTTCGGGACCGCCGGCTTTGGCAAACTTGATGGTGCGTGACATGAGACTCTCCAGAGTAAGTGGGTCCAAGCTGGGTCCAGGCTGGGTTCAAGCGCGGCGCCGAAGCGCCATCCGGTTCACACGGCTTCTGCGACTTCTACAGTAGGCAAATAAGCGGGAAAATCCGAGTAATGCTTTTCATCGCCGCCCCAGAATGCGGCGCGGACATACGGTGTAAGCGGCAGCTTGTGCTTCAGACGATACGGCAAATCAGGATTCGACGAGAAGTGACGACCGAATGCGACCAGGTCTGCATCGCCGGATGCCACGATCGTTTCGGCGCTGTCGCCGTCGAAACCGCCGGCCGCGATGATTGGACCGGAGAAGTGCGCACGCAGATACTTCGTTGCAACGGGCGCTTGCCCTTCATGCAGCGTTTCATCGCCCTTGATGCGCGGCTCGATCACATGCAGATACGCGATCTTGTATTCGTCGAGCACCTTCGCGACGTAGCTGAAGGTTGCTTCGGGATTGCTGTCGGAGATACCGCCCCATTCGCCTGACGGCGAGATGCGCACGCCGACCCGGTCCGCACCCCACACGGAGATGAGGGCTTCAACGGTTTCGCGCAGGAAGCGGACGCGGTTTTCGATTCCGCCGCCGTAAGCGTCGGTGCGCTGGTTGGTGCCGTCCTGGATGAACTGATCTACCAGGTAGCCGTTCGCACCGTGAAGCTCGACACCATCGAAACCTGCATCCAGCGCGCGTTGTGCTGCAACGCGAAATTCTTCGACAATGCCCGGAATCTCTTCAATGCCAAGCGCCCGATGCGGTGAAGCCGGAACGAATCCGTCCTTGGTGAGCGCGACGCCGTCGAACGGGACGACCGACGGTGCGACCGGATCAACACCGCCGGTCATCTCGACGTGACTTTGACGGCCGCCGTGGATGAGCTGCATGAAGGCGCGGCCACCCTTGGCGTGAACAGCATTGGCGATGGCCTTCCAGCCTTCTATCTGCCCGTCGTGATAGAAGCTCGCGGCGCCCAGGTACGAGCGGGCGGGGATCGAGATGCTGACGCCTTCAATGATTTCGAGCCCGCCATTCGATGCGCGCTGGCCGTAGAAGTCGGCCATCATCGGGCTGGGGATGTCGCCGGGCTGGATGGTGCGCAGGCGGGTCATCGGTGCAAGGACCACACGATGCGAGAGGGTATAGGCGCCAACTTTCTTCGATGTGAACAAGTGAGCCATGATCTTTCCTTTAGCAGGTAATGCGTATTCGGTTCGTTACGCGCCGGTCGCCAAGGACCGGCACAACGGTTTTATGCGGTAGCGCTCGGACGGGCAGAGACCTCGTCGTACCAGCGACGAAATGCGGTGTGTTCTGCTGGAATCGGCATCTTCAGCGCGTTGGTTGCGAAGTCGACCGTGACCAGCGTGGTGATGTCCGCTGCCGAGAATTCATCGCCGGCTACGAACCGGACCGTTTCGAGGCGAACGTTGAAGTCGGAGAAAAAATTCGCCACGCGTTGTTTGCTGCGCTCGACCAGTTCGGGAATCTGGTCATAAGCGTGTGGGCCCGAGAGCGCGCGGCCCTTCAGTCCGGCGACCGCGTTGCGCACGCCCTCCATGACCGGTGCGAAGCCATCCAGTTCTGCGCGGCGTTCCCACATGGTGACGAGAGCCTTCGACTCGGCCGTCGTCCCCAGTAGCGGGGATTGTGGATACGCCTCTTCCAGATAACGCCAGATCGCGAGCACTTCAGTGATGACGGGACCATCGGCTAAAGCCAGCGCCGGTACCTGACTGCGCGGATTGATTGCGCGGTAGGAGTCGGAGAACTGTTCCTTGGCGCCCAGGTCGACCGGCTTCATCGGGATATCGATTCCCTTCTCCGCGATGAAGATGCGAACACGGCGTGCGTTCGGGGAGCCTTTTGATTCGTACAGTACGGGAGCAGAGGGTGTCATTTGAATCATCCTTTATCGTGTTTAATTTAAGTGTGGATACCTAATCAATAGGGTTTTTCACACACGCTGGAAATATGCTTGAATTCGTTCTGACTAGAGCTTCGAGCCGCCGTCTACATGCAGTGTTTCGCCGGTAATCCAGCGCGCCGCATCCGATGCAAGAAACGCGACAGCGCTGCCGATGTCATCGGGTTGCGCGACCCGTTTTAGCGCCTGCATGCCGATCGCCACTCCGCGTCCTTCCTCAGTCTTCGTGAAACTCGACATATCGGTTGCAACCACGCCGGGCGCGACCGCATTCACGCGAATACCGCGCTCGCCCAGTGCGGAGGCGAAATGCTTGACGAGGGTATCGACCGCGCCCTTGGTCGCCGCGTAGGCTGGCAGCTTGCCAACTACCGTGTGCGCTGCGAGCGACGACAGCAGAACAACGCTGCTGCCTTTGCACAACACCGGCAGCAATTGCTGCACGAGAAAATAGGGTGCGCGCACATTCACGGCGAACAGGTTATCGAAATCTTCGACAGTCGTTTCCTCGATGCTCGCCGACTTCGAAATGCCGGCGTTCGCCACCAGAATGTCGAGCCGATGACCCACCACAGCGCGTACACGTCTGGCGAGCGTATGCGGGCCGTCGGCATCGCGCAGATTCGCGGCGACCTTTTGAGCGTTGCCGCCGGCCGCACGAATTTCGGCAACGACCGCGTCCGCTTCCTTTTCTCCGCTGCTGTAGTGAACCAGCACTTGTGCGCCTTCTTTGGCAAGTGCGAGCGCGCTGGCACGGCCGATGCCGCGTGAAGCGCCCGTGACGAGCGCGGTCTTTCCGGTGAGGTGGGTCATGATCAGACTCCTGCAGGTTGAATGTAAAACCATCTGACAATTCAGCGCATGAACATCAACACGAGCGTTGGCTCAGGCGCGTTCGTCGCTCTCGGACAGGAACTGCGCCACATGCGTCACGAAGCGTTCGGGATACTGGTACAGCGAGCCGTGGTTGGCGTCCGGGTAAATGATCAACTGCGCGTTCGGAATGTTCTGCTGCAGAATCCACGAGTTGATCGAGTAGATGATTACGTCGTTATCCCCGTTGATCACGAGCGTGGGCTGAGCGAGCGCCAACAGGTAATCGAAAGGGTTCTCGCGGGGCACGCCCCACTTGGCGAGTGCGGCGAGTTGCGCCGGTGCGACCTTGTCGTTGACTTCGGGGTCCCGGCCTTCGGTGCGCAGACGGAAGCGCTGCAGGAACTTGCGGCCGGCTGCCTGGCTCGCATCCGACGGCGAGAAGTGCACGCGAAGCCACAGGTGATCCGGCTCTTCGTAGGTCGCGCCGAAAATATCCTGCGCTTCCGGCGTAAGCGATTCCATGCCTTCGCCGCTGCGCGGGCCGGTGCCAACCAGGATGAGGCGGCGTACGAGCTGCGGCTCGGCCAGCGCCAGTTCTTGTGCGATCAGGCCGCCCATCGAAAAACCGAGCACGTCGACTTGCGTGAGTCCGAGTGCCTTGATAAAGGCGGCAGCGTTGGCGGCCATTTCTTCAATCGACTGCGGTACCTCGCCTGACGTGCTGGAGATTCCGGCATTGTTGAACAGGATCACTTCTCGACCCTGCGCAAGTCCGTTGGTAACAGCCGGGTCCCAGTGATCCATCGTGCCGGTGAAGTGGATGTTTAATACGAGCGGCACGCCGCCCGTCTTGCCGAAGCGCCGATAAGCGAAGTGGATACCGTTTGCATCAACGAATTGCGTCGGGGCAGTTTGGTGCGTATGGCTGGTCATGGCGATTCTCCGATATAGATGAAAGGCATGGAGTGAGATAGATTCCAAGTCGTCGCGATGAACAGGTCGTTGCCGTTTCGTCGCTGCCTGATGCGTAATCTAGTGGGGTCTTGCGGAAAGTAAAAAGACTTTGTAGGCTGGCGGGCATGCCTGCCAGGCATGGCTAAATTGAAGGAAGTGTATGGAGCTTCGACATCTGCGGTACTTCGTGGCCGTCGCCGAGACCGGTAGCCTGACCGTTGCGGCTGAACGCCGCCTGCATACGTCGCAACCGTCGCTTAGCCGGCAGATCCGTGATCTGGAGGACGAGGTTGGAGCAGAACTGTTCAGCCGGAGCGCGCGTGGGGTCGAGTTGACGGCGGCGGGCAAGGCGTTCCTTGACCATGCGCGATTAGCGCTGACGCAAGTCGACGCCGCTATTGAGGCGGCGCGCCGCGCTGCGCAACCCACGAAACAGGTCTTTGCACTTGGTTTCCTGACCGGTCAAGAAATGACCTGGCTGCCGCGCGCCATGCAGGTGCTGCGCGATGAACTGCCGAACATCGACGTGACGGTATCGAGCCACTATTCGCCGGACCTCGCCGACGCGCTCGCACGCGGCAAGCTCGACCTCGCGTTTTTACGTGCCGAACCGGGGTTTGATCTCGACTATCGCGTAGTCAGCCGTGAAAAGCTCGTTGTGCTCATGCCGAGCGACCACCCATTGACCGAGCGAGCGGCGATCCATCCCGGGGATCTCGTGGGCGAGCCGTTCATCATGGCCTCGAACAAGGCGAGGGTGCTGCACGAAGTGATTGAGCGGTATCTGCAGCAGAGCGGGGTCAATATCACGCCCGAACACGGAGTCGATAATCTGGCGATGGCCATGTCGCTCGTCGCATCCACGCGCGGACTGGCGCTGATGCCGGAGTATGCAAACAATCTCTTGCCGTGGTCGGTGGTCAGCCGCCCTCTTGAAGGCGACGCACCGACAATTGATCTGGTTATTGGCTACAGCAGGTCAAACGCATCGCCCGTCCTGAAGTTGTTTCTTTCAAGAGCAGACGAGTTGATGGTGCATGGTCCCACTTGATCCTGGTGAACTCGCGGAACGCATAACACGCCCGGCCGCTCCTCGGCCGTGCCCTTAAAATAGCGTTCCAATGTAAGCGTTGTTTCATTCGCCGCAGCAGGGTGCGCGGCGTCCATGGGTGCTGCTTCCAGCGCGTTGCTAAAGTGGCTTGCCGCAGAGGCGAGCTTTACACCATCTTTGGCTGTGACTAAGCCGCAGTACTTAACATTAAACAATAGCTCTTGACAGGATGGATGATGGGCGCACAGATTCGAGAAATGGTATTGGCTGACTATGACGCTGTTGTTGCACTGTGGAAGAGTACGCCGGGTGTCGACATTCGCCCGGTTACCGACAGCAAGGAGGGGATCGAACGGTTGCTGGCCAGGAACCCGGGTCTGAGCGTCGTTGCTGTCAATGATCGCGAGCTGGTCGGCTGCGCCCTGGCTAGCCATGATGGCCGCCGCGGATTTCTCCAGCACGTTGTGGTCGCACCGGCTTCGCGCGGTCAAGGCCTCGCCAGGGTAATGATCGACAGATGTATCGAGCGGCTCCGGGAACACCACCTGGGATGGGTGCATCTGGATGTCGTCGTTGATAACGAGGCGGCCATGGCCTTTTGGGAAAAGGCTGGCTGGCACCGCGTTGATACGCTAACGCGGCTCTCGCGGGCGCTTTAGGTTTCGACCCGATCTGGTGGACGGATTCACACGGAAGACCTTCACCGCGATGATCGAAGGCGTGCTTTTATTCGCTATATCGGCCGGCCTGATCAAGCCGGAAGATTTCGATGACGGTATCAGGGATCTACACAGAACCACGCAAGACGATGGCGTGTTTTGCTATACGTTCTTTAAGGGCGTGGGGCATAACCAAGCTTAGGCCAACGTCTCCACCGAGGTTGGTGCTCATGATGCAGCGTGGCCCATTCGATCGTCGCGAGTCACGCGCTTGCGTGACTCGCGACGGCAATCGGTCCTTGCCTACTTGACCGTGAAACTGTAGTGCCCCTGGGTGCGATGCCCGTCGTCGGCGACGGCAATCCAGGCGACCGAATAAACACCGGGCGTCAACGCATTCAGCGCGACCGACATGTGTTTCTTGTCCGCCGGATCAACCACTGACTTTGCGCTGATGACAGGCTTGCCCTGCGCATCGGTGACGGCGATCGAACTGAATGCGGGTTCGAGTCCATCGTCGAACTCGATCGCCACTTCCTTTTGCGATGTCGACACGGTGGCTCCCGCGCCCGGTTCCTGATGTTGTGGATAGGCGTGCGCTTGAGCGAGCTGCGTACTCGCAAGAGCGGCTGCGGCGATTAACGTGCGCACGGTAGCATTTTTCATAAGAGCGATTTTCATGGATTGAAGAGTGGCTTGCCGACAGAGTTAGGAAAGATATCGTCGAAATACAGATGCGCCTGAAGCAGGATCCCGACGTGGTTGCCCGTCGCGCGATTGACCGGAATCTGCGCTTCGATACCTAGCTGACCATAGCGGTTGAGCCAGATGAAACCGGGGTTGATGGTCCCGGTCGTATGGCCGGAACACGGACCCGCGGTGCAGGTGTTCATCGGGAACTCGACCACCGGAATCAGGTTGGCGAGCGGCTGCGGCAAGCCGAGGTCTTTCACCTGCTGCTGCAGATAGGGGATGCTGTACTGCAGCGTCGTGCCCCAGTCGAGCGAGTTCGGTGACGATCGAGACGTCGTCAGGTTAGGTCCGATTTCACCCGTGATCGCGAATGGCTTCAAGAAGCCGAGACTCGATGGAAGGTCACCGAAGCCCTTGCCGAAATAGACCGTTGGCGTGATGGTGGAAGACGAATCGCCAATCGCGCGAGCGCCTGTGCCGCCCAGTTCCGTGTTCACGCCGACCGATGCCATGAACTCATGGCGGGCGTTGGAGTAAGCCAGATACTTCAGGCCGAGTGTGACGTTGTCGAAGCCCTTTGCTGAGCCCCCGTTGGGCGCGTTCTGCGTGACGTAGGCACTGCCGATGCTGAACGCCAGATTCGACGTAATCAGCTTGTCCCATTCGAACGAGGCGGTGTTGACGTTCATGTTGTCACCATCGTCGGTCGGGCTTTTGATATGGCCGTACTGGAAGTCGAATTCATCGCCGACGCCGGGGTCGTCCACGGCCATCGTCGCCGGGAAGACCCGGTCGCCGACCACCGCGTGTGCCCAGGTGCCGGATGAACCCGCAAGGCAGGCGGCACCTGCCGCCCACATAAGTGCGGCGCGTGCAGGCGCCGCGTGCCGCTTTAGAAGCGTACGCATCGTGTTTCCTTCGTCATGATCGTTGTGAGCGCGCTATTGAGCGCCGTCGTGTTTGGCACGCGACGGCATCGCGCCGCCGTCAGCGGTGCGAGCAACAGGCACGAAATGGGTCAGTGATCAGGAAGCGACAGGAGGCGCGCGAGGCTGGGCGGCAATGAAGAGCGGCACCGCGCGAACGGCTGCGCGTACCACGGGAAGCGGAGCACTGGTCACCGACACGGCAGCGGCAAAGGCCACCGTCGAACCGGTTAGAACGGGGAAGTGAGCGAGCAGGCCGCAATAAGCGCAAGCCTGCCAATGCAGGGCCCCGGAGTGTGAAGAGGAGTCGCTGTTGCCCGCTTCGCTGAAGGCCGGGTCTGCCGAGCAATACGTGCTGAGCGCCTGGCCTAGCCGATCATGCGAGGCTAGCGCGTGCGAGACCGTCGGCGCGATCGAAGTCATCAGGATTGCAAGCAATCCCAGGATACTTCCGATCTTCAGTAAGCGACGGCGGAACATGCTGTGATCAACACCGGGCGGTCGATGATATGGCGCCGATTATGCCACGCGTTATCCACTTCAAAACGCAATAATTGTCATGCGCCATCAGGCTGTTTGAAGTGACGTTTGCGGTCGTAGTACAGGTACATCCGCGGGAGTATTGCCCCACGCGGAGATTAGGCGTTCAGGCGGTTGGCAAGCCGGGAATATCCACGCCGAATGTTTGCAGCAGGAGGATCGCGTTAAGGGCAAGCACTCCAAAGGCCGCAACGATAGCCGCGATTTTCACCAGGGTCCGGTTCTTGTACGAGCCCATGACATCTGTCCGACACGTGAACCACACGAGTGCCGCCATGGGAAACGGCAGCGCAAGACTTAGCACGACCTGACTCATGACCAGCGCTTGCGTAGCGTTCACGCCTAGCCAGACCACGACGAAACTCGGCACCATCGTAATCGCGCGACGCAGCCATAGCGGGATGCGGAAGCCGACAAACCCCTGCATGATCATTTGACCGGCCATGGTTCCCACGACCGAACTGGAAATGCCCGACGCGATCAGCGACAGCAGGAAAATGCCCGCGGCGGCAATGCCCAGCAGCGGCGCAAGCGTGTGATAGGCGGTTTCAATCTCGGCCACTTCCGGATGACCCGAGTGAAACGCGCCGGATGCCATGATGACCATGGCCATGTTGATCATGCCCGCAATGGTCAGCGCAATGATCACTTCGACGTTTGAGAATGTGAGCAACCTTTTGCGTTCGCCCTCGGTCTTGGGGGGCAGGCGGCCTTGGGTGAGTCCCGAATGAAGAAAGAGCGCGTGCGGCATGACCGTCGCCCCGATAATGCCCGCCGCGATAGTCACGGCTTGCGCGTCGGGCAAGTCCGGCTTGAACAGATGCAGCCCGACCTGGGCCCAGGCTACCGGCGCAATGAAGAGCTCAGCGAGATAAGACAAGCCGATGATCCCGACCAGTGCGCCAATAATCAGCTCCAGCGGCCGGTATCCCGCTTTCTCGAAGAACAACAAGCCGTATGTGACGATTGCCGTGACGATCATGCCGATCAACAACGGCATGTGAAAAAGCAAACTCAGGCCGATCGCACCGCCGAGGAATTCGGCCAGGTCGGTGGCCATGGCCGCGACTTCGCTGACGCCCCACATTATGTAGACGAGCGGCCTGGGTAAATGATCCCTGCATAACTCCGCGAGATTGCGTCCAGTGACAATTCCCAGTTTTGCGGAAAGTGACTGAAATAGCATGGCAATAATGTTCGCCAGCAGCACAACCCACAATAATCCATACCCGTATCGCGCGCCGGCCTGGATATTGGTCGCGAAATTACCCGGGTCCATATAAGCGACGGAGACAACGACGGCTGGTCCTGCAAAGGGCAGGAGCACCGACCAGCCAGTGCGGCGGCCTTCCAGCACATCACGCATGGCGAGGGTCGTACTGTCGCTCATTGATCGGCTGGTTTCGGCGCGGACGCGGTCATCCATTGCTTGACTCAATACGTTAGAGATAATGGGTTGGTCCGCGCGGACCGGCTTGGCGGCCATCATGGCGGCATCATATGCAGTGCATTAATTGCTTAGCCCGACAGCAAATTAGCGCGTTAAGCAATCAGAGCACAGTTTTTGCCTTTTTGGGCATTCTCGTTGTTATTTCTTTCAATATGCTTAGCACTGCAATCAGAAACCTTTCGGTAACGGCCATTGTTACCTTGCTTTTCCATAACCTCGCGCTAGCGGATACGCCGGCTACGTCTAAAGTCATCGTGCTTGATTCCGGTGAGGCCCAGCTTACTTTGATAGATGAAGGCAAGCACAAGGTCCTGGGTACCGAGCCGACAGGCAAGGAACCGCATCACCTGATGGTGACGCCTGATGGAAATTCGCTCATTATCGCCGACTCGGTATCGAATGATCTGATCTTTGTCGATCCGCATAGCGGCAAGGTACAAAAGCGGGTGGAAGACATAGAAGATCCGTACCAGCTCGGTTTTTCTCCTGACCACAAATGGTTTGTCACCGCGGGCTTGAGGCTGGACCGAGTCGATATCTACCGATACGACGGCCACGATCTCACGCTCGCCAAGCGTGTTCCACTTGCTAAAACGCCTAGCCATATGACGTTTTCTTCGGATGCGAGCACGGTATTCGTGACGTTACAGGATTCGGGCGAACTTGCCGCGATCGATCTGGCCACGCAAACGGTCAAGTGGAAAATGCCGGTTGGAAATACGCCGGCGGGACTTTGGATGACGCCGGGTGATCGCGACTTGCTGGTTGGGATGACGGGTGAAGACGATGTCGCCGTCGTCGACTGGCATAAGCAGCAGGTCGTAAAACGCATTCAGACTGGCAAAGGCGCGCACAACTTTCGTAATCTCGATGACGGTAAACATGTCGCCGTGTCGAATCGTGTGGCCAGCACGATCAGCATCCTGGATTACACGACGTTGCAGAAGGTCGGTGACATAGATGGGTTATTGCCTGGCCCCGATGACATGGAATTGTCGGCCGATCGCAAAACCCTTTGGGTGACGTTCCGCTTTGCGCGGCATGTTGGCGTGATCGATCTCAACAGCCGCAAGCTGATCGACACCATTGCAGTAGGACGTTCGCCGCATGGGTTGTATTTTGCGGACCGGGCACCTGTGTACGCGCCGAATCCGGACTGATCGTTTGCAGCGTTTAATTCGGCTTGGGTTATTTTCAGCTGGCGCTAGAGGAACCCCGTGATTACTGAAATCGTCGTGCAGTTAGACAATGGGGTTTCTACTCTGCAGACGCTCTTATACGTCGACGTTGGGTTCTGTTTGATCGAGAGGGGCGTGGGGTAGTGGTCGGGGCAGTGATGGGTGCTAGGCTCTGGGGCCAGCGGTCGGAGTCAATGCCGGGTTGGTGCTTTCGGCGTTAGCGGTCTGCGAGAGTCGGATATTCTCTTTATCACTATTAGCCACTGTGCGTGGCGGCACGTCATTTCTTTGTCCAAAGCGACAAAGAAACGAAGCAAAGAAAACGCTTTTAAACCACGCTACCCTAAGTGTCCACAGCGTGCAGTTTTGATTCATAGGTGCCCCAAAAGCACGGTGCTCGCCAGAGCGAAGGATATGTGAACCCCTCTTTCTCCGAACACCGATACCCACACGCTTCGCCACCAGTGATTGAACCTGCCCAAGGGGCACCCCGCGCTATCCGCGGACGACCAACCACCGAATTTGTACACACCTCGAACCACGTCGCCAACCCTGCTGGAAACGAGGCCGCAAAGATGCGGACGGCCGTAACCGACTAAAATAGCTGTACAGAACGCGCAGCCAATTCCAAAAAACTGAAGCAGTAAACACAAACACGCACGAAGCTGAAGCCTATGAATACGGTCGCACAGACAAGGTGGCTAAGCTGTCAAAAAACCGCAGCCGTAAATACCCGTGGGGCCGTGCGGGTTCCTTAGCAATTGTGCTTGCCCGAGAGCGTACGGGGCGAAGCGTGTTCATGTCAGGATTCGCGAGAAGGAGGGGTTCACACATCCGTGGCTCTGGCGAGCACCGTGCTTTTGGGGCACCTATGAATAGAAACTGCACGCTGTGGACACTTAGGGTAGAGCGGTTAAAGCGTTTTCTTTGCTTCGTTTCTTTGTCGCTTTGGACAAAGAAATGACGTGCCGCCACGCACAGTGGCTAACAGTGATAAAGAGAAAATCCGACTCTCGCAGACCACTAACACTGAAAGCACCAACCCGGCACTGACCCCGACCGCTAACCCCAGAACCGACCACCCCAGCGCCAACCCCAGCGCCAACCCCGACCACTACCTCAAAAACCTGACCTCTCAATCCCCCCGCCTGTCTCCCCCCGTCTTTACACTTTCTTTATATCCCCGCCAGTTCTCTTTTCCGGCTGTTTACGCGCGATCAACTAACCTTCAGCACGTCCTAATCCGCTACGGGAGATCAAAATAATGGACCTGATATATATCGCCGGCATCATCGCCTTCTGGGCAGTGGGCGCGGCTCTTGCCATCGGTTGCGACAAATTGCGTCGCGCCCCGGGAGGTCGCCCATGACCACCTGGATGCTGTTGCTGGCAGGTGCTTCGACTCTGCTCTTGTTCGTGTACCTCGTGTACGCACTATTGCGTGCGGAGGATCTGGAATGAACGCCAATACCGTATTTCAAACAGGCCTTTATATCGTCGTGCTGATCGCGCTCGCGATTCCGCTGGGTCGATATATGACCTCCGTGCTCGATGGCTCGTCAGTCGTTGTCCGACGCATCGGCCGTCCAGTCGAAGCGCTGCTTTACAAGCTTGCGGGCGTCGACGACAAGTCTGAAATGTCGTGGAAGCACTACGCATTCGCCGTGCTTGCGTTCAACGCACTCGGCGCGCTCGTCGTGTTCGGTTTCCTGCGCTTGCAACAGTGGCTGCCGTCCAACCCGCAGGCCTTCGGTCCCATGACCCCGGACGCCGCGTTCAACACGGCTGTCAGCTTCGTGACCAACACGAACTGGCAAGACTACACGCCTGAATCGACCGCAAGTTATCTCTCGCAGATGGTCGGCCTGACCGTGCAGAACTTCTTCTCGGCCGCGACCGGCATTGCCGTCGTCGTCGCGCTGATTCGGGGCTTCGCACGTCATACCGCGACGACCATCGGCAACTTCTGGGTCGACATCACGCGTATCACGCTGTACATCCTTGCGCCGATCGCTACGGTTATCGCGCTGGTGTTCGTGAGCCAGGGCGCGATCCAGAACTTCGAGTCGTACCAGGATGTCGCCACGCTTCAAGTGACGACTTACCAGACGCCGAAGACGGACGCACAGGGGAACCCGGTCAAGGACGCCAAGGGCAATCCGGTGATGGTGGACAACAAGGCCGACAAGCAGACGATTGCGATGGGCCCGGTTGCCTCGCAAGAAGCAATCAAGATGCTCGGCACGAATGGCGGCGGGTTCTTTAACGCCAACTCCGCCCATCCGTACGAAAATCCGACGCCGTTCTCCAACTTCGTCCAGATGATCGCGATGCTCGTCATTCCGGCGGCGCTGTGCGTGGTGTTCGGACGCATGGTGGGCGACAAGCGGCAGGGCTACGCAATCCTGGCTGCTATGACGATCGCGTTCACCATTGCGTGCTGGGGTGAGATCTCATTCGAGCAGGCCGGCAATCCGCTGTTCGCGTCGCTGCATGTGGATCAAAGCGCTTCCGCGATGCAGTCAGGCGGCAACACCGAGGGCAAGGAAACACGCTTTGGCATTGCGCAGTCGGGCATCTTCACGGTCGCCACCACGGCTGCATCGTGCGGTGCCGTGAACAACGCGCATGACTCGCTGACGCCAATGGGTGGCTTCGTACCGCTGTTGTTGATCCAGTTGGGTGAAGTGATCTTCGGCGGCGTGGGGTCCGGCTTATACGGAATGCTGGTCTTCGCCATGCTCGCGGTGTTCGTCGCCGGTCTGATGATCGGTCGCACACCTGAATACATCGGTAAGAAGATCGAGTCGTACGAGATGAAGATGGTCGCGATCGTCGTGTTGCTGACGCCGTTCCTGGTGCTGCTTGGTGCGTCGATTGGCGTGCTGACGGCAGCGGGCACAGCGGGCATATCGAACCCCGGGCCGCACGGCTTCTCCGAGATTCTTTACGCCTATAGCTCTGCTGCCAACAACAACGGCAGCGCCTTCGCGGGCCTCACGGTCAGCACGCCGTTCTACAACATCACGACCGGCGTTGCCATGTGGTTCGGCCGCTTCGGTTCGATCATCCCGGTGCTGGCCATTGCCGGTGCGCTTGCCGCTAAAAAGCGTATTGCGACGACCGCAGGCAGCTTGCCGACACACGGTCCGCTGTTCGTCGTGTTGCTGCTCGGCACTGTGGTGCTGGTTGGTGCACTGACGTACGTACCCGCGCTCGCGCTGGGTCCCGTGGTCGAGCATCTGATGATGCTCTCGGGCAAATAAGCGGTCACTGATACAGAGGAAAGTATGAACACAATTGTCAAACCGCCAGTGAAAACGCCGAACAAGGCACCGGAGAAAACGCCGGAGTCGGGTGGCCATTCACGCTCGGCAGCCCGTTCGATGTTCGACCCCGCCATCGTCGTGCCGGCGATTGCGGACTCGTTCAGGAAACTCGGTCCGCGTCACCAGTTACGGAACCCGGTGATGTTCTGCGTCTACATCGGCAGTATCCTGACCTCGGTGTTGTGGGTCGCGGCCCTCTCGGGCCAGGCTGAAGCACCGGCAGGATTTATTCTCGCCGTTTCGCTATGGCTGTGGTTCACGGTGCTGTTCGCGAACTTCGCCGAAGCATTGGCCGAAGGTCGCTCGAAAGCGCAAGCGGCGTCGCTGCGAAGCGCCAAGCGCGACGTGATGGCGAAGAAGCTGGAGTCGGCGAATCCGAAGTCGGCGTTGCGCATTACGACGGCAACGGAGTTGCGCAAGGGCGATATCGTGCTGATCGAAACGGGTGACGTGATCCCGGCGGACGGCGAGGTAATCGACGGCGTGGCTTCAGTCGACGAGTCCGCGATTACGGGCGAGTCCGCACCGGTTATCCGCGAATCGGGTGGCGACTTTACCGCGGTGACGGGCGGTACCCGCGTGTTGTCGGACTGGATCGTGGTACGCGTGACGGTCAACCCGGGCGAGGCGTTTCTCGACCGCATGATCGCGATGGTGGAAGGCGCCAAGCGTCAAAAAACGCCTAACGAAATCGCGTTGACCATCTTGCTCGTGGCACTGAGCCTGGTGCTGCTGTTCGCGACTGCCACGCTGCTGCCGTTCTCGATGTTCTCGGTCAGCGCAGTGAAGGCCGGTCATGTGGTGACGATCACCGCGCTGGCCGCCTTGCTGGTCTGCCTGATCCCGACCACCATCGGCGGACTGTTGTCTGCTATCGGTGTGGCGGGTATGAGCCGGATGATGCAGGCGAACGTGATTGCGACTTCCGGCCGTGCAGTGGAAGCAGCGGGTGACGTCGACGTGCTGTTGCTCGACAAGACCGGCACGATCACGCTGGGCAACCGTCAGGCATCCAGCTTCGTGCCGGCTCCGGGTCTCTCGGAGCAGGAACTGGCTGACGCTGCCCAGCTTTCGTCGCTGGCCGACGAAACGCCGGAAGGGCGCAGTATCGTCGTGCTCGCCAAGCAGCGCTTCAACATTCGCCAACGCGAGATGGCGACGCTGCATGCGACCTTCCTGGGCTTCACCGCACAGACGCGCATGAGTGGCGTCGACTTGCCCGATCGTGAGATTCGCAAGGGTGCGGCCGACGCGGTCAAGTCCTACGTTGAACGTCATGGCGGCCGTTATCCGCAGGAAGTATCGAATGCGGTCGATGAAATCGCGCGTCGCGGCAGCACGCCGCTGGTCGTCGCCGACCGGCGCGAAGAAGGTGCGCGTGTCCTCGGTGTGATCGAGTTGAAGGACATCGTCAAGGGTGGCATCAAGGAGCGCTTCGCCGAGCTGCGCAAGATGGGTATCAAGACCGTGATGGTGACGGGTGATAACCGCCTGACCGCTGCGGCGATTGCGGCTGAAGCGGGTGTTGACGACTTCCTCGCGGAAGCTACGCCCGAAGCGAAGCTGGCGACCATCCGTGGTTATCAGGCGGAAGGACGGCTGGTTGCGATGACGGGCGACGGCACCAACGACGCTCCGGCGCTGGCGCAGGCCGACGTGGCGGTGGCCATGAACACCGGCACGCAGGCGGCGAAGGAAGCCGGCAACATGGTCGACCTCGATTCGAATCCGACCAAGCTGATCGAGATTGTCGAGATCGGCAAGCAGATGCTGATGACGCGCGGCTCGCTGACGACGTTCTCGATTGCGAACGACGTGGCCAAGTACTTCGCCATTATCCCGGCCGCGTTTGCATCGACATACCCGCAATTGCGTGTGCTCGACATCATGCATCTGACGTCGCCGTCGTCTGCCATCTTGTCCGCCGTGATCTTCAACGCGTTGATTATCGTGTTCCTGATCCCGCTGGCACTGAAGGGTGTGAAGTATCGGCCGCTTGGCGCTGCGGCATTGCTGCGCCGCAATTTGCTGGTGTATGGCCTTGGCGGGATCTTGCTGCCGTTCCCGTTCATCAAGATCATCGACATGATTCTTACGGCGTGTGGCTGGGCCTGACCGATAGACGGCGGCTGGGTCTGCTTGTCGCATACCCGGCCGTTGCCACCTTCGGTCTCATTGCAATCTAACTGGATTGAATCATCATGAAAAATATCCTTCGTCCTGTGCTCGTGTTGTTCGCGGCACTGACCGTTGTGACCGGGCTGGTATATCCGATCGTGGTCACCGCAGTCTCGCATGCCGCCTTTCCGAGCCAGGCAAACGGTAGCCTGATCGAGAAGAACGGCAAGCTGGTTGGCTCGGAACTGCTGGGTCAGCAATTCGATGCACCGGGCTATTTCTGGGGCCGCCTGTCAGCTACTTCGCCGAACCCGTACAACCCGCAAGGCTCGAGTGCTTCGAACCTTGGCCCGACGAACCCGGCGCTCGCGGACGAGGTGAAAGGACGCATCAGCGCCTTGCACGACGCGGACCCGACGAACACGGCGCCGGTACCGGTTGACCTCGTTACATCGTCAGGCAGTGGTCTTGATCCCGAGATCAGCCCGGCCGCCGCCGCTTATCAAATCGACCGTGTAGCAAAGGCACGCAAGCTGTCACACAACGACGTCGATGCACTGGTTCAACGCGCAACCAGCGGCCGTCAGTTCGGCATTCTTGGCGAGGCACGCGTGAACGTGCTGAAGCTGAACCTGGCGCTTGACGAAATGAAGCCCGCAAGCTGATGGACCGTCCCGACCCCGACGAGCTGCTCGACAAGATCCAGCGCGACGAAGAGAAAAAGCAGCGTGGCAGGCTGAAGATTTTCTTCGGCGCATCGGCTGGTGTGGGGAAGACCTATGCCATGTTGCAAGCCGGGCATCGTCGCCGTGAGGAAGGGTTCGATACGGTTGTCGGCATTGTCGAAACACATGGCCGCAAGGAGACGCTTGCGCTGGTGGAGGGGCTGGATGCCGTGCCGCTGACGCTGTACGAATACCGCGGCCGGAAACTGCCCGAATTCGACCTCGACGCAGCGCTTGCACGCAAGCCGCAACTGATTCTCGTCGATGAACTCGCGCATTCGAACGTGCAGGGCGCCCGTCACCTTAAACGGTGGCAGGACGTGTACGAGTTGCTCGACGCCGGTATCGACGTGTACACCACCGTCAACGTCCAGCATCTTGAGAGCCTGAACGATATCGTCGGGCAGATCACGGGTATCCGGGTATGGGAAACCGTGCCTGACCGCGTGTTCGATCTCGCCGATGAAGTCACGCTCGTGGACCTGCCAGCCGAAGAGTTGCTGGACCGCTTGAGGGACGGAAAAGTTTATATGCCGCAGCAAGCGGCAAACGCGGTCAAGAATTTTTTCCGCAAAGGCAACCTGATTGCATTGCGTGAACTGGCGCTGCGTCGAACGGCCGACCGCGTGGACGCGCAGATGCGAGAGTATCGTGCCGATCAGTCCATTAGCCGGATCTGGCAGGCGCGTGAGCGACTTATCGCTTGCATCGGGCCGGGGCCTGAAAGCGCCACGCTGGTTCGCTCGGCCGCGCGTCTTGCCGCGAGCCTCAAGGCGGATTGGCTCGCGGTTTATGTTGAAACACCCAAGCTGCAGCGCTTGCCTGACGCATGGCGAAAACGCACGCTGGATGCGCTTAAGCTGGCCTCCGAGCTGGGCGCCGAGACAGTGACCCTTGACGGTGCCGACGCGGCCACCACGCTGGTCGCATACGCGCGCATGCGCAACGTGTCCAAGATCGTGGCGGGCGCGTCTGACGCACCGGGCTGGCGGCGTCTGCTTGATCGACCCGTTGCCGAAGCACTGGTGCACCATGCGCACGATATCGATGTGACGCTGGTGGGCGTGAAAGCGGCCAAGGAAGGCCGCGAGCGCGATACAAGCATCCCGGTATTCGCCACTGTCCGCAACGAAGCCCGTTCTTCGCCCAACGCCTATTTTTATGCGGCTGCAATCGGCGTCGCGATCACGGCGCTGGCGAGCCTGCTATCGCGTCATATCGACCTCACGAACCTCGTGATGTTGTATTTGCTCGGCGTTGTCTTTGCCGCAGTCCGGCTCGGACGAGGTCCGGGTGTACTGCTTTCATTCGTTAGCGTCGCAGCGTTTGATTTCTTCTTTGTTCCGCCACAACTTTCCTTTTCCGTTTCAGATACGCAATACCTGCTGACTTTCTTCGTGATGTTGCTGACCTCGCTCACGATCAGCCATCTGACTTCGAATCTTCGGCGTCAGGCGCGGGTAGCTTCGTTGCGCGAGCGGCGCACGGGCGCCATGTACGCGATGACGCGGGAACTGGGCGGCGCGTTGATGACCGAACAGATCATCGAAATTGGAACGCGCCACGTAGGCGAAATCTTCCAGGCCAAGGTCGCCATTCTGCTGCCCGACAGTACGGAAAAAATCCGCCAGAAAGTCGACGATCCCAATCCGCAGTTCACACTCGATGCCGCCGATCTCGACCTTGACATCGGCCAGTGGGTATACGACCAACAAAAGCCTGCGGGACGCGGCACGGACACGCTGCCAGCCAGCAATGCGCTCTATCTGCCACTCAAGGCGCCAATGCGTACCCGAGGGGTCTTGGCACTTATCACCGCTCATGCAGCCGAGCTTGCGGTCCCTGAACAGCAACGCATGATCGACACGTTCGCTTCCCAGATCGCGCTCGCGCTTGAACGTGTCCACTACGTCGAGATCGCGCAGGATGCGTTGGTCAACATGGAGTCGGAGCGCATGCGCAACTCGTTGCTGTCGGCCATCTCGCACGACCTGCGCACGCCGCTGACTTCGATCGTCGGATTCGCTTCGGTGCTGGAGGAGCAGCAGCGCATTCACAACGGCTCGGCCGACACTGCGCGCGAGCTGGTTCACGCAATCCACGAGGAAGCACTGCGCATGAGCGGGCTGGTGACGAATCTGCTCGACATGGCCCGGCTCCAGGCGGGCAGCATCCGTCTGAACCGGCAGTGGCTGATGCTGGAAGAGGTGGTTGGCGCGGCGCTGGCGGTATGCCGCCGTACGCTCGCCGGGCACGCCGTACAGGTTCGCGTTCCGGCCGACCTTCCATTGATACAACTGGATGCGGTTCTGATGGAACGGCTGCTCGCGAACCTGTTTGAGAATGCGGCGAAATACACGCCGCGCGATTCATCGCTGTCCATCCACGCAGCGGCCGAACAGCATTTGGGCGAGCGCTACGTGAGGGTTTGCGTCGACGATAACGGCCCGGGCCTGCCGCCGGGCATACAACAAACGCTCTTCGATAAATTCACGCGCGGAGAGAAGGAATCAGCCATGCCGGGGATTGGTCTGGGCCTGGCTATATGCCGGGCGATCGTGGAGGCGCATGGCGGGAAGATCGGCGCTGAGAACAGGGTGAATGGTGAAGGGAAGGTGTTGGGCGCAAGGTTCTGGTTCACGTTGCCGGCCGATCAGGCGCCACCCTTCGAGGCGCTTCCTGAGGAAGATGGCGACGGGCCGGACGCGGCCGTGCATACGGATACTCCATGAGCGAGCCTACGTTGACCATCGTCGTCATAGAAGATGACAAGCAGATTCGTCGTTTCGTAAGGAGTACGCTTGAAGCACAGGGCATGACCGTGTTCGAAGCCGAAACGGGACAGCAGGGTTTGCGCGAAGCCGCCTTTCGGCTGCCTGATCTCATTGTCATTGACCTTGGCTTGCCGGACACCGATGGTATCGACGTGATTCGTGAACTGCGTACCTGGACCGAACAACCGTTGATCGTGCTCTCGGCACGCACGCACGAAGACGCCAAGGTTGCAGCGCTGGATGCGGGAGCGGACGACTATCTGACGAAGCCATTTGGTGTGTCGGAGTTGCTCGCGCGAATCCGTGCGCAGCTAAGACGGCGTAACCGCGGCGGGCAGCAGGAGACACCGCAGGTCCGGTTTGGGCCGGTATCGGTGGATCTGTCTGAAAGGCGTGTCACGCGTGATGGTGAGCTGATTCACCTCACGCCGATCGAATACAGACTGCTGACTACGCTGGTACGCCAGGCCGGGCGAGTCATCACGCATCAGCAATTGCTGCGCGAAGTATGGGGACCCGCGTATGTGGAGAACCAGCACTATCTGCGTGTCTATATGGGACACCTTCGCCACAAGCTGGAGCTTGATCCGGCGCAGCCGGTTCATATCGTGACGGAGACTGGGGTGGGTTACCGGCTGGTGGGTGCGCAGTAGGCATTGGTTTGATGCATTGGTTTGATGCGTTATTTAGCGGCGTTCCCATGCGAGTCTGATGGTGCGCTGGCGCAATTCGATGCTGAACGCTCACGTCTTGACGGGTTCTTGATACGGCATGGTCAGCTTTTATCCCGATCGATACGTCGGGCAGCGTAGCCTTCCCGAACGCAAACGAGAAGGGGCCGTGATGCATGAGAAGCAGTCAAAAGAATCAAGGCGACAGTTGCGCGCGAAACTTGCCCTCTGCGCGTTTTCGTTCATGGCCGCAAGCGCGGCATACGCAGCCGATGCAACGGATGTAGCCAATGACCGGTCAGTGCCGGATGGGAAGATATCGGCAAGCATTGAATCCTCATCCGGCGAATCGCCACAGGTTGCAAATGTAGCGGCGGTGTTATGGCGGCAGTTCCGGGTGGCCCGGCAGGAGGCCACGCTGATTGCGCGTGCGGTCATCAGCGCGGCAAACGAATATGCAATGTCACCCGTGCTATTGCTCGCGGTCATTGCAACCGAGTCAGGGTTCGACCGGCAGGCGGTCAGCGTTGCCGGCGCGCAGGGGCTGATGCAGATCCTCCCGGCTGCTCATCCGCAGGTATTTGCATCGGGCAACGACTTGACCGAGCCTGGCGAGAACGTGCGAATAGGGTCTTCAATCCTGCGCGAGTATCTTGATGCGTCAGGCGGCGACTTGGGCGTCGCCCTCAAACGATACAGCGGCGGCGGCAAGGGATACGCCCAACGCGTGGCTTTTCGCATGAGGCAGTTCTCGGCCGGCCTGCACGCGCCGCCGGGCGATGCAGCCAAGGATGCGCTTGTAAGGTCGCCTTGACACAATTTTTACGCCGCAGGCTCGAAACTCTGCTCGCGTTTAACACCGGACCTGCTGTAATCAAGTTGTAGTCATAGCTGAAACGGGGACGCTTATGTTACGGGTACTGATACCGGTGATAAACAAGGACGGCGCGCTTCAGGCCGCACGGCATGCTGCATTCCTTTTCGCCGAGCACTGCGTGTCCGAGGTCGAGTTGATGGAGGTGCTTGAGCCTCCGGACCAGGGGCGCGCCAGTGCGTTTCATTCCCGTGGTGCGCTGCGCTTGCAGGAAAAGCGCGCGATGCTGAGCGCGCTTAGCCAAACACGCGCCATTCTGGACGACGCGGGGGTTCCGTATCACTGGTCACGTGTGTTTGGGTCCGTGGCTGGAACCATTGCAGCGTGCGCGGCTGAAAAACGCTCGGACATTGTCCTGGTCGATGCCAGTCACCTGGGCTTTCTTACCCGCTGGTGGGTGATGAACAAGTTGTGGCGCAGCATGCAAACACCGGTGACGATGGTTCACTAAGTAAGCACGACGATAAGCACGGCAATCAACGAACTAACATTCACCAGCGTTCAGTCAAGAGTACACAATCGTGTTAAAGCTTCATACGGCCATGCGGATCAGGGGCATGGCGAAGGTGGTGTGTGTCGCTATCGTGGCGAACCAGGTTCTGACCACGGCATTCGCGTATGCGGTTCAGCAGCTTGATCCGGGCGCGCCGGGTCTTATCACGACCATGTTCAGTTTCCTGACGTGCGGTCTCGTGAGCATATGGCTGCAGTCAGACGCACGGCGCGCGTATTTGCTGGCGCGCGAGAAGGGCTGTATCACGCCCGTGGACAAGACCAACCCGGCGCTCAAGATAGCGCCCGATTGTCCGAAGATGTGGCTGGTCGTTTTGCACATCGAAATGAATCCGGCCGCGGTGGGACTTTAAGCGATTTGCTTGACTGCACCCGCCCAGAGCGTGAACGCTTCACCGTTTATCGGCTTGCACGCGACGACCCTGCCTGGACGCCGACCGCCGCATATGAGTCGTCCTCGCAAACCGGTCCTCGATCCTCTTTCGGCGCCACGGCGAAAGCGCCGGTCATGCAGGCCGGTGTGCTTGCCGGATCGTTCGCGCGGACGCCCCGGCAGCCGCGTTTTCCCTTAGAACTTGAAGGTTGACTAAGAGCGGCAAGGGCACCAAACTTCTTGCTACTATGTGATCACAGGTCACATATATCGTAAGGAGCTGTTTAATTGACAACACGTGAAACAAGCGCGGACGCGCTGCCGCTTGAGCTGGTGGCGCGCGAGACCATGGCGGGCCGCGTCTACGCGCAGTTGCGCGAGGCGATCATGACGGGACGTTTTGCACCCGGTCAGGCGCTGAGCTTGCGCGGGGTAGCCGAAGCCGTCGGTTCATCGACCATGCCGGTGCGCGCCGCGCTCACACGGCTGCAAGCCGAAGGCGCGTTGATCGATGGACCGGGTCGCGCGTTGATGGTGCCGCCCATGACGCTCGACCTGCTCGAAGAGCTGCGCGACGTGCGGATAGCCCTTGAAGGCTGCGTGGCGAAGCGGGCGGCATCGCGGATGACCAGGGACCATTTGAACGCGCTGCAAGCGGTGTTCGACGCCATGAATGCCCACGTGGAAGCCGGCGATGTATCCGCGTACCTGCGCAGCAATTTCGAATTCCATATAGCAATCTATACGCATGGCGCGAGCGACCTGACGCTCGCGACCATCCAGAATCTCTGGATGCGTATTGGCCCGTTCCTGAATCTCGTGGCACCGGACATTCCGCATATGCGGTTGTCGATGGCGGCGCACCGCAAGATCGTCGATGCCCTCTGGAAGGGCGACGGAGAAGGCGCGCGGGCGGGCATAGAGGAGGACATCGGCGGCGCCGCTGCGGACTTGCAGGAGCGCCTGCAGAGCAGGGAAGCGGCCAGGGCCTCAGGTTGACTTGGGCCTGTGAGTTGAGCGGTGCCCCGAGCTGTCCAATCCTGTGAGCTGCCCCCAAAAAACGACGTAGACAAGCACGACGGTTCTACAGATGTTGAACCGCACGCGGGGTTGCGCGTGCTGGTTGTACCGTCTGCCGTGGTTACGTTGCGCGATAAAAAAGCTTGATCGTCGATGGAACTACACCATGAGCAGACGCGTTGCAGTGATTGGATCGGGACGGATAGGCCGGGCGTGGGCGATCGTGTTTGCGCGTGCGGGTTTCGAGGTCAGGCTTCACGACGCCGACCGCGCGATGCTCGACGGCGCGATTCCGTCTATCCGCAGCAGTGTCTCGGACCTTGGCAAGTACGGACTCGTCGACGAGCCGGAAGAGCGGATCGTGTCGCGTGTTACGGCATGTGAACGGCTCGCGGACGCGGTGAGCGATGTCGATCTGGTGCAGGAGAACATTGCGGAGATCGTGGAGGTCAAGCGCACATTGTTCGCCGAACTGGACAAGCTGACGCGCCCCGACACGCTGCTGGCCAGTTCGACCTCCGGCTTGCCTGCCTCCACGTTCACCGAAGCACTGGAGGGCCGCGCGCGGTGCCTTGTGGCGCACCCGGTGAATCCGCCTTCGCTCGTGCCGCTGGTCGAGTTATGCGGGGCGCCGTGGACGTCGCCGGACACATTGGCCCGTGCGCGTGCATTGTACGAAGGGGCGGGCCAGGAGCCCGTGACCGTTGCGCGCGAGATCCCGGGTTTTCTACTGAACCGCTTGCAAGGCGTGCTTCTGGACGAAGCATTGAGCCTCTACGCACGGGGCTACGCAAGCGCCGCGGATCTTGACACCGTGATGCGCGACGGCCTCGGGCTGCGGTGGTCGTTCATGGGGCCGTTTGAAACCATCGACCTGAACGCGCCCGGCGGCGTGGCGGATTATGCCGCGCGTTATGGAGCGATGTACCGCGCCTTTGCAAAGGACAGCGTGCCGTTCGACTGGTCGCCTGCCAGCATCGCGAGACTCGATGCTGAACGCCGCGACGTGTTGCCACGCGACGAAATAGAAAGCCGTAGCCGTTGGCGTGACCGGCGGCTGATGGCCTTGCTGGCGCATCGTCGCGCGACGTCGAAGTTCGATGACGACAAGGGCTGATAACGGTAGACAGCCATGATCGAAGCCTGACTGATCGTCGATGCCAGCAATCATCTTGGCGAGGGAGCGCTGTGGGATGTGAAAGAGCAGCGCCCCTACTGGTTCGATAGCACCGCCGCCGAGATCGACCGTTGCCGCGCCGACAGCAGCGACATGCGGACGCCTTGGCGGAAGAGCCGACGGCGCGATGATGATCCGTTCCCTGGAGTAGAAAAGACGCTCGATGCAGGTGCTGTCGAGTGCTTGAACGCGCGCTCCAGGAGCATCCGTCGCACGCTTTTGAATGTCTTCTCGCCGGCTGAAACAGGGCGAGATGCCGCGATGCGGTCGCCAGCATGAAGGTGGCTAGGCGCGCGGCTTCCCCTTATCCCTTTTGAATCCGTTCCGATTCGACGCTCCCTCAAGCCACGGAATTCGGAAATTTTCCGACAAAACTGAAAACTTACCTAAAGTATTTAGTCGGCTTACCGTAATCTATAGATAATTAATCGTAGCATTGGCTTGCATGCGCTGCCGCTCATGCCGCGCGGCGACACAACACGCGAATGAGCAAATCAGAGCCGCAATTCAAAGCCGGTTACCAGCGACTTGAACGGCTTTTTCCCGGCTCGTGTCACAAAAGTGCCATCGCGTGTGAAGGCTGACTGTTGATCAGCCCAACCCGGGATTTAACAAGGGAGTTCCACTATTTATGTCTGACGCAATCAAGTCCGCGGGACAATCTCTAATCAACGGCTCGACGGGCAAGAATACCGACGTTCCGGCGCTTGTCGAAGCTATCGTCAACGCACGGGTTGCCGGATTGAATGCGACCAACTCGGCCAAACAGAAGACCAGCACTTCCCTCCTGACGGCTGTCGGTTCGTTGAAATCGGTCCTGTCGCTGCTGCAAAGCTCACTGGGGTCGCTGTCCGACGGCACCGCGTTGTCCGCTGTCACGGCCAAGGCCGATGGCAAGGGCCTGACCGCTACTGCCGGCAAGGGCGCCACGACGGGCAGCTATGCGATCCAGGTCACCAACATCGCGACATCGCAAAGTATCACTTCGGGCGCGTTCGGCGCCAAGGACACGCTCGGTACCGGCACGCTGAAACTCTCGGTGGGCGGCAAGGACGTTTCGATCAAGATCGATTCGTCGAATAACACGCTGAGCGGCATTGCAGCCGCGATCAATTCAGCCTCCGGCAATCCCGGCGTGAGCGCGACCGTGATCACCGGTACGGACGGCGCGCATCTCGTGCTGCACTCGTCCACCACGGGCGTGGCGAACGGTATCTCGGTGGAGGTCACGCCGGCTGGCTCGGGCGACAACACCGGGTTATCGAAGCTCAACGTCAGCTCGTCCACCTCGACTGTCGACCCCTCGGACCCGACCAAGACCGTGGCGCCGTACACGACTATCGGGACATCGGAGAACTGGAAGCAAACCGCGGCTGGCAAGGACGCGTTGCTGACGGTGGCCGGCACGGAGGTCAGCAGCCCGAGCAACAGCGTGACATCGGCGATTGCGGGGCTGTCGATCAACCTGACCTCCGAGTCCGTGGGCACGACCCAGACGCTGAGCGTCACCTCCGACCCGACCGCCCAGCAGACCTCGATCAAGGCCTTCGTCACGGCGTATAACAACTTCGTCAACATGGCTGCGTCGCTGACTTCTTTCGACAAGTCGCAACCCAAGGGCTCGCAAGGCGGACCATTGCTCGGCGACTCGATGATGAACACGGTCAAGAATGCGCTTGCATCCGTGATCAGCAAGGGCGTTCCGACGGCAGGGGGCGAGACCAAGGGAATGGCGAACCTGGGGTCTATCGGTATCGTGCTGCAACAGGACGGCACGTTGAAGATCGACGAAACCGCGCTGAACGCCGCGCTGACCAACAAACCCGGCACGGTCAACGCGTTGTTCAATTCGACCTCCGGTCTCGGTGCGGAGATGAACAAGACCCTCACGACCTTTCTCAAGAAAGATGGCCTGCTCGATATCAGGACAACGTCGCTCAACAAGGACCTCGAGAACATCAAGGTCCAGGGCACGAAGCTGGACGCGTTCGCTGCGCAACTGACGAACAGCTACAACGCGCAGTTCACTGCACTCAACACGCTGATGGCGCAGATGAGTAGCAATGCGAACTATCTGACCGCATTGTTCGGCGGGGCCAACAGTGCGGGCGCACTGGCCGGAAACAAGGGTTGACGAGGAACGCGCCGCGCGACGAGTGGCGGTTCGTTGTGCGGCGAAGAGCTGGTTGCAAGGGCCTTGTTGAACCTGATTCGCAACAGTACCCGCTACGCGCAGCGCACCATTTCGCTGAGCGCATGTTTGGGGCCGGTGGGCGCGCTCGCGCTGATCGTGGACGACGAGGGCTCCGGTATTCCGGTTGCGGAGCGGACACGTATCTTCGAGTCGTTTCATCGGCTGGACGGTAGCCGCGGCCGCCTCGCCGGCAGGTTTGGGCTTGGTCGGGCCAAGTTAGTCGGATATCGGCAAATGGAGGCTCTCTACGGGTATTTGCGCGAGCGGTGGGGCGCTTGCATGGGCTTAGGGGTGGGTCTCGGGGTGTTGGGTTCCGGGTTAGTGGTCGGGGTGGTCGGTTCTGGGTTAGCGGTCGGGGTCAATGCCGGGTTGGTGCTTTCGGCCGTGGTGGTCTGCGAGAGTCGGATTTTCTCTTTATCACTATTAGCCACTGTGCGTGGCGGCACGTCATTTCTTTGTCCAAAGCGACAAAGAAACGAAGCAAAGAAAACGCTTTTAAACCACGCTACCCTAAGTGTCCACAGCGTGCAGTTTTGATTCATAGGTGCCCCAAAAGCACGGTGCTTGCCAGAGCGAAGGATGTGTGAACCCCTCCTTCTCGCGAATCCTGACACGAACACGCTTCGCCCCGTACGCTCTCGGGCAAGCACCCTTGCTAAGGAACCCGCACGGCCCCACGGGTATTTACGGCTGCGGTTTTTTGACGGGTTAGCTCCTGGTCTGTGCGACCGCATTCACTGGCCACAGCTTCATGCGTGTTTGTTTTTACTACTTCCGTTTTTTGAATTGGCTGCGCGTTCTGTACAGCTATTTTCGTCGGTTACGGCCGCACGCATTTTCGTGACCTGGTTTCTCCGTGGGTTAGCGACGTGGTTCGAGGTGCGCACATAGTTGGTGGTTGGTGTCCGCGGATAGCGCGGGGTGCTCCTTGGGCAGGTTCAATCACTGGTGGCGAAGCGTGTGGGTATCGGTGTTCGGAGAAGGAGGGTTTCACACATCCGTGGCTCTGGCGAGCACCGTGCTTTTGGGGCACCCATGAATAGAAACTGCACGCTGTGGACACTTAGGGTAGCGTGGTTTAAAAGCGTTTTCTTTGCTTCGTTTCTTTGTCGCTTTGGACAAAGAAATGACGTGCCGCCACGCACAGTGGCTAATAGTGATAAAGAGAAAATCCAACTCTCGCAGACCGCTAAGGCCGAAAGCAGCAACCCGGCATTGACCCCGACCGCTAACCCCAGAACCGACCAACCCAGCACCATCCCCGACCGCTAACCCAGAACCGACCACCCCAGCATAGACCCCGCCCCCCATCCCCTAGCGACCAAACTCCACCCCCAGATCGTTAAATGTTGTCAGATCAACCCCGACATTATTTCCTTTCGGCGCGAATCCAGACACACTAGCATCACCCTTCCGAGGGTGTGTCCCGCGACGAAGGTGATCCTCGTCGTGCTTAAGTCCCATCCCGCCCGGGTGGGACTTTTTTTTAACGTACCGGTCCTGCCAGGCGCGCTAGTCACTAGCGAACATCGCTTCGATCAGCAACGCCCCAAAGTCTGTCCGCGACGGAACAAATCACGCGCAATGGAACAGAAGAGGGCCGTGGTCTGCCCTTCGTCCTGAAGCCGGCGGCTCATGATGATCGGCGACGTGGGGCCCGGTTCGGGCAGGTGCCGGTAGACGACGCCATGCACCCTCAAACCATCAACGCTCTCCGGCACAAGCGACACACCCACTCGCGCCGCAACGAGCCCAAGCGCTGTCTGCAATTCCCGCACGTCATGTACGGCGGCAGGTTCAAGCGCATGATCGCGCAGTGCCGATAACTGCTGGTCCGCATAACTCGGACGCGGCGAACTCGGATACACAATCAGCGTCTCGCGGGCCATATCCTCCAGCGTCAACTCCACAGAAGCATCCGCTAACGGATGATCTTCCGGCAGCGCGGCAATCATCCGTTCCTCGACGAGTACTTCGCGCGTCAGTTGCACATCGTCGAAACGCAGTCGTCCAAAGCCGACATCAATTCGTCCGCCCTTTAATGCGCCGAGTTGTTCGAGCGTGAACATCTCGATCAGCGACAATTCGATCTGCGGAGCGGCCTCGCGAAATGCACGGATGACCTGCGGCAGCGCACCGTAAAGAGTAGACGGCACGAAGCCGATCACAATGCGTTCCGCCAGTTGCGCAAGCCTGCGTGTGAGCGGGACGAGCTCGTCGCTTTCATCGATCAGGCGCTTTGCCTGCGCGTAGAAAACGCGCCCCGCTTCGGTCAGGCGCAAAGGCCGCGAACCGCGTTCGAACAGCGGCAACCCGACACTTTCTTCTATCTGCTGGATCTGCCGGCTAAGCGGCGGCTGTGTCATGTGCAGACGATCGGCCGCGCGCGTGATGTTCATTTCTTCGGCTACCGCAATGAAATAGCGGAGTTGTCGCAGCTCCATGCAGACCTCAAACGGTTAAAGATCGAGCGATATCGCCGATACGTCAGAATTTCTCCGAAGGACGGGCACGGAAGGTTGCATCGGATTAGGTCAGGCACACGCGTTTCACAAGCGCGCTGGCCATGATTGTGGCACGGGGCATGAGCTAACCGGCAAACAAGGCGTTTGCCGGCATGGAACCGCTTCTGGGCGCGCAGTGGATTCGAGATCTGAAGCGCAGGACACTCGTTGACCGAGGCTGCCAGGCTAATCAGCGCTGTGATCAGCGGTCCTTGGCGGCTTGCTCGACCGCACCGCTTAGCGATGAGTCAGGGGCTTTGTCGACAACGGTTGCCCTGAGAATCCAGTTATAAACCGCGCCCGCGATCATCAACGCCGAGGTGCCGAAAAACACTTCCCGCATGCCGAAATGTCCTCCGACGAAACCGCCGGCAAGCGGTCCGACAACCTGCCCGGTATATTGGGCAGACGTCGAGTAACCGAGCATATTGCCTGCGACCGACGCCGGTACGTTGTGCCGGATCACGCTGGCAACGCAAGGCAGCAGTCCGCCAAGCGCCAGACCCATCAGGAATCGCAGAATCACCAATTGCCAGCCCCGCGTGACAAACGCTTGCGGGATCAGCAGGATGCCCGCCACCGCGAGGCAGCCGATAATGACGTTCCAATGCCCTATGCGATCGGCGAGCTTGCCCAGGTACGAGGCCGAGAGAATGCTGCCCAATGCCGCCGCCGACATCACCAGTCCCGCGACAAACGTGACCTGATGGACATCGACTATTTGCGCCACGTACACCGTGATAATCGGCTCGATCGACATGTTTGCCAGCATCAGGAGCATGCCGGTCACCAGCATGGCGACAGTCGGCCGCTTGTCTCCAATTTCACCCCAGCTCCCACGCCGTTTCCCCTTCTTGTTCAAGCCCGAGTGACGCTCGTTCTTGACGAAGAATACGGTCGCCAGAAACGTAATGAAAATAAGGGCACCCGAGGCAAGAAAGGTCGACCGTATTCCAATCAACGGCGGCAGTGATCCACCAATAATCGGGCCGACCAGATTGCCGGCCATGATGCCGGAAGACAGGACACCGAGTGCCCAGCCGCATCGGTCTTTCGGTGTCTGGGTGGCGACCAGCACGGTGGAGCCCGACGCAAAGCCGCCAAGCAAGCCTGCAAGAAGTCTGAGGCCAACGAGTTGCCAGACGTTATGGGCCATCCCCATCAAGGACATGATGATGGCCATGCCGAGGCTGGCGCGGATCAGCATCGGCTTGCGGCCGTAGAGATCGGCAAGCCGTCCCCAAAGCGGCGCGGTCAGTGCGGCGGTGAAAAACGTTGCACCGTAAGCGACGCCGGACCACTGGACTATCGCGGCGTGATCCTTGACGCCTAGTTGCTCCACGTAAAGCGGCAAGAACGGCAACATGAGCGTCATGGCCACGATGGTCGTGAATGATCCAAATACGCAGACGATGAGATTACGCCGCCAGTGGGTGAACTCCTCCTCCGCTTCTGGATGATCGTTGTAACGTACGCTTGCCGTTTGTTTGTCCATCGTTCTGTCCGGGTCAGCGTGGCGGTTGAGTGTTTTCGGGGAGCAACCGTCTGGCGCGAAGTGAGGAAGCGAGCGAGCTTCAACCCGGATCGTACGGCGTGAGCGATGGCGCAGCCAGTCCGCTGTCTATACCGGTATCGCGACTACCCGGCACGTTTTCGTACCGTCCAGTTTTATACATTCAAGGCACGAGCGTCTTTCGCATTTTTCAAAGCTCGTCGTTTTGATGCAGTCTGTGCGGTGGTCCAACCACCGCTAAAGATCGGCCGCTATCCGCCGATAAGTAGGGGAAGTTTGCGCTTTTCCGCCAACCGTCATATAGCAAGCGATCGAACGGCAGGCATGCTGGATCGCACAGGCGCACGCTTTGACGATTCGACAGCCTGACTGCCCGTCCTTTGCATCCAATTGCGCACCCGAACGCTCTTTCCATTGGAACGCGAGCCCTCCAAAAGTCGACGATATGTCGACGGAGGCCGACGCAAGCACATCTATAGAACACCGTTTAAATGGCTTGCAAGACAGCAAATTGAAAGAATTTAATATCGGTGTTTGGTTCGCTAAATCAGAAATCGCGTGCTTTAAATTTTAATCTACAAGGTCATTTTGATGAGCCAGTTTAAAGTTGTGACCCGCCTGTTTGTCGCCTTCGGCGCGTTACTTGTTCTTCTCGGCGTAGTGTCTATCGTCGGCTTGGTCGGCATGTCAAAAATTAACGGGGCACTGACGAGTATTGTCGACCGTAGCACGGAAGAAATGACGCTTGCCCAGACGATGCGCTCCTCCCTCGACCAACGTTCCATCGCCATCCGCGACATGATGCTGGTCGATAACGAGGCCGACGTGAAGGCCAACGTCGAAAAAATAAAGCACGAAGAAGGCATCTATGCGGACGCGTCGCGCGCCTTGAATGACATCTTTGTGTCGAGTGGGGCAATAACGGACACGGAGCAAACACTTCTAGCCAAGCTGAGAACCGATGAAGCCACCACGCGGCCGCTAATGGCCAATGCCGTTCAACTCATTCTTTCAAATGAGAAAGCCCAGGCCGGCAAGGCGTTATTGCAAGACGTTGTTCCGAAGCAAACTGAATGGCGAGGCACGCTTCGATCGCTGATCGAGCTTGAGAAAACGACCATGCATGACAAGGCGAACCAGGCTGAGAGCAGCTATGCGCAGCTTAGAGTCGCGATGATCGGTGCGGCGTTTGCCGCGCTGATCGTTGGCGTGATAGGCGCGTTGCTGATCACGCGCAGCATCCTTAAGCAACTCGGCGCGGAGCCCAGCGAAGCGCAACGCGTAGCCAGTGAGATCGCGGGTGGAAACCTCGCCGTGCCGGTCGTGATCGCGCGCGGCGCAAGCGGGAGTTTGATGGCGTCGCTGGAGGCAATGCGCGCACAACTGAGCAGCATCGTCGCGGGGATCAAGACATCGGCTGATTCGATCGCCGTCGCGGCCAATGAAATGGCCCAGGGTAACGTCGACCTGTCGCAACGCACGGAGGAACAAGCGGCTTCGCTTGAGCAGACCGCGGCGAGCATGGAAGAGCTGACGTCCACGGTGAAGCAGAATACTGACAATGCGAAACAGGCAAACATGCTTGCCCAGACTGCGTCTGATGCAGCCACGGCAGGCGGGCATGTGGTTGAGCGCGTGGTGACGAAGATGCGGGATATATCCGCTAGCGCTTCGAAAGTAAGCGAGATCACCAATCTGATCGAGAGCATCGCGTTTCAAACCAATATCCTCGCGCTGAACGCTGCGGTTGAGGCTGCGCGCGCAGGTGAGCAGGGGCGCGGTTTCGCAGTCGTCGCCGGAGAAGTGCGTACGCTGGCCCAACGCTGCGCGAGCGCGGCCAAGCAAGTGAAGGATCAGATTGGTGAGTCGCTCGATCACGTCGACACGGGTTCAGGCCTCGTAGCCGAAGCCGGCAAGAGCATGAACGAATTGTTGAACTCGATTAAACAGGTGACCGACATCATGGGCGAAATCTCGGCCGCTTCGTCTGAGCAAAGCACCGGCATTGAGCAAGTCAGCATCGCTGTCGGCCAGATGGACGAAGTGACGCAACAAAACGCCGCATTGGTCGAACAAGCAACGGCGGCAGCGCAAGCAATGGCCGATCAGGCCAGAGGCTTGCGGGAAGCGGTGGGTGTTTTTAGGGTAAGGGTGGGAAGCAATTGAGGTCAGTCCGAACCCGCGAATACCGAGCGGTCAGGCGCGATTTTGCTCAAAAGGAATTGCCGAGTGGAAGGGGCCGATGACAGGGAGTCAAGGTGCAACGCGCCCGGCGAAACACTGTTGGAGTAGCGCGGCTGCGCCCTGTGATATTTACCGGGCACGCGGGAACCCCCACCTTCATGAGGTAATCATTGCGCGTAGGGCTTAATCTTTTTCCGATCAGCGTCTGCGACCGGGTTGATGCCGGGCCCTGCTGAATTTGGTGTCGAGGCTGCTCGTTGCAAAGCTTTGGAATCTTGCGATACGTCGGCTGCGGGCATCGGCAGCGGCCTATCGGGATTCGCCAGGTTATACAACGCAGTGCCCAACTGTCCTGCCGCGATTCCCTCTTCGTAGTCGTCAGGGCTCTGGGCGTGCGCGAAAGCTGTCAAAGAAAATGCAGCGCAGGTCACAGTCATTAAACGTTTCATTTCCATCTCCCTTGTCGCCGGATTCCAAAGACGGTCACGAAGCGATCCCTGCTTCACAAACCAATGTGAACAAGAGAGCCCGCGAGAGAACTTCAGACGTGCGCCACCGGCGTTTTCGTTGGAGATCGGCATACTGGCAATGCCGCCGTGCCGACCGTTAAATCTTGCCTGCGAGGCTTGTCACGCGAGTTCTGAGAATGGACAGTTGATTTATAGTCTCTCCGCTTTACAAATACCTCGCACCCCTCAAAACCTTGCGATCATTCGCCTTCGCCGCTTGCTGCGCCGCTATTGGTAAAGCGACCACGAACTGCGATCCGCTCGCCCATGCAGCGTTTCCTGGGACGAGGGCGTACACATTACAAAGCACGTCACCGCCCCCGGATCGCCCATCGCGTTTCCTGGATATTCAACGTCGAGTGTTCTTGGCAACTCGTCCAGACTCCGAAGAAAAATGATCGACAGACGGGATCGGGTGTTCCGTTCCATTGCTCGCTGAACCGTCCAGGCTGAAGGTCGAGAACCATGGAAACCATGGAATAGCGGGGATCGTCACATCAACCATGTCGAAACCGCGCCGAAATCTCAGCAGACAGTTTCAACTTTGTTCCTTGATCCGATTCCGGTGCGCCGCTTGTTTTGCCCGGTTACCGCAAGCCGCCATGCTGCACCAGCGCCGCGCGTGTCCCCGAGTGTGATCGGCGAACATCAATGTGCATGTCGGACCTTCGCACGCCTTCACGTGCGTGAAGTCCTCCTCGCAAACAAGCTTCGCCAGGATTTCCCCGATCGGCAGAAGCAAGGACTCCGGCGAACTCCAGCGCCGTGAACGTTCAAACGTGAGCGCACCCACCGTCTCCTTTTCGTGAGCTCCGTGAGCTTCGTGAGCGACGATTTCCCCAAAGGCTTCATCACGCGCGAGCAGCAGGTTCAGAGGCTCCAGCTCCCGCAGATCCGCAGACTCAAGCGGACGGCCTTTGTGCTCACGGACGAATAGCCTGAACCACTCACGCAGACTGCGCGCCTGGTCCGCCAGGCGATCGAGCTCGCCCGGCATGGCGCGCTCGCGCATCGTGCGCAGCACTTCCACAGGTACCAGTTGCGACTGCTCGAGCCAGGCCAGCAGGCCCTCGCCGTCGTCGATCCAGTCGATCGGGACGTCGACGGGCGTGGCCACCGAATTCAAAAAGTCCAGGCCAGCCGAATCGGCTATGAACATCGCGGGAAATTGCTGGGGCATTGGCTACCTCAAAATGGATGAAAATAACCTTCTAAAAGACGGTTGACAGGTTACCACATCATAGAATAACCTTCTCAAATGCATTAAGAAGGTTACTCGAATGGAGGGCCAACTCGCTGCGACGGAGTCCGCCTTCGCCTGGATTTACCTCTGAACATGGGAGACGAAAATGCCTGAAAGCGATGTGAAAGTAGTGCTCGTACCCGGAGCCTGGGCCGACGGCTCTAGCTGGAGCAAAGTGATAAATGGACTCCAGGAAAACGGGGTTAGTGCGGTTACTGTCCCTGTGCCGTTAACGACGTTGGACGATGACGTCGCGGCGCTTGATCGAACCCTGGAACGGATTGAAGGGCCTGTTGTGCTGGCGGGTCACGCCTACGCCGGCGCGGTCATTGGCGCCGCACGCAACCCCAGGATCAAGGCGCTGGTCTACATCGCCGCGCTTGGCCCCGCCGAGGGAGAAACGGTAGCCGATGTGTTCTATCGAAACGAGCCGCACCCCGCAGCGCCAAAGCTCGGTCCTGATAGCCATGGCTTGATCTGGTTGCCCCAGGAGGCGTTTGCCGCGGCCTTTGCCCAAAACGCATCGGCGCAAGAATTGGCGGTATTGGCCGCCGTTCAGCGCCCGATCTCGCCGGCATGTATCAGCGTTCCCGTAGGACGTCCGCTTTGGAAGGATGTGCCGAGCTGGTATCTGCTGGCCGAGGAGGATCACATGATCGTCGCCGAGACTCAGCGCTTCATGGCTGAGCGTATGAACGCGCGGGTGAGCGCGCACCCGGTTGACCACACACCGAGTGTCACGGCGCCAGGTCTCGTTGTTGACCTGATTCTTCAGGCCGTGCGTGAAGTTCGTGAAGCGCACGTCTGACAGACCCGAGAGCTTCGTGCCTGCCGCAGGATTCCATGAATTCAGCCCGATGGGCTGAGCGCTCGTGTCCTTACGCAGTCGCTTTATCGCCAAGGGCATCTGGCGTAACTGTAGGTATCAACGAGGAGAATCACCATGACTGGTATCACGTACCGTAGTGCGGATGTCGACGGCTTCAATATCTTCTATCGTGAAGCAGGGACCGTGGGAGCGCCCAAGCTGTTGTTGCTCCACGGCTTCCCCAGTTCCAGCCACATGTTCCGGGACCTGATCCCGCTGCTGGCCGATCGCTTCCACATCATCGCGCCGGATCTACCCGGATTCGGCCGGTCGGATATGCCGTCACGCGAGCAGTTCAGGTACAACTTCGACAACATCGCCGGGGTCATCGATCGCTTTACCGAAGTGGTCGGGTTCGACCGTTTTGCTGTCTATGTGTTCGACTACGGGGCCCCGACCGGCTTGCGGATTGCAGTCAGGCATCCCGAGCGCATCACGGCGATCATTTCCCAGAACGGCAACGCCTACGAGGAAGGCCTGAGCGACGGATGGAACCCCATCCGTGCGTATTGGGAGGAAGCGTCGGAGGAGAATCGCCAGGCGCTTCGCGGCTTCCTGGCACCGGAGACGACACGCTGGCAGTACACCCATGGCGTGGCCGACGAGGCTGCGGTCTCGCCGGACGGTATCGCGCTGGACAACTTCTACTTGACGCGCCCTGGAGCCGATGAGGTTCAACTGGATCTGTTCGGTGATTACAAGAGCAACGTTGCGCTCTATCCAACGTTCCAGGCGTACTTTCGCAAGCACCAGCCACGGTTTCTTGCGGTATGGGGGAAGCACGACCCGTTCTTCCTTCCGCCGGGCGCAGAGGCGTTCAAGCGGGATATCCCCGACGCCGATATCCGCTTCTACGATACCGGCCACTTTGCCCTGGAAACGCATGCCAGGGAGATCGCTGCGGCGATCGGCGAATTCCTCTCTCGATGAACCGAACTCCTGCGGCGGGTCGGGTTTTACCTGCTATGGGTCGTTCACGACTGAACGCTGGCGCGTTCATAAACTTAGGAGAATTGACATGTCAAACGCAGTCGCTGTTGTTACCGGAGCCAGCCAGGGCATTGGCTTTTCCACGGCAGTACGTCTCGCGCGGGATTTTGGTTCGATCGTACTGGTTGCCCGCAATCGCGCCAAGCTTGAGGAGACGGCTGCGGCCGTCAAGGAGGCGGGTGCTGAACCCCTCATCATTGACCTTGACCTGTCCGACCGGTCGTCGGCGAAGAAGGTTGTAGAACAAACGCTCGCCGGGTTCGGGCGTATCGACGCGTTGCTCAATATCGCGGGCGCTGTTCCTCAAATCGATCTGTTCGACATGACGGACGAGCAGTGGGATGCCGGCATGGCGCTGAAGTTGCACGGCGCCCGCCGCCTGACGATTGAAGCTTGGCCCGCTTTGAAGGCGTCCAAAGGCTCTGTCGTCTTGATCTCCGGGAATTCCGCTCTTTTTCCGAAAGCACCGTACGCGGCGGTCGGGACGATCAACGCGGCGATCATTGCGCTCGCGAAGGCGTTTTCCGACCGGGGGATCACTGACGGCGTTCAGGTGAATAGCGTGCTGCCTGGGCCTGTGATGACCGGGCGTAGGCGCTCCTACCTTGAGCACTGGGCGCCGTTGCACAACATGACGGTCGAGGAAGCAACCGCCCGATTCCCCGTTGAAGTGGGGATTACACGTTACGGCGAGCCTGAAGATATTGCGGAGCTGATGGCATTCCTGGTTTCACCGGGGGCTCGGTGGATGACTGGCTCCGCCATTCGAATGGACGGGGGCGAGGTTAAGTCGATTTGAACAGGCGAGTGAATCAGCATTCGCTCAAGCGATCGTGGACTGATTGGCCGGCTTATAGGCAACCGAAAATCAACGGGAATTCAACGGGAATCTTGAAGGGCACTTCCTACGTGGTGGAACACACGTGCTTGAATCGCTCATTGATTGCCCTATCTCTTTGGTGGCGCGGATTTGCCGCCGCGCCGGCGGGGCTTAGGCTCGACACCCACGCGCGGATCGCGTGCGAGCACGAGTGCCGTCATCCTTTTCGCTATGCTTTCAAACGCGGGGTCGTCTTGCGGTACGTAGAGCCATTTACCGAGCACTGGATGCGGCTGCAGTGCGGGCATTTCACGAATGAGCGGGGCGTGACGCTCTTGCGATGTGCACACGAGCAAGCCGCTCCACGGCGGGTCGCGATCGGCGGCAACCAGACACAACAGGCCGTCGATATAGGCGGCGTCGCTGCCGAACATCCGCTTGGCGATGTAGGTTGAATCGCTCTCGAATGCTTCGAATATCCAGACAAGCGAGTTGCGGATTGAAGAGGGCATTGGCGTGAAGTCCTTGGCGACAGGAGTGGTTGTGGATTCAATCCTCTACCGGGCGGCAATACGAGCCGTCGAAATCGTACTCTTCAAACACCACCTCTGCAGCGTCGGAAAATAGTGGCTAATGCTTGGGTGACGATAACCGTCTTTGATTTTCACCGCGATGACAGTACGCGTGCCGACATCCGTGCAACGCCAAAGCCGGGCTTCGGTGTAGAACTCCGTACCAATGGTGATTTGCTAGTCGCATCGAAGGTAAGAGGTCGGCATCCGACCTCATTATCGTGCTATTGGTCGAGCGGGGGGGGGGGGCGGCGGATATTGGGTAATTACGGAGATAATTGAGGGATGACCGGTGCCGCACGCGCTAACTTGCAGCCGTCCGCATGGACCGGTATTCACTCCGCACAATATCCATCAACTCAGCAACCGATGTGCTGGCGGCTTCCCGCTCGTAAGTCACGCGGCCGCGCTGCATGAGCATGACGCGATCCGCAATATCGAGCGTCTGCGCGTAGTTATGCATGATCATGACAATGGACAGTCCCTGCTTTTCCTTCAGTCGCAAGACCAGGTCGATGATCAATCCCGCCTCACGCGCGCCCATTGCCGCGAGCGGTTCGTCGAGGAGCAGGATCTTCGCATTCGAATTGACGGCGCGAGCGACGGCAATCGCCTGCCGCTGCCCGCCTGACAGTTGCTCGACCGGCAGATCGACCGATGGCACATGCACGCCGATCTCTTCCAGACATTCCTCCGCACGGGTACGCATGGCGCGGTTATTCAACAGGCGAAACGGACCGCGCCGGACGATCTCCCGATTCAGGAACATGTTGTGATAAATGCTGAGCGAATTCGCCAGCGCCAGGTCCTGATAGACGCATTCAATGCCAAGCGACCGGGCGTGATCGACGGAGCGAAGCAGCGTTTCCTCGCCGCCTATAAATAGCTTGCCGCTCGTCTGCTGATGAAACCCGGTAAGGATCTTGATCAGCGTCGATTTACCCGCGCCATTGTCGCCGAGCACCCCAAGTATCTCGCCTTGTCTGAGCGTCAACGACACACCGTCGAGTGCGGTCACCGCGCCAAAACGTTTGACGATATCTTCGCCCTGCAACGCGGCCGTCCCTGTTGTTCCCGCCGCCGCAGTTGTTGACGCGTCGGCCATTAGAGGTCTCCCTTGCGAGCAAGACGGACGACGTGGATGTTGAAGATCATGGCCGCCAGGATCGCCGCGCCGAGAATCATGTTGAAGGTGAACGCGTTGATGCCGATGAGCGTAAACCCGTCGTTGAGTATCCCGAGGACTGCCGCGCCAATCAGCCCGCCGATGATCGTGCCCGAGCCGCCGGCGAGCGGCGTGCCGCCGATCACGGCAGCAGCGACAGCGAGGAACATGATCTGGTTGCCGCCTGCCTGAGGATCGATGGACGTTATCCGGAAGCCTTCCAGGATGCCGGTGAAACCGGCAAGCAGCGCAGCAATCACAAAGTTGCCGAGTTTCAGGCGCCTGACCTGAATGCCCGCTTCGCTCGCGCCTAGCTGATTCGCGCCCGCCGCGATGGTATGCAAGCCCCATCGAGTATGGCGAAGCAACACATGCATGACCGCGGCAATCGCAATCGTCCAGATGATTTCGCTGTATCCCCACTCGCCCATGAACGCCGAAAAATGCGTGCCCTCTGGCGGTGACACCGGCGTTCCTCGCGAGAGGGTCAGCGTTAAGCCATTTACGAAGAACAGCGTGCCGAGCGTGGTGACGAAGGAGGGGATGCGCAGGTACACCGTCACCGCGCCGTTGATCACGCCGACTACACCTGCCGCCAGCACGCCGGCCAGCAACGCGAGCCATGCGGGCGCGCCTGCTTCGTTGGCAAAGTGCATGATGAAAGGCGCGAACGCGAAGACCATGCCGGCGGACAAATCGATCTCTCCGCCGATCATCAGCATGATTTCGCCGCAGGCAATGATCGCGACCGGGGCGATGAACTGCGAGAGGTTTTCCAGACTCGCGCTAGTCAGCAGGAAGTCGTGGTTGGCCGTCTCGAAGTAGGCGCTGAGGATCAGCGCGACCGCAAGGATGCGGATCTCGCTGGATCGCTTCAGCGCGCCCGGCCATAACCTTGGGCGCCGGCTCGGCCGACTGGCATCCGTCACGGGAGTGGTCACCCCTTGATCGCACCCGTGCGCGGCACGATCTGAGGTTTCGTACTCTTGCCTTCATACCGCGTTTCGGTGGTCAGGTACGGGTCGACCGTGCCTTTGGTAACGAACTTCAGGCCAGTGTTGATGTTGGCCGGCCCGACGAGTCCGCCCGAGGAGAGGAAAATGAATGCTTCAAGCACGGTATAAAAACCCTGCACGTAAGGTTGCTGATCGATCGTGAAGTCGAGGAAACCGTCGTGGATCAGCTCGACCGTGCGCGGCAACAAGTCGAAGCCGCCGCCGTGCACGCCCTTGGACGGCAAGTTGGAATCCTTCATGACTTGGGCGACGCCTTGGGTGCTGCCTGCATCGACGGCGAACATGCCTTTCAAATCCTGGTGCCCCAGGAAGAACGACTTGATCTTCGAGAGTTCTTCGTTGACGGTCGCTCCGGTCGCAATGGTTTGCGCATCGATTTTCTTGCCTGATTTCTTGATCGCATCGATCGCACCGTCAAGGCGCGGCTGGATGTTGAGCTGTCCGGGTGTCGCGATAAAAAGTGCGACGAGGCCGCTATCCACCAGGCTGACGATACGCTCGCCCATCTGGTAGCCCGACAGATACAGATCCTGGCCGATATACGCGAGACGCGGATTAGCGCTGCCGCTTGGGGCATCGGCGTTGTATGCAAATACCGGGATGCCTGCGTCGAGCGCTTTCTGGATCGGCGTATTGAATGCCTTGGGGTCCACTATGGGAACCGCGATTGCATCGGCTTTCGCGGCAATGGCCGCGTTGACTGCATTGACCATCTCGCCGACGTCGGCGTTGGCCGAGCCGGTCCATTGGTAATCGAAACCTAGCAAGGCGGACGCATCCTGAATGCCGTATTGCGTGGGAACGAAGAAAGGGTTGGTCGTGACGTGATTGACGAATACGATCTTCCAGCGCTTGTGTGCCGGAAACGGGCCGGCTTCCGCGGCTTGCGCCGGTGTGATCGCGCCGCCTAGCAGCGCCAGCGCCGCAGTCAGGCCAGCACCTTGAAGCAAGCCGCGACGCACGCTTTGTACATCACCCAGGTCTTCCCGATCTTGCGCCATGTCCTTTCTCCCGTGTCGGTGTTTTTGAACAACTCATTTCATTTCACATGACGGCGCGGGCCGGGAAAGCGCCGGTGCCGGGCGTCGCTACGCTCCGTGAAACTCGCATGCTCAAGCGCACGCACGGCCGAATGACGACGTATCGACATGCTAGAACAGGCACTGGGCCAATTAATCAATGTATACCCTTAACTAGTCCGACTATTTTGATTAGCGGGTCAAAGGGCGGAGGGAGTTCTACGGCGACTGGAGACCGCTCAAGAAATGAGAGGTGTGCTGGAGAGTCCAATATTTGGGAACGTCGCGCTTCGTGCTCAGGTTGTCTTTGGTTTATCCACCTGACGATGGCGCTTTCGGAATGGCTGCAAGTTCCAGGCGAGGTTGCGTCATTCGAGATGCTTGCTTGCTCGACTTTCGATATACGTAGTACTACGTATATGGATCGAACGTTGTTGTCGTAATCAGTTGCGGCTTGCAAAGGAAAGTCGAATCGCCAGGCCAGCGCGCTCAGCCCGACGCGGTCCAGGGTAAATTAAATGAAGCGGATTCAATGAAGCGGGCGCGCCGCAATCAGCTTGCACGCGTGCGCGGGCAATTCGGCCAGCACCCGCATGCCAAGACTGAGACCGGGCGTTTCTCGCTGCGTGGTGGCGGCTGTCAGCGTGAAGCCGGCGCAGTCGATCGTCGCTTCCAGCGTGGCGCCGACATCGCGGATAAACGTGACCGTGCCGGCGAGGCAGTTAGGACCACTGGTGGTCGAGACGTGCCTCACGCAGACATCTTCGGGACGGATCAGCAGGCGGATGTCCACCGTGGATTCGGGCATCCGGGCGGGATTAGCCACGACAATCTGCTGGCCGCCCGGCAGCTTCACGCCGCCGCGTCCGTCATGCGTGACCGCAAGGATGTTGCCGAGCCCGATGAAGTCGGCGACAAACTCGCTGACCGGATTCCGGTAGATGTCGAGTGGCTTGCCGACCTGTGCAATGCGGCCCTTTTCCATCACGACGATTTCGTCGGCCATCGTCATCGCTTCGCGCTGGTCGTGCGTGACCATGATCGTCGTGATGCCAAGGCGCTGCTGCAGCAGGCGGATTTCGACCTGCATCGATTCGCGCAGCTTCGCGTCGAGTGCGGAGAGTGGTTCGTCGAGCAGCAACAGTTTCGGCGACGATGCAATCGCTCGCGCGATCGCCACGCGTTGACGCTGTCCGCCGGAGAGCTGCGTGACCGGCCGGTTCGCCATGTGCGGCAACTGGATCAGTTCAAGCAGTTCGGCCACGCGGCGCCCTTGTGCGGTCTTGCCCGTTTTGCGAAGCCGCAGCGGGTACGCGATATTTTCGGCGACGCTCATGTGCGGAAACAACGCCAGCGACTGGAACACCATGCCGAAATCGCGCTGGTTCGCCGGCAAGTGGGTGATGTCGCGGCCCGCAAAAGTCACGCTGCCGGAGCTCGGCGTCTCAAGTCCCGCGATCATGCGCAGCAAGGTCGTCTTGCCGCACCCGGACGGGCCGAGAAAGCAGACCAGCTTGCCATCCGGGACGCTCAGGTCGACGTGGTCGACGGCGTATGCCGTGTTGAAGCGCTTGGTCACGGCCTGAAGTGTTAAATGAGTCATGAGGATTCCTTAGATTCTTGCGTGCTCAGAGCGCGACGCCCTTGTCGCCAATCAGCTTTTCAAGCAGCCAGATCAGCGCGAAGTCGATGGCAACAATAAAGACCGCGAACGAAAACACGGTCGGGTCGAGCGACGACACCGTGCGGCTGTAGAGCCACACCGGCAGCGTCATCGTGTTGATGCCGTACAGGAAGAACGTCACCGTGAATTCGTTGAACGAGATGATGAACGCGAACAGCATGCCGGCCAGGATGCCGGGACGCATCAGCGGCAACACCACGTCGAACATCGCGCGGCGCGGGCTCGCACCCATCACGCAGGCGGCTTCCTCGAATTCCGGGCCGATCGACGCCGCCGACGCCGCGCAGTTCTTCACCGTGAATGGCAGCGCGAGAATCACGTGTGCAATGATGAGCCGGAACACGCCGAGCTCCACGGGCAGCACGTTAAAGACCAGCAGCAGCGACAGCCCGAGCATCACCAGCGGATAGACAAGCGGCAACGCGACGAGCTGTTCGACGGCCGACTTGCCTCGAAAGCGGTAGCGGCTCAACGCATACGCGGCGGGCACCGAGACCAGCGTCGCGATGATCATCGTTGACACCGCGACGATCAGGCTCGTCGTCAGCGCGGTACCCATGGAAAGCACGTCGCTTGCATCGGGCGAGACAAAGCTGTGCCATGCCGCGCGATACCACTGCAGGCTGTAACCGGGTGGCGGAAATTCCAGCGTGTCCGACGCGCTGAACGACATCAGGATCATCGTCAGGATCGGCAGGGCGGCAAGGAACAGGACAATGGCCGCGAGCAGTGCCGCGGACCTGCTGAGCCGGCCCGGCATGGTCGCGGGCAGGAGCCGCGCGCGCAAAGGAAGTCGATTGTATGGGGTGCTCATGCGGACGGTTCCTTGACCTTGAGACCTTGGGTGCGGCGCACGAGGCTTTGCGAGATCGCCATGACGGTGAGTGTGGCGACCATCAGCACCACGCCAGAGGCGGAGGCCGCCGGCCAGTTCAGCAGCGGCGAGACTTCGTCATGCACCAGCAGGGCAAGCATTGGCACGCGCCGGCCGCCGAGCAGCAGCGGCACCGCGAACGCGCTTGCGTTGTAGGCGAACACGAGCAGTGCGCCCGATACAAGCCCGGGCATCGCGAGGGGCAACATGATGTGACGCAGCGTCTGCCAGCGCGTTGCGCCGAGCGTTGCAGCGGCTTCCTCGTACGAGATCGACACTGCGCGCATGGCGCTCGACAACGGCAGCACGGCAAGCGGAAACGCGGTCTGGATCAGGCCAAGCAGCACACCATGCTCACGATAAAGCCATTGCATCGGACGCTGGATCACACCGCTTGCGAGCAACGCGTGATTGAGCAAACCGGCCGGGCCGAGGATCACGAGCCAGCCATAGCCTTGCAGCAACAGATTGACGAGCAGCGGCAACAGCACGCCCGCCAGAAGCAGGCGCCGTGCCAGCCGCGACTCGGTGCGTGCCATCGCAAGCGCGACCGGAATCGCCAGCAGCACCGCACACACCATGCTCTGGAACGCGAGCCGCAGCGTGAGCCACAGCGCCTTCAGGAAATACGAATCGGCCAGGTTCGCATAGTTCTGCAGAGTGAACCCATGCCACTCGTCGCCCTGCGCGCCGAAACTCATGCGCAGGACCACGAGGGCCGCCGCCGCGAGCACGGCGAGAAACGCGAGGATCGGGGCGAGCAGCAGCCACGGCCGCGCACGGGGGAGCGCGGCTTCCGATGCAGGGGCAACCGGCTGGTCCGGCGCCCCCGGTCCGGCACGCTGCGAAGAGAGTTCCGCCATCGTCACGCCGAGAAGATCTCGGTGTAGCGCTTGATCCACGCGGCCTGTACCACGGCAAGCGACTTGTCGTCGTGCAGTACGGACTTCTCAGCGATCTGCTGCGGGCTCGGCACGTACCTGAGGCTCTCGGCAGGAATGATGGCCTTTGAATTCACCGGGCCGTTCAGCACGTCAGCGGCCATCCGGCCTTGCACGCCGGCATCGAGCGAATGGTTGATGAACGCGTGAATCAGATCGAGGTCGCCAGGGTGCGATTTCGGAATCACCGTGAACATCAACTGCGTGGCAAAGCCTTCCTTCATACCGTACGTCACGCCCATCTTGTATTCGGGTTTCCTGATCTGGTCGGGAAAGAACGCGGGCGAATAGATGCCGCCGATATCGAGCGAGCCCGTGCGAAACAGGTCGGCGACCTGATTCGGATTCTCGCCGAGCGTCATCACGCGGTCCTTCAGTTCCGCAAGCTTTTTGAAACCCGGATCAATGTTTTGCTGCGAACCGCCCGACATTTTTGCAGCGATGATCGCCAGATCGACCGCCTCGGCAAACTCGGGCGGCGGCAAGAAAATGCGGCCTGCGTATTTGGGATCCCACAGGGCTTCATAGGACGCCGGTGGCGTCTTGACCGTCGACGTGTTGTAGATCAGCCCGTCGGACCACAGCAGGTAGCCGACACCAAACCCATCTGCACCGGTTCGATACCGCGCCGCCACCTCCTTGAGATTCGGCAGCTTGTCGAGGTCGGGCTTGACGAGCAGGCCCGCATCGCCGAGACCCGAGGCACCTACGCCCGCGAGCGTGATCACGTCATAGGTGGGGCGGTCGCCGGCGGCCTTCACCTTGGCGACCATGCCGGAGGTGCCGTCCGCGCGGTCCGCGATCACCTTCGCGCCGGTTTTCGCCGTGAACGTAGCCGCTATATTGTGCAATGCGGCAGTTCCCGTATCGTCTGACCAGGTCAGCAGACGTAGCGTCTTGCCCGAAAAATTGTGTTCCTGGGCTCTGAGATTGAGAAACGGCGCCGGCAGCGTGGACGCTGCGAGCGCTGCGCCGATCGTCTTGAAGGCTTGCCGCCGTCCCGTGCTGAATTTTTTCATCGCCGACTCCGTGGGTGGTTAAGTGAGATGTCTGACTTATGCGCCGGGTGAGCGGTCGCGCCCGCCAGCATTTGTCCGTGCATGAAAAATGTAGGGTCGCAAAATAGCCATCACAATCGATATATCGTCATGTCTACCATGACGAAAGCGCATGGCTACGTTCCTCTATCTCTGGTTTCTACCGGTCTTGGTATGCCGGTCGTGCATGGCCGGCCGCTGATCAGGCAACGGTGGTGCTGCCTGGTCAGGCGAAGCGTAATCCCGGACGCGGAGCATGCCTACCGGCCAATAATCAACCGGCCGCTAGCGCCGGGGCGAGTTTCCACGCGGTGGTTACCATCGGGAAATTCCACTACACGATTAGCGTGGCCATGCGGGAGGGAATCGGTCAATCAGCGCGCGAACGGACCCTGCGTAGAATATGACCATGATGTCGGCAGGAAATAGACCGTTCCCGTCTCCCTCAAGGTGCGGAAATGGACTTTCCCAGTGGTCATCGATATATTTATCCGAATATAACGAAGCCGGAGAGATTTGAGTGAGCAACACCACGCAACAAGCGGTCGGAGAGAAATTCGTTCTCGAGTCGATGCATTACGCGCGCGACAAAACGTGGGAAGTCGTCGAACAGGTGGCAGCCCGGATTCAACCCGGAATGCTTGAGTCTGAAGCGGTGAGCGAGTGCAAGCGGGTTCTGCAGGAGCTAGGGATGGAGCGAATCTGGCATCCCATCCTGATCCGGTTTGGAGAAAACACCTTGCGGACGTTCAAGCAACGTTCCGAGGAAGACCCGCGTCTGAAAGACGACGACATTTTTTTTGTCGATCTCGGCGTGGTCTGGAAAGGACATGAAGGCGATGCGGGCGCGACCTTCGTGGTCGGTGCAGACGCGGAGATGAAAGCGTGCGCGGATGCGGCAAAGACCGTGTTCGATGAGGTCGAGCACCATTGGCGAACGACGGGAGCCGGTGGTAAGGCGTTGTATGACTACGCGGCGGAGTGTGCGTCGGCGCTGGGGTGGAAACTGAACCTCGACATCAAGGGGCATCGCGTGAGCGATTTCCCGCACGCGATCTTCAAGGCGGGCAATCTCGGGAATTTCGAGCCGCATCCGGAGGCCGGGCTCTGGATACTGGAGATTCAGCTCGCGCATCCTGCAAGGCCGTTCGGCTCGTTCTACGAGGACCTGCTTGCCTGAGTCGTGTCGGCGAAGAAACGCTAACAAAGGACGCAATGTTCATTCGGCAACTCGAGTATCTCGTCACGCTGGCGCGCGAAAAACATTTCGCGCGAGCAGCAGAAGCCTGTCACGTTTCCCAACCTGCGCTGTCGTCGGCCATCCGTACGCTTGAGGCCGAACTGGGGCTGGTCATTGTCGAGCGGACGCGGCGCTTCGTAGGCTTTACGGAAGACGGTGAGCGTGTGCTTGGCTGGGCGAGGCAAACGCTCGCGTCGCTGCAGAACATGCGGCAGGATGCGTCCGCTGCGCAGGTCAGGCTGATCGGGACGCTTCGCATAGGCGCGATTCCGACAGTCATGCCGGTGACCGCCAGCATGCTCGCACCGTGCATGCGTGAGCATCCGCATATGCACTATGAGGTTCGCTCGCTCAGCTCCGACGCGATCCTGCGTCAACTGGACGAGCATGAACTCGATGTCGGCCTGACCTATCTCGACGGCCAGGTGCAGGCAGGGTTCAGCGTGTTGCCTCTCTATTTCGAACGTTACCTGCTTCTGTCGCCCTCCAGCGCAGGCGATGTGTTTGACGCGGGCACGGTGCAATGGAGCAGCGTGGGTGGATTGCCGCTTGGTCTGTTGACCGCCACCATGCAGAACCGGCAAGTGATCAATGCCGCGTTCCGACGCGAGAACGTGCTGCCCACCGTGGTTCTCGAAACCGACTCTCTTTTGTCTCTCTACGCGCACGTTCAACATGCAGGCTTGTTCAGCGTGTTTCCGCATAGCCTTCTAAGCGTCCTGCCCGCGGGCAGTCGTGTGCGTGCGTCGCTTTTATTGCCGGAGTTGACGCGCGGTATTGGTCTTATCGCGCGCAATCGGAATCCGCCTCCGCCCCTTGTTGCCGCCATCTGGAGAGCGGCAGAGCAGCTTGATCTGCAACGGGAGTTCGACGCATTGCTGCCCGACGCTGCGCGCGCATCGCAAGGCCCGGTGACCGTTTAAGGCGCGACATGCGCCGCTGTCTGCGCATGCTTGCGCGCCTTCATAAGAAGCGCTTATCACCTGATTCATCCAAACGATTGGACCCTCCGCGAGTACTTGGAGACACTGTGCTGTGTCGACGTGCCAGCCCCACGTAACGACCAAGGCGGCGCCGGGACATCGGCGCCGGTGTTATCCAAATCAGAGTGGAGTGAGACAGTCATGGCCAAGGTTCTATGCGTTTTATATGATGACCCCGTCGACGGTATGCCGAAGAAGTACGCCCGGGACGACATTCCCGCCATCACGAAGTATCACGACGGACAAAGCGCGCCGACACCGAAGGCAATCGACTTCAAGCCTGGCGAGTTGCTGGGCAGCGTGTCCGGCGAGCTGGGCTTGCGCAAGTTCCTCGAATCGCAGGGACATACCCTGGTTGTCACGTCCGACAAGGATGGCCCCAACTCCACGTTCGAGCGTGAACTGGAAGATGCGGAGATCGTCATTTCGCAGCCGTTCTGGCCGGCGTATCTGACGGCCGAGCGGATTGCCCGCGCGCCGAAGCTCAAGCTCGCGCTGACAGCAGGTATTGGCTCGGACCACGTCGATTTGCAGGCAGCGATCGATCGCGGCATCACGGTGGCCGAAGTGACGTTTTGCAACAGCATCAGCGTGGCTGAGCATGTGGTCATGATGATCCTGTCGCAGGTCCGGAATTATCTGCCGTCACATGAATGGGTCAAGAAGGGCGGCTGGAATATCGCGGATTGCGTTTCGCGTGCGTACGATCTTGAAGGGATGAACGTTGGGACCGTGGCGGCCGGGCGGATTGGCGCGGCGGTGTTGCGCCGGCTCAAACCCTTCGACGTCAAGCTGCACTACACGGATCGGCATCGTCTGCCGGAAGCGGTCGAGCGCGAGCTTGGCGCCACCTGGCACCCCACGGCTGAATCGATGGCGCGTGTCTGCGATATCGTGACCATCAATTGTCCGTTGCACCCGGAAACCGAGCATCTTTTCGACGAGAAGATGATCAGCAAGATGAAGCGTGGTGCGTACATCATCAACACGGCACGCGGGAAAATTGTGGATCGCGCCGCCATTGTGCGTGCGCTGGAATCCGGTCAACTCGCGGGCTATGCGGGCGATGTCTGGTTCCCGCAGCCGGCTCCGAGCGATCATCCGTGGCGGACCATGCCGCATCAGGGCATGACGCCGCATACGTCAGGCACGACGCTCTCCGCTCAGGCTCGTTACGCTGCAGGTACGCGCGAGATTCTCGAGTGCTGGTTCGCCAAGGAACCCATTCGCGAAGAGTATCTGATCGTCGACGGCGGACGTCTCGCCGGCGTGGGCGCGCATTCATACAGCGCAGGCAATGCGACTTCGGGCTCGGAAGAGGCAGCCCGCTTCAAGAAGGCTTGACGCCGTGGGCACGCTGGTCCGGCTGTTGAGGGGCGGCGTGCGCATTTCCATAGGCTTTAAACACAATGAATGAACAGATCGCCCGCGCGGCGCCCGCAGTTCCTTTAGCGCCGTTTAAACAAGCGGCATTCGGTTTTTTAGGTGGTTTTCTGGCAATTGGCGTGATCTCCCTGCTCGGGCACTTGACGAGCAGTCCGTTGCTGATCGCGCCATTCGGTGCGTCCAGCGTCCTGCTATTTGGCGCGCCCGATAGTGCGTTCGCGCAGCCCCGCAACCTTGTATTCGGACATCTGCTTTCCACTGCAGTTGGATTGGCGGTGTATTGGTTCGCCGGTCCAGGGGTATGGCAAATGGGACTGTCGGTAGGGCTCGCTATTGGTTTGATGCAACTCGCCCGTTGCGTGCATCCTCCGGCGGGTGCTGATCCGCTGGTGATCATGCTTAGCGGTAACGCTTCGACAGGATTCTTTTTTGTTCCTGTCCTTAGCGGCGTTTGTCTGCTGCTGGTTATTGCGTTGCTGTTCAATAACGTCGTGCGCGGCCGGCGATGGCCTGAGCGATGGTCATGACAGGGCGGCCCGGTAGCGGCAACGCGTTGTCGGTACCGGATAAGCGCGTGCATATTCACGCTTACGCTTATTGTTCGAACCCGTTCCCCTGATTGCGCAATATTCGAATCGAGCTGTCGAGATGCGCGCGGGCACTTTGTGCATCGCCCAAGCGTATTTGTTCATACGTGCGCTGTGCTACTTCGTGCGGCACGGGCTTGAGCGGCTGGTTGCTACTCATGGCCTTGAGCTGAACCTCTGCCGCGCGCTCCAGATAATAGAGATCGTCCCAAGCCTCCGCGATGCTCGGGCCCGCCACCATCACGCCGTGATTCTTCAGGAACAGGATGTCGGCGTTGCCCATGGCGTCAGCAATACGGTCTCCCTCCGACTCATCCAGCGCGAGGCCGTTGTAATCCTCGTCGACGGCAGTGCGGCCATAGAACTTCAACGCCGTCTGTCCGAGCCACAAAAGCGGCGGCCCTTCGATCAGGCATAACGCAGTCGCATTCGGCATATGCGTGTGGAAAGCAGCTTTTACTCGCGGTTTCGACCGGTGCAACCGTGCGTGGATATAAAACGCCGTGGCTTCCGGCTGCCCTTCACCCGCGATCACATGCCCTTCGAAGTCGCAAACGAGCAGACGCGATACGGTGATCTCGCTAAACGCATAACCATACGGATTGACGAGAAACAGATCGTCGTGCCCGGGCACGACTGCCGAGAAATGATTGCAAACCCCTTCCTCGTAACCCCGCTGCGCTGCAAGCTGAAAGCACGCGGCAAGTTCAATGCGCGCCTGCATGACGGCGTCGGAATCAAGCCGCGCGATGCGCGAGGAAGGAGCGGTGCTGTCGACTGAAAGCGAGTGAGCCATGATGATTGATTGCCTTGGAAATTTACCAGCCTAATCTATTGAATAGCACAGGTACTTGATCTAGCGTTGCAAGCGTGGCGTCGGGTGTGTAATCGGGCAGTACCGTGCGGCCGGTACGACGATCGATCCATACGCAGCGAAAGCCGACTTCGCGCGCAGCCGCATGATCGAGGTGCGGGCTGGCGCAAATATGAACGACGTCGTCTTTGGTCACGCCAAGCGAGTCAAAAGCATAATCGAATATTTCCCGCGATGGTTTGTAAGCCCCGGCCTGCTGCGCTGTGACGACGCGATCGATCAATCCGCCAAGCTGCGCGACATTGCCCGCGATGATCTCGTCATCCGTATTCGACACAATGCACAAACGATAACCCGCCTCCTTAAGCCGCTCCAAAGCACCGGTCACTTCGGGAAACGGCGGCATGGCCGAGATGCTGTCTGTTAGCACATGGGCGTCATCCGCGTCGCTTTGCAAGCCTAGCTCATCGAGTGCGAGCCGTAATGCATCCGCGCTCACGCTGCGAAACGACCGATGCGGGGAGGTTTGCTCAAGCGCATGTTCATGCCGATCGTAAATGCCGATGAACCGGGCCGGATCAATCGCCTCTGTTTGCTTGGCGGACAGGATCTTGCGGACTGCGGCTTGCAATCCTTCATCCCATTGGATCAGGGTGCCATAGCAGTCGAAGGTGAGCCATTGCGGCCGGCGGCTGTGTTCAAGCGCGTTAAGAGCCATGATTTGCTCGCTTAGTTAAGTGAAGTGTTGAGTGACCGAGTTGAGTGCATGCCGCAAGCGTAAAAGGATTGATCGATATTTGGAAATTAAATTAAACTCTGAACGTCAGTCGAAATTCAAATAACGCGGCGGTGGCTCATGCTAGATCTTGAGTTGTTGAACACCTTGGTTTGCGTGGTCGATGAAGGCAGCTTTACGCGCGCCGGCGAACGCGTCCATCGGACCCAGTCGACGGTGAGCCAGCAGATCCGCAAGCTGGAGGCGGCAGTTGGCCGCACGCTGCTGCTGCGCGACCGGACCGGCAATCACGTGAGCGCTACCGAGCATGGAGAGTTGCTCGCGCACTATGCGCGGCGGCTGCTGGCGTTGTCGACGGAGGCGCAGGATGCGTTGACCAGCGACGTAGCGCTCGAGCCGGTACGCATTGGCGTGCCCGAGGATTTCGACGCACGCCGCATGTCGGCCATGCTGTCGGGATTTGTGAAGATGAAACCCGGCGTGCGGCTTGAAACGGTAAGCGGCATGAGCGTCGATCTCCAGCGCAAGCTGGCTGCAGGCGAGGTCGAGATTGCGTTGCTCAAGCGCGAGCCGGGCAGCGGCGAGTGCCTTGCATCCTGGCCCGAATCGCTCGTCTGGGTAAAAGGAGAAGGCGTTGAACTGACGGACGAACCCGTCCCGCTAGCGTTGTTTCCGCAAGGTTGTGTGTACCGGCAGCGTGCGATCCGCGGGCTGGACAAAGCGCGCCGGCGTTGGCGCGTTGCGTTCGGCAGTCATAGCCTGACCGGCATTCAGGCGGCTGTTTCATCGGGGCTTGGCGTGTCGGTGTTGCCGACGACCGCCGTGCTTCCCGAGCATCGCATTTGTACAGATCTGCCCGACTTGCCGCCAACCGAGCTTGCATTGGTGAGCGCGGGCGGCGCGCTTAATGCGGTCCAGCAGGCATTGATCGAATTTCTCCGTGCGGAGATCAAGGGCAAGATGAAGCTTGCTAAGCCCGCTTAGCTTCCCCGCAATTGGTGTATCGTTCCCGAAACTAACTACCCCAATGACGCGAGAGCAACTATGGAGACGGTTTCCGGTAACAGGCCGACCATCATCGACGTGGCAAAGCGCGCAGGCGTTTCCAAAAGCACTGCCGCGCGAGCGTTGGCTGGTGCGCCAAACATTTCCGATTCAGCGCGGCAGCAGGTGCTGCGCGCGGCCGATGCGCTCGGCTATACCCGCAATGCGCTGGCCGTCAGCATGCGCTCGGGACGTAGCGGCATGTTGGGACTTGTCCTGCCCGATATTGCGAATCCTTTCTGGGGGGAAGTCGCGCGTGGCGCGCAGGATCGTGCAGCCGATGCAGACACGTCCATTCTGGTTTTTTCGTCGAACTGGTGCGCGCGAAAGGAGCTGATGCATTTGAACACGCTGATGCGCGCGCGCGTCGACGGCGCGATCCTCAATACAGTGACGGATAGTCTCGGCGACCTCGATCGTTTCGGGCTGCCTTGCATCCTGATCGGCTCGAGCGCGGAGCAGTTTCCTGATGCCAGATCGGTCGGTTCTGACATTGAGCAGGGAGTGGGACTCGGTATGGACTATCTGCGCTTCATGGGGCATGAACGTCCAGGGCTGATCCTCGGGCCTAAGGTACGGCTTGCTAGTGCGCGCTTCCTGCGCGCGGTCCATGAACACTGCGTCGAGCACGACATTGATCCGGCTGCGTTATCGATTGAGAACGCGGACTACACAGTCGAAGGCGGCCGCCTTGCCATGCATCGCCTGCTTGCGCGCAGCCGTGGCCACCTGTGCGTAATGGCCGCCAACGACCTGATGGCGCTCGGGGCGATGAGCGCGGTGCGGGAGGCTGGCTTGCGGTGCCCCGAAGACGTATCCATTCTGGGCTTCGACGGCATTCAGGCGGGCGCATTCGCGTGGCCCGGGCTGACGACTATCGAGAAACCCGCCCGACAGATTGGAGCGCAAGCAGTGACGTGGTTGCTCGACGGCAAGGCCGACGCGAACCCGGGCAAGCGGGTTTATCTACCGTGCAGGCTGATCGAACGAGGATCGCTCGCAAACCTTTGCGGTGCATCCGAGCGGCGCATCGCGTTGATCGGCGGATAGTAAAGATTACTGAAAAGATTGCGGACGCTTTTTTTTAGCGTAATTTGGGAACGTTCCCAAGAACATAGAATAAATTCCAAAAACGTTGAAGAAGATTGGATCCATGCGCACTATTGAACCGGTTGTCGAGGCGCCTCGGGGGGCGTGCCGGCGCCCGATGATGATCATCGGCATGCTGTACTTTACGACTGGAGCGCTAAGCTGGCTTAACGGCCCGTTAGTGGTCTTCGTCAAACTGGCGTTTCAGCTCGATGACGTACGAGCGCTTCTGATCACGGTTGTCTTCTATCTTCCGTATTTCATCCTGGCGTTGCCGTACGCGTTGTTGCTGAAGCGGATCGGGATGAAAAGAGGCATGGCCGCAGGCCTCGGCGTGATGTCGATCGGTGCGCTGATGTTCAGTCAGTTCGCCGGCATGCACAGTTACCCCGGCGTACTCGGTAGCCTGCTCGCGATTGGAGCGGGCCTGGCCCTGATGCAGACCGCCTACAACCTGTACATCAGCATTCTGGGGCCCATGGATAGTGCCGCCCGGCGCGTGGCCGCCATGGGTATCTGTAATAAGGCAGGGGGCGTCCTGGCGCCGTACGCATTCGGTGCGTTGGTCATGGGCGAGCTCGGGGAGTTTGTCAAACGGGTCGAAGGCGCGCCGACGCCGACCGTGGCCCAGGCACTTCTTCACGAATTTGCGTCGCGATTGTATTGGCCGTATCTCACGCTGGCGGCCATCCTGGTTGTCATGGCCGTGTGCGTTGCACGCTCGTCATTGCCGGACATCATGCCCTCGTCCGCCAACGCCGCCATGCGTAGCGCAGACCCTGCCCGGAGCATCTTTTCGTTTCCCCATCTTTGGCTCGGCGTTGTGTGCATTTTCACGTACGTCGGCGCAGAGGTATTGGCTGGAGGGGTGATCGGCCTTTATGGTCAAAGTCTGAATCTGCCAATCGACGAGGCCAAGCATTTCACGTCTTACACGATATTCGCGATGCTTGTCGGTTATCTGGTCGGCCGCTCGCTCGTTCCCCGGTTTGTATCGCAACAGCGCTATCTGGTCATCTCGGCGCTTCTGGCGGTATGGCTCAGCGTTGCCAGCTACGCTTCGCATGGCTATTGGGCGATCGCATGCATCGTAGCGCTCGGTTTCGCCCACGCCATGATGTGGCCGGCCGTCTTTCCGCTCGCGATCAAGGGGCTCGGCCGATTCACCGAAGCAGGCGCGGCATTCCTGATTATGGGTATTGTTGGCGGCGCTGTGATGCCGCAACTCTTTGCACACCTGAAGAAAATATACGACTTCCAGTTGGTCTACATGGTGATAACCGTCTGCTGCTACGCGTACATCGTGTACTACGGCCTGCACGGTCATACAGTGGGCACACGTGCGCCGACAGTAAAAGTCCCTTAACTATCGCGGCGTGAGGCACACGGCGGCGATGCAAACCAAGCATGAGGATAAAACTTGTGAGTAGCAACCACCAGACATTGCAGGATCGCATTCGAGGACTCCTGTACGGGATCGCCTACGGCGACGCTCTTGGATCAACAGTCGAGGCGCTTTCCGCGCAGGAAATTCGGGAGCTCTATGGTCGGGTCAGCTCACTCGATACCGAGTCGCATCGGATGGATTGGAACGAAAATGCCAGTAAGGGATGCGCACGCGGGAACGGCATTGTCACCGATGACACGCTTATGGTGCTTTGCCTGATGACGGTCTACAACGAAACGGGCCGGCACCTCGACGCGTGGGATATGGCAAATGGCATGGTGCGTCAGATTGCCTGGACGCCGCGATGGGTGCCTGAATTGCAGCGGGAAACAATGCTCATCGAGCAGCTATTCTATCCGGAGAGGTGGATTTTCCAGCGTCATCAACTCACCTCCTGCGATCCGCGTCAGGGCGGCATAGGCAACATGGTCAATTGTGGCGCGGCCATGTACATCGCGCCGGTGGGGGTGGTGAATGCGGGAGATCCGCATGGTGCATATGAGGAGGCGATCGCCTTTGCCAGCGGTCATCAGGAGAGCTATGGTTTGGAAGCGGCGGGCGTGTTGGCCAGTGCGATTGCTGCGGCTTTCATACCCGGAACGACGATCGAGGCGGTGATCGAGGCAGCGCTCGGCGTGGCCAAGGATGGCACGCGGGACGCCATTGCCGCGATCGCTGACGTCGCAATCCGTTTGCGTGGCGAGCGTTACGACAGGATCGTTGCGGAATTTCACTGGGTTATCTCGCGCTTTTCGCCAATGGGCGACGACGTGCAGCTCACGGAGGGAAAGGCCGGTGTTGCGATCGACGGCTATCGACCGTCGCGGCGCTTCTCGATCGAGGAATTGCCCTTGGCGCTGGGATTCGCGTTGGTCAATGACGGTGACTTCAATCGCACGATCGAAGACGGCATCAATTCGGGACGCGACACCGGCTCGATCGGCGTGATGGCGGGCGCTGTGCTGGGTGCCATGCACGGCGCCACGGTGATCGACGCCGACATTTGCGACAAGCTCGACCAAACGAACCGGATGAATTTGCTAAACGCCGCTGATCGTTTCACGCAGACGGTGCGTGCCATTCACGGCGCAGATCGTGCCCGCGACGCATGGAAGAGCAGGGTGCGCGACAAATTGGCGCCGGACGCGCAATTGGCGCGATAGAAGGCACTCGATGGCGCGTCGAAGTCCACGCACAGCAGGCCCATCGAAAGGCCCCGGGAATGATTGGAGGTGTACAGCGGCGCCAAGATTGCGCTGCGCAGTAGATGGATTTCGTTTAGCTTCGTTGGTATGAATATAATTAGTTTTACTGAATTTAAATAAACATATCAGAGATGGACACGAAGAAAGCGCTACTCGTTACGGCGTTAATGTCTGCCGGCGTTGTCGCACAAGCAATACGCCGTCCAGTTACAACGAAAGCCTGCTCGTCGGCCACGGCCAGGCGATCGTGTTTGAGCGGATATCGACAGCTCTCAACCGCGGGTCAAAAAATGCGGCGTGCCGGGTCGTCGAAATAACGGAGCAGTGGCTGTCAATTTTATGGGAGATTTGACGTGTCCAAGGAAGCACAGCAGGGGCGTGTAGTTGTGGTTGGAAGTATCAATACTGATCTTGTTGCGCAGACGACGCATCTGCCGTTTCCCGGCGAGACGCTCGGCAGCGTGCGATTCTTACAAGCCAGCGGCGGCAAAGGTGCGAATCAAGCGGTCGCTGCTGCTCGATTCGGCGCGCACGTCTCGATGGTCGCCCGTGTTGGCGACGATGAGAACGGCGACCAGCGCTTGGAGGATCTCGAGGCAGAGGGGATAGACTGCTCGGGTATTACCGTTACACCTGAACGGCCAACCGGCCTTGCATTGATTACGGTGTCACAGGGGGGGCAAAACACCGTTGTCGTTGTTGATGGTAGCAACGGCGAATTGAAGCCCGCAGACGTGTGGCGGCAGGAGGCGTTGTTTAGAGATGCAGACGTGGTTGTTTGTCAGCTTGAAACACCGGCGGAAACAACCTATGCGTCGTTGCAGCTCGCTCGACAACTCGGAAAAATAACAATACTTAACCCCGCGCCCGCCATTGATCCATTGCCGTCAGAGTGGCTGTCGCTGACAGACTATCTGGTCGTCAATGAAGTCGAAGCGTTGATTCTGTCAGACATTCCCTTTGAATCGGAAAGCGATATGGGCCGCGCTGCGCAGCAATTGCAGCGCCAGGGCGCTTGCAATGTGATCGTGACGCTCGGCGCACGGGGCACCTATTTGCTGCAAGAAGGGGGAGGTGGCAGGCTGTTTTTGGCTCCTCGTGTGGAAGCAGTCGACACGACCGCGGCTGGTGACACATTCATCGGAGTACTTGCAGCGCAGTTGGCATCTCGTCACACGATCGCAAAGTCAATCGAGCGCGGACAACTGGCCGCCGCGATTTCGGTAACTCGCCGCGGTGGGCAAACATCGATTCCGACGCGTGACGAAGTGGAAGACTGATTTGATCATACGGAAACGAAGAGCTTGCTGCGGTCGCAAGCGCGCTCAATGATTGGCCGCATAAAAACGCTCGGAAAAGAAAACTCCTGACGAAAAGCTGTCCGAACATCCATGAACGTTTCGACGCCGGCCGTCAGGTACTCATAGCGCATGGGATCGGGATGAAGCGGCGGTTCCTAAGGCCGTTCATTAGAAACCCAGGTCAGGCATCATGTTCATTGGGCTGCTGGGGCGAATGAGGGAAGTGAGGAATTGTTTGATCAAGGCAAGCCCACTGTTGCGCACTAGCGGTATATATGTCTAGCATTGGCTTGAAGTACGAGGTGTCGTCCAGCGAAGAAAATCGGATAGAAGTGACTTGTGAATAAGTGTCGCTTTGCGTGAACAAGGGGGTGCCACAGTCAGGGCAGAAACTGCGAGTTGTGAGACCACCACTGCTTGCACGAACTGCGTAGGTTTTCGGCGTACCACGGATCGCAAGGTCGGCAGTCGCGACGATGATGCCTGACGCGAAAGGAGCTCCACTTGAGAGCTGACAGTCTCTGCAATGGCAGTTGATCATGGTTATGGGCTCCCGCACACCTGTATAGCGGATCGCTCCGCATGCACACCCGCCTGAGAAAGGGATGGTCATATTGCTCTTCTAACGATAATTTAATGAACTACACGTACCACTTTTTTAGTGGCCGCTTCTGGCAGGCGCTGCCGGACGCGGTTGACTCAGGTCGAGCCTCAAGGGGCAGTCGAGTATCTCGGAAACAGACGCTTAACGAAACTTCTTTTTTTGGTACTCCGCATATTCACTTGCAAGGTAATGCGGCGCGCTGCTGGCGACTCCGTGTAGACCGTTTCCAGCTAGGAAGTTCCCAGCACCCGTAACTTGAGTGTCTGATGCGGGACACCTCCGTATGCCATGTACAAAGGTACACCACGCCACCGCAAGATCGATTGAAGCCCAGCAAGCTTTGTGCGGTTCGACGCGGTACCCGAAAACCACAGCTTTGATTCTACGTGGGTCAAAGGTCAGTTTCTGCTCGACCAACGTCGGATCGTGGGATAGCGATGGCTCCTGTAAAATAACGCGTGCCTCGCCTTCATAGGACCACTTCAAGCGTTTGCGCAGCGCGGTCATATTGAGAGCGCAAAATGACTCGTCATCGGCCAGGTCGAGAACCTGGTACCTCGTCGCAGTATTTCACACGGTAAGCATTAAGCCACGGGGTGAGATGCCGATGAATAGCTAAGGTCAGCGGCATCCAACTTCAGGGGACATTTCATGCTTCAGATTTGGGGACGACGCAACTCGTCTAACGTTCAGAAGGTCATGTGGCTGATCGGCGAGCTTGATTTGCCACATGAGCATATTCCCGCCGGAGGGAGCTTCGGCCTGACGCAGAGCGCAGAGTTCCTGGCCATGAATCCGCACGGACGTGTGCCGGTCATTAAAGACAGCGACGGCACTATTGTGTGGGAGTCGCACAGTATCTTGCGATACCTGGCGGCGCGTTATGGCAGCCCGCGGTTCTGGAGTGAAGACGCGGGTCGGCGGTCGCAGGCGGACCGCTGGATGGACTGGTCTCAGAGCAGCTTGCAGCCCGCCTTCCTAACGGGCGTGTTCTGGGGTTTTTACCGGACGCCGGAGGCTTTGCGCAATGCGAAGAGCATTGACGAGAACCTGGGTCGTTGCGCGCAGTATTTTCAGCTCCTCGACCGGGTGCTGGCCGAGCGGCCCTTCATTGCGGGAGACAGTTTGAGCCTGGGCGATATTGCGGCCGGCTCTAACCTTTATCGTTATTTCGAACTGGATATCAAGCGGCCCGACCTTCCTAATGTTGAAGCCTGGTACGAACGGCTGCAGCTTCGCCCGGCGTTCCGCGAGCACGTTATGGTCCCATTCGATGAGTTGTTCGGGCGGCTCGACTTCTAGCATGGAAGCTTGCCGGCTTAAGAGCGCATGCTTAAGCACTTAGGCTACGCCAGGCGCCAAGCCGATGTCACTTGCTGTCGTGTATGTGCTCGACCAGATAATCAATCAACGCCCGCACCTTGGGCGGTAGAAAGCGATTCGGCGGATAGAGCAACCATACCGAGCCTACATAAGCGAGCGCTTCGAGATCCCAGTCGGCGAGCACTTGCACGAGTTCACCGCTCTCCAACGCTCCGCGAGCAGTAAATTCCGGCAAGTTCGCGATGCCGAAATCCTGCTGCGCCGCTTCGCGTCGCGCGCCCGCATGATTCGCTATATATCGCCCGCTTACCTCCACGGTCTGCGTCTCGGTACCACGGCGAAAACGCCAGCGGTTGTCGTCGGTGGTTTCGCCCAGATAGAGGCAGTCGTGTTGCGCGAGATCGCGTGGATGCTTGGGCGTGCCGCGCGCCCGCAGATACGCTGGCGACGCACACAACACCCAGCGTACCGATCCCAGCCGCCGTCCCGCCAGACCGGGCGGCGGATGATCCGTTAGCCGGATCACGAGGTCGAGATCGTTCTCGAGCGGATCGACCTCATGATCCGCGTATAGCAATTGGAGATCGACTTCCTCATACGCGCGCAAAAAGCCCGGCACCAGCGGGTGAATCACCGTTTTCGCAAAGGCCGTCGGCGCGCTCACACTGACTTTTCCCTGCGGCCGGCCGACCAGCGAACCGGCTGCGTCCACGGCGCCCGACGCCGCGCTCACAATGTCGCGGCAGAATCGGACGACCTGTTCGCCCGATTCGGTCACCTTCACCTTGCGCGTCGATCGTTCGAGCAGCCGCGTGGCCAGCGCTTCCTCAAGACGCTTGATCTGGCGGCTGACCGTCGACGGCGTGCTGCCGAGTTGGCGCGCGGCCACGGAAAAGTTGCCGGCATCGACGACACGGGCGAATACGGCCATGTCGGGCAGCAAAGCAAAAAGTTCTGTTGGATTCATCGGGTGGTCGCGAGTGGGGCGAGGATTAATGCATCTGCGACATAAAGGCTTTGCGCATCGACCCGATTATCGTCTCATGTGCAACGCTCGACAATACGGACTCATTCTCCTGAGGTCCGACTATGTCCAAGCAAGACCGCCTTCTCTTAGTGTCCGACCTGATGCTGCTCGTGGTCGCGGTGGTCTGGGGCACCAGTTACGGAATCGTCAAGCATGCGCTTGTGTTCTATCCGGTACTGGGCCTGCTGACGCTGCGATTCGGCATTACGTTCGTCATGTTGTCGCCTGCATTGCGAAGCTTGCGGCATGCCGACGCGCGCACGCTGCGCGGCGTATTTATCGCAGGCTTGCTGCTGTTGGGCATTTTCTTAAGCGAGACGTTTGGCGTGCTGATGACGCGCGCCGCCAATGCGGCATTTCTGATCAGTCTCTGTGTGGTGATGACGCCGCTGGTCGAGTGGATGCTGCTCAAGCGCAGGCCCGGGCGGATTGAGTGGGCAGCAGTCACGCTCTCGCTGTTGGGCGCATGGCTGCTTGCCGGTGATGGTGGGTTCGTCTTCAATCCGGGCGATGCGCTGATCCTGCTGGCGGCTTTGCTGCGCGCGCTGAATGTCTGTGTGACGAAACGCGTGTTGCGTGACTCGACACTGCCGCCTTTGTCAGTGACGGCAGTGCAGTCGGGTGTGGTCGCGTTTGGTAGTGCTGCCGTGGCGCTCGTGTTTGCGCCGCAGCAGTGGCAGCACGTGCCGTCGTTCACGGGGCATGAGCCGTTTTGGGGTAGCGTTTTTTACCTGGTTTTTGCGTGCACGCTGTTCGCCTTCTTCGCGCAGAACTATGCAATCAAGCGCAGTAGCCCAACCCGCGTTGCGTTGCTGATGGGCAGCGAACCCGCGTTCGGTGCGCTGTTCGCCTGGGTGTGGCTGGGCGAGAAAATATCGCTTATTGCATGGGTCGGCGGCGGGTTGATTGTCTTGGCGTCCATGCTGGCGACGGTGCGCTGGCGCAAAGCGGTAACGGTGAACGTGCCTCGTGCTTCAGAGGTTCTGCCTTGACGCAGAGTTGATCTTGACTGCTTCCAGGTGAGCGTTGATGGATTCGACCAGGGCCGTGGGCGCGTCATGCGCGATCACCTGATCCTGCGAGGCCAGCGTGGCGTGAATAGCCGGTGTCATGCGCGTGAGCATTGTCTGTTCGAATGCGCGAATGGCTTCGGTCAGATCCGCGAACGAATGCGAGGTGAGGCAACGAGTCAGGTCGACCGCATCCAGCATGGCCAGGTTCGCGCCTTGTCCGGTGAAGGGCGGCATGACGTGAGCGGCGTCGCCGAGGATCGTGATGCCGGGGCACGTGGTCCAGGATTGCTCCGGCGGAAATGTGTAGAGCGGCCGTGGCAGGAAAACGTCGTCCGAGGCACGGAGCAGGTCGACTATTTCAGGCGACCAACCCGTGAACAGGTCGAGCAGACGGTTGCGCGCCTGCAGCGGTTCGTGAAAATCGATGCCGGTCTGTTCAACCCAGTTCTCCGCGACTCTCAGCGCAACATACACACGGATGGTGCCATCACCATTGCGCTGAGCCATCAGTCCCTTATTGTCGCCAAGCGCGAGGATGCTGCCGGGTCCGACCAGAGTGGCGAGAGCGGGATGTAATGTGTCGACAGCAGTCAGACGTGTCTCGATGAACGTAACGCCGGAATACGCTGGCTTCAGCGCCGATATCAACGGCCGCACGCGGGACCATGTTCCATCGCAACCGACCACGAGATCCACGCAAACGCTGGCTCCGTTGCAGAAGTCGAGGCGTTGTGTGCCGGTGTCTTCAGTGACCACCTGGAGCAGTTCGTGCCCCCAATTCACGGTGCCGGGTTCGAGTGAACGGAGCAGCAGATCGCGCAGCTCGCCACGATCAACTTCCGGCCGCATCTCGTCTTCATCCTCTGCGCGCATCTCGACGCGTTGCGTGCCGTGTTTGTCGAATACCTTGAAATGCTGGCCCTGATGCCGGCCAATACGGTGGAAATCGCGATCGAGCTCTGCCTCGCGAAGCGCGAGTTGTCCCGATAGTTCGTGCAGGTCCAGGCTTCCGCCCTGGTTCCTCGACTCAGGCGAGTCATCACGTTCGTAGATGCTTACAGACGCGCCGCGCATTTGCAGAAGCCGTGCCAGGGTCAGGCCAGCAGGGCCGCCTCCTATGATTGCTACATGCTTATCCCGCAGGAATGAGGCGATTTTCGTCACGGTAGGCTCCGTATGTCATCAGTTGATGACGCGGATTATTTGCCGGGGGACGGGGATTTGTCAACAGGTGATGACTTTGGTGGTTATCCGAGCTTTTCTGTGTTCTCGATCGCCGTTCTCGTGCCGCTCCCTAACTGCGTGACCGCTTCAATCAGGGCGCGCCGGAACACCTCGTTCGAAGCCAGTTCGGGACTGAATACATCGCGACAACCGAGCATCGCATCGACAAAGCTTTCCGGCGCGTTTTCCACGTCTGCCGCGTTCGTCGCAAGCGCAGTCAGCCGCGAGGCCAGCGGATCGTTGATAACGAAAGTCGTGCCGTCGTCGGCGTGTCCGCGCAAGAAAACGAACCACGCTGCAACGCCAAGCGCGAGTCCCGTGATTGCTTGCCCGCGCTCTAGGCGGGCCGCGATCGTCGCGAGAAGGCGCGGCGGAATCTTCTGACTGCCATCCATTGCGATCTGCGCGCAGCGATGTTTCAACGCCGGATTCGCGTATCGTTCGAGCAGTGCATCGCGATACGCCATCAAGTCGAACGATGCCGGAACACTCAAGGTCGGTGCGATCTCGTGCGTCATCATCGAATGGATCAGTGTGCGCAGCGGCGCGAACGAAATTGCTTCGTCGATGGTCGCGAACCCCGCCAGCATCGACAAATAAGCAAGTGTCGAATGTGTGCCGTTCAGCATGCGCAGCTTCGCGAGTTCGAATGGCATCACGTCGTCCACGAGTTGCGCGCCCACGCGTTCCCATGCGGGTCGTCCGGCAGGGAAGCGGTCTTCGATCACCCATTGACGAAACGGCTCGCACGGGACCGGCGCCTCGTCGCGAAGCTCAAGCGCAGCGGCCGCGGCGTCACGGTCGGCGTCCGTGGTCGCGGGGACGATACGATCCACCATCGTTGACGGGAACGCGACTTCGCGATCGATCCAGGTTGCCAGCGCTTCGTCAAGCGCGCGAGCGTGGGAACAGACCACCTGGCGCAATGCTGCGCCATTGTGCGAGAGGTTGTCGCAAGAGAGCACGGTGAACGGCGCGATGCCGGCATCGCGCCGCGTCTTCAATGCGGCGACAAGGATACCCGGCACCGTGCCGGGCTCGCCCGGATGCTCCAGATCATGTGCGATGCCGGGATGGCCGAGGTCGACGTCGCCCGTCTTCGTATCGCGGCAATACCCTTTCTCCGTGACCGTCAACGAGACGATCCGCACATTTGTGTCGGCGAGCAAGTCGAACAGTCGCGCGCGGTCATGCGGCAGCGCGAGCACTTCACGCAGCGCGCGAATAACTGTTGTCTTCACACCCTGCGGCCCACGCTCCACGACGCTATACAAGCCATCCTGCGCCATCAACGCATCGCGCTTCGTCACGTCGCCTTGCAGCGTGACCCCGCAGATTGCCCAGTCGCCACCCGCGGCAAGCATGGCCTCTTCCGTATAAACCGCTTCGTGCGCCCGATGAAAATTTCCGATGCCCAGATGAACGATGCCAATGCGGGGATCGCGCCACTCAGGCGCTAGCAGATGGTCCTCGATTAACGGAAGCGCCTTGCGGCAAAGCATGGATTCACTGGTCATTTTAAATAGCCTGGAGCGGGAAAACCCTTGATTGACAATTGAGTCTACTTGTATGGTAGCATCAATTCCATTGATCGCACCTCAAGGAAATTCCCATGAAAATCGTTCGCGCCGATGTCATCGTCAGTTGTCCGGGACGCAACTTCGTCACGTTGAAAGTGGTGACCGATGAAGGGGTTCACGGTATTGGCGATGCCACCCTCAATGGCCGCGAACTGGCGGTGGCGTCTTATCTGAAGGACCACGTGTGCCCGCTGCTGATCGGTCGTGATCCGGGGAGCATAGAAGACATCTGGCAGTTTTTATACAAGGGTGCGTACTGGCGTCGCGGTCCTGTGACCATGACCGCCATCGCCGCGGTGGATGTGGCGCTGTGGGACATTCTGGGCAAGGTCGCGAATCTGCCTTTGTACAAGCTGCTCGGCGGCGCGTCGCGTGAGAGCGTGATGGTCTACGGGCATGCGACCGGACGTGACATTCCTGAAGCCCTCGACCGCTATGCAGAGCATGTGGAAGAGGGCTATCAGGCTATCCGCATTCAATGCGGCGTGCCGAACATGCGCTCGGTGTACGGGGTATCGAAGGGTGCGGGCATGTATGAGCCAGCTACCAAGGGCGCGGTGGAAGAGCAAACGTGGTCGTCGGAAAAGTATCTCGACTTCGTGCCGAAACTCTTCGAAGCAGTGCGCGACAAGTTCGGATTCGATACCCATCTGCTCCACGACGTGCATCACCGTCTCACGCCTATAGAAGCGGCACGCCTGGGTAAATCAGTCGAGCCGTATCGGTTGTTCTGGATGGAAGACCCCACGCCCGCGGAGAATCAGGCCGGTTTCCGCCTGATTCGCCAACACACGGTGACACCTATCGCGGTAGGCGAAGTATTCAACAGCATCTGGGATTGCAAGCAACTGATTGAAGAGCAATTGATCGACTACATTCGCGCCACACTCACGCATGCGGGCGGTATCACGCACCTGAAACGCATTGCGGATTTTGCGTCGCTCTATCAGGTTCGTACGGGTTGCCACGGGCCGTCGGATTTGTCGCCGGTCTGCATGGGCGCGGCGCTCCATTTCGACTTGTGGGTGCCGAATTTCGGCGTGCAGGAATACATGGGTTTTCCGAAGGAAGCGCTTGATGTTTTCCCGCACGCATGGACCTTCGAGCGGGGCACGATGCATCCCGGCGAGGCGCCCGGTCACGGCGTGGATATCGACGAAGAACTCGCGGCGCGCTATCCCTACGATCCGGCTTATTTGCCGGTCGCGCGACTCGAAGACGGCACGCTCTGGAACTGGTGAGCGGCGGTGCTCGGCAGAACCACTTGGCGGTGATCTTCACGATTGGGGTACGCCGTCACTCGCGACGTCTCTCCGCGAATCGCATTCATCCCCTGTTTTCGCGGCGCGCCTCTAGCCACGCGCTGTGCTTCGGCACTTACACCATTCAACGGAGCTTCTCATGCTTGCAGCCGTCCTTCACGAACCGAAACGCCTGCGTATCGACGAAGTCGATGCGCCTCAACCACAGCTGGGTCAAGTTCAGATCCGCGTGCGCGCGGGCGGTATCTGCGGGTCAGATTTGTCGTATTACTTCAAGGGCAAAAGCGGCGATTTCGCGGTCCGGGAACCGTTCGTCCTTGGTCATGAAGTCGCGGGTGAAATCGCCGCGCTGGGGGAGGGCGTGAACGGTTTGCGCGTTGGCCAGCGTGTTGCCGTGAACCCGGGTCTGAACTGCGGCGAGTGCCGGTTTTGCGTGAAGGGCATGACCAACCATTGCCTGAATATGCGCTTCATGGGCAGCGCCTCGACGTTCCCTCACATGCAGGGCATGTTCCGCCAATACATTGCGGTTGCCGCTCGCCAATGCGTGCCGGTTCCTGATGCACTCGACTTCGCGCAGGCGTCGATGGCGGAGCCGCTCGCCGTCGCATTGCATGCGCTGCGGCATGCGGGATCGCTGGTCGGCGCCCAGGTACTTGTGATCGGCTGCGGACCTATTGGCTGCATTTTGCTAACGGTCGCGCGGCGTGCCGGGGCGCATCGTCTGGTCGCGCTCGACCTCGCCGACAAAGCGTTGCAGATGGCCGCTACGCTAGGCGCCGATCAGACCGTACTCGCCACCGACCAGGCACAGGTCCAAGCATGGTCTCAGTCACGCGGCACCTTCGACGTGGTGATCGAAGCATCCGGCAGCCCTGCCGGGCTCGACACCGCGCTTCGGGCCGCACGCGCGGGTGCCACTGTGATCCAGGTGGGCAACCTGCCGGCGGGACAGTCGCCGGTCGCGGCCAATCTCGTGATGGCGAAGGAGTTGCGTTATCAGGGATCGTTCCGTTTCACCGATGAATACGCGGTCGCCGCCGAAGAAATCGCCACCGGGAAAATCGATCTGAGTCCGTTGATGACGCATGTCTTTCCGCTCGCGGACGCGAACCATGCGTTCGAAGTGGCCCATGACCGCAACCAGTCGATGAAGGTGCATCTGCAGTTCGATTGAATCCCTATCACCGTTTTGCCCGAACGCCCGATCACGAAGAGGCGTATTCCAGGAGACATTCATGTTCAGAAGCCAGCGCTGGTTCGTGGTCGGTTTGCTGTTCCTCGCCGGTGTGATCAACTATCTCGATCGTGCTGCGCTCTCGATCGCGGCTCCGCTGATCCAGAAGGATCTCGATTTTTCGCATGCGCAGATGGGCATTGTGTTCAGCAGCTTTTTCATCGGCTACGCGCTGTTCAATTTTATCGGCGGCGTGGCGTCGGACAAGATCGGCGCGAAGAAAGTATTCGGCGCATCGATGGGCATCTGGTCGCTATTCTGCGGGGCGACAGCGCTGGCAAGCAGCCTCGTTTCATTGATCGTGCTGCGGGTTCTGTTCGGCATGGGCGAGGGGCCATTCAGTTCATCGAACAGCAAGATGGTCAACAACTGGTTTCCGCGACGCGAGGTGGCCAGCGCCATTGGTGTGATCAGTTCAGGTACGCCGCTGGGGGGCGCACTTGCGGGACCGGTGGTTGGCTACATGGCGATCCGTTTTGGCTGGCGCTGGGCGTTTGTCGCGATCATGGTGCTCGGTCTGGCATGGCTCGTAGTGTGGACCTTGACCACGACTGAACAGCCTCAGCAGGACAAGCGCGTGAAACCGGAGGAGCTTGCGTTGATTGTCGCGGGGCAGCAGCAGGCCTCGTCGATGGAGCATGCGCCCGAAGGCGAAAAGATGGGGCTGAGGTTCTACCTGAAGCAACCGATCATTCTTGCGACCGCATTTGCCTTTTTCGCCTATAACTATGTGCTGTTCTTCTTCCTGTCATGGTTCCCCACGTACCTGACTGAAGCGCATCACATGTCGCTTCATGACATGAGCATTGCGACCGTGATCCCCTGGTTGCTCGGCAGTATCGGCCTTGCCGCTGGCGGCTTCATCACGGACCTGATTTTGCGAGTCACGGGCAAGCCGTTGCTCGCGCGGCGGATCGTTTTGTCGGTGTGTCTCGGGGTAGCAGCCGTATGTGTCGGATTTGCCGGGCGAGTGGAAAGCATGGAGGGAGCGGTCGCGCTGATGTCGGTGTCGATTTTCTTTCTCTATGTCACGGGCGCGGTTTATTGGGCCGTGATTCAGGATACCGTCCGGCGTGAGAATGTGGGGGGCGTGGGCGGATTTGTGCATCTGCTGGCGAACCTCGCGGGCGTGATTGGGCCGGCGGTGACGGGCTTTATTGTGCAGGCGACGCATGGTGCCTATGGCAGTGCGTTTGTACTTGCCGGTGCTGTTGCGGTGTTGGGTTCGCTTTGTTCGCTGATCTGGATTCGCGAGCCACGCGGCGGCAAGCTTAGGGTGCGGCGCGCTCTGGTCTAGGAGTTTTTGCTCGCGCCGGTGGACGGGTTTTTGGGGTTGGGGTGGTTTTTGGGTTAGCGGGTGAGGTTGGTGTCGGGGTGCTAGGTTCTGGGGTTAGCGGGCGGGTCAGTGCCGGGTTGTTGCTTTCGGCGTCAGCGGTCGGGGTTGATGCCGGGTTGCTGCTTTCGGCGTTAGTGGTCGGGGTCTATGCCGGGTTGCTGCTTTCAGCTTTAGTGGTCTGCGAGAGTCGGATTTTCTCTTTATCACTATTAGCCACTGTGCGTGGCGGCACGTCATTTCTTTGTCCAAAGCGACAAAGAAACGAAGCAAAGAAAGCGCTTTCAAACACGCTACCCTAAGTGTCCACAGCGTGCAGTTTCTATTCATAGGTGCCCCAAAAGCACGGTGCTCGCCAGAGCGGAGGATGTGTGAACCCCTCCTTCTCCGAACACCGATACCCACACGCTTCGCCACCAGTGATTGAACCTGCCCAAGGAGCACCCCGCGCTATCCGCGGATAACCGCCCTTCGAATTTGTACGCATGACGAACCACGTCGCCAACCCATCAAGTAACAAAGCGCCAACAATGCTTAAGGCCGTAGCCGACGAAAATAGCGGTGTAGGCCGCGTAGCCAACTCACCAAAGACTGAGGCAATAAATGCGCGTCACGTCGAGCTGTTACGGATCAAGCTGTGACCTACGAAATAAGGGAACCGATCAAGCAGCCAACCCACCAAAAAACGAAGCATGCAGAACGCGTGAGGCCGTACCGGTTCCTTGGCAACTGGTGCTTGCCCGAGAGCGTACGGGGCGAAGCGTGTTCGTGTCAGGATTCGCGAGAAGGAGGGGTTCAAACATCCTTCGCTCTGGCGAGCACCGTGCTTTTGGGGCACCTATGAATAGAAACTGCACGCTGTGGACACTTAGGGTAGCGTGGTTGAAAGCGTTTTCTTTGCTTCGTTTCTTTGTCGCTTTGGACAAAGAAATGACGTGCCGCCACGCACAGTGGCTAACAGTGATAAAGAGAAAATCCGACTCTCGCAGACCACTAAGGCCGAAAGCACCAACCCGGCATAGACCCCGACCACTAACCCAGAACCTAGCCCCCGCCCCAACTCCAGAACCTAGAAATCCAGATCACCCCTGACCTCCGACGCTCAAACCCGACCACCACAGCGTGGTAGTATGGTAGATGACAAGATAAAATTCGAACACTATCTTCGTCCTCTTTTTACTACTCATCCAAGTGTGGGTCATGGTCACGAAAAACGTCTTACCGGCGCCGTTGCGACGTAACGCGTCTTCGCCAGCCGGTGCCGGTCGCAATGAACCAACGGCTTCTTCCAAGCCACCGGCCGCACCTCCCCGCGGCCGCACTCGCGCAACGGAACCGCGTGTAGCGCTGCCCAACCTGCGCGGTCAGCTTCGCGTCGAATCGCACGAACCCATCGGCAAGCAAATCTTTCGTGCCCTGCGTGAAGCCATTTTCTCGGGTGCGCTGGTGCCCGGCACGCCACTGTCCGAGACCGAAGTTTCAGACATGTTCCAGGTCTCCCGGCAACCGGTCCGTGAAGCGTTCATCAAGCTTGTAGAGTCAGGCGTGCTGCAGGTGCTGCCGCAAAGAGGAACCTTCGTGAAGAAGATCTCACCGCGGCGCGTTCGCGAAGGCAGGTTCATCCGTGAAGCAATCGAGGCCGCAGTGGCCCGCAAGGCCGCGCTTGAAATCACGTCGGCGCAACTCGCCGACCTCGCTGAAAATCTACGCGACCAGAAGACCGCTGCGAAGGTGAACGACACCACGTCGTTCCTTGCACTCGATGAGCGCTTCCATTTCCTGATAGCACAATCTATCGATTGCGTGGCGGCATGGGACACCATTCAGGACATCAAGGCTCAGATGGACCGCGTGCGTTATCTGAGCCTGCCGGAAGTCTCACCTCTTGAATTGCTGATCAAGCAGCACGCACGGATTGTGAGCGCACTGAAAGCGCATGACGCCGACGGCGCGGAAGAAGCAATGCGCGCCCATCTGCGCGAGATCCTGGTCTCGCTAAAACCGGTTGCCGAGCGCAATCCGGATTGGTTTGAACCGGATGAAGGCGAGCGCGTCCACCTTACCAATTAACCAACCAGCTTGCCGGTACCGCGCTCGGCTCTCAGACGATCTCGATTTCAACGAACACAACCTCGTGGTCGCTAGCATTGACGACGTTATGTTCAACGCCCTTCAAGCCGGCATAACTCTGCCCGGCATGTAGTTCGGAAACTCGGTTACCTGTTTTAGTTTCAAGCAGGAGTTCCCCGTTGGTTTGCGGAACGACAATGTAGTCGTGCCCATGAACATGCCAGCCGGTTTCGGCGCCCGGTGCGAATCGCCACTCGGTGACTATCGCGCGATCGTTCAATACCTGCTGCGTGGGGACTGCCGGTGTGCGGCTCATGCAGTTTCCTCCAATGTTGGACGGCCTCAGGCCATCAGCATGCGGCCCAGTTCGATCAACCCTTTGTCGCTGCCGGGTGGCCCGATCAGCGACAAGCCCAGCGGCACACCGTCTATCTGCATCAGCGGCAGCGAGAGTTGCGGGCATCCACCGAGCCCAGAGACGCACAGCATCCTGATCGCCTGGTTACGGTACGACTCCAGCGCTTCGTCCGTGTCCGACAACAGCGGGGCAACGTCAGGCATCGTGGGCATGACAATAATGCGCCCGCCGTCTAGCAGGCTCAACAAATTTGCGCGGAATTGCTCGCGTACGCTCTCACTGTCCTCGTTCTGTGCGGGTGTCACGGTACGTGACCATGCGAAACGTTCGCGCACGCCCGGGCCGAGCTGGAAGTCGAAACGCTGGATCGATTCACCGTGACTTTGCCACGCCTGGAATCCCTGTGTGTAACGAAACGCCCAGTAGAGCGCGTCGGTGGAGGGCGTCATGATGTCGACGCTTTCTATCGATCCGAAACACGCCTTGACGCGGTCGAGTGTCGCGAAGAAAACCTTCACCACAGGTTCCGGCAGCCCGGAGAGCACCTCGCGCGGCAAGCAGGCTTGAGGCGCTGACGGGAGCGTCGTCGTATCTTCGCCGAGCAACACGTTGCCCACGCGTGCAAATGTTTCGATGTCACGCGTGAACCAGCCGCAAGTGTCGAACCCCGGTGACAACGGCATGCAACCGTCGAGCGACACGCGCGCGTGGGTTGGCCGCAAACCGATCAGGCCGCAATGGCTAGCCGGCGCGCGGACCGAACCGCCGGTGTCGGTGCCGAGCGCGAAATCGCACAATCCATTCGATACCGCCGACGCCGAGCCCGAACTCGATCCGCCGGTCACACGGTCCGGTGCGGCGCCATTGCGCGGTGCGCCGAAGTGAGCGTTCTTGCCGGTCATCGAGAACGCGAGTTCCTCCGTATAAGTCTTGCCCGCGAAAGTGGCGCCGGCCGCGAGCAAGGCCTCGACAACCGGCGCGTTGGTCGTCTTGATGCCGGACATGGCCAGCATGTGCGGGTTGCCGCAGCTGGTGGGATAGCCCGCCACATCGAAGATGTCCTTTACGCCGAACGTCAGGCCCGTGAGCGGGCCAATCGGGGCATGGGGTACCGGATGATCGGGGTAGGGTACGAAAGCGCGATACGAGGCGAGGTCTGGTGTCATTTCGTTGTTAGTGAGTGGAGAGAATGTCGGTCTTCGGTTGCAGCATGGCGATTTCGTCGACCCGGATGCAACGGGCCGAATGCGCGTTACCGACCAGGCGTTCTTCAGGCTGTGTCTGCAAGCAACGGTCGATCGCATGCGCACAACGCGGCGCGAACGCGCAGCCCGGCGGCAGCGCGGAAAGGTCGGGCGGCGCACCGCCAATTGTTTCCAGCCGAACGCCTTTTTTCATGGCGCCTTGCGTGCGGCCTTTGAGCAGAGCAATGGTATAGGGATGCCGTGGTTCGGTCAGCAGCGCGAGCGCCGGCCCCTGCTCGACGATCCGGCCCGCGTACATCACCGCGATGCGATCCGCGACCTCGGTCGCGGCTCCAATGTCGTGCGTGACGAACACAATCGACAGACCCAGTTCCTGTTGCAGGTCGCGCAGAAGCAGCAAGATCTGGATCTGCACGGTCGCGTCGAGAGCAGTGGTCGGTTCGTCGGCGAGCAGGACACGCGGTTCGCACGACAACGCCAGCGCGATCATCGCGCGCTGGCGCATGCCGCCCGACATCTCGTGCGGATACGCATCCAGCCGGCGTTCAGGGCTTGGAATGCGGACCTTTTCGAATAACGCCAGCGCTCGTTTGCGCGCTTCGGCCTTCGATACCCCCTGATGCCGCCGTACCATCTCGGCAATCTGCGCGCCGAGCGTGTAGACCGGATCAAGGGCGAGCAACGGTTCCTGGAAGATCATCGATACGACCTTGCCGCGCAGGTCAGAAAGCTGCCGGCGCGAGAGCTTTAGTACGTCCTGACCTTCAACGTCGAGTCCGCCCTCCATGCGCGTAGTCTTCTCCGAATGCAGTCGCATGATCGCGCGCAACGTGACGCTCTTGCCCGAGCCGGATTCGCCAAGCAGAGCGACCACCTCGCCGCGTCCCACTTCCAGGTCCACGCCGTTGACTGCGTGGATTGTCCGGCCGGGCGTGATAAAGCGGACCTTCAGGTCGCGCAGGCTGATGCTGACCTCCGGCTTCTTGTTCATCACGCGACCTCCTGCGCTGCTGTAATCGAGATTGGAACGTAGCCGCTGTCCGGCTCGTATTCAAGGCACGTTACTTGTCCTCCACCAACCGTAGAGACGGCCGGTGCGCGTTTGCTGCATACATCCTGTGCCTGCGGACAGCGCGTATGAAACCGGCAGCCGCTGGGCGGGTCGATCGGATTGGGTGGATCGCCGAAGAGCGGCGCGGCGGTCGTGCGGCGCGTTGGATCGACACTCGGCATGGAGTTGAGTAAGGCCCGCGTATACGGATGCAACGCGTGCGAAAACACGTCCTCCGCCGTGCCGATCTCCACGATCTCGCCCAGATACATCACCACCAGCCGGTCCGAGATGTAGCGCACAACATTCAGGTCGTGGCTGATGAAGACATAGGTCAGTCCGAACTCCGCCTTGAGATCGGCGAGCAGATTCAGCACCTGGGCTTCGACCGATTTGTCGAGTGCCGATACAGCCTCGTCCAGAATCACAAGGCGCGGACCGAGTGCCAAAGCCCGCGCAATATTCACGCGCTGTCGCTGACCGCCCGAGAGTTCGTGCGGATAACGTCCCGCGAACCGCACGGGATCGAGGCCGACGCGCGCGAGCAGGTCACGTCCGCGTGCTATTGCGTCTTTCCGCGAGACGCCGTGAACCGTTGCGCCGAACGCGACTGAATCTTCGATCGTCATGCGTGGATTGAGCGACGAGAAGCTGTCCTGGAACACCATCTGCACCTGACGCCGAAACTCGCGCAAGGGCAGGGCGCGGGAACCGACCGTTTCGCCGTCGAAGATAAGTTCGCCGCTATCCTGCTGCAGCAATTGCATCATCAGTCGCGCCATGGTGGATTTGCCGCAGCCCGATTCGCCCACAACCCCAAGGGTCTCACCCTTCAATACATCGAACGAGATGTCGTCGACGGCGCGGACCACGTTGCGCGCATCCTTTAGAAACGGCAGCCCTTTGTTGCCGAGCGGAAAATGCCGGACCACATTCTTGACGCTCAGCAACGGCTGGGCCGGGCCGCCGATGTCACGGTCATCTGTCATGAGCTCGGCCATTACTTGATCTCCATTGCAGCACGCAGGCCGTCGGACAGCACGTTGAAAGCAATCGACGTCGCGAAGATAAACACGCCGGGCAGCGCCGCGAGCCAGGGCTGCACATAGATTGCCGTGCGCAAGGTATTGAGCATCAGGCCCCACTCCGGGTTCGGCGGCGTCACGCCCAGGCCGAGGAACGAGAGGCCGGAGGCGAGGATCATCGAGACGGAGATGAGGCTGGTGGAGAACACGAAGATCGGTCCGATCACGTTGCCGAGCACATGCACGCGCACGATCGTGAAGGCGCTTGCGCCCGACGCGCGCGCGGCGTCCACGAAATCACTGCGGCGGACTTGCGTGGTGACGCTCTCGGCAATCCGCGCGATCTGCGGGATGAACACCACGGTCAGCGATACCAGCGCGTTGCCAATGCCCGTACCTAATGCACCGGATAACGCAATGGCCAGCAGCACCGACGGAAACGCGTAGAGCACGTCGATCGTGCGCATCACGAGCGCGTTGAGCACACCGCCTGCGTAACCCGCCATGATCCCGATCGCTCCGCCAATACCGAACGCAAGCAGGACCGGTGTCACGCCCATGAATAGCGACAGGCGGGCGCCCAGGATCAGGCGGGACAGCATGTCGCGGCCTAGTTCGTCGGTGCCGAGCAAATAGCCGGGCGTGCCGATCGGCTTAAGGCGATTGAACATGGACGCCGCGAATGGATCGGCGGGCATCAAGAGGGGCGCGGCGACGGCCATGATCAGGAAGATGAGGATCACGGTGGCGCCGAGCATTGCCTGGGGATTGCGGACCAGGCGCCGCAGCACGTTGGCTCCGTGTCCGCGCGAGCGCAACGGCGTGGCAAGGGGCTTGGCGGTGTCGCCGGTGGTGATAGTCGTGGTCACGGCTCAGCCCCTTTCAATACGCGGATCGAAGACGGTTTGAAGAATGTCAACCAGGAGATTCAGGATAACGAAGAATAGTGCGAGCACCAGGATCGTGCCTTGCAGCAGCGGCAGGTCCCGCTGGAAGATCGCGGCATTGAGCAGGAAACCGGTGCCCGGCCAGGAGAACACCGTCTCGATCAGGATCGATCCGCCCAGCAGATAACCGAGTTGAAGGCCCATCACTGCCAGCGCGGTCGGCGCGCAGTTCTTCAGCACATGGCGGAACAAGGCGAACTCGCTCAAGCCACGCGCCCTCAATCCGACCATGAATTCCTGCGACAGCGTATCGGCCACCAGCGCGCGGACCGTGCGCGAGATAATACCCATGGGGATGAACGACATGGTGACTGCGGGCAACACGAGGTACTGGAAGTGCGCCCAGTCCCAATGCCAGTCGGCCGAACCGTCGGGTCCCGCGCCGGTGGCGGGCAGCCACATCAGCTTCACCGAGAACACGATCACGAGGACCATGCCCAGCCAGTAATGCGGCACGCTCACGCCGGTGACCGAGACAAGCGAAGCCGCGCGGTCAATCCACGAGCCGCGCATGTAGCCCGCTACAAAGCCAAACAGCGCGCCGAATGCAAATCCGATCAGCGTGGCCAGCGCGGCGATCATCATCGTATTGCCGACCGCCTTGATCACTTCGCCGGCGACCGGGCGGCCGGTAGCAATCGAGGTGCCGAGGTCGCCATGCAGCGCGCGCCAGACCCAGCTAAAGAACTGCACCGGCAACGGCCGGTTGAAACCGTAGAGTTCCATCAACTGCTTCTGCAGGTCAGCCGATGCATCGGGTGGCAGGATGGAAACCAACGGGTCGCCCGGCGCGATATGAACCAGCATGAAGCAGAGGAACGCAACGCCCAGCATGATCGGCAATGCATAGAGCGCGCGCCGTAGAAGATAGGAAAGCATGAGGTGGGGCCCGGTTGCCGTGGTCTGGGCGCAGAGTGCCCAGACCACGGCGGGTTCAGGTCAGTTCATCGACATGGTGGCGATGTCTATAAACCAGCTCTTCGGTTGCACCACGCCGTGCACCTTGGCCGAGATCGCGCGGGGGCCTGTGTCGTGCGCGATCCAGATGAACGGCGCGTCGTCGACAATGTCTCCGTGCAACTGCGCGAGCAGCACGTCGCGCTGTTTCGCGTCGAAGGTCGTACGAGCTTGCTGGATCAACGCATCGATCTTCGGGTTGCTGTAGTACCCCCAGTTATTCGATACCGGCGGGAAGGCCTGCGTGCTGACGAAACGGACCATGGCGAAGAACGGGTCCATTGATGCGAAGCTCACGTTGGTCGCATTGGCGCCATGCGCCGACGGGTCCTTCGCACCGAGGCGCCAGTTGGTGTAGAGCGTGTTCCACTCGACCACGTCAAAGCTGACGTCGATGAAGCAGGCCTTCAGGTTCTGTTGCACGAATTCATTCATGGGCAGCGGCTGCATCTGGCCAGACCCCGAAGCCGAAATCTGCACCTTGACCTTCAGCGGCTTCGCTGCCGAATAACCGGCTTCGGTCATCAGCTTGCGGGCTGCGTCCGGGTCGTACTTGATCTGGAAGGTCGGATTGCCGCGCCACGGGTCGCCCGGCTCGAAGGTGCCGGTCGCTTCGCTCATCATGCCGCCCAGCAACTGCTTGAGCGCGGTGCGGTTCACACAGAGGTTGGCTGCGTAACGCACGCGTTTGTCGAGCCACGGGGAACCCGGCAGGAAGGAGAGTTGCCACGGCCACACGTGGGGTTGCGGGTTCGAATAGATCTTGAAGCCGCGCGACTTGATGGCGTCCATGGAATCCGGCGCGGGCGCCTCGATCCAGTCGACCTGACCTGACAGTAGAGCGGCCGTGCGCGTGTTGGCCTCCGGCAGCGGCAGCAGTACCACGCGATCAATCCTCGGCCTGCGCGCCGGGTCCCAGTACTCAGTGTTCTTGACCATCTCCAGGCGTTCGCGCGGCACGAAGCGCGCCATCTTGAACGGGCCGGTACCCGATGCATCGGCGGCGAACGCGATCCACGCCTGCTTGTCGCGCTCGGCGGGATCGGTCACTGTCGCGGGAATGGCGGCGAGTTTTTTCTGCCACTGTACGGGCGAGGCCATATACAGGTTTGCCAGGTTGATCGGCAGGAACGAGTCGGGTTCAGAGGTCGTCAACTCGACCGTCAGGTCATCGATCTTGTGTGCTGAGCGCAGCGTGGGCATGCGCGATGCGGTCACGCCGACCTGGCTTGGGTCGAAGTTCGACGCGCTCTTGTCGAGGACCTTGTCGACGTTCCAGACGACCGCGTCGGCGTTGAATGGCGAGCCGTCGTGGAACTTCACGCCAGGGCGCAGTTTGAAGATCCACTTGGTGTGGTCCTTGGGATCGACTTGCCAGGACGTGGCGAGGTCGGGGATCAGTTCGCTGGGTCCTTTCTCGTGGCTCAGATCCCACTGCGTGAGGCCGTCGTACATGGTTATGCCTGTGAAGCGATTGCCCTCATAACCCTGGTCCGGCTGGCCCAGCGTGCGAGGGATGTCGCCTGCTGTCATTGCGATCCTCAGCACTTTTTCCTGCGCTTGTGCGGTGGCGGGTAGGACCGCGCTGCATGCCAGCGCGCAGGCCCACGTCAGCAAACTTGATTTGATGAAGTTCATGCAGGTACGGTCCTTTATGGTGGTTGATCTTCGGTGGATGTCGGAGAGGGTGGCCAGAAACGGTACACATTCAGTTAGTCATGCTGATATCTACGGAATGGTGAAAGCGATGCCGGCGCGTTCGGCGGCGCCTCGCAGATGGCGTTGCATGGCGGTCATTGCGGCGATGGCGTTGCCGCAGGTAATCGCCGCAACAATGTGTTCGTGTTCCTCGAACGCCTCGATCAGGCGCGGTGTATTGGCGAGGGGAAAGCGTTGGCTTTTACCTATGCGGTCTTCGAACGAGTGCGAGATTTCCGCGAGGATGTCATTGCCGGAGCAGGCAGCGATTGCTTGATGGAAAGCGAGGTCGCAATTGGCGGCGTCGATGAGGTCATTGCGCAGCAGCGCGTCTTTGAAGCGTGCTTGCATGTCGCGGAACTGGCTTGCTATGCCGGGACCGGTTGTTCGTGCGGCGAGCGCGGCGGCGGAGGGCTCGATGATGTAGCGCAGTTGCATGGTTTGCTCGGCGCTACGGCTGACGGGCTCTGTATCGCGTTGTCCGCGATGCGCGACGAACGTGCCTTTGCCGGGGACAGAGCGAAGGAACCCTAACGTCATGAGTACGGACACGGCTTCGCGCAGGGCGCCGCGACTTACACCGAGCTGACCTGCTAGATCGCGCTGTCCGGGCAGGACTTCACCGGGCGCGTATACGCCTGAAAGAATGCGTTGCTGGAGGGTTTGCGCAACGAAATTCGACATGCTCATGCAGTGCACTCCTACCGGTAGGACCGGAGTGCTTATGCGTGAACCGTGCCAGGAGTATGTTGGCTTTTAAAAACAATGGCTTGGGTTGTCGACCGGAATTTTGGAAGTAGGGTATGCACTAGTTCCTTGCGATCGATTCGGTGCATCGCACGAAATCGGGGCAGACGAGGGCGGTCTTACCACCGTCACAACCTATGCGCTTCCAGCAGTAAATTCAAAAAACGCCTCGGCAACCGGGGTCAAGGGCCGCATCTTCTCGACGATTGCGCAAAACGGCATCGAGTAGAACGGCGATTCCGGCAACATTGAATATCGCTCGTATCGTTGCGACGCCCGCTGTACCAGCGCGGCTTGATTCGACAAAACCGAGCGATGCGAGAGACTACTGCTTACCGGTCCCGATCGATCAGAGACGCGTATCTTGTCTTGAGAGCACCTTTCGCAGCCGTTCGAACCCCTGCTTCAGTTCGCGCTCGTTGAGGCTGCCAAATCCGAGCCGCATGGCGTTGACGGGTGCATAGTCATCCGAGAACAAGGTGCCGGTCAGGACGCGTACGCGTTCCCGGACGGCATCGTCTTCGAGGCGTTGCATATCGATTGCCGAATCGAGCGTGAGCCACAACGCCAGGCCACCGTCAGGAGGCGAGACTGTGGCGATCGAACTTAGCTTTTCATGCACCAGCGCAATCGCCATGTCACAGCGTTGCTCGTAGATCTTCACAGCCCGCCTTATGTGTCTCTTGAGTTCTCCGCTCTGCATGAGTTCCGCCACTGCGCGCTCTGTCACCCCATTCCCTTGCCGGTCGATGAGCATCACTTCATTGGCCAGTCGATTGATCACGCTCGGCGGCGCCACGACATAACCAATCCTGAGTCCCGGGGCGAGTATCTTGCTCATTGAGCCTATGTAGATGACCTTGCCCGAGCGATCGACGCTGGCCATTGGCAACATCGGATTGTGCGAAAAATGAAATTCGTGATCGTAGTCGTCCTCCACGATCACGAAGTCGAACTGCTCGGCCAAGGCAAGAAGCCGCATGCGGCGATGAACGGGCATGGTCACCGTGGTCGGAAACTGATGGTGAGGCGTGATGTAGATGGCCCGGATTTTATGGACGCGGCAGATTCTCTCAAGCGACTCAGGAATCATGCCGTGTTCGTCCTGGTCGACGCTAAAGACGGACGCTCCGCAGGCGCGGAACGCGTCTCGTGCAGGAGGGTAGGTGAGTCGTTCCAACGCCACCGCGTCGCCTGGGCGGACCAGGAGGCGAGCGGCCAGATAAATGCCCATCTGACTGCCGCGCACGATGCACACGGTGTCCTCGTCCGCGTTCAGTCCGCGCTCTATCCGAAGCATCGCTGCGATGGTTTGCCTTAGTAGCGCGAGGCCACGGGCATCGCCATAGCCCAGCCGGTTGGAGCGTGCGGATTCGATCAGTGCAAGGCGAAAGGCCCTGGACAAAGCCTCGAATGACACCACGCGCGTATCAGGGGCGCCGTCGGTGAATTCAATAAAGCCGTCCCTTGGAGGCGCCGGCAGCTCTTTCTCGATTCCGTATGGCCGATAGTCAGGGCCTGGCAACGACCCCGCCGACCATTTAAGGACTTCCTCCGCCTTGCTTTCCATTTCCGCGACAGGCAGCGCCGGCGATACGAAAGTCCCGCGCTTTCCCTGCGTGACCAGCCAGCCCTGCGCGGCCAGCTCGTCATAAACCGCCACGATGGTCTTACGGTTCACGCCCAACTGCGTGGCCAGTTCTCTGGACCCCGCCAGCGAGTTCCCCGGGCGCAGAAGTCCCGAGCGGATTTTTTCAACCAGCGCCTGGCTGATCTGAAGGCTCAGCGACACCGGCGAGTTCCGGTCGATGCTGATTGTGAATTCCCAGTTTCTTAACATCGCCAGCTCCTCGCCGTCTTCATCTGAACTCGTCCCTGGACCAGCTATGTCAAAAATACTGGATCACTCGGATGGGCCACGAAAACTATAGCATTTAACAAACGCAAACGAGGTACGTGACGCAATGAACACCTTACCGGGACCTACGACCGATGACCGCTTCGAGGCCGAAGTGTTGTCGGTCTCGCCGCTGAATGACTCTGTCATGAAGGTCCGGCTGATGCCGCTCGCTGGAAAAACGATGAAGTACAGCGAAGGCCAGTTTCTGTCGATCGAGTTGCCGGACGGTGATCTACGCTCTTATTCGATGGCGTCGGCGAGCACGACCGACCGTGTCATTGAATTGCATATCCGCTTGCATCGCGACGGCAAATTCTCGCGGATGCTGCGCAATGAATTGGCAACGGGCGACACCCTGAAGGTTCACGGTCCGTTCGGCACTTGTGTCTGGCAAACGCCTGCGTCGGAGGTCCCGGCGATCGTCATGCTCGCGACGGGGACGGGCATCGCACCGCTCAATGCGCTGCTTGAGGCCGCGTTGCAATCGGGCTGCGCAAATCCGGTCTGGCTGTATTGGGGCGCAACTACTGAAGCAGACTTGTATCTCTCCGCACGTTTCGCAAGTCTTGCGGCAAGTCACCGCAATTTTCATTACGTACCTGTGTTGAGCGGTGCCCTCGGCTATTGGCAAGGAAAACGAGGATTCGTCCAGGACGCGGCCGCGGCCGACCATCCGGACCTCTCGAACTCGCGCGTCTATGCATGTGGCGCGCCGTCGATGATTGCGGCTGCACGAGACCTGCTCGTTGGCATGCATGGTCTCGATCCCGACAATTTCCTCTCCGATTCTTTCGTCGCGTCGGTGATAAGCCGGCCTGCAGACGCGCGCCGCGCACCTGTTCACGTCAACGCCAGCCTTGTACCTGACCAGGTCTCAGGCAACGTGCCCGCGCGAACGTTGCCCTCCTGGACCGGCGACACACTGCTCGCCGCGTTGCGCGAGGCAGACCTCGTCAAGGGTGTGTGCGGCGGCAACCAGTCTTGCGGCACCTGCCGCGTCACGGTTGAAAAAACCTGGTTCGACAGGCTGATGCCGGCTGCGCGGACAGAAAGTCGATTGTTGCAATCGATCGAGGACAGCGGGCCGTTCGACCGGCTCGCCTGCCAGATTGTCCTTGAACCCAAACTGAATGGTCTGAGTGTCAGCGTTCCGCGCGACGCATTCTAGTTGTCCAATTTGCAACCGAAATCCCAAACAGGAGCATCACCCATGAGTACAGAAGCGATTCAGCAGACCCTTGAAGCCGTTGGCCAGCATTACGACGCGCAGAAGATGATGACCGTGCGTCATATGACACGGGATGCGATACGGCAGATCTCCCGCGCGGTCAAACCCGGGATGGTCGAAGAAGACGCTGTCGAAATGGCCAAGGACCTTCTCGCCAGCCTCGGGATGCTGCGCGGTTGGCACGATGTCTATGTCCGCTTTGGCAGCAATACCACGAAGACTTTCGGCGAAGCTTCCGATCCGGGCGTGGTGCTCGGTCAGGACGATATTTTCCTGATCGACATTGGCCCGACATGGAAGGAATGGGAGGGCGACGGCGGCGACACGTTCGTCACCGGGACCGATGCCGGCAAGGCGAGGTGTGCAAGCGATGCACGCGAAATCTTCCATGAAGTACGCAAGCACTGGCTTGAAACAAGCGACAGCGGGAAAGTGCTTTACGAGGTTGCGGTCGCAGCGGCAAAGCGTCGGGGATGGGTGCTGAACATGGATTTGTCGGGCCATCGTCTGGCCGACTTTCCACACGCGGCGATTTACGAAGGTCCGATGGCCGAAGTCGATTTCAAGCCGAGCCGGCAATTGTGGGTTCTCGAAATCCATATTCGCAACGCTGACCACACATACGGCGCGTTCTTCGAGGACATGCTGTTAGAGGACGATTTTTTTAACTAAGGTTTATTCGGTCTACTACTTATTGTTTTCCCGGAGTCGCATCTCGCACAACCAAAGCCTGGTCAAGGCGCTCCCCCGCCGCAGCGGCCAAGCCAAGTCTGCCCACCCTAACGAACAAGAGCCCCGCGATGAAAAGAAATCTGCCTGAAAACACACTGTCCTGTCCGGCCGGCCACGAAGAAAGCCGAACCACTATCACCCGCCGCAACCTGCTCAAACTTTCATTGGCGGGCGTCGGCGCGGCGGCGCTGGGGCGCTCATTCAGTGCAATGGGCGCCGATGCGCCGGGGGCGGATCTTCATGTCGCGAGCATGTTCGACCTGACCGGGAACCTGAATATCTACGGCGTGCAGCTGATGAACGCATCGAAGTACGCGATCGATGCGATCAATAAAGGTGGCGGCGTCATGGGTCGCAAGGTTGTACTGCACACCTACGATACGCAATCGAAGATCGAACTATATTCCCGCTACGCTCAGGAAATTGGTGCCGACGATCGAATCAGCGCCGTCGTCGGATGTATTACCGGCGCGTCGCGGGAAGCTGCGCGGCCTGTGTTGAGCCGATACGGAAAGATTCTCTTTTTTCCGATGATCGACGAGGGCGGCGAGTGCGACAAGTTCACCTTCATGCAAGGCAGCGATTGCGTTCAACAGGAGGCGCCTCTGATCAACTGGGCCGTCAAGAACGCAGGCAAGACAATCTACGTGGTTGCGGCGGACTATGTGTATGGCCACGTCGCGACGGCCTGGACACAATCGCTGGTGGCGAAGGCCGGCGGCACGATTGCGGGCATCGAATACATTCCCCTCGAAGTATCGGATTTCGGCTCGACGATACGCAAGATCCAGGCGGCGGGTCCGGCGGTCGTCATGTCGAACCTCGTTGGCAACAATCACATTGCGTTCTATCGTCAATTTGCCGCGGCCGGGCTGAACAAGTCGATCCGCATCATTTCACCGACCTTCGGACTGGGTAACGAGCAAACCGTGCTTACCCCTCAGGAGGCGAGCGGAATCGTAGTCGCGTACTCGTATTTCGAATCACTCGCCACGCCAGAAAACAAGACGTTCCTCGATGGCTTCAAGGTCCTCTACCCGAATGCGGGCCCGATTCCCGATGGTCCGGTGCAGGTTTGGAACGGCTGGAATCAGTGGCGGCTCGCAGTGGAACAGGCAAAAACCACGAACACTGCGCAGGTAGTCGCCGCGCTCGAGTCAGGCAAGGCCTATGTTGGCCCCAGCGGCAAGGTATCGACCGACGGCCAGTCTCATCGCAATGTGCAGGACATTCACCTTGCGCGGGTCTCAAGCCAAGGCAGCTACGAGATCATCGAGTCGCTGCCGCAGGTTGCGCCTTCGCGTGAAATCGTCGGCGCGGGAACCATTGATCTGATCGGCAAAGACAAAGCAGCGCACAAGATGGTCAACCCCAAAGTCTAGGAGCGTCTCATGTCGATGTCCTCCGTTCTTGTAGTTGCGCTGTCAGTCCTGACGAGCGTCTCCATCCTCGTCATGGTTTCACTGGGTCTCGCGTTGATATTCGGTCTGATGAAGGTCGTCAACATGGCGCATGGCGAGTTCATGATGATTGGCGCATTTACCGCCGTCACGCTGGTCCGTTACGCCGGGATTCCCCTGTTCGTGGCGATCGCGGCGTCGCCGCTACTCAGCGCAGCGGTCGGCGTTGTGGTCGAGGTGGTACTGATCAGACCGTTATACAAGAAGCGGTTGGTGGACACGCTCCTCGTCACGTTCGGACTGAGCCTGATCCTCTTTCAGCTCGCCGTGGATATTTTCGGCACGACATCGGCTGGCATCTCTACGCCGCTTGGGGCGCTGAAGATCGGCACTTACTCCGTGTCAGTCTATTCGTCCTTTGTGTTGCCGGCCGCGGCGTTTGCATCGGTCTTTGGACTCTATCTGGTGTTCACCCGCACGCGTTATGGACTGTTGGCGCGTGCGACGGCTCAGAACGCCGAGATGGCGAGCGCACTGGGCGTCTTCGCGCCACGCATCAACCTCATCACGTTCGCGATCGGTTGCGGCATGGCCGGGTTGGCGGGAGGGCTGATTGCGCCGGTTATTGCGGTCAGCCCCGGCCTTGGACAAACCTATGTCGCGCAGGCATTCATGACCGTGGTAACGGGCGGCCCAGCCTTTGTGTTTGGCACCGTGATGTCATCTGCTTTACTCGGTAGCGTGGCCAACCTTGTCTCGCAGTGGCTGACGACGCTCTGGGGCGTATCCGCTCTGCTCGTGACGGCAATGGTCCTGGTTCGAGTCCTTCCCCAAGGCATATCAGCGTCTTGGCGCCGTAAATTCTAAGCGTCGACGGGAGATTTTTCGTGAACACCAATCCAGAGATTCAAGATGCGTTGATGGCGCAGGCGCCTGACGCCATCCATCCGGGCCGCTCCAACCTGCTGCGGAAAGCGGCTCATCGGGGGCTGGTCTGGCCCGTCTTGCTGGTCGTTGTTGCACTTATCGTGGCGCCACATCTGTCGGTCGCGCTTCAACTGAAGGGCGTGCTTTGGCTCAGCTTCGGCATCGTCGCCTTGAGTCTCGATTTCTTGTGGGGACGAGCCGGCATTTTCAGCTTCGGCCAGAACGCGCTATTTGGAGTGGGTGCGTACGCTTACGCAATCTTCTCCTTGAACGTGTTTCCGGTCACACATGAAACGGGCAGTGCGCTGGTTGCGGCAGCACTGGCCTCGGCGGTGTTTGCCGGCATGCTGGGATACGTACTCTTCTACGGCAAGATCGGTGATGTTTACCTGGCGATCGTCACGCTCGCGATCACGCTCGTTTTGTATTCGGTTATTTCGAGCACGTCGGGTCCGCAATATCACATTGGCGAGGCACTTCTGGGTGGCTTCAACGGGATTCCTTCCCTGCCGTCCATCGCGTTGGGCTGGCCGGGTAACGAGTCCACCTCCGAGCTTTCGCCCTCAGCCATGTTCGGTTTCGCTGCTTGCGTGGCAGGGCTGATGTACAGCGTAGTCAGGTTTCTTGTGACGGGGCGATTCGGCCGGATGCTCGCCGGACTTCGCGAGAACGAGCTTCGCATGGATCTGCTCGGCTACGACACACGCCGGCTCAAGCTGATTGCCTTTGTTATCGGTGGCGCACTTGCTGGAATCGGCGGCGCACTTTTTGCCGCATGGGGAACGTTTGTCAATCCGGCGATATTCAGCCTTCCGCAGGCCGCGCTGATCGTGATATGGGTGATGGTCGGCGGGCGCGGTTCGCTGGGCGGCGCGTTCCTCGGAGTCGTCCTCGTCCAGTGGATCTCCGACGAAGCCGAAAACGTGATCAGCGAACAGACGCCGCTCATTTTGGGCGTGCTGCTCGTCGTGACGGTGATGCTTGCGCCGTCGGGTGTCGCGTCGCTCCTTCGCCGGCCGATCGATTATTTGCTTCGCTTCATTAGCAAACCGTCGCGACCTGAGGCCGCCGCCGACCTGTTCGATGGAGAGGCGGATACGTTGCCCGATGTTCACGAGAGCGGCGTGCGTTTGAGCGGTGTCATGCGTGCCAATGCGATCGCGAAGAACTTCGGTGGGGTCTCCGTGTTGCGTGGAATCAGTGTCGACTTCGTAGGTCCCGGGATTCATGTGGTGATCGGTGCGAACGGCGCCGGCAAGAGCACGTTCTTTGGCGTGTTGACGGGCCGCCATCAAGCGACGGATGGTCAAGTCGTTCTTAATGACATCGACATCACCCGGGCACCGACATTCAAGCGAGCCCGTCACGGCCTCGGCATCAAAACTCAGGTTCCGAGCCTGTTTCCCGGCCTTTCCGTCCAGGAGAATCTTCGCCTGGCTCATTACGAGCCTGGACGCAGCCGGAGCACACGGCTCGTGCGCCGAACGCTTCAAGCAGTCGGCTTGCACCGCAAGATGAATGCGCTCGTCGCGGAGCTTGCGCATGGCGAACAGCAATGGCTCGAAATCGCGATGGTGCTTGCGCAAGACCCGGCCGTGATCTTGCTGGACGAGCCTGCAGCAGGCATGACCGCGCAAGAGCGGAGCAATACGGTTGCATTGATCCAGCAACTGGCGATCGATCATACGGTGATCGTGGTCGAGCACGACATGAGCTTTATCCGTGCGTTGAGCGCGCCCATTTCAATGCTGCATCAAGGGAAGATTTTCCGTCAGGGCACGTTTGAAGAGATCACGTCGGATCCCATCGTCATCGATGCTTACCTGGGAAGAAATCATGCTGCTCACCACTAGTGATTTATGGTCGGGGTACGGCAACGTCACCATCCTGCGCGGCGTGGATTTCAACATCGAAGCGGGCGAAGTGGTTGCCGTCCTCGGACGAAATGGCGTCGGCAAGACGACTTTGATCCGGACCCTGTCAGGCGCGTTGCCTTGTCAGCGAGGCGGTATCCAGTTGAATCAGGTCGAGATCAGTTCGACGGCCGCTCACCGGCGTGCGCAGATCGGCATCGCCTGTGTGCCGCAAGGGCGTCAGATCTTCACTCAACTGACAGTTGCAGAAAACATGCTGGTCGGCGCCTATGCAATGGGCTTTGATCACAAGCGTATCAAGCAGAAGATGGAAGTTCTAATGGTCGATTTCCCGTCGCTCGTGCCCAAGCTCAAGCATCTTGGGGGCAGTCTCAGCGGCGGGCAACAGCAATTGCTGGCGCTCGCCAGGGCGTTGATCACCGAACCCAGACTGCTGTTGCTCGATGAACCGTCCGAAGGTATTCAGCCATCCTTACTTGATGACATTTCACGCGTATTGCAAGCGGTTTCATCGCGGGACGGGTTGTCCGTGGTGCTGGTCGAGCAGAACCTGGATTTTGCCCGGCAACTGGCATCCCGTGCGTACTTGATGGAGTCGGGACGCATCAGCGGAACGGTCGCCATCACTGACACGATTGACGATAAAGCGCTGGATCGCGAGCTGTTCGGTGCAGTGCTCTAGCGGCATCCGACTCATTTTTTCTTTAACCGTCGATATCGATTCGTTGCCCAAGCCAAGGAAGAACCATCATGAATGAGCCAATCAAGGACTCCCGTCTGTCTCAGCCGGAATTGTGCTTTATCACGGCCGAAGAAGCATTGCAAAGGTTTCGCGACCGAAGCCTTTCGCCAGTAGACCTGATGAAAGCGGTCATCGCGCGCTGCGAGTCCGTCAATCCGAAGGTCAATGCGATCACCAACCGGTTTTACGAGCAGGCGCTGGATCAGGCCGCGAGTGCCGAAGCGCGGTATCAGTCAGGCGTTGAGGTTCGTCCGCTGGAAGGCATTCCGCTTGCGGTGAAGGAGCTTCACCCGGTCAAAGGGGTGACGACTTCCTGGGGCTCGAAGGTTTTCGAAGGCGTGGTCGCCGATCGCACGATTCCTGCGGTGCAGCGCCTTTTCGATGCCGGCGCGATCATGCACATTCGCACGACGACCCCCGAATTTGCACATGCAGGCCATTGCCACAGCCCCCTCTATGGTGTGACCCGGAACCCGTGGGATACCGATTTCAGCAGCGGCGGGTCCTCTGGCGGATCGGCAGTCGCCGTGGCAACCGGCATGACGACGCTGGCGGAAGGCGATGACGGTGGCGGCTCGCTGCGCATTCCCGCCTCGGCTTGCGGAACAGTCGGCTACAAGCCCGCCTACGGACGCGTTCCGGGCTTGCTGCTCGATACGATGTTCGAGTCGATCGTGCATATCGGCCCGATCACGCGAAGCGTCGGTGACGCCGCGCTGATGCTCAATGTGATGTCTGGCCAACACCCGGACGACATCACAAGCCTGCGCGATCGGGTCGTCATTCCCACCGCTACCTCGGGAGGCATGCAAGGCCTGCGGGTCGCTTTCTCCAGCAATCTGGGCTTCGTCGAAGTTGATAACGAAGTCGCCCGGAACACGGCGGAAGCTGTCCGCAAGATGCAGGCGGCGGGCGCCGTAGTGGAACAGGTCAATCTCGATTGGAATGAAAGTGCCTACGATGCCTGGGTAACGCATTGGGAAGGACTCTTCGCGACGATCGTCGGCCATCATATTCCGCAATGGCAATACAAGATGGACCCGTTCGTGCGCAGTCTGATCCATCGTGGTTTCGGTCACAGCGCGGTACGCGTCAAGCAGACCGAAATGGTGCGTTCGGCAATGTGGCAGAAGCTGTCGGCCGTGTTCGAGCGGTTCGACGTGCTGGTGTGTCCAACGCTCGCCGTGCCTGCTCTCAAAGCGGAACACAAGAACGACGACGTCGGATTCACGATCAACGGCAAACCGGTCGATGCGTATCTCGCCTGGGCACTGACGTATCCGTTCAATCTACTGAGCCAATGTCCGGCGATCTCCGTGCCATCGGGCATGAGCCCCCAGGGTCTTCCGACAGGGTTGCAGATCGTGGGGCGTCCGTTCGACGATCTGACCGTATTCAAGGCCGCAGCCGCGTTCGAGCAGGCGGCGCCGTGGGCTCAAGCCCATCCTCAACCGTAAAGCGGAGAATCCACTTGAAAACAGTTGCTGTCTTTCGGCATGTTCTGTTCGAAGACCTGGGAACACTGCGAGGGGTGCTTGAAGAGCGAGGCTATGAGATCCGCTACTTCGACATGGGCGTGGATGATCCGAGGCGTGCGGAGATTGAAGAGGCAGACTTGATGGTCGTGCTAGGCGGTCCAATCGGCGTATTCGACGATGACCTTTATCCGTTCCTTCGGACCGAGCTTGCTGTCATTTCGGAGCGTCTGCTGTCAGGGCGGCCGATCCTCGGCATTTGCCTGGGAGCGCAACTCATGGCCCGTGCGCTTGGAGCACGAGTCACGCCGATGGAACACAAGGAAATTGCTTTTGGTTGTGTTTCGCTGAGCCCCGAGGGCCGGGCATCGGCCTTGGGACATCTGGGCGATGACGTTCCAGTGCTGCACTGGCACGGCGACGAATTTCAGATGCCTGAGGGATGCCACGTTTTGGCGTCGACGGCGCAATGCAAGAATCAGGCATTCCAATATGGTGCTTGCGCGCTTGCGCTGCAATTTCATCTCGAAGCCGACGTTGCGCGAATCGAGCAATGGTTGATTGGTCATAGCGTTGAACTGATGCAGAACGACGTGTCTATGACCGCGTTGAGGGAAAGTGCGTTGCGCTCAGGTGCCGCGTTGGGCAAGGCGGCATCTCAGGTATTTAATGCCTGGGTAAACTCGGTCCCGGGCCTCACGGAGCGCCCCGATGGCTAAAGACAGGCCGCCGGGGAGTCTGGTACTCGCACTGTGCGAGTACCGTCATCAGTTGCGCTGTGCGCTGGCATTTTAGTTTTCAGTTGAGCCTGCGCAACATCGACGAATACTTGCGAGGCGCAACTTATTCAAGCCCGGCCAAATCTTGCTGAAGCGACTACGCTTCCCCAAGCGGCTCCCCGGCAATGGGCGGAGTAACAGCTCTTTCCGTTGCCGCTTTCACGCGGCCCACCCAAATCGCCGCGAACGACACGAGGGCGGCAGCCAACAAGCCGTTGACGCCATAACCCCGGATGGCGCCATGCGCATCGAACGACAGGAACAGTCCGCCTAGCCACGCACCGCAACCGGCACCGAGTGCTTGCAGTGCGCTGTTCGTGCTGAGGAAAGCGCCGCGGTTAGACGGTTCGGGAACGGTCGTCAGCAACGCCTGCATCGGCACCATGCGGCCGGACACGATCACCATGAACACGGGGAACAGCAGCACCATTGCGATGAACGGCAGGCTCGGCAGGTGAGTGATGAACAGCACGGGCAGCAAGGACAGCACCACCAGCAGACGGAACATCCGACGACTGCCGTAACGGTCGGAAAGCCGGCCGACAAGCCGTGCCGTGAAGAACGTCGCGGCGCCGCCCGCCATGTATAACCACGACAACTGTGCCGGGGCGACGCCGTGGTTAGCCACAAGCATCGGCGAGATGAACGGGATCACCAGCATCTGCGACACCATTACGATGAACGTAAGCGCGAATGCGTTGGCGTTACGCGGGTTCGACACCAGGCGCCACAGCGTAGGCAGCACGCTTCCCAACGGAGGTTGCTTGCGGCGTAGATGTTCGGTGAGCGAAGGCACGATCTGCATTCCGGCCAGCCAGATCACAACCGACAAAGCCGCGAGCAAGATGAACGGCGTGAACCAGCCGAAGTGCGCGCCTAGCAAAACGCCGGCCGGGACGCCCGCCACTGCGGCGAGCGAAAAGGCCGTCATGATCGTGCCGGTCGCGGCGCCGCGGCGGGCAGCGGGAATGACGTCGCTGACGATAGCCATGATGACCGATCCCAGCACGCCGCCGGTGATCCCCGCAAAAGCGCGCGCGATCAGCAGCATGGGGAAGCTGGTGGCGCAGGCGCACGCAAGGTTCGACAGCGCGAACAGCGCATAGACCGCTAACATGAGACGGCGGCGATCGAAACGATCAATGTAAGTGGCGGCAAGCAGCCCCGAGAGACCGGAACACCACGAATAAGCTGAGACAGCGGTGGCGAACGCGGCAGGTGATATCTGAAAGCTCCGCATGATCTGCGGGCCAAGGGGCATCATCACCATGAAGTCCATGATGATGGTGAATTGCGTAAGCGCAAGCAGCCAGAGAAGGCGGCGCTCGCGACTCGCATCCAGACTATACATATAGCCATCCTAATTAAATGTTTTTCAGTGGCTAAGACGGAGAAAGCGCGAGTCAGTCGTCGATGGATTCGTGAACCGCTTCAACGCCACGTTTCCAATAGCTGGCAGCGCGAATCCGGGTCTTGTCGACACCGCGTTCCGTGCATAGATGCTGACGCACGGCGCGCATGATGGTGGCTTCCCCCGCGGCCCAGACGTAGCCCTCGCCGGTCGGCAGATACATCTCGCGCAAGGCCAGCAACAAGGCTCCGCCGGGGAAGTCCGATTCGCTGCGGTAGCGCCATTCGGCGTACAGGTCGGTCTGCGTCGTGAAGTCGATGCGTGCTGACGGATCTTCCACTTCAATCAGCGCGGCTACGCGAGTTCCCGGCGGTAGCTCTTCCAGCCTACGTGCAATGGCAGGGAGCGCGGTCTCGTCGCCGATCAGCAGATGCCAGTCGAAACCCGTGGGGATCGTAAAGGAGCCGCGCGGGCCACCGATTCCCAGATACTGTCCTACCTTCGCCTGCGCCGCCCACGTCGCGGCGGGTCCCGCCTCATGCAGCGCGAACTCGATGTCGAGCTCGCGCGCTTCGCGATCGTATCGGCGCGGGGTGAAGTCGCGTGCGATTGGCCGCGGCTGGCCGTCCGCGAATACCGGACCATTCGGACCGGCCGTGGGCATGACCGGCTTCTCGGCTCCGGGCGGGGGAAAGAAGACCTTGATGTGGTCGTCGAAGGACGCGGATTCGAAGTCGTGGAGATCGTCGCCGCTTAACGTGATGCGCACGAGGTGCGGCGTAAGCGGTTGAACGCGCTTGACTTGAGCCAGGCGGAATTTAAGTTGATGGCGGACGCGGCCGACCGCCAGATCGGGTCTGTTTTGCATTGTTTGTTCTCTTAAGTATTGATTCATGCCGGATTGCCGGTGGTTTTTCCTTCGATCTCGGCCGTCGCACGCGCAAGGATGGCGGCAATGCGGCGTTGCTCGCTAGCGGATGCGTCGGTTCGGATCAGCAATGCGTGCTTGAGGGCGCGGCGTGCCTGGATGAATTCGGGCAACCAAGCGTTGCTGTCGCCATTAGCGTCTGCGTTTTCGTCGGTTGCTTCGCCTGCAAATGCGCGGCGCACTGAATCCATCTTGCGGGCGAAATGGCTTAGCTTGGCCAGCATCAGGTCAACGCGCTCGCGGTTGGTCGCCAGGTAGTTGCGGCCAGGTTCGGCTAATGCATAACGCTTGCGATTGCCTTCCACTTCAACCGTTGCATAACCCAGTTCTTCCAGATAAGTCAGCGCTGGATAGACCATGCCCGGGCTCGGGCTGTAAAAACCGTTCGAGCGAACTTCGAGCGCCTTGATCAGCTCGTAGCCGTGGCGCGGCGCTTCGGCCAGAAGGGCGAGCAGGAGCAACTGGAGGTCGTCGGAGGTGAACTTGCGGCCACGCGGCATGCCGTCGTCACCGCGGCCGCCAAATCCTCCCGGACCGCCTGGGAAGCGGCCGTCGTCGTCATGGCGGTGGTGGTGGCGACCGATTGCATGCCACAGTGCATGCATGGAAAAACGGTCTGAAGATTCAAATCCAGCTTCGGGGCGAGCGAACTCGCGATTTCGATGATGTCTCATCGTAAAACTCCGTGGTTATCGTAAAACAGATCTTAAGATATATATCTTAAGATAGGTTGTCAATATTTTTCGGAGGGATGCGAGGAGGAGCGTTGGCGCGTGGAGGGCGGCCCGAGGCGTTGCGTTCTAGCGGTACGATTCGAGTCCTGCACGCGTCGCCACGGGCTCCGAACCGCTGTGCTGAAACCTGCAATGCTTAAGTATCCGGCGCTCATAACCATATCGGAATTGAATAATTCTCAAGGGGACGAGGCGTCGCTACTCTGGGCGCTGATTTCGCCCGCGAGGATTTATGCAGATGGATGGTTCCGATGTTTTCGATGGACGGCGGCGCGTATTGCGCTTGCTGGGCGCCGCGCCGGCTGCCGTTGCGCTAGGCGGATTCAGGTCGCGGGAGGCGAGGGCGGCGGACGCGGCCCTCGGTTCCGTCACGCTGGTGCTGGGCGATCAGGCCGGCGGCACGCGCGCGCTGGCCGAGGCGGCCAAGGTGCTCGACGGCACGCCGTACGCCTTCAAGTGGGCTAATTTCCAGGGTGCTGCGCCGCTCTTCGAAGCGCAGCGCGCGGGTGCCGTCGACCTCGCTCCTGCTGGCGATTTGCCGGTGCTGGCCGCGGCCGTTGGCGATCCGACACTCAAGATCGTTGCGACACGCGTTGGCTCGGGCTCGCAGTTGGGCATCCTCGTTCCGGCGGATTCGAAGCTGCGCAGCGTGGCGGATCTCAAGGGACGCACGGTGTTTGTTTCATCGGCACGCGGCAGCATTTCGCAGTTCCAGCTCTACGGCGCGCTGGCGGAAGCCGGCCTTTCGCGCGATGACGTTTCAGTGCGGTTTGTATTGCCAGTCGACGCGTTCACTGCATTTGAGTCGGGAAGTATCGATGTCTGGGCGACCTTCGATCCGTACTTCGGGACAGCAGTTCAACGGGGTGCGCGGGTGCTGCGGGATGGTACCGGGATCAATAGCGGCCTGGGCTTTGTAACGGCGTCCGGTGCTGCTGCGGCCGATCCGCTAAAGCGCCTCGCTATTGCAGATGTGTTGCAGCGTTTGCAGCGCGCGGGTGATTGGGCGGTCGCCAATCCCGATGCGTACGCGCATGTCTACGCGTCGCTCACCCGTCTTCCTTTCGATGCCGCCAGGACCATTACCGCACGATCAGCGCTGAAACAACGCTTTGTCGCCGAGAACGATATTGTCGCGTTGCAGCGGGTTGCGGATATCGCTTTCCGCGATGCGATCCTGCCAAGACGGATCGATGTGCGTGCCATCTCCGATACGCAGATCGGGAAGGCCTGAAGGCGCTTGACGGCGGCCGAATAAGAAGGCGATGTGTGATGCATCGCCTTATTCGCTCAGCGCCGTTTCAAATCAGTCGAGCAGATCGGGTTCGGCTTCGACCAGGCCTTCATACAAGCTCTCGAACGAAAACAGCGCGCCTCCCGGACGGCCAACCCGCTCATGCGTCAACGCCGCCACGTCATGCGGAATGCGCTGAGGCGTACCGGCGGCTTCGGCGAGCAGTTGCGTGTGGCACGCGTTATCCAGCGCGAGATACCACCAGGCAGCCGCTTCCACCGTGGGGCCCGCGGTCAGGATGCCGTGATTCTTCAGGATCACCGCCTTGCTCGAACCCAGCGCGTCGGCAATGCGCGCGCCTTCCCTGGTGTCGAGAACCACACCCTGGAAGTCATCGAATAGTTCGTGATCCTCATAGAATGAACAAGAATCCTGCGTAAGCGGATCGAGTTTGCGTCCGAGGGTCGACCACGCTTTTCCGTATAGCGAATGCGTATGCGCAGCCGCGACAATATCCGGACGGGCTTCGTGAATGGCCGCGTGAATCGCAAAGGCGGCTTGATTGACCGGACCCTTGCCGACCACGATCTCGCCTGCGCTGTTCACCAGCAGCAAGTCGGAAACCCTTATGCGCGCGAAGTGCTTGCCAAGCGGATTGACCCAGAAATGATCAGGCCATTCAGGGTCGCGCGCAGTGATATGGCCGGCCAGGCCTTGATCGAAACCGTGGCGGGCGAACAGGCGAAACGCGCCGGCAAGCCGCTCCAGGCGATGCCGGCGTTCGGCTGCGGGCGTCGCCGGAGCCGGGACTTCATCGAACCAGAATTTGCGGACGGGCGTGGCGTGCAGGGTGAGGCCGGGCGCGTCGGTGAGGGTGCTCATTGTTTTGATGTCCTTTGGCGTTCAAGCGCGTTCTGAGTCGTCCGGATGAACTAGTGCCGCGAGCGGCAGGCGTAGTCCCGGCGAGTGTCCCTGGTGCGAACCGGCAGAAGGCTCAATCGGTCGATGCCAGTGAACAGTCTCAAAGGCTAGCACCCGGGCCTGCAAAGGTTAAATATCAAATGAAGATAACCATATCGATCGCGCATGGGTGGCGCTCTGCAACGAGGCTTGGTTTTTCCTAAGCGCTTATCGATTCAAACGAAAACGTCCCTAGCGCCGTCCGGACCTCATCCAGCGTTTGTTGCGTGACAGCCTTGGCGCGCTGCGTGCCCTCCCTAAGCACACTAAAGACGTATTGCGGATCCTGGGCGAATCGTTCCCGCCGTTCCCGTATGGGGGCGATCAGCGCCTGCAGCTTATCTTCCAGTCGATGCTTGAGCGCCATGTCGCCGAGCCCTCCTGCGCGATACGCCGCCTTCAGGCGTTCCACCTCGGCGCGGTCGTCGTCGAATACGTCCAGATACGTAAAGACCATGTTGCCCTCCACGGTCCCTGGATCAGACGCGCGCAGATGGGCCGGATCGGTGTACATGCGTTTTACCGCTTCGCGTATGGCGTCGGGCGAGGATGAAAGCGCAATCGAGTTGTTCTGCGATTTGCTCATCTTGGCTTTGCCGTCGACGCCGGGGAGGCGGCCCATCGCCGGGATCAATGCCTCGGCTTCCGGCAGAACATCGACGCCCGCTTGCCGGTTGATGCGGCGAACGATTTCGTTGGTCTGTTCAATCAACGGAGCCTGGTCCTCTCCCACCGGAACGAAATGCGCTTTGAACCCGGTGATATCGGCGGCTTGCGCCACGGGATAGCATAAAAAGCCTGCCGGAATATCGCGCCCAAAACCGCGGGCTTGAATCTCTTCCTTGATAGTCGGGTTACGTTCAAGGCGCGCGACGGTGACAAAGTTCAGGTAAAGCAGGGTCAATTCGGCGAGGGCCGGCAGAGCTGATTGCACGGCGATGGTGCTCTTGTCCGGATCAATGCCGACAGCCAGATAATCCAGCGCCACTTCCAGTACGTTACGACGCACTTTGTCTGGATCATGAGCGTTGTCGGTCATGGCCTGGGTATCGGCGACGAGGAGATATTGCGTGTGTGTTTCCTGAAGCTCGAGCCGGGTTTTCAGCGAGCCAACATAATGGCCCAGATGCAGCGGCCCGGTCGGGCGGTCACCGGTCAGGACGGTGAGGCGCGGTGCAGAAGGCGGAGTGTCGTGCATATCGTGCATAAACGGGTTCTCTTGGAGAACCACCGCAGGACGAGCGAACCGGGAGATGAAGCCATGTCGGCCGGACTGCGGCGGTCATGGTCATTAAAAAAGACGTGACAACGCCGCTCCTTCAGGAGCGGCACCAGGTATGAGCAGTAGCGGGATTGATCGCGGGCATGACGTAAGAATGCCATAGAGCAGGGATTGCTGACAACGCCCGACTCCCAGCTAAGTGGTCGGCCTGCTGTCATCGGACTGTCACACGCGGACAATACGGTGAGCGGCGTCGGCATTGCGTCGGCGCGGCCATCGAGAGTGCTTGAGCGGTCTTTGTCAGGCAGCGCATGCGAACAATACAATTCAAACAATCGCTCTATGATCTACGAATACATTCTTCCCCTGATAGCGGCTTTGTCGTGCGGCATTGCCATCGGTCTGGAAAGACAGATGCGGCAGCGAACCGCAGGCCTGCGCACCATCACCCTGGTGACCAGCGGCGCCTGCTTGTTTGTGATCCTTGGCGCCATGACCGGGAACGGAACCACGACCGTGACGCAAATTGCGGCGTATGTGGTATCCGGCGTGGGATTCCTGGGCGGCGGCGTCATCATGCGCGAACAGGGCGCAATCCAGGGGATCAATACGGCGGCCACCTTGTGGTGCTCGGCGGCCGTCGGCGTTCTTTGCGGGGCATCGCACTATGGACCCGCCATCGCGGGAACCCTGGTGATCCTGTTCACGAATACCGTACTGCGTGAAATCGGGCGCGCAATCAATACTGCGCCGGTGGCTTCCGCAGACCTCGTGCGCAAATACGTACTGACGGTAGTCTGCCGCGCGGAAGATGAGGTGAATATCCGGGCGTTGATCACCAACTCTATGGTGTCCGCGCCGCTGTCGTTCCAGGGACTTAGCAGCACAGATCTCGACGACGATTCGCGGCGAGTGGAAGTGATCGCAACGCTCGAAACACATCCGAAATATCAATCAAAGGTTGAAGCCGTCGCGAGCCGGCTCAGTATGGACAAGGGCGTATCGAGCGTTAGCTGGGCGGCGCTCGATACCGTACCCGTGCCTGACTGACAATGCGTCACGGCCCATCGGCATGATCCGCGTGTCCGCGCGCGCGAGGCATGGCATGGGTTTTGAAAGGATGCATCGGTAGTATCCGGGACAGCGATGCTTGCGCGGACTCATGCCGACATGGCCTGCGGGTTCGACCCGCCGGGCGCGATGAGCGAATGGGTGCATCATCAGGCATTGCTTCACCCCATTAAAGGTCGCAGATGAGTACTTACGTGTTGTTGGCTTGCGGGTTCGGGACTGGATTCGCGATTGCCATCTGGGGAATATTCGACGCATTGAAGCATTCCCGACGGGAATCGCAAGAGCATGATGACCACGCGGGTGATAGATCCAGGCAGTAACCTGAACACCAGCGGGAACCGGTGGCGTTTTTAATAGCTTGGCCGAGTGCCGCCTTATAGCCGCGCCGCAATTTTTCGAAGCGACGTTCGAACGCCGCCCGGAATCGCATCAAAAAAAGCGAACGGTCCGTGTGCCGGCTTACCGCCTTTCAACGGCATTTCATCAGGGACATCTTGATGACCGAGACGCCGTTCAGGGACTGCAATTCAATACGTTCGATATCTTCAACCAGTTTCTATCTTCGAATGCAGGGATGTACAAGATGACGATCTTGTCATCTGGGCGTCAGCTTCGAGTCAGTGCCCGCCGCGCAGAATGAAGTTGCTTACCGTCGCTTACCGGACGATGGAGCGCGGCTTCATTCATTGAGAGTGAAGCCACTTTTCAAAGAGGCTACTCATTATGAAAGCACTGATCTGCACAACACTTGCTTTGGTCCTGGCTGCTCCCGCCGTCTCGTTTGCCCAAACCACCGATCAACCCGTCACACGTGCCGAGGTGCGCGCTGATCTCATCCAGCTCGAGAGCGCGGGATGGCGCCCAACCTCACCGCAGGCAGCCTATCCGAATGATATCCAGACTGCCGAAGCACGCGTGCATTCGGGTGATACCGCCAGCGGTTACGGTGGAGCAACGGAGAATGGAACGTCAATGTCGCAGCCGCCGACGAGCGGAACTGCGGTCGCGCCGGTGTCCAACGGTCAGTGATTCGTACGGTAGTGTAGCTACTGCAGGCCGGCGGCTTTGCTTTGTTAACCGTAGTGCGCCTAGCTCGAAAATAGCCCGTCGCTCAGTGCCGCTAAGCGGGCACTCGCGCGAATGAGGGACGTTGCGCGGACGCTGACAGAAACAATGGCGAAGATAACGGTATTGAGCGCAGCATTGAGCGGCTAAGCGCCGGACTAACCAACGTCCGGCGCTTAGCCGCTGCATCGGCTTGGCGCCAAGTCAGTCAATCAACCTATCAGATGCGCTGTCCTTGCTCGCAGTCCTCGCCATTGACCTCCGCTTGCAATGCGCGCACGCGCGCCGGCAGGAAAGGATGGATCAGCAGTTGGTAAGCGCCGCCGCCAATCACGCCGCCTATCAACGGAGCGACCACGGGAATCCACCAGTAGTTGTCCGGTGAAGGCAGCGCGGACGAACCCCAGCCCGCAAAGTACGCAAATAAACGCGGGCCAAGATCGCGGGCCGGATTCATTGCCCAGGCTTCCAGATAGCCCATCGATGACCCGAGGATTGCCACCAGGAACCCGATCATGAGCGCACCCGCATTTGCCTGGGGCGCCATTTCGTTGAACTGCTCGGTGATGGCGAAAATACCGAACAAAAGGAACGCCGTCAGGATGACTTCATCGGAGAACGCGTGCATGGGGGTGATGGCCAGGCCCGGATGCGTGAAGAACACGCCCGCTGCGCCGCCGTCCGCCCGTGACAGATGATGAACCAGGTTGTAATGGTCGATCACCGGCCCGAACAGCGCATAAACAATGACGGCGCCCAGCATGCCGCCAACGAGTTGCGCTACCCAGTAGGGCAACACTTTCTTCCACGAGAAACCGCGGAAGAGTGCAAGAGCGAGCGTTACCGCGGGATTGGCATGAGTGCCCGAAATGGAGCCGGTCACATAGATGGCCAGCGTCACCGCCAGGCCCCACGACATGCAGACACCCCAGTAAGCATTCACATACGGGCTGGGATCGTATAGCACATACATGCACGCCACTGAATCACCGAACGCGATGATGATGAGGACGGCGATGGCCTCGGATATGAGTTCGCCGACAAATTGCCTGCCGGTAGGTTTCGCAATAGTTGATGACACGAGAAGGATTCCTAAAAGAATAATTGCGTTGCGGTAAAGAAGGCCGGGATGACGTGACCGAGGCTCACGTTGAACGCAGGTTCAACGTGAGTTCAACCTGGAACTCAGGTAGCGTCAGCCCACGCCTTGGCGGCATTTACCGCACGTTGCCAACCGTGCATATGGCGCTTGACCTCGTCGGCCGCAATATCCGGCGAGAAACGACGGTCCAGCTTCCATTGGCTTTGCAGTTCATTCACGTCTTTCCAGTAACCGACTGCCAGCCCGGCCAGATACGCCGCGCCCAGCGCAGTGGTCTCGCTGACCTGCGGACGGACTACGTCCACGCCCAGCATGTCGGCCTGGAATTGCATCAGCAGGTCATTGGCGACCGCGCCGCCGTCTACGCGCAATTCGCCGATGCGGATGCCGGAGTCGGCTTCCATGGCCCTCAACACATCGATTGATTGAAAGGCGATGCTTTCGAGCGCCGCCCGTGCAATGTGGCCGGAGGTCGTGCCACGTGTCACGCCGAACAGCGTGCCGCGTGCGCGTGCATTCCAGTGGGGCGCACCCAGGCCGGCAAAGGCGGGCACCATATAGACGCCGTCGCTATGCGGCACGCTGCGCGCAAGCGCTTCGATTTCATTCGCACTCTTGATGATGCCAAGTCCGTCGCGAATCCATTGCACGACAGCGCCACCGATAAAAATACTGCCTTCCAGCGCATAGTTGACCTGATCGCCGATCTGCCATGCAATGGTGGTGACCAGGTTGTTGCGCGATTCGATCGGCTTGTCGCCCGTGTTCATGACGAGGAAACAACCGGTGCCGTAAGTGTTTTTCACCATGCCGGACTTCGTGCACATCTGGCCGAAGAGGGCGGCGTGCTGGTCACCGGCAATGCCGGAAAGGGGAATCTTCGAGGCGAATACCGTGGTCTTGGTCGGGCCGTACACCTCCGACGAGGCCCGCACTTCGGGCAGCATGCTGCGCGGAATATCGAGCGCGTCGAGCAGTTCGTCATCCCACTTGAGCGTGTGGATATTGAAGAGCATGGTGCGCGACGCGTTGGTGACGTCGGTGATATGCAAGCTGTGTTTCGTGAAATTCCAGACGAGCCAGCTATCGACCGTACCGAAGGCAAGACGTCCTTGCTTCGCTTTCTCGCGCGCGCCTTCAACATTGTCGAGGATCCAGCGGATCTTGGTCGCGGAGAAGTACGAATCAATAGGCAAGCCCGTTTTGGCACGGACCTTTTCTTCCAGCCCCTGGGCCTTTAACTGGTCGCAGAAGTCGGCGGTGCGGCGGTCTTGCCAGACAATGGCGTTATAGATTGGCTGGCCGGTTTCGCGATCCCAGACAATGGTGGTCTCGCGCTGGTTGGTAATGCCGATAGCGGCTATGGATGCACCGTTCAGGCCCGCGCGGGTGACGGCTTCGGCGGCTACGCCAGCCTGGGTCGACCAGATTTCCTGCGGGTCGTGCTCGACCCAGCCCGGTTGTGGATAGATCTGGCCAAATTCCTTTTGCGCGACTGACACTACGTTGCCCTGGCGATCGAACACCATTGCGCGTGAACTCGTCGTGCCCTGGTCGAGCGCGAGGATATATTGCTCCTGCATTGTCTTCTCCACTGGTTTTTAAATGGACCGCCGCTTCGTGCATGATGCCTCGCGACGTTGCTGATTTCTTGTTTTGACTGCGGTTTCGGTGAGACTGAAGTTTCTACAAAAATTACATTTTGATTGCGGCGTTAAATCCGGCTAGCGGTTTCATGCGGTTGGGTAAGGGCCGCCTAACAGGCGGGATGAAGGCGTGGGTTCATTCGCTGACTACCGCGCTATTTCATTGAATGCCGGACGCGTTGCCTGTGCCGCGGGGTTTCCTGGCGGCGATCCCCTATCGCGCCATATCGCCAGATTTCATCCGCGCGAGCCGTCGTTGATCGATCCGGTGCGCGACACCGACGAGTGGAAAACGAACTCGATTTGTTCGCAAAGGAACACCGTCAGGTCGGGTTCCACCATATCGCACGCGGTGCCGACTCGGTCAATATCTCGTTTGATGACCAGTACATCAGCCATTGTGTCTCGATTCACGCTAGTCGCTCGTATCAATTAAGAAAATCTATCGAACCGATGATGTTCGAATTCGAATGCTAATGAACAATATCGAAAATGTAAAGGCGCATTTGTGACGCGCGCCGGAGGTGTGGGCCGGCGCATCGGAGTTAGTAGAAAACCTCGAAACGGTGCCGGTAAAAATGTTTGAAAGTTCGAAAGAGAACGGACACGACAGGCAATAGCGCCCGCAATGGGGGTGATTCCGCAAGCGGAGGTTTGAACGTCCTGATAGCCCGGTTTCACGTGCTGCAAGCCGAGTGCCGGCTTGCACGTCTGCTACGGAATCACGATGTTTGTACGGGCTCAACGGCATCTGGCAATCCGGCAACAATTTACCGATGCAGGTAGAGTGAAACACCCCGACCAAAAAGTTCGCCGCGGTCGATGCAACGTCGAAAAAAATAGAGGCCAACCATGCGGGTCGCCAGACAGGTCACCAAGCTTATTCGGGTTGTCGTCGTGGTCGCGCTCGCGCCCTTCGGGTTGTTATCGACATTCGCACATGCAAGTGCGATAGAAGAACAGCTCGATTGCAAATCGACGGGTCACGTGTTCATCAGCGCGCTGATGCAGAGTGGCGAGATACAACTCAAGCCCATGCATGTCGAGAAGAATTCAATCAACGCGTTCCGGCCTGTGCGGGGCGTGAAGCTGACGGCGTTCGATTTCCCGGTCTTTGTAGTGCTGGGCTATGAGAAGGACGATCCGCTCTTCAAGCCGGGCAAGGGCGATCCCGTTGCGGACTGGGCATACGGCGTGGTGGTGACAGGAGCGTCGGACGACGTCAGGGACCGCCTGCGTCAAACGGGCAGCGCCGCTATCGTTCACGAAGTCACGCCGGTGATGACGGCAATTCTTTGTAAGGCCAATTGAAGGGCGAAAACGCAAGGCGCGCCTAAGACCCTAGCCTAAGACCCTATTAAGGCCCCACTAAGGCTCAAGTGCATTGAGGGGCACGGGACTGCGATCGCCACTCAATGCCACGCGGGTTGTTTACTCTGCCGCCGCTGGCAGCCTTGCGTTTTCGGTGCGCAGGGTGAGGCGGGCGATGGCAAATGCCACCAACGCCGAGAGCGCGATTGCGACCACCATTGGCTTTGGCGCGCCGTCGGCGAACAGGCCGGACACGGCCATCACTGCAGCGCCCACGACAAACTGCAATGCACCCATCAGCGCCGAAGCCGTACCTGCAATTGTCCCATGACTCTCAAGCGACAACACCGCGGAAGTGGGCAAGACAAGCCCCAGGAAACCATATCCGATAAACAGGAAAACCATCATCAGCGCGAGGCTGTCGGCACCCGCCAAAAACAGCACCGCTACGATGCTCATCGAGATCGCGAAGCCGGTAACCGCTACGCGAATGACGCGCGGCAGACCGTACTTGGCTGCCAGGCGCGCAGTCAACTGGCTGAAGCCGAAAAACGCCGCCGCGTTCAGCGCGAAGCACAGGCTGAACGTGGTGGGCGACAAGCCATAGTGGTTGATGATCACGAACGAGGCGCTTGCCAGGTAGATGAAAAATGACGACACGCCGAACGCGCCGACAAAGGTGAGGCCAAGGAACGTCGGATCACTAAGTAACTTGCGATACCCCGCGAACGCGCTTGCCCACGAGCTATCGGCACGATGATGGATTTCCCGCGTCTCCTTCAATTGCGTAGCCGCAAGCACGAGCGCAAGTCCGCCCGCTACGGTCAGCGCCCAGAAGACACCGCGCCAGCCGAACGCCGCAATGATGAAGCTGCCGGTCAGCGGCGCCAATAGCGGAGAAACGCTCACGACAAGCATCAGCAGCGACATGAGCCGGGTGGCATCGTGACCGGTATGAAGGTCACGCACGATGGCGCGCGGAACGACCATGCCGGCACACGCACCCAACGCCTGGAGCACGCGAAAACCGATCAGCACGTGCACGTCCGGCGCAAAGGCGCAGCCCACGCTGCCGATGGTAAAAATCGCCAGGCCGACATAGATCGGCATCTTGCGGCCGAAGATATCCGAGAGCGGCCCGTACACGAGCTGGCAGACCCCGAGCGTGATAAAAAACACCATGAGGCTCATCTGCACCTCGGCCGGAGTGGCATGCAGCGCTCCCCCGATAGAAGGCAGGGCGGGCAGGTACATGTCGATGGCAAACGGGCCTACGGCGGTAATCAGGCCCAGCACAATGGCAAGTTTAAGAAAGCGTCGTGTCATCATTTATCGGTAGGAAAGAGTAGCGGCATGGTAATCGAAGTCATGCCGGGTCAGAATGCTCTCCTCGTGGTTGAGGGGAATTAACCGGAATGAAATGGGGCGCGATACGGCGCGTCCATAGGCGCATTGCCGGATCGTGGCCCTATATGCACGACGAACGACGCATTGGGAAATCGACATCGACATCGACCGGCTTGACCATTCCGATATTCACCAGGACGCCACGCTGCAACGTGGGTTTCTTATAGGGGAAAGAGAGTCAGGCGGCACGGTGGCGCGTACAGCGGCTAAAAGCAAACAATGGCGCATCAGGGCGCGGGTTTGAAATGAGATCCCGGCGTTAAGCGGACGCGAACTCTGCATCTGCCGTTCATGTTGTGCACTATAGTGAAATCCACGCTGGCGTGCTCGGATGACCAAGAAGACTATGCGCCAGCGCAGGGGACGACCGGAAGGTCCTTGACATGCATAACCTTGCCTTCTGGTCCCGTTCAATAAACATGGCGTCCAGCGCCATCGTCACGAACAACAAGGAGCGAGATTAATGTTTCAAGCACATCCACTATCCTGCCCATGCTGCGGTGATCCAGCCACCCGCGTGCTGACCCGTCGCCGTTTCCTGGCCCTCGCAGCCGAGGGCGCCGCGGCACTCGCGTTGCTGCCGCATTCGGCCTACGCCGACACCGATACGACCCGGACTATTGCCTACGACTCGGTCCCTAATCCACTGCATTTGCCGCGCGACACCTATTTCGGCGAATGCTCGGGCGTCGCGCTGAACTCCAAAGGCCATATCTTCGTGCTCTCGCGGGGCAATACGAACGGCCCGGCCTACGGTGCCGCAGCAGCTCAGTTGCTTGAGTTCGCACCGAATGGCCGGTTCGTCCGCGAGATTGGCCGCAACCTCTATGCCTGGTCTTTCGCGCATATGGTCAAGGTCGATCGCGAGGACAATATCTGGGTGACGGACAAGGGCTCGGACATGGTGATCAAGTTCACGCCCGATGGCCGTGTTGCGATGGTCTTCGGCCGCAAGCAAGAGGCGGCCGATGAGGAGACCGGTCCGCTCAAGCATCCGAATCCGCCGCTGCCCGCGGAGCCGGGCCGCTTCCGCCAGGTGACCGACGTGGCCTGGGACGCCGCCGGCAACAGCTATATCAGCGACGGGTATATCAACTCACGCGTGGCCAAGGTCGACAAGGACGGTAACTGGCTGAAGTCATGGGGCGAGCGCGGCACCGGACCCGGACAGTTCCACACGCCGCATAGCATCGCGCTTGATGCCAAGGGGAGCGTCTATGTAGCCGACCGAAGCAACCGGCGCATCCAGGTGTTCGACGGGGAAGGCAATTTCCAGCGCCAGTTCACTATCGATGTGCCGGTGCCTCCCGGCGCGCGGCCGGCGATTGGTTATGCGCCCGATGAGGCAGCCATAGCCGCCGGCACGTTTGCACCCGGCTCGCCGTGGGCCATCTGCATCTCGCCGGGACCGAACCAGGTGCTGTACAGCTCCGACGCCTTCCCCGGGCGCATCTACAAACTGTCGCTCGAGGGCGAGGTGCTGGGGGTACTCGGCGAATCGGGCAAGCAACTGAAGCAGTTCGGCTGGATTCACCAGATGGCTTGTCCATCGGAGAACGTGCTGTTCGTTGCCGAACTCCTGAACTGGCGCGTACAGAAGCTCGTGCTGCACGCGTGACGCTCGCATTAAAACGGATTTGATTGAGTCACCGGAGTGGCGGGCTGACGCTCGCCACTTTAGCCTTATCAGGCGTCGTTAGCGGCTTTAAACAACTGCACGCCCTTTAGCAAACCCAACCCGCTCTCGGCGATATCCACTATACAAATCCCGGATAGTGCCTGAGAAGCGTTATGCCAAGCGGATCAAAGGCTAAGCGCCGGACACGCACGCCTGCGCCTAGGGGTTGCCCCGCATAGTCGACGCTGATCTCCCCCCACTAGTATCCCCGCCGCAGAGCCAAGCAACAGAGCGCGTGCACGCTATAGCTGGAGTTCTTCCGCCGCGCAAAAACCAGCCCGCCCTGATGGCCGTCATCCGTCACCCGATGTCAACGAAAGAGGAGGGGGAACAGGGAACAGACCGCAGCTTCCCGAGTTTCGAACACCTGGCGTTTTCAACGTAAGTGCGAGCTTTTAGGATCGGATATGCCGGACTAAACTGAGTAACTCGACCAAGCCAGCGGCATGCCTGATGGTGTTGTCGTTTAATGAATCTTCGTCAGCCCCGGGCCTTTTTGTGCACTAAGCGATCAAGCAGTCAGCAACCTCGTGTCGTTCGGCACGCCCGGTGACGACGTAACAAAACATATAAGGAAGAGACATGAGCAGGAGTCCGTCAGTCGACGTTCAGACATTCATCAATGAACACCCGTTCGGCGGGTTTCAATGGCTGATTTTTGTAATGTGCTTTGTCATCGTCCTGCTGGACGGATTCGACACGGCCGCTATCGGGTTCATCGCCCCGTCACTGATCACCGAGTGGAATATCAGCAGGCCTGCGCTTGCTCCGGTCCTGAGCGCCGCGTTGTTCGGACTGGCGTTCGGTGCGCTCCTCGCCGGTCCGCTTTCCGACCGCCTGGGACGGCGCGTGCTTCTGATTACATCGGTCGTGATCTTCGGTGTCGCCTGCCTGGCTTCCGCTTTCTCCGGCGACCTGACGCACTTGACGATACTGCGCTTCATCACGGGACTCGGACTAGGCGCAGCCATGCCGAATGCGGTGACGATCATGAGCGAGTTCTGTCCGGATCGCCGACGCGCAACCCTGATCAACCTGATGTTCTGCGGTTTCCCGCTCGGGGCGGCGTTCGGCGGGTTTCTCGCGGCGTGGATGATTCCCGCTTTCGGATGGCGCAGCGTTCTGGTGTTGGGCGGCGTGACTCCGCTGTTGCTGGCGGTCGTGCTGCTCATTGCGCTTCCGGAGTCGGTGCGTTACCGGGTTGCCCATGCGCATCCCGTTGAAAAGATTCGCGCAACGCTTGGCCGTATCGGTCGCAGCGCCGCCAACGCCGCTTCATTCGTGATGACGGAACAGGCTCAGGCCGTGCCTGGAAAAAGTGGTATCCGGTTGGTGCTGTCGCGGGAGTACATCGTTGGGTCGGTGATGCTTTGGCTGACCTATTTCATGGGACTCGTCATCTTCTATGCATCGATCAACTGGATGCCGATTCTGCTGAAGGAAGCGGGTTTGAGTCCGCAGCGCGCCACGCTGATTTCCGCGCTGTTCCCGCTTGGCGGGGTGGGCGCCGTTCTATGCGGCGTCCTGATGGACCGGTTCAATCCGAACCGCATCATTGGGGCATGCTATGCATTGACCGCCATCAGCGTGTATTGCATTGGTCACGCGGTCGGCAATATCACCTTGCTGATAGTCGTCGTTTTTGCAGCAGGCGTACTGATGAACACGGCACAGTCGTCCATGCCCGCACTGGCGGCTGCGTTCTATCCGACCCAGGGGCGCGGTACCGGCGTTGCATGGATGCTCGGCATTGGCCGGTTCGGCGGCATAGCGGGCTCGTTCCTGGTCGCTGAACTGACCCGGCAGCACTTCAGTTTCGAAAACATCTTCGCTGTAGTGGCGGTGCCCGGCGTGGTCGCATGCATTGCGTTGCTGATCAAGCAAGCCGTTCAACCTCGATCCGCAAGCGTCAAGGTCAGCGACATAGGAACGGTTTCGCACTAGTCGCGCAGTAGTCTTCGCGATGACATGCGAAAAAAAAGCCCGCACCTCTCTCGAAGGCGCGGGTTAAAGCTTACGGAGCGTCGCCGCCAGGAGGAGGAGAACCTGGCAGCGACGTAACCAAGCATAAGCGGTTCCGTCTGAAACAGGTTTTTCCTCATATATCGATTCCTTACGGACCTGTCCCAGAGGCCTTGCCCGGGAACGTGCTTAACGATTGGTATTAATCGGGAACAGTTTTAAATAACAACCTGCGCTTTCGCAGACCACAGCAGACCGGGCGATTAACGGATCAGGGGATCGCCTTGCGGGCTCGGAACTCATCGAAGAGACGAAGGAACATTGCGGTGCTGTCCACTACGTCGTGGAAACCCGCCTGGCGAATCTTCGTCGTGCTGGTGATCACGTCCCAGTCACAGCGGAAGATGAAGTCACCAAAGCCCCATGCCGCCACGTGCTCATACGGCACTGGCGCGAGCCCGTATTTGGCCGTCATGCGCTCCCACAGCGGGCCTTTGTCGGCCATGTAAGCGCTCAGGTTCAGCGTCTGCGGTTCCGCTAGCGGCATGTCGAAATAGTCGGCAATGGCAGGCCACAACTGGTTCCATCGGAACAGATCGCTGTTCGTGAGGTTGTAGCTCTCGCCACCGGGCGCCTCGGTCGCGGCCCATACGGATCCACGCGCGAGCTGTGCGGCGTCGGTGACCTGCGCGAGCTTGCCATAGCACTCTGCCGTGCCAGGAAAGCGCAACGGCAGGCCGAGCTCCTTGCTGATCGATGCGTACACGGCGATCAGCATGGAAAGGTTCATCGGATTGCCGAGCGCAAACCCGCACACCACGTCGGGGCGCAGTACTGTTGCATCCCAGCGCTTGCCCTCGGTCTCGGCGAGCAGCCAGTCCTGCATGTCGTAGTAAAAATCGGGCGGCATGTGACGCGGATCGTCCTCGCGCGCCGGTGTGGGGAAGCTGCCCAGATGCGCGCCGTAGTACTTAGCACCTTGATACAGCACAACCCGCTGCAATGCTGGCGATGCGGCCTGCACTGTGTTCGCGAGGTGACGCAGCATGCCCAGATTGGCATCGATCAGCGCTTGCGGCGTGGGCTTTTCCTGATAAGCCGCATGGAAGATGTGGGTGATATCGGTGAGGCCGCCCAGCTTCGCCTGGACATCGGCGGGGTCCAGCAGATCGACCGCGATGTAAGAGGCGGTTGTCTCGCCACCGGGCACGCGCCGCGACAGGCCGATCACTTCCCACTCCGGCAAGGTGGCCAGATGTTCCACCAGTTGCAGGCCGATGACGCCAAGTCCACCGGCGACCAGTGCTTTGTATTTCGTGCTCATGGTGTTGGTTCCTGTATTGTCAGTCGACGAGTCACGCGATTGCGCCGCCACCGTCCACGAGCACGGTGGACCCCGTTGCATATGGCGTGCTCGCTAGATAGACGATAGCGTTAGCGACGTCTTCCGGCTGGCCAACACGTTTCGCGGGCAAGCGGGCAGCGGCGCCCTCGAACATGCTTTGACGAGCCTGCTCGTCGAGCCTCGACCAAAGCGGCGTCGCAATCAACCCGGGCGACACCGTGTTCACCCGCACCGGCGACAACTCCAGCGCGAGGCCACGGGCCAGTGCTTCCAGCGCAGCGTTGATCGCGCCTTGCAACACCGAGCTCTTGCTTGGACGCACGCTGAGGAAACCGGAGACCAGTGTCAGTGAGCCGCCTTCGGTAATCTTCACCGCGCGCGCCACGCGATACGCGCCCCAGAACTTGCTGTTCATGGCGGCATAGGCATCGCTGAGCGCCAGTTCGCGCACAGGGCCGCCGGGTGTTTGCGCGGCAGAGATTACAACGTGATCGAAGCGTCCGGCCTTGGCGAAAAAGGCCTCCACGGAAGCTTCGTCGGTTGTGTCGATCACAGCGGTGCGCCCATGTGCGCCAATGTCTGCCGCAACGGCGTCCAGCTTCTCCTGACTGCGCGAGGCGATGGTGACGCTGCTGGACAGCGGATGCTGCGGTCTGGCGGGATCATTTGGTTTTCATCCCGAGCATATCGTCATTGCAGATAGCGCGGGCGAGCAGGCTCTTTTCCCGGCGATAAGACAAGCGAGCGAAGACACAATCGTGCTGACCAATGGCTTCAGTTGCCGTGAGCAAATCCGCCACGGCACGCGCCGTGAAGCGATGCACCTGACGGAGTTGCTTGCGCTGGCCTGCCAGGGCTGATCCCCTTCAGCCTCGCGATATGGCGCCGCCTTTGAGTTCGGAGCTCGCGTTTGAAGTTCGCGCCTGCTGCGCTTGCATCCTGAGTTCAAGCAAGCGATTGGTCGCGATCGATCCGGCCACCGCGCACAACATGGGCACGATGAAATCGTGATCCACACGTGTGAACTCGACCATGAGAACGAGCGCGGTAATTGGCATTTTCATCGACGAAGCGAGAAAGGCCGTGGCCCCGACAATCGCGAAAGCACCCATGGGCGTACCCGGCCACATCAATGTCCAGATCCCGCCCAGCACGATAGCGAGCAGCGCGCCGTTAGACATGCCGGGAGTGAGCAGGCCGCCTTGGGCGCCCGCGCGCAGGCTGCTGGCGGTTATGGCTACCTTGATGACCAGCAGCGTTGCTGCAAGGCCGATGGTCAGCTCATTGCTGAAGCCCAGTTGCGCGGGTGTCTTGCCGTTGCCGAGGATCTGCGGGAACGACACCGCGAGCAAGCCGATGATCAGGAAGTTGATGAGCGATAAAAGCGGCAGCGTCCATCCCTTCGGTGCGGCCGCGCGGGCTTTCGTTGTCAACTGGACGAACGCGAATGCGGCGACGCCAAATACGGGACCGGTGACAATAGACCACGTCACGAGGTTCGCGCTCAAGCCAAAGTGCGGCACGACGTATTGTGATTCGTCGCCGAGGCCGAGCCACGCGACCACGGCCGCGATGACCGAGGTGACCAGCGCGGGAATCACGACACGCAGTTCGAAGGACCGGAGCAATACTTCGAGAACAAAGATCGCTCCGCCAAACGGAACGTTGTACACGGCGGCGAGCCCGGCGCCTGCCCCGCACGCCACCATCAAGCGGGTCTGCTCGACGGTGAGGCCGGCGTAATGCGACAGCCATCCTGCAAGCAAGGAGCCGATCTCGCGGGGCGCAACTTCGCGGCCGAGCGGCGAGCCCAGCGCAACGGTGATGATCTGAAGCAGGGCATGCGCGGTCGTGGTGACGGGAGGCATGCGCGGGTCGTCGGATGCAACGGCCTTCTTGATGCTGATCAGCGGCCGCCCATAGCGATAGATGACGAACCAGCCGCAGCCTGCAATGAGACCGCAGAGCACGAGCACGGCGACGCGCCGGCCAGCCGATGCCGCCACGACGCCCTCATAGAAGCTCTCGTGCCCGACCAGATGCGTGATGCTGTAGCCGTATGCGATGTGCTGGAGAAAATGCAGGAGGAGGGCCAACGCCATGCCGCCCAGGCCGGCGCCGATCCCGGTAAGGACGGTGACCACCGCGAATCGGATCAGTGGGCTGCCGGGAGCGCCAGGGCGAGGTGGTTGAGCGAGCATCGAAGAATGTTGGCGATATGAAAGGGGTGATCGATTGAGCAGCCTTGCGCTCATCGGTTAAGCGTAATCAAAAAACTTCAATTAGCGTGAACCCGAATCTACCGCTTGAGGAATTAGACGTCAAATTCATTTATTTTTTTCATTAATGTAGTTTGCGCATGATTCTCACGAGGCCCCTGCCGTGCACCTATTGATCACGATCAGCTTTGCGCCGGCCCCTTGAGCCGTTCAAGAAGCGAACTGATCAGATCGATCGGCATGGGGAAAATGATGGTCGAATTCTTGTCACCGGCTATGGTGGTCAGTGTTTGCAGATAGCGCAGTTGCATGGCTTGCGGCGCTTGGGCGAGCATTTGCGCGGCCTGCAGCAGCTTTTCCGACGCCTGCAATTCGCCCTCTGCATGGATGATCTTCGCGCGCCGTTCGCGCTCGGCTTCAGCTTGCCGTGCGATGGCGCGCACCATGGTCTCGTTCAAGTCGACGTCCTTGATTTCGACATTCGATACCTTGATGCCCCATGCATCGGTCTGCGAATCAAGTACCTTTTGAATGTCCATGTTGAGGCGCTCGCGCTCTGCCAGCAGCTCGTCGAGTTCATGCTTGCCGAGGATCGCGCGCAAGGTCGTCTGCGACAACTGGCTGGTTGCTTCGAAGAAACGGGCGACCTGGATTACAGCCTTCTCCGGATCGACCACGCGAAAGTAGACCACCGCATTCACCTTCACCGACACGTTGTCGCGAGTGATCACGTCTTGCGGCGGCACGTCGAAGACGACGGTGCGCAGATCCATTCTCACGACTTGCTGCACCGCCGGAATGATGAGGACAAGGCCCGGCCCCTTGACCTTCCAGAAGCGGCCGAGCATGAAGACGACACCGCGCTCGTATTCGCGAAAAATGCGGATTGACGAGAACACGATAAGGATGACCAGCGCCAGCAAGACGCCGCTGAAGCCAAACGTGAATCCGACCATCATTATTCTCCTTGTTTTACTTCGTCCAGCCGCGCCACGCTCAGCATCAGGCCATGACGCCCGAGCACCCGCACTCGCTCTCCGCGTGCGAGCAGTGCAGGCGGTTCGTGGCAAGAATCGTCGCAAGACACACGCCATCGTTCGCCGTGCACGCGAGCCCAGCCGCTGTCGCTTGGCGCCACGTCTTCCAGCATCTCGCCGATGCTGCCGAGCATTGCTTCCGCTCCGCTTACCACGGGTCGCCGACGTGCCCGCAGCGCGATGCTCGACACAACGAACACGAACAGCGCGGTGGCAATAGTCAGGCCGGCCACAAGCGCCACCGGAATGCCGTAGCCGGGAGCATCGGTACGGAACAGCATGAGCGCGCCCATGGCAAAGGCGACGATGCCGCCGAAGCCGAGCGTGCCGAACGTGGGCAGGAAAATCTCGGCAATGAGAAAGGCGATGCCGAGCAGGATCAAGCCCAGCCCGGCGAAGTCGACGGGCAGCAATTGCAATGCAAACAGGCCCAGCATCAGGCTGATTGCGCCTGCAACACCGGGTAACGCGAGACCGGGATTCGCGAACTCGAAGAACAGGCCGTACATGCCGATCGTAATGAGAATGAGCGCTACGCTCGGATCGGTAATGGTCGCGAGAAAGCGGCTGCGCCAGTCGGGCTGGATCGTCATCACAACCGCGCCGGATGTGGCGAGGACATGATCGCCCGTGATCGTGTGCACATGCCGGCCGTTCAGCTTCGCGAGCAGGTCGGGTACGTCGGACGCGTTCAGGTCGATCACGTTCTGCGCAAGCGCTTCGCTCGCTGACAGGCTGACCGCTTCGCGTACCGCGCGTTCGGCCCACTGCACATTGCGGCCGCGCAGTTGCGCGAGGCCACGTATGTAGGCCGCTGCATCCTGGACTTGCTTGGTGGTTTCGGTCGATGCCGCGTTCATGCCGGCAGACGCCGACGCACCCGTGTCTGTCTTGGCCTGTCCCGGCTCAGGCTCAGTGGACCCGCCTGCGCTGATACGAATAGGCGTGGCGGCGCCGAGGTTGGTGCCGGGCGCCATCGCGGCTATGTGGCTTGCATAGACAATGTATGTGCCGGCGCTGGCCGCCCGCGCCCCGCCCGGCGCAATGAACGCAGCAATGGGAACGGGCGATGCGAGGATTGCCTTGATGATCGAGCGCATCGACTGGTCGAGTCCGCCGGGCGTATCGATCTCGAGAACGGCCAGTTGAGCGCGTTCTTCGGCTGCCCGGGCAAGCGCGCGAACGACGAAGTCGGCGCTAGCTGGACCGACAGCGCCGTTAAGCGGAATGACCACGACAACCGGGCTTGCGGCTGCGGCGCTGCAGAGCACCAGCCCCGCGAAAAGGGCCACCGCTTTGCGCAATAGTAAGGCCGCTGTGCCGGAAAGCGCGCGCACGGCATCCGGGTGAAACAAGCAAGACGGATAGCGTTCCATCACGATAAGAGCCGCGTTTGCAGACAGTCTGACGCAGGCTCAACGAGGGTTGCCTGACATTAAGCTTATGCCAAATTAAGCACATACCAAATGTGTCCGCTCTAAGGATTTCCACGATAAAGCCGCAGCGGCCACTCGGTGGTATCAGGCACCGGCAAAGGCGTCGTTTACCTTCGCCGATTGTTTCGGGTTGCGTGCGATGCCGGAATATTTTCACGGCTTCGATCGTTTAATCCATATACCGCGCCTCAAGCGGTGCGAGCACGCGCTATGCGTCAATCGACGCTGGCGTAACGGGGCGTGCACGGGTCCACGCAGGAGATGATGATGCGTCAGTTACTTCGGTTGGGAATAATGCTTGCTGTCCTGGGTTTCGCTGCGCCCGCGCTTGCGCAAACGTACGACGATGCAGCCGGTGCAGATGTTGATCACGGCGCCAATTGCCGTGCCGTAGCGGGACAAGCGGATGTTGATGGATCGACGCAGCAAGTCGTGGGACGGGCGTGTCTGCAAAGCGATGGAACCTGGCAGATCGTCGAGAGCCCTGATGGCAGCATGCTTGTGTACCCGGTCGCGTACTACCCGTATCCCGATCCATGGTATTGGGGGCCGCCGCTTTTCATTGGCGGGGGCGTGAGCTTTATTTTCGTCGATCGCTTCCACCACTTTTCCCACTTCAACCATTTTCATCAAATGGGTCATATGCACGTTGGCGCGTCGATGGGCTTCGGCTTTCGTGGCGGATCATCGCGATTTGGGGGTGGCATGCACGCGTTCTCGGGAGGCCACCGGCGCTAGGTCAAGGCTTGGCTTGAGAAATGAGGGTATTGAATTTTTTAAATAACGCGTTCGGCGAGCAGGCGGTGTTCGAATGACCCATTGCTGACAATGTGGATCCGCTCGCTCATTGCAGGGCGACCGCAGGCAATTTCGATTCATCCAGCACGGCGACTCCGCAGAACCAGTCGCCTCCATGCACGTCGTATTTCCAATGCATATTGGATTTCATCGCCGACCTGCAGTTATCGAGCGAAATCATACCGGGCTCGGCAACGGTGCATTGACCTATCGCAATCGTGGATTCCGGCAACACACGCTCTGAGGCTGTGCTAACAGGCGAGGGCTTCGAGATGGATTGCAGGTCATCGACCAATTGCTGAAGTTCTCCAATACGGCCGGAATACCAGGTCGTGAGGCACGTTTCATCCGTGCAATGCGTTTCTCGCCAAGTCCATTTGGCATCGCTGTCCGCACGGAATGAACGTTTATCCGCAACTGCGCGGCGCGCTTTCCAATACAGCCTTCCGAGTTCATCGTCGAGCTTCGATAAATCCGGGTTGTGGCAAATCAGCTTTTCAGTCGCTGAGTGACCGAGGTTGCAATCGAAGCTGGTGGCGTGAGCCACAAGCGGACTACCTAATAGAATCACGGAGATCAGGGTGGTCTTGAAGAGGGTCATCGTTATCGCTGGAAGAATGGGCCTTTCATTCATATTCGGCTGGATTCGATGCCTGGAATGCAAGGAAAAGAACGGCGGTTCGGTCTGTACTTACCAAATATTTCCAGTTGAACCAGACTGTTGTTAAACGAGCACGTAAACGGCTGACCAGCGGGTTTTTTGAAAGCGGCGTGAGGTACGCTAGGGACGATCCGACGGCGAAGCTGGCGGATAAAGGAGGGTACGACCGGCGCTGGTTGAGCGTTTTACTTAGAGCTTACGGTCAGTCTGACCGCTAGCTGCGCAAGGCAACGTGGGGTCGCCCTATTGAATGTGCGGTAAGCCGGTGTAAGGCGTCTGGGAAATATTGCGGTCATTCTTTAATGCTCACTGGCCGGTACGCGCGATCATTCCGTATCGAAGGTTTGGCGAGTGATCAGGCATCAGCGGCGAGCCCTGGCGCTAGCGATGCAACGGGGTCCGCTAGCCTGGAGCGAGCCGCGCAGACTGTCATTGTCATTGAGGTACGGCGCTCAAGGCCAATGACCGGATTGAATCTGACGGCCTGAGCCGCTCGCCCGGGCAATCAGGGTGCCGGGGTGAAAGAAATCAAGGATCTGATCAGTGCATTGGTGGAGCGCGTACGTGTAGGCCGAAGCTGACGGTGTTCTGGCTTCTCCCTTCGCTAGTTCCAAAACATGGCTCATCGGAGTTGGCTTATGTTGAAAACGGTCGCAGCCTCTTTATTGCGTCCTGGCATGTTCCTGCACAGTCTGGATCGGCGCTGGCTCGATCACCCATTCTGGAAGAACTCGTTTTTGCTCACCGTTATCGATATCGAGAGGATCATCGCAAGCGGAATTACGTCCATTGTGATCGATACGGATCGAGGTCTGTCGTGCTCTGAGGACTGCCAGGGCGAACCGGTTGACCCGTTCGACGCAGGCAGCTCGGCCGCGCAGACGGGGGACGATCAGCTATTCGTTACGGCGCGCACGCAACTGCCGCGAAGACCGGTAGGCGAGGAAATCAAGCACGCAAAGCGTCTGTTTGAATCAGCCTCCAATGAGATGAAGGTGGTGTTTCAGCAAGCCCGCATGGGAAGAGCTGTGTCTGGCACCAGCATGATGCCGCTGGTGCAGAGCATTGCCGCGTCCGTTATTCGCAACCCGTACGCATTGACCAGCGTGGCGCGCCTGAAGCACCACGACGGCTACACGTATATGCATTCCGTTGCCGTGTGTGCGCTGATGACGGCGCTGGCGCGCGAACTCGAGCTTGACGAGCAAGGTGTGCTGGAAGCCGGCGTGGCCGGTTTGCTGCATGACCTGGGCAAGGCGCTTATGCCGCTGGCCGTGCTGAACAAGCCCGGGAAGCTGAGTGTGGAAGAGTACGAGGTCGCCAAGAAACACTCCTACGACGGCTGGCTCATGCTGCAGTCAGCCGACGTCAGTGCCGGGGTGCTGGAGGTCGCTCTGCACCACCACGAAAAGGTCAATGGCCGTGGATATCCCCACGGGCTCAAGGATAAAGCCATTCCCCTGCTGGCCCGGATGGGTGCGGTCTGCGACGTGTACGACGCAGTGACATCCGAGCGGCCATACAAATCGTCTTGGCATCCGACTCAGGCGCTTCGCAGCATGGCGTCGTGGGAGGGGCAGTTCGACAAGACCATTCTCGCGGCGTTCATCAGCACGTTGGGCATCTACCCGGTGGGCTCACTGGTTCGGCTTGAATCGGGCTTTCTTGCTGTCGTGCTCGATCAAGGCAGCGGGTCTATCCTCGCGCCGACAGTAAAGACGTTCTTCTCATGCAAGTCGAATCAACCGGTCTTCCCTCAGATAGTAGACCTGAAGAAATTAAAGGGCGCTGACCGGATAGTGGCCATTGAAGACCCCAAACAGTGGAACCTTCCGCAACTAAACGACCTCTGGTTGAATCAGGTCGGCCCTTTTGCGTAGGCCACGCAGGGTGCGTCATGGGTCTTTGCATCGTGTTGACAGATGTACCCGGGTTGCCCCGGGTTAGCTTAAGCGGACTATCCAGCCGCCGCAGTTTCAGCTTGATTGTGTCCCGCCGAAATTCCATTCGCATCAGGCTCTGAATCACGTACGACCGATTGCCCCGGCGCGGCGCGAAAAGACCGGCTAAGGGCTTGTTGCGTTCGCGCACCCGTCCAGGTAATGCCCGGTAAGCAGATGGCATCTACAGCCCGTAATTGCCGAAATGCCCCTCTTCAAAGCGCTCTAACCTCTCTATGCGTGCATGGCGTCTTCTGCGTTGACTCCTTCAAATGCACATCAGGGCCATGACGGGAAACTGCGTCAGGTGCCCCGGAGTTCTGGCCGGTCCAAACCGCAGCAACGACTGTTGAGGGAGAAAATATTGCGGCGCTTCATTTTCATCGCGATGCTCTTTTGCATACTCAATCTTCAAGCTTGCGCCAGTTCGGTGGGAACGTTTGCCCTGGGCGGAATCGTGGGTGCCGTGGCGGGCGTATCGGCCATCGCCTGTGCGGTCGGATGTAAATGACTAGCGCCAGGAAGCGCACAGGTGTTCGCGACGTTCCCAGCCGGAATGCATCAATCGCGCGGCACACCGCCGAGCATGCGAGTCAGGCGCTGGGGAATGTCACTCACTTTCCCTCGTCACCGGAGCCGGTTGGCTCGCTGGCGGATCACGGCGTCATGCCGGTCATGCAGCGAACAAGGGCAGCCGAGCTTTCACATGGGTTGAGCGAAACAATGATCGAGCGGCTTCTTAAGTGTAACGACGTTGTATTGCTGATGGAATGTGATCAAAGGGTATGTCGCGTTCCTTATCGCGGCAAGCAACGCAGGAGCGATGTACTGCGCTTTCTGAGAATAGCGGGACCACAGGTACGGGCGTTTGTCTACAGCCACCAAGCTGAAGACGGCCCTGTCTGGATCGACGTCATGTCGGGTGAAATCTCCGTCCAGTAACAGAGCGCTGGCATCTGCCTGCATTCTCGTGTTTCGTGCCACTTTCGGACCCGATGGAACGTAGTGTTGATTAGCGTCGCTTTAACTGCGGTAAGGACACGTTGTTAATGATTCTGTATTTTATGAACCAACGAGACGCCATAAAGTATCTCGTTGAAATCCGGCTTGACGCGTTAGCCAAGCCGAGCTCGAGAGTCATTGTTAAGACGCATTTGCATGAAAGTCCCGGTGTTGAAGGTATCGACCGCGTTCTTCTTGACGTAAGGGCTGCCCGCATTGCGTATTTCGTGGAATGCGGTTCGACGGTGGGAGATCGGATCGTGTTTATTACCTGAATGCTGCGCCCCGATGATCGCGGGGACGCCGGCCTCTTGATACGTCGCTCATGATACGTCGATCATGCCGCTTCGAATCGCCACTCCTCAAAGCTTCTTGACTCCCCGGTCTGGATGTCGACCCATAACATTTCCCCGTCGGATGTGTGGCTGAAGACCAGCGCGCGAACCTCGCGCTGACTATCCAGGAATCCCAGCAAGGCACGCAGCGTGTGTTTGCCCCGATATCGAATTGCACGGCTTGATACACCTTGACCGCTAACCAGCATGATGGGGTTGATGCGCACTTTGCAAGCAATCTCGCCGGTCGTGGAAAAATTCATTTCATCCTCCAAGTACGTTCAATACTTAGTGATAACGTCAGCGATTCGAACAACCTTAGGTTTCGAAATAACCGGTAAGGGAATTTTCTAAAGGACGTTATTTGCCTAGGAAAATGAGCCATGAATTGGCGGATAACCTGGTCGAATTCTTTGCATTCAACGTCCAAAAAATACACTGTTTACAAGCTGATTCCTAAACTGAAAGCAACGCATTTATCACCGAATATTTCATTGTCGTGCCGGTAGCGCTTAGTCCATAAGACTGCCGGATATCTCGCTGGCTCCAGCTTCTTACTCAGACTTTCCAACACTACAGATTCCTGCATGCCAGGTCGATATGACGTCTGGGAGAATGAATTCGTACACTCGCCACTCAAGCATATGCAGCACTGCGAACCTGATCCGGGAAGCACTGCCACCCCCCTCTACGCAGCCGATTCGGCATCACTGAACAACCAACCGGGAGACACCATGGCACTCGATTCCAGCATGTCAATTTCATCTTCGGATTTTCCCAACAGCACGGCCAAGCCGTCGTCCAATGTGACCAGCAGCGCGCTTCCCGAGCGGCCGCCGTCGGCGACATCGTCAGGAAGCGGCGATGCCCTGATGGCGGCGCTGAAACTTACGCTGCAACGCATGGGGATCGACCCGAGCGGGTTTGCGTCGGCCAGTAATGGCTCTACGGACACTGATTCCTTTTCGGGCAACTCGGGCACTACCGCCGAATCCCAGGCGCGCGGGGAGGCGGACAAAAGCGCAGGCAAGCAATTCCTGGTGGCGCTGTATCAGGCGCTTGTCTTGCAGCACGCGCTCAATGCGTCCGATCAGCAAGAGGGTGATGCTGCGCTAACGGACCAGGTCACGTCGGCCTATGTCGATCTCGGCTCTTCCATAGAAGAGCTTGCGAAGACTGTCCGGGCGACCTCCGTGGACCAGGATGCCGCAGCCGACACCTGGGACTGGCAGCTTGACGACCCCGTTGGGTCCACGGCCGGCAGTGATGATAGTGCGAACGATAGCACCACGATTGCTGGCGCTGTCAGCACGCTCAACAACGCATGGCAATCCTATGTGGCACCTGACGTTAATGCGGAGGAGGTGCCGTTAGCGGATGTTCTGGATGGTTTGGGCGAAGAGACCAAGGGCGTTAGATGGAATCCGATCGGACTGGTAGTCGACGTGAAGATATAGGTTTGCCGGTGCCGAATGATCATTGGCAGCGCAGGTCGGCAGCGCGTATTAATTGTGGTTGAGACCGTATGGTAAGTGCTGGTAAGGAGTCTAGAAAAAGCGGTGATCTTTCATTAATCAACGCTAGCCGTTAAGCGCGATCATTCGATGTCGAAAGAGAGTTCTAGCGACCTGGCGTGCGTTCAAGTATGCGTTCAAGTCCGCCTTGAGGCTACCTTGACGCTGCCTCGATCCCTTCATCTTTATTGAAAGCGAGCCTGATCATGAATGTTAACAGCCGTAGCCCTGCAGAACGTATTGCGCCGACACCCATGCGCCCGACTGGCGGTAACTCAGGTAGCGCGGCCGGCAAGAGCGCTAAGACCGATTCGCTATCGCTGCCGATTGAGCCAGCGACTTCCCCAGCGCTACCGTCGACCGGCTCGGTTGGCACACGCATTAACACCAGCGTCTGAAAGGGTAGCGGTCTTATTTATGTTCAATTTGCAGTCTTACAAACGTTGCGTGCGGCTGGTGGCATGCATGATGGCGAGCGTGGTCATATTGCCAATGGAGGGTTGCGCGGTGGCCGCACTGCCGTGCCGCCTGGTGTCGGCCACGCTTAAGATCGTGCCGGCCGTGGGTCATGCCGCCGCCGCGCCGTTTGACACATGCGCCGACGCAATCGATTGACAATGACCGGCTCGCCGCTCCACATGACGAGCGGGTGAGCACGGCTTAGGGCTTAGCGGCAAGTCAGCAATCCAGACGCGGGCCACTATTTCATCGTGCCACGCATGGCCAAGAACCTTGATCTCGCGAACCATTAAAAAATGAACTCGTTAAAGTTTGTGATTCTGGCTAGCGGTATGGCGTCGTTAGCTGGATGTTCAGGCGGCTCGAATTCTATCGTCGATATGCCGACGTTCGCGCCAGTCGTAGTCTCAAGTCCGTTGAATATTGAAACGGGGGGCGCGATCTTCCAGGGCGGCAACACGCTGGCCCTATACGAAACGCCTCGCGCGCAACACGTGGGCGACGTATTGACGATTCGCCTCTCGGAGTCCTACTCGGCTAATAACAGCGGCGATGCATCAGCGGACCGTTCGAGCGACATTAGCGCGCAAGCTGCCGATCAGTCTAGCGGCGCAGCGGCGCGACTGGCCAAGCTGTTTAACATAGGGTCCGCGAGCACGACTTTCAAAGGGCAGGGGGCTGTGTCGAATACGACCGGGATGACCGGGACGCTGGCAGTGTCAGTTATCGCCACGCTGCCGACCGGGAATCTTGTGGTTGCAGGGGACAAGATCATTGCGATGAACCAGAACCGCGATCGCCTGCGGTTGTCGGGCATAGTGAATCCTAAGGACATCGAGGCTGGAAACTACATATCGTCAAGCAAAGTTGCCAACGCGCGTATTGAACAGGCAGGTGTCGGCATGCTCGCCGACGCAACTACGGTAGGCTGGCTGCAGCGAATGTTTCTTAGCGTGCTGACGTTCTGATCCCGCGAGGGTAGCGGTCGGGGCTGGGGCCACGTTGCTGGTGCCGGGTGCCCCGGCATCATTGCTGAGCGCTTTTGAGCCGCTGCTTTCTCCGGAATTATTTCGGACGAAACGCAAGACCGCCGGTGACCTTTCCCCCGATTCGATACGTCCGAGAATAGCATCCGCTTCAGCGCCCGCTTGGCGGGCGCGCCCTTCACGGAGCGGGCGGATGTTTTGCCAGCGTGCTCAGATCTTCATCCAGGCTCGTGCGAATGGTCGTAATCGCCTGGTCCACGTTGGTCGGGCGGAGCAGATTGCGCGCCAGTGCTTCGTAGACATATTGGCGGATCGCCGGGACCTGCGTCTTTAGCAGGACGTCGTGGTAGATATCCCTCATCTCGCTTTCCCGGCCGTTCAGGTCATATAGCCTTTGCAAATGCTGTAGATCATTGACCACCGCAAAGCTCGATCCGAACCCTTCGCGGCCAACGCGGCCGCCATCCAGGTTGGACGGCAAAGTGCTTTGAGCGAATGCACTGCCGGCACCGGTTGCCAGGACGCTTGCGAGAAGCAGAGTTTGGGTAAGTTGTTTCATGATTATCGAGTAGGACTTCGCTTAAGCGGAAGTCGAGTAAAAGATGCCAACGCAACTTCACCGTCGACAGGTGACAAACTTGGCAACACTGCCGATCGTTCTCACGGGCGCAAGTGGCAAAGCACGGTGTACGGGCGCCATGCACTGCTCCAGCGACCTTCATCGCATCTGCATTAATGTCAGTTTCCACGCCGGCTGCCGACCCTGTCCAGGATCGATCCTGCGAAGAAAGCAGACTGCACGATCCTGCTAAGTGATCTTCTGCAGCCTTATATCCTCTTGCATCCATGAACGAAGAGGAATGCGAGGGATGGTTGCGATCCAGCCACTCCCGCACATTGCTTCGTCAATTTGCAGGTTCATGATTGCGCACTTTCGCTAGCGCTGAAACGCCGAGCAACATGCACGTTCGCCAAGTCCTTCCTGAATCTTATAAATAATTTCGCCGCGTTTATTAAAGAATTGAAAGTAATCGCATGCATATCAAAAATGGCAGGAAATTAAAGGAAATATTCCGTAAGCCTTAGGGAAAAGACTTGTCTTTTCCAAGAAATTTACTTGAGAGGAAAGGAGGATCATTCGATTCAGGGAAGGTCGTTACCAATACAATGCAACGGGTCTCCTAACGTTTTCGTCAGATGATCAAGTGATCAATTCATCGACGGCATTTTTTGAGCTCGGTAAAATCCACGGAGGGAGCATGTTGCTAATCGGCGGTGCAGTAGGTTTTATGTCCGGGGTTCTGCTTATGTTTTTCCTCCTGGGACTTAGGGTGCCTGAGGATCGGATAGTCGATCTCGCCGGTACCCTGATTACGCACAATCCGGCTAAAGCGCCGACTCGAAGTGCCGAAGCGTTCTTGCGAGTGCGCGGTTCCCGGGCTTGAATCCTTGGGTGCAGGGCCACAACGCTGGCCGATACAGCAGCCGATCAGTTTGTATAAGAAGAGGATTACGCCAATGGCGAAGAAAAGTATTACTGAAGACGCTCAGGACGTGATGCGGGCCGCCATCTTGATCGAACTCGGTGCACGTATTCAAGTACTGGAAAGCGAAGTCAACCTCTCTCGTGACCGCATGATTCGCCTTTATCAGGAAGTGAGGGGCGTGTCTCCGCCCAAGGGCATGTTGCCGTTCTCGGTTGACTGGTTCCTGACATGGGCACCGAATATTCACGCATCGCTTTTCTATAACATCTATAGATTCCTGACGGATCTCGCGGGCTGTTCGCATTTCGATGCATTGACGAAGGGCTATAAGCTTTATCTCGAGCATTGCGAGCGTCACGACAGCTACATCATGTTGAGCTTCACGCGCGCCTGGACGCTCGTGCGTTTCTTCGACGCCGGCATCCTGCAGTTGACCCGATGCTGCACCTGCACGGCCAAGTTCGTCACGCGCAAGCAAGACGCGGCTCACAGCGCGATGTGTGGCAGTTGCCAGCCGCCGTCGCGGGCGGGCAGGAGCGCCAAGGCTGTTTCGCGCATCACCGAAGACGAAGCTGCAGGTGAATGCAACACCATACAGCCCGAGGCCATGGAGGAGTTGAATGTGACTCTATCGGGCTGCGCTGATGTGAAACCTGCTCAGCACGAAGCATCCTGCGGGCAGGCCGCCTGAGCAGGCTACCTGAGCCGCGCTATAGAGTCTGCGAGTCCCGGGTTCGTGTGTGATCGGATCAGTGATGATGCCGCAGCCTTTCTAGCCGCATTGGCGCTTCATGCTCTAATCAATCCGACGTTGCAACCACCATCTTGTCGATGAGCGCCGTGACCTTGGTCGCCGTGCTCGCGAAGCGGTCGAGCTTGGCGCCGCTCGTGGCGTAGCTGGCGGCGATCACGATCTTTCCGCGTTGGATCAACGTGAGGTTGATGGCGGAAAGGTACTGGGTGTATCCGTCGGTGAATGTCCGATGCCCCCAATCCGTGGCCGCGCTGTATACGAGTGTCGCTTCGCAACTTGGCGGGGAAGTCCCTGGCGCATACACGGTCGACTCCACCCCGCGTTTATGCAACGCGTATTGCAATGCCGGGACAAAGTCGCCAACGGGGACCATGGAATTCCACTCGATGCACACGGCATGAAGAGACGCCTGATCACCATTGATGACGGTGGGTGACGAGTGGTTCGACGCAATGCTCAAGCCGGCTTGTACGACTGACCCGGCTGCATCGACGGCGGATATCACGGTCAATGCGCAGCCGGATAACAAGGATGGGCTGAGCGCGGCGCAGATGAGCGATGCATTGCGCAGAGATCTTTTAATCCGGCTGGCGAGGCGTTCCATTGGTCTGGTGACGTCCGTCATGCCGAGACGAATGACGGGTTCGACAATGATCGAACCGTATCCTTCGGTCCTGCATTCGATCGAGCTAACCATGACGCCGTCACTCCTGTTTACGTTCTTCAGCGGGTAGCGAGCAGGTGCAATTCGTGTGAACCTCGCATGCTTGTAGTAAGGCTGACTCGACCAGACACGCTCTTGACGATGAAATGACCGCGATAACAACAACTGATATCCCTGCTGACTTGCATGATTTATTTCCGAGGATGAACAGGGCGCTGTCGCGATCCGACTCGTGGAAAGCAATGGATCGTCCGGCCGCAATTCCATGGTCGCGCACTTCAGCAAGCGGTGAAACGACAAGCAACAGAGCGCTCCTGCAAGTCCTTTCTCAACCTTTCCGTGGCGCTCGAAAAGTCGTGTAGCTTGCACGGAGTAGTACTTACCAACTTGCGTCAGCTCGCATCGACGCTGCTGGTCTTCCATTGCTGCACAACAGACTTCACCCAGGCGTCGGGCGCTTTCAGCAGATAAACGAGCGTGGCGTTACGCGTAGCCGGCAAGAAACGCAAAGTGATCGAGCTCACTGCGTTTTCCCATTCGTAGACCGGCAGCGCACTGCTTGCCGATGTGGATCCAGATGTATGAGCGCCAGCCCGCGGCGCGCCATAGCGGTCCGCAAGAGCGTGGCGCAGATCGGCCGCGGTGCCTTCGTCTATGACGAATGACATCTCATACAACCTGAAGGTGGTTTGTCCGTTGACTCGTGCGAAGCGCAGCGTGTGGTCCTGCGCCGGCGCACCGTCGACCACTGCGCGCGATATCGCCCAGCCATTGGCGCGTTGATGCGCCCAGCGGCAGGCAACCGTCAGGCTTTCGCGCGTCTTCAGGTCCATGCCGAGGGAGCCGGCGATCACATCGGTCTCGCACACCGGCACGCTGTCGATCGGGGTCGCTCTTACGGTCGCGCCTGCCTGGAACTCGTCGAGGGTTATGCCGAGAGGGATTCCACGAAACTCGAACGGCGTATCTTGAGAGTGCCTTTTCTGATCAGTGGCTTTGCTCCTGGAGCCGCTCGCATCGCGCGCGACCGGGTCCGCGTGAACGGTGACGAACGGAGTGAGCGACAGCACCCCGGTAGCTAGCGCAAGCGTGCAAGCAAACAGGTAGGGTTTCATGGCTCAGTTGATCGCCAACGCACGCAGGTCGAATGCCATGCGTGCGGTTTGTTCCGCTAACCTAACCCTTTGCAGCATCGCTGAAGGCCATTGAACGCATTGGGCCGTTTTAGGCAGATGAAGCCGGTTTGAGAAGCCAGCAAGTTCTGGATTGCCGTGATGGGTCATGATAAGCCTCGCGTAGCGCATTGATCCGAGCTTCTATTCGACACCACGCATCGAAACCCCGGGCTTGCGGGTGATCGATGCGCGGCAAAGCGTATTGCGTGTCGAATCATCGCACCGGGTTTGGGCGTGCGATGTGAGAAGGAGTGCACGGTTTCCCGCAGTGCTTACGAGCTGTTTCCGCTGCTTACCAATTTTGAGCCGGCCTTCATGGCGGAAGGCCAGCGCTATCTGCTCGTGAGCAACAGTCTGGCAGAGGACGTGCGCTTTCGTGTAGATAGCGTGCTTTATCGATTCGATGGCTAAACGCATAGCGCAACGCGGTCGGATGCGACAATGATATCTTCCGGTGTCCATGTTGTTCGAGAGGATATTGTTCATGACAGGCACGACGCAATTGAATCGAAAGTGGCGCGAGAAAGTCGTCCTGGCGTACATCGACGAGCCGCCTTTCGGTATGAGCAACCAGAGCGGGTCGGCATCCGGTTCGGATGTCGAACTTGCCGAAGAGATTTTGCGGACCATTGGCGTGCGTTCGGTCGAGTGCAGGCTAACGACATTTTCGGAACTGCTACTCGGCGTCGCGGCGGGGCATTGGGATATCAATGTTCCTTTATTCGTGACAGCGGAGAGAGCCGAGCTTGTTGCGTTCAGCGTACCTGTCTGGGCCTTGTACGACGGGTTCCTGGTTAGCGCCGGAAACCCAAAGCATCTGACGAGCTACGAGGGACTGGCGCGGATCGACGACGCGCTGCTGGGTGTGATCACCGGTCAGGTACAACACGACGCGGCCAGGCGCGCTGGCGTACCCGAATCGCGGATAAACCAGTACGAGCACCAGCAAGAGGCGATCGACGCGTTGCTGGAGGGCCGCATTGACGCATACGCGAGCACGGCGCTCGGAAACCGCACGCTTTTGCAACGTATCGGGAATGCGGCCTTGTCTGCCGTCTCGCACGATCTCACGGCGGCAACGCCGTACGCGCCCCCCAAAGGCGCGTTCTCATTCGCTAAGGCTAACGTGGATCTGCGCAATGAATTCGATATTCAGTTGCGCCAGTATCTCGGGTCGCCGGATCACCGAAGCAAGATGGAGCGATATGGGCTCACTGCTACGGAGATCGATCCTGTTGTCGTGGACTAAGATCGTGCTTTGGTCGATGCGGGAAAATTTGATCTCTACGCGAGTGGCGTGTGCTCGTTAGCACGGCAAGCGTCAAACAATTCATGCGATTGAGCTTCCCCCGAAATTTAGCCTTCCACAGGTGACGTAAAATTGACGTTACTTTGGAAAGACTAGAAATGAAGAAGATACCGAAAAAGGCGTACACGGCAGAGTTCAAGGAACTTGCTGTCAAACGCGTGAGCGATGGACAGACGATCACGGAAGCGGCGAAGGAGCTCGGCTTGAGCAGCCAGAGTCTGCGCAACTGGATTAAGGCCGCTGTGGCGGGCAAGCTGACGGGGGCTGGCAGCAAGGTCGTCACGCCGGAAGCAATGGAGCTGTCCCACCTGCGCTCCGAGGTCGCTCGCTTGAAGCGGGAGAACGAGATCATAAAAAAAGCAGCGGCGTACTTCGCGCGGGATGTTCTGTGAAGTACGCCTGGATTGGCACGCATATCAAGGCGTTCGCGCTGCTTGAAATGTGCGTGGTGCTCGACGTTAGCATCAGTGGCTACAGAGCGTGGAAGCGCGGTGGCACGCCTGATCGCAAGCGGTTGACCGATGATCAAATGCTGGCCTTGATTGGCGCCATCCATGCCGAACTCAAGGGCGCTTACGGCAGTCCGCGCATGATGCGTGAATTGCGCCTGCGAGGCTTCAGCGCCGGCAAGCAGCGAGTCGAAAGGCTCATGCGTGAGAATGGCATCCATGCTCGTCACAAGCGGCGCTACAAGGTCACCACGGACTCAAAGCACGGCTTGCCGGTGGCTGAGAACCTGCTCGATCGCAACTTCACTCCGGCAGCGCCGAACCAGGTCTGGACATCGGACATCACGTACCTTTGGACCGACGAGGGCTGGCTGTATTTGGCTGTCGTTTTGGACCTGTTCAACCGCGAGGTAATTGGCTGGTCGCTCAAGCCGCGCATGACGGCAGACATTGCGACGGACGCGTTGGCGATGGCCTGGTTTCGCCGCCGGCCGGCCGAGGGCGTCATGCATCACTCGGATCGGGGCAGCCAATATGCCAGCCACGCGTTCCAAGACAAGCTCAAAGAATATGGCATGACCTGCTCGATGAGTCGCAAGGGCAACTGCTGGGACAACGCCCCCACTGAAAGCTGGTTTAACAGCTTTAAAAACGAGCGGTATCATGGCGTGCGTTACGCCACACACGCCGAAATGAAGGCGGCGAGCTTCGACTATATTGAAGTCTTTTATAACCGCAAACGGCAGCATTCAACGCTCGGCTACAGGTCACCAATCCAGTATCTCGACCGCTGGATCAGTGAACAAAATCAGGGCGAGCAAGCTGCATAAGTTCCACCTACTGGAAGACGAAATATCGAGGGAACCTCAGATCGTGACAGGCGGCAAGTTATCACCTGCAATAATATTAAAGGTGATAACTTGGAATACACATGCCATCCTTGCACGAACTCGCTTTTCAAACGCTCTTCGCGCAATTGGAAGACACCGCACAGTCGCAAGCGCTCATACCGCTTGAGTCGCCCGGTTTGAAGATCGAGCAGACGGTGAAGGGTATTGACTACGTATATTGGCGGAGAACAAAAGCCTGCGGGTTCAGAACGGTACCTCAGCCACGTGCCAAAGCACGCCGGAAGGATCGAAGATGAACCCTACTTTCATGCCCCAGCTTTGCAGCGCTGGCTCGCGAGGGGCGGCGATAGAAAACTGCTTGGTCAGCTCGCCGGGTTTTGTCTTTTGCCACCACGAATCCACATCCCGGACGAGAAGTTGAATCATGCAGTTCTCGGCGAATTCCTTTGCGTAGAAATTCTGAAGAATGAAGCTGAAATTCCCCAGCTTTAATATCGCAATGCTTTCGTCCTCGTGGGTCAGCGTGAAACCTAGTGCCCGGTAGAAACGCTTCGAAGCGTCGAAGTCTTTCGCGGGTACGAAAGGTCGAATAGCGAGAATCTGATCCATGATGATTCGTCACTCCCCAAGATGATGTTGCTGCCGTTATTGGAGAAACCGCGTAGAGATTTTATCAAGCGGCGGGGCACCGGGGCACACGAACAAATCGGTGGTGTCCGGCGCGATTGGAGCGCTCATGCTGCGGTCGCGGTCAACTACCGTAACAGTCCAGCAGCATGACCGCGGGGCGGGGAAGAATGCCCTGGCGGCGTCGGAAAGCCGTTAGCGTGCGACGCGCGACGAGCCCTGGAATGGGCAGGGTATCGAACACGCCGGCTGCGCTTTCGGTGTCGTACATCAGCGCGGCCATCCAGCTCAAAAACCCCGCGCGCGTGACAAGACTCTTAAGAACTGTGATGGAGCGCGTTTCGGCCGCGATCTCCGGCATGGGTAGCCCATGTTCGGCGAACACACGCTGCATGTGCTCGAACGGGCCGGTGCCCCGAGGCGGGACGCACCACTGCCGATCAAGCGTATCTGCCGGGCATAGTTCCGTTCTGGTTTAATCACGGGTCCTCTGCGCATGAACGCTAGTCGCGATGCTCCGACGCAACACCCGCTATCCACAAGAACGCTTTATTTTCCCGAAAATCCGCCATTCCGCATTAATTTTCCATTTTTTTAACGTGCACCATAAGATCGCCAGGCGGGCTGGGGCACGCGGCGAACCCAATGAACGATGACAATAGTTGCAAGAAGGCCAGTCATTCCCGCATTAACCGGCGTTCGCTTCCTGGCAGCGTTGAGCGTTGCGCTCTATCACCTTTCGCCGGATGTCGCCGCATCGTTAGGGATTTCGCCATTTTATTTCTATGAAAATTCGGGCGACCCCGTCGAATTGTTCTTCATTCTTTCGGGGTTTATCCTCACTTACACTCATCCGGAAATGAGCGGGGCAGAGGCGCCTGCCGTACGACAGTTCTATTTTTCCCGGTTTGCAAAAATCTACCCGATCTATTTGCTGGGCTGGATCGTATTCGCACCGCTGGTCTATTCGAACCTTGCCGCCTTGCACGGACACTCGGCCGGTCTATATGCGCGGCTTGCGTTTTACGGGGTGATTTCCCTGGCGCTGTTGCAAGCCTGGACGCCGGCCACCGCGAACGCCTGGAATACCCCCGGATGGTCGCTCTCCGCGGAAGCGGTCTTCTACGCGTCGTTTCCCTTCCTGTTTGCTTTCCTGAAAAATCGCAGCGTTGGTGTGCTGTTGAGCTTGATCGGGGCGTGCTGGTTATTTTCCGTTATTCCTACGTTAACGCTTTCGTACCTGCCATCGTCATTGGGACAGGCGTACTGGATGCGAGAACTGGTCAACTTTACGCCGGTGCTTCGGATAGGCGAGTTTATCGCCGGGATATGCATGGCGCGTCTTTATCTAAGCCAGGGCACGGCTAAAGCATTTGTCTTCGATGTGGCGGCTTTCGCGGCTTTGGCTGCAGCAGTTGCGGTCATTGTGCTGGCAAATCATGTGCTGGCCAAGGCGTTGTTGTTCCCAGCTTTTATCGTGCTTCTCTATTGCCTGGCACGCTCTAAAGGGCTGCTTAGCGGCTGGCTTGGGAGCAAGCCCATGGTCCTGCTTGGGGAGGCGAGTTTCGCGTTCTACATCCTGCATGTGCCGCTTTTCAGGTATGCCAAGATGCTGTTCCCGAGCGTCGCCACCGCCCCCGCGCCGTTTTTTGGATTTTTGCTCCTGCTAACGGCGGCGTCAATATTCAGCTTCCTGTTTATCGAAAAGCCCTTGTGCTCGTATCTGCGCAAAGCCTACAAGACCTCGCGTTCACCGCGTGCGATCCGGCAACCTGAGCACGCGCATTAGGTGTCGGATCGCCGTCGCCTTGGTCCGGTGACTAACGCTGGGTGGGTTGGAAGTTTTCGTGAATTGGTTTTCGTTCGTACTCGGACTTGGGGTTAGTGGTCAAGGGTCAGTGCCGGGTTGCTGCTTTCAGTGTCAGTGGTCTGCGAGAGTCGGATTTTCTCTTTATCACTATTAGCCACTGTGCGTGGCGGCACGTCATTTCTTTGTCCAAAGCGACAAAGAAACGAAGCAAAGAAAGCGCTTTCAACCACGCTACCCTAAGTGTCCACAGCGTGCAGTTTTGATTCATAGGTGCCCCAAAAGCACGGTGCTCGCCAGAGCGGAGGATGTGTGAACCCCTCCTTCTCCGAACACGGATACCCACACGCTTCGCCACCAGTGATTGAACCTGCCCAAGGGGCACGGCACCCCGCGCTCGGGTAACGATTAACCGGGACGCTTGCGGAGTCCCGGAACAGAGAGGGCTAGGGCGCGCTGTCAACTTCCTGGCGAGTCGGGATGGAGGGTTGTGCGCCGGCGCGCGTAACAGAAATGGCGGCGGCTCGCTGGGCTAGGCTGATCGCAGCTTCAATGGGTTGGCGTGCAGCCAACTGCGCTGCGAAGACGCCGATGAAGGTATCGCCCGCAGCCGTCGTGTCCACTGCGCTCACCTTGGGCGCGGGGTAGTGCGTGCCTTCTCCTGCTTCGGGCAACAGATAGGCGCCTTGCGATCCAAGCGTCACGATGACGTTACGCGCTCCCGCTCGCTGAAGTTCTTTCGCCGCCCTGCGCGCACCGCTTTGCGATTCGACTGGTAATCCGGCAAGGATCGCTGCTTCGACTTCGTTCGGAACCAGATAGTCGACTAACGGCAGCCACTCGGGTGGCAGCGGACCGGTAGCCGGCGCTGGATTTAATACGGTCAGCTTGCCGAATCTCCGAGCGGTGACAAGCGTGGCATAGACGGCATCCCACGGGGTCTCTAGCTGACACACCACTACGTCGGCGGCTTTGATCACCGCCTCATGGCGCTTGACCATCTCCGGGGTCACCTGGCCGTTGCTGCCCGGTACCACCACGATCGTGTTTTGGCCGTCGTCCGCGACGGTGACGATCGCCACGCCGGTCGGCACTGACGGGTCGGTTTCGACCGCGCTGCAATCGATCCCTTCCGCTTCCAGATCTGCCAGCCGCAATGTGCCGTTGGCGTCGCCGCCCACGCATCCGGCCATGGCCACCCGGCCGCCGATACGCGCAGCCGCAACCGCCTGATTGGCGCCCTTGCCGCCGGATATCTGCGAGAACTCGTGGCCGCTGATCGTTTCGCCCGGACGCGGCAGGTGCGGCGAGCGCGCGACCAGATCGGTATTGATACTCCCCATGATGAGGACAGAGCCTTGCTTGGTTTCTTTGGACATTTCAATTTCTCCTGCTGGCGAACGGCTCGATCACCGGGGTTGAGCTTTTGTTAAGCACCTTAAATGAATGCGCTAAGCCCAAACTGGGTGCCACGGACGTCGGCGATAATAGGGACACGTTTTCTTGAGCCACCCGTGATTCGCGCCTATTTAGCGCGAATCAACTATCCAAAGCGCGGCTGCACGAGCGCTCGGGACCGGGTTCGGCCAGCGCTTACATGATGCGCCGTTTGCTGCGGTACGTATCCAGCACGACCGCCACCACAATCACCGCACCGGTGATGATCCGCTTGGTCGGCTCGTTCGCGCCGATCTGTGCGAGACCTGCTGCAAGCACCGAAATGATCAGGACACCGAAGAACGTGCTGATAACAGAGCCGCGTCCACCCATCAGGCTCGTGCCGCCGATCACAACCGCTGCAATCACCTGCAGTTCGATCCCCGAACCCGCGTTGGGGTCGGCCGCTTCAAGCCGGGAGATCTGGAACAGGGCTGCCAGACCCGAGAGCAGACCCATTAGCGCAAATACGATGACCTTGTACGGCCGTGGGTTGACCCCTGCCAGCCGCACGGCCTCCTCATTGGTGCCGATGCCGACCAGATAGCGGCCAAAAACCGTTCGAGTGAGCACGAGTTGCGCCACGACCATCACGGCGATAGCAATCAGGAATGAAGGAGAGATACCGAACGCGATGGGGTTCGAGAGAAAGTCGAAGGCGTCGCCAATGTACGCCGTGCGCGAGTTCGTCATCTGGTAGGCAAGACCGCGTGCCGCTTCCAGCACACCTAGCGAAACGATGAACGAAGGGATGCGCCAACCCACCGTCACGGCCCCGGTCACGCAGCCGGTGAGCGCCGCACCGGCCATGCCGAGCAATGCGGCCGGCAGCGCCCCCCAGTGCCATTGCAATGCCGCGACGCTGGTCACGGCCGCACCCAATGCCAGCACCGACCCCACCGACAGATCGATACCCGCAATAATCAGCACGAACGTCATGCCCACCGACATCACGACCAGATCGGGAATCTGATTCGCGATGGTGCTGAAGGTGTCGTAGCTCAGGAAGTGCGAGCTCAGCACGGAGAAGAGCGCGATCATCGCGATGAGCGCGCCCATCAGGCCCAGGTAGTTCGAGAACCCCAGCCGCGTGCCGATCGGCTTCGCGCTTTTGGGCGGCTCCGTCTGCGATTTCGGCGTAGTTGTTTGTACAGTCATGACTGGTGCTCCGTGATAGGGAAGTCCGGCGTCTCGGCGCCCGGTTCAATAGATTCGCTGAGGATTTTATCGCGGGCTGCATAACCCGCGAACGCTGCGGCCAGCAACGCGTCCTGCGACCAGTTATCGCGTTCGAAGATGCCGGTCATGCGTCCCGCCGACATCACGCCGATCCGGTCGCAGATCAGCATCAGCTCGCGCAGGTCGCTGGACACGACCACCAGCGCGCGGCCTTCGCGCGCCTGGGCGCCCATCAGTGCATAGATGTCGAACTTGGCGCCGACGTCGATGCCGCGCGTGGGTTCGTCGAAGAGCAGAACCGTGCAATCGCGCGCGAGCCAGCGGCCGATCACCACCTTCTGCTGATTGCCGCCCGAGAGTTCGGACACCGGTTGCGCAGCGCTCGACGTGCGAATCCGCATGGCGTCGATCTGTTTCTGCGCGAGTTCGGTCTCGCGGCGGGTATCGATAAAACCGTGCGTCGATACCGCGCCAATATTGCCCAGCGAAATGTTCGCGGCAATCGGCTGGGGCAGTAACAAGCCTTCGCCCTTGCGGTCTTCGGTGATGAGCGCAATACCCTGGCGCACTGCATCGGAGGGTGACTTGATGCTGACGGTCTTGAGCGCCGCACCCTGGTGCGCGATCGAGATGCTGCCGCTATCCGCCCGATCCGCGCCGTAAATCAGCCGCATGAGTTCGGTCCGGCCTGCGCCGATCAACCCGCTGATGCCGAAGATCTCTCCGGCTTTTACTTCAAACGATACGTCGCGCACGGCGTTGCCGCGCGTCATGCCTTGCACCTTGAATGCCGTCGCGCCGATCCGGCGTTCGCCGAGGTCGATACGTTCGCCAATATCGCGTCCGACCATCAGCGTGACGAGCTTGTCGCTGGTGAGATTGCGCATGGTGTCTACGTGCACGAGCCGCCCGTCGCGCAACACGGCCGCGCGTTCGGCGATCCGCGCCAGTTCTTCCAGCCGATGCGAGATATATACCAGCGCCACGCCGCGCGACTTCAGGCGGGCGACTTGCTCGAACAGCAGGTCGACTTCGCGAGCCGTGAGCATGGCGGTGGGTTCATCGAGGATCAGCACGCGGCAATCGCCGATCAGGTTGCGCGCGATCTCGACCATCTGTTGATGGCCGATGCCGAGTTCACCCACGAGCGTATCCGGGTCAATAGCGTCGAGCCCGACCTGGGCCATCGCCTGCCGCGCGTTTTCGCGCAGCGTCGTGCGGTCGATCCAGCCCAGCCCGTGTTTTCGTTTTGGCAGGCGATTCAGAAAGAGGTTTTCAGCAACCGACAGCGTGGGCAACAAGTTCAGTTCCTGCATCACCATGCGTACGCCGAGTACTTCGGCGTCGCTGCGGCTTGCCGGCGCGTATGAGATACCACCGAGCTGCATTGAACCTGTAGTGGGTATCACAAGACCGCCTACGATCTTCGAGAGCGTGCTCTTGCCGGCGCCGTTTTCGCCTGTCAGCGCGAGCACTTCACCGGGACGCAGGTGGAGCGAGACGTCCGCGAGCACGGGTTCGACGTAGGTCTTGCCGATCCCGTGAATGGTCAGCACCGGCGCTATGTCGGCGGAAGGGACTATTGGACTTGGCATCGCTTATGAGAGGCTAGGGCGGGTACTGGAATGCGAGTTTCGCCCCGGCCGTTTATGGCTGGGGCGCACTACACGTTTGAACACTTGAAGCTTGGAAGCTAAAGCCGGGCGCGCGTCGGGATACTCTACGCCGCTTGCAGCGTTCGTTCAGCATGCGCCACCGCGGCTAACCGCGATGACGCATGCCGGTTGGCTTGGGGCCAGCAGGCTTACTTGGTGATCAGGTTGACCGGCGTTTCCACCACGCTCGACAGTTGCGACTGTTTCTGGTGCGCGGAGAGCGCCTTCAAAGCCGTGTCGATACCAAATACCGCTTGTTTCGCGGCGTATTGATCGGCCGTTGCAAGCACCCGGCCGTCGGCGAGCATCGGCTTGATGGCGTTGATGTTGTCGTAACCGACGACCTGCACCTTGCCCGCCTTGCCGGCCGCCCGCACCGCAGCCACCGCGCCGAGCGCCATGTTGTCGTTGCCGCACAGCAGCGCCTTGATGTTCGGGTTCGCGTTCAGGATCTGCGATGCCACCGCGTTGCCCTTGTCGATTTCCCAGTCGCCGGATTGCAGCGCAACAACCTTCATGCCACCTGCTTGCATCGCTTGCTTGAAACCGGCCGTGCGTTGCTGCGCATTGGTCGTGGTCGACACGCCTTCGATAATGCCGACTTCATCGCCGGCCTTGAGTCGCTTGGCCAGATAATCTCCGACCAGCCTCGCGCCCTTCGCGTTGTCCGGGCCGACGAACGGCACGTTCAGGTCCTTCGATTTGAGCACATCAGGATCAAGCTGGTTGTCGATGTTCACCACGATGATCCCTGCATCCACGGCCTTCTTGATGACCGGAACGAGCGCTTTCGAATCAGCCGGGGCGATCACGAGCGCGTCGACCTTCGAGACAATCATCTGCTCGACAATGCGAATCTGGTTCGCGGTATCGGTTTCGTCCTTGATGCCGTTCGAGATGAGCGTGAACTTGCTCGCGTTATGCGCCTGGTAATCCTTGGCGCCCGTTTCCATGGTGAGGAAGAACTCATTGGCGAGTGACTTCATCACGAGGGCGACAACGGGTTTTTTCGCCGTTTGAGCGAACGCCGACGAGACAGGCAACAGCGAGAATGCGGCTGCTACTGCGGTCGCCGCGGTTGCAGCGAGTAAGCGGCGCCGTGCTTGATTAGCTTTGCGGGTCATAGAGTCTCCGTTAGTTAGTTCGCTCTTCGGTCTACTGAGGGAATAGCCGTCGAGTCGTTTGGTCAGTAAATCAATTTGAACGACATGCTTGTTGCCGGATCGCTTTAACGCTAATACGTACAAACCCGATACATGAGCCGTGGCGTAAATCAAGCGGCAATCCAGCCCATCCGGGTCTAATGCTATCCTCGCGATTCGCGATATGCTACGTCTAAAATCGAAAGCGAGCGTTTCAAAAATGGAACACGTTGACTGGGACGACTTGCGGCTTTTGCTTGCCATCGCCCGAGAAGGAACCATGAGATCCGCCGCTGCGGCGTGCGATCTTAGCGCGGCAACGCTGTCGCGCCGCTTGACGGAGCTTGAAAGAAGATTGGGTGAACCCCTGATTGACCGCGTGCCTTCCGGCTGCGCAGTCACGGCGTTCGGGCAGCGGGTGCTTGCATGGGCCGAGCAGATGGAAGCCCTGGCGCATCAGATAGAACGGGCCGGGGATGTCACGGGTTCTCACGGTCTTGAAGGCACGGTCAGGATCAATGCGGTCGAGTGGATGTCCTACATCCTGATGAAGCTTCTCGGCTCCTTCCAGGAAAGGTTTCCCGGACTGGCCATTGAAGTGCTGACCTCGCAGCAGCCATACAACCTTGCCCGACGTGAAGCCGACATTGCCATCTGGTCGGAATGTCCGGACGAAGGTGACCTGTACGTCCGCCGGATCGGCAAGGTTCGCTTTGGTTTATATGCATCGCGAGACTATTACCTGCGTCACAAGGTGGCCATCAAGAAGAAGGAGTGGAGCAAGCTTTCCTTCGTCGGTTATGACGAGCGCCGGGGGGGCCATCCCGCGGCCCGCTGGCTCAAGACGCTGCCGGGCGCACCTGCGCCGAGCCTTCGCAGCAGTTATGTGCTGGGCGTGTTCGACGGCGTGCTGGGCGGCTCGGGTCTGGGCGTGCTCGCGCAACTGGCGGGTGATACGACCAGTGATCTGGTCTGCATCGAACCGCATATCAGGGAGCTGGATCAGGATGTCTGGATGGTCCTGCATCCGGCGCTGCGTGGCAGCGAGCGCATACGGGCGGTGTCGAACCTTGTTGCCGATATTTTCAGGTGAAGGTGGGCGTTACGACGGGGCCTTTTGCTTAACCTCGCGGCCTTCGACACATGCCGCAACTGGTTCACTGGGTATACGGACTATCCGCTGCTTCGATTTCGACTCAAAGAACACGGTTTTTGGATGTGGCCAATGAATATCGGCGCATTCTATCTGCCATAATCCGGTCGGTTTCGCTTTGTTCAAAGAACTCGGAAATTCCATGAAATCCAATAATAAATGGCAGCGCGGGGTAGTTCTCTGGGCAGGAGCGGTGGTCTGCACGGCCGCTTGCGCCGCAACAACAGCATTAGCGGCAACGCCTGCGCGGCAGGATTCGCCGTCGGCATCGGAAAATGCGCTTGGCGATGCGAGCGCGCGGCGTGGCTTGCTGACCAACGGCGCGGCTGACGAACCGCAGGCGCCGGGTAATGGAAGCGACGGCAGCAACGGCAGCATTACCGAGTTGCAGCAGATGATCCGTGACGGCAAGGTAATAGAGATGCGCACGACCTATAACGGCAGTTATGGCGCGAGCATGTTGTTCTATCCGGACCAGATGACGTATTACGTCGCGCTGTTCCAGCAAAAGAAGTTTTGGCGCGTGATCAAGACGCAGACCGATACGCGTGCCGAAGCGGTTTATGCGGACTTCGCGAAGAGCACGGCCCAACTTGCCGATTCGGAAATACGTCGCGAGAAGTTGCAGGCTGAAAACGCCTTCGCGGATCGGCTGATTGCTTTGCAGCAGAACCGGGCGAGCCGCTTGCAAGCGGATGTCGATGTGGCGCGCGCGCAGCAAACTCAGGTCGTTGATCGTCAGGCGCAACAGCAGGCAGCCATTATCACGTTGCGGGCGCAGCAGGACGCGGCTCAAGCGGAATTGCGTGCGTTGCAGACCAAGGTGCAGGATCTTCAGCGTCAGGCGGATGGGGATTTGATGCCGCAGTGAGTTTTGCGAAGGGGGCGGGAGGTTTTCCGGGGGGGCGGGGGCTATGCTGGGGTGGGCGGTTCTGGGGTTAGCGGTCGGGGTCTATGCCGGGTTGGTGCTTTCGGCCGTGGTGGTCTGCGAGAGTCGGATATTCTCTTTACCACTATTAGCCACTGTGCGTGGCGGCACGTCATTTCTTTGTCCAAAGCGACAAAGAAACGAAGCAAAGAAAGCGCTTTCAACCACGCTACCCTAAGTGTCCACAGCGTGCAGTTTCTATTCATAGGTGCCCCAAAAGCACGGTGCTCGCCAGAGCCACGGATGTGTGAACCCCTCTTTCTCCGAACACGGATACCCACACGCTTCGCCACCAGTGATTGAACCTGCCCAAGGGGCACCCCGCGCTATCCGCGGACGACCGCCCTGCAAATGTGTACGCGCCTCGAACCATATCGCCAACCCTGCTGGAAACGAGGTCGCGAAGATGCGTAAGGCCGTACTTACGCAAATGACTGTGGGGACCACGCGGGTGACTCACCAAAACTGGAGCGGCAACACGCGTGGTGCTGCGACCTACCGACATAACGGTCAGACCACGTAGCTGACACGCGGAAGAGTGCGGCAGCCAAAATGCGTGAGGCCGTGCGGATTCATTGGCAATGGTGCTTGCCCGAGAGCGTTGGGGGCGAAGCGTGTTCGTGTCAGGATTCGCGAGAAGGAGGGGTTCAAACATCCTCCGCTCTGGCGAGCACCGTGCTTCTGGGGCACCTATGAATAGAAACTGCACGCTGTGGACACTTAGAGACTGTTGCGAAATTACAAAAAGGGGCTGTTAACTTTTTGGCTCTGGTGTTAACTTCTGTCTTGTTTTCCCTGACAGGAAGCCATGGCTAAGGAACTTATAGACGACCAATTATGGGCACTCATCGAACCGTTGCTGCCCAAAGCTGCGCCGCGCAATCGCCGGTATGCAGGACGCAAGCCAATACCTGATCGCGCCGTGCTCACAGGCATCGTGTTCGTGCTGCGCGCAGGCCTCGCGTGGAATTTGCTGCCGCAGGAAATGGGCTGCGGGTCGGGCTCCACTTGCTGGAGGCGCCTGGACCAGTGGCATAAAGCGGGCGTATGGCAACGCATGCACGAAACGATGCTGGCGGAACTGCGCCGTCGGGGCCAACTCGATATGGCCAGAGTACTGGTCGACAGCTCCTCCATTCGCGCGTTGTACGCGGGAAAAAAACAGGCCCAAACCCCACGGACCGGCGCAAACTCGGCAGCAAACACCATATCATCGTCGATGCGCAAGGCATCCCGCTCGGCGTCATCCTGACGGGCGCAAACCGCCATGACGTCACTCAGCTTGACCCACTGGTCGAAGCCATTCCGCCAATTCGAGGCAAGCCAGGACGGCCCTTGCGTAAGCCCAAAATTGTTCAGGGCGACCGAGGCTATAGCTCTGAGCCACATCGGCGACGCTTTCGCAAACGCGGCATCACTCCTGAACTCGCGAAACTGCGCTCACCCCATGGCAGTGGTCTAGGCAAAACACGTTGGCCTGTCGAGCGTACGATCGCTTGGCTGCACTCCTATCGCCGCCTGAAGATGCGCTACGAGAAATATGCGCACATACACGAAGCCTTCCTCACGCTCGCGTGCGCTTTAACTTGCTGGACCCGGCTAAAAAATATGCAAACTTAATTCTGCAACAGTCTCTTAGGGTAGCGTGGTTGAAAGCGTTTTCTTTGCTTCGTTTCTTTGTCGCTTTGGACAAAGAAATGACGTGCCGCCACGCACAGTGGCTAACAGTGATAAAGAGAAAATCCGACTCAGGCAGACCGCCACGGCCGAAAGCAGCAACCCGGCATAGACCCCGACCGCTAGCCCCAGAACCGACCAACCCGGCATAGACCCCGACCGCTAGCCCCGGAACCGACCAACCCGGCATAGACCTCGACCACTAACCCCAAAACCCACCAACCGGCAGGTCCCACGCCCAACGCTTAGCGTTTAAACCACCCGCTCGACGCCAGCCCGGCTCACGGCTTTCCCCCCCACCACACAGACGATCAAAGCGGCAAGCAAAAGCCCACACAACGCGAGCCGCAAACCCAGTAAACCTGCGCCGAGCCCGATCACCGGCGGTCCCACCAGAAAGCCGGCATAACCCGCCGTAGCGGCCATGGAAACACCAACAGCCGGCGTTGTCGTTGAACGGCCCGCGGCACTAAAGATCACAGGCACGATGTTAGCCAGACCGATCCCCACAAGCGCGAACCCCACGCAAGCGGTGACCACGTTCGGATAACCCAGCACCAACGCCAAGCCCAGCGCTGCGATAAGCCCTCCAAACGCGACCACGACGCTCGCGCCCAAGCGTCGAACCGATACATCTCCGACCACGCGGCATGCCGCCATCGCGAACGCAAACGACGAATAGCCGAGCGCCGCTGCGCTTGCTTGCGTGTCGAGCGCCGAGCGCAGGAACACCGCGCTCCAGTCCGCCACCGCGCCTTCAACCAGCATGCAGAGAAAGGCAAGGGCAGCGAGTTTCATGACGCCCGCGCTAGGCAAGGTAAAGCCGCTAGCCGACGCTAATCCCCTCGGTCCAATATCCCGCAGCGCAAGTACAGCGCTGATCAAAATGAGCGCGCCGATAACGACATCAGGCAGCAGCAATCCACCCATCGTGCCGATACCATTGGCCTGAAGCGCCGCGCCCGCTGCCGCCCCCAACAGGCCGCCCATGCTCCACGCCGCATGAAACGACGACATGATCGGCGCCTGCCATTCGCCTTCGATCGCACTGGCATGTCCGTTCATCGATACATCCAGTGCGCCATTCGCAGCGCCCAATACAAAGAGCACGACGCATAACAAAGCGAAGTCCGGCGCCAGCGCGGGCAAGGGCAGCGCAATAACAAATGCAACGCCCAGGAATGCTGTGACGCGGCCACTTCCGAAACGCGGCGCGAGGCGGCCCGCAAGCGGCATGGCAACAATCGCGCCCAACGCAAAACAGAACAGCGCGATCCCGAGCGATGCATCACTTAGCGATAAAGCTTCCTTGATCCGCGGGACTTCGACGGCCCACGCGCCTATGCCCAGCCCGTTAGCAAGAAACACCGCCGTGGTGGCAATGCGTTCAGCGACAGGTCTCATGATCGGGTCCCTGCGTGAGCCACGATCACGTTGCCGCAGATTTTTTCGAACTCGCCTAGCCGCTGCGCGGAGACATCCGCCTCCACGATCAAATGCTCAATGCCGGACGCCGACACCACAAAAAAGGGCGCCGCTGTCATCAGCTTCTCGGACGTGATCGCGATGGCGACCTGACCGCTCGATTTGACCATCGCACGTTTAAGCTCGGCTTCCTCCGCCTCGAATGCAGCCACGCCCTCGTCCGGGTCGATGGCGCAAGCGCCGAGGAAACACAGATCGGCCTTGATCTGCTGTACCTGCAAAAGGGCCGTGGCCCCAAGCGACCCCGCGCCACGCGCGCTCATCCGGCCGCCAATCAGAATGACATCGAAACCCGCGCGATCGAGCAGACGCGAACAGGCATCGGGGGAGTTCGTCACGACCGTGAGATCGGCGTTGTCCGGAAGCGCGGCCGCGATAGCGACGTTGGTCGACCCGGCATCGAGCAGGATGATCTGCCGCGGCCGGACGAGGGATGCCGCCGCAACGGCCAGTTGGGCCTTGCGGTCAGCCGCCTGGCGCAGACGGGTGGACCCGGCCGGTGCAGCGGGGGAGATCAGCAGCGCACCGCCGTACACACGCTTGCAATGACCCGCGTCTGCCAGATCGCGCAGATGGCGGCGAACCGTGTGTTCGGAGGTGTTGAATTCGAGCGCGAGTTCAGCCGCCAGTACGCGGCCGTGCGTTCGTAGCCTGTCGAGAATCAGCTTTGCGCGTTCGTCGGGAAGCAACCCGTCTACGGCGTCACGCCTGCTTCTTTGCATGTTGTCGGTCTCTGTCCGGATTTATTCGTTTGCTCTAAATCGATCATAAGTGAGCATAAGTTATCGTAAACGAGCGAGTGTGGGCAAATTTTTTTGTTCGTCTTTCGTGGCTGTGAAACCTGATCTGACCAGCGCAGCGAATCTGGCAGGAGCAGCCGTTCTTCGCTTTCAACCCTTCGGGCAAGGTGCCATTACAATCGAGCACTCCGATCAGACAACCGCGACTTGCTCCATGAGATACCTCTTTGCATTGACACTTGCGGCGGTCGTCGCGACCGCAAGCATGGCCGCGAACGCCCAAACATCCGAGGGCAGCGACACACCCAAACAGCAATGCGCCATTGGGTATGTCACCGGCGTGGGGGGATCGGCACAGAGCATTCACGAATACCTTGCGATGCCCGACAGAGACAGATATCGCTTCCTTGCAGACAACCCGATCCAATGCCAGGTTTCCGACGAGGGTCGCGCGTCCGGGTGTACGGGCATCACAAGCCTTCGGCATGAAAAAGTCAGCGTGTACGACGACATCGATAGCGCGACAATGGCCGTGGTCGCGCGCGTGGAACTCGACCACGGGACGTACCCGGTGATTATCGTGGTGCCAAGGGAGGATGTGCAATGCGAGGAGTGAATGCGCTCACGCCACTAATCGATGACCAAGCTGGCAGAGAAGCTTGAACGTGAGCTTCGCTTTTCCGGCAAACCGCCAGCGGCAATCAACCGACAACCAACCCTCCACCCCCATCCAGCCGACTTTCAGAGTTGCGAAATACTCTCGATTCGCTCCGAGCGGCCAAGAAAAAATCCCTGCGCGCTGGTACATCCACAAGCCCGCACAAAGCTCAGTTGCTCATACGTTTCGATACCTTCCGCCGTGGTGGGAATCCCCAGCTCGTGGGCGAGCGCCACGATCCCGCGAACCACCGCCGCCGACTCCCGTCGATGCACGGATTCGCGCACAAACGAGCTGTCGATCTTCAGTGTATCGAACGAAAAACGGCATAGATTCGAGAGCGTGGAAAAGCCTGTTCCAAAGTCATCGAGCGCGAGCCCGATACCCATGGCGCGAAGTTTTTGCACGTTGCGCCGGGTCGGGACATCGTCGCTCATGAGCACGGTTTCGGTGACCTCGATGTTCAGGCGCGACGGCGGCAACCCCGACTCCTCCATGACGGACGCAACCAGATCCGCGAACGAATCTTCCCGCAGCTGCACAGGCGATACGTTCACCGCAACGACCACCGGCTCGCGCCAGCGCGCTGCCTCGGCGCAGGAGCGCCGGAGTACCCATTCCCCCAGCGGCAGGATCAGGCCCGTTCGCTCTGCAATGGGAACGAAGGTCGTGGGCGGCAACTCGCCTCTAGTGGGATGTGTCCAGCGGACCAGCGCTTCCCGTCCCGTGACCACTCCGCTTGCCAGATTGACGATCGGTTGATACTCCATCCGCAAGCCGCTGCCAAATGATTGAAGCGCGCCTTCCAGGTCGCTTCGCAGGAGGCTCAAGCTGTCGTCGGAGGCGTGCGCCTTGGCATCGAATACGGCAAAGGCACTTTTACCGCTGCGCTTGACCGCGTACAACGCACGGTCGGCGCATATGAGGAGTTGCGGTCCCGTTTCCCCGTGCTCGGGATATTGCGAGATTCCGACGCTAGCGCCAATTCGCACCAGCACCTCGTTAAGTAAGAATGGACGCCCAAGGGTTTTCACAATCTGATCCGCCAGCAGCCGGACCTCTTCGCTGACGGAGGCGTCGCTGGAAATGGCGACGAATTCATCGCCCGCCAGACGGCCGACAACGTCCCCCTGGCGCAAGACCGCTCGCAAGCGCTTGGCGGATTCCTGAAGCACCAGGTCGCCGGCCGCGTGCCCGAGGCTGTCGTTGATGGCCTTGAAACCGTCAAGATCAATCAGCAGCACTGCGAACGATCCGGGCCTGAGCGCCGGCTCGGCATCGGTACGGTTCAGCAAGAGTTCGCTGATGCGGGCGCGGTTCGGCAGGCCCGTGAGGCTATCGTGCCGGGCGAGGCGGTTACTGGTTTCCTGCGCGAGCAGCAGCGCGACGGTGTCCTTGTTGCTGCGGATAGCAACGGTAAAAAAGCCGGCAGCGCAAAACGGCGCCTGGAACAACAAGACGATTTTTCCAGAAGCCGGAGACAGTGCAGCACCGATTCCCAGCAGCGTAAAGATGATGGATATCTGGATCAGGACAAGCCGGGGTATGCCTGCGTTACGGCCGGCCAGCCCGCCTACCACGCCAACTGCGCAAACGTTGCCCAACAGGAAAAGTGTCTGATCTCCGCTGATATTGCATAAGAGGGCGCCGAGTCCTAGAAGCGCACTCCACAAGATGCTGGCAAGCAGGAACAGCGATGTCGGCGTGGGCTCGTTGCGGGCGCTGCGCTTGCAACAGATGGCAATCAGGGACAGGCGCACGATCAGCAGCGCGATTACGGCGAGCGTCCATAACGCGTAGCCGACGCCCGGATGAAGATAATAGGCGGTGACGCAAACGCTGATCTCGCAAACTGACGCCATTGCGATCGACGTCGTCCTGGTGAACAGGTTTGACAGCAATATCTGTCGATTATCAGCGCTCAGGTCTTGAGCGGATCCTGCGAGCCATTTGAAAAACGGCAACCTCGGTTCACTGAACGCCATGGCATGCGCAATATAGGTAGGTGCTTGGTTATCGGCGCGATTGGCTTTTTGTCTGCCCCTAATTATCCGGGTAAATGTGTCCGTTGTTCGAATAATATGATGTTACGCCCGCGCGACTTGCTGGTACCAGGAGTATCAGAGGGCGGAACAATGGCGGTTTTTTTAACCAAGACTCTCGCCAGGCCGATGCCGGACGAAGGCGAGACGGGGACGTGTGGAGGATGACCTGGTTCGCAGGCTTACGGAAAATGATACGGGTTAACGTCTGGTTTGCGCTGCAGCATGGCTAGCCGGGACGTCATGAGTAGAGCCCCTGACGTTAAGCCGTGAGGTCCGCTTTGCGACCGAAGGTAAAATGCAGGGAATGACGCGGCGGATTCATTCTTGTCTCGAAGCGAGTGCATTAGCGAACTCAGATCGAGCATCATGCCGTGCGGTCTTTTACTTGGAGGACAAAAAATGAAGCGCGGTATTTGCTCATTCGTTGCGTTGATGGTTGCGGCTCCGGGTATCGCGATGGCATTTAACGAAGACGCGTCATACAACCAGTGCGTGATGCAATCGCTGAAAGGGGTAAGGAGCAGACAGGCGACCGATCTGATTACAACGTCGTGTCGAAAACTCTATAAGGAAAGCGCGTTTCTGAATAATAACGAGAAAAACTATCGCGTTTGTCTGGTTCAGAATCTGCAAGGAATAGAGAACGACTACGCTGCGCAACAAGTGGCAACAGCCTGTCGCCGGGCGAATAGCGGCTGAGTTGAGATCGGCCTTGGCACCTGCTGGCCTTGGCCATTTATTGCGCTTCGCCGCCTTCTGCCGCATCGTCAAACTTCAGCATCCGGGCTGAGCCAGGGCCTAAATGCAGCAGGCAAATCCCGCGCCAATGACAGGACGTCAACGGGTCTCCCGAAAAGTTAACAGCGAGACCAACGCCGGATATGCCTAACGTCAACACGCCTTAGACGATGAACGGAAACTCCGCTTCGGGCAATGGATCGCCGGAAGCAAGCCTGCCAGCCAGTTCAGGATAGGGCGGTGAGGTCTCGCCACCGCGGTCGACATAGTGAGCGCCATCGCCGAGCCATCGGAACGAAACGACACGCCGCGATTGCTGGCCCGCCACGTTACCCGGCGCTCCGTGTACCGTATGAAAGTTAAACGCTATGGCATCGCCCGGCTCCAGATCCCAACCGAGGATTTGATACGCATCCCGGTTCGCATCGATGTCCGGCAACTCTTCCAGCCGATCCGACTTGTGGTCATACGCCACGCCGCTGAACTTGCGCGGACGGAACAGCTTTCCCCACTTGTGGGACCCGGCCACGAACTCGACGCACGTCTCGCGAGGCACCGGATCGAGTGGAATCCATAGGCTGACGGCTTGCTCGGCGCTGACGCAGTAGTAGGGCTCGTCGTGATGCCATGGCGTGAGCTTCGCCGCACCCGCTTCTTTCACCAGCACATGTTCGTGAAAGATGCGTGCACGCTGCGAGCCCATCAAAGCCTGAGCCACCGATGCAGCCGGACTGTGCTCGACAAAATCCCTGAACGGTTCAATGCGCTGCCAGTTGCAGTAGTCACCGAAAAAACGCCCGGTTGTTTTTTCAGGCGTGTAGTTCCTGAACGAAGGTCCCGGATGAGTGGCGTTGTATTCCACGCCTTCACGCAAGGGCTCGACCCAGTCTTTAAACACCCCACGCAAGACGGCGGCGCCGTCACGATCGAACGCTTCCCGTTCTGTTGCCAGCATGCTGTTCTCCTTTAACGATTGATCAATCGGCACCGCGCGTCCGGTCTCGTATAAACGCGATTGCCGCTAGTGAAGGAACCGAGCCGGCAAAGCGAACACCGGCTCCCTTAAAGCCTTTAGCTTCCCGGTAACGCCGCTGCTGCGCTGCGTCCGCGAAGCCAGTTGATGCTGGTGAACAGCGCCACCGCGAACAGGATCAGCATGGTGGCGACCGCGAGTATCGATGGATCGATCGAATCGCGAATGCCGCTCCACATCTGCCGCGGTACAGTCCGCTGATCCGGGCCGCCGATAAAAAGAATCACGATGACTTCATCGAACGAGGTGGCGAACGCAAACACGCTGCCCGTCGCCACGGCCGGCGCGATCAACGGCAACGTGACGCGGCGAAAGGCGATCCACGGCGTGGCCCCCAATCCCGACGCCGCGCGAATGAGGCTCTGGTCAAACGAGAGCAGGGACGCCGTCACGGTGATTACCACGAACGGCGTGCCGAGCGCCGCATGCGCGAGCACCACGCCAACGTAGGAATTGACGAGACCGAGCGGCGCGAACACCAGATAGAACCCGGCGGCAACGACGACGATGGGGATGATCATCGGCGAGATGAGCAGCGGCATGATGACCGCGCGAAACGGAAAATTCGCCCGGCTCAGGCCCAGCGCCGCGAGCGTGCCGAGGCAGGTGGCAAGCACCGTGGATGCTGTGCCAATGCCGATGCTGTTGAGGAACGCACGTTGCCAGTCGCTGCTGCCGAGCGCTTTCGCATACCAATGCAGCGAGAAGCCTTGCATCGGATAAGAAAAGTACGAGCCGGTGTTGAACGACAGCGGCACGATGGCCAGGATGGGCGCGATCAGGAAGAACAGGATGAGCGCCGAATGCACGCGCAACCACTTCGACGCAATGCGTTCGGAGAGTACGAGATGGCGCTGGCTTTGCATGAGTCCCGCCCCTTAGCCGAAGCGCAGCCGGTCGATGCCGACGAGCCGGTTGAACACGAAATAGAACACGGCAGTGAAGATCACGAGATACGCCGACAACGCACCGGCCAGCCCCCAGTTGAGCTGTTCGTTGGTCTGCGCCGCAATCAACTGGCTGATCATTTCGTCACCGGCGCCGCCCAGCAATGCAGGCGTGATGTAGTAACCGAGCGCAAGCACGAATACGAGGAAGCAGCCTGCGCCGACACCCGGCAAAGTCTGCGGCACATAGATGCGGATGAACGCGGTGACCGGATGCGCGCCGAGCGATTGCGCCGCGCGCATATACACCGGCGACACGCTTTTCATGACCGAATAGATCGCGAGGATCATGTAGGGCAGGAGGATATGCGTCATGCCGATCAACACGCCGGTCCGATTGAACAAGAGCGGTAGTGGATGGCTGACGAGACCCATCCCCATGAGCAAGCTGTTGATGACCCCGCCCGGTTGCAGGAGCACGTACCACGCGGTCGTGCGCACGAGCAGCGACGTCCAGAACGGCACGATCACCAGCAGCATCAGGCGGTTGCTTTTGGCCGCCGGCAGGGTGGCGAGCAAATACGCAACCGGATAACCCAGCACGAGGCACAGCAGCGTGACCGACGCACTGATCCATACGGTGCGCGCAAACGCATTGACGAACACGGAACTGTCAGCGGGCAGGGAGGCGATCGAACCGTCAGGCGTGACGGTGGCGTCGACGGCGGCTAACAGATAGTCGGGCGTAGGCGACACAGCGGAGCGCTTCAGGATGCGCCAGATGTCATGCGTGCCCCAGCGCGGATCGAGTTCGATCAACGCAGGTTTCCAGGCGGGTGGCGCAGTCTCGGGCAACTGGCGCGCGGTGCGCATCAGCAAGCTGCGAAACTCCGGCAGGTAGAAATTCAGCCGCCGCGCGACGGTTCCCAATTGCCCTTCGTCGGACGCACGGCGCATATCGGCTGCGAGGATGGCAAACGTGTGCTCGTCGGGCACACCTTCGCCGTTCCATGCCTTGAGCGCTTGCGACAATGCCGGCAGGTTCACCGGCACCTCGCGATTTTCGACACTCCGTGACAGCAGGATCGCGATGGGCGCAATGAAGGTGGCGAGCAGGAACAACAGCAGCGGCAACGCAAGCAGGAGCGCCTGGGCCGACGCCCGGCGACGGGTTTTCGCATACGCCGTCCGTCCGTCGGCCCCCGAGCTAGCGGATACGTCAGCCGGCTCCTGCAGATTGCTGGTCACTGTCACGGTCACGGGTCGCCTTACTGTGTCAGCCAGACCTGGAAGCGCTTGTTGATCTGGTCGGCGTTATCCGCCCAGAAGCTCGCGTTGATCTGCAGTGCATGCTTGAAGTTGGCGGGAGCCGTCGGCAAGTCGTTCAGGCGATCCTTCGCAATCAGAGGAATGGCGTCCTTGCGCGGCGGCGCGTAAGCAATGTACTTCGTCAGGTCTGCGTAGCTTTGTGCGGTCGAGGCGGAAACGATGAACTTGGCTGCGGCGTCGCCGTTCTTCGCGCCCATCGGAATGCCCCACCATTCGAAGTCGTAGACCTGGCCATCCCACACTGATACGAATGGCTTGTGGTCCTTGTGCACCGCGTCGTCAATACGCCCGTTGTAGACCTGTGTCATAACCACCGCGCCGTCGGAGAGCAACTGCGGCGGCTGCGCGCCGGCTTCCCACCAGACAATGCTCGGCTTGATCGTGTCGAGTTTCTTGAACGCGCGGTCGACGCCGGCGGGCGTGCCGAGCACCTTGTACACGTCGGCGGTTTTCACGCCGTCGGCGAGCAGCGCCCATTCGAGCGTCACCTTCGGGGACTTGCGCAAGCCGCGTTTTCCAGGGTATTTCTTCAGGTCGAAGAAGTCGTTGATGGTGGTCGGCGGGGTCTTGAGTTTGGTGGTGTCATAGGCGTACACGGTCGACCAGACCATGGCGGCGACCGCGCAATCCATGATCGAACCGGGGATGAAGGCGCTGGTGTTGCCGAGCGACTTGCGGTCGATCTTGCGCAACAAGCCCTCGTCGCAACCGGTGATGGCGTCGTTGGATTCAAGGTCGATCAAGTCCCATGTCGGGTTCTTGGCCTGTTCCATGGCGGACAGTTTGGCGAGGCCGCCATCGTACGATTCAGTCGAGAAGCCGATGCCGGTGGCTGCCGTGAACGGCTCGAAGAACGCTTTCTTCGCCGCGGTCTCGTAAGCGCCGCCGAAGGTTACGACCGAGATGGTATCGGCTGCATGTGCGGTGGCGGCGAACAAGCTTGCCGCCGTAAGTGCGAGTCCGGCGATGCCCGTCAGACCGGTTCGAACGAGTGTTGCTTTCATGTCAATGGACTCCTGCGGTGAAGGACGGAGCAGGGCCGCGGGTAATAGTAGCGGCCGTTGCGAGGATCTTGCAGTCGTCGTGGCGCCATGCCACGGCGGTTGCACTGCCGAGTGACGGAAGATCGTGGTGCTGCGTATTCGGGACTTTGACGATGATGCTGTCGCCATGACCAAGCTCCCCGAGTTTCAAGTGAACGCGGTGGTGATCGCCGCAATACACGAGTTCTTCCACGCGCGCGCTCACCAGGTTGGTGTCCGCGGCGTTCTGCGCAGCGTCAACAGACGCTATGTGCGCGCGCTCCGGGCGCAGCGCCAGCATCGCTTCCTCGCCGTTCCGTAGACCCCGCCCGCAACGGCCGCGAATGACCGTTCCGCCCGGCAGTTCCAGCGTCGCCCAGCTTGTGTCCTGTTCGAGTACCCGGCCCGTCAAGCCGTTGTTCTCGCCAACAAAATTCGCCACGAACGCGTTGTGCGCGTTTTCATAGAGTTCCGTAGGGGTCGCTGCCTGCTGGATGCGGCCATCGGAGAACACGGCTATCCGGTCTGACATGGTCAACGCTTCCGCCTGGTCATGCGTCACATACACCACCGTCAATCCCAACTCGCGATGCAGCCGCATGATTTCGTATTGCATGGTTTCGCGCAGCCGCTTGTCCAGTGCGCCCAGCGGTTCGTCCATCAGCACCACGCTTGGCTCAAACACGAGCGCGCGGGCGAGGGCGACACGCTGCTGCTGTCCGCCGGACAACTGCGACGGCCGGCGGGAAGCCAGTTGCGGCAACTCGACCATCTCCAGCGCCCGCTTCACGCGCGCCTTTTGTTCTGCTCGGCCAATGCCTCGTACCGACAACGGAAACGCAATGTTCTGTTCGATCGTGAGGTGCGGGAACAGCGCGTAGTTCTGAAACACCATGCCGATGTCGCGCTGATGCGGCGGTTTATCGTCGAGGCGTTTTCCATTCAGGCGGATCTCTCCCTGAGTTGCTGATTCGAAACCGGCAAGCATCATCAGCGTGGTCGTCTTTCCAGAACCGGACGGTCCGAGCAGCGAGACGAATTCGCCTTTCGCTACGTCGAGATCGAGCCCTTCCACGACGTAATGAACGCCGTCATACGTCTTGCTCACGCCCGCGAAGGAGATGAAGGAGTGGGTTGACATCGTGTCGTGGGCTCCGGGTTTCAGATCGGTGTTGCGTTGCGTGTCTTGCTGCGAGCGTCGTGCTTCGTGCATCAGGCAAGCTGCTGCGCGAGATAACGCGCGAAGTCGTAGTTCGGCCGTTCGAGGTGACTGAGATGGCCGGGTTTTGCAAGCGGCGCCTGCACGCCACGGAACACGGCCTGCACGCCTCGCCGGTCTTCCTCGTTGACTGCGTCCAGCAACTCTTTCAGCGACGCCATGTATTGCCCAGCCAACGGATCCGCGATGAACTCAGGCGCCAGCCCGCCGCCGAAGCGAATATGAACGCGGCCCGTTCCCAGCGGCTGCAGCACGAGGTACCAGAAATAACCCGGCGTCAGCGTGACAAGATGAGTCGGGTAGATCGCGAGCAGCGCGGTCGTCTTGCGCCAATGTCCTTGAAGGCGCTGGTTATCCGGATGCGCCTGGCCGATGGGCAGCGACGCTTCCTTGGTGATCCAGTGGTAATTGAACGCATCACTGCCGGGCGGGCATTCCATCTCGTCGAGGCGCGAATGCGGCCCGACCGTTGCCCGATGCAGCATGGGCAGGTGATAACTCTCCATGAAGTTTTCGGCCAGGATTTTCCAGTTCGTATCCCAGACGTGCTCTTCGTAGAATGTTTCCTTGTAATCGGCCATACCGTAGTCGGCGATCAGATCCGTGAGGCCGGCGAGTTTCTCTGCGACCGGCGGTGCATTCGCGTCGAGCGTGACGTAGATCCAGCCTTGCCAGGCTTCGCATCGCACCGTGGGTAATAGGTAGTTTTCCTTACAAAATCCGCTTTGGCGCTCCATCATGGGGGCGCCGTGGAGTTTGCCATCGAGCGTGTAGTTCCATGCGTGGTACGGACATACGATGCGGCGGGTGTTGCCGCGCCCTTCGAGCAACACGGACATCCTATGCAGGCACACGTTGGAAAACGCCTTCAACTCCAGGTGCTCGTCGCGCAGGACGACGATCGGCTGACCGTCGATATCGGCCGTGAGATAGTCGCCCGCTCCGCCAAGCGCACTCGCCCGGCCGACACACAGCCATTCGCGACGAAAAATACGTTCTTGTTCCAGCGCCAGGAAATCAGGCGAGGTGTAGACCGCGGGCGGCATTGAGCGTGCATCGCTGAACGGGCGTTCGCAGTTGGCCTGCAACTGGCGGACGATGTCCGGGCCAGCGCCGGATGTGTTCGACGTTGCGATCGAGGATGCCGTTGCAGAACCCATCGCGCCTCCTTTCCCATTCAGTGACCATTCAGTGAATGTGGCAACCCGTTCAATCGTGGCTACGGGTTGCTCGCTGCATGGACATCAATCTATCAAGTCAAATTACCAGCCAAAATATTGTTTTTGCATGTAGAACCAAGCTTTTTCCTATCTAGCCGGGTTTCTTCAACCCGTGCATTTCCGTCCATTCAGCTGCCATGCTGGCGCTTGATTTCCGCTTCGCAGAACGCAGCGAAATGCTGGACGACTTGCCGGAGTTTCATGCTTCTGGATTGGGCGATACCCAGCGTGGTCGCGTTCACTTCGTCCTTGAACTGCTTGATCACGAAGTCTTCGCCATCCACGGTGCGGCTTGATTTGAGCGGGAAGTTGAGGATGCTGTAGCCCAGGCCGTTCGCCACCATGCCGCGGACAACTTCAGGCTGTGACGACTTGAACGCCGCAATCGGCCGGTCACCGACGGCGTCGAAGAGTCCGGCGAAGTATTCGCGGCTGTGCGGCAGGTCGAGCATGACGTAAGGCTCGTCGCGCAGGTCGGCCAGCGCGACGCTGCGCGCGCGTGCCAGCCTATGTGTCCTGGGCAGGATCACATAGGGCGGCAATGACAGCAGCGGCGTGAAGGCGATGTCGTCGGTCAGGTCGAGGTTGTAAGTAAGCGCTATATCCAGCGAACCATCATGCAGGCCCCGCAGCAAATCCTCCTGATGCGCTTCGAGCGTACGGAACGCAATGCCCGCGTGATCGGCGAGGAAGCGGCTCATCATCGCGGGCATGAGCGGCGGCGCGAGCGAGACAAGGCAGCCGAGCGTGATGGCGCCGGACATGCCGCCGTCCATTTCCTTGGCGGCCGTCTGCAGGTCCTCCGCGTTCTTGAGCAGGTCGCGTGCACGCCCGAGCATGTCCCGGCCCGCCTGCGTCAGGGATAACCCGCTCGCGTGATGTCGAATAAAAAGCTGGACCCCGAACGACACCTCCAGGTCCGCCAGCGCCGTGGAGATGGACGGCTGCGAGATATGCAGCAGCTTGGCCGCGGCCGTGAACGACAAGACTTCCGCCGTGACGACGAAGTACCTCAACTGACGCAGCGAATAGCGTAATTGCGCAGGTTCCATGATCCGCCCCGTGGTCTTTTCTAGCGCTTATTGTGCGTGGACATAAATGGGCTTGCATAGGCAAAAGCGATGATTTGCATTTTTGAAATATGTTTTTCGGATGCGTCGCCCGAGCGTAGATTTTGCGAAAGGCTAGCGGACACGCGAGGGGGACGACATGCAACGAGACAACAGTTCAACGGAAGGTGAAGGCAAGGTCAGGGACGTAGACGCCTTGCGCGCTGCGTTCCTGGATTCCATGGCGTCGAACTCCACCTCGGTTCACGTGGTGACGACCGGCAGCGGCGACCAGCGCTTCGGCGTCACGGTCAGCGCCTGCAGTTCAGTGTGCGCAGATCCGCCCACGCTGCTGGTCTGCATCAACACGCGCAGCCCGGCGAATGCGGCGGTAGCGGCCAACGGCGTGTTCGCGGTGAACCTGCTGAACGTGGCGCAACGCGGTATAGCGGATACGTTCGCCGGGCGCTCGTCGACGGCCAAGCCCTTCGACTTTTCCTGTTGCACGAATACGGCCGGCACGCTGGGCGTGCCGCTTATCGACGGCGCGGTGGCCGCGCTCGAATGCCGCGTGGTGGCGCAGCAGGTTATTGGCACGCACACGGTGTTTTTCGGCGAAGTGGCGGCTGTCACCCGCGCGCCGGTGACGCACATGCCCTTGCTCTACTGCAAGCGCGACTACGGCCAGTTCCTGGCGTTTTAAACGATCCCGTTCTAGACGATCCAGACAGGCCGGCATGGACCCATTTCCGAACGACATTCCCAACGGACCGAGGCACAGTAAATGATCAGAACCGGCGAGCAGTATCGCGATTCCATTCGTGACGGACGGCAAGTCTGGATCAACGGCGAACGCGTGAACGACGTGACCACGCACCCCATGTTCAAGCCTATCGTCGATATCCGTGCGCGTATCTATGACATGGCGCATGAGAAAGCGACGCAGGGCATCATGAGCTATGTGGATGAAAAGACCGGTGAGCGCAACGCCATCGGCCTGAAGCTGCCGTACACGCAGGAGGACTGGCATGACAAGCGGCTAGCGGTGGATACCGTGCTCGACGACGTGGGAGGTATTGCAACGCGGGTGGGCGATGAAACCATCGGCGAGATGTGGTCGCTGTATGACGGCAAGGATGTGCTCAACGAAGTGGACCCGCGTTTTGCGGAAAATATTGAGCGCCACATTCATCGGACGCTGCACGAGGACCCGTTCCATGTGTCCGCGAACACAGACCCGAAGGGCGATCGTTCGAAACCGCCTCAGGAGCAGGACCCCGACATGCTTCTGCATGTGGTGAAAGAAACCGATGCCGGCATCGTGGTGCGCGGCGCCAAGTATGAAACGGCCGCCGCCTATGCGAACCAGGCCTTCGTCAAGCCGACTATCGCCAACTGGGGTGATGCGAAACTCTCCGACTATGCGGTTGGTTTCATCGTCAACATGTCTGCGCCGGGGCTCAAGTTCATCTGCCGTACGGGCTTCGCGGGCCGCGCGAATCCGGAGGACTATCCGCTCTCCAACCGCTGCGATGAAATCGATACATTGCTGATCTTTGACAACGTCCTGATCCCGTGGGAAGACGTGCTGTTTTATCAGCACACGAAGGCGGCCACGTTCATTCGCGCCACGCTGCATCGCTATAGCGCGTTTGCGTTCGTTCAGCGCAACCTGCGTCTGGCCGACCTGATGATTGGCACGGCGCTGTTCAATGCGCGTCAGACCGGGCTCGAAAAGCAGCAGGCCGTGCAGGAAAAACTGTCGACCCTCGCGGTGTACAGAGAGACCATCAACGCGCATTTGACCGCATCTATTGCATGCGGTGAGCGCAGTCCTGCGGGGCTGATGATGCCCAACCAGTCGCTGCTTTATACAGGGCGCGTGCAAGCATGTTCGCGGCTTCACGAGATGATGCATCTTGCCCGCGAGCTGTGCGGCGGGCAGATTTGCGTGACGCCGGACGCGGCCTCATTTGCGAATCCCGAGATCAGCGACTGGCTCGACAAGTACTACACCGTCAACGAAAACTGGGTCTCCGACGACCGCCGCAAGTTGCTTGCGTTCGCCCGTGACTTGCTGAATTCCGACTACGCCGGACATCGGCTGACGTTCCAGTTGTTTGCCCAGTCGCCTCCGTTCGCGCATCTGGGCGCCGTGTTCCGCAACTTCGATTTCGACAGTACGCTCGGCTACGTGAAGAAGGCTGCGAACCTGTCGGACCGTGTTGTTCAATCCAGCGCAGAGCCGCGGCTCAAGCGCGTTGTGTGAGGTGTTCATGAGCCATACCCGTATCCGCAAATTCAATACGCGCGAGACCTACCCCGAGCAGAAACTGGACAATGACCTGTGCCAGGCGGTGGTCGCGAACGGCACGGTTTACCTGCGCGGCCAGATTGGCCAGGACCTGGATACGCGCGAATCGGTGGGGGTGGGCGACATCGCCGCGCAGGCCGAAAAAGCCATGGCGAACATTGCGATGCTGCTGGACGAAGCCGGCAGCAAGCTCGAGGATATCTGCAAGATCACGATCTATCTCGTCGATGTCCGTTATCGCGAGGCAGTCTATACGGTGGTGGGAAAGTGGTTGAAGGGCGTGTATCCGGTCTCGACCGGGCTCGTGATTTCAGCGCTCGCGCGGCCCGAGTGGCTGGTGGAGATCGACGTGATCGCCGTCATTCCGAATAGTTGAACGGAGTCTTCTCATGACCTTTTCACTGGCTGGCCGATGCGAACGTACAGGCATGGTCGGCGGCATTGTGTGCAGTTCGAGCATTGCGGTCCCCAGCCGTTGCTTGTGGGCCAGCCCGCACGGCGTGGTGCTGAGCCAGAACGTGACCGATCCGCGTCTTGGCGTGCTTGGCCTGAATTTGCTGGCGCAGGGATTCGGTGCGCAGAGTGCCTTGCGGCAGTTGCAGGACGCACGGCCCTACGCCGAGTGGCGACAGCTTGCGGTACTGGACACCGACGGTTCGCGAGAAGCGGTGACCGGGGCGAAAGGACTTGGCATTATCGCGACGAAGGCGGGGCGCGACTGCATCGCGGCGGGGAATCTGCTTGCACACGATGGTATCCCGGCCGCCATGGTCGAAGCCTTCGAAGCGTCTCACGCGAGTTCGCTTGCCGAGCGGTTGATCTTCTCGCTGGAAGCGGGCGCGGCGGCGGGCGGTGAGGCGGGACCCGTGCATTCAGCGGGATTTTGCGTATACGGGCGGGACGTCTGGCCGCTTGCGGAGTTGCGAGTGGACTGGTCCGATGAACCCATCGCCGACTTGCGCGTGCTCTGGCAGCGCTACGAACCGCAAATGAACGACTATGCGACGCGCGCGAAACGGCCCGAGCAAGCGCCGTCGTATGGCGTACCCGGAGACCTTTAGCTTATGACGCATGCCTTGCTGGATAGCACGCTTGATCTGCTGGATTCCCTGATCGCATTCGATACCCGCAGTTCGGAATCGAATCTCGCGTTGATCGATTTCATCCAGCAGTACCTAAAGCGGCACGATGTGGAGTCGTCCCTTGTATTCGATGAAACCGGGCGCAAGGCGAATCTCTACGCGACCATTGGTCCCAAGGACCGGGCTGGACTCTGCTTGTCCGGTCATACCGATGTAGTTCCCGCCGATGGCCAGCCGTGGACCGTTCCGCCGTTCGAAATGACGCGTGGCAGCGATCGTGTGTTTGGCCGTGGCACGGCGGACATGAAGGGGTTTATTGCGGCTGTGCTCGCGAGCGTGCCGCATTTTGTGCAAGCGTGTCGCGAGGTGCCAATCCATCTCGCATTCAGTTACGACGAAGAGGTTGGATGCCGGGGCGTACGCGGCCTCTTGCGTGAACTGGCGGCTGCGCCGGTGAAGCCACTGGCGTGCATTATTGGAGAACCGACCAGCATGCAGGTCGCGGTCGCGCACAAGGGCAAGAAGGCGTACCGATGCTGCGTGAAAGGGCTGGCCGGGCATTCGGCATTGACGCACCTTGGTGTCAACGCGGTGGATTTTGCGGCGGAGCTGGTGACGTTCCTGCGCCGCACGCAACGGGACCTGCGCACCCACGCGGCGCTTGATCACGACTTTGACCCTCCCTACACGACGGTTCATACGGGACGCCTGAACGGCGGCATCGCGTTGAACGTAATACCGGATCACGCCGAGGTGGAGTTCGAGATTCGCAATCTGCCCGGTGACAGCGCGGACGTTATCGTGGAATCGATCACCCGTTATGCGGATAACGAAATCGTGGGCGCCATGCGCGAGACGTTTGCGGGCAGTGGCATCGACTGGCAGCAACTGGTCGACTATCCGGCGCTCTCCGACCAGGCCGCTGCTAGCTGGCTGCGGGAGCTGGCGTGTGCCGCGGCTGAGCGGGAAGACGTGCGAACGCTCGCGTTTGGTACCGAAGGCGGGCTGTTTCAATCGATCGGCATTCCAACCGTGGTGTGTGGCCCAGGTTCGATCGAACAAGGACACAAAGCCGATGAGTATGTTGAACTCGACCAGTTATCGAAATGCCTGAGTTTTCTCGGCAAGCTTTCCATGAACCTGCCCGCTGCTTTGCCGGCCGATCGCTCTTAGGTGCTTGCCTGCGCGGCTTAGGGCGGTGCTTTGGTCGTTGGAGTTGGTCGTTGGGGGTGGTGCCGGGGTTTGGGGTTTGCGGTCGGGGTTGATGCCGGGTTGGTGCTTTCGGCCTTAGTGGTCTGCGAGAGTCGGATTTTCTCTTTATCACTATTAGCCACTGTGCGTGGCGGCACGTCATTTCTTTGTCCAAAGCGACAAAGAAACGAAGCAAAGAAAACGCTTTCAACCACGCTACCCTAAGTGTCCACAGCGTGCAGTTTCTATTCATAGGTGCCCCAAAAGCACGGTGCTCGCCAGAGCGAAGGATGTGTGAACCCCTCCTTCTCCGAACACGGATACCCACACGCTTCGCCACCAGTGATTGAACCTGCCCAAGGGGCACCCCGCGCTATCCGCGGACAAACCTCCTGCCGAATTTGTACGCATGACGAATCACTTCGCCAACACACCAAGAAATGAGGCCGCAGAATGCGTGAGCCCTAACCCTCGGAAATAACAGCGCAAACCGAGCAGCTAACTCACGAAGAACCGCAGAAGCAAATACGCGTGAGGCCGTGCCGGTTCCTGGGCGCCTCGTGCTTGCCCGAGAGCGTACGGGGCGAAGCGTGTTCGTGTCAGGATTCGCGAGAAGGAGGGGTTCAAACATCCGTGGCTCTGGCGAGCACCGTGCTTTTGGGGCACCTATGAATAGAAACTGCACGCTGTGGACACTTAGGGTAGCGTGGTTTGAAAGCGTTTTCTTTGCTTCGTTTCTTTGTCGCTTTGGACAAAGAAATGACGTGCCGCCACGCACAGTGGCTAATAGTGATAAAGAGAAAATCCGACTCAGGCAGACCACTAACGCTGAAAGCACCAACCCTGACCCCTGGTCGCCAGCAGGCCTCATCCACCCCCGGTGCGAACGAAAACCAATGGGCTCGTTGAACGTTGTACAAACCATTGCTATTCTCAATTACGCAGACGTTAAAGGTCTTTAACCAGTTAGTCCGCTTGATCCGTTAGGATTTGCTGAGAAATTTCCAGTGACCCGGGCGAGGAGAGCAATCCTTTGGCGTCAAAAACGGAGCTAAAAAGGTTCAGGTCGAACCTGGCCGACGAACTCGACAGTGCAGCGCTTTACGAAACGCTGGCGAACGTCGAGCAAGATGGTTCGAAGAAGGCCATTTATGCGGAACTCGCTGCGTCCGAGTTCACGCACGCGCAAGTGTGGCGCGAGAAACTTCGGGCGAACGGCGTCAAGGTCCGGACGCATCAGTACAGCGCCAAGACCCGGGTCATGCGGGCGCTCGTGCGAGTCTTCGGCCCGGATTTCGTGTTGCGCACGGTTGCCGCCGCCGAATACGCAGACAGGGATAAATACGCGGGGCAGCCGGACGCCGCGCAGATGGCCGAGGAAGAACATCGGCACGCGGACATGGTGCAAAGCGTGGCGAATCACAAGCGCCCGCAGAGGTCGAAAGGCGCCGAGATTGCCGAAGCGGAGTCGTGGCACAAGGGCGTCTCGTCCGGCAATGATCTGAGGGCGGCCGTCCTTGGTGCGAACGACGGGTTGGTATCGAATTTTTGTCTGATCATGGGGGTAGCAGGCGCGGGGATCAACAACAAGACCATCTTGCTGACAGCTTTCGCCGGCCTGATTGCGGGCGCGTGTTCCATGGCGCTGGGCGAGTGGTTATCCGTGACTAATGCACGGGAACTCGCACGCACCCAGATTGCGAAAGAAGCGGACGAGCTTGAACACACGCCTGACGCCGAGCGGCACGAACTCGCACTGATTTACCAAGCGAAGGGCCTCGATGGTAACGAGGCCAAACGTGTTGCCGCCCAGATCATGCGAGACAAGGACAAGGCGCTCGACACGCTGACACGTGAAGAGCTCGGCCTTGATCCCGCCGAGTTGGGCGGGAATCCCTGGTCTGCTGCAGGCGTTTCGTTTTGCTTGTTTTCGATCGGCGCAATTTTCCCGGCGATGCCTTTCCTGTGGACCAGCGGCCTCGCGGCAATCATGCAGTGCGTTGCATTAAGTGCGCTTGCACTTGCTGCGATCGGCGTGTTCACATCGCTTTTCAATGGACGTGGTGCAGCGTTTTCGGCGATGAGACAAATCGTAATTGGATGTATTGCCGCAAGCTTTACATTTTGCGTAGGCCATTTGCTTGGCGTGTCGATATCCTGACACGGGTGGTTTCGCCTGGGCCCCATGTCACTTCAACCAACGCGGCCTTCGCGTGCGTTTCGCTTTCCCGCTGTTTTCAGCCAAGCCGGGAAAGCCGCTCAAGCGGTGACTTCACCCGCGTAACGACCCGCCTAGTTATACCCAAGTATCGCAATGGCTGTAATGTCGGCACGATCGGACACGTTGCAGGCGAGTACGGTCATGGGTGCCTGAAGCATCGATACATACGAGGAGCATTGCTTTTCGGTTTTGGCTGCGGCCTTGGATACCTTGCTACGGCTTCCTGCAAGCGACGAGGTCAAGGCACTGAGATGATTGAACGTCTTCATGTTGAACACCACTTCGTTTAGTTATCGGCGAAAACAACGGCGTGACCCGGTAGACGTATGCGCCTCCTGATAGCGCAATCCCGAGACTAAACACCGGTCAGCCGCAGTTTGTGTTCTTCCAGTAGGCGCCAACCGCCAGGTTCAGGACATTGGTAGTGTTACCAATACAGCCGCACAGGCCCTTGCCGGGTGGGCCTGCGTCGCGTTAAGCGTATGTTTAGGGCAACAGTATCGCGGCCTCGCAAGCGCTAGCGCGATTGGTCGACGTTCGATAGTTCGATAGGGACGACGAACGCCAGGGGCTCAGCATCCCGGGTTTAGCCGGAATCGGATTTTCATGGCCGGGGCTAAGGTTGCACGGGTCACCGCCCGAGGTTCGGCTGGTGGTATCGGCGGATATTGCCTTGTGCCCCGTAAAGGCGGATACGTTACAGGAATGACCACGTGAACAGCGATGCGGTATCACGCGCGATGCATACGTGGTGTGTTGCTTGTCCGAAGATGTTGCCGCCCCGCTAAGCGCGGCGTGGAAGCGAAACCCGCGTTGCGTCGAATGGCTCCGCGTGATCTCACGGCCGAATCGCCGTGGCGCACCGGCTTTTATTCCGCCAGCGGACGGCCCGACGTCGCCTCAGGTTCTTCGCCAAATCCTGCTGTCTCGGTCTCGCCCTCATCCACTGCCTTACCGTCCTGCGTCGCACCTTCAAGACCGAGCTGCTGCCGTGCTTTCTCCCAATACTCGTCTGCGCGTCCATCGGGACTACCGTCTTGTTCCCAAAGATAGAACGCAAGCGTGCGAATCTGCTCTTCCGACATTTGGACGTCCATAGTCTGCCCCGTAAAAATGAGTACTCGATCCGAAAAACGTCGGTCAACGCAAAGCGTGACCGTGCCAAGCTCGCTTGAGCTTAATGACGTTTGCAGCAATTTTCGTGACACCCGAAAACTTGCGTTGAGCGCGGGTGGATGGCCAGCGGCGACACTCGGCGGGGAGTGTCGGGCGTGTTGAAATACTTGGCAAACGGCACGCGGCGGTAAAAATCGCAATGAACGTATGAGAAGTGAATTGCAGAAGTGAATTGCAGAAGTGAATTGCAGAAGTGAATTGCAGAAGTGAATTGCAGAAGTGAATTGCAGAAGTGAATTGCTAAAGGACGCTTGCGAACTGGCGTAACGCGACCGCGTCCCGCCAGAAAATGCATCACTTCCGCCCGCTTCACCGAGTGCCGATACGTTCCTGTCGTGCATTCGAAAATACCGGTATCAATCGCTTCGCTACCTTGGATCACGCGTTGCACGCCCGAGACTTAAATCGGCGTTGTGCCGGCCAAGCCGGCGGTGCCCCAATCCTCGGGATTTTTCAGGCTGACGCTCTGCTCGATTTGCCGAACCTTCACGTGGACCTTATTGATTCGTTACTCGTGATGTCAGGCCGCAGTATCCCGCTTTACTGTTCGCTCGATCTTCCCCAGTCGCACGACGGTCACGCCGGGGCGCAATTGCCGCAGCGACGGCATCACCAGCATGCAGTCGTCGTAAGGCGTGTGGATCGGCTTGCCATTCGACCAGCCGATCAAGCTGCCCGCTTCGGGGAAAATTTCCAGGCCCGTATAAGGCTCGGCGAAGCGAAAATCCATGCTCTCCGCCACAACCGGTTGCGTCACCCGTACAACGTGCATGGTCGGCGGCAGGGGGCTCAGCCAGTCGCCGGGTAAGTCTTCACTATCGACCACGCCGGAGAGCAGCAGGAAGCGCGCGGTGGTATCGCGGGCGACCGTGACAGCGCTGCGTTCCCAGTGCTGTCCGCATTCGATCAACAACGCGTTCTTCGGGCTGCCGGCATCGCCAAAACCCTCGTAATCGCGCATCCGGCGGCCTTCGGGATGACCTTCATCGCAGATCACCGTGGCCGGCGTGCCCAGTCGCAACGATAACTCGATGCCCTTGTCCAGCGGACCCGCGACAATCAGCGGCTTGCTGCGTTCGTGCATTGAATGGAGGTCGAGCAGGGCATCCACGGTATCGATGACCGGACGCATCTCGCGAGCCCGTGCAAGCTCGCTGGACGTACGCGATGTGTCGTCGAGCACCTTGCTGGTCCATACGCGGTTGAAGTCCTGATCGACGAAACGGGCGGCATCGGGTTTCGACGGATCGAAGCTTGCATACGCCTCGACGTTCGCGAACGAGAGCGTCAGGCGGCCGCGCCGTGGCCGCAATTTCAAGCGCAGCAATGCATCGACCACAATCGCGCCGCACACCTCGTTACCGTGCGTCAGCGCGTTGATCATCACGTGCGGTCCGGGCAAGCCGGAGTCGAACGTGTGCACATACGGAATGCCCGATTCGGGCTCTGCATGCACCGAGATATCGGGGAACGTGACCTCGATCGGATAATGTTCAACGGGCGTGTTCATGCGAGATTCCCCTGGCAGAGGTACTTGATGGAAAGGTAGTCGTCGAGGCCGTACTTCGACCCTTCGCGGCCATAACCCGATTCTGTCACGCCGCCAAAGGGCGCTGCTTCGCTGGACAATGCGCGAGCGGCGGCGTTGGTGGCTGCGCGCCATTGGCCATCGATGAAATTGTCCGGGCGGATCAACTCCTTCAGTTCGAACTGGCGTGTCATAAGGCCATGCTCCTGATTTAAGCCAACTCATTTAAGCGCGATGCCCAGGCTCGTTGATTCAAGCCAGCCGCGCGGCAATCGCCTGACCGACTTCTGTTGTGCTCGCCTTGCCGCCGAGGTCGCCGGTATGCGGACCTTCCTTGAGCGTTGCTTCGATCGCAGCAAGGATAGCGTCGTGCGCGTCGCGTTCCGGGCCTTTGAAGTCACCGAGGAACTCGAGCATCATGGCTGCCGACCAGATCATGGCGACGGGGTTCGCGATGTTCTTGCCCGCGATGTCCGGCGCCGACCCATGCACCGGTTCAAACAGCGAGGGGAATTTGCGTTCGGGGTTGAGGTTGCCTGAAGGCGCGAGGCCGATAGTGCCGGTGCATGCGGGACCGAGGTCGGAGAGGATGTCGCCGAAAAGGTTGGTCGCTACGACCACGTCGAAGCGGTCCGGATTCAGGACGAAGCGGGCGCACAGGATGTCGATGTGCTGCTTGTCCCACTTGACGTCCGGAAAGAGCGCGGCCACTTCGGCGGCGCGCTGGTCCCACCACGGCATGCTGATGGCAATGCCATTGCTTTTCGTGGCGACGGTGATCTTTTTCTTCTCGCGGCGCTGCGCGAGATCGAATGCGAATTTCAGCACGCGTTCGCTGCCGTGGCGTGTGAACACGGATTCCTGCAGCACGAACTCGCGGTCCGTGCCTTCGAACATCACGCCGCCCACCGATGAATATTCGCCTTCGGTGTTTTCGCGCACGATCCAGAAATCGATGTCGCCGGCTTTGCGGTTCGCGAGCGGCGACGGCACGCCTTCGAACAAGCGGGCAGGGCGCAGGTTGATGTACTGGTCGAATTCGCGGCGGAATTTAATGAGCGAGCCCCACAGCGAGATGTGATCGGGGACAGTGTCGGGCCAGCCGACCGCGCCGAAGAGGATGGCGTTGCAGTCCTGCAATTGGGCTTTCCAGTCGTCGGGCATCATCTGGCCGTGTTGTAGGTAATACCCGCAGCTTGCCCATTCAATGTGCTTGTATTCGATGGAAATGCCGAAGCGCTTCGTGGCAGCGTCGAGGACGCGGATGGCTTCGGGCATTACTTCCGTGCCGATACCATCGCCGGGAATGACGGCGATTTTGTAGGTCATGGTTGGGGTCCTGTTAAGGGTTTCGTTCGCACTTGGAGGTGTTGGGTTGGGGTCTTGCTTTAGCAGTCTGGGTTAATGCCGGGTTGGTGCTTTTGGCGTTAGTGGTCTGCTTGAGTCGGATTTTCTCTTTATCACTATTAGCCACTGTGCGTGGCGGCACGTCATTTCTTTGTCCAAAGCGACAAAGAAACGAAGCAAAGAAAACGCTTTCAACCACGCTACCCTAAGTGTCCACAGCGTGCAGTTTCTATTCATAGGTGCCCCAAAAGCACGGTGCTCGCCAGAGCGGAGGATGTGTGAACCCCTCTTTCTCCGAACACGGATACCCACACGCTTCGCCACCAGTGACTGAACCTGCCCAAGGGGCACCCCGCGCTATCCGCGGATAAACCCCTCCGAATTTGTACTCTCGTCGAACCACGGCGCTGACCAACCAAGGTGCAAAGCCGTAAGCATGGTTGGGGCTGTGGCTACTATTTTATTCCCCCCTACAAGGCTTAAAATTGGCGTTTTGGTTAAGCCACTGTGCACGAAGCGTGAATAATGAATATCCCGTCTTCCCCCAACCTCGATGATCTCCGCGTCTTCTGCACGGTCGCCCGCAAGTCCAGCTTCAGCGCGGCGGCAGAGGTCCTGTCGGTCTCGGCGGCGTACGTCAGCAAGCGCGTGAGTGTGCTCGAAACCGATCTCGGCACTCGCCTGCTGCATCGCTCCACACGCCGTGTCGCCATTACCGAGGCGGGCGAACGTGTCTACGCGTGGGCTGAAAAAATCCTCGACGACGTCGATCATCTCGTGGAAGACGTGTCCACTACGCGCCGCATTCCGCGCGGCACGCTGCGTATTTCCAGCAGCTTTGGTTTTGGGCGGCATATTGTGGCCCCGGCGCTGGCGCGGCTCTCCGACCAACATCCGCAACTGAGCATACGCCTGGATCTGTTCGACCGGCTGGTGGACGTGGCGGGGGAAGGTTTCGACCTGGATATACGGATTGGCGACGAGATCGCGGCGCATTTGATTGCGAAGCGGCTGGCGTCGAATCATCGCGTGCTGTGCGCGTCGCCGGACTATGTCGAACGTCATGGTGCGCCGAAGCAACTGGCCGATCTAGCGAGCCATGCGTGCCTGGCGATCAAGGAACGCGATCACCCGTTCGGTTTGTGGCGCTTGCATGTGCGTGGCGAACCGGTTTCGATCAAGGTGACCGGGCCATTGTCGACGAATCACGGCGAGGTCGCGGTGCAATGGGCGCTGGCCGGACGCGGGATTGTGCTGCGCTCGCTGTGGGACGTTCGCCCGTTGCTTGAGAGCGGCCAGTTACTGCAAGTGCTGCCTGATGTCACGCAACCCGCTAACGTCTGGGCGGTGTACCCGGCGCGGCTGGCTGCTTCGGCGAAAGTGAGGGTGTGCGTGGACTTTCTCGCCGACGAGTTCGCGCAATGGAACCTGCCGGCGCTTTGAGACGCTGTTGCACAATGAGTCGATGAAGGCGCTCACGCCAGGGGATGGGTTTAAGCGTTAGCGGTCGCAATGCCGGGTTGCTGCTTTCGCGGTTAGTGGTCTGCCTGTGTTGGCTATTTTCTTTATCACGAGTCCAGGCGGTCATTGATTCCGAACCCTGGCATGTACCAGGCAAGGTAAATGGCCTTTTGTTAGCGGATTCATACGGAAAAGGTCTTCCATTATCTTTGGCCAACCGCGGGGGGCTCGGTACTCAAGCACGCTCAATGCCGTGATGGCTGACGACCAGTTGTGCAGGCGCGCTGCTATCTCATCGCTATTGATACCCCAGGGCATGGGAGGCAGGCGATAGTGTGGCGTTTGCATGACACCCCATTGGGTTAACTGGGAAAACCACCGCGGAATGACGTCGAAGGCGATCTCGGCGCCTGGGAAATGCTCGATGATCCTGATGAACAAACGTCTCACCGCGTCGGGCTCAAGGTACATGAAGAGGCCCTGGACCACGATAAATACATCAGGGCCCGGTTCGATCCCTTCAATCCAACCCGGCTCGAACACGCTCGCAGCAACGTGGCGCAAGCGCGTGGATGAAGGAAGAAAGTGCTGGCGTAGTTCGATCGCAGCAGGCAGATCGACCGTGAGCCATCGCATCCGGCCGTTGTCCACGCGGTGAGCTTGCGTTTCGAGGCCTTCACCCAGGGATACAACCAGGCCATCCGGATGGCGTTGGAGCCATCGCTTCAACAATTCGTCGATCTTTGCCGCCCGTGCGGCAAACGAACCGACGGGCTCTCCAAAACGACGCACGAAATCGTAGTCGATAGCATTGCAGATGCGCACGCTATCGGGGTCAGCGAGAATGCCGTCAGGCCGACATGCCTCGCACGCACGGTCGTAAAGCGTCCACAGCATGGTTTCTGACACACCATCCAATTTGCATGGGACCTTCGAGAAACTGCCGGCGCGGTGATTGCGAGCCCGCGAATCCTCTTCAAGAAGCGGTGCGCCTAACACGGCGGCTGTCAAAGCACACCTAGACGCTTGGCGTTTGCGGTCGCACGGCCGTGAATAGGTGCGAGGCTCTCCTGGACCACGCGGGCGGTTGAATTGGCCAACTGCAACGGATTGGCCGGAGAGGCTGCTGCGATCTTCAACAGCGCCGCCTGGCATTCAATCCATTGCGTTGCAGATTGACTCGACGCCAAGGCTGAGGCCGCCGCGGACGTAGCCCAGATATGTTTGCTGGTATCCATCGCCAATGCCATGCCCAGATTTACGAATCCTGAACCCATCGCCTGGATAGATTCGGACGCTGCCTCGCTCTTTTCCCGGCTCATTAGAGTGAACTCAACCCGGTCCCGCTCATTGGGCAGCGGGCCGGCCATCGCCATGCGAGTGGTGCGAACTTTAACGACCTGGGTGGTCGCGTTGAGCATTTCGCACGTCTCCGTAAAAAGGCGCAACCAGTTCGTGGAAAGTTCACCGAGAGATGGTAAGAAAGTCGAGGAAGTCATGAAGTACTCCAGGGATGCGTTTGCGCCTCTGATTCGAACAACTGATCGCTGAACGCAGCGACTTTTTTGTCGAACGCCGAAAGGGCTCGGTTGTAGTCCGCAGTTCCATCCGCTGTCGAGTTCAAAGACATGCAGGTTTGACAGACCAAGTTCATACGACGCGTCCGTGGCTCTTTCGCAAGGTTTCTACGATCGGCATAGCTCGCCTAAGTCGCCGTCGGCACACTGCAGCATAGGCCGATAAATGCTGCGTCGCAACAAGTCATTTGAGCGCGTTTTGGCGCACATGAATGGCGCTGATACGGAATTCCAAGGCGCTGGACAGACGATCACGGAAGGGGCGATAGAGCTCGGCCTGATCGGGAGAACGAGATCATAAAAACAGCGGCATACTTCACGCGGGATGCTCTGTGAAGTATGCCGCACAGGAAATCCCCTTGAGGGACGCCTGGGCTGGCGCGCACATCAAGGTGTTTACGCCGCTTGAAATGGGCGTAGTGCTCGACGTTAGCATCAGCGGCTGTCGAGCGTGGAAGCAGGCTTCAATGTCCGACGCAACTCGGATACGGTGGTTGTTCCCCGGGCACGTTCAAGCAAAGTTTCAAGGGCATGAGAGCTTGCATCCTTCCGGCCCACCTGTTCACGCGATATCAATCGGAGCCGGCATTGCATTGCCTCTCTGAGACCATTGCAAAGTATAGAAATCCTCTTCCCCTTTGACCACGGCAATCGTGGCTGTCTCACTGTGCCCAGCACTCGCCGCCGCCTTCAGTCGTAGGAGAAGACGCTGCCGAATTTGTCCATGCGTTCGAGCGCCATGCCCGAGCCGCGCACGACGCACGTCAAGGGGGCTTCAGCGACGAGCACCGGCAGGCCGGTCTCCTCGGCAAGCAAACGGTCGAGGTCGCGAAGCAGGGCACCGCCGCCCGCGAGCATGATGCCGCGCTCGGCGATGTCAGCGCCAAGTTCAGGCGGCGTGTTTTCGAGCGCGATTTTGACTGCGGAAATTATCTGGTTCAGCGGATCGGAGAGCGCTTCGAGGATCTCATTGCTGGATACCGTGAAGCTACGCGGAATACCTTCGGACATGTTGCGGCCCCTCACGTCCATTTCCCTGACTTCCGAGCCAGGGAACGCGGAGCCTATCTCCTTCTTGATGGCTTCAGCGGTCTGCTCACCGATCAACATGCCGTAGTTGCGACGGATATAGTTGACGATCGCATCGTCGAATTTATCGCCGCCGACGCGCACGGACCCCTTGTACACGATGCCGCCGAGTGAAATGACGCCGACCTCGGTGGTGCCGCCGCCGATGTCGACGACCATTGAGCCGGTCGCCTCGGACACGGGCAGACCGGCACCGGTGGCGGCCGCCATGGGTTCTTCGATCAGGTACACCTGCGACGCTCCGGCGCTATGGGCGGCTTCCTTGATCGCACGCCGTTCGACCTGAGTGGATCCGCAGGGCACGCAGACAACGATCCGCGGCGATGGCGCCAACATGCGCGGCTCGTGCGCCATCCGGATAAAGTGTTTGATCATCTGCTCGGTAATGCTGAAGTCGGCGATCACACCGTCCTTCATCGGGCGGATAGCTTCAATGTTGCCCGGCACCTTGCCGAGCATCTGCTTGGCTTCCTTGCCCACGGCCAGAATGGTTTTTTTGCCATTCGGGCCGCCTTCCTGACGAATCGACACGACCGAGGGTTCGTCGAGCACGATACCCTTGCCACGCATGTAGATCAGCGTATTTGAGGTGCCGAGATCAATCGCCAGGTCGTTGGAAAAATAACTGCGCAGAAAACCGAACATTCAAAATCCTGTGTTGCTTGACGGCAAGCGCTTGGCCCCATCGCGTGCGACCAACCTGCGGTCGAGAATGGGGAAGAGTAACAGCTTCGGGGGAACGGAGCCGCAGCGCCGCCCGCACGTTGTTATCAACGAGGACCTGCATGCCTGGAGATGGAGGGCCGGCCGTCGATGAATTCTGGCAAACCAGCGTAGCCGGCCGCAACGGCTCTGTCGTATGTCGGTGGTGGATGGCTCCGGCATTGTGAGCTGCAAGAAGCCAAAATTTGCGACAGGCGTCGGCCATAAGCGCCCTTAATCGGGAGAAGGAGTTGTCCCCCGTCGCCGGTTTCGGTCAGGGCTTCGCATCCTCCTGCCTGGAGCCCATGGCCGCGGCAAAGCGGCTTTGGGCCGCGATGAGCTGGTCATCCGTGGTCGCCACCAGCCACAGACGTGCGTGCTCCGCAATCCATCGGTTGTGGTCCTTCAACGGCCCCATGGCAGTAGCGGCCTTCCAGACCACCGGGCCGATCCGGCTTTTCCTGCCCGACACCGCGCCGACCAGCAGGCAGTAAGGTCCCAGCGGAAGCGATACAAACGGAAGTCCCGGACTGGCCCGCACGCGCCAGTCGATGAAGGGCGTCTCGCTGATCAGCAGCGGCGCGGGCAAGCCGTAAAGCACACTGAAATCGTATAGCGCCAGTTGCTCCCGCATGCCGGTGTAAATACGCCGGATGTCTTCGACAACCGCCGCGCGGATCTCGTCCTCGAACATGGGCTCCTGCGTATAGCGGGCCAATGCCTCTCGAGCCTCCAGTTGATATGCGCTGAATAGCCCGAGTTCCACGCAATCCTGCACTGCGCGCTGAACCTCCGCGACAGAACCGGCTTCCTCTGGCGTGCCTAATTGCGCCGCCCGCAAGAAGCGCGCAAGTCCCGCGTCCTGGATCGCAGGACCCTCCGCGGATACATCGTCTTGAGCGTCCTTATCGAGGGGCACGTAGATATATTTCTCGGCTGCGAAATGCGATTTCTTGCCTTCATCAAACTTGATTTCGCCATCGGCGCAGTCGAGATAGCGAGTCCCAATTCGACCATGCTCCCAAACCCAATTCTTCAGGAGCGGACGTAGTGGATGCAGTCGGTCGTGATCGGCCATTGAAACCTCCAAGTGCCCCAGTATAGTTCCAAGTTGTCGATTGTCCGGTGGAGGGCATGGCGATCGCTGAAACCAATGGGCTGGCCGTTTCCAATCACGCGGGCTTGCGGTGTTTGTGTGCGTGACATCAATAGAGGCACTGACACATATAGCGGTCGTGCACCATTCTGAAAGCCTCTCGGACGAAGGGTTTGGAGCGCTCGTCGACGAGGCCACGCGGCTCATAGTCCGGTATCTGCCGTAGCCGCCGTGGTTGACGAGTGAGCAGCGAGCACTGGGGGGGACGGTCATGCGTGCGGTCACGTCGATCGACCTACGCCGCGGTCCACTCGGCGAGCGTGGCCACGGTATTCATGTTGCGAGCGGTGCCCATCCCAACGGCCGGGATTTTGAGTTTTGAACGGGCGATTCCGTCTTTGTAGTGCACATAAATCTCACGCGTCCCGAGTGCGATTTCTTCTGCTTGCCGGCCACTCACACTATCCAGCACATTTGCGGGAGGCGGTGCGTCGAGAAAGATTGCGACGGTTCGATTCGGCGCCGCTGAACTAAAGGGATTATTGGCAAGAACCGCCGCCAGTTCCGCGCCCGTCCGGATCAAAATCCCTACCGGCTTTCCGGCATAAGTCTCAAGACAACGCTCCAGTTTCGCTATCACGGATACTTCCGAAAGCTTGCTTTCGAACACAACGTTGCCGCTGGCGATATACGTGCGCACATTGGAAAAACCAACGGAGGCGCACATTGCGCGAAGTTCGGACATGGGAAGTTTGCCGGTGCCGCCAACATTCACGGCCCGCAAAAGAGCGGCGTAAGTAGTCATCCAGGCATTCTATTGCCATTTCTATCTGCATGGCTCTGTGCCGTAAGCCGACTAAACCGGGTCTCGCGGTTTTGCAGATATCGGGCGAGCACACTAATGCTGGTGCTGAACAATGACCGATTCCTGATCAGACCGGTCTAGACGGATGCAAAGCAGCGCCGCCACGGCCAGCGCCGCAGCCGCCGTCTCCAACGACCCCGAGAACGAATGATGCGGTGCGTACATCGCATTGGCGACAAGCGGTCCCACGATCTGCCCGACGCCAAAGCATGCGGTCATTACAGCGAGAATGCTCACACGCAGGGTGTGTGCAACCCGACGCGCCGCGAGCATCGCAATAGTCGTGGTGCCCATGAACGTCCCGCCTACGATCAATGCGCTGCCAAGGTATCCGGCCGGGTTCGGCGCCACGACCGGCAAGATGACACCAACAGCTTGCAGCGTGAGATTCAGGAACAGCGCGCGTCGTGTGCCAACGCGCATATGGATTGCGTGCCAGATGAAACACGACGGAGCCGCGCCCAGGCCAAATAATGCCCAGACCTGGATGGGATCGATTGAACCAATTGCGTTCCTGACGAAGAAGGGCAGATAGGTCGCGGTGATGATATAGCCGAAGCCCGCCAGTCCGTAGAGCGCGATCAGCCGTCCTGCACCGAGCGCAGGGAAGGACTCGTGTCCGTGTAAGGTTGCACGCGTGCCTCCGGTCTCAACCGGGCGTGCATCGAGACCTGGCAGCGCAATTGCGGCGAGGATCAATGCGCCTGCTGCCAGCACCCACCAAAGCCCGGCGCTATGCAGGTCGAACGCACGTCCCGCGATCAACATTTCCGACGACAGCACAATGCCCATGCCGACACCCGCATAAAGCAAGGGCGCACCGCTCGTGTGGCCGCGATGCTGCAGCAGCCAGAGAGACGCCGCGACCATGGTGACCGCGCTGACGGCGCCCGTGATGCCGCGCATCGCGATGATCAGCCACGGCGCATTCAGCAGCGCCGTCACCCCGAGACATACCACGATGCCCGCGAGCGCAAGCATGCACAGCCTGCGCGAGTGTCGCGGATGCACGGCGGCAGTCAGCAGGGCACCGGCCAGATAACCTGCATAGTTGGCCGATGCGGCGAGCGTGCCTTGATGCACGGTGAGCACGGCATCGCTGACCATGACCGGGTAGATGCCCGTGAACGCAAAGCGTCCGAACCCCATTCCGACCGCCATGACAAGAGCGGCGATCAGCGCCGCGGTGCCTTGGCCTGCAGCCGACGAAGCCTGGCGAATCGTGCTCATGATGATTTCCTTTTTGCTGCGAGCTGCTTCGACACGAAAGGCGTGAGCGCTTCTCGCAGCGCGTTGAATGCTGCCGTTTCGTATCCGTTTCGATGGACGAGCCACGTATCCACCTTCGCCACAGCATGAGTGCGGAGCGCTGGCGGTTCGCGCAGCAGATCGAGCACGCTGCGCGGCACAAGGGATACGCAGCCGCCGGCCGCAACGCACGCAAGCATGCTGTGATAGGACCCGACCTCCTGGATATCGAGTGGCGATCTGTCCTGGCCGAGCCACTCCTCGGCGAGCACGCGGTAGCTGCAGCCTTGTGCAAACGCGGCAAGCGAACGCACGGTGATATCTGCGCCCTGACGGACGGCGGCATGTCCGGGCGGCAGCACGAGCAGGATCTCCTCGCGAAAGACCGGCTCGCCGTGAAGCCCGGCTGCTTCGAGATCCAAAGCCGATGCCATCTCGCCGCATGGCGGCAGCGCAGCGAACGCGCAATCGAGCAGACCGTTGCGAACCTGTTCGATCAATTGCCGCGAGGGCGCAGTCGAAATCCTGAGCTGGACGTCGGGGTACTGGGCGTGAAGGGCGGCAAGCGGTCCCGGAAGACGAGCCGCGGCCGTGCTTTCCATGCTGCCAATTCTCAGCGTGCCGGAGGGCGCTTGCGGGCTTAGCACTTGTCGCGCTTCATCGGCCAGAGCGAGCATGCGGTTCGCGTAGCCGAGAAAACGTTCGCCCTCCGTGCTCAGCGTAAGACGGTTGCCGTCGCGCCGGAATAGCGCCACCCCGAGTTCCTCCTCGAGCTGCTGGATGCGCGTGGTCACGTTCGATTGCACGCGGCCGAGCCGCTTGGCCGCGCGGGTCACGCTGAGTTCAGCGGCGACGACGCGAAAAATGTCGAGGCTGGTGTGGTCCATGAAAATCTCAATTAGAGAACGATGTAAACATCATATTCCCAAATTGAGATAATATGCAAGCAGTCTACTTCTTTTGCGATGGTGATCCGGATCGACGCACATGCGCCCGGCCATCGCTCAATGCCTGACAGGACGATCGAGGCCCCCATGACTCCGCAAGCAACCAGTTCCCTCATGCCGCCGGACAGCCGTGTCCAGAAGCCGAGCTATGCCGAACGCAACGCGCCGTATTGGCGGCGCAATCTTTTTGTCTGCGTATTCGGGTCATTTACAACGCTGCTCAGTCTCAGCATGTTGCTGCCGTTCCTGCCGCTGTACGTGCAGCAGTTGGGCGTGAGTTCTCCGGCGGCGGTCGTGCAGTGGTCGGGTGTCGCGTTCGGCGCAACGTTCTTCGGCACCGCGATTACCGCGCCGCTTTGGGGACGCCTGGCGGACCGTTATGGCCGCAAGCCCATGCTGATCCGTGCGGCGGTCGGCATGGCCATCGTGATGTCGTTGATCGGCCTCGCGCATAACCTGACCGAGCTTGTCGTGCTGCGGCTGATCGCGGGGTTGATCGGCGGTTATGCCTCCGCCTCGATCGTCATGGTCGGCACGCAGGCGCCACGCGAGCGCGCTGGATGGGCATTGGGCGTGCTGTCGACGGGTGCGCTCGCGGGCAATCTCGTGGGACCGCTGGTCGGCGGATTCCTGCCGACATACGTCGGTATCCGCGGTACCTTCTTCGTTGGCGGCGCGATCATAGCCGTGGCTGCGCTGCTGACCGTCGTGTTCGTGCGCGAAGATTTCGATCGTGCGAACGACGCGAAAAAGCGTGTCGATGTTGGCGCTGCTTTGCCTCCGGCAATGAACCAACGGGTGATCCTCGCGCTGCTGGTAACGGCAATGATGGTGTTGCTCGCCAACATGTCGATCGAGCCGATCATCACTGTTTATATCGGGCAACTGGGTGTACCAGGCGACCATGTCGCGCGCATGGCGGGGATCGTCATGGCGGCATCGGCGTTCGGCAGCATGTTGACTGCCGCGCGTTTTGGCGCGCTGGCTGATCGCATCGGCAGCTCGAAGGTCATCATCGGGTGTCTGGTGGCGACCAGCGTGGTACTGGTGCCGCAGGCGTTTGTTCACCAATGGTGGCAGTTGGCCATTCTTCGCGGCTTAATGGGCATGACGCTCGCGGGGCTGCTTCCATCGATAGCGAAAGAGATCCGGCACGCGGTTGCCGATCACAATTCCGGCAAGACGCTTGGCTATCTGCAGTCCGCCCAGTTCAGCGGGCAGGTGATAGGCCCGTTGATCGGCGGGTTGATTGGCGCGCACATTGGTTTGCGGGCGGTGTTTTTTGTGACGGCTTCGTTATTGCTGGTTTGTGCCGGGTTGAATCGATGGGCGACGGCCAGGCCTGTGAGCTGAGTTGCCGACGCTGTCCCTTTTGCCTGGGAACTTTGTTCACGGGTGGAAGAGGGCCGCATAGGCTCCGTCAGGCAGGGGCGTTCATCGACGGGTTCCGGCAATCAGGAGCCCCCGGACGCTTCGTTTGCTGCAAGACCACGAAGCGAAAGGACGTCCCCCCCGATCAAAGGCGTAATTATTTAGAAAGCTTACTCCTTGCTTCGCACGCAATATCTGACTGCATTCGCACGTCACGCCTCGCATCTCACCGCAAGTTCCTCAAATTTTGAAACGAAATCCCAAATTTACCTTTCAATTGATATTGATTCGTATTTATACTTGCGCCCGCATTCTTCAAAACATTTCGTAACAATTCCTGTGGGGATTGTGCTGCGCTCGCGTCTCGCGTGGAAACGCCGCTCAAAACCGCATCTGCCGAACACAATGAAGGACATCTGGAATCATGGTTTTTGCCGAACGCCGTAGTGTCGATACGGTCAGCACGCTTACCCGTTTTGCGGCAGTTGCCGCGCTAGCCTTTCTCAGCCAGCCCGATCGGGCATCCGCGCAGGAAGCCCCCGCAGCCGCAACGCCAAGTCCCGCCGCGACCGCGACCGATAGCAACCCGACCGTGCTCGACTCGATCGTCGTCTCGGGAGACTGGCTCGGAACCGGCCTGCAAAACAGCGTGAAGACCTTCGCCGGCGCGCGAACGGTTGTCGATAAGGAAGAGATCAACCAGAGCGGCGCGACGAGTATTGGCGACGTGATGCGGCGCATTCCCGGCGTGCAGTCCACGGACAATTCCGGCACAGCCGGCAGCGCCGTTTCGCTGAACGTCGGCGTCCGGGGTTTGACCGGCCGCTACACGCCGCGCTCGACCGTGCTGCTCGATGGCATCCCGCTCGCGGTCGCACCGTACGGCCAGCCGCAGTTGTCGTTTGCGCCCATCAGCCTCGGCAATATCGAATCGATAGACGTGGTCCGCAGCGGCGGCGCGGTGCGCTACGGCCCGCAGAACGTGGGCGGCGTGATCAACTTCAAGACCCGCGAGATTCCCGATAAGTCCGGCCTGACCGCCGACGCGTCGGTGCGCGAAAACATCTACACCAGCGGCGGCGGCAGCAACACGACGTACAGCACGTTCCTTGGCACGCAGCTCGACAACGGTCTCGGCCTCGCGCTGCTGTACTCGGGCATGACCGGGCGCGACTGGCGCGAGGGCAGTGACGAGCGTGTCAACGACCTCGCACTCAAGTTCCGCTACGAGCTAACGCCGACCTCCGAGTTCTACGGCAAGTTCTCGTATTACGACGTGAAGTCACGCACGCCGGGCGGCCTGACGGTCGCGCAATACAACGCCGACCCGTTCCAGAATACCCGTCCGACCGACTACTGGAATGGCGAGCGCAAAGCGGTTGATATCGGCTATGTGAATACGCTGTCGGCCACGCAGGAATTCGAGGTGCGTGCGTACTACAACGAAAGCTACCGCAGCAGCACGCTCATCAATACGACGGGTACGCAGCTTCAATATCAGCCGCGCAACTACGATACGCTCGGCATTGAACCGCGCTTCACGCAGCGCTTCTCGCTCGGGCCGCTTAAAAACGATGTGACCGTTGGGTATCGCTACATTCGCGAGCGCGGTGACGACAACAGCTACAACCAGACGCTGGCAACGGGCGTGATCGGCCCGACGAGCAGCTTCGACAACGCCACCAACGCGCACGCGGTTTATATCGACGACCGTATCGCCTATGGACGCTGGCGCCTCACGCCGGGTGTGCGCTTCGAACACATTGAATCGACACGCCGCGACGACACGCTCAACCAGACCTACGAGACAAACAATAATAAGCCGCTGCCGTCGGTGAACCTGTCGTACCTGTGGAATTCGGCGCTGACGCTGTTCACCGACTACAGCACGTCGTTTGGTCCGGTGCAGAATCTGCAGTTGAACTCGCAGTCAGCGACCAATCCGCTGCAGCCGGAACTGGCGAAGACTTATGAAGTAGGCGCGCGCTGGTCGAGCAGGCAGATTCATGCCGAACTGACCGCGTTCAACATGCGCTTCGACAACCAGATCATCCAGGTCGCGGGCATCACGCCGGCCACGTTCCAGAACATCGGCGCGACGCATCACCAGGGCGTGGAAACCGCAATCGAATACGCATTCGCCGAGGACAGCGTGTTGCGCGGTCTCGACGCGTACGCGAATTTCACGTACACGAAAGCGATCCAGGAATCGGGCGCTACGGCGGGCCTCGACGTGCCGTTCTACTCGCGCTTCACCGATACACTGGGTCTGCGCTATGCGACGCACGGGTGGACATTCAATGTATCGAGCACGCACCAGAGTGCTCAGTACTCCGATACAGCGAACACCGTCGCGGAAACGCCTGATGGACGCGTCGGCCGTATACCGGGTTTCCGGGTGTGGGACATGCAGGCCGACTGGAAGATCCCCGGCTGGAAGGGCAGCAACCTCACGGTGGGTGTCAACAATATCGCGGACAAGCGCTACTACACACGCAATGTCGACGGTAACGCTGGACGGATGGTCGGCGCGCCGCGCATGGTCTACGTGCAGGGCCATTTCGTTTATTGAGGTCTGTTCTGGTGCTTAACGTTCTACCGGGACGGATGCCTCCTCTTCGCAGGCTCTGGCTAACGGCGCACCGATGGTTTGCGCTTTCGCTTGGCTGGGTGCTCGTGATCATGGGTATCACGGGCGCGCTGCTGATGATTGGTGCGCCTGTTGACGAACGGCTACACGCTGACCTGTTCAAGGTGAGTGCGCATGAGCACGTGTCCACCGTGCCGCTCGAACAGATCCGGCAAGGTTTCGCTGCCCGGTTTGGCGACGGCGCGACGTTCTCGTTTCGCCCGCCGCGTACAGCGGACGAAAGTCTGCGGATGATGGTGAAGGGTAAGTGGAGCGGTACGGTGTACATCGATCCCTTCACCGGCGATGAACTCGGACGCCGTGCACAGACGCAAGGCTTCTTCAACGTGTTGTTCAAGCTGCACAGTTCGCTCTGGCTCGGGGACATCGGCAAGGCGTTACTTGCGTTCGTCGCGCTGTGCTACCTGCTGCTGCTCGTGTCGGGTCTCGTGTTGTGGTGGCCGCGTTCGGGACGTCCGAACTTGCGTGTTGAGTTGCGAAAAGGGACGTCCCGGGCGCTGTACGATCTGCATCGGGTTGGTGGTGCGACGATCGGCCTGGTCATCGCGCTGTCGGTAGCGACCGGCGCCTACATGGCGTGGCGCCCGCTTGGCGGTTTTGTCAGCACGCTAAGCGGAGTCCGGCCGATGCACGCGCCGGTATTGCCGCTTGCGTCGCGATCACCGCGCCCGATGTTGCCACTGGATACACTTGTTGCGCAGGCACAAGCGCAGTTCCCCGATGCAATGATCGGTCTCGTTCAATTGCCGGCGAAACCGGGCGTACCTCTGCGCGTGCGCCTGAAACTGCCCGACGATCCCCATCCGAATGGCTTGTCGTCGGTCTGGCTGGATCCGTTCACCGGCAAGGTGTTAGAGGTCCGGCGCTGGAATGCGCTTGATCCGGGGGCGCGCGCGGTTGCCGTGATTTATCCGTTGCATACCGGCGAGCTTGGTGGCCCGCTGCTTGAGGGTGTTCTTGCGATCGGCGGTATGTCGCTGGGCGTTATTGCGGTGACAGGTATCTGGCAATGGTGGCGGCGACGAAAAATCCGGGTTGCGCGCACGCGTTGACGGGTGATGGTGGTGGGTTGCTGCTTTCGGTGTTAGTGGTTCGCGTGCTTTATCGCTACGGCGGTTTACCTCTCCCATAGCGGCTAGCCGGCCAACTGTACCTGCAACCCGCACCAGATTGTCAGGCCTGCCTTGCCGTTAAAAGCTTGATACCCAGACCGAAGAAGACCAAGCCGCTGCAACGCTTCAGGGCCTCAATCCACCGGCTTGTGCCAAGCCCGTTATGAATCCGGCGCACCCCGAACGAGTAGACGGTGTGAACCAGCGCCACGGTGCAAGCCACGGTCAGATACATCACGATGAACTGTGCCGGCAGCGGCTGGTCATGCGTGATGAACTGCGGCATGAACGCAGAAAGGAAGATCAGCGTCTTGGGGTTGCTTCCCGAAACCAATAACGCTTCCCGAAAAATCTTGCGCTTGTCGAGAAAGTGCGTGGGCAGTGCGTTGACGGATGCGGCTGCTTTGGGCTTCCCGCTTCTCAATTGCTTCACGCCCAGGACCATGAGATAAACCGCTCCCATGACCTTCATGGCGAGAAACAACGGCGGCATGGCTGCAAGCACCGCGCCCACACCCAACGCTACCAACACTACCACGACCAACTGAGCCAGCAGATTCCCCGCGATGGTCGCAGCCGTGCCACGGCCGCCGAATCGCACCGTGTTGCGGATGACGAGCAGGACGTTGGGTCCCGGGGAAATAGTGGTGACCAGATACGCTATTGCGAAAAGAAACCAGGTATGAAAGGACATTCGCGGGCTCGGTGAAGCGTTTTGGATGGGGACAACCGTAGATGAATGATGCCATTGATTATGGCGCGACAACGGCAAGCCAGGATTGCGCATCAGTTACGGTGCCAACTATTACGCTGCATACGTTGTCGACCCTGATGGGCTACCGGATCGAGGTTTATTGCGGACAAGCCATTTCGCAGTGTCAGGAACTACCAACGGACTGGCCCACACCCAACCTTCTCGCCGCACCGTTACTTCCTAATAAATCCCCATCGCGCCTTCGACGCTACGCACCATAGACAACAACCGCGGCCCGACGTCTCGTTCCAACTGTCCGTCCTTGAGCAGATAAGAAGGCACGCCGCAGTTGAACACGAGGATCTCGCCATCGGCCGCTGGCCTCATCGGCACGGCCACGGCATGCACTTCACGTCGCAGATCGCCGTACGACACGCAAAAGCCGCGCTCATGAAAATAATCGATGCTCTGCAGCACGCGTTTCCCGAACGTGTTCCATTCGTCGGGCGTCTTGACGGAGATCTCATTCAATAGCGCCTCGCGCCGTTCACTCGGCAACGCCGCGAGAAGGGCGCGGCCCATCGCGGTGCGAACGATCGGATAGCTCAAACCGATGTCCGCGGGTAAGCCAAGCGGCGTGCTACTGCGGCTGCTTTCCAGATACACCACGTTCAGCCGGTCGCGCATGCCAAGCGACACCGAACCGCGGATATGGTCCGCCAGCTCCTTCATCGAGGATCGCGCGATCTGCCGCACGGCGAGACTCGCGAGCAGCGGATAGCCGAGCGATAGCACGGCCGACCCGAGTTGAAACTTGTTGTTCATCCGGTTCACGCGCAGGTAGCCGAGCCTCGTCAGCGTGTACGTGAACCGTGAAATCGTGGCCTTGCTCATGCCGGTGCGCGCGGCGAGTTCAGCGTTGCCGAGCTGGGAATCGCGCGGCGTAAAGGTATGCAGTATGTCTAGGCCGCGTGCGAGCGTAGTGGCGAATTGCCGGTCGCCGTCGAATTCATCGGGCACGTAGCGCGCCTTCGACTCCAGATAATCGCTCGCGATCGTGGCCGTGTCCGGCATGTTAGTGCGTCCCATGGCGTCTCCTCCAATTCCCCCATTTTGCTCGCCGTGTTCCGCATATCCAAACTCTGTTCAGCATAGTCGAACACCAAGCGCCTTTTAGTTCGGAAAGTTCGATAGTGAAGCCATAAGCCGAACACATGACGGAGACAGCAATGAGCAGACAAATACTTGAATTCGACGGCGAATTCGATGCATTACTCGCCGACGTAGCGCGCTTCGTGCGGGAAGAGGCGATTCCGCGCGAGAACGAGATCGAGCAGGCGGATCAGGTCCCCGCGGATCTCGTCGAGCGAATGCGCGGCCTCGGCTACTTTGGCTGGAGCATCCCACGCGATTTCGGCGGTGCGGGCCTTTCCACTGAACAACTTGTTCGCGGTGCGTTCGCGCTTTCACAAGCGTCGGTGGCGTTTCGAGCGCGCGTCGGAACGAACACGGGCATCGGCTCCGAGGCGCTCGTCGCGGACGGTACCGACGAGCAAAAGCAGCGTTACCTGCCGCTCCTCGCATCGGGCGCGATGACGGGCGCGTTCGCGCTGACCGAACCCGACGCCGGGTCCGACGCGACCGCGCTAAAGACAACCTCTCGGCGCGACGGCGACCACTATGTACTCGACGGAGCCAAGTGTTTCATCACGAATGCGCCCATTGCCGACCTCTTCACGGTCATGGCCCGTACCGATCCGTCAATCCCGGGCGCAGGCGGCATCTCCGCGTTCCTGGTCGAGCGCGGTACGCCCGGCCTCTCGACAAGCGAGCCGTATCAGAAGATGGGGCAGGCCGGTTCTCCCGTCGGCGACGTGCATTTCAAAGCGTGCCGCGTGCCGGCAGCGAACCTGATCGGCGCAAAGGAAGGGCAGGGATTTCGCACGACAATGAAAGTGCTGAACAAGCAGCGCATCCACCTCGCCGCACTATGCACGGGTCCCGCTATCCGCATGCTCGACGAAGCGGTCGCTTATACGTCCACTCGCGAGCAGTTCGGCCGGCCGGTCTCGGACTTCCAACTCGTGCAGGCACTGATAGCCGAATGCCAGACGGAGATCTACGCCGCCCGCTCGATGATTCTCGACACCGCGCGCAAACGCGATGCCGGCGAGGACGTCGCGCTGGAAGCATCAATGTGCAAGATGTTCGCCTCCGAGATGTGCGGGCGGGTCGCGGACCGGGCCGTGCAGATGCTCGGCGGACGCGGTTATCTCGCGGACAATGCAGTGGAACGGTTCTATCGCGATGTCCGCGCATTTCGCATCTACGAAGGCACCACGCAGATCCATCAGTTGAACATCGCGAAGATTACGTTGCGGCGCGCGGCGCAGGCGAAAGAAGCACTGGCTGAAGAAACACGGGCGAAGGACAGCGTCGGCACGACCGCTGCGCGTGCCGCATGAGTGCCGCCACGAAGTCACCATGCGCGCTCGATATCGAACGGCTGGTCAGTCCGGGGTCGATCGCGATCATCGGTGCGTCGAACGATCCTAAGTCGATCAGCGGCCAGCCGATGCGCTATCTCATGCAGCACGGCTATCAAGGCGCGCTGTATCCGGTGAACCCCAAATACGCTGAAATCGCAGGGGTCGCATGTTACGCGAGCATCGAAAGTCTGCCCGCCACGCCCGACCTCGCGCTGATCCTCGTCGCCGCGCGGCGTGTGCCGGACATGTTGCGCCAGTGTGGGGAGAAGGGCATCCGTTACGCGATTGTCTACAGCTCGGGCTTCGCGGAGGCGGGAGAAGCGGGCGCTGCATTGCAACGTGAATGCACGTCGATTGCGAAGGCTTTTGGCCTTCGAATCATCGGCCCGAATTGCCAGGGTCTCGTCAGCACGGACACCGGTGTTTACGCGGGTTTCGGTGCGCCGTTTGGCGTCGATTACCGGCCCGGCGGCCTCTCGCTGATTTCGCAGAGCGGCGGATTTGGCTGCGCGCTGTTGCTCATGGCGGACGAACTCGGCATCGGCTTGCGGCATTTCATTACGACCGGCAACGAAGCCGACGTGAGCTTGCTCGACCTCGTCGACGCCTGCATCGACGATACGAAAACGTCGCTGATTGCTACGTATATCGAAGGGTTGAAGGATGCGCGGCGGCTTGTCGAAGTCGCGACCCGCGCGCTCGATGCCGGCAAACCGCTGCTCGCGTGGAAGGTCGGCAATACCACCGATGGCGCCAAGGCGGCCGCTTCGCACACGGCGAATCTCGGCGGCGCCTCGACGCTGTATCGCACCGCGTTCCGTCAGACGGGCGTGATCGAAGTCACCGACGTGGCCGATCTCGGCGACTACGCGAAGGCGTTCGAGGCGAAACGCCTTCCGGGCGGTAACCGGATCGCCGTCGTCACGCTCTCGGGCGGCGCCGGCATCCTGATCACCGATGCATGCAGCGAACGGGGCATGACGCTTCCGCCGCTGTCGCCGCGGACTCTTGCCGCGCTCGAGCCTATCGTGCCATCGTTCGCATCACTGAATAATCCCGTCGACCTGACCGCGGGCATCCTTGCCGAGCCGAAGATATTTGCCGATGCCTTGCAGATCATCGCCGACGATCCCGGCATCGATTCGATCGCGATCATGGCGGCGGCTGCGAGCGGCGAGGTTGCGCTCGCGATGGCCGAAGCGATTCAGCGTGTCTACCGTTCGACCGACAAGCCGATGATGCTCGCCTGGAATGCGCGCCGCGATATGGCGAGCGAAGCGTACGACGTGATCGAGCAGAGCGGCGTACCACTCTATGCAACGCCCGTGCGCTGCGGGCGCGCGTTCGCGGTGCTCTCAAACTATGCACAAGCACGCCGCGCCCGGGAGGCAGCACGACTCGCACCGGCGTCTTTGCGTCGTCATGTCAGGCAAGCGCACGCGTTGCTCGCCGAGAGCTCGGGTAATCTGACGGAACACGCGGCGCAGACGCTCCTCGCGCACTATGGCATCGATACACCCAAGGGTGCGATCGCGATCAACCGCGACGAAGCGCGGTCGATCGCGCGCTCGATCGGCTTTCCGCTTGTCATCAAGGTCCAGTCGCCCGACATCCCGCACAAGACCGAAGCGGGCGCGGTGCGCGTCGGCATTCGCGATGAGGCGATGCTCGCGGACGCGTTCGATGAAATCGTCGCAAACGCGCGGCGCCATGTTCCCGGCGCGAGGATCGACGGTGTGCTCGTGCAGGAAGAGATCCGCGATGCGGTGGAGATGATCGTTGGTATCGAGAACGATCCATCGTTCGGACCAGCCGTGATGTGCGGACTCGGCGGGATCTACGCCGAGGTGCTGAAGGATGTGGCGTGGCGCCTCGCGCCGGTCTCGCACGCCGAGGCGCACGCGATGATTCGCGAACTGCGTGTAGTCGCAATACTCAACGGTGCGCGCGGCAAACCACCGGGCGATATCGATGCGCTGGCGGACGCTATTGTTGCAATGTCTGCTATGGCGCTCGACCTCGAACCGGGCCTGAAGGAGTTCGACATCAATCCGCTTTTCGTCCTGCCTGCGGGCAAGGGCGTGCGCGCGGGCGATGCCCTTGCGCGCTGCCTGCCGAAGCGCGAGACGGTTGTGGACGAGGTTCAGAAAAACGCTCACGCTGTCGTCGACGGATAGTGTCGCGGGGCTTGCCTGACCGCTTTGAAACCGGACGTCGCGGGTACACCGCGACGTCCAAGTCAGTTCGCATTCTTCGCGAGACCATCATGAATAACCAACCGCAACCCGGCGCAGCGACCTCGGGTGACACTACATCAGACGAAGTCGAGCGCACCTATCGCAAGGTGTTTTTCCGGCTGATTCCGCTGCTTTTTCTCTGCTACGTGATCAGCTATATCGACCGTGTGAACATCAGTTTCGCCAAGCTGCAGTTCATGCATGACCTCGGGTTTTCAGAGTCGACGTACGGCCTGGGCGCCGGCCTTTTCTTTATCGGCTACGTGCTCTTCGAGGTGCCGAGCAATCTCTGGATGCAACGCGTCGGCGCGCGCCGCACGCTCTTGCGCATCATGTTCGCGTGGGGCGTCGCGTCGAGCCTGATGATGTTCGTTCGTACACCGACGCAGTTCTACGCCATGCGGTTTCTGCTGGGTGTCACCGAAGCGGGCTTCTTTCCGGGGATCATCTTCTATCTGGGCTGCTGGTTTCCCGGCGCCCGGCGCGCGCGCGTGATCGCATTCCTGATGATGGCCACCGCCGTGGCGGGGATCATTGGTGGCCCGATGTCGGGGTTCATCATGACGCGGCTGGCGGGGGTGGGCGGCTTGCCCGGCTGGCAGTGGCTCTTCCTTCTGGAAGGCGTGCCCGCTGTCACGCTCGGCATCTTCGCGTTCTTCTTTCTCGGCGACTCACCTGCGGACGTGCGCTGGCTCAGCGACCGCGAGAAGGCGTTGATCTCGCGCGAACTCCTCGCCGACGAAACGTCGAAGCACTCGGGTCATCTCGACGGACTGCGCGGCGCGCTCGCCAATCCGCGCGTCTATCTCGCGGCGATCGTCTACTTCGCCGTGATGATGCCGTTCAATGCGATCGGCTTCTGGGCGCCGACCATTATTCGTGATCTGGGCGTCGCCAACGTGCTCGATGTCGGATTGCTGTCGGCGCTCGTGTTCATCGCGGCGGCGATTGGGACATACGTTGTTGGGGCGAGTTCCGACCGGATGATGGAGCGCCGCTGGCATGTGGCGGGCAGCGCCGCGGTGACGGCACTTGCCTTTGCGTTGCTGCCTGCAGCCGGCCATAACGTAACGATCGGCGTCTGTCTGCTTGCACTGGCGGCAGCGGCATCGTATGGCTGCTTCGTCGTGTTCTGGACGATCCCGCATACGTTCCTGCCACGCTCGTCGGCGGCAGGCGGGATTGCGATGATCACGAGTCTCGGCGGCACGGGCGGCTTCGTGAGCCCGGCATTCGTGGGCTGGACCAAGATGCAGACGGGAAGCGCGGAGTTCGGGCTGATCGGCCTTGCAGTCGTATTGATGGCGGGAGTCGTGTTGATGTTGATTGTCTTTCCCGCCCCGGGGAAGACGCTCGCAACGGGACAGGCCCCCGGCAGCAATGCGCCGGCGCAACCGGGCCTTGGACATACGCATCGGTAGGAAGCGTCGCCAATGAACCCCGCATGGCCTGTCCCTTCGCGCTATTGAGTTGCCTGAGTTGCCTCGCTTGCCGGGCTCGCCGCACTTGCCGCTTCCACCGGATGCCGCGGGTCGTGCAGTGCGCTGTCCGACCAGCCGCCGCCCAGGTCGCCGATCAGCGAGGCGGCATCGAGCAGCCGCGACTCCTGCACGTTCAACGCGGTTTGCTGATTGCTCAACTGGGTCGCCAGGCTGGTCGCCACGGTGGTGTAGTCCACCGTGCCGGCCTGATACTCGTTGAAGGCAATCTCGGAACCGTGCGTTGCATCGCGCACGGCGGCATCCAGCGCGTCGGACTGCTCGGCCAGGATACGCAAGCCGGACAGGTCATTCTCGACATCTTCGAACGCGGTCAGCACGGTGCCGCGGTAATTGGCGACGGCTGACTGATAGGCCGCCTTGGCCGCCGCGACTTCGCCGCTGCGCTCGCCGCCGTCGAAGATCGTTTCAGTGGCGCTGCCGCCCAGCGACCAGACGTAATTGGCCACGTGCAGCAAGCCGCCCAATGGCGATTGCGTGAAGCCGTCCAGCGCGGACAGCGACACCGTCGGGTAGTACGCCGCGACCGCGACTCCGATCGCGGCATTCTCGGACGCCATCTGGCGTTCGGCCGTCGCGATATCAGGCCGGCGCTGCAGCAAGGTTGAGGGAACGCCAACCGGAATCGCCGGCAAGGTGGGCATTGCCGTGCTGTGCGGGATGACCAGGTCCTCGGGGTTCTTGCCGACCAGCACCGCAATGGCATGCTCGGATTGGGCGCGCGACACGCCGAGCGCGATCAGGCTCGACTGCGCGGTTTCGAGCTGGGTGCGCGCGGTCACTACGTCGGAAGGCGCAATGGTGCCGAACTTGTCCTGGTCGGACACCACGTCCAGGAAGTGCTGGAACGCTTTGACCGTTTGCTGCAGCAGGTCGATATTGGCGTCGCTGGTACGCAATTCGATCACGGCGGTCGCGAGCGCAATCTGTTCCGAGAGCGTCGCATTCGCGAGCGTCGCTTCACTGGCCTGCGCGGTCGCGGCATTCTGTTCAATCGTGCGTCGCACCGAGCCCCACAGGTCGGGCGCCCAACTGACATTGCCCTCGAGCGAGGCCGAGTTGTTCACCGGCTGTATGCCGCCGAAACTGCGGCTCGCGCTTGAGCCGGCCGTACCGGTGCCGCTGCGCTGCCGGGTGCCCGAGCCGGTCACGCCAATCGTCGGGAACAGGCCGGAGCGTGCAACCTTCACCTCGGCGAGCGCCTCCTGATAGTTGGCATAGTCCTGGGCCACGGTCTGGTTGGAGACCACCACCAGCGGTTCGAGCTGGTCAAGCAGCGGATCGTTGAAGCCGGTCCACCACGCACCCTTGGGCCCGTCGGCGTTTGGCTCGGCCTGGGTCCAGCCAGGCAATTCGCGGAAGGTCGCAGGGACGCTGACCTGCGGGCGGTGATAGTCCGGGCCGACCATGCAGCCGCCGAGCAGGAGGGCCGCCGCAGCGGCCAGTGGTTTGCAGGGAATCTTCATCTTCATGCCTTCGTATCCGTTTGCCCCGATTGCTCCGGCGGCCCCATTTGTTCCTCTTGCCGGTTCCACGGCAGTCCGGAAGACCACTTGACGAGCTTGAAGCGCAACCGGTCCAGGTACAGGTAGATCACCGGTGTGGTGTACAGCGTAAAGACCTGGCTCAGGATCAGGCCGCCCATCACGGTGATACCCAGCGGCTGGCGCAGCGACGCGCCCTGGCCGATCCCGATCGCGAGCGGCACCGCGCCGAGCACGGCGGCGAACGTGGTCATCATGATCGGCCGCAGACGCACGACGGCGGCGGCATGAATCGCCTCCTTGGCCGCCATGCCTTCGTTGCGTTGCATCTGGATCGCCACGTCCACCATCATGATGCCGTTCTTCTTGACGATACCGATCAGAAGAATCATGCCGATCAACGCGATCACCGAGAACGGCGTGCCGAAAATCAGCAGGGCGAGGGTGGCGCCGATACCGGCCGAGGGCAGCGTCGACAAGATCGTGAGCGGGTGAATCGAACTCTCATAGAGTATCCCCAGGACGATGTAGACCACACCTAGCGCAGCGAGGATCAGCAACGGGATGGTGCCCATTGATTGTGCGTAGGCTTGCGCCGCGCCAGCGAACGCACCGTGGACGCTGGCCGGCATGCCGATTTCGCGTTCCGCGTTCTCAAGCGCCTCTTGAGCCTTGCTGAGCGATCCGCCGGCGGGGAGGTTGAAGGAGATCGTTGCGGCGACCAGCCCGCTCTGATGGTTCACCTGGGTCGACGTATGGTTGTTGACGTAGCTGGCGAGCGCCGGCAACGGCACCATCGTCTCGGCTGAAGTGCTGTCCGCGCTGCCGCTCGAACTGCCGCCCTTGCTGTTGGAGATGCTGTTGTTGGTCGCATTGGCTTGCGCGTTCGAGTTCAGCGAGTTGGTGCTCGACGACGCGCTCGAAGCCGTGCTGACTGCGCTCGCGGCCGTCACGCCGGTGACCGTGCCGCCCGGCATTTGCGTCTGCTCTGAGCCGGTCGGATTGCCGGCCGCCGTGCTCATGAAAATCTGCTTGAGCGTCTGCGGATATTGCCAGTACTGCGGCGCCACCTCCATCACCACGAAGTACTGGTTAAGCGCGTTGTAGATGGTCGATACCGTCCGCTGGCCGAACGCGTCATACAGCACGTTGTCGATCTGGTTCGGCGCGAAGCCATAGCGGGCCGCCGTGGCGCGGTTGAAATTGATGTAGGTCTGCAGACCATTTTGCTGCAGGTCCGAGTTGACGTCGATCAGCTGGCTGCGATCCTTGTTGAGCGCAGTCACGAGCTTGGGCGTCCACTCGAACAGCGCGGCGGAATCATCGCTCGTCAGCGTGTACTGGTATTCGGCAGCTGACTGCCGCCCGCCGATTCGCAGATCCTGCTGCGCCTGCAGGAAAAGCCGCGCGCCGGAGACTCCGTTGAGCTTGGGCCGCAGGCGGTTGACCACTTCGGTCGCGGTCACATGCCGCTGGGCCAGTGGCTTGAGTTCAATAAACACGTTCGCCGTGTTCAGCGCGCGGCCGCCGGTAAAGCCGGCCACCGAGGCGACCGCCGGGTCCTTCTGCACGATCGCTTGCAACTGGGCGAGCTTCTTTTCCATCGCCGGGAAGGAGATGCTCTGGTCGGCGATGATCTGCCCGATCAGGATGCCCGTGTCCTGCTCCGGGAAGAAGGTAGCGGGCAGCAGCTTGAACAGGAAGACGTTCGCCACCAGCAGGCCGATCAGCAACAGGATCACCAGCAGCGAATGGTCCAGCACGGCGGTGAGCGAACGCGAGTAGGCGTTCTTGAAACGATCGAATAGCGCCTCGACCCAGGTCGCCCAGCGGGCCTTTGAATGGCCGGCGTGCTCGCGGCTCAGCACGTACGCGCACATGGCCGGCGTGACCGTGAGCGAGATCACAAGTGAGATCAGGATCGCGATGGACAACGTCACCGCGAGCTCATGGAACAACAGACCGACGATGCCCGGCATCAGCAGGATAGGCAGGAACACTGCGATCAGCGAGAGGCTCATCGAGATCACCGTGAAGCCTACTTCCCCGCTGCCTTTCAGCGCAGCCTCTTCCGGACTCAGGCCCAGTTCGAGGTGGCGCGTGATGTTTTCCAGCACCACGACCGCATCGTCCACCACGAAGCCGGTGCCGATCGTGAGCGCCATCAGCGAGAGGTTGTCGATGCTGTAGCCGAGCAGGTACATCGGCCCGAAGGTGCCGACGATAGACAGCGGCAACGCCACCGCCGGCACCAGCGTGGCGCGCGGCGACTGCAGGAAGATAAACACCACGCCGACCACCAGCAGTACGGCGATGAACAGCGTGCGCTCGGTATCTCCCACCGACGCCCGGACCGATTCCGACCGGTCGACCGCCACGTTGACGTGGACGCTGCTCGGCAGTGTCGCCTCGATTGCCGGCAGGACGCTCCTGATCTGCCTGACCGTATTGACGATATTACTGCCGGGCATTGGATAGACGATCACCAGCACTGCCGACTTGCCGTTATAGAGCCCGGCGTTGCGGATATTTTCGTTGGAGTCCCTGACCTGGGCGACATCGCGCAGCAGCACAGGCGCGCCGTTGCGGTAGGCGACCACCAGGTCGCGGTAAGGCGCCGCCTTGTTGATCTGGTCGTTGGACAAGATCACATAGCGCTGGTCACCCTCGTCGAGGTGGCCCTTCGCGCTGTTGGCGTTGGCCGCGCTGATGGCCGCGCGCACATCTTCGAGGCCGAGGCCGTAGCTGTTCAGTTTGCCCGGCTGCAACTCGACACGCACCGAAGGCAACGCGCCGCCGCCCAGCGTGATCTGGCCGACACCGTTCACCTGCGAGAGTTGCTGCTGGATCACGGAATCCGCGGAGTCATAGAGCTGCGCCTTGGTGAGCGTGTCCGAGGTCAGCGCGAGCACCATGATGGGCGAATCCGCCGGGTTGTACTGACGATAGGTCGGATTGCTGCGCAAGGTGGTCGGCAGGTCTGCACGCGCTGCCTGGATAGCCGCCTCGACGTCGCGGGCGGCGCCGTTGATATCGCGGTTCAGCCCGAACTCGACCACGATCATGGACGAGCCGACATAGCTGATCGAGGTCAGTTCTTCCACGTCGGCAATCGTGCCGAGCCGCCGCTCGAGCGGTTCGGCCACGGTGGAGGCCATGATGTTCGGGCTCGCGCCCGCCATCTGGGCCTGCACCACGATCACCGGGAAAGCGATATTCGGCAGCGGCGCGACAGGCAACTGGAAATAGGCGAGGGCCCCGGAGATCAGGATCGCAATGGCCAGAAGCGTGGTCGCGACCGGGCGCCGGATAAATAACGCCGATATGTTCACGGCGTACCCTCCTCCGGAACCGGCGGCATGTCAGGCGCTTGAGGTTTGTTGCGATTACGCCAGCGCCTCGTGCGCTCCGCCATCCTGTCGAAGAACAGATAGATGACCGGCGTGGTGAAGAGCGTGAGCACCTGGCTCACGGTCAGTCCGCCGATGATCGCCAGACCCAGCGGGCGGCGCAGCTCCGAACCCGTGCCGCTGCCGAGCAGCATGGGCAGGGCGCCGAGCATGGCTGCGAGCGTCGTCATCAGGATCGGCCTGAAGCGCAGCAGCGACGCCTCGAAGATCGCCTCGCGCGGGGGCTTGCCATGGTTGCGCTCGGCGTCGAGCGCGAAGTCCACCATCATGATGGCGTTCTTCTTGACGATACCGATCAGCAGCACGATCCCGATGATGCCGATCACGTCGAGGTCGCTGCCGGCGATCATCAACGCGAGCAGCGCGCCGATCCCCGCGGAGGGCAGCGTGGAAAGGATCGTGACCGGGTGGATGAAGCTCTCATAGAGCACGCCCAGCACGATATACACCGCCACCAGCGCGGCGATCAGCAGGTACACCTCGCTCGATAACGAGTCCTCGAACGCCTGCGCCGCACCCTGCAGCGAGGAGGTGATCGACGGCGGCAGATTGACCGCCCGTTCGGCTGCGTGGACGTCCCTGACCGCCGTGCTCAACGACGCATCCTTCGCGAGGTTGAACGAGATGGTGACGGACGGGAACTGCGCCAGATGGCTGATCACCAGCGGCGACTTGACGATCTGGATCTTGGCGATCCCGGAGAGCGGCACCTGGCCGGTACTGCTCGTCTGGCTCGGCAGATAGATATTGCCGATCGACTCCACGTTGGGCAGCGACTCGGGCTTGGCGACGAGGATCACCCGGTACTGGTCCGACTGCTGGAAGATGGTCGAGACAATGCGCTGGCCCAGCGCGTCGTAGAGCGCGTTGTCGACGGTGGCCGGGGTGATGCCGAAACGTGCGGCCAGTTGCCGGTTGACTTCAACATTCACGCTCAAGCCGTCGGAGTTCATATCGCTTTGCACATCGGCAAGCGATGGGATCTGCTTCATGCGCGCAATCAGTTCCGGCACATACTTCTGGAACGCCTGCTGGTTCGGTCCGCGCAGCACGAAGCTGTACTGGTTCGGCGAGACCGTTGTGTCAAGCGTCAGGTCCTGCTCCGGCTGCACATAGAGCTTGATCCCGGACACATTGGCAACTTCGTCCTGCAGGCGCCGCGCGATCTCCTGCGCCGTGTCTGAACGCTTGTCGTGGTCGCGCAGGTTGATCAGGAAACGGCCGTTGTTAAGCGTGGAGTTGGTGCCGTCGATTCCCACGTAGGAGGTGAGCGAGACCACGTCCGGATCTTTCAGGATCGCATCGGCGAGCGCCCGCTGGCGCGCTACCATCGCCTTGTAGGACACCGAGTTGTCGGCCACGCTGATCCCTTCGATCACGCCGACGTCCTGCACCGGGAACAGGCCCTTCGGGATCACGATGTACATGACGGCGGTCAGCACGACGGTGCCGATCGCGACCATCAGGGTCAGCACCTGATGATCCAGCACCCAGCGCAGGCCCCGTTCGTAGCCGGCGAGCGTCTTGTCGAAGATGCCTTCGCTGATACGCTCGAAGCGGCTCGGATGGCGTTCCGCCTGGGCCTTCAAGAGACGCGCGCAGAGCATGGGCACCACGGTCAGCGAGACCACGGCAGACAGCACGATGGTGACCGCGAGCGTCACCGCGAATTCGCTGAACAGACGCCCGATCACGCCGCCCATGAAGAGCAGCGGGATCAGCACGGCAATCAGGGAGATGGTCAGCGAGAGAATCGTGAAGCCAATCTGCCCGGCGCCTTCGAGCGCGGCCTCAAGCGGCGTCTTGCCTTCCTCCAGATAACGCACGATGTTCTCGATCATCACGATCGAGTCGTCCACCACGAAGCCGGTGGCAATGATCAGCGCCATCAGCGAGAGGTTGTCGATGGAGTAGTTCAACTGGTACATCACGGCCAGCGTGCCGATCAGCGACACCGGCACCGAGATGCTCGGGATGATGGTGGCCGGCACATTACGCAGGAACACGAAGATCACCGCTACCACCAGCACGATCGACAGCCCGAGTTCGAGCGCGGCGTCGGATACCGACGAGCGGATCACGCCCGTGCTGTCCGAGACGACCGTGACCTTCATGCCGGCCGGCAGCGTTGATTCAAGCTGCGGCAACTGCTTCATGATCTGGTTGACGGTGGCAATCACGTTTGCCCCCGGCTGGCGCTGGACGTTCAGCACGATGGCCGGCGTGCCGTTGTACCAGGCGCCGCGCTCGACGTCCTGGGGCGCCGAGGTCACGCTGGCGACGTCGCGCATGAACACGGGCGCGCCATTCTGATAAGCGATCACCGTGTTCAGGTAGTCCTTCGGATCGCTGATCTGGTCGTTGCCGTTGATGGTGTAGTCGAGGTCCGGGCCGTCGAAGTTGCCCTTCGGCTGGCTGACGTTGACGTAGCTGAGCAGCGTGCGCAGGTCGTCGATATTCAGGCCATAGGCCGCTAGCTTGTGCGGGTCCGCTTCCACGCGGACGGCGGGTACATTGCCGCCGCTGGTGGTGACGACACCCACGCCCGACACTTCCGAAATCTTCGTCCCGAGGCGGTTATTGGCGGCGTCTTCCAGCTGCGTGAGCGACATCGACGTCGAGGTGACCGCCAGCGTCAGGATCGGCTGGTCCGCCGGATTCACCTTCGCATAGGTCGGCGGTCCGGGCAGGCCAGTCGGCAGGAAGCTGTTGGCCGCATTGATGGCCTGCTGGACATTCTGCTGGGCGACGTCGAGGTTCAGGGACAGGTCGAACTGCAACGTGATGACCGAGGCGCCGTCCGAACTGTACGAGGTCATCTGTTGCAAGCCGGGAATCTCGCCCAGTTGCACTTCGAGCGGCGCGGTCACCGTGGTGGCCATCACGTCCGGGCTCGCGCCCGGATAGAAGGTCTGCACCTGGATGGTCGGATAGTCGACGTTGGGCAGCGAGGAGACCGGCAGGACACGCACGGCGACAAGGCCCACTAATACGAGGGCGATCATCAGCAGCAGCGTGGCTACCGGTCTAAGAATAAACAGGCGGGAGATATTCATCGGGGGACGAGTTCGGCTTCTACGAGGCTGCGTCGGCCGCAGCCGCGCCCGAGGCGCTACCGTGGGCGTGCTTATGCTGACCCTGAGCGCCGCCCGCCGCGCCCGCTCCGGACGCCGGCGCTTCGGCAGCAGCGCCGCCCGATGCAGGCCGCGCTGCTGCCGCCTTGATACTCGCGCCGTCGCTCAAGCGGTCGGTGCCGTCGGTTACCACGATGTTGCCCGCAGCAAGTCCGGACGTAATGACCGTGTTCTTGCCGTCGCTTGGGCCGAGGGTGACCTTATGCACGGACACGGTATTGTTGGTGTTCACGAGGTAGACATAGTCGCCCGGCGCGCCGGTTTGCACCGCCGGCGTGGGTACCAGCACGGCATTTTGCAAGGTATCGACGAGCAGCTTGACGTTGACGAACTCGCTCGGGAACAGCGCCTCGTCGTCGTTGGGGAACGTTGCCCGCAGGGTTATCGTGCCCGTGCTCGTCGCCATCTGGTTGCTGACCGCGTAGAGCGTGCCGGTGGCGATCTCCTTCGAGTTGTCGCTGCTGTAGGCGGTGACCGGCAGGCTCGCGCCTCCGTTCATGCGCTGCAGCACACTTGCGAGCGAGTCTTGCGGCACCGTGAATTGCACGGTGGTGGGTTTCATTGTGGTGATGACCACGATACCCGGCGACGACGAAGCCGTCACGTAGTTGCCCGGATCGACGAGGCGCAGGCCGACGCGCCCGGAAACCGGCGCGATGATATGGCAATAAGCCAGGTCGAGGTCGAATTGCGCAATGTTGGCCAGGTCGGCCTTCACCGCGGCCTCGTCCTGCTGCACGAGGAACTGCTGGTCGGCAAAGGTCTGCTCGGCAATGGACTTGCGCTCGTTCAACTGCGTGAAGCGGACGAGATCGGCGCGTGCCTGCGCGAGCGAAGCCCGGTCCTTGGCGAGTGTTGCCTCGGCCTGCTGCTTGTCGATCTCATACTGGCGCGGATCGATCTGGGCGAGGAATTGCCCTTTCTGCACGTCCTGGCCTTCGCGATAGCCGACCGACGTCAGGTATCCGCTCAGTTGAGGCAGCACGGTCACGGTGGCGGTGGGCGTCACCGTACCCAGTTCGTTCAGGACTTCCGGCATCGACCCGAGCGTCGCGGTGGAGACGGTCACCACTTGCGGTGCGGCCGCGCGCGGCGGTTTCTTGGCCCGCAGCAAATGCACGACCACGACTCCTATCAGCACCAGCACTGCCAACAACAGCACGAAACGCCAGCGCCTCGGGCGCTTTACCTGCGTGGAACCGGTGTCGCTCATACCACTCATACCTACGCCCTCCGAAAACAAACTCTGCCCTGGATAACCGGGTGGTCCGATAAAGAACCCAGCCCGGCGAGTGCCACATGTCTTTCATTTCCGGCTCAGCCGGAGTTGACGGAAGCTCCGTCATGGTCCGCAAAAAAGCTCGCTGGGTCAGCCGGGCATTCGTGCGGTCTTATTCTCTTGGTCGTCAGCGAAACTCTTGGGCCGAGATCCGGCGACGACGGGGGCGTACTTTTGAATTCGCGTTGTGCCTGCTCTTCAGGTTCCATTCGCCTGTAAGCGGACACGGCGTGGTATCGAAAAGATGGAGCCCCTTGTGATCAAACGAGTGCATACAAGTTCAACGGGTTGGATGCAACGATGCCCAATGAACGAATCAAACCGTACCGCAGTGTAACGAACCGGAGGCAGGTTTTTGAACGATCGTGTGGGGCGAAGCATTCCGAATCGTTACGATAGGAGCGTGAGTAACGTCGTGTAATACGACGGCGTACTTTCTCAAGAAAGTACCGCAAATATCATCGATATGGGGTGCTATCGACTATTGTTAGGTTTATGAAAGTAAATAGAAAGATATAACGCTACTATTACAAATAGCTTGTGCATTCCTAACTAAATGATCGCATGAAGAATATCAACGCCGCCCGTTAATGCGTGAATGCTTCAGGTTGATTCCGGTCGCCGTGGACCCGTCGATGCACGTACAACCAGTTTCGGCGGCGGAGCGAGGACCATCGACGGTTGCACTTCGGGCACTTGAATGAGCTGGATAAGCCGATTAATAGACAACTCCGCAATGGCCGCGGTCTGGATCGCGACGGTCGTCAAAGCGGGATGTACCTGATGCGCGAGCTGGATGTCCGTAATGCCGATCACCGACACGTCATCCGGCACCTTGCGGCCAAGCGTGATCAACGCCTGCGCCGCGCCTATCGCTAACAGATCGTTGGTCGCGAAAATGGCGGTGAGGTGCGGCCGGTTCGCCATCAACTGCATGCAGGCGGCATAACCCGCGTCTATGGAATCGCGGATCTGCAGCACGGCCGCGGCGTCTGCTTCAATCCCGGCCTCGCGCATGGCGGCGCGAAACCCGTTGGAACGAGCATCCTGCAAGCCGCCGCAACCGTCGCCGATCAGCAGGCCGATCTCACGGTGGCCGAGTTCGAGCAGATGCCCGGCGGCCAGCGCGCCCGCCTGGGCAAAATTCACTGCTATGCAGGGCAGGGCGGGCGGCGTCTCGGGATGCTCCCACATGGCCAGCAGGATCGGCGCGCTGTGCATGGCCGACGCGCACAGGTCGTTGATGGCAATGTCCGTGTTCATCACGAGTACGCCATCCGCCAGCGTTCCCGCGATCTGATTCAGATAGGCGCGGCCAATTTCGGCGTCGTCGTCGGTATTGCACACCATCAGGAAGTGGCCTGCCTTGCGGGCCGCGCGCTCGGCCGCGAGCACGAACTCGGGATAGAACGGGTTCGAGATATTGGAGAGCATCAAGGCCAAGGTCGACGAACGGCCTTCGGCCAACGCGCGCGCGTTCAGGTTCGGCCGATAGCCAAGATCAGCAATCGCCTTCAGCACGCGGTCGGCCGTTTCCGGGCGGACTTTTTCGCGATTGCGCAGCACGTTGGACACGGTTGCCGCAGTGACATGCGCGCGCTTCGCAACTTCGGACAGAGTGACCATTTATCTAGTTATCCCACATTCAGGGAATGCGATTCAAATGTTGCAAGCGGTTGGCGACGTTGATAACTTTCTGGAAAACGGAAAACACAACCGAGACACGCATCATGACTTTTTCCATCGTACCTGAATTTAAGCGGTTAAATAACCGCTGCACAAGGCCCTGCCGTCTATTTTTCTCAAAAATTTAAGCGGTTAAATTGGAGAGATGGCATGGCAACGATCCGTCTTGAGAACGTCGAGAAGTCGTACGGTGATCATCCGCCGGTGATCCGGCGTGTGAACCTGGACATCGCGCAGCATGAGTTTTGCGTTTTCCTGGGGCCGTCGGGTTGCGGCAAGTCCACCTTGCTGAGAATGATCGCGGGTCTGGAAGACCTGAGCGAAGGCGAGCTGCATATTGGCGGGCGTCTCGTGAACGATGTTCCTGCTGCGGCGCGCGGCGTCGCGATGGTGTTCCAGAGCTACGCGCTGTTTCCGCACATGACCGTGTTCGACAACATGGCGTTCGGCCTGAAACTCGCGAAGCAGCCCAAGGACGTGATTGAGCGGAAGGTGCGTGAAGCCGCGCGCATCCTGCAACTGGACAGCTACCTCGACCGGTTTCCCAAAGCACTTTCCGGTGGTCAGCGGCAGCGTGTAGCGATTGGCCGGGCCATCGTGCGTGAACCCGGCGTGTTCCTGTTCGATGAACCCCTGTCGAACCTGGACGCCGCACTGCGCGGCCAGACCCGCGTGGAAATCGCCCGGCTGCACCAGCGCTTTGCAGACGCGAGCGTGGTCTATGTCACCCACGATCAGGTCGAGGCGATGACGCTCGCCGACAGGATCGTGCTGTTGCACGCAGGCGCGGACGCGCAGAGGTTCGGCAGCATCGCGCAGACCGGTGCGCCGCTTGATCTGTATCACCATCCGAAGTCGCGCTTCGTGGCGGGTTTCATCGGCTCACCGAGAATGAATTTCATCGATGCCGTGGTCGACTCGATCGGTGCGGGCATGGTGACGGTCACGCTCGCGCAAAGCGGCGAATGCTTAGTTGTCCATGTCGATGCAAAGCAACTGCAGCGCGGCCAGCCGGTCACGCTCGGCGTGCGCCCCGAACATCTGCGGCTCGATGGCAGCGAGCAGTCCATTCAGTGCGTCGCCGTGCTCTCGGAGGAGCTAGGCGAGCACAGCTACATTCACGCGGATCACGCGGGCGGCACGCTTGTCGCGAAGGCGCCTGGCGATACATCGATCGGTCCGGGCGAGCGCATTCGCATTCACGTTCCGGCTTCGGCGTGCCATCTGTTCGACGCGGATGGACTTGCGTTTCGGCGCAGCATGGTCGAGCCTGAACGAGCCGCGGCTTAGAGCACGGGTGCGCGAGCGCACAGAAGCATGGATTCAAACCCCAATTCCGCCACAGAGCGGGTACATCGTCTGGCAGTTAATCGCTGTCAGCCAACAAGGTAGTCAAGGAGACAAAGATGATTGCTCATCGCCTTCGCAGTCTGGCTCATGCATCAGTGGCGGCCGCGCTGGTGGCAGGCTTACTCGGCTGCGCCGTGGCCGACGCCGCCACACTGACTGTCAACGTATCGGCGCGCGGTAACCAGCGTTCGACCTGGCAGGACGCGTTCGACAAGTTCAAACAAGCTAACCCCGACGTCGACCTCAAGGTGACCTATGTTACCGAAGAGGCGTACAAGGTCCAGATGGGCGGCTGGCTCGCCACCGATCCGCCCGACGTTGTCTCGTGGCACGACGGTGAGCGCATGGCGTATTACGCAGAACGTGGCCTGCTGGAAGACTTGTCGCCGGACTGGAGCAAGAACGGCTGGTCGCAGCAATACGCGTCGGTGAAGGAAGCGTCCACGTACAAGGGCAAGCAATACGCGGCGCCGCTCGGCTACGACGCTTACGGCTTCTTCTATCGGAAAGATCTGTTCGAGAAGGCGGGCATCAAGGGCGAGCCGAAAACCTGGGATGAATTTCTCGATGCCTGCAAGAAGCTGAAGGCAAGCGGTGTTGCGCCGATCGCCGTTGCCGCGCGCGATAGCTGGACGCTTGCCGCATGGTTCGACTATCTCGACCTGCGCATCAATGGCAACGCGTTTCATCAGCAATTGATGGCAGGCGAAATTCCGTACACCGATCCGCGCGTTAAAAAGGTCTATGCCGCGTGGAAAACGCTGATCGACGACCATTACTTCATCGATAATGCGTTGTCCTACGATCTCGATTCCATCGCGCCTTTTCTCGCGAACGGCAAGGCTTCAATGATGCTGATGGGCACGTTCTTCTCGGCGAGCATTCCGGCTTCCATTCGTCCGCAAACGGGCTTCTTCCGTTTCCCGGTGATCGACGCGAACGTCCCGACGGCCGAAGACGGGCCAGTCAATGTCCTGCTGATTCCGGCGAAGGCAAAAAACAAGGCTGATGCCCACAGGCTGCTGGCCTTCATGGAGCAGCCACAGATCAACGCCGATCTCGCCAAGGGCTGGGGGCAACTGCCGTCGAACAGTCAGGCTGCTGAACCTGAAGACGAAATTTCGAAGGTCGGTTTCCAGACGCTCGCGAATACGAAGGGCGGCATTGCGCAGTTCTACGATCGCGACATGACGAAGGAAATGGCCGACGAAGGGATGAAGGCGATGCAGCAGTTCTATAGCGATCCGTCGCAACTCGACGCCGTGCTCGCTCGCCTTGAAGCGACCCGCAAGCGCATCTACAAGAAATAAGCCCGGCGGCGCCAGCGGTTGCAGGTTGTATCAACCGCTGGCGCTCGTCAACGATCCCTGACGAGGCCCGATCATGTCTGATTCCGTAGCGCGTCGCATACCTGCGGCTCGGCGCCGGCACGTCTCTACTACACGCCGTCATCAGCACCGCGCCGCGTTTTTCTTCCTGCTGCCGGGCTGTGCGTTGTTTTGCCTGTGCGTGGTGTATCCGATCATCAGCAGCATTTCCCTCAGTTTTTATAACTGGGACGGGATGACGCCGAAGACATTCGCCGGCTTCGATAACTACATCGAACTGTTCCACTCGGACACGTTCTACACGGCGCTCAAGAACAACCTGATCTGGCTCGCGCTGTTCCTGCTTGCGCCGCCGTTCGGTCTGCTGTTCGCGTTGTATCTGAACCAGCATGTTCGTGGCATGCGCATTGTGAAGTCACTGTTCTTCGCGCCGTTCGTGCTGTCAGGCGTGGTGGTGGGTCTCGTGTTCAGCTGGTTTTATGACCCGGGCTTTGGCTTGTTGCGTTTGATTGTCGGCCACGGCATTCCTGTACTTGGCGATCCGCACACGGTGACGCTCGGTATCATCTTCGCCGCGCTGTGGCCGCAGACGCCGTTCTGCATGGTGCTGTACTTGACGGGTCTGACGGCCATCAATCCGGAAGTGGTCGAGGCGGCGCGCATGGAAGGCGCGAAGGGCGTAGCGCTGCTATGGCATGTGATCCTTCCGCAATTGCGGCCCGCTACCTTCATGGCCGTGGTGCTCACTGTGATCGGTGCGCTGCGCAGCTTCGACCTGATTGCCGTGATGAGCGGCGGAGGGCCGTTCGACAGTTCCACCGTGCTCGCCTATTACATGTACGACCAGGCGATCAAGTATTACCGCGAAGGGTATTCCGCGGCGATTGCAGTCGTGCTGTTCGCCATCATGCTCGTCTATATCGTGTTCCATCTGCGCCGCATGCTGCGCGAAGAACGCTGATTCCAGGAGTTACGTGTCATGTATCCGCTTCCTGTCGAACGCTGGAAACCGCTTAACCGCAGGCTGTACAAAGCCTCGTTGCCAATCGCGCTTCTGATATGGCTGCTGCCTATGCTCGCCGTGCTCGTCACGTCCATACGTTCTTCGGAGGAGTTGTCGCAAGGCGATTATTGGGGCTGGCCGAAGCATTTCGCGTTGATTGAAAACTACGGCACGGCGCTTACGCAAACGCCGATGCTGCATTACTTCGCCAATAGCGTGCTGATCACGGTGCCGTCGGTGATCGGTGCGATCGTGCTGGCTTCGATGGCGGGTTTTGCTTTGGCTATCTACAAGTTCCCGGGTAATACCGCCGTGTTGTTCGCGTTCGTCGCCGGCAACTTCGTACCTATCCAGATCCTGATGATTCCGGTACGCGACATGGCGTTGAAAGTAGGGCTGTTCAATACCGTGTGGGCGCTGGTGATTTTTCATGTGTCGTTTCAGACCGGTTTTTGCACGCTGTTCCTGCGTAATTTCATCAAGCAGTTGCCGTTCGAGTTGATCGAGGCGGCGCGCGTGGAGGGGGCGAGCGAATGGACCATCTACCTGCGCATTGTGCTGCCGCTGATCCGGCCTGCGCTCGCCGCGCTTGGCATTCTTGTGTTCACGTTTGTCTGGAACGACTATTTCTGGGCGCTATGCCTTACGCAAGGCGATGAGGCCGCGCCAATCACCGTGGGCGTCGCTGCGCTCAAGGGGCAGTGGACGACTGCGTGGAACCTGGTTGCCGCTGGGTCGGTGCTGGCCGCATTACCGTCGGTGCTGATGTTTTTTGCGATGCAAAAGCATTTCGTTGCTGGGCTGACTTTTGGGGCTAGTAAGGGGTGAGTTGAGCTTGTGATCGCTGACGCTTAGGGGGTTACGGAATTGGTTCGGCGGCGCTTGGTGGTCGATTGTTGGTTAGTGGTTGGGGGTGATGCTGAGGTGTCAGGTTCTGGGGTTGGTCGGGGTCTATGCTGGGGTGGTCGGTTCTGGGGTTCGCGGTCGGGGTCAGTGCTGGGTTGGTGCTTTCGGCGTTAGTGGTCTGCAAGAGTTGGATTTTCTCTTTATCACTATTAGCCACTGTGCGTGGCGGCACGTCATTTCTTTGTCCAAAGCGACAAAGAAACGAAGCAAAGAAAGCGCTTTAACCGCTCTACCCTAAGTGTCCACAGCGTGCAGTTTTCATTCATAGGTGCCCCAAAAGCACGGTGCTCGCCAGAACCACGGATGTTTGAACCCCTCCTTCTCGCGAATCCTGACACGAACACGCTTCGCCCCGTACGCTCTCGGGCAAGCACGTGTGGCGAAGGGACCGGTACGGCCTCACGCGTTCTGCATGCTTCGTTTTTTTGTGGGTTGGCTGCTTGATCGATTCCCCTTATTTCGTAGGTCACAGCTTGATCCGTAACAGCTCGACGTGACGCGTATTTATTGCCTCAGTCTTTGGTGAGTTGGCTACGCGGCCTGCACCGCTATTTTCGTCGGTTACGGCCTTACGCATTGTTGGGGCCTTGTTACTTGGCGGGTTGGCTACGAGGTTCGGCGTGCAGACAAATTTGGAGGGAGGTTGTCCGCGGATAGCGCGGGGTGCTCCTTGGGCAGGTTCAATCACTGGTGGCGAAGCGTGTGGGTATCGGTGTTCGGAGAAGGAGGGGTTCACACATCGGTGGCTCTGGCGAGCACCGTGCTTTTGGGGCACCTATGAATCAAAACTGCACGCTGTGGACACTTAGGGTAGCGTGGTTGAAAGCGCTTTCTTTGCTTCGTTTCTTTGTCGCTTTGGACAAAGAAATGACGTGCCGCCACGCACAGTGGCTAATAGTGATAAAGAGAAAATCCGACTCTCGCAGACCACTAACACTGAAAGCAGCAACCCGGCATAGACCCCGACCACTAACCCCAGAACCTAGCAACCCGGCACTGACCCCGACCACTAACCCCAGAACCGACCACCCCGGCATCAACCCCGACCACTAACCCCAGAACCGCCCACCCCGCCCACCCCAACATAACCCCCAACCACCAACACCGCCCCTCCAACTCAAGTGCGAACGAAAACCAATTTCTCATCAACCTCTTAACGAGACCTTCCATGCAACTTGGTGTGTGTTATTACCCGGAACAATGGCCCCGTTCAATGTGGGCCGACGATGCAACACGTATGGCCGAACTCGGCATCACGCATGTGCGGATTGCGGAATTCGCATGGAGCCGGATGGAGCCGCGCGCCGGAGAATTCGCGTGGGCGTGGCTCGACGAAGCCATCGAGACTCTAGCGGCTGCAGGGCTGAAACTCGTGCTGGGTACACCGACCGCATCACCGCCCAAGTGGCTGATCGACGCGCATCCAGAGGTGTTGCCAGTGCGTGCGGATGGCGTGCGCTGGAACTTCGGCTCGCGTCGTCACTACGATATTTCCAGCGAGATATATCGGCGTGAGTGCGTGCGTTTTGTCACCGCAATGGCCGAGCGCTATGGGCGGCATCCCTCCATTATCGCCTGGCAGACCGATAACGAACTCGGATGTCACGACACAGTACCCAGCTATTCCCCCGCCGCACTGAAGCGCTTTCACGCGTGGTTGAAGCTTCGCTACGAGAGCGTGAATGCGCTCAACGAAGCGTGGGGCAATGTGTTCTGGAGCATGGAGTATCCGTCGTTCGATGCAATCGGTTTGCCGAACCTGACGCCGACCGATGCCAATCCAATCCATCTGCTCGACTTCCGTCGCTTCATGTCCGACGAGGTAGCGAGTTTTCATCGCGAGCAGATCGAGGTGCTGCGGCAGCACGCGCCCAATGCCGATTTGCTGCATAACTTCATGGGCTTTTTCACGACCTTCGATCATTACCGTTTCGCTGAAGACAACGCGATCGACGTGGCTGCATGGGATAGCTATCCGATCGCACGCACTGAGTCGATCGCGCTGCCTGAAGAGCAGAAAGCGCGTTACGCACGGACCGCGCATCCCGATGTCTCCGCGTTCGACCACGACCGTTATCGGGCGATAGGCGGTGGACGATTCTGGGTGATGGAGCAGCAGGCGGGACCGGTGAACTGGGCGTCGTGGAATCCGGTGCCGGCCAAAGGTATGGTCAGGCTGTGGGCTTATGAGGCGTTCGCGCACGGCGCGGAACTGGTGTCGTATTTCCGTTGGCGTCAGTGCCCGTTTGCGCAGGAACAGATGCATTCGGGACTCAACCTGCCGAATAACGAACTGTCGCCGGGCGGTCTCGAAGTGCAGCAGGCGGCCCGCGAAATTGCGGCATCGGCGGCACTGTCGGAACTCGGCGCACCGACGCGTGCGAGCACCGCGATTGTGTTCGACTATGAGACGCAATGGATGTTCGAGATTCAGCGTCACGGCAAAACTTTCGACTACCAGATGTTGGTGTTCGACTACTACGAGGCACTGCGTGAACTCGGCCTGGACGTCGATATTGTTTCAAGTAAGGCTGATCTATCGCCATACCGGTTGGTGGTCGTTCCAAGCATTGCTGTAATCGACGAAACGCTCGTCGGACAGATAGAGAAGAGTTCTGCGCAATGGATATTCGGTCCGAGGAGCGGTTCGAAGACAGCCGAATTCACGATTCCTTCCGGCTTGCCACCCGGCGCGTTGCAAAAAGTATTGCCGATGCAGGTGCTGGAAGTCGAGACGCTGCGCCCGACGCTCACGCCCGCACTTTCTTTCGGTGATACACACGGTGTTGCAACGCATTGGCGCGAGCATGTTCGCGCCAACGGCGACACGCGTGTCGATGCGCAGTTCGACGACACATGGCCGACCGTGCTGAGTCACGGAAGGGTCCGATATGTGGCGGCGTGGCTGTCGCATGAATTGCATCGCGCGGTGCTGGAGCGGGTGGCGAAAGAGGCCGGCATTAAGACTCAACTGCTGGCCGACGGCTTGCGCGTTCGTCGCCGAGGCGATCTGACTTTCGCGTTCAACTTCGGCGAACAGCAAGTGCAAGCTCCCGCATCGCTCAATGCGACGTTTGTGCTCGGGCAGCGGCAGCTCACAACCGGCGATGTCTGCGCGTGGAAGGACGCGCAGACCAACTAAGCTGGCGATTGACGTGACGTCGCTGAACGCGTTCCGAAAGGGGGGCAGCGCAACGACGTCCGCAGGCCGTCGCGGACGCAACAAATACGCGTCGCGAATCGCGAACTCGTTGAGCAGGTCTTGACGGGTTGGCCGCCGCTTCGAGCGTGACGCGGATCAGTGCATTGACTTCAAGCGGCTCGTCGCCCTTTGGCCGGGTACCCGGGATCGGTGTAGCCCGGTGTCGACGCGTGCCCCGGTGCGACAAGGCCATCGACAAGCGTTTCGTCCTCGGGGCGGAGTGCAACTTCAGTGCTTCGCCGTAGCTGTCCCATTGCGCTTCGGTAAGCGCATGCGCCCGATTCGGTGTCGGATGGAAATGGACGAACCGGCCTGAGCGAGGGGACTTGCCGACTCGGGTTACTCCGCATCCAGCCAGGAATCGAGACCCACGCGGAACGCGACGGCCGCAATCACCGGAACGGTCAGCATCATGACTATCCCGAAGTTCTCGATCATGTCGCCGTACATGATCGGTTTGTATAGAACAATGCCCGAGACAATAACGAAGGAGACAAAACCGACTAGCACCATCAGGCTGCTGCGGAGCGCATTCGACGGTTGCCAGCGCCGCCGCTTTCGCGGGGCGGCGCTGATCCGCTCCGGGTTCGACGGAGTATCGGGTTCAGATTTCTGTTTATTTTCTGGCATGGCGCAGCGAGGTGAGGGGCGGCCGAATGCGCAAAAAGACGCGTTGCATTCGGGATTTTCAATTGAAACCTGTCATGGCGGCAGATAATACCAATCGTAAGAAAGCGATGAGCTTGCCGACACGGAATGATTGTGTCACAGGCAGCGTGCCATGAGCAGAACGCCTCGGGCTCGTGCTGGCAGAACGCGATTGTTTACTATCGACCGGCGCTTTCATTCTCCATTGAAACACCGGCTTCTCTCCGATCCCGATTACTCGCAGCGTCAGCTCAACGTTCTTCATGTTGCGCGCCTTGGCCGGATCTTTCGCGCCGGCACGGCCGTGCGCTGCCCGGTGACGGCGAACAGTTGCCGGTGGGGCCCTCCGTACGCCGGATCGCCTGCAGGCGTGGATGCTCTCTTGTTGAGCCCTTTCGTCGGCCTTCCAGTCGTTGTTGGAACGTAAGCCAGACGCGGTGACCACTGCGTAGCATGTCCGACGCGGTGGCCATGACAACAGGCGTGCGCTGCAGCGGGCCGGATGAGCGAGCTCTCGATAAACATCGCGGAAAAGGCACTAAAATGACTGCCGGCGCTAACATTTTCCAGTGTGAGCGAAAGTTGATGCGATCCAGCCAATCAGAACTTTGATATTCAGTTCGTCAGCATGAATTCTTTCATAGAGACAAACGTGAATTCGTTGCTTGCAGGCAGATGCCTTTGCGGCGCAGTCCACTATGCAGTGAAGGACGAGTTCGTCTATGCGTTGAACTGCCACTGTTCGAACTGCAGGCGCGCAACCGGTTCAGCGTTCAAGTCATTCGCGGGGATCGAGCGTAACAAGTTAGGCATAACGCAAGGGCAAGCCGACCTGTTGATTTTCGGTGACGAGAACGCGGCTCACGATGTCCATTGCAAGATCTGCGGAAGCCTTATGTTTTCGGTGGTTCGTGAGGGCGAGTTCGTTCACGTCACTTTAGGAACGCTCAGCGACACTCCGGCTATTCGCCCAAGCGCACACATTTTTGTGGGGTCCAAGGCGCCGTGGTATTCCATAACCGACCAATTACCGCAGTACGATGAATTCGGCTAATACGGCGTACGGTGCGGGTTCATGCGGCGCGAGTGCACGCTGCGAACGCGTGCACGCTCTTCATGTCGATGATTGAAGCCGCTCAGTGCGATTGCGCGATGCGTTGGAGGCACCGGGCTTAGAGTTACGTGAGTTACGTTGAAGGCTTTGGCGTGCGTCCTGTATGCCGCGCGCCGGCCTAAGCCAGAACCGCTTCCTTCGTAACAATCTTGCGGGGAATCAGCTTCAGTTCGTAGAAGGTATCGGCGATCCGTTGCTGTTCGGCAAGCACATTGTCATCTATCGGTTTGTACACGTGAGCATAGTGGCGCAAGCCTGACTCTATGATCGCGGCATCGAGGCCCTGAATGGGCGCAAGCTGAGCCGCGGCGGCGGGGAAATTCTGCTTCACCCATTGTCCTTCCTTGCCCAGTTCTTCCAGAGCGATTGCAATCACATCCTTGCGCTTTTGTGCGAACTCGCGCTGACTTAAAAAGAACTGGTGATGGCTGGCTACGCCTTGTGCGTCTGCAATGAGACGCGCGTTGCTTTGTCCTTCCACGGCGGCAAGAAACGGATCCCAGATGGCCCAGGCGTCAACCGCGTGCTGTTCCAGCGCAGCGCGGGCGTCGGCCGGCGCCAGATAGACAGGCTGGATATCCGGAAAGTCGAGACCGTTCTTGCGCAGCAGCGCAACGATGAACCAGTGGACGTCCGAGCCCTTGTTGAACGCGATCTTTTTGCCCTTGAGATCAGCGACGCTTTTGATCGGAGAGTCTTGCACGACGACTACCCCTTCGGCGTGCGGCGTGGGAAGCTCGTACGCGGTATAGACAAAATCCGCGCCCGCAGCCTGGGCAAATACCGGCGGCGCCTCTCCAACATAGCTGAAGTCGATCGCCCCTACATTCAACCCTTCAAGCAATTGCGGACCCGCGGGAAACTCGTTCCAGGACACCTTGACACCAAGCGGCGCGAGTCGTTTCTCGAGCGCGCCATGCGCTTTCAGGAGCACCAGCGTACTGGCCGCCTTTTGGTAACCGATTCTGAACTGGTCTGGCTGGTATGTGGCCCACGAAGGCAGTGCAACGCCTGCCATGGTTGCGCCAAGCGCAGCGATAAAAGTCCTGCGTCCTCGTTGTTTCGAGTTATTCATTGCCAAGCGTCCCGTAGTGGTCGCTCATCGAGGCGGCGCACGGCTAAGGCGAGGAGCGATGTGCGATACGCACGTTGTGTCGTATCGCATGCTTCACACAGACGCAGCGGCGGGATTCGCCGAAATGAGCCAAGTCAGATTTCGCGCAACGATAGAACGCAGCGCCGGCAACCACAACGATGCAATTGAAATATGCATATGGCCCTTTTGATCGCGCTAGTTCCTCGGCCATTCCCGGGCAGCGGCGCTACCGGTTATCGATCCGCGCCACTTTGTGAATTTCAAATGAAATTAAATTATTTCTGCTTTTTGCGCCTTGCTCTCATAGTCTTGGCAGGCAGTGTGTTTTGCCACAATCATCATGAGAATGCCCTGCGCTACCGACCCGGGGTTAATCCGCCAGTGCCCCGCGGCTTTCCGTCTTGCAAGGCGGCATCCCAGGCTGCCGGGCGTTGCTTTGAAGCAAACTTGGTCTGGAGCGCTGTCCGATGTCCCACGTATCGCCGTCTCCCGAGAGCCTGTCGCGGACATCACTTTGGGTGGTTGGCATTGCCATTTTTCTGGTTTGCGTCGAGGCAAGCTGGAAGACTCAATCGACAAGAGAGACCAGTTTTGCCGCTGCACGCCACGTCGTTATTTCGAATGACGCCAGAGCACCTGACTACGCGGTTTATCGGGCTGCCGATGACCGCACTGTTTCCTTCAGTCTCAAGGCCGGGGACGATTGCACCTATATAGACGACGCCGACAGCGTAAGCCAGGATGGCAACACCGGCAGTGTGCTCGTGCCGGTATTTTGTCCGGCTCGCGGGGCTGGATGGACATCGCTGAGCCTCTTGACGCATAGCGAACCCGGACCGGCGCGCTGATGGGGCGCTTGCGTATATCTGCCCAAAATGCCGGTCGATATCCACCATAGCAGTCGTTCTTTGCCTTTGCCGAATGTGCCCTGGTGCCCACGATTTTCCGTTTTGCGTGGCGACGTACTTTCACCGCTTTGAGAGCCACCCATGAAGCGCATCCCCTGGTTGAGCGTTGGCGCGGTAGTGGCCGTCGCGGTTGCGGTCACGCTGATCGGTGTCAAAAATGTCCAGGGCGACGTCGATCGCCAGATACTGAATGTTTCGTACGATCCGACCCGCGAGCTATACGTTCGACTCGATCAGCAGTTCGTCGCCAACTATCAGCGTGAAAATGGCGTTCGCCTGCAGGTGAAACAATCGCATGGAGGCTCTTCGCGGCAAGCGCGTTCTGTCATTGACGGTCAACAAGACGCGGACGTGGTGACGCTAGGTCTGTTTACCGATATAGACGCTCTTCGCAAGCGCGGCCTGATTGCCGATGGTTGGCAAGACCGCCTGCCGCATCATTCCCAGCCCTACTACTCGACCATTGTTTTCGTGGTTCGTCGCGGCAATCCGAGAGGCATTCATGATTGGCCCGATCTGGTGAAACCCGGCGTCGAGGTAATTACACCGGACCCGCGAACGTCAGGCAACGGGAAGCTCAGTGCGCTGGCTGCGTGGGGCGCCACGACGACGCGGGGCGGTTCCGATGCTGCCGCCCAAGCCTATCTCGCGGCCCTGTACCGCCACACCACGCGCCTCGACAGCGGTGCTCGCGGCGCGGCGACGACCTTCGTTGTCGAGAAGGTGGGGGACGTTCAACTTACCTGGGAAAACGAAGCAATACGCGAGCTTGCCGACACGCCGGGCGAACTCGAGATTGTCTACCCGCCGGTCAGCATTCTTGCCGAGCCCTACGTTGCGTGGGTTGACCGGAACGTCGCCCGGCACCACAGCGAGCGCTACGCACGAGCCTATCTCGACTACCTCTTCACTGATTCTGCGCAGGAGATCGTGGCGCAAGCGGGGTATCGGCCCTTCAACGCGGCGATTGCCGGCAAATACGCTAACCGGTTAAGGCCTATCAAGCTTTTCAATGTGACCGACATAGCTAAAAGTTGGGACGACGCCAATCACAAGTTCTTCGATGAGAACGGGATCCTCGATATGGTTATCGGCCCTGCCGGCACGTCGGCTGACGAAAACGCCGCCGTCGCAATCCAGAAGGGTGGGGCATGAAACTCAGCATGAAACTGATAAGTCAATTCAACTACACAACGCAAAAGGGTCGCCGTGATCTGGTGGCAGGCCTGACAGTTGCCGCTATATCCTTGCCGCAAGGCATGGCGTATGCGCTGATTGCCGGCGTCGATCCGCGTTTTGGCTTGTACTCTGCCGTGGTAGTGACGCTTGTTGCGTCAATCTTCGGATCGTCGTCGCACCTGATCAATGGACCGACCAGCGCCATTTCCCTCGTGGTATTCAGCGCGCTCGCGTTCCTGGATCCGAATGCAAGCGCTGACATCTACGAAGCCATGTTCCTGCTCGGCGTGATGGTCGGCATTATTCAAATAGCGATAGCGGTGTTCCGTCTAGGCGACCTCACGCGGTACATTTCCGAATCCGTGATCCTGGGTTTCATGGCGGGCGCGGCCGTGCTTCTGGCAGTCGGGCAGATCGGCAATGCGCTTGGCGTGCGTGAGAAAGGGTCTGGCCATCAGCACGTGCTTTACCGCTTGTGGCTGACCGTTGTTCACGGCGATCCAGTGAACCTTAAAGCCCTCGCGATCAGTGCTGTCACCGTTGCTCTTGCACTCTCGCTGCGCCAAGCCGCGCGTCGCTACAAGCTGCCGCAATTCGATATGTTCCTGGTGCTGCTTGTGATGAGCCTTTCTGCTTATGCCCTGGGATGGTCGACGCCAGGGGCAGGAGGCAAGACGGCGATTTCGGTGATCGGTGCGTTGAAGGCCAGCCTGCCCGAGCCGCATATCCCTGAGATCAAGTGGTCCTGGCTTGGGCAGCTCTCGTCGTCGGCGGTTGCAATCGCGTTCCTTGGCTTACTCGAGGCGCTCTCGATTGCCAAATCGATTGCGCATCGGAGCGGTCAGCCGCTGGACTATAACCGCCAGTGCATGGCTGAAGGACTCGCCAACCTGGTGGGCGGCTTTTTCCGGTGTTTGCCGGGCTCGGGTTCCCTTTCGCGTTCTGCCATCAATTACCAGGCGGGTGCAGCCACACGGTTCTCTGGCGTGATCACGGCGGTGATCGTCGCTGCGGCAGTGCTGCTTCTGGCTCCGTTGACACGCTACATTCCCAAGGCGTCCCTGGCGGGTCTTTTGCTTGTTACGGCGTTCCGGCTGATTGACTTCGAACGGATCCGCTATGCACTTCGAGCGTCTCGTTACGACGCGGGGCTTGTGTTGATTACGGCATTGTCGGCGCTTGTGATTGGCGTCGAGTTCGCCATTCTCGTTGGTGTAGCTGTGTCCATTGTGCTGTTCGTGCCGCGCGCGGCCAAATTGAAAGCGACTGAATTGTTCGTTAGTCCGGAGCGGGTGGTGCGAGAACGATTGCCGGGCGACCCGGAATGTACGTCTGTCGCGGTGTATGACCTGGAAGGCGAGTTGTTCTTCGGCGCTGCACTGGAGCTGGATCGTCACTTCGAAACGATCAATGCGCAAGTCGAGGCTCGCGGGATCCATCACGTCGTCCTGCGGCTCAAGCGGGTGCGTAATCCAGACGTGGTATGTATAGAAAAGCTAGAGCATTTTCTGCGCGAAAGTCAAAACAACGGCCGGATTATTTTGCTTGCGGGACTGCGCCCTGAGCTGTTGGCAGCGCTCGTCAACCTGAAGTTCTCCGAATGGTATCCGCCGGAGCGTTTCTTCCCTGAAGAGGACGAGCGCTATTCGGCGACGCTGCGTGCAGTGCGTTACGCATACAGCCTGATTGCCGATGCGAATACGTGTGCCCATTGCGCGCAGCATGGCGTAGAGCAGACTCCCGTACAAGAGGATGATCGCCTGTATTACCTGGTCTGAATCGTATCGGAGATGAGATATCTCTCCCACCTAAAGGCGGCACGAGCTGGCGCTGTACGATCGTCATGGGTCTTAGCCGTCGCACTGCTTGAGTCAGGGTCGCTCGCCATATTTGCTATCACGAATATGTCATTTGACATCCTTACTCGTGGCACGAAGAATGGGCTTCATGTTGCGACGCACCACGCTCGCATCATGTTTCGAATTAGCCGCCAGTGCCCGTCAGTGTCTGTCTACCCAGGAGCATAGAGATGACCCAGTTTTCTCCGGAACAGTTCGCCGTAGTGCAAAAAAGCCATGTCGACACATTCTTCAGCCTGACAAACAAGGTGTTCGAAGGCGTCGAAAAGCTGACCCTCCTGAACTTGCAGGCCGCGAAGTCAATATTTGCGGAAACGCAGGAAACCGCGCAGAAGACGCTGTCCGGGAAAGACCCGCAGGATTTGCTCAAGCTTCAAAACGGCCTGACCCAGCCGGCCACCGAAAAGGCCCAGGCATATAGCCGTCACGTGTATGAGATTCTGACGGGCACTCAGGCTGAATTCCTCAAGGTCGCCGAAGCGCAGCTTGCCGAATACAGCCAGAGCGCGCAGACCTTTATCGACGATCTTACAAAGAACGCGCCGGCCGGCTCGGAAACTGCCGTGGCCTTGCTGAAGTCGACGATCACCGCTGCCAATACCACGTACGACACGGTCCACAAGGCAACGAAGCAGGCCGTCGAAATTGCCGAAAGCAGTTTCGACGCAGCGACGACAGCCGCGTCGAAGGCCGCGAAGGACACCGCCGCGCCCGCGTCGCGAGCCGCCAAGGTCGCCTGACGCGGCAACCCACGGCGTACCGCGCTGTGCCGTACCGACCGGACGTTCGTGCCGGTCGGTTGCGAAGGGCTGACTGCTTGCCATGCTCGTCGCTGTCGGCTGTTTCCGATGAAGCCTGAACGGCCCAAATCCATAAGAATCCCTGCACGTTCTCAGTTGCAACCGGGCGACCGCACTATGCGGTATACGTCGCGCTATCGATTGGCCACAAGGTCCGAGGCGCGTCCAAATTTGGAGGGAGGTTGTCCGCGGATAGCGCGGGGTGTCCCTTGGGCAGGTTCAATCACTGGTGGCGAAGCGTGTGGGTATCCGTGTTCGGAGAAGGAGGGTTTCACACATCCGTGGCTCTGGCGAGCACCGTGCTTTTGGGGCACCTATGAATGAAAACTGCACGCTGTGGACACTTAGGGTAGAGCGGTTAAAGCGTTTTCTTTGCTTCGTTTCTTTGTCGCTTTGGACAAAGAAATGACGTGCCGCCACGCACAGTGGCTAATAGTGATAAAGAGAAAATCCGACTCTCGCAGACCGCTAACGCTGAAAGCAGCAACCCGGCACTAACCCCGACCGCTAACCCAGAACCGACCACCCCGACATCGCCCCCGACCGCTAACCCCAGCACCCCCCAGATAGACCCCCAACCACGACGCAACCAAAAAACCCCCACCACGACTCACAGCGGGCGTCCCCGCAATCACATTTGCCGGTTGAGAACCGAAACGAAACTCGCAGTTTCCGGCTTCTTCGGCCGATTGAAGATGTCATCTGCCAAGCCCGATTCGATCACGCTGCCAGCGCTGAGAAAAACAACCTCGCGAGCAATCGACGCGGCCAGACGTAAATCATGCGTAGCAAACAGCATCGTCATTCCTTCTTTCGCGAGTTGGCTCAACACGTCGATCACTTCGGCCGCGAGTCCTGGATCGAGCGCAGAGGTCGGTTCATCGCATAGAAGAATATCCGGCGAGGGCGCCAGCGCTCGTGCAATTGCTACCCGCTGCTGTTGCCCACCGGAGAGCGTGGCAGGCCAGGCATCGGCCTTCTGCGAGATACCTACCTTCTCCAGCAGCGCGCCTGCTCGTGCCCGCGCACGCTCCTTGTCCCATCGCTGCACGGTGACCAGACCCTCCATCACGTTCTGTATCACCGTCCGGTGCGGGAATAACTGAAAGCTCTGGAACACCATTCCGGTCTTGCGGCGTATTCTGAGGACCGAATCGCGAGACGGTTTCTCTGAGCTGCTGAATTCGATTCGTTCGTCCCCCAGCGTGAGGGATCCGGCTTCGGGAACTTCAAGCAGGTTCACGCAACGCAGGAGCGTGCTCTTGCCGCTGCCCGATTGCCCGATCAGTGCCGTGACCGTACCCTGCGCGAGGGTGAGGTCGACCGACTTGAGCACTTGATGCGTGCCGAAAGATTTCTGGATTTTATCGAGGGCAATCATCATTGACCTCTCTTGAAGAGTGCATGTTGGCCAAGTCTTCTTTCGAGTTGAACCTGGGCCGAGGACAACACGGAACTAAACACCAGATAGATCAGTGCCGCTTCCGTATACAAGATAAGCGGTTCATAAGTTACCGAAGCAATCCGCTGAGCCGCCTGGAAGATCTCGGGTACGGTGAGCACTGCAGCAAGCGACGTGTCCTTGATAAGCGCAATGAACGAATTCGCCAATGCGGGCAGGGCGACGCGTGCAGCCTGCGGCAAGATTGTCCGCCGCAGTGCTTGTGAGCGCGTCATGCCCATGGAATACGCGGCTTCCCATTGTCCGTTGGGAATCGATTCGACTACGCCCCGGATCACTTCCGAGTTGTAGGCGCCCACGTTCAACGAGAAGCCGATAATTGCCGCGGTGAGCGGGTCCAGCACGATGCCGACGTTGGGCAGGCCGTAGAAAATCACGAAGAGTTGCACCAGCAGCGGTGAGCCCCGGATCAGCCATACGTAAAACTGTGCAATCTTGACAGCCCAACGCGGTCCGAACAGTCGCACGAGTGCGACTGCAAATGCCAGTGTCAAGCCGAGTGCAAACGACGCGATGGTGAGCGGCACCGTGAACACGAGTCCTGCATACAGGAGTGGCCAGAGGGACTCAACCATCAAGTGGAGCCAGGCTGGCATATTTCGGACCTCTAAAAATGGGTATGGGAAATGCTGACCGCAATGCTACTTCGATACGTCCTTACCGAAGTATTTCTCCGAGATTTGCTTGTAGGTACCGTCTGCTTTAATCTCGGAAAGCGCTTTATCGATGGCGGCCAGAAGCTGCGGATTGCCCTTCTGGATGATGACCCCGGAATACTCGCTGTCAGCCGAATTGTCGATTGCTGCGATCTTCACTTTCGCGTCCGGCTTATGTTTCTTGAAGTCGAGGAAGGAGAGACTGTCGTTCACTGTCGCATCAACGCGGCCAGACGTCAGCAGATCAATTGATTCGTTGAAGCCCTGCACACCCACCACGTCTGCGCCGTGATCCTTGGCGATCTTGCCGAAGTTGCTGGTCAGGGTATTGGCTGACTTCTTGCCTTTCAGATCATCGAAGTTTTTGATTGTCGTGTTATCCGAGCGTACGATCAGCGCTGCATGGGATGCAATATAGGGCTGCGAGAAATCGTACTTGGCCTTGCGGGCGTCGGTGATTGCAACCTCGTTGATGACGGCGTCGTAGCGGTTTGCATCGAGCCCGGCAATCAGACCGTCCCACTTGCCTTCAACAAATTCCGGTTTAACGCCTATGCGCTTTGCAATGGCCTGGCCGATTTCCACGTCGAAGCCTGTCAGCTGTCCCGACGCATCATGGTAGGTGAAGGGCGCGTAAGTCCCTTCGGTGCCGATCTTGATGACACCGGCGCTCTTGATGCTTGCCAGATCGTCGGCTGCGAAGGCAGTTGATATAGCAGTCAACTGAACGATGCCGGCAAGCAGCAAGATTTGGAAAATTTTCATGATGGGTGACTCCTCAGGGGTTTATTAATTGCTATTTCGGGTTCAATGAGCGAAGCCGAAAGCCTTCGGCGGGACTGTAACAAGGGGTGTTTGGTTCCACAAAGCATATTGACGTCGAAGGTTATGCCTGGATCGAATAAAGGCGGCATGGATCGTTTGTCTAGTAGCCCCGATGGATATCGACAAGATCTTCCAGCGACGCACCGTGAGTAAAGGCGCTGAAATTGCGCGCGAACTTGCGGGCTAGCTCGGCAGCATTGTGTGGGCCGATCGCTGACGTGTGTGGCGAGAGGTGAATGCGCGGATGTGTATAGAACGGATGCCCAGCCGGCAGCGGCTCAGGCTCGGTCACATCGAGCGATGCCGCATCAATACGACCGTCGGCAAGGGCCTCAAGCAACGCCTCGTTGTCGATCAGCGAACCGCGCGCGACATTGATGACGTGCAGTCCCGGCTTCGCCCGTGCAAGTAACTCCCGATTGACGATATGGCGGGTTGCTGCCGTAGCCGGCGCCGCGAGTACGAGATGGTCGGCTTCTTGCACGAGTGCGCCGATATCGGGAACAAGCGTGACGCCCGGCAGGTCCGGCGCGGTAGAACTTTGACGCCGCACTGCAATGACCCGAGCGCCGAGCGCGAGCGCTTTCTGCGCAAGTGCCTGGCCAATCGAACCAAAACCGAATATGCCAACCGTGCTGCCTTGCACTGTTGCGAGTGGCGTCAACGCCCATTGCCGGGCGTCGTGAATCCATATGTCCGGCAGGTGTTTCGCGTGGGCAAAGATTGCCGCCAACGCGAATTCGGCAATCGCTGTTGAAGAGGTGCCGCGTGCAGTGGTAACTGACAGACCCTCGAAGAACCAGCGCGGATAAAAGTCGATCCCCGATGAACCGAGTTGCACCCAGCGCAGCCCGAATGGCCACCCGGCGGGGGCATGCTCCGGCGCCCGTGCACCCCGTATGATGATCGGCGCGGCGATCAGGATCGACGCCTCATCGGGCAGTTCGGCCGGCACTCCTCGCGGTATACCTACTACGCGAACATCAGGCAGTAGTGCCCGCACTGCATCGTTGAACGGTTCGGCGAGCTGGCTGGCTATTGTGACCATGGGTTTTCAGAACGGGAAGTGACGGCACACTCGCGCATGGAGAGCGGAAGGATTGATAAGGACTACATGAAGAGAAGATTGCGAAAGCGGAGAACCGGGGAAAGCGCTGTGTAGTGAATCTGGAAGGCACGTCGGAGCGTCTGAACCTGTAAGCGCCGACGTGCTTATCAATGGAAAAGCAATGGAAAAGCGATGGGAAAGCCTCAGAAATCGAAGCCCGGTCCGCCCGCACCCGGTCCGCCCCTAGGCACAGCAGGGGCCGCGTTTTTCGGCGCTTCGGTTACCGTTGCATCGGTCGTGAGCAGCAAGCCCGCAATCGATGCCGCGTTTTGCAGCGCAGTGCGCGTGACCTTGGTCGGATCGAGCACGCCCGATTCGACCAGATCGCCGTATTCACCGGTCTGCGCGTTGTAGCCAAAGTTGCCCGTACCCTCGGCGACCCTCGCGACGACCACGCTTGCTTCTTCGCCCGCATTCGTGACGATCTGGCGCAATGGTTCTTCCAATGCGCGCAGCACGATCTTCACGCCGGCATCCTGGTCTGCGTTGGCGCCCTTCAGGCCGCTGATTGCCTGCTTGACGCGGATCAACGCGACGCCGCCACCCGGCACAATGCCTTCCTCGACTGCCGCACGCGTCGCGTGCAGTGCGTCGTCAACACGGTCCTTCTTCTCCTTGACCTCGATCTCGGTTGCCCCGCCCACCTTGATCACCGCTACGCCGCCGGCCAGTTTCGCGACACGCTCCTGCAGCTTTTCGCGATCGTAGTCGGAACTCGCCTCTTCGATCTGCACGCGGATCTGCTTGACGCGCGCCTGGATATTCTTCGTGTCCCCGGCGCCGTCGATCACGATAGTGTTTTCCTTGCCCACTTCAATGCGCTTGGCCTGGCCCAGTTCTGCCAACGTCGCCTTTTCCAGCGAAAGGCCGGTTTCTTCCGCGATCACCTGGCCGCCGGTCAGGATGGCGATGTCTTCGAGCAATGCCTTGCGGCGGTCGCCAAAGCCCGGCGCCTTAACCGCCACCGTTTTAAGAATGCCACGGATGTTGTTGACCACGAGCGTCGCAAGAGCCTCGCCCTCGACATCTTCAGCGATGATCAGCAACGGCCGTCCCGCCTTCGCGACCAGTTCCAGCACCGGCAGCAGATCGCGGATATTCGATACCTTCTTGTCGTGCAGCAGAACAAATGGATCGTCGAGAACGGCGACCTGTTTATCCTGATCGTTGATGAAATAGGGCGACAGGTAGCCGCGATCGAATTGCAGTCCTTCAACCACATCGAGTTCATCGTCGAGCGACTTGCCGTCCTCGACCGTGATCACGCCTTCCTTGCCGACACGATCGATCGCTTCTGCGATCCGCTGGCCGATCGATTCCTCGCCGTTCGCCGAGATGGTCGCGACCTGGGCGATTTCCTTGCTGGTCGTGGTGGGCTTGCTGATCTTTTTCAGTTCTTCGACAGCGGCAATCACGGCCTTGTCGATGCCGCGCTTCAGGTCCAGCGGATTGAGACCCGCCGCCACGTATTTCAGCCCTTCGCGCACGATCGCCTGTGCCAGCACGGTAGCAGTCGTGGTGCCGTCGCCGGCGTCGTCGCTGGTGCGCGAGGCGACTTCCTTCACCAGTTGCGCGCCGATATTTTGCAGCTTGTCGGCCAGCTCGATTTCCTTCGCGACCGACACGCCGTCTTTCGTCACGACCGGTGAGCCGAAGCTGCGTTCCAGCACTACATTACGGCCTTTGGGCCCAAGCGTTACCTTCACTGCATTGGCGAGGATGTTGACGCCTTCGACCAGCTTCGATCGTGCGTTGTCGCTAAAGACAATTTCTTTGGCTGCCATTTCTGAAGCTCCGTTATTGTTGGGTGACCACGGCGACAATGTCTTCTTCGCGCAGCACGAGCAGTTCGTTGCCGTCGACCTTGACCTGCTGGCCCGAGTATTTTCCGAAGAGCACGCGCTCGCCGACTTTCAGGTCAGGCTCGATGCGCTTGCCATCGCTATCACGCTTACCGGGGCCGACGGCAATGACTTCGCCCTGGTCCGGTTTTTCGGCGGCGCTTTCGGGAATCACGATACCCGATGCGGTTTTTGTTTCCTGGTCAAGGCGCTTGATGATCACGCGGTCGTGGAGCGGACGTAGGCTCATGGTTGGATTTCCGTTATGGTGAATGAGTAGCACTCTTCACAGGCGGGTGCTAACGGGAATCGAGTATAGGAATCTGTCGTGGCGCGATCCAATAACGAATACATGAAACGTTATCGGCGTTTAGCATTTGGCCGCCGCGCTTCGTGAGCACACATCACGCCTGTCACGCGACACGTCTTGACCATCGGCGCGGCTTGTGACGGCTTGTGACGCTCTCAAGCTGTCCCTGTATTGATTATTCCGTCTGACGCTTAGCACAACACGAATCGATGGTTCGTTACAGCCCGGTTCGCTGCTACATTCCGGCTGTGATGCACGCGTGCGTGCTCGCTCTATCTATAACTGCGCAGACCAACACATAATGAAAATCAAACTTTTCACCGCAGCTTTCATGGGGTCGCTGCTGATCATGTCGAGCCTGGCGCATGCTGATCGCCTCGACGATATCAAGAAGGCCGGCGTACTTCGCGTGGCAACTTTTGACAGCAATCCGCCCTTCGGCTTCGTCGATCCGAAGACCAACAAGATAGTCGGACTTGACGTGGACTACGCGAAAGCGGTCGCTGACAAACTCGGCGTCAAGCTTGAAATCCAGCCGACCAATCCGGCCAACCGCATTGCATTTCTAACATCGAAGAAAGTGGATCTCGTTTTCGCGAACTTCACTATCACCGACGAACGTAAGAAGGAAGTCGACTTCAGCACGCCGTACTTCGCGTCGGGTACGCAGTTCATCGCGAAGAAGGGCACGCTGAAGTCGCCGGATCAACTGAACGACCTGCGCATTGGCGCGGATAAAGGCACGACCAACGAGCAACAGGTTCGTGCCCAGTTTCCGCGGGCAACGATCGTAGCTTACGACGACACACCTTTTGCATTCGCTGCGTTGCGAACGGGTAATGTCCAGGCAATCACGCAGGATGGCCCGAAACTCGTCGGCTTGCTCGCCAACGTGCCGGACCGCGACAAGTACGAGATCCCGGCTTTCACCATATCGAACGACTATGAGGGCGTGGGTGTCCCGAAGGGCGAGCCGCGGCTGCTGGGTTTCGTCAATGACACGCTGACGGGCCTCGAAGCAAACGGCACCGCGAGCCACATCTACGACCAGTGGTTCGGGCCGAAAAGCCGTGCGCCGTTGCCGCGTTTGTTCAAGATCGGCGACCCGCAGAAGAGCTGATCGCTGCGTGTTCGGCCAAGCCCGGTTCGACTGTTCACGGTCGAACCGGGCTTGGCATTTCAATTTTCCATTCGTGTTTAGCTGAATGATTCCAATGAACGGATGGCTTGCCCCGAAGTACCTGATCTGGCTGCTCCAGGGCTTCGGTATGACGCTGGGATTGTCGGTCTCGGTGATGGTCACGGCGACGTTATGTGGCTGCTTGCTTGCCCTTGCGCGCACTTCGCGCGCGGCGCCCATGCGTCGTGCCGCCGCGCTCTATGTATTGGTATTTCGCAACTCACCGCTGATCGTGCAATTGCTGTTCTGGTATTTCGGCGTGGCGACGCTTTTGCCCGAAGCGACAATGACCTGGTTGAACACGCAACATGCGGTGGATCTCGGCGTGTTCAAGTTGCATTGGCCATCGTTTGAATTCGTGGCCGGCTGGATCGGGTTGACCTGTTATTCGACCACCTTCATTGGCGAGGAATTCCGCTCGGGATTATCGGGTGTTCCAGTGGGTCAACACAACGCGGCAGCCGCCCTTGGACTCACGCCGTTAGCCGCATTTGTTCACGTGATCTTGCCGCAAGCGGTGCGGATCGCGACGCCGCCGTTGTTCGGTCAGTACATGAATATCGTCAAGAACTCGTCGTTGACCATGGCGATCGGGCTGGCGGAACTCTCGTATTCGTCGCGTCAGGTGGATACCGAAACCTTCAAGACGTTTCAGGCATTTGGCATGGCAACCTTGCTGTACATACTGACCATCGCGATGCTGGAAGTTGCACTCGTGGTAGTCCAGCGCAGCGGTTCGCGAGCGGCGGTGCGCCGATGAACGACGCCTTTTCCGCCATCCTGTCCAATCTGCCGTACTTGCTCGTCGGCACGTTTCCCGATGGTCCGTTGGGCGGCGCTGCGTTGACGCTGGTCATGGCCTCTATCTCCGCCGTGTCGTCCGCCATCCTCGGGCTGGCAGGAGGCATCGGGCTTGCCATGACGCGTGGGGTGATCCACCTGATCCTGCTCGCGGGAATCGGGTTCTTTCGCGCCATACCCGTGCTGATGCTGATTTTCTGGACCTTCTTCCTGCTGCCGGTTGTGCTTCATATCAACGTGCCGGGTTTGGCGACGGTCGTGGCTGCGCTATCGCTGATCGGCGGCGCCTACCTGTCGCATTCGGTTCATGCGGGTATCGAAGCAGTGGGGCGCGGACAGCGCCAAGCGGCGCTGTCGCTGGGGCTGACGCGCTGGCAAGCGATGCGTCACGTACTGCTGCCGCAGGCCATCCGCATCATGGCGCCGTCGTTCATTAACCAATGGGTGTCGCTCGTCAAGGATACATCGCTGGCATACATCGTCGGCGTGCCGGAACTCGCGTTTCTCGCCAACCAGGTCAATAGCCGGCTCATGATTTATCCGGTGCAGATCTTCCTGTTCGTGGGACTTGTCTATCTGATTCTGTGCACATCACTCGATGCGTTGGCGACTCGCCTGTTGCTGGGACGCGCGCCGAGTGCTGAGCTGCGCGTGACGGCGCCCCCGGCGGCTGTCGTCCCGTCTCCGGATTGAGGCAAACCCTCGGCCTTCGCTCCGGCCTCGTTTTCTTTCAATAATTACGCGGAAGCCGCACGTACTTGGAACGATCATTTTTCCTCCAATGATTACCGATGTGGCGAAGCCTTCTTTAGAAATACGTTTTTATTGGTTCTGCTTCTGAGCGGCCTCTTTCATAGTGTCAATTGATGGCTATAGACGGTTGCATTTCCTATGACAACCCTTTGGCCTCGATGAGTTTTCAAGTGACAGTACAAGGAGACGTCATGGCAGTTGAATTGGAAGAAGGTGTAATTCACGAATCTCATGCGGCATTGGATGCGGCGCGGGCCGCAGCGGCAACAAACCAGTTGCCTTACGCGGGAGGCGTTTCACCTCGCGACGCGTTTGCTCTGATCGAGTCGGGTTCGGCGGTGCTTGTGGATGTCAGAACGGCCGAAGAACGCAAGTTCGTGGGTTACGTGCCTGGCAGTATCCACGTGGCCTGGGCGACAGGCACATCGCTTACCCGCAACCCGCGCTTTGTCCGGGAGCTGGAAGCCAAGACCGGCAAGGACGCAGTCGTGTTGCTGCTCTGCCGCAGCGGCAATCGTTCAGCGCTTGCCGCGGAAGCGGCGACCAAAGCAGGCTTTACGCAAGTGTTCAATGTCCTTGAAGGTTTCGAAGGGCGGCTGGATTCGCAACAGCGGCGAGGCGTGGAGGATGGCTGGCGCTTTCAGGGTTTGCCGTGGATTCAGGATTGATCAACCTCTAATGGCTTGACGCCGAAGGATCTCCGACTGTGGCCGCATTTGACATCGACGACATCGTCCAATCGCTTCAGACGGTGCGCCAGCAATGGCGTGAAGTGCAGAAGCGTTCGCTCGAACCGGGCGGACGCGAACTGCCGGCGCGCGAGGCGCTGGCGGATATTGTGGACACATTGAAGGGCGTGCTTTTTCCGATGCGGCTTGGACCGCACGACCTTCGTCAGGAAAGCGAGAATTTCTACGTGGGTCATGCACTCGATTCAGCCTTGCATGGCCTATTCGCCCAGGCGCAACTGGAGTTGCAATACCGCGATCGTCATCTGTCGCGTGACGATGAAAACATCGCTACACGTGCCGGCGTTGCGGTTCGTGCGTTCGCGGCCAGGCTTCCCGAGATCCGCACGCTCCTTGATAGCGACGTGCTTGCCGCCTATCACGGCGATCCGGCCGCGGGCAGTGTGGACGAGGTGCTGCTTTGCTACCCCGGCATTCTCGCCATGATTCATCACCGGCTGGCGCACGAGTTATACAAGCTCGACCTTCGCCTGCTTGCGCGCATTGTGGCTGAACTGGCGCATGGCGCAACCGGCATCGACATCCATCCGGGCGCTCAGATAGGCAAAGGATTTTTCATCGATCATGGGACGGGCGTGGTGATTGGCGAGACCACTGTCATTGGCGATCGCGTGCGTGTGTATCAGGCCGTCACGCTCGGCGCGAAACGTTTTCCCCGCGATGCAGAAGGGCATCTGGAGAAAGGACTGGCGCGGCATCCGATAGTGGAAGATGAAGTCGTGATCTATGCGGGCGCCACGATTCTCGGCCGCGTCACGCTCGGCCGGGGAGCGGTGATCGGCGGCAACGTATGGCTTACGCACGACGTTGCACCGGGCGCGAACGTCACGCAGGCCATCTCGCGCAATGACGGCGTGCAGCCGCGCGTTGCAGCGACCGTGTCATGACCGAAGTCGTCCGCAACTTCGGTGCAGCCGTCAGGCTTTTACGTGAGGCGCAGGCCTGGTCGCAGGAGCAGCTTGCCGAACACGCCGGCCTGAACCGCTCTTATATTGGCGAGATCGAACGCGGCCGCGTGACGGCATCCATCATCACGGTGCACAAGCTCGCCCGCGCGCTGGACGTTCCCATGGCGAAGTTACTACAACCCGAGCCGGTGACCGGGCCAGGGTGATCATTTTTTCCGAAATGCCGTCTATAGCATGTTGAATGACCGGGTCCGTCGTCTTGATAATGACGTCTCCTGATAAGCATTCCCGTTTTTCTTCTATAGACTTCGGAGCTACACATGACGGCAACTGTGGGCGGCCAGACGGCGCTCGGCGATAACGCAGCACGGCAACTAGCCAATGCCACCAAGACCGTTCCCCAGCTATCGACCATCACGCCGCGATGGCTCACGCACTTGTTGCAGTGGGTGCCTGTCGAAGCCGGTATCTACCGCTTGAACCAGGTCAAGAATCCCGACGAAGTAAAGGCGGCCTGCACGCAACGTGAAGACGAAAGCGAACTGCCCCGGACCTTCGTTCCCTACGATGAAAACCCGCGCGAGTATTTTCTCAACGCGGTCAGCACGGTCCTCGACGTGCAGACTCGTGTGTCGGATCTATATAGTAGTCCGCATGATCAGATCAAGGAACAACTGCGCCTGACGATCGAAACGATCAAGGAATTGCAGGAAAGCCAGCTCATCAATAACCCGGATTACGGTCTGCTGGCGAATGTTGCTGAAGAACAGCGCGTGTTTCCGCTGACCGGCGCGCCGACCCCTGATGATCTCGATGAACTGCTGACGCGCGTCTGGAAAGAGCCCGCGTTTTTCCTGACGCATCCGCTCGCCATCGCAGCGTTCGGGCGCGAGTGCACGCGTCGCGGTGTGCCGCCGCCCACCGTGAGCCTGTTCGGTTCCCAGTTCCTCACGTGGCGTGGCATTCCGTTGATCCCGTCGGACAAGGTTCCTGTTGCCGACGGCAAGACCAAGATCCTGTTGCTGCGCGTAGGCGACAAGCGGCAAGGCGTGGTTGGCCTGTTCCAGCCGGGTGTGGCAGGCGAGCAAGGGCCAGGGCTTTCGGTGCGCTTCATGGGGATCAACAACCACGCGATTGCCTCGTACCTGATTTCGCTGTATTGCTCGCTCGCAGTGCACTCGCCGGACGCACTGGCGGTTCTGGATGACGTGGAGATCGCCAAGTACCATGACTATCCTGACACCTACAAGTAAGCCAGTGAGCGGCGCTTCGCTGTCCGATGTTCCACAGGGCGCGGCACCTGCGGGCTTGCCGGACGTGGCCACGTTGTCGCGTCTTGCAACGGCGTTCTTTACGGCGTTACCGGGCAGTGCTGGTAGTGCTACGCCCGCGCTGGCGAGCCTTGGCAGTGGCAGTGGTGAGTCGCTCTCGGCAGGGTTGCCGGTGGCTGCGCCTGTGCTCGCTTCCGCGAGCAATCCGGCGCCTCCGGGGTCGCCGTTGGCGGGGCCGGGTGGTGCAGGGACGGGCGTGCCGGGCCTGAGCCTTCCACAGGGCAAGGCGCCGGGTGCCAACCTGCTTCCGTCGGCGCCCACACACGTTTTGTCGTTGGGCAATCGCGTGCCGGCGCTGGCGCCGCATGCCGTTTCGCAAAACAACGTACCTGACTCTGTGACGAGCGCCGCGCCGGCGCTGGAACCGCGCTTCGGCGGCGCTGCGCTTGGCATCGGCGTGCCCGATGGTGCGCAACGAGATCAACCGGCGGCGTCGCCGTTCTATTTCTTGCGGGACGCGGGCGCATCGTCCGGCGCGAACCGCGAACTGCCGTTGCCTGGTCATGATGTACCGACGGCTGAATCGTTCGGTCTGCCGTCTATCGATGACTTGCTTCCGTTCAACAGCCGTGAGCGGGCGGGGGCGGCCGGTGGCGAGCCTGATCGTGCCGGCGCGTTCTATTTTCTCGACAACGCGCGTGCGCCGCATTCGAATGAGCATTTACCGCAGACCGGTTCGGCGCATCCGCCATTTGATGTCAACGCTATTCGTCGCGACTTCCCGATTCTGCAAGAGCGCGTGAACGGACGTCAGCTCGTCTGGTTCGACAACGCCGCGACCACGCACAAACCTCAATCGGTTATCGACCGCCTGTCGTATTTCTACGCGCACGAGAACTCGAACATTCACCGTGCCGCGCATGCCTTGGCAGGACGTGCAACCGATGCATACGAAGGGGCGCGCGATACGGTGAGGCGCTTCATTGGCGCCGCTTCGGCGGAAGAAATCATCTTCGTGCGGGGCACGACGGAAGGCATCAACCTGATTGCGAAGACCTGGGGCGTGCAAAATGTTGGCGAGGGCGACGAGATCATCGTGTCGCATCTGGAGCATCACGCCAACATCGTGCCGTGGCAGCAACTCGCCGCACAAAAGGGCGCGACGCTGCGCGTGATTCCTGTCGACGACTCCGGTCAGGTCCGTCTCGACGAGTATCAGAAGCTGCTCAACAGCCGCACGAAGATCGTCTCGGTGACGCAGGTATCGAACGCATTGGGTACCGTTGTGCCGGTGCAGGAGATTGTTGCAATGGCGCATCGTGCAGGCGCTCGGGCGCTGGTTGACGGCGCGCAATCGGTCTCGCACATGCGGGTGAACGTGCAGGAAATCGATGCTGATTTCTTCGTGTTTTCGGGTCACAAGCTGTTCGGCCCGACCGGTATCGGCGTGGTCTATGGCAAACGCGATCTGCTTGAAGACATGCCGCCATGGCAGGGCGGCGGCAACATGATCGCGGACGTGACGTTCGAGCGGACTGTGTTCCAGGCGCCGCCAAATCGCTTCGAGGCGGGCACGGGCAACATTGCCGATGCGGTAGGCCTTGGGGCTGCGATCGATTACGTGACGCGTGTGGGTATCGAGAATATCGGGCGCTACGAACACGATCTGTTGGCCTACGCGACGAGCGTATTGCAGCCGGTCCCAGGCGTGCGTTTGATCGGTACAGCGAAGAATAAAGCCAGCGTATTGTCGTTCGTGCTGAAAGGCTATGAGACGGAAGAGGTCGGGCAGGCGTTGAACGAAGAAGGGATTGCCGTGCGTTCAGGTCATCATTGCGCCCAACCAATTCTCCGGCGTTTTGGCGTGGAGGCGACCGTGCGGCCGTCGCTAGCTTTTTACAACACCTGCGATGAGGTCGACAGGCTTGTGTCCGTCGTGCGCCGGCTTTCGTCGCGGCGGTAGGCTGTAAACGAGTAAGGCAGCGTGCGGTCAACGAGGCCGCGCGCTGACAAGATGGCATCACCCGGTCACGGTCCCTATGTGTTACTGCAGGGGGATTATCTCTTGAGAGCCGCTTATCCGCCACGCTCCCTGGGCCACTTTGGGAACGGCCAGACTTCCGCGCCCGGTTGTTCCACGCGGACGACCTTGGCAGCCCGCCCGCGGCATCCACACGACGTTCGGAGGCCGCTTCGTACGTAACTGGACGCAAAGATCTTCCCGGACCCGCAGTCGCACTGGAAAAACCAGCGTGCACCGTTCTTGCCGTGATTCACGTAGTGAGAGGCAGTGAGTTGGCCAAAGCGATGGCCGGCTGCTATTTCAATCTGACGCAAGCAGCCGCACGATAAAGTCTTGCGGTACTTGACGCTTTGAGCGTTGAGTACCTTTTCGACGCCGCATGCGCACTTGAAAAGCCAGCGAGAACCATCCTCGCGTGCTACAGCGGTAAGCCTGCCAAACGTCCGGCCGGTGATATCGATTGCCATCTTGGGTCAGCTCAAAGGTCAGCACAAAGCAAAACTGCTTGTCGTAAAAATTCCAGGGCTTTCATTTCGTTCGCGTGATCAGGACGTGCAGTGCCGGCGAATGTCCCGGATCGGCCTCCGCTATTTGGTTCAAGATCTTGCAGACCACCTCGATCGGTCGAGGAATCATACCAACATCATCTTGCGGGGCGGGGCCGTCGTGATATGAAAGCCCACGATCGCGGTCGAATCCTCATATTATCCGGCACTATATGGCTGCCATAATTAGCGAAGGCGCGCAGGTCGTGCGTCATCGCATGGCTTTGCGCCCTCTTGATGTCGATGTGACTTTATTGCACGGGTGATGGCTTTCCGCGCTATCGCGGCGGTCCGATGATGTATGCCGACACGGTTGGACTCGCCAGCGTGCTCGCGGGCATTCGCGAGTTCGCTAAGCAACACCGTTGGTCAGGTCGCCTGCCGGTTATCGTTGGGCTACCGCGAGCAGTCCCGCATCCGCTGTTCCGGTGCGGGCGGCCGCAAGATGCCCTTCGATATCTGCGAGCTCCCTGAGCAACCCCATGACGGTGCATCGTTGCATCTCAAGCAACCCTGGCTCTTCCAGCAACAACGACAGCCGGGCATGCCAGTAATCAGGCCGCATCACATGGGGTGCACATTGAAAAATGGACGCACGCATGATGCGGCTCACGTGAAGAATGTCGTTCTCGATGACTGGATTCATGGCTCACCTCGGGACGTTGCTTTTTCACGAAGTTTGATTACATGGCAAGGACGTTCACGGCGAACGTAGGCACTTGCGCGCGGGCCATGTTCGGCCGCGCACGTAATCTCGAGTACATGAGCTCATGAGAGAACTCGCCACGCGCAGCATTGAACTGCTGGAGCGCGGCGAGTGTGCGACGCCAGGGGTCCGGGTCGATCGGCGTCGCTTCATGGCGTGCCGGCCTGTACCGGCCAACTCTCCCCATACCCGCAGAGGCGGCGAGAGGGCGCCAGGACCTTGAGGGAACCGTGCTCTTGACCGCAGGGGAAGAATACGAAATATTTGTCGCGGATGAAAGTTCGATGGGTGCATGGCGGGGGTTATCGTTCAACATCGTCTTGCTCTTCCTCTTGTCAGTAAGAGTCGAGGCTGTGATTGCGCAACCGCGGGGTGACAGCACGCGGGCCTACTGGAGGCAAACCACGGAGTAGTCGACCGTACGCCGGTAGACGCTCCTGTTCAGCCATGAGACAAATGTGAATTCAACGTAGGCGTTGGCGCCGATGAAGAGCCAGGTATGCAGAACAGGCGACACGGTTAATTCCTTTGAAAGGGTGCGACGATTAAAGGAAACACGGTTAGGCGCAGTAATTTGCGGGCACGAGAAGGGCCTGCTACTGGGTCGCGGTTCTGCACAGGAGATGAGGACGAAGGTATCGGGGGAACTTTCCCGAAGTCATCGGAGGTGTGCTGATCGCGATGACTGTAGGTTAGTTAGGGCAGAGGGGAGAATCTATTCTACGGTGGGGTTGCCTGATGCCTCGATGGAGTAATCCCGTTATACGGCCGTATAGCGCGCGACGCATCCGGCAAGGGGCCGGCGCTGCTTCGCTAAGGGGAAACGACTAGGCGATGCTCCTCCCCAGTCATACGGGCGTATATGAGCCCGATTGAAAATGCATCGAATGATTGGCTACGAACTATCAGATGCGTAGAGACGACCACTACACGCTGACGCCACATGCGGTTGCGGAAAAGGTCTCGACGCGAAGGCTGACCTCCTGACTTACCTGGAGGCGGCTAACGGAAATATCTTGTAATCACCTTCGAATCACGAGGCCTTCTCCCGGAATCGCAAAACCCCGTCCGCACTATCCTGTTCAAACAGGAATCGCATCGCTGAATGCAGGCCGCCGGAGCGTCGAACTGGACAAAGGCAAGTCTGTTGTGAATGTGATGGCCGTGAGCCCGCAGCAGGTAAGCGGCTCGCGCGCATACCCCTTTTCACTATATGCACGTAAATCTGCATTGTTTGCAGACGATCCCTAGGCAGCCCCGATTGGGGAAGCCGTATCGGCGAATACTATTCGGCGATTCATTATTCTAAGAGCACTAATATGATCAAACGGTTGGCCCTACCGGTGCTGCTCACGTCCATTCTGACCGCGTGTGGCGGAGGGGGAAATAGTTCCAGCTCGACTCCGGCACCGCCTGACAGCTTTGTCGGTATTTACAACGGGACTACCAGCGATTCGCGGGTGATCGAGTCGATGGTGCTGACCAACGGCACCTACTACTATTTTTATAGCGGCCTGCCTACAACTACGGTGGTTCCAGCGAGCGGCACGACAGCAGCAACCACGACTACTACAACTAATCCGGTTGGTGGCGTAGTCATTGGTACCGGCAGCGGGAAGGGGGGAAGCTTCAGTTCGTCGACAGCGTTGGATTACCAGGTGCAAACCACAGGTTTGAGCACAGGCGTTGCAGCCAGCACGTTGTCTGCCAGTTATGTCACGGCAGCATCGATGAGCGGAACCATTACGCATAATGGCGACGGTATCGCGACCACGTTCAGTTCGACGTATGACAGCGCACTGTCTTCTGCTACGCCCGCTTTAACGACCGTGGCCGGCATTTATACCGGCACGGTGGGGACCACGGCTGGCGGTACTGAGGACCTTACTATGAGTGTTCTTCCAACGGGTGCGGTAACTGGCGCCAGTGCCAGCGGTTGCTTTTTTTCCGGAACGATCGCGCCTCATCTGACGAACAATGCATACGATCTGAACATCACGTTTGCCGCGACCACCTGTACATATAATTCGCTGAATATGCTCGGCATGGGGCTGTACGACTCGACCACCACCACGCTTTATGGAGCGACGGTGAAAGCCGACAATACCGGCGGTATCGTCTTCGTGGTATCGAAAGTCAAGACGTCTTAGGATTTGGGTCGTCGCGCCTGAAGAACGTTGTTGGTAGTTTAGAGGGTAAGGCGCGGGGCCATAACGTCGGCTGCTTCTTTGAGTGTTGAAGGTGACTGCGCGGTGATCGTTCTCGTGGCTGAGAGGTGCTCGAACGGGAGCTTCAAAAAACTTTTGATAACGACGCTTCGTTTGCAGTACAAATTAAAATTGTCAACTCAAAGACGCCACGCCCTGCGGCACCAGGATTTCGAAGTGACGGAATCAATGCGGTCATCGGTGAGGGCGTCGGCAACGCGTTGCATAAGCAAATGCACGCGCTTTGCGCAGCGTATCGACTCAGGAACTCTCGCGCACTACAAGTTCGAAGCCGAGATCGATCACTGGCTCGCGCACCGGCTCTCCGCGAATCATGGCGAGCAGCATCTGCGCCGCGCGCCGGCCGACTTCAGCGCGAGGCGTACGGATCGTGGTCAGGCGGGGGAACGAATGTGCCGATCCGGGCAAGTCGTTGAACCCGACCATTGCAATGTCGCTGGGCACCGATACCCCCCGGCGCAACGCTTCCAGCAGCGCGCCGTGGGCAAGGTCGTCATTGCCGAAAAAGATGCCATCGACATCCGGACGCCGCTCCAGAATCTGCGCGAACAGATCGCAGCCTAATCCTACGGAAGAAGGCGCTGGCGATAAAAATTCGAGCGCCGGGTCATACAGTCCCGCTTCCTGCAAGGCGCGGCGAAAACCGTCGCCACGTTGCATGATCCGGGGGTCGAGCTGCGCTGCGACAAACGCGTTGCGCCTGCGGCCGCGCGCAAGCAGGTGCTCGGCTGCCGCCTGCCCGGCACCGGTCTGTGCAAAGCCGACGCAATGTACGCCGGGGCCGCGCGACATTTCCATGATATGAACACACGGCACGCCGCTCGCATCGATCATGCGCCGGGCCGCTTCCGTGCGGTCGGATCCGGCCACGATCATCCCGCTCGGCGGCGAGGCGAGGTAATGGCGCACCAGATCCTCCTCGGCGTCACGCGCGTAATGCGAGTTGCCGATCAGGATTTCAAAGCCCTGTGGTCTCAGCACGCTGTGGATCGAATCGAGGACATCGACGAAAACCAGATTCGACAGCGATGGCACCAGCACCGCGACGGCGTCGCTACGCGACGACGCGAGCGCTCGCGCTGCCGCGTTGGTCACGTATCCCAATTCTTGCGCCGCGTCCTTGACTCGCTGCACAAGGTCAGGCGCGACGGTATTCACACCGCGCAACGCGCGCGATGCCGTAATCGTGCTGACGCCGGCACGCTGCGCCACTTGTTCCAGCGTCGGCCGACCCGTACTCCGGGTTTTCCTGTGTGTCGTATTTGTCATAATTTGTCTAGGATAGCGCTACCTGTAGCGTTGCACAAACCTGAAAGTGCAGTGAGCATCCCTGCTGTAAAGGTTATAAACAGTGGGTAGATCGGCCGCGACCGGCCGTTTTTTGCGAATAGTTGAGATAGCGCTATCTTTGAGTGGTATGAGGCTGGAATGAACGAATCAATGTCGGCAGTGGTGGTAATGGGTGTGGCCGGTTGCGGTAAAAGCAGCGTGGCGGCGGGGCTTGCAGCGGAAATCGACGGTTTCCTGATTGAAGGCGATGCGTTCCATCCGGAGGCCAATGTTACCAAGATGCGCGCCGGCATACCGCTTGGCGATGACGACCGCGCAGGCTGGCTCGACCAGCTCGCAGCGGAGCTGGTTCGCGCAGTCGCGGCGAATCAACGCCCCGTCCTGGCTTGCTCAGCACTCAAACGCAAGTATCGCGAGCGCCTGCGGCGGGCCGTCCCCGGACTCGGCTTTGTCTTCCTCAGCCTGCCGCGCGATGTCGCCGCCGAACGGGTAGCTGCGCGCGGCGGTCATTACATGCCAGCTACGCTGGTTGACAGTCAGTTTGCCGATCTGGAGTCGCCGGTTGGCGAGCCGCAAACTTTTAGCGCCGATGCGACTTTGCCGGTTACGGACGTTTGCCGGGCGGCAGCGAAATGGTTTCGGACTGCAAATCTCAAGGAAACAACAGAGATAGCGCTACCTGAAACATTGAACCCGTGACGAATCAAGTTCGGCTTTAGCGCATTGATTAACGCGCCCGATCCGATTCGCGTCTCGGGAGAAGTAAGCCGATTTGATATATAAGTCGACGACTTGGAAGCAACATCTAATTAACGATTGCGAAGCGCTGGCTCGTTTCTTGGCGGCGTTTCAGATCCAGAACTCTATGAAAAAACTCAGAACTGCGGTTATTGGTTGCGGGAAAGTCGGTCACTTCCATGCCAAAGCGTTGGCGAATCTTGAAGGGTCTGAATTCGTCGCCGTATGCAGCACCAATCTGGGCAAGGCCAAGGCTTTCGCCGACCAATACGGTGTATTGGCCTTTGACAACATAGAAGCGATGATCGATTCGGCTTCGGTGGACGTAGTCTGCATTTGCACCCCTCATCCGCAGCACGCTTCGGTGGCGATCGCCGCGTTGAAGAAGGGTTGCCATGTGCTGATCGAAAAGCCATTGGCTTCGTCGCTTGAAGACTGCGACGCGATCCTGTCATGTGCGGAAGAAAACAAGCGCACGGTCGGCGTAGTCTGCCAGCGCCGTTTTTATGAGCCGTGCATGCGAATTAAATCCGCCATCGATGCAGGCAAGCTCGGCCTGCCCGCCATCGCCAGTGTCACCATGCTCGGCTGGCGTGACCAGAAATATTATGAAAGCGATCCGTGGCGCGGAACGTGGGAAGGCGAAGGCGGAGGCGTGCTGGTTAATCAGGCCCCGCATCAACTGGATTTGCTGCTTTGGTACATGGGCGAAGTAGATGAGGTGTACGGCGTCTGGAAAAACGTCAATCACCCGTATATTGAAGTTGAAGATACGGCGGCAGCGTTGGTGAAATTCAAGAGCGGCGCAATCGCCAATATTCTGGTCAGCAACGCGCAAAATCCTGCCTTGTACGGGAAAGTCCATGTCCATGGAAATAATGGGGCTTCGGCCGGCGTGCAAACAGACGGCGGGGCCATGTTCATTGCCGGCGTCTCGTCCATCACCGAACCGCCTTATAACGATATCTGGACGATAAGCGGCGAGGAAGGGAATCTTGACACATGGAAAAAGCAGGACGCGGAGCGCTTCGCGTCGGTGGATTCCATGAATTTTTATCATGAACTGCAAATAGCCGACTTCCTGAGCGCCGTGAGTAATGGCATCCAACCTTTAGTCAGTGGACTCGACGGTCGCCGTGCCGTGGAATTGTTCACGGCAATCTATCGCAGCGCCGAAGAAAATAAGGTCATTAAATTTCCGCTCAAATAAAAACAGATCCTGCGGCGTTTATAGAAACAGAACTAATTACCATACCTTCAAGGTCCAAGCATGAAAGCAACGAGGTCAAGATTTTTCATAGTATTTCTGCTGTTCGTGGTGACAGCAATTAACTATATGGACCGGGCGAACCTGTCTATTGCAGGGAGCAAGATTCAAGGGGAATTCGGTCTTTCGCCCTCGCAACTGGGCCTGCTGTTCTCGGCATTTACGTGGACGTATGCTGCCAGCCAGATTCCAGTCGGATACTTGCTCGATAGAATCGGTTCAAGAATTCTTTACGGTACTGCGATTGTTGTGTGGAGCGCCTGTACCTTCGCAATGGGTTTTTCTTCGCACGTGATCTTCACGAGTCTTGGTGCATCGTTTGCCATGCTGATTATCTGCCGGGCATTGATCGGCTTGGCAGAGGCGCCTTCGTTCCTTTCCAATACCAAGATCATTGCAAGCTGGTTCCCGAAGAATGAGCGTGCGCGTGCTACTTCGATCTACATCAGTTCGCAATATATTGGTCTTGCGGTATTCACCCCGGTTCTCACGTTCCTGACCGACAAATATGGCTGGGAAGTGGTGTTTTATTCGACAGGGGGTGTCGGGGTTATTTTCGGTATTTACTGGCTGATCGTTTATCGCGATCCGAAAGACAGCAAAACGGCCAACGCGGCTGAACTTGACCTGATTAAGGCCGGCGGCGGTTATGGCTCGAAAGACCAATCTTCGATCAGCACCAAAGTCAAGGCCAGCGACATTCTCTACTTCCTCAAGAAGAAAACCATCTGGGGCTTGTTTATTACCCAGTTTGCGTATAACTCCACGCTGATGTTTTTCATGACGTGGTTTATCGTCTACCTTGAAAAGGCGTTGAATCTAAGTCTGGCTAAAGCCGGTATCGGCGCATCGATTCCGTTCATGATGGCCATGGTCGGCATGCTGACCGGCGGTTTCCTGAGCGACATGCTGTTGAAGAAAGGAAAGTCAGTCACGTTTGCGCGCAAAACCCCGGTTATTCTCGGCCTGGCGCTGACCTCGCTAATCTTCCTCGTCAACTTCTTCGAAAGCGATCCGGTTATTGCTATTGCGATTCTCTCGCTGGCTTTCTTCGGTAACAACGTGGCCAATATCGGCTGGGTGGTATTTACGGACGTCATTCCGCGTAACTTCATTGGAACGATGGGTGGTTTCCTGAACCTGTGCGGCAATCTGTCAGGGATTACCACGCCGATCATATTCGGCTTGATCTTGCAGCGCACGAACAACTTCCACTATGCAATGTGGTACGTGTCGGTTGTCGCTATCCTCGGGATTCTTTCGTACATCTTCCTGGTCGGCAAGATTGAAGTGATCGTGCCACCGCCGGAAACGAAGTCTGAGAACGAAGGACTTCAACCCGCTCGATAAACCGTTGTCAGCTTAAGTTCGCGGCAGGTTTGATCGCTGCAAAAAGCACAGTAGTCGTAAGAGGCCCCGTTCTGAACGGGGCCTCTGTCGTTTCAGGTACAAGTTTGTCTCAAGTCATGCGCAGCGGACTGGCCGGCTATACAAAACTAGCTAAAAACAGTCGGACAATATTTTTCCGTAACATTTTAGTAATGTTTCGGATAGTATTTCGTCGGCTTGTTGAAGGCCGGCCTTCTACCGCATCCAGACGGCCCCTTGTGATGCAATGTCGGACCGCACGACAGCAACGCTGCGCCGCTGTTTAAATACTGCGACGACGCGCGCTCATGTCGACGGACCGCTTTAGCCTCTGCTCCTGATCATTAAAAGTTCGACGATAAAAGGACTTGTAAAAGCACGATGAAAAGCAACCCTTACCTCACACTCGTGGCAGCAATATCCGCCGCCACGCTTCTGCTGGTTTCCTGCGGCGGTGATTCGGAAAACGGCCAGTCGGCCTCGACCCCAACGCCCACTCAGAACGCGAGTTGTCTCGCGGTGGACAGTAACGGGTCGAGTGTCGTCATTGGCTCCAATCTCCCGGGTGACCCATCGCTCCCGGAAGCAGCCTCGGGTTATCGCACGGGCTTGAAGCCTGTGTACGCGAAGACCTATATGGTCACCACGTCGAATGCGTATGCGAGCGCGGCGGGCTGCACCGTGCTCAAGAATGGGGGAACCGCGGCCGACGCGGCGGTTGCTGTGCAGGCGGTGCTGGGGCTGACCGTTCCCGAAGCAACGGGGCTTGGATCAGGCGGGGTGCTGCTGTATTACGATGCATCGAACAGGACAGTGCAGGCGTACGACGGACGCGAGTCAGCACCGGGCGCGGCGACAGAAAACTATCTTCGCTACGTTGATGACGCCAGCGACCATTCCGCGCCGCAGCCAAGCGCGCGCGCAAGCGGCCGCTCAATTGGAACGATCGGCGTGCCCCGTCTCATCGAGGCGCTGCAGCGGGATCACGGCAAGCTTGCGTGGAAGGACCTGTTCGGCGATGCAATCTCGCTCGCGTCCAATGGGTTTCCGATCGGTGGACGGCTTGCCGGCGCAATTGCTTCGAATGCAAGCAGCCTGAGCCGCGACCCCGAGGCCGCTGCTTACTTTCTTAACGCGGACGGGTCACCGAAGGCACTCGGCACGGTGCTGAAAAATCCCGCTTACGCCAGTACGCTGAAGGCCATGGCGAGCAACGGCGCGAACGCGCTGTATTCAGGCCAGATCGCACAGGACATCGTGGCGAAGATCGCGACAACGACCGGTGCCGACGGTTCGAAGATCACGCCCGGAAAAACGACGCTCGCCGATCTCGCGAACTATCAGGCGAAACAGCGCAATCCTATTTGCACGACCTATCGAAGCTACTGGATTTGCGGCATGCCGCCGCCGTCGTCCGGCGGCATCGCGGTGGCGTCCGCATTGGGCATCCTCGAGAACTTCAATCTGCAACAGCAAAAACCCACGGCAATCGATCTCGAAGGTGGCAAGCCCACCGTTCAAGGTGTCCATCTGATTACCGAAGCCGAGCGGCTGGCGTATGCCGACCGCGACAAGTACGTGGCCGATACCGATTTCGTCCCGCCGCCGGGCGGCACGTGGAACACGTTGCTTAACAAACCGTATCTGCAGAGCCGGGCGGCGTTGATCAACCTCAACAAGAGCATGGGCACCGCTACGGCAGGCAATTTCGGTCCGGTCTCTCTCGGCGTGGACAAGACGCTTATCGAGCACGGCACGAATCAGTTCACCATCGTGGATGCCAGCGGCAACGTGGTGACTGCCACCACCACGGTTGAGTCGAGCATGGGATCGTTTCACATGACAAACGGCTTCCTGCTGAACAACCAGCTCACGGATTTTTCCGCGAACCCGACCGACACCGCCGGCGCTCCCGTCGCAAACCGCGTGGAGCCTGGCAAGAGACCGCGCAGTTCGATGGCGCCTACGCTCGTGTTCAAGATCGCTGCCGATGGCTCGAAAGGCGACTTCGTGATGGCGACCGGCTCGCCCGGCGGCGGGACGATTCCGCAGTACGTCGTCAAGACGGTCGTCGGCGTGCTTGACTGGGGACTGGACGCTCAGCAATCAGCGAATCTGGTCGACTTTGGCGCGAGCAACAGTCCGGTCACGACAGTCGGTGGCGAGCATCCCAACATCAACAGTTCGAACGGCGGTGCGAACGATCCGTTGCTCACCGGTCTTGCCGCATTGGGCCACACCGTCTCTACAGCGGCTCAGGCGAGCGGCGTCAATACGATCCTTCGTACAGGGGCCAATCAGTCGAGCGTCCTGCAGGGCGGCACAGATCCACGCCGCGAGGGCGTCGTGCTGGGAGATACTTTCGCCCGTTGATGAGTGTTCTCGCGCAGCGGCGCCGGCGGTCAAGATCGGCCCGCTGCCTGTCTGCGGATGGGGTTCGCGCGTACGCTATCTGTACGCGCGAACGACTACCCGTTCAAACGATCGTTAAGAGGGAAGGGGGCTGAATTCGCCCGGGAAAATAAAAGCCGGAAGCTTGCGCTAACCGGCTTTTCTAAACCAGGCGGCGTGGCCGTGTTGCTTGGAACCGCGCTCAATACCTTCTTTGACGGTTGCTCGTTCGCTGTGAAATATCGGGTAGCCTTGGGAAACTGACGCTTAGGTTAGGTGGCGCCTGGTAGCCAGTCCGTTGAAGGTCGAAGTCATACCTGCGCGACAACGGCCACGCGCTAATGTTTTGGCTAACCAGAGGATAACGAAATAATTATAAAATTATCGTTCTTCACCACAATTGGCCTGAAGTCGACTCCTCCGCCTCGACTTCGCTGCCTTCCGCTGACTGGAAACCGCATGCCTTCGCGGAACTTTCCACTTTGAACCAAGCAACTATAAACGTACAAACACCATCGCGCCCGGCGACGCGAAGTGACAGCGTTATTTCCTTGGGAGTGGAAATAACGCTGTCACTGCAAAGGACGATTTCCTATCCCGACAGGGATTCTGGATTGACGAAATTATTGCGCCCTACGCCGCGGCTTGGAGACGACATCGTCCCCCGTAATGGCGGACGCAGGATCGCAACCCACCACCGCGCGTCCAGAGCGGAGTTCTACGCTTACCGGGCCAGTTGGAACGCAGAAACCGACTCAGCCAGTTCCTGAGCCCGTCCCTCGAGCGAATGCGTGGCGGCAGCGGCCTGCTCGACCAGCGCCGCGTTTTGTTGCGTGACCTGATCCATCTGCGATATCGCCGTGCTGACCTGCTCGATGCCTACCGTCTGTTCGGCGGAGGCGGAAGCAATCTCGCCCATGATGTCCGTGACCCGCTTGACCGACTTGACGACATCTTCCATTGTCTTGCCGGTGCGGTCGACCTGCGCGCTGCCGGTCGAGATGCGCTCGGATGCGCCTTCAATCAGTTGCTTGATTTCCTTCGCGGCGGAAGCGCTGCGTTGCGCAAGGCTGCGGACCTCGCTCGCAACAACAGCAAAACCCCGGCCCTCTTCGCCGGCACGCGCGGCTTCAACAGCGGCGTTGAGCGCGAGGATGTTCGTCTGGAAGGCAATGCCCTCGATGACGCTGATGATATTCACAATCTCGGAAGAACTATCCGCGATGGTCTGCATCGTCTCGATGACCTGCCTGACAGCAACGCCGCCCTCGTGTGCCGTGTTCGATGCCTGAGCTGCGAGCGTGCTTGCCTGCAGTGCGCTCTCGGTGTTTTGTCGAACGGTCGCGGTCAATTGCTCCATGCTGGCGGCTGTTTCTTCAAGCGATGCAGCCTGCTCCTCTGTTCGTGACGAAAGGTCGCTATTGCCGGCGGAAAGCTCACGCACGCCGGTCACGATTGAGTCTGTCCCACCGCGAACGCCCTTGACGATACCGGTCAGGCTTTTCTGCATATTGCCCAGCGCCAGGAATAGCGCGCCGATCTCGTTGCGCGACGGCGCAGGCAAGGGCGCAGCCAGATCTCCTCCTGCGACACGGCCAACGGCCGACACTGCATCCTGAAGGGGGCGAACGACGACGCGGACAAGTGCCCAATAGACCAGCCCGATCAAGATTCCCGCGAGGGCGACAAGGCTGCCCGTGATCGTGAGCATTTGCGTTTCGCTACGTTTTCGTTCCTCCTTCAATTCGGACAGAGCCGCGTCCTGCACCTTGAAGAACTCGTCGGCTGCCTTGCCAAACGCGACGCTTGTGGAGGTCATGGGTCCCTCGTTCAACGTCACGTAACGCTCAACTTCACCGGCCTTGACGGCCACAAAAACGTCATCGAAAACGCTGGTATGCGCCTTGAACGTCTGTTCGAGAACCTGGGCGGCTGCGCGTTCGGCGTCGGTCTCCTTTGGAATCGCAGAAAAGGAGTCGAAGGATTTTCGCGCTGTGGCGTAGAAGCCGGTGGCAGCGGTAGTGGCGCCTTCTCTGCCTTCCGAGCCGGCGGTAATGGCGATATACGCTCGCGCAAGTGCGCTGCGCGCCTTCAGGTTATTGAGGTAGGTATCCTTGAGATAGATGGTTGCCTGGTCGACCGTGATCATCCTGTCAGAGATGTCGACGTGCCGTTGCAGTGACTTTACCGCCACGAGACCAATGCAGAGAATGAGGGCGCCGAAGAGTACGAGGATGGCGACCAGGCCGCGGCGGATGGGGATGTCTTTGAAAGTCATGGCGAAGCCTGAGAGTTAAGAGGACGTCGTATCGACAATCTGTTAACGACAGGTTTTTGTAAGACTTAAGGACACTTTAAGAACACTGCGCGGCAGCGGGTTTCGCCGCCGCGCAGCACTCCATTCACAGGTCTGGCAATTGCCTCAAGGCTCGTGACGCAAATAGCCTTCTTTCGAGGAATCGCGCATGCTGAACGACACCAGCAGAGAGATCGCGCAAAGGGCCGTGACGTACCAGTAGAACAGCGACTCATTGCCGGCCTGCTTCATCCATAGCGCGACGTATTCCGCCGTGCCGCCGAAAGCCGCATTGCCCACTGCATAGGACAGTCCCACGCCGAGCGCGCGCACTTCAGGCGGGAACATTTCGGCCTTGATGAGCCCGCTGATAGACGTATAAAAGCTGACGATCGCCAGCGCGATCGTCACCAGTACGAACGCCATGAAGGGACTCGTGACATCCTTGAGCGTGTGCAGCAGGGGCACGGTCCCGATGGTCGCAAAGAACCCGAACAGCAGCATCGACTTGCGCCGGCCAATCTTGTCAGAGAGCGCGCCGAACAGCGGTTGCATGCACATGTACACGAACAGGGCGCCGGTCATGACACTGCTCGCGGTCTTCGCATGCATGCCCGCCGTGTTCACCAGGTACTTCTGCATGTAAGTGGTGAACGTGTAGAAAATCAGCGAGCCGCCTGCGGTAAAACCCACTACCGTCAGAAACGCTTTCCGGTGTTTCCACAGTCCGCGCAGCGTGCCTGCTTCCTTCTGCCGGCGGCTTTCGGCCGTTGTCGTTTCGTCGAGCGACTTGCGCAAATACAGCGCGATGAGTGCCGCGGCGGCGCCGACAACAAACGGAATGCGCCAACCCCATGCCTTCAGTTCCTCAACCGATAGTGTCTGCTGCAGGATGATCAGCACGAGCAGCGCGCAGAGCTGTCCGCCGATGAGCGTGACGTACTGGAACGACGCGTAAAACCCGCGCCTGCCCTTGACGGCGACTTCACTCATGTAGGTCGCACTGGTTCCGTATTCGCCGCCAACCGACAGCCCCTGGAAGAGCCGTGCGACGAGCAGCAACGCCGGCGCAGCGGCGCCAATCTGCGCGTACGTGGGGAGTACGGCAATCACAAGCGAGCCGCCGCACATCATGAGGACGGAGACCAGCATTGAGGTTTTACGCCCGTGCTTGTCAGCGAGCCGGCCGAAGAACCATCCGCCGATGGGCCTCATCAGAAACCCCGCCGCGAACACGCCGGCGGTGTTCAGCAACTGGGTGGTCGAGTCGCCGCTCGGGAAGAACGCCGGTGCGAAATACAGCGCACAAAACGAGTACACGTAGAAGTCGAACCACTCGACAAGGTTGCCCGAGGAGGCCCCCACGATGGCGAATATGCGTCTGCGCGTGTCTTGCTTGGACACCGCTTGGGCGTCAGTTAGGTCCGTCATTTTCTATCTGTCCTTTCAGGCCTTTGTTCATTGATATCGAATAGTCGAATCGCTGCGTTGCTTGCGCGCCGAACAATGCAGAACCCGGCTGGCGCCGGTGTGCCGATCGGGCGGCGACATCATAGCGTCCCGGCGTTAAATATGTAATCTTCGTAATATTCACTCGGACATGTCTTTGTCACAAAGGGCCCGCTTTTAAGCTTCCTTTGAGGTTTATCGCGGGTGGGCGCGGTGACCTACAGAATTCGCTCGTGCATCAGATTCAACTTCGGGAGCCCACATGAAGATTGACCTTTCCATCCCGAGCATTGACGCCGTCGACACGAAGCCGAGCGACGCTGCAGGGGACGACCTGACGGGAACAGAGGCGGGGTTCGCCCACACGATGAAGAGCGCGTTCGAACACGCGGATGGCCAGCAACACGCGGCTCAACAAAAAGCGGCTGCCGTCGACAGCGGGCAGAGCGATGACCTGATCGGCGCCATGCTGGCCAGTCAGCAGGCCAGCCTGTCGTTCTCGATGTTGATCCAGGTTCGCAACAAGCTGATGGGAGCGTTCGACGATGTCATCAAGATGCCAATCTGACGAGACCTGATCTGTGCTCGACACCATCAAGTCCCGTGCTACCGGGCTTTTCTCGAAGGGAAGACTCGCACTGCCTGCTTCCACGTCTGTCACGAAGCTGCTGCCCCTCGTCCTGCTGACGATCGGGTTGACCGCGCTCGCGATGATGTTCCTGCAGTACCAGGACTCCCGTTACAAGCCGTTGTTCGGTGCGCGCGAAACGGTCCCGGCTGCTGACATGATGTCGGTCCTCGACGAGGAGAAGATTGCGTATCGCATTCATCCGAACAGCGGCCAGGTGCTGGTGCCCGAAGACATGCTGGGGCGAGTGCGCATGCTGCTCGCGGCCAAAGGCGTGATAGCGAGGCTGCCTGCCGGCCTTGAGCAGGCCGACAAAAGCGATCCTCTCGGCGTGAACCAGTTCGTGCAGGACATTCGGTTCCGGCGGGGGCTTGAGGGCGAGCTTACGCAAAGCATTGTGACGCTGGAGCCCGTGGAGTCGGCGCGCGTCCACCTGTCCATCGCGAAATCGTCATCGTTCATTCTCGGCGACGGCGACAAGAGTTCAGCGTCGGTCGTGCTGAGACTCAAACCGGGCCGTAAGCTTTCGGCCGAGCAGGTCTCGGCCATCGTAGCTATGGTCGCCGGCAGTGTCGCCAATCTCGACCCGGCGCGCGTGGCGGTGGTGGATCAGGCAGGGCATTACCTGTCGGCATCGGATCAGGGCGGCGGCTCGCCAGCGGAGCAGGAAGTCGGCGCACGCATGCGCGACGACGCGTTGCGCAACATCCAGACGCTTTTGGCGCCAGCCTTGGGCGATGGAAATTTCAGGGCAAGCGTTGCGGTCGAACTCAATCGCGATCGCGTCGAAGAAACCCGCGAGCAATATGGCGAAGCGCCCAAGGTGACGCAGGAAGCGACGCGTAAGGAGGACGACGTTGGAGCGCCGGCACTGGGTGTGCCGGGATCGCTGTCGAACCGTCCGGCCGTGGCAAGGCCGGCAAGCGACGCCGGTGAAGGGCCACGCTCGCAGAGAAACGCGACGACGCGTCAATACGCGTACGACCGCAGCGTCGTGCAGACCAGGCGTGCGCCGACGGTCATAAAGCGCATGAGCGTGGCTGTCGTCTTGAACGATGCCATTGCGCCGGCAGGCGGTAAAACGTGGACCCGCGACCAGCTTGCCAACATCGAAAGCATTTTGCGCAACGGGCTTGGTATTGATAGCGAACGAGGCGATCAGCTTCTGGTCTCCGGGTTGAGTTTCCAGCCCGCACCGCCGGTTGAGGAGGTGCCGTGGTGGCGCGAACGCGACAACCTCGTGACGATCGGATCGTATGCCGGCTATGCGTTGCTTGCCCTGTTGGCCTTCCTGCTGGTTCTGCGTCCACTGATCAGGATTTTGCGGCAATGGGTCGCCAAGCAACAGGATCCGCCGCGCCGGGCTGCAGACGAGGCGATGGTGCCTGCGCTGCCCGCACCGGACGACGTGACGGCGATGGCCGGCACACGTTCTTCCGTGGCACTGCCGCTACTCACAGAAATCAAGCTGCCACCCATAGGTTCAGACGTCGACGTACTCGTCGAGCACCTGAGAGCCATGGTTGGCCAGGACCCGGAACGGGTCGCCGAAGTCATCAAACCCTGGATACGCAAAGATGGACAATCCGATTAGCACGGGCGTGAGCGCGTCGCTGCGCTCGCCGGAGATGACGTCCGTCGAACGAGCGGCGATCGTACTGTTGAGCATGGGCGAGGAGCCGGCGGCGGCCGTGTTGCGCTGTCTGTCACGCGACGAATTGCTCGACGTCACGCGGGTCATGTCACGCATGACCGGTGTCAAGGCGGACGCGGTGCAGGACACGATCCAGACGTTCTTCGATGCCTACCGCGCGCAAAGCAGCGTGCGAGGCGCCTCGCGCTCGTTCCTGCAGCACTCGCTTGAAAAGGCGCTTGGTGGCGTGATTGCCGGCAGTGTTCTTAACAGCATCTATGGCGATGCAATCGGCCCACGGATGGCCCGCTTGCAATGGGCGCAGCCGCAGTGGCTCGCGGAGCGCATCTCGCATGAGCATGTCCAGATGCAAGCCATCTTTCTCGCGTTCCTGCCGCCTGAACAATCGAGCCAGGTGATTCAGGCGCTGCCCGACGAGCGCCGGGAACTGGTGTTGCTGCAGATCGCGCGCCTGAAGGAAATCGACTATGAACTGCTGCGCGATCTCGAAGTCGTGGTTGATCTGTGCATCGCGAATCTGGGCATCCAGAGCACGACTGTCGAAGGTGTGCGGCAAGCCGCTGACATCATGACCCGGATGCCGGGCGATCGCGCTCGCATGGTCGAACTGTTGCGCGCGCGCGATCCGGACGTCGTGTCCGAAGTCGAAAACCATATGTACGACTTCTCGATTCTTGCGCAGCAAAGCGACACGGCGATTGCCACGATCATGGAGCAGGTGCCGCTTGAGCAATGGGGGCTTGCGCTCAAGGGCGCAGACGCCAGGCTGGTTGAGACGCTGTTGCGGTCGATGCCGCGGCGCCAGGTGCAGGCCTTCGAAGACATGCGGCGCCGCGTCAGCCCAACGCCGGTGAGCCGCGTCGAGCAGGCCCGGCGCGAGATCATGGAGCAGGTGCGCGAACTGGCTGACGCCGGCGAGATCGAGTTGCAACTCGTCGCCGAGGACGTGATGTGATGCAGCAGTACCGCCGTTATGTCTTCCCTTCGCTCGCACACCGCCTGGGTACTCACGACCCTGCGGACACCGCTGCGGCCGTGCTGCCGTTGTTCGACAGCGCCCCGTCGGAGGCAGCGTTGCAGATAGCGGGCGAAGAGGGCTTTCGCGAGGGCCAGGCGGCGGGCTATGCCGAGAGCAAGGAAGAGGCACGGCTTGAAGCGAAGCGTGCGCTCGATGCACTGACCGAGCCGCTTGACGCGATGATCTCGGGTTTTGATTCGCTGCAGGAAGCTTACCGCAGCGAAATGCGTGACGAGATTGCGGGGCTGGTTGAAAAGGTCGCGCGGCAAGTGATTCGTAACGAGCTGGTGCATCGGCCCGAATTGTTGCTCGAGTTCGTCAGCGAAGCCCTGGCCGAGATGCCTAAAGTACCCGCCGTACCCGCGAACGTGGAGGTTCGCCTGAATCCCGGTGAGTATCAGCGCATTCTGGCTGTCGCGCCCGAGCGGGCCGCCGTTTGGCGCCTGACGCCCGATGCCCGCCTCGAACCTGGTGAATGCCGCGTGAAGGCGGGGGACCGCGAAATGGATGCGGGTTGTAGCCAGCGCCTTGCGTTGTGTATCGAACGGATCAGTGCGCATCTCCAGTCGTCAGCGCCTCCGCGAGACATAACACCGCATCCGAACGGCGAGGCTGTCGACAATGCGTAACGCCGCCATCGACCTCGATCTCGATCTCGATGTTCCGGTCGCGAGACCTATCGGCCGCCTGAGCGGTGTGTCGGGGATGTTGCTGGAAGCCACCGGCTATGCATTCGAAACCGGCCAGCGCACGCGTATCGAAACCACCTCGGGGGACTGGCTCAATGCACGCGTCGTGGGCTTTCGCGGGGACGTGTCGTACCTGATGCCGCTGCGCAAGCAGACCGGGCTGACCTCGGGTGCGCGCGTGATAGCCGAAGCCGACGAAAAGCCCATCCTGATCGGCCCGGCCTGGCGCGGCCGCATTATCGATGGCCTCGGCGAACCGATCGATGGACGCGGGCCGCTTGCCGGCGAAGTGCCGCTTGAACTGCGCCCTCCGCGCGTCAATCCGATGAAACGCCAGCCCGTGCGCGGCATTCTCGACGTGGGGGTGCGCGCCATCAACGGTGCGCTCACCCTGGGCCGGGGCCAGCGCGTCGGCTTGTTCGCCGGCAGCGGCGTCGGAAAGAGCGTGCTGCTCGGCATGATCACCCGGCAGACCGAGGCCAGCGTGGTGGTCGTGGGATTGATCGGCGAGCGCGGCCGTGAGGTGCGCGAATTTATCGATCATGCGCTTGGTCCGGATGGGCTGAAGAAAGCAATTGTCGTCGTCGCGCCCGCCGACGAGTCCCCGCTGATGCGGCTGATGGCCACTGAACTTTGTCACTCGATCGCGGCGCATTTTCGTGACGCTGGCGAGAACGTATTGCTGCTGGTCGATTCGCTGACGCGCTACGCCATGGCACAGCGCGAGGTAGCGCTGGCGCTCGGCGAGCCGCCCGCGACACGGGGCTATCCGCCATCCGTATTTGGCTTGTTGCCACAACTTGTCGAAGGCGCCGGCAACGGTGAGGGCGGCGGCAGCATGAGCGCGATTTACACGGTACTCGCGGAGGGTGACGACGAGCAGGACCCGGTCGTCGATACGGCGCGGGCGATTCTCGACGGCCACATCATGCTCTCTCGCGCGCTTGCTGAGCAGGGTCATTACCCGGCGATCGATGTCGCGCGCTCCGTGAGCCGCTGCATGGCGCTGGTGGCCTCCGAAGGGCAGCTCGCCGCAGCGCGCACGCTCAAGGAGATGATCAACCGGCACGCGCAGGTCCGCGACCTGATTCCGCTCGGCGGCTATGTCGCGGGCGCCGATCCGCTGACGGATCGGGCCGTGCATCTCTATCCCCGGATCGAACAGTATCTGCAGCAGGGCGTCGGCGAGGAAGCATCGTTTGCCGACGCGATTTCACAACTCGAGGCGCTGCTCGCATGAACGGCGAACGTACCGTTGTGAGCCTGGCTCGCCTCGTCGAACTGCGCGCGCGGGAACGCGATCGCCTGAAGGTCGAGCAGGCGAGCAAGGAGGCGCTGCGCGAGCGCTATCGCAGGAGCCTGGAGCGCGTGCAGGACATGGTGACTGGCCTCGGCCAGAGCGGAATGGCGAACCTTGCGCTGTCCATCAATTGCGCCGATTTCAAATCGTCGCTGGTCGAGATGATTCACACGCACCTCAGCGATCTGACCCGGCATGAAGCTGACATGGAAGTGAGTCAACGCGCATTGATGAGGGCTTCGCTGAAACACGAGGCACTCGAGCGCACCCTGTGCAGCAAGCGTCATGCAATCCGGCTCGCTGATGAGAAGCGCGGCCAGAAGCGGCAGGATCAACTGGCGACGCAGGCCTGGTACCGGGCACGCCGCGAAGCCGACAGCATTTATTCGATTCGTTCAAACGAAGGGTCACCATGATCAATCCGAACACTCCTGTTGAAAACGCCCAGGCGCTCGCCGACATGCGTCTCGCTTCGGCGCGCAGCCTCATCAAGATGCAGAGGGCTGACGCGACCAGCGCGAGAGATGCATTGACCAAGTTGCAATCAGCACTCCAGAGCTTTCAGACCGCGCTGGGCAAGCTGCCTTCTTCCGGCGCGGGCGTCGTCAAATACTCCGCCTCTTTATCCGATCCGGCGGTTGGTGGCGCGACAGTCGGCGCGAAGGCGCAGCCGGGCAGTTATACGTTCTTCGTCGAACAGATCGCATCGGCGCACCAGGTGTCGTTCAGCGGCCTGCGGCCGGTGGCCGCGGCCGGTGCCGGCACGCTGACGGTACAGCTTGGCGATGGAGCTGCGTTCGACGTCGACCTGTCCGCCGCCAACGTCGACACCGACGGCAACGTGACGCCCGCCGCACTGGCGCGTGCGATCAACCAGGCTGTCGGCAACGATGGCAAGGTGAGCGCGTCGGTCGTGAGCGTCAACGGCGAACAGCAACTGGTGATGACATCGGGGCAAACGGGTGAGGCAGGGCGAATCACGCTCGATACCACCCAGATAGGCGATGCGGATCTGAAAGGCGCCCTCGATCAGACGAGGGAGCTGAGTGCTGCGCGCGATGCGATTTTCTATCTGGGCGGCCGGGATCAGGGTACGCGCGTCGTGCAGGCAAACAATACGTTTACAGGCGTTGACGGTGTGAGCGTTACGTTTAAACAGGCAATGCGCGACGGTGATAACCCCATCGTGCTGACCGTGGTGATGGACAACGCCGCGACCGCGGACAACGTGCAGCAATTCGTCGATGCATACAACACGCTGACCAAAGTGCTGGGCGATCTGACCGCTAGCGGTGGCAACGGCGCGACGGCCGGGCCGTTTTCAGGCGATGCCGGTATTCGCGCGCTGAAGCAGCAGTTGGACACGATGATGCGACAGAGTGTCGACGGCGCGAGCTTGCTCACCTACGGTGTAAGTGCCGATCGAAACGGCAGGCTGTCGGTTGACAAAACCAAGCTCGAAGCGATGCTCGCCAAGAATCCAGCAGGCCTGGAAGCGATGTTCAGCGGCTCCGACATGGCCTTGAGCGGGCGCATGGACAAGTACCTGAAAAGCTGGCTGTCCAGCACCGATGGCCAGATCAAAAAACGTCAGGACTCTGTTCAGTCCGTTCAGAAATCAATTGATAGCAGGAGTTCTTCGCTTGATATCAAGTACGGCCGGATCTACGAACAATATCTTGCGCAGTTCACGAGGGTTCAGAGCCTGAACACCCAGATGGAGCAGACGCTCGCGATGCTCGATGACTTGCCCGTGTTCAGTGGGAGGAAGTAATCATGGATCTGACCGGCTACGCCAGCTACCACTCGGCCAGTCTCGACGCGCGCACCGCGAGTGCGTCGCCGGTGCAACTGGTCATCGTATTGATGGACGGATTGCTGGACGAAATGGCCCGCGCGCGTTCGCACATGGAGAACAGGCGATACGAAGCAAAAGGCAAGAGCATAAACAAATGCATAGGTATCCTGACCGGTCTTAAAAGCGCGCTCGATTCCGAATCCGGCGGCGACGTCGTGACGAATCTCGCGCAGCTCTACGACTACTGCGCGTGGCGTCTGAATGAGGCCGGCTGCACACTGGAGCCGGCGATGATCGATGAGGTCGTGGGTCTGGTGACCACCCTGCACGATGCCTGGCAAGGCGTCGAACAGCGCCACGGATAAAACACATGGACCGAACCGAACATCTGCTGGAACTCGCCGTACGTTTGAGAGAGGCCTCGCTGGAGCGCGACTGGACTGTGCTGACGACGCTCAATAGTGAACTCCGTGAGGTGGTGAGCGACTTGTCCGCAAAGCGGACCTTGAGCGAAACGGAGCGCGATGCACTCGCGCTCGTGAAGCCTACCCACCGCGCGGCGATGGCGGTTCTGAACGCCGAGCTGGAGCGCCTCGCAAGGCAGATGACCGGTCTCAGCGAACACCGCACCGGATGGGACGCCTACTTGCGCGACAGCGACGACGGGAGCACGCCTTTATGAGCATGCCTGACGTAATGAGCGCACTGATCGCGCGGACGGGGTCCCATCCCGGCAGTGCGCGTCCGGTCACTGGCTACCCGGCACGCGGCGCATCCGGGCTGGGCAGCGGCACAGACCCGCAGGACGTCCTGTTCACGATGGACGGTAACGACCTTGGCGATGCGCCGGACGGAACCGGCGCGCTGTTTGCTGACATCGGCGCGATCGTTTCGGATGCGTCGCATGCGTCGCTGCACCTGATTGCGCAACCGTTGTTGCTGCTACCAGTGGCGCCCGCTGAGGCCTCTGCGACCGAGCCTGATATCGGCATGCCGCTTGTGAATGGGGCGGACCAAGTGATGCCCGCATCCCTCGTCCTGGACACGCCGGCCATGTCTCGGACAGTAGCCCCGCAGCCGCAGGCCGAACCCCTGCGTACGCCGTTCGCGACGGCCCTGACGCTGCGTATGGCACCTGCCGACAAGGCAATCGAGGCGCCTGAGATGGCGGGTCAGGGTGCGGCCGTCAGCGCCGCAGTGGTCCAGCAAGCGGCACGCGCGGCATCGGGTGCCACGGCGTTGCAGGAGCCGCGCCCAATGTCAGCCACTCGGGCACTGCAGCAACCGGCAGCGGGTGAGCTTGCGCTAGCGGCGATGTCGTCATCACCGACGCCGTTCGAAAGCGACGCGCCGCTGAAGCCGTTGCAACCCGCGTCTGTCGATCCGCAGCAGAAGCTCGTGGCGCTGCTGGGCGAGCGCATCAGCCTGCATGCGGAGCAAGGCGTGCAGCGCGCGGTGATCCGGCTCGATCCATTGATGTCCGGCAACGTGCGGATTGAACTGCGTCATGAGGCGGGAGTCATCCAGATTTACCTGTCGGCCACGAACAGCGATGTCGTGCGGCAGTTACAGGCCATCACCGACGGTCTGCGCCAGGATCTGGCCAATCGCCAGTTCACCGACGTGGTGGTGCATGTCTCGGCCACGCGCGCGGGCGAACACGGCGGCGAAGGGCGTCAACAGCGTGACGGCCAGGACCCGCACGCGCAGCGAGAACACAGACCCGGACGCGGCCTGGCCCAGGGGGACCTCACCGACACGGCATTCGAACTTGCCGCTCATCATGCGACGCAACTGGGCCATTGATCTCTCCATGAAGAAACGATACCTCCTGTTAGTGGCGGCGTCAGTGCTGACCCTGTCTGCCGCCGGTGGCCTGATGCTGGCCCGCTCCCATGGCGTCTGGCCGTTCGCCGGCGAAACGCGCGAGAGCGAAAAAGAGAAGCGGCCGAACGCGGCTGATTATCGCTACGTGACGCTCGACAAGCTCATCGTCATGTTGCGCAACCCGGTGGGGGCAACGCGTTCGCGCTATCTGTCGATGGATCTGGTGTTCAGCGTGACGAGCTCCGGGAGCCAGAAGGAGATCCACGAGCAATTGCCGATGCTGCGCAGTGTGGCCTATCGGGCGTTGTCCAAATACACGCTGGAGGATGCCCGCCGCCTGACGGTCGATGATTACGCCGCCGTGCTGATGAGCGCCTACGCGACGGCTTATGGCTCGCCCGCGAACATACCGTTCTCCGACGTGCTGATCGGCAAGTTGATGCTCGAGTGACTGTCATGAACGTTCAGAACCGCACCGAATACGCCAGTGTGCAGCGGACAGCTCATGCCTCCGACGGCGCAGCCGAACAGCGCTGGATGTTCCAGTACGTGCCGCTCGTCAAACGCGTGGTGCGCAACCTCAGTTCGCACGCGGGCGGCGCGATCGATCGCGAAGATCTCGAGCAGATTGGCCTGATTGGGTTGCTCGAGGCGCTGCGCCGATACGGCGAGCCCGATGACGAGTTCCGCCATTTCGCTCAGGTAAGGGTGCGTGGCGCGATTCTCGACGAACTGCGGCGCCAGGATTGGCGGCCACGCGGCGCGCGTCAAGGGGCGCATAGGTTGCGTGCCGCGGAACGGGCGTTGCGCCGCGAGCTGGGGCGTGAACCGACCCGGGCGGAAGTCTGCGCCGCGCTGGACATCGGAGAGCAGGAATACGAACAACATGTGCAGGATGATGGCGCAGAAGCCTTCGCGAGCTTCGATGCGATGTTCGCGGAGATGGGCGAACGGCTCGACGAACAGCCGGGCCCGGAGGTGCAGGCTCTCAACCGCTGGAGCCTCACGCAGGCGCTGCTCGCACTGGACGCGCGTGAGCAACAAGTGATTCAGCTGTACTACGAATTCGATCTGGGTCACGCCGAGATCGCGGCAACGCTGGGTCTGACGGCCGCAAGGGTGTGTCAGATAAACAAGAGTGCGCTCAACAAGATGAAAGCGCATATGAATCAGGACTGACGCGTCTCGCGCAAAGGAAAACGACTGTGCAACAGATATTTGGCATTTTCGTGGTGCTGGCTTGCGTGCTAGGCGGCTTCATGTTCATGGGCGGGGATTTCTCCATGTTGTGGCAACCGACCGAGCTGGTGATCATCGTCGGTGCGGCAGTCGGTGCAATGGTGGTCGGCAACCCCCGCCACGTGCTGGTGGAACTGGGCAGCCAGATCCGGAAGGTGATGACGTCCGGGAAGGCGAAAACCCACAAGGAATTCCAGCGGCAACTGCTGCTGCTGATGTATGAATTGCTGCAGGTCGGCCGCGATCTGAAGGCGCTCGACGTGCACGTCGAAGCACCGCACGAAAGCGAGCTGTTTCAGCGCTACCCGCTGGTCGTCGCGTCTCCGAGGCTGCTGGCGTTCATCGTGGACAACTTTCGGCTGATGGCGATGGGCAGGATCAGCGCGCACGAACTCGAAGGCGTGCTGGAGCAGGAACTTGAATCCATTCACGACGATCTCGAACAGCCCTCGAAGTCGCTGCGCAAGATTTCCGACGCAATGCCCGGGTTCGGCATCGTGGTGGCTGTGCTTGGTGTCGTGATCGCGATGAGCATCGTGTCCGACGGCGCGACGGCCGGCGAGATCGCCGAGCGGGTCGCGGCGGCAATGGTGGGCACCTTCCTCGGCATATTCTTTTGTTACGGCGTGCTCGATCCGCTGAGTAACGTGATCAAGCAGGTCGTCAAGACCGAGATCTCCGAACTGGAGTGCGTGAAGGTCGTGCTGGTTTCATTTGCGGGCGGCAAGCCGCCGCTGCTGGCAATCGACAGCGGCCGCCGGCTCGTGCAGTTGGTCAGCAAGCCGAGCTTCGCCCAGCTCGAATCCTGGATCAACGAGCTCGACGGAGCGCGCACGTGAGCAGCGTCCCGGATCGGCCGGATCGGCCGGTGCTGGCGAGGCCGGCGCGGCACAAGGAAGAAACGATCGTCAAGCGGGTCTCGCAGCGCCAGCATGACGATGACCATGGCGGCACATGGAAGGTTGCGTTTGCCGACTTCTGTCTGGCGTTGATGTGCCTTTTTCTCGTGCTATGGGTACTCTCCACGAAGGAGCACGAGACCGCTAAAGGAAAAAGCGCCAGCTCGCGCGGCAGCGTCCTGGATTCGGGTTCAGGCAGCGTGGCTGACGGTAACGGCAGTCCGCAGGCGCCGATGAGCGTGCTCGAGCCGCATCAGCTCGCCGCGCAGGAGGAAGTGATCGCCGACGATGAACCAGATGCCGTGGCGAGCGAGAGCGGCACGCAAGAGGCTGAACCAACGCCGCGTGGTGAGAGCGAGGCCGAACTGCGCGCGGTCGCTGAGCGGCTGGAGAGGCTGGGTATCGAGGCGAATCTGCTGGGTAACCTGCGGATGGTGATGACGCCGGCAGGCTTGCGCGTGATGCTGCACGACACCGATAGCCAGGGACTCTTCGTACTGGGCAGCGCCGTACCCGACAGGAAATTCGATGCATTGCTGCAGCGGATCGGCGCGCTGCTGGCGAGGGTCGGCAACCCGGTTCTCATCGTGGGTCACACGGACGCCGTGCCGTATCGCGAACAGGGTTACGGGGCGCGCTCGAACTGGCATCTGTCGAGTGAGCGTGCCATGGCCGCGCGCGGCAGCCTGCTGCAAGGCGGTCTGGCCGCCGGCAACGTGCTGCAGGTGGTCGGCATGGCCGAGCGCGCACCATTGAACCCGGACGATCCGCGCGGGGCCGTCAATCGCCGGATCGAACTGCTGGTTTTGACGGCGCGGCGCGCGCGCATGATTGAGCAGATGTTCGGCATGCCGCAAACGGTCGTGCCGCTGATTGACGGTGTGGATGCGGTCTGGTCCGAGCAGACACCGGAAAACGACGCGCTGCCGGAAAACGACGCGCTGCGCGATCGGATGACGCATGAAATTTCATCAGGGACGTTTAACTGAATGGCCTCGACGGCCGTCTTGTGGAATTGCCCAAGAGTATTTGTCCATTTTTATGCCGTCTGCAAGCGGAACATCTGACTATGCGAATTACAAACGGCGCGGGCTTACCCGCCATCAACGAAGCACCCGGCGCGCAGATCGCCGAAGGGCCGGCCATAGTGCCGCGCTCCGCATCCGCCGTTCGACCCGCCGGCGACGCCACGACGCTCAGGCTGAGTCATGCCGAGATGCAGAAGCTGCCCGACGTGGACAGCGAGCGGGTGGCCGACATCAAAGCGGCGTTGCTCGATGGAACGATCGTCTTCGATGCCAGCAGTCTCGCAGCACGAATCGCGCGGTATCACGGAGGTCCGCAATGAGCATTTCGGCGGCGCTCACGCAGCTTCTTGACGACTTCAACGCGGACCTGCATACCTACCGGCGGCTCGCGCAGATGTTCGACGTCCAGTTCGCAGCGGCCTTGCGTCTCGACGCCGATGCATTGAAGCGGACGGCCGAACAGATCGCGTATGAGGTTGGATTGCTGGACGCGCGCCGGCGTGCTCGCAGCGGCGCCGGCCAGAAACCGCTGAGTATTGCTTACCAACAGACTGGACGGACTCCGGTCACGACGGCCGCTACCGCGCAGCGTGCAACGCTCGATGTGTGCCGGGAGGAATGGAAGGCAGCGGTCAAGCACTGCAAGGCACAGGCGGTTCGCAACGGCAATCTGCTGGCGTCCCAATTCGAAATGATGCAAAGACTGCTGCACGGCGAGAAACATACCTATGTTCCCGGCTGAATTCACGGGAAGCCGGCTTGGCGCAGGCTTTGACGACGTAGCGCTGCTGCTTCCAAAACCAGCGGCCGGCGGTGGTTTCGCGTCGGCCATCGGCGCGGCGCGGGCGGACATCGTCAATACCATCGAACAGGGATTCGGCTCGACGAGATCAGCGGCGCAATCGGGCTGGGCAGCAGCGCAACTGACGCAGCATCTTGCGGCGTTCAGCGACGCGCAAGTGATGGCGCGCACGAGCCCCGTGGCCGCCTCCTCGACGGCAACGCTCGATACAACCCGCCAGGCCTTTGTCGATGAGATCGCGCCTTGGTTGGAGCAGGCCGCCAAAGCGCTCGGCACTTCACCGAACGTGATCGCCGCACACGCCGCGCTCGAATCCGGCTGGGGCCAACGGCCGCTCAAGACGCCAGAGGGGACTACGACGCACAATCTGTTCGGCATCAAGGCGGGCGCGGGCTGGAAAGGCGCGACCGTCGATGCATCGACGACGGAATATCTGAACGGAGCCGATATGAAAATCACCGACCGCTTCCGTTCGTATCAGGATTACGGCAGCGCGTTTCGCGACTACACGCGGCTATTGCAGGACAACCCGCGCTACGAGGCCGCACTGAATGCCGGGGACGACGCAGGCGCGTTCGGCCGCGCGTTGTCTCGCGGCGGTTATGCGACGGATGCCGCCTACGCCGAAAAGCTGGCGGGTGTGGCGAACCAGATTCAGTCGATGAACCGTACACGGCCGCAACGAACGGCGCTCGACACGACGGGTGTCATCTCGGGTAGTGGCGCGCTCCGTTGAGTGTGCGTCGATTGACAGCAAGCGGCCGGGACCTGAGGCTACGCCGAAAAAGCGCCTGACGCTTTTGGGCGGTCCGTAGCGACAATATCTGGCGTCGAGCGGGGGACTCAAGCAGCGTTGTCCCAGGCAGCGGGCGAGCCGTGCCGGCGCTATTTACTCTTCGGCCACGCTTGAAGCAGAAGCAACCGGCGTCACCGTGCTCGCGTCGGTCACGCGTGCGGAAATGATCTTGCCCGTCGCGACGTTGCGCACCTGGATCACGTCGTTTTCTCCGCCGTTCTGCATGGCTACGCCGGCAGCGGTGACTTCGATCTGCTGGTTGCGAGCGACGATTCGTACCGGTTGACCTCGCTTGAGCGTTTGCGCACCGCGCAGGAAGCGTGACTGTACGACCTGCCCGGCGCGCAGCGGGCGACGGCTTGCGCGGCCCGCGATGTCATCGGCATTGTGGATAGCGTCCGGGGTCGCGGCAATGTCGCGCTCCGCCAGCAGCACGTCCGCTCTGTCGATCACTTTGCCCGCCGGTATCGCAGCGCTTGCGACCAACACCCTGGCTTGCACATCGGCGCGTACGACGAACAGCGCGGTACGCGCACTGCCGGGACAACGGGCTGCAAAGCGCATTCGTTTTAACTGCGCGGTGTCTGCGGGCGTGATGTCGAATGGTTCCGTACAAACGAGCGCGGGCCCTCGGGCCGGCAGGACCGTGACGTCGATGCGAGCGTCCCGCAGTTGCTGCTTTTGCACGAAACCATCAAGCCATGCGCGTGACGCCTGTGTCACCTGTTGCTCCAGGGACGGAGCGGCATGAGCCGACCCGCAAGCGATGATGGCAAGCAGCAATTTGAAGCCGCCAGGAACACGGTAGAGAGACATTGATGTCGGCATCGCAGCGAGTTGGAGTGGATCGCATTATAGGAATGCGCAGCGACAAACGATAGAGGCGCGTTGCGCAATGCTGGATGTATTTTTTGCCCATTTAGGATCCTTTAAGATTTGTGGCGATCCGCAAACAGGCCCGTTACGCTCGCACCTGTTTTGTCTATAGGCTGCCGCCGTGCCGCACCGCGTCACCACGGCCTCATGGAAAAGGAACCGCACGATGGGACTGAATCTGGAACAGGCGTTGGGCGTTCATCCGGCCGCGCTGAAACTACGGGCGGAGCGCACCGGCATTCTCGCAGCGAATCTCGCCAACGAAAGCACTCCGCACTATCAGGCCCGCGACATCGATTTTCGCGCGGCGCTGCAGCGAGAGCTCGATACGCCGGGGGATGCCGCTCCGCCGCGCTTTGCGGACAGCGACTCGCTGTATAGGGTCCCCAGCCGTCCGTCACAAGATGGCAACACAGTTGAACTGGGCATCGAACAGGCTGCGTTCTCGCAGAACACGGTCGACTTCCAGACGAGCATCACCTTCCTGAACATCAAGTTCAAGGGCCTCGCCGCCGCGATCAACGGAAATAGCTAACCACCATGAGCTTCAAGGACATTTCACAGATCGCCGGTTCGGCGATGGCCGCACAAACGGTGCGGCTGAACACAGTGGCAAGCAACCTGGCGAATGCGGGCAGCGCAGGCAGTGAAGAGACCGCCTACCGCGCGCGCAAACCGGTCTTTGCATCGATTTTGGGAGAGGGCGGCGCGCGTGTCCAGGTGCTCGATGTAGTGACCATGAACGATCCGCTGGACAAGCGTTATGAACCCGGCAATCCAATGGCCGATGAACAGGGCATGGTGTTCTATTCGAATGTCAGCCCGGTTGAGGAGATGACCGACATGATGGCCGCGTCGCGGGCGTTCTCGACGAACGCTGAAGTGCTCGCCCGTGTGAAGGGCATGCAGCAGGATCTGCTGAAACTGGGTGAGGGCTGATTATGCAGAGCTATATGGACACAGGTCTTGCACGCAACAACGCACAAGGCGCCGGTGGTTCGCCGCCGGCTGCCAATGCACCTGCGGACCAGGCTGCAAAACAAGCTTCAGGCGAGTCAGGTTCACTGTCGAATATGTTCACCACACTGCTGGTCGCGCAGATCCAGAACCAGGACCCGCTCGCACCCATGGAGGCAAGCCAGTTCGTCACCCAGTTCGCGCAAATGAGCCAGGTTGAAGCGATGCAGACGCTGGCAAGTTTTTCCGCCGCCAACGCGGCGTCGCAGGAAGGCATGCTGGTGGTAACGCTGGGCTCGCAGGTGGGCTCGACCGTGATGGTCGCAAGCGATTCGATCGAGATGGCCGGCACGCCTGTCAAAGGCGGCTTCATGCTCGGTCATGCCGCCGCCGATGCGCAACTCGTGTTGACCGGCCCCGACGGTGCAGAACATCAGATCCCCCTTGGCGCTCAGGCCGCGGGCGAAGTCGGCTTCGAGATCGATCCGGAAAAGCTGGGCCTGCCGCCCGGCCACTACACGATGCGCGTGGTGACGGACACGAACGAGAAGCCTCGCATTGAAGTCATGGGCACGCTGCAGAGCGTTCGCCTTGGCGAGGACGGCATCGTCATGTTGAATGTGGCTGGTATCGGCGAGACCGGGACCGGCACTATCACGCGCTTTCTCGGGCGCGCGGAAAGTAACGCCGGGTCGGCAATTTCTCGAAAGGAGCAACAGGCATGAGCTTCAATATCGCACTCTCGGGCATCAACGCCGTCAACAAGCAGTTGAACTCGATCAGCAACAACTTAGCGAATACAGCCACATACGGTTACAAGTCGAGCCGGGCCAATTTCACCGCTGCATACATAGGTACCCAGGCGGGCGGCGTGCAGGTCGGTTCGGTGTCGCAGTCAATGGATCACGGGGGCAACATGCTCCGCACCGAACGCGGCATGGATGCCGCGATCCAGGGCCGCGGCTTCTTCGTGAGTCGCGACATAGATGGCTCGACGCTGTTTTCCCGGGTCGGCATTTTCGACACGGATAAGGAGGGTTTCGTCATCGATACGCTTGGCCGCAAGGTCCAGGGCTTTCCGGCCAATGGGAACGCAATAGCGGGCGACCTGATTGTGCCGACCAGTGCGATCGGGGCCAAGGCGAGCGATTCGCTGCGGTATGCGGGCAACCTGTCGGCCGACTGGAGCGTGCCCTCGGTGACGCAGTTCGACAAGGACCAGCCCCTGTCGTACAACGGGTTGTCGGTCTCGACTGCCTACGATTCGCTTGGACGCAAGCACACTCTGACGCAGTACTACATAAAAGGCCCGGGCAACGAGGTGAGCGTCCAATACACGATGGACGGCAACGAGGTCGGCGCAGCGACGACGCTGAGTTTCGATACCGACGGCAAGCTGATCGCGCCGGCCGGTAACGTTGCCCTCGATCTCGGCACGCCCGGCGGAGCCTCGCCCATGAAGCTCTCGCTCAACTACACCGACACCACGATGTTCGCCGGCGAAATGACCACCACCAGGAACACGTCCACTGGCTATGCCGCGGGCAACGTGACGGGTCTGTCGCTTGACGAGAACGGCTCGATCATCGTGCAATACAGCAACGGTGAGAAGGCGAGCGCAGGCAAGCTCGCGATAGCGACGTTTCCTAATGAGAGCGGCCTGGTCGCCGTCTCAGGATCAGCCTGGCAAGCCTCTCCTGCAACGGGCGATCCGCTCTATTTCACCGCTGGCAGCAGCATGGCCGGCAAGCTCGCAGTAGGCGCGCTCGAACAGTCGAATGTGGATATGACGTCGGAGCTCGTGAACCTGATGGCTGCGCAGCAGAACTATCAGGCGAACTCGAAGGTGATCACCGCCGAAAACGAAATGATGCGCACGCTGATGCAGGCGTTGTAAGCACCATGGACGCTTTCATCTATACGGCAATGAGCGGCGCGGACCGCGCGCTGCGCGGATTGCAGGTGCGTGCGAACAACCTTGCCAACACGAACACCGGCGGCTTTCGCGCGGACGTGGCGACATCGGAGAGCATGGCGGTGGACGGTTACGGCTACGATTCGCGCCACCTTGCGACGCTGGGCAGCGGCGGGCTCGACAGTACGCCCGGCAAGCTGACCGAGACGGGCCGGCCACTCGACGTCGCCATCCAGGGCGCGGGATACTTCGCCGTCGAGAGCGGCGACGGGCCGGCGTACACCCGCGCAGGCAGCTTCACGGTGACCGGCGACGGCGCGTTGATGCTGGGCGCGCGCGCGGTGCTGGGCGAAGGCGGTCCGATCATGCTGCCGCCAAACCATGGCGTCACGGTTGGCCAGGACGGCGCGATCTCGATCGTTCCCGAAGGGAGTAACGAGACGCAGACGGTTGACCGGCTGATGCTCGTCAATCCCGATCCTACCGATCTCATCAAGAACGAAGCAGGCCTGATCGTGTCGCGCTCGGGCACGAGTTTCGAGCAGGACGACAGCGTGCTGGTGCTGGGCGCGCATCTGGAAAGCAGCAACGTGTCTGCGGTCGAAGAAATGATGCAGACGATGTCGCTGACCCGGTCGTTTGAAATTCAGATGCGGCTCTTCAAGGTCGCCGACGAGATGGCGGACGCCGGCAATCGTCTCATTCGCTCATAACCCTCTCGCAGGACAGCAAAGGCAAGGACACGGTCATGAATTACGCCATGTGGATCAGCAAGTCCGGTATTCAGGCGCAGGATGCCCGATTGCAGGCCATCGCCAACAATCTCGCGAACGTCAACACGGTCGGCTACAAGCGCGACCGTGTCGTGTTCGAGGATCTTTTTTATCGCACCGAGCAGCAACCCGGCGGACAGATGAACGACACCGCCAACGCCGCCGGCGCCCAGATGGGCAACGGCACGCGCCTCGTCGGCACGCAGAAGGTCTTTACCGACGGCGCGTTGCAGACGACCGGCCAACCGCTCGACCTTGCGATCATTGGTAACGGCTTCCTGCAGGTCGAGATGGCCAGCGGCGAGACCGGCTACACGCGGGCCGGCCAGTTGCGCCCGAACGACGAAGGCCGTCTCGTGACCATGCAGGGCCTGCCGATCCTGCCGGCCATCACGATTCCGAAAGAAGCAACGGGCATCACGATAGGCGACAACGGCGTGGTCTCGGTGACGACCGCCGGGTCGGCCGCCGGCACCGAGGTTGGCCGGCTGCAACTCGCCGGCTTCGTCAACCCTGCGGGCCTGCTCGCCCAGGGAGACAACCTCTACCTGGAGACAGCCGCCAGTGGTGCGCCGACTGAGGGCGATCCGGGCGTCGATTCGCTAGGCAAGATCAAGCAGGGCGCGCTGGAAGGCTCGAACGTCACGGCTGTTGAAGAGATGGTCGAGATGATCGCGGCACAGCGTACCTACGAAATGAATACCAAAGTGTTGAGTGCCGCGGACAACATGATGCAGCAACTGGCGCAGGCGGCTCGCTGATGACCGTGGCGCGCATGGGTGCTTGCGCCGCACTGGTATTAAGCGTGCTGGGCCTTGGCGGCTGTGCGGCGATTGGTGTGGGCACATCCGCCGCCGAGCCGGAAGACATGCCGGACATGGCGTTCAATGTCCGCAAGGGCGAGGGCGGCGGCGTGTTCGTGCGAGGCTCCCAATGGTCATTGACGTCCGATAGCCGGGCTTTTCGCGTCGGCGATGTGTTGACCGTGGAACTGCAGGAAGCGACGCAGGCCAGCAAGAAGAGCGATACCAGTATTGGCAAGAGCAGCAGCGCCGTGGTCACGAAGCCGCGCGTATGGGGAGCGGAAGTGCCGATCGATGCCGAACTGGGCGGCAAGCGCGATTTCAGCGGCTCGGGCGCGAGTTCGCAGCAGAACGCGCTGCGCGGCTCGCTCACGGTGATCGTGCAGAACGTGCTGCCGAATGGCTTGTTGCAGGTGCGCGGCGACAAGAAACTGATGCTGAACCAGGGCGAGGAAACCGTGCGACTGTCGGGCTACGTGCGCGCGGCGGATATTGGCACGGACAACCGCGTGTCGTCGCAACGCGTGGCGAATGCGCGCATTCAGTACTCAAGCAAGGGTTCGCTCGCGGATGCGAACGAGCCGGGCTGGCTGACGCGGTTCTTCAACAGTCCCTGGTTCCCCTTCTGACAGGAGTTGCCGATGAAACCGAACCGACTGATCGGCATGCTGCTGGGAATGTGGCTCGCGTGTCTTGCCGGGCTCGTCCATGCGCAGGTCGTGGGCAACCTGGTGAACGTCGACGGCGTGCGCGAGAATTCGCTGGTTGGCTACGGTATCGTCGTTGGCCTGAACGGCAGCGGCGACGGGACTCAGGCGAAATATACGGGTCAGTCTGTCACGAACCTGCTCAAGCAGTTCGGCGTGCGCTTACCCGATGGCACCACTATGCGCGCCCGCAATGTCGCAGCGGTGATGGTCAGCGCGACTTTCCCATCGGGCTACCGCAAGGGACAGACGATCGACGTGACAGTTTCGTCGCTTGGCGATGCAAAGAGTCTGCGCGGCGGCACGCTGCTGATGACGCCGCTGCTTGCGGCCGATGGCGAAACCTACGCGCTGGCGCAAGGCAACCTGGTGATTCCCGGCCTCGCGGCACAGGGGCGCAGTGGCTCGAGTATCACCATCAATACGCCGACCAGTGGGCGCATTCCGGGCGGCGCGACCATTGAACAGGAGATCAGCACCGGTCTCGACGCGACACCGTCCGTTCACCTGAACCTGAAGCGGCCCAATTTCCAGACGGCGACCAATATCGTAGACGCCATCAACCGCAATTTCAATCGGCCCATTGCAACCACGCTCGACGCAACCTCGGTGCAGGTGGCCGCGCCAGACGAGCCGACGAGCCGCGTGGCTTTTGTCGCGAGGCTGATCGGCATCAAGGTCGAGCAGGGCAGCGATACCCCGCGCATCGTATTTAACTCGCGGACCGGCACGGTCGTTATCAGTCAGGGGGTGACCGTGAAGCCGGCGGTCGTCTCGCATGGCGCGTTGAGGGTGACGATTTCGGAAGGCACGGCGGTCAGCCAGCCGAATCCGTTGGCGGGCGGCACGACGGTTGCCGCGCCGGTCAGCCAGCTGAGCGTTTCGGAGCCCGGTGGACGAGCGTTCCAGTGGCCGGCCGGTGCGAGCCTCCAGGCGATCGTCGACACGATCAACAGCACCGGCGCGACCCCCGACGACCTGATGGCGATCCTGCAGGCCCTGGCTGAAGCCGGCGCGTTGTCCGGCGAACTCGTAGTGATCTGAGGAAGCACGCATGCTTGATATCCCATTCAACCACCCGCTGACGGCACGTGAAGCACCGGCCGCCCGGCCCGGCGAACCTGCTTCGCAGGTGGACGATCCTGCCTACCGTGCAAAGGTCACGGACGCTGCTGTGCGCTTCGAGGGCATGTTCATCGCGCAGATGTTGAACGAGATGCGCAAGGCAACGGCACAGATCAACGCGAACGACGATTCGCCCAAGGATGAGGCCAGCGCCGGCATGCTTGATCACGCGAATCTGCTGGTGGCCGACTCGCTTGCCAACCAGCGAGCGTTCGGCATTGCCGACTGCATCGTCGCGCAGATGCTGCCTGCCAGCGGTCAAACGCCGACCGGGCGCTGACCGGCGTTGCACGCCGCGCCCGCGCAAAGACACATCCGGCATACCCCGCATACCCGTTCCCCCTGGATTTCCTAACCTGACGAGACGCACATGAGCCTCATCCACATTGGCCTGTCCGGCACGCTCGCTGCGCAGGCGGCGTTGAACATGGCAGGCCGCAATACCGCCAACCTGAAAACGCCCGGGTATTCCCGCCAGGGCGTGCTGCTGGCAGCGCATTCGACGGGCGGTGTCGGCGTGCAGTCGCTGCTCCGTTTTTCGGACAACTACAAGACGCAGCAGATGTGGGCCGCGAACGGGCCGTTGGGACAATATAAGACCGCGTCGTCGTATTTCAGCCAGCTGGAAAATGTGATGGACATGGGAGACGGCAGCGTCAAGGCCGGGCTCGATGCGTTCTTCAATGCACTCCAGGAGGTCAGCACCGACCCGACCTCGGGGCCGCTGCGCCAGCAGTTCCTGTCGTCGGCGGATGCGTTGGCCAAGGGCTTTAACAACCTGCAGCAGAGGCTTTCCGGCCAGCTTGGCGCCGCGCGGCAGCATGGCGTGGCGGCAGTGGACCAGGTCAACGGGCTATCCAGAACCATCGCCGATCTGAACCAGAAGATCGGCGACGGGTATGCAAGCGGCAGCGTGCCGTCCGAGCTGATCGACCAGCGCGATAGCGCAATCGACGCGCTCGCCGGGCTCGTCGAAATTCGCACCTTGCAACAGCCGAGCGGCGCGGTCGACGTGTCGATCGCCGGTGGGCCGCCGCTGGTCGCGGGGTCGCAGGTCGGCACAATGAGCGTGCAAAATCATGCCGACGGGACGTTTTCGTTCTCGCTCAAGTTGGCCGGCACGGCCTATCCGCTGACCGGCGGCACGCTTGGGGGCGAGCTGGGCGCAATTGCGAGCTTCGTCGACACGACGCTGCTTCCGCAGATGGCGTCTATCAAGACCCTCGCGGGCGAAATCGCCACGCGCTTTAACGGCACGCTGGCGGCCGGCTACGGCATGAACGGCCAGCCCGGCCACGCATTGTTCGATTTCGATCCGGCTACGGGCCTGCTCAACGTGCGCGCGGGCCTCACTCAGCAAGACCTTGGTTTCTCGGGCAATCCCGACGAGCCTGGCAACAGCGACAACCTGCTGAAGCTGATCGGCTTGCGCCGCGACAACATCACGTTACCGGGCATTGGCGAGGTGTCGATAGGCGATGCCCTCACGGTGCTGATCGGCAAAGTAGGTTCCGCCAGCCAGCAGAACGAGGCGCTGCTGGGCACGGCCACCAGCATTCGCGATTACGCTGAGGATGCCTGGTTATCGGTGAGCGGCGTGAACATGGACGAGGAGGCCGTGAACATCTCCGAGTATCTGCAGATGTATCAGGCCAACATGAAGGTCATCGCGGTGGCGAACGAACTGTTCGATGCCACGCTGGCGATGTTTTAAGAGGAGCAGCCATGCGTATTGCAAGCAATCATTTCGGCATCAACATGCTCTCGACGCTACGCGCGTCGAATTCAAAGATCGCGGACCTGATGGCGCAAACCTCAAGCGGCAACCGGATTCTGCGGCCATCGGACGACCCTATCGGCACTGTGCGGCTCGCGCTGCTCGAACGCGACAGTTCGATGCTGTCGCAGTACCGCGGCAACATCGGTGCGCTGTCGATCCGCCTGCAGCAGAATGAAATTCATCTGGACGGCATGCTGAAAGACGTCATGGAAGGACACGATCTGATGCTCCGGGCCGCTGACGGTAGTAACAGCCCCAGCGATCTCAACGCGATGGCGGGTCCGCTGCGCACGTTGAAGGACAATCTTTTTCAGTCGGCTAACGCCCGGGATAGTGCCGGCCATTATCTGTTCGCCGGCACGCGCACCGAGACGCCGGCGATGGTCTACGATCCGGCAGCGCCGGTGGGATCGCGCTACCGCTTTGACGGCAACACCGCTCAGCAGCAAGTCGTAATCGGCAACGGCGTGACTCAGGCGGGCAATGTCAGCGTGGAAAATCTCGCCGGGTTGCTGAACCGGATCGACGAAGCGGTGACAGTAATCAGTAATCCGAATGTTGATGCAAACGACCCTGCGACGCGCGCCGTCCTGGTTGCAAGTCTCGATGATCTGGACGAGGGCATTGGGTCGATCAGCGCGAAGATCTCGGGCCTCGGGAGCGCGCAGAACACGTTGTCCCTGCTGGACGAGAACCACGCGGCGATGCTTGTTTCCAATGATGAGGCGACGTATATCGTCGGGCAGGTCGATTTCGCCGAGGCGATGGAAGCGCTCAACGGCTATATGACATCGATTCAGGGCACCTACAAAGTGTACGAGCGGGTGACGCAATTGTCGCTGTTCGACTTGCTGTGACGCGGGGCGCGATATGAATGTGCAAGGCGCTTCGGCAAGTATCGTGCGGGGCGAACGCGCGCCCGTCGGAAGCGGCGGCGTAAGCGCTACCTCAGCGATCGCGCACCTGGGCGCAAAGACCGCGTCCGGGCCCGCGCCTTCGTCCAACGTTGCAAGTGCCTCGCGGATCGCATTCGCGGTTAGTCAGACGCGCCTGAACCAGCAGGTCACCGGCTCCCAACGTTCACTGGCGTTCCTCGATAAAGCCGGGCAGCAGTTGCTCGACCTGAAGGGGGCCTTGGCTAGCAATCTGGCAGGCCGGCCGGCGAGCCGCATGGAAGTCGACCACGGCTTGAATCGCGTTAACGCGCATTGGAGTGGGCGGCATGCCGCGACGGGCGGCACGCTGGGAAGCGACCTCGCCTTTCACGAGGACGGCGCGGCGCCCCAGTTTTTCCGGATTCGCGGGTTCGAGCTGCGCTCGCTGCTGCAGACCGAAAACGCGGAAACGCTGAGCTTTTATCCCAACGGATCAGGCAAGCCGCCGGTGTCTCTGGCGATCAGCGCCGGCCGTCACGACACGGCCACCACGGTCTACCAACTGGATCGCACGCTTGCGCCAGCCGGCATTCGCGCATCGCTCGATAAAGGCGGCGCGCTGGTGTTCTCGACAGCCGAAGACAATTGGCCCGGCTTGCGCGACCATTTGATGATCCGGGGCGGCGGTAGCCGCTTTCCGGGGGGGCAGCCCAGCAGAGCCGTTGCCGAAGCGTTGGCGGGCGCCGTCGAGCCGCGGAAGTGGAGCGTCGCCGACCCGATGGCGCAGCGCGCGACGCTGCGCCGTGTGGTGCAGGCACTCGATCAGGTTACGGCAGCCCACGCTGCGGTACGGGAGGTGTTCGACAACGCCAGCGATGCGATTCGGGACGGGGCCCGGGCAGACATGGCCGCGCGGGAGGCTGTGCCGGCGTTCAGCTCAATGCTTGCGCGTAGCGGCGATTTCCAGATGTTCTCGGCGATTGGTGCCGCGTTACGGCGCGTGACCCGCCAGGGCGTGGTGGCGCTGTTGAAGGCGGGGTAGGTGGTCCCTGCCTTGATAGGCTGGGGATTCCGAATTCGTTAGACTGCGCTTCTTGAATGATCAATAACTTGGATTTATCGGATTTGTGACGCGAATTTATTAGACTCGCCGGAGGCGAGATTGGCTTGGGTTGCGTTGGTTGTGGAAGGCCACGAGCGGCCATTCGCCAGCGGCCGCTTTCCGGCAGGCATCCTCTTCACGTCGGTCGGAACTGCATACATGAATGCCATGTGGTTCCGTTGGCCGGAACGCAGTTCCTAACGACGCATGAATTGCCCGGGGCGACAGCCCGTGCGACAATTCGTGCTCGAATACCGCGAAAAACGGCCGTCTGATTGTTTTGCTTTTGAGCTTCGCTATCGGATAGCCGCGTACACGTCACCCAAGCTTCTTCGAGCAAGGTTGGCCAGCGTTTCCCCCGACATATGTCGGACTTCCTATGAACTCTCGCGCGCCCGTGCGCATGTTCGTAGTTACCGGAACGCGCCATGAAAAGCCACCTCGACTCCTTGTATCCTTCGATTCATCCCCGCATCGCCATCATCGGCGCCGGACTTGGCGGATTGACGCTGGCACGTGTCCTGCACGTCAACGGCATCCCCGCGACAATCTACGAAGCCGAAGCATCGCCCGATGCGCGAGCGCAGGGCGGCTTGCTGGACATCCACGAATACAACGGCCAGATTGGGCTGAAGGCCGCTGGTCTGCACGAGGAGTTCCTCGGCCTCGCACTCCCAGGCGAAGATGCCAAGCGTGTCGTCAACAGGCACGGCGACGTCCTGCTCGACAAGCCCGGCTCGGGTAGTACAACCAAGCCTGAGGTCGACCGGGGCGCGCTGCGTCGTCTCTTGATCGAGTCCCTGCCTGCAGACGCCATCCGGTGGGGCTGCAAGCTCGCACAGGCGAACCGCCTCGCCGACGGGCAGCACCACCTGGTATTTGCCGACGGCTCGACGACAACAGATCTGCTGGTTGGGGCCGACGGAGCCTGGTCAAGAGTTCGTCCGCTTGTTTCTACTGCAAAGCCAGCGTACATCGGCACGACCTTCGTGGAGATCAGTCTCTTTGACGGCGATATCCGACACGCAGCCAGCGCGAAGGCAATCGGCAGCGGCACGCTGATGGCGGTCGAGCCGGGCAAAGGCATTCTGGCGCACCGTTACGCGAACGGCACGCTGCACACCTACGTCGCGTTGAACAGGTCTGAAGCGTGGATCGGCGCCATCGACTTCAGTCAGCCCGCGACCGCATTGAAACACCTCGCAAATGAGTTCGAGGGTTGGGCCACCCAACTCCGGGCATTGATCACCGATAGCGACACTGCGCCCGTCGTGAGGCCCATTCATGCCCTGCCGGTCGACCACCGTTGGGAACGCGTTTCCGGCGTTACTCTCGTGGGCGATGCTGCTCATCTGATGTCGCCGTTCGCGGGCGAGGGAGCCAATCTCGCTATTTTTGATGGCGCCGAACTCGGCCAAGCGCTGCGCGACCATCCTGGCGACATAGAGTCTGCGCTGGCAACGTATGAACGGGCGCTCTTTCCTCGCAGCGCCACCTTCGCTGGTCAGACGGCTCAGAATCATCGGTGCTTCTTCGGCAACGGCGCTCCTCAAAGCGTGGTGGAGATGTTCTCTGCACGCTAGCCGCATGCCGGGCGGCTGGTCCGGCATAAAGGAGTTGTGCAACTCATCCTTGGTTGAATTCGCTTCTTTGGTGGATCGGGCCAAGATCTGCACTTCAGCGAAACCCGTGACAAGTCGGCAGTAACACCAGTCGGCAATGGGACTGAACGTCCGGTTTCCGGCGGTCAACCCCACCCCTGCGGAAGGCCGCAGTGGGTCGGCCAGGGAAGTTCGGCATTCGATCAAGTCCCGTGCTAGTCGGGTCGACCGCGTACTTCCGGGTCCGGCCACATCGGCCCTTCGGGATTGCCCACAATCAGTCGACGTGCAACAGTGAGCCATTGTTGCGGGCAGCGGCGTGACGCCAGCTGACGAAATGAGTGTTTAGGAATCGAGTGTCCTTGCTACGCCGACACCGGGTCGTGACAACAAACGCAAATCTTGTTTCCGTCAGGGTCTCGAAAGTATGCACCGTAGTAGTGAGAGTGATATTGGGGTCTCAGGCCAGGTGCCCCTTCACATGAGCCCCCAGTCGTCAGAGCGCTGGCGTGCGCATTAGCAACTGCTCCACGATCAGGGGCTAGCAGCGCGATCATCTGGCCGTTTCCACAATGAGCCGGATTGCCGTCGTATGGCCGGCCTATCAGGAACAGCGGACGGGGTGCGGACGCTGCCGTCCAGCCTGCCCATGGTCTGTCTCTCTCGCAGAACTTCAACTCGAGCCGCAGATCTTCCATAACTGCCGAGTAAAACCTGAAGGCACGATCAAAGTCGGTAACGCCCACAAAAACGTGTGAAATCATTTCCATTTTTCCCGAAGGCGAGCGGTGCTCCCGAGCATCATGATTGCATCAGTTCCTCCTGACCTCAATCATTTGCCCCACGCATTGAACGACTGCTTTCTGTCTACTCATGGGACCGCTTCGGGTCGTGTACTGCTGGTTGCGGCTTTGTGAAGTTCGGGCCGCATATGCTGGTTGCGTGAGGCGCTAACCGGCCATTTTGAGACATTCAACGGCGCCGCTTAAACTGTTGACAATCATTGCTCCCTACACGCACCGAACAAAAAATGCACGCAATTGAACTATTGAGACCTACGACTGCATTGCTGCCGAGCTACATTTCTGCCCTTGAGGCGGGTTGGTCACCTGACAACGTTCGTAAAGAGGTCGCTGCACGCGAACAATTGCACGCTATCGAAGTGAACGCGGAGGCGTTTGTCGACGGTCTGGATGACCCGACCGCATCGGGCGGCCCGATTCCTTTGCCTGATGGCTCGACTGTCGCCCGCCTGCCAAGCGTTGTCCGATGGGTTTGGGACGGCGAAGTTTGCGGCGCGATCGGATTTCGTTGGCAGGCCGGAACCGCCGAACTGCCGCCGTATGTACTCGGACATATCGGTTTCTCGGTCGTGCCGTGGAAGAGAGGCCACGGCTACGCACGGCAGGCGCTCAATTTGATGCTGGGCGAAGCGAAGCGACAGGGTTTGCCCTATGTCGAGTTAACAGTTGATCCCGAAAACATAGCCTCGCAAAGGGTTATCGCAGCCTGCAATGGTGTCTTGATGGAGCGCTTCAAAAAGACGGCGGCCTATGGGCTCGCTGTGTCTCTTCGCTACCGCATTGAGCTAGACGACTGAGGAACCTGTCGGACTCGGTTCGGCCAAAAACCGCCAATCGACTTTGGCTCGTAGATCGTCAAGAATGCGAGCACCTTTCCATAGGAAGTGAGGATAAATGCGACGGATTCTTGCAATTGGCGGCGGCGGATTTACGACTGAAAAGGAGCCGTCACCCATCGACGCCTATATACAAGAGTTGTTGGGAAAGTCCCGCCCGCGAATCTGTTTTATTCCAACTCCTAGCGGAGATAACGCCGCACAAATCGACAAGTTCCATGCCGCCTATGGAGCGCTAGGCTTCGAAACGTCAAATCTCTCGTTCTTCAACGGATGGGGTTCCAACGTAATTCCCTACACTGACTATAAGCATCGGCTTTTGAGTCAAGACGCAATATTCGTTGGTGGTGGACATCTCCGGTCGGCGCTGGCGGTTTGGCGCGAGTGGAGGTTGGATAGCACTCTTTCCGAAGCGTGGGACCAAGGTATTCTCCTCGCCGGTATGAGCGCAGGCGCCATGTGTTGGTTTGAGACGGGCTTAGGTGGGCCGTTTGAACAGGGGAATTATGGTTTGCAGCGCGGTTTGGGCCTGATTCCAGGAGCTTGCGCAGCCCATTACAGCAACATCAATATTCCAGAGCGACGCGTTAATTTTCTGTCGGAAATGCGCCTTGGAAGGATGCCGCGGACCGTGGCTATCGACGATCGCGCTGCTGTTCTTTTTGCGGATCGCGAGATCGAGAAGGTGGTTTCTTGGGCACCCGGTTCGACTGCTTATCGAGTCGAGAAGATTGACGATGAAATTCTTGAGACGCCGCTAGCCGCTGTTCAATTGCGCGACATCACGGGCCCATGATGCATCGGCCAGTGTGCCAAACCCACGAACTAGATTTCTGGCTTTGGATAGCGTGAAGCGATTTTCAGGGTGGGGTGCCTCCGATCGCGTCAGGCAGACAGCGGCCAGGAGCGAACAGTCAGACCGATGTTGCGAACCGTCAGCAAACGACCTTTGCAATCCTTCGCCTATCTCTCAGCAACAAGTCCTTCAGAATAAATTTTGGTGTAGCGGAACATGCAACATGTTTAAAGCGTCAGGGTACAGCATTGTTAGTACGCTTCCATTCAATTTCCGCATGCGAATCCCAGTGACGAAGCGCTATCACGCGACCCTCCTCAAGGACAAATTCGAACGTGATGTCGGGAAACGCGCTGCTGCGAAATTGCATGCCTACAAATGTTTCGAGTACGTTTGCAGGTTCGCCCGGACTGCATAACAAGATGTCGCCGTTACGACTTAATTTGATGCCGATCTTTACGCCGAAAGGTGTCTCATAGGTACCGACTAGTTTTGCAAGCAACTCCGCATCAGGACGTATCGGCCGACGAACAAACACGGCCTCGGCCTCATCAAGACGCATCGCCGCACGATCGATGTCGCCCAGGGCGCTAGTAAGGAATAAAACCGACCATGCGCCGTCTGCCTCGTCAACTGGGGTGTCGAAACGGTCGTAATGGAAGTGATTCAGGGGCTGGTTGATATGGCGAAAACCGAATCGAAGTTGTGTGCCGTCAGTCGTGATATGCAACTGTCCGTATGCAGGGTGCTCGTATGAGCCGACATAATCTCCCAAGTCGTGTGATGGGCGCGTATCTGGAACTCCTCGCGGCACCGAGCGTTCCCGCGCCTTGCGCATCGTGTTCTTCTCCTTTACGCCAAACTCGTACAGGCGCGCCGTCCAGTCGGTCGCGTCGAGACCAAGCGCGCGATTATAGAGGTCAAAACCGATCGCATTGCTGAGCGCTGCGCAATGGTCGCCGATCACGAATACGGAGATGCCGATCTTCTCTTTCGGCAAATATGACACCTGCGAATGGAACGCGCGCAAGGCACCGCCATGGCTTGTCAATAGATGCCCGCGAAACACCGCTGTCATCCTCCCCATGCCATAAATGCCATTGAGATCGCACTCGAAGCCTAGAACATCGTTCATTTCGTTTGGCCACGGCAAGCCGGGAGCGAGCGTCGCGTTTAGAACACTCGCAGGGATGAGTTGCTTGCCGTCGATCAGGCCGTCGTTCATCAGCATGATCGACCACCGTGCGATGTCACCCAGGCTCGCGACAATGCTGCCCGCTGGACTGCATTCATCGTCTTTCGGAGCAGGTACTTGCCAAAATTCATCGCTTTCGCGTCGTTCGGAGAAAGGTATCGCGTAGTCCCCTTGGTGATCTGCTTTAGCTTCCCCGTACGTGAACAAGGTCCGGTGCATCCCAAGCGGCGTCAAAATCTCATCCTTGACGAACTGATGCCACGGCTTTCCGCTTATCAACTCGATGATGTGGCCAACCGCCTCGTACATCATGTTGTTGTAGATGATTCGCGATCGCAGCGGAGCGATCGGCTTCATGAACCGGACACGCTCAAAGAGGTCCTTTGTCGAATAGTCCGATCCGTACCAGATCATGTCATAGCGAGGCACGCCGGTTTTGTGCCCGAGCATGTCGCGTAACGTGACAGCGGCGTCGAGTGATTGATCGTAAAATAGCAGACTGGGAACTGCATTGCGAATCGGCTCATCGAAGGTAAGCACTCCACGTTCGACCAGCAACCCTGCGGCGATCGCGGTGAACAGTTTCGTGTTCGACGCAATCGGAAACAGCGTCGAGGCGGTAAACGGCAGCGCATTCGCAGCGTCGCGATGGCCGTAGCCCCGCGCTAGCAATACCTCATCGTTTCTGACAATGCTTACGCCGACCCCCGGTGCGTGCCAGTCGCGCACAAGTGTTTCGGCGTACGCATCGACATCGCCCAAACCTATCTTGCTTGGATCGTTCAGCATCGAACTTCCTTTCAATAGAATGAATCCGTGTAGATCCAGAGCTTCTCGTGAAAACGCGCGACTATCGCTGATGTTAGTGTGACCGCTCTCAGCGGCAGAACTGGACCGGGTCAATCGGGTGCGATCGGCAGCGATAGATTCGCCCCGGGATGGATGCTTCGCTCGCCAACCCATGACCACGGCCGGCCTGGCCGATTTAAGACGATGGGGCGAAGTTCAGCTTTAGTGTCAGAAATTTCGAAAAGGGTCGCACTGAATTGCGGGCCTTTCGTATCGCCTTAAGGACCTGAAGTCACCAATGCTCCGTCTATGATCCCGTTGCTAAGTAAGGCTAACCGCCAGATCGTGAATCCATGTTCAAAGCGAGCCTGGTAGACGTCCCAGCCTTTTCCGCCGACACCTATAAACGTCAGAGTTTGCAGTGTGCCTAGTCGATTTAGCGATTCTCTCAAGCGAGGAAGCTGCTCACGCGTCGCATTCGCCAGTGCCGGGCTCAGTTCCGCATAGTTGGGGTTCCCGGCGACAAGCCCTCCGATCAAGCTCCTAAGGGCCGCTTCGCTGCCCGGCGTAGCCGTCTGGGTTTTGATCTTGTCAGCGACAAAGGCTTCGATCTGCTGTGCGCTCGCCGGATCGATAGGTTGCATGTCGAGCGTGTTTCCAAATTGATGTAGAACCGCCCTCGTCACATGGCCTTGCTGGTCCACGTCGAAGTTGATCGTGCCTTTGACGGATGGAGCGTAGATCTGTGTCGCACTTTCCGGAAAATTCTCGATCGTTCTTTCACCGGTGAACGTGGTCAAGATACGGTCGCCATCCCGCGTAACCCTCAGCACCGAGAATTCGTTTGCCTTATAGGTTCCAACGAAGCGATCAACGATGTCAGGGGCGAGATGGATGTATTGGTGGTCGTCCGATGGCTGGGTCATGTCAGGTGGGCTCACTTGCGCTGCAAAAACTACGAGCGCGGTTGAACTGCATACGAGAAAGGCGGCGGTTATAAATCTGGGCTTAACAGCTTTGTGAGTCATGATGCGCAGCCGTCTTTCCAGGAATGATCGCGATTCCGACATACCTGCGACAGACCCGATATAACGCGACTGGCGCTCGCCGACGGCGATGAGAGTCTCACCGTAGGTCGTGAAATCTTGCCCTCCCTTCAGTACTCGTGCGTCGCAGTCAATCTCGATGGCACATCGAAGCCGTCTTAACTGCCACCAGATCGGGAGATTCCACGGCATAAGCACGATCAGGCACAAGCACATTGCCAGTAGTTGCGGGTCGCCTGCCGCAATGTGTGACTTTTCATGTGAGATAACCGCTGACTGCTGGGCGAGGGATGAGTGTGTCAGCCACGTGGGAACAACGATGCGCGGTCGGATAAGGCCGACGACTGCCGGTCCAACGTTTTCAGAAATATAAACCGCCGTTCCCGCGACCGTACTTGTCTCCCATTTTCTTTTTCTGGAATGCAGGTTTAACGCGCTTACAAAAAGGAGAAACGACAAAGCAAGCGATGCGACACACCATCCGCGCTTAAGTACTGCATCCATTGTTTCCAGCCTGGACGGAGCAATCGTAACGTCGATCCAGGTGAGTGGAGACAAATGTGCGGACGTGACCTGCCTGAGAGCGACTACCTTCTGCGAAACCGTGGGGCTGAAGACTTGGGGTACTTTGATTGATATCGACGACATGGCAGTCGGGATCAACAACGAAGTAATGATTGCAATCAACCAATACCACCGGCTTGCAGCCCTACGTCGGCGGGCTAAGTGCTCGGCGCAAAGAGCGGCTATAGAAAGAACCAATGACACCAAGATCGCATACGCCATCCATGTCAGCATCAAGAGTTCTCCTCGTCGGAGTGTTTGTCCAGCAACTCTCGCATGCGACGAATCTGGTCCGGTTTCAAGTTCCTTTCAGAGACCAGTTGTGCGAATAAAAGCTCAGTCGATCCCTTGAAAAGCTTGCTTGTCAAATGGCGCAGCGCGCTTTTCCGAGCAGCCTGCTGCTTCACTGTAGAGAAGTACCGATGACCACGGCCTTCCTCGGTATGCGAAACGTAACCTTTGGTTTCAAGCGTGCGAAGAATCGTGAGCACGGTTGTGTAGGCAAGCTCATCGTGGAGAGCAACACGGACGTCTGCGACTATCGAAGGTCCCAGCTCCCACAATATCTGCATGACGTCGGCCTCGCGGTCGGTAAGGATGATCTCCAAAAGTACCTCCGTCTACTAAAGGTTTAGTAGATGCTAGCACGCCATTTTTGTATGTCAACTATAAATGTAGTTGACATACTTCAGCAATGCCTCGAAGTCATTCGACCTAGCGCAACGGGATAATTTTGGGCGACGCGTTGGATCCGGTCCGTACACCATGTCGAGGTCAGCTATCGAGAAAGTCGAACGATCGGAGTGGGTCGGACAGCGCCGATCGCCGTCAGCCAGGGTCCGGCCAGACAAAGCAGACAGTCGAACGAAGAATTTCCAACGAATTTGGACGACTGCTCATTTACTTAGAAGCGGTCATTGGCGAATTCAATTCTGAAACAAAGCAATCTTGGAAAGAGATAATCAAGTACATCGATCGCGACAATTTTGTAATACACGGTGTCAATTTCTGCTGAAGCCGGGTTCACTCCAGTTCACGCAAGCTGTCGTGCAGTACTTCGACGCGCTGCAAATGGCTGTTGCTGCGATCGAGCAGCCGCTCCGCGACCAGCGAGCAGATTAGATTGACCACCGCAGTCATACCGGCCTTGCTGTCGAACAGCATCAGGCCGTCCGTGTGACAGCGGATCACCCAGCGCGCCAGTCGCGCGGGTTTGCCTGCAATCACATCCGACATATACACAACCGGCACGCCGGCGTCGGCCAGCGCGGCCGTCGCCAGTCCCACCGCAGGCACACGGCGGCGCAAGCCGATGACGATCGCGAGATCCTTCGCGTTCAGGTCGGCTAGATATTCGCCGATCGTGTCGCCGGGCGCGGGCAGCAACATCACGTCCGAACGGACCTGAATCAGCTCTCGCCGAATCATCGTGGCGACGGTATGGCTATGCCGATAGCCAATGATCGCCACCCGCTGCGCCTGCGCGATGGCGTCGACCACTTCGCTCAGCACTTGCGTATCGAGCGAACGATAGGTGTTCGCCATGTTTTCGACTTCGTGTTGCAGATGCGCCTGGATCACATCGTCGAGTTTCGACCCCGCCGTTTTACGGCCCCTGTTTTGCAGATACAGCGGCGAACCGCCGACCTGTGCCGCGCGCGCAATCGCGCGGGCGTCGTCGTAAGACGCATACCCCAGCTTCTGAAAAAACCGCGTGGCGGTTGCCTTCGACACTTGCGCGCTGGACGCAAGTTCAGTGGCGGTTTGCATCGCCAGTTGCCCCGGCGCACTCAGAATCACGTCCGCAAGCCGTTGATCGATTTCAGACAGTTCGTCGTAACACTCCGCAATCCGGCTTTCGATAGACGCTGGCGGTCGCTTCTCTTTTTTTGTTTGAGCGGTTGGCATTTGGGCTGATGGATAGGGAGTTACGCATCGTGGTGCGGTTTCGGCACCGCAAGCGTGCACGTAGACTTGCCTGCACGGCACGAGTGCAGGGCGGCGCCGTGTGGTATGGGCTTCATTATAGGTCTGCGGGCACGAACGTGAAATGATTGTTTCTCTCAAGGCCATTTAGAAACACGTGTTTTCCGATTTAAATTCCTGAAACACGCGTTTCACTGTCTTCACTGGTACGGATCATGCATTACGTCTTGCATCGTCCACCTGTCTACGGGAGTTTTCAAAGATGTCGAAGCGCCGCTTCTCCAGCCTTGCCCTTGCCGCGTTGTTGCCGTTCGCCGCGTTGATCAACACCGTCGCCGCCAGCGCCGATACGCTCGACGACATCAAGAGCCGCGGCACGATGACAGTCGGCATCGATCCAACATTCGCGCCATACGAGTACACCGATGCAAACAACAACATTGTCGGCTTCGATCCCGCGATTCTCGCGGCTGTTGCGAAGCACCTGGGCGTGAAGATCGAATATCAGCGTCTCGCGTTCAGCGGCATCATCCCCGGCCTGCTCGCGCATTCGTTCGATATCGAAGGGTCGGCATTGAACGTGACTGCTGAACGTGCGAAGCGTCTCGCATACGTGGTCCCGACCAGCAAGACCGTCAACGGCGCACTCGTCCGCGCCGATTTCAAGAAGATCCCGGCGAAAGCCACGATTGAATCGCTGGCCGGCCTGACCGCGGCGGTCAAGAGCGCCAGCGCGCCCGAGCAGATTCTCAAACAGTTCAACGAAACGCTGAAGGCCAAGGGCCTCGCGCCGATCACGCTGATCAGCGTGGATAGCGTGGACCAGACGGTCGCCGCCTTGCTGACGCGCCGCGCCGATTTCGTGTTCGACGATATCACCGTGCTGGCCGGCGTGATCAAGCAGAACCCGAGCAAACTCAAGTCGACCGGTGAACTCGGCCCGTCGCAATGGATCGCGCTGGCGACTCGGCCGGACGACACGCGTCTGAACAAGGCGATCAGCGACGAGATCATCGCGATGAAGAAATCCGGCGAACTCGCCCGCCTGCAAAAAGCCAGCCTCGGCGTGAGCTTCGATACGCCGACGTCCGACTTCATTCCCCAGCAGTAACGCCAGCATGCCGAATCAAATGACAGATCCAGTTCAGACTCTCACCGTCAAGGCAGGGCACGGCCGCACTTTCGAAGTGAAGGCCGGCCAACGATTGACGATCATCGATGTCGAAGGGCAGCAAGCCGCCGACTTCGTGGCACTCGTCGCCTCGAACCATACGGAGAAGCTGTCGCCGACACATACGCGCCGACAGCTTCGCACGTTGTTTTTCAATGTCGGCGACGCGCTGTATTCGTCGTTGGGACGGCCGCTGTTGCGGGTCGTCGAGGACACCGTCGGCGTTCACGACGCCAATGTGCCCGCGTGCGACGACACGCGCTTTACGGTCGACTTCAACGTGATCGGGCATCGCAACTGCCTCGACAACATGCACGTGGGTCTCGCGCTGTACGGACTGTCGTCGTTCGATGTGCCCGAGCCGTTCAATCTGTTCCAGAACGGTCCGGTCACCGCCGACTGCCGGATGCAGGTCACCGACCCCACCAGCAAGGCGGGCGACTACATCACCTTTGATGTGCTCGAAGACCTGGTGTGCGCAGTGTCATCGTGTCCGCAGGACATCATTCCCGGCAATGGCCTGAAGGTCACCGACATCGCCATTTCCATCCTGCCCGCGACATTCGTCGCCGCCTGAACGGACTCAATCATGCTGCTTCTCAAAGAACCGCCCGCGCGCGCTGCGCTGCCGCCGCAAATCATCGCCGTGCCAGCCGGCGAAAGCCGCGCCATCGAAGTTAAAGCCGGCCAGATTCTTCGCATCGAGGCCAGGCAACCCGGTGCCGTTGCCTCGATGTTCGCCTTCAGCCGGATTAACGACGACGTCTATATGTCGGTTCATCACACACGCGTTTTCAGCAATTCCTATGTGTTGCAGGCAGGCATGCGAATCGTCAGCAACCGTCGCCGCGCGCTGATGGTCCTCGGCAAGGACACGAGCGGCAAGCACGACTTGTTGCTGCCTGCCTCCACGACCGCCTATCTCGCCGAACACGGTTACGCCGGCCAAACCGGTTGCGTCGAATCGGTTGGCGCGGTGATTGCCACGCTCGGCCTCAAGCCGCCGAAAATCCCCGATCCGATCAACCTGTTCATGCACGTCGCACTGCATCGCGATGGCTGTATCGAACCGCTGCCGAACAGCACACGGGCTGGCGATTTCATCGCCTGCCGCGTCGTCACGGACATGGTATTCATCGTGTCGGCGTGTTGCACAGGCATTGCGGGAAACGACACTCCCGGTGCGCTCGAACTGTCGACCGCAGAAGAACTCGACGAACTCTGATTCCGGGAAAATGCCGCAATGGGCTTCGACCCACAAGTGATCCACAGCCTGCCGACCTTAATCGACGGCTGGTTGCTGACCGTGGAACTGACGCTGCTCGGCGCGATCGGCAGCGTCGTGTTCGGCCATCTCGCATTGGCGCTGCAACTGACGCGTTGTGCGCCGTTACGCTGGCTTGCGCGCCTCTACATCAGTTTCATGCGAGGCACGCCGGCGCTCGTGCAACTGTTCATGCTGTTCTTCACACTACCGTTGATTGGGCTGGGCGGTCGGCCGATGCTCGCGGCAGCGCTAACTCTGGGCCTGAACAGCGGCGCCTACACGGCGGAAATCCTGCGCGGCAACTTGCGGGTCGTGACGACCGGTCAGTATGAAGCCGCGATCGCGCTCGGCATGTCGCCAATCCGTATTGCGCTGCGTATTGCGTTGCCGCAGATGCTCAAAGCGAGCCTGCCCGCGCTCATCAACGAATTCACGATTCTGCTGAAGACCACGCCGCTCGCGTCGGTCGTGGCCGTCACCGAACTGACGTATGCGGGGCAGATCGTGATCGCTCGCACCTATACATCGACGCAAGTGATGCTGTTGGTCAGCGTCGGCTACCTGGCAGTCGCGCTGCCGGTCATCTACGCCGCACGACGTGTGCAGCGCAAGCCGCGCGAAGCACATGCTCCACGCATCGCAACCGGAGGCAATCGATGACGTTCGACCTCGGGGTTCTGTCGGGCTACTGGCCCGAACTCGTGCAAGGGCTGGGGGGCACGATCTGGCTCTGTGCGGCTGGCGCGGTCATGTCGGGCGTACTCGGCGTGTTGTTGACCATCGGTCAACGTCGCGGCGCAGTGTGGCTGGTCGCGCTGATTCGCGGCTACACCGCCTTGACGCTCGGTTTGCCTTTGCTCGTATTGCTATATGTGACGTTCTTCGTGCTGCCGGAGTTCGGCGTGCTGCTGCCGGCTCCGCTGATCGGCACCGTGACGCTCGCGATCTACTACGGCCCGTACGTCGCCGAGGTGATTCAGGCGGCCATCGCTGCCGTGCCTGCGGGCACGATCGAAGCGGGTGTGGCCATAGGCATGTCGCCGGCGCGAATCGCGCGACGCATCATCGCCCCACAAGCGATGCCGCTGTTGCTACCCACGCTGACCGGCCTGTCGATCGGTCTGGTCAAGGATTCAGCGCTGCTCTCCATGATCTCGGTGCACGAGTTCATGTTTGCCGCGAAGGCCGTCGTGTCTGAGACTTACGCGCCACTGGAAGTCTATTTCGTCGTCGCACTGGTCTACTGGGCCGCGACGTCTGTTATCCATCTGTCGACCCGTCATTGGGAGCGCCGTCTTGGCCGCGCCCAACGGGTCGCTTCGCCCCGGTGAATTACATGAACCCGTCCGGCAACACGACGCCCGTTGCACTGAAGGCCAGCGCCATCGTCAAGTCGTTTGGTCAGAATCGCATTCTCGACGGCGTCGACCTGAGCGTCGCGCGCGGCGAAACGGTCTGCGTACTCGGCCCTTCCGGGTCCGGCAAATCGACTCTGTTGCGCTGCCTCAACTGGCTTTCTCCGCCCGATGATGGGGCGATCTGGATCGGCGACGAGCGTATTGGCATGCGCGAAAATGCGAACGGCTCGATCAGCCCGCGGCCCGACCGCGAAATACGCACGCAGCGCAGCCGGATAGGAATGGTGTTTCAGAGCTTCAACTTGTGGCCGCACATGACAGTGCTCGAAAACGTGATGGAGGGCCTTTTGTCGGTCAAGCGGATGAGCCGCCTTGCCGCGAGCGATCTTGCGGTAGAGGCGCTGCGCCAGGTTGGTTTGAGCGGCAAGCACACGGCGATGCCCGCGAACCTGTCGGGCGGACAGCAGCAACGTGTGGGCATCGCACGCACGCTGGCGATGACGCCGGAAGTGATCCTCTTCGACGAGCCGACCAGCGCGCTCGATCCGGAACTGGTCGGGGAAGTGCTCGGCGTAATGCGAGGTCTCGCCGCAAAGGACACGACGATGATTGTCGTCACGCACGAGATCGGCTTCGCCCGCGATGTTGCCGACCACGTGATCTTCATGGACGGCGGACGCATCGTCGAACAGGGGCCGCCCAAAACGGTGCTGGATACGCCATCGTCGCCCCGTCTCCAGCAATTCCTTTACCGCTTCAACCCGGAAACCAAATGATCATGAGCTACACGAATCAACCCACGTCGACTGTTCCCGCCGGCCACGGCAAAGCCGTCCGGCTGAAAGCAGGCGAAGCCGTACGCGTCATCAATACGCATGGTACCCAGGTGGTGGATTGCTGGGCCTGGAATGCGTACGACCTGAACGAATACATGTGCATGGAAACCACGCGAGTGTGGAACCAGCGGCTCAACCCGGTGGTCGGCGACAGCTTCGTGACCAATCAGCGTCATCCGGTGCTGACTGTCGTCGAGGATACAACGCCGGGTGTCCACGACACTTTTATGGCGGCCTGCGATCGCAAGCGCTACGAACTCCTGGGCGTGCGTGGCTATCATCGCAACTGTTGCGACAACATGTTCGAAGGCATGTTCGAACTCGGCGTCACACCGCCTCGCCAAAATCTTGCGTCGTTCAACATCTTCATGAACATCCGCGTGCAGCCCGATGGCATCACACTGCATACGTTACCCACGGTGACGAAGCCCGGCGAGTTCATCACATTGCGTGCGGAAATGGATTGTTTCGTCGCGTTCTCAGCCTGCCCGCAGGACATTGTCAAGATCCAGGGGCAGGGCGACAACACGCCGAAGCCTGTGGACATTGTCGTGCTCGACGATTTCGAGTCGGATCTGCAGGGCACGCACTCGTGGGTTCCGCTCGCCTGAGCGTCCCCGTTCATCAACCGATCATCTGGCTCAACGATACATGGCTCTACTCACTCTCGATCCCGGCGCCCCTGCCTTTACGCGCACCGGCATCAACCTCGCGGACCCGCGCCTCGGTGCCGAGGCCGTGCTCACCAGCGACGACTTCTTTGCGCCGATGGCGCGCATGCTCGATCCCAATCCGGCCGTTTTCATCGCCGGCAAATACGACGACAACGGTAAATGGATGGACGGTTGGGAATCGCGCCGCAAGCGCGTGGCGGGCTACGATTTTTGTATCGTCAAGTTAAGCGTGGCAGGGGAACTGATGGGCGTCGATATCGACACCAGTCATTTCACCGGCAACTTTCCGCCGGCCGCGTCTATCGATGCTTGCCGTTGCGACGACGATATTCCGCCCGCCCATGCGCCATGGACTGAGGTGCTGGCGGCGACCGCGCTGAACGGCAACGCGCATCACTATCGTGCGATCGATGCAGCCACTCGCGACATCTATACACACGTGCGCCTGAACATCTATCCGGATGGCGGTGTTGCCCGCTTGCGCGTGTACGGCCAGCCTCACCGGGACTTGTCGCCAGGCGTCGGACTCGATCTCGCGTCCGCCATGAACGGTGCGCGAATCGTCGCCGCGAACAATCAGCATTACGGGTCGGCATCGAACCTGCTGTTGCCGACGCGTGCCGCCAACATGGGCGAAGGCTGGGAAACCCGCCGACGCCGCGAACCAGGCTGCGACTGGTGCATCATCGAATTGGCGACGCCCGGCGAAATTAGTCAGATCAGCGTCGACACGGCGCATTTCAAGGGGAATTTTGCAGACCGATGCTCGCTACAAGGCGCGTTCGTCAGAGCCGGAACGGACGAGTCCCTGATTACGCAATCGATGTTCTGGCCGGTGTTGCTCGGCGAGCAAAAGCTGGAGATGGACAGAGTTCATACCTTTGTGTCGACCCAAAGCATGCCTGTTACACATGTGCGCTTCAATATATTGCCGGATGGTGGCGTTTCGCGGCTGAGGCTGATGGGTCGGTCCTCGACCTTATCCAAAGCAAGCCTTCACCCCCATTAATCCGCAATCTACTCGAGACAACTCACGACTCATGCTTAGCGATCGAGTGGCCGCTTTCTTCCAAAGCGGTCTTTGGCCCAAATCCCAGTCTGAGCGACGGCAATGGGTCGAATAGCGCCGATTGCCGTCAGCCAGGGTCCGGCCAGAAACGGCCAGTCGACATCGTGATCTGCTTCGTCGACAATTCCTCACGAGAGGGACGATCCAGAGTCCAGGCGTAGAACCAAGAATTGAACAATCGGGTAACGCAAGAATGACATCCCAAGCAGAAATCTATTTAAAAGATTTTCATCGACGCCGGGCAGGAGCAACGCGCCGGGCCTATGGCAACCACCCTGCGCGATCCACGCATGCAGAATACCCGTCTTCCTATCATGCGCTGGCAGAGCGGGTGCCGAATGATGGGATGTCGCGCACCGTGCTCGATCTGGCATGCGGTGATGGACCACTGCTGCAAATTCTGAACGACAGGGGCAACGCAGGAACGAAGTTGATCGGCCTCGACATGAGCGACGGCGAGTTGAGCGCTGCCCGGGCGGTGCTGCCGCAGGATGTTCGCTTAATCAATGAGCGCGCACAAGAGTTGTCGCTTGATACTGGCTCGGTCGACTACGTTCTGTCGCACATGGCTTTGATGTTGATGGACGACATAGAGCAAGTCATCCGTGAAATTCGTCGGGTATTGCGTGAAGGCGGTAGTCTTTCCGCTGTCGTCGGGCGGGCCTTTCTGACCGGGGAAGTTGGTGAAGTCTTTTTAGACATATTCAGGCCGATTGCGAAGGCGAACCTGACACACCTGCCACTCGGTGACGCGCGCACACGCAGCGAAACCGGTTGGAGCGAACTACTCCAGCATGGTTTCGTTAATGTCGTCTTCGAAGACATCGAAGTTGACTGGACGCCTACGCCCGAGCAGTTATGGTTGGACATGCTGGACACTTACGATGCAGACAGGATGTCGGAAACAGCGCGCGCACAGTTCAAGAGCGAACTATTGTCGGCGTTTGCGCCCATGCAACGCGAAGACGGAACGTTAAAGACGGGATGGGGCCTGCGTCTTATCCAGGCTAGTGCTGCCTAACGGCCAGTTACAGCCGGTCGACATCAGAGCCTAGATCGCTGACAATCCCCGTGGGAATTATTCGCACATTCAACGAAGGGAAAAGCCGCAGAGCTATTTTGTCGTGTCGTACGGCCAATCAATGGAACGTTATGGTCCGCGGGATATGTTAAGCCGCTAGCCGTGGTGGGCGCGAACACCTTTCTTAGCCAAGGAAATCCATGAGTAAGCCACCAAACCTTCTGAAGGCTGATGATATTTCCCAAATGGAAGGTAAGTCCAGACCGCACCTGCTGAATCCGGACGCGATTCGTTTCGCGAAATCGCTTGGAGGAGCCACTGGTCTCAGCAACCTTGGCTTTCATCTGATGACCGTGATGCCGGGCCGCGAGTATGCCGAATACCATCGTCACTTGTACGAGGAGCAATGTTTTTATATTCTCTCAGGCCGTGGCGAAGCAATTATTGAAGAGGTGCGTTACGTCGTTGGTGGCGGGGATTTTCTCGGATTCCCCAAAAGTGGTGCAGCCCACACGATAATAAATACGGGCGATGAGCCATTGGTCATGCTTTCCGCGAGAACAAATCTGGAGCAGGATGTTTGCGACTACCCGAGAAAGAAAAAGCGTCTATATATGAACGGCTCGGAGGAAGCGCTCGTCGATTTTGGCGATGTTAAGTTTGAAGGTCCAGCTTAGGCCGGTGCGAAGTGGAGTCGCGTAACTTCGCAATTTAGGTCGCAGCCAAAAAAGCCACTGAATGATGGTTCGGAGCGGCGCGCGAGCCTTAGTAGATAAATCTCTCCAGCCGGTTTTCGTCGGCCCGCGTTCGGCCGCCTTCGGACGTTCGACATCGTTGGGTAGATCGTCGATGATCTGCGTGTTCAAGAATAGGGCGATGCACTTGCAACCGACTACGGGGCGAATATGGGCGTACGGAGATTGCTGCTAAAAGGCATGGTTGTTAGTGTCGTCGTCGTAATTGGCGCCCTTTTTTTTCTGCACAAAGACAGCAGCGCGGATGCTGACGTTCTTATCAACCGACCGCCTTCTGATGTCTGGAAAGTCGTATCGAACAGCGCCGCATATCGTAATTGGAATCCGTTCATTACTCGGGTTGACGGCGACTTCAGGGTAGGAGCAACAATCCGCATTACGCTAGGCACTGGACCCGATTCGATGGTATTCAAGCCGACTGTTTTGCTCGTTCATCCGGAACAAGACCTCTGCTGGCGTGGCAGTGTATGGATTCCCGGCATCTTCGACGGTACGCATTGCATCCACCTCACAGCAGTGGCAGACGGAACGCGTCTTGAACAGACAGAGTTTTTCTCAGGATTGCTCGTCGGCCGGTTGACGGAAGACGTAATCGAGGAAACTCAGCGGAACTTTAAGGCGATGAATAACGCGGTTAAGCAGCGCGTGGAAGCGAAAGCACCCTGAGCGGTTAAGGCAGGGGTCTCTGACAGGCCACAAACCGCCGTTCACGTGCGTCGTCGCTCGGACGTTCAAGCGTCGGCTCCGCCCCGTAACCGGCCATCCAATCGTAAAGGACGAACGCTCGGTCATCGGCCTTTGCCGTCATTCGAGTATCGGCGTTCGTCAGGCGGCTACGGATCACTTTCCTGTCATTCGCATGTCGGCGGATGTGAATGACAGGTCTCACCGCAAGCGAATGCGTACTTGCGACCCTCTACGGCCGCTCGACTTTCGATTCACCGAGCGTCTCTTGACAATGTGCAACGGCCATCGACTCACGGTCCTCACCGACGCGTCGCCGGCCCTTGCCGACGTTCAGGTGATGACATCCATGAGGCCGCTGTAGGTCAGTCTCCTGCCGTTCTCACATTGATGGCCCCAATGTCGGGGCTCGAGATCAGCGAACGCGTGCTGCCAACCCTCACCCCCTCAACAGCAAGACAATTTCTGATAAGCGGACGGCCCCCAACTCTGCCCGAGTCCTACCGCGCGAAGAAGACCGATTCAAAACGACTGCAGAGCTAGTCCCGATTGAATTCCGAATGTTCACGATGAATACGCAAGCATCTTCGCAGAAAACTTTCTGATCCACATGACATAAACTTACAGTCCGCGATCTCGCACGGAACGATGTTGCTGATACTATCCGCTTGCAAGGCGGATCAGAGTTGCCGCCTCAGATATCCGTCGGCACGTCTGGCTGAACACCGTCGGTTGTTGGGTCGACCATATCCTGTGCATCTTGTAAGCGCCGAACTCTCCCAAAAGTTTCGAGTTCGATGAACTTCGAAGCGTACTGCTGCTCGGGAATCTTCTTCTTCAGCAAGTCGAAAAAATTTCTGTCGTGCGTTGACAGTATTATCTGCCGATCAAAATTTTTCGAAATCGAGCGCAGAAGATCGATCGTCGACAGGACATTAATCGAATCCATAGAATGAATCGGATCGTCAATGAATATGCATTGAACATCGCTCCCGTCGGCTTGCTTTACATGTAAGGCCCGCGCCAAGAAGATGCTCAGACTTAGAATGTTGACTTGGGCCGCGCTAAAGTAAAGGCTAGGAGCAATCGCCTCGCCTTCGTCATCGGCAACCAGAACGTTTAGCCGAGGACGGTCCGATTCCGAAAATTCGCAGTCGAACAGCACTTGTTTGAAGTCGGGGTGTGGATCGATTTTACGATAGATGGCGTTGATCAGATCCGTATAAAAGAATCCGCGAACCCGTCCTTGGAGTCGTTCGATCGTCCCTGCATACTCGCTATCAAGCTCCGAGAGCAGCGCTTCTTGTTGAAGAATTTCTGCGACGATCCGATCGAGCTCTTTCTTCGCAGAGATCGATTGCATAAACGGCAGAGCATTGTTGAGCTGGTCTCCGAGTAAGGAGTATGTGCCCGATCGAAGTATCAGTGCGGATACACGATCTTGGGCCTGAGACATGAAGGCGGCGATATTCGCCGTGATATCGGCCACGCTCCATTTCTCGTCATATGCTGAGATCCGCCGTCGCACATTGGATGCGAAGCTCATCAATGTCGCATCGGCGCCCGCAATGGAAGCACGTCCTCGTAACTCAGCGTCGTCGATCGACTGTCGTGTTAACTGAGCAAGGGTCGGTGAGTCTCTGTCGATCATCAAAAGTTCGTTAGCCGACTCGTTAAGAGCAGTGCGCGCTTCGAGAAGTTCTCGCTCGCGTTCGTTCTTTACTGATGCAACAAATGGTGGGAGTTCTGCGGGGGAAATAGCGTTTGCTGATCCGAAGGCCATAACATTACGATACGTCTCGGTATCCGCAGCAAGTCTCAGCTCAGCGCGCAATTGCTCGATGGTTTGTGAGTCGGTTTTCGTTTTTTGCTGTCGCTTCTCGATTTCGGTCGCGCAATTCTCCAGATCCTTGAGCTCCGCCTGCCGACGAGAGGTGAGGAGAGTGAGCTGTGTATTGATGTGTTCAGCAAGTTGATCTTTAGAGCGATCAAGAACGCTCGATCGGAGCTTCTTGATGCTTTCGTCAACGTTGGGGATTTGGAGCTCAAGCTGCTGTGCAGTTGCCAACGCAGAGCGCAAGCTTGCTTCGTCAGTTAAGATTGTTTCGCGGACTGCAAGAATTACCTTGTTTCTAACAGATCTCCACTCGTCGAGGAGTGAAATCAGCTTTTCCGACCTGAAGTCGAATTCACGTTGAGCCGTATTTTTTGAACGTACCGCCTCGGCCTCATACTCGGTTAGCGCGGGATTTTTTAGAATGCGATCAATCAACGCAGTATGTGATTCGTGTTGATGAGAGCACAACGGGCATTGTTCGGAATGTGCCTTCGTGGCGAGTTCTGTGCCTAATGCAATCAACGTGGAGAATTGACTGGCTTGGCTTTGAACTTGGTCCAATGCACGGGTAGCCCCTTGTAGAGCAATTAACTTTGCTTGTTTTTCGAGCAATGCTGCTTTGAGCGGGACCAGTGCAAAGTTCTCCCGAACGAGAGCGGATACGTCGGCGCTGTCGATCGTAACCTCGCTGACTTCGATCGCCTCAACTTTCTTCAACTCTTCTTTGTGGTTCTCGATCTTCGTTGTCAGTAGTTGCACGCGAAGATTCGCCCTCGCTGCATTTGCCTCTTTGGATGCCTTTAGTTCGGTGGCCGCATCTAGCTGCTGAAAAATCGATTCAGCGCCCTGTTGCAGCTGGCCCAGTGTATTCGCAGCGGAATCCACCTCGGCCAGCAGGCGGCGACACTCGACGGCTCTTTGCTCAAAGCTGGAGATTTCGGCTTGTGTTGCAATCAGGTTGTCCTGTAGCGTGCGAAGCAAGCCGTGCGCTGTCGTCGATTTCCTTTCGATTTCGAGAAATTCGGGTATCTGATCGGAAATCACGTTCAGGCGGGAAATCTCCGCCGTAACGTCGGTAACGACCTTAGAGAGCCGAGTGATCGAGGTGAGCAGCCTCTCGCGTTGCTCGAAGAGGTCTCGGGTTTTACCAAGCGCGGCAATGTCGTTTTGCGCCTTGAGCTTACCGTCCTTTGCTGCAGATACTTCATTGAGTCTGCCGCTTCCCGCGGTTAGTTCCGATATTGCGGATTGCGCGTCCCTGGTTGCGAGGTCCAGTTCATGGCTTCGCTTCGTAATCAGATTTCGCAACAGACGAATATCTTCGGCGTCAAAATCCGCGCTCAGTGCGGCTATCTCCTCCGAGTCCTGGTGCAAAGTGCCAATCGTCTTGTTGAGCTCGTCCAAAATCGATGGATTAACGGGGGCCTCGGCGATCGTCCGGTACTGAGTCTCCTCCTCTTTCGATTTCGTGAGACTGAGTTTCAGCTCCCGTCTCAGTGCGGTCAAGTTTCCACGGTAAATTTCGTCTTCGTCGCCGAAGCTGTCCATGAAGCGTGCGTAGCGTGCTTCTGGCTTCTCTTCTCTGAGAAATGCGTCAATCGCCTCCTGTGAAAGGAAGATGTCGCTCAACGCTCCCACCTTGGTGTCTTTCTCGAACAGGTAGTCCCGACTTCCACGCCTCGCCGGCGTTACCTTCTTGACATTCTCAAATGTGTCGGTGACGACGGTGACCTGTGATGGCGCACCGTCGGCGATAAAGCGGTTTCGAAGAATATGCTGCTTACGGTCTTCCTGATTTTGCGATCGCGAGATCGCGTCGTTCTGTGTTCGCGTCTGATCGCGAACGAATCTTCCGACATTGTTGGTCAGATTCCATTCAACCGCGTCATAGAAAGAAGTCTTACCAAAGCCGTTAGGCGCGTAGATCGAAACAAAATTGGCGCAGTCTCCGAATGATGTTGTGAAGTCAAATGTTCCGTCAGTTTTGCTCTGATATGCACGGAAGCCTTCGATGATGACTTGTTTGATTTTCATGGTTGAGAGATTCTGCTAAGCAATTCCGCGATATGTTGCCTTCTCGTCAGGATCGACTTTTCTTTGGTATCAGCAGGTATCGCTACTGTGCTCGATATGATTTCCCTGACAAAGCTGGAACCCGAAAAAGGTAGTGATTCGGAGGAGGCGGGACGGAGCTTGAGATCATTCCCGAGAATCATATCCTCAATGGTTTCCAGAACTAAATCGCTTTTCTCTAAACTTTCTTCTTTTGAAGTCAGAACCATCTTGCGTAGCGCAAAACGATTACTCTCGATTTTGTACTTTAAGTGCCGGGATATCGGCCGCGGAAAGACGAGTGCCAGATAAATGTTCCAAGTCGCGAAATCATTTGTGAGCGATGCCTGAAAGTCCACAGCAATCAGGCTGGTGATCTCTAGCCAAGCGTCTGGCTCAGGGTCCGGGTCAGGAAATGTCGCGATAAAGCAACTGATGAACCGATCAGGATCATTAGATTGGTAAAGGCGAAAGTCGACTGAAGGAAAGGCGTCCGTCAAGAAACGGATATTACTGTCATTGCGCGATAGCTGCACGATAGGCCTCCGTTAATTGATTGATCGCAGTCGCCGGATTGAATTCCCCTTCGGAAACATAGTCTTCTTCACGTCTGGTAATGCAGTCTGCATGAAGTCCGTCAAGGTGAACTACCGTGCGTGCCGTTGCTGGTTTTCTCGGCGCGTCGATATCCAACTGCGGGTTGGCTGGACGACTTATATCGGTCACAAGCCGGTCAACGCGAATTTTGGATCTGGTCTTGGAGGGCGGGCCATCTCGGTTATTGCAGATCATGACAAGTCCATCGACATCCAGACCATCGAGATTGGAGTGCGCAATGTCCTCCAGGAATCGAGTCCATTCTTCGGTCGAGCCGCTGTAAAGCAACAGTCTGCGCTTTCGCAGACCTTCGACATATGCGTCATCGAATTCGTCGACTTCATCTACCAAGAGAGATACGATGAATAGCTCCAGCCATGAGAGCCATAGCTTCCTGTCGGTCAGCCTGAATCGTGGGCTGCCATGAACAAGTAATCGATCTCCAAACTTCTGCATGAGTGAATGTGGGCTTGGGCAACCTGGTGTGAGCTTGGCACGACCGAGTTGTTGCAACGTAGTTCGCAACGCCTGCCTGGTGTCTTGACATTCAAATGCGTCAAGCGGAAACGTCTGCTCGAGCAGATTTTGGAAATCAAGAAGGAACGGCGGGAACAGATGTGCGAGGGCAATGTCCCTGTACGTGTTGCGTGCAATGATCTCTTCGAATGCGGACATATTCACGCATTTGAGCCAATTATGACTCTCGTTTTCTCGACCTTCCATGCTGTACTCGATGCCTACAAGTAACCATTCCCCATCTATATGCTTGTAGACGCCACCGCCTGATACGCCCACAACCTCGCGATAGTTTGCGAACGAACTGGTCTCGATGCAGAAACCTGAGCGATCAATATCTGAGATCGTGCATCTGAACGCCCTTATTTCGGGTACCACACCGTCTCTACGATTGCCAGGATAACCATAGAACCACGCGCGATCGTCGAACTGCACGTTTTTGGTGGCATAAGCAATGGGTCCAACGTTCACGCCGGAGACCAGAAGCAAAGCAGCGTCCTCAGTGATTGACCCGAAAACTGCCAGAACGGCAAGCGGCGTCCCGTCTAACATTTGAACCTCAATGTCTTCGGCGTTGCGCAATACGCTAGGGTCTGCGCGATTGACCCGAATGTTGTGGCTAACTGTTAGCACGTAGGCATAGTTGGTCGTCATCGCTGGAACGAGTACGCCGCTTCCTTCAGCCACGACGACTGTACGATTCTTGATTTGGTCAGAAGTCCCTGCAGTCACAGAATGATGTCCCCTTCAATGCCAGTCAGTTTTTCGGCTGCATGGTCTAGCTCTTCGCAGCTGAAGATGCGCGTCTTTAGTCTGGGATAGTTGAAGAGGATCTTGCTTTGCGGAGCAAGGTCCATAATTCGAGCGAGCGTTACCTTGTTAGGCAACCCGTGGCGACTGCCATCTGTTGAGATAATGAACCGATCGCATCTTACAAGCGAGAGGAGCTCCGCGCTCGTGTTGCCTTTGCTTCCATGATGAGAGACCTTGCAGGCTCCGACGTGCAGAGGATTTTCTTCGGAGTAGCCGAGCTTTCGAAGGCTGGCGCAGATCGTAGAAGGGAAGGCATCCCCGAGGAAAAGAGCCTTGGCGCCACCAGACGAGATAAGGAAGGCAATTGAGCTCGCATTGTGAACCGACTTGTCCTCTTCGAATTCGTCTCTCTGTAGCAGATCTTCGAGCGATGATTTGTAATCGTTCGATTGGGCGGACGTGAGGCTGTCGGGCTTCTCTCTCTCCCACTTCGCAAGCAGGGTGCGAAGCTGGCCCTCCTCAGGGGACAGAATCTGGATTTCTCCGTGACGGAATTCAATCTTTTGCCCAGCGGCCCTAAGTTCACGTGGGCTCACTCCCGCCTGGTCAAGCAAGTCGTCGAGAGCGACGCCTTGCGCGATGCTGGTCAGTCGGTCGCTCGCACCTCTTTGCACGATCAGCGCCGATCCATCGGGCTCCACTCCGTTGCCCAGCTGTTGGGCGATTACCCTTCCGGAATTGAACCACACATCTTTCCCAAAGGCGGGAAGTGCGGAATCGTCCTCACACGCTTTGAGCAGTCCGCCGATGTGATCTGAATCCACGTGAGTAAGAACGACAAGATCAAGGGCGTCAGTTCGACTTGACAGCGCCGCCAGGGTTGAGTGCAACGGCCCGAATGTCTGCTTGAATCCTTGAGTGCTGTGATAGCAGTCGGCCGGACCTCCGTCGATCAATATCCTGAACGGGTCCGGCTTATCAATACCTGCGTGAATGACGATGGAATCGCCGTGACTTGCAGGCAAGACGGTTATGGCTAAAGACATGTAACGAAGGCCCTCGCAAACTCTATGCATCGGCGAATCGAGGTAGACGATTTCGCCTGTTATCTAGACCGGAACTTTCTCCGGTTCCGGCGTCATTCGATTATATTCCGCTGCGCTCTCACGTGTCGTGATTGCGTTGCAGATCGACTGCGATTATCGCTGCTTTGGCAGCAAAGTGCCGTTCGTCTTGATCGAAGTACTTTATTGTGTCCCTGCGGTTAACTGACCAACGCTTTATCGAATATTTGCGAGCGAGGAGCGGTTCCGGAAAGCTGCTTTGGAAGAGGGCTGCGAATCGCGTATCCTCTCGGCGATTTATGGCATTGCGAAGGTCACCTCGGAGTCACTCGTTGACCGCAAAAAACGCTTTAAGCACAATCATCGCGGCCGGCGAGTTGAGCACTCGAACGACCGTTATCGCTTGTGAGTTGCCGTCAGTGCTGCATTCTGCAGAATGACGCTTGCGGGTCGTCGAGACTCGTTCGCCGTTCGCGGAAGCCGACGTTCGACTGCGCCGCATCGCGAACGACAGCCAAGCGGCGTGCAGCAGCCGCACGGCGGATGATCAGCGAGCGTCGGCAATGGCCGATGACCTGCCTTACGAGCCGCAAGAAGGAAGGGCCGTTGTACCTTGCAAGCGGCCGTTGCAACCACACAGCGACGACCGGCAGTTATGGATCGTGAAGTGCCAATCACCTTCCCAGAACGACCACCCAACGGCCACCGCTTTTTTCAACTGTCGTTGCCGATCCCGCGAAGTCCAATCATTCCCGTACCTTCGTGTCCAACCAACTGCACACTAGTCCAAGTAATTCCGTTTCCCGACAATAGCCTGTGCTGCGCCCGTCAGCGCGGCAACATGTACGGCAGACCGAACCAAGTTAGCGACGGCGTCACTTTCACCCCTCACCCCTCTACCCCAAGCTTCCAACAATACTCACATCACGCGCCTCAGGCACCTCGTTATACGAGAGCACGTTCAGCCCCGGCGCGAAAATACGCGCGTAACGCGCAAGAATCGGCCGGATGCGCGGGATCACCAGCAGGAGCGGGGGCGTGCCCATCTGCTTCATCTGATCGCGTATGCCGGGCATGTTGGCCTGAAACTGCGCGAGGACGTTCGGATCGATCGGGAAGTTATCGAGCGGCACCCGGGTAGCCGCCTGCTCGGCGCGGCTGAGCGCGCCGAGCAGCATGTTCTCCAGCTCGCCCGCCAGGCTGTAGCCCTTGATTTCCGACTTGTGTCCCATCAGCGCAGCCACGATCTGGCGGCGCAGCGCGCAACGAACCTCGGCAGCAAGGAGGATCGGATCCTTGGTAGTTTCGCAGGCTTCGACCAGCGTTGTCGCGATGGTCTCGATGTCGCCAAGCGAAACGTTTTCGGTCAGCAGAATACGGAACACGCGACGCAGCTGGCTGTGCGTCAAGGCTTTGCCAAGCGCGTCCCCAAGCGCCGGCGCGACAGCGCTCAGGCGCTCGAGCATCGCCGTCACGTTTTCATAGCTGAACAACTCGGGCAGATGGTCGCGCACGACCTTCGACAGGTGTGTCGCAATGACCGTGGGGGCGTCGACGACCTGATAACCGAGCCCCAGTGCGTGTGCCTTCTGCGAGGGAGCAATCCAGGTGACAGGCATGTCGTAGGCGGGATCGGCGCCGGGAATGCCGTCGAGTTCGCTGTAGACGGCAGGCGACGCAATCGCCATCAATTTGTCGTCATACACCTGCGCTTGTGCCACCGTGGCGCCGCTCAGGATGATGGCGTACTGCGACGGCGGCAGGCTGAGGTCGTCACGCACGCCAATGCGGGGTATCAGGAAACCCAGCGACTCGGACAGGCTTTGACGGGTCCCGCCAATCCGCTTGATGAGCAGCGCACCTTGCCCTTCATCGACCATGCCCAAAAGCCGGTAGCCGAGCGAGACCGACAGCGTTTCCACGTACGGTATGCTGTTCCAGTCGAGCGCCGCCGGCGCGGTCGCAAGCAGGGCGGCCTGAACCTGCCCGACGTCCTCGCCTGCTTCGGCCGCGGTGATACGGCGCGCCATCCTTCGCCCGACAAACGCCAGCAAAGCGGCAAAGACGAGAAAGATTAACGTGGGCATGCCGGGGATCACGGCCAGCGCGGCCATCAGCGCGGCGCCGCTGTACAGCACCGAGGGTGATGCCAGCAACTGCCTGCCGACCTGCTGTTCGAAATCACCGGCGTCGCTGATACGCGTGACGATGATTGCCGCGGCGGACGACAGCAGTAGTGCGGGGATCTGTGCAACGAGACCGTCGCCGATCGTCAGTAGACCATATTGACGGAACGCGTCCGCGACGCTCAGATCATGCATCAACGTGCCGATCGCAAGGCCGCCGATCATGTTGATGATCAGCACCAGAATGCCCGCAATCGCATCGCCGCGAACGAACTTCGAAGCACCGTCCATCGCACCGTAGAAATCGGCTTCGGAGGTGACTTCGGCGCGTCGCTGTTGGGCCTTTTCCTGAGTGATGAGCCCGGCGTTCAGGTCGGCATCGATAGCCATCTGCTTGCCGGGCAGCGCATCAAGCGTGAAGCGCGCCGATACCTCTGAAATCCGCTCGGCGCCCTTCGTGACCACAACGAAGTTGATGATCATCAGGATCACGAAGACGACGAGGCCCACCACGAAGTTGCTGCCTATCACAACGTTGCCGAAGGCCTCGACCACTTGGCCCGCCGCATGCGTGCCGGTATGGCCGTTGAGCAGGACGACGCGTGTCGACGCGACATTCAGCGTGAGCCGCATGAGCGTCGCGGCGAGGATGATGGTCGGGAAAGCGGAAAACTCGAGCGGCCGCTTGACGGAGACGCTCACCAGAATAACCACGATCGCCAGTACGATATTGAACGTGAACAGTACGTCCAGCACGAACGGCGGCAAGGGCAGGATGATCATCCCGAGCAGGATGAGCAGGGCGAGCGGAGCGGCGAACCTGGCGCGGCGCAGGCTTTTCAGAAAAGGAAACGACGCTTTCATGACTCGTGTGTCCTGGTGAGATGGTCTGGAATATCGAAGCCGGCCGGCGGACCGGGGCGGGCGGAGCGCTGGCCGTTACGAAAGGCCTTGATCTGCAATACATAGGTCAACACCTGTGCGACCGCGCGGTATAACGCGGCGGGAATCTGCTGATTGACCTGGCTCGTGTTGTAGATCGCGCGGGCAAGCGGTGGTGCTTCCAGCACCTCGATGCGGCATTCTTTCGCCACCTGACGAATGAACAGCGCCGTCTCGTCGATACCCTTTGCAACGACGTACGGCGCCTGCGCTTTCGAATCGTCGTATTTGATCGCCACTGCGTAGTGGTTCGGGTTGACGATCACGACATCCGCCGTGGGTACCGTCTTGCGGATACCTGCCTGGGCCAGTTGCCGTTGTAACTGACGGATGCGGTTCTTGACCTCAGGTTTGCCTTCGGTGGTCTTGTATTCGTCCTTGAGGTCCTTCTTGCTCATGCGCTGACCGCGCATGAAGATCCATTGCTGCACGGGTGCATCGATCAGCGAGAACGCGATCAAAACGCCGGACAGGGCCAGCACCGAATTCAGCAGCAGATCCGCGCCGCCGAGCAATGCGTCGGCAAGCGGTGTACCTTGCAGGCGCACGAAACTGATCAGGTTCGCCCGGCAGGTCCACCACAACACGAAGCCGAGCGCGAGCGCTTTGAGAATCGTCGTGGCAACCTGAATGTAGTGCTTGGCCGATACCAGTCGTTTGAGGTTGCCCAACGGACTGAGCCGATTGGCCTTGGGCGCGAAATGACCGGGCGTGAAACTCCAGCCGCCGGGAAAGAGCGAACCCGCGACAATGCACAGCGGTACCGCGGCGAGCGGCAACGTCATCTTGCCAATCATCATCAGGACGCTGAAAAACAGCATGGAGGCGGCGTTGTCCGTGGCGTTCTCGCCGCTCAGGTCCGCGAACGACAGCGCAAATAGCCTGCGGCAGTCTTCCAGCCAACCGGGAATCACGATCACCAACAGCTTGAGGCTGACGAAGACGCCGATCGCGGTCGACATGTCTCGCGAGCGGGCTATCTGACCTTTTTGCCTGGCGTCGCGCAGCTTCTTCGCGCTTGGTTTCTCTGTCTTGTCAGCCGCGGCTGCTTCGCTCATGACGGCTCCGTGCGCGGCGGCAGCGCGAGTTGGTCCAGCAGATTGAGCACGTGGCTGATCATCTGGTTGAAATGGTCCGGCAGCGAAGGCATCAGTAGCGTGAGAAGGAGCAGGCCGAACATCGTTGTGACTGAAAAGCCGAGCGCGAACAGGTTGAGGGTTGGTGCCACGCGGTTCAGGAAACCGAGGCCGATCTGCATGACCATCGTGGCGAATACCACCGGCAGCGAGAGCGCAAGTGCCGCCGAGAACATCCACGCGAGCGCTAATGCGAGCCGTTTGAGCGCGCCTGTGTCGAAGGCGAGACTGCCCACCGGCCAGATATGAAAGCTCTTGACCAGTATTTGCGTGATGACGAGATGCCCGTCCACTGCGAAGAACAACAGGATGAACACCACGTACATCAGGCTCGACACGACATCGGATGACTGCCCATTCAACGGGTCGTTGATCTGGGCCATCGACAGGCCCATCTGCGACGAAACCGTTGCGCCGAATATCATTAGCGCGGCCAGCACGAGATGAAACACGAAACCGAGCATTCCGCCGATCAGGATTTGCTCGGCCATGGCAATGCCGCCTTGCAACGAAAGTGGTTCGACCGCCGGCATTGCCGGCAACCCGGGCACGATCACGACGGCAAGCAGCAGCGCCAGCATGATCCGCGCTCGCATCGGGACCATGACCTCGCCGAGTACCGGAGCGCTGAGGAGGGCCGCCACGATTCTGCAGAACGGCCACATGATCGTGGCTACGAGCGGCTGCAACTCCCGGAAAACCTGCTCCATATCAGCCGGCGATGTGCGCCGCACGCTGAAAAATATCGACGCAATAATGCATCAAGCGGTCGGCGATCCACGGGCCAGCCGCGCCCAATGCGACCAGTGTGACAAGCAGACGCGGCAGGAAACTCATGGTCTGCTCGTTGATCTGCGTAGCGGCCTGGAACATGCTGACAAGCAGACCGGTGATGAGCCCCGGCGTGATCAGCACGATCACGATCAGCATCACGAGACGCAACGCGTCATTCGCAATATCCGCGGCCAGGTCCGGCGTCAGCATCAGTAGCTCCGCACGCTGGTGATCAGCGTGTTGACCGTGAGCGACCAGCCGTCGACGAGGACGAACAGGAGCAGTTTCAACGGTAACGAGACAACCAGCGGCGACAACATCATCATGCCCATTGCCATCAGAATGCACGCGACGATGATGTCGATCACGAGAAACGGAATGAACAGCATGCAGCCAATCTGGAAGGCCGTCTTCAATTCGCTGAGAACGAACGCCGATAGTTTCACGAGGAAAGCGTGATCTTCCGGCTTCTCGACGGGCTGCGCGCCGGAGAGCTTCGCCATATGGGCCAACGTGGCTTTGCTGGTTTGCGCGAGCATGAACCGCGACAGCGGTGCGCCGGCCGTGCGCAGCGCCTCCTGCATGCCGATCTTGTCCTGGTCGTAGGGCAGGAACGCCTTGGTCCAGATTTCCTCGCCGACCGGGCGCATGGTAAGCAGCGTGAGCACCAGCGCGACGCCGGTAACTATGCGGCTCGGCAGACCTTGTTGCAGTCCGAGCGCCTGGCGCAGCAGCGACAACACGATCACATAGCGCAGGAAGCTCGTCATGGTCATCAGCAGCGCGGGTAGCAGCCCGAGCAGCGTCATCAGCACGAGGATCTGGGTCTTGACCGTGAACGGCGCCTCGCCGCCCGTGCCGCTCGATAGCGTAAGCGAATCGGCATACGCCGGCAGCGACAGCGCGAGACCCGCGCCTAGAACCAGCAGGCTCGGAAAGTAGCCGCGGCGGGTGCGAAGCGTCATTGCGCGAGGGTCTTGAGGTCGTCCAGCGCGACGATCTTCAAACCGTAGTTCTCGCCCGACACAACCACTTCCGCCGTGCCGATGGCCGTGCCGTTGACCTTGATCACGAGGGGTTCGCCTGCCAGCCGGTCGAGCTCAAGCACTGATCCATGTTCGAGTCCGATCAGCTCGGATAGCGGCAGTGTGGCGGAACCCACTTCCAGGGTAAGGCGCACCGGAATCTTGTCCAGCATGCGCTGCACCCGGGGCACGCGGGCCCCGGAACCTGCCGGATGGCCGGAGTCCGGCGTCATGCCGTCGGAGGTGTCAGAGGTGTCATTCGGGCCCAGATGGATATCGTCGTCAGGATTCATGTCATTCGACATCTTCGAAAGAGGTGAGCCAAAGCGATCCGCCTTGTTCGGCGATCACAGCCCGGTACAGACGCGATCCTTCGACGAGCACTTCCGCTGTGTCGGAAACACGCACCGGAAGAATGTCGCCTGGCGCCAGGTTGAACAGTTCGTCGAGCCGCAGGTCGCGAGACAGCATGCGCACGCTTACCGTGATGGGGATGCGGTCGGCGAGGGGTGAATGACGCATCGCGTTAAACGATGAAGCCGGCGACGCAGAAGCGCGCGCCGGTGCGACGCTCGCGAACAGCCGGCTTAGCCAGGCATCGTCGAGCGTGAATTCGAGCGCATCGGCGAGGCCGAGAGCCGGCTCCCGTATCTCGACGCGGATCACACGGCGGCCGCGCTCGGGCGGAGCTACCGGCTTGGTCAGCAGCGTCAGGTCGGGCGACGGCTCGATGCACGTGATCAGCGCATCGAGCAGCGCCGTGCTGATCAACGCGCCGAAGCGATGTTCGGTTTCGGTTTCCGGGGTGGCATCGTCGAATAGCGTGGAGCCTTTGTTGCCGTAGTGGCAATCGAGCATCGCGAGCAGCATGCGCCTCGCGATCTTGACGGCGACGCCTCCGGTCGGCAATTCAATACCGCGCCAGACCGCTCCGCCGGACGGTGCAGCGCAAGACGCAGTGCTCACGCCGCTGACAGCGAATGCCGCGCCACGCCGCCGGTTGAAGCGGCTGCTCAGGACACGGTCGACTTGCCTGCCCAGGCGGCCATTGAAATCATCGAGCAGGTGAAATGGCCTGCCGAGCGTGCACGGGTCCAGCACAACCGGTTGGCTGGATGTGAAAGATCCGATGGAAAGTTGATTTGATCTCGACACGGATGGGCTTCTCGATGAACTCGACGAAGCCGTGATTCTCAGGGTCGCGCCGTGGGCGCGCGAAGAGTCTTAACAAAATCTAAAAAAGGGGGAGTGGCCTCGACAGGCATTCGCGAGAAGACACAAGAACAGGGCCGATCCGCGCGGGGCGGATCGGCCCTGTTCAGTAACGCCGTAAAGACGTTATTGGAGGAGCGACAGAACCATCTGGCTCATGCTGCCGCTTTGCTTGAGCATCGACGTGCTTGCCTGCATGAGAATCTGCTTCGAGGTCATGTTGGCGCTTTCGGCCGCATAGTCGACGTCCATGATGCGGCCTTGCGCGTCGGTCGTATTGCTCGACATATTCGCAAGGTTGTTACTGATGTGATCGAGGCGGTTTTGCGACGCGCCGAGTGCCGAGCGCATCACGCCGACGGCCTCGAGCGCATCGTTGATGGTGTCAATCATCGCGTTTGCGCCGTTGGCCAGTTCCGTGCCTGCGTTGCCGGGGGCGCCATAGTTCGCACTGACTTCCCCAAAGCTTTCGGCGAGCGCCGTCAGCAGCTCGCCGACGTCCACTTCCATCGTTTCCCCGGCGCTTGCGCCGATCTGGAACGTCATTGCCCCGCTCAGCTTGCCAGTTTCATCCAGCAGCTTTTCACCGCCGTAGGCCGTGTTCGTCATGATGTTCGCGAGTTCGGCGCCGAGCGCGTCGAATTCGGCCTGCATCGCGTCCTTGTCCTTGGCGGTCGACGAGGCATCGGCCGCCTGCGTGGCAAGGTCCTTCATTCGCAGCAGGATGTTGCCGGTTTCATTGAACGCTCCATCGGCCGTTTGCAGCATGGACATGCCATTCTGCGTGTTCTGCATCGCGACGGCCATGCCGCGTGTCTGCGCGGCGAGCCGTGTAGCGATCTGCAGGCCGGCAGCGTCGTCCTTTGCCGAGTTGATGCGATAGCCCGTGCCGAGGCGGGTCATCGAGGTGTCCAGCGCCGAGCGCGTATTCGCCAGAGTGTTCTGGATGGACAGGGAAGCCGAGTTCGTGTGAAGGCTCAACATGAGCGGGTGACTCCTTGAAGGTCTGTCGGGAAAAGGATTGCCGCCTGATGCGAAAGTAAAGATGACGACGCCTTCACAGAACGACCCTCGGGAGGAAAACATTAAATGCGTGTGACGACAGACCCAGTTTGTTGCCACGAATAGTTGCCGCCAATTCAAGCATGTAATTATTATGTAATGTATATTTCATTTTGCTTGTGTAGAGTCTGCCGGTCGCCGCGATGATTCCGAGAGCATGGCGTGCGACATGCGCAGTCACTATGCGTCCTGAGAGGACGACAGAAAAATGAGCGCCGCGGAATTGATGCGGCGACGAGTAACAGACCAAATATCAAAGATTCGCTCACCGGCAAGCATTGCGGTTCGGGCGAACCGGGGTGTGATTCATGAACAAACAGAAAAATAAGCAGAAAAGGCTCGCAGGCGTGCGGGCAGAGTCCAACGTTGTGCTGCGCACGTGGTCAGCCGTGCGGATGCGACTTCGCTCGCCGGATACGTCCCCGTATCCGGCTGCGTCGTTATCGCTACTTCTTTAAACACGAATCCCCGCATTCAGCGTGGTTGCGGAATTTCTGCCAGGACACTGTGCTCCGCACAGTTCGTCCCTATTTTTCGTTTTCCGATTTATTTAACGCATCACGCGACTACATTGGGAGAGTCATGCGCATTGGCATACTCGAAGACTCGGTCGGACAGGCCCAGACCGTGGCGACCTGGCTCAAGGCAGCCGGCCACGACAGTGTTATCCGGCACGACGGCGACAGCTTTATCGACTTGATCCGGTCCGAACCCCTGGACATGCTCGTGCTCGACTGGGATGTACCCGGCACGTCAGGCATCGGCGTTCTGCGGTGGACGAGAAAAACGCTGTCGAACACCTTGCCGGTTATTGTGCTGACCCAGCATGACGGCGAGGAGGATATTGTTCATGGCCTGAACTGCGGGGCGGACGACTATCTCGTCAAGCCGGCCCGGGAACGCGAGCTGGTGGCACGCGTCAACGCTCAGGCACGCAAATACTACCCCGACGCTGATCGGCTCAAACAGATGAGGGTGGGGAACTACACGTTCGATGTCGACGCGCGTAGCGTGCAGATTGACGAGGCCAGCGGGACCCGCGACATAGCCCTGTCAGTGCGGGAATTCGATCTTGCGCTGCAGCTCTTCCACAATCTGGGGCGCATCGTCACAAAAGACGCACTCATCAAGCAAATCTGGGGAGCCATTGACAGGAAATACGATGCGTCACTGGCCACCTATATCAGCAAACTGCGCAATGTACTCGGGTTGTGTTCGAGGAACGGCCTTGTGATCTCGACCGTCTACAGTTTCGGTTACAGGCTGGAGCGCGTGCGAACAATCTGATCCTTTAGCCAATGACACGCCGGCCGCCGGCGTGTCGTTGGCATCGCGGGAAAAAGCATCTCCCATCTCGTTTCGCACGAACGTCGCTCACCAATCAGCCACCAATTACGCGGTACCGTTATGGCCCTCACGCGATTTTCCACCAGCGGTTCGTCCAAGCGGCGGATCCGCAAAATTGTCTTCACCGCAGTGATGCTGGTGCTCGCCGCCCTGAGCTGGTATCCCGGCGGCGCCACGATGTCCGGCGCGCTTGACCGGGTTTTGTTCGATACCGTGACGCGCTTGTTCGCTCATCCGGCTTCGAACAAGGTCGTGGTCGTCAACATTGACGAACCCTCGATGCGAGAGATCGGCGCCGCGGGCCTGGCTGATTCCTACGCACCACTGATCACCCGATTGCACGATGCGGGTAGCGTCGCGCTGGATCTGATGATCACGCCGCGCACGGACACCATCGACCTGACAGACGCGATGGCGAAACACGGCAGGGTCGTATTGCTGGGGTCGGCGGGAACGGATGGGGTAGGCATCGATCTTAAAACGCCATTGCAGGCGGAACTGAAGAAGAACGCGGCAGCGGTTGGTCACGGCGAAGTGACGATGGGCCATTACGGCGTCGTGAGCGGCTTCATTCCGAATCACGCCAACGGTTCGACCCTGGAACGGCACATCGCTTTGGAAGCGGTCCGTGTAGGGGGCGAGGTCTTGCCGTCCGGCATGCTCGAAAGTTATCTGCGACCTTATGCCCAGTCGGTCAGCCAACACATGACGAACGCCGTGTTGCTGATGCTGCGGGGCGTGGCGGACATTCCGCAATATTCCTATGCCGATGTCGTGCGGGGCCGGATTCCCTCGTCGAGCCTTGCCGGCAAGATTGTGTTCGTCGGTCATTCTGTCTGGCGCGGCCAAGGCGTCTTCCAGACGTCATCACTTGACGCGCAGACCGTGTCGCGCGCGCAACTCGACGCGTTGATTGCTGAATCCCTTGTCAGCGGGAACCTGGCCCGGGAAGTGCCGGGGATTGTAGCGGTACCGTTTTACGTCGCCATGGCATTGGTCATGGTGCTGATCTGCAGCTTCACTCAGGGCCGGCGAATGCATGCCGCGGCGGTTGCCTGGGGCGCGCTGCTGTTCGCCATCCCGATCGGGCTGCTCGCTCTGTTCCACTATTGCTTAAGTATCGGCCTTTTGCCAATCGTTTGCGTCCTGATTTATGCGTTCCACGCGTGGGATCGGCTTGCCAGGATGGTCGACGTGTTGCGGCGCGAGATCCGCAAATTACGCGCGATCTCGACAGCGATCGGCGCGACGGAGCCCGCTGCGTCGGACTGGATCTCGGGTCTGGAGACCGGCGATTCGCTCAACGATGTCAAAACCGCCATGCGCGAGATCCGGTCGTGGCAGAAGATGTACGTGAACCTGATCAACCGCCTGCCGTGTCCCGTTTTTCTCGCGGTGAATGACCGCGTGACGGTCTGCAATGCGAAAGCGGCCGCGTTGATGGCTGGGTGGGATTCGTCCGCCGGAGCCGACTCGCCCAATCCGGTTGCGTCGCCGATGCTGAGAATCGAGCGATTGGTCAGCGAGTATTCCGTGGCGACGGAATCGACCAGTCACGAGGTCGATCTGGATGGCCGTGAACACATACTGCTATGCGTACCGTACATGTCATTCAGTCCGGCCGCTGCGGAAGAGCGCGTGCTCCGTTTGATTTGCCTCGTCGACATTTCAGACGTCAAGGACGGCGTGATGCATGACCGGTTGATGTTAAGGCACGTCGCGCACGATCTGCGTAGTCCGCTGACAACCATGCTGGCGCTCATCGAAGAACGCGCGGCGGAAAGCCAGGAAAGCGTGCCGCAAAGCGATCAGCAATTCCTGGCCGATCTACGCCGGCAAGCCGATTATTCGCTGCGGGTGGCGAAAGATTTCATGCAGCTGTCGCGTGCTGAGCAGCTTGACCGGGACGCGTTCTCGCCTATTACACTCTACGACGTGGCCGTTGAAGCGATGGATCAGGTCTGGTCGACGGCGGAGCGCAAGTCAGTCCAGTTGATCGGACCGATTGGGCAGATTGCCGACACGCTCGTGATGGCCAGCAGCGACATGTTGATCCGGGCGGTGGTCAACGTGCTGGACAACGCTGTCAAGTATTCGCCGTCACATACGTCGATTCGGATCGGGATATCCAGGGCAGGGCCAGCCTCGTTCGAACTGTATGTGATCGACGAGGGAATCGGCATCTCGGGCGAAGCCATGACGCGAATATTCGAGCCGTTTTTTCAGGTGGAGACCCATCGCGATGTCGCAGACGGCCTGGGACTCGGCCTGGCATTCGTCAAGGCCGTTATCCAGCGACATGGCGGATCTTTGAGCGTGACGAGCGAATCAGGGATGGGCACGGAGTTTCGTATCGTGCTGCCGGCATTCACCGCTGGAGTGTTCGGGGTGGAACCTGACGCAGGAATCGTTGCAAGCCAGGCGGTTCCATGCCTATGAGTCCGGCGCGGCCTCCCCGGGGCCGAGTGTGCGAAGATCGCTCGTCATAGTCAATCGGGGGCCGATATGGATCGTCTGCAAACGATGCAGGTTTATGTGCACATCGTTGAAGGGGGCAGCTTTACGAGCGCGGCGCAAGCGTTGCAATTGCATCGTCCCGCCGTTTCGAAGGCGGTCCAGCAACTCGAACAGGAACTAGGAATCAGGTTGCTTAATCGCAGCACTCGCAAAGTCAGCACGACGGCCGAGGGAGAGGAGTTCTACAAGCGTTGCCTTGAGGTTCTGGCAAGCGTCAATGATACTTTTGCGAGCTTCTCCCAGCAGAGGGTTCTACCGAAGGGACGTCTGCGCTTTGACGTAGCCGTGACCCTGGCCAAGGCGATCATCATCCCCGCCTTGCCGGCATTTCAGCAGAAGTACCCCCAAATCGATCTCGTGCTCGGCGCGAGCGACCACCCGGTCGATCTGATCAGCGGCGGTGTCGACTGTGCCGTACGGCTCGGTGAGCACAAGGATTCCAGTATCGTGGCACGCAAAATAGGCGCGATCCCAATGGTCACGTGCGGCTCGCCGGCCTATCTTTCCCGCCACGGCGTGCCGCACACGCTCGACGATCTTCGCAGGCACAAGGCGGTGAATTTTTTCAGCGGACGTAATCGCAGGGTGATGGAATGGGCGTTCTGTCCTGGCGGGGAAAGCGTCACGTTGAAACTCGACAGCGGTATCCAGACCGACGACTCCGAAGCGTTCCTGTCGTGCGGTCTGGCAGGTTTCGGTTTGCTGCAGGGGCTTCGACCGTCCCTTCAGCCCTATATCAGTTCAGGTCAATTGATCGAGGTCCTGCAGAATGTTGCCACCGTTCCGAAGCCGGTCTCGATCATGTATCCGAGCAGAACGCATCTGCCAACCAAGGTCCGGGTGTTTATCGATTGGTTATCCGAACTAATAGGGCGTCAATATCCTGCCTGAATTGATTGTTATCATTTCAATAACAATCAGTAACGGCTATAGCCGTATATCGTAAGCAATCCACGGTCTACAGTACCTCATCGTCAGATGCCAGCCTCGGGTGACTCCTGCATGAGTGGATCGCCTGAGCCGGTCATCCCGTCTCGATTCGATGAAGGAGTGCCACGATGGATCTGCAACTTAGCGGTAAGACCGCGCTCGTAACAGGCGCAAGCCAGGGTCTCGGCCGGGCAATTGCCAAAACACTTGCCGCCGAAGGCGTGAAAATATTGGTCACGGCTCGCAATGAAGCGTTGCTCGCGAGCTTGAGTCATGAAATTGTCGAGGCCGGGGGCGTCAAGCCCGAAGTCCTGCTTCAGGACTTTATGGCTGCCGATGCGCCGGAGCGTATTGCCGCCGCGGCGATGTCCCGGTTGGGTCATGTCGATATCCTGGTCAACAACGCGGGCGGCAGCAGACCCATGGACATCGATGCGCCCGAGGAACAATGGGTCGAAGGCATGACGCTGAATTTCGATCGTCATCGGCAGTTGACGCAGAAGTTGCTGCCGCAATTCATCGAGCGTCGTAGCGGCTCTATCCTTAACCTCTCGGGCAATCTCGAACCCGAGGTGGTCAACGCCGCGATGGTGGCCAAGGCAGGGCTGGTCGTATGGGCCAAGGGGCTTTCCGAGCAACTGGGGCAGTACGGCGTCACGGTCAACTGTGTGCAACCGGGCTTGATCGATACTGCGCAGATCCGCCGGCTTTATCCCGGAGATGAGCGCCGCAAGTTCGCCGAGCGCGAGATTGCACTGGGAGACTTTGGCGAACCCCAGGACGTCGCCAATGCGGTGACGTTTCTCGTCTCGCCCCGCGCCCGGTACATTACCGGCACGGTGTTGCTCGTAGACGGCGGTATGCGCCGCTACTCATTCTGAACGGGAGACGAACCACTATGTCCAGAGCGATCCGTTTTCATCGTGTCGGCGGTCCTGAAGTGCTTCAGATTGACGATGTCGAGGTATCGGCACCGAAGGCACACGAGGTCCAGATCCGCGTCAAGGCCATTGGTATCAATCGCGCCGAGGTCATGTACCGAACCGGTCAGTATGTCATCGAGCCTCGTTTCCCAGCGGCTTTGGGATACGAAGCGGCCGGCGTGGTCGAATCGGTAGGCGAGGGCGTTACCAACGTTGCGGTTGGGGACGCGGTGAGTGTGATTCCGGCCTTCTCTTTCGCAGAATATGGCCTGTATGGCGAGTTGGTGAATGCGCCTATGCACGCGGTGGTGAAGAATCCCGCCGGCCTGTCCTTTGAGGAAGCGGCCGCAACCTGGATGATGTTCACCACAGCCTACGGCGCGCTGATCGAAATGGGCGACCTGCAGGCAGGGGATACTGTACTTATCGGGGCGGCGTCCAGCAGCGTTGGACAAGCCGCAATTCAGATCGCCAACATGGTCGGCGCTACGCCGGTTGCGCTGACCCGCAGCAGCCAGAAACGTCAGGCGTTGTTGGACGCAGGAGCGGCGCATGTGCTTGCAGGCAACGATCAGGACCTGCAGGGACAGGTGATGGAAATCAGCCACGGGAAAGGTGCGCGTATCGCCTTTGATCCAGTGGGCGGGCCGGATGTGGCGAACCTTCTCAGGGCTCTCTCCAGGCAAGGTATATTTTTCCAGTATGGCGCCCTCGACACGCGGGACATTTCAGTTCCGGTGATGGACCTGCTGGGCAAGCACTTAACGTTGCGCGGTTACGAATTGTTCGAAATTACCGGTGATCCGCAGAAGCTGGAACGGGCAAAAGAGTTCATCACTCGTGGCTTGTCTGTTGGCGCATTGAGACCCAACATCGACCGCATCTTTGCATTTGAAGAGATCGCCGAGGCGCATCGTTACATGGAGTCGGGCAGCCAGGTCGGGAAGATCGTCGTGACGCTGTAGCCAGTCTGCGGACCAGGATCACGGCGCCGCTGATCCGTATCAGGACCGGCACGGCCTGCCACCTCATTTCCAGTTGGCCCGGAAATTTGGAGGGAGCCTCCGGGTCAATGCACAGGTCGAGTGCGAGGCGTTCGGCAAGTACCGTTGAACGATGGACATGGGTTGATCAGTGCCATTCGACACGCTCGCCAGGACGCCAGGCCTACGGGAAAGTCCAGATATTGAGGACACCCTTACGTCTAAATCGAGTCCCTATATTTTTTTAGTCTCTCAGGTTCGGTTTCCCCCCGGGCACCGAACCTTTTACGCCGGAGTTCGCTCCGGCGTCTTTTTCACCTCACGATCACCTCACGATCACCTCACGATACCCAGGCAGTTCCAGCATGCTGGACGGGACGTTCCCCTCGGACGGTCTTTCTACGTCGCCGTGACGTGCACGAAATCGCTGATGATTTTGGCGATCAAGAAGAATTACTCGTCTCGCTTTATGCTTAGTCGAGCTAAAGCGCGCAGACACAACCGGACAGGCCCAACTCAATCCACGTTTGGCCCTCAAGTTTGCAGGGGGACATACCGTTAACCCTGATGACTTGTTCGCGCCAAGGGGGAGCCACCTGGCGGCCGCAGCGTAATTCAACGGGGATCCATAGACATGTCCATAGTGCCGGAAAAACGCCCTCAACCGTCGGAAGGCGCGGTCATCGCTGAGTTGACCAGCGAAGTGCGCAGGATATCCAGCGATAAAATCGCGGATATCGACCTGATTAACCGGGAGGCGACTTATCTCGCGATCAATGCGCTGATCGAAGCAGCCCGCGCCGGAGAAGCGGGCCGGGGTTTTGCCGTTGTGGCGAATCAGGTGAAGAACGTGTCCGCCCGGATCGGACAACTCACCGGCGAACTCGGCAAGGAATTGACCACGCTCAGCGAGCGCATGGTGACCGAGCTGGAGCGACAGCAAGGCCAGCGGCTCACTGACCTTGCACTGAATATGATCGACGTGATTGACCGGAACCTCTACGAGCGGTCGTGCGATGTGCGCTGGTGGGCAACCGATGCAGCGATTGTCGATTGCATGACGGCCGACTCCGCGGCCGCCGCCGAACATGCATCCAAGCGACTGTCGGTCATCCTCGACAGCTATACCGTCTACCTCGACATCTGGGCGCTGGACCTCCAGGGCCGTGTCATTGCGAACGGGCGATCTTCGCAATTTCCAGTCGCCGGCACAACGAACGCAGCCCAGCACGAGTGGTTCACCGCGGCGCTTCGCACGCGCTCGGGCGATGATTACGCGGCGGCTAATATCGACACGGTCACTGAGTTGAACGGCGCGCAGGTTGCCACCTATGCGACGGCGGTTCGGCAGGGCGGTGCGAGTGATGGAAAGGTCGTCGGCGTGCTGGCCGTATTTTTCGACTGGGCCAAGCAGGCGTCGGCTGTGGTGAATGGCGTCAGGTTGATCGGCGAAGAACGGGCGCGAACCCGTTGCATGATCGTCGACGGCAGTGGCCGGGTGATTGCCGACTCCGCCAAAGCGGGTCGCGAGGGTGTCCGTTTCGACCTGCCGACGGGTGCCGCAGACACGGGAACCTTCCGTACGACTCGCGGCTCGCTGGTCGGATACGCGCTGACACCGGGCTATGAAACCTATCGCGGCATGGGATGGTTCGGGGTGATTGAGCAACAGCCAAGCCACGCATCGTAATCGGGAGTCGAGGGAATTGAGCGAGTTGAGCGGTTGAGTGCGCGTTGTCAGATTGCTGGGCCGGTTAGTCAAGGTTAGAAAAGGTTAGAAACGCGGTCAGGAACGCGGCAGCATCCGGCATTGTTGAAAAACAGCATAATCCGCAAGATAATTTTGTTTGTCAGGCCCATGTCCCCCCCTTAATCTTGTTCGCATAGCGGATGCGAACAAGGCAAGCAGACATGACCGACGATTCATTGAACGGCTGGATCGGGAACACCGAAGTACTGACCGATACGCTGGACCCAGTTCGTTTCAATGCGGCGGCGGCCACGCTTTCAGCCGACATTCCCGGCACACTGCGCGACAGGATCTTGCCGCCGCTGTGGCACTGGATGTACTTCTGGTCGCCCGCGGCGCAGGATGCTCTAGGCGACGACGGCCATCCGCGCAAGGGAGGGTTCTTGCCGCCGGTCAAGTTGCCGCGCCGCATGTGGGCGGGCGGAAAACTGATCTTCCGGGACTCGCCGGTGATCGGAGACACGCTGACGCGGACCTCGACCGTGAGCGCTATTCGCGAAGCGGCCGGCACGTCCGGGCCGCTCGTATTCGTCACGGTAAAGCACCGGCATACACGCGAAAACGTGCTGCTGATCGAAGAGCAGCAGGATATTGTGTACCGCGGCTCAGAGGGGGGATCGCCCGCGGCCTCTCAACCGAAGAAGGCGCCGGCCAACCACGACTGGACCCGCAGTTTCACTCCCGACCCCCGCTTACTGTTCCGCTATAGCGCGCTGACGTTCAACGGCCATCGTATTCATTACGATCGCGACTACGCGATCCGCCAGGAAGGTTATGCGGGTCTGGTCGTGCAAGGCCCACTGGTTGCGACCTTGCTCGCCGGTTTCGCGCAACACCATCTTCGACAGCCCCTATCCAGCTTTGAGTTTCGGGGCATCCGGCCACTCATGGATGGCGCTCCTGTCATGCTGTGCGGAAAGCCCGCGACTGACGGCACGGGCGCGCATCTCTGGACCCGGGACGCTGAGGGGTTCGTCACAATGGAAGCGACCGCGACGGTCGGGACGGCAGACTTCCGATCATGAGCTATCCCTTTCTCGACAAAGTCCGGGTAATCGAAAGTTCTGCATTTATTGCAGCGCCGCTTGCAGGGCTGACGCTGTCGCAGTTCGGCGCGGACGTGATCAGGATCGACATGATCGGTGGCGGTATCGACTATGCGCGCATGCCGTTGGCGCCCTCGGGACGCAGCCTCTACTGGACCGGTCTCAACAAGGAAAAGAGGTCCATTGCAATCGATATCCACCAACCTCGCGGCCGCGAACTCGTTCAGCAACTGGTCACGGCGCCCGGCGACGGGGGCGGAATCCTGCTGACCAACGTGGGTGTCCCATGGCTCAGTCATGCAAATCTCGCGGCGCTTCGCGAAGATTTGATCAGTTGTACCATACAAGGTAACTTCGACGGTTCAACGGCGGTGGACTATACGGTGAACTGCGCAACGGGCTATCCGTTCGTGCAGGGTCTGGGTGAAGCTCCGGTGTCCAGCACGCACGAGACGCCGGTGAACAGCGCGTTCCCCGCCTGGGATGCGTGCTGCGCGTATCAGGCGGCGTTGGCGGTGACGTGTGCCGTGATGGCGCGCCGCGCGACGGGCACCGGTGCGGAGCTCAAGCTCGCCCTCTCTGACGTTGCATTCTCGATGCTTTCTCATCTCGGCATCATGACCGAAGCCGAAGTGCTGGAGCGCGAGCGCGAGCCTATCGGTAACTTCATCTACGGTGCCTTCGGGCGGGACTTCGTAACGCGCGACGGCAAGCGCGTGATGGTTGCCGGGATCTCGGCGGGACAGTGGAAAGCCCTTGTGGGCGCATGCGAACTCGGCGAGGCGATCGCAGAACTTTCCGCGCGGCTGGGCCATGACCTGACCGACGAGTCGCATCGATACGAAGCGCGCGAAGCTATCGCGGCACTCATGGAGCCGTGGTTCGCCGCGCGTTCCTATGAGGAGATCGCGCAGCGTTTCGATGCGCAGCGCGTCTGCTGGGGGCCCTATCGCAACGTGCGGGAACTGTTGCGGGAGGACGGGCGCGTTGGCGCAAACAACCCGTTATATCAGCGCATTCGCACGGAGGGCGTGGGTGATCATTGGGCCACCGGCACGCCGGTGCGCGCCGAAGGGTTGACGCGTGGTGAACTGCGGCCCGCGGCTCTGCTTGGGCAGCATACCGACGAGGTGCTGAGCAGCGTGCTCGGCCTGGATGGCGCCGCCGTTGGCAAGCTTCACGATGCCGGCATTGTCGCCGGTCCGCAGGCGGACCCGACGGTTCGCCGTTGATTGCGTTCTGATGTCTTCATTCTATTTTCGAGCCGCCAGACCATGGACGCCGCGTTGACCCGCTCCTATCTCTTCGTTCCCGCGACTCATCCAGCGCGTTTCGCCAAGGCGGTTGCGTCCGGCGCGGATGCGGTCATCATCGATCTGGAAGATGCCGTGTCCGCCGAGGCGAAGGACGATGCTCGCGACGCTGCCCGTCTGTTCTTCGATGCGGGCGGCCAGGCGCTATTACGAGTGAACACCGTGGACACCGCATGGTTCACGCAGGACATGGCGTTATGCGCGTCGACGGGCGTGACCGGTATCGTATTGCCGAAAGCCGAGGGCAGGCAGGAACTCGATGCCGTACAAAGCGCCTTGCATGCACCCAAACCGCTCTTGCCGATCATCGAAACCGCTGCGGGTATTGCGAATGCAAAGAGCATAGCCGGCCACCCTCAGACAGCGCGGCTGCTCTTCGGGACGGTCGATTTTTGTCTCGACCTGAACTTGCAAGGCGATGGTGAGGAACTATTGTTCTATCGATCTCAGCTCGTGCTTGCCTCGAGGCTTGCGAATATCGGCACGCCCGTTGACGGTCCGGCACTCTCCATTCACGAGCCCGATACCTTGCAGCGCGCCTGCGAACACGCGAGGCGCGTCGGCTTTGGCGGCAAGCTCTGCATTCATCCCGCGCAAGTGGCCGATGTGAACAGCTGGTTTTCTCCCTCGGACGCCGAGGTGGAGTGGGCGTCGCGCATCGTGGATCGAGCAGAGAGCGGCGCGGGCGCATTTTCACTCGACGGCAAGATGGTCGATGCACCGGTTATCGAACGGGCCGCGAGGATTCTCAGCCGTGCACGCGCCGCATAAAAAAAACGTCTGGACCACTGCGAGGACTACATGCAGCAATTTCGGCTGGACGGCAAAGTGGCGCTCGTGACGGGCGCGGGCGAGGGGATAGGCGCCGCGATTGCAGTGGCGTTCGCGGGTGCGGGCGCGGACGTGATACTCGTGGCGCGGACACGCTCGAAGCTCGAATACGTCGCTGAACAGGCACGCAAGGCTGGATCGGGGCGCATGGTCGTGGCGCCATGCGACGTCACCAGCAGCCAGGCGATGCGCGCATTGATCGGCGGCCTGCCGGCGCTCGATATCGCGGTCAACAACGCTGGTACCAATTTTCCGGGGCCCTTCGTCGATGCCTCCGCGGACAACCTCGAGACCATGCTCACGCTGAACGTACGCTCGTATTTCGTCGTTGCCCAGGCGGCGGTCAGAAAGATGCTGGAGAGCGACTCGACCCGCTCCGCAGGACGCAGCGTCATCAATATCTCGTCGCAGATGGGGCATGTCGGCGCGCCCGAGCGCAGCGCTTACTGTATGACCAAGCATGCGGTCGAAGGCTTGACGAAAGCCATGGCCGTCGAGCTTGCGCACTGCAACATCCGCGTCAACAGCATTGCACCGACCTTTATCGATACCCCTTTGATACGCCGTATCGTGGGCACGCGCGAGAAGCATGCGGCGCTTGTCTCGCGCATACCGCTCGGGCGTCTGGGCTGCGTGGAAGACGTGGCGAGCGCAGCAATTTATCTGGCGTCGCCGGCCGCCGCGATGATCACCGGCACGTGTCTTTTGACCGATGGAGGCTGGACCGCGCAATGAATCCATGCTGCACGATTGATCGGCTAAGCCGAAGAATCGTCAAGACTAATGCGATAGTAGGCGCACGTGTCCGTGCGTAAAGTACGGACATTCGGGTGAACATTCTGTTTGATCGATAAAGAAGGGGCGCGGCAGGCGAGATGGCTACGACTACACAATACGATTACATCGTTGTCGGTGCGGGGTCTGCGGGATGTGTGCTGGCGAACCGGTTATCCGCCGATCCCGCTACCCGCGTGCTGCTGCTGGAGGCAGGTCCCGCCGACGACAAATTATGGATACGGATTCCCGCCGGCATGACGCGACTGATCTCCGACCCGAAGGTGAACTGGCGATATTCCACCTGCAAGGAACCGGGCCTTAATAATCGCGTGCTTGCTTGCCCACGCGGCAAAACACTCGGCGGTTCAAGCTCCATCAACGGCCTTGTCTACATGCGTGGCCACCCGGACGACTACGACCACTGGCGCGATCTGGGCAATCGCGGCTGGGGCTGGTCCGACGTGCTGCCGCTCTACAAGAAAAGCGAAAGTTACGAAGGCGGCAGCAGTGCTTTTCACGGCAGCACCGGCGAGCTGAGCGTGGAAAACCTGAAATCGCCGCATGCGGCGTCGCGGGCGTTCGTGGAATCCGGGCAACGGATCGGCATTGAGCTGAATCGCGACTTCAGTGGCGCGACGCACGAAGGTATCGGTTATCTGCAATTGAACCTTCGCTCGGGCGTGCGTGAATCCGCAGCCACCGCGTTCCTCAATCCGGTCAAGAAGCGCCCTAATCTTGAGATCTGCGTGAACGCACGCGTGCAGTGTGTGCTTACCGAGGGACGCCGCGCGACCGGGGTCCGCTTCATGGCCGATGGCGCCGTCAGGGAAGCGAGCGCACGCGAAGTCATTTTGTCGGGCGGAGCGATCAACTCGCCTCAGCTTCTCATGCTCTCCGGCATCGGACCGGCCGAGCACTTGCGTTCGCTGGGTATCAACGTTGTGCACGACCTGCCCGGTGTGGGTGAAAACCTTCATGACCACACCTATGTGCATTACCTCGCGCAGGTGTCGCCTGAGTTTTCAATCAACCGGAAAATCTCGTCGAACCTGCGGCTCCTGCCCCACGTGCTGCACTACATGGCGACGCGTCAAGGCTTATTGACAAGCGCTGCAGCGCAGGTCGGCGCGTATCTTCGCTCGGACGCTCGCCAGGGCCGTCCTGACCTGCAGATGCAGTTTCGCCCTTTCAGCATTCTCGTGCGCAAGGACGGCACGATTTCGGCCGAGAACATACCTGCGGTCACGGCGTCGTGCAGTCAGAGCAGGCCGGAATCGCGCGGGCGTCTCTGGCTCGATTCGCCGGACCCGATGGCGCCGCCGCAAATATTGTTCAACTACCTGACGGCGCAGACCGATTGCCGGGTCCTGATGGCCGGCGTGCGGTGGATGCGCAAGGTATTTGCAGCCGAGCCGTTTTCCAGTCATGTCGTGAGGGAGACGGTGCCAGGTCCCGGCGTCAGTTCGGATGAGCAGCTGATGGCGTATCTGCGTGCCAATGCGCAGCCCATGTACCACCCGGTCGGAAGCTGCAAGATGGGAAGCGACCCCATGGCCGTGGTGGACGACCGCTTGCGCGTGCATGGCATTGACAACCTCCGCGTGGTCGACGCCTCGATCATGCCCAGCATCACGTCCGGCAACACCAACGCGCCCACCATCATGATTGCGGAAAAGGCGTCGCAAATGATTCTGGAAGACGGGCGGCGCGGTCCGTCCGAGATTCGCGTTAACGTGTCCGAGCATGCCTGAGCTTAGCCGGGCGTTCTGAAAGCCACACCATCAAAGTATTTATTCGATCGATTTAAATATGCTTAGTACTACCTATAGGAGATGTAAATCATGTTTGTCGAGGAAAGAATCTATACGATCATCCCGGGGAAAACGCCTGATTTCCTGAAGCTTTACGAGGAAGAGGGCATGGCAATCCAGGCGCGCCATCTTCCCGCCATGGTGGGGTATTACTCATCGGATATCGGCACGTTGAACCTGATCGTGCACTTGTGGGCATTCGACGACATCAACCAGCGGGTGGCGCTGCGCGCCCAGATGGTCGCCGACCCTGACTGGCGGGACTATCTGAAGAAACTGATGCCTTTGATCCTGCATCAGGAATCACGCATGCTGCGTCCCGCACCGTTCTTCGAGGGCAGGTTGCAGACGATCATCGACGCAGGCAAGAAGAGGATCAACACGCAGGCTGCCTGAATGGCGCAAGCGCGACTGCCCGCTCACGTTTTTACTCCATACTCCTTATGAATACGCTGAAAAACAAGGTTGCAATCGTGACGGGCTCGACCAGTGGAATTGGTCTGGGCATCGCGCGATGCCTGGCTCAAGCCGGTGCCGATGTCATGCTCAACGGCTTTGGCGACGCCCGCGACGTCGAGTCTCAACGCGTAGCCCTCGCCGCGGAGTTTGGTTGCCGTGTCGCTTATAGCGCGGCCAATATGGCCAAGCCCGCGGAGGTCCGCGAACTGATTGCGCAATGCACGCGTGAACTGGGACAGGTGGATATCCTGGTGAACAATGCGGGCATCCAGTTCACGGCGCCTGTCGACGACTTTCCCGACGAGAAGTGGGACGCCATTCTCGCGACCAATCTATCGTCGAATTTTCATTCGATCAAGGCCGTACTGCCGCAGATGAAAGCGCGCAACTGGGGCCGCATAGTGAATATTGCATCGGCGCATGCGCTGGTGGCGTCAGTGACGAAGTCTGCGTATGCAGCGGCAAAACATGGCGTGATCGGGCTGACAAAAGTGGTGGCGCTCGAGACCGCGCGAACCGGCATCACGTGTAATGCAATCTGTCCCGGCATGATCCTGACGCCGCTGGTGCAGAAACAAATCGACGACTGGGCCGAGCGCGACGGGATATCGAAGGAACGGGCGCAGGAGCTCATGATCGCGGAGAAGATTCCCACAGGCCAATTCCAGACGGCTGCGCAAATTGGCGCGTTGGTCGTGTTCCTGTGCTCCGAAGCAGCGGGGCAGATTCGAGGCGCAGCCATGCCGGTGGATGGTGGATGGACGGTGCAGTAAAGCCAGGCACATCGTCCCAGGCCGTTGACCGGGGCGATGTCTCAAAGATGGCGTGCGCGCGCAGCTTGCCCGCGTGGCAGCAGCACGGTGTAGTCCAGATCCAGGACCACGCTGGGGTGATAAACCGGCACGCCGTCGACTTCCAGAAGCGCTCGCTCGACGCTCGAAGGCGTTGTGTTCTTCAGACCGATCAGGCGCAGGCGAAGCGCAGCAACGTCGGTGCGTCCGGGCAGCTTCCATTTGTCGATGACTTCAGAATAGGCGTACAACGTATCGCCGGCGACGGTCGCCGCGACGTGGGTGCCGGCGTTGATCGCGAGAATGGACAGTACGTTTTCGAGCCCGTCGTAAGCGAGCGCGCGGCAAACGGAGATGACGTGGCCGCCATAGACCAGCCGGCGACCCATGCGTGTGTCCGTCATGGCCAGGGCGTCGAAGTGAGGGCGTGCATTGTTCTGATACAGTCGCGTGGCAAGCATGTGCTCCGCCTCCTCGACGGTCGCACCCAACGGATGATTGATACGTTCGCCTACCGCGTAGTCCTCCCAGAAGTCGAGAGACCCGGTCGTCTCGCCGAGTTCCTGCAGCGCCTCGCTTGAGCGCAGGCGCGCATGCGGCAGCAGCTTGTCAGTGGGAACAAATGCCGACAGCGTCGGTACGTGACGCTCTTTTGCAGATGTCTCGCGGGTCGGCTTACGCGACGTGCCGTCGGTGGTTGAGCGAGTTTCCGGGTGCAACCCCTTGTGCACCCGCTTATGCACCATCACCCATCGCACCCAGCTTATGACCGGATGATCGTCCTCGCGGTATGCAGTGGAGCGGACATACACCACCCCGCTCTTGCCGCTCGCATTCTCTTTCAAACCGATCACCACGCTCTCGCAGTGGAGCGTATTGCCGGCATACACCGGGCACAAAAAACGTGTTTCCGCATAACCCAGGTTCGCGATTGCGTTCATCGAAATGTCGGGAACGGTTTTGCCGAAAGCGATGTTGAACACGAGCAGGTCGTCGATAGGACGGCTGGTGAAACCGAGCTTTTGCGCGGCCGTTGCCGATGAGTGCGTGATGGCGCGGCTGCCTGTGAGCGCGATGTATATGGACGCGTCACCCTCGGTGATGGTGCGCGGCGTGCCATGCCGGATGACTTGGTCAAGATGGAAGTCTTCGAAGAAATTGCCGCGGCGTTCCTTGCCTGCCATGGTGCCGTTCCTCGCTTATGAAAGTCGCGTACCCGCCGGATGCGAGCCGAATCGTGTCGGGTGACTTTAAGCTGAGAGCAGCCTGCGGACAAACGAGGTTATTGCGTTGATTATGCGGTTTATCCGCTTAATCCCCATCAGATTCAATCCAGTGCATAAGCCGGCTTTGCCGTGACCGGGCCGCCAATCAGTTGCTTGAGCAGTTGAACGAGCCGCTCTGAAGCGGGCGACAAGCTTCGGCCGCGCGTGGTGATGACAGCGATCTGCCGCGCTAGCGGCGGGTTGACGATGCGCAGCACATAGGTGGTGGGATCAAGTTCGGCAGGCAGTGCGATCTCCGGCAGGATCGCGGCGCCGAGGCCCGCATTGGCCATCGAAATCAGGGTCTGCGCCTGCGTGAACTGATAACGGGTGGTGAACGAAAGATGGCGCTCGGACATGATCTCTTCGAGCATCGAGCGTAAGGCCGTGGCACGGTTGAGCACCAGCAGCGGCATGTTGGTGAGCGTGGCGAGGTCGATGGTTTTGCGGCTCGTCGTGATGAAGCGTTTAGGTACGAGCGCATAGAACGCGTCGGTCAGCACGGGCTCGAAATGAAATTCAGGAACATTTACAACGGGGCCGATGCCGAAGTCGACCTCCCGCTTGCGGACGCTGTCAAAGAGCGCTTCCGAGGTCAGCTCGCGCACAAAGATATCGACCCCCGGATACTCCCGCTCGAACTCGGCGAGCACCAGGGCAAGGCGCGTTTCGGCGATGGTAGGTGAACACGAAAGCGATACACGTCCGCGCCGGATGTCGGCGAGTTCCTGAATCTTGCGCAAGCCCGAATCGACTTCCAGCAGCGCCCGTTGTGCGCACTGCAGCAATTCCTCGCCTTCGTCGGTCAGACGCACGCTGCGCGTCGTCCGGTGAAACAGGTCGACACCGAGCTGAAGTTCCAGTTGTCGGATCTGAGAGCTGATTGCGGACTGTGACTTGAAGGATTTTTCCGCTGCGATACGAAAGCTGCCATGCTCGCCGACCAGGATAAAAGTCTGCAGCAGTTTCAGGTTGATGTTCTTGAGCGGCTTGATGGAGGGCTTCATTCGACACCGGAGGGAGGGTCGGGAAAACCGCATAATAAGCGCGATTGCCCAGAAAGTGTGGGCCTCTGCGCACACTACAGATTTACCCTTATTCCTCGCACGCCAACGGCTTGCGCCACCCGTTTGCTTTGGATCACTGAAAGCCGAATGTTACATCAGGCACGCTTCTTAATCTCTCGGGAAGCCGCTTGCAGTCTGGGTTTGAAACGCATTCGAGCTCCTTGGGAAAGCCATTTCATTATGCGGTTGGAACGCATAATAATGAAGATAAATGCGTTTGTCGGGCCCAAATCCCGGTCGTAAAGTCTGTGTCCATTGGAGTGGCAAGTCTTCGAACCGTTAAAGGACAAGGACAAACGATGGCATTGGACAAGTCAGCAGCAGCGCATCCCGTGGACGATCGCACCAGCGCGCCGGCAGCGCTTCGCGACCTCAAGGTCCTGGACATAGCGACCTTCGTTGCGGCTCCTTTTTGCGGCACCATTCTTGCGGATTTCGGTGCTGAGGTCATCAAGATCGAACAGCCGAAGACGGGGGACGCGCTGCGTCAGTTCGGCACCATCACCGAATGCGGCGACAGCCTCGTATGGTTGAGCGAGTCGAGGAACAAGAAGACCATCACACTCGATCTTCGTAAGCCCGAAGGTGCCGATGTATTCCGCAAGCTCGTCGCGCAGTCGGATATCGTGCTTGAGAATTTTCGTCCTGGAACACTGGAACGCTGGGGACTCGGCTTCGAGGCACTACGCGAAATCAATCCCGGCCTGATCATGCTGCGCATCAGTGCGTATGGACAGACGGGCCCGAAACGGGAAGAGCCGGGTTTTGCGCGCATTGCTCACGCATTCGCGGGACTTTCCTATCTCGCCGGAGAGTCCGACGGACCGCCAGTCGTCCCCGGTTCGACCTCAATGGCCGACTATATCTCGGGCATGTGGGGCGCCATCGGCGTGCTGACCGCGTTGCGTGCCCGCGACCAGAGCGGCAGGGGGCAATTCATCGATATCGGTCTGTATGAATCGGTGTTCCGCCTGCTCGACGAGATCGCGCCTGCGTTCGCCAAATACGGTTCCGTGCGCGGTCGCATGGGGGCGGACACGGTCAACGTCGTACCGCATAGCCACTATCAGACGGGCACGGGAGAATGGGTTGCCCTTGCCTGTACCAACGACAAGATGTTCGAGCGGTTGACCGTCGTCATGGGCCGTCCTGAACTGTACGAAGAGCTCAGGACAAGCGTTATCCGCGTGGCGAATCGCGACCGGGTCAATGCGCTTGTCGCCGAGTGGATGGCGGGATGCACGTTGCAAGAAGTGATCGACAGGACACGTGGAGGCGGCGTGCCGTGCGCGCAGATTTACTCGATTCGCGAGATATTCGAGGATCCGCAGTATGCGGCGCGCGGCAATCTGCTGAAGGTAGACGATCCGCGCGTGGGTCCGCTGACCGTGCCCGCCGCCGTACCGCGGATGTCCGAAACCCCGGCCACGTTCAGGCACGCCGGTCGTGCACTGGGCGCAGACAACGCCGAGATCTATGCAAAGTACCTCAATCTGACCGATGAAGATTTGCAGGTGCTGACCGATCTGGGCGTGATCTGACAATGGCCTTCCAGTCAGGAGTAGCGAGCATGACCATGACAACAACAGCAGTGGCGGGACTCGAGCGTTACCGGATGTATATCGGTGGAGAGTGGGTGGATGCAGCAAGCGGCGAGACCTTCGACACGGTCGATCCCTACACGATGCAAGCCTGGGCCACGCTGCCACGCGGCGGCAAGGTTGACGCGCAGCGGGCGGTGGAAGCGGCCGACGAGGCATTCAATTCAGGGGCGTGGCCGGCCATGAAAGCGAGTGCGCGCGGCTTGCTGCTGCATCGGCTGGCGGATCTCATTGCGCGAGACGCCGACAAGCTGGCGCGGATCGAAGTACGCGACAACGGCAAACTGATCACGGAGATGCGGGCGCAAACCGGCTATCTGCCCGAATACTTCCGCTACTTCGGCGGCCTGGCCGACAAGATAGAAGGTGCTGTTCTGCCGATCGACAAGTCCGACACATTCAACTACACGTCGCACGAACCGCTTGGCGTGTGCGTGGCGATCACGGCCTGGAATTCTCCGCTGCTGCTGGCGGTCAACAAACTTGCACCGGGCCTCGCGGCAGGCAATACCTTCGTTCTGAAGCCGTCCGAGTACACGTCGGCGTCGGCGCTTGAAATGGCGAAGCTCTTTGAAGAAGCCGGCTTTCCCCCGGGCGTGCTCAACGTGGTGACAGGCTACGGCGCGGAAGTCGGGGCGCCGCTCGTCGAGCATAGGAAAGTGGCGAAGATCGCTTTCACCGGCAGCGAGTTCGGCGGCCAGAAGATCTACGAAGCGGCGGCCCGGGACTTCAAGCATGTCACGCTGGAACTGGGCGGCAAGTCGGCGAACATTGTCTTCGCAGATGCGAATCTCGACGACGCCGTGAAGGGCGCCATCTCGGGCATATTCGCGGCCACGGGCCAGACCTGTGTGGCGGGTTCGCGCTTGCTGGTGCACGACAGCATCTACGACGAATTCGTCGAGCGGCTTGTTGCATTTGCCAGCAGCGCGCGCATGGGCGATCCGTCGGATCGTGCGACACAGGTGGGGCCGGTCACCACTCCGCCGCAATACAAGAAGATCCTGGAATACATCGATATTGCCCGCAGCGAGGGCGCTCAATGCCGGCTGGGCGGCAATGCGTCCACGCGCCCGGAATGCGGTGCGGGACTCTTCGTTGAACCGACCATTTTCTCGGAGGTGCGCAACGACATGCGCATCGCGCAGGAAGAGGTATTCGGGCCGGTACTCAGCTGCATTCGTTTCAAGGATGACGACGAGGCCGCGGCAATCGCCAACGACAGTCTTTACGGACTTGCCGCTGGTGTCTGGACCTCGGACCTGCGCCGTGCACTCGAATTTCCCAAGCGGCTGAAGGTCGGCATGGTGTGGGTGAACATGTACCGCGCGGTCAGCTACATGTCGCCATTCGGCGGCTACAAGCGTTCTGGCATCGGCCGTGAAAACGGCATGGACGCAATCCGCGAATACCTGCAGACGAAGAGCGTATGGATCAGCACTGCCAAGGAAACACCCGATCCCTTCGTGATCCGATAAAGCCTGATCATTCTTCTACTCAGCAGAGATTTTCATGACAACTCGACCAGCCGAAAACCCGACCATGCAGCAGTTCAGGATCGACCAGCGTGTCGCGCTCGTGACCGGTGCGGGGCGCGGCATTGGCGCGGCAATTGCGCAGGCGCTCGCCGATGCCGGTGCCGAAGTCGTACTGGTGGCGCGCACGCGCGGCCAACTCGAAGAAGTCGCCGCGCAGATCGCGAGCCGCGGCGGCCGCGCCCATGTACACGTCTGCGACGTCACCGACTCCGCCGCGATCCGCGCGGTGATCGATGCACTGCCTGCCCTGGACATCCTCGTGAATAACGCAGGTACCAACATTCCGGAGCCGTTTGTCGATGTCACCGACGACCACCTCGACGTGGTCCTCGACCTGAATGTGAAGGCGTACTTCGTTGTCGCTCAGGCCGCGGTGCGGCGCATGTTGCGCGATGAAGGGCGAAGCGTTCGGGGTGGCGCTGTCATCAATATCTCTTCGCAGATGGGACATATAGGCTCGCCCAACCGCACGGCCTACTGCATGACGAAGCACGCGGTGGAAGGCTTGACCAAAGCCATGGCGATCGAGCTTGCACCGCAGCGCATTCGCGTCAACAGCATCGGGCCGACCTTTGTCGATACGGCGTTGGTGCGCAGCATCGTGGATACGCCGGAGAAACGTGAGTTCCTGGTGTCGAAAATTCCGCTGGGGCACATGGCGGACGTACGCGATATCGCGGCGGCGGCAGTCTATCTCGCATCGCCCGCCGCAGCGATGGTCACGGGCGCGTCGCTGCTGGTGGATGGCGGCTGGACCGCTCAATAAGCAACCCGTTAAACCGTAGTCATACCGTCTGGAGTGCATGAATGAGCAGAACATACGGACGATTCGTCGTCGAGCAAACCGGTGCGCCCGATGTCATGCGCTGGGTTCAGGAACCGGCGCAGGCAGTGGGAGCCGATGAAGTGCGCGTGCGCCATGAAGCGATCGGCGTGGATTACATCGATACCCAGATCCGTGCGGGCGAGATGCCTGCCACCTTGCCGACCGGCCTGGGTTTTGCAGCCGTCGGCATTGTGGAGGAGACGGGCTTGAACGTGAAGCATGTGAAACAAGGCGATCGGGTCGCTTACATGTATTTCACGGCGGGCAGTTATGGCGAAGAACGCGTGGTGCCGGGCGAACGTATTTTCCGCCTGCCGGATCAAACGCTCGCGCCTGATCTTGCCGCCGGCGCATTGTTTCGCGGCCTGACGGCGTGGTACTTGTCGACGCGGCTGCGCACCATCAAACGAGGAGATGCGGTGCTCGTGCACGCGGCAGCCGGAGGTGTTGGCCTGATGCTGACGCAGTGGCTGACCCATCTCGGCGCGACGGTGATCGGTACGGTCAACTCGCAGGAAAAGGCCGATGTGCTGCGTGAATTCGGTTGTCCTCACGCGGTGGTGATCCCGCAGGAAAGTTTCGTCGACAAGGTGCGCGAGGTGACCGGCGGCAAGGGCGTTGCGGTCGTTTATGAAAGCATCGGCCGGGAAACCTTCGAGGGTTCGCTCGATTGTGCCAGCCGTTTCGGCCTGATCGCGTCGTTTGGCTGGCCATCCGGCGATCCGGGACCGGTCTCGCTGATGCATCTGCGCAGCAAGGGTTCGCTCTTCATCACGCGACCGACCGTGACCCAGTACACCGCGGACGCCGCCGATTTTCGCGAGGGCGCCACCGCGTTGTTCGGATTGATCCAGGACGGCACGCTGCGCGTGAAGGTCGGCAATGCGTATCCGTTGAAGGACGCGGCCAAGGCGCATACGGACATTGTGGCGGGCAGGACGGTCGGCTCCGTCGTGCTGACGGTGTAGGACCCAGGCAGTTCTTCATTACCGGAGACAGGCAATGCTATTAAAAGACAAGGTGGCCATTGTGACGGGCTGCGCTTCCATGAAAGGAATCGGCTTTGCCACGGCGAAGCTGTTCTCCGAGCAAGGCGCGCGCGTGGCCATGATCGACCTGAACGAGGATGCCGCCAGTGCGGCGGCCACGGCTGTTGGCAAGCAGCATCGGGGCTTTGCATGCGATGTGCGCGACGCGGCGCGTTGCGAGCAAGTGGTGAAGGACATCCTCGAAACGTTCGGGACAGTCGACATCCTCGTGAACAACGCCGGCGTCAGCCAGGCGAACCGGCTCATGGACAGCACCATGGACGACTACAACCTCGTGATGGACGTAAGTGCGCGGGGCACCTTCAATATGTCGCGCGCGATCGTGCCGCATTTCCGCACGCGTAAGAGCGGCGCGATCGTGTGCATGGGGTCGCTTGCCGCGCAGCGAGGCGGCGGCGTGCTGGGGGGCCCGCACTACGCGGCGGCGAAGGGCGCGGTGCAAACGCTCGCCAAATCAATGGCGCGTGAACTCGCCCCCGACGGCATTCGTGCCAATGCAATAGCCCCGGGGTTGATCGACACGGAACTGCTGCTGGGAAAGATCACCGAGGAAGGCAAACAAGCCGTTGCCGCCAGCACACCGCTCGGAAGACTCGGTACCGCGCAGGATGTCGCAAACGTCTGCCTGTTCCTTGCTTCCGATCTATCAGGTTATGTGACGGGTGTCGTACTGGACGTCAACGGTGGCTTTCACATTCACTGACGCTCGCATTTCAGAAGAGATTCAGAAGAGATACACGCAGCTTGAAATAGAGGCAGTTGATTTAATAATAAGGATAACGATTTGTTTGGCAAGCCGTGGAAACCCGGGTCTCGCCGGACTATCGAACAGGACGTGGCGAAGCGCCGGCATCCCTGTCGTCATGGCCGGGGTAAAGAGCGCGCCAACCGGGATAGACAGAGGCTCTCGAATCAGCCGCGGCGCCAATATCAGGCGCAATGCGGCGAGAAGATGGCTCACGCATCCGCTGGAACCCATGCAGTTACAGGAGACAAAATCATGCTGATCAACACAAAATTGCGTTTGCTTACCGCTGCTCTCGCAGCGAGCCTGACCGTCGCGGCGCACGCGGCCGACCCGATCAAGATCGGCGTATCCGGGCCGTTTACCGGCGGCTCGGCGCCCATGGGCCTTTCAATGCGAAACGGCATCAAGCTCGCGGTCGATGAAATCAACGCGGCGGGCGGCGTGCTGGGGCGGCCGCTCCAGATGGTCGAGCGGGACGACGAAGCCAATAATGCGCGCGGCTTGCAGGTCGCGCAGGAACTGGTCTACAAGGAGCACATAGCGGCGGGCGTCGGCATCATTTCGACCGGGGTGATCCTCGCGAGCCAGAAGGTCTACCAGGACGCGCAGATTCCGTTGCTGACGCCCGGCCCGAGCGGCACGTCGGTGACCAAGGTCTTCACGACCCCGGCCTATCCGAAGAGCTACATTTTCCGGGTTTCGCTGGTAGACCGGATCCAGTCCGCAATGATCGCCAACGAGGCCGTGGTGAAGGACCACTACAAGCAGGTCGCCATTTTCGCGGATTCGTCGAACTACGGTCAGCTTGGACGGCAGGACATGACGGCAGCGCTCGCAAAGCTTGGCGTCACACCGGTCGATGTCGAGAAGTGGAATCAGGGTGACGTCGACATGACCTCGCAAGTGCTGCGCGCGAAATCGGCGGGTGCGCAAGCCATCCTGACCTACGGCGAGGGACCTGAACTGGCGCAGATCGCGAACGAGATGGCGAAGCTCGGATGGAAGGCGCCGATTATCGGTAGCTGGACCTTGTCCATGCCTAACTATATCCAGCTCGCCGGGGCGAACGCGGACGGTACGCGCTTCCCGCAGACTTTCGTGGCGAATACGTCGCCGCGCCGCAAGGAGTTCGTCGAGAAATACAAGAAGGCCTATCACACGGACTACATTCCGGGCGCGGTGTGGGCGGCCCAGGGCTATGACGTGACGTATCTGATGGCGGCCGCCATGAAGCAGGCGGGTACGACCGACGGTCCGAAAGTGCGCGACGCGCTCGAGGATCTGCACGAGAAGATGGACGGCCTGATCATGACCTATGACCATCCGTTTTCGAAGACCGATCATGACGCAATCCGGGATGCGTCCGTGGCGGTCATGGCGCAGATCAAGAACGGCGTGGTCGTGAAGATAGACGACAGCCAGGCACAGGCCGCGCGCTGATCCGCAGAGGTGCTTCTCTTCAGGACTCAGGTTGCAGGCAATGCGTCCTGCTGGCGCGGCGAATCTCCGGACACCGCCGCGCCAGTCATTTCCAGTCGCAGCTTTCGAGGTAACGAGGCATGAACGTCATCCTGCAAATCATTGTCAGCGGATGTGCCGTCGGAATGATCTACGCGGTCACCGCGTTTGGTTACCAGCTCACGTTCGCTACGTCCGGCACCATGAATTTCGCCCAGGGGCAGGCGCTTGCCATCGGCGCGTTGATGGGTCTCACGATCCTGCAGCATGTCGGCAACTACTGGCTGATGATCCCGATCGTGCTCGTGATGGGTGCGATTGTCGGCGTGATCACCGAGCGTGTCAGCGTACGCGCGGCTATCGCGGCAAAAAGCGAAGGCTGGATCATGGCGACCATCGCGCTGGGCATCATCATGACAAACCTGGCCGAGAACATCTGGGGCACCGACGACCTGAAGTTTCCATCGCCGCTGCCGGATACCCGCATCACAATCTGGGGCGCGAGCATCCTGCCGATGGAACTCCTGGTGATCGCCGGCGCGCTCGCCCTGATGGCCGCGGTAGAAGTGTTCAACCGCAAGACCATTTATGGCCGCGCGGTGGTGGCCACCGCGAGCGACGCCGATGCAGCGGGCCTGATGGGTATCAATACGCGCCTGGTCGTGACGTTCTCGTATGCGCTGTCGTGCATGAGCGCAGCCTTTGCCGGCATCCTGATCGCCCCGCTGACGGTTGCCGGCGCGGACATGGGGGCCACGCTCGGACTCAAGGCGTTTGCGGTCGCCATCATCGGCGGCCTGACGTCGGGCATGGGAATCATTGCCGGCGGCGTGATTCTCGGCGTCGCCGAAACGTTCACAGGCTACTACGTGTCGAGCGGCTATAAGGACGTGCCCGGCCTGCTGTTGCTGCTCGCGGTTCTGGCGATCAAGCCCGCCGGCCTCTTCGGCAGAACTTCAATCAAGAAGGTGTAAACATGGGGCAATCGAAGAAGCTTGCAGCATGGCTTGTGCTCATTGGTCTCGCGGCATTCCCGTTGATTAGCCAGAACCCGTATTACACGCACTTGCTCGTGATCATCGGCATTTACTGCGTGGTGGTTTTCGGACTCGATATTGTGGTGGGCTATACGGGCGAAGTATCGCTCGGGCATGCGGGCCTTTTTGGTATCGGCGCGTACGCCACCGGCATCCTGCTCACCACGGCGGGCCTGTCCTTCTGGATCGCGATTCCCTGCGCCATTGCGATTACCGCGCTCTCCGGCGTCGTCCTCGCTGTACCGGCACTGCGGTTGACCGGTCCCTATCTGGCGATGGTGACGCTGGCGTTCGGCACGATCGTCCAGATCCTGCTCAATGAAATGGACTTCCTGACCAATGGCGCGCAAGGTCTCGCGATCAGCAAGCCGGTCGTCTTCGGCCATCTGGTGAGCGCCACGGACTTCTACTACGTAGTGCTGGCCGTTGCCGTACTCGCGATGCTGGTGGTGTCGCGGATCATGTCCTCGCACTATGGCCGCGCGTTTCTCGCGCTGCGCGGCAGTCCGGTCGCGGCTGACTGCATGGGTGTCTCGGTCTACCGCTACAAAGTGATCGCGTTCGTGATCAGCGCGGCGTTTGCCGGACTGGCCGGTTCACTGTACGGATTGTCCGAGGAATACATCGCGCCGAACACCTTCTCCATGGAGCTGTCCACGCTGTTCCTGCTCGCCGTTACGCTTGGCGGAAAACGCTCGCGGGTGGGCACGGTGATCGGTGCGTCGACCATTGTGATCCTGCCTAACCTGCTGTCGGATATCGGTCTGTTTCGCGGCTTGACAGTGGTGATTGCCGTCGTGGTCGCCGTGCTCGCACTTCACGCCTATCGCAGCAAACGGGCCACCACGCGCGCGCTGCTCGCGCCGGTAGTCGCGGTCGCCGCTTTCGTCTGCTTCGCCTTCACCGTCAGCGATATCGTCAGCCAGCGCCTGACGATCTTCGGGCTGATGATTCTGGGCGTGGTGTATTACCTGCCGGAGGGTATAGCGGGCTACTTCAGGGTACTGACACACAGCCGGGTTGTGGCCAGGCCACTGCGGGCAGCGGCGGATAGCGGCGTGGCGCGCGAGGTGCCGCAGGAAGAGCTGTGGGGAAGCGCGGCGCCGCGCTCGGGGTCTCCCGCGGATTGCCTGCTCGACCTGTCGGGCATTGTGATGCAGTTCGGTGGCCTGCGCGCGCTGAACGACATCTCTCTCAAGGTGATGCGAGGCACGGTGCATGGGCTGATCGGGCCGAACGGCTCAGGCAAGAGCACGATGATGAACGTGCTCACCGGCGTGTACGCGGCGACCGGCGGCAATATCGACTTCAACGGCGAACGCTCGAACGGGCTGACGCCTTCGAGAATCGCGCGTAGAGGCATTGCGCGCACCTTCCAGAACGTCCAGTTGTTCGGCGAGATGAGCGCGCTCGAGAACGTGCTGGTCGGACTGCACCAGACATTTCATTCCAATCTGCTCGACGTGATAGTCGGCACGCCGCGTTTTCGCCGCGAGGAACAGGCGGCGCGTGCTCGCGCGGTAGCGTTGCTCGGCTTTGTCGGCATGCAGGACCTGGCGGCCGAGCAGGCGCGCAATCTTCCATACGGCAAGCAGCGCCTGCTCGAGATAGCCCGGGCGCTCGGTACGTCGCCGTCGTTGCTGCTCCTCGACGAACCCGCCGCCGGCCTGCGCCCTGCCGACTTGCCGGAACTGCGGCAGATGATTGAAAAGATTCGCGGACGAGGCATTACCGTGATCCTGATCGAACATCACATGGACCTGGTAATGGCCATTTGCGACCGCGTTTCCGTACTTGATTTCGGCCAGAAGATTGCGGAGGGCGCGCCCGCCGATATATCCGGCGACCGCCGCGTGATCGAAGCGTATCTCGGCGCACCGGCGACGCCGCCCGGCGCGGCCATCGCCAGCCCGACTGCTGCTTAGGAGACACGCAATCATGCTCAGGATCGATTCCATCCATGCGGGATACGGCACCACAGAAGTGCTGCACGGGATTTCACTCGAAGTAGGCAAGGGGCGCGTGGTCAGCCTGATCGGTTCGAATGGCGCGGGCAAGACAACGACCATGCGCGTGATCTCGGGCATGTTGCGCGCGCGTGCGGGCAGCGTCGTGCTCAACGGGCAGGACGTCACGCATTTCGAATCTTTCAAGGTCGCCCGGCTCGGGCTCGCGCACTGTCCCGAAGGCCGCCGTGTCTTCCCCACCTTGTCGGTCAGGGACAACCTCGAACTGGGCGCGTTCGCGCGGTTCGTGGGCAAGCGCAGGAAGGGCGACATCAAACGCGATCTGGAGCGCGCGATGGATCTGTTCCCCATCTTGAGAAAACGGGCGGCGCAGCAGGCGGGCACCCTGTCCGGTGGTGAACAGCAAATGCTTGCAATGGCGCGCGCCATCATGCTCGATCCTGAAGTGGTGCTGCTCGACGAGCCGTCGATGGGGCTCGCGCCCTTGCTCGTGGACGAAGTGTTCAGGACCATTGAGCGTCTCAAGCAGGACGGCGTGACGATGCTGGTCGTAGAGCAGTTTGCGGCCGCGGCGCTACAGGTGAGCGATTACGGTTATGTGCTCGAGAACGGCAAGGTTGCCATAGAAGGGCCGGCTGTCACCTTGCGTGACAACAAGGCGGTGCAGGCCGCGTATCTGGGCGGCATGCATTGAAGCAGGGATCAGTATCCAGGGATCAAACCACGCATGCGAATGCGATCAAGGAGAGGGACGTGAACCAGCATCAGTTGCAGGAAGCCGCCAGCACGCTTTTGAAGCATGCCCGCAACCGCACGCGGCTCGCCGCGTTACCCGACGCAGTCAGGCCCGCCACCCGGGCCGAAGCGTACGCGGTTCAGGGAGAGGTCGCGCGCCTGTCCGGGCGCCTCGTGGCCGGGTGGAAGATCGCCGCGACGAGCAAGGCGGGGCAGGAGCACATTGGCGTGGAGGGGCCCATCGCGGCGCGGCTTTTATCCGAACATGTGATTGCCGGCGAACTGACGGTGCCGATGAAATCGAATGTGATGAACGTCGCTGAAGCGGAATTTGCCTTTCGCATGAAGTCCGCGTTGCCGCCGCGCGGCCGGCCGTACGAGATCGACGAAGTGATGGACGCGGTCGATACGCTTCACCTCGCCATCGAAGTACCCGACTCGCGTTACGAGGACTTTGCGCGAGTCGGCGCGCAGCAGTTGATCGCCGATGCCGCGTGCGCGCTGTGGCTTGTCGTCAGTCCCGCGGTTGCAGATGGCTGGCGCGCTACCGATCTCGTGCCGCACAAGGTCGTGGCGTATCGCAACGGCTCGCTTGCGGGCGAGGGAAGCGGCGCGAACGTGCTGGGCGACCCGCGCATCGCGATGGCGTGGCTCGCCAACGAACTGAACAGCATCGGCGAAGGCCTGCAACCCGGGCAGCTCATCACCACGGGCGCGTGCGTAGCCCCCATGGCAGTCGCGCCCGGCGACACGATGAACGTTGACTTCGGCACGTTCGGCTCAGTCGAGGTGTCGTTTTCATAGATGCACAGCGTCATGATCAACGCCGCGGATGGTTCGGCCGGCAAGGCCACGCCAAGCCGCCACGAGACAGGGCGAATTCACAGGAGACAGGCGACATGGACCTCACGCTTACGGAAAGCCGCGCGCGGCTGTCGGGCAAGGATAAACGGGCGATTGCCGGCGCGGTTGCCGGCACGGTGTTCGAGTGGTACGACTTCGTGCTGTACGGTTCGCTTGCAGATGTCATCGCGGCGAATTTCTTTACCGGGATTGAACCGGGTACCGCCTTCATCTTTGCGTTGATGACGTTCTCGGTCGGCTTTGTCGTGCGGCCGCTGGGCGCTGTGATCTTCGGGCGTCTCGGCGACATGATCGGACGCAAGAAGACGTTCATGACCACGGTCATGCTGATGGGACTGGCCACCTGCGCGGTCGCGCTTACGCCCGGCTACGCTTCCATTGGCGTGGCCGCGCCGATCATCCTCGTGCTTTCGCGCATCCTGCAGGGGTTCGCCGTCGGCGGCGAATTCGGCGGCGCGGCGACTTACGTGGCCGAACATTCGCCGCAGAACCGCCGTGGCCGCAATACGTCCCTGATCCAGGCGACGGCTTCAACCGGCTTGCTCGGGGCGCTGATCGTCACCATCGCCACGCGCATTCTCACCGGACCCGACTTCGCGGTCTGGGGCTGGCGCATTCCGTTCTCGATATCGATTCTTCTGCTGATCGTGTCGCTCGCGCTGCGCAGAAAAATGGACGAGTCGCCCGCGTTCGAGCGTGCCCGTGCCGCGGGCGTGCTGTCCAGAAGGCCCGTGCGGGACTCGCTGCGCGGCAAGAACCTGGCCAAGGTCATGGTGGCGCTGTTCGGAATCTGCGGCGGCATGACGGTGGTCTGGTACGTCGTGGTGATCTATCCGCTGTTCTTTCTCACGCGCGTGCTCAAGGTCGACGCCAACGTGTCGAATCTGCTGGTTGCAATCGCCATGCTGGCTGCCATTCCAATGCTTTACGGCTGCGGCGCGCTGTCCGACCGCTTTGGTCGCAAGCCTGTCCTGCTGATCGGCTATCTGCTCGCGGCGCTCACGATCTTCCCCGTGTTCCGCGCCATCACGCATTATGCGAATCCCGCACTGGAGCAGGCGCAGATAGCGAACCCGGCCGTAGTCCATGCCGATCCGCACGCGTGCGCATTCATGTTCGACCCGGCGGGGGTGCGAAGTTTCAGCAATGCCTGCGATATCGCGAAGAAGACATTGAGCGCCGCGTCGGTCAATTATTCGGTTGTCGGAGGAGGCGCCAGTGAGTTGACCACGGTCACGATCGGCAACGACGTGATCCGGGGATTTGATGCCACCGGTCTTGACGCCGCCGGCCTGAAGGCGAAGGCGACCGACTTCAGCCACGCGCTGTCAGCGGCATTGATCAAGGCGGGCTATCCGCAGAAAGCCGCGCCGCAGCAGTTCCATTTTGGCGCGGTTTTGCTGCTGATGCTGCTCCTGATCTTCGTCATGAGCCTGACTTACGCGCCAATTGCCGCCATTCTGGTCGAGATGTTCCCGACCGAGTTGCGATATACCTCGATGTCCATTCCATTTCACGTGGCGAGCGGGTGGATCGGCGGGCTGCTGCCCGCGTTGTCGTTCGCCATTGCCGCCGCCCAGGGAAATATCTATGCGGGCCTGTGGTATCCCATGTTCTGGGTGGGACTGGCGCTGGTGGTAACGGCGTTTGCCTACCGCGAGTCGCGCGGCGTCGATATCTTCAGCACGAAGGCCCCTGGATCGTAGGCGCCTTCGTGCAAAGATGATTTCGACGCAGGGCGCTGTTGCCGCAAAGGGCGCAGACCTGGAATCGGATCCAGGCCCGTCCGCGCTGAGAGAGGCTGGTCATCGAACGCGGGCTGGCGGGCCTGGAAATATCCTAGTCAAATGGACCCATCTTATGAAAATCCGCGCTGCTGTCCTTGAACAGTCCGGCCTGCGTACTCCGTACGCCGAAACCAAACCGTTGCGGGTCCAGCAAGTCGATCTGGCTCCGCCAGGGCCGGGCGAAGTACTGGTGAGGATCGTCGCTGCAGGTATATGTCACTCGGATCTTTCCGTGGTAGACGGGGTACGTCCACGGCCTCTCCCGATGGTGATCGGCCACGAATCCGCGGGCATTGTTGAGGAAGTCGGACCGCAGGTGCATGATCTCGCGAAGGGTGATCACGTCGTATCCGTTTTTGTTGCGAGTTGCGGTCACTGCCTGCCATGTGCCGAAGGACGGCCAGCCCTGTGCGAGCCGGGTGCGCTCGCCGGTACAGCGGGCACATTGTTAGGCGCGGCGAGAAGGCTTTCCAGGAATGGCGAACCCATCAACCACCACTCCGGCATATCCAGCTTTGCCGAATACGCCACGGTGTCCCGACGTTCGCTCATCAAGGTGACGCCTGACATCGAGCTTGAAGACGCGGCTTTGTTCGGTTGTGCAGTCTTGACCGGTGTGGGGGCCGCCGTTAATTCGGCGCGGGTTCAGCTGGGCTCTACCGTGGCGGTGATCGGCATGGGCGGGGTGGGTCTGGCCTCGCTTCTGGGTGCGTTAGCGGCCGGAGCACAACGGGTCATAGCGATCGACACAGTCGACAGCAAACTCGTGAGCGCTCGTGCGCTCGGTGCTACCGATACCTTTAACGCGAACAGCGAGGGTGTCGTCGAAGCGATCCGCGATCTCACGAACGGAGGGGTTGAAATCGTGCTGGAGATGGCGGGCGCCGCGAGCGCGCTGGAGCTCGGTTACCGCATCACCCGGAGGGGCGGACAACTCGTCACAGCCGGGCTGCCATCGCCGCGGGCCATCTTTCCGATTCCCGCGACCTCGCTCGTGGCCGAAGAGAAAACCATTCGAGGGTCCTACATGGGTAGCGGCGTACCGCTACGTGACTTGCCCAGATACATCGAGCTGTACCGCCGCGGCCGGCTTCCTGTGGACCGCCTGGTCACCCACCGGCTGCCGCTGGACGATATCAACCTCGGCATGGACCGCCTCAGGGAAGGAACGGCAATACGCCAGATTGTGACGATGTAGTTCGTCGTGCCGAAGTGCGTATCCCCAATCAGCTTCGCCGGATCAATGCCGACATGCATTGCATGAGCCGGCGAGCGAGTGATTTGCACCTGCGCTAGCAGCGCGATTGGGCGCTTCAATACTGCGGCGAGCGCCGGACTCAGCAAACGTGCTTCTCCAAAGGGTAAACGAGATGGCGACAAGAAAATGATTGCGATAACATCTCAATACCGTACCCAGCACCGAATCCCCGTTATTTTTGACCCAAAATGATAGCGATAACATTCGTAAATAAAAACTCGTGGAGACATTGATGAAGACGATAGGAGCCGTTGCGGTTGCCGAAAAATCGGCCATCGGACGATACAGATGGACCATTTGCGCGCTCATGTTTTTTGCGACGACGATCAATTACATGGATCGTCAGATGCTGGGGCTGCTCGCGCCTTTGCTGCAAAAAGACATTGGCTGGAACCAGATCCAGTACGCGCAGACCGTGATGGTATTCACGGTCGCCTATGCGGTGGGCCTCGCCACGTTCGGCCGGATCGCGGACCGGCTCAGCACCAAGAAGGTCTACGGCAGCGCGATGGCGATGTGGAGCCTGGCCGCCATGCTGCACGCGCTGGCAACGACCGTCCCGGGCTTCGCGGCCGTGCGCGGTTTGCTCGGCTTCGGCGAGGCGGCCAACTTCCCGGTCGCCATCCGTACCACGGCTATCTGGTTTCCGAAAAAGGAGCGCGCGCTGGCCACCGGCCTGTGGAACATGGGCGCCACCATCGGTGGGATCGTTGCACCGGCGTTCGTGCCGATCGCCGCCGTGATGTGGGGCTGGCGCGCGACGTTTGTCGGGGCGGGGGCGGCGGGTTTCGTCTGGCTGGCGGTGTGGCTGCTGGTGTACCGTCCTCCCGCGGAGCATCCGTCGGTATCGAGCGGCGAGCTGGAATACATCAACTCGGATCGGGACGAAGACAGTGTGCAGTCCGTAAGCTGGCTTTCGGTGCTGAAATACCGCGAAACATGGGCGTTCATTCTCGGTAAGTTGCTGACCGATCCCGTGTGGTGGTTCTATTTGTTCTGGCTGCCCAAATGGCTCAATGAATCACGGCATATCGACATCGGTCATCTTGGACTGCCGTTGATCGTCATTTACGCGATGGCATCCGGTGGCAGTGTTGCGGGCGGATGGTTATCGTCGCGCCTGATGAGCCGATCCAATAAGCCCAATGTCGCGCGCAAGGTCACGATGGGCATCTGCGCGGTGTGCGTCTTGCCGATCGCCACGCTCTCGCACTTTCAAAGCCTGTGGTACGCGGTGTTTGCTGTCGGTCTTGCCGCAGCGGCGCATCAGGGGTGGTCCGCGAATCTTGTCACCCTGGTGGGCGACGTGTTTCCACGCCGGCTGGTGGGCACCGTGATTGGCATTGGCGGCGTGGCGGGCATGATCGGCTCGTTCTTCTACTCGGGCGTGATTGGCGAGACGTTGCAGCGCACCGGGCAGTATTGGGCGCTCTTCGCTGTCGGTGCATCGGCGTATCTGGTCGCGCTCGGCATCATTCATCTGCTGATGCCACGCATGACGCCCGTGAAACTGAGCGAGCAACACGCGAGCGCTGCATGAAAGCTGGCCTCTCGGCAGGCGTTCGCGAATAATCGCGAACCCGTAACGTAACCAGGGAATCACGACATGGCAGACACCCCGCCCGAACAGGGCTCGACCGGCAAACCTTTCCATCGCCTGTTGCTCACCGGCGCCGCCGGCAATCTTGGCCGGCAATTGCGTGGTGCGCTCGCCGCGTGGGCCGACATCGTGCGCGTCAGCGACATCGCGTCGCTTGGCGAGGTAGCGGTGCATGAGGAGGCGTCGGTCGTCGATCTCGCCGATGAGCACGCGGTTCATACCCTGCTCGAAGGTGTCGATGCGGTGATTCATCTCGGCGGCATTTCCGTGGACGCGCCGTTCAACGATCTGCTCGAAGCCAATATTCGCGGCCTGTACAACCTGTACTCGGTGGCGCAGAAGCAGGGCGTGAAGCGTATCGTGTACGCCAGCTCGAATCATGCGGTGGGGTTTCATGCGGTGACCTCGGTGGTCGATATCGACGCGCCGTTGCGCCCCGACAGCCTGTATGGCGTGACGAAGTGCTTTGGCGAATCGCTGTCGCGTTATTACTTCGATCGCTTCGGTCTTGAGACGGTGTGCCTGCGGATCGGCTCGTCGTTCGAGCAGCCGAAGAATCCGCGCATGCTCGTCACGTATCTGAGCTATCGCGACTTTATCGAACTGGTGCGTTGCTCGCTGTTCACGAACAGGGTCGGGCACGCGATTGTCTATGGCGTGTCCGACAACCCCAGAAAATGGGTGGATAACACGAAGGTGGCCTTTCTCGGTTTTCGTCCACAAGACAGTTCGGCGCAGTTCGAGCATCTCTTCCCGATCACTGCACCGGACTCGAACCTCGATGACGCGGCCCAGCGTTTCCAGGGCGGCCCGTTCGCGCTCGCCCGTCCGATGGAGCCGCAACGATGAGCGCGGCAGCGGTCGTGCGTGCGGAGCGGATCGAGGGCGCCGGGTCCGCGCTGGTCGGCGAAAGTCCGGTATGGCGGAGCGCGGAACAGGCGCTTTATTGGGTCGACATTCCTGCGCGGAAGATCCTGCGTTGGCGTGTTGAGGCGGGTGAGCGGTCGGAATGGCGGTTGCCGGAGCAAGTCGCCTGTATCGCGTTCGACAGGCGCGGCACCGTGCTGGCCGGCTGCGAAACCGGACTCTTCGCGGTGGCGCTGACTGAAAGTACTATAGGCGACGAGGCCGGAGAAAACGCGCCCGACGGTGAACCGCTGCCGGTCACACATCGTAAGCTTGCTGCACCGCTTTTCCCGTTGGCGGGCATGCGCTTTAACGACGGACGCTGTGATCGCCAGGGGCGCTTCTGGTCCGGCACGATGGTGCAGGACACGGCGGCGGCGAATCCCGCTGGCGCGTTGTATCGATTCGATGAACGAGGCGTACTGTCGGCGCCGGTCGTCAATGAACTGATCGTACAGAATGGCCTTGCATGGTCGCCCGACGGCAGGACGATGTACCTGTCCGATTCGCATTCGTCGCGCCGCGTGATCTGGGCATTCGATTACGACGTCGAGACGGGCGAGCCCCGCAACCGGCGGGTATTCGCCGACTTGCACCATTACACCGGCCGCCCAGATGGCGCCGCGGTGGACGCGCAGGGTTGCTACTGGATTTGCGCGAACGACGCCGGGCTGCTGTTGCGCTTCACGCCGCAAGGCAGGCTCGACCGGCAGATTGCTGTGCCGGCGTCGAAGCCGTCGATGTGCGCATTCGGCGGACGCAATCTGGATACGCTGTTCGTGACCTCGATCCGTCCGGCGCAGGGCGCCACGGAGCACGACGGCCAGTTGTTTGCGGTGCGTCCTGGCATTAGTGGTTGTCCGGAACCCGACTATGCTGGCGAGCTATGAAACGACGTGCGGCCGGGCAACGCGCCGCACCGCTATGCGAAGCTTCGACGTCGCTTGTACGGCGTCTCGCGTGCGATGCCGGAGGGCGCGTGGCGTGAGGTAGACTCTGGTTCGCGCACAAATCGGAAGAGTGGCCCGAGAAGGATGTGTTGTCCTTCTGGCCATTCCTGCGTAACCGCTGTGCAGCCGGTGAATCAGACTATCAATGCCCAACCCAAAAGAGAAAATGGTGCCGCTTGCCGGCAAGCGCTCGCGTGGCGGGCCACGGGATATTCGTTTAACCGAAGTCGCGACGCTGGCGCGCGTATCGCCGATGACGGTATCGCGCGCGCTGAACAATCCTGAGGTTGTCGCGTCCGAAACGCTCAAACGAATCCAGCTTGCGGTCCAGCAACTCGGCTATGTGCCGAACCGGCTGGCCGGCAGCCTGTCGTCGTCCAGATCGCGGCTTATCGCGGCCATTGTGCCGACCGTGACGCATTCGCTGTTCGCCACCTCGATTCAAATGTTCAGTACCGCGATGTCGCGCGCGGGCTACCAGGTGTTGTTGGGCCTGAGCGGATACAGCGACGTTGACGAGTGCCAGGTGCTCGATGCATTGCTGAGCCGGCGCCCGGAAGGATTGCTGCTGATCGGCGTGGCGCGCGGTTCGGCGCTGCGGGCACGGCTGCTGGACGTCGATATTCCCACGGTCGAAACGTGGGGCATGACCGACATGCCAATCGACATGCTGGTCGGCTTCTCGCACTACGACGTGGGTGTCGCCGTGGCGGAGCGTTTTCTGGCGCGCGGCAAGCTTCACCCTGCGATCATCTCGGCCAATGACGAGCGCGCGACGGCCCGTCGCGAGGGCTTCATTCAGACCATGGCGCGTCAAGGTATCGACAACGTCGCGCAGGTCCTCGTCAAGTCGCCCAGCTCGGTGGCGGAGGGGCGCAGTTCGCTCGCCACGATTCTCGCGGAGCGCCCGGACGTGGACGCGGTGTTCTGTGGCTCCGATCTCCTTGCGCTCGGGGTGCTGAGCGAGGCGAGAACTCGCGGGCTGGACGTGCCGTCGCGGCTCGCCGTCTGCGGTTTCGGCGATCTGGAGTTCTCGGCCGACCTGGTGCCGGCGCTGACCACGGTTCAAATGGACGGTGGCCGTATCGGCATGACGGCGGCGCGTTGTCTGATCGACCGGCTCGACGGCTCGCCGGCGCGGCCGAAGATCGATATCGGTTTCACGCTGGTCGGACGCGAGACAGCCTGAGGCGGTCGTGCACAACACGCGGTTCGGATGAGGTAGAGGGTCTACCCTTAATTCTTCGCAGAAATGTTTGCGCTATCATTCGACGTCGACGAGGAGCGTAATCAGAGAGTGTTATTTGATCCCAAAAATGTTATCGCTATCATTCGACGCTGATTTTCTGGGGTAACAGGAATCCTCGGGCAGCCCGGGAAGTTATCAGCGCGGCGCAGCGTGATATGGACGGCTCGCCGCGTACACAAAGATTCGATCGATGAACAGATCGTGATTGCGTGGACCACGCGTATCTCGTGGTCCACGCGTTGGCATTTACAAAAACAGGATGAAGGAGACTCGTAATGAAAAAGCACGCAAACATGAAGGCATTTCTGGTCGCTGGCGCGGCGCTCGGTGCAGGCGCGGTCCATGCGCAAAGCAGCATGACCTTGTATGGCGCGTTGGACGACGCGTTCGTCTACTCCAATAACCAGAAGGGCCATTCGAACGTGTATCTGCGCCAGGGCAATCTGTATGCGTCGAAGTGGGGTCTGCGCGGCGTGGAGGACCTTGGTGGCGGCACCAGCGTGATCTTCGACTTGCAGAACGGTTTCGATCCGAATTCAGGCGCGCTGTCGTCGTCTACGCAGATCTTCAACCGTGAGGCGTTCGTCGGGCTGCAAAACCAGCATTACGGGACGTTCACGATGGGCCGCCAGTACACGCCGTACTACCTGTTCGTCGGGCCGCTTGCGTCGAGCAACTGGCTGACCGGGGCAACCGGCGCGCATCCGGGCGATATCGACGGTCTCGACACGACGATTCGCATCAACAATGCGCTGGTCTATACGACGCCGACCTGGTACGGCGTGCAGGCGAGCGGCATGTACGCCCTCGGCGGGATTGCGGGCAGCACCGGCCGGGGCCAGACAATCAGCGCCGGCATCAAATATGCAGCCGGCCCGATCGGCCTTGCCGCCGGCTACCTGCGCATGGACAACGCGCAACAGACCACGGGCTTCGACCCTGCATCGACCGGCAGTTTCGGCACGTCTTCGCTGAATGCAGGCTATGTGTCGGCGAAGGCGGTCCAGCACGTCGCTGCCGCGGCCAGCTACACGATCGGCGACCTGATGATGGGCGTGACGTACACGAATGTGGAATACGTGGCATCCAGCCAGTCGATTTTCCGCGACACCGCCGTCTTCAACACCTATGCGGCGGTTGCGGCGTATCGCTTCACGCCGGCCATCGATGTGGCGGGCGCGTACTCGTACACAATGGCGTCGAAGGCGAACGGCATCACCAGCGCGGCGCGCTATCAGCAGTATTCGCTCAAGGAGGCTTATCACTTGTCGAAGCGCACTTCGCTGTACGCGCTGCAGGCGTATCAGCGCGCGAACGGCCAGACGCTCGGTGCGAATGGCGCGGGCAATATTGTCGACGCTACGCCGTCTGTCGGCGATTCGCAGAACGCCACACCGTCGTCGACGAATTCACAGTTTGTCGGCATGGTGGGGATTGCCGTCCTGTTTTAGCCGGTGAGGCCGACGAGGATGCGATCGCGTTCCTCGTCGGCACCGGCACTCAATGTCTTATGGGCAGCAACGACGGGTGCGCATCGCGACTTATTCATCGCATTCCTTATGAACTTATCCGATACCCCTGTCAGTGCCGTCGCGCTGGAATTGTTGCGCCACGTTGCTCGACGGCATGACGGGTCGTCCATTGGAGTGACCGATAACGATGCGTAATCGTTGGTGCGACAAACGTATGATGTTTTGCCAGATGACAACTTCCGCGCGAAAAATTGCGGATAGAAGCCATCTGGTGACTAGTCGATCAAAGCTGGGAATGACGCAAACGGACAACCGGGCGACCTCTCAAGCGGGGCCGACCGGGCGGCGTTGCGCGGCTTGGGCGAACATTTCGCTGAATTGATCGAGCACGGTGAGCTCACCCCGGCCGGCGCGCGTGATGCGATAGAACGAGAACTCGACCGCGGGACGCATCTGATCAACACGCACCCGATAATGCTGGCAGATGTGTTCGCAGAACGAGGGCATGACGGCGACGCCGAGCCCTGCATGGGCCATGGCGATCGCCGTCTGCATATGAGCGACCACAATGCGTTTTCCCGAGGTCACTTCTTCCTTGGCAAGCGTCGCCTCGATCAGTCTTTGCAAAGGGTTGTCCTTCGGCAACGTAATCAGCGGCACACCGTCCAGCGCACGCCAGTTACCTTCCGTGGCATGTCCCACCCTGGAGTTGTCCAGCGCTGAAACGGCCACCAACTGCACGGGAAACAGCGGAACGCGGTCGATTCCCGAGAGCTGGGAGAAGAAGATGCCAAACGCGGCATCCAGGTCGCCTTCCTCCACCATCCGGTGCAACTCTGACGGTGGCCGGTCGACAAGTTCTATCTGCGATTGCGGATGCGCTTGTGCGAAGCGGGCAAGAACAGGCGGCATCAAGCTCGCGGCGATCATCGGCGTGCATCCGAGCAGCAGAGAAGCCTGCTTCTGGCGGCCAAGTTCGTTCAACTCGATGACCGACTTTTCCAGGGTCTCCACGATCTTGACCGCGGTTGGAAAAAACATCCGGCCCGCATCGGTCAGCGCCACCGTGCGCGTGGTCCGCTCGAGCAAGCGGCATTGCAATTGCGTTTCGAGTTCGCGGATGATGGCACTGAGCGCGGCCTGGCTCAGGTGCATGCTCTGCGCGGTCTTGGTGAAGCTGGATGCGTTTGCAACGCCGAGAAAAACCTTGAGCTGCTTGAGGGACAAATTCATCTGAGACGTTTCCTTCGTGTATCGGACGATCCGAGCGTGTGTGAATTCTACTCGTCCCGCCCGCACACGAACCGCTCAGGCGAGGCGCAGCCAATGCGCCCCAGCCCTGGATCTGGCGCATCGCCTTCACGCAAACCCGTAACGCCCTTCTTCATCGCGGTTGAGCGGACGCTTCGTTGCGACATCTTCCAGCCAGCGCACGATTTCACGGCCATCCCGTGTGCCGGTTGCCGCCATCAAATCGACGAAGCGTTTCGGCCCGTCGTCGAGGGCCGCTTCCAGCGATTCAAAACGTGCGCCCGTATAGGCCGGCGGCGTTGGCACGCGATGTTCGAGCGAACGTTGCGTGCCGGGCTTGAGCAACGGCAAGGTGAGATCGAAGCCGGCTTTCGCGGTCTGCGTGGCGCCGTTGAGCGAAGGATCGAGCGGCATGGCCCGCAGGCCGCTTTGCAACACCAGGTCACGGTCCGCCTGGAAGCGGGTAGCGAGTGCCCAGTCCATTTGTTCGTCGGAGAAGATATCGATATCCGGGTCTACGACGAACACATGCTTCACGTTGGCGAGCGACGCGAACACGGCGGCGATCGCGTTGCGTGCTTCGCCCGGCACACGCTGCTGCATGGCGACGCGCACGTTGAACATGCCGCCGGTCGCGGGTCCGGCATAGACCGCCTTGACTTCGCGCACGGCGGTTTCGAGTGCACGCCAGACGGTGACTTCGGTTCGCAACGCCGCGAGCTGGGCGGTATCGGTGCGTGCCATGCTGCGGCCACCGATGGTGCAGGTCTGAAATATCGCGTTGCGACGATGCGTGATGGCGGTGAGGTGAAACACCGGATTCGTCTTGATGCCGCCGTAGTAGCCGAGAAATTCGCCGTAGGGACCTTCGGGGTCTGAATGGCCGCGTTCGTCGAGATAGCCTTCGAGGATGAACTCGGCATCGGCGGGCACGCGCAGGTCGCTGGTCACGCATTTGACGACGCCCATCGGCGCGCCCCGCAGCGCGGCAACGAGTTCCAGTTCATCTGCGGGGATTCGCATGGTGGCGCCAACGTGATCGATCGGATGCGTGCCGACGGCAAATGCGATCGGCAAGCGTTCGCCGCGTTTGGCGTGCGCGATGGCAATGGCGCGCAGGTCCGACGGCGCGACCAGATCGATCCCCGCGGTGCGGCGACCGCGCAGCATCAGGCGCCGCACGCCGACGTTAGTCCATCCGGACTCCGGATCAACTACGAAATCAATCGATGCCGACACATACGGCGCGCCATCGAGATCATGTTGAAGGTGAATGGGCAGCTTGGTGAAATCACATTCATCGCCGGTAAGCACGACTTGTTGAACCGGCGCCTCCTCGCGGCTCACTTCCACGAGTTGCCCCTTGGAGCGCAAACGCTCGCGCACGACGTCGAGCAACTTGTCCGGCGTGGTGTCGAAGGCCTTGGCGAGGCGCGACCGGCTCGCGGTCACATTACCGGCGAGCGAGATGCTGTCGCCCGATGGCCGGCTGATCCAGACCGCGCGCGCGTTGCCTTCCATCAGCGCTGCTATGTCGGCTAGTTCCACCGGATTGTCGTGACGCTCGAGTTCGTCGCCATCGAGCGATTCGAGAAAGCGGCGCAGCCCGAACCGTTCCAGATCGGGCGCGCTCGCGCCGGTTGCGGTGTGTGGAATCTCAGCGCGGGGTTTCAATGTCGTAGTCCTTTAGTTCAACTCGGGTTCAACTCTGGTTCAATGTCGAGTACGTGACCCGCCATTCAGAAACGTGCCGATAAAGCCGTGGCGGCCAGATGCGCTGCAAAACCGCTGGCGCTCGCGGCCGGCATTTCCGGCGCCAGATGCAGGAACTGCTTCACGGCGCGCAGCGTCACGGCGCTGCATGTCAAAAGCGTCGCAGTGAGCGCGTCGGCTTCGGCATCCAGTTCACCCGACGCCACCACGTGGCTGATCAACCCCGCCTGCAGCGCTTGCGTTGCGCTCAGCGAGGCACGGCTAAGCACCATGTGCGCGACCGTTTTCAACGGCACGCGGCCAATCAAGGCGGACATGACCAGCGTAGGCGGAATGTCGCGTTCCATTTCGGGAATCTGGTAGATCGCGTCGTCGGCGCTCAGCGTGAGATCGCACACGCCGGCCAGCGCGCAGCCTACACCAATCGCCCGGCCGCGCACGATGGCCAGCACCGGCACGCGCACGGCCTTGAGTGCATCGTAGAGTTCGAGCGGCGGCGCGGCCACGATCCGCCGCAGCGTTTCGGCGGAGGGCCTGGAGTCGGCAGCGGGCATGGGCGACTCCCTGCCCGTGCAGAAATCAGCGCCACTGCTGCGGATGCGCACGAGCTTCACGGCGTCGTCGAGATGGCTGATAGCGTCTATGATTGCCGTGCTCATGGTGGCGTTGAGCCGGTTGCCGTTGTCCGGACGATCGAGCACGACGTCGAGCACGTCGCCATGGCGCTGGATTGAAACGAGTTCAGATGACATGAGCGCTTCCTTGCTTGCGATGAATGAATTCCCACACCACGACAGGCGTGGCGGGCATGGCGAGTTCGTCGTTGCCGAAGGGTCTAAGGGCATCGGCGAGCGCGTTGAAGATGGTCGCCGTGGCGGGCGTGATGCCGCTCTCGCCGCCACCTTTGACCCGTAGTGGATTACCGCTCGTCGGGTCTTCGGTTAGCTCGACGCGCAGCGGCGGGACGCTGCCGGCGCGCGGCATGCCGTAGTCCATGTATGAACCGGTCAGCACCTGCCCGCTGTCGCGATCGAGATAGCAGCCTTCAGACAACGCCTGGCCAATGCCTTGCGCAAGTCCGCCATGCACCTGGCCTTCGACGATCAGCGGATTGATCGGCTGGCCGACATCGTCGACCGACGTGTAGTTGAGCAACGCGACAATGCCGGTATCCGGGTCCACCTCCAGTTCGCAGATCGCCGCGCCCGTGGGGTGCGCGGGGACACGTCCGTTGAATTCGGCTTCGGCGTAGAGCCTCTTGATCGACGGATCGCCGGGCATGCCGTCGGACGCCACATGGCCCGCGAGCGCGAACAGACTCGCTTGTTGGCCCGAAGCGGGGTGGCTGAACCTGCCCTCGGCGAAGTCGATGCATTCCGGCGTCGTATTGAAGAGCGCAGCCGCGATCCGCTTGCCGTGGGCGACAATCTGCGAGGAGGTATCGACGAGCAACATGCCGCCCAGCCGCATGGTCCGGTCCGAATGACTGCCGCCGCCGATGCTCACGAACGCCGTGTCGCCGGTGCGCAATCGCACGGCCGACATGGGTACGCCGAGATATTGCGCGACCACTTGCGCGAAGGTGGTTTCGTGACCTTGCCCGGTGGATTGCGTGCCTGACACGAGATCCACCATGCCTTCCGGCAAGACCGTCATCTCGATGCGTTCACGCGGCGCGCCCACCGGCGACTCGATGTAATTCGCCATGCCGATTCCCCGTAAGCGCCCATTCGCGCTGGACGCGTCCCGTCGCGCGGGGAAACCGTTCCAGTCGGCGAGTTCGAGCGCGCGTTCCATGTTGCGCACGAAATCGCCGCTGTCGTAGGTGAGGCCCATCGGACTCCGATACGGCAGCTTGTCGTGCGTGACAAGATTGCGCCGGCGCAGTTCGGCGCGTTCTATGCCCAACTCAAGCGCCGCCAGATCGAGCATGCGCTCGATCACATGCGTGGCTTCAGGCCGGCCGGCGCCGCGATACGGCGCCGTGGGCACCGTATTGGTCAGGACGGCGCTGACATGTACAGCGGCCACGGGCACGTCGTAGACAGTTGTCATGATGCGCGTGCCGTTGGACATCGGCACATAGGAGACGGTGTGTGCGCCGACATTGCCGATCCATTCGTTGTCGATGGCGAGAATGCGTCCTTCCTTCGAGAAGGCGATCGCGGAACGAATGATCTGGTCGCGTCCCTGATAGTCGGACAGAAACGCTTCGCTGCGATCGCTCGTCCATTTGACGGGACGTCCGACGTGACGCGCCGCCCAGACCACCGCAATCTGCTCGACGTAGACAAACGAGCGCGGCCCGAAGCCGCCGCCGGTGTCCGGACACACTACGCGCAAGCTGGCGGGCGGCACGTTGAGCGCGGCCGCAATGCACAGCTTCTGGCGCACCGCGCCCTGGCTACCCGAGATCAGCGTGTACGTTTCGGCAGTTGCGTCGTAGCAGCCGATAGCACTGCGCGGCTCCATCTGGCAATTCACGAGGCGGCTGTTATGAAACTCGCGCCGCACGACGAGAAAAGCATCGGCGATAATTTTTTGCGCGACTTCACGGTCGCCGATCTGGGTCTGGAAGCACAGGTTTCCCGGCGCTCCGTCCCAAAGCTGCGGCGCCTGCGGTTGCATTGCATCGGCGCCATGCACGACTGCGTCGATCACGTCGTAATCCACGTCGATCAACTCGGTTGCGTTGCGTGCCTGAAGCGGCGTCTCGGCGATGACCATGGCGATTGCCTCGCCGACATAGCGCACCTTGTCGATCGGCAGCGGGATGTGGCGCTGGTTGAAGATCGCGCCCGTGCTGGACGTGAGGAAGGCGGACTGGGACGAGATCACGGCATCGGCCGGATTGGGGATGTGATCCACGCCTCTAAAGCCCGCGTCCAGATAATCCTGGCCGAGCAGCACGGCGAGAACGCCGGGCGCCTCGGCGGCCGCCGTGATGTCGATCGAGCGCAAATGTGCATGGGCATGCGGCGAGCGCAGAAACGCGGCGTGTGCCTGGCCGTCGACGTTGATATCGTCGGTGTAATTGCCCTGGCCTGTTACGAAGCGCCGGTCTTCCACGCGTGGAATAGGTTTGCCGATCATGACTTGCCGCTCCCCGCTGCTTCGAGTTCCGGGTACATCTCCCGCGCGGCGTGCCGCACCGATTCGATGATGTTCACATAGCCCGTACAGCGGCAGATATTGCCTTCCAGCGCGTGGCAAATATTGGCTTCACTGAGCGAAGGCGGCTTTCGAAGGTAGAAGTCCACCGCCATGATCATGCCGGGTGTGCAGAACCCGCACTGCAACCCGTGGCACTGTACGAACGCGTCTTGCACAGGATGAAGCGTCTTGCCCTCCGGCGCGGCGAGCCCCTCGACCGTGACCACGCTGCCGCCGCTCGCCTGAGCCGCGAGGATGGTGCAGGACTTCACCGCGACGCCATCGAGATTGACCGTGCACGCGCCGCACTGGCTCGTGTCGCAGCCAACGTGGGTGCCAGTCAGCCGGCAATTCTGGCGTAGAAACTCGACGAGCAAGGTATGGTCCGGCACCTTGTAGCGAACGTCGGCGCCGTTCACCTGCAATTGAACTTCGATCATGATTTGTTTGTGTTCCTTGAACGAACGCAGTGAGCCGACCACATGCACCGGCTTACGCACCGCAAAGCGTTACTTGACGACGGCTTCACTTATGTTGGCGTTGAACCGCTTGAAGAACTCGGCGGCGAGTTTGTTGGCGACCGACGTCACGAGCCGCGAGCCGATCTGGGCCAGCTTGCCGCCAACTTGCGCGTCAGCAACATAGGTGAGCAGGGTGCCTTCGGCTGCATCCGCGAGCGTGACCGTGGCAGTCATCTTGCCGAAGCCGGCGATCCCGCCTTCGCCGCCGCCGACGATCTTGTAGCCCTCGAGTTCGACCCGTTCCGACAACACCAGCGTGCCCTTGAAGCGCGCCTTGACGGGACCGACCGATGCCACCACGACCGCCGCATATTCGTCGTCGCTGACCGGCGTGAAGGCCTCGCATCCGGGCACGCACGCCTGTAAGACGGCAGGGTCGTTCAAGCCTTTCCACACCAGTTCGCGCGGCGCCGCAATAGTCTGCGATCCGGTAAATTCCATGTTCGTCTCCTGATTAGTTTGACTGGACGCCGCGCGGTTGCAAAAGTGCGTGAAGCGCGCGGCGTGTGTAGGTTTTTATAAGGTGCGCCCGATAGGCGGCAGAGCCGTTCGCATCGTCGGGAAGATTCGACGGATCGACTTCAAGCGCGGCGATGGCCGCATCGGAGCAGTCCGTTTCCAGCGCGTTTTCCGCGTCGGACCAGCGAAATACCGACGCCCCCGCGCCCGTCACCGCAACGCGAATGCCTGTGGGGAACCGCGCGATAAACACGCCGACCACCGCATAACCCGACGCCGGATGCCGGTACTTCGCATACGCTGCACGCTCGGGAACAGGGAACTCGATTGCGGTGATCAGCTCACCTGCGTTGAGCGCGGTATCGAAGGTATCGATAAAGAAATCATCGGCGGCGATCCGCCTTGCCGATGTCACGACGATCGCGTTAAGCGCGAGCACGGCGCTCGGATAATCGGCCGCCGGGTCGTTATTCGCGACGGAACCGCCCAGCGTGCCGCGATTGCGCACTTGCGGATCGGCGATGATTCCCGCCAGTTGCGCCAGCGCCGGTATCGCCTGGCGTACCTCAGGCGATGCAGCGACGTTCGCGTGAGTGGTGCTTGCGCCGATGCGCAGCACACCGTTCGCTGTCTGCACGCCGCGCAGTTCCGGCAGCCGCACGAGATCCAGCAGATGCGTCGGCGCGGCAAGGCGCTGCTTCAGCGTGGGAATCAGGGTCATGCCTCCGGACAACGGCCGCGCTTCCTCGTGCTCGCCTAGAAGCGCAATGGCCTCGGTCAGGGATTCCGGCCGGATATAGATAGTCTCGTACATGCTTGTCTCCTGCGGATTGCGGCGCCGGACTATTGACGCGCTGTCCGGTCTTACGCCCGCTTCAAATAAATTTCCAGCGCCGTTGCAAGGGCGACCGGTACTTCGTGCATAGGATAGTGTGCCGCATTCGGCAGGATTTCCATCTCGGCGTTGGGATACCACGCAAGCCACGTGCTGCGCATCAGCTCAGGAGTCAAAGTCGGATCATGCTCTCCTATGAACACTTTCACCGGTACGGCGTTGCCCGCCACGTCCGCCGACATGTCGCTTGCCGCCCATTGCGGCAGATAACCCGCGAAGGCTTCGGGTCGCGACAGGCGAGCCGATTCCTGTGCGAGGCGGGTGCTCCACGCCGGCGACAAACGCCTGGCCGTAGAAAAGTCGATAATGCCCGCGCGCACGGTGATGTCATCGACCGCGCGTTCGAACCCAGCCAGCCGCGCAGCATCCATTCGTGATCCACATGCTGGCACCGCCGCGATGCCCACCATCCGCTCAATCCGTTCAGGTGCTGCGAGCAGCACTTTTTGCATCGCCATGCCGCCCATCGAATGGCCCAGCAGGCTGAAACGCTGCCAGTCCAGGTGATCGGCCAGTGCGACTACATCGGCGGCCGCTTCAGCGAACGTGTAGTCGCCGTCGCGCTCGATTGAACGGCCATAGCCGCGATAGTCGAAGAAAACGTAGGTGAACGCGTCCAGGTCGAGCGCCGGCAGTATCGGCGCCCAGTCGGCGGAACTGCCGAACCAGCCGTTCATCGCGAGTACTTTGCGCGGCCCATCGCCTACTTTCAAAAATCCGTTGAGTGCAGTCATTTGTGCAGTCATTTTTCGCCTGTATGCAGGGCGTGCGCCGCGACAATGCGGCCGCGGCATTCGCCGAATCCGATCGATACGGCGCCCGGATGGCTGGCACGCGCGGTCAGCGTGATTTCATCGCCGTCTTCGAGCGCAATGCGAGTCTCGCCGCCAGGCAGTTGCAATGGGTCCTTGCCGGCGTTCGTCAGCTCCGTGAAGCAGGCCCGCGAGACATCTTCCGCGCCTGAAATGGTGCCGCTGCCGAGCAGGTCGCCGGTGCGCAGGTTGCAGCCGTTGCTGGTGTGGTGCGCGATCATTTGCGCGAACGTCCAGTAGAGGTTGCCCAGATGCGTGAGCGTGATGCGTGCCGGCGCTGTACCCGCTGAGCGCATGCGCGCAGTGCTCAGATACGCTTCCAGTTCAATATCGATACCGCCCGCACGGCGGTCTGCTTCGCTGTCGAGATGCGGCAGCGCGGCAGGGTCGCCGGCCGCGCGCGCCGGTGCCGCAATACGAAACGGGGCAAGCGCCTCCTCAGTCACGATCCACGGTGACACGCTGGAATGAAAGCTCTTGCCAAGGAAGGGCCCCAATACCTGCTCGAACCATTGAATGCTTTTCGCGGACCAGTCGTTGAGCAGGCAGTAGCCGAACACGTGGTCGAGCGCGTGATCGATATTGATCGGTTGTTCGGGATCGTTGCCGCGCCCGATGAGCGCTGCCAGTTCCAGTTCGAAGTCGAGCGCCGGCGCGGGACCGAAGCGCACTTGACCTTCTGCGTCGCGATATTGGCCGTACGGGCGCCGCACATTGCCGCCGCTCACGCGAATCGACGAAGCCCGGCCATGATAGGCGATAGGCAGCGACTTGAACGCAGCCGGCAGCGGATCAGCCAGACCCTTGAAGCGTCCATGCCGCTCGGTGTGATGCAGCGACGTCAGAAAGTCGGTGTAATCGCCGATATCGCATGCGAGCCGCATCTCGACATCGGACATGCGTGGCAGGATGAGGGTTTCAAGCTCGCGCAGACGGCCAGGCAGCGGCGTATCGCGGCTCAGCAGGCCAGACAGCGCGTGGCGCAGCGCCGACAGGTAGCGTGGCTCGAGCGCCATCAGATCGTTAAGCGTGCCGTTCCCCGATGCTGATGCCGCCGTGCAGGCAATCAGCGCATCGCCGTCCACGAGCCGTGCTTCTGCCAGCGCGTGCAGGTCGACAATCTGCTCGCCGATCGCCACGCCCGCACGCGCGCGGCCATCGCGGATGAATGCGCCGAAGGGCAGATTCTGAATCGGGAAGTGGCTGCCGGGCGCGTTGGCTGATTCGATCCAGCTACGGCGCTCGGGGTCATGTGTCGGATTTAATGAATTCATGCCGGCCGCTTCTGCAGGTTTGCGGTTTCCTCGGTCCATGCGTCGAGCGTGAGACGGGCGTCGGCTCTAAAGCCCGCCAGTTGCTCCGCGGGCGCAGTCGGTACGGTCAGTTCGAGGCGGATGCCGTTGGGATCGAAGAAATAGATGGACTGTACGAAATGATGATCCGTCGCACCAAGCACCTCTACACCGGCGTCCAGGAGCCGCTTCTTCATGAACTCGAGTTCGTCGAGCGCGCCGAGCCGCAACGCGATGTGGTTGACCCAGGGCGGCGTATTCGACGACGGCAGCGCGGCGGTGTTGTCACCGAGATCGAAGAACGCGATGTTCGAACCGTCCGCCATTTCAAAGAAGAGATGCACGTACGGGCAGTATTCGCCGGTGCTCGGCACGTGGTCCAGACGAATGACGTGGACCAGCGGCAGACCGAGCAGGTCTTCGTAAAACTTGCGCGTCTCTTCAGCGTTACGGCAACGCCACGCGAAATGATGCAGGCCCAGAACGGGCGGAAGCTTGGACATTGTTTGTCTCCTTGATGACCGGGAAAGCGGGTTAGATTTCGACCGTGTCCACGTTGTATTCGAACAGCCAGTTGTACCGTTCCTTCACGCGTTCCTCGGTCCATTCGCGATCGACATACGCGGCGGCACCCTCAGCGTCGGCGAGTTGAGGATTATGAAAGCGAGTGGCATTGGCGGCCGATCCGCGCACGACACGTGCTGTTCGCTCCAGCCGCAACTCCGCATAACGCGCAAGCGCGCGTGCAAGATCTGCGCCGTAGCGTTCGAGGCATCTTGCAAGCAGGTAGCCATCTTCTATGGCCATGCCCGCGCCTTGCGCGAGGAACGGCAGCGTCGGATGGCACGCGTCGCCGAGCAGCGTCATGTTGCCGGAGGTCCAGTTGTTCATCGGCTCGCGGACCATGAGCGCCCACTTGTAGGGAATATCGATAGCGGAAATCAGCGTGTGAACGTCCTCATGCCATCCGGCGAAGTCGCCGTGACATTCTTCGAGCGTGCCTTGTTCGGACCACGATTCGACTTCCCAGCCGGACTTTTCCACTGCACCGACGAAGTTGATCAGCGTGCTGCCGCGCAACGGATAGTGGATGACGTGGGCACCCGGGCCAACCCAGTTCGCGCCGTAGGGCACGCGCAGATGGTCCGGCAAGCGGCTTGCGTCAATCACGCCGCGCCATGCCATGACGCCGGAGAACACGGGCTCGTCCGGGCCGAATAGTGCGCGCCGCACGGTGGAGTGAACGCCGTCGGCACCGATCAGGAGGTCCGCTTCGTAGATCGCACCGCTCACGGTATGCACGGCCACCTTGCCTGAGCCTGCCTCCTGATGCACCGATGCCACTTTCTCGCCCAGCTTGATGGTGTCCGGGCTCAACGCGGCGACGCCCTCGGCGAGCGCCCGGTGCAGATCTGCGCGATGCAGCGTGAAGTAGGGGTAGCCGTAGATTTCCCGCGACTGGGTGCCAAGGTCGAACAGCCGCCAAGTCTGTCCGGTGTTCCACAGCCTCACCCGCTTGCCAAGGGGTTCGCATGCATCGTGTTCGAGCGTTTCGCCTATGCCGAGCTGATACAAAACCCGCGTTGCGTTCGGACTCAATTGAACGCCTGCGCCTATTTCCTTGAGTGCCTGCGCCTGTTCGAGAATCGTGACGTCAAAACCCTTCTTTAACAACGCGAGTGCAGCCGTCAATCCGCCAATACCCGCTCCAGCAATAATTATTTTCATTCGTCTACCGATTTGTTTATCGTGAAAGTCGGTGTAATCGAGATTATTTATGAATCAATCGATAATTCTGATTAATCGTTCACTCACTCGATGCCTGATTCAGTTACTTTAAAACAACCGTCCGTCGGGATGAAGCAAATTAAACCGAATGAGTTATCACCGAAATTTGATAATCGCGGAATAGGCGTGATTGAATTCGGCATGGCGATGGCGTCCGCGGATAAACCCGGATTGCCGGAACGAAAACAAAATGTAATTCGGGATTTAGCAGTCTGGAAGTCCGGGCGCGGCGTTTAAACGCCCCAGCGACGCACGGTGTTTGCCTCAAGGCCGAACAGATCGAGCACGCGGCCGAGCGTGTGGTCGACCATATCCTCGATCGATTCCGGGTTCGCATAGAAAGCCGGCACGGGCGGATAAACAATCGCGCCGGCTTCCGTGACCGAGGCCATGCTGCGGATGTGGCCGAGGTGCAAGGGCGTCTCACGTACCATCAGCACGAGCCGCCTGCGCTCCTTGAGCATGACGTCGGCGGCTCGCGGGAGAAGGGCGCCCGTAATGCCCGTCGCGATTTCGGAGAGCGTCTTGACCGAACACGGAGCGACGATCATGCCCATCACCGGATATGATCCGCTCGAAATCGCGGCGCCAATGTCGGCGTTCGTGTATGAGACGCTGGCCATTGCGCGCACGTCGGCCACGCTGTAGTCCGACTCGTGGGCGAGCGTGACCTGCGCCGACCGGCTCATGACGAGATGCGATTCGATTTCCAGTTGTCTTAGCAACTGGAGCAAACGCACGCCGTACACGACGCCTGACGCACCGCTGATACCGACGACCATGCGCCGCGGAGGGATTGTTTTGGATTGCATTACGTTCTCCGATTCCACTGTCAATGCTTTTTCGATCCGCATTCACATTTGCGGCGGATAGTAGCACGCTGGAGCTAAAGCAAAACATGCTTAATCTCTTTAAAACGGTTAATCGGTAAAAACCCTTGTCAAGTAATCGGATTCTTCGATGAATCCATCGATAATTCGTGATTCAAATGCGGATCTGTCTTCGCTACACTCCGAGCTGCGTACAAAACCGCCTTGCCCGAAATTGCAAAGGTCTTGTGCGCTCAGGTTCATCCGACATCAGAGCGGAATAACGTAAATAATAATTGGAGACGTCTTTGAAAAAGCGATTCTTGATCGGCTGCAGCGTCGCCGTGTTTAGCGCGCCCGTATGGGCGCAGTCTTCGGCGACGCTCTATGGGAGCGTCGACGTTGGGGTGGACTATGTATCGAACTCTCGCGGCACCCACCTGTTCCAGGAGTCGGCGGGCAAGCGCACGCCGGATCGTTTCGGGTTTCGTGTCGTCGAAGATCTGGGCGGCGGCAATTCGGTGATTGCGCGCTTGGAGTCCGGCTTCCTGACCAACACGGGCGCGCAGATCAACCCCACCAGTTTCTTCAACCGGATCGCGCTGGTGGGCCTCACGAACAACAGCTTTGGGACGGTGAGTGCAGGCAACATTCCCGACTACATCTATGAGTACATTGGTGCGATCAACAACTCGGTTCCCGGCATTTCATCGTTCTACACCGTGGGGAATCTGGATGGCCTCGCGAACACGCACGCGCTGGTCAACTCGGTGAAATACGATACCCCGAACTTCTATGGCTTCCAGGCCGGTGCGATGAACAGCTTCGGCGGCCAGGCGGGCAACTTCAGCTCGGGGCGGCAGTACAGCATCGGTGCAAAATACGCGCAAGGGAGCCTGAAGTTCGGCGCGGCCTACACCATGTCGCACAACCGTACCGCGGACGTGTTCGGTACCTTCGGCCTCACGTCGCTGCTGGGGCAGCAACTGCAGCAGGGAACCCTGTTCAACGCGGCACGCTATAGCACGATCGCTGTGGCGGGCTCGTACGTGATCGGCCCGTTCACGCCGCATCTGACGTTCACCGACGTCAAGCTACAGAATGCGAAGGGAAGTGCCTCGGAGCGCAACTATCAGGCGGGCGTGAACATCGACCTGACCGGCGAACGGATTTACGTGCTGGGCCTGTCTTATAACCGCTCGCTCTTTGAGGACCTGACGTTCAACCAGTACAACCTCTTCCTCACGTACTACCTGTCGAAGAGTACGCAGGTATATGCGGGTGCCGGGTTGCAGCGTGCCTCGGGACCGAACGCTCAAGCGGAACAGTTTGGCTACCAGCCCTCCAGCACTGGCAGCCAGACCGTGGCGCGCATCGGTATCAATCACTTGTTCTGAGAGTGCCCAGGACGGATGTGGCGTCCGGCTCGACGGGATAGGCGGTTTCGTTCGCGGCTTTGTTCACTGTTTTCGATTGCATGATCACAAATTTTTGATTCTGTCGTAACGCAAGGCGCTTTATATTCACCTCGGCCCGATGGTCGAGCCCCGGAGAAGAAAAACGAGCGAATGCCGGGGCAGCCGAGGCGCATCTGACAACGAGGTCCATGGAAGACATGCAAGCAGATCGAACTTTCAATATCGCGGATTTGGTGGAAGAACAGAAGATTGGCCGTTTTGCCGTCGGTCTTTTGTTCTGGTGCTTTCTTGTCATGCTGATGGACGGCTACGACCAGACCGCCGTTTCATTCGCGGCGCCCGCGCTCATCAAGGAATGGCATGTCAGCCGCGGCGGATTCGGGCCCGTGTTCGGCGCCGGCCTGTTCGGTACGCTCATCGGCTCGTTCTTGTTTGGGTACCTCGGCGATCGTCTCGGACGCAAGAAGGCCATCGTGACCGGCACCCTGTTTTTCGGGGTGCTGACGGTGGCGTCTGTATGGAGCACTTCGCTTGACCAGTTAATGCTGCTGCGTTTTCTCGCGGGACTCGGGATGGGCGGCGTCATCCCGAACTCGGTGGCGCTGGTGGCGGAATATGCGCCCAAGCGGCTGCGCGCGACGTGGGTCACGCTGATGTTCTCGGGGTTCTCGATCGGCGCTGGATCGGGGGGGCTGGTGTCGTCGGCGTTGATCGGGCGCTTCGGCTGGCCGGTCATGTTCGTGGTCGGTGGCGTCGGCTCTCTGCTTGTCGGCACGTTGTTGATGTTCGTGCTGCCGGAGTCCGCAAAACTGCTGGTGGTCAAGAGGCGCAGCCCGGAGATCGTGGCGCGGCTGGTTGTCCGTCTGCGACCGGAGCTGACCATCCCGGCCGACGCGCGTTTCGTCGCCGATGAAGTGACGCAAACCAAAAAGCGTTTCGTATTGAAGCTGATTTTCTCCGACGGCTTGCGCGCCATCACGCCGTTGCTGTGGATTGTATTCATTGCCAATTCGATGGCGCTCTATTTTCTCCAGAACTGGCTGCCGATCCTGATGGAAGGCGTCGGTGTCGGTGCCCAGCATGCCAGCTTGATTACCGCGATGTTTTCGGTTGGCGGCGTGCTCGGCGGCCTGATTCTCTGCCGCTATGTCGATCGTCATGGCGTGTTGGCGGTGATCGCGCTGCCCGCCATCGGCTGCCCGATTGTCGCGTTGCTGGGCACGGGGATGTCCGAGACGTGGCTCACTATCGCCGTGTTTTTCACGGGCTTTTGCGTGGTCGGCGCGCAGTACGGGCTCTATGCGGTGGCCGGGATGATCTATCCCACGTCGTTTCGTTCGGCGGGTGTCGGCAGCGCGATTTCGATCGGGAAGATCGGCTCGGTGTCGGGGCCGGTCATCGGCGGAATGCTGCTCTCCATGCATTTGCCTATATCGGACCTGTTCTATGCGGCGACGGTTCCATTCGTCATCGTCGCGGGTTTTTCGGCCGTGCTGGCGATCCTGTATCGCGCCCGTTTCGGCGCCGATCACGCAGCGGGCGTCGTGTCGTCCGAGCCGGTCGAGCACTCAGTCAAGCCGTCGTGAGCGTCTGCCGGTAACGGCTTTTGTTAATTGACCGAGAAGGGAAGTTGATGGGCCGTACTCTCTATGACAAGATCTTCGAGGCCCACACGATCCGTACTCAAGCGGACGGCATGTGCCTGCTGTATATCGACCGGCATCTGATCAACGAGGTGACGAGCCCGCAGGCGTTCGAGTCGTTGCGCCTTGAACGGCGCATGGTGTGGCGGCCGCGCGCGAACTTCGCGGTCGCCGATCACAACGTGCCGACAATCGGCCGCAAGGAAGGTATCACCGACGAAATCTCGCGGATCCAGGTCGATGCGTTGCGCGCGAACTGCGCGGCGAGTGAGATCGTGCATCTCGGTATGGATGACGAACAGCAGGGCATCGTCCATGTCGTCGGTCCCGAATTAGGCATCACCTTGCCCGGTATGACGATCGTATGTGGCGATTCGCATACCAGCACTCATGGAGCGCTCGGTGCACTCGCCTTCGGAATAGGGACCTCGGAGATCGAGCACGTCCTCAGTACGCAAGCGCTGCTGGTCCGGCGCAGCAAGAATCTGCGCGTGACAATTGATGGCCGTTTACCGGCAGGCTGCAGCGCGAAAGATCTCGCGCTGGCGGTGATCGGCCGTATCGGCACGGCCGGTGCGACGGGCCATGCGATCGAGTATGCCGGCGCGGTGGTGCGAGATCTGTCGATGGAAGGGCGCATGACACTCTGCAATATGTCGATAGAAGCCGGCGCCGTGGCCGGGCTGATCGCCGTTGATGCAACCACCCTGCAGTACTGCCGGGAACGTCTCTACGCGCCGCGAGGTAGTGACTGGGATCGCGCGGCGTTCGAATGGACGGGGTTGCAATCGGACCCGGATGCTCGATTCGATGCCGAAGTCACGATGAATGTGTCTGCGCTGTCGCCCCAGGTTACCTGGGGCACGTCGCCGGACATGGTTGCGGATATCACCGGCGCGGTCCCCGATCCTGCTCTTGTCGACGAGCCGGGCCGACGCGCGTCCTGTATGCGAGCGCTCGACTACATGGGGCTGACGGCAGGCACTCCTATAGAAAGCATCGCGCTTGACAAGGTGTTTATCGGCTCATGCACGAATGGACGGATAGAGGACCTGAGGGCTGCGGCGAGCGTGTTGCGCGCGATGGGTGGTCGTGTTGCTTCCACCATCAGACTGGCGCTCGCGGTCCCGGGTTCAGGCGCGGTCAAGCGTCAGGCGGAAGCCGAGGGATTGCACGCCGTCTTCATGGCGGCCGGCTTCGAGTGGCGCGACCCCGGTTGTTCGATGTGTCTCGCGATGAACGCCGACCGGCTTGAGCCGGGCGAACGGGTTGCGTCGACGTCCAACCGTAACTTCGAAGGTCGCCAAGGCGCGGGCGGGCGCTCGCACCTCGTCAGCTCCGCGATGGCAGCCGCCGCCGCGCTACGCGGGCATTTCACCGATATCCGTACGCTTGCCATGAATGAGACGCTGCAATGATCGAACCTTTTTCTCGCCACACCGGCGTGGTCGTGCCGTTGGATCGCGATAACGTCGACACTGACGCGATCATGCCCAAGCAATACATGAAGTCCATCGCACGGTTGGGATTCGGTCCGTATCTCTTCGACGAATGGCGTCATGAGGATGTCGGCTATTACGGCAAACCAGCGAGCGAGCGTGTCATAACGGCTGGTTTTGTCATGAATCAACCGCGTTACGCCGGCGCGTCGGTCCTGCTGACACGACGCAACTTTGGTTGTGGCAGTTCACGCGAGCATGCGCCGTGGGCGTTGTTTCAATACGGCTTTCGCGTGCTGATAGCCGAAAGTTTTGCCGATATTTTCTATAACAACTGCTGCAAGAACAAGATGCTGCCCGTTGTGTTGAATGCTAAGGATATAGAAATGTTACTGGCACAAGTCGACGCGGTTCCGGGTTACGCACTGAAGGTCGACCTGCCGGCTCAGACGGTGACCACGCCAATTGGTACCAACCTGCATTTCGATATTGCGGCCTCGGTCAAGACGCGGCTTCTGGAAGGCGTCGACGACGTGGACGCCACTTTGTTGCTGGCGTCGGAAATCAAGGCGTTCGAGGACCGGCGACTAAACGAGAGGCCCTGGTTGTGACGCTTTAAAGCGGCTCTGGACATAACGTTGCTCAGGTGGTGCGCCGACACGCGCTCCATGTTCTAGTCGCCGGATTTTGATGTGCCGCTCGTTGACGCGCCGTAAGCCGCGGACTCGGTTTGGCTTTGCGTGGCCAGTTTCTGTTGAGCCCTCTGCAGGCTTTCCGGGTAATCGAGCTGGTCGTTCGCGGCTGGATCGAATCCTGCCTGCTTGAACTGGATAAACTCGGCCTTCACGTCAGCGCGCGTGGGCGTGCCGTTGTCTTGAGCGATGGCGAAAGCGGGGAATACTAATGCGATGGCAAGTGCTACTGATGAAAAAAATAACTTGGTCATTTTATGTTCCTGCGAGCGGTGGTAGTAGTAGCAACATCGTTTGCGATGCAGCATTCTATTAGTATAACTACCAATTGCCTTTTTTTAAAATTAAATAATTGCAGGAAATTACATTTTGACCAGCGCCGTGCGACGACGCTTGGCTGGCTTTAGATGCCATCGCCTTGATCCGTGAGCCTTGCTCCGGATTCGGCCAGTATGGCTCCCGTGTGTTCTCCTAGCGCCGGAATCCGAAGGTCGGGTTGGCCGGGTTCGCGCAAGAAGCGGATGGGCGTATTAAGGTGCAGATCGCCGTTGTCGTCGGCGAGCAGCATGCCCCGTTCATGCACATGCGGATGCCGCAGGGCCTGGGCGTAATCGACAACAGGCGCAACGCCAATGGATCGTGCTTCCAGCCATTCCATCCACGCTGCCAGAGGTTTGCGTCTGAACGTTTCTGCCAACACCTTTCGCAGCGGATCTTGTGCCGTTCCCGGCACGCCCAGCGCCACGCTCATCAGCTCGGGGTGCTCGAGCGCACCAAGCAAGGCCTTGGCAAAACGCGGCTCGCCGGCGCCAAGACAGAGCCATTCACCGTCAGCGGTCTCATAGGGCTCGAGCATCGCATGGCCAAGTCCGGGCGTGGACTCATGGCGTTCTGCCACGAGTGCACCGAATAGGGCGCCTGGACGCGCGCTTAGAGCGACATCGTGCATCGACACGTCCAGATAGTCACCGAGACCCGTTGCCCGTGCTGAAAGCAATGCCATCAGGATGCCGGCGAGTGCACTGTGGGCGCTGCACCAGGACGCCACGGAGACTGGCGGGATGACCGGCTTATGGTTGTCATCGCGGGGCAGGATACCCGCCAGCGCCTGCACGGCGGGATCGTGGCCCGCCATGTCGCGCAATGGACCGTCCTGACCAAATGCGGTGACCGAGCAATACACAAGCCGCGGATTGATCTGTCGCGCGATGGCTTGGCCGATGCCAAGCCGCTCGGCTACGCCGGGGCTGAATGATTCGATCAAGACGTCCGCGTCACGAATCAATTGCTTTGCCAGCTCCCGCCCGTGCGCTTGCTTCAGGTCGAGCACGACGCTGCGCTTGCCGCGGTTCAACACTGAAAAAGAGTCACCGGCGTTTTGGGTCGTGCGGCTGCGGCGGCCGCCGCGCGTGGGGTCGCCCTCCGGCGCTTCGATCTTCGTCACCTCCGCGCCGTGGTCCGCCATGATCGCGGAAATCAACGGGCCGGCCATAAACCGGGAAAAGTCCAGTACGCGGATGCCTGATAGTTTCAAACCGAACCCTGTCGTGAAATATGGAAAAGCTCATCCTCGGTCCGCGTGGTTGTGTGCGGACCGAGGGTGCACCGACTGCAAGCGAGGCTCAGCGGCCCGTAAACTTGGGCGGACGCTTGTCGAGGAAAGAACGGATGCCTTCGGTGGAGTCACTCGATCCGACCAGCGACGACTGCGCGAGGCGCTCGAACAGCCGCCCTGTTTCGGTATCGACGTTCTGGCAGGTATTGGTCACATGCTTGGCGATGCCCACCGCGAGCGGCGCGCCGCGCATCAGCAGCCGCGCGAATTCGAATGTCTTTGCTTCGAGCTCTTCGTGCTCGACCACGGAGCGCACGAAACCCATGCTGCGAATTTCATCCGCGTCGACGGTGCGGCCGGTCATCACCAGGTCCTTGACGTTTTCAATTCCGATCATCTGGATCATCCGCGAGCACGCGCCAGACGCCGGAATCACGCCGATAAAAATTTCCGGCAGCAGGAAAGTCGCGCGATTGGATGCGAACCGGAAATCGCACGATGCCGCAAGTTCAATCCCACCGCCCGCGCAGACACCATTGATGGCCGCGATGACCGGCTTCTCGATCGCTTCGAGATCGTCGAGCATGTCGTGGTTGGCGCGCACATAAGCGCGATAGTGCGGCAGCGGCATGCCACGTTCGCCTTGCAGTTCCTTGACGTCGCGGCCAGCGCTGAAGCCGCGGCCCGAGCCGGTAATCACGATGACGCGCACGCTCTCGTCGTAGTTCAGCCGCCACATCGCGGCGCGGATTTCTCCGATCATCGCGGAGTTGAAGGCGTTGAGTTTATCCGGGCGGTTCAGCGCGAGTTTCGCGACGCCTTCCACCGGCATTGTCACTTCGATGGTCTTGAATTCATCGTTTTCCACCAGATATCCGCGCGGCCCTGCGGCCCGGTTCAATGTCCAATCCATGTGTGTCTCCTTCAGGGTAGTTTAAGAAAAACTGCTTCGTTTATCGGACCGCTGCAAACTGATCGCGCAGTTCGCGCTTGAGAATCTTGCCGACGCTGTTCATCGGAAAGGTGGTGACGAAATGGACGGCTTTCGGGGACTTGTAGCCGGCAAGCTGCTTGCGAGCGAATCCGATTAATTCGCTCTCCGATATATCCTGTCCTTCGTGCAGAACGACTACGGCAGTCACGGTTTCGCCCCATTCGTCACTGGGCAAGCCGATCACGGCGACGGCCTTGACGCACGGATGCTCCGACAACACCGCTTCGACTTCCGCTGACGAAACGTTCATGCCGCCCGTCACGACCATGTCCTTGGCGCGGTCTACTGCGAAGAGAAAGCCGTCGTCGTCGAGATAACCAATGTCACCGGTGTAGACCCATTCGCCTCGCAGCGTTTTCGCGGTGTCTTCCGGGCGGTTCAGATAACCGGAAAAATTGCTGGGTGAGCGCACCGTGATCTCGCCGGGTTCATTGGGCGGCAGCGGCGTGCCGTCCTGCAGGTTTCGAATACAGATTTCCGCATACTTCGCGGGGCGGCCGACCGACGCCAGCAACCGCGCCGGGTTCTCCAGCAGCAGTGCCTCACGATGATGTTCCGGCATCAGGTAGGACACGAGACCTCCCATCTCGCCACCGCCGAAGCCCTGGTAAAAGCCGCAAGGGAAGAGGTCGAGCGCGCGCCGGATAGTGCCCGGCGGCATTTTCGAGCCGGTATAACCGAACAGTTGCAACGAGTCGATGTTGTAGGTGCCTTTTCTGAGTTCATCGCCGAGCCGGCTCATCATGGTCGGCACGCCGCAGGTATGGGTTACACCGTGCGTCTCGATCTTTTGGAGCGCATCCCGCGGGTCGAAATCGCGCGTCAGCACGTTGGCGACGCCGTGATAAGCCGCAGCGATTGCCATCCAGATGCCGGCGCCCGAAAAGAGCGGCAGCATCTGCAGGAACGGGCCTGTGCTCGAGACGGGAATTTGCGAGAAAAAATTGTCTATGCTGGAGAGGATCTGGCGATGCGTGCCGAGACATCCTTTGGGCGCGGCGGTCGTGCCGCTGGTATAGCGGATCGTGCGAATTTCATCGGGATCGATGTTGACGGTGACCGTATTCTCGTCGCCGCGTTCCTCAATACTCTGGTAACTCAGCCATTCCGGCGGCACGGCCGCCTCGCCGCGGACAATGACGGTAACGCCGGGGCGCGTCAGAATATCCCGTAACCTGTCGACGAATTCCGCGTCCACAATAATGGCGTTCGGCTTTGAATCGTCGAGCAGGACCTCGATCTCACCCGTCGTCAATCCGTAGTTGATAGGCACAGCCAGCATGCCCGCCTTGGCGATGGAAAATATCATCTGAACCGCTGCCGCGCCGTTGCGGATAACCGTCGCGATCCGGTCGTTCTTGGCAAGTTTGATGGCCGCCAGCCCGTTGGCCATGCGGTTGGTGCTTCGATCGAACTCGCTCCAGGTAAGCGCCCGGTCATCTTCAATGAGCGCTACCGCGTCGGGTGAGATCTTCGCGTTGCGAACAACAAGATCCCCGACTCGCAGATTAATCATCTTACGTCTCCTTCTCAGTATTGGCAGGTAATTCGGCAAGGCAGATCGTCATGTTATATCCGGTCGTATATAACGAGAATCAAATTATTCGCGTTAGTCCATAGCGATCACCGAATAGTTGTACTGCATTGGGCGGCCAGGACGGGGCCGGTCCTGGCCGCCTGACGTACCCACTTATCAGCTTGTTCGATGGTTTGATAAAAAAATGGTGATTCAGTGTGCGGATTGCATCGGCTACACTCGAAACGCATTCTTGCTGGCGGCCCGCGCCCCGCCGGGGCAGGCGTGACTAAATAAAATATTCAGTAAAATATTCAGGAGACGAAATGCCGTTAATCCACGCGCGTCCGCTTTGGGCGGTGAGTTCATGTTGAACGTTTCCCAACTCGTACAGGAACAGAAAGTCGGGCGTTTTGTGATTGCGCTACTGGCGTGGTGCTTTCTGATCGTACTGCTGGACGGATACGACCAGATCGCGATTGCGTTTGCAGCACCCGCTATTGCCCAGGCGTGGCATGTCAAGGCAAGCAGCTTCGCGCAGGTGTTCGGCGCGGGACTGTTCGGCGTGCTGATCGGCTCGTTGTTGTTGGGATTCGTTGGCGACCGGTCGGGCCGCAAGCGGGCCATTATCTACGGTTCCCTATGCTTTGGGATACTAACCATGGCATGTGCGTGGGCTCAATCGATCGATCAGCTTATCGTATTGCGGTTTCTCGCCGGTATCGGGATGGGTGGCGTCGTGCCGAACACGGTCGCGCTGGTGGCCGAATACGCACCGAAGCAGCGTCGTGCCACCTGGGTGACATTGATGTTCTCGGGATTTTCAGTCGGAGCGGGAGGAGGGGGCGCCGTCTCATCGTGGCTGTTGCCTCATTTCGGGTGGAGCGTCATTTTTTTGTTCGGCGGCGCGGCCGCGGTACTGGTCGCGCTGGCGTCGATCTTCGCGCTGCCCGAGTCGATTCGGTTTCTGGTGCTCAACCAGCGAGACCCGGCGCTGATCAAGCGGCTCGTGCGCCGCATGGACCCGAATCTCGATGTGTCGAAGGTCACAACCTTCGTCCTGGACGATGAACCTGTGGCGCGTGCCGGACCGCGCGCTCTGTTCGGCGGACCGCTGCGTTATGTGACGCCGCTGCTGTGGGTGGTTTTCATCCTTAACTCGCTGGCGTTGCATTTTCTGCAGAACTGGCTGCCGCTGATTTTCGGTATTGCGGGAATTGCACCTCAGCAGGCGGCTATCGTCGCGATGATGTTTCCGGTGGGCGGGACCATTGGCGCGCTCGTCCTCAGCCGTTTTGTCGACCGTCACGGCATGGCGGCTATCGTGGCGCTGGCCGCGCTAGGTTGCCCGATCGCTGCATCGCTCGGGCACTCCATGCCGCAACCGTTGTTGATGGCTGCCGTGTTCATGAGCGGCGTGTGTGTGATCGGCACTCAATTCGGTCTGTATGCGCTCTCGGGCATCATCTATCCGACTTCGCTGCGTTCGGCCGGGGTAGGAACGGCGATAGGCATTGGCAAGCTGGGCTCCGTCGCGGGCTCAATGCTCGGTGGCGTGCTGCTCGCGATGCATCTGCCCATCGACAAGCTGTTCATCAACGTGTCGATCGTGTTCGTGTTCATCGCGGGATTTTCAGTGATACTTGGCTGGTCGCACCGGGTCAGCAAGGACTTGGCCGCCGCAGCCATACATCCTTCCATATGATGACGCGGAACCAGCGCGGCCGACGCCTTAAGGCCCGGCGGGTGTCCTGATCGACTCGGCGGTATGGAAGCGCGCGTGGCGTTTTTCGCGAGGCCGCAATAGCGCACCTTGCTGAAACGCCATGGCCGCTTGAGCACCGCAAAGACGTGCTCGACCCGGGCACGTAGCTTCGGCTTGTCGTGGTTCTTCGTGCGGTTCTTCGTGCATTGGCGTCATTGACTTCACCACGGCGTCTGCGCACACGCCAGTGAGTAAAATCCTTCGCTTTCGAGACCTTGCCGGGCGCACCGATGATGGTGGCAGCCCCAATGATGCTATGCCGGGTGATGCTGACCGGCAGGCCTCCCCAAACCCGCGAATGCCGTGGCGCCCGGCTCTCATTGGTATTGCCGGTTAAATCAGGAACAAATCTATGCGATTTGGCGGCGGTGACCATTTTGCACAGTCGTCCGAGCCCAATACGAATGCAGCCATTAATTTGATAGACAATCTGCTTAATAAATAATTAAATATAGCTTACTGACATTTGCGTCAGTTTCGAGCCATTAATGGCTGGCCGATATCTGCTGATAAAAAGAACAAAAAAAAGCGCGACTAAAAAGTCGCGCTATCAAGAGTACATGCCTGCTCTCGGAAAGCAGCGAATTGATTTTAGCCTCCCAATATCGATTCGCAGTCGCCATTTTCAACAATCAGTTATTTCTGTTTCATCAAGAATTGATTTTGTAATTATTTTGTAGTGTTTTTAACGCAACGGTTATTGTCGCAGATGTACAACATATAAAGATTGACTCTCACTCGAAAGTTCGATTTCCGGCAAAGCAGCCTTTCTGGCAAAGGGTTTGACGCATTTAGTCGACTATTTATAATATAGAAATTGATTATTGCGCCGTTCTGAAACTTAATGGGACAACAGCATCTTTTACACTGTGCTCGCTTCTCACACGTGTATCTGGTTGTTGATACCTGAATCATTCGCAAGTGCCTCTCGCGGCACGGCGAACTGAAAGGATCCTTAAAGCTTGGGCCGAGAGGCCCGAATTGCTCGGAGTTACTGAAATGAAAAAGACCCTCATGGTCGCGGCCCTGACAGGCATATTCGCAACCGCCGCTCACGCCCAAAGCAGCGTAACGCTATATGGCTTGCTCGACGCGGGGCTGACATACACGAATAACCAGGGCGGCGCGCACAATTTCAAGGAATCGAGCGGCTCCATCAACGGCAGCCGGTGGGGCTTGCGTGGTTCTGAAGACCTCGGCGGTGGCCTGAAGGCAATCTTCACGTTGGAAGACGGCTTCAACATCGCGAATGGCACGCTGGGTCAAAACAGCCGCATGTTCGGCCGCCAGGCGTACGTCGGTTTGTCGAGTAACCAATACGGCACGGTCACGTTGGGCCGTCAGTATGACTCCGTGGTTGACTATCTCGGCCCGTTGGCTCTGACCGGCACGCAATACGGTGGTACGCAGTTCGCCCACCCGTTCGACAACGATAACCTCGACAACTCGTTCCGTATCGACAACTCGATCAAGTACCAGAGCATGAACTACGCCGGCTTCAAGTTCAGCGGCTTGTACGGCTTTTCGAACGACGCTGGCGGCTTCTCGAACAATCGCGCGTACAGCTTTGGCGCATCGTATAACTATGGCCCGTTGAACGTTGCCGCCGGTTACATGCAGATCAACAACAGCTTGACGGGCAACGTGCTGTCCAACCCGACGAATGGTGCTTTGGGCGGCGATTCGGCCTTCATAGCAGGGCTGCAACGCACGTTCGGCGCTGGCCTGAATTACGCGTTTGGTCCCGCGACGGTCGGCTTCGTGTTCACGCAAACGAAGCTGCAAGATGCGTCCTCGATCACCTCGCAACAGACCGGCGGCAGCGCCAACACCCAGATCGGCAACTATGCACGCTTCAACAACTATGAGTTGAACGCCCGTTACAACCTGACCCCGGCGTTGGTTCTGGCTGGTGAAGATACGTGGACGGACGCGGTCATCGATGGTCAGAAGCCGTCGTTCAATTCGCTCGGCCTGGGGACGTACTACTATTTGTCCAAGCGTACGGACGTCTACCTGCAAGGCGAATATGTCCACGCAATCGATCTGGGCGGCGTAGCGGGTATCGGCGCACCGATCAACGGTGTCGGCATGTCATCGACTCCGAATCAGCTCTCGGCAACGATCGGCATTCAACACCGCTTCTAAGAGCAGTGCTTCCAGGCGGCGGCTCGAGCTTTAAAAAAGCCGTACTGTTGTAGAAGGCGCCGCCTGGCGGCTCATGCTGTTCGTTGGGGCTACGTGAACGTCGCGTAGAGGGTTGTCCAGGCACATACCTGCTGTGGGTGGCCTGGATTTCGTTGTGCGTCACGCTTTCATACAGGGCCGGTCGTCGCCAGACGATCGGCCCTGCGTGACTACACGGGAAAAGCAAGAGCATCTACAGGTCCACGACCTGCCATGCATTGATCGACCTGCTGTGCGATCCGATACGTTCGAGGCGTCCCCGAACGAGACCTCCCGAATCGTGGTGACACGTGCTGCTGCATCAATGGTGTGGCCGAGAAGCAGTCCAGACGCATCACTAAGGTACTGGGCGGAAAACCGCTGCCCGTGGTGACTTGCCAGCGCGACAAGAGCCTGAAATAACCCCATCAGATTGCGTACTCATGCTGCGCAACATGGCCAGACTCCCTGGTTGACGGTGTCCAATTCTTTGGCGTTATCACCGCCGCCGTCACGGCCAGTTCGGTCCGCTCTCAACCTACGAAGTTCTCCGTATTCCGCGATGCCCCTTCATTGGCAGAAGAGTGGGGACCGTGGTCTTAATCCATTTCTTTCATTATGCTGTCACTAAATTACAAAACAATGTGAATCCCATTTGCCAAGCTTGGAATTCAGATGTCACAGAAACGCCGCCAGTCTTTTCAAACGCCTGCACTGGCGCTCACCTGCATCGGCGCGGTGTTGCTGCTCGCCGGTTGCGGCGGCTCGAACGATTCGTCCGACCCCGCACAACCCGCCACGCCGAATACGCCAGCTCCCAACAACCCGGGTGCCGCGACCACGACCGGCGTTGTTATCGGAAGCTATTTCACCAACGCCGTGGTGTGTCTCGACACCAATGCCAACGGCCGTTGCGATCCTAACGAACCCGTTGCACGCTCCAACAATCAAGGCAAGTTCAGCCTGACTGGAACCGGGGCGGCGGTTATCGCGGAAATTGGCCTGGATGCCGCTGAGTTCGATCCCGATACACGCGTATCGAAGCCGGTTGCCAGCAAGGTCGTGTTGCGCGCGCCGAAAGAAGCGCCGTCGGTTGTCAGCTTCCATTCGACCTCCGTAGTGCAAGAGATGGAAGCCGGCAATCTACCGTTTGACGATGCCGTGCAGAAGGTCGCTATTTCCGTAGGCGTCGAAAAGTCAAAGCTGCTCGGCGACTTCCACGAAGAAACGAACGTGGCTGTGAAGGCCGTGCTGAAGGACGCTTCGGAAGAAGGTTTGCAGCGCATTCGCACCGCGATTGCTGCCTCGGGCGAGAACGCCGACATCCGCACCGTGCTTGCGGGCGCGGCGCTGACGGATCGCTTCTATCAGACGAAGGCGCCGTATCGCGCGCAACAGGACGTGAGCACCTACGAGGCGGCTCCTGGCGGCTATTCACCCGTGTATACGCAGATGGTGGCTCGCCACGGCTCGCGCGGCCTGTCGAGCCTCAAGTACGATCTGGCCGTCTACAACATGTGGAAGAAAGCGCAGGACGAAGGCGCTCTGACGGCGCTTGGTGCAAAGCTTGGCCCCGATGTCCTGAAGATCATGAAGGCCAACGTGCTGCTGGGCTACGGGGTAAGCGGCATTTCGACGCCGGGTTATGGCAATGAGACACAAGTTGGCATTACTGAGCATACGCAGCTCGCGACGCGCATGTTGCAACGCTTGCCGGCTTACTGGAAACAAGTGGGCGACACCGCGAACGTCACGCCGCGCCAGATCGTAACGGTAACGTCGGGTGTGGATCGCGCAGTGGACAGCGGCAATTTCTTCATCCAATCGCTCAAGCGTTCGCAGCCCTCCCTGACGAGCCTCGTGACCTATCCGACCGCGCCCGCGCCTTATCCGGACAACGGCACGGCGGTGAGTCAACCCGCGGGCACCAACCGCTTCCTGCTGTATTTCCATAAGCTCGACAAGAAAGTGGATCTGGTCACGAAGCCCGCCGATCCGTTGTATTCGACGTATATCGACAGCCTGGCTTATCAGGACTTCAAGAAGGACACCGATCTGATCGCCAAGCAAAGCGGCTTGACGCTGACACCTGAAGCAAGCAGCGCCGGACGCGTGTTGCTTGAGCGCCTGTTCACACCCGCTTTCGTCGACAAGATTGCGAACGGCACCTATAGCTTTGCCAATACCGGCACGGTCACGTTCACGAGCGACGACGGGAAGTTCTCGCCGGTGCTCAATGGCGACGGCGGCACGACGATAAAGTCCCTCGGCGATGTCGGCTCGCTGCTCTATGAGTTGTACGTGATTTCACCTGCCATGAAGAGCGAAGCAGGCGTGGACTTCACGGCCTACATGCCGGTGGCGCAAGCGAAATACTTTGCCTCGGCTAACGATGCATCGGACTTCTACGACAAGGGACCGGGCATGGCCGAGAAGGGCGATGTCACGCACCGGATGGCGCAGATTCTCGTTGACGACCTGTTCAACGAAGTCGACGCCATTGCTGCCGGCGATCGTTCGCACGCGGCCAAGCTGCGCTTCGCGCACGCGGAAATCGTGATGCCTCTGGCAGTTCACATGGGGTTGAAAGGCGTGTCGCAACCGTTGCCGAAGTCGGAGACGTTTAACTACACGAACAGCACATGGCGCGGCGAGTATGTGTCGCCGATGGCCGCCAACATGCAGTGGGACGTGTATGCCGATGCAGGCGGCAAGCTGCTGGTGAAGATGCTCTACAACGAAAAGGAAACCGACTTCAAGGGCGAGTGTGATAGCGCGAAGGCGAAGGGAACGGCCCATTTCTACGAGTATTCCGCGCTTAAAGCCTGCTATGGGCACGTAGCGAAGATGTAGTAAAGCGGGCGAGCCGCCCAGTTCGGAACAGGGCGGCTCGTGCCATTACCGGAGCGATCCAACATGTCAACGCGCGGTCCGGCGTTCCCGGGACATCTCAGTACTCAACCTCAGTACTCAACTACCGCTCAATCGATGAATAATCAAGGCCATCGCATCGGCTACCGAACATTGGGTGGTATCGATGCGAACGTCCGGGGTCATCGGTTCCTCGTAGGGAGAATCGATACCCGTAAAATTCTTGATCGCCCCCTGTCTTGCAAGCTTATAAAGCCCTTTAGGATCGCGGCTTTCCGCGACCGCGATGGGCGCATGCACGTGCACTTCCACGAACCGGTGAGGTCCGGCAACGACGCGTGCCAGTTGCCGGTCGGCGGCAAAGGGTGAGACGGCACAGACCAGCACCAGCAGGCCGGCGTCAGCCATCAGTCGACTGACTTCGCTCAGCCGCCTGATGTTTTCATGCCGATGCTCGTCGGAGAATCCGAGATCTCGACATAGGCCGGTGCGCACGGTGTCGCCGTCCAATAGAAAACTGTGTTTGCCATCGTTATGAAGCGCTACTTCCAGAGCACCAGCGAGGGTGGACTTTCCGGCCGCGGGCAAACCTGTGAACCAAACGATGCCGGGCGTCTGTTGAAGCAACTCGGCGCGATCCTTCGCGCCGACTGCAAAAGCATGGGGGTGAACGTGAGGCGGCTTATCGGCTGACAGGTCCATTTAACCTCCGCGCTGGTTTATGCCGTTATGCATGACATGCATTCAGTAGCGCCACTGTTCTGATAGATCGAGGGCAAGCGCGAGCTTCTCTTTAATGATCTCCGTGACGTCGGTCGCCGATCCCATGGAACCCTTCTGCGACGCCACGAAGTTCAATGCCGAAGCGTGAATGGGCCGGATCAAGCGTCCGTCGATTCCCTTCATTCGCACGGCATTGCGCCTCGTCTCCGCGACGAGATCTCTCGCACCGTTAAAGCCCGGCGTTATATCGACCTGCGTTCGAACTTGCGTCCGCAATGCCGAGGCGTATTCGGGAGACTGCCCGAGCCTGTCGAGATCGACCAGCAGATCCGCATTGCCGACCGAACGCAACGCGCAGAGAATCCACAGCGCTAAAAATGCCCGATAGGCATTGTCGCCCTCGACATTACGCACATATTGCTCGCAGGCCGCAGCATATTCATCGATCGAGGTAACCGGAGCAGGCGGCAAGCGAACGCCGCACACGTCAATGACCTGCTTGACGATGGGCTCGGCCTGATTGAGGCCCAACACGCGGAACGGAGCAGCAACGAAGAATGGGTTGCTCCATTGTTGGTGGAGCAACCATCCGGAGGCGAACTGCGATGCGGGATTTCGCAAGACGACCGCATGCATTACCTCGGGGAACGCGCTCTTGAACCATGGCAAGCGGCCGAGCGAACGGCAAAATTTGAAGACCGGTGTTTTACCCTGATTCGTCGTCTGGTCACAGAGGTTTTGCAAGTACGCCTGCAATGCCGGAAAGCCAGCATCCGGCACAGGCCCGAAGCGATCCGTACTAAAGCTCTTCCGATACCCGGCCACACCATGCGAGTTGTCCTGGATGAACGGCCGATATTCGGTGAAGTAGGGCGCCGTGAGCGTCGGGTGACCCGAGGTCCAGGTCGGCTCCAGGGCGGGGATATCGGCCGCTCTCAGATCGCCGAGTATGGGATGAAGCGGCTCATAGAACGCCGTCACGGTCTGTAACGCCCGAAAGCGGGACCACACCCAGGTTCCCGCGCTTCTCCAGCCGGTGTGCAGGAAAATGCCGCGCGACCGTCCTTTCTCCTGCAGGACGGCATCCTGACCCGCGGGATCTACGGAAATGTGTCGGTTGTCATCGGCGGTGCGTGGGGCACTTCCAGATTGCTGCGTCATCGGCTTTCTCTAAAGTCCAGAGGGAAGGTTGGTTTATGTCTGCAGCATCGGCGTCGCGCATTGCCTCAGTTCGCGTGTGTGCGCAATCTGCAAGCTGCCATTCGGGCCGCTGTTAAAGACCGATGTTATAGACGACATGCGAGCGAGGATATCGGGAAACAGCCGATTGGGCCGCAGGTAGTGTAGTTCCGCCCGTCGGGGTCCGAGTTGCCGCGAAACCCCCAACGGTTACGATCGGTTACCCGCGTAGCTGCGTGAGAGGGTGCCGGTTTACCGAGGTACCAAGGGAAATAACAAAGGTATCCGGCGCTATTCGTAGCACCGATATTTTAAACCCTCGGCAGGAATGCGTCGGCGATAGCGACCATAACGGCGCAAGGGCGAAACGTCGCGCCAAGGCAGGCGGTCCTCGCACGTGACGACATCGCAGGAACCTCGATAAGCCAACCGATGCATTCGAAGCCCCCCAAATTCAGATCCTCGGGCAAAGCGCTCGGCTGACGCCGCATGCCGGCGGCTGAAAAACACCGGGCGACGTTCTTCCTCCTCTTCCTCCAATAGAAGCATCCATCGATCGCGGTCGAGCGTCGGACTTTCGTTCAGACGCTCGTTCCTGAAAATTTTTGCCTTGTTTACGCAATAGCCCGGAATAAACACGACGCGACATTCGTTAAGCCATGCATTCCGTAATGCTAATGCGAATGATTGCCATTGTTATATCCATAAACAGGGCAGTGAACGATCCACGATCAATCGATGGCCGTAATTAAAATAGAGGAGAAGTGTAAACATTATGAAAATACATCAGAGGTACTTGAGAACCGGATTTCTTCTTCTGGCTGGCGCTGCACAAATCGACCGTGCCGTTGCCCAGCAGGTTCAAGACGGACCTCAACCGGCAAGCCTGCCGCCCATTCAAGTTCACGGCACTGCGCTGTCCAGCTACAGTCCTTTCAGCAGCGACGCCAGCGTCAATGACCCTAAGCAGGTCAGCGCCGCCAGCAAGACCGGCACGAAACTGGAGGACCTGCCGTCCAACGCCCAGGTCATTCCGCGCGCAGTGCTCTCCGAACAGGGCGCGACCATGCTGCGGGAAGGCGTGAGCAACGCGAGCGGCGTCAATGTAGGCGGCCAGGATACGAAGGGCTATTACGATCACTTCCTGATCCGCGGCCTGAACGCCCAGATCTACAGCGATGGCTTTTCCGATGGCGATCTTCTGGGTGGCATCTCGCACTCGCTCAACGGCGTGCAGCGCATCGAAGTCCTGGAGGGGCCGGGGTCGGCACTCTTCGGCAGCGGGCCGCCTGGAGGCACGATCAACATCGTGCACTACACGCCGTCGCCGGAACTGCACTACGGCGCAAGCGTACAAGCCGGGTCGTTCGGCACCGTCACGAACAATGACTACATCACGGGCCCGACCGGCATCGCGGGTCTCAACTACCGGGTTGATGCCACCTTCTCCCATTCGGACGGGTTTCGCGACCTGAGTAGTCACGACTACGAGGTGAGACCTGCGCTGCAGTGGCAACTGGACAATCACACAATCGATTTCGCGCTGGACCTGCGCGAGATCCACGAAACACCGGACTCCTATGGATTGATCTATCTGAACGGCACGCCTATCAGCAATGTGTCGATCGACTCGAAATACTCCACGCCCTTTGCCTTCGCTCACGGAAGCTATGTGCGTCCCACGCTCTCGGACAAGTGGCGGGTTAACGACATCCTCACCATCAACAACCGCTTTTCGTACCTGCATCGCTCGCTCGACGTGCTGGGAAACGGCGACAGTACGAGCACGAAAGTGAGCGATGGCGAAGTGGTAGGGCGTCAACTGCGCCAGCAGGATGACTCGGACAACACCTTCGACTACCAGTTGGAGCCGGTCTGGCGCTTCGGAACCGGCAGTGTCGCTCACACCTTGCTGACCGGCTTCGAGTACCAGCACCAGACGATCGATACGAAGCGCTCGACCGCCGACCTACCCAACATCGCCGACGCGTTCGCGCCGGTCCCGCCGGAAACCTCCGTCGGCAACCTGACATTCCTGTGCGACGCGAAGCATTCCTGCGACGACGATCACCTCGCCGCGAACTACTACAGCATTTATGCTACCGACCAGATCGATGTCACGGACAAGTTCAAGGTCCGCGCGGGGGTACGCAAGGATTGGTGGGACACGTCGCTGACGCCGCTCATCTCTGTGCCTGGGCGTTTCGGGACTGGAGGGCAGCCGCTCCTCGCCGGCGTCACGGATAACCGCGATGACGCCCCGGTGAGCTGGAATATCGGGGCCCTGTATAAGCTGCTGCCGTGGATGTCTCCTTACGTCGGCGTATCGAAAAGCCATCTCGCCGACTTCAATTCCGAAAATACGCAGAACGGCATTGGCGCGCCCGAGTCCGCGCTGCAGTATGAGGCGGGCATCAAGTTCGCGTTCCTCGACGATCGCCTGGTTTTGAACACTGCGCTCTTCGACGTTTCACGGGACAACGTCGCAACGCTCACCACCATCAACGACGTGGAGTCCGTGGTGTTCGACAGCCAGAAGACGAAGGGCGCCGAGGCGTCGCTGGACGCCGCAATCACCGACCGTTGGCACCTGTCGGCCAACGTGACAGCCCAGCACGCGGTCATTACCGACAATCCCCAGGGTATCACTTCAGTGGGCAATCATCCACAGGGCGTTCCGGCGTATATGGCGAATATATGGACTACGTATGACTTTTCAATCGCCGGTATCCCGGGGTTCCATGTGGGCGCAGGGTTGAACTATCTGGGAAAGAGTTACAGCGATATCACCAACGTCAATTCGATTCCGTCCTACGTGATTGCGAATGCCGCTTTCGGCTTTGAGGCACGGCATTGGGGTGTGGACCTCAATGTGCACAACATCACTGGCCGAAGATATTTCATTGCCGCTAACGCTGCAGGCGCGTATGTCGGTCAACCGCTGAGTGCCTTTGTCACCCTCCATTCCGATTTCTAGGATGAGGCTCAGCCGCATTGGAGATCAAGCGATGCATTCGCAATGCCCAAAGCAAGAGCCGTTCGGGTGTCGCGATCTTCTTCATCGTTAATCGACGAATTTTGGCGACCCGAATGTTACCGCGACATCGCCAATGCGACAAAGCCATGTTTTTTGAGCATCTCGCACCGGCAGAGAAAATAGTTCGGATTACCTATCATATAGGGATAAATGAATTAATTGAAATAGTCCCCATCCGTCCCTGGATCTCTCGACCGCAGTCCGCAGTTTACCTAACAAAATTAAATAATAGTTATGTATATGTAATATATTAGTAATAATTAAACCCTAAAGTCGCGGCTCCATTCATTGATATAAAGCATTCGGAGCCGTAGAGTCGATGAGCAAGAAACCCGCATCAACGTCAGTTGTTTCCGCTGAAAACATCATTCCCGACGTTCGCGACATAGCCAATCAAAGCCGCCGGTCGTTCGTCAGGATGAGCGTTCTCCTTCCTACACTTGGCGCAACGTCGATCCTCGCAGCATGCGGCGGCAGCAGCGATTCTGCTTCGGTCACGCCGGTCGCGAATACACCCGCTCCGACGCCGCCAGTAGCGCCCAAACCGGTATCGAGCTTCGGTCTCGCAGTGCTTCCGGACACGCAGTTCTACTCGCGCTATGCCACCGCGGAAACCGGCAATCAGTTCAAGAAGCTCTACGGCAGCGAGCCGTTCATGGCACAGACTCAATGGCTCGCGGACAACGCGAAGGCACTGAAGATTCCGTTTGTGATCCACGTTGGCGATATCGTCGATCAGGTTGACAAGCCGCAGCAATGGGCAATCGCGGATACCGCAATGAAGGTGCTCGAAAAAAACCGCTTGCCGTATTCGGTGATAGCGGGCAATCACGACGTGCGTGACGACATCGGCTATGAAGAGAGCGCGGGCAACGGAGCAGGCACCGATGCCACCCGTGACCTCGCGGACGAGCCGTACCTGAAGTGGTTCGACACGAAGCGCGCCAAGCAGCAGGCAACGTTCGGCGGACGCGATCCGAGCGGCTTCCATGAGTACCATATTTTCGAAGCTGAAGGTCAGCGCTTCCTGGTGCTGGGCTTGTCATGGCGCGTGTCGGACAACGGCATTGCATGGGCGCGCGACGTGCTTCAGTCGCACCCGACGCTGCCTGCGATTCTCGTCAATCACCAGTTGATCGCGATAGCAAACGACGCCGTGAGCCCGCAGGAAGTCGACTACGGGCTGATGCTGTGGGAGAAGCTGATCAAGAGCAACGACCAGATTTTCATGACGGTGAACGGTCACCATCACGGCTCTGCGCACCTCACGAAGATCAACGAATTCGGCAACCCGGTTGAAGAAATGGTGGTCGATTATCAGATGGCTTATCAGGGCGGCAACGGCTTGATGCGTTATTACGAATTCGACTTCACGAACAACGAAATCAAGGCGCTGTCGTTCTCGCCGTGGGTTCGTCAGAAGCCCGCCGAAACGCTAAACAGCTTCGATCAGGCCATGCTGACCGAAGCGAACCATCAGTTCACGATCAAGGTTGATTTCGCCAAGCGCTTCTCCGGTTTCGCGCCGAAGTTCAAGACCGCAGAGGCCACGAATACGTCGCTGACGGCTATTGCGACCTCGCTGATCATGGACGGCTTCAAGGGCATTCCGGTCGCGCCGGAAGTTCCCGCAAAGAACGCGGAAGATTATCCGAAGGTCGCGGAAACGCTGGCGCACTGGCGCTTCTTCGGTGGCACGGTGGGCTCCGCTGTCGCCGACGGCACAGTGATCAACGACGCCTCCGGCCGCAACAATGCCCTCAAGCGCGGGGCGCTGATTGGGAACGGCAGCGCGGGTCAACTTGCCGACATGAAGTGGTCGGACGATCGCCATCGCTTGTCGTCGGCTCCGGGCAGCGTGCAGTTCCTGAACACGGATGGTGCTCGTTTCAGCTACTTCATGACGGACGTTGCCGCAGCCATCAACAAGGAAACGTTCAGGGACGGCTATACGGTCGAGATGTTCATCAAGCTCGACAAGTCGTGGACGGCAGCCAGGAACCAGTGGATGAACATCATGACGCGCGGTGGGCGCCGTGGAGATTTTCCGGCATGGGAAGGTGGCTGGGAAGTATCGCCGCCGGTTCAGTGCGCCATTTCGAACCTGAAGGAAGTGCAGTGGGAAATCACCACGACGGAGAAGGGCGACGGCGCGGGGCCCATGTTCGCGAGCACGAACTGGTCCGGCGAAATCCTGCTGGACGCGTGGATGCACGTGGCGATCGTCAATGATCCGGCCGCAAAACAAACGACTATGTATATTGAGGGCGCGCCGGTACTGCGCAACGCGGTGGACGCGGTCGGCCTTGCGACGTTCGACTTGCCGTGGGCCGTGGGCGCGGGCTTGGGGAACGACGGTAACCTGAGCGGCGGTTTCCTCGGCGCCATGGGCGAAATCCGCATTACACCGAAGCCGCTTCCGCCGGCGAAGTGGCTGACTGCTCGCGCTTGATAACGCGGTCGTAGTTACGTGGTTATTGCGGGACGGGTCGGGACCGTGTCCCAACCCGTCATCTTTCATTGCGCTGCCACTGAATTACGAGGCAATCCGAAGCTCACTTGTTGCACTTGAGGCGGTTTCAGGAAACGGAATTTAAACAGTTATTGCGGATAAGGGCTATGACGCTGGTGCTTTCGCGCAAACGAAAACAGCTCAAGGTATTTATCGCCTGAAGGCCAAGCTAGTCACGTGTCCTGAAGCTCGATACCGGTTTCGGCACACCACCGGCGCAGCGCTCGTTCGGCAGCGTCAGCTTCAAATCCATACCACTGCTCGAGTACACCGCACGATTCGAGCAAATCCTTGAACCGCGAGTACGCGCCTTGCCGCTGGAAAAATCCGTAGACCTGCGTGTACCGGTCAGGCAATTGCTCTGCGACAAAGCGCAGCGCGAGATCACGTCCAAGCTCAAGATCGGTCTTGTGCGGTATGGCGACGTAACGGTCCGAGACTTCAAGATCATCGGGAACATCGTCGTCAAGCCCGTCGGTAACCTCGGATGTCCAATAGATTGCGCCCGTATCCAGGGATATATACGCGCTGTGCTCTGTCGGCGCGGCAGCGCCAATGAACTCGAACGCCAGGATTAGATCTTCGTACTTAACCGTCACCATAGCTGTGCTCCCAACTGTATCCGTCGAAGGCGGAGGTTTTGTCGCGATAAAGCCATCTTGATGAGCAGACCCGAAATGACAAAGGACTGCTCAAATAATCATAGAATAAAACTGCTCGGCGGCGGAAGGATGGGTGCCAATCTCGGTTTTTATCTGCCCCTTCCTGATCATATGCATTACTTCGATACCGGACAGGATGATGCGGGCGCAACGAAGATCCTTGAAGCCCAACGTCGGTCGGGTGATGCGTTTGATGGCTCGATGGTCTTGCTCGACCACGTTATTCAGGTACTTGACTTGACGGATCGTGATGGGTGTCTCCCGCTCGGCGTTCACCGCGTGCAGCGTAGCCAGATTAGAGCCGCTTTTGTCGCGGATTATCGTCTCGGGTACACCGTTCCGAGCGATCGACTTTTCAAAGAAGCGCCGCGCTGCCACCTTGTCGCGCGTGGCTCTGAACAGGAAATCAATGGTTTTGCCCGCCTTGTCCACCTCCCGATAGAGGTACTTCCACTGGCCTTTGACTTCGATATACGTTTCGTCCATCCGCCAGCTCTTGCCTACCGGCTGCTTGTACCTACGGGACATTGGGGGTCATTGAGGGCTCACTGCAACCGCAGCAAGTGGTGGACCCGCCCGCTACCTTTTTCATCTGGGTGTTGGGAGAGCGACGCTCAGGCGCAGCCGTTGCTACGGCGTTGCTATCGATAACCACGTTGACACGAATGCCACCAGGGAGCCAGCGATGAAAGCAGTCGTCTTTAAAGGAATTGGCGATATCTCACTCGATACCGTTTCCGACCCCACGTTGCAGCAGGATAACGATGCCATCGTACGACTCACGTCGAGCGCAATCTGCGGCACGGATTTGCATATGATTCGTGGCACGCTTGGCGGCATGGTGCCGGGTACGATCCTGGGCCACGAAGGTGTGGGCGTAGTGGAAGAGGTGGGCAAGGGCGTGCGCAATATCAGGCGAGGTGATCGCGTGCTCATTCCATCCACCATTTCGTGCGGCTTTTGTTCGTATTGCCGCTTCGGCTATACCGCCCAATGTGATGTAGCGAACCCGAACGGCCCGAGCGCCGGCACTGCGTTTTTCGGGGGTCCGAAATCGACTGGCCCCATCAACGGCTTGCAGGCGGAATACGCGCGCACACCATTCGCCAATGCGAGCCTGATCAAGTTGCCCGACAGTATTGACGACGACCGCGCGATCCTGATGTCCGATATCTACCCGACCGGCTTCTTCGGCGCGCAACTCGCGGAGGTTTCTCTCGGGGACACGGTAGCCGTATTCGGAGCCGGTCCGGTGGGACAGTTCGCCATTGCGAGCGCGTTTCAGATGGGTGCCGGGCGTGTGATCGCAGTGGACCGCCTTCAGGACAGACTCGACAGCGCGCGGTCTCTCGGCGCCGAGGTTATCAACTTCGACGCCGAGGATCCCGTCGAAGCGATCATGGCGCTGACAGGCGGCATTGGCGTAGATCGGGTAATCGATGCAGTCGGTGTCGATGCGCAACATCCGGACAGCGGCCCAGCCGCTTCGGCGGATGAGAAAGAACAGGCGGAGTCCGAGAGCCGCGAGATTACGTCGGAGCGGCACGAGGACGGCCCCAACTGGGCTCCCGGTAACGCGCCTGTCCAAGTGCTCAACTGGGCCGTGGCGGCCCTTGCAAAGGCCGGCACACTGGGCGTAATCGGAGTATATCCACCCAACGATCGCTTTTTTCCGATGGGTGCGGCCATGAACAAGAATCTCGTGATCAAAATGGGTAATTGCAACCATCGCTCGATCATTCCGCAACTGGTGGAAAAGGTGCGCAACGGCTCGTTCGATCCGCTATCCGTACTGACGAACCGCGAGCCGATGATGAACGTGCTCGATGCGTATAAAGCGTTCGATGCCAGACAGCCGGGCTGGCTCAAGGTAAAGCTCGCGGTGGACGGTTAAGCGTCGCATACGGGAAAGGAGACTGAAATGCAGATCCTCGAAAATTCACGCGTGCGAACACCGTTTTCCGCCACAGTGATGCTCTCAGCGGTCCCCATCTTGCGAAAAATGTCGCAAAGTCGTTATCGAGTCGTGGAGATCACAGTCGAGACGTTTTTACTAAGCGGGAAGTATCCTCTTGCTCGAAGATGTACTGATGATCACCGCTACCTTGAAATTACGACGCGCGGGAAGGAGTGGCTCTCAGCAGCATTTCCTCTGGAAAGTACGAAGCGGAGATGACCAAAGGGCGTAGCGGCGGATTAAATATCGCCGACCGAATGCATGCATCACGATGCTCGACAAGCGACGGGACGGCGCCCCCTTTCGCTGTGCCTGGACAGACTTCGTTCCTGGTCAGCGAACTCTGTGTTATGGCAAACGCCTGCCGCGGCCCTTTCTCGGGACCGCGGCGAGCCGCTCCAGGCTATGTCGTGCGCCCGTTGCCCGGTGGCCGGCGGCGCTCACACGGGCACAGCTAGACCCAGCCGCCCCGCCGCTTCTTGCGTAAAACGATGGAAATAACGCGCTGTGCGATTCAGGCCTTCGTCGAGTTCGGTTTCCGGTTTCCATCCTAGTGTGTCGATTGCAAACGTGATGTCCGGTTGCCGATGACAAGGGTCGTCCATCGGCAATGGCACGAAGACGATCTCCGACCGCGACCTCGTCAGCTCGATAATTCGCCGTGCGATATCCAGCATCGACAACTCATGCGGATTACCGAGGTTCATCGGACCCGTTATGCCTTCAGGACTGTTCATCAAGCTAATGAACGCGTCGATCATGTCGTCCACGTAACAGAATGACCGTGTTTGCAGACCGTCGCCATAGATCGTGATCGGCTTGCCCTCAAGCGCCTGCATCATGAAGTTGGAGATCACCCGGCCATCGCATGGGTGCATCCGCGGGCCGTAGGTATTGAAGATCCGCGCGATCTTGATTGACAAGCCATGTTGTCGCCGGTAATCCACGAACAACGTCTCCGCGCAGCGCTTGCCTTCGTCGTAGCATGCCCGCGGCCCCAGTGGATTTACATGACCCCAGTAGTCCTCCTTTTGCGGGTGAACAAGGGCGTCGCCATAGACCTCGCTGGTCGAGGCCTGAAATATTCGCGCCTTGACGCGCTTGGCCAGACCGAGCATGTTGATCGCACCATGCACACTCGTTTTTGTGGTCTGAACCGGATCATGTTGATAGTGAATCGGCGAAGCGGGGCAGGCCAGATTATAGATTTCATCCACTTCAACGTAGAGAGGGAAAGTCACGTCGTGACGCATGAGCTCGAAGTTCGCGCAGTCCAGCAAATGGGCGATGTTGTCTTTCGTGCCCGTGTAGAAGTTATCCACGCATAAGACGTCGTGCCCTTGCGCCACCAGGCGCTCGCACAGGTGCGACCCGAGAAAGCCGGCACCGCCGGTAACAAGAATGCGCTTGCGATGATGCTCTTTCATGATGGCTCTCCAGGTTTAATTGCAGTCAACTGCTCACCTGACACAGCGTTTCGTTCCAGTCGCGCACGAAGCGGTCGATGTGAAAGCGGTCCATGGCGACCTTGCGTGCACCGTTACCGAGCGCCCGAGCTTCATCCGGATCGCGCAGCAGACGCTGCATCGCGTGGATCAGCGCGCTCACGTCTGTGCCGATATACCCGCTCTCGCCGTTGCGGATGACGGTCGCGAGTTCGGTGGTCGCGAGTCCCACAATCGGCATGCCGATCATCATGGCTTCTACGACGGCGAGCCCCAGGCTGGTCCAGCGAATCGGGTTGAAAAAGAAACGATAACTCGCGCTGAACGCCGCAAGATCCAGATTGCCGATCTCGCCGATACCCCCAGCGGACTTCGCATCCATGCCGACAAGATCCAGCGGAACGTGTGCTTTCACGTTTGCATAGACGTCGTCGCCCAGACGCCGTCCGCGTTGCCTGAGATGGTTGATGACAACAATCCCGCGTGCCTTCTCGCCGGTGTAACGCACGCCTTCGGGAACGATCACGCCATGCTCGATCACCCGCGTCGGCGTGGTGCCGCAGTCCCACATCAGCTGGTTGAAATGCGTGACATGAACCAGCAGCGTGTTGGCGTCGTCAACCCAGTGGCGTTGTTCGAATGCGTTTTCCTGCGGCGGGTCATGTTCTATATACACACGTGGCAGGCGGCGTTGTGTTTCGCTAAGCAGATTGAGGCGGTCGTCGTCCCATTGCGCTTTATGTTGGAACAGAATGACGTCGAATTCCTGAGATGCAACCTTATCTACCGGTAGTTCGTGAACGTTATTACCCCAGGGCAGGACGCCAACCGTGCCTGCGTAACCCGGTGGATGACCGGACTTCGTCACGAGATAGAAGTCGTGATGCGCTTGCGTGAGGTAATACAAATAATTGCCATGGACGTGCCAGGTCAGCACGCGCAGGCGTCGGGAGGGGTTATTCGACATGACTCATCGCCCGGTAAGCGTTGTCCGCTGCGTCGCATCTGTCTGACACGTGCATGAGTTGCTCGAACGCGGCGTCCATGACCTGTTTGACGCTTATGTATAGGGCGCACGGATGCCCGTACGGGCAGTCACGGAACGCACATGGTCGGCATGGTGGATAGTGAGCAAGTATCCGGTGCCGCTCGCTGTCCAGTGGCGCCCATCTTTTGGTGTCGCTGCCCAACGCGATCACCACGCTCCGTGTTTTCATCGCAGCAGCGACGTGCGACATGCCGGTGTCGTTACATACAACAAGCCGTGCCTTCGATACCAGCGCAGCCAGGCCGCCAAGCGATGTCTTGCCGGCGAGATCGACCGCTCGTGCGTTTGTCGCGAGCGCGATGCTCGACGTGAAGATGCGTTCGGCTACGGTACCGGTAATCGCGATCTGCCAGCCATCGTCGGCAAGCAAGGAAGTGACTCGAGCGAACCGATCAGCCGGCCACCGGCGTGACGGCAACTGCGCGCCGGGGTGAACGAGGATGAGTCGATCGGAACACAGCGCGAAGGTGTTCATCAGCGCTTCGCATTCGGCACGGTCAGTGTTGCTCAGCGGAATCTCAAGGCTGCTGTCTTGCGTCTCGATGCCCATAGCGTTCATCAACGCGGTATAGCGCAGGATCTCAGGCAGCGTGTCCGGCCAGCCAATGAAAATGCCGTCCCTAAGCGCTTCACCGGATTGTATAAATCCGGCATTGGCGCGCGCTCCCATTTTCCCGACAATATCGTTCGCAATGCCGCCGCTTCCATGCATCTGAATCGCGAGATCGAAACGACGTTCGCGCATGGCGTTCCAGAAGCCTTCGAGATGTTCGTTTGTCTCCGCTTGCTCGGGAAATCCGACTGCGCCGGGAAAGATGATCAGTTCATCGACGAGATGCGCATAGCGCTCGACGAAACTTCGCGCCCACGGAAGACCGATCAAGGCTATGTGCGCATCGGGCTTTGCTCGTCGTAAGGCGCGCAGCGCAGGCACGGCACATAACATGTCGCCGAGTTGAAGCGCGCGGAAGATCGCGATCTTCTCGCTCATAAGAAAAACACCCTGAACTTGAACGCACCATAGAGGCGCCAGTAGATGGAAAGAAACGGAATAAGTACCGATGTACATGCCATTTCGATCACGTGGGCGGGTGCGCGGGACGTATCGGATAGCCGTTTGACGCAGAACCACGCGGTCATCGCAAGCCACGCCGCGGCTGCATAGCCCGCTATACGCGCATGGCCCAATACCGCGGCGCAAAACAAAATGACCACGGCAATGACGATGGCGTAATACAACAATGGGGGCCCGCGTCGAATACGGCGCTTGTACAACAGTGGGTATTTTTTATAAAGCAGCGCGTCAAACTGACTCTTCTTTTGCTGCGATAAACTCACGCCCCAGCGTGCTGGCCTGACTGGATGCAAGACGATCGCGTCGTCGGCGCGGGCGATCGGAATGCCTGCTTCCATGAGCGCGAACTGCAAATCGGAATCCTCGCGCCACGCCGAGGTAAAGCGCGCGTCAAAACCGCCTATGCGCTCAAGCGCTCGTCGATTCGCAAACGTGTTGGCGGTAGCAAACTCCGCGCGCGCGAGTCCGGCTGCATCGTTCTCATAGTCCGTGGGACGGCTCCCGAGCGGCACGATGATACGACCGGATACCGCGCCGACGCCTGTTGCCAGGGCTTTCACGCCCGACGATAACCAGCGCGCGTCCGGCTGGGTATCGTCGTCGGTGAAGGCAATGCTTGCCGCGCGCGAGAGCCGCCATCCGGCGTTGCGCGCGCCCGCCGGGCCTTGCGTTGCCGTCACCGGTACATAGTGCACGCACGGCCCGTTCGCCGCGTGTTCCCGCGCGATACGCTCAACGCTGGCGCGAGTCGCATCGTCGGGGCCGTCGTCGCAGACAATAATTTCAAAGCGAGCCGGATCGTAATCCTGCGTCAGCAGCGACGCGAGGCAGCGTTCGAGCATCGCCGGTCGGCGGTAAGTGGGAACAACCACGGAGATGTCGGGCGTCCGGGCTATGGGCGAATCGATTGCGTTCGCGTCAGCTTTACTATGGAACTCGTCGAAGGCATCTGCCGCAAGCGCGCTCATAAATACGCTCATACCCCCACTCCATTTTTTTCGATCAGGAACGAGCCGATCACCAGTGCATCGAGCGGCGAGGTCCAGAACGATTCGAGCGCGTCGCGCGGCGAATTCACCATGGGCTCGCCTCTGGTGTTGAAGGATGTATTGACCAGGATGGGCACGCCGGTGCGTCGCCTGAACGCATCGATAAGGTCGTAGTACAGCGCATGCTGACGGCGATTCACCGTTTGCACTCGTGCGGTCCCATCCACATGACGAACTGCCGGGATATGCTTTTCCTTGGCCGGGCGCACATCGAAGATGAACAGCATGAACGGCGCCACGCCGCCATCCACAAACCACTCGTTCGCGTAATCTTCCATTACCACCGGCGCGACGGGCCTGAAATCCTCACGATCCTTGATCTCGTTGAGCCTTGCCTGCATGCGCGGATCGATAGGCGAGGCAAGGATCGAGCGTGCGCCGAGCGCGCGCGGCCCGAACTCCGTGCGGCCTTGATACCAGCCGATCACCCGGTTGGACGCAAGGATCTCCGCTGTTTCGCCGGCCACATCCCGGAGGCGACGGTAAGGCGCTTTGGTCCATTTCAAGAGTTGCTCGATCTCGTCATCCGCATACCCGGGGCCGAGGTACGCGTGGTCCATCTGCCACCGGCGCGAGCGGTCGCCGGATTCGGCGCGCTTGCGATAATCGATCCATAGCGCTGCGCCGAGTGCCGTGCCGGCATCACCGGACGCCGGTTGCACCCATACTTGGGCGAACGGACCACGGTCCCGCACGCGTGCGTTCATCACGCAGTTCAATGCCACGCCGCCTGCCATCGCCAGATTTTCCAGGCCGGTTTGCGCATGCAGCCAGCCGGCAAGCTGCAGCACCGTTTCTTCCAGTGTGACCTGCAATGAATGCGCAATATCGAAGTGCTTCTGCTCGAGCGGCCCACCGCGTTCGCGTGCTGGCCCGAAGCGTTCAACGAGGCGCGGAGCATCGACCGTATAAGTGCCGTCGTGCCGGTATCTCACGATCTCCCGGAAGGCGTCGACATAGGCGGGCTTGCCGTACGACGCCAGCGCCATCACCTTGTATTCGTCAGAGGAGTGAAGAAAACCCAGGTAGCCGGTCACGCTCTCGTACAGCAGCCCGAGGGAATGCGGCAACTCGACCTGCTTGAGCCGCTTGTATTCCCCGTCCACGAATTGTCCGAGACTCGTTGTCACGCCTTCGCCACGGCCGTCCATGCTCAGCACCGCGGTGTCCCTGAACGGCGCGGCGAGAAACGCACTGGCCTCATGCGAAAGATGATGGTCCACGTAGTGCCACTCGAAGCGCATCGTGCGGCCGCCGCTGCGAAAGCGTTTCATCAGATGATGCGGCGCACCGTCTGTCAGTTGTGCTCTCGCATTTACGATATAGCTTAAAAACAAGGGGTCCCAGGGCGATTCGGAGGGATTGGCAAGTGGCTTGAGCCCGGGTTCGAGCGGCAGCTCGATCGTGGCCCCCGCATGCGCGGGCATCGAGGAAAGCAGCTTTGGGTCGTACGAATACGCGACGTGATCAATATCAGCGAGCTCGATGCCGGCCTCTTTGAGACAGTAGTCAATCGCATCGAAGGGTAGTTGCCAGGTTGAGAAAGGCACCGGCCGCTTCGCGTGCTTGATATGCGTGAAACGCTCTTCCTCTGCCGCCGCAATGACGACGCCATCCTCGATCAGCGCAGCCGCGCTGTCGTGGTAAACCGCGTTGATGCCTAATGTGTACATGGGTTGATAGCCCTGGTGACGAAGCGTTTCATGAGGTGGTCAGCATTGCGTCGACGGCGCTCGATGCAGAATCGGCACGCAGCAGTCGCATGGTTGCGTCGATTACCTGTCCTACCGTGACGCCGGTAAGACAGGCATGATGTCCTTCGGGGCATACGCTGCGATAACACCATCGGCAAGGCACGTCGTGATGCAGGACGACATGCGGCGTTTGCCACGGCGTATGTTGCGGATTCGTCAACGCATACAGGTCGACCACCGCGGTACCGAGCGCCGACGCTATATGCACAGGTCCGCTGTTGTTCGATACCAGCACCTTTGCGCGATCGATCAGCGCTGCCAGCTCGCCGAGTTCGAGCGCGCCTGCGAGATTGATGGCCGACTGGTGTGCCCCGCATGCCTGCGCACACACGCCCGCTTCGTCCGCACCGCCGGTGATCAGTACCGGCCAGCCGGTCAGCTCCGAGAGCTGCGCGGCGACCTGCGCGAAGCGCTCGGCAGGATAGCGCCGCGACGCGGCCGTGGCGCCGGGATGCATCACAATGAACGGGGCATCGAGCGAGATACCGCGCTGCGCAAGCTTGAGGTGCAACGACGCGGCATCGCGGGGTAGCACGTTTAAACGCATTCGCTGATTCGATGACACTGCGCCCACGTGCCTGACCAGCGCCAGTTGCCGTTCGACTTCATGCCGTGTGCCGGTTTGCGGTTCGGGCTCGGCAATCCAGTCGGTCAATAGTGCATAGGGATTCTCGCGGCAGTGCGCGAGGCGTCTTGGAATACTGGCTAGATGACACAGCATCGCGGCGGGCATCGGGTTCTGGCTATAGACGGTAAAAATCACGGCAGCGTCGAAAGCTTCTTCGCTCAGGCGCTTGGCGATCGCCAGGTCCACAGCCGCATCGGCGGGACGGTTGTTTTTCACCCACGGGGCGTCGTATTCGATCACCGCATCGACACTATCGATAAGCGCTGCCGCGCGTGCTCCGGAATGCGATGCCAGCAACGTGATGTGGCGATCAGGCGCCGAGCTACGCAAGGCGTGCAGGGCGGGGGTGGTCATGAGCACGTCGCCGAGGTTGTCCAGGCGCACGCAGAGGATGCGTTTGAGCTCGGCGCCCCACGGCCGTACCGACGTGGCTGCAGGCGTACGAGCATGCGAATCGACGGCGATCCGGACCACCGGCGTGTGCGTCATGTCGTGAGCTCCGGTCGAATGCTGTGTCGAATCGTCAGCGCTGCATCATGAAGGTTGGCTACCACGCAGTGCGGTTGCCGAAAGAGTCCGCGACGCCACACGGTCTCGTTGCCGTTATCGATGAGGACCGTGCGGCAACCGGCGCGATTGCCTGCCTCGACATCGTCGAGAATGTCGCCGGCGAACCAGCTTTCTTCGAGTGCGATCCCGTGTTCACGAGCGGCGCGCAGCAGCATGCCCGGCGCCGGCTTGCGGCAATTACAGAGCCGGTTATGAGGGGCAACGCTGCCGTCGGGATGATGCGTGCACCAGTAGATGCCGGACAGCATCGCACCACAGTCGCGGACGAGTTCGTGCAGGCGCTTATTGACAATATCCAGCGCATCGATTGAAAATTTTCCCATCGCCACCCCGCTTTGATTGCTGATCACATAGAGCGGCAGGTCGAGCTCCGCGAAGATCCGCAGCGCGTCACACGCACCGGGCGCGAGCCGCATCAAGAGCGGATCGACGTTATGTGGAACATCGGCGAGCAGCGTTCCGTCCTTGTCGAGGAAGATAGCGGGGCGCCGCATGGTGTTACTGCGCGCGCGTATCCGGAACGTCATACGGAAGCCCCGCCGGTTGCGAGCCAAGCGTCGTGCACGTTGTTATATGCATGCCGTGCTGCATCGGCGGCCACGTCGATCCCGGCCACGCGTGCATAGACTTCACTGAGTGTGTCCGCCACGCTTTCCCACGTGAACATCTCCTTGGCGCGCGCGAGCCCTGTTGCGCCCATGCTTTGTGCACGCTGCGGGTCGCGCTTGAGCGTGACCAAGCCGTGGGCGACGGCGAGAGGGTCTTTCGGCGGCACGAGCAATCCGGTCTCGCCATGCGCTACCGAATAACGAATGCCGCCAACGTTCGCGCCGATCACCGGCGTGCTGCAGGCCATCGCTTCCAACGGGGTAATGCCGAATGGTTCGTACCAGGGCGTCGTGACGAATACGTCCGCCGCGTTGTAGTAAAGACGCAGGTTCGCACGTGCTCGACGGCCGAGGAAATTGACGCGATCCGTTACGCCGCATTCACGTGCAATGGCGCGCAAGCGGCCGATCTCGGGCGTCGCGATCTCGTTGGCTTCGTCGGAGTTGCCACCCACCACATAGAGATGGGCTTCCTCGCCAAGCGCGCAGTTACACAAGCCAATGGCACGTACCACCGTGTCGATACCCTTGCGCGGCACCATCCGTCCCAGTTGCAGCGCGATGAAACGGTCCAGCGGCCAGCCCAGTTCGGCGCGGGCAGCATGCTTGTCGACAGGGTGAAATTCCTCGTGGTCGAAGCCGCAGGGCACAACGTCGATACGACCGTTATCCGCTTGATAAAGCGAGACCAGGTCCGATTCATCCTGCGGGCACTCGGCGATCACCGAGTCGGACTCGCGCACGAGCCTGTCCTCGATGTCGAAGCGCTCGTCAGGGAAACCATCATCTGCGCCCTGATGCAGGCGCCGTACGCGACCAAGCGCATGAAAGGTCGTCACGAGAGGAATGCCAAGCGATTCCTTCACACGCAGACCGACCAGTCCGGACATAAAGAAGTTTGCGTGCACGACGTCGTAGCGTGATGGTTCATGACGGAAAAATTGGACGACGAAACGCGCGAAGTCCTCCATGTACGGAAGGAGTTGCTCCTTCGGCAACTGGCGTTTCGGGCCAGCCGGTACATTGATGACACGTACCCCGTTCAGGCGCGAGACAAGCGGCAACAACGACTTGTCGCAACGCGTGAAGACGTCGACGTGGTGACCTTTTCGGGCAAGCTGACGTGCGACGTTCGCGACATAGATATTTTGACCGCCGCTGTCGACGCTGCCGGTAGCGGCGAGCGGCGACGCGTGCTCGCTGATGAGTGCGATCTTCACAGTGGTGTCCTTTGTCGACGAGTCTTGGTATGCGGCGGCGCCCATGATCAACATCGGCGTGCATCACACACAGCATTCGTTGTGCCCATCGGGAAGCGAACGAAACAAGCGTTGGTTCGTTGCCATACCTACGCATTTTTTTTGCGTGCGCTTCAAGGACGCCGGACAGCGGCTATTGGGCTTGTGAAGAATTACATCGGGTGCGTAGACGCGTCAGGGCCGGCGTCGCTCGTGTCGTCGATCGCTTGCGAGCGACGTACGGCCTCCCGCATCTGCTCAACTTCAAGCGGAATCGCGCGACGCCGGGTCAACGCCCACGGCAGTGCAGCGAACAACGCCAACGCGTCGCGAACAAAAGAACCTTCGCGGCGCATGACGCGCACTGCAGCCCATGTGGCGCGCCACCCTTCGCCCCACGACAAGCGCATCCATGCAACCCACGCGGCATTGCGGGCGAGCAGTCGACGCCGGAGCGCGCTGTCCCGCAGCGGGGAGGGATGGTGATGGACGATCAATTCTTCGGCGTACACAATGGCGAAGCCGCATGCGAGCACATCGAGTGAGGCCAGCGTTTCTTCGCCGCCGATAAAAAAGCGCGATTCGTATCCGCCTATCTGCCGATAGAGCGGCGTTCTGAACACACAGGCCCCGGCCATATACCCGATCAGTGAAGGGCCGGGCAAGCCGGCGGCGTCAAGCGGGCTGCGTGCCATCAGCCGGCAGGTCGCGTCGGTGTCGCCTGCTTCGCCGACCAGCACCCGGGCGCTCAGCACGCCGACACGGGGTGACTGGTCCAACAATTGGACCGCGCGCGATAGCGATCCCGGATGCCACCACGTGTCGTCATCGCAGAATGCAACGTACTCCGTACTCGCGCTTGCGACGCCGAGGTTGCGTCCGGCTGCACCAAGGTTTTTCTGTGCGGTAATGAGGGTGACCCCGGGGAAGCGCTCGGCAATATGTTCCGCAGTGGCATCGGTCGAGCCATTGTCGACAACGATCAGACGCGCTCGGTCAGGTAGCGCGCTCAGTCGCGCGAGGGTCTCGAGCACTTGCGCCGAGCGGTTGTACGTCAGCACGACGACCGATATCTTCGGAGGTGCATCCGCGGCCGGCCGGCCGTCCCCTGGGGCGTCGTCGTTCTTCACGTTCCTCATGCCGCTAGCTCAAGCTTCCAACAGCGTTCGGTACAAAAGACATCGTCGTAGCCATCAGGTCCGAACGCCTTGAGCTGGCTTGCGTACGCTTTGACGGCTTCGCGTTTCGCGGCCTGATGGGATGGATCGGCTCGCCAGTTCTCGATGACCGGTGTCGCGATGATGCCGCGCGAAACGAGCTCCGCCATGCGTATTTGCAACTGGCCGGCCAGACGCCGGTAGAGAGCGTCCTCATAAGCGAAGCAGACCAGCTCCGGGTTGGCTCGCCAGACATCGGTGCATGCGCGATGCACGAGTTCGTGGTCGGAGTGGAACAAGCCGAGGGGGATCACGAGCGTACGAGCCCCGTGGCGGTGCAGCGACCGATCGAGCGCCTGGGCGATCGCGTCCTGAGTCGGGGCATGCGCGGGCAGTGCAAACGGAACATATTGTGCATCGAGAAAATCCCCTCGATCGGGCACCGCACTCAGGACATCCAGGGCGCGGTGGTTTTCCAGCGAGCGTTCATGCATTGCGTGAGCGGCGTTATCGAAGCCGCACTGGCGGTCCCACTTCGTCATGACATCTGCGGCGGGGCAGCCGGAGAAGACGGTGTAAACGACTGCTCCCGGATGAGCGGCGAGCGTCGCTCCGCAACTGAAGACGGCGTCGTCGAAATGCGGTGACATCACCAGTGGGCGAGCAAGGGTATCGGACATGGCGAGGTGGCAAGAGGAATGTCATCCGAAAACGCAAAACGCGGACCTGGGGTCCGCGTTTAGATGCGTTTGGTCGAGCCAGGTCGATGCGCGAGCCGCAAGCCTGTCCGCCCTGTTTATGCGGTCTGCGAGAATTCCCGTGCCCGCGCTCGGATTTGCTCGAGTTCGCCGATTGTAAAAGCGCGCTGCTCCATCTCAATGGCTTGCTGATACGCGGCGCCGCCGGGCAGCCGATTCAACAAGGCGCGGATCTCGCCAGTCATCGTGTGATCAGCCGGTTCGAACGAGTACAGATGCAGCTTCTTTTCTCCCCGCTCGTACATAAACCACGTACAACTGGCGAACACAGTCACGCCGACGATTTCCTGCAAGCCGAGAATGGTCGTGTCCGGCAAGGCCCACGCCTGAAGCAACATGATGGCGAGGACCCCAGCGAGGGCGAGGGTAATAGTGGCCGAGAGACTATCGCGCATGCTCGTGAGCAAGCGCTTTTGCAGATACTCCAGTTCTAGACGTGAGGGTGCGACGAGGGTGTTATTTGGGGAATGACCAAACGGTATGAGGACTGCCATTGTGTTTTTCGTCCAGCGAATAAGGTGTTTTGTACTGCTCTTCAGACTTTAACGGCTCGCAACCGGAAAAGTTGACATCGAAAATTAGGTCCGGGTTATGGACGCAAAAAATTATTCGATTGAGGTTTTGGGCTGCGGAAATCCCGGAGCGAGCGATGGAAGCTCAGGTTGTCGGCGCATCTGCGGAGACACGACCGCGTCGTCAAGGTCCGTTTCGCAACAAGGGCAAAGGATGTTCTCTTCCATCGAAGGCGAATGACTTGTCAACCACGTTCCCGGGTCTCCGTCCCGCGGGTGTGCCCTTGACGTGCGAAAGACGGTAAGGATGCCGTTGAAGACGGTGGCGCGGCACACTCGACCGTCGACAACATATCGGTTCGATATGCTTAAGGATCGACGGGTGCGGAATCTGCAATGTGATCAGCCAAAGCGCAGCGGGGAGAAAACGGCGATGGCGGCTTCGGTCCGGCTCCACCGATGCTGTACACATTAGGCCAAATCCGGCACACGGATTGCACAGGTTGCTACGTCCTTTCCGTGGGAGCAAAAATGGACGCACGCAGCGGAACAAGCACTGACCTCGACCTCGACGTGAACGAAGCTTTCGACCGTCGCTGGCGTATTAGTGAGTGCGCGATTATTTTGCTTCTTTGTACCCTGTGTTTCGCCGGGCTGGCGGGCTTACTTGGCTCAGGTCCGATGAGCCACGCATTCGTGCACTTCCAGAGTGGGACTATTACTGGCATCCGGTACGAGCGCATCGTTCGGAACCACGGCTCGAGCTGGATGCGGCTTGGATTGGCTGCGGGAGCATCGGGCACGATTACCGTACACCTGGATCGGCGAATGATTCATTCGGTAGCGATAGAAAATGTCGTCCCGACGCCGTTGTCTGAGAGCGTGTCTGACCGGGGCGTAACTTACGTTTTCAACGTGGCGAACGCGGAGGAGGGCGCATCGCTCAATTTCAAAATGTCGCCTTATCGATTCGGTGTTATTGAAACGACGCTTTCCGCTGGAAATCGACCCGTGAACCTCGTCCAGGTCGTCCTCCCCTGATCATGGACATTGTTCTTCGCGCTGCCGGCGCCTACCTTTTCCTGCTGATCGTGTTGCGCATCACGACCCACCGGGTCAGTCGAACGATGACACCCCTCGACATGGTAATCATGTTTCTCTTTGGTGGTCTATCTAGCCAGGCGGTGCTTGCCGGCGACCAGTCGATTACGGCGGCGTTAGCGTCGGTCAGCACGATTTCGATGCTTCACGTCTTCGTTTCCGTAGCCAAGAGGCGGTGGCCGAGTCTTGGCAGAGTGGCGGAAGGGACGCCTACCATCGTGTACGCAAACGGGCAGTGGGACGAAAGGCGCTTGCGCGAGATGCGTATCTATAAGGGTGATGTTCTCGCTGAAATGCGTCAACGGGGCATTTCGCATCTGGACGACGTCAAATACGCGATTGTCGAAAATCATGGCGGCATTTCGATCATGGCGACTGACACCCGATAATAATAAAGTTGGAATGGTCGTTGCTCAAGGACCCTTTGGGCGTTCTCTCACGAGCCCGGCAAAATTGGCATTCGGGAGCCACAGATGAAAGCGCGGCGGAGTCACGTGGGTCGAGGCGCGAGCCAGTTTGGGCAGCGCCTTCGTCAGTTGCTTCTCCGCGCTATAAACATCTGAAAGAGCGTGAATAAACAGGTCCTGCATTGTCTTAGTGGCCATGGGGAAATCCTTGGTAAGTGAGCGTTGAATGATATCTGCGCCTCGGGCACGCATCGAAAATGCAATCAACGTAGCCGGTTTAGTACGGCCTCAAGCGGATGATTGTGGTCTGGAAAAAGATAAAAAATTTTGAGCCGGATCTCTTGAAAATTTCCAACGATGTTCTATTTTCGATTCCGTAAGCAGTCGCGGTGTTCGCGCTGCGTGTTTCGATTGGTTTGTCCGAGGCTTGGGCAGACGAACTGGAGCGCGTATGCCGGTTCGTCTCCTGCCGCAATTTGGGAGATAGCAGCCATGAGTGACCTTCTTTTCAATAACAGCCTGTCTGATGAGCTCGACCGTTTTCAGCGTCAGATGTCGTCGTTGTTCACCGGCCTGCCATCAAGCATCCGCGCGTCGCGGCTAAACGGCTTTCCGCAAATTAACCTCGGGAGCACGGACGACTCCGTAGAGATTGTCGCGTTTGCGCCCGGGATCGATCCGGCCAAACTGGAACTGACCGTGGACAAGGGGTTGCTGACCATCAGCGGCGAGCGTGCGCGTGTCGAGTCCCAGCCGGAAGGACGTTCTTATGCGCAAGAACGCTTTGCCGGCGCCTTCCGCCGCGCAATCGAGTTACCGCGCGATGCCGACCCGGACAACGTGAAGGCGCGCTACGCGAACGGTTGCCTGACGATCAGTATTGGCAAGCGTGAGACGTCGCGCCCGCGCACTATCGCAATTCAATGACCAACCCGTCACCTCATTGGAGGAGAGCATCATGAATACTCAGACCCAGCTCGCCGAACGCAATACCGGCACTGTCGCGCGCAACGGTGACACACAGGCGCAAAAGGGTCCCGCGATCGTTCCTGCCGTCGATATTTACGAGGACGCGCATGGCATCACGTTATGGGCCGATCTGCCGGGAGTATCGCGGGACCGGTTGAACGTCCACGTACAGGACGGCAATCTCTTCATTGAAGGCCAGGCGTCGATCGACACACCTGACGGCCTGCGCTTGCATCACGCGGAGATTCGCGAGCCACGTTTCGCCCGAGCATTTTCATTGAGCGCGGACTTCGATATTGCGAAGATCGATGCCAATCTTAGCGACGGCGTGCTTAAACTCAGCATTCCGCGCCGAGAGGAAGCACGGCCGCGCCGCATTGAAGTCAGCGTTGGATAAATACCTTGAGGCGCCCGCGAATGGTTGACTCCCATCGTGGGCGCCACATCGACAGACCAGCTAACGGGAGCCTGCCGTGGAATTTGAAACTGACTGGAAGACCTTGGGCAAACACCGGGTTCGTCTGCGTGCGACTCGCGGTTTTCCCACCGAGACCTTGCATACGGTGGCCGACGTCGCGCGTCTTGCCATCGAGAACAACATGAGTGCACGCGCAAGACTGGTGGAAGTAGTCTATCGCGACCAGGACAAGGCCTATGACATTTTCGTGGGAACTACGATGCCCGATGACCGGCGCTGCGTGGCGCAGCTCGAAGTTGCCTTGGCCACCGTGCTGGGGCTACTGCCCGAACAGGTCACGATGACGGTCAATGCCGTCGAGCAGAGGGAAGTTGACCTGAACTTTGGCCTCTACGAGCGGCTGCTTTCGCAGAAGCTCGGCTCAGTGCCGCCGATCCAGTGAGCCCGAATGGTCCGTACTTCGCTGACCTCAGCCTGCCGATGCGATTCGTCGCGTACACGTATTGAAAATTCGGTTCAACAAGACAATTTCGCCGGCTTTATTTATTGAGTGATCGGGGTGCCCCTTGCAGGGTAGGGAACGTTTCACAAAGCTCGGAATGCAACATGCCGCCCCAAGAAATCTCCACTTCTCGCCGCACTTCCGGACGACTGTACACCGTGATCGACAATCATCGCGGCGTCCGATCATGGCAATGAACACGCGGTAACCATGAGTTGGAATAGTGGTTGCTGGATAGACTGTGTCGAGCGATTCTTCAGGCCTTTCCTCACGAGCCTCGGCACATCGTTATTCAGGAGCTGAAAATGAGAGCGCTTCGTTGGCATGGCAAGCACGATATCCGTTGCGACACGGTTGCGGATCCAATCATTGAGGAAGGGCGCGACGCGATCATCAAGGTTTCGACCTGCGCGATTTGCGGGTCGGACCTGCATTTGTTCGATGGCTTCATGCCGACTATGGAAAGTGGCGACATCATGGGCCATGAATTCATGGGCGAAGTGGTCGAGGTAGGTATGGATAACAAAGCACTGCAGATCGGAGATCGGGTCGTCATTCCCTTCACGATATTCTGCGGTGAGTGCGACCAGTGCAAGCGCGGCAACTTCTCCGTATGCGAGCGAAGCAATCGTAACAAGGAGAAGGCTGACAAAGTCTTCGGCCACTCAACTGCCGGGCTTTTCGGATATTCCCATTTGACCGGTGGATACGCCGGAGGCCAGGCCGAATACGTCCGGGTACCAATGGCCGACACGACCCACGTGAAAATACCTGATGGTCTGACTGACGAGCAGGTCTTGTTCTTGGGCGATATTTTTCCGACTGGCTGGCAGGCGGCGGTCAATTGCGATATCCAGCCCGACGATACGGTCGCAATCTGGGGCGCGGGGCCTGTTGGCCAGATGGCGATCCGCAGTGCCGTACTACTCGGGGCGAAGCAGGTTGTCGTAATCGACCGGGTACCGGAGCGGCTTGCGATGGCAAAGGAGGGCGGTGCAATTACGATTAACTTCGATGAGGAAAGCGTGCTTGACAGGTTGAAAGAGTTGACCAATGGTAAGGGGCCGGAGAAATGTATCGATGCGGTGGGCATGGAGTCTTATGCCACTCGATCGTTTGATGCCATGTATGACCGCGTCAAACAGGCCGTCATGCTGGAGAGCGACCGGCCGCACGTCTTGAGGGAAATGATTTACGTCTGCCGTCCTGCGGGCATCCTGTCCGTGCCGGGTGTGTATGGCGGCTTGATCGACAAGATTCCGTTTGGCGCCTCTATGAACAAAGGGCTCACATGGAAAATGGGCCAGACGCACGTGAACCGATGGACAGACGATTTACTGCATCGAATTCAGGAAGGCCAGATCGATCCTTCGTTTGTGATTACGCACACGGTCCCGCTGGAAGACGGACCCGGCATGTACAAGACATTCCGCGACAAGGAGGACGGCTGTATCAAGGTGGTCCTCAAGCCATAGCGGACGCGCACCGGTGGCTCACGGTCGCGGTCGGCCGGAAGTCGTGTCGTTATACGGGGTGGGACTACAAGCTGTCAGGCCAGCGTAGCGGAGTTATTAAAAATGAGTCAATATTTAACTCCGTCTTTGCCATTTTCGGCGTGGGCGCACTTTCTCAACCGATGCTCAACGACGTCGGGAGCGGATCGACACCATGGCCCTCTGATTGTTCGACGCTAGTGGATGGCGTCCATTGCTAAGGGTCGCGGGCGGCAACGAATTGACCGCGATAGCTTCGGCATCGGACCAGTTCGGCCAATCGCAATCCTGGTTTGGAATGGCTGCATGATCGTTTTCGGGTTCTCCCGACCGCTGCTAAAATCGATCGGGATGCGGTTGACCAGATCAAGCCTGTGTCGTGGCCATGCCTGCGCTTACGGCCCGAAAACAGAAACTCACGGATGGCTAAGGCACCGATGACGACGCAAGAACCGCAAAACACGCAATTCGAAGCCAACGACGACTGGACTCGGCAATGGGTTGCTTCGACAGCGGACTACTCGATTTTCCTGATCACGCCCGAAGGCAAAGTCACCAGTTGGAATCCAGGCGGCGCCAGGATCGAGGGATATCGACCCGAAGAAATCATCGGCCGGCATTTTTCCGTTCTCTATACCGATGACGATCGCCACAATGGAGTTCCCGATGCGCTTATGGACAATGTCCGCCGAATGGGACGCCATGATTCGGAGGGGTGGCGTCGGCGGATGGATGGCAGCACCTTTTGGGCGAGCGTGGTGACGACCGCGCTGAGTGACGCGCAGGGCGAGTTCCGGGGTGCCGTGCAGGTGGTGCGCGACGTCAGCGAGAAACGCAAGGCACACGAGGCCGTGGTCGAAAGTGAACGGCGTTTCCGGCTACTGGTTCAGGGAGTGACGGACTACGCCATTTTCATGCTCTCGCCCGACGGTTATGTGACGAACTGGAATAACGGCGCACGGCGCATCAAGGGATATAGCGAGGAGGAGATCGTCGGTTCGCATTTCTCGAGATTCTATACGCCAGAAGACGCCGCTGCCGGGGTACCGCAGCGTGGTCTGGAGACAGCCACGCGCGATGGCCGCTTCGAGGCAGAAGGCTGGCGAGTACGTCGCGACGGGACGACCTTCTGGGCCCACGTGATCATTGACGCAATCCGCGAACACGACGGAGCGCTCGTCGGCTTTGCAAAGATCACGCAGGACATCACCGAGCGGCGCGAGGCCAATGAGCTGCTGGAACAAACGCGGGCGGCGCTGTTCCAGGCACAGAAAATGGAAGCAATTGGCAAGCTGACGGGCGGCGTTGCCCACGACTTCAACAACGTACTGCAGGTGCTGAGGGGAAATCTCGAATTACTGGAGAACCGGCATCGCCGGGATGCCTGGAGTGGCGTGCGACTTGCCCACGCAATCGATGCTGTCGAGCGTGGCGCGAAGCTCGCCTCACAACTGCTGGCGTTCGGTCGGCGACAGGCGTTACGCCCTGTCGTGGTGAACCTGGCCGCGATGGTTCGCGGGATCGACAGCATGCTGGCTCGTGCGCTGGGCGAGACGATCAACGTGGAGACAGTCGTTGCTGCCGGCCTGTGGAATACGCTGGTCGATACCCACCAGCTCGAGAATGTGGTGCTGAACCTGGCGATCAATGCGCGCGACGCAATGCCCGCGGGTGGACGTCTCACCATTGAACTGGCCAACGCGATGCTGGACGATCGTTATGTGCGACCCCTCACGGATGTTCCTCCGGGCCAGTACGTGATGCTGGGAGTGACGGACACGGGCGCAGGCATGCCCCCGGATGTCGTCGAGCGCGCCTTCGACCCGTTCTTTACGACCAAGCCGGAGGGACAAGGCACGGGTCTCGGCCTGAGCATGGCTTATGGCTTCGTGAAGCAGAGTGGCGGACACATCAGGATCTACAGCGAAGTGAGACATGGCACGACGGTCAGGATTTATCTGCCGAGGTCGATGGAGGCTGCCGTTGATCCACAATCAAGGAACGAGCACACGGTGCTGATGGGCGGCAAAGAGACCATACTGGTCGTGGAGGACGATGCGAAGGTTCAGTCGACGGTGATCGACATGCTGGTGGGACTGGGTTATTCCGTTCTCAAGGCCGACAATGCGGAGCAGGCGCTGACCGTGATCCGCAGCGGCGTTCACATTGACGTCCTCTTCACCGATGTCGTCATGCCCGGCACGCTGCGGAGCCCCGAAATGGCCCGGCAAGCAGCCTTGCTGCTACCGCACCTGAAGATTTTGTTTACCTCCGGGTACACGCAGAATGCGATCGTGCATGGAGGAAGACTGGATCCGGGAGTCGAACTTCTCAGCAAGCCCTATAGCCAGGAAGAATTGGCACACAAGCTGCGTTACATTCTTGGCACGCCGGGAGAGACGCTCCCGGCAACCGCTGACAGCCCGGATACCGCACCAGCCAATGCGGGCTCGCTGCCAGCCACGCCGTTGCATGTCCTTGTGGTCGAGGACGACGCGGCTTCCCTGGATGCGGTCTGTGAAATCCTGCAGATGCTGGGTCACGAAGCGGTGAAGGCGGCGGATGCGGCCCGCGCGATGGAGCACCTGCGTTCTGAGCGGTTCGATGTGCTGTTGACTGACTTGAATCTGCCCGGGACTTCTGGACTCGAGCTGGCACGACAGGCTGTCGCTGCGGATCCCGATCTTCACGTTGTATTTGCGTCGGGGGATGAATTGCCCGACGATCTGTTGTTTGAATTTCCGTCCAAGACGCTGCGCAAGCCCTACGCGATAGACGAACTCAATGACGCCCTTGGGGCGATTCGAGGCACCTCGCGCTCTGCCAGTCGTTAATCGCGCCGCAGACGTGCGAGTCTCCACTTTGGCCTATGCCTACCCCGAAGGGATGGAGTCGTCCATCACATCAAAACCGCACGAGGCACCGTCACTTTGTTCTATTCACTGACGGTGTAGAGGTGTAGAGAACCGTTATCATGGCAGTGATTTCAGGCCTCACGACAACACAACCCTTCCAGCTTATCGCTTGCCATTCCGATGTCCATAACAGTTAGCTTCCCCGTCGAAGTGCGCGATTGGATCACCCACAATCTCACCCGCGGCGTTGCGCCACCGGCGATTGTGCGCGAGCTCGTCGATCGAAATAACGCAGTCGAACTCGCGTCGGCAATGGTCGATGCGGTCTCCTCCGCTTTTTTGTACGGCACGGCGTTGCCAGGCGAGACGCTCGAAATCGGCGGTGCGCCGCTCACCTATGAAGCGGAGCCCTTGCGCGTGCCGAACGATCCGCTGATCCGGCTCGATGAGCGCAAGGTGCGCGTGATTTCGCGTATGCACCGGCCCGCCGCAGTACTGCTCGACAATTTTCTCAGCGCGAACGAATGCGAGCAGTTGATCTCGCTCGCGCGGCCGCGTCTAGACCGTTCGACCGTGGTCGATCCCGTGACCGGGCGGAATGTGGTGGCAGGGCATCGCAGTAGCCATGGCATGTTTTTTCGCTTGGGCGAAACCCCGCTGATCGCGCGCCTTGAAACGCGTATCGCCGAACTCACCGGCCTGCCGGCCGAGAACGGCGAAGGCCTGCAACTTCTGCACTACGAAGCGGGCGCCGAATCGACGCCGCATGTCGACTATCTGGTCCCGGGCAACCCTGCGAATCGAGAGTCGATCGCGCGCAGCGGACAGCGTGTGGGCACACTGCTGATGTATCTGAACGATGTGGAAGGCGGAGGTGAAACCGTGTTCCCCCAGATCGGATGGTCGGTGGTGCCGCGGCGCGGCCAGGCACTCTATTTCGAATACGGCAACCGTTCCGGGCTCGCCGACCCGAGCTCCCTGCACGCAAGCACGCCCTTGCGGACGGGCGAGAAGTGGGTGGCCACCAAATGGATCCGCACGCGCCGCTTTGCGCCTCGCGTGTCCGGCGTGGAGTGACCCGGGGGGCGGCTGAGCACCCCTCCGGCCCGCTGGGTTTCAGCGCACGAAGACCTCGTCGGCGATCCAGCCCTTCGACGTCAAATACACGCCCTCGCGCAACTGCATCGTGCCTTCGCCTTCGATCACGCGCTTGACCATCGGGAACACGCGTTGCGCGTCGGCACTCCTGGCCCATGGCGCAGGATCGATCTTGTAGGTGTAGATGACCGAGGTGGCGGTCTGGCCGTTCACCTGCGCCGGCCGCTCCCAGCCCACTACCTTGTCGAGCGAAAGCGTGGCCGCGCAGAAATCGGCCGGATGCGTGACGCGCGAGGTGGCGGTCGCCACCACTTCCGGAATATGCAGATAGTACTTCTGACCGTCGGCCGTCAACTGGTACTGGCGCGCGTTCGCGCGGATCTTCTTGCTGTTCTCATCGGTGCGTTCGACCACCACGTCCTTGCCTGCGACCAGGCCGAGTTTCTCGAGTACCGGCATCTGTAACGCGTCGCGGGTACCGGCGGCCATATCGTCCGTTGTCACGTAGATCGGCCAGTCGTATTTAGCGAGGCACAGGTGGCCACGCTGGGCGAGAAAGGTGTTGATGGTGGCCGTGAAATTCTCCCGGCTGACGTCTTGGCTTTTGTCATGGCAGCCGGCGATCAGGGTCAGGGCGCTCAGGGCGAATGCGCCACAAGCAATGCGGCCGGCGGTGGAACGTCGCGTCATGGTGTTTGTTGCTCAGGTTGGATTGCTAAAGTACGAGTGAATTTTTTCGACGCACGGCCCCCGAAAGGGCAGGCCGCCCGCCTGGACCTTGGCTTTGTCAGTTCACGCAGTTGCCGCTGGCGGGCGGCGTGGCGGGCACTTGATAGCCGTCGGTCAGCGTGTTCAGGAAGCAGACCAGGTCCGCGATGTTTTGCTGCGTCAACTGTGGCGCCGAGTGGACCACGCGCGCCTGCGCACCGTCGGCCGCTGTCGTGCCGCCAGCCGCAGTCTGGCCCTGGCCCATCGGCAATTCCTCGTCGATATTGCCCTGGTACGCCACTGGCAGATCGTTGAACGACTGGGCCGTCGCACCCGAGGCGGATGTCGGGAACAGCGCGTAGGACGGGTTCTGCACAGGCTGGCCGGGGTTGCCGCCCGTGCTTGGGTACCAGTACTCCGGGTTCGTGTCGCGTGTGTTATAGAAATTCAGCACCTGCACGAGCGAGTGGAACACGCCGTTGTGAAAGAACACGGAGCGCGTCGCGACATTGCGCAGCGTCGGCACTTTGAAGCGGCCGCAATATGGATCGGGGACATTGACACCGGTGATCGAATCCGGGCCCGCGCCGCTGCTGGCTGTGCCCGGCGGATGGAGGTTGTTGAGCGGGCCGCACAGACCCATGTCGACGTACGACGCAGCGGCGTTGCTCGGGATCGGGTCGGGGTTGCCCGGGATCTGCGTGTCGTTGCGCGGCGCGCCGATCGCCTGATAGGTGAAGTCGGTCATGAGCGCGACCGAGCCGTTGAAGTTCGCTCCGGCATAGTGGCAGGCTACGCATCCGGCGCCAGTACCCGTGTCATTGAAGAGTTGGAGGCCGCGCATTTCCGCCGCTGTCAACGTGCCACCGATCTTGTTGGAGACATACAGGTCGAACTTGCTCGCGTAGGGCGCGAAGCTCGGGTCTTCCTGCTGATAGGCCTGGAGGGCGAGACCGATATCGTTGAACGTGGCGTTGGCGTCAGAGAACACGCCTGAGCCGAATGCCTGCTGGAACAGCGCCGCGTAGGACGCTTTCTGTACGGCCTGCACCACGGAGGCTGGCGACGGGTTGTTCATTTCGATCGGATTGAGCAGCGGCAGGGCCGGTTGGGTGGCAAGCGTCGCGGCGCGACCATCCAGCATGAAACCGCCGCCAGGCGCGTTCTGGGTGATGCCGTCCGGGTTCTCGGCGATGTCGTTGTAGGGCGGCGTCATGGATTTATAGCGCAATGAAGGCACGGCGCGCTGGCCCGCCTGCGACGGATCGGAGCCGAGCTGCACGGACAGGCTGTTGGGCGGCCCGTACGCGAACTGAGGGTTGTGGCAGGTGGCGCAGGCCATGTTCTTGCCGCCTGACAGATTCTGGTCGAAGAACAACTGCTGGCCGACTTGTGCAGCGACGCTAAGCGTGACCGGCGCCGGGGGCGCGACGACGCCCGATGGGCTGCCCGACGACGTCTGGGTCGAGTCGCCGCTGCCACCGCCGCCACAGGCGGCCAAAATTAGTGAGAGCGCGCAGATCGCGCCGAGGGAGAGTTTTCGCATATCGAGTCTTTGGAACCCTGACTCCAATCGCCGGGCGGTCCTGACAGGGCCGAAGGCCGCTTGGCGATGGGACGGATAGAACGGAAACTGCCAGGCCACAAAAAACGCGGCCCGGCAGGGAGATCACACTTGCCGCAGCGGGAGGCAGTGAGCCGCCTCCCGCGAGCCGCGTGCTTACTGGGCGAGTGCCCAGACGTTGGTCTGGGTTGGGTCCGGGCCCGGAGCGCGCGATGCCAGCGACGTACCCGTCACATCGACCGGGTTCAGCTTCTGCGTGTAGCCTGCCGGCGTGATGTAGGCATGGTTCATCGGACGCACGGAGTCGAAGTGCGTATCCGCGCTGGCCGCGAGTTCCGGGAGGTTCACGATGTTGCTCGCGATGAACGACTCGGTGTACTTCGCGCGAGCGAGGTACGTCTGCGGCTGGGCCGGGTCAGCGACCTGGAACATGTCCTGCAGCGTACGCACCAGCGCGAAGTGGCTGTACTCGTCGCTGTCGATCACCTTCGGGTTGGCCTGGTTCGTCGCCACACCGAAGATCGAGTTGCCGTGACCGTGGTTGCCCGCGCTGTAATCCGTCGTTGTCGTCTGCGTGAACTTGCCGTTCGCGAACGTGAGGGGTTGCTGACCGACGTTCGACGTCACCGGGTTCCAGCCACAGCACGAGGTGGAGCTGCCTTCGCCTTCGTCGAACATCACGACGATGGCCACCTTGCGTTGCTTGTTGGACCAGATCGGCGATGCCTGGATCTTCGCGACCACCTGACGTACGTAGTCATCGCCACGCTGGACGATATTCTCGCTGCCGCTGAGGCACGAAGGATCGGAGCCAGTGCCGTGCATGTCGTCGCACTGGTCGGGCATGATGAAGTTCAGGTTGCCCACGTCACCGCTCGCGAGGTCGGTGCTGAACTGGTCGGTGTTGTAGCCGGCCGGGACAGGGTACGCCGTCGCTTTCGACCAGTCGGCGGCGGAGTATTGCGTGCCGAAGATGGTGCGGTTGTCGGCGAAGAACTCAGGCAGGCTGCGCGTCTGCTGATAGGCCATGCCAGGATGGTGCTTGGTCTTGTACAGCGCACCCGGAACCTTGAAAGGCCCACCGGCGGAACCCGGACCCGTGTAGGTGTCCGATATTGCGTTATCGGCAATACTGTCGGCGCGCGGATCCTGGCCCGGGTTCATCGATTCGCTATACGAGCGCCACGTCAGGCCCGCTTGCGAAATCAGGTTGAAAATCGACGGCGCCGTGATGTTGTGGTTGGCGCTGGCGGTGACGTTGCAGGACGAACTCCCAAAGCCCGACAGGTGACTGGAGTCTTGCGGCGGCAACGCCGTAGTCGCGACGAGCGGCTGGCCGTCCGAGGCCTTGCCACCGGTGAACGCCACGTCCGTCGGCGCGGCCGAGGCGGCACAGCCCCACCAGTTGTCGTCCACGATGCCCCAGTCGTCCCCGCCGCCGAGTGCCGTGTAGTTCGGCTCGCTCGGGTTACCCGTCGAGTAATAGGTCGTGAACTGGTTGTTGGCGCTCAGGAACGCGTTGATGTTCGGAGCCTGCGTCGCACCGAGAATCCCCGGGGTGCCCGTAACCGGGGCCACGCTGTGGTTCTCGAGCATGATGATGAAGACGTTGTCGTAGCGCGGGATGCCTTCGACGTTGAACGCGGCCTGCTGGGCTTGCGCGAACGTGATGGGCGCCTGCGTCTGCGTCGGCTTCACGATCGTTGCGGCGCTTACGCCCGCGACACCGACCAGCGACGGGTCGCCGCCGGGCACGGCGAGGTTATCGGGGTACAGGTCGCCGCGGTCGAGCTTGGTCGTGGCGTAGGTGTAGCGGTTCGCGAGCTGGTTGTCTTCGAACAGCACAGCCTGCTGCTCAGGACCCGTAAGCTTGTTCACATCGCTGAGTACGTCCGCAGCCGGCACCGACACCGACGCTGCACCCAGGACCGGTGCGCTCAGGCGGTTGACCAGGTTGCTCTTCTCGGTCGCGTAGACTGTGCCGTTCGCTTCGACGAGACGCTGGACTTCGCTCGACATCGGGCTGATCACGACGTTCGTCGCACCCTGGTCGGCGATCTGCGCAGCCGAGGCGCGCAGGATCAGATGGCTTGGGGCGGCTGCACCGGTTGCCGTGTTGGTGGCCTTGGTGCTCACGTCGGCGATCAACGGGCCGCTGGCGGTGGACTGCAGCGTGAAGTGGCCGGTGCTGTCGGTTGTCGTGCTGACTTCCGATGTATCGCACTTGCCGTTGCCGTTCACGTCGACGCACACGGTGGCGCCGGCATAGTAGCCTGCCTTGAGGGTTGGATTGCCGGTCGTGCTGCCAGGCATGAAGCCGGCCGCGGCTACCACACCGCTATTGCTGACCGATGCCGGCGAATTGTTGTCGTTGCCTCCGCAGGCGGTCAGCACGCAGGCTGCCGCGATTGAGGTTAGAAGAAAACCAGTGCGACTTGTTGAAATGACCGACATATGTGGGGGTCCCCGGTTGGATGGGTGTACTAGTTTCTCGTTCCCTTACTTTTACTATTTCGTTCTCTTACTACTTTTAAATCTGGCCGAATTGGAACATCGCCAAATGAAATCTTGGGGTCAGAAACCTGAACGTTTGCTTTCGAAATGATTAGTGCGTGTAGATGTTTCACGATGAGCCGCCCCTTGGACTGGCGAAATTCGTTACCAGAAGAATGTGACAAATCGATGTTTGGATAAACCGCTGAAGTTCTCAGACACGGGTGAGGCAGCCGGTTATGATCACGCCTCAGTCGCGAATGAGAACTTAGGCAGACTTGGTCCATTGCCCCATCAACCTATCTCCCTCGCGCCGATACCCGAGCAGTAAATGTCTGCAATCCTGATCGTTGAAGACGACCCTTCAATAGCCGAACTACTGTGGCTGTATGCACAGCAAGGCGGTGGTGGGCGAGAACGCTTTTGCGCATGCGTCGGGCATTCACCAGGACGGCATGCTGAAGGCGCGCGAAACCTATGAGATCATGCGCGCCGAAGAGGTGGGGTGGGAAGCCAGCAGGCTGGTGCTCGGAAAATTGTCAGGCCGTAATGCGTTCAGGCAGCGCTTGCAGGCGCTGGCCATTCTGCCCGAACAGGAAGCGGAACTGGATCTGGCGTTCATCCGCTTCAAGGCGCTCGCCGACCAACAACCGGAGATCAGTGACCACGACCTCCGAATGTTGATGTCGACTGTCCCTTAAGCAAGAGCCTGGCCGATCTTGCCGAAGCCGATAATTGCACAGCTCATATGTTGTCCTTAGGTTTACCACGCCCTAAGGGCTCCGAATATCGAATGGAGCGCCCGGCCCGGGCGTAGCGCGTCAGAGTTGCGCCAGACCGCCGTCAACGGCGACCTCGCTGGCGGTCATGAAGCTGCTGTCCGACGACGCGAGAAAGGCGGCCACGGCCCCGATCTCCGCCGGATCGGCCATGCGCTGGAGCGGAGTCATCGCGGCGTAGATCTTCTGGCCCTCCTCACTGAGCGCTTCCTTCGCGAGTTCGGTCGCCGTCGCCCCGGGCGACAGCACGTTTACGCGGATGCCGGTGCCCTTCAGGTCCTCCGCCCAGGTCCGCGCGAGGTTGCGCACTGCCGCCTTGCTCGCGCTGTAGGCGCTCATTCCCGGGGCGCCCGTGGTGCCGGCGCTCGATCCGGTCAGGATGATCGAACCGCCTTCGCCCATCAACGGCAGCGCCTTCTGGACCGTGAAGATCGTACCCTTCACATTGGTGTCGAAAGTTTCGTCAATGTGCTCGGCGGTGATCTTGCCGAGCGGAAGCTGGCTTCCCGCGCCGGCATTCGCGAAGACGATGTCGAGGGTTCCGCGCTCGGCCTTCACCGCTGCGTAGAGTCGGTCGAGGTCGGCCTCGTCCGAGACCGAGCCCTTCACCGCGCGGGCATTGGGCCCGAGGTCGGCCACAGCGGCGTCGAGCGATTCCTGCCGGCGGCCGAAGATGAAGACAAAGGCACCCTCCTCGATGAAGCGCTTTGCTGCGGCGCGGCCGATGCCGGTAGCGCCACCGGTGATCACAGCGGTCTTTCCATTCAGTCTGGTCATGTCGTGCATCCTTCCTTGGAGTAGTACGGAAGCAGGGAACTGCTTGCTTGAGGGCAGTATGCAGTTCTGATAACCTAAGGACAAGTATGCACCTTTTGGTAACCATGAAAAATGACTGACTGTACTCAAAATCGAAACTGCGGTGGCCGCTACTCTTACGGGCTCGCCGCCACGCTCAGCATCATCTCGGGCAAGTGGAAGCCGCTGATCCTGTACTTCCTGCTCGACGGCCCGAAGCGCTACGGCGAGCTCAAGCGCAACGTCCATGGCGTCAGCGCCAAGGTGCTGATCCAGCAATTGAAGGAACTGGAGGCCGATCGCGTGCTGGCGCGGACCGACTACAAAGAGGTGCCGCCGCGCGTGGACTACGCGCTGACCCCGCTCGGCCGCAGTCTGGCCGACAAGATTGTCCCGCTGTGCACCTGGGGAACCGAGAACATGGCAGAAATGGTGAGCATTCTCGCCGAGCGCGACAGTTTGCTTTAGCAGGATGCTGAAGAACCGCCGAGTCGGGCGACCCTCCGCGTTCGTGGGAGGGCGGCAGGTCGAATTCTTCCGATCTGAAGTCGGACGGTCTCTGCTCCCTTGACCTGGACCTTATTCCCCTCGTGCTTAACATAGTCCTTTGGAGTGCGAAGCACGATTCGAAGTCGTACGTGCGGCGCAGCAAGGAGTTCGTTGCTCGATTAAGTCGAAGCCCCATGGAGGTAAGCGAAGAGGTGAAGGCGCTGGTCCGCAACGGCGGATATATGTTTCCTGAGAGCAAGGAATGAGCAAGACGGCAAGCGCCCCCTGTCACGTCGCACGAACGATATGCACGCACCACCGGCTACGAGGTGCAGCGAATAGCGGGGCCGATGTCCGAAACGGTCCTGGAAGCCGCCATTAATGCTTCACCACCCCCAGCGGCTGCTCAGGGTCGGGAGCACGCATTCGTTGACAGTGAAACCTGACATATTCGCGCTTACTCTGGACTGTCTGTCTCTGAGCTGGTGTCGACTGCCTGGGCGTCGGCCTCTACGTTCCGTGGCTCGGACAAACGTGGCGGGGCCAACGGCGCGCGCATTCGCCTCGCCCCGCAGAAAGACTGGGCGGTCAACCAGCCTGAGCAAGTGGTGAAGGTGCTGAAGGCCCTCGAAGGTATCCAGGGCGAGTTCAACCGCGCACAGTCGGACGGCAAGAAAGTTTCCCTCGCCGGCCTGATTGTCCTGGCCGGCAGCGCCGGCATCGAGCAGGCGGTGAAGTTGACGCTGACTGCACCTTACGTATCTCTGTGGATCGTGAACTGCCTTGCGATCCCCACTGGGGCAATTACACAGTGACTACAATCTTCCCGAACTGATTGTTGGCTTCGAGGTAACGGTGTGCATTGACTATTTCGTCGAGGGTGAACGTCTTGGCTATCATCGGTTTCAGAGCACTCGATGCAAGGCCAGCCGTAATGAACTCAACGGCTGCCTTTTGACGTACCGGGTCACCCATCGTATTCCAGGTTTTTATCTCAAAGCCAATGATAGTCGGTAGTTTGATCAACAGATCGAGATAGGGGATTTGCGCGGGTTCTTCGCTTAGCGCACCGTGTACAAGCAGGATTCCGCTGGTCTTCATGGCTTTCAGGAGCTTGCCGAAAATCGGTCCGCCTACTGCGTCGAACACGACACGTGCGCCGGCACCGTCAGTGATTCGCATCACCTCCGCGATCAGATCCTGCTCGTCGGTCACGACGACCGCCGCGGCGCCGGCGTCGAGCAACTGCTGACGCTTAGCCGCGGTCCGGGTCAAAGCGATAGGTATTGCGCCTACCATGTTCGCAAGCTGGATCGCGGCCAGTCCTACGCTGCTAGACGCTGCGGTGATCAGCACGACGTCACCTGCCCGAAGGTCCGCTGCCTCGATAAGGGCACCGTACACGGTGATAAACATCATCCAGATCGACGCTGCCTCTTCAAACGATAGGCTCGGCGGATGTTTCACAACCGCCGATACCGGCGCGAGCACCAACTCGCCATACATGCCGTATTGGTTTTGAGAAAATGCGGGAACAGTGTTCACTGCATCGCCCACAGCAAAACGTGTGACGTCCGGGCCGATAGCGTCGACCAATCCAGCCGCCTCATAGCCAAGCCGACCGGGAAGCTTGACCTCCTCCATATATCCGCCAGCGCGCCACATTGATTCAGCGCGGTTCAGTCCAAGCGCCTTTACGCGAATGCGCACTTCACCGGGCCCTGGCAAGGGCACCTCGATGTCTTTGAATTCGAGAACTTCTGGACCGCCGGTGGTGGCAAATTGAATGATGCGTGACATTTTTGGTCCTTCAATAAATGTTAACAAGCAGAATGAGTTATCGACACTGTCATCAATCCAACGTGCGATCTGTGGTCAAACCGGTTTTTGCTTTAACGCCGGGGCCATCGCGACAGCAAAGGGAACATCCTGCCGTTCCACGGCGGTGCTGATCACATCGTCAAGTTCGCGCATCATCTTTCCTTCAGTGATCAACCAGCGCTGGGACGTTCAACCGAATGCCAAGCCTTCGGGCGAATCTATCCAACTCCGTTCGCTCTGGGAAGGCGCCTGACAGGATATGAGTCATTCCAAAACGGGATCAATGCGAGCGACTCGGGTGTCGTTGCAATACCCTAGCCCATTCGCCTTGGCAATGTACCTATATAAAGATCATCTCAGGTTGCCTCAGTTCACATCAGGTATTCACAAGGACAGGGACGGCACGAGGGGATAGCCTGAAGTCGCTTTATCCGGTACCCGTGAAGCGGGTTGCGTCATAGGGTTGCGTCCTAGGCAGGACGCCGGATTCGCTCGCCTCGTTGCCATCCGCGATTGCACCGTGCCGATGGGGATCGCTTTTCATCCACATTTGGCACTGTGCCGGCTGATCTAGCCCGTGATTTCACTGCTGTGCGATGAGTGCCGACCTGCAGTCGTGCGGTTGACGGGGTTCGTGCTTGCAGTCCGCGCCGAAATCGGATTCTGCAAACATACCGCGCACTGGGGATTGTTGGTCCACCTCGAAGACTGCTGTCATGAATTCGCTGATTATCTTCTCCCTTCGGATCGCTAGGATTCTTCAACAGGTTCGCGGTGGGGCAAGACTCCAATCGGCCACGAGAAATCATTGCGACGGCCGTGGGTCAGAATTTCACCTACGAGTTACGGCTACCTAAAGAGCGCATCCGAGTGCATCCGGCGCACAGGTGCCGAGCGAGCTTTTGAGTTTTCAATCCGATGTGGAAAAACAATTCGGCTTCTTATTAACATCTGAAGGAATCAACATGTCACGTATTGTCCAGTTCTCAACCTACGGTGGTCCCGACGTTCTCGAATTCAAAGACATTGACGTACCTTTGCCGGGACCAGGTGAACTACGTATCCGTGTTAAGGCGCTTGGCCTGAACCGAGCTGAATCAATGTGGCGCACCGGCGAATATATTGAGGAGGTCAAACTTCCCGCCCGGATCGGGTATGAGGCAGCCGGCTTTGTGGATGCTGTCGGTCCGGGTGTGACAGGTTTTGCCGTGGGCGATGCTGTCAATACCGTTCCGGCATTCTCGCAAAATCAGTACGGCATGTACGGCGAGCTGGTCGTCGCGCCCGTGTCGGCCGTTGTGAAACATCTGCCGAGTCTGTCGTTTGAGCAGGCGGCGTCGATCTGGATGATGTTTATCACGGTGTACGGCGCCTTTATCGAGGCGGCCAAACTTCAACCGGGCGATTTCGTGCTGATCCCTGCTGCATCTAGCAGCGTCGGATTGGCCTCGATCCAGCTTGTTAACATGGTTGGTGCAACACCGATCGCCTTGACCCGGACCAAGGCTAAACGCCAGCAATTGCTCGAGGCGGGCGCGGCGGAGGTCATCGTCACTGACGAGCAGGACCTGGTCGCGGAAGTACTGCGAATTACCGACGGTGTTGGGGCACGTGTTGTATTCGATCCGGTAGGTGGGCCGAGTTTCGGCAAGCTTATCAAAGCCATGAAGACCGGTGGGATTCTGCTTGCGTATGGTGCGCTAAGTGAAGAACCTGCACAAATTTCCTATCTCGATCTGCTGATCAAACTTCCGACCATTATCGGCTATACGATCTGGAGTACCACCGGTGACCCTGTGCGTCAAAAGGCTGCCGTCGAGTTCATCAAGGCGGGCCTCACGTCGGGTGCCCTGACACCAGTGATCGACAGGACGTTCACCTTCGACGAAATAGTCGATGCACATCGTTATCTGGAAGCCAATAACCAGTTCGGGAAGATTGTAGTTACTGTGTAACGGGTGTCGTGGACCGTACTTGAGTTCGCGGTCCACGTACCCGACAACCCCGGAGAAAATGCGGGTAACGGTCTGCCCGAAAAGACACCGCGTTATAACTAAGGGTACCTATATAAGGTGGTGATGGGAACGTCGAGATCGAGTCGTTAGCGAAACCCGGTGCGCCAATTGTTCGACCGCCTTGCGTGCTGACCGGTGCATTCATATTCCGGACGAGACTGAATACACCGAACCGGCGCTAAACCGACCCAGGCTGATCGATCATCCGGCCAGATGAGTTCGCGAGGGAAGTGAACCGTCGGACGCTGTACTTGTTCGAGTCCTCAGCCTGCATCCGTTAGCTCGCCTTGAAAGCGAACCCGCGGCCTGCGACGCGCACCATCTGATCGATCCGGCTGACGAGATGCATTTCCATGCTGCTTGGCTTGGCTAGGGTCCAGAGTGCGAGATGTTCGAAGGTGCCGCGGCCCGTAAGCGACCGGGATGCTCCGGATGTCGCGGCTTACGGCCGAAGATCAGCCGTAAGCCGTCGTTGCGCAAATGCGCTTCGAATCTCGCAGAGGGTTGATTGTCGAGCTATCAATTGCAAGCCTTGTGCGCAAAAAAATGTCGAGGGTCATTGGCCCTCTGAAGCCTATTCAAAGTCGCTCGCATGTGCAAATCCATCATTCACTATTCCGCTGCCATGGCTTTGCGCGAACGACATGAATGATTCTTCCCCTTCGGGAACCGAGTCTCGATCCCATTTCATCCCGACAGTCTGTTCGCCAGCGAAATTGGAAACGGTTGTTGCGACGCCTGCGTAAGAATAATAAATCGAAAATAGTGCACGACAATTATCCTCATTACCGGGGAGAGTTGCGCTATCGGGTGTGCGCCAGAGGCCGTCGCCAGGTCTTGAAAAGCCAATCAACAAAATGTTGACATCATAAAATTGATGTTGAATTATTCGATGTCGGCACGAGTACGACCTACTCGCCTTGGCGGCAGCCAAGTGAGAACAGCGGTCTTTTCAAAAACAACAAACACGGCATGGAGGTCATATGGCGGAGAGTCGTTCGCACCTGAGAAAAGGAATAAACATCATCGACGTGGTTGCAATCGGCGTGGGATCTGCGGTCGGGGTGTCGATATTTTCGATCATGGCGCCCGCCGCCAAAGTGGCGGGCTCGGGCATGCCGGTCGCACTGCTTATCGCGGCGATTCCAATGGTCGTCTTTGCGGTTATCTATGCGTACATGGGTTCGATCATTCCGCGCTCGGGCGCGTCGTATGACTGGCCTGCGAAGTTCGTGCATCCGTACGTTGGATTCATGGTCGCGTGGCTGCGTATTCTCGGCAACACGGGTGCAATCGTGGTGTTGGCGCTGGTGATGGTCAAGTACGTATCCAAATCAGTCGTCGTACCCGAAAAGCCCACGATGCTGGCGATCATGTTTGTCTTCTACCTCGCAAACCTGTTCGGGGTGCAGCTCGCGGCGCGGGTCGAGCGCGTCCTGGTTGTGCTCAAGCTGATTGCCTTCTGCGTGTTTGTCGTCGCGGGTTTCGAAACCGTGCAGGCCATGCACTTTCGACCGATACTCGGTTTTGGATGGGGTGGCGTTGTTGCTGCGCTGCCGCTGCTGATCTCGCTGTATATGGGCATCGAAAGCGCGACAGAGGTGGGTGAGGAGATTCAGAACGGCAAGACTGCGATTGGTAAAGGTATCGCATGGGCCGTCGGGCTGAGCGGGATCGTGTACCTTGCCGTGTCGTCGGTAACACTCGGCGTGCTCGGCGCACCGGCGCTCGCCGGCAGCGACGCACCGTTGATTGACGCGGGAAGTCATTTCCTCGGCGCATTCAACAAGCCGTTGATCATCTTCGCGGCGGTCGCCTCTATCTCGACCAGCATCAACGCCATTTTTATGACATTTACCCGCTTCCTTTTCGCAATGGGACGCGACGGGGTACTGCCTCCGGCGCTCGCCAAGGTGCACCCGAAGTGGCAAACCCCTCATGTAGCCACGACTGTCGTCTTCGTATGCAGCGTTGCTGGATTGCTGCTCGGTACTAATCTGGTGTTCCTGTTCCTGGCGGTCAACATCCCGACAATGCTCAAGTACTTCAGCAACTGCTGGTCGGCGGTACGGCTCGCGAAGCACCATCCCACACTGCATGAGGAAGCGAAGTTCCGGCTCAGCAAACGCGCTGTCATGGGTTGGGGTTATACCGGTATGGCCCTCGCGCTTGCGATCATTGCCGTCGGCATTACGACCGACTGGCGACCGTATGCAATCCTGGCCGTGTGGGCGGTCGTCGGCACGGCTTATTGGCTGAGCGCACGCAGGCGGTCTATTGCAATGACGGAGCGCAGGGTATGACCATCAATACAGAAGCGCTCAAGCTGGATTTCCCCTATCTCGCCGAGCGCTGCTATCTGAATACGGCGGCGGCCGGCCTTTCCTGGGCAGGGCAGGGCGCTGCAGCGGCGCAGTTCTACGACATCGAAAAATCGCGTGGCATCAACGGGTGCCACGAATGGCGCAGTCGTCTGGAATCGGCCGAACGAAACGTGCGCGCATTGCTCGGGGGTTTCGGCGGACACATCAATTTCTTAAGCAATACTACTGAAGCACTGAACCTCGTAGCGCACAGCATCAAGTGGATCGCCGGTGACGAAATAGTGGCCCTGGCTGATGAGTTCCCATCGGTATTGCATGCGTGGCAAGGGGCACAAACCGCAGGGGCGAAGATAGTCGTGGTCGAGGCCCGTGGCGAGAGCACACGCACGGCCGCACTCTGCAACGCGATCACCGGAAAAACACGCGTGATCGCGGTGTCCCATGTGCACTGGGTAACAGGCACGGCAATCGATCTTCAGCAACTCGGCAGGAAGTGCCGCGACCATGGCGTGCTGCTTGTCGTGGACGGCATTCAGGCGATGGGCGCCATTCCCGTATCGCTGGAATTCGTCGACATCTATTGCGGAGCCGTTTTCAAGTGGTTGCTATCCGGATTCGGTCTATCGATTCTCGCGGTCAGTCAGCGGGCATTCGATCAGATGCGACCCGCCTATGTCGGCTATCCGAATCTCCCACCCGAACGAAGTCTCAACTATGGGCATGTCAACTATCCCGGTATCTACGCACTGGACGCCACGCTGGAACATCTTCAGGCCTATGGCTGGCGCGACATCCATTCGGCCGTGGCGCGCAACGCGGCACGACTCGCGGCGGGAGCCGTGCGCCTCGGCTACGCCGTCGCAGCGCCTCAGGACGCGCGTGCCGGCATTGTCAGTCTCGTCGCCGACGACGCCCGCTCATTGCGCGACGCTCTGGCGAAACGAGGCATCGACGTGGAAGAGCGTTCCGGCCTGCTCCGGTGTTCGCCGCATTTCTACAACACGGATGAAGATGTCGACCGCTTGCTAGACGCCTTGTCTGTCCTTTCGGCTTAGCCTGGATGAACACCAAGAATATGACTATTTTTCAACGTCTGAAAGAATTGCAACTGGATTTACCCGATGCACCCAAACCCGCCGCGTCGTACGTGACTGTGGTCGAGGCTTCGAACCTTATTTTTGTCTCGGGACAAGGGCCGCTCATTGGTGCGAAGCCTGTTTATACGGGACGCATCGGCGAAGCGCTTACCGAGAAGCAGGGGTACCAGGCCGCGAGGCTTTCCGCGCTGAATGCGCTGGCGGCGCTCGATGCTGAGATCGGTCTTGAGCGCGTAATGCGCATCGTAAAGCTGACCGGGTGGGTGAGCAGTGCGCCCGATTTCTACTACCAGCATAGGGTGGTCGATGGCGCCTCCGACCTCCTGATCGATCTGTTCGGTCAGGACGGCCTGCATACCCGATGCGCATTGGGCGTGCATGTTCTTCCGTTCAATATACCGGTCGAGATCGAGTTGATCGCAGCACTGAAACCAGGCGCCGCTGATTAACGCCGTCGATTGATCAGCTCGGGCTGGAACTAAAAACACGTTCGTTTAACTCTGAAGATCCACGCTATAAATATAGGAATGCAGATGAAAATATTGAAGCGTCTCACCTGTACGATGGCAATGGCGACACTCGCGGTGTCCACCACAGTGCGTGCGCAATCGAGCGTCACCCTCTATGGGGTGATCGACACCAGCCTGCGGTATACCACCAACAACAAAGGCGCAAATGGGCCGGCCGGCCAGTACGCACTGACGGAAGGCGGCATACAGGGCAGCCGCTGGGGATTCAGAGGTGCCGAAGATCTGGGGGGAGGCACGAAAGCGGTGTTCGACCTTGAAAGCGGATTTCTGCTCAACAACGGAACCTTCGACCAGCAGGGCCAATTGTTCGGGCGGCAAGCCTGGGTGGGCCTGAGCAATCCGACATATGGACGGCTGCTCGCCGGACGCATCTACGGCATTCCGTTCGGCTTGCTCAGCGATTTCGATCCGTTGGGAATTGGTAACTATCTTGAGAACGCATACCTTCCGCGGATCGTCGGTGTTCGCTACGACAACACAATCGATTATTCGATCTCTCGCGGCCCCTTCACATTGGAACTGCAGCGCGGTATGGGCGGCCAGCCAGGAAGTACGACTGTCGGCAGTACGAATGCCGCAGCGCTGAGCTACAACCGCAACGGGGTGGAAGTGGGCGGTGTTGCGCAAGAGTCCCGAGACGCAGCCGACCACAAGCTGGTAATTTTTGGCGCAGGTGGCAATTACGCGGTCGGACCGGCAACGCTGTATCTGTTGTACGTCAATGCAAAGCGCGACGCAGGCTTTGCGCCGTCGTCGACGACCGGTTCGCCATTAGCGAACACGAGCCTGTTAGGCAATGCGAACACGGTCGCCGGTGCCAACACGCAGACCGCACGCCGGACGGATTCTTACTTCTCGGCGGGTTTCGGCTATAAGGTGCGGCCCGATATCATTGCTTCGTTGGGGCTGTTTCTCGACAACGTCAGCCACGTCACCGCTGACAACGGCGGCAAGATCAGGACGGGATTTCTGGACGTCGATTATCTGCTCAGCAAGCGCACGGATGTCTATGTGGAGGTTGACCGGAACATCCTGAGTGGAGCGTCCGTCACCGACCCCAACAATCCTGTCCTTACGTTCGCGGGTCGCAGTACAAGGACGGGTGTCGGGATCGGGATGAGGACGCATTTCTAGGAGGACGTGACCCCGCGGTTTTTCGTCGGTCGTTTCACCGCCGGCCGTTTGGATCGGACCGGCGCTGCGGCTGCATCCAGGCTGTCGCCACGTGGTTGGCCGAGCTCTTCGAGGTAGTTATAGACCGTAAAACGGGTGACCGACAGCGATTGTGCGACTCGCTCGACAGCGCCCTTGATCATGAAGACACCGCGCTTCGTGAGTTCTGACACTACCTTCAATTTTTCGCTTTTGTCCATCAATGCAACCGGCACGCCAGCGCGCTGAATGGCCCCGCTCACGATATCTTCGATCAGTTCGTCGATAGTTGGACGATGCCCCGGCTCTTTCGGTTCCGGTTCGGTTTGCCGGGCAAGTAGTCTTCCCAGGCTGGCGTGAAGGAGCTGGTAGTCGGTCAGGTCGGTATTCGCGCAAACGGACGCGAAGGGCGCGCCTTTCTTATTGCGTAGCAGTACGGTCATCGATAACAATTCTCTGCCATCTTTGGTACGAGACCGGTAGCGCCCCACCGAGGTGGTGATGCCTTTCGACGGCGGCCGGGTGTTCAGCAGGAGGTCGAAGCCTTTATCGTCCACCGGTGCAGCGATAATCGGATCTCCGACTTGCCGCCCCGTCACGTGGCCGTTGACGATCGCGAACGTTGAGTGCGCCGGATTTCGCATGTCATGAAGGATCAACTCGGTATTGGCGCTGATGACTGAACTCAAGCCATCAAGCACAGAGGCCAGAATCTCCAGGAGCTTCTGCTCTTCGTCCCCGGTAGTGATCGTCTTCTCCGACATCATGAGATCAGTCAGTTTTTGTTTCAAGAATCGTTCTCGCTAAGCTGGGCTTTCCGGCAAGGTGCGCATGCCGACCGGCACGTGCAACGCGACTATCGCAGGAGATTTGCTGGACGCGGATTAAGTCCATACCAATCCGCTGACTAGTTTAGCGGCTTTTTCGAAGGCCAGGCACCGCGGAAGAAAACTCGAATCGAGGAAAATGCGATTAGTTCACTTCCGCTGTTGGGGTAACGGAAGATCCCGATTGAGAGAGGCTCAGTTGATAGTGTCTATCAATGCCCGCGCAGCCTTAAGATCGCTGCTATCCCGGCCCTCCAGGAAGCGCTGGTACACAGGTACGATGAGCTCGCGCGCCTCCCGCGCTTGGCCTTGGCGCCGCTTGAGCGCAGCGAGGCTTGTCGCGCAACGTAGTTCCCACGAGAGGAACTGGTGACTCCGTGCTTGTGCAAGTGCATCGCTGAGCATCGCTTCAGCGGCCGATTCAGCAGACGGCCCTCGCGTTGCCAGCAGCAGTTCGGCGTTCACCCGCAGAAGTTCTGGCAGCGAACATTCGTCGCCGGTCTCCATTGCGCGTTCAACAGCTGGGTTGATCAGATCCACAGCTTGTGCGAGCTTGCCATGTTTGGCGAGCAATTGGGCCGTTGCTGACAGAAACGGCGTCAGGGAAACATAGAAGCGCTTCGAGCCGATGCCAACCATCGCCGGGTAGATCGTCTGACTATAAGCGGAAGTGGATCCTGCAAGCAGTTCGAGGAACCCCTGCCACATCTGCGCACGAGCTTTCCAGGTAGATATCCCGTGACGCTGTGTTTCGATCGTCATCGCCACGACCGCTTGCGCGAGAGTCGCCTCGTCTCCGGTCAGGACCGCGAGGGTGCAGACCGCTTCGCTCAGCGCGTAGCAGAGCGAGACGGGATGATCAAGCTCACGCGCATCGTCGAGCGATTGTTGCGCCGCAAGCCTGGCCTGGTCGATGCGCCCCATAAACCAGTGTGTATGCGCGAGCGAGGCGTGCGACAGCATTCTTTCGTCATAGAGGAAGCGTATGCGCTGTGCTCGGGGAAGTTGAGTGCGCGAGCTGGTTGCGCGCACGAGGTTGGCGAGCGCCTCGCCGAGCTCGCCCAGGAACAGATGCGACATGCCTGTCAACCGGTACGCGGCCAACCTGTCGCAGGTCCGCACGGATGACATTGCCACGGCGCTAAAGCGTTCTGAGAGCGGGTGCGCTTTCGCGTATTGTCCGTTAAGGTATAAGCACATCCAGCATCCCCACATGCCGAGCAACTGATACGGCACGTTGCCGGTGCGCGTGGCAATATCCAGTGCGGTGCTGAATGCCGTGCTCGTTTCCGGGCCTACGGCGTGGCACAGTAGACACATACCGCGTGCCGAATATAGCTTCATCTCCCGCTCACCAATCGGGGCACCGTTTTGAGCAAGCCATTCGAGAGCCCTGTCGACACGCGCAAGACATTCCTCCAGTAGAGCGAGGTGCATCGAAAGGGGGATGCTTGCGATTGTTAGGTCAGCCGCGATTTTCGGATCTCCTCCAGCCGAAAAGCCCCATTTGATTGCGGCTCGAAGGTCTGCAAGATGCGGTGCGTAGGCGGCGCTCCAGTCGATATCGATCTGTTCTGCTGCCTGCTCTTCGGCGCGCTGGAAAATTCCAAGAAGGTGGCGTGCGTGGCGGCTCGACCATTCGTTCAAGGTGCCGTCGGCGCGCAACTTGTCATGCGCGTAGGCGCGTGTCGTTTCGAGCAGCCTGTAACGAACACTTCCAGCGTCGGGCACGGTGGAGACAAGTGATTTGTTGACCAGTTCGATGAGCGCGCTAACGATTGAGCTAGCCGATATCTCGTCGCTGCTCGCCACCGCCTGAGCAGCTTCCATCGAGAATGGGCCCGCGAACAGGCTGAGCCGGTCTAGCACGGTGCGTTGAATCTCGGGCAGCAGGCTATAACTCCAGTCCAGGGTAGCCCTCAACGTCTGCTGTCTTGGTAGCGCGGTGCGGGCACCAAGCGTGAGGAGTTGAAAGCGATCGTCAAGACGGTCCGCAACGCCCCGCAGGCCCACCGTTGGCACACAGGCCGCGGCGAGTTCAATCGCTAGCGGAATTCCGTCAAGCTGGCGGCAGATGCGCACTTCCAGCGGCAAAGCAGATTCTCTGTCGCTACATAAGTGGATATCCGCGCCGGCGCGCTCCTCAAACAGCCGGACGGCGCCGAATTCACGTGCATCCGCGGCAGTGTCGTCAAGGGGGACTTCGAGCGATGGCACTCGATAGACGTACTCGCCGGGAATGCGTAGCGGCTCGCGGCTCGTCGCGAGAATCGTTGCGCGGGGAGCGATGTGGAGTAGCGTTTCGGCCATTTGCGCGGCGCTCTGGATCAGATGCTCACAATTGTCGAGCAAGAGCAGTAGATGTCGCGTATGGAGACTCGTTGCAAGCCTGTCGAGAGACGGCGTGCCGTCGCCGGGGGGAAAACCCAGGGCCACGGCAAGGGTTGTTGGCAGATAGTCTGCCGATGACGTTGCAGCGAGTTCCGCCAGGTACACACCGTCGGCGAAGTGCGGCATAAGTTGACGTGCGGTCTCAACCGCAAGGCGGGTTTTTCCAACGCCCCCCGAACCGACGAGCGTGATCAGTCGATGTCGCAGCGCCACTTCGCCAACTTCGCGCAAAGCCTTTTCTCGACCGATGATCGGCGAAATATTCGCTGGAAGCCGAACACCGGAGAGCGCCGGGGGCGGCGTTACTGCGACGGGCGCACCGGTTGCAGTTGGCCCTTTCGCGGCGAGTTCACCAATGAACTGGTAACCCCTTCCTGTGACTGTGTGTATCGCGGCACGGTCATCGCCCAGCACTCGCCGGAGCACCGAAATCTGCCCTTCAAGCGTGTTCTCTTCGACGATGCGGTCTCGCCAAACCAGCGTAATAATCTGATCTTTGCTCAAGACTGAGCCGCGGGCCTCGAGCAGAACAAGGAGAAGGTCGAATGTGCGGTCACCAATTTCGACCTTGACACCGTTGTGCAGCAATTCGCGCCGGCGAGGCACAACGACCGTGGTGCCGAACGAAAAATCGTCGAATTGCAGCGTTCGCGAATCCATCTCAGACCCTTTGTGGGAGTGAAGGGAAACAGTCGGAGAGTGGCGTTCAAGTATCGCACAGCCGATGAAACGATAAACGATGAATATGAACGGTGCAGCCGCGTTGTGAGGGAAACCTGCCGTATCTCAGGTCGGCACGGCGTGCAGCAACATGCGTTTTCTCGTGAATGCCGGAATCCGCGCCCGTAATCTCGCAGATTGTTATGGCATAACGAGCGGTGCATTCGTCTTATCCAGCCGCGCCATGCGGGCGCTCCCTGCACGATCAATTCGACGCGCGCAGAAGGTTTGACGCAGGCAGGATGCGGTTTCTGATCTGCGTGCGGTCGTGCCTTTCCGGCAACTCCAGCGTGTGCCGTACTACGGTCGAAAGTGGGGAACCGCTGCGGTAGCGGTGTCCTGTTGCAGCTCGAAGCCCTGAACACAAGTCGCTGGCGTTCTGGAGGCATTCAGTCCGCGAGGAATGCAAAGATGTCGGCGTTGACCTCATGCGGGAGGGTCGAGCACAGCCCGTGAGGCGCGCCGGGATAGATCTTGACGGTTGAGTTGCGTGTGAGCTGTGCAGCGAGCAGGGTGGAGTTGCCGATAGGCACGACTTGATCGTCGCTGCCGTGGATGAAAAGGGTCGGCACGTTGAACTTGTTCAGGTCATCGGTGAAGTCGGTTTCGGAGAAGGCCTTGATGCACTCATACTCGGCCTGGATCGAGCCCATCATGCCAGCCGCCCAGAAGGAATCGATAACGCCCTGCACCGGCCGCGCACCCGGGCGGTTATAGCCATAGAACGGCATGGCGAGATCCCTGAAGAGCTGCGTCCTCTGCGTCGCGGTCTTCTGCCGGAGATCGTTGAATACCTCAATTGGGAGACCACCGGGGTTGGTTGGCGTCTTCAGCATGAGAGGCGGCACTGCGCTGATGAGGATCACCTTGGACACCCGCTCGGTGCCGTGCCGGCCCACATAGCGCGTGACTTCGCCGCCTCCCGCCGAGTGGCCGATCAGTGTGGCCTCGCTGAGGTCCAGCGCGCCAATGAGCGTCGCGAGATCGTCTGCATACGTATCCATCTCGTGGCCGTTCCACGGTTGGCTTGAGCGGCCGTGTCCGCGACGATCATGCGCGATGACACGATAGCCTTTATGCAGCAGAAACAGCATTTGCGCATCCCAGGCGTCGGCGTCAAGCGGCCAGCAGTGAGAGAGCACGATCGGCGGCCCGTTGCCCCAGTCCTTGTAAAAGAGTTGGGTGCCGTCTTTCATTGTTAGATGACTCATGTTGCCCGATCGATGAGGAGCGCTTGGGAGCGTCGCAGAAAAGGTTGGGGTACTGGGTTTTGCGTGACGTTAAAACATCAGACAGTTTCCTCTGCCGCATTTGCCGTCTTGAGGTGGAGCGGCTTGGAAGCCGCATGGTCGGCTTGAACTGATGGCCGTTGCGTCTCGCTCTTTTCCGTATCGGATCGCAGAGCGTTTTCGCTGAAAATTTTCGTAACCCAGTCAATGAACGCCCGAACGGCAAATGATATATGGCGGCTCTGTGGATAGACGGCGAAAATTGGCACCGGAAAGGGCTTCGACCTGGGCAGAATCTCGATCAGTCCGCCAGATTGCAAATAGGGGTCTGCCGTAAAGCGCCCAAGCTGGATGATGCCGACGCCGTCGAGAGCGCTCTTCAAATGGGCCTCTGCGTCGTTGACTGCCAGATGTCCTTTCATCCGTACTTCAACCGGCTCGCCTCCGACGGAGAACGTCAGGCTCGCGATCTTGCCGGTACGGCTCGAAAAGCGATTTGTCGCAATGTGGTGGTCGAGCTTCTCGATTGTCGTCGGCGTGCCGTAGAGCTCAAGATATGCGGGACTTGCGACTGTTATCACCTGATATAGACCGACGCGTTTCGCAACGAGATCCGAATCTTTTAAGGTGCCAACACGGATGGCGCAGTCGACCCCTTCCTGGATCAGATCGACGTTCCTCTCGCCGAAACCGAGCATCAACTCGATGTCGGGATAGCACGCGTAAAACTCGCGGATTTTAGGCAAGACCATGACGTGCCCCAGGGCACCGGGTATATCGACGCGAAGCCGGCCGCTCGCTGCGAGGCTAATGTCTTTAAAGGATCCTTCGGTTTCTTCGACGTCGGCCAATATTCGGAGGCAACGCTGATAGTATCCGGCACCATGCGGCGTGAGGGCGACTCGACGAGTGGTGCGTTGCAGTAACCGAACGTTCAAATGGTTTTCGAGTCGCTGGATGGTCACGGAGACGGACGCGCGCGGTAGCTCCAGGGCATCGGCGGCACGCGTGAAGCTGTTCGTCTCCACGACTCTTGTGAAAACCTTCATGGCATGGAGTCGGTCCATTTTCCCTCTCCTCGGCTATTGCATTGGAATCCCGCTGCGCTGGGTACCAGGACGGCGCCGGTTGCTCAGGCTTGCCTCGCCGGAAGTCAGATCGAGCTGCCAATGTCAGACTACCTCTTCGCGGCGTTGCGGTCCTGTTCCAGACCTGATAGAAACTGAGGCGACCTGCGGTGGCTTTTGTAGGTTTGCGCTACAGACAAATGGTCCGGCGACACAAATTGCTCCACGTACGCCTGCCAGAGCCTCTGCAACGTAGCAATTCAGGACTCCCGAGTGGGCCGCCGGTACAGGCCTGGGCTATGGGGGCATACCATGGCGTCGCATCTTCGTGGTGCCGTGGATTTCCCCATCCGACAAGCTGTTCACACCTGGCGAACAGGCGGCCGCAATATCCAAGGCATCGGCCCGAAAGTTTCTTCCTATTTTCGCCGCTGGCTCAAGGATTGGCGTCACCAGAGATAATGCTCTCGTCAAATTTTCCTTTTGACGAGAGCGAAGCCGGGTGCTGATTCCGGCGCATGATCGAAGCCGGGTGCTTCGACCTGTGGGGATGGGAGCAGGAAGACGTACCGCCGGGCACGCATTAAGTGCCGGTTGGCTGCTGTGAAGGTTGGCTTCACGATTGGTTGGATGCCGTACAAGGACGGTGCTCCAATGCACAGGTCAAGCGGTCATGCCCCCGTCCACGCTGATATTCTGCCCGTGAATGAAGTGTCCGGCGGGCGATGCGAGCAGCAATGCGAGTCCCGCTACATCGGAGGGTTCGGCGATGCGTCGCATCGGCGTCATTGCGACGATAGCCGCCTCACGATTCGGATCTTCCCAGAGAACTCTTGAGAAGTCCGTTCGGACCGGGCCGGGGTTGATCGAGTTGACGTTGATATTGGACGGGCCGAGTTCGAGCGCGAGGTTACGGACGTATTGATCGATGGCGGCTTTCGCCATTGCGTAAAGGCCCAGGTTCAGCGAACCCCGTTTTGCTGCGCGGCTCGACATGAAGATCAACGAACCCTGCTTACGCTTGACCATTGGCGGCACGAGGGCATTCACGATGGCCAGATTCGCCTGTACGTTGTCCCGCACGACTTTGCCCAAGTCTTCGGGGTCCTGGGACAACAGCGCACCGTTTGGCGTGTTGGCGGCTGCATTGAGAACCAGTACATCAACGCGTCCGAATGCTGCCAGCGCTTGCACCGAAAACTCGGCCACGCTTTGAGTGTGGCAGACGTCAAGAGTTAATCCTCGTACTTCGATCCCCTCCGACTGCAATAACGCTGCAGCTTCTGCTGCTGCAGCCGAGGTACGTGCCGAAATTATCACCGAGGCACCGGCGGCACCGAGGGCCTGCGCAATCGCGAAACCCATGCCCTTGCTCGCGCCCGTGACTACCGCGACACGTCCCGAAAGATTGAACATTTCCATCACGGCGCTCCTGAAAGGTTAGGTGCGCGCCGGGGCAGAACGGAGCCGGCCCGAACCGCGCGGGACCGACACTAGCAGCGCACAACTTTCCTGGCTAATGCTTTATAGGCCTAAAGCCATACCTTCGAAGCATGGCGTCCGTTGCATGGAGATTGACTGATCTTAAGGATTGAAATCAGCCCCAACGCGTCCTTTTTGGCGTCTCGACACAGGCAATGCTACGCAGCAAAGACTGGCAGGCCTCATCAGAACGTATCAGGTCGCATCAGATCTGCCAAAGGACAACGCCTTTCCCGGCTTGTACATTGAAGTCGCTGCCCTCGAAGTGGCGACTTGGGCCCCTGTATCGCATCAGGCAGATCATTCATCCCAGTTTGGAATGACGGATATCCGGTTTTGAGTCTTCTCGAAGGTATAGCCAATGGATAAATTCCCGACCAACGGGCCGGTGCCCAGTCGCGACGTGGCCGCAGCCTTCAACCAGGAAATGGACATCACTTTGGTCAGGATTCACCCTTAGCGCCCGGGGTGAGAACCGGGCGTTGAACCGACGGTTTAAGGCGGCTTCGACCTCGACACAATGAGCACCCGAAGCCGGTTACTTGCGATCGTGAGATTAAAGCGAGGCGATCCACGCGAGGCTTTTCCAGCGATGGCTGATAACGAGGTAAGAGATCATGATCAGGGACGTATTCGTTGTCGATGCATCGGCCCACAGCTACAACCTCTCTGCGGAGAACCATGCCGCCGGTCGATATTCGAAGGCCGTCGTGGACGCCTTTTATGGCGCCCATCACGGACTGTCTCCATCTGGATATCGGATCCCGTATGAGCATTACACGCGAGACTGGACACTCGAGGAAACGGCAAACATGCTGTTTGTCGAAAGCGATTACGACTTCGCATGCCATCACGTGACCCCAATCAACGCATTCAAGGATGGTGGTTGCAGCATTGCGAAAGCTCGTGAAGCCCGTGAGAGGTGGCCGGGCCGCTTTCAGGTCTACGCTGGCGTAGACCCCGTATTTCCGGAGCAGGCGCTCGACTCGCTCGAGCAACAAGTTGAAGAGCTGAAACCGGTTGGGCTCAAGCTTTATCCGAACAGCTATAAGGCGGATGGTGTTATCGGATGGCACATGGATGACCCGGAAATCGCGTTCCCGGTTTTCCAGCGCGCCCTCGACCTTGGGCTTAAGGCCGTCGCCATCCATAAGGCCTTGCCTCTCGGGCCCGTCCCCATGGATCACTATCGGATGGACGACATAGATGCGGCCGCTGACGCATTTCCAGATTTGCAGTTTGAGGTCGTCCACGGTGGCTTCGCGTTCATCGAGGAGACGGCATTTCAACTTGCACGATTCCCGAACGTCTGGGTCAACCTTGAGACTACAGCAAACCTTGCGGTGGCAAAACCGGGCGCGTTCGAACGAGTCATTGCAGGCCTTATTACCCACGCCGGAGATGGGGCTCTCGAACGGATCATGTGGGCGTCGGGTGCCAGTGTTATTCACGGAGAACCGCCGCTACAGTGGTTTTGGGAGCGATTTAAGTTTTCAGACGAGATGCGGGAGCGGGAAGGTTTGCCGGAGATTACTGAGGAGATCAAGAGAAAGATTCTCGGGCTCAACTATCTGCGGATGCATGGGCTCGATGCAAAAGTCCTGGCCCGAAACATGGAGGGTGACGAGTTTTCCATCGCTCGGTCCAAGGGCAAAGCGAAACCGTATGAAACGACTCTTGCAAAGGGGCTCGCAGCATGACAGCCATTTCCCAAGAGGGCGTGATTTCTCGGCTGCATGGCGTCATTGACCCATGCAGCGCCGCCACCAGAGTCCCCTTGTCGATTGTTGAAATGGGGATGATCGAGCGTGTCGAAGTCCTGTCGGGGGTGGTGACGGTCGCACTTCGTATGACTTCGCCGCTGTGCCACGCGCTACCTTACTTCGAGATGGAGATCGAGCGCGTGCTTGGCGACGTTCCCGGTGTCGTGGGCGTCAAGTGCACGTTCGACCATGGCGGGAACTGGCAACCCGACAATATGACTTCCGTTGCTCAACGAAAGCTTGCGGAGCAACGGGAGTTGGTCCGGCGCAGGGCAGGGGAAAGGGATTCTGCGCGCTATCAGGTGCTCAATCCTGCAGGAATACTGAAGGTCGAGAAATCAGCTTGAGTTTCTGTCGCGACTCGGCTGATCGCATGGCCACGCAACGATGACTTTCATCAATATCGCTGCCACTGCCGCTATTGAATTAACCTGGAAACAAGCATGAGCTTGAAAGAGTTTTCCGGAGAGGCACTCCAGGTCGCATCAGCTTGTACCAAGGACCGACCCAAAGCGGCGCTGTACATTAAGTTCACGCCACTTGAGCAGGCTCCTGTAGCACGGGGCGTGTCTGTTCGGCGGAATGGGGTTACGAAGTATTCAGCACGCCTTCCCGGATCCAGATTTTCCGATGTTTCACACCGGACGCTATCACTCATCCCCGTTTGGAATGACTCATATCCGATTTCGGGCCTTCTCGACCTCCAGCGGAATGGCTAAAGTCCACCACAACGAATCGGCACCTCGTCGAACGTCCCAGTCCTCACTAGCTACCATAGGAAAGATCATGGCTCACTTGTTCACGCCGAAGAAGGTAGGCGCTTATACGCTCTCCCATCGGGTTGTTCTGGCGCCGATGACGCGCCTGCGTACGATTCAGCCTGGCGACATCCCGAGTCCGATGATGGCCGACTTCTACGGCCAGCGGGCTTCGGAGGGCGGCCTCGAAATCATCGAAGGTGTCAGCATCTCGATCGTTGCCCGGTCCTACCTGGGTGCGGCGAGCTTCTATCACGACGGACAGGTCGAAGGATGGAAAGCCATTGCCAATGCCGTTCACGCGAAAGGCGGCCGCGTTTTCATGCAGTTGATTCACGGCGGGCGTCAAAGCCACGTTGAAATGACGGGGGGCGTCGATCCAGTCGCACCGTCGGTGGTGCCATTCGAAGGTGTTGCGCTGACGAAGGATGGTTTCGTGCCGGCGTCGCCGCACCGTGCGCTCGACATCGAAGAGATCCCCGGCATCATCGAAGAGTTTCGTGTCGCTGCTCAACGAGCGCTCGACGCCGGTTTCGACGGCGTCGAACTGCACGGCGCCAATGGTTACCTCGTCGACCAGTTCATCCAGGACGGCACCAACAAGCGTACGGATGCCTACGGCGGCCCGATCGAAAACCGCGTGCGGTTCCTGCGTGAGGCCGTCGAGGCGCTGATTTCGGTGTGGGGCGCCGACCGGGTCGGCGTTCGGATTTCCCCGTCCGGTGAATGGGGTGGTATTTCCGACAGCAATCCCGAAGCCACATTCAGCTACGTGGCAAAGGTACTCAACGACTACAAGATCGCTTATCTGCACGTGATCGAACCCCGCATCAAGGGCGACGAGACGCTGCACGAAGGCCATGCGCCGGTCGCGGTGAAGTATCTGCGTCCGCATTTCACTGGTCCGATTATCGCCGCTGGCGGATTCGACGGCGCCAGCGCGGAAGCCATCGTTGCTTCCGGTGACGCAGACCTTGTGGCCTTCGGACGTCACTTCACCTCGAACCCCGACCTGCCTTACCGCGTCAAGCACAAGCTGCCGCTCACTCCCTATGTGCGCGCCGGGTTTTGGGGCGGCGATGAGAAGCACTATACGGATTTCCCCACTTACGAAGCTGCCGCGACGGCTTAAGTCAACGTCGTTTTCTTATTCACCCAGTTCAGGAGGCTTACATGTCACGTACTATCAAGTTCGCAAAAGCTGGTGGCCCGGAAGTCCTCGAGTTCATCGAGACGCAGGTGCCGGCTCCCGGCCCGAACGAGGTCCGCATTAACGTAAAGGCAATTGGTATCAACCGTGCCGAGTCGATGTGGCGCCTCGATGACTATATCGAGCCCGTCAAGTTTCCGGCGGGTCTGGGGTATGAGGCTGCGGGCGTGGTTGATGCGATCGGCGCGAACGTAACTGGCATCGCGGTGGGCGACGAGGTGGACGTGATCCCCTCGTTCTCCTTTAACCAGTACTTCACGTATGGCGAGGTCATTACCATGCCGGACTACGCCGTGGTGAAGCATCCGAAATCGCTGTCGTTTGCCGAAGCCGCGTCGGTCTGGATGATGTTCCTGACGGCCTACGGCGCGCTCATCGAGGACGCCAAGGTAGGCAAGGGTGACTTCGTCATCGTACCCGCCGCCTCCAGCAGCGTCGGGCTCGCCGCGATCCAGATCGCCAACTACGCCGGCGCGGCTTCCATCGCGCTGACACGAACGTCAGCCAAGCGCAAGCAGTTGCTTGAAGCCGGTGCTACGCATGTGATTGCCACCGACGAAGTCGATATGGTTGCTGAGGTCTTGCGCATCACCGACGGCAAAGGCGCTCGCGTCGCTTTCGATCCGGTTGGCGGCCCTAACTTCCCTAAACTGATTTCCGCGCTGGCCTTTCAGGGTACGGTCTACATCTACGGCGCGCTTGCCGAGGGCGACACACCCATTCCGGTACTGGCAATGATCGCCAAGATGCCAACCATCAAGGCGCACAATGTCTGGCTGACGACCGGTAACGAAACACGGCGCAAGGCTGGAGTGGAATTCATCCTCAAGGGCCTTGAGAGCGGCGCGCTCAAGCCAATAATCGATCGTAGCTTCAAGTTCGATGAGATGGTCGAGGTCCACCGGTATCTTGAGACCAACGGCCAGTTTGGCAAGATCGTAGTAACGGTTTAAGCGGCAACGCGGCGCCACGAGCCGGGGTATGAGGTGTTTCTCGCCCGCTCCCGGCGATGCATCTACTTCGCAACGGGCGCCGCGGTCTCGATATATTCCGACCGGAGTAAAAGCGCTCCGCGGCGCACGGGGCTTTAGTTCTTGTTTCCACTAATCGTCCACGTATTTTGTAGTACTGATCGGATATATCGTGCGTTGTCGCACGAGACTTGCCGGTCCTATTGAGAGTCACACGTCATGTCCACGAAATTGTCCGTTGATCGGCAGGGAAGGCAAACGGCGCAATCCCTATCGAACCGCTTGCCGTTAGCGGGGCTTCTTGCGCTCGCTATGACAGGGTTCATTGCGATTCTCACCGAAACGCTGCCGGCTGGCTTGCTTCCTGAAATAAGTCATGGGCTGGGCGTGCCGGAAAGTTGGACGGGGCAACTGGTGACCCTCTATGCGCTCGGGTCCGTCGCCGCCGCGATCCCGTTGACCGCGGCCACGCGCGGCTGGCCGCGCCGTCGAGTGCTGCTGTTGGCAATTGCGGGGTTTTTTGTTTTCAACACCGTAACAGCGCTTTCTGCATCGTATCCGGTGACACTGGCCGCCCGATTCATGGCAGGCGTTGCCGCCGGACTGACCTGGGGTTTGATTCCCGGATATGCCCGCCAGATGGTCGCTGCGCATCTTCAGGGCCGAGCGATGGCCGTCGCACTGGTCGGCACTCCCATCGCGCTTGCGCTTGGGGTGCCTGCAGGCACGTGGCTCGGTGACCTCGTCGGTTGGCGCGCTGCGTTTGGGTTCATGTCGGCGCTGACAGTCGTGCTCGTGATATGGGTGTTGTGGAAAGCACCGGATCTTTCCGGGCAGGCAAAGGACAAACAACGCGGCATTAAAGACGTCTTTCTCATGCCGGGCGTGCGGCCGGTCTTATTCGTGATTCTCGCCTGGATGCTCGCCCACAATATGCTCTATACCTACATCGCCCCATTTCTTGTGCCAGCCAACCTGACGAACCATGTTGACTTCGTGCTACTGGACTTTGGGGTGTCTGCATTGCTTGGTATCTGGCTCACCGGCGCCTTGATTGACAGGTGGCTCCGAGCTCTCGTTTTGCTTAGTCTCGGCGTCTTTGCGTTAGCGTCGGCGAGCCTCGGCGTAGATGGAACAGTGGCGGGTGTCATTTACCTTGCGGTCGCGCTGTGGGGCCTCACGTTCGGCGGTGCTGCAACGTTGTTGCAAACGGCGTCTGCCGACGCGGCGGGTGACGGGGCCGACACAGCTCAATCGATGATCGTGACCGTGTGGAACGGAGCGATCGCAGGCGGGGGGCTGATCGGCGGCATCCTCCTCGATACAGCCGGGGTCAGCGTGATGGCATGGGTGCTGCTCGCGTTGGCCCTGACGGGGCTGGTTGTGGCGTGGCGATCGTGCGCACACGCCTTTAAACCCGGTAGCCGCTTTTCCGTCTAGGTGCCAAGCCGCTGTACGGAGCAGAGAACATTTCGTCAGTCAGGAGTTAGATCATGCCGTTGGCTCTTCTCGCGCTAACCATAGGCGCATTCGCAATTGGTACTACTGAATTCGTGATCGTGGGCCTGATACCCACAATCGCTTCGAACCTGAACGTCAACCTGCCGTCCGCAGGGCTTCTGGTGAGCTTTTATGCGCTCGGCGTAGCGGTGGGTGCGCCAGTTCTCACGGCCCTTACAGGGCGAGTTCCGCGCAAGGTACTGCTGGTCGCATTGATGGCGCTTTTTACCGCCGCCAACCTTCTTGCATGGAGAGCGCCGGGGTATGGCACATTAATCGTGGCTCGCGTTTTGAGCGGGCTCGCCCACGGGGTGTTCTTCTCAGTAGGCTCGGTTATCGCGACTAGCCTCGTGCCCAAAGAGAAATCCGCGAGCGCAATCGCCACGATGTTCAGTGGGTTGACGGTGGCTTTTGTAACAGGTGTTCCTCTCGGCACGATTGTGGGTCAACACTTTGGCTGGCGCGCCACGTTTCTGGTCGTCGCCGCTTTCGGGCTCATTGCAATGACGGGTGCGCTCGTCTTCGTTCCGAAGAACATTGCCCACACGGTGCCTGCATCGATCCGCAGACAGGCTGAGCTTTTTGCGCAGCCGCGCTTGCTGCTTGTCTTTGCGATGACCGCAGTGGGCTATGGCGGCTCACTCATCGCCTTTACCTATGTCGCACCTATTCTCGAGCAGATATCGGGATTCACTCCAACAGTCGTTGGCGTGGTGTTACTCGTCTATGGCGTATCAGTAGCTGTCGGGAATTTTTGGGGAGGCAAGTTCGCTGATACGCATGGACCCATACCTGCCCTCAAAGTAATATTCGGTGTGCTCGCGGTCGTGCTGCTCCTTCTGCAGGTTACTGCTTCCAGCAAGGCGCTCGTTCTGCTTACCGTGCTCGCGTGGGGCGCCGTCGCATTCGGCAATGTCCCGGCGTTGCAGGTCTATGTCGTGAAGCAGGCGGAGCGGTTTGCGCCCCATTCCGTCGGGGTTGCGTCCGGTATGAATATCGCGGCGTTTAACCTCGGCGTAGCCGGAGGATCCTCGGCTGGAGGGCAAATCGTGACCCACCTTGGTCTCATGCACACGCCGTGGATCGCGGCACTTGTCGTCCTCGCCGCTTTGGCGCTCACGACCCTCAGCGGACGGCTGGACGGACGGACCCGGCGACCGGGCAAGGCGGCCGTGCGGACCGCGTCGACATGTGTCCTTTAGCCCCGAGATCCAGCCTTAGTCATTCGGTTCGGCGAGTGGGGTGGGGTGCCGATTGTAGGCGAGACCTGAATGACGCGAAATTCATACCGGTACCTAGAATAAGATTTAGAGACTGTTGCAGAATTAAGTTTGCATATTTTTTAGCCGGGTCCAGCAAGTTAAAGCGCACGCGAGCGTGAGGAAGGCTTCGTGTATGTGCGCATATTTCTCGTAGCGCATCTTCAGGCGGCGATAGGAGTGCAGCCAAGCGATCGTACGCTCGACAGGCCAACGTGTTTTGCCTAGACCACTGCCATGGGGTGAGCGCAGTTTCGCGAGTTCAGGAGTGATGCCGCGTTTGCGAAAGCGTCGCCGATGTGGCTCAGAGCTATAGCCTCGGTCGCCCTGAACAATTTTGGGCTTACGCAAGGGCCGTCCTGGCTTGCCTCGAATTGGCGGAATGGCTTCGACCAGTGGGTCAAGCTGAGTGACGTCATGGCGGTTTGCGCCCGTCAGGATGACGCCGAGCGGGATGCCTTGCGCATCGACGATGATATGGTGTTTGCTGCCGAGTTTGCGCCGGTCCGTGGGGTTTGGGCCTGTTTTTTTCCCGCGTACAACGCGCGAATGGAGGAGCTGTCGACCAGTACTCTGGCCATATCGAGTTGGCCCCGACGGCGCAGTTCCGCCAGCATCGTTTCGTGCATGCGTTGCCATACGCCCGCTTTATGCCACTGGTCCAGGCGCCTCCAGCAAGTGGAGCCCGACCCGCAGCCCATTTCCTGCGGCAGCAAATTCCACGCGAGGCCTGCGCGCAGCACGAACACGATGCCTGTGAGCACGGCGCGATCAGGTATTGGCTTGCGTCCTGCATACCGGCGATTGCGCGGCGCAGCTTTGGGCAGCAACGGTTCGATGAGTGCCCATAATTGGTCGTCTATAAGTTCCTTAGCCATGGCTTCCTGTCAGGGAAAACAAGACAGAAGTTAACACCAGAGCCAAAAAGTTAACAGCCCCTTTTTGTAATTTCGCAACAGTCTCTTAATGTTTTCGCACGAGAGCTATTCCTCCGAAGCTAATCAGCGAGACAAGCTTCCGCGAAAGACGCAAATTGCCTCGCCTTCGTACTGGCCAGGCGTCCGGTCGGGTAAACCGCCGACAGGCTTATCGTCGGCAGGATCCAATCGTCCATCACCGAGATCACGACGCCCGATTTCAACTCTGGCGTGAAGGCCCACTCGGACGCGATCGTGATGCCCATGCCCGCGATCACCGCAGCGCGTACACCCTCGGTCGCGGAGATTTTCACTCGGCCTTGTAGCTTTACCGACACCTCGGCCGTTTCCTTGCGGAACGTCCAGTCCTCGCCGCCACCGTCTCGTGTATAGATAACCGCCCGGTGTCCGAGGAGATCGGCCGGAGCCTTTGGGAATCCGTATCGCTCGAAGTATTCCGGCGTGCCGATGACACGGCGACGCGCCTCACCGATTCTGCGTGCGGTCATGTTGGAGTCCGCCAATTCCCCCATGCGCAACGCCAAGTCGATGCCTTCGTCGACGAGATCGATGTTTCGATCGTCCAGGACCATTTCAAGATCGAGGTTCGGGTGCTGCTCAAGAAACTCTGACAGCTGAGGCACGATATGCAGTCGCGCGAAGCAGACCGCAGCCGACACACGCAGCTTGCCGGACAGGCCCGAGGCCGCGCCGCGCGCGGCCAGCACGGCCTCGTCGGTCTCTTCGATTGCGCGCCGTGCGCGCTGGTAAAAGCTGGTGCCCGCCTCCGTTGGCGTGAGTGCCCGGGTCGATCGCAAGAGCAGCTTGACTCCTAGCCACTCTTCGAGCTGCGCAATCGCTTTCGATACAGCCGGTTGACCGAGGTCATAGTGGCGGGCAGCGGCAGAAAACGAGCCGGTGTCTACAACACGGATAAAGATCTCGATTGCTGCCAATCGGTCCATCTGGATTCTCCTCTGGAATAAGTGTTATCCGATTCTGCACCTTCTGCACGCATACGGAAATGGTTACATTTTGGTGAACGAGGGTATTGCTCGCCTTTAGAGGTTTTCATGCCAACACCGCGGATCCAGCAAGGCACTGCCATTTTCCCGGCTGATCGGGACGCCGAGTTGACTATTGCCGCCTCGGCGAAAGCGGCGTCGCGAGCATTGCGCGCCGGCGCGCGGGCGCCACTGTTCACTCTTTCCGACGCCAGCGGGCAGCCGGTTGCTCTTGAAGACCTGCTTCGCGCCGGCCCAGTCTTGCTGCAGTTTCAAAGGGGGGCGTGGTGTTCTTTTGGGGAAGAAAACGCGATCGAACTTGCGTCCGGATATCAGGAGGTTGTCGCGTTGGGTGCGAGCGTCGTTGCCATCGCACCGCCCTGCAAGATCGCCTCGCGCAATGCCGTCTTTCAGATGCCCGAATTGCGGGATGTCGACATGAAGGTTGCGCGCGCATATGGGCTCGCATTCGAACTACCGGCCAGCCTTAGGCCTCGATACGAGCAGTTGGGTTACACGCCCCCATCGGCAAGGAAGACTCGCGATTGGCTGGTTCCGCTGCCTGCCACCTATCTGCTCGATCGTGACGGTGTCGTCGTCCTTGCATTTATCGATTTGGACTACCGGAACCACTGCGGTTGTGGGTCGATCGTCACAGCGTTGAAAGCGCTACAGACCAGATATGCAGTGCGTCGTCGTAGCTTTGCGATCTCGCATTGACGTTGTCGCGCGCACCCTTTGTGTCGATCGTACCTGGATTGTTGGGCCTCCTCGAATATTGCAGTCTTGAAATGGCAAATTATCCGGAGGGCACAGGTGCATAGAATGGTTTCAAGGCGGCAGATAGCGCAAAGCTATACGCGCTCTACCTTTTAACAGTCGAAACTTACGGTGGATATCATGAAGACGAGCTCCCTTTTTAAAGTACTGGTTTTAGCCGCGGCGTCTGCCGCGTTGCCTGCATTTGCAAGTGGCTATGGCCCTGCGCCGTTTTATCATCCAGATTTGGGTGCGCCTGCGTCACAACGAGGCCAAAGCGCGCTTACGGTTGCTGCGGAACGCGGCGCCGCGCGCAGCAGTACGGACGATGTAGGTGGCGTAGCGAAAACGACCGTCGGATCCGGTGCAGCGAAGGGGCTGCGTGCACGTTCGTAGTCCATGTTTCGCACTAACCATACTGTCTCTCGTGTTGCAGTCTCATCATGCAACCCATGTTTATGGGCGACCAACACGCTTTGGCAGCGTCTATCGGTTAGCGTTTTACTTTGCGCACCTCGCACGTGAGGACGCAACGACGACGACTGATCCGGATCAACTCTTTGGGTAATCGGGCGGGTAGTGCAACGAGGCTCGCGTTAAAGATTGAACCGATCCTGCCTTGTTCGAAAAGTATCGTGACAAACGATTGACTACGGGTGAAGTGATGATTTCGGATACTGAAAACCGGAAGCTCTACCGGAACGTTCTGGGCAAGCGGATGGCATATGTTGATGAAGGTGAAGGTACGCCGATTCTCTTTCTCCATGGCAATCCGACCTCCTCGTATATCTGGAGGAATGTTATTCCACACGTTTCAACGCAAGCCCGTTGCATCGCACCCGATCTGATAGGTATGGGCGATTCGGAAAAGCTGGTCGACGCCGACCCGCGCAGGTATACGTTTTCGCAGCATCGCCGCTTTCTTGATGGATTTCTCGATGAACTCGGCATAGCGAACGATCTGATTATGGTGGGGCAGGATTGGGGTGGCGTGCTGGCAATGGATTGGGCCAGGAGACATCCAGGTGCAACGCGAGGAATTGCCTACATGGAAACGATCGTTCGTGAATTGCGGTGGGACGAAGTCGCTGTGTCCATCCGCGCTCCGCTCGAGCGCTTGCGTTCGTTCGAGGGAGAGGCACTTATCCTGCGCGACAACATGCTCGTGGAGAAGGTGCTTCCGGCGGCAATGTTGCGGTCACTTTCCGATCAGGAGATGGCGGTTTATCGTCGACCGTTCCTGACGGAAGGCGACGACCGCCTGCCAATTCTGACCTTTAACCGTGAGCTTCCCATTGACGGCAGGCCACAAGCAATAGCCAGCATCGTCGCTCAGTACGCAGACTGGATGAAGGAATCCTCTATCCCTAAGCTGTTTATCAACGCCGAGCCCGGGGCAATGCTCATCGGTCAAATGAGGGATTTCTGTAGGACGTGGAAAAATCAGGAAGAGGTCAAGGTGTATGGCGGACACTACCTGCAAGAGAATTCACCCGACGCGATAGGCGAAGCAATTGCATGCTGGATATCAAGAGTTGCGATCGCTTGACACTGATGGCATGCCGCCGCTCAGGCCGGACCGGCAAGCAATGGGTGCGCAGCACAAAGCTCAAGCGTCCAGTTGATGAACGCACGCATTGCCGGAGATTGATGCCGGTTTTGAGGGTAGACAAGCGAAGTTTCCATAGTTGCGGGTTTCCACTGCGGGAGCACCTCAACGAGTTCCCCAGTGCGCAAATAAGGCAGCGCCAGCATCCGGGCAATTTGAAATAGTCCAAATCCCTTGAGACCTACAGCAAGGTGAGCCTCAGCGTCGTTTACGGTGAATGCACCGGGTATCTTGACCTCAACCTCTTCACCTTCCACCACAAAGTGCAGTTCCATCGGGCGTGAGGTACGCGCCGAGATATATTTCACGGCGACGTGTTTATCCAGGTCCTCCAGACTGATCGGCACACCGAATCTTTTTAAATAGCCTGGAGTGGCAGCAGTCAGGAAGTGAAAGTCATTCAGGTGTCTTGCCACCATGTTCGAGTCGAGTAGCGCGCCAACGCGAATGGTGCAGTCGACCCCCTCCTCGATCATATCTACACGGCGATCGCTCAGGCCGATGGTGAGTTGAACATTCGGGTACTTGGCGTGAAAGTCGTCGAGCGCGGGTACAAGAATCATCTTCCCAATCGGGCCCGACGTGTCGACTCGCAATTTCCCCCGCGGGGTCATCGCGGTCGTGGAGAAGGACCCTTCAATCTCCTCAATTTCCGCGAGAACCTTGACGCATCGCTCGTAGTAGGCAGTTCCGTCGGCGGTGAGACTCAGGCGCCGGGTAGTCCGCTGGAGCAAGCGAACCTTCAGGTAGGATTCCAGATTTTGAATGATATTGGTGACCGAGGCGCGCGGCAGGTTCAGCGTGTCGGCAGCTTTCGTGAAGCTATTCGTATCGACGACACGTATGAAAACCTCCATTGCTTGCAGTCGATCCATTTACCCTCCGGTCTACGAACCTGGAAATCGCACGGGTGCGGTCACTGGTCCTTGATTATACGTGTTGGTCGCATTAGCAGCGGAGCGGCCAGAACGGCTTTGTCAACGCGACGCGACATAACCAACCAATTGGAGTGGGAGAGCATCGACGAGTGGCCGGTGTGGGAGAACTGCAGTTAGCTGCAGTTCTCTCAGAAAGGGTGGCGGAGCTTCGTTGCGGCGATAAACGCCCACTAAAATGACTCGCTCCGCGAAATGCAGACGTTGCGCGGCCAGTCGACTGGACCGCCTATTCCGGTCCCTATTGCGGTCCGGTAGCAGGTGTGACGGAATTGCCCCATCCGCCTCCCAATGCGCGAATTAGATGAACGGTGGACACCACCTGGGTACCGGACAATTGAACTTGTGCGAGTTGCGATTGTAAGACGGTTCGTTGTGAATCGATGACGTCCAGATAATTGACCGCGCCCTCGGCATACTGAGTTTGTGAGAGTTGTGCTGCGCGGGTCGAGGACCGGACTGCCTCTGACTGGGTTTGAGTCTGGGCCTTAAGGATGCGCAGGTCCGCGAGGCTATCCTCGACTTCCCGGAATGCCACTAGTACCTGCTGGCGATAAGTGGCCACGTCCTCTTCGTAGACCGCGCGCGCATTTGCCAGGTTACCTTTGCGGCGTCCTCCGTCAAAGATCGGAATCGCCAGCGCCGTGCCAGCTAGCGGCCCTAGCAGAAAAACGCGGGTCGACCAGTTGAAGAGGTCTCCGATCGTGGCAGATTCGAATCCTGCCGTACCCGTTAAAAGCAGAGAGGGAAAATACGCGGACTTAGCAACGCCGATTCGGGCGTTCGCCGCTTGCATCGCATATTCGGCGGCGGCGACATCCGGCCTGCGCTCAAGCAACGAAGACGGAAGTCCCGGCGGCACTTCGATCGTGACCGGCGTAAGTGGGCTAGGCTGCATTGAAAACGCGGACGGTGCTTTGCCCAGTAGTACGGCAAGGCTATGCTCGGACGCCACACGCAACCGCTCGACGGTCATTTCGTCGGAACGAGCCGTAGAAAGTTCAGATCGCGAGCGAGCCACGTCCAGTTCGCTGATATCGCCCTCCTGATACCGGAGTTGCACGAGGTCGAGCGTCTGCTCCCGAAGCCGGACTGTGTCCCGGTAAACGGAGATCTCGGCATCCAGCTCGCGCAGATTAAAGTAGTTTTGTGCGACGTCAGCTTGCAACGCGAGCCGTACCGAGCGCAACAGTGCTTCGCTTTGCGCCGTGTTCGCATTTGACGCCTGCACGGAATCCGATACCCGTCCAAACAGATCCACCTCGTAGGACGCCGTCGCCTGCGCGCGCCAGAGGGTTTGACGGGGGACTTCCTGGTCGTCCGGGAAGAAGAGAGAAGCCGGGGACTGCCGCTCTAGAGTCGGTCCGAAGCCTGCGCCAACGGTCGGAAAGCGCTGTGAGCGCACCGTCTGATTGAGCGCGCGCGCTTGTTCCACCCGCGCCGAAGCGCCCTTAAGATCCTGATTCGCGTCGCCCGCCTGCTGCTCGAGATCGTCGAGCGCCGGATCGTTGAAGATTTTCCACCATTCACCCCGCGGCGCTTCCTCGGCCGGCTGCGCGACTTTCCATGAGCCGGTTTCGGCGGGCATCATCTCCGCCCCCCGCGTGCCATTATCAGTGGGCGACGCAGCGGTTGCTTCTTTGAAGGCCGTTGGCACGTTCAGATCGGGGCGCTGGTAGGTCGGCGCCAGCGAGCAGCCGGCGGCTACAGTCAAAATAGGCAGGGCCGCCAGCAATCGCCTGGTGGCTTCCAGCCGGACAGCAAGAAGTCGACGCATGGAAACCCTCACAGATCGGCTGTTGCGTCGACTCCGCGCATCTGGGGCACATGCCCGTGCTTGTCGATCAGGTTGTGTCCACCGGCAAGCATGCGCAGCAGCACATAAAACACCGGCGTCAGCAGCAGGCCGAATAGCGTGACGCCAAGCATGCCGAAGAAGACCGCCACGCCCATCGCGTGTCGCATTTCGGAGCCTGCGCCGAACGATGTGATGAGAGGCACCACACCCATGATGAAGGCGAACGACGTCATGAGGATCGGCCTCAAGCGCAAGCGACTTGCTTCGATCGCCGCGCACACGACGGTAAAGCCCTGAAGTTCAAGTTCGCGCGCGAATTCGACGATGAGAATAGCGTTCTTGGCCGACAACCCGACCAGCACCATCAGGCCGATCTGCGTGAAGATGTTGTTGTCTCCGTTCGTTAGCCAGACGCCAATGAGCGCACAGAGGATGCTCATCGGTACGATCATGATCACCGCGAGCGGCAGAGCCAGACTTTCGTACAACGCGGACAGCACCAGAAACACCAGCAGGACGCTAATCGGGAATACCAGCACCGCCGAGTTGCCAGCAAGAATCTGCTGATAAGTCATGTCGGTCCATTCGAACTTGATGCCGCGCGGCAGAACTTGCGCCGCAATGCGTTCAGCGGCTGCCTGCGCCTCGTCGGTCGAATAGCCGGGCGCCGGGCCGCCGTTGATATCGGCCGAGGTGTAACCGTTGTACCGCACCACCATGTCGGGACCATACGTCGGCGTCACTGTCACCAGCGACGATAGCGGAACCATTTCACCATTCGCGTTTCTGGTTTTCAGCAGACCGATGTCTGCGGTGTGAGCGCGGAACGGCGCGTCTGCTTGGACGCGGACCTGATACACACGCCCGAAACGGTTGAAGTCATTGACGTATAAAGAGCCGAGATAAATCTGCATAGTCTGGAACACGTCCGTCACCGCCACTCCTAACTGCTTTGCTTTGACCCGGTCAAGCGCGACGTTCAGTTGGGGAACGTTGATCTGGTAGCTGGAAAACGTCGGTCCCAGTTCGGGGGTTGTCGAGGCGACTTTGATGAACTCCTGCGTTGCCGCGTCGAGTGCCGCATAGCCCAATGCACCCCGATCCTCGAGTTCCATCTTGAAGCCGCCCAGCGTGCCGAGTCCCAATACAGGTGGGGGAGGGAACACGCCGATGTAAGCCCCTTTGATCGCGCTATATTTCCTGATGAGCTGGCCGGCAATCTCGTGTGCGGACAGCGCTTTACTCGTTCGTTCCTCGAAGGGTTTCAAGGTCAGAAACATGATTCCCGCGCTGGAGGAGTTGGTGAATCCGTTCACGGACAGTCCCGGATGCTGCACGGCTGCTTCAACACCCGGCGTGGCGAGCCCGATCTCGGCCATCTTGCGAATCACTTGTTCGGTCCGGTCGAGCGAAGCGCCGTTTGGCAGTTGCGCAAATGTGATCAGATACTCTTTGTCCTGCGCCGGCACGAATCCGCCGGGAACGACCCGTATCATCGCGACAGCGCAGCAAAGCAGCACAACGTAGATGCCCATCATCAGTGCCTTACGTTTCAGCACTTTTTTCACGCCCGAACTGTAAGCCACGGATCCCCTTTGAAAAACCGCATTGAAACGCTTGAAGAAGCCGCCAAATGCGCGGTCCATTGCGCGCGTCAGCCAGTCTTTGGGTTCGTTATGTCCTTTCAGCAAAAGGGCTGCCAAGGCCGGTGACAGCGTCAGCGAGTTGAACGCCGAGATAATCGTCGAGATCGCGATGGTGACCGCGAACTGTTTGTAGAACTGACCGGTCAGTCCGCTCATAAAGGCAAGCGGCACGAACACGGCCGCCAGCGTCAACGCAATCGCAACAATAGGGCCGCTCACCTCTCGCATCGCTTCATAAGTAGCTTCTTTGGCGGATAGCCCGCTTGCGATATTCCGTTCGACGTTTTCGACCACGACAATGGCGTCGTCGACCACAATGCCGATCGCGAGGACCATCCCGAAGAGCGAAAGCGCGTTGATGGAAAAACCGAACGCAAGTAGGAGCGTAAAGGTACCGACAATGGAAACAGGCACCGCTACAAGCGGAATGACGGACGCGCGCCACGTCTGGAGAAAAATGATGACGACGAGAACGACGAGCGCAATGGCTTCAAGAAGGGTATGGATGACGGCGTGAATACTGGCCCGTACGAACTGTGTCGGGTCGTAGATGATATGGTCTTCGAGGCCCGGCGGAAAGTCGGGCCGCAGCTCGCTCATGGTCTTGCGCACGGCCTCCGAAATCTGCAGGGAATTTGCGCCGGGCTGCTGAAAGATCCACATCGCAACAGCCTGCTTGTTGTCGAGCAATGAGCGCTCGGCATACTCGGCGGCGTCCAGTTCGACGCGGGCCACATCGCGCAGATGTGTCACACCGCCGTCGGGCGATGCTTTAAGGACGATGTCTTCGAATTCCTCGACCGTTTGCAGGCGACCCTGAGCATTCACGCTGAGCTGAAGTGGAACGTCGGGTAAGGTCGGAGAAGATCCGACCAATCCCGCGGAAACCTGTACGTTCTGTTCCCGGATTGCCTCGACAACGTCGGTCGCCGTCATATTGTGCTGGGCGACCTTTTGAGGATCGAGCCAGATGCGCATCGAGTAGTCACCGGACCCTTTCAGGACGACTTCGCCTACGCCCGGCACCCGTTCGAGCCGGTCCTTGACGTTGATGACAGAATAATTGCGCAGGTACTTCATGTCATAACGACCGTTCGGCGACACGAGGTGGACCACCATCGTCAGGGTCGGCGACGATTTGATCGTTGTCACGCCAAGCCGCTGCACGTCTTCAGGCAGCCGCGGCAGCGCCTGCGAGACGCGATTCTCCACTAGCTGCTGGGCCAGGTTCACATCGGTTCCCAGCTTGAACGTGATCGTGAGCGTCAGATTGCCGTCGCTGTTCGCCTGCGACTGCATGTAAAGCATATTTTCGACCCCGTTGATCTGCTCTTCGAGCGGAGCAGCCACCGTCGCCGCAATCACTTTGGGGTTGGCGCCCGGATACTGTGCGCGAACCACGACGGAGGGAGGCACGACTTCCGGATACTCGGATATCGGCAACTTGAATATCGAAATCACACCACCGAGGAGAATCAGCATCGACAATACGCCGGCGAAGATCGGGCGATCGATGAAAAACTTGGACAGGTTCATGGAATCCGCCAGAAACGCGTCTGCTTGCGAAACGGCTTACGCCGGCGACGATTGTGTCGTGGTTCCGGGGCCGTTCATCGGCACCATCTTTGCTCTGACAACGTCTTCGGGATGAATGCGCTGCAACCCGCTGACGACAATCCGGTCGCCCGCAACGAGTCCTTTACGTATCACGCGCAGACCGTCGTGCTGATCGCCAAGCACAACTTCCCGGTAGTGAACGCGGTCGTTGGCATCGAGGACCATGACGAACTTCTTGTCCTGATCCGTGCTAACCGCGGCGTCATCGATCAGCACCGCGGCATGCGGTACGCCGCCGCCGACCTGAACGCGCGCATAGAGTCCCGGAACGAGTGTGCCGTCTTCATTATTGAAGCGTGCGCGCACGCGGATCGTGCCGGATGTCGTGTCCAGCCGGTTGTCGACCGAATAGATCACCCCTGTGCGGGAAAAGCCGGTTTCGTTTGCTAGTCCCAGCAGAACGGGCACGGTCTCCTTCGAGTCGCGTCCGAGATAACGCAGATAGGTCTGTTCGTCAGCGTCGAACTCTGCGTAAATCGGCGAGACAGACACGAGTGTCGTCAACAGAGGCGCATTCGCGCCGGTCGACACGACATTGCCGACAGTCAGTTCCGCGCGTGACACCCGGCCGGTAACCGGTGCAGTGATATGCGCGTAGGCGAGATTGATCCGAGCAGTTTCAAGGGCCGCTTGAGCGGCCTTTACGTTAGCAATGGCTTCGCGCGAGGCGTTCTGCGCGAGGTCGTAGTCGCGTTTGGCAATTGCATTGTCGGCAAGCAGGCGGACAGCACGGGCCGCGTCCGTCGACGTGTATCCTTCATGCGCCTGCGCAGCAGCCAGTTGCGCGCCGGCCTGATCGACCGCTGCCAGGTAGGGGCGGGGATCGATCGTAAAGAGCGGATCGCCCTTTTTAACGAGGTCACCGTCGCGGAAGTGCACAGCGATGATGGTGCCGGAAACGAGAGGTCGTATCTCGACCTTGTCTATTGCCGCAAGGCGTCCTGAATAGTCTTGATAGTCGGTGATGGTCTTTGCCACCACCGTCGCAACATCGACTTCAACGTGCGCGGCGGCCGCGACCGCAGCCTCCGCGGCCACCGCTGGACCCGCTCCTTTCAAATGACCCGTAGCCAATAGACAGAGGCCGCCCGCTACGACCAGAATAAGGACTCCGATTCGTATAAATTTTGGCCGAGTGTTCATTCGAAACCTCGAGTAGTTTCTCTTACGGGGAAGGCGTCTCTGATCTGGTGTACTCGTGGCAACAACTATCCCGTCTCTTCGAGCAGAAAAACGACGTCGTGGCCTGCGCTCACGCGACACCTGAGGTCAATAGCAGTTTCGTCAGGAACAGAGTATTGGTCCGTCAAACGCGCGTCCTTGGGCGAACCTGATACGACCTGATGCGACCTGACAAGAACTGCGGCGCGCGCCGACTGGCGGGACGCGGTCGACAATTTGTCTAATGTTTCCCTGCACTATGTCGATCAGGACCACCGCTGCACGCCCGACTTTCGCGTGAGCAGGCCTGACTTGGCCGCTTGACATGAGGGGCTCAATCGATCGCCAAAATAGCTTATCCACCACTGCGTTCGCAGTTTGGAAGGCTCCTTTTAGCACGATGATGTAACGGTGATTACGCCACTATTCTCGCGCGCGGAATTCGCACCAGAGTGCCCTTTTCTTTGAGCGGCATAGATTCGTCGAATTGAGTGTTCCGTTCTCTGCGTGTATGGGAAGCGTGACGAGCATCACGCTTGCAAAGATCGTTCGGATACACTTGCCGTAAGCATCTGGGGGCCTAACTCTTCGCTACGGGCGCCGGAGGTACGGGCAGGATGATCTCAGAAGCGACCTTCCAGTCCTTCCTGATTTTTATCCAGTTGATGATCATCAGAAACGGCTTGGGCGTTCCGTCCTGCCCCGCATACGAAACCGTGATATTCACCGGGGCGTAGGATTGCGCTATGTCTCGCGTCAGGCCGACGACCTTGAGCTTCGAGTAATCCGGCTGAAGCACGACCGGGCCAGAGCTGCCGATGTCGTGCAGCTTCTGATCGATTGCCTCGTTGCCCCAGACGCCTGCCCAGTTACCCTCAGCGGGGATTGCGCTTTTGGCAACGAGAAGGGCCGAGGGGGATTGCCAGAACATCTCATGCAGAGCCTTGAAATCGTGCCGGTTGGCTAATTCCATGAGGCCGCCGAACTCTGATTTGATTGTGTTCAGGGTCTGAGCATTCAGTGGCTCTTTGTAGGCGGCAGGAGTAGCCGCGAGAGATCCGGCAGAAAAGGTCAGAGCGGTGGCTGCGGCAAAGAGTGTTTTGTACATGATCAGGAATCCTTTGTAAAAAATATCTTAATTCGTGATGGGAAGAAGCCCTAAGATTGCTTCTTGACCGTGTTCGCCGCGCCCCAGAGCGAACCCGGATTGACGTGATCGGGGTAGAGTTCGAGCATTGCGTTGTAGAGTTGCAGCGCGGTTTTCGTTGACGCGTCCAGGCGATCGAAATCGCGAAGGTATTGCCGCGTTTCGCCGATGATGCGGGGATCATCGGCGTTCCCCGGCACTTTGTGCCCAGCGATTACCGCGCGGGGTTTCAGGGCCTCAAGCTTGTCGAGCGTGGAAATCCATTCGAGCCGGCTCTGGGTATCGGTCTCGCCAAGATAGGGATGAATGCCGTTGTAAACAGCATCCCCGCCGACGATCAATCCGATGGACGGGACGTGCAAGCATGTGGAGTGAGCTGTATCAGTTCGCCCGGCATTCAACACGACGAGTTTGTGCCCCTCCAACTCTAGGTCATTGTTTTCCAGCGGCTCGGCGACCAGCAGGCGGTCCGGTATCTCGCCGGGGAAAAGCCGGCGCCAGAAATCATCGATCCAGGCCGGCGAAAGGTTCTCGTGCATGGCCGCGACCACTTCGGGCGTAGCAACCGCTCTTGCCTTCGGGAATTGCTCCAGAAGAGCGGCGAGGCCAAAAAAATGGTCGCCGTGCCCGTGCGTAATGTAGATGGTAGTGAGATTCTTACCACTCGCGACCACCCAGTCCAGCAGAGTCTGTGATTGCTCTGACGTGAGAAAGGTGTCGACCAGGACGGCGTCACGTTCTCCATAAATGAGTGTCGACGAATTCGCCACCCACATCAGATCTTCCTTCCCGGCCGGCAGATCGCGACGGAGGCCAGGGCGCTTAATCGTGAGTAAGTCCCATTGAATATTGCTAGTAGCATTGGTGGCACTCATCGTAGATTCCTTTACTGTTTGTGATGTAGGGGTCACGAACGGCTCTCATCGGGATCGAGCAGATGCTCGCGGAAACTCGTTGAGATAAGGGTCGAAATGGCCGCCCGGTATCAAAACGAGCCGTTTGGGCTCCAGCGCGCGCTCGGGACGGAATAGCCAGGCGCCTGGTTTGATTCCACCTTCTGCGGGCACGCTTACATCGAGCCTTAAAATCACGATCGTTTCCTCGCGAGCGGGGCAGATTCCTTGACAGGCAGCATTAAGCTGCGGTAAATTAATTCTGACCGGTCGTCTTGAATTAGTCAAGGATATGCGAAGTGAAATCTCAGCTTGCCGCCAAACGTGGGCCGAAGCCCAAGCCCGATACCCGCAACAATCTCGTTCAGGCGGGGTTGCGGATTATTCACGCTGAGGGCTACGCTGCGACGGGTATTCAGAGCATCGTCGAGAGCGTGAATGTGCCCAAAGGGTCGTTCTACAATCACTTCGCCAGCAAGGAGGCGTTCGGGGCAGAGGTGATGGACGCCTACTTCGATCGCAACGAAGGCAAACTACGCGACATCTTCGGCAATGCCGATGTCGCACCGTTGGTCCGGTTGGAAGCCTATTTTGACGACCGGATCAAGGTGTTTAAGGCAGTCGGCTTCGCAAAGGGATGTCTGTTGGGAAATCTCAGCGCAGAGGTGGCTGACCATAGCGTGCTTATGCGGGAGCGTCTGGCCGGGCATTTTGCGAGCTGGGGCCATTTCTTCGAGATCTGCATTGCTGAAGCGCAGGAGCAAGGTGCAGTCGGCGACCTGCTTCCCGCAGCCATGCTAGGGCGGTTCGTGCTGAATAGCTGGGAAGGCGCGTTATTGCGTATGCGTGCAGAAAAGAGTGAGGCTCCGTTGATCGAGTTCAAGCAGGTCGTCTTCGGCAAGCTTCTCACCTAAGAGGGCGAGAAAAAAAGGATTTGGCCAAACTCCGACCACGCCATCGTGATTCGCCGGGCGAAAATGCCAACCATTTTCCGTTCAGGCTTAACGCGATGGATCTGCCGGAAGGCAACAGGCATGCGAACGGGGTTAGGGCGCGGTAACTCACGCATATATCAATGGCCACTGGCGGTAGCGGCGGCGGACGGAAACTCTACGAGAATTCCATAAAACAGTTATAGCTTAATGTGATTCTGCCGTTGAAGAGGATCCCTGAAAATCTCACGACGTTGGCTGTCGTTGACGTTTTAACAGCATCGGGTCGGCAAGAGTCGCTCGCATCGCCTTAAAGCGATCGCCACTGACTCAAGCATAAATTGCGATTGACGATGGTTTAGTCAGGCTGCCCGACAAATTTGACATAATGATAATTATCAACAATTCAACTGTAGCAGCAATATCCTAATGTCGTGTTTGAGCAAGATAGGAATGTCGTGTTTTGGTGCTGGTGCGATGCTGGGAGCTTCCGATCCAACGATGGGAGCTCGCCATGCAGCCAACCGACCTGGTGACGTTGAACATGCGCGAACTCGACCGACTCAAAGTGATTCAAGCTGTGATGGACCGGATGCTCAAACCGGGCCTGGCCGCCGAGCGTTTGCACCTGACGGTGCGTCAGATCGAGCGGCTGGTGCTTCGGTATAAACAGACCGGGCCGGGCGGCGTTGGATCGGCTGCCCGAGGACGTCCTGGTAATCGAAAGCTCGATGAAGCCACGGCTTACCGGGCGCTAATTTTGATCCGAGACCGCTACGCCGATTTCGGCCCGACACTGGCCTGCGAGAAGCTGCGTGAATCTCACGGTCTGACGCTTTCAAAGGAAACCGTGCGGCACCTGATGACTGACGCGGGCCTGTGGATTCCGCGCAAGCAGCGCCCGCCCAAGATCCACCAGCCGAGGAACCGGCGTTCGTGCCTGGGCGAACTGATCCAGATCGATGGCAGCGATCATCGGTGGTTTGAGGAACGCGCGCCGGCCTGCACGCTGCTGGTGTTTATTGACGACGCGACCAGTCGGCTGATGACGCTGCACTTCACCGCGACCGAGTCGACCTTCAGTTATTTCGAAGCGACGCGCCAGTACATCGAAGCGTATGGCAAACCGGTCGCACTCTACAGCGACCGCGCGAGCGTGTTCCACTGCAACCACCCGGCGAGCACGCCCGGCAAGGGTGTAACCCAATACGGACGGGCCTTGTACGAGTTGAACGTGGATACGTTATGTGCCAACAGCAGCCAGGCCAAGGGGCGCGTGGAGCGCGCCAACCTGACCTTGCAGGACCGCTTGGTGAAGGAGTTGCGACTGCGCAAGATCGACACGAAGGAAGCGGCGAACGCTTATGCGCCCCACTTCATTGCCGACTTCAATGGCCGCTTTGGCAAGGCACCGAGGAGTGCGTACAACGCGCACCGGCCGCTCAGGGCGGATGAGAATCTTGATCTGATTCTGACCTGTCGGGTCTCGCGCTGCGTGTCGGCGACGTTGACCGTCCAGTATGACCGGGTGATGTATTTGCTGGACGATACGCCGGCCAACCGCGGCCTGATTCACCACTACCTGGACGTGGTCGAATACCCCGATGGGCGCATCGAGATCCGGGCCAATGGTGCCGCCCTGACCTATCGCCAGTACGATCGCTTGTCCGATATTGACCAAGGGGTGGTGGTGGATAACAAGCGGCTGGGACACGTGCTGGAGGTGGCGCGGCAGGTGCAGCTGGAGCGGGACAACCGGCGCATCTCGGGTTCGCCGTCGAGGACTAATCAGGGCGAGCCGGCGAAGCCGAAGATGCGGGCCAACAACACGCGCAAGCAGCGCGCGCTCACGCAAGCGGACCTGAACGGCATCATCTTGAGAACGGCCGAAAGGCGGGTAGCCGCGGTGGGGAAATGACCCTTTCAAGAGAGATTTAGAAGGCTGAAACCAACCTCAAACCAACCCAAAACCCGACATTTCTAATTAGCCCGCCCCCCGACATCTGAATCTGGCCTCGACATCAACAAAAATTTGACATCGACATCTGAATCTGGCCTCGACATTTCATAGCATCGACATCGACTGTTGTAGCAGACAGCAACTACATCCATCATCCGTCACGCGCTTTCATAACGGGCAGTCCCAATCCTTAACATGATGCGAGAGGCTCATAAACAGAACGTCCATATCCGGCGTCCGTAGCTGTCCCATGCTACGGGACGTGCCGAGCGAGTCAGGTTCCTGACGGCGCCGGAGCAGTTGAGCACTATAGGTATCTTCTTTACTGAGCGGGAGGAATCCTTGCGGGGCCCGCGAGGCAAGTTTCGGTCAACAAGTCGATGACCCCATAAATGGTATCGAGGGCCGCCGAATAATAGATGAAGGTCCCCTCCCGGCGCCCGGATACAAGGTTCGCTCGCAACATGTCCTTGAGGTGGAAAGACAGGCTGGATGAAACGATTCCTAACCGCGCAGAAATCTCGCCAGCGGGCAACCCGCGCGGCCCCGCCGTAACGAGTATCCGGAAGACAGCCAATCGCGACCGGTGCGCTATAGCGCTCAAAGCAAGCATTCTGGTGTCTTCATCCATTTCCATGGTTCATCAATCGTCGAAAGTCGTTTGCTCTGGTTTGACACGCACGGCGGCAAAGTCATCCCCGCTACAGACTGACGGGGAATTGGCTGTGGGATAACACGCGAAATGCCCCGGAGATGTACATCAGTGGACCTCGATCGCCCGAGCATTTCGCACGTCGGCGGTCCTACACTCCCTCGACCAGTACGGTCCTATAGGTCGCGCCCTTGAATCGGTGCTGCGCTATCGCGTGATACTCCAGGCTGTCATACCAGGCACGGGCAGAACGGGTGTCCGGGAACTCCACGATGACCACACCCTCGGGCGCAGGTCCTTCGAGCGGCTGCTGCGGTCCGTAAGCCGCAAGAACCTTGATCGGGTGACCGGCAAAAGATTCGCCGGCCTTGGCCTGGTAAGCGTCGAGTTCGATCTGGTCCTGTGTGCTTTCTCGCACGAAAACGATATACGTGACCACGCTTGCTGCTCCCAAAGAGTAGGCGCAGGATCAAACGCGCTGATTGCACCGCTCAGTCGACCGCATACCGATCGCGTGCGAATTGAGGACGCAGTTTCCGACGATTGCACTCGGCGCGCTGTGCGGTTGATTTTGCATCCGCACGCGCTTCAGTCCCGCACGCTCTTCCGCCAGCGAATCAGCGCCTGGCAGCGTGCGAGCGAAACCCTCTTCGGCTTCCTCAGGCAATCCACCCACCGTCGACCGTCAGACTTTCACCGGTGGTGTAGCTTGCTTCGGGGCTCGCCAGGTACGCTACCGCCGCTGCGATTTCTTCGGGCTTACCGAAGCGACCCACACTGGCGAGTTTCGTCATCGTTGCGTGAGCTTCCGTCCCAGGCTGGGGAGCGAGTTCAGTGTCGATTGGGCCGGGCTGAACTGCATTGACGGTCACGCCATACTGGCCAAGCTCGCGCGAAAGTCCGCGTGTGAAGCCCCGAATGGCAAACTTCGACGCGATGTAAAGCGTTACGCCAGGCAGCGGCGCTGCTTCGCCGAAAGCAGAGCCCACATTGATGATGCGTCCCCAGCCCGTCTTGATCATGCGCTTTGCCGCGTCCTTCGCCAGTTCAATCGGCGCCCGCACGTTCAGATTGAAGTGCGTGTCATACGATGTCTCAGACGACTCAAGGAACGGTCCGTATTCGACGGTGCCCGCGTTGTTGACGAGGATGTCGAGCCGGCCTTCAAATTTTCCGCCAAAGACGCCGTTCAACGAATCGGTCAGCGCCGCGACACCCTCGGGCTTCGCCAGATTGGCGCCGACCGCTTCGGCCTCGCCGCCTGCATCGCGGATCGCATTAACTACGTTCTCTGCACGCTCCGGACTCGACGCGTAATGGACGATAACGGATGCGCCCTCCCGCGCGAGACGGGTTGCGATGGCCGCGCCGATTCCACGAGAAGAGCCGGTCACAAGTGCAAGTTTGCCTTTCAGAGCTTGAGTCATGATTACCTCGATAGTGAAATTTGAAGGGTCTGCTCACATGCCCAAGTGCGGGGACAAGCCGACTGTTGCATGTGCGCCAATGTGTTCATGCATTGGTTGATGCGTATCGTCCGCTCGTGTCGGAATGCACGGTAGTAGTCGGCCAGGAATAGGTCCTATTCCTGGTGGAGTCCACTTTACTGAACCGGGATGCCCAGACGCGAGTCATCGCTTCGCAAGGGCACGAGGGCACAAATGCGCTTATGCGGAACATGCCTGCACGGAATAACTGTTATCGACGGGGGATGCCTTCTGCTGATGCTCTGGGAGTTTCAACCTGCGGGGATCGTGAGCAGCTACGCTCACGCTCAATGCGGATTAAACGCCCTATCGGCCTCAATCACTCAAGGAGATTCGCGATGACACTGCAAGACAAACTCGACGCTTTCAAAGCCGACTTCAAGGCCGGCAAACCGCCCTATTACGCACCGGCAGAAATCCACCCGATCATGGAGCGTGCGACTGCTGAACTGATCGCGAGCGGTCAGGCAGCCCGCGCCATCAAAGCTGGCGACCGCGCCCCGCTGTTCAAATTGAAGGACCAGAACGACAACGACGTCTCGTCGACCGACCTGCTTGCGCAGGGGCCGCTCGTCGTGACCTTCTATCGTGGCGTATGGTGTCCGTACTGCAACATTGAACTTCAGGCGATCAACGAAGTGCTGTCGCAGATTCGCGCCCATGGTGCGAACGTGGTCGCCATCTCGCCGCAGACGCCGGTCAATAGCCGCAAGTCAGTGCGCGAGAACGGGTTGAGCTTCCCGGTGCTGAGCGATGTCAACGGCGAGACGAGCGCAGCGTTCGGCGTGCGCTTCTCGCTGCCTGGCTACCTCGTCGATTTGTACAGGCGCCTGAGAAACGACCTCCCGGTGTTCAACGACGATCCCAGCTGGACTTTGCCTATGCCAGCGCGCTACGTCATTGGCCGCGACGGTATCGTGCTGTACTCGGAGGTTCATCCAGACTACACGCGCCGCGCCGATCCAAGCGACATGTTCGCCGTGCTCGAGAAGGCGACTGCGAAGGTGTAAGCGGAGAACTTGCCGCCCTCGATTTTGCTGTTTTCGGAGACCCACGCGTCAATCGGCAAGAGTGGATTTCGGGTCGGCTTCAGTACTGCCACCGTGCCCATCAAACAGGTGCTCGACGAAAGCGACGAAGGCGCGCGCTTTCGTCGTAGCCATGCGACCGGACGGAAAGACTGCCCAGACATCGATGGCTGGCAGCGTCCATTCGGTGAGAACGGCTTGCACGGTGCCGTCGGCGAGCTCGGGGGAGAACATCCATTCTGACGCGACAGCGAGGCCCATGTGCCCCAGCACCGCCGTGCGCATGCCCTCGGCAGCGCTCACGCTTACCCGGCCCGACACGGCCACGGCGACCTCCGTGCCATCGTTGCAGCTAAACGACCACGACTCGCCACCACCTCGCAGGGAGTACACGATCGCCTGGTGCCGGCTCAGGTCTGCCGGTGTCTTCGGAACGCCGGCGTCCGCGAAATAGCGCGGTGTCCCGACCACCAGCCGCCGTCCCCGCAGGATGCGTCGTGCGGTCATCGTCGAGTCGTCGAGCGTACCCATGCGGAGCGCCACGTCGACGCCCTGTTCAAGCAGATCGATGGAACGGTCGTCCAGAACGATGTCGATACTCAGTTTCGGATGCTGGTCGAGAAAGGACTTAAGGGCCGGCAAAATGTGCAGCCGCGCGAAGGTAACCGCAGCACCGATGCGCAAGCGGCCCGAGAGCCCGTCCGACGATTCGCGTGCTGCCTGTTCGGCCTGATCCGCCTCATCGATTGCACGGCGGGCGTGCTCGTAGAATCGCTGGCCCGCATCCGTCGGCGCCAGGCCTCTCGTTGAGCGAAGCAAAAGCCGCGCGCCGAGATGCTCTTCCAGTTGCGCGATCGACTTCGAGACCGCCGGCTGGCCCAACTTTAGCCGGCGAGCGGCAGCAGAAAATGAACCTGCGTCCACCACGGTTACGAACGTCTCCATCGCGGTCATGCGGTCCATGCGTTACTCTCCTGCAAACTGTTCATAATCAAATAGCAGGGTATACGAACCGTCTCCCATGCGACCGATTGCTCTATGTTTTATCTCCTGCCGACCCTTCGACGAGCACGGCGGGATTCACGCTGACATATCGCTTCGCCAACGTCTCGTAAAGTGCCGGGGCAAAGAGCTTCGATACCTGACTGGCTATCAGCGCTGTAGCCATGAGTGATATGACGAGTGCATGGCCGTTGATCATCTCGATCACGATCACGAACGCGGTGATCGGGCTTTGCGTCACTGCAGCCAGATAACCGACCATTCCGAGCGCGATCAGCATCGGCAGTTGCATCTGGCCGAACACCAGGTGCAGCGCATTTCCAATACCGGCACCGATCGCCAGCGAGGGCGCAAAGAGTCCACCAGGTGCGCCCGGCAGATACGACCCGACCATTGAGGCCATCTTGAGTACCGGGTAGGCAGCGCTTAGTTGAGCTCGTCCTTCCAGCATTGCCCGCGCTTCGGCATAGCCACTGCCGAACGTATGTCCGCCGGAGGTCACACCGATCACGGCGATGATCAGGCCGCACACGGCACCAAACGCCACCGGATGACGGTCGCGCCAGGTGTTGACCCGCGACGGGATCCAGCGCCCGGTATTCAGTAGTAGCCAGCAGAATACGCCGCCCGCGACGCCGGACACAGCACCGATCAGTACGACGGCTACTGCGAGCAGGTCTGGGAAGTGGTTCCCTATATCGATCGTTCCGAAATACGTGTAGTTGCCCTGCAATCCCAGTGAAACAATACCGGCGAAGATGATGGCGGTAATCAGCACGCCACTTGTGCGCTGCTCGAAGCTTCGGGTCAACTCCTCGATCGCAAAGACGACACCGGCGAGCGGTGCGTTAAACGCTGCCGACAGGCCCGCTGCGGCACCAGCGAGCGCCAGCCGGTGCTCAAGCGCCGTGCCCCGGAGGGCCCGGAACCGCTGAGGATAAAAGCGCCGCAGGTTGAACATGAGTGCCGCACCCACGTGGATCGTCGGACCCTCCCGGCCGATCGTAAATCCCCCCAATATCGAAAGGAACGACACCACGATCTTGCCGACCAGGATTCTTATGCTCAGAAGGCGTGGCGCAAGAGCGCCGCTGTCATGAAGCGTCGCGATGACCTGAGGGATTCCGCTGCCTTCTGATCCAGGGAAAAAGCGTCGGGTCAACCAGACGCCGAGTGCGCCGATCGCCGGGCTGACGGGAAGCGGCAACCACCAGTACCGCGTTGCATATCGCAGAAAAGTGTCGTATCCGACGTCGATCAGCTTCGCGTACAGAACGGCGACGAGCCCGGTCGCGATGGCGCCCAGCCAGAACACGCCGTAATGCAGCCACAACCGTCTGCCACGCTGCACCGCACGTTTATCGATAAATCCCGGTATGCGCATGACGCCGCCGCAAAGGCACGAGTATAAACGATAAGGCACACTGTGCCATATCTCGCGATAGACGGCTCAGTCTTCATGGCGAAGTGTAATAAAAGCGGGAGGACCATCACTTCCTGCGCGCAGGTCCAAATACCCAGCCGAAAGACTCGATCTCCGACTTGTGTAGCGCCGCCAGTTTCAACAGACAGCGCTCGCCCTTCGTCGTGAGATGCACCTGGACCTGCCGGCGGTCCAGGCCGTCCGGTACGCGAACCACCAGACCTGCGGCTTCACAACGTGAGACGAGTGCGGCTGTACCATTCGGCGCAGCCTGCAGCCGTTCCGCGAGTTCACCGACACTGGCCCATTGCCGGCCGGGAAACCCTCTGACATGCAGGAGCAACTGATATTGCAACGGAGTTACACCTTCTGCGTGGGTGATCTCCTCCGAGAACCGCAGAAACTGTCGCAGCTGATAGCGGAACTCGGACATCGCCTCTAGATCATGCTTACCTGGCGCCGTGGCGGATGTGCCTTTGCGGGAGCTCATTCAGTCTCCAGAGATTGGGGAAATGCGGATTGAAAATATGTCATCTTGTGCCTAAACTGCTCCTAAGTTGCGCGTCCGGGTTTCGGTTCGTGCGTGGAACAGGCAGCGAATTCTCCGGCCGCGTGATGTAGCCGTGTTCGCCGCCTTTGCAGAGGATTCTAAGACGTTCGACGCGGAGGAGACCAATGTCGACGTATCGCTTTGTTTTCAGGTGCCGGTTGCTATGACGTATCCGCGTTAGGGAGCGGTAAATGAATTTCTGCTGCGCCGGCTTCCTACTCGTCGTGTCGGCGGCGCTGGTGTCGATTCCAGCCGTCGCGAGCACTCCACGGGTCCTACATATTGCGATGTTGGAGATCGGTGCCCATGAACTCAACCTTGAGTATTCAACGCTCAACGTGCGTCACGTCGAAGATGAGGGTCCGAATTCCGGTGAGTATCGCCTGGTCCCGATAATTCACGGTCCTTCATATTTCTCCGCGCTACTGCGCTACGACCATCAGAACTTGCGGGAGCACCACCGGCTACAGGGTAGTGGTTTCGGCATTCATTGGGGCAGCCGGTCGCGGTAGCCCGCAGCGACCTGCACGCCACGGCGCAAGGCGACGTTTAAAGGATGCGCTGTTGAATTTTTGGTAATTGCTGGCCCCGGCGGTGCGCGACGAGGGGTCTTCAACGATGGTGGCACGGTCGGAATTCAACCCGATCACTTCATCAACAGCGTGCATGAGCATAAGGACGGCGCACGCTCCGGGGTGGAACTCTCTCGGCCGGTGGCCGGATGAATATGCTGTCTTGCCAAAAGTATCACTGAGAGCCGAATTTTCGACTTTCTCGTTGATCCATCCGCAACTGATGGTCAGGACTGCAGCGCAAGACCGAACAAAATCAATTCTCGCGTAACCGATACTCAAGGATGAAGACCATGCACCTGTTGCTAGTTAGTGTGAACGTCAATCGCAATGCTCATCCGAATATCGTGTTTGCTGTGCTGCAGAATGAAGCCGGAGAATCGGTCAGCGTTCAGATTCGCTTCGATCCAGGCACCAACGTTGACAATCTGACGCTTCGTGAAATAGCGACTCTGGCTCGTGAACAGATGAGGAGAATCGAAGTCGGTTAGGTTCTGCGCCCCTTCATGTCATCCAGACACCGGCGAAACACCTATCCTTGTACTGCTGATCGCCCGTCCGGTCGCAACGAGAACCGCCCCGTTGATCACGTTCGAGGATCGGAACCTGACCCAGTGACGCGCGTTATCTCAGCGATCGTCACTGCCTTGATATCCAGCCAGTTTGCATTCGACTTTGGGCTATCTGTCGTCCACCGCCTACGAGGCGAAACCGGCAGTGGAAGAACCTAGCAGCCCGTCCGAAATAACTTGACCACTCCAAACCTCGCCCAGTCCTGAGGTACGCCGGCGCCGATCAATCCAGAACCGCGTAGTTCTCCGGCTAGGCGAGCGCTTGCGAGCTCACATCTGTCAGGGCGATCGGGAGTCCTTCCGCGAAACGGTGCTGCACGGTTGCGCCGACCGGATATGTCAGGTATTGCTCCAAATATGTACGAACGCGTCCACCACGCCGTTGGCTATCTGCGGTGGCGGCAACGAATTCGTCGTGGTGGGATCGAGCACCGAGAAGATAGACGCGAGTTAAACACGAGTCAAACGCGGCTTCGGCTTCGGCTTCGGCTTAGCCCTTGGCCGGCGGCGGCCGGCCCGTCGTGCCGCGCACGATCAGGTCGGTCGGCACGATGTTCTGGGAACTGACTGGCCGCCCTTCTATGTGCGCGAGCAGGTACTCGGCACTGCGTGCGCCGATTTCGTCTGCGGCCAGACGCATCGTGGTGAGGGGTGGCGTAGTAAAGCTGGAAAACTCGATGTCATTGATCCCGGCAATCGACAACTCGCCCGGAACGTCGATGCCAGCTTCGCGCGCTTCGGCCAGTGCGCCCACGGCAAGCAGGTCCGTGCCGCAAATAACGGCGGTCGGCCGGACCGGACCTTGCATCAGCGCGCGCATCGCCATTTGGCCTTCTATGATTTTGTGCGGCATTTCGATCAGGTGCTCGTGACGCAACTCAAGCCCGCGCGCTCGCAAAGCGGCGCGCACGCCCGTGATGCGGTCGGCCGCGCGATCACTGTGCTGGGTCATCTGCGTGATCATGCCGAAATGCACATGCCCAAGATCGAGCAGATACTCCGCAATACGCCGCCCGACCGCGACGTTATCGAAGCCTACATACGGATGATGTTGATCGACGGTCCAGCCGTTCACCAGCGGAATCCGCTCCTTCTCGAGCAATTCGTAGAGCGGGGGGGAATGGCTGCGGCCCACTAGCATCAGCCCGGCGATGCCATCGGCAATTAGCGCGCGGACCTGCTTGAGTTCGTCCTCCTGGTCGTAGTACGAGCACGCCAGAAGCAGCGTATAGCCCGCTTCGCCAAGACGCTTTTGCAGCGCGAACACGCCGAGCGCAAAATTCTGGTTTTCAAGCGAAGGAATGACCGCGCCGATGGTCTTCGAGCGTTGCGACGCGAGCGCGCGCGCCGCCGCATGGGGCGTGTAGCCGAGGTTTTGCGCGATCTCGCGTACCCGGTCCTGCAGGGCCAAAGCAACCGTGGCATTGCCGTTCAGAACACGCGAAACGGTCGCCGTCGACACTCCAGCGGCGCGCGCGACGTCCATGACCGACACCGCGTTGGACTTGCGGCGCGGTGCCCTCTTCTTTAGTTCGGTATTCAACGTCAACCTGTTTCTCGTCGTAGGGTCATGAATGATGACATTCACGACCGCATACTACAACGCGAGGCGCGCCTCCCGACGATGGACCGTCATATTCAATCGATTCGAAGCGGCTCGCCGTCGAATTCGACCAGGCAGCCGAAGCCGCCGTGAAACAGCGCTTCGCGCGCGTCTTCGGCCGCGCCTGTTGCAGCGATCTCGGCCGCGTGCAATTCGGCATCGTCTTCGGGCACGAACCCGAGATAGCGCACGTTGGCGTTATCCCAGTGATTGCGCGCGTTATTGGACACGCCATAGACGACCGCGAAGTGAAACTCCGGATGGTCAATACATCGGCGCGCCACCTGCACCATGTCGCGATGACTGATCCAGGTAAAGAGGTGCCGCGGCGCGGTTGGCTGGTCGTCGGGGCGAAACGACCCGATGCGGATGCACGCGACCGACATGCCGTGTTTATCGGCGTACATCCGGCCGAGCGCTTCGCCGAACACCTTCGAGATGCCGTAGCGGCTGTCCGGGCGCGGCTCGACTGCGTTGTCGATCATGCGGTCGCGTCGATGAAAACCCACTGCATGGTTCGAACTCGCGAACACCACGCGCTTGACGCCCGCTTGCCGCGCCGCTTCGAACACGTTGTAGCAGCCTTCAATGTTCATATCGCGGATGCGTTCCCAGCGATCCTCGTCGGGTATACCGGCAAGATGGACGACCACGTCGACCCCTTCCATGACTGGAAGAAGATCCTCCAGCTTCGTGATGTCCGCGGTCACGATTTCCTCACCGTCCTGCGCTTCGGCCTGCGGCGCGATGTCGGCCAGGCGCAACGCGTAGTGGCCCTGGAACCCGGCACGAAGCACGCGGCCAATGTGGCCGGCCGCACCGGTGATCAGTACTCGAGTCATTGATAGTCTCCCTGTGAATCGGGTAAATGGGATTATTCGTGGGCTTACCGGGGGCTCATTCGCGTACCCTTATTCCGCCGTGCTTTTCTGCGTGGCATAGCCGATCGAGCGGCGGTGATGCGCTTCAAGATACGCATCGCGCGATGGCACCAGGTGCTCCCGACATAACTTGATCAGCGATTCCCGGTCTGCGGTCCTCAGCGCCTCGATCATCTGGTGATGCTCGGCGCGCGCCTTCTCCAGGTACTGCGGAAATACGATCGATACCGAGCGGATGGCATGCGTGCGGCGTTCATACTCACGAATCGCTTCCGTCAGGACCTGGCTTTCCGAGAGCGCAAAGAACGCGTGATGAAACGCCATGTTCGCGCGGAACACGCGCCGCAAATCGCCGGCGTCGGCCGCTTCGTCGTGCTCTGCCTGAATGGCATCCAAAGCGTCGAGCGCTTCGCTACTCACCGGAAAAACGATACGCCTCGCCGCGTCTGCTTCGAGCAGTTCGCGCAGTGCGTACAGCTCGATGACCTCGCGTGGGGTGTACGACTTGACCACCGCGCCGACGTTCTTGCGGCGTTCCACCAGCCCGCGCCGCTCCACTTCCGCCAGCACCTGCCTCGCGACGTGGCGCTTCAGGTTGAAGCGCTCGCACAAATCGTCTTCCACAAGCCGTTCGCGCGGATGCAGAACGCCGAGGACGATTTGCTCCTCGAGTTCATCGGAGACGCTACGCATCGTTTCGTCGATATTGCGATCGCGCTCGACCGCCTTCGCGGCGGGTGCATTGGAGAGTCTGGATTTGGCAGCGTTGCTCATAAAAGGATCCGCAAAATGATCTAAGCCGCGAGCCTATACGAAAATGTGGCCGTCAAGCCTTGTTTCCGTCGCCGGGAACGGTCGCGGTCATTCGGGACGCCTGGAGAAAATCGAAGTCACAGCCCTCGTCGGCCTGAGTAATCGTGGTCAGGAAGAGCTTGCGATATCCCCGCTCGTCGGGATCGACCTGGCGCGCGGGTAATGCGGCGAGACGCGCCGCAATTTCCTCGTCACCGAGCGCGAGTTCGATTGACCGTTTTGCGACGCTCAGGCGAATCCGGTCGCCCGTTTGTACGATTGCGAGCGGACCGCCAATGGCCGCTTCCGGTGTCACGTGCAGGACCACCGTACCGGACGCCGTGCCGCTCATGCGGCCATCCGAAATGCGCACCATGTCCTTGACACCCAGGCGACCGAGCTTGCGCGGGATCGGAATGTAACCCGCCTCCGGCATCCCCGGTGCACCCACCGGACCGATCCGCTTGAGCACGAGTATGTCGTGCGCCTCCACATCCAGTTCCGGATCGTCGATACGACGAGCCAAATCCTCAGCGTCCTCGAATACGACGGCCCGGCCTTCGTGCTCCATCAGCGTGGCGCTTGCCGCAGACTGCTTGATGATCGCGCCGCCCGGCGCGAGGTTGCCGCGCAGCACGGCAATTCCGCCTTGCGGAAAAATCGGGCGATCAAACGGGCGCACCACGTCTTGCGGAAAGCTCGCAGGCGCAGCGTCCAGCTCCTCGCCGAGCGTGCGGCCAGTCACGGTGAGCGCGTCGAGATGCAGAAGGTCTTTCATCTCGCGCATGACCGTAGTCAAACCGCCGGCGCGATGCAAGTCCTCCATGTAGTGCTGTCCCGACGGCTTCAAATCGACCAGCACCGGCGTTTCGCGCGCCATTTGATCAAGCCGTGCAAGGTCGATACGAATGCCGAGCCGGCCGGCAATCGCCGTGAGGTGAATGATGCCGTTGGTCGAACCGCCAATCGCGAGCAGCACCCGCAACGCGTTTTCGATCGCTTTCGGTGTCAGGATGGCTGCGGGACTCAAGTTTTTCCCGATCATCGCCACGGCCTGCGCGCCGGTGCGCTCGGCGATGCGAATCCGGTCGGCCGTCACGGCAGGCGCCGACGCGCCGCCTGGCAGCATGATCCCCAAGGCTTCTGCAATGCAGGCCATCGTGCTTGCCGTGCCCATCACCGAGCAGGTCCCGACCGTTGCAACGAGCTGATTGTTGACGGCTTCGATCTCGGCCTCATCAATCTGATCGCCACGAAAACTCGCCCAGAAGCGACGGCAGTCCGTGCATGCCCCGACCCGCTCGCCCCGATGCGAACCCGTGAGCATCGCGCCGGTCACCAGTTGAATGGCGGGAACGCCCGCCGCGGCCGCGCCCATCAGTTGGGCCGGGACGGTTTTGTCGCACCCGCCGATCAGCACCACCGCATCCATGGGCTGGGCCCGGATCATCTCCTCCGTATCCATCGACATCAGGTTGCGCAAATACATGCTGGTCGGATGCGAAAAACTTTCAGCGATCGAGATCGTCGGAAATTCGACCGGCAGGCCGCCCGCCAGCATCACGCCGCGCTTGACCGCTTCAATCAGTTGCGGCGCGTTGCCGTGACAGGGGTTGTAGGCACTGCCCGTGTTTGCAATTGCCACGATCGGGCGCGACAGCGCGTCGTCCGTATACCCCGCGCCCTTGATGAATGCCTTGCGCAGGAACAGCGAGAAACCCTCATCACCGTAGTTCGTCAGGCCCTGCCGCAAGCCCGTTTTCTTCTCGCTCATGTGCCGCCCCAAAATCGTCGATGAAATTATTGATAATCTTGACGGCAATCTTAACGATATCTATAGTGCTTTCGCAAGCGGTTCTTTTTTGACTGTTATCTGCCGCCTTTCGACTTTCCTTTCGACTCTCTTTACACCGCATTCGTCCCCGAGGTCTTCATGAAGCATGTCGTGGCCTATCGTCAGTTGCCTCCTGCCGTGTCCGGTCTTCTTCGCGAGCGCTGTTGCGTCGATGAGGTCGACATTTCTTCCGGCGGCGACCTTGCGCCATTCCGGCGCGCGCTCGCCTCGGCTCACGGGATCATTGGCAACAATCTCAAGATAACCCCGGATCTCCTCAATGCAGCGCCCTTGCTTGAGGCTGCCTCCACCATCTCGGCCGGCTTTGACGCCTTCGACGTCCCCGAACTCTCGCGCCGCGGCATCCTCCTCACCAATACGCCGGACGAAGTCACGGAAACTACCGCCGATCTCGTCTTCAGTCTGATCCTCGCCACCGCGCGCCGCATCTCCGAGCTAGCCGACTGGACCCGGCGCGGCCAGTGGATACGTTCTGTCGGCGAGGCGCAGTTTGGTGTCGATGTGCATCACAAAACGCTTGGGATCGTCGGACTGGGGCGGATTGGCAGTGCGGTCGCCAAGCGCGCTGCCCTCGGCTTCGGCATGGACGTGATCTATTCCAATCGCTCTCGCAATCATGACGCGGAGCAGCGTTATCGCGCGCAATGGCGGCCGCTCCCGGAGCTGCTGGCGAGCGCCGATTTTATTTGCCTGCTCGTCCCGCTTTCTTACGCCACCGAGGGTCTTATCGGGAGCGCCGAGCTTGGCGCGATGAAGCCGTCGGCCATTCTCATCAACTGTTCGCGCGGACAGGTCGTCGACGAAGCTGCCCTCATCGAGCATTTGCGTGAACGCCGCATTCTCGGCGCCGGTCTCGATGTGTTCGAGCGCGAGCCCTTGTCGCCTGACTCGCCACTGCTGCAATTGCCTAACGTGGTTGCTGTGCCGCACATTGGATCCGCTACGCAGCAGACGCGCGAGAACATGGCCATGCGTGCCGCGCGCAATCTCATCGGCGCACTCGACGGCAATCTCTCCTCGACCTGTGTAAATCCCGAAGCGCTCGAAGCTCGCTCGTCGTCCCGACGTCTCGCTGGCTGAATAGCGCGAAACACCCTCGCTTCAATGAAAAGGAACACGTGATGACTTCTGCCAACCGACCCCGCGGCGTCTATTCGCCCGTGGTCACGCCGTTCACAAAAGACCTTCTCCCTGCTTACGACCGCTATGTTCGCCACTGCCGATGGCTTATCGAACAGGATGTGGGACTCGCCGTGTTCGGTACGAATTCGGAAGCGAATTCGCTCGGGGTCAACGAGAAAAAGAAACTGCTCGAAACGCTGGTTGGCGCGCAGATTCCTATCGATCGCCTGATGCCGGGCACGGGATGTTCGGCACTCACGGACACAGTGGAACTGACGCGCCATGCGCTCTCGCTGGGCGTCAACCATGTCCTGATGCTGCCGCCGTTCTACTACAAGGGCGTCACCGACGAAGGCCTGTTTCGCAGTTATGCGCAGATCGTCGAACGGGTGGGTTCGGATGCACTGCGCATCTACCTGTATCACATTCCGCCAGTGTCCCAGGTGCCGCTAAGCCTTGGGTTGATCGAACGGCTGTTGAAGGAGTTCCCGGGCGTCATCGCCGGCGTGAAGGACAGCTCAGGTGACTGGAGCAACACTCAGGCGATGCTTGAGCGCTTCCAACCGCTTGGCTTCGATGTGTTCGCCGGCAGCGAGACCTTCCTGCTGGCCACAATGCGCTCGGGCGGCGCCGGCTGTATCACGGCAACCGGCAATGTCAATCCCGCGGCTATTGTGGAGCTGTATAGTCACTGGCAGTCGGATGACGCCGATGCGCGCCAGACAGCACTCGACGCCACGCGTGCGGTGTTCGCCAAGTTTCCAATGATCCCTGCGCTTAAAGCCGCGATCGGCGTTTATTCGAATGATCCCGAGTGGGGTGTCGTACGCCCGCCCCTCGTTGATCTGACAGAAGCGCAATGCGACGCGCTCGCTTCGGCACTGCACAAGATCGGCTTCTCGATGCCCGGGATCGAAGTAACAGCATAAAGCGGCATAAAGTAAAAAACCGCCGGCGGCGTGCACAACCGGCGGTGAAACGTTTAGTTTTGCTTACTTATTTCTTACATCTCCTCTCAAGCCCAGTCGTCCAGCGCGTATTCGTTGAGTGCTGCCTCGTCGAAATCGAAGCCCAGGCCGGGACGCGTTGGCACCGTCAGCCTGCCGTCCGCGAACTCCAGTTGCGTATCCACCAGTCGGCGAAAATTCAGCACCTGGTCATCAGGGAAAAATTCGACATAGCGCGCATTGGACGTCGATGCCACCAGGTGCACGTGCAGATCGTGAAACCAGTGCGGGCACATGGTCACACCCACGGCCGCCGCCGAGGCCGCAATCCGCCGCCATTCGCTGATCCCGCCACACACCGCCGCATCCGATTGAAGGATCATCGCCGCGCGTTTATCGAGCAACTCCTGATGACGCCAGCGTCCCGCTTCAATCTCGCCGGTTGCAACCGTCACCGGTGTGCGCCGGCTCAGTTGCGCATGGCTCTCGATGTCGTCCGGACTGAACGGCTCTTCTATCCAGTAAGGGTTGAACGGCTCGTACCGGCGCATGTATTCCAGCGCGGTTGGAACATCGGACCAGGCGTTGTTGGCATCGAGCATCAGCAGTATGTCGTCACCAATCGCCTCCCTTGCCGCCTTGATCCGGGCTTCTTCACCCCGCAGATTAAGTCGTCCTACTTTCATCTTCACTGCGCGAAATCCCAGCGCCACGTAGCTCGCCATCTCCTCGCCGAGATGCTCCGGGGTCTTGCCCTCGACGTAATAGCCACCGCTGGCATACGCCGGCACGGTTGCGCTCGACGTCCCGCCGAGATAGCGGCTCAACGGCAAGCCAGCGGCTCGCGCGTTCCTGTCCCACATCGCAATGTCAATGATGGAGAGCGCCCGCATGACCGATCCCGCGCGGCCTTGCAGCAACGACTCGTCGTACATTGCGCGCCACAGGCCTTCGACATCGAGGGCGGATCGTCCATGCAACAGGGGCGCAAACAGCTCGCGCACGGCGTAGGTGACCAGCATGCCCGCACGGCTGCCGCTATAGCAAAATCCGATGCCGTGCCGGCCGTCGGCCGTGGTAACGCGCACGACCGTGTAGTTGCGGGCCGTAACGAGCCGCGTCGAAAATGCAGTGTGGCGGTCGAGCGGCACGCGGATGGTACGCGCCTCCACCGAAACGATCCGCGACGCTGTCTGATAGTCGGCTTGATGAGGTTCAAAGATGGCTTGATTCATGGCAATAGCTCAATTGGTTTCGTTCGCACTTGGGGTTTGATTTTGGGTTTGCAGGTTGGGCTTGGGCGTTGGTCGACGCTGGGTTGGTGTTGCTTAAGTTAGCGGTCGGAGTCAATGCCGGGTTGTTGCTTTCACGGTTCGTGATGTACTTAGGTTGGCTAATCTCTTTATCACTATTAGCCACTGCGCGTGGCAGCGCGTCATTTCTTTGTCCAAAGCGACAAAGAAACGAAGCAAAGAAAACGCTTTTAAACCACGCTACCCTAAGTGTCCACAGCGTGCAGTTTTCATTCATAGGTGCCCCAAAAGCACGGTGCTCGCCAGAGCCACGGATGTGTGAACCCCTCTTTCTCCGAACACGGATACCCACACGCTTCGCCGCCAGTGATTGAATCTGCCCACGGTACACCCCGCGCTATCCGCGTAAACCACCCACCGAATTTGTACGCACTTCGAACCACACAGCCAACCCACCAAGAAACAAAGCCGCTGAAATGCGTGAGGCCCTGACCAACGAAATAGACCCGCACACCAGACCAACCGTCCCAAACTGAAGCAAACTGAAGCAAACTGAAAACAGTAAATACGCGTGGTGCCGCTACTACGAAGACAGCCATGCTGACTATGCAGGCAACCTACAAAAAAAGATGTCGCAAACACGCCTGAGACCGTGACCTACGAAGTCAGCAGCGCAGACTCCTCAGCTAACCCACAAAAAAATGAAGCCACACGTACACGGAGGGCCGTGCAAGTTTCCTTGGCAATCGTGCTCGCCCGAGAGCGTACGGGGCGAAGCGTGTTCGTGTCAGGATTCGCGAGAAGGAGGGTTTCAAACACCCTTCGCTCTGGCGAGCACCGTGCTTTTGGGGCACCTATGAATGAAAACTGCACGCTGTGGACACTTAGGCTAGTGCGGTTAAAAGCGTTTTCTTTGCTTCGTTTCTTTGTCGCTTTGGACAAAGAAATGACGCGCCGCCACGCGCAGTGGCTAATAGTGATAAAGAAAACATCTAACGCACGCAGACCACTAAGGCCGAAAGCAGCAACCCGGCACTGACCCAGCATCGCTAACCCCAAAACCTAGCAACCCGGCACCAAACCCGGCCACTAATCCAGAACCAACCAACCCAGCACGAACCCCAACCACCATCCGCACCGCCCAAGCCCCACTCGCAAACCCGAAAAGCGAACCCCGAGTGCGAACGAAAACGGCTATGCGGTAGTGGACTGCCCTTCGGCCGCCTTATCTGCGGCCCGCCGGCCAATCACCAGCAGCATGGCCAGCACACCGATCAGATCGATCACTGCACCGAGTACAAAGCCGCTGCTGTAACCACCGAAGTACTGGACAGCGATTCCCATCATGGTGGGCCCGACGATCCCCGAAATGTTGCTCATCAGGTGAACAAAGCCGCTCACGCCACCCAGATGCCTGCCGGGCACAAGCTCATGCATCACAGCCCAGCACGCCTGCGACGAAGCCGTCAGGAACATCACGGCGCACGCGACGAGTATCACTGCGGGCGTGACGGAATCAACCATGCTGACTCCCAGCAACGCAAGACCCGACAGTGCGAGCGGCACCGTAGCCGAGACCTTGCGTGCCAGCAGCTTGTTGTTCACACGCTTGAAGTAAGCGTCGGCAAGCAGGCCACCGCCGAAATATCCGATCCCGCCGCACGCCCACGGCACCGCGCTCAGGACACTCATGTGCGCCATGTCCAGATGCAGCGCGTTAGTGAAATAGCTCGGCATCCACGAAATGAATACGAATAACGTGTAGTTCACCGCGAACAGACCGACTCCGAGCGCGAGTGTGCTCGGACGAAACAGGTAGCTGCGCAGCGGCGTGGTTTCGTCGCCGCCTTCCGCCGGATGCGCCGCGCTGCGGCTCGCTTCGACCAGCTCGCGTTCGGCATCGCTGACCCGGGCGTTCTCAGCGGGCCGGTCGGTCGCGAAAATGCGCCACGCGACGATCCACACCAGCCCGAGCGCCGCGATGATCACAAACGATGTGCGCCAGCCATAAGCAATGGCGATCAGTCCGACCACCGGGCCTGCGATCGCACTGCCTACCGTCTGGCCCGAAAACGTAAAGCCAACCATGGTCGCTGTTTCGTGGCGGGGGAACCAGTTGGTGATGGTCCGGTTGGTCGTCGAGTTCATCGGCCCTTCGCCGAAGCCGAACAACGCGCGCGCAATCAGCAGCGTGCCGAATCCGGTCACGGCCGCGGTGAGCCCGCAGAGGATCGACCAGCTCCCCATCGCCCAGGAGAAAACCCGGCGAGGTCCGTACTTGTCGGCCAGTTGACCGCCTACAAACGCGAAGATGGAATAGCCGAAGAAAAAGCTGCTGAACACAACCCCAAGTTGCGAGGGAGAAAGACTCAGCTCCTTGTTGATGATGGGCGCGACTACGCCAAGCGCAGCCCGATCCATGTAGTTGATCGCGCCCGCGATAAATAGCAGCAAGGCGACCACGTAGCGATACCTGCCAGTCTTCATGTTGTCTCCACATCGTAGTAAATAAGGATTCCAAAATTTATGAACTGGCACTTCTGACGAGTGACATGGACTGACTACTTGTTCACTAGCCTGGCGGGAAGCTGCGTCAGGATAAGACAGGCGGACACGAGCAGCGACCCCGCAATCAGGAACAGGCTGGAATCGAGTGAATGCGTGACGGTCTTCAGCCATCCGACCAGCGCCGGGCTGACAAAGCCGGCCAGATTGCCGGTGGAATTGATCAATGCGATGCCTGCTGCTGCACCCGCACCACCGAGAAACGACGTCGGCAAGGCCCAAAACATCGGCAAGGCGGTAATCACGCCCGAGGCGGCGAGCGTCAGACCCAACAACGCAATATAGGTGTTGTTGCCCGCGTAGGCGCAGATCACGAAACCCGCAGCCGCTACGCATTGCGGCACGACAACGTGCCAGCGGCGTTCGCGTGTGCGGTCCGCATGGCGGCCAACCAGGACCATCGAAATCAAGGCTACGAGATAAGGCACGACGGTGAGCAGGCCAATGGTAAAGGCGTCGGTGATGCCTGAACCCTTGATGATGGTCGGTTGCCAGAAACCCACGGCATACGAGCCCATCACAATACCGAACAGGATCGCGCACATGAGCCAGACCTTGAGCGACGTGAACACTCCGCGTACAGAACCGTGGCTCTTGGTGCGCGCTTCCGCTTCAATTTCCGACGCGATGAATTCGCGCTCATGGAGCGGCAGCCACTTGGCGTCCTTCACCCGGTCATCGAGGAACCAGAAAATGATGATCGCAAGAAACAGCGCGGGAATGGCCTCCAGAATGAACAGCCACTGCCAGCCCGCAAGCCCCGAATTACCCGCGAGACGCTGCATGATGAAGCCTGATATGGGCCCGCCGACAATGCCCGCCACGGGGTTGCCCGCCATCAGGAAAGCAACCATCTTGCCGCGCCGGTGTGCTGGATACCAATAGGTGAGATACAGCACGAGCCCCGGAAAGAAACCCGCTTCGGCCACGCCGAGAAAGAAGCGCAATACGTAGAACATCGTGGGCGTGCTGACCCATGCGGTCGCCGCCGAGAGAACGGCCCACGTGAGCATGATCCTGGCAATCCATCGACGCGCGCCGAGCCGATGCAGCAGCAAGTTGCTCGGCACCTCAAAGAAGAAATAGCCGATGAAAAAGATCCCGGCGCCGAAACCATACATCGCCTCGCTGAAATGCAGGTCGCTGAGCATCTGAAGCTTGGCAAAGCCCACATTGACCCGGTCCAGATAGGCCACGACATAGCAAACAAACAGCAAGGGCATGAAGCGCCAGGTCACCCGCGTGTAGATCGAGTTGCTTGCCGCGCTGTCAGGTATTCGTACGGTCGAGGTTTGAGTACTCAAGGGTTGTCTCCGCTATTCTGTTTGACCGGTTGCCGGGCGGCAGCTTACTTATTGTGTAAATGGCTGTTCGCCCGGCTCATACGCTGAAGCGCACGTGCTCAACTCATGATGCCGATCTGCCACGGTACGAATTCGTGGTCGCCCAGCCCTAGCACTTCGCTCTTTGTCCGCTCGCCCGACGCGGCTGCCAGGAGTGCGTCGAAGATTTCCCGGCCTGTACTTTCGATCGACGCGACGCCGTCAAGAATGCCGCCGCAGTTCAGATCCATGTCTTCAGTGAGGCGGTTGTACATCGGCGTGTTGGTGGCGAGCTTGAGCGATGGCACGGGCTTCGCGCCGAACATTGAACCGCGGCCCGTGGTGAAGGCGATCAGGTTCGCGCCGCCGGCAATCTGGCCCGTCGCCGAGACCGGATCGAAACCGGGTGTATCCATGAACACGAGACCGTGTTTCTTCACCGGCTCCGCGTATCGATATACCTCCATCAGCGGGCCGGTCCCACCTTTCATCGATGATCCAATCGACTTCTCGAAGATGTTTGCCAGTCCCCCCACCTGGTTGCCAGGGCTGACCTGCCCGTTGATCTGGACGTCTCGACCGACCGAATACTCGTCCTTCCACCAGCGGATCCGCTCGACCAGTTTTTCGCCGACTTCGCGACTGACGGCACGCCGGGTCAGCGTATGTTCAACGCCGTAGATTTCGGGGGTTTCAGAGAGGATCGCCGTGCCGCCATGACGTACCAGCAGATCCATTGCGGCGCCGAGCGAAGGATTGGCGGTGATAGACGAGAAGCCGTCGGAACCGCCGCATTGCAGGCCAATTTTGAGGTGACTCGCGGACACTGTCGTACGCTTCACACGATTGGCCTCGGGGAGCAGCGCCTGTACCGCAGCCACGCCTGCCTCGATGGTCCGACGGGTGCCCCCGCTCTCCTGCATGATGAAAGTGTGCAGCCGGGAATCTGCCTTCAGGTCTTCCTGATCCATTAGTCCAGCCAGTTGATTGCGCTCACAGCCCAGCCCGACGATCAGCGCCGCGGCGAGATTGGGATGGCGGGCGTAACCGGCCATGGTCCTGCGCAACAGCGCCATCGGCTCGCCGCTCATCTCCATGCCACAACCGATCGAGTGACTGAACGCGACCACGCCGTCTACGTTGGGATAGTCCGCCAGCCGCTCGGGCGTGAACCACTCCGCGATCTTGTGCACGACCGTGGCCGAACAATTGACCGTCGACAACACGCCGATGTAATTGCGCGTGGCGACTTCACCGTTATCCCGCACGATTCCCTGGAAGGTGGCACGCTCGGCCTCGGGCACCATCTCGACCGGCCGGTAATCCGCACCAAATGCGTAATCCCGATCAAACTCGCGGAACTCTACGTTATGACTATGCACCATCGTGCCCGGCGCGATATCCGTCGCAGCGAAGCCAATTACCACGTTGTACTTACGAATCGGCTCGCCTTTGCGAATTTGTCTTGCCGCGATCTTGTATCCCGCGGTTACCTGGCTGCGGCAAACAAAATCTTCTGACGGTACCGGGGTGCCGATGGCGACGTCGATGCGTGCAATCACCACGTTATCGGCGCAGTGCAGCCGGATAACCGGCCCGGTTACGTTCTTGCTGGACATCTCGATCATCAGGCATTGACCTTAAAAAATTTCGACCGGCTGTCGGGAATGCGCAACAAGGGGGCGAATCAAAAGTAATCGCTTTCTCAAAAAACCATTTCGACTCATTTTTACTGCCGCACTACCGACGAAAATTCATAGAATACAAGCATATTATGAGAATCCAGTCGTAATTTCAAGAGAAAGCGCTTACTCATTTGATTTATACTACCGCTTCGCCGCCGGCTTGACGGAGAGGCGGAACGCACGACAGGAGAGTGAAATGTGGCAACAGGCTGACCGATACCCCGACCCTCGCGTGATTTCCCTGGCCCCTTCCTTCGACAAATACCGGGTGGCGTTTTCAGCCGTCGAGCGGCTGGCTACCGGTTACCGTTGGACCGAAGGCCCGGTGTGGTTCGGCGACGGCCGCTATCTTCTCTGGAGCGATATCCCGAACAACCAGATGCTGAAATGGGAAGAGGAAACGGGCGTGGTCAGCGTGTTTCGCAAGCCCTCCAACTACGCCAATGGCAATACGCGCGATCGGCAAGGACGACTCGTCACGTGCGAGCATGGCCGCCGTGTCACGCGCACCGAGTACGACGGCAGCATTACCGTCCTCCTTGATTCCTTCGACGGCAAACCACTTAATTCACCGAACGACCTCGTGGTGAAATCGGACGGTTCGATCTGGTTCACTGATCCGCCAATGGGCATTCAGGGACATTACGAGGGGCTCAAGGCCGAACAGGAATTGCCGCACTCGGTGTATCGGATAGATGGCGTGACCGGGCAAGCGTCTGTCGTGACGCGCGAGTTGAAAGGGCCGAATGGTTTGTGCTTTTCACCCGACGAGAAACTGCTGTACATCATCGAGTCGCGCGGCGTACCGAACCGGATGATCCATGTTTATGAAATGGATTCGGACGGTCGCAGGATCGGTCAAGGCCGGGTTTTCTATGATGCAGGCGCCGGGACAATTGACGGAATGCGTGCGGACATCGACGGTAATCTGTGGTGCGGTTGGGGCATGGGCAATGATGAACTCGATGGGGTCATGGTGATCTCACCGCAAGGAAAGATCATCGGCCGGATCGCGCTGCCAGAGCGCTGCGCGAATCTATGCTTTGGCGGACGCGCACGTAACCGGTTGTTCATGGCGTCGTCGCAATCCATTTATGCGGTGCACGTGAATACGCAGGGCGCGTCGGGCGGATGATCCGTGGCGCGATAAACCCTATCTCTAACGCCGGCATGCGCCGGCTAAAACACTTTTGACTTGAGAACTGCAGATATGCAAAGCAAAGCCGTATTGACCGTTATCGAAGCGACGCAAATCCTCGAAGCAGCACGCGCGGAAGCCGGGAAAAATCTATGGAACGTCGCGATCGCCGTGGTCGATGACGGCGGCCATCCGCTCGCCCTGCTTCGCCTCGATGGGTGCGCCCCGATTGGTGCTTACATCGCGACCGAGAAAGCCCGCACCGCAGCGCTCGGCCGACGTGAAACGAAGCAATACGAAGACATGATCAACGGCGGCCGAACCGCATTTCTGAGCGCACCACTCGTCACGACGCTGGAAGGCGGCGTGCCCATCGTGGTCGACGGACAGGTTGTGGGCGCGGTCGGCGTATCAGGCGTAAAGCCGGATCAGGATTCACAAGTGGCCAAGGCGGCCGCAAACAGTCTCAACGGCTGACTATCAATACTTGATTTTGTTGGAGCGCATGATGAGTCAAATGATCAAGCGAAACAGATTGGAGGTTGCCGCCGAGCTGCGCTTTTGCGCCATCAAACGATTCAACGTGACAGTGCCGTGTAGTAAGGCTTAACCACGCTCCTGCTTCAAATGAGCAATAAGGTTCGCGAACGCGGAGCCGAACAGGACCTCGTAGCTGTGCTTCTCGACGTAGCCGATGTGAGGCGAACACACGCAGTTCTCCATGCCCAGGAGCGGATCGTCGTGTGACAACGGCTCCTCGTCATACACATCGAGTGCGGCCATCCCCGGGCGCCCTAGCTTGAGCGCATTTAAAAGCGCGCCCGGTGCAACCACGCCCGCCCGGCTCGTATTGACGAACAAGCTGGAAGGCTTCATGCGGGACAGATCTTCAAAAGTGACGACCGAGAGCGTTGAAGCGTTTTGCCGCAGGTTGACTGACAGCACGTCCGATTGCTCGAACAGCGTTTGCCGCGAGTGTGCCGGTTCATGGCCGTCGGCAAGTGCCGTTCCTTTGGCGCATGTTCAGCGACGTAGGTCGCGGCGCCCCCGTATTCGCCGCCGATCGCGAGGCCTTGCACCATGCGCAGGACAATCAGCATGACCGGCGCAAGCACGCCCACAGTTTCGTAGGTGGGCAGCACGCCGGTCAGGAACGTAGCCGTCCCCATCACCGCGATCGTCAGCAAGAACGTGTGCTTGCGCCCGACGAGATCGCCGAGCCGCCCGAAGATCACGGCGCCCAGCGGCCGCACGATGAAGCCCGCCGCAAAGCCCAGCAACGCGAAGATAAAACCGTAACTGGGACTGACGCCAGAGAAGAACCGCTTGGCGATAACGGCGGCGACGCTGCCGTAGATAAAGAAGTCATACCATTCAAAAACGGTCCCCAGCGAGGACCCCAATATGACCTTGCGCTCTTCCGCCGATAGCGTCGCGCGGGGCGCTGTAACGGTTGCCATACCGCTGTCTCCTTGCTTGTTGTAATGGGCGTATCTTTGGATCGCTCCCGACAAACAGCAATGGCTCAGGCGGTATAGCAGATGTGCCGAAACAGCATGACTCGCCGCCGGCGTGTGATTGTTGCATGGGCGCCGGGCGCGTTCAGGCCGGAATCGGCAAAAGTCCGAACCTGTTAGGTTTTTCCGCGACGAGTTCAGCTACCAGCGTCTTGATTTCCTGCTCGACCAGCCGGATGCCGCGCGTGATCGGCCGGCGCACGGCGGTTGCCAGCATCAGCTTCGTCTGCAGTCGCGGCGCCGCCACCGGGAGCGCGACGAGGGTGCCGGCCGCCAGTTCATCGAGCACGGCCGGTTTCGCCAGCACCGTGCAGGCCAGTCCGGAAACCACGATCTGCTTGAGCAATTCGAGCGTGTCCACCTCGTAGGCCACATTCAGGGACACGCCGGCGTCGCTTGCGGCGTACTCAAGGGTGCGTCGAAGGCCGTGGTTGCGGGTCGGAAGGACGAGCGGCACGTTGCTGATAGCCGCAAGCGCCGGCTCAGATGGCAGGTCGAACGCGGGGTCCACGCTCGGCATGATGAAGAACAATTCGGCTGCGGCGAGCGGGTCGACGGCGACCGTCGACGAACGGCGCGCATCGTGGAGGATCGCCATGTCGAGGCGTCCATCGACCAGCCATTCGTGCACATACCCGCTGTAGCCGGACACCACGTTGACCCGCAGTTGCGGGTACCTTTCGCGAGTTGCCTTGACGAGCTTCAGCCCGAACAGGTTGCACACGGTCGGCGTGAGGCCCACAGTCACCAGCCCGCGCGGAGAGTCGCGCTCGGACTGCAGATCGGCAGGAATGGACGCAAGCTGCCGCATGAGCGGCCGTGCACGTTCAAGCAGCGCTTCTCCCTCGGGCGTCAGCGAGACACCCCGTCCGTGCCGATAAAACAGCCGGACGCCGCACTCTTCCTCCAGCTTCTGGATCTGCCTGCCGAGCGCAGGTTGCGCGATGCCCAGCACTGTCGCCGCTTTTGAAAAGCTGTCGAAGTCCGCTACCTGCATCAACAGCTCGAGCCGCCTGAGGGAAGGATCAGCCGGCGCATCCTGCCGCTCATTCTCGCCGGATACATCATTGCCTATATCGACCGGGTGAACGTCGGTTTTGCCAAGCTGCAGTTCCTTCAGGACTTGTCATTCAGCGACGCGGTCTATGGACTGGGCGCGGGGCTTTTCTTCGCAGGGTACTTGCTGTTCGAGGTGCCGAGCAACTTCTTGCTCGAGCGCATCGGCGCACGCGCGACCATGACCCGGATCATGATTCTCTGGGGTTCCATATCGGTCGGCATGGCGTTCATCTCCTCGCCAACCGAGTATTACGTAATGCGGTTCCTATTGGGTGCGGCGGAGGCCGGCTTTTTCCCCGGCATCATCCTGTATCTCAGCTACTGGTTTCCTGCCCATCGCCGAGGGCGAATCACGACTACATTTACGATGGGTGCGTCGATCGCGGGAATAGTTGGGAGCCCGCTATCAGGTTGGCTGATGAGTCTGGACGGTCTGCATGGCCTGCGCGGCTGGCAGATCCTGTTTATCTACGAAGGCCTCCCCGCTATCGTGTTGGGCCTTCTGTATCTCGTACTCATCGACGACCGGCCCGACCACGCGAAATGGCTGACAGAGCCGCAAAAGCGTTTTGTGATCGACGCGGTCGCCGCGGAGCGCGGCACCGCCGCGGTACCGAGGCGATCCCGGCTCTCGGACATGTTCCGCGACAGGAATATCTATATTCTCAGCCTCGCCTATATGGCAACGCTGGCTGGCACCCAGGCTGTCGCCTTGTGGGCACCGACCATGCTGCGCAAGCTCGGCGTTGGCATGGGACAGATCGGGCTGTTGGCGTCGGCACCGTTCGTGGTTTCCGCTGTCGCCATGTATGTGCTCGGACGCAGCTCGGACCACTTCATGGAACGACGCTGGCACTTTGCCGTACCGGTAGCCGCAGCAGGGATAAGCCTCGCCTCCCTTAGCCTTGGGGAAAGCAGCGTGGCGATAACCATAGTCTTGCTGGCGGTCGCGGCAGCAGGCGCATGGGCAGCGATCGGCGTGTTCTGGACTATACCGCCAACGCAATTGTCCACCGCATCCATGGTAGGAGGAATCGCATTCATCAGCAGTTCGGGTTCGATCGGCGGCTTTTTGAGCCCGGTGATCGTCGGCTGGTCCAGCAGTATGACCGGCAGCATGTACGGCGGCCTGGCGGTGCTTGGCGCCATGCTGCTCGCCTCGGGTGCCGTTGTTCTGATATGGACCAAAAGATAGACAGGGCCAATCTAAATCTACGCCATCTGCCTGCGTATTCGCACCGGTCAAAGTGGGCGCGTACGGTTACAGTAGTCGCTGGGGCAAATGCCCAGGCGCTGCAATGGATCGGTTTAGCGCCCAAATCTCTTCAACGCGATGAAACTAGAAATGACAACATCGGATGTTGTTGGCCGCCACAAGCTAACGCGCACCGGTGGCGCTTGAACGAGGCCGGTACCCCGCAATGCTGGATCATGTTTCTGTGTCGGTTGGAAGGCGTCAAGCAGGATGTCCGGACAACAGCATTGTCGTCGTCCAAGCGAACGGCGACCTGAACCGATCAATCGATTTCTATGAGAAGGTGTTGGCGCCGTTCGGCATTCGCAACGCCGTGGACTGCACCGCGAACGGGCCGGAGCTCAGGAATTGGAACTGGGTCTTGCGGAACGGGAAAATCGTCGAACCGATCGATCTGAAAACGCGCTGTCCGTGGTTTCTCTCCGCACTCGTAATGTCGACCATTCACTTAAGCGTCGCCGATTCATCCCGAACGGAAATCGACGGCAATCGCATCTTTTCGTTTGCGCAAACTCGTGCATTCCCCTCCTTCACATCCCGTTCATCAACTTCCCCACGAAACATCACGGAAGGCGTCCACCAGAAAATCGATGAGTCGCCGTACTTTGAGTGGCAACTGTTTGCGTGTCGCGTACACCGCATACACGCCAAGCTCGATCGCGCGATACTCAGGCATAAGTTCGATCAGGCGCCCTCGGCGCAGATCTTCGTCGAGCATGAAACTGGGCTGCAATATGATCCCGCCGTGCTGCGACGCGATCGCGCGACAGGTGTCGCCATTGTTCGAATATACCCGCGCCTTGGTGCGTGCAATGACCGTCCCTTCCGGGCCATCAAAATGCCATTCGTCGCGGCCCGACCAGTCCGTATAGGCGAGCACACGGTGCTTCACTAATTCTCGCGGGTGCGTTGGCGTGCCGTATTGCTCGAGGTAGACCGGGGAGGCGCACAACGTCATGCGTGTCGAAACCAGCTTGCGACTGATCAGCATGGAATTCGGCATCACGCTGATACGCACCGCTAGGTCATATCCCTCGTCCACCAGATCGACCACCCGGTCATTAAGTGTAATGTCCAGATCGATCTGTGGATTCGCCTCCATAAAAGCACTCCACAACGGCGCAAGGTGAGTAATGCCGAATGACAGCGGCACATTAACCCGAATCAACCCGCTCGGCTCGCGCGTGCGCGAAGTTACCTCCGATTCGGCGTCATCCAACGCCGACAAGACCTCCTTCGAGCGCTGATAGAAAAGTCTCCCCTCTTCCGTAAGGGAAAGCCGGCGAGTGGTGCGCTGTAATAAACGAACGCTCAGACGCTGTTCGAGGGAATCGACATGGCGCGACACTGCGGCCTTCGACATTCTCAACGTCTCGCTCGCGCCTACAAAACTGCCAGCGTCGACAACCGCCGTGAAAACGCTCATTTCAAGTGCACGATCCATTCTATTGTCTCTATAACTGGAACTATATGACTCAATGATAGTTATTTATCTGCGATCTGTGAATCAATAGACTGATGACTCTCGAAACAATTTTTCAACTATCAAGGTCGTCCGTATGAACATCACCATCATTGGCACCGGCAACATGGGATCGGCGTTCGTCAAGCAACTTACCAAGGCAGGGCACACGATCCGTATCACCGGTCGAGATCTCGCCAAGGCGCAAGGGCTTGCAGCTTGGCATCCCAGCGCGACCGCCGTTCCCGCTACCGAGGCTCTTGGCAACAACGAGGTCGTCATTCTTGCAACAGCGTATAGCGATGCGGTCGCTGCCCTGCGCAGTCTAGGTGATCTGACCGGCAAGATTGTCATCGACATAACCAATCCACTTAACGCCGACTACTCAGAACTCGTCGTCGGACACGACACGTCGGCCGCAGAGGAAATTGCCAAGGCAGTGCCCGGTGTCGAACTGGTCAAGGCGTTCAATACCCTCTTCGCACAGGTACTGGCCGACGGTCCGGTTTTCGCGAATGGACAGACCGCACCGGTGTTCTTCGCCGGAGACAGCGAGCGTGCGAAGCAAACCGCCAAGGCTCTTATCGAAAGCCTTGGATTCAGGCCCGTCGATGCAGGCGCCTTGAAAAACGCTCGCTATCTGGAGCCGCTGGCAGGCCTGAACATCTACTTTGGATACGGCGCGGGCCAGGGCACCGGCATTGCACCCACCTGGATCGCGAAGGCAAACTAATCTATCCGTGCTGCGACATGCGTCGCAGCCGCTGAGAGCCATTCCATTGTGCCAGCCACGCTTCCCATACCATTCATCTCACATGGTGCCCCGACCTTCGCTACCGAGCCTGGGCTTGCGGGACCGCATGACCGACGTGGGCCGCCGATTGTCGTTGGTCCAAGCCGTCCTGGTGATCTCGCCTCACTGGATAACGCAAGGAGATGTCCGGGTAGCAGTGACGCAGCATCCTGAGACCATTCATGATTTCGGGGGATTCCCGGCCGCTTTATATGAACTGCGCTACCCGGTTGATGGCCATCCGGCACTCGCAACACGCGCGGCGCTCCTGTTGCGTGACGCCGGCTTTAACACCAAGCTTGATTCGAATCGCGGGCTGGACCACGGTGCATGGGTACCGATGCGCCATCTCTTTCCCGATGCTCAGGTGCCCGTTTTCCAGGCGTCGCTCCTCTTTCCCCTTGACCCAAAGGGAGCCCTGGCACTTGGCAGCGCTCTCGCGCCCCTACGTGAGCAAGGTGTACTGATCGTCGGCTCAGGGAGTATCACGCACAACCTCTATGAGTTCCGCAGTGATGCTGTAGAGCACTTGACCCGTGACGAAGCTATTGCGCGCACCCAGAAAAAATGACACGGCCTGAGCGACGTCCTCCGGCGTACCGACGCACTTAACCGGTACGGCGTCGATGATGGTAGCTGTACGCGAGCTGTCGGGGGATTGGCACGATCAAAGAGTTCAGTGCGGATCGGACCGGGCCAATCGCGTTGACGGTGATACCGTCTTGGCCAAGTTCGAGCGCCCACACACGGGTCATGCCAAGTAGCGCGGCCTTCGTGGCTGAATATGCGCTTCGCAATTCCTTGCCCAGTGCCGCGCGACGACATGTTAACAATGCGCCCGAACCCCCGCGTCGCGCATCCCCGGCAGCAGCGCCTGCATACATTGCATCGCGCAACGGACATTGAGCGACCACGCGGCTTCGAGTTCCGCGAGCGTCTGCTGAGCCGCAGTGGCAGGGCACACAATACCTACGTTGTTGACAAGCCGCGTAATCGGGCCTCCGGCGAGCGCCTTATCGAGCGCGGCGGCCGTTTGCCCGACATCCATCAGGTCGGCGATCAACCCGTCACCAATCCGGCCGATCACGACAGCCTCGTAGCCATCGGCAATACACTGTTCTGCGCAGGCAGCGCCAATACCGGATGCGCCACCTGTTATGAGAACGCGTTCCGAGAACGCGTTCCTGAACCATGTGTGCTTATCTCCGGGTTTGTACAAGGCCAAGCCGTGCAAGATGGATGAAACAAACTGTGCTGAAAATCGGGCCGGCTGCGATCGCAAGTACTGCTAGCTGAAACGAGTGGAGGTACTGAAACACGGCCCCGACCACGAGCGGCACCATCACGTTGCCGAGAATCCAGAGAGCGTTAGCGAGACCCGATGCCGAACCGGAAAGCTTCGGTCCTGCGGTTTCGATCGCGAGCGTGGCGACCACCACGCCGGCACCGGCCGCAAACAGCCCGACAAGAGCCGAAAATACCGTGAAAGCGGCCACCGTGCTGAGTCTCGCGAACACGATCAGGCTCACTCCGAACAGCAGGCACATGACTGCGCCGAACACCGGCTTAGAAAATCGGATGTGATCCGCGAGCCAGCCGGCAACTGGTTTCGCAACGATCCCGACGCCGCCGAACAGCGCGACGATGAAGCCCGCCCTCACCGGATCAATGTGGTGTCCCTTGATCAGCAACGCGTTGGCCCAGAAGGCGAATCCCCAGATCCCCCATTGCTGGCCGAATCCGGCGATTGCTGCAATCCGGAAACCCCGGTTGCCCAGCAGATCCCTGAGCGAATGGGGCGACGAACCCACGCGCTTCGCATAGACATCTGATTTCCTGCCGAGTATGCAATAGACGATGACACCCATCGCCACCGTCGCGACGCCGAGCGTATGGTAGACGCCCTGCCAGCCATAGGTCTTCAGCAGTGTCGGAATGAACAGGTTGGGCAACATCACGCCGACCGGAATCGACGCGAGGAAGATGCCCATAGCAGTCGATTTCTTCTCGGGCGGAAATACGTCGGACAGCAGGCGCACGCAGGCGCTGAAATCCATGCCGGCGACTAGCCCCATCGCACACTGGATAATAAGGCCGACAGTGACCGAGGTGGTCAGCCCGAACGCGAAGGTTGAGAGGCCCAGCAGGAGCAGCGCGAGCGTAATCATCCGTCGGCCGCCGAACATGTCCGAGGCGAAGCCGGACAGCGCATTAGTGATCAGATAGCCCACATAAAACGCACTGAAAAAACTCCCGAGCGCAGTGACCGACACGCCCATCGTCTGCGCATAGAACGTGGACACGTTGCCCCATGCGATCCGGTCGACAACGCTGATCATCGAGGCGCAGAAGATCCCGCACATAACAACCCACCGGTAGCCCATGTCGGCTGCTGGGAGAGCCTCGGACGAGGCCGCCACGCTCGGAAGAGTCGGGTCGGAAGAAGTTTGCGAGAGTCGCGAAGTGAACATCAGGGCCTCCTTGAGTTTTCTGTATGCGAACAGGCCCGGGATCGCGGTTGCCGGTGGCTTCATTGAAAAAAAGCGGCCCCAGGAAAGTCCGGTTCTGGTCGATGCGACCTCTTATGGCGCGTCTTTGTAAATGCTGCGTCGGCTGCGGCTTCACTTCAGGAGCACGACGCTCGCCCAGAATTATCGAATTCTTGGAAGCGCACTTCAACGCAATTTGTCCATTAATCGGACGGATCTATCAATTGCGGCGACGCCTCACGCGTTGCTGGTCATTCGACAATGCCGGCTTCACGCCGCGCTGCATAAACCGGGTCTTCCTGATCTCGGCGGCCAAGCACCGAGCCGGGCACGTTGAGAGATAACTGCGGCAGGACCGGTGTGAGTACTTTCCAATCCTGCACCAGGATCCGCTTGGCAATCCGCCACTCGCCGTTGCGCCGCTCGAAACGGTCGACGTAGCGCGAGCAGGTCCAGAGATCACTCGCGCCGCTGGGCGCTGTGCTCACCAACTGCGCCAGCGCGGCGGATGCCTCGACGGGATAACGCTGGATCGTACGCAAATAAGCCTCTGACACAGCGACATCTGACGAACCGAATTCGATGAGCATGTTGCTGACCTGATGCATGGAGAATGGAATCGTGCGATGACGTGTACGAATCCATTCGATCAGACCCTCGATGCCGCCACAGTAGCTGCCGTGCGAATCGGTCGCGTCCGCATGGAACACCGCGAGGATGCCCTCGTAATCGAGGCGATCAACCGCGCGGCACCATCGGTACATCAGGTCCTGGATCCGCATGCGATCCGCCATACGCTCGGGACTGTATTGATCTATTGTCGTCATGAAAGGGGTCTCCAAGAATAAGGGATGGCCGGCATCGCTCAGACTGTTGCAATCGGCGTTACAGGCGAACCGATGGCGTGCGGAAGCCGCAGCGGCGGAGCGGTCAGCAGGAACGCGTGCCGGCTGTTCGCCTCTAGCCATTGCGCGAGTTCCTTCAGATACCAGAGCTCTGCGAGCGGCAGCCCGAGTTTGAAAAGGCAGTGGTGATGCAACGGCAGCAGGGGCCGTCTGCCGACGCGCGCCATTGCCGGACCATCTCCATGGTCTAAGCAGCGAAGGACTCAGCTCGCCGCCGCCTGGTTCTTCAGCCACGCCTGTTCGCCGCCCGCGATCACAATCTCCTGCACGCCGAGCGGCATGGGGCTGAACGACTGGGTCTTGCCCTGTGTATGGTTGATCACCTGCCCGCTCACAAAATCGACTTCAATCTCGTCTCCATTCGTCACGAACCCGCCGATGCCGCTCGCAAACGGCATGGCGCGCAATCCGACCGATACGCCGAGCCGGAAGAACGAGCGTGCCATCGATTCGCAGACCACTGATACGTCGAGTGCCTTCAGCGCGATGGCGCCCTGGATATGCATGGGCCCTTTGCCGAAGTTGCGCCCGGCGACAATGAAGTCGCCCGGTTTGGCAGTGCTCGCGAAATCCCGATCGAGGCCTGCCATGGCCAGTGGTGCGAGCCGCACCGGGTCATAGACGACCTGACGGGTCATTTCCATATCCATGATTTCGCCGTCGTTCAGCACGTCGTCGCCGAACACCCAGGCGCGTCCTCGCCGGACGAGGTTCGCGTAGTCGTCAGTCATGGATCGCCTCCTCGACGAGTTCCAGGGGCGAAGCAATGCAGCCGCGTACCGCCGATGCCGCGACCACTGCCGCGTTCGCCAGGTAAACCGGGGCTCGGGCGTGTCCTAGCCGCCCATGGTCATTGCGGGTCGCCGTGCCGATGGCGATATCCGTCTCGCCGACCGGCGCATAGGTGCCGTAGCAAGGGCCGCAGATGCCCGCGCTAACGTCGGCGCCAGCAGCTGACATTGTGCCGATGAGCCCTTCCTCAAGCGCCTTCTGGAAGATCGCCTGGGTGGCCGCGATGACGGTCAGGCGCACGCCGGGCGCAACGCGGCGTCCGTCGAGCACCCGCGCGGCCGCGCGCAGGTCTTCCATCTTGCCGCCGATGCACGAGCCGACGAACGCGGATGTGATCGGCCGGCCGAGATGCTCGCTCAAGGGGGCGACGTTCTGGGGATCAGGCGGAAGGCATACCAGCATGTCGAAGGCAGACACATCGAACCTCAGTGCTTCGAGGAACACCGCTCCGGGATCACTTGCCCAGCGCACGCCGCTTGCGTCAGTAACAGTGCAGACGGCGGCCTTCACTCCGATATCGACCATTGCATTGCACAATGTATGGCGCCCGTCTTCGTCAAGGTCCTCTACATAGGGGCCGGTAAACTCGATGCATCGATAGTCACCTTTTTCCGCGCCGATTCGTGCAGCAATCCATTGCCCAATGTCTCGGCTCATGACCCCCGGCCTTGGCATACCGTCTAGCGTGACAAGGAGCGTTTCCGGCACGCGCAGCCAGACCTTGCCGGTCGCGAGCGCGGTGGTCACGCTCAAGCCAAGCGCAACAGCGATAGCGCCGGTGCAGCCAAGGGCGGGCGCACGAGTGTCGGCCGCGACCAGCAGCATGCCCGGCTTGACGATACCGAGGTCTAGTGGCGCGTTATGGCTGATGCCCTGGCGGCCGATATCGAGGAACCACCTGACGTTCTGCGCCCGCGTGTCCTCACGCATGAACTGGTGGGCGCCAAGATGCCCGTCGCTTGCGGAGTGGGTCGTATGGTCGATCGTCGCGAAGACCGTCTCGGGCCGCGCGATATTCGCATAACCGAGGCCCTGCAGCATCTTGCGATGGCGTTCGTAATTCAGGTCGTGTGTCGTCACGATATCGGGCTCGGCCCAGATCACCTCGCCCGCGCTGACCGCTGGCAAACCGGCCGCTCGTGCGAGCACTTTCTCGACGAGTGTCATGGGGGGCATGCTCATTTAATGCTCCTGCCGCTCTGCGGCTTCGGCCTGGTAGCGCGCGAACTGGTCATCGATACGGGTGGATTTGGGCAGGTCGAGGTACTCGGCGATCTGGTCCAGCGTCGCGGTCTTGCCGAGGCTCGCCTGAGTGGTGCCTTCCTCGCTTAGCGCCTGCAACATGGTCTTTTGTGCGTGCACCTGAGCCTGTAGCAGAGAGACGGGGTACACCACGAGCGGGTAGCCAATGTCACGCAGGCGGGCGGCGGGAACCAGGGGACGCAGCCCTTCGACCATCATTACGATCGTCGGCTTTTCGAGCGCGGCCGTAATCCGCTTCATGTCCGCCTCGGCTGCGACCGACATGATGATCGTGGCATCGGCGCCGGCCTTTTCATAGGCGCTCGCCCTTGCGATCGCCGCATCGAGACCCTCCACCGCGAAGGCGTCGGTTCGCGCGATGATCATGAATTCGGGATCGGTCCTGGCATCGAGTGCGACGCGGATGCGCGCGATCATCTCGTCAGTGCCGATCAGCTTCTTGCCCGACATCGCCGCGCAGCGCTTTGGAAACGGCTGGTCTTCGAGATGGAGCGCCGCAGCGCCTGAGCGTTCGAACTCGCGCACGGCTTCGTAGACGTTGTAAGCCCCTCCGTAGCCGCTATCGGCATCGACTATCAGGGGGATGTCGATGCTTCTTGCGATGACCCGCGCGTGGTCCACCATCACGTCGATGCCGAGCACGCCGACGTCCGGCAAGCCGCGCGCAGCAGCAACGCACAGGCCGGACATATATGCAGCGGAGAAGCCCGCCTGTTCGACGAATCGCGCCGTGATTCCGTCATAGCAACCCGGTGCGATGACCGGCGCGGAGCTCTGGATCAGCGCCCGCAGACGCGCGCCCATTGAGATTTGCGGCATATTGTTCTCACTCTAAAAAGTGCCACGCAGTGCGCCGGGAGGTGGCACATGCAAGGCGTGTCTCGTGTCGAAAGTGTGGCTTGTGTCCCGATCGATCGCAATCTAGGATGTCCGTTTAATGGACAATCTGGGGGAGGTATCCATGGTGACGCAAGCTGAAGATGGAGCGCGAGACGGACACGGCGAAGTCGGTCCGGGCGCATTACGCCGGGGTCTGCATATCCTCACCTTGCTGCGCCGCAGCGCGGGCACGCCGCTCAGCCCGGCGGAAATCGCGGCGACGCTGGGCATTCCGCGGCCGAGCGCGTATCGCGTGCTGGCCATTCTTGAAAGCGAGGCCTATGCAGTTCGTACGGACGACGGCAAGCGTTATTCCATTGCCGCGCCCGCTGATGGGCTTGCAGATGACTCGAGCGACTTCGTCCGGCGGATGCGTCCAGTCATGAAGCGCGTGGCCGCAGAGATCGGCAATGCGGTGTTCCTGGTGCAGCGGGACGGACCGGAACTAGTGTGCTTGCATCGTGAGATAGGGACTCATCCACTTCAGATTCTCTCGCTAGATATTGGTGGCCGTGCGCCCCTTGGCGTGGGCGCGGCCGGAGTTGCGCTGTTATCGCTGATGACGAGCCAGCAGGTGAACCAGACCTTGCAGCAAAACGCGGACGCTTATGTCGAGTACGGGCATCTCCACGCGTCGACTATCCGGAAGCTGATCGAGAACTGCCGCACGCGTGGCTATTCGGTGGTCGGCAACTACATGCTGAAGGGTGTGCTGGCGGTCGGCATCTGTATTCGGCCGGGCGATTCGCATCCTCTGACGGCTATCAGCGTGACGGCGCCGCACGCACGCCTGCCGTTGTCGCGGCAAAAGGAAGTAGCGGAGCTCATGCGCCGCGAAGTGGCGGCGGCGGGGTTTTGAAAGGGGCCAAAAAGGCCGTCGCTTTCAATTCCTGTCTTCAACGCAATGGCGAGAACTTCACCGGACTCAGAAGTGTGCTTTCGCGGGTGACGAGCTTCTCCGCTGCTGCCACGGGCGGCCACGTGCCGGTCTCTTTCAAGTGCTGCTGCACGTCTTCGCGATGGACAGCGTCGCGATACGCCCAAAGATGCACCCAATGATTCAGCGGCCCGATCTCAGTGCGTCCGCAGGCTACCAGCGGCGCGAGCGCATTGCGTCCGGGTATCTGCCCGGCCCAGCCTGCATGAAGATCGGCCATGGCGCCCGGCAGGTACTTGTCGATACACAGTTCGTAGCACCCGCCCAGTTCACGGGGCTCGAACGCGGGTGAGAAAGGTGCAGGAACAATAATCATTGAGTGCGATTCAACAAGGATGTCACGGATTGGCAACGGCCACTGCCCCGTCGCTTCCGCCGCGCCTCGAATGTCCATACGTTCCTGCAGAGTTTCATAAGGCCAGATGTGAATCAGGCGCTCAAGGTTGCCGGAGCGCGCGATCCACATGCCTGCCATGGTCGAGAACTGGAGGCGAAACGGCAGGTGGCGGTCGAAGCGCTCCACGGCTTCGTCAAGCGTTCCAGAGCGGAAGACATATGTACGTAATTCGAAGATCATAAGATAACATCTAAGTTGTGGATTAGGAGGTCGTTAAGGCCTGAGCGATTCCCCGGCCGTACTGTAGCGCGTTCGATCGCCGGCTGTCCTGAGCCGGTGCCTTCCCCGGAGTGGTCATGCAGTTAGCAGTCGATCGACCTTGCGGCGCAAATACAATGCTGAGATCAGGTAGTCGCAATGTTGGCAGAAGCAGCAATCACTTATGTATTATTTAACCAGCCGATAGACAGATGCAACGTACTATGTCCACCTAACGAACAATTCATGGATAGTTTTAAATTTCCATTTTGGGTTAGTGTTCCAGAAGCGCGAGATGCCGCGCAGTTGGAGGGAGTTGTCAAATACAGACCGGCGTCAGGCGAAGACTGGCCGCTGCGGCGATTGGCCGACTGCCCGACGCAGACGTGTGAGCCTCTCCTGCACGTCGGAAGCGGTCGCCGGTATCCAACTTGGATGACTGGGCGGGTCGAGCTCGGCCACCCGCTGTAATGCTTTGATCGGTCAGCCGTGCCTCCCTCCAATTGCGACTGCAACGTCCGACACACAGCGCCTGAGCTTCCTCGCGCGTTAGATCGACCCGCGTTAGATCGACCCAATAGGGATCGCCGGGCCCTGTCGTTCAGTCGGTCAGGAGAAACGGGATTTCAACCGAAACCCGCTTTTTGTACATGGCAAATTCACCATCGATGGACCGGCCTACGGCCGGTGGTAGATTCGCAGACAAGCAAGAATGGCATCGTGTCGACAGCCAGGCGCCGACTAGGCGAAAGCTCGTCGAACTGCGGGAATCACGTCGGATGCAAGTCGTTCAATCGGTTCTCTAACTTCTCTAACCATTGCAAATGGAAGGCCACTAATGTCCACCTGCGCCATATAGCGCTGATGCCCAAACAGCTCGTGTTCCATCAAGATCTTATCGAAAATCTCCTGCACGCTTCCGACGAACAGCGCACCGCGCGGCGAAGATACCGCTTTGTAGTTGCCCCACGACAACTCTGCGTGCCCGCGGGGAAGATTGTTTGCTATGTAGCGCCGATAGTAGGGAAGAATTCCTCCCGCGCATGTCGGCCGTCGCGCTGAACATGGAAATGCCCGGAGATAGCCACTTTCAATTGCTCTGGGAAATGCCCGGCTGCACTCCCCGTTTCCCGATAAAGGTTGACGAACAGTACGAACCGCTCAGGCAGTCCGCCAAAGTTCGATAGGTTCAACGGCAAGCCAGCGCGGCCGGCGCGAATCGCGCTCATTGACGTTCCCCCCGCAGCGACCCAGATTGGAACGCGACCCTGCAATGGTCGCGGCGTGATCCGGGCATTGTGCAGAGGCGGCCTATGCCTCCCTGACCACACCAAACACGTCGGTCCCCGCTTCATCGGCGATTCGCGCCGCAGCGACGACCTCGTCGAGGCGTTCATGTACGTGCTCGGTGCGGGTTTCTCCGGGCGCAAGATCGCCAAACGTGCAAATGCCGAATTCCATTGCGTAGTTCCTGTGGCGTCGTAGTGAACCGTCGAGCTCAGGCCTTGAGAATAGTTGGCTTCCCAGCAAAGACACCATCGCCAAGCAATGCCAGCGTTGCCGCCGCGATCGAGAGGAAAACTGGATACTCCCAGCCACCATTCGGGTTAGTAAAGGACCAGCCGTTGCCAAAGTGCACGGTTGACGCAGCGAACAGTTCGATCGCGGCGACTGCCGCGACGGCGCGCGCATAGACGCCGGTCAGCAGGAGGACGCCGCCGACAATTTCAAACACAATGATTGGCCAGGCGAACCAGCCTGCGAAGCCTACCGATTCGAAGAATTTCGCAGTGCCTGCAGGCGTGAAGACGAACAGCTTGGTCAGTCCGTGTGCAACGAACATAAGGCCCAGCGCGAGGCGCAGGAGGAAAGCCGCGTAAGGAGCGGTGCGATTGTCGATCATGATGAACTCCAGTTCTGGTTAGACGAGATTGGTTTGCTGGCTGACCCAGCGTGAGAAGTCACCGACGATGTCGGCTGTCAGGGTGTGACTGACGGGGTACAGGTGCATTTCATGAGGGACGCCGAGCCGGGTCAACCACGCGCCAGCATGTTCTGCGAACGTTACTGGTAGCTTGTCGTCGTACCGGCCATGCGCGATAAATGCCGAGGTTCGAACCAGCTCATCGACCGGTGCTAGATGCGGCTGGAGCTCCGGAAGAATGCGACCGCTAAGGATGGCAAAGCGCCGCACGTCCTCAGGCGAGGACAAGGCGACACTCGCACTGAGGATCCCGCCCTGACTAAATCCGGCCATTAGGGTAGGCACCGGCGCGCTCGTTTCGGCGGTTGCCATGGACCGGACCAACCTCCGAAGGCGCTGGCGACTTTCGTCTGCCTGAGCCGCATTGATGATAGGTCCCTGCGCTCCAAAGCGCACATGAAACCAGGCGTATTGCTCGGAGCCAAGCACGAGTGGACCGCGCACGAACACCAGTTCCACCCGCTGGTTGATTGTGTCTGCAAGCGTCATCAGGTTAGTTTCATTGCCGCCGACTCCGTGTAGCAGGAAGAGACGTGCGGCGCGCTGGCCAACTGCCTCGCGCAGACGGAACGAGAGGCCGGAAGCGGCGTCTTCATGCAAGATATTCATGATTCGCGTTTCTCCGTTTGCCCTTACTTTGTGATCCAGGCAGGTGCGATGGCCGTGCTGTGACCTGCCCCGTATCCAAATAAATATTCGGGCCAGCAAGGGGCTCGAGGTAGCGAGCGTTTCTCAGGGGGCCTGGGTCGACGGGTTTGCAACCGAGGCGAAGAATACCGGTGCAGTCTGTTCGTTGGCAAAGACCGGAGCGTCGGTGAGCACCTGAGCAAAGAGCGTGTTGAACGCTTTGATCAGCTGTACTCCCGGCACTGCCGCAGAGATTTCCTCCGCTGCCGACATGTCGTGGCCAACGACCAGTCCGGAATAGTTGGCATTCAGCGAATTGGTGATGTCGATGACTACCTTGCCGGTGAGGTCGCCCAGACCGTTCAGGGCAGCCACGGCATCGCCATAACCTGTTGCTAGAACGATGACCTCGTTGTTCCCCACCGCTTCGGCAAGTGGTAACGGCAGCAACACCGGGATGCCCAGCGGCAAGCAGCCTGTGCCTTGGAGAGATCCCGCGGCCGGCAACACGAACTGCGTGGCCTGCGTTGGCGAGTTGCCTAACGAACGCAGACCCCATGTTGCCGGTGCCAATGACAGTGACGTTCATATCGATAACCTCTATAAGCTAAAAAGTTGATTTGAAAGTGGCCACTTTCTTGACCCGAGCAGCGGTGTTCGGGGATCGGGCGGTTGCCGGCGGCTTACCAATCCCACTGCTTAATGATGAGAATAAGTCGACTTAGCTGCGTCATTCGCTGCTGGCGCAGCAGATTCCGATGAACCGCTGCTTACCCCGCCGAAGCTGGAATTTTCCAGTCCTAACGTCCCGCTTTTTGCAGCGACGCGAGCCTCAGCAGCCTGGATGTCGGCCGGGTAGTACAGATCTCTGGCGTGTGGGTTATAGCCGGCCTTTTCGAGCTGGACCAACTCGGCGCGCACTTGCGTGCGGCTCACGAGCTCATTTGACTGGGCGAACGAGGCTACCGGAGCGGTGAGCACAGCAGCTACAACAACGGCTTGAATGAGCGATTTCATGATGACGACCTCTGAATTTTGAGCTATTCGGCTTCGAACCTTTTTGTTCGTAGCCGTAGCCAGTGAGTACATTCTATTGACTCGTTCAACACGGATAAACCGCTATCATGTGGAGATATAGTTCCGTTTATCGAGACAATAGAATGGATCGAACTCTTGAAATGAGCGTGTTCACTGCCGTTGTCGAGTGGCGCTGTTGATGCGCTGAGAATGTCAAAGGCCGCGGTTAATCGCCATGTCGATTCTCTCTTGAGAAGCGCCAGGGCGTCCGCCGCTAGCAGCAAGGACAAACTGCACGACCTCGCGGGGAGCCAGATCCGAAGGCTTTCGTAGTGGTAGCACCCGTTCGAATGCTGCTAGCAGGCACCGCAAACCGTCGCTCTCGCGTCAGCGGGGGATTTCGAACGGCGTGTAGCGGCTCAGCATCTGTGCACCGGTCTGCAGAGTGAGGACCGCGTCGCGCGTACCGACTAGGACCATGCTGATCTGCAAATCGTTGGCAAGGTATTTAGGCAGAGTCAAAGATGCGCGCTGCTCCCGATAGGTTCCGGCGAGCAGATGATGGATCTGGCGCTGTCGTACAGTGCCTCTTCCTGAACCAGTGCTGGATGAAGTGGATGCGCAGCATCCGCTCGAGATCAATCGGCAGGCGGTCGTTGCCGCGCTTCGGGTGATGCGGCTCGACCACTGCGCACAACTCAGCCCACGGCGTAATTACGTTCGTCGTGCCGAGCAACGCATCGCGCCGCGTCCGTTTGCGGCGTGTCTCGAAACCCGCACCTTGATTGGCTGCCATTACCGGCCTCTGCTGCTTCATCCTGTTCTGTCTTCTTTATCGACTCCGATCTATAACGTTCGAAGTAGCTCATCGGTCGGCTTAGTCACATTGCCCTGAGTCGGTTCGCCGTTTCGTTGCTTCCCCAACCAGTCGAGGCGCACTGATGTCGACCGAATCAAATATCGCCACCGCCATTGTGGGGTTAGCAACCGGAGCTGTAAGCATCGCCTTGGGGGTGACCCGCTTCAGTGGACGGTTAAGCAGTTGAATTTTGCATAGGTGAGTTTCCTCCGTTTGACGTGGGGGTGCGAGTTGTCCACGGCCGGCCGGCGGTGGGCAACTCGCAGGCCGATGACGTTCGGTTTTGTTTAGCATAGGCGCACTCGAAGTTGACCGGCCAACAATAGCCGATGCTACTGTGACGGCGATGCGAGTTGTACAAGCCGTCAACACAACACCCATATTACCGAGTCGCGGGAAGTTCTCTATCGCTGGCACCCATGGTACGGACGTACGGTGCGGATCTTCAACACGGTGGAGAAGAATGGCGAGATCGTCCTGCGCTGCGCACTCGATCCACTCGAGACGGCACGTGTATCGGAGGTGCCGTTGTGGATGTTCGACCCGGTCGCCTGTTCTCACGTTGCTTCCGTAATTTCTCCCGTCGTCACCTGTGAGGCGCTGCGCGATCTGAAGCGCTTGCTGGCTGATACGTCGCTTGCCGCGCAAGCGAATATGGTACAAGCCGAGCACCATCCTTTGCTCCTTACCGGAGGTGCTGATGCGACGCGCGACGAGCCCACGACCGGGCGATCAACTCGACCTGTTTCATCCTTATCCGATGCGAATTGACGGAACCGTCATCCAGTTGTCAGCCAGCATTGGCGTCTTGGTGCCCGGACCGACCGCGACGCTGTCGAGCGAAGTCCTGTTGAGGGCCGCGGACGACGCGATGTATCGCGCCAGGCAGGCAGGTAAGGGACGTTTCGTCATGCATGAGATTTCCATGCCTGACACGGCGCCGCAAGCCGCAGCGTCTGCCCACTAGAACTGCCGCATGGGTCCCGCCAGATTCGCCGAAACGAGCGATTCGTCCTGAGCGAGCGCACCAAGGGTTGCCATCGCGCGCTCTATTTCCGGGGACCACGGATACCCGTAGTTCAGCCGGATGTGGTGGCGAAATTCACCGCTGGCTGAAAACATCGGCCCGGGCGCGAAGCTGATCCCCCGCTCGAGCGAAGCTTCGAACAGGCGTAGCGAATCGACGTGGCGCGGCAGCTCTACCCACGTGAAGTAACCGCCGTCTGGCCGCGTCGCAGTGCTTTGCGCGGGAAAATATCGGTCAATGGCGCCCAGCATGGCCGCCTGCTGAGCCGCCAGCTCGCGGCGAAGCTTGCGCAGGAACCGGTCGTAGCCGGCATGCTCGAGGTAGTCGGCTATCGCGCGTTGCGCCGGGACGCTGGCCGATAGCGTCGTCATCCACTTCGCGCGCTCGAGCTGTTCCGCGAATCGTCCCGCCGCCGCCCAGCCGATTCGGTAACCGGGTGCGAGGCTCTTCGCGAACGAACCACAATGCAGCACGAGTCCCTGCCGATCGAAAAATTTCGCCGGGCGTATCGGAGCCGATCCAAAACGCAGCTCACTGTACACGTCGTCTTCGATAAGCGGTACTTCGTACTTCGAGAGCAATTCGACCAACGTCTGCTTTTTCGTGTCGGAGAGCGTCGCGCCTGTCGGGTTCTGAAACGAGGTCATGAACCAGCAAGCGCGGATCGGACGCCGGTCGAGCGCCTGCGCGAGCGCCTCCATGTCGTGACCTTCCACAGGGTGAACAGGAATCTCCACAACCTTCAGTTGAAGCCGCTGGATCGCCTGGAGCGCTGCATAAAATGTGGGCTTTTCGATCGCGATTTCATCGCCCGCGCGAGTGAGAACTTGAAGGCTCAGCGTCAACGCATCGAGTGCGCCGCTCGTAATAATGATTTCATCGACATGAACCACCATCCCGGCCATCAGGTAGCGCAGCGCTATCTGACGACGCAATGCGTCATCGCCAGGCGGCAGTGCGGCCACCATTTTTGCGAGATCAGTCGAACGATTGACCGATGCGCACGACCTTCCAAGACGTTGCATCGGAAAGACCGCGGGACTCATGAATGCCGAGCCGAGTGCCACGGTATGCGTGTCCTTGATCGAGTGGAGTACTTCGAACACGAGCTCACTGATGTTGACGGATTTCGACGGTTCATTCGGCGTCGAGGCTGCTCCATGCAGGGGCGCGCCAGGAGCGGCCGCCGAGACGAAATAGCCCGAGCGTGGCCGCGCCACGATCAAGCCCTGGCTTTCGAGCAAGTAATACGCGCGAAACACCGTGGATGGACTGACACCATAAGCGTCGCACGCAGCGCGAACCGCGGGGATGCGCGTGCCCGGCGGCAGGTCGCCGCGCTGTATCAGGTCGCCGATTTGCGAGGCCAGCCGCTCATAACGTTTCATCTTCGGCTCCCATGCGAGACGAGCTATACCGCGACTTAATCGACAGGCTCTACCTGATGCCACCCGTTGTCAACGCTCGTCGCGGGCGCTTTCTGAAAGACGTCTGATACGTTTTTTTTGCACGGATCTGCCTCTGTCGCCGTGCGCCGTTCACTGGCAAAGTGCGTTTCCGTTCAAACCACCGAATTTGCCCGGAGGAGTCGCCTGCGCTTATAGGCGCTGTCCGGCTTCGACCGTCCAGGACCCTGGTAACTTGCGAAAAATGAGAGATCGATGTCCTTGGGTCTTGTAGGGAAACATTCGAAGCGTCGCCCGGTCGAGCCGCGGCGTTTCGATTTCATTCGCTGGACAGTAATACCTCTGCTGGCCACCGCAAGGCTATCGCTCGCACAAGCGGACACCGGCGCGGGCTCTTACACCGACATTAATGCCGAACACAGCTATTCCGGCATCACTGGCCTGCTGCCGAAAACGTTCGGCGAACCCGCGCCGGCAGCCGAGACATCCGTCCGGTTTGGCGCGGCGTGCGCACTAGGCGTTCAGTTCGCACTCTCGGGAATCGGTCCGTCTTTCACTGAACTTCGCTGGCATTCACAATCGAACTTCGAGAATGATCAAGATAGACCGGGACATCTTCGAGCTCGCCCCCTACGAGCGATCGCGTCACTTCGAATCGATTATCAGCATGGCGCACCGTCTTGATGCGGTGGTCGTGGTGGAGGGAGTGGAAACGGCAGTGCAGCACGCCGCCGTGCGCACGACGCATGCTGAATTCGGTCAGGGATTCTTTTATGGCCGAGCGCTCAGCATCGGCCGTCTCGCGGCATTTCTCGCTAGCGGGGGTGGCGCCACAATCCTCGCGTGGCGCATCAGGAAATACTCATAGGGCGAGCGCTCAGCGCGTGACCCCGGCGTTAGGATTATCGCGTTGTCGTGGCGGGATTCAACCACGCCATTCCCGGGCCGAGGACCTTGCTGAAAGAGCCCGGCGCTCGGCATCAGCAATCTGATCCGCCGATTCTTAACTCAACTGATCCTTCTAAACTTCCGCACGCACGGGCAATGTCTGGATTTTTTTCGCGAATGGTCAACCCCGGGCGTTCGAGGGGGGATCTCAATCAGACGTCGACAAGCGGGTCGGCTGCTGTCACGGCGTACCGCGCCTGCGACGTACGGCACACCCGTCGTTCACGCGACGGTGGCAAGCGGGCAAATAGCATTACTCACGAAGGCGCAGCATGAAAGGTCGGCAAGAAATACAAGGACCGCTTCTGGCATGAAGCGCTATCAAAAACTGGCATGTCAGATCGAAGGACTGATAGAAAGCGGAGTACTGAAGCCACGCATGCGGCTGCCATCCGTGCGTCAGGCAAGCCGTTCATACGGCATCAGTCCGTCAACGGTATTCCAGGCGTATTACGCACTGGAGCGACGCGGCCTGATCGTGGCGCGGCCCCGCTCAGGCTATTTCGTCAATTGCCAGCAGCCAGCAGACCTCCGCCCAGCGCCCACCCTCGCGCACAGCGCAGCCACGCAAACCTCCAGCCTGACGCATCGCTTCATGCAGGCGCTGCAAGATTGCGACAATGCTGCCCTAGCCTCCCCTTGGCCGAACCCGGAACTCTTTCCATTGGGCCGGTTGGCTCGCTCACTGAACAGGGCGGCCCGGAGCATGGATCGCGGCGAAAATACCGTACCCATGCCGATGGGTGAAGAATGCCTGCGCCACCAGATCGCACGGCGCTATCTGACTGCGGGCATGGTGGTTCCGATCGACGAAATTATCATCACGAGCGGCGCACTCGATGCATTGACGCTAAGCCTACAAACACTCACCAGCCCCGGCGATATCGTGGCAATAGAATGCCCGACCTTTTACGCTGCGCTTAGCGCGATCGAGCGCCTTCACCTGAAGGTCGTGGAGATACCTGTGGACTCGCACGAAGGGCTCGACCTCCATGCACTGGCTGACGCGCTTGAGCGATATCCCATCCGCGCCTGCTGGTTCATGACATCGAATCAGCATCCTACCGGGGTGACTTTGTCGGATGACAAAAAGCAGGCTCTGATCGAATTGCTCGCCCACCATGAGGTGCCGTTGATCGAGGACGACGCGTATAGCGAACTGCATTTTGGGTCGACACCCACGCGTCCTGCGAAACGGTTTGACCGCAACAATCTTGTGTTGCACTGCGGCTCGTTCTCCAAAAGTCTCGCTCCTAGATATCGGATCGGCTGGGTCGCGGCGGGCCGCTTCGCACCACGCATCGCGCGCGCAAAATGGACAACCACGCTTTCGGCGTCCGTGCCGGCGCAACTTGCGATCGCCGACTATCTCGAACACGGTGGCTATGACCGTTTCTTGCGCAAGCTGCGAGTGGATCTCGTGTGTCTTCAGGCTCAGATGCTGCGAGCCATACGCGACTATTTCCCGCGGGGCACGTCGCTCGTGAGACCGGATGGAGGCTATTTTTTGTGGGTTGAATTGCCTCCGCATGTCGACTCAGTCCATCTGTTCGAAGCCGCCGCGGCGCACGGTATTGCGATCGCGCCCGGACCCATTTTTTCAGCGACGGGAGACCTTCGGCGCTACATCCGGCTCAACTATGGGCATCCGTGGACGCCCGCAATCGAGACCGCCATGCGCACGCTGGGAGCATTGGCCTGCCGCTCCGACTCATCGTCCGGACAGCGAGCCGCCTTCCAGCAGACCAACCGTTAGAACGGTAAGGATCGAACCCTTCTGTAGGCGGCGGCCGTATCGGACGACACGCGCCATGCATCGGGCCATCAAACGAATCACCCGGCCGATGCCAGGGTTCAAGGATTTTCACTGTGCACGCGCCATTTAAGAGTGCGCGCGAACGAAGCCTGCAATAGCGGTGTTACATCGATGTTTCGAGCATCGTGAGGTAGTCGTCACTTGACGCTTCGCGTGGATTGGTCTTATGGCTATGGTCCTTCAGGGCACCCGCGACAATGCGTGCGAACATCTCGCGCGTCACGCCGAGTTCCGCGAGACCGAGCGGAAGTCCAAGCGTTGCTGTCATCGCACGGATCGCCGGACCGACCTCGTCAGCCGATGCAAGGCCCATCGCCTGTGCAATGCGTTCGAGCTTGGTTTCGTCCTGCATCGAAGGCGCCGCGCGATTAAAGGCAATGACGGCTGGCAAGAAGATCGCGTTGAGCGTGCCGTGGTGAAGGCGCGGATTGATGCCTCCGAGAGAATGGCTCAGGCTGTGTACGCAGCCGAGACCTTTCTGGAAGGCGAGCGCGCCCTGCATCGACGCGCTCATCATGTTCAGACGCGCGGCGCGGTCGGTGGGCTGGCGAGTCGCGCGTTCGATGTGGCGCCACGCACGCCACAGACCGTCCAGCGCGATGCCGTCGGCGGGCGGATTAAACGCGGGCGCCATGAATGTTTCGAGACAATGCGCGATGGCATCCATGCCGGTGGCGGCCGTGAGCATCGGCGGCAGGCCGAGCGTGAGCTCTGGATCGCAGATCGCGACCCTTGGCACGACGTAAGGCGAAATCACCCCGACCTTGCGGCCGTCGTCGAGAATCAGGATCGCCCCGCGACCTACTTCGCTGCCGGTTCCCGCAGTGGTCGGGATAGCAATAACAGGCGCCGTCGCCTCCGTGATGCGCGCAGCGCCTCCTTCTATCACCGCGAAGCTTTGCAGCGGACCGTCATGCGTGGCGCAAACGGCCACACCCTTCGCCAGATCGATCGACGAGCCGCCGCCCACCGCGATCACACCGTCGCATCCATGCGCCCGGTACATCGCAACGGCGTCCCGCACGACGCCCTCGTTGGGGTTCGGCGGGGTGCGATCGAACACCGGCAAATCTATTGTGCTGGCGAGCGCCGCCAGCACGGTGTCCACAATGCCCGCTTCCCGGATGCCTGCATCCGTCACGATCAAGGGCCGGCGTATGCCGAGGCGCTCGCACTCACCGGCCAGCAGCCGAACCGCGCCATATTCAAACTGAATCTGGGTTATATAGTTGATAAGGGACATGACAGTTGAGGAAGAGTTATAGGGGAGCTATGCTGTTGCTCGGCATTCGCTTGCCGGACCCGATAAACAATGGGGATTTCGCAGTATATGGATCAACGCGCCGTCGCGATATTGACAACATTTGATAGCACTATAACTTTTACTCAAGTCCGATGACCCCCTCGCTCGACTCGATTATTTCCCGTCTGCACGTAAAGCAGTTGCGTCTTTTGATCGCGCTCGGGGAACACGGGTCTCTGCTTGGCGCGGCGAAACAGTTGGCGTTGACGCAACCGGGCGCCAGCAAAGCCCTGCACGAGATCGAAACCACCTTCGGCGCGCGGCTCTTCGTGCGCACCAATCGCGGATTGGAACCCAACGCAGTCGGCCATTGCGTGATCCGCTACGCGCGACTGATCCACACCGACCTCGCCCATCTGCGCGAGGAGATCGTCGGCATCATGCGAGGTTATGGAGGGCGCGTATCGGTGGGCGTGATCATGGGCGCAGTTCCGCTTCTCACGGACGCGCTTACTTCGGTGAGCGCGGAGCAACCCGAAATGTCGGTTGAAATCGTCGAGGATACGAGCGCTACCTTGCTCAGCTTGATTGACGCAGGCCGCCTTGACCTCGCCATTTGCCGCACGAGCGTGAGCCAAACGCCTTACCTCTACGAAAGTGTGTTTGTACGTGAAGAAACCCTTGCGGTCATTGCCAACGCATCGCATCCGCTGGCGCGCAAACGCCGCGTCGCGCTCAAGGATCTCGCTGATTACCGGTGGGTCGTCTATCGGGCGAACATGCCGATGCGGCTGCTGCTCGAACGGGAGTTCCACGACGCTGGACTTCGATTCCCCACCCATCTGCTAGAGACGACTTCGGCGTTCGCAACTGTCTCTCTGCTGCAAAAAAATGTCTCTTTCGTCGCGCTGGTATCGACGGACGTCGCGGACTTTTGTATCGGGCCCGGTATTGCCTGCGCCCTGCCGCTGCAGTTGTCGTCACTTAGCGAACCCTATGAACTAGTGACACGGCGCGACGCCCCTTTGTCGCCTGGAGCGGGCATGTTGATGAAAGCGATAGTCGACGCCGGAGCGAGATAGCACCGTCACTGTTTTAGCGGATCATCCAATCCGGGTTTGCTTTCGGCAGCGGTTCAAGAAGAGACCTCCGCCGCCGTGATGACGCGCATCGCATGCATGCCCTGACGCGTACCTGCACGACGGCGCTTGCCGTCGCCGCACACCCGGGCCAACGCCTGTCTAAATTCCTGCTCAGGTAAGCTATGGGTTAACGCAAGCATCTCGCGAAACACCAAACCAGATTACCGCTTGCCATTGGGAGACTTGGGCTGTGCAGCACCTCACGGACACGAATGAAGCCGCCTCTGCCGCCGAACCGGTGCAGCGAGTGGGCACCACGCTTAATCAGGAGGCGTATCGGCGGCTGGAGGAAATGATCGTTACGCTGGACCTGGCACCCGGCTCGCTCGTTTCCGAATCGATACTCAGCCGCCAACTCGGCATTGGCACCACGCCAATCCGCGAAGCCCTGCAGCGGCTGGCGCGGGAATATCTCGTGGAGATCATTCCGCGGCGCGGCGTCGTCGTGACGACCATTGATGTCCGCCGCCAGTTCGAAGTGCTCGAAACCCGGCGTGAACTGGACCGCCTGCTGAGCGCTGCCGCCGCGAAGCGCTCGAGCGTGTCGGAACGCACGTCGTTCATCGATAACCTCGCGCTCACCCAAAAAGCAGTCGCCAACAACGACGTGCGCGAGTTCTTGCGGCTCGACGCCGAGCTGAACCAGCTGCTCTCGAAAGCGGCGAGAAATGGTACGGCGGCGGCGCTAGCCTCCATGCTGCACACGGTGTCGCGCCGTTTCTGGTTCTATCACCACGACGAACATACGGCTCTGGCCGAAATTGGTCCGATTCACTGCCATCTCGTCGAATCAATTGCTTCGGGCGATCCAGCGCTTGCAGGCGCGGCGTCAAATCAACTGATCGATTATCTGGTCGAATTCGCGCACGCCACGCTGCCGCACCACCATAGCCGCGGCTAATCCAATCGTCTCCGATACCTCCTGATTCCCATCGTCATGCTGCATCGCTAAGGGTTAACTCCCCGTTGCCCTCACTCCTAACGACGTTTTATTATCGCCTCCATTCGTGGCATGCCAGTGACATGCCACTACAAACGAGGCACTTTTGGAGAAAACGATGGAGCAAACGACAGCAGTCACGGACTATGTAATTTCACCATTGGGCGACGCCCTCGGCGCCGAGGTAACGGGGCTGGATCTCACGCAACGGTTGAACGCCGAGACCATCGACGAATTGAAAAAAGCAATTGGGCGATACGGTGTGCTGTGCTTTCGCAAACAGGCGTTGAGCGAGGCGCAGCAGATCGAGTTCTCGAAACAATGGGGTCCGCTCGAAGATTTCCCGGAAGAAGACAAGACGGTGGCTGCTGCCACGGTGTATCACGTGGCGAACGTCTCTGCTGACGGACAGAGCCTGCCCGAAACGGATTTCCGCGTGATCTTCCAGAAAGTCAATGCACGCTGGCATACCGACAGTTCCTATCGATATGTCCCGGCATTCGTCTCGTTGCTCTACGGAATCGAGGTCATGCCCAAAGGCGCACCGGGCGGACGCACCGGTTTCTCGAACATGATCAAGGCGTACGCCGCCCTGCCCGACTCGCTCAAGGACGAAATCGAGCCGCTGCACATGGTTCACACTTACGAATTCGGCCGCCGGTTGTTCCCCGAACTGCCGCCAGTTTCAAAGCATGAGAAGGAAAGCGTACCCCCGGTCAGCCAGCCGCTGGTGCGCGTGCATCCGGACCGCGGCAACGAGCGTTCGTTGTATTTCACTGCAAATGCGGGAAATGAAGTCAGCGGCTTGCCGCTCGAGCAAGGTCAGGCACTTCACAGGAAACTCCTCGAGCACATCTCGCAGCCGGAGTTCACGTACTTCCATGAGTGGGAAAAGGGCGATCTCGTCGTCTGGGACAACCGGACGATGCTGCATAAAGCGGAAGCCTACGATATGAGCAAGTATCGCCGGGTGTTTCGCCGGACTACGGTCGCAGGCGATGGTCCTGTTCTCGGACCCTATTCACGGGCCGTGATTGGCAACAAGCGGGCAGCGAAGTAACAGCCGCGACGCGGCTCCGGCGCGATGCGCTGAGGGTCGCGGTGGAGCCGCGTCGCGGTGAGATATCGGGCGTCGCTTTGATTTTCCTTCGATCCGTTAAAACCGGCTCCCCCCGTACGGGCCGCGATCGACATTTCCTATTAGTAACAGTAACCAAGAGGCAACGCATGGCTGTAGCCAAACCTTCGGCGGATGCAATGACGCCGTATCAATTGCCGTTCCCCAAGGAAGCGGCAAAGGAGATCGTCGTTGAATCGGCGATTCCTACCGACGAACGCCTCTGGGTTCCGCAAGCCGAGAACGTCTGGTTCCGTCCGCTTTGTCTGAATGTTTCGACGGGATATTGGATGAACCTCCTGCGCGTGCGCAAATCGGGCGTGCTCAGCCGTCACCGGCATCCGCAAGCCGTGCATGGCATGGTCCTCAAGGGCCGTTGGCGTTATCTCGAACACGATTGGGAAGCGACCGAGGGCAGCTATGTATTCGAGCCTCCCGGTGAAACCCATACGCTTTATGTGCCTGAAGACGTGGAAGAAATGATCACCTATTTCCAGGTCAATGGCGTGATGTTCTATTGCGACCCGTACGGGAATTACACCGGCTACGAAGACGTTTTCACCAAGGTCGACATGTGTCGCAAACACTTTGCATCGGTCGGACTCGGTGAAGACTTCGTCGACCAGTTCATCCGGTAACTCTCGCCCTTCCCGTCGATAACAACAGACGTCCTCAAAGTTACGAAAAGCATCGGAGGAGACACCATGCTTCTGAAATCCCCGCGCCTAAAGCACATTCAGGTCGTTGCCATCGCGTTCCTGACGCTTGCCGGCATCGTCAATTACCTCGATAGAAGCACCCTCTCGATAGCCAACCATTCCGTGAGCCAGGAGCTGGGACTGTCGGCGTCGCAGATGGGCCTGCTGCTGTCAGCATTCTCGTTCGCCTATGCGTTCTCGCAATTGCCCATCGGCATGTTGCTCGATCGCTTCGGCGCGCGCGTGATGCTCGGCCTTGGCATGTTCGTCTGGTCGAGCGCGCAGCTTTGTGGCGGCCTAGTGTCTAGTCTGCCGCAATTCCTCGTCGCGCGCGTGGCGCTCGGGCTTGGCGAAGCGCCAAATTTTCCCGCTGGCGCCAAAGTCGTCAGCGAGTGGTTCGGCGTGCACGAGCGTGGCCGGCCAACGGGCATCTTCATCACGTCGTCGACCATCGGCCCCGCTCTTGCTCCACCCGTGCTCACCGCGCTCCTGCTGGTCTTCGGCTGGCGCACGATGTTCATCGTCATGGGTGTGCTCGGTATTGCCGTATCGATCGGCTGGTATCTCGTCTATCGCGACCGCCGCAAGGTCCCGCTCGAGCGCGACGAGATCGCCTATCTGACTGACGGCGAACCAGAACAGCGCGTCGAACGCCGCATGACGATGCGCGAGTGGCGCGGCCTTTTCAGCAAGTCGACCACGTGGGGCATGATCTTCGGCAACATGGGCGTGATCTACATGGTGTGGCTCTATCTCACCTGGCTGCCCGCGTATCTCGAACACGAGCGTCACCTTTCCATCGCCAGCACCGGGTGGCTCGTTTCGATCCCTTATCTGTTCGGCACGCTCGGCATGCTGTCGAGCGGCTTCGTGGCCGACGGTCTGATGGCACGCGGCATGGCGCCCATGAGAAGCCGCAAGTGGCCGATCTGCGTTGGCCTCGTCGGCGCGGCGCTCTTCACCGTGCCGGCTGCGTTCACGCCCAACCTGACGCTCGCGATGGTGTACCTCTGCGCCGCGATGTACTTCGTCAATCTGGCGAGCGGCGCGTGCTGGGCGCTCGCGACGGTCGCGGCGCCCCGTCACATGGTGGCGTCGCTTGCCAGCATCCAGAATTTCGGCGGCTATTTCGGCGGATCGTTTGCACCGTTTGTCACCGGCATCGTCGTGGACCGGACCCACTCCTTCGTCAACGCGTTCCTGATCAGCGCAGCGGTCGCATTTGCTGCCGCGCTGGTTTATATGTTCATCGTTAGAACGAAGATAGAGGACAGTGAAACTGCTGTCTCCCCTGCCGCTGTTTCAGATTTTTCTTCCTAACCAACATGACCTTTCAAACTGATCTTTTCAAAGGCAAGACCGCCGTCGTGACGGGCGGGACCCAGGGCATCGGTGCAGGCATCGCGCAGCGCTTTGCTCGCCTTGGTGCCCGCGTGGTCGTGGGCGGGATTGCTCCAACCGATTCCCAGCGCGAGGCGCTCGGACCAGGCATCGATGCCGTCGAACTGGACGTCAGCGACGATGCGAGCGTCGCGGCCCTCGTCGAGCGCGCAGGCTCGATCGATATGCTCATCAATTGCGCAGGAATGATCCGACGCGGGGACGAGCTCGAAATCGATGTATTCGAGCGCGTGATCGCCGTGAACCTTAGCGGCACGATGCGCGTGTGCGCCGCGGCTCGCGAACGACTCAAGGCGAACGGTGGGACGATCGTAAACACGGCATCGATGCTCAGTTTTTTCGGCGGTGGACTTGTACCGGCGTACAGCGCGAGCAAGGGCGGCATTGTGCAATTGACGAAGTCGCTTGCGATCGCCTACGCGGCCGACGGCATCCGCGTGAATGCAGTGGCTCCCGGCTGGATCGCGACGCCCTTGACGCAAGCCCTACAGGCCGACGACCATCGTTCGCAAGCTATCCTCGATCGCACGCCAATGAAACGCTGGGGCCAGCCTGACGATGTCGCGCAAGTCGTTGCTTTCTTGTGTTCGCCGGCGGCGGCCTTCATGACAGGCGCGATCGTCCCGGTCGATGGTGGGTATCTGGTGGCATAGTGTTCTGGTCGTCACCGCCCTTGGCTGCGTAACGTATGCGGCCCGTACCTGAGCCGTGATACGAGCCGTGAACAAGGAGAGGAATGGTTTCCTACGCGGATGCACCGTCGTCCGCCATCTGGCCTTTTATGATCATGTGCATTGTCTCAATACCTGAGAGGATAATGCGGGCACACTGGAAATCCTTGACGCCCATCATGGGCCTGGTTCGGCGTTTGATTGCCCGGTGATCCCGCTCGACGATGTTATTCAGGTACTTGATCTGTCGGACCCTGATGAGCATTTCCCGCTCGGCGTTGATGGCCTGGAGGGCGGCGAGATTGGCCCCGCTTTTATCCATGGTCACGGTCTCAGGCGCGCCGTTGCGATCGATGGTCTTTTCAAAGTAGCAGCGCGCAGCAGCCTTGTCGCGATGCGCCCGCAACAGGAAATCGACCGTATTACCGGCCTTATCCACTGCACGATACAAGTACTTCCACTGGCCGCGCACCTTGACGCAGGTTTCATCCATCCTCCAGCTCTCACCCACCGGACGTTTGTGCTTGCGAAAGGCTTTCTCGAATAACGTTACGAGCTTGATGACCCAGCGATGCACGCTCGAATGGTCAACCTCAAAGCCGCGCTCAGCCATCATCTCTTCGAGATTGCGAAGGCTTAGCGAGTAGGCCACGTACCACCGCACACACAGCAAGATCACATCCAGCGGATAGTGCAGTCGCTTCAGCACTTTCGCGATCCCCGGCGGTAACGTCGTGCGCGGCGTCCTACCACGTCATGGCCATCGTGGTCGCCTCAATTTCGGTTGCGAATTTTACATGATCGGCTTAGCGCGACAGAGCCAACTTTACTGCAGCATCGCTAATGCGACAAAACCGCTGCGGCCGTGCCCTGCGATTGCCGCGGAACATAACCGGTAAAACGCCAGCGCCCGTCGCTTTCCAATTGGAAGCTCAGTAGTTCAAAAATAACCCGTCCGTCCGAGAGAGCCGTTGAAAAGTCCACGTTGGCGTACAACCCGTCCGGAATGCTTCCAGCGCCAGCGTGCTGAAGACGCGTGACCGACGACCAGTCCCGCGTCTTGATCATTCCCAGCGACTGACGGGTCTTCTGAATATCGACCACGAATTGGGCCTTGTCGATTTTCGCCTTGAGGAACGGGGCCGCACTGTCCCACACGGCCTCGTAGTGAGCTGCATCAATCTGCTGCAACGCGTCGTTCGCGTCATGCAGCAGTTCGTCAGCGGAGGTTCCAGGTTGCGTCGCTGCGGCGACGGTCGGAAGTGTTGCCACCACCGCTAGCGTCGTTGCAGTGGCAAGTTGAGTAAACAGTCGTTTCAAGGGCTTCTCCTTTTGTTTGTGTTACATCCCTATCAGTCCATCCGCATACGCATGCTCGACGATCTAGCAAAAAATTGCGCAGCACTTCACAGCGAACTTGATGTAGCGGTCTAGCGGTCAAGTGACTCAATCGGCTAAGGCAGAAAATCTGCAGCGCACGCACGCGCCGAGTTCAGACTAACTGAACGTTTTCATTCACCTACCATTCCAGACGAATCTGGATTGAACAACCCGGACCGCTGCTTCGTCAGCGTCACTTCCATCATCCTGTGGGCGAAAAAACAGTCACGATTGGTCACTTTGCGACTTGTCCCGTATCTCGAACTGCTTCCGGTCTTTTCCTTTGATCCAAAACGGCTGCCGCCCCCAACCGCTCCATTCCATCCCACTCACTGGATCGCGATAGCGTGGTCGTTTGTTAGACCGCTTGCGGCGCCGGTCTTCCAAGTTGCCAAAAACATCCGCGGGTGTAAAGTCAAATTCCGCTACCCGTAACCTGACTTCTTCGAGGACCGCATTAAAGTCGTTGCAGCGCGCCTGTTGAATTAACTCGTCGAGTTCGCGGGCTTTCTGTTTCAATTCAAGATAAGTGGCCATTTCATTAGCTCTCCGTGTGGCGAGATGCAGAACCAGGCAATGTTTCGTGTCTGCGCCGGGCTACGGAACCAGTTCAAATCGCGTAGCGGTCGCTGCGGTTAGTGAGACTGACTGCCCTCGAACGTTGCGGCATAAGGAACTGTGGCAGGAGCGGTCTGCAGTAGAAAACGATAAATTAGGCCGCCCAATATCCCCCCCGCAAACGGAGCTAACCAAAAAAGCCATAACTGCTGTAGAGCCCAGCCCCCCTGAAAAAGGGCTACCCCAACGCTGCGTGCCGGATTCACCGACGTGTTCGTGACCGGGATGCTGATCAAGTGAATCAAGGTCAGGCACAACCCGATAGTCAACGGAGCAAACGCCGCGGGCGCATGCTTGTCGGTCGCGCCGTGGATCACAATCAGGAAGAACGCCGAGAGGATCAGTTCGGTCAGCGCTGCTGCTGCAAGCGAGAAACCGCCCGGTGAATGTTCGCCATATCCGTTCGAAGCGAATCCGCTGCTGGCAGCATCAAACCCCTGCTGTCCGCTTGCGATCAGATACAGAACCGCGCCCGCTGCAATCGCACCAATGACCTGTACAACAATATACGGAATGACGTCTCTCCCAGAAAATCGCCCGCCCACGAACAGGCCCATCGTCACGGCAGGATTGAAGTGCGCGCCCGAGATATGGCCGAGCGCATAAGCCATAGTCAAGACCGTCAGGCCAAACGCCAACGCGACCCCGGTAAACCCAATTCCGAGTTTCGGGTATGCCGCCGCCAGCACCGCGCTTCCACATCCCCCTAGTACGAGCCAAAACGTCCCGAGGAATTCAGCCGCCAATCGTTTTTGCATTTCTCTGCTCCTTTTAAAACTGATTCGTTGCAATGCGTGCATGTGAGCTCAGGCAAGGAGTGTGTAACCGACTCCCTATTGCTGGGCCGAAACCGTGAGAATCAACGGACGTGCTGTGCTAATTCGACGCGTCAGTTTGGTCCATGCACCACAACCGACACGCGTCGATCTGGCTGCAGGCAAGCTATTAACGTTGTGGAAGGTCCATTCGGACAATGCGATATCGGTTGACTGGATCCCACGCCTTGCGTGTGAATAATGTAACTGCTATCCACGCCGTGGGCGACGAGATAAGCCCGCACGGTATCGGCTCGGGCAAGTGACAAAGCCTGATTCACAGTCGCAGGGCCTATGCGATCTGTGTGCCCAATGATCGTTATTTCGGTTGCCTCCTTATAGCTGTTGATCCGCTCGATTGCCTTGTCGAGCTCCGCTTTTCCTGCCGGTAACATGGAATCGAGACTTGATCTATCGAATGGAAACAGCGCATCCGTTTGCAGTGTGAACTCCTCTATCCTTGGCGCCTCCTGTACATTCGACACCGGCGCAGCTTCCACTGTCGGAGCCTCACATTTGAAGATCAAAGCCCGGGGGGCGGTCGTGGAGTCATCGGCCGAGCGAAGACGATCAATCTTTTGGATAGGCTGAACTGATTTCTTTCCGCAGATGCGCTCAGCGATCTTCGTACAAGTAGCCGCCGATTCGAATATCCCGCCACACTCGACCCGGTATGTCCTGGCTCCATCACCCGTGTCTATCGAGTAGGCGTTGAATGTTGGGCCCGAGGCAGCCGAACACCCGGCGACGACAACTGCAATTGCGACCAGCGAGGCTGGGAGGGTCAATCGGTTCATCATTTGCTCCATAGGGTAGTAGGTAGTTGCATGTCTAAGAGAAAGTGAGGCACGGGTGCGGTGCCTCACTCGCAACGGCCTACCATTGCATTGCCGCGCCGAAGCCCACGGTATCGCCTGCCGAGCTCATTCCGACGCCAGCTTTAACCTTAATGTTTTCCGTTATGCGTGCCGTGCCCCCGATCGCAACTGCCTGGTAACCCTGAAAGCTGGCCGTGCCGATCCCCAGTGATAGGGTCTTCCCCTTGTCCACTTCGGGAATCATGGTCAGTGCGGTCGCGGCCGCTATGCCTGAATACGCGTTGCGGGCTGTAGAGTTGATGCCTTGCTGCAATTGATTGACGCGGGCATCTGTGTAGGCATTGGCCTGGGACAGGTTGGCGTTCAGTTGATTCACGTTGACCGCGTCTGTGCCGTCTGTTCCCGGTGCGACGTTAGTGACTTGTCGTGGCGTGTCAGCCGTTCCTACGGAAACCACATTCGTTCGCCCACCGTCGTTACTACCCGCACCGATCGCAACGGAGTTGCCGCCAGTGGACGTTGCTCCCTGACCCACTGCGGTTGATCCGTTACCGGAGGCTGTGGAGCTGTTGCCCACCGCCGTGCTATTAGAGCCGGAAGCCACCGCACCTTGTCCGCCCGCCGACGAATTCGATCCAGTGGATGCAGGTGGGGTTGAAGACCCAGGGGTGGACGGGAAACCACCGTTGCCCCCGTTTTGATTATTTATCAGCGTGGTCAACTGCGTGGTGACTGCGTTGAGTTGACTCACATTGACCGCATCGGTACCGGCCATCCCGGCGGCAACGCCTGTAATCTGACGATTACCTACGTTGACCTCACCTACCGAAGACTGGGGGGTGCTGAGCCCGTAAGCGATGTAGTTGCTCAACGCTCCGACGGTGGTGACGGAACCCGCACCGAGGGCGACACTGTTCGCAAAGGTCGAGGTTGCCCCTGCGCCAATTGCGACTGCGTCGATGGCGCTACTCTGTGCGCCCGAACCCAGAGCTACGCCGCCGGCATTCGCCGCACTTGCGTTTGCGCCTTGTGCGAGCGACTGCGCGCCGCTCGCCACCGCACCGCTACCGATTGCGACGGCGTCCGCCTGAGCGGAATTCGCTTGTTCACCAATGGCGACTCCGCCCGGCGCCGTTGAATCAACGATCGCACCATTGCCGACCCCCACGCCGTTATCGCCGTTGACAACCGTCGTCGGTCCGACCGCGATCGAATCCGTTCCCACCGCCAACGAATCTGCCTTGGTCGAGTTCGCGTGAAAGTACATCGAACCGGTGACAGCGAATGATGACAAGGCACCAGCAAGCTGCCGGATGGTGACCGCATCTTGCGCTTGCGTGCCGTCAGCGACGTTAGTCAACTGACGATACGCATTTCCCGTTGCGCTGCCGAAGGACACTGCGCCCAACAAGGTTTCATCGGAAGTGTTGAAGGGAATCGCGTGAGTACCGTTCGCGATTGAACCGACGCCCGAGAGAATTGCACGGTCGGACACTGATCCAGAACCAATAGCAACTCCTCCGAGCACCGAGACATTCGCCTGCGATCCAAGCGCAACTGAATTGTCCGCCTGCGCTATTGCCCCGCTGCCGCCGGCAAAACTGCTTGCGCCGCTCGCCATGGCATTCACCCCGGCCGCCAACGCATCAAGCCCCGTCGCGCCGTCGTTGTTGTAGTTGCCGCCTTGGGTACCGCCGTCATTGACGCTGTAATAGTGCGTCTTGCTGGCCGTCACTGTCGTTGCCAAACTATCGACCGCCTGATCAGTCGCGAAGAGCTGCGAGCCGTTGACCGCGTCGGTGCTGGTGGAACTTACCTGACCCGCGGCCACGTTGGTCACAGTGCGCTCGTTGTCTGCACTGCCCACACTCACCGTGCTCGTCGGGCTAGCGCCCGCGTAAGCGTAGGTGGTGCCGTTGATCGTGCCGCTGGCTGTGCCTACCGCGGCGCTCGTGATGGAACCACTACCCAGAGCCACGTCATTGACATTATTTGCCACCGCACCCTGGCCCAGGGCGGTGCTGCTGTCGCCGGTAGCGCTGGCCGCCACACCGGCTGCGAGCGCGTTGGCGCCAGTGGCGCCGTCGTTGTTGTAGTTGCCGCCTTGGGTACCGCCGTCATTGACGCTGTAGTAGTGCGTCTTGTTGGTGGTCACTGCGGTGGACAGGCTGTCAATCGCCTGGTCACTCGCATACAACTGCGAACCGTTCACGGCGTCGGTGCTGCCGGCGCTCACGCGGCCTGCCGCCACGTTGGTCACCGTGCGCTCATTGCCCGCACTGCCCACACTTACGGTGCTAGTCGGGCTGGCGCCGGCGTATGCATAGGTTGTGCCGCTGATCGTCTCACTCGCCGTACCTATCGCGGCAGTTGTGACCGAACCAGCACCGAGAGCGACGCTGCTCGTAAAGGTTGAGGTTGCCCCTGCGCCAAGTGCCACTGCATCAATGGCACTACTCTGTGCGCCCGAACCCAAAGCTACGCCGCCAGCATTAGTCGCGCTCGCGTTTGCGCCTTGTGCAAGCGACTGCGCGCCACTCGCCACCGCACCACTACCGATTGCGATCGCGTCCGCCTGAGCGGAATTCGCTTGTTCACCAATGGCGACTCCGCCCGGCGCCGTTGAATCAACGATCGCACCATTGCCGACCCCCACACCGTTGTCGCCGTTGACGACCGTCGTCGGTCCGACAGCAATCGACTCTGCACCGACCGCCAACGAATCCGCCGCGGTCGAGTTTGCGTGAAAGTACATCGTGCCTGTTGCGGCGAGCGACGACAGTGCTCCCCCAAGCTGCCTGACGGTGACTGCGTCTTGCGGCTGTGTACCATCGGCGACATTGGTCAGTTGCCGATACGTGTTCCCGCTGGCACTACCAACGGACACCGCGCCCAACAAGGTTTCGTCGGAGGTGTTGAACGGAATCGAGTACGTACCGTTGGTGATGGAGCCGACACCCGACAGGACCGCGCGGTCGGAGATTGACCCGGAACCGATAGCGACTCCTCCGGCCACCGAGACGTTCGCCTGTGATCCAAGTGCGACTGAATTGTCCGCCTGCGCTATTGCCCCGCTGCCGGCGGCAAAACTGCTTGCGCCGCTCGCCGTGGCATTCACCCCGGCCGCCAACGCATCAAGCCCTGTCGCGCCATCGTTGTTGTAGTTGCCGCCCTGCGTGCCGCCGTCATCGACGCTGTAATAGTGCGTTTTGTTGGCCGTCACCGTCGTTGCCAAACTATCAACCGCCTGATCGGTCGCGTAGAGCTGCGAGCCGTTGACCGCGTCGGTGCTGGTGGAACTCACCTGACCTGCGGCCACGTTGGTCACAGTGCGCTCGTTGCCTGCACTGCCCACACTCACCGTGCTCGTCGGGCTAGCGCCCGCGTAAGCGTAGGTGGTGCCGTTGATCGTGCCGCTGGCTGTGCCTACCGCAGCGGTGGTGACCGAACCGCTACCCAGCGCTACATCGCCCGCGTTGTTCGCCGCCGCGCCATCGCCGAAGGCGAGCGACCCTGCGCCCGTCGCCGACGATGTGTTGCCGAGCGCAACCGAGCCTTGACCCGTTGCCGTGTTGCTGTTGCCTTGCGCTATCGCACCCTGACCGTTCGCGGTATTGTTCGCGCCCACTGTCACCGCGCCCGTGCCGGTCGCGCTGTTCGGATCGCCGATCGCAACCGCGCCATTACCGCTCGCCAATTGCCGATTGCCTATCGCCACGGCTCCCGTGCCACTGTTCACAATCGAGTTAAACCCGATCGCCGTCGAACCCAAGCCAGCCGTCGCCGCCACCGAGTTCGCATTGCCGATCGCCACTGTTGCTGCGGCACCGGCGGTCGAGGTAAAGCCCAACGCAACGGCGCTGCCCCCCGTCGCCGTAGCGCCACTACCAATGGCCACATCGTTTTGGTCTCCTGTCGACCCAGCAGCACCCGCCGTACTATTTAGACCGATGGCAATGGCGTTATTGCCATATGCGTTCGCATTGTTCATCGCGGCGAGAGCGAACGAACCGCTAGCCACCGAACCCTGTCCGAACGCCGCTGAATTAGCGCCAGCAGCGAGCGTGTTGATACCTATAGCAGTACTTGACATGCCAGATGCCGTTGAGGTGGCACCGAGAGCCGTTGAGCCATTGCCGGAAGCTAGCGCGGCACTACCCAATGACGCACTGCCTATACCCGTTGCGGCCGCACCGTCACCCACGGCAGTTGAACTTTGACTGGTCGCTTGGGTATTTTTGCCCACCGCTGTGCTGCTCACTCCCGTAGCCGAGGCGCCTACGCCTGCAGCAAGCGCATTCGTACCTGTGGCACCGTCGTTGTTATAGTTGCCGCCCTGCGTGCCGCTGTCATTAACGCTGTAGTAGTGTGTCGCGTCGGCGGCCACCGTGCTCGCTAAGCTGTCGATCGCCTGGTTGCTCGCGAATAACTGCGATCCATTCACGGCATCCGTGCTAGCAGCGTCGAGCTGCCCAGCCGCGACGTTCTGTACCTGTCGCTCGTGACCCACCGAGCCCACCGAGAAGGCCCCATCTGGCGTGGCACCCGCAAAAGCATAGTTGGTTCCACCGATTGTTGCCCCGGCTGTTGCCGTCGTCGCGGAGCTCAAGGAGCTCGATCCGATCGCCACGTCATCGGCGTTGTTCGCAGTTGCGCCGTTACCCTCGGCTACGCTGTTGACCCCAACCGCATTTGCCACCGGCCCGATTGCCACGCTATTCAGACCGGTTGGCGTCGAATCCGCGAGCGTCGAATTGGCGTGGAAATACTTGATGCCACCGCCGTTCGCAGCGGTGTTCAACGTATCGACCACCGTGTTGGTAGCGAATAATTCGCTGCCATTGACGGCATCGGTACTTGTGGCACTGATTCGACCCGCTGCGACGTTGGTAACCGTGCGCTCGGTACCGGGCACGCCCACGCTTACCGTGCTGGTTGGCGTGGTGCCAGCGAAGCCCGAAAACGTGGTTGCGCCGACCGTGACGCTGGCAGTACCCACCGCCGTTGCGGTCGTGCTACCCGCGCCAAGCGCGACGTCACGGGCATTGTTCGCCGTGGCTCCATTGCCGAGCGCTACAGAGTTGGCTCCCAGGCTTTGACTGACGACCCCGATGCTCACACCACTATTACCAGACGTGGTCGCGCCGTCGCCGATTGCGACGCCGCCTGTACCGGCCGCCGTGACACTCGCGGTTTCGCCGATGGCGATGCCCTGAGTGCCCAAGGCACTGGCTGCACCACCCAGCGCAACCGATTGTGCGCCCGTCGCGGTGGCTCCCGCACCAACCGCTAACGATTGCCCGTTGGTGGCGAGAGCAAGTGGACCAATTGCCACATCCTGTGTGTCGGTCGGATTGCTCAACACGCCTGCCACTGCACCCGATCCCTGGGCAATCGATGCATTGACGTTTGCCGTTGCTGTCGGGCCGATGGCCGTCGAGTCGGTTCCGACAGCATTGGAGTCTGCGCTCGTCGAATTCGTATGGAAGTACTTGATACCGGCGCCGTTGTTAATGTTCGAAACGGTATCGCCCAAATTCGTCACATTCGTGTTCGTCGCGTCCAACTGCGAGCCGTTTACCGCATCCGTGCTCGTGGGGTTCAATGCAGCCGGCGCGAGATTGGTAATCGTCACCGGCGCCCCCGCACCCGCTCCTCCGGTCGCACCCAAGGTGATCTTGTTGCCTCCAGCCTCGTCGTACTTGACCGCGATATTCGCCGTGTTATCAACATTCGCATTGAGCGCCGTCAACGCACCGGCAACTGTCGTCTGCGCTGTGGGTCCAGTCACGGCCCCAGTCGTGCTGACGCTGTCGATCGGTTGACTAAAGCCAGTGATAGTGCCGGTAGCCGGGCTATAGTTGGCGCCACCGCCTAATGTGCTCGCCGTCGACGTGCCGAGGTTGTTGACACCGGTGACCACTGTATTGAGCTGCGAGCCGTTTATGGCATCGGTGCTGGTGGAGGAAATCACGCCTGCTGCCACATTCTGGATTTGCCGTTCAGTACCAGCTGCGCCCACGGAGACCACACCATTGGTCGAAGCAGCCGCCTCTACACCAGCCGCTGTTCCGCCGAACTGGGCGGTCACGCCGGCATGCGGTGCCGCTGTCGTCGAGTGCGAACCCAGTGCTACATCATTGGTGTTAGTGGCGACTGCAGTATCGCCCAAAGCCACCGCACCGGCCGCCCCCGCATTGCTCGCGTTGCCCAGCGCCACGGAGCCCTGGCCGGTCGACGTGTTGGCATTGCCGAGCGCAAGCGCGCCCTGGCCGTTGGACGTGTTGTTGGCGCCCATTGCTACTGCCCCCGTCCCGGTGGCCGAATTCGGATCGCCGATGGCGACCGCACCATTGCCGCTAGCGGTATTGGCAGCGCCGATAGAGACCGCTTTGCCGCCTGTGGCCACTGCTGCGTCGCCGATTGCAACCGAGGAGGCGGTTTGCGCCTGCGACGACTGACCCAGCGCAACGGCGTTTCCACCAACCGCCTGAGCAGCCAGTCCGATCGCGATGGCATTGGTGCTGCCTGTCGTTGCCGTAGTCCCAATCGCTATGGCGTTGTTGTTGGCGCCTGTCACCGCACCGTCACCCTCGGCGATCGACGAACTCCCCGAGGCATTCGAACCGGCCCCAACCGCAATGGCGCGAATCCCGGAGGCAGCCGGCGCAGCGGCCGTAGCCGGCGATTTTGCACCACCCTCAGCTGTCGTATCCGAACTACCGAGCGCCACAGAGCCTGCACCGGTCGCCTGCGCTGAAAAGCCAAAAGCCGATGCCCCCACTCCGGTCGCACGCGTGGCGCTGCCTATCGCCGTCGCATTGGTCTGGGTTGCCTGTGAACCCTGACCCAAAACCGAACTCTGCGCGCCGGTGGCTGTCGTTTGCCGCCCAATCGCCACTGAATTAGTACCGGTTGAAACAGCTGCGTCGCCAACCGCTACCCCAAAGTTGGTTGCGTTAGCGCCGCTACCGGCCCCGATCGCGATAGAAAAGGAACCGCACGTTGCCGCATAAGAGGCGCCGGTCCCTGCAGCTGAGCTAGTCCCAATTGCATCCAATTGGACACAGGTTCCCGCGAATGCGGTCGACGATATCGAGACGCAACCGACAGCGACCAACATGGCAACCAGCGGCAGTCGCTTGATCCGCATAGCGTTAAAGAACGCTGTGACTCCTACAGCGATCGCGGGCGTCGTTGACATTTTATTGGTGGCCAACTCCGAGGCCACCACCGGTTGGCCCAACGCCTTGTTCCAAACCGTGCTATAGATTTTATTCATGAGTCGCCTCGGCATTGACATGTGTTGTGTGTGTGTTCGAACTGTGACTGCTAGCATTGCAACTGCAGGACACCAATACGACAGGCGTGTTTATACTGGACCGCTTCCGTAATCCATTTGCACTACTACATACGAGAAGGAACCGGCAAGCGGACCTCGCTAACGTGCGTCGCCGCTGCGAAACGTTTCTTCCCGATGCATAAACGAGACGGCCTGAAACCTGTACCTACAAGACGGTGACTGTCATAAAAGTGGATTACTTCCCAGTTCGTTTAATTTTTTCCTTTTTTTATTTACTTACTCAAAGTAAATAAATCCCTCTGGCTTGACCGAGATTGGTCATTCCGTTGAGTGCGGACACACTGATCCATGCCTCGGTTTTCTGCTGCGGCAGTGCTCGCGCCTTCATGGTGTTGCCGAAAATGCGCTGGTGGCGTTGCATCGCAAGCTCGGCATAGTTGCGCAGGTTGTAGCCCGTGATGCGCTGCCAGGGGAGGCGCCTTTGTTGTGCCATGCCCTCAATATGGTGGTCTCGCTGCGTATCGCCAGCAGTTGAGAGCACGGCCGTCTTGTGCGGGTAAATGACCACTTGAGCGTTGGGTTGGTGGTTCAGAACAGCTTGCGAAACCGGCTCGACATCGCAGGCGCCTTCACCGATGAAGGTCTCAAACGGGGTGACAATTTGGGTGAGCAGATCCGCCACGGCCGAGGGGTCACCGTCGTCCGGCGTGGTGAGCTCGCAGACAAGAACTTGAAGGTGTTCGTGGATCGCAAGATGGAGTTTGCGCCAGGTCCGGCGAGCCGGAACATCATGCTTCTCCTGATGCCATTCATCTTTACCGTAGACCTTGAGTCCGGTGGAATCAACGATCACGAGACTACCCGAGTCCATCGCCTGGCTCAGGACGTGCATGGGTATTGAAATGCTGCGTTTGGAAATGCTGCTGTAGTCAGGAATGCTGATGATGGCCTTCATGATGCGGCTAAGCGAGTTCATGAAACCTTCGGTCTGGCGTAGCGGCAAATGAAAGACCTGGCGGATGAACAAGGCGGTTTCTATCGCGAGATCGGAATATTCCTGCTGTCTGCCACGGGCTCCGGTCTTGGCGGGGCGCCATGCGGCGAGCGCCTCTTCGGTGAACCAAATCGTGATATCGCCACGTTGGCATCGCAGCAACGCCTCGCCCCCCACGCATCTGCCGTGTCTCAAGCTCACCACGGGTTGATATTCGAGATGAAACTCGCGACGCCTGAGTCCAGCTCGCGCTGCGTGTATCAGGGCTTGGTCGTAGCGGCGCCAGCGTTTGCACAGCAGCCATCCCACGGCAGCAACGAGCGCAAGCAGGAACGGCCAAAGCAGACCACTCCAGGCACGGGCCAAGGCGTTCGATCTGGTCGTGGAGGGCGGGGCGAATGGGGTCCGGCCAGCAGGCGGGGTTTGGTCCTGGCCGGTCATCGAGAGACGTTTGGTATTGCACGAAGGTCCCAGTGAGCAAGCGCTGTCATCAGCCGTAAGCGTTTCTTGTGCGAGTCCAAATGGCTGGTCCTCTATGCGAGTGACGGAGCCCTTGTTGTTACCGGGCGCCAGTCCGAAGGCGGGAGACTCGAGGCGACGCTCTAGCGTGAAGAGAAAGGTCTGCGACGGCGCACTCCAGTCAAGCCTTGCAAGCGGCGGTTCGCTAACGCTGCTTACCGCGTTTTCGCTGCCCTCGGCGAATGCGTCGCGCAGCGAATCGCAGACATGGTTGAGGGGAAATATCGGACTGGCGTCAGGACCGGCGAGCGATGCCGGAATCAGGGAAAGCGAGATCGGAAGTGCGCACGCCGCGCCAAACCGGACGGATGTCTCGGCTGCCGGCGCGGGTTCGCCGAACGTTTTCGGCAGCAGGCCAGTGATGCCGGAATAGCTGTGTTCGGCATTAATGTCGGTGTAAGAGCCCGCGCCGGTGTCCGCTTGTGCGAGCGATAGCCTTGCGGTGGCCAGCAGAAGTATTACCGTCCAGCGAATGAAATCGAAACGCCGCGGCTCGACCGGGCGACGCTTCGAATGTTTCCCTACAAGACCCAAGGACATCGATCTCTCATTTTTCGCAAGTTACCAGGGTCCTGGACGGTCGAAGCCGGACAGCGCCTATAAGCGCAGGCGACTCCTCCGGGCAAATTCGGTGGTTTGAACGGAAACGCACTTGAAGCGCACTTTGCCAGTGAACGGCACGCAGCGACAGGGGCAGATCCGCGCAAAAAAGACGTATCAGACGTCTTTCAGAAAGTGCCCGGGACGAGCGTTGACAACGGGTGGCATCAGGTAGATGCCTATCGATTAAGTCGCGATATAGCTCGTCTCGCATGGGAGCCGAAGACGAAACGTTATGAGCGGCTGGCCTCGCAAATCGGCGACCTGATACGGCGTGGCGACCTGCCGCCGGGCACGCGCATCCCCGCGGTTCGCGCTGCGTGCGACGCTTATGGCGTCAGTCCATCCACGGTGTTTCGCGCGTACTACTTGCTCGAAAGCCAGGGCTTGATCGTGGCGCGGCCACGCTCGGGCTATTTCGTCTCGGCGGCCGCTCCTGGCGCGCCCCTGCATGGAGCATCCCTCGACGCCGAATGAACCGTCGAAATCCGTCAACATCCGTGAGCTCGTGTTCGAAGGGCTTTGCCAACTTGCCGAGAGTGAGACGACACGACAGCCGGTGCGATGATTAGTCAGAAAACAGTCGGCGGATTTTGGACGAGTTCCGCGAATTCGCACCATGCAGCAAACCGGATTGCGAGTTGTTTGCGATAGAGTGAAGCGCGCAGCAGGTGGCGCTTGAGCGCGAAATGTTGCCGAATGGGCCCGAAGCAAGAAAGGAATTTCTGTGTGCGTTTCGGGTCCCGAAAGCCGCGCATGCGACGCTCGCGTTCGCGTGTCGGTTGATGGCTATTCTCTGCGCGGTTGTTTAGCCGAGCGGCCGCTTTGACAATCACGTGCTTCACGGGTCGATCCCTATGAGGGGTGCCTCCCAGTCGCGCATTCGTCGATGTTCGAAGGCTCGCAGATACGTTGGGTATCTCCACGCGACTCTTGCGACGATCGCTTCTAGCTGGCTCCGAGCGCGTGGTACGTAGTTACCTTCGGATAGTTCCGGGCGAACAAGAGGCGTACATACTCGATGGCGCGGGTCTAGCCAATCCGGGATGGGCCGTAGATGAGCGCACCCGTGATTCGGTAGCGGAGGCACCGAACAACGAGGTCGTAGAGTAAGTGATTGCCGTCCACGGATAAAATATTCCATGGCTTCAAGAGGCGTCACATTGTTCAAATCTGATGGCGACAGGTTGAGGGCGGTCGCATTTCAGGGACGGCCGGCAATCTCGCGCGCGAGTTCCACGAACGCGCTCAACACCGCAGGCGGCGATGGATTCGTCCACGCGAGCAGCAATTCGCTCACTGCATGGCGTTCGCGAAGCGGCCGATACACCACGTTATCCATGTGCACACGCTGGACCGAGGCGGGCACCAGCGCAATGCCGAATCCCGAGCTCACGAGTCCGAGCGATGCGTAGATCTGCCCCATTTCGAATAACGGCGATGGCGTGAAGCCGCCCAGCGCGCACAGCTGATTGATAATGGCGTGATAGTCGGGCGCGACATCCTTGCGATAGTTGATGACGCGCATGGTCGCGCAATCGACGATCGAAATGGTGCGTCTCGCTGCAAGCGGATTGTCCTTTGCAATAGCAATGACGAACGGCTCGCGGAGGATCATTGTGGATGCCAGGTTCGTCTCGGGCGGCACGGCGCGCACGAACGCGACATCGACTTCGCCGCGCGCGAGTGCGTTGACCTGCTCGGCGGCCGTGAACCAGCGCAACTCGATGGATACATCGGGGAAACGCTGCTGGAACTCGCGAATGAGCGCGGGCAACAGCGTGTACGCGATGTGTTCGAAGAAGCCGACCGCCAGGCGCCCAATCTCGCCGCGCGCCGCGCGCTGTGAGTCGATCACGGCAGCATCCGCCGATGCCAGAATGCGCTGGGCGCGATCCGCAAACACCATTCCCGCCGACGACAATCCCACGCGCTTGCCGCGCCGGTCGAACAGCTCCACACCCAATTCTTCTTCGAGTTCGCGAATCTGGCGGCTCAGCGGCGGCTGCGCCATGTGCAGACGCTCGGCCGCTTTGGTGAAGTTCAGGGTTTGCGCGACAGCCAGAAAATAACGCAGATGACGAAGCTCCATGTCATACCTTTAAGGTACTGAAAGCGAACTTATTATATCTTTTACATCGCTTCCGGATGGCACTACGATCGATCTTCAAACAATCAACAAGGAGATATGCATCGTGAAACTCAGTGATGCCCAACTGACCGCTTATGCGCGCGATGGCTTCGTCGCGCTGCCGTCCTTGCTGTCCAGCGAGGAAGTGCAGGAAATGAAGCGCGAGCTGAAGCGCATCCAGCAAATCGATACCGATCATCTGGTGCGCGAAAAAAACGGTGGCATTGCGAAGACGATCTACAAGGTGCACGAAACGCAGAGTCCGACGGCATCGCCGGTGTTTCACGCGCTATCGCGCGCGCCGCGACTGCTCGAGCCGGCGCAGCAGCTATTGAACGATCCGGCGCTCTACATTCATCACACCAAGTGCAACCTGAAAACCGCCATCGATGGTTCAGTATGGCAATGGCATCAGGACTTCGGAACGTGGCACCTCGACGGCGTGCCGAATCCGACGATGACTACCGCGCTCGTCATGCTCGATGAACCGACGGAAATGGGCGGCTGCCTGTACTTCATTCCTGGAAGCCACAAGCTCGGCTCGCTGCAACCCGCATTCGATGACGCGACCGGATACCGCTTTTACGTCGTGCCGAAGCCGAAGATGCTCGAAGTTCTATCGACGCATCCAAAAGCGGTGCCGATCATGGGCTCGCCGGGAACGGTCGTGTTCTTCGATGCCAACATCGTGCATTCGTCGGGCCATAATCTTTCCGGTGACGACCGCTGGCAGGCGTATATCGTGTACAACCCTGTCGCGAATCGTCCCGCCGATGTGGAGAAGCCGCGTCCGGATTACGTGCGTTCGACTAACTTCGTGCCGTTGCAATTGGGTAGCGACGACATTCTGAACTAGCCGCACACGGTGCACCACCATGAAAGCGGGTTCGACGTCAAAGCGGTGAGGTAAACGGTGATCTACCGTTCGGGCTGGTATGGCGCTCGCCAAATTGCAAACCTCCCGAACAAAGCCGTCCGGCCACGAAGTTGGGACGCAGTCCGCGGGAAAAGACGACGGTCGTCAAAACGTTGGGGGGGGTTGAACCAGATGACCCTCGCGACAACGTCCCCCGGGTTGTAATAGGCATGCGGCAGATTGGACGGGAAGGCGAATGAATCGCCCGCGTTGAGCACATGTTCATCGGCTTAACCCTGAAACTCAAGAATGTAGAGCCCCCCGTTGTAGTCGGTCGAATACACCAGCGCTTCGGCATCGACGAATACATCGGAAGACTGAATCACGTTAGGCCGATTTGGACGGTGATCCATCAATTGTGCCGGCTGCGGCGGTACAAACGCCCCGACTTCGACTGGCCGGTACGGATCGCTCATGTCGAATACCCGCACTCCCGCGTTCTGATAAGTCGCAAAGATCAGCCGCGAACTGACAAAACTTCCCGGCCGGTTCTCATGCAAATTATGCGGGCCAAAGTGCCCCTGTTTCTGCCGGTACCCAATCTCGCTGGGCGATGGAAAGGTCGAGATGCTGACCGGATTGGACGGCTCGCGGACATCGAAAAGCCAGATGAATTTCTCGCCGTCCTCCTGATGATCGAGTACCGCCTCGTCGAGCACGACCAGCAGATCGCGGTCGGGCAAGGGCAGGCAGTTATGGGTTCCGCCACCGAAGGGCGGCGACCAGTTGCGGTGTGTGATCAGCTTCGGCGCGCTGCGATCGGCGACGTCGAGCATGACCAGTCCGGCATCGCGCCATGCGCAGTAAGCGGTGTCGCCGTGAACGATCGGATGATGCAAGCCGTAACGCCGCGTCGCCGGCCATGATGGCGTTTCATTGGCGACAACATGCATGCCGGGTAGCCAGAAACGCCCCGCTTCGCGCGGATGGCACGGGTCGGACATATCGATCGTGATGAAGATGTAATCTGAAAAACCGTCAAGCAGCGCCGATGCGTACGCCCAGCGTCCGCCCGTGTACCAGACGCGGTGGATGCCCCCGCCTTCGACCGGCATAAAGCCAATCTCACGCGGCGTATCCCCCTTCGAAATGTCGTACACAGCCAGGCCCGCACGCCAGTTTCGGTCACGGGTCGAGCGTTGCGCGGTGCCGACCTTCTTGCCGAGTGCACCCTCGTAGTAGGCACGTTCATCCTGAAACTCCGCGGCCGCAAACATGTCCTTGGCGTTGATGACGAGCAGCAGATCGTCATGGGTCTGCAAGTGAATGTTCCATGTGTTCGGTGGCGCCGGCACGTAAGCGACCGTGGCGGGACGGCGCGGATCACGCACATCCACGACACTAAAACCCTTCGAGAACATATGGCCAATGTAGGCGTAACCGCGATGCACCATCAGTTGCACACCGTCGGCACGGCCTCCCTGGTCGCTGTGGCCAATCAAGCGCATATTTCGCGAAAAATCAGGAGTGTGTAATTGAATGTCAGTCATGATCAGAACCTGGGTCCGGGAATTCCGCCGTGTTCGGTCCCCGCGCCGGTGCATGAACCGGATAGCGGGAAACTCTATGTAATATGGAGTCCAAATTACGTAATTGGAGTCATCGAAAACAAGATAACGGCGTCAGTTATTTAACACCCCAAATGCGTCGATACACATCGCGATAATGATTGTCCGGGTCATAGCGGTTCATCTTCCCGCCGTCATAGGCAATATCGCTTGCCGTAACCAAATGCACCGGCGCCGTGTAGCCGCTCACCGGCGTACCGGCAAACGCGCGGTTCAGTTCGTCCACCGCCTGCCAGCCATGCAGCGACACCGGCTCGGCAACGGTCGCCGCCTGATATTCGCCGGTGCGGATACGCTGGAATGCCGACTCGCTGCCGTTGCCTGCCGAGACCCCAAGCAGCGGCCCGGCACCCTTGTAGCCAGCTTGCTGCAGCGCGGGCGACATGAAATCGAACGGCAGGTCGTTGATGGCTAGCGCCCATGTCCACTTTGCGCCGTAGCGCTGCAACATGGTGGAGGTGAGTTGAGGAATGCGCGTCGCGGTGTCGGATAGCGGCGTGTCCTCTATCTTCAGCAACTGGCAACGGGTGCACTTCTTGACCAGTTCCGCCATTGCGTTGGATTTGGCCGTCGCGATCTCGTAGGTGGAGTCCGTGAAGATAACCACGCCCGCTTTGCCGTTCGACTGCGCGATCACGTACATGACTGAGGCCTTCGCCACGTCGAGCGGATCCGTCGCGAGGTTAGTGACGAACCCATCTTGCGGAGCCGGCCCGGGCTTCGGCAGTGAATGCCAGCCCACCACCTTGATACCGCGCGCAACGGCCTGGTGGATCAGCGAAGCCTGCTCCCTCGCGTCAACGCTGCCGAGCACGATGCCATCGGGCTTGAGTGCAATGGCCTGGTTCATCGCGGCCGAACGTCCCGAGATCGAACCCTGGCCATCGATCAGGCGGAAGTTCCAGCCGATCGCGCCTGCCGCTTCCTTGACCCCTTCCGCTACGCCGCGTGGCCCGCTGTCGCGTTGATCCGCCGATACGAACACGATTGTCTTTCCATGCTGTGCGGTGGGTCCGGTCGTCGGACCGCTCCACGCCTGACCCGACTTCGTCGCCTGCGCCGTGTAGGCCTTCGCTTCGGCCAGGAACGTGTCGTCCGCGCGTGCGTTCAATGCAGACGATGCGGCCAGCGCGGCACAAAGGGTCATCATAAGACGCTGCTTCATGGTGTCTCCTGTTAGTTGTATCAGTGCGGTACGTGCGGTTAATCGCTGCGCCCAGTACCCGGCAGCGTGTGCGCCGATCCATCGGTTTCGCCCGGTACAGGGGTCTGAATGGACTTGCGCGGGCTGCGGCGCCGTCGCTGGGTGTACCCGGCAATGCCGATTGCAACCAGCAACGTCGCGCCGTTAAAAAGCGGTTCGATGTAGAAGTCGCCGCCAAGCTGCTGGATCCCCGCTATGCCGACCGCCAGGATGGACACACCGACTACCGTGCCCCATACATTGACCCGCCCGGGCTTGATCGTGGTCGAGCCGAGGAACGCGCCAACCAGCGCGGGCAGCAAGTAGTCAAGCCCGACGCTCGCCTGGCCAATGCGCAGCTTGGCCGCGAGCACGATCCCCGCGAAGGCCGTCAGCACGCCCGAGCTGACAAAAGCAAGAATCACGTAGCGACGGGCCGGAATACCGTTGAGTGCGGCAGCACGCGGGTTCGCGCCGATTGCGTAGAGGTAGCGGCCGATCGGCAGATAGTCCGACGCGATCCATAACACGATCGCGATCACCACCACATACGTTGCAGCGATTGGCAGTCCGAACAATGACGTGGTAAAAATGGACGTGAAGGCGTCGGGCAGGGTGCCAATGACCTGACGTCCGCCGGTATGCCACATCGCAATGGCGTAAAGCACGGTGCCTGTTCCCAGCGTGGCGATGAACGAATCGATTTGCGCGACTTCGACCAGCAGCCCGTTGAGCAATCCCAGCAGCGCGCCAAGCGCAAGAACAATGACTACCGCGACCCGCCAATCGATTCCATAGGACGTCTGCAGGCTGATGGCGAGGATGTGCCAAAGCACGATCCCATAGCCGACTGTCAGGTCGATACGTCCGGTTGCCATCGGAATCATCGCGGCAAGGGCGAGGATCGCGATGATCGATTTATCACCAACGATCGACCGCACGTTCAGCAAGGTGGGAAACGTGTCAGGCAGGATCAGCGAGAACAGCACGATCAGCGCGAGCGTGAGGACCGGCAAGCCGAACACAGGCAACAGGCGCACGAATCGGGAGATCGGTGAGAGGCCGGCGAGTTCACGGCGCGTTGGTTCGAGCGCGTTGGATTTGAGCGATTGCATGGGGTGCCTCAGGCAGAAAGGGGAATGACATCGACGGGCGTCACGCCATAATCCAGCGACGCGCAATGCAGCAACTCCGACACGCTGAGCTGGTCGACGGGCAACTCGCGAGCAATCGTGCCCGTCCGAAACACCAGTGCCCGATGGCAGATCTGGGCTGTCTCCTCGAAGTCCGACGAGATCAGCACCACCGCCATGCCGGTGCGCACCGCCTCCCCAAGCAGCCGGTAAATTTCCGCCTTGGCACCAATATCGACGCCTGCGGTGGGGTCCTCGAGAATCAGTACATGCGCGCCAATCCGCAGCCAACGCGCGATCACGACCTTCTGCTGATTACCGCCCGAGAGCGTTTCGATCAACGCCGCCGGATCGTTCGGGCGCAACGCAACACGTCGTCCCAGTGCCAGCGCTTCGACGGTTTCGCTGGCCGCCGAGCGCATATGCAACGCCTTGCGGCCGCTTGCGCGAGGATTGAGAAAGAGGTTCTCGCGAACACTGAGGCCGGGTCCTATCGACTCGCCGTAACGGTCGCCGGCCACCAGGCACAAGCCGTTCGCCACGGCCGCTCCGGGCGATGACAGATCCACTTGTTCACCGTTGAGCAGCACGGTGCCGGAGAGGATCGGCGCCGCGCCGAACAGCGCCTTGCCAAGCGAGTCGTGGCCCGCGCCGCGCAAGCCGACCAGTCCGAGGATCTCGCCGCGGCGGACATCGAAGTTAAGCGGACCTGCTTCTTCCGTATGTAACCTGCGCACCGACAACGCGATGGGCGCAGCACCCGGCGCGGGCGGCCGCACGAATACCGAGTCGGGTTCACGTCCAACAATATGGCGAATCAGTTCGGCAGGCGCGGTGTCGGCCGTGTTCTGCTGCGCGACGCGCCGGCCATCGCGCAGCACCACAATGCGATCGGATAACGCAAACACCTCGTCCAGCCGGTGCGATACATAGATCATCGCGACGCCTTGCTCGCGCAGACCCAGCAACACGCGATGCAGGCGCTGCACTTCGCTTTCGGGCAGGCTCGCGGTCGGTTCGTCGAGGACCAACAGATCGGCGCGGCTCGACAGGCCACGCGCTATGGCCACCAGTGACTTCTCCGCGCGCGACAACGTGAACACGCGCTGTTCAGGATCGATGTCGCCGCCTACCAGCGACAGCGCGGCCTCAGCAGACGCGCGCACTGCGCCCCACGAGATCAGGCCACGCCGCTTCGCATAGGTGGTCGCGAGCGCAATGTTCTCGGCAACCGTCATCCAGTCGACGAGTCCCAGGTCCTGATGCACGAACGCGACACGGCCGCGCATGGCACGCGCATCCGTCGGCGCGCCGCGAAACAGCAGCGTGCCGCTCGACGGTGCGTGAACACCGGCCAATATCTTGATGAGGGTGGATTTGCCGGCGCCGTTCTCGCCAAGCAACGCGACGATTTCACCGGCGGCAACGTCGAAGCTGACGTCCTCGAGCGCGCTCACGCCGTTGAAGCGCTTGCCGACGCCGCGCACTTCGAGCACCGGAATACGCGGTGCTGCACGCGGCTCGGCCGCGCTTTGCATCGTTGTAGACATGTCTCACTCCATCAATCAGCCGTTGGCCGAATTTAGTGTTTGTCATACCCTTTTTTTGTTTTTACTATTATTGGACCAGGCATTCGCGACCGTTCATCGAAAATCGGCCAGCCGAACATCGAAAAACGGCCAGCGTGGAATGACCGTAAAAAGCTGAAGAATGGAGTGAGACACCATGAAAGAGAACGACGAACTCATCGACTGGGCAATGCCGGAGGACGATCCCGTCAACCCGTTTCGATGCAGCGATCCGCTGCCGGAATGTGTCGAACGCGTGGAACCGGGCAAGGCGGTGATCGGCTCGCGCGGCGACCCGAAGAACAAGATCCTGTGCGTCGAGCAGGGGCGCCTGAAACTTGAAGGGCCGCACGGTGAGTGGTTGCTGCTGCCCGCTCATATGGTTTTTATCCCGCATAGCCGGCCGTACCGGCTTTACACCAGCGCCGATGCGGTAGTGGTCGTGACCCACCTTGGCGCGCAACATACGGTGTGGCAGCACGAAGGCTGCTGGGCGGCACCAGTTAGCGGGCTGGCGCGCGAGATGTTCGGTTATGCGCTGCGCTGGGGCCGTGAACGTGCCGCCGATGACGCGATTGCCAACGCTTATTTCCAGGCGCTCGGCCTCCTATGCAAGGACTGGTTCGAGTGCTCGCGCATGATGTGGATTCCGTTCGGCGAGTCGCCTGCACTCAAGCGCGCCATCGCTTATACGCGCACGCGGCTGGACTCGGCGACTATCGAACTGGCGGCGCAAGCGGCCGGCACGTCGGTGCGCACGTTACGTCGATACTTCCAGGACGAGCTGGGAATGAGCTGGCGCCGCTTCTTGCAAGAATTGCGCATGGCGCGCGCGATTGAACTGATGACGCGCAAACGTCTGTCCGTCACGCAAACGGCGCTGGAAGTGGGCTTCAATAGCGTAGCCGCTTTTACGCTGGCCTTTTCTTCGTTCACAGGGAAGACCCCAAGTTCGTACACGCGCGACTTCCTGAATGAAACGTTCATCCAAAACAACACAATGGGGAGCCGGATTGGGAGCGAGGTTTAACGGCAGGGTTCAGCGCTTCTCCCAGCGTTAAGCCTCTCGCAAACGCTGCCGGGGCACCGATCTCTCGCAACACCCAAACAAGACCTCCACGCTGTTGAGATTCCGGCCCGCTCACAGGACGCGTGGGCGGCACCGGGAGAAGTCGCGGCGCACACATCCGGGGCATGGTACGCACGCCGAGCGATCCGTTCGCGCGACGCACTGCACCTGGCGTCGACTTTTGATTAGCTTTCCCCGCGAGTTCGCAGGGTCTCCGGGCGGGTATAATTCAACAGTCCGAATCGCGCGAGCCAGCAGGCTAGAGCGGGGTTCAACCGCCTGCCCCGTCCTCATTCACTGGCTCGTGCCCGAGTCAAAAATCAGTAACAGCAACGGAATAGCCTATGCCCATCAAGGCAATCGAACCCCAACGACTTTACCGGCAGATCAGCGATCAATTACGCGCGCTCATCATGAACGGGGAATTCGCAGTGGGGACTCGCCTGCCGGCGGAACGGGATCTGGCAGTACAGCTCGGCGTCAGTCGGCCTTCGTTACGAGAAGCCTTGATTGCGCTGGAAGTGGAAGGTCTGATCGAGGTACGCGTCAGCTCAGGCATTTACGTGCGGGCACTGCGACAGCCTCGCAACAATGATGTTCTCGACCTGTCGAGCGAAGAAGGTCCACTCGAGCTCATTCGCGCCCGCAAGATGGTGGAAGGCGAAGTCGCGGCGACCGCGGCGAAGACCGGGCGTAAGGCCCAGTTCGAGATCATGGAAGAAGCGATCAACGCAATGGAGACCCAGATCGCGGCGGGCGTCAATCCGCTCGAGGCAGACCGCGCGTTTCACGTATGCCTTGCTGAGGCAACGGGCAACAGCGTGCTGGTCGGATTGGTCGCGCGCTTGTTCGATGCCCGGATGGGGCCGCTCTTTGACTTGTTAAACAGTCATTTCGATACGACTGCGGTATGGGCCCAGGCGGTCGCAGAACACAGGGCGATCTTGAGCGCGCTGCGCGCAAGGAACAGTACTGCCGCGCGCGCTGCGATGCACAAGCATATGGATGTGTCGTTCAAACGGCTGACGTCGAGCCTGACGCAGGAGGCCACCACGGTTTCCGTGGCGGCGCCGGCTGGCGGAACGGGAAAGCTCCGTAAGCGGCCCTCTTAGACAAACCTGGCGTGCTTTAGCAGCGCCACGCAGATGCATCGTCAAATAATTAACCTGCCCTCGAGGCGAATGTGTCAACGATGGCCGGCGACATGCCTGCCGAAATCGCCGCTTCACGAATCTGCAGCCACGTCGTCGCGTCGACAGGTATTCCCCTTTTGCGCCGTTCTTCCCGCAACGCCATTTCGGGTTCACCTGGCGCCAGGATTTTGTCGGTACCTTCGGCAAGCGGCGACGCCTTGACCCATTCGATGAACGCCTCAGCCTCCGCCTCGCTCGAAGGTGCATCCAACGCGCGAGGATCGACGACCACAGAGAACATGCTATTGACAATAGCGTTCGTTTTTACCAGCGTGCTTTCGTGAGTCGTGAACCCGCCTGACAGCGCGCCCGCGAAGATTTCGCACATCGCGGCAAGCCCGGATCCCTTATGCTCGCCAAACGCCAACAGCGAGCCAAAAGGCTGTGCGTGCATGACACGGGGCTCGTTCGTCGGCCGTCCCTCGTGATCGATCAGGCAACCGTCGGGCACGTTGACACCCTTGTTATACGCGACTCGGGTTTTCCCATAGGCGATACGCGCCGTCGCGAAATCCAACACTAGCGGCGATTTGCCTGCGCGTGGAAAACCGGCGCAGAAAGGGTTCGTGCCGAAGCGGCGGTCCTTACCACCGAAGGGTGCAACCAGCGGATCACCCGCTACGTTAACGAAATGAAACGAGACGAGATTGGCTGCGGCGCACTGTTCGGCCCAATGTCCTATCCGGCCGATGTGATGAGCATTTCTCAGACCGAGCGCACAGACACCGAAGCTTTTCGCTCGATCGATCGCGTGCTCCATTGATTCGTAAGCCACCGTCTGACCGAACGCGTAAGCACCGTCGATAGTCAGGACCGCGCCGGCGTCGCGCACGATCCGTGCGTGCCCGTTCAATTTCAATTCTCCCTCGTGCAGCGAACGCATATAACGTGGGATCATCCCCACGCCGTGCGAATCGTGACCGGAAAGGTTGGCGAGAACCAAGTGGTCCGCGACCAACCGCGCCTCTCTTGAATCACTGCCTGCGGTCTCCCATATCTTACTGACGTAGGCATGTAAGTCGTCCGGGGAAATCCTGAGTTCCCGCACCGCGTTCTCGTTATGTGTTTGCATATTTTCCACTTCAATCTACCTGAAATTCGCTGCAAGAAAAAACGCCGGAGACAGCTTCAAGGCCTTTGTGCCCCGGCTACGCCGACGTACACTGCATAGATCGAACTCGTAGCAGCAATAAAAAGCTGATTCCGCTTCGGTCCGCCAAAGGTCAGATTCGCCACGACTTCAGGAATCCTGATCTTGCCGAGCAACTTCCCTGCGGGGGAATAGCAGTGGACGCCATCGCCCGCCGACGTCCACACGTTGCCCTGAACATCGAGGCGAAATCCATCGGCGAGTCCCGGATCGATTTCCGCGAATACGCGCCCATTGGCGAGCGTCGCTCCGTCGATCACGTCGAATACGCGAATGTGGTGCGGGCCGTTTTCCGTGTGCGTAGCACCCGTATCGGCAATGTAGAGCTGGCTTTCATCGGGAGAGAAAGCGAGCCCGTTGGGCTTCAGGAAGTCGTCCGCGACGACCGACAACTCGCCGCTATCCGCGTCCCATCGGTACACATAGCAGGCGCCAATTTCACTTTGCGCCTTATAACCTTCGTAGTCGCTGTGAATGCCGTAGGTCGGATCGGTGAACCAGACGCTGTCGTCGGATGCGACCACGACATCGTTGGGAGAATTGAGCCGCTTGCCCTGATAGTGGTCAGCGATCACCTCGATCGTGCCGTCCGGTTGCGTGCGCGTGACGCGCCGTCCGCCCTGCTCACATGAGACAAGCCGCCCTTGCCGGTCACGCGTATTGCCGTTGCTGTAATTCGAAAACTGGCGAAACACCGACACGCCCAGGCCTGGCACCCAGCGCATCATCCGGTTGTTCGGAATGTCGCTCCACACGAGAAAATCACCATCCGTGAAATACACCGGTCCCTCTGCCCAACGGCAGCCGCCGTAGAGTTTCTCGACCCACGCATTGGGCAGGACCAGTTCACGGAATGACGGGTCGATGATCTCGTAACCACAGCCTTCTGTAGACATTCGCATTCCTTATCAGTTTTTTCGATTACTTGCGAAGATGATAATGCCGATGATCAGTACACCCGTAATGACAAGGCGAAGACCCGCGCCGACGCCGAGCGCATTAAGCATGGTCACCATCAGGAACAGGAACAGCGCCGCTCCCCAGATTCCCGGGACACTTGCGCGGCCGCCCGCGACGGCTGTGCCGCCTATGACCGTCACAGCGATCGAGGACAGCATGTAGTCGTCGCCCATGTCGAGTGTTGCGCCGCCCGAGAACGCAGCCAGCAGGTATCCGGTCAGGGCCGCGAGCACGGCGCAAAAGGCATAAGTGAAGTAGCGCGTGCGCTCGACCCTGATGCCCGCCAGGCGCGCGGCCCCCGCGCTCTGGCCGAGCGCTGACAGAGAGCGGCCATACACGCTGCGAGCAGTCACGTAGCCGAGCGCGATGGCCAGCGCGACGGCTGCGATGGCCGTGTAGGGCACGCCCAGCACGCGGCCGTTTGCGAAAGCGACGAGATCGGACGGCGGGATTGCGCGTGCGCCCCGGCCATAGCTGATAGCCATGGACTGAACGAGAAAGCTGGACGACATCGTAGCGATGATCGGCGGGATCCGCAGCAACCGGATCAGGCCATAATTAAGGCTCCCCACCACGACGCCGACAGCGACGGCAGCCAGGGCGCCGGGCACGATCATGTCGTTTTGTCCGCCCATCAACTGCGTCGCGACAACGCCTGCGAAGGTGATCGTCGAGGGCACAGAGAGGTCAATGTTGCCGGGGCCCGATGTGATCACGAGCATCTGCCCGAAACCGACCAGGACCAGGAATACCGAGAAGGTCAGTGCAGCGGCAATGATGCCGCCGGCGCCCTGCCCCCGGACGCCACCGAGGGTAACGAGCCACACTACCAAGGCGCCGGCATACGACCAGAGCCAGGGTTTTCTCAGGACCGTACGGGCCGCCGCGAACGAACTCATGCTCGCGCGCGCCCGATCACTGCCCGCAGCGACAATACTGCGATGAGGATTGCGCCTTGCGCTCCAATTTGCCATGTCGGTGAGATATCCAGAAAAGAAAGGAACGATGCAGCGAGCGTCAGCGTGAGCGCCCCGATAACCGCGCCACACGGCGACACTCTTCCACCGACGAATTCACCGCCGCCGAGAATGACCGCCGCAATAGAAATCATGGTGTAGCGCAGCGCGATATTGGCATCCGCCGAGGTTGTGAAACCCACCAGCGTCAGCCCCGACAGCACGCCGAACACGCCCGCGAGAGCGTACATCAGGCCGCGCGCCCAGAGCAGCGACCATCCGGCGCGAGCGAGTGCGCGTCCGTTACCGCCGGCACCACGCAAAAGCGTGCCCCACGCTGAGCGCATCAGGAAAAAATGCGTCGCGACAGCGATGACAACGGCGGCCACGATCGGAAACGGGATCAGCGGCATATGCCACTGAACCAGATGCTGCAGCCACTCGGGCGTGCTGCCGCCGGGTGCCGGCATCAGCAGGAGGGCTAGTCCAAGCCAGACAAACGACATGCCGAGCGTGACGACAATAGAAGGCAGGTTGCGCCACTCGATCAGCATGCCGACCACGCCATACATCAGCACGCACCCGACCAGCACCGCAATGCCGAACACAGTGTTCTGCTGCAAGAGCGAAGCGCCGACGCACGCCACGAAGCCGACAAAGCTGCCTATCGACAGATCCAGGTCGTTGACGGTGATCACGCACATCTGAGCCATTGTCGCGAGCACGATCGGAACGGCCAGATTCATCAGCATGTTGATGCCGAAATAGCTGAGCGTCTGCGGTTGTAGATAGAAGATCGGCAACACCACAATCAGCAGCGAGATCATCGGCAATGCTGCGCGCAGTCGCGCGGGTTGGAGCAATGCGTTCATGCCGCCACCTCATCGAATGAAGCCTTGATCACCTTGTCTTCCGAAAACTCGTCAGCGGAGAAACACCCGGTCATGTGGCCGCTGCGAAAGACATACACGCGATCGCAATAGACCAGCTCCTCGAGTTCAGTCGAGTACCAGAGGAACGTCCGCCCTTGCTCCGCTTCCGCCTGAATCAACTGATACACCTCCAGCTTGGTGCCGAGATCCACGCCCCGCAGCGGATCGTCCATCAGCACGATTTGGGAGTCCGCTGCGAGCGCCCGTGCGAATAACACCTTCTGCTGATTACCGCCGGATAGCGACAGGATCGGTTGATCCATGTCGGCCGTCTTGATCCGGATACGGTCGCGCCACGCTTGTCCGAGTGCGGCTTCCCCCTCCGGCGATATGAACCCTGCGCGCGACAGCCCCGGCATTGCGCCGATTGAAAGATTGGCGCCGATCGACCACGATGGGAACACACCGTCTTTCACGCGATCCCCTGCCACGAAAGCAACGGTGCCGTTCACGCTTGCCGATCCTCGCCGCGCTTGCTCGAACACCTCGAGTAGCAGTTCCGTCTGACCGTGACCAGCAAGCCCCGCGAGCCCGATGATCTCGCCCTTGCGCGCGGTAATGTGTTTCCCCTTAACCGCGAGATCGACGCGCAGTTCGCCCGCGTTGCTCTTGCGCGTGGGAGCGCGGACGTGAGTTTCAGTAGCAACGTTACCCATCGCGGCAACGACCTCGTTCTTGGTCGCACCGCGACCAAACGTAGCGACAACATTGCCGTCGCGCATCACGACGCTGCGATCGGCCGCGCGCACGATCTCGCCCAGCATGTGCGAAATCAGAATGACCGACTGTTGCTGCGCGGTTGCGGTGTACACGTAGTTCAGTAGTTGGTCCGCCGATGTCGAATCAAGGCTCGAGGTCGGTTCGTCGAGCAGTACAAGCCTGACCGGTGCGTCTACTTCGGTGAACGCCCGCGCGATTTCGACCATCTGGCGCTGCGTAAGCGTCAGGTCGCTTGTCACCGCATCCGATCGAATTCCATGGCCAGTAAAAATCTCGTCGAGCTTGTCCGCTATCAGGCGTGCGGCGCGCCTGCGCCAACCCCACCCGGACAGGCCATGGTGCAGGACCCGCACGTTCTCGGCTACGGTCAGGTTGGGACATAGCGACAACTCCTGGAACACGCAGCGAATACCGGACGAATGAGCATTGTTCACCGAATGCGCAGCGACCTGCCGGTCGCCAATGCGCATCTCTCCGCTGTCTATTGCGAGCGTGCCCGCAAGAATATTCATCAGCGTTGATTTGCCGGCGCCGTTGTGCCCGACAAGTCCCACGCATTCGCCGCTCTTGACTGCGAAGTCAAGACCATCGAGGACATGGTTGCTGCCAAAGCGCTTATGAATGTCTGTCAGTGAAACGATCGTCTCGGACATGCTCATCTCATGGATCGTCGGGAAATCGGGGAAGGAATGCACCGCATGCGCGGTGCGGAATTCGCCAGGCCGTCCGATTAATGCTTCGGCATGCTGTCGACCAGTTTCACGACATCGTCCCGCGTGTATTCGACGTTTGTAACGCCGCCCGGCGGGGTTTTCTTGAGCATCTCGTCGAGGTTGTTCTGGTCGACCATCACCAGAGGGACAATTACGTCGTGCGGCATCTTCTTTCCTGCAAGCACTTGCTGTGCAACCCAGAATGCGAAAGTCGAGATGCCCGGTGCGATGGAAACGGACATCGTCTGATAGCCCTCTTTCGATTGCTGCTTCCACCACTCGAGCTCTTCATAGCGGTTGCCCATGATGATGACCGGCACCGGTCGCCCGGCTGCCTTGAACGCCTGCGCCGCACCGTAACCGTCGCCGCCTTGAGTGACAATGGCGTCGATCTTGGGAAGCGTCGGCAGAATACCCGCTACCTCTTTTTGCGCCACTGTTTGAGTCCAGTTTCCATAGACCGCACCAACGACCTTGAACGTGCTGTGCTTCTGCACCCCGGCCGCGATGCCCCCATGGATCTGTTCATCGATCGATGAACCAGCGATACCCCGGATTTCGAGCAGATTCCCGGATTTGATCCGCTCGTTGAGATAATCCAACTGCATCTCACCCATCTTTTTATAGTCGACAACCACCCGGTATGCGCACGGCTCGGTCACGATCCCGTCGAAGGACACGACCACGATGCCCGCGTCGCATGCCTGTTTGATGACACCGTTGAGTGCAGTCGGTGACGCCGCATCGATTGCGATCGCCTTATACCCCTGCAGGATCAGGTTCTGGACCTGCTGCGCCTGCTCGGTAATCTGGTTGCCCGAGGTAGTGAAAGCGGGTGCTCCTGCAATGGTCCCAGCCTTGATCGCCGCCGCCGAAGCGTTGTCCCAGCTCTTGAGCATCGCCTGTCGCCAGGAGTTTCCGGCGTAGTTGTTGGACAGCGCAATTTTGGCCTGCGATGTGTTGCCAGTAGCCACTTGCGCGTACACGGTGGAGGTCGCGGCGCCGATCGCAAGCGCGACGACGGCCCGTGCAATCCATGTGGATGTCTCTTTTGTATTCATAGGATTCCTTTTTATAATTGATGGAGTGTGATGCACAGCTCTTTCGCGTTTGGCGATGTTGCGACCTGCTTCTAACTTCCTTCCACGACTACGTACGACGGACGTCCATTGCGCGCCCAGTCGATCAGGTTCTGTGCCGCCTTGCGCCGCAACTCTGCGCCGGCGACAACCGAATAAAAGGCGGCGTGCGGAGAGACCAGTACACGGGGATGCTGCACGATGCGTGAGTTCGTTGCCGGCGGCTCGACCGGGAGCACGTCGAGCGCTGCACCATCAAGCTTGCCGGTGTCGAGTGCCGTCAGCACATCGTCGATGTTCACGACCCCGCCGCGCGCGGTATTGACGAGAAAGCTTCCCGGCTTCATCAAGTCGAGCAGCGCCGCGTTCACCAGGCCGGTCGTTTCGCCATTGAGCGGCACGTGCAGGGACACGGTGTCGGCTTGTCTGAAGAGCGTCACCAGGTCGACAGGTTCCACATACGCGGGAAAATCGCCGTCAATCAAATAGGGGTCGAAGGCGATGACACGCGCGAAACTGTTGCGTGCAATGTATGCCATACGTTTGCCGATACGGCCAAGTCCGACAATGCCGAGCGTCATGTCGGAGACCCGGTTAAGCCGCCCCGAGCTCGAGTAGTGCCAGTTTCCCGCCTTGATATCGCGGTCATACAGGACCACGTGACGCACCAGCGCCAAGGTCATTGCGAGCGCATGGCTTGCCACTTCCCCTACGCCGTAGTCGGGAGAATTTGCTACCCATACGCCATGCTTGCGAGCATCAGCGGTATTGACGGTATCGAAGCCTGCACCAAGACGGCTGACGATACGGATCTCTGGCCTCGCGGCGAAAACGCGGTCGTTGATTGGGGCGTATTGAACGAGAAGACCCTGGCAGCCTTCGGCGGCTGCAATGACATCTTGCTCGTTACGGCATTGAGCGACGACTACCTCGATACCCGCCTTTTCATAGAGTGACCTCTCGAGTTCTACATCCGGGAAGTCGTAGTCCGTGATCAATACTCTCATGTGTTTTGCGTTATCTGTGAACGAGGAAGCAGTGTAGTAACCAATTAATAATTGGTATATTGGTATTACCACTATGCCAATTTGAGTGGACCGTTTTACTGATCAAATCCGGATAGGGTTGAGTTGAGGGCCTTCCGTTTCATCATCTACCTCTGCCGACGTTCCAAACGGCAAGGCGCCGGAACCGTGCGAGCGATATGGAGAGCTCGCTAGGCGCCGGTCGCGAAGTCCGTCGCTCATGCTGCTGCTGTCCAACAAATTTGCGATGTGTGCCCAGACGAAAATCGGGTGACGCAGTTGACCTGCCGATCGAATGAAACAGCGTGGCGATGCTCGTTGGCGCTACGGATCGTTGACAGTGGATTCACAACTGCCTCGAACGCTTGATTCACGTTTCTTGGACCATGTTCAGGCCAGTTCGCCACGACCGAAGCAACATGCCCGCTCAGCCAAACGCTAACTTTCCGAAGAGCGAACTTGTACCGGAAGCGCCTTGAGCTAGAGACGACCGCTAAGTGGCGGTCAGGAGGTTGCACCGTGCGCCCCGTCCTGGGTTGATAAGGACGCGCGCAAGTCAGCGGTGTCCAGGACGAAGGACGGGGAGCGGCGAATGGAATGGGAGGGAACGATACAAATACGGAAGGAGAACAGCATGATGAACACATCATTGACGTGGCCATCATGCTCGATTGCAACGCCTCGACACGGTGTATGGTGTTGGTCTTACGGCGATTAGTAGAGGGCTTCAACGAGTTCTGGTACGGCGCCGAACAAATCACCCACGAGGCCATAGTCCGCCACGCCAAAGATCGGGGCTTCCGCATCCTTGTTGATCGCCACGATAACCTTGCTGTCTTTCATCCCCGCCAAATGCTGGATCGCACCCGAAATACCGACGGCAACATACAAGTTAGGCGCCACGATCTTGCCGGTTTGACCGACCTGATAGTCGTTCGGGACGAACCCCGCGTCGACTGCCGCACGCGATGCGCCCAGCGCCGCGCCGAGTTTGTCCGCGAGCGGTTCGAGCACTTTCGTGTAGTTCTCGCCGCTGCCCAAACCCCGCCCACCCGACACGATGATCTTCGCCGACGTCAGTTCCGGGCGGTCCAGCTTCGTCAACTCGCGGCTCACGAACTTGGAAATACCCGTGTCGGCCGAGGCTTCGATCTTCTCCACCGTAGCACTGCCGCCTTCTGCCGCCACTGGATCGAAACCCGTGGTACGCACGGTGATGACCTTGATCGCATCGCTCGATTGAACCGTCGCGATTGCGTTGCCCGCGTAAATAGGACGCTCGAAGGTATCCGGCGAATCTACAGCCGTGATATCGCTGATCTGCGCCACATCCAGATGCGCTGCAATCCGCGGAGCGATGTTCTTGCCGTACGGGGTCGCCGGCGCCAGGATATGCGAGTAGTTCTTCGCGATCAGGACCACCGTTGCGTCGATGTTCTCGGCCAGGCCATCGGCGAGTTGCGGTGCGTCGGCAAGCAATACCTTCGATACACCCACAATCTTCGCCGCTGCATCGGCCGCCGCTTGCGCGTTCGAGCCTGCGATCAGCACATGGATATCGCCACCGATCTTCTGCGCGGCCGCGACGGTGTTCAACGTCGCCGATTTGATCGACGCGTTGTCGTGTTCTGCAATTACAAGAATAGTCACTTTGGAAACTCCCTCACAGAACCTTGGCTTCGGTCTTCAACTTCTCGACCAGCGTCTTCACGTCCGGCACCTTCACGCCTGCGGAGCGCTGCGGCGGTTCAGCAACTTTGAGCGTCTTCAGGCGCGGCGTGACGTCGACACCGAGGTCCGCGGGTTTGAGCGTTTCCATCGGCTTCTTCTTGGCCTTCATGATGTTGGGCAGCGTCACGTAGCGCGGCTCGTTCAGGCGCAAGTCCGTGGTAATCACGGCGGGCAACGTCAGGGAAAGCGTTTCCGAACCGCCATCGACTTCACGGGCCACCGTGACTTTGCCATCGGCGACCATCACCTTCGAGGCGAACGTCGCTTGCGGCAAACCGGCCAATGCGGCGAGCATCTGACCCGTCTGATTCGAGTCGTCGTCAATGGCTTGCTTGCCGAGGATGATAAGTTGCGGCTGCTCTTTATCGACCAGCGCCTTCAAAATCTTCGCCACCGCCAACGGCTGCAATTCCTCAGTCGATTCGACCAGGATCGCGCGATCCGCACCGATCGCCATGGCGGTGCGCAGCGTCTCCTGACATTGCGTCACGCCACAGGACACGGCGATCACTTCCGTCGCCACGCCCACTTCACGCAGACGCACGGCTTCTTCCACGGCGATTTCATCGAACGGATTCATCGACATCTTCACGTTCGCGATGTCCACTGCGCTGCCATCCGGCTTGACCCGGACTTTCACGTTGTAGTCGACCACGCGTTTGACTGGCACCAGGATTTTCATCGTATTTCCTTTGACGGCGGTAATACCGGGCCATTGACTCCGGTATTGCCGTCGCTATCAATCTTATTTTTTCTTGCCGAAATTACCCCAGAGCTTGGGGTCATCAACATTCGCTTTTGTGATCAGAACAGGCTCGATGCTGGTGGACTTGGGAAACGGCTTACCCTCGAAATCCGCAATGACGGCGTCCAGAATGTTCCCGCCCATCGCGATCGGATCCTGACCGATTGACGCATCCTGTGTCCCGCCCCGAATCCTGCTCAACGCGAGCGGCGTGCCGTCGAGTCCAACAATATAGATATGACCGGGCTTGCCAGGAGGCACGAGCTTGCCAGTCTGGCGAAGCGCCGAAACAACACCGCGCACCATCTCGTCGTTGTGGCTGAACACGCCCTTGATATCCGGATTCTGGCTCATCGCGTCAAGCACCATCTTGTACGCGTTGTCGGCGATCCACTCCGTATTCAAGGACTTGACCTGAATGTTCGGATACTTGGCCTTCATCCGGTCCATGAAGCCGGTGTGCCGCGCCTGCGCCTGTTCGGAGCCGACCGAGCCGCGAACTTCAATTACCGTCCCTTTGTAATCCACCATTTTGGCGAGAACATCGGCACCCATCGCTCCGGCCGCCGCGTTGTCAAATTCGACCAACGCTTCGTATTTCCCCTCAGGCGGCGGATTCTCCATCATGAAGACCGGTATGTTGTTCTCGTTTGCGCGCTTCACGCCGGCCGTGATGAGCTTCGCATCCACCGGATCGATCAGCAGCGCGTCAGGCTTCTTGCTCACTGCGTCGAGCGCCTGTGTCACCTGCAGGTTCGGATCGCCCTTGCCGTCGATCATCTGCAAGTTGATGCCTGCGTCCTTGGCCTTCTTCCTGATGCCGTCGACCATCGCAACCTGATATTCGAACTGCAGGCCAAAGGTGACGTACTGGACGCTCTTGCCTTTTGCAGTCTGCCCGGCGGCTAACGCCGCGCCCGATGATGCGACACCGCCGGCGAGCAATGCGGTCCCGACCGCGAGCGCTGCGCCTTGCTTAAGCATGGCGCGCCTGGTTGAGCGAAAACCTTTCATGCGATTGTCTCCTTCGTTCTCTGGTTGTGGGTGTTGGTCAAGCATGCTGTTTTTCCGGCTTGTTTTCCTGACGGTTTCTTTCTGCCTGCTTGCCCGCAATCGAGCGCCGCAGCAAACCGGCTTCGACATAGCGACGCCGATAGACGTCGAGCGAGGCCGCAATCGCAATGACCAGTCCACTCACGACATAGTCGTAATTGGCGGGCACGTTAAGCAGGTTGATGGCGTTCTGAACGAGCCCGAGCAGCAGCACGCCCAGAAGCACGGCGCCGATTTTTCCTTCACCGCCGAAGAGACTGACGCCGCCGATCACCACGGCCGAGATCACCGTGAGCTCGTAACCGAATCCAGCGGTCGCCGCGCCTGCTTCGAGCCGCGCAGTGATCATCAGGCCGCCCACTGCCGCCGCCACGCCTGAGAGCACATAGGCAATCACGATCACGCGATTGGTGCGAATGCCGGCAAGGCGAGCCGCGACCGCATTGCCGCCCGTTGCATAAACCGAGCGTCCGAAGCGGGTCCGGCTGAGCACGAAATGGGCGACGATAAAAAGCGCCAGCGTCAGCAGGATAACGACGGGAATACCGAAGACGCGCATCGCCTGGATGTCGAGGTAGACATCCGGAACCGGGGCGATATTGCGGCCGTCAGAGTAGATGAACGCAATGCCTCGGGCAATGCTCATCATTGCAAGCGTCGCGATCAACGCCGGGATCTTGATCACCGTGACGGCCAGTCCGTTCACCAGCCCGACGAGCGCACCCATCGCAATGGCAGCCACTGCGGCGAGCCCGACCGGCAAGCCGAGATTGAGCGGCAGCGCCACGCATAACACAGACGACAGCGCCAGCACCGCCCCCACGGACAGGTCGATGCCCGCAACGAGTACGACGAACGCCTGACCGATTGCAACAACGGCGATGATCGTCGACGAATAAAGCAGGTTCTCTATGTTGATCCGCGTAAAGAAGACCGGGCTCAGGAGGCCTAATGCGATTGCGCCGATCACGATAATGGCAAGCAGGCCCAGGTCCTGGATTGCGTCGAGGACCGACAGCCGGCTGGAAGGCGCTTTGCCTCGCGATGCGGCCGGCGCTGGCGCTTGAGATTGCGGTACTTGCTTCATGTGAGTTCCTTGTCAGCCCATCGTGGCCAAGTTCATGACCGATTCCTGCGACAGCGAGTCGCGATTCAGTTCCCCTGCAATACGGCCCGAGCGCATCACCAGCACCCGGTCGCTGAGTGCGAGCACCTCCGGCAGTTCAGAACTGATCAGGAGTACTGCTGCTCCCACCGCGACCAGCTGGATTATGATTTCGCTGATCTCCGCCTTCGCGCCAATATCCACGCCTTTGGTCGGTTCATCGAGAATGAGCAGCTTCGGCCCGCGCGCCACCCAACGCCCGATCACCGCCTTTTGCTGGTTGCCGCCCGAAAGCGTCGAGATGCGCACGCTCGGCGAGGCCATCCGGATCGAAAGAGAATGTGCCGCGTGCTGCACGATCTTCGCCTCGCGCGAGGCCGAGATCATGCCCCCGGGCGAAATCCGGTCGAGCATGGAAAGCGAGATGTTGGTCGCCACGCTCAGTTGCGGGACCAGTGCCTGATGGCGCCGATCCTCCGGCACCAGGGCGATGCCCGCATTGATAGCTTTCTTCGGACTGCCCGGCGCGACGCGCACGCCGTCGATGGACACGGTGCCTTCATCGTAGCCATCAATCCCGGCAATGCAATTCGCCACTTCGCTGCGGCCTGCACCGACCAGACCCGCCAATGTCACGATCTCGCCTGCGCGCACAGTGAACGAGATATCGTCCAGCACGCCCGCGCGACTCAACCCGTCGACCTGCAGCACGACCTTTCCCGGCTCCCGTGGCGACGACCTGACTTCCTCGACATCGCGGCCCACCATCATCTTGATGACCTTCGCATGGTCGAGTTCGGCCGCGGGAACACTGTCCACGAGCTTGCCGTCGCGCAGCACCGTAATCCGGTCCGAGATGCGAAATACTTCTTCCAGCCAGTGCGACACGAACACGAGGCCGAGCCCTTGCGCCTTCAATGCATCGACCACTTCGAAGAGCCGCTCGATTTCCGGCGGCGACAGCGATGTGGTCGGCTCATCCATCACCAGCACGCGCGAGTCTTCGGACAGTGCCCGCGCGATCTCGACAAGTTGCCCCTCTGCGGGAGACAGTTGACGGGCAAGCGTCATCGGCGACAAGTCGGGGACCACGCGTGCGAGCACTTCCTCGGCGCGGGCAAGCTGCTCGCGCCGCGAGATGATGCCGAAGCGTGAAGGCCAGCGGCCGAGCATGATGTTCTCGGCCACGGTCATGTTCGGCACGAGGTGGTGATCCTGGTGAATGGTCGCCACACCCGCCGCATGCGCTGCGTCCGGACTCGCGCTCAGCAGCTTGCCATCCACTCTGATCTCGCCTTCGTCGGGAGCGTGAAACCCCGCCATCATCTTGATCAGCGTGGATTTACCCGCACCGTTCTCGCCGACCAGCGCATTGACTTCTCCGGCCCTGATCTCGAAGTCCACGTTGTCGAGCGCCACCACGCCGGGAAACGACTTGCCGATGCCTCGCGCAACCAGGATCGGGTTACCGGCTGTCCAGGCGCGAGACTCGCTGCGTCGCGCCGCCGTTTGCAGGTTCGCGCTCATGCACGGCTTCCATCACGGCGCACCGAACCGAGGAAACCTTTTACGTTCGCGAGCGCGCGCCGGGCGAAGGCGTCCGGACTGACGTCGCGACGGTCGTAGCCGATCTCCATCGCGATGTAACCGTCGTAGTTAATGTCATGCAGCGCCTGCACGACCGACAGGAAGTCGCCCTTGCCTTCGCCCGGCGGAAGCCGGTTCGAATCGGCGAAATGGACGTGGTGCAGATCCTTGCCGAAGCGATACACGTAGTCGCTCGCCACTTCGTTTCTGTACAGCACGTGGTACGTATCGAACATCAGCTTGACGTTCGGCTCGTTCACTTCGCGCATCATCCGCAGCGCGTCGTCGCAATCGTCGACGAGATTGCTGTCCGCCGAGGTCGGTTCGATCACCAGCGTGACGCCGGCTTCGCGTGCGATAGGCGCCAGTGCGCTTAGCGCCTGCCGGCTCCATTCCCACGCTTGCTCACGTGTCGTGCCGTAGATCTGCCACCCGGCCACGTAGATGACCGTCCTGCCGCCCAGCTCTGCGCACAAGCGAATGACCTTCGTGTACTGGTCGATCGCAGCGACCCGCTCTTCGGGCATGGGCGATGACACATTGAAGCCCGGGCCGCCTCCCGGCGCGGGCAACATGCTCGACAGCGCGATGCCGTTCGCCTGCAGCAACTGCTTGATGTCGCGACGGCGCTCGGTGCTCAGGTAATCCGGATACGCGTGCGGTGCGGCGGCGCCGATCTCGATTCCGTCGTAGCCGATCTTCGCGATCCGTTCGATGGTTTCATCGAGGGGATACGACGGAACCCAGACGGGGAAGCTGGAATACACCCAGGTATTGAATGCAAGTTTCATCAATGTCTCCTTCGCTCAAGTGCGGTGATCAGAGCGTCTGGCCGAGCGCGAATGCTTCGCCGATGGTGCTCTGGATGAGCCGGGGCGCGAGGCAGTCGCCCACGCGCTCGATTTGGACGCCGGTGAAATCGGCCGACGCTTTCAACTCAAGGTACAAGTCCTCTCGCGAGCGGCGGCCGATCACCGCTACCACCCAGTCGACGCCTTCAATCCATTCCTCGTCCCCGGGAAGCAGAAGGTACTGCCCTACGCCTACGGCATCGCCTGAACTGAAGACCTGCGCGATCTGCACGCGGCCGGGCGCGATTTCTGCAACTATCGTGCTGGTGCGCAGGCGGATCCGCTTGATCGCCGCGCGCCGGTGGAACAACGTGCGCGTGCCGCTTTCGAGGTCTTCTCCCACCGCTGCGTGCGACGCGACCACCTCGACCTGGCAACCGTTATCGGCCAGGAATTCCGCAGTGCCGGCTGCTTCCCAATGACCGTTGTCATCGATCACGACGACCTTGCCGCTCAGCTTCACATCACCGGAAAGCACCTGGTCCGATGACACGACAAACGGCAGCTCCAGGCCAGGAATCTCTGGCAGGATCTGGCGTCCTAGCGCGCGGGCCTGACGGCCGTTGTCTTCGGCTTGATTCGGGAGATTGGGCTCGGAGCCGGTCGCCATCACGATCACGTCCGGCGAGAGCTCGCGCAGAAGTTGGGGCGTGGCGCTCACGCCGACGCGCACTTCAACGCCCTGGTCGGCGATCACCGACTCCAGATAAGACGTCACTTCACCGATGATCGCGTGCTCGGGCTGATTGGCCGCGAGCATCACCTGACCGCCCAGCACACGCTGGCGCTCCAGCACCGTGACCGTGTGGCCGCGCTTCGCTGCGACTTCTGCCACCTTGAGTCCAGCCGGGCCGCCGCCCACCACCACCACACGCCGTTTCGTGTCCGCTGGCGTGATAAAACGCTCGTTGACCGTGCGTTCCCGCCCGGCCCCCGGGTTCTGGATGCAGCGAATGCCTTTTTCCTGGTTGACCTGATGCAGGCAGGCGTCGTTACAGGAGATGCACATGCGAACCAGATCGCCGCGCCCTCGCTTGATCTTGTTCGGTGTTTCCGGATCCGTGATCAATTGGCGCGCGAAGCCCAGCAAGTCGGCCTCGCCGGCGCGCAACATGTCGACGCCTTGCTGGGTCGCGTTGATACGTCCAAACGCCACGACCGGAATCTTGCTGTTGCGCTTGAGCTCTGCGCACAGCCGGCGAAAATCCGACGCCGCGACGGCCGCGGGCGGGATTTCCATCCAGTAGCTGGAGAAGGAACCGGCGTCCGAGTTGAAGTAGTCGACCATGCCGGTCGCTTCAAGCCCCCGCGCCATCTGCAGTCCGTACTCGAGGTCGTAGCCGAAGGGCGTGAACTCGTCGAGACAAAGCCTCACGCCAACCGGGAACGTGTCCGAGGTGGCCCGCTTGATCGCCTCGAGCACTTCGTACGACAAACGCATACGGTTTTCGAACGATCCGCCGTAGCCGTCGGTGCGGCGGTTGAAGTGCGGCGACGCGAACGAGCGCAGCAAGCCGTCGTGGGCAATCTTGATCTCGACACCGTCAAAGCCCGCTTCAGCCGCATTGCGCGCGCTGGCCGCGAAACCGTCGATCACCGTGCGGATATCGTCTTCGTCGATGGCCTTGGTGCTGAAATGGCTGGACGGTTCGGGCATCTGGGTCGGCGCCCACAGGATATGCGGCGGATGCTCCAGCGAGGTATGCCCCGCGTGGGTTAGTTGACTGAAGATGCGGCCGCCATGGGCATGCACGCCATCGGCGATCTTGCGAAGGTTCGGAATGACCGCCGGGTCCCATGCGTGAATAAAGCGGCGCGACATCTTGCCGGTCATGTGGATGGCCTGGCTTTCCGTCACGATCAGCGCCGCGCCACCGCGTGCGCGTTCCTCGTAGTACGCCGCGAGATCGTCCGACGGCTGTCCGTCGATATGACCGAGCGCGGTGAAGTGTGGCTGGAATACGAAGCGATTGCGCAGTTCCACTTCACGAATCCTGAGCGGCGCGAAAAGCGGCGCAAGCCTTTGGGCGTCGGCAGAAACAGGCGCCTCGGCTTCATGTGATGCAACGATGTTGGACATAAGCTTTCTTAAGATAAGTGGTCTTGCAGGCGCTTTCGCTCAGTGAAAGCAACTCAATTCTTCATCACCGCCGCGCGGCTGGGGCTTCATGCCGTCCGGTCGGATGAACGCGGGCGTGCTTCAGCGCGATGTTCAGGTTCGATCGCCGTCCAGCATTGCGTGGCGGACGATTTCAACACCGCCTCGATAATGTTCGCCGAGCGCAGGCCGTCGTCGAACGTCGGCAGGCCGTCGCGTGTTTCCCCGCGAACCGCTGCGTAGGTGTCCGCGACGAAAGCCTCGAAGCATTGCGCATAACCCTGTGCATGCCCGGGGGGCAAGGTGGCGAGACGGCGTTGCTCTGCCGAGCCGGTGTTTGGATCACGCACCAGAAGTTCAGTGGAACGGGTCCGGGCAAGCCACAAGCGTTCCGGTTCCTCCTGGTCGAACACGACGCTTGCCTGCGCCCCATCGATCTCGAACCACAAGCGATTCTTGCGGCCAGCCGATACCTGGCTCACGGTGAGATTGACCAGCACACCGGACTGTGTTTTGAAAAGCGCTCCCGCAACGTCTTCTGTAGTCACTGGCACCGGTGCGGCCGCCTCGCCCTGCGCCGCGCTCGCATACGACTGCCGGTTACCGCCTGGGCGTTCCGGGACTGTCGTATTGAGCGCCGCGATCACCGACACGAGGCGCTCGCCGCTCACCCATTCAATCAGGTCGCACCAGTGGGACCCGATGTCCGCGAACGCACGCGAGGCGCCACCTTTCGCGGCATCGACTCGCCAGTTGGTATCGTTTGAATCGAGTAGCCAGTCCTGCAGGTAGCTGCCGTGGATCAGTTGCAACGGCCCGAGTTCGGCGGCGTGGATACGGGCTCGCGCCTCACGCACCATCGGATGAAAGCGGTACACGAACGGAACAGTGGCGACGCGCCCGGATTCGCGTGCTGTCTGGACGAGCAACCGCGCATCGGCGGCGGTGGTGGCGAGGGGCTTCTCGCAAATCACGCCTTTGCCTGCTTTGAGAGCGGCAAGCGCGAACTCGAGATGCGTAGCGTTCGGCGTGCAGATGTGGACTACGTCGACGGCTGGATCGGCGATCGCCTGCTCGGCCGAGTCGTAGCCTCGCCCGGCACCGAGTCGCGCCGCGGCCTGCTCGCTACGCGACGGTTCCGACGCGGCGACACCGATCAATCTCGCTCCCGCCAGCCGTGCAGCCCGCGCATGGACCGCGCCGATCATGCCGGTTCCCACTATCGCAACGCCTAATCCGAAACCGCGCACACCGTCTCCTTGATGATCATTCTGCTATCCGGCAAGGTTGCCCGCAGATTTTGTAATCGATTGCATTTTTCGAAACTTTATTCGCGAATTCGATACATCGTCAAGTATTGTGACGGATTTTTATCGTCATGGTTAACGCGTAAACACCTCGCATGACAGGGGTTATAGTGGGATTTTCGGCCAAAAAAGCATCTTTTGTTGACAGGTTCGGGTACTGCTTTTAAATTGCAATCGTTTACAAAATGGATGGTTAAATGTCGATCGATGAGGTTGCACGCAAGGCAGGAGTATCAACGGCCACGGTGTCGCGGGTGATGAACGGCTCGCCGTCGGTCAAGGCTTCGACGCGCGCGCGCGTTGAAGCCGTGATCTCGCAGGAAGGCTATTCGGCGAACCGTCTTGCAAGGAATCTGAGAACGGCCGAAAGCCGCTTGCTGCTCACCATGGTTCCGGACTTCAGCAATCCCTTCTACGCGGAGATCGTGAAAGGCATCGACTCCGTCGCGCGCAAGAACGGTTACCACCTGTTGCTATGCGACACCGGTGCGAGCCTCACCGCCGAGCGCACCTACTTCGACATGCTGCGAACCCGCCTGGCCGACGGCGCGATCTGCCTCGATCCCGATTCGACCCAACGGGCAATGGCCTCGGAGACAGGCAAGCTGCAGTGGGTGGCTTGCTGCGAGTTCGATCCGAAAGGGCCGGTTCCTTATGTGGGCATCAACAATGCGAAGGCGGCACAGGACGCGGTCAGATACCTCGTCGAGCGCGGCCGCCGCAACATCGCCTTCATCAATAGCGACGAGCGTTTCCTGTACGCGAGGCAACGCAAGGACGGCTACATGGCCGCGCTCGCGCAAGCCGGTCTCACGCCTTTTGACGGCGCGATCGTCAAGACCGAAGGCCTGACCTTCGACGATGGCAGGCGCGTCGCGGCTCGCCTGCTCGCGAACCCAACCCGGCCGGACGCAATCTTCGCCGTGTCCGACACGCTTGCGATCGGCGCCATGCAAGCCCTCCACGAAGCGGGCTTGCGCGTGCCCGAGGACGTAGCGGTAATCGGCTTCGACAACGTGCCGCTTGCCGCCATGGTGCAGCCCGCGCTGACCACCATTGCACAACCGATGTTTCGTCTAGGCGAAAACGCGGCTCTGCTGCTGCTCGAGCGCATGCGCGACCCGGGCATGCCACCGGTCGGCACCTTGCTCGACCATGAACTCATTATTCGCGGCTCCGCCTGATCTTCACGATCCACACACACAATGAAAACACTTCTTGGACCTGGCATCTTCCTCGCGCAGTTTATCGGCAACGACGCCCCATTCGATACGCTTCCCCACCTCGCAAGCTGGGCAGCGGCTCAGGGGTTTCGCGGCGTGCAACTGCCCACCTTGAACGAACCTGTATTCGATCTCCGGCGCGCAGCCGAAAGCCAGACCTACTGCGATGAAATCACCGGCATGCTGGCGACTCACGGGCTTGTCATCACCGAGCTGTCCACTCACTTGCAGGGCCAACTGATCGCCACCCACCCGGCGTACGATCGCCTGTTCGATGGCTTCGCGCCCGAGGCGGTGCGCGGTAACCCGGACGCACGCGCAGCCTGGGCAAATGAGCAACTGCTGCTTGCGGCCCAGGCTTCGCGCCGTCTTGGCCTCAGCACGCATGTGACGTTTTCCGGCTCTCTTGCGTGGCCGTATCTGTATCCGTGGCCGCAGCGGCCGGCGGGTCTGGTCGATGCGGCGTTTGCAGAATTGGGACGCCGCTGGCGACCCCTTCTTGATGCATTCGATGACGTCGGCGTCGATGTCTGTTTCGAACTGCATCCCGGTGAAGACCTGTTCGATGGCGTTACATTCGAGCGCTTTCTCGCGACTGTCAACGATCATCGGCGCGCCAACATCCTGTATGACCCGAGTCACATGCTGCTGCAGCAACTGGATTACGCCGCGTTCATCGACATCTACCACGATCGCATTCGCGCCTTTCACGTGAAGGATGCCGAGTTCCGTCCAAGTGGTCGCCAGGGGGTATATGGCGGCTATGCAAACTGGGTCGACCGGGCTGGACGGTTCCGATCCCTCGGCGATGGCCAGATCGATTTCAGCGTGATTTTCTCAAAGATGGCGCAGTACGACTTCCCGGGCTGGGCGGTCCTTGAATGGGAGTGTGCGTTAAAGCATCCCGAAGCAGGAGCCAAGGAAGGCGCCGCCTTCATCGAGCGACACATCATTCCCGTGGCGCAGCGAGCGTTCGACGATTTCGCGGCGGTGCCGACGTCCGCCGAGGATATCCGCGCGCTGCTGGGTACCGGAAAAGCGGCGCGCTGATTCAGTAGAATTGCCGGGCGCGGCATTGACCCCGCGTCCTGCAGACGAGCCCAGGGGACCACCCGGCACATTGAAACGGCGCACATTAAGTCCGGACCCAACCATTGTCGCCGCTTAATAGCGGGCGACCACTTCCCGTTCTCCCGATTCATTCTCCGGTCTATCCGATCGAACCTCGGCGGCAGCATGACAACCTTAGCTGATTTCCTCAGTCTGGCAGGTACTGTCACGTTGTTAAAGGACGTGCGAGCGAAGACATATGACGTAAGTGTCCCTGATTTATGCGGCAAGGCGATTCAGCATTGAATTTGCCGGTCACGGTTCGCCACGCTTCGAAAGCCTGTACGGTATGGGCTACCAGAAGGAAGAGATTGATCAGGATCAGCAACACGAACGCGCTGGTCGCCACAGCCAGGAAGTGTTGGCGACGTGTAACGGAATTTGCGCCTCAATCAGATAGCGGCCGAGCACGAACGCGAGCCCGAGAAGATACGATACCCGCATAGTATTGATGGCCGTGCGCGTGAGTATTTCCCTGAAGTGCAACAGCTTGAGCGACTTGAAGATGAAGGCGCTAACCAGCGTCACATAGAGCGCCGCGACGACGCCTGCTTCAGCCGGCGTGAAGACGCCGCCGAGGATGCCGCCCAGAATGATCCACCGGCGTCAGCAACGCCCAGATCGCCTGTCTGAACGTGGTCCACAGCCGCTTGGCGGAGAACGCTTCAACCGCCGTATAGTTCTGGCGCACGGCAGTCACGTAGTTCACGCGTTTGTCTGGACCGCTCCCACCGACTCCATCCTGGCCAAGATACATCGGCTTTGCATCGGAATCAGCGGGACGGAACTCTTGGCATGCCAAGACGTAGCTCGTGTCGAGCCAGAGCAAACTCTCAATGATGAAAGAGACCATGCTTTCCACGAAAGTCGAGCGCCCCCGCGGTCGAAGGCACCGCCCGTCTGCGCATTTTATTTGCCATACATGTCGAAGTCGAAGTAGCGCGCTTCGATCTTCTTGTAGCTGCCGTCGGCGAGCAAATCGGCAAAGGCTGTATTCAGCGCGTCGCGGAGATCGGAATCACCTTTGCGAATACCTGCAGCATCGCCGTCGCCCATGATCGTCGCGTCGTAGACCGTATCGCCAGCAAAAGCGTAGTCCTTACCACGCGGCGTATCCAGAAAGCCGAGCTTGCCCTGGACCGCGTCCATCAGCACCCCGTCAAGCCGGCCCGTGGTCAGATCGTCGTATGCCTGATCGTAGTTCTGATAGGAAACGATCTGCGCGCCCGATGGCGCCCATTTCTCGCGTCCGTAGGTTTCCTGCACGGTACCTTGCTCGACGCCGATATGCTTGCCCTGCAATGACGACGCCTCCGGCTTCACGCCGGAATCCCTGCGCGTCACCAGCTTCGTCTGATTGCGATACAGCCGGTTCGTGAAATCGATCTGCTCGCGTCGCTTTGCCGTGGCGGCCATCGACGAGAGGATCACGTCGAACTTGCGCGCCTGCAAGCCAGGAATGAGACCATCGAAACTACTTTGTACCCAGACGCATTTCGCCTTGAGCCTGGCGCAAAGTGCATTGCCCAGATCCACGTCGAATCCCACGACACGACCATCCGGCGCCACCGATTCGAATGGCGCATAGGTCGGGTCCACACCAATGCGGATCGTCGTCCAGTCCTTCGCCGATGCAACGCAAGACAACGCAAGCAGCGCGGCGGAAACACTCAATTTGAGGCTTGTTCTCATTGCATTACTCCGGCAGGGAAAGGATAAAGAAACTGCAGTCGCTGTTGATAACTCTGTCTCTGGCCATTCAGTTAATGATCCGATGTCGTCAACTTGGAAACTCGCCTCGATGCAGGACAGCATCAGCGGGAACGGCTGCCGCGATTTCGGCGATCGTCACGGGCTTCACCGGCGGACGGATTCGGAAATAACCGACATCGCCAGGAGTGCGTCCTTGTGCATCGGCGATCAGTTCTGTGACTGTGTTGCCGCACCAGCGGCCTTGGCACGGCCCCATGCCGCAGCGAGAAAACGCTTTCATCTGGTTCGGGCCGGTGCAGCCCAGTCCGGCGATCTTGCGGATGTCCCCCGCTGTCACTTCTTCGCATCGGCAGACGATGACATCGTCGGCGGGGAGGCGCTGCGCGCGCGGCGCCGTGTATAAAACGTCAAGCAATGGCCGGATTGCAGCGTGCTGCGCACGCCGGGCGCGGATTGGCTTGATGGCGTGCTCGAACGCGGCCATATCGATCCGGTCCTGCACCCGCGCTATATCAAGCGCGGCCATCTCGCCATCGCATTCGGCAAGCTGCGCGCCGCCAATCGCAGCACCGTCACCGGCAATCCATATAAGCGGTACGCTCGTACGACCGAAAGCGTTGACTTCCGCATGCCAGCACGCTTGCGCCTCGCTCCATCGATGCCGGCAGCCGACGGATCGACTCAGGTTCGTCCCGGGGATCACGCCCTGATGCAGCAGTACCAGGCCAGCCGCGACTTCATGCCTCTTGGTGCCCACGCGAAAGCGCAAGCCTTCGGCGCGCTGCTCTCCGAGCACTTCCACCGCCTGCGCCGAGCGATAAATACTTACGCCGGCGCGGCGGACGTCCCGCATCATGCTCAAACCTTTCGCCAGATAACTCGTTGCACGCAGAGCACGCGGCAATTGCGGCATCGCACGCCAATACGCGCCGGCCGGCGTTGTATCGACGATTGCGCGAAATGAACGGCCCGCGCAGATCAGTTGAGATGCGTAGAGCCACAGCAACGGCCCGCTTCCGGCAATCACCGTATCCGCGCCGGGAACGAGGGCGGCCGACTTGAGTAGGGTTTGCGCCGCGCCCACGTTCATGACGCCGGGAAGCGTCCAGCCGGGCACAGGCCATGGCCGCTCCTGCGCGCCGGTGGCGAGGAGGATTGCGGTTGCCTGAACTCGCAGCGTGCCTGGAGAATCGCCACGGCGTGTCAGCATCGCTTCGCCATCCTTACCGATCTGCCAGACAAGCGTCTGCGGAAGAAACGACGCGCCGCTCTGCCTGAAACGCTCGATCAGCGGTCTGCCATGCGCGTAGTCGCGCCCGAGCAGGGTGGCATCGGCCAGGGGCGAGTCACTGGCCTGCCGATAGACTTGCCCCCCCGGTGCCGTGCCCTCCTCGGCGACGACGACCGACAAGCCGTACCGGCGTGCGGCAATGGCCGCTGCCATCCCGGCCGGGCCGGCGCCCACGATCAGGAGGTCGCAGCGGGCCGCGCCGGTCCCCGTGCCAGCGTCACTGGTCATGCAATCCTCGCTTTGCCATGCATCGGATGGATTCGCATGCCATCGCGGACTTGCACCATGCAGCCCTGTTGATTGGGCACGCCATCGATTTCCACAAGGCAATCGAAGCACACCCCCATCATGCAAAACGGGCCACGTGGCAAGCCGCTGATGGGGGTCGCACGGCACGCCTGCAGTCCCGCCTCAAGCATCGCGGCCGCGACGTTCAAATGCCCGGAAACGACATGCGCCTCTCCGTTTATATCGACGCAAACCTTCGCCCCTTCCGAAAGCGGCAACAGTTCAAACATGGCTCGGTCCGGGTTGAATGTGAAAACGACGGCTACTGAACGTGTCCAGCGCGGCGGGTCGCGCGCCGCCCGCAATCCACGGCGCGATGCAATCCGCATGGGTCGCGGCGAGCGTCACGCCGCTATGGCAGATCGCGATGAATGCGCCGGGATGCGTCGGTGATTCTTCATAGACCGGTAATCCGTCCGGCGTCATGATGCGCAGCGCGCCCCAGCTGCGGACAATGCGCGCGTGGGCGAGCATGGGAAACGCGTTCTGCGCGCGACGGGCAATATCGGCCATGACGGTGGTACTCACTCCGTCGTGCAGACCGACGTCCTCCGCTGAATCGCCGATCATCACCGAGCCTTCGCGTGTCTGACGCACGACGAGCGTCGGATACGCGAGGAATGGCGCGAGCTTCTCGGTCACCATGATCTGGCCGCGCAGCGGCTTGATCGGCGCATCGAAACCGAGCATCTGACCGAGCTCGGCGTTGCCCAGGCCGGCGGCGAGAACCACCCGCCCCGCTTCTAAAACGCCCTCTGCCGAGACAATCTCGAAGTGACCCACCCGCGCCCGAACCTCCGATACCTTGCGCCCCGGCAAATAGGCGCCGCCGCGCAGTTGAAACGCCGCGTGCATGGCGCGCAACGTAGTGAGGGGGTTGGCGTGGCCATCGTTCGGGGAATAGAGCGCCCCCGTCAACTCGGGCGATGCCGCCGGAATCCTGCGACGCAACTCGGTGGTACTGAAGACCTCGTAGGTGAGCCCGGCATCGCGACCATGCAGCGACGCGAGCAAAGCCTGGGCATCGGCAAATTGGTTTTGCGTCTCGCACAGTTCGAAACCACCCGGACGTTCGAACGCGGGATCGACACCCGTTTCGCGAATCAATTGCGCGGAAAACGCCGACCAGCGTTGTGACGATTCGAGCGACCACTGCGCGTATGGCAGGCAGCGCCCGCCTTTGCCCTGAACCCATACCAGTCCGAAATTCCCGCGTGCCGCGCGATACGACGTGTCCTCACCGTCACAGACTGCTACGCGCAGCTTCTCGCGCACCAAGCCATATGCGATAGCCATGCCCACGAGCCCGCCGCCGACGACCACGACGTCGAAGTTGCCGGGAGCGCTCAACGAGTGCATCGTTTAAGATTTATATTATGAACAACCATGGAAGCCTTTTATGCGCTAAAACAAGCTTGTCCGGAGCTTCGGTGATACAAAATGCGTGGTCAAATACCGTTTTTTTCGTCAACCATTCACTAATGTTATGGCCTCTCCCGACCTCAAGATTCGCCAGGTAGAAGCGTTCCGGGCGCTGATGCAGCGGCACACCGTCACCCGCGCCGCACAGATGCTGCATATTTCGCAGCCGGCGATGAGCCGTCTTATCGCCGATTTCGAGGAGCGCGTCGGCTTTGCATTGTTCACGCGGCAGCAAGGACGGCTGTTGCCGACTGTCGAGGCGAATGTGCTTTATACGGAGGTCGAGCGGGCTTTTGTCGGACTCGATTCCATCACCCAGGCAGCGCAGCAGATACGCGCAATGCGACGCGGTTCCTTGCGCATAGCAGGTTCTCCCGCGGTGGCGCTGGAATGGCTGCCGCGCGTGTTGACGTCGTTCGCGCGCGAGCATCCGGGTGTGGATATCACGCTCCTGACCCACAGTTCCTCGACAGTTGTCCAGCTCGTGGCGTCGCAACGAATTGACATCGGCTTCATTGCCGAAGCCATGCCTCATCCTGCCGTCCGGCTCGACCGGCTCACGCACGAACCCATGCGCTGCATTCTGCCGGCAGGCCATCGGTTGGCGCGCAAGCGCGTATTGAAACCGGAAGATCTACGCGACGAACCTTTCGTGTCATTTCCGCTTTCCTTCGACGCCCGCCGCACGATCGACCGGGTGTTCGTTGAGCACGGTGTGGCGCGGCAGATGACAGTCGAAGCGCAACTCTCGCAGACCATCGTTGCATTCGTGGCACAGGGCGCCGGAGTCGCGCTTATCGATCCGGTCACGGCGAGCTTTGCAGGTGAGCGCGTAGCAGTTCGCCGGTTCGAACCGGCTATCGCTGATGAGCTTTATCTTGTTAGTGCAGTGGGATCGCCTGCGTCGAGTCTCGTGACTGCGTTCGTGGCGGATATGAAGTTGGCGCTTGAGAAAATCAAGACGACGTAAGGCGAAATTAAGAGGAAGGGACTGGTTTGGATGTGCGCATATCCAGACATGCCCTCACCCGGCAGCCCGTTCGGGTAAGCGCAACCCCCCCTTCCAATAAAGGCGGCCCGATCATGCCCGCGAGCCGCATGCTCGTGTTCCCTCAGCAATACCCAATCTACCCGCGCTGTTCTGGGCCGCCCTGCCGGCTCCCGCCGCTCGTCGCAAAGCTCGTCCTTGACAAAAACAAATGATCAACATATTGTTTCGCCCAAGAGAACATAATTCTCTACAAAAAAATGAAGTGCGCGAGTAATACCGCTCCGTGTCACACAAAACGGCTCGCAGGAGACGCCTCAAAATGCAAAGTTCCGATTCGCCGGCAGACCACGCGTTGCTAAATCGCGTGTTCTGGCGGGTAATGCCCATCGTCATGCTGATGTACATGGTCGCGGTCATCGACCGGCAGAACGTCGGCTTCGCCAAGCTGCAAATGGTGCATGCGCTCGGCATGAGTGAAATGGCGTATGGCCTCGCCTCGTCGCTATTCTTTATCGGCTATCTCGTCTTCGAGGTGCCGAGCGCACTTGCGGTCCACCGCTTTGGCGCGAGGGTATGGTTTGCGCGCATCGTGCTCACGTGGGGATTGCTCACGATCCTGCTCGGCTTCTGCGTATCGGGCTCGATGTTTACCGCCATGCGCTTTCTCCTGGGGTCCGCCGAGGCCGGACTGTATCCGGGTCTCATCTATTACCTGACGCTGTGGTTTCCGCGGAGCTATCAGGTCCGCGCGCTAGGCGTGCTGACGCTCGGAAGTGCGATCGGCAACATGGCTGGCTCCATCATGGGCGGCCTGTTTCTCGACATCAATGGCTGGCTTGGTTTCGCAGGCTGGCAGTGGGTGTTTATCGCCACCGGCATTCCCGCCCTGATCGTCACCGCGTTGATATGGATTTATCTGCCGGACACACCAGAGCGCGCCGGCTTCTTGACGAGCCCGGAGAAAACCCGCCTCCTCGCCGCGATCGAACGTGAACGCATCCCTGTTACCGGGCATGCAAGTATCTGGTCCGCCCTTGTCGACCCGCGCACGTTGCTGTTTTCCTTCGCCTACGTGCTCATCCTGACCTCCCTGTACGGCGTGATCTATTGGCTGCCGACGGTCATCAAAGGGTTCGGCGCGACCGGTTCGCTCAATGGTTTGCTCAATGCGATTCCCTGGGGCATCGCCACCGTCATGCTGTTGATCCTGCCGCGGCGCTTGCGCGACGAACAGGAGGTACTGCTGACCATGGCAGCAATCGCCGCGCTCGGCGTGGTGTGTTTCCTTGTCAGCATCAGCGCGGATTCCGTCATGGTGCGCTTCATTGCGCTGGCCATCGGCACACCCTGCATCTCGCTTGTCCTGCCCTGTTTCTGGTCGATTCCACCGCGATATTTCAATGGTGCACAAGCGGCGGCAAGCGTTGCGGCAATCAGCAGCTTCGGCAACATTGGCGGTTTTCTCGCCCAAAACATCATGCCCTGGGTCGCTAAACAGGCCGGCACTCCCGGCGCCGCGATGTACGTCCCGGCCGCATGCCTCGTTGTGCTGGCGATCGGCGCGATCCGTTTTCGCACCCGGCGGACGGCGCTCCCCGCTAAAGCCTGACGCCGCCCGGTTCACCCGTCCGGCCTGACCATTCGTTTTTCGATCAAGGCGCCGCGAATTTCGCGGCGCGTGGATAGTGACATCGGCTTTACTTCAATGCATCTTTTTTAATTTATTTAGTCATTCTAATAAATATAGAAAAACAGGAGACCCTTGATGAAGAAAATACTCGTTGCTACGCTCGCCTCTGCCTTTGCAAGTGGAGCATTCGCTCAAAGCAGCGTCACGTTGTACGGAATTGTCGATGCGGGCATTCTCATCAACACGAACGCGGGAGGCAAGCCGCTAACGGCGCTTACAGGCGGTAACCAGAGCGCCAATCGCTTTGGCTTTTCGGGCACGGAAGACCTTGGCGGCGGGCTGAAGGCCATCTTCACACTGGAGAACGGGTTTAATCTCGCCAACGGCACAATGTCGAGCGGGCTCGAATTTGCCCGTCAGGCCTTTGTCGGATTGAGCGGGCCATTCGGCACGATCAGTCTGGGACGCCAGTATCTGACGCTGACCGCGTTCCTCACGCCGTTCGAAGCGGGCGCGGACTGGGCAGCGCGCGGATCGGGCTACGGCTATCACCCCGGCGGCCTGGACGATGTGGACGGCTCCGAGCGCGCCAACAACGCAATCAAATTCACCAGCAATTCCTATCGCGGCTTGCGCGTGGGCGCCACCTACAGCTTCGGCGGCGTAGCCGGCGCGGTAACGCAGAACGAGTTGCTCTCCGCGGGTTTGGCGTACAACAATGGCCCGTTCGCTTTTGCCGCGGCCTACCTGTTCGTCAAGGCCCCGAACTTTTCGTTGTTCGGCAATAACGGCACCAGCAATGCACCTACGAGCGCAAGTGCCATCAACATCACCAGTCCCGTGTTCAGAGGCTATGCATCGGCGGCCTCCCAGCAGGAATTTGGCGCGGGTGCGTCGTACACCATCGGCCGGGCAACGGTCGGCGGAATATTTACCAGCACGCAATTCAAGGACATCGGCGGCACGGTCATCAACGGTGCGAAGCCGGCTACGGCCATCGCCGGTTCATCGCCCACCTTCAATACCGCCGAAATCAACCTTAAGTACCAGCTCACCCCGTCCTTTCTGCTTGGCGTGATGTACGCGTACACCCGGGCAAGCTCGTATGCCGGGGAGAGCGGCGCGAGCTACCAGCAGCTCAGTCTCGGCGCTGATTACTTCTTGTCGAAGCGGACCGACCTGTATCTCGTCGGGCTCCACGAAAAGGCCGCAGGCATTGATTCGACCGGCAAACCCGCCGTCGCTGCCATGACGTTCGCGACCCCCTCCACGAGCAACGAGCAAACCGTGCTGACGTTCGGCATGCGCCATACGTTCTAACGGGAAAAAGAAGGTTGCCGAAGCACTAAAGCGCCTTGACACCGCATCGGCCGATGTCTAGTATTGTTTCTACAAACGAAATACGATTCTTTTGAAAAGAACTTAAAAGATCATCGGAAAGCGACGAGACGGGTCGCTTCCGACCGCCCCCACCAGAATGGAGAGACAGCCAGAATGACAACTCAAGACTTGCTGCATAACTGGAATGACCTGCCCCGTGAAGTCGTTCGGAAGGGAGTCGAGCGGGTTGGCTTCCGCGGCGACAACGCCATGTGCGTGATGAACTGGCTGACGCCCGGCATGACGGTTTTTCCGCATAGCCATACTTTCGAACAGCTCGTCATCATCGTGCAGGGCCGGGTGCGGTTTCACCTCGGCGACGAGGTGGTGGAAGGCGGCCCCGGCACCATGATTCGCATCCCGCCGCATGTCATGCACTACGCAGAACCGGTTGGCGACGAGGTCGTGCTCAACCTGGACGTATTTGCACCGCTGCGTGAGGACTACCGGCATCTGGTGGAATATCAAGCCGCGGAATTCGAACCACAACCCGCAAGCACAGGTGTCTGAATGAGCCAGCATTTCGCGGCCCGCCTGCGGGACCGGCAATTGTTAGGCGGCACGTTCATCAAGACGCCGCAGTCGCATCACGCGGAGATCGCCGGTCTCGCGGGGCTTGATTTCGTGGTGTTCGACAGCGAACACGCGCCCTTTTCCGCCGCCCAACTCGATCATTGCCTGCTCGGCGCACGCGCCGCGGGCATTGCATCGCTGGTGCGCCTCCGTCAATCAAGCCCTTCTGACGTGTTGCAGGCACTCGACATGGGCGCTACCGGCGTACTGGTGCCGCACGTCACTTCCGCCCGGCAGGCGCGTGAGATCGTCGCGAGCGCGCGTTACCGGGACGGGTTGCGCGGCTTCAGCAACTCGCCGCGCGCCGGTGCCTACGGCGGCCATTCGATGCTCCAACACATCGAGCGCAGCGATAGTGAAACCGCGGTCCTCTGCCAGATCGAAGACCGCGAAGCGGTCGAGGCAATCGACGAGATCGCGGGTGTAGCGGGCATCGACTGCCTCTTCATCGGGCGTGCGGATCTCTCGGTGTCGTATCGATTGTTCGACGTCGATCATCCCGAGGTCGAACGTGCAATTCAGCGCGTGGCGTCGGCTGGGCGCTCGGCGTGCGTGCCGGTTGGCATGTTCGTCGCCGATACCGCGGCGATGGCCCGTTATGCCGCCCTCGGCGTCACGCTGTTCGTGATCGGATCAGACCAGAGCCTCTTGCGCAGCGGCTTCAGCAAACTCAGCCAGAGCGTTGCCGAACTGCGCAGCCAAATTCAATAGCGCGTTACGACGTGCTCAACCAGACGGAAAAACTCATGTCCACACTAGACGACACCCGCACCACGCGCGATCCGGCCTATATCGGCAGCCTGCTGCGCGGCACGATCGACCTGCATTGTCATAGCGGCCCCTCAGTCATGCCGCGTTACCTGGACCACATCGAAGCAATGCGCGAAGCGTCATCGGCGGGCCTGCGCGCGGTGCTGCTCAAGGATCACTACTACTCGGCAACGCCCGTTACGGCGCTGCTGAACAAGCACTTCGCGGATCTCGGCGTGCTGATGCTCTCGGGCGTTCCGCTCAACAACACGGTCGGCGGCATCAATGTTCACGCGGTCGAGCACGGCATCAAGCTGGGCGCGCGGCTTGTGTGGATGCCCACGTTTTCGTCGGCGAACCATATCAACCATCACAAGCAAGACGCGCATTTCGACCAGAAATTCCCGCAGACCACGCAGAAGATGCTTGCTCCCATTCCGCTCTCGGTGCTCGACAGCGACGGCAAGCTCAAGGAGGAAGTCAAGGCGATCCTCGATCTCATCGCGGATGCGGACATTGTTCTCTCAGCCGGGCACCTGAACATAACTGAAATCTGGCCGCTCTTCGAAGAAGCGCGCAAACGCGGCGTCAAGCGGCTGCTCGTGAATCATCCGACCTATGTGGTGGACGCGACACTCGACGACATGCGCCAACTCGCAAAAGAAGGCGTGTACATGGAGCATTCCATGTGCATGTGGGTGCCGGGCTCGAAGTTCCGCTTCTATGATCCGGAGTTCCTGCGCGACGTCATCGAAGCGGGCACGGTCGATCTCACCATTCTCGGCTCCGACCTCGGTCAGAAGGGCAACCCGACAATCGTCGAGGGCTTTCGCAGCGTGATCGAAACCGCGCTCGACATTGGGTATAGTGAAGCGGACATCCGGAAGATGACCTCCACGAATGCGGCGCGATTGATGAACATTGAATTGCCCGCGTCCCGCTGAGCATCCCCCGCCAACCATCACGAAAACGGCACAGGAGATCGAGTTGCCCAAGAGTCTGCCCCGGCCCAAGAACGCCGTATTGCCTTCAGAGCCGGCTATCGAGGCCAGCAATACCACGCCGATCGACAAGAGCGGCCCCGCGCTGCTCGAATCGGTGGCCATCGTGTTCAGGCTGCTCGACGAGCTGTCGGCGGCACGCCGGCCGCTCGGCGTCACCGAGCTTGCGGATATCGTCGATGAGCCGAAGCCGCGTGTGTACCGGCATCTGGCGTCGATGCGGCAAATGGGCGCCGTCGAACAGGACCCTTCGACCGAAAAATACCGGCTGGGGGCGAAGCTCGTTATTTACGGCACGGCCGCCAGCGAGCAGTTCGACTTGCGCGCCATCGCCGATCCGTATCTGACGAAGCTGCGCGACACACTCGGTCAAAGCGCGGTGTTGTCGGTCGTCACGCACGATTCGGCACTGGTTGTCGCCGCGGTCGACTCGAACAACGGCGTGTGCATCACGGTCAAGCCGGGCAACCGGGTGCCGGCGCACTGCTCCGCCCAGGGACGGCTCGTGCTGGCGTTCCTGCCGCCGGAGGACCAGCAGCGCATCTTGCGCCGCAAGCTGCAAAGGTTCACGGCCCGCTCGATCACGGACCCGGTGGTGCTGGCGAGGCGCCTCGAAGCCGTGCGTGCGCAGCTGTACGAAGATGCGAACGGTGAAGTGATCGACGGCATCAACGTGCTGAGCGCGCCGATCTTTCGCGACAACGACGTAATGGTCGGCGCGATTGGCATTATCGGTCCCACGCACGACGTGCCGTCGCCGCCGCCGCCGGCCTTGCTTGAACACGTGCAGCAGGCCGCCGCCGAATTGAGTGAGCGGCTTAACTGCGACAAATATCGCCGCGCCGGTCTGCCTTCGACCGCGGGTGACCAGACAAAAGCATTAGCAGGAAATCACCGATGACCTCCCTGACCACCCGGATCGGGTCGATCGTGCTGAAAAACCCGGTGATCTGCGGATCGGGCGAGCACACCATGACGGCCTCCGGCATCCGCGCCGCACTCGAGGCCGGCGCGGCCGCCGTGGTGGCGAAATCGACCAATGAATCGAACGCCGCCAAAGCTCAGCTCGACAAGACCGATTACGCGCTCTTCGACAGCAACTGGACGCGCTTGCCCTGGAATTTCCAGCCGCCCGCCGACGCCTCGCTCTTCTGCCGCTCGGGTCTCGTGCAGAGCGAATTCGAGCCGTGGCTCGACCAGCTCGCGGCATTGGATAAAGAAGCTGCCGAGCGCAACGCCTACGTGATCCCCAGCCTGATTCTCTCCGACCTGGATCGCTGCGTTGAACAGGCGCAGCGGATCGAAGCGCGTGGGCTGCGTGTCCTCGAGGTGAACATCGGCGCACCGCATGGCGAAGAGGCCGCAAAGGGCGCCATCGTTCTCGAACGCGACGTCGAACGTATCGAAATAATCGTGGCCCGCGTGCGTGCCGCGATCCGCCTGCCGCTGTGGATCAAACTGACGGGTCAAAGCGAGAACGTCGTTGCACTCGCGGATGCCGCGAGACGGGGCGGCGCGGACGCGGTCGTGATGATGGGGCGCTTCATGGGCTTCCTGCCCGACCTCGATACCGGCGCGCCTGTGCTGGGCACATCGGCGGCTTTCGGCGGCGGCTGGGCATTGCCGCTGACAGCGCGTTGGCTGATGCTCACACGCAAGAAGCTGGGCACGTCGTTTCCCTTGCTCGCCACGAACGGCGCCCGCAATGGCCTCGATGTCGCGCGCTTTCTGCTGTCGGGCGCGGCTGCGACTGAAATGACCTCGGCCGTTTTCACGCGTGGTTATCGCGTGCTCACGGAGGCGATCGAAGAACTGGATGGATACGTAAAACAACGCGGAAAATCGGTGGAAGAACTGCTGGGTTCGGCCGCCGACCGCGTCGAAACCTATCAGGAACAGAATGACCGGCCGCAGTATTGGCAGGAGTTCGCGCCGCCCGCTGGATAGCCTGCCCGGGCGCCGGAAGCCTGCTGTCATTTGCGGCCGTAGCTGATTCAAACGCATCAGGTTGCTTTACCTGGCCTTAAGTCGTTGCAACCCCGCTGCATCTATTGAATACGCCCAAGCCCGCGTCCGATCTGTCGAACGCGGCGGGACACCCCTGCCCGTCATTCATGGCGTGGACAGACCGAACTCACGATACGAGCCGGCTCGACCGGCCACTCGCACCGCAGATCCTGCGTGCGCAAGGAGACATGATGAGATTTCTCACTGCCGCTTCGTTCGACGATCCAGTCGACGATCGAATCTACAATCGCGTCGCCACGCGTTTGCTGCCGTTCCTGATGCTGCTCTATATCGTTTCGTTTCTCGACAAGATCAATGTCGGGTTTGCGAAGGCGGGCATGTCGGCGGAACTCGGGCTCAGCAACACAGCGTTTGGCATAGGCGCCGGCATATTCTTTATTGGCTACTGCATCTGCGAAATCCCGAGCAACCTGGCGTTGCAACGCTTCGGTGCGCGCGTGTGGATCGCCCGCATCATGATCGTGTGGGGCGCCATTTCGGTCGCCATGATGTTCGTCACGACCGAGCGTGAGTTTTTCATTGCGCGTTTCGTGCTCGGCGTCGCTGAAGCGGGCTTCTATCCGGGGGTCGTCTTCTATCTGACCTTCTGGTTTCCGGCTCGGCTGCGTTCGCAGGTTTGCGCATTATTCTTCCTCGGCATATCGCTCTCGGGTGTCGTGGGCGGACCCTTGTCGGGCGGGATTCTGACGATCTTCGAAGGCGTGCACGGACTGCACGGCTGGCGTTGGTTATTTCTGCTCGAAGGCCTGCCCGCCGTACTCCTCGGCGTCGTCACGCTGTTCTGGCTCGACGACGGCCCCGCCAAGGCGAAGTGGCTGCCGGCCGCGGACCGGGAGCGGATTGCCGCCACGCTGGAACAGGAGAATGCGAGCCGCGCCGGCGAATCCCAACACCGTTTCGCCGATGCCTTCCGCAATCGCAACGTGTGGCTGATGACCGCCGTGAACTTTGCGCTGCTGGGTAACACTTACGGCGTGTCGTTCTGGTTGCCGCAGATCGCCCGCGGTCTCGGCGTGCGCAATCCGATGGCCAACGGACTCGTGACCATGCTGCCGTTTGTCGTCGCTTCGATCGCCATGCTCGTCATCAGCCGCAGCTCGGACCGCCACGGTGAACGGCGCTTCCATTTGATTGCGAGTTCTTTCGCATCGGCGGCCGGCCTTGCACTCGCTGCCGTCTCGGCGGGCATGCCGGTGCTTTCGCTGACCGGTCTCGCGCTTGCGCTGTCCGGCGCGCTGGGCGGTCTCGCCGTGCTCTGGGCGATCCCCGGCACGTTGCTGAGCGGTACCGCCGCCGGCGCGGCGATCGCGCTGATGGCGACCGTAGGCAACCTTAGCGGCTACGCAAGTCCCGTGCTGATCGGATGGATCAGTCAGCGTACCGGACATGTCGAAGACGGCCTGCTGGCGTTGGCCGCTATCACCTGCGCGTTGTCGGTATGCGCGTGGGGCCTGGCTCGCGTCATGGTCGTCGCCAGCCCCGACAGCCAGCCGGCGTTGCTCTCGTCCCGCCCCTGAACTGAGTCCGCTCTTCGCTCTTTCGGAGTCCGTTGTAAATTCACTCTCGCTGACCATTTGACCGGTCAGCGAGCAACGATCAGCGATGCCCGAGCGTATCGACAATGCCCGGCATCCGCGCCGTGGCTTGCTCGTGAAGCTGCGTATAGAGACTGTTGCCATGCGCGTCGATCGCGACTGTCGCCGGTCCGAGCTGCTCGACTTCGAGCGTGAGCAGCCGGAACTGCGAGATGTACTCGGTCCAGTTCATCGCCACGACCCGGCGCAGCGCACGCGACAGCAGATTCGCGCCGCCGCCGAGAAACGACAGATAGACGCAGCCGCTTTCGCGCAACGCCGTCGTGCTGGCTTCGTCGAGGCCGCCCTTGCCGCCCACCAGCCGCACGCCGAGCCCGCGGATCAGTGTCGGCATCCACGGGTTATAGCGCGTGCTGGTGCTCGGGTTCAGATAAAGCGGCACCGGTCCGTCCGCCGTCTCGTCAACATAAGTGCTCAGATGAAAGAACGCGCCGCCGCGCAGGTCGATTGGCAACGGTGCGCCTTGCGTCACCGCTTCCGCGAGCCGGCGGTGGGTCGGCAGGCCGATGCTGACGGTGATCTCACCGGACAGCCGCACCATGTCGCCGAGCTTGAGATCGAGCACGCTGTCACGCGTGAGCGGCAAACGTAGATCGTGTAATTTGCTCATCATCAGCTTTCCATGAATTCGACGCGGCCATCGCCGTGAATACGGGCCGCCGTGCGCCGGTTGATCCAGCAGTTGAAACACACCGCGATCGGCACGAAGCCATGGCTCGCGGCATAGTCGATGTGCACGGCCATCGCCGTGGTATCCCCGCCGGTTCCCATCGGTCCGAAACCCATCGCGTTGACGGCGTCGAGCAGGCGCTGCTCCATGCGTGCAAGAATGGGCTCGGGATTGGTCTGGCCGAACGGCCGCAGCATCTGCTCTTTCGCGAGCCGCGCCGCGTAGTCGAAGGTGCCGCCTATGCCGACACCGATCACGAGCGGCAAGCAGGGCTGCGAGCCGGCGCGCAACATTGTGTCGAGCACGAAGCGCTCGATCTGATCGAGCGTCGGATACACGAACGCTTCAATTGCTTCCCAGCGGCCCGTGCCCATCGCCTTCGGCGCGCAGACGATATCCACGTAGTCGGCGTCGTCGATCACGTCGAAGGCGACGATCGGCATGTCCTTGCCTGCATAGCTGCGTTCGTGCGTCAGCGGGTTCGTGACCATCTTGAGGATCGGCGGCGAGATGTTCGCCGCGAGCTCGGCAAAGCCTTCGCGAATCGCGGCTCGCACCGGCCCGTCGAATTGAACCCGGGTGCCGATCTTGATGCTGTAGGTCGGAATGCCGACGTCGCTGCACACCAGCGTGCCGTCGCGCTTCGCGCCGTCGGCACTTTCCAGCATGATGGTCAGCGTGGCCTTCCCGGTCGGATGGGTCTCCGCACCGGACGCGCGCTGCAGAAACGCGCGCGTGTCGTTGGGTATCGCCTTGAGTGAGCGTTCGTAAAGTTGCGCGGTGACGCGCTTGAGAATCGAGCTGTCAATAGACATTGTCGTGCTTCCTTCAGATATAACCGGGCCGGCCACGGCTGGCGCATGTCATGCGAGCGCGCCGGATTCCGCCAGGAGAAAAGCCCGTAAAAACGCGGAGACCGAACGGGCGGCGCAGCGACAATAAGCGAATTCCATCGATAAAAATGAGACCACCATGAATCCACGCCTTACTACTACGAGACACATTGGCATCGTCGGCGCGGGCGCTATCGGCGGCCATTTCGCCGCGCGTCTCGCACTCGCCGGCCATCGCGTGTCGATACTCGCACGCGGCGCGACGCTGGAGGCACTGGCAACTTCCGGACTGCGTTATACGTGCCCCGGCGAAGCCGAACGCGCCGTGCCGGTCAGCGCCCACGCGCACTGCGCGGACATGGGGCCGCAGGACCTGGTGGTCATCGCGCTGAAGTCGCATGCGTTGCCCGGCATCGCGGTATCGCTCGCGCCGCTGCTTGGGCCTGAAACCGTCATACTGCCGGTCGGAAACGGCTTGCCGTGGTGGTACTTCCTCACGCCAGGCCAAGCCACCCAATCCAGCGCCCCGCTCGAAGGCTTGCGCCTCGCCAGCGTCGACCCGGACGGTGGTATCGAGCGGGCACTGGCATTCGAACAGGTGCTCGGCGGCAGCGTGATGGCGTCGTGCAGTTCGCCGGCGCCCGGCGTGGTGCATCACCACAGCGGCGGCAAGATCGTGATCGGCGAGCCGTGCGGCGGCATTAGCGCGCGCGCAAGCGACTGGGCGCAAGTGCTGACGGCCGCGGGCCTGCCCGCCCACGCCAGCGACGACATTCGCCGCGATCTGTGGATCAAATTGCTCGGTAACGTGTGCTCGAATCCGCTCAGCCTGATCACGCAGGCAAGCACCGACCGCCTGCTCGACGATCCCGGCACGCACGCGCTGTTCGCAAGCCTGATGGCGGAATGCCTCGCGCTCGGCCGGCGCGCCGGTCTCACGCTCGACATCGACATCGCGCAACGCATTGCCCAGACGCGCCAGCTCGGCGCGGTCAGGTCCTCGATGCTGCAGGACCTCGAGGCCGGACGCCGCGTCGAGCTCGACGCGATTCTCGGCGCGCCGCTGGAGTGTGCTGCAAGGCTCGATTTCGACGCGCCATTGATGCAGACCATATTTGCGCTGAGCCGCCTGCGCGCGGCGCAAGCCGGCCTGTATGGCGCACGCTGTCTCTGATGCTGATTCGGACACGAGCGCTCAGCCGCGCGTGTGATCGCGCGTGTAGTCGGCTGAATTGGCGACCCAGCCTTTGTCGATAAAATCCTTGCGCGGCGGCGAGAACACGTCGATCAGCAGATGACGGCCCGCGCCGACGCCTTCGGTCGTATGGATCAGTTGAACCGGCACCGTGATCATCGAAGCCGGGCCGGCTTCGAGATGCTGGTCGTCGCGCCACTGGTTCGCATCGGCGCCCCATTGCACGCGCAGGTGATGAACAAAATGCCCGTCGATGGCGAGCGAGCCCTGTTCGAACTCGCCGTGGCTGTGCGGGCTCAATTTCGAGCGGTCACGCGCGTCCTGATACTCGACCCAGTTGATGCTGAGCGTGTCCGTTTGCAGCATTTTCAGACGCGGCTTGTCAGCCGGCGGCTGAATGCCGTCGATCGCGATCACCTGTAGTTCACCGTTGCCGCGCGTGCGCCGGTAACCGGCGTCGCTGCCGATAATCCGGGCGTCGGGCGACGCATAGTCGTGGTCATTGCGCGCGGTGCCGGGCGCGAGATCCTCACGCGACGACGCGATCAGCACCGCGCGGGCGCCGTGGTTCGGCTGCACGGCGATCTCGCCGGCCGGCAGCACGCACACGCTGCGGCCCGCCACGGTTTGCGCGGCGTTCTGTCCGCTGCGTCCGATGCGCACTTCAGCGCCGTCTCCGGGAAGCAGCAGCAGCATTTCATGCGCGCTGTGCGCTTCGAACACCTTGCCGTCGCCTTCCAGCCATTGCACGAAGAAGTTCTGGCCGCGCGCCACGGCGCCGGGTGCGAGATCGTAGACAGCGGTTTCCCGCACGCCGGTTTCGGTTGTAGTCGTCATGTTGGTTCCTTCAATATTATGTGGAGTTAGTCGCGCCGCGGGCTCGGCCGGCCCAGGATGTCCATGCGGCCGACGGTCGAATAGCGGTTGCCGTCCATGCGGGTCAGTGGCTCGGCGCGAGCGGTGTCGAAATTCCCGTCCGCATCGACGAAACGCTCGTCCAGATGCACGCCGACGATGCGCCCGAACACCACGTTGCTGAACGTTTCGCCGGGCCCTGTCGGCTCGATGTCGACGATCCTCAGCAACCGGCACTCCATGCTGGCCGGCGACGCTGCGACCCGCGGCGGTTTGACCATCACGCTCGGCGCTTTTTCGAGGCCGGCCAGTTCGAACTCGTCAGTGCCGTACGGCGCGTTCATCGAACTGAGATTCATGGGCTCGCGCAAATCCCAGGTGGCGAGGTTCGTGACGAATTCACCGGTTTCCCGCACGTTGGCGATGGTGTCCTTCTCGTGCCGGTCGGCCGGCGCGTTGCACGAAAAGATCACCACCGGCGGTGACGTCGAGACGAGATTGAAATGCGAGAAAGGCGCGAGATTCACCTGGCCTTTGCCGTTGATCGTGCTGATCCAGCCAATCGGGCGCGGCGCGACGATCGCGTTGAACAGCGTGCGCTTGAAGCCGGGCGTAGCCGCCGGGTCTAGAAACATTGTTATCTCCTTGTGGGGACCTGGCGCCCTCAGGCGCGCACGCCGCCTTTCACGAACACCTTCTTGCCCGTTTCGTACAGCACGGCGTGGCGCTCCGCATCGGTCAGCAGAACAGTCGCGTCAAGGATGCGTTGCACCATGTCCTGGTACGTGCCCGACGACGTGCCGATATCGGAACCCCACATGATCCGGTCGGCGCCGAACATATCGACTGCACGGCGCAGCACCTGATCCGCCGGCGTATCGGTCTCGCGATAGATGTCGAGGTTGATCGACGTGAACTTGAAGAAGATGTTCGGCTCGGCCGCGAGCGGCACGAAGCGCGCGTCGAAACCGTAGTTGTCGTCTTCGACCTCCGGTTCGAGCATGTGATCGAGCACCACCCGCAGGTTCGGGAAGCGTCGCGCCAATTCGATAATGGCCGGCACCGACGGTCCGCCGCCCCCAATCGCCAGCACTTCCAGATCCATCACGATGCCGTATTCGTCGGCCACGGCCCACGTCTGCAGCGCGCGTGGCGAATTCAGCCACGGCATCGTGCCGTCGGCTTCGCGGCCGCCGAACAGGCGCACGCCCGCGAGGCCGTGTTTCTCGATGTACGAGCGCACCAGCGACGGCGTGCCTTCGTCTTCCGCATCGAGAATGACGACGGCGGAAAAGATCTCCGGATGCTCATCCGACGAATCGAGGATGTAGCTGTTGTCGAAGCGATAAACCATGCGCTTTTGCACCGCCACCGCGCCCTCGACACGCTCATCCGCCATCCAGGGCAGCATGCGCGCCACGTCCGGCACTTCGTTGACCGGATGCTCGCCGTGTTTGCCGCCGGGCAGCCCGATCACGCCGGGCAGGCGCGGCGGCGCATTCGGCGAGCGCTTCATCGGATTGCGCGGATAGCGCACCTGGTCGTCGGCCACGAGATGCGCGTGCGAGTCGAACAGTTTGATGGTCTGGCCAGCAGCGGCATTCGTGTTGTCTTGCGGGGAAGGCATGATGTCTCCAATGAAGTACGGGGGGTGCAAAAGCGGATCAGGCACCAAGGCCGGCGGTCGCGCTCGATCACCGGGCTTGCGCGCGTCGCGTCTAGAACATATGGCGGATGCCCACGGTGACGCCAGTTTGCGCGTCACTCGTCGACGGCGTCGCGAACGTCAGCGCGGCGACCGCGCGATGGCCGGTCGAGTCGAAACCGCCGGCGGTCTCACGCAGTACGACGAAATACAGATCGGTCCGCTTCGACAGCGCGTAGTCCGCGCCGAGATTCCATTGCTGATAGCTCGCGCCGCTCTCGCCGTTGTACGAACTCGCGCGCGTGTACGCGTAAGCAACGCCGAGCAGCAACGACGGTGTCAGACGATATTTCAAATTCGCTTCGGCCGTATTGAACGTCGCGGTCTGGCCGACTTCGCCTGCCGGCGGCTTCGCGCCCGCGACAGCAACGCTGCCGATATTAAAGAATTTCGTGTTCGTGTAGATGCCGCCGACCGTGAACGATCCGAACGCATACGACGCACCGGCGCCCGCCACCTGTTGCGAAGCGGCGGTCGCATAGCCGCTGAAGATCGGGCTTGCAAAGTTGTTGCCGGTCGCGCTGCTGGTAGCGTTGTTGCCGAACAGCGAGTAGTTGGGATTCTTCAGGTACAGGTAGGCCGCAGCGAACTTGAACGGTCCGCCGTCGTAATCCACGCCGGCGGAAATCATCTCGTTCTGCGTGGCGTTGCCCGCTACGCCGCCGAGGCTGTACGTCGCGCCGACCTGCACTCCGTGATAACGCGGGCTGACATACTTGACCGCATTGTTCGCACGCTCTGTGCCGTCGACGTCGTCGAGGCCGGCCGGGTGATAGCCCCAGCCGGCGCCACGCGCCGCCCAGTCGGTGCCGGACGCGAACGGGCCCAGATAGCTCGACAGTGTCAGGTACTGGCGGCCGAGCGTCACCGTGCCGTAAGGCGTGCCAAGTCCGACGAAAGCCTGGCGGCCGAACATCAGTCCGCCTTGCAGTGCGCCGGTGGTCGTGGTGAAACCGTTTTCCAGCGTGAAGACCGCTTTATAGCCGCCGCCCAGATCTTCAACACCGCTCAGGCCGAAGCGCGACGCGCTCTCGTTGCCGCCGGCAATAGCGAATTGTGATTTGCCGCCCGCATTGGTGTTGTAGCGAAACCCGGCATCGACGATGCCATATAGCGTCACGCTGCTTTGCGCATGTGCGGTGACGGCGGTGCCGCAGGCGGCAATCAGAAGTAGCGATTTTTTCATGTGGGGTCTCCTCACAATATGTTGGCCCGTTCGCGCTTGCATGACGGATCTTCCGAAAGCCGGCCGCCATTACGTTGGCAGCGCAACCTTCGATGCCTCATATGGTTTCATGCGAACCCGGCTGCGCCAAGCGCGCTTCCGCAACTTTCCGCACCGCGAAAAGCACGCGTCGCCGTGTGGCCCTCAATTCCATCCTCCCGAGATCGATTCCGCCACGCGAAATCTTCATGATTCGCACTTGGACGACCGCTGGCCGCGACGTAGTATTGCTCGCCATTGACCTCGCGCCGTTCCGACCGGGGTCACCCTATAAAACCGGTGCCGCGCCGCGTGTCTTGCGCGCCGTTCAGCCGGTCCGCTACGTTGGAGGAGACATGCAGATTTCAGTTGCCCAGGCGGCCCACCCTGAAGTGGCGCAGGATGAAAGCCTGATCCGGCGCGTCTGGTGGCGCATCATGCCGCTGATCCTGGTGATCTACCTTGTGTCGGTCATCGACAAGATGAACGTCAGCTTCGCCAAGCTGCAAATGGTGCATCAGATCGGCCTGACTGAAACGGCTTATGGCCTGGCGTCGTCGCTGTTTTTCATCGGCTACCTGATCTTCGAGCTGCCGAGCGCGCTCGGCGTCCACCGCTTCGGGGCGCCGAAATGGATCTTCCGCATCGTATTTAGCTGGGGTATCGCGACCTTGCTGATCGCGTACACCTCGTCGGGTTCGATGTTCGCGGCGCTGCGCTTCCTGGTCGGCGCGGCTGAGGCCGGGCTCTATCCGGGCATCGTCTATTACCTGACCGTGTGGTTTCCGCGCCGCTATCAGGTGCGCGCGCTCGCCCTGCTGACGCTGGGCAGCGCGCTCGGCAACATGCTGGGCTCGGGGTTCGGTGGCTTGCTGCTGTCGCTCGACGGCGTCTGGCATCACGCGGGCTGGCAGTGGGTGTTCATCGTCACCGGCGTGCTGGCGCTGGTGCTCGCACCGATCGTGCTGTTCTATCTGCCGCGCAGCGTGGAAACCGCGTCGTTCCTGACTCCGCAGGAGCGCAGCCGCCTCGCGCGGATGGTCGCCGACGAAGCGCCGGCCGCGCATCACGAAGGCAGCCTGTGGACCATGCTGTGGGACCGCAGGGTGCTGGCGTTCTCGCTCGGCTATACGTTGCTGCTCACGTCGCTCTACGGGCTGATCTACTGGCTGCCGACGGTGATCAAGGGGTTCGGCGTCTCGAGTTCGATGAACGGCCTGCTCACGTTGATTCCGTGGGCGCTGACCGCCGCGTTGCTGCTGATCGTGCCGCGCCTGCTGACGAAAGAGCGTCACGTGCGGGTGGCCGCCGCGGCGATCGGCATGATCGGCTGCGTGGCGTTCGTGGTCAGCCTGCTGGTGAGCGATCCAGCCTTGCGCTATCTCGCGCTCGTGGTCGGCACGCCTTGCACGTCGTTGCTGCTGCCGTGCTTCTGGTCGCTGCCATCGAAGTATTTCAGCGGCAAGCGCTCCGCCGCGAGCCTCGCCATCATCAGCAGCATCGGCAACTTCGGCGGCTTTCTCGCCCAGAACGCGATGCCGTGGATCGGCAAGACGCTCGGCCACCCCGGTTACGCGATGCTGCTGCCGGCGCTGTGCCTGCTGCTGCTCGGCTGCACCGCACTCGCGATGCAGTTCAACAGCGCTCGCGAGCCGCTCAATCCTGCCGCGTTCTGATACGGCGCTTCCCTTCTGCTTTCGTCCATGTCCACTTCTACGCAAGACCACACCGCACGCCAGATCGGCACTTTCGTCAAGACGGGCGCGCCGCAGATCATCGAGATTCTCGGCGCCGCGGGTCTTCATTTCGCGGTGATCGACGCAGAACACGCACCGTTCGACCGGGCGATGCTCGACGTCATGGTGATCGCCGCGCGCTCCGTGCAGCTGCCGCTGTTCGTGCGGATTCCCGACATGAACGCCGCGACGATCCAGTCCGCGCTCGATCTCGGCGCGTCGGGGCTGCTGGTGCCGCACGTCGACTCCGCCGACCAGGCGCGCACGCTGGTCGCGCGCACCCGGTTCATCGACGGCGAACGCGGCTTTTCGAGTTCGCCGCGCTTTGCCGGCTACGGCGCGCTCGGGATGCAGGCGGCCATCGCGGCCGGCAACGGCACGGTCGTCATGTGTCAGATCGAGAGCCGTGCGGGTTGTGAAGCCGCGCGTGAAATCGCGGAGGTGGACGGCGTGTCCGGTCTGTTCGTCGGCCGCGCCGATCTGGCTTTGTCGTTCGGGCTTACCAGCGCCCGCGCGCCCGACGTGATGCGAGCCACCGTTGAAGTACTCGACATCGCGCGGCGGGCCGGCAAAACGCCCGGCGTCGCGCTCGGCGAAGTCAGCGAATGCGCCGAATTCGAGCAGATGGGCGCCTCGTGGTTCGTGATCGGATCGGATCAATCGCTGCTTCGCAAGGGCGCGCTGACGTTGATGGCCTAGGTATTCGCCTTGCCTCGGGGCCGCCGAAAAACTGCGATAATTCGCGTTTTTCGAGGAGCCTGCGCCTGACTCACCCGGCGCGGCCGACCACTGAGACCATGCAAGGCGAAAAGATGGCGGAACGCGAATCCTCGATCCGGGCAGTGGAGCGAGCCATCACGTTGCTGCGCGCGCTGAACCGGATGCCCGTTTCGACGCTCGACAGCCTGCATCAGTCGACGTCGCTGCCGAAGCCCACCTTGATCCGGCTGTTGCGGACGTTCGAAGAACTGGGCCTCGCCGCACGCGGCGCGCGCCCTGGCGAATACCGTCTGCTCGACGGCGTCAATGCACTGAATTCGGGCTATCACCATGTGCCGCATGTGGTCGAAATCGCCGCGCCGCTCGTGCGAAAACTCACTGAAGAAATCAAGTGGCCGATCGCTGTCGGCATGCTCGACGTCGACGCGCTGGTCGTGCGCTACAGCACGATTCCCTATTCGCCGCTGTCTCTGCTGCATTCGTCGATCAACATGCGCCTGAGCCTCGTCTCGCGTGCGTTGGGACGCGCGTATCTCGCGTTCTGCTCGTCCGAAGAACAGGAGATGCTGCTCGAAGTCGTGCGGCAAAGCCATCATCCCGAAGACCGGCTCGCCCAGGATCGCGAAGCGATGCAAGCGATGCTCGATCAAACTCGTGGACGGGGGTACGCGTTGCGGGATTCCACCGTTCGGCCGGTGTCCGGCACGATCGCCGTGCCGGTGATGGCGAAGGAATTCGTCGCCGCGTCGATTGGGCTGACGTGGTTTTCTTCGGCGCTAACGAGCGAGAAAGCGGTCGATAGATATCTCGATCGGATGCTTGATGTGGCGCGGCAGATTTCTGAACAGCTGTAACTATCTTGTAGCGATAAGTCCGGCAAGGTGAAAAAGTCCGCGACGGCAAAGGGTTCTGCTGCAATCTGTTGGTCGCGGCGCGTGTTACGTGGCGTCTTGATTTCGGAACGGCCGCCGTTGATTAATGCAGAGTCGGTGGCAGAGTCCGGACATGGTGGCGGTTCGTCTTGGCCTTGACATGCGCTTTCTGGCGGTTGCCGCTCCGGAATATCTGGCGATTCATCCTGCGCCGAAAACGCCCGATGCGCTGCTGCAGCACCAATGCATCCGGCAACGTCTCCCCAGTGGCAAACGCTATCGATGGGAGTTTCTCAAGCGAAGGCAGGAAGTGGCGATCGACGTACCCGGAGCCCTGACGCTCGACAACAACCAGTTGATCGTAGAGGCCGCGATAGACGGCCTGGGCATCGCTTATGTTCCGGAATCCTATGCTCGCACGGCATTGAACGATGGGCGACTCGCTGCTGTGTTGGAGGATTGGTGCCCGCCGATTCCTGACCTCTTCCTTTATTTTCCTCGCACTCGTCATATGCCGACGAGTTTGCGAGCGTTCATCGATATGGTTCGAACGGTTGCCGGATAAACGCGACTGCCTGCCCGGTTCTTCATCGCCGTCCACGGAGGTTCCGATCTCCATACAGCTGATTCCCAGTATGAAGGAAGCCTGAACAAGACTCTCCACAAGGTCTCATCGCGGATATCGTCCGGTTTTTCAATAGAAAGCGCATGCGCCAACCAAACCTGGTTTGACCGTTTGGCCGCACTACTGACCCGAGGGCTGTCCGGTCGCTAGTCAGGTCGAGTACCTGAACAACTCGGTAGAGCAGGATCGACTGGCGCGGTCGAATACGCGACGTGGTCATCCTGAGCTGTCGCCCACTGGTTGCAGATGTCCCTCAGCTGTAATCGACGCTGATCGACTTCGTGATCAGATACGCGTCGAGCCCCTCAATGCCCCCTTCCGAGCCATAGCCACTTTCCTTCACGCCGCCGAACGGCAGCTCCGGCAGCGACACCCGCGTCGTATTCACACCGACCATCCCCGCATCGATCAGTTCGGCGGCCCGGTGTGTCGTCGTGAGCGAACGACTGTACAAATACGCTGCGAGACCGAAGCGCGTGCTGTTCGCGATATCGATCGCTTCATCGAAGCTGTCGAATGCGATACATGGCGCAATTGGACCAAACGGCTCCTCGTGCAGCAGAGGCGACTCGCGGCGCAGACCGCTCACGACCGTTGCCGGCCAGAAGAACCCCTGCGCCGGCACCGCTCCCCGCGCGGCTTCGGCCCCGTCGGCGCAAGCCGATGCCAGCATCGCGTCGAGCGCGTTCTGTCGCCGTTCTGTCGCGACTGGCCCAAGCTGCGTCGCCGGGTCTAGCCCCGCACCAACGCGCAATGATATTGCGTAGTCCGTAAGACGCTCGACAAACTCATCGTGGATCGACGCATCGACGATGAAGCGCGTCGGCGCGATGCAGATCTGCCCCGCGTTACGGAACTTCGCAGCCCCCGCTTGCGCGATCACGTGCTCGAGGTCCGCGTCGGCAAACACAATCACCGGGGCGTGACCACCGAGCTCCAGCGTACAGCGCACGGCCCGTTTCGCCGCGCGTGCCGCGAGCTGTTCGCCGATCGCCGTAGAGCCAGTGAAGCTGACCTTGCGGATCACCGGAGAGTCGATCAGTTGCCCGGCGATCGCGGGCGCATCGCCGAATATGACGCTCAACACGCCCTCGGGCAGGCCCGCTTCGACGAACGCATGCGCAATCGCGAGCGCGGACAGCGGCGTTTCTTCAGGCGCCTTCAAGACGCAGGTGCAACCCGCAGCGAGACTACCCGCTATCTTGCGCATCGGCGTCAATGCCGGAAAATTCCATGGCGCGAACGCCGCAACCGGTCCGACCGGCACACGTTCAACCAGTTGTCTCAGCGCCGCGCGTCGCGCCGGCACTACGCGCCCGTAAGCCCGCATGCCCTCGTGCGCGTACCATTCGAGCGTTTCGAGCGCCGCGTTCCATTCGGCGGCTGCCTCGGCTATCGGCTTGCCTTGCTCGCGAGTAAGCTGCGCGGCGAGCCGTTCGCGATCCGCGCGCAAACGCTCCGCCGCGCCGAGCAGCACCCGCGCGCGTTCGTGTGCGCTCGTGCGGCTCCAGCCGCGAAAGGCGCTGTGCGCGGCCGCGAGTGCCGCCTCAACCTGCGCATGATCGGCGCCGATCGCGTTGACCAGCGTGCGGCCCGTCGACGGATCGACGATCCGGATCTCCGGCCCGGCACCGCGAACGCAGGCGCCGCCGATCATGACATTCGCGGCCGTCAGTTCCACGCTCTCCTGGCCCATCAACCGATCCTCCGGATCGAATCGGCGAGCGTCGAAAACAGCCGTTCGATCTCGTCGTGGCTGATCACAAGCGGCGGCGACAGCAGGATCGTGTCGCCGGATGCGCGCACCAGTACATCGTGCGCGAGGCAATCGCGATGCACGGCATAGCCGCGCCGGCCTGGTCCCTCCCCGGACGCAGCAAGGTCGATCGCCGCGAGCAACCCGATATTGCGAATGTCCAGTATGCCGGGCAGACCGCGCAACGCGTGCGCGGCATCCTCCCAGGTCTGCTCGAGCTCCCTTGCGCGGACCAGTAGTCCTTCGCGGCGGTACACCCGCAATGCGGCAAGACCTGCTGCGCAGGCGAGCGGATGCGCGGAATACGTATAGCCGTGTGGCAATTCGATCGCGTCTTCCGGTCCGGCCATCAGCGCGTCGTAGACCGCTCGTGTTGTCAGCGTTGCGCCCATCGGCACCGCGCCATTCGTGAGTCCCTTGGCGCACGTGATGAGGTCTGGGGTGACGTCGAACCGGCTTGCCGCGAACGGCGCGCCGATACGACCGAACCCGGTGATCACCTCGTCGAAGATCAGTAGAATGCCGTGCGCGTCGCAGATCTCGCGCAGCCTCTTCAAATAGCCAGGCGGGGGCACCAGCACGCCAGTCGAACCCGACACCGGCTCGACGATCACCGCAGCGATCGTCGATGCATCATGCAGCGCCACGAGACGCGTCAGGTCGTCCGCGAGATGTTCGCCCCAGTTCGGCTGGCCGCGCGAAAAGGCCATCTGCTCGCGGTCGTATGTATGCGGCAAATGATCGATGCTCGGCAGCAGGTTGCCGAACGCTTTTCGCTGACTCGCAATACCGGAAACCGACAAACCACCGAAGCCGACGCCGTGATACGCACGCTCCCGGCCGATTAACCGGACACGTTGCGCGTCGCCGCGTGCCCGGTGATAGGCGAGTGCGATCTTCAGCGCGGTGTCGACCGCCTCCGAGCCCGAATTCGAGAAGAATGCGTGCCCGAAGCCAACGGGCGCTTCGGCAACGAGCTCATCGGCGAATTCGAACGCCGTTGCATGGCCTAACTGGAACGACGGAGCGTAGTCGAGCTGCGCTGCGCTGCGTTGAATCGCGTCGACAATTTCCGGCCTGCCGTGGCCCGCGTTGACGCACCATAGTCCCGCGACGCCGTCGAGCACGCGCGAGCCGTCCGCGCGATGGTAGTACATGCCCTGCGCGCCGCTGAACAAGGTCGGATCCGCCTTGAATCTCCGGTTCGACGTGAATGGCATCCAGAATGCGTCCAGTCTGGACGCTGTCGTTGTGAAGCTCATCGATAGGTTTCCTGTTTATTGATCGCTCATTGCGCGAGCTTGATACCCCACAGCCGCGGCCGGCGCCCCGGCCATGCGGCGAAGCCGATCACGCGCCGGTTTGCCGCCGCGGTTACTGCACCCGCATCGAGGCCGATCATCGGCACGTCCCGCAGCATCAGTTCATGCAACTGGTCGAACGCGGCTTGTTTCTGCGGATCGTCTGACGCCTGCATCAGGCGATCGCGCGCGGCCTGTGCGTCGGGGTCGTCCCACACCTTGCTGACATCCGTCGCCTTGCTGCCAATGAAACGGTCGTAGTGAAACGCCGGGTCGAGCGACGGCGCGAGGTGGAACACCATGACCTGATAGTGGCCGGCGAAGAAATCGCTCACCATGCTTGCGAATTCGAGCGGCTTGACGACCATGTTGAGGCCCGCCTGCTGTCCCATTGCCTGCACCATCAATGCGGTGTCATACATCGATTTGAAGCGCGGCGTGGTCGAGATCGCAATCGGCTGTCCGTGGTATCCGGCCGAGGCGAGCAGGTGCCGCGCGCCGGCGACGTCGTAGCCAATGCGCTTTTGCATCACGGCGTCGTAAAAGCGGTTCGCTGGCGACACCAGCGAACCATCCACCGGCGCGAGTCCGAGCGCGGTGACCTTGCTGATTGCCGCGGCGTCGATCGACATCGCAATCGCGCGCCGCACACGGACGTCGGCGAGCAGGGGATCGGCGGTCTGCAGCACGAGGATCGACGGGCCGACGCTCGGCGCGTGCGTTACCCGCAGCGACGCCATTCGCTCGAACTCGCGCTGGAACTGCGGATTGATGCCGTACCAGATATCGATGTCGCTCACTTCGAGCGCCGCCTTGATCGACGCCTCATCCGGGATCACCACGAAGCGCACGTTGTCGATGAACGGCGTCTTGTCGCCCGCGTAGCCATCCTCAATGCCCGGCGCCGGCCGATAGTCCCGATAGCGCGTCAGCGAGATCGACTGGCCCTTCAGCCACTGCCCGAACACGTATGGGCCCGTGCCGACCGGCGCACGCCAGTGGCCCGCGGCGTCTACCGACGCAGGACTCAGAATCGCCGTCTGGTCACAGTCGAGCCGCGCCATCATGTTGAGCAGCACCGGGCTCGGCTGGGCGAGAACAAATTGCACGTGCAGAGCGTCGAGCGCACTGACCGACTGGATCTTGAGCCCGCGCGTGCCGTCGAAATAGGCACGGCACGACCAGTTGGTTTTCGGATCGAGATAGCGATGCCACGTCCACACTACCGCGTCCGCATCGAGCGGCTGCCCGTTGTGGAACCGGACGCCCTGCCGCAATGCGAACGTATAGACGCGATGGTCCGCGGAGACGTCGATGCGCTCGGCAAGCATCGGCATCGGCGTGCCGTCGAGCGTCGGCGCGACCAGCCCCTCGACGATCTGCGACAGGACAATTCCGGTCGGATCGTCGGACGTCTTGCCGGGCTCAGTCGTACGGATATCGGCGTTCAGCGCGAGCGTCAGCGTGTGCGGATCGGCGGCATGGGCTGCGAGTGGCGCGACCGCGACCGCGATCAGGACGCAGGCGGCCAGGTGGGCGAAGGCGGCAGCAACACGCGCCGCCGGTCTGAATAAATGGATCATGGAATGACCGGGACGTAAATAGACACTTCAGGCGCTGGTGGCGAATGGCTGGGCCGGCAAGTCAACGTGCGGCGATGCGTCGAGCAGGGTGCGCGTATAGGGGTGCTGCGGCGCGTCGAATACGGCATCGCGTTCGCCGGTCTCGACTGCTCGCCCCTTGTGCATCACGAGCACCCGATCGCTGATCTGCTCGACCGCGGCGAGATCGTGCGAGATGAAGATGCACGCGAAGCCATGCTCTGACTGCAGTTGCTGAAATAGCGCCAGAACCTGTTTCTGCAGCGTCATGTCGAGCGCCGAGATCGGTTCGTCTGCAACGATCAGCGCCGGACGCGTGACGATCGCCCGCGCGATCGCTGCCCGCTGCCGCTGGCCGCCCGACAGCTGATGCGCAAAGCGCCGCCCGAAGCCCGCGAGGCCGACCTCGGTCAGCACGTCTTCCACGCGCCGCTCGCGCTGCGTCCGGGTGGCGAATTCGGGCAAATGCCGCAACGGTTCGGCGACGATTGCGCTGATCCGCATGCGCGGATCGAGCGACGAATACGGATCCTGAAACACCATCTGGCACTGTCTGCGGAACGCCTTCAATTGCGCGCCGTCGGCGCGCAGCACGTCGCGGCCACGAAACAGCAGTTGGCCGCCGCTCATGCGCACGAGTTGCACGATGGCGCGACCGAGCGTCGTCTTGCCCGACCCGCTGCCGCCGACAATCGCCACGGTCTCGCCAGCAAAGATGTCAAAGCTGACGCGGTCGACGGCCTTCAGCGGTGCACTGCGGGCGCCGAACAAGCCGCGCCGGCCCGGATGCACGACTTCGAGGTCGATCACCGACAACAGCGGCATGCCTTCGCGTGCGACCGGCGCTCGAACCTCGCGACGCGGCAGCGCGGCGATCAGCTGGCGCGTGTAGGGATCGCGCGGCGCCTGCAGCAACGTACGCGCCGCGCCCTTTTCGATCTCGCGGCCGCGGCACAGCACGATCGCACGATTCGAATAGCGGGCCACGAGACCGAGGTTGTGCGTAATGAGCAGCACCGCCGTGCCGGCTTCGCGGGTCAGTTCGACCATGACCTCCATTACTTCGCGTTGCGTAACCGTGTCGAGCGCGGTAGTAGGCTCGTCCGCGATCAGCAGCGCGGGCTTGAGCAGCATGACGGAGGCCAGCATGATGCGCTGGCGCATGCCGCCGGAGAACTCGTGCGGATACGCGGCGAGGCAGCGGGCAGGATCGTCGATACCGATGCGCCGCAGCATCGCCAGGGACGCATCGCGGATCTCGGCGGCGCTCATGCGCGTATGCTGCTTCAGGCCTTGCGCCATTGATGCGCCGATGCGCATTGCCGGATTGAGCGAGGCCATTGGCTCCTGGAACACCATGCCGATACGCGCGCCGCGTAATTTGCGCAGCGCATGCGGATTCAGGTTCGTCAGCTCGGTGCCTTGCAGGGTGATCGTGCCAGACAGATGACACACCGGTGCCGGCAGCAAGCCGAGAATCGAGCGCGCGATCATCGTTTTGCCGCTGCCGGATTCACCGACCACCGCTACGAATTCGCCCATCCCGACGCTCAACGACACGTCGTCGACGATCCGTTCCCGGCCTGGCACGCCGAGGACGAGGTGATCGACGCTCAGCAGCGTGGAGAAAGGCGGGTTCACGAATGCCCCTCCATGCGCGGGTCGAAGCGGTCGCGCAGCGCATCGCCGAGCAGATTCACGCCAAGTAGCACACCGGCGATGCACAGGCCCGGCACAATGGACAGCAATGCGTCGCTGTCCATGTATTGCCTTGCATCGGCCAGCATGTTGCCCCAGCTCGGTGCCGGAGGCGGCACGCCCATGCCGAGGAACGACAGCGCCGACTCGGCGAGGATCGACCAGCCGAAAATACTGGTCGCGATCACGATCAGCGGCGAAAGGCAGTTCGGCAGCACATGCCGGAACAGCGTGTACAGCGACGAGTTGCCCATCAGACAAGATGCTTCGACATACTCACGGCTGCGCACCGAGAGCGCCGACGCACGCACGATCCGATATACCGATGGTGCGTACGCGAACGACAGTGCCAGCACGATGCCACCAGGCGACTGGCCGGCTATCATCGTCACCCCGAGCGCCAGCATGATCCCCGGAAACGACAGCAGCGCGTTCGCGACAAGGTTCAGCGCGCGCTCTAACATACCGCGGAAATAGCCGGCAATGCCGCCTAGCAGCGCGCCGACCGCGGCGGTCGCGAGCATCGTCTCGAAGGCGATCATCATGCTGAGCGAGGCGCCTGCCATCAAGCGGGACAACACGTCCCGGCCGAATTCGTCAGTGCCTAGCCAGTGCTGCGCAGACGGCGGTGCGAGCAGGTTCACGAAGTCCATCTGGGTGATGCCGTAGGGCGTCCACCAGATGGCAAGTACTGCGAAGCCAAGCGGAACCGCCAGTAGTATGCCGCCGAGTGCGGCCGCAAACGGCCTGCGCAGTTTGAGCCGGCGCATCATGCGGCGACTCGCGGGTCGAACAAGAAGTAGCACAGATCCACCACGAGGTTGACGAGCACGTAAAAAACCGCGGTAAAGAGCAGACAACCCTGTACCACCGGATAATCGCGAGCGAAGATTGAATCGACGAGCAGCCGGCCGAGGCCCGGCAACGTGAACACTGTTTCGATCACTGCGATGCCGCCTAGCAGATGCCCGAGCGACAAACCGATCAAGGTCCATGTCGGGGCGAACGCGTTGGGCAGGCAATGGCGCAGCATCACCCGGGCTTCGGACAGACCGGTTGCGCGCGCGTGGGAGATGTACTCGAGTTGCAGCACGTCCATTGCGCTTGCACGCATCATCCGCGTTAGCGCGCCGACCTGGATCATCGTCAGCGCCAGGACCGGCAACGCGAGATAACTGAGGCTTTGCAGAGGATGTTCGCTGACAGGCACGTAGCCGACCACCGGCACCCAGCCGAGCCGCAGGCCGAACAGCATCAGCAGCAAAATGCCGAGCCAGAACGACGGAATCGACAGCAAGAGCGCGGAGGCGGCGACAATCGCCACATCCGGCCACTGTTTCCTGAAGCGGGCGGCGACAATCCCAGCCGGTACCGCGATTGCCGTTGCAAGCAGTACCGCAGCGAGAACGATGGACAGCGACAACTTGAAGCGCGACCAGATCAGCACTGTTACGCTTTCCTGATTGATTAGCGAACGGCCGAGATCGCCACGCAACGCGTGGCCGAGCCAGTGTACGTACTGCATCGGTAATGGATCGGTCAGGCCGTAGCTCGCCCGCAGCGCCGCCAGCGCTTGAGGCGTCGCCGCGTCGCCGAGCATCTGCTGCGCGGGGTCGCCCGGCAACAGCCGCAGCATCGCGAAGACAATGAGCGTCACCACCAGCAACGTCGGCACTATCGAGCCAAGCCGGCTTACCGCAAAGCGAAACATAGTGCACTCCTCGAACTGAATAAAACGTTCCGGCATGCGCCGGACGCCGGGAATGGCATCGGCCCGATGCAGACCTCCGACGGCTTGCCGCATTCGCGCCGGGCCTGCCATTTACATGCGCTACAGCCGGTACTCGGCAAACTGGATGCCCTCATATGGCTTACGCGCAACCCACATCCGGCGGTCCGCGGGATCCATCAGCGTGGTCGCAACCGTCGCCGAGATACTCGCGTGGCTTGCGGGTTTCGGACGGCGCAACACGCCGTCGGGCGCCGGAAAATCGTCAGCCAGCGCAGCCTTCACAGTGTCCCAGCCGATCCGATGCGGCGCCTCAAGGCGCGCAGCCGATAGTCGAGCGCTCACCCGCCGTTGCCGGTAGATCGAATCGGGGTTGGCGCGCGGGCCGAGATCGCGCAGCTTGGTCCGCGCGACCGGGCAGATCCAGTGGTTCGCGTGCACGATGAAGCCATTTTCCGGCGTGAGCCAGAAGATCTCGTCCGGCGCGCATTCGAGGTCAACCGCTTCACCGCCCGCCTGCGCCAGCATCAGGTTGTTCGAACAGAATCGATCGACGCTCCACAACAGCTTCATCGCCTGACAGAGGTTCTCAGCTTCCAGCATCTTGCGGCGGATCAGCACGAGAGGGACGTCCGCGCGCTTGGTGTAATCACGGTCCGACCACAAGAAGTTGCCGGTCAGCGATACACCGGCGCTGTTGAAACCGTGGCGCGCAAGCGAACCCGCTTCGGTGAACATCAGCAGGTCCGGGCCGTCGCCACGCTGCATCCGCAGCACGATACCGGTCTCGGTGCACTCCTCACGCCAGTCCCAATTGTGCGCATGGATCAGCCGCCCCGTTTCCGATGCGTCTGGCAACACGATGAGTCCGGTACAGCCATCACCCGGTTCGTCCGCGAGCCTCGCGTTGCTGACAAGCGCGTCGTGGCCGAACATCATCTCGGTCCGGCAGTTGATCACGATCACGTCCTCAAGCGACACGCCCGCTCCGTCGGCGATACCGCGCATTTCGGCAAGATAGTCGGCATCGAAACGCTCGATGCATGACGCCATCGTCTGGGCGAGCACGCGGATCTGCGGCTCGCCGACGTCGCGGCGAAGCAGTTGCTCGCGATACAGGGCAATGCTCGCGGCGACGCGCTGCGGCACGGCCTGGCCATGCTGCAAACCGCGCTGATAAGGCGAACCGGAAGTTTCTACGAACGGGAAAGGCGCTGGCAGGGACATGAGATTTCGGGTTGGGAAGCAATGCGCCGATAATGGTCTATTTCGATGAAAAATACAATATTGTCAAAATAAATCGAGGACGATGATTGACCTGGCGCGGCACTGACTCTCTTGGCCGACCTGGCTCACCACCCGGTCGGTCCGTTTCGTCAGCAGATCGGAATCGGAAAATTACGGACATCTCCGCTGAATCAAGCGCCACGGCCATCTGTACTGCATCATTACCCGAGGCGTAAAGCGCACTGGCATCACCGTGGACCACGGTGAGTCTAATTGTTTTTTTATTTATTAAAATACACTATGATTGCGGCACTGCCATGCCATCCAGCTCCGTGCGCCGCCGCCAAAGCGGTCCGCCGGCGGCCTTAACTGCGGGAACCCGCCTGAAAAGCGCATGAATACCGACGAATACGACGATCGACCTGACATGTCAGAGGCGGCAGCGGGTTGCGATACCGCTACGATTTCCTGCGATGAAGCGCGTGCAATCGCTCTGGAGCACTACGGCATCGACGCGCTGGCCAGGCGGCTGACCGGTGAACAGGATGAGAATTTCCGCCTGGAGACAGCCAGCGCAACGCGCTATGTTCTCAAGGTCGCCAGTCCTGCCGAAGACCCGAGCGTGATCGACCTGGCGACGGCCGCGCTGTTGCACGTCGCAGCTTCCGACAATGAGTTCCCTTGCCCACGCGTCTGCATCGATCGGCGCGCGCGCACGGCTACCCCAATCGTCGACGCCGCGGGGCATCCGCGAATCGCCAGAATGCTGACGTGGCTGCCGGGCCAGCCGCTATTGACATCAGAACGCTCAGCCGCGCAGCGCGTGGCCTGCGGCCGGCTCGCGGCACGGCTCGGAAGTATTCTGCGCACGTTCGACCATCCGGCGGCGCGCCGGCCCCTGCTGTGGGATGTGTCCCGCGTGTCGGCGCTACTTGACATCCTCGACCAGGTGCCCGGTTTTAGCGCATCCACGTTCATCGGCGGCTTCGTGACGCAGTTCGAGGCGGCAACGCGCCCAGTCTCGGCGCTGCTGCGGCGTCAGGTCGTGCACAACGACATGAACGTGCGCAACCTGCTCGTCGACCCGCACGACAACACGCGTATCGTTGGACTCATCGATTTCGGCGACATCGTCGAGACGGCACTCGTCGCCGATGTCGCGATCGTCGCGAGTTCGCAGATCACTGCGCTTGAGTCGCTGGAGCGTGATCTTGCCGAGACAGTGGACGCCTATCGCTCTGTCGAGCCGCTGCTGCCCGCGGAGCTCGCGGTGCTGAACTGGTATATCGCGGCGCGTCTGGTGATGGGCATGCTGATTCCGGCGTGGCATCACTTGCGCAACCCGTCTAGCGGACATTTCATACCGAAAACCGAAGCCGACCTCGCGCGGCGCATTGACATGGTCCGCAAGGTCATGTCGATCCGCTTCACCTAGCGCGCCGGCCCCCCATGACAAGGAAAGACATGACGAACCATTCGACCAATCCGAACCTGCTGTCGCGCCGGCGGGATCTGCTGGGCCCAACCTACGGCCTGTTCTATGACGAACCGCTGCACATGGTCCGTGCACAGGGGGTCTGGATGTACGACGCCGACGGTCGCGCGTATCTCGACGCGTACAACAACGTGCCGGTCGTCGGCCATTGCCATCCGCATGTCGTCGCGACACTCGCGACGCAGGCAGCCAGGCTCAACACGCATACGCGATATCTCGCCGACGCACCGGTGGAACTTGCGGACCGGCTGCTGTCGACCATGCCGGCCGAGATCGGCAACATGGTGTTCGTCTGCACGGGCAGCGAAGCGAACGATCTCGCGATCCGCGTCAGCAAGTTCGTCACCGGGGGAACCGGCTTCATCATCACCGAGCGCGCGTACCACGGCACCAGCGAGACGACTTCCGGCATGTCGCCATCATCGCGCGTTCCACTCGGCCGCGACGTTTACGCGATCGCCGCACCGCTTGGCGAAGACGGTCCCGCGCAGTTCGCCGAGCGCGTGCGCGAGTGCATCGGACGCATGCGGGCTGACGGCGTCAAGCCAGCGGCCCTGCTCGTCGACACAATTTTTTCGAGCGACGGCGTCGTCTGCGATCCACCCGGCTTTCTCGCCGAAGCCGCGCGCGCGATCCACGACGCGGGTGGCCTGTTCATCGCCGATGAAGTGCAGCCCGGTTTCGGACGCACCGGCGAATACATGTGGGGTTTCATGCGGCATGGCGTCGTGCCCGACATCGTCACAATGGGCAAGCCGATGGGCAACGGTCATCCCATCGCTGCGCTGGCGGCGCGTCCCGAACTGATGGCGGCGTTCTCGAAGCACACGCGGTACTTCAATACCTTCGGCGGCAACACGGTATCGTGCGCTGTCGCACTCGCGGTACTCGACGTGATCAAAGACGAACGGCTGATCGACAACGCTCGCCTCACCGGCGAATATCTGAAGGGCGGCTTTGCGTGGCTCGCGCAGAAATACCCGACAATTGGCGAGGTCCGTGGCAGCGGGCTTTTTGTCGGCGTCGACATTGCACAGGGCCGCGACGCGAACGAAACACCCCGGCAGGCAGCGACACGGATCGTCAACGAACTGCGTCGCGCAGGCGTGCTGACGGGCACGACAGGAAAGAATGGCAACACGCTGAAAATCCGCCCGCCGCTGCCATTCAACCGTGAGAACGCCGATTTCTTGCTGCTCGCGCTCGAAAGGATCGTCGCTGCGTAACAGCGCGGCATCGTCAACCTACGCGTAGTCTTCGGCTACGAGGAAACTTCCCGATGAATTTCAATCACGCCGCGCCTGCGCATCTTTTTTTCGATGGTCTGGCCCGCGGCCGCCCGGAGACCCACGGCGTGTCATCACGAGGCATCGTTGCATTTCTGGACGAAGTCGCCGCCGCCAATCTCGAGTTACACAGTTTCATGCTGTACCGCGGCGGCGCGGTGATCGCCGAAGGCTGGTGGTCGCCCTATCATGCGGGCCGGCTGCACATGATGCATTCGCTGACCAAGAGCGTTACCGCATGTGGCGTCGGCCTCGCGCTTGCCGAAGGCCGCTTCGGGTTGCACGACAAAGTGACTTCGTTCTTCGACGACCTGCTACCTGGCGTGCCCGATGCGAACCTCGCCGCGATGACAATCGAAGACCTGCTGACGATGCGCACCGGACACCGCATCAACGTATCGGGTTCCGCATGGCGCCCGATACGCACGAGCTGGATCGCCGAGTTCTTCAAGATCCCGGTCCCCGATGTCCCTGGCACGGCACACCTCTACACAAGCGCGGCGAGCTACATGCTGTCGGCGATCATCACGCGAACCACTGGCGAGCCGTTGAGCGAATATCTGCGGCCGCGCTTGTTCGAGCCGCTCGGCATCACCGGTTACGAGTGGCCGACCGGCCCCCATGGCATCAGCCCGGGGGCGAACGGGTTGAGCTGCCGCACCGCCGACGCGCTGAAGCTCGGCGTGCTGCATGCGCGCAACGGCCTGTGGAACGGGCGGCAGATCCTGCCGGCGGACTGGGTCGCCGCAGTGCAGGCCGCGCATGTGCCCGGCAAATACGGTTACCAGTGGTGGCTCGGACCCGACAATTATTCGGCACGCGGGCTGTTCGGCCAGTTCGTGTTCGTGTTTCCGAACCATGATGCGGTGCTCGCGGTAACCGCCGCGATGCCGGCCGGCAGCAACTTCACTGGCAGGTTCGCGTTCCGGTACTTCCCGGCGCTGTTCGAAACGCAGCCCCTGCCGGACAACGACGACGCGTTCGCCGCTCTTCAGGCACGCACGAACGCGCTGTGTCTGACGTTACCGACCGGTCCCGCCTGGGCGGAATGCGCAGTCCGCGTTTCCGGCAAAACCTACGTCGCCGACGATAACGAGGACGGCGTTCGCGCACTCCGCTTTGCATTCCGCGACGATCAATGCCGGTTCATTGTCGAAGACGCGCGTGGTACGCACGAAATCGACGTTGGGCTGGCCGAGCCGGTCGAGGGCAATACGTCGATGACCGGGCACAAGCTGCATCACGAATATCAGCCCGACATGATGCGTGTCGTCGCAAGCGGCGTGTGGCAAGACGACCGTACGTTCGTGATGACCTGGATTTTTGTCGAATCAGCATTCCGCGACACGGTCGTCTGCCGTTTCGACGGCGACAACCTCACGCTCGAACGTAGCGTCAACGTGAACTCCGGTGCGCTCGAACGGCCGCCGATCCGCGCCCGTGTCGTCACGTCTGATACCTAGTCGCATCCCCACGGGCGAGCAACTGGCATTCGCGTGATACTGTACGCGCGGCAGGTTGTGCATATTCTTTAAAAGAAAGACAATGAGGGATGAACAAACGACTGAAACCCGTACGCCACGATCCGAGCCAGCAGCCGAGCTCGCTCCAGACTGATCTGGCCCAACGCATCGCGCAGCAGATCAAGGACGGTAAATTCGCGCGTGGCGAGCATCTGACCGAGACTGCGCTCGCGCAGCAATACGACGTCTCGCGCACGCCCGTGCGACAGGCGCTCAGACTGCTCGAGGAACAAGGCTTCGTCGAATCGCGCGCGAACAGCGGCGTGTTCGTCGCCGAAGTCGCGCCCGAACTTGCCCTCGATCCGCTTACCTCCGAGCAGGCGAGCGAAGAAGAGATCTACCGCGCAATCATCGCGGATCGCGCGACCAACCAGCTGTCGTCGCCGTTCTCGGAATCGGAGATTCTTGGGCGTTACGACGCGCCAAAGCGGCTCGTCACGCGCGCGCTGCTGCGACTCACGCGCGAGGGCCTGATCGAGCGGCGCCGCGGTCATGGCTGGACCTTTTCGCCCATGCTCGAATCAACCGAGGCAATCAATGAGAGTTACCGGTTTCGCATGATGATCGAGTGCGGCGGGCTCGCCGAGCCGGGATTCCACGTTGACGAGAAAGAATTGCAGGAATCGCGAAGCGCACATCTGCATTACATCAATACGCGGCGCCGGGCGAAATCGCCGGCAGACTTCTTCGCGATGAATGCGAGCTTCCACGAGATGCTCGCGCGCTTTTCCGGTAACCGTTTCGTCGAGCAGGCGGTACGTCAGCAGAACCAGTTGCGGCGCTTCGAGGAATATTCGAACTTCGTGACGCGCAACATCAATCTCGTCGACTCGTGCCAACAGCATCTGGAAATCCTCGATGCGCTAGAGCGAAGCGACCGGGAATGGGCAATCGCGCTGATGAAGCACCACCTGTCAACGTCCAGCCAGATGTGAGACGCATGGGCTGGTTCTCGCGACGGCAGGGCCCGTCTTCTAACGCCGGACGGTGACCTCGCCGTCCGTAAGACCGGCAGCGACCGGTCGCCTCTGCATGCGCGAATATGAGACCAGCATGCCGGCCAGTTCCTGCGCGACAAGCGTGGGCGATGACGCGTGGCGGCGGACGAAGCATACGTCGCGCTGGCTGAAACGTTCGCGCACCGGCACCGCGGTCACCGAGCCCGCGAACAGATCCTGTTCGGTCAGCACCTTCGGCCCGAGCATCAGGTAGTCGGTTGACAATACCAGATGCAGCGACTCCAGCAGCGAGTCAGCCGTGATGGTGATCTTCGGCGGCGTCAGGTCGAGCGTCGCGAACACGCTGAACAAACGGTTCGCCGAGCCGCCGGTGATGCCGTCGGTCCTGAAACCGACCCATTTGCAATCGGCAAGTTCGCGAATCGACGTTGCACGCGCTTTCGGATGGGCACGGCGCGCGATGATCGCCGGCACCGACTGATACAGCCGCTCGATAGACAGGTCGATGTCCGTGACATGGGGTGCGATTGGGCACAATGCGAAGTCGAGCTGACCGTCGCGCACCTTGTGTATCAGCGTTTGCGTCGAGCCGCTCGACACGTGGACCGACACCCGAGGAAACCGGACAGCGAACCGGGTCAATACGGGGGACAGGAGCTCCGAAAGAGGTTCGGCTGTCAGGCCCACCGCGATGTTGCCGCTCGGCTCGCCCTGCAACAGGCGCATGTCGTGGCCGACACGGTCGCAATCGGCAAGGATCGATCGCGCGCGCCCCCGCAACTGTTCGCCGAACGGCGTCAAGCTAATGCCGCGAGGCGTGCGGTTCACCAGCGGCACCGCAAACTCCGCTTCCAGAGTCTGAATAGCACGGGTCAGCGCACTCTGCGCGACATCGAGCGCCCGAGCTGCCGCCCTGAAGCTCCCCTGATCTACCACTGCACAAAACGCCCTCAACTGGCTCAACGTCATCTCGATACCTGCTCTTCAGGTTATTCCGTCACATCAACGGTTCGACGAACCGTCACGCGTTAATCAAATGCGTCTTCATGATCCCTGTTTTAGATCGCGATGCCACGAAGCGGTCTTCCTGATCAAAAAACGGCTAACTAGAATAATTTGCAATCCTTCATATATATACGTGAATCGGTTGGCGACAATTACTACCACAGAGGAATCAAAGATGAAAAAAACGCTCCCCATGATCGCCGCGCTCGCCTCGTTCGTCGGCGTGGCGCATGCGCAAAGCAGCGTGACGCTTTACGGCTTGATCGACGACGGTCTCACGTACAGCTCCAATGCGAAGGGCAGTTCACAGTATTCAATGACCGCCGGTAACCTCGAGGGCTCGCGCTGGGGCATGCGGGGCATCGAAGATCTCGGTGGCGGACTCAATGCGATCTTTCGCCTCGAGGGAGGCTTTAGCCCCGCGAACGGCACGCTCGGCCAGGGCGGCGCGCTCTTCGGGCGGAAGGCCTACGTTGGCTTGTCGAGTGCGGCCTACGGTACGCTGACAGCTGGTCGCCAATACGATCCCGCCGGAGACTACGTGAGCGGCTTTGAATCTGGCAATGCCTATGGTGAAGTCACCGCCACCGAATGGGGGAGCATCTATGGCGCACACCCGGGTGATATGGACAACCTCGACAACTCGTTCCGCATCAACAACACAGTCAAGTACACGAGCCCCAGTTATCGTGGCCTGTCGGCCGAGGGGCTGTACAGCTTTGGCGGCCAGGCTGGCGATTTCACGCGCAACCAGTTGTATGGGTTCGCCGCCGGCTACGCGAATGGCCCGCTTGCACTCGGCGCAGCGTTCGAGAAGGCCAAAGATCCGAACTATTCGCTCTTCGGTACCAACCCGAGCGCCAACACAGCGACTTCGACGAGTGCAATCAACGCATCGACGCCGGTATACAGCGGCTATCTGTCAGCCGGCGCGTGGCAACTGATCACCGCAGGCGGCGCATACCGGATTGGCAATGCAACGATCGGCGGCGTATATAGCAATGTACAGTTCCAGAACGTCGGATCCGTCTCCGGGGCCGGCCTGAATCCAGGTCACCTCTCCGGCACGGCGACGTTCAATATCGGCGAAATCAATCTCGCCTACCTGGTGACCCCGTTCCTGCAACTTGGCGTCGCGTACAGCTATACGCGCGGCAGCTCGATCGGGACGATTTCGGGCGCGTCGTATAGCCAGTTCAACCTCGCAGCGAACTACCTGCTGTCGAAGCGAACCGACCTGTACCTTGTCGGCATCCACCAGCACGCGAGCGGCGTGGACTCCACCGGCAAGGCGGCAGTTGCGGCCATTCCGAACCTGTCCAACTCGTCGAGCGACGTCCAAACCGCCATCGTGTTCGGCGTGCGTCACCGTTTCTGACCGATTTGACGGATACGCGCGTAGAAGATTCCTCCGGTATCTTCTACGTCCCACCGGAGCCGAACACGGACTGCTCGATAAGAGTTCGGCACCTCACTGAAGCGTTACCTGCAGATCGATTGAGCTGGCGCACGGATAAATTGTACTTTATTTAAAATAAATGCAAATTGAAATCAGCGTTTTCGCTAGGCCCTCGAAGCATTCCCCGGTTGCAAGCAGCTTCGCGCATTAGAAATGCTGACAGCCAAATTCCGGCAGCCGCCTTGCAATGAACCGTTTCGATAACCAATGTCATGACGAGCACCGCGTCTTGCTGCGGTACGTCGCCCAGCTGCCTGTCCGGCTAGTTGCCATGTTCGAGCTCGCTGCCTGAACTGTAGACACGAGTGCCATCTTTCCGACTAAACCGCTTATTCGCTCGATCCCTTCGGTGATCTCGCTCATCGCTGTACCGGCTCTGTTCCAAGGCCAAGCTTCAACTAGGTCCCTGAAGCCGACGTTCGTGAGGAATTTGGAGAAGTCCTAATGAATTCTTCGGTCGACGAATCCCCATTCAGTGGACGACGATTCTGATCGTCGAACCAGGACAACAAGATGCGGTTTGTTTCGTCCGGCCTTTCGTACTGAGTCCAATGGCCGGCCCGGGGTACGATTACAACCTCATGGCAGAGTGGCACGTGGTCAAGTTGAACCGCGAACTGTGCGGGATTCCTGGCGGTCACGTCTTCACTACCCCAGATCAACAACAAAGGCGCTGTCACGTTACGCAACACGTCCAACAGGTTTCGCGAGAGCTTGCCCGTCGCCAACGGATGTTTGCTGCGAAATCGAGCGTTCTCGCACGCGTCCTCATAGATCGCCATCCCGAGCGGATCGGCCGGCGTATCGCCGCTCAGCATAAGCGCCTTGAGGTTATGCTCCAGCGCATCGAGGCGTTCGACACTCGTCGCGGCGTCCCGCCAATTCCTCAACGGGCTGTACTCGCGCCGTGCGCCGCCATGTCCGGCCGCGCCCAACAGGGCCAGGGCGCTCACCCGGCGTTGCGATGCCACATGCGCGGCTACGAGGCCGCCAAACGAGAACCCGGCAAGCCCGATGTACTCGTCAGGTCCAAAAAGAACGTCCATCGACTCGAGTAGTGCATCGACCAACCCATCGAAGTCATGGGGGGAATGCAGGTCGTCCGACTCGCCGAATCCGGGCATGTCGGGCAGCCATATCGCATAGCGGGCGGAGAGAGCGTCGATATTACGAGCCCAGTGCTTCCAGTTGCCGTGACCACCGTGAAGAAGAATCAGTTTGGGACCCGAGCCGAAAGCGCGCCATGAAATCATCAAACCGCTCTTAAGGCGACAGCGATGATGGCTCGCACGGCTGTCCAGCATGGCAAGCCAATCGTGGGGGCTTCGGTTATCGCTATTCATCGGGATTGCCCTGTTCGTGGAGTGGCAAGGAAACGTGAAAGAGAATGCTCTACGCCCTGGCGGGCCGTCTAGGAAAGCGCATGTGATGTACCTTTGGAAGCCGCTCGGGTTAAGTTCCATGCTTCAACTTAATCTGGATGCCATCGCATTCCTTGCGATTCACTTCGGCATAGTCGCTTTCGGCAGTCCCGTAAAGAACATGACGGATATCAACGTCATGCAGCCAACCGCGGTGAAGGCAGGCATGAAGTCGGCCGGGCCGGGAAGCGCAACATTGCTGCCGTATGACCATGCGGTCAGGGACAGGAGCGCCGCCCCGATAGCCACTCCCAGGCTGACCGACAGTTGCTGCGCCATGCTGGCGAGCGTGGTTGCATGACTCATCCTCGCCTTAGGTATTTCCGCGTAGCCGATCGCATTGAGCGTGACCATGGCCAGCGCATTGAAGAGGCCGCCCAGGATCAATGTGCAGAAGATCAGCACGTGCGAGGTAGTCGGCCGGAACTGGCCGTAAAGGCCATAGAACAGGCTGGTGAATATCGTTGCGCCGACCAGCAGCCGGCGAAAGCCGAGACGGCGCATCGCGACAGTGGTAATGGTGCGCGTGCTCAGGGAGCCGAGCGCGGTTGCCATCGTCAAAAGTCCGGAAGTCATCGGCGACAGTCCGAAGCCAAGCTGCAACATCAGCGGCAGCAGGAACTCCGACGCGCCGAGATATTCGCAGACTCGTGATAATCCGGGTCCTTGCGTAAAGACTGCCGCCTGGCAGATTCCCGGTCGTCATGACGGGATCGACCCTATGACAGGACGCCTTCGTGACACGGCAACTGTTCCCAGTTCGGCGTTGGCGGCACCAGTTTCGACAGGAAGTCGATAAAGACACGGATACGCGGCGACAAGTGCTTGTTGGGCAGATAGACCGCGGACACCGGCGTTCCCTGGGGCACGTAGCGGGTCAGCAACATCTTGAGCTGACCCGCCCGTATTGCGTCGGCGGTGTACATGGTGCTGAGCATGACGATACCCAGACCGGAAATTGCGGCCTCCAGCAAGGATTCGGCGCTGTTCATGTTGACGCGCCCTCCCACCGTGAGATGCAGGGGACGCCCGTTTTTTTCGAATGTCCAATCCCGATAGCGGCTCATCTGAGGCCCCATGTAGGCCAGGCAATGATGTTTCGCCAAGTCCTCCGGGTCGCTCGGCTCACCGTGACGGGCGATGTACTCCGGCGACGCACAGGCGACGAAATTCAGCGTGCACAATCTCTTCGCTATCAGCCGCGCATCAGGGACCGTGCCTCTCACGATAGCCACATCGACGGGTTCATAGGCGAGGTCGACCACTCTGTCGCTCAACTCCGCCTCGATCGTTATGCCGGGATATCGCTTGGCAAACGCGAAGAGCGCAGGGGCGACTACTCGCCTGCCAAACCCGACCGGCATCGTAACCCGGATGGTCCCCTTGAGAGATCCGCAGGTTTGCCGCAGCCCGTCTTCGGCTTCGGCGATGGCCCCCAACACTTCCTTGCAACGTTCAAGGAAGCTCAGTCCGTCGTTGGTGAGATTCACCGAACGTGTCGAGCGGTTGAACAGCCGCACCCCGAGTTCCGCCTCGAAACGCGTGATGATCTTGCTCACACCGGAACTGGTGATTCCAAGAACGCGGGACGCATCCGTGAAATTCTTGGCCTCCGCTACCTTCACAAACACGAAAATGTTGTTCAGGTCTTTCATGTTCGTCTCCTCGCCGCTCGCGTTATCGAAATCCGCGTCTCAGGCTTTGAATCATCATGCGACACTAGCGAGCAGACCGCCAAGGCAGGTGTTTCCGATTCCTCAACCCGCCTTGTCGGGACGGTTGGAGAAAATCCTTTCGCTCACCAACGCATCGAACTCTTCCTGACGAAGGCCCATAAGGTCCAAGGCCACGCGCTCGTTCGCTTCGCCCAAAGCCTGCGCGGACACGAACTTATCGCGGCAATGTTCGCCAATCTGCATTGGCAGCCCTTTGACCTGCAATCCCTGATCATCCCTGGAGAAGGCGCTCGTCGTGGAAAGCCGGTCTGGATCCTCGCGCTGTCCTGCCTGCAACACAACCTCGGCAGCGGCAAACGCTCGCAGCCGTCGCGCGGCCGTCGCCGCCGGTTGGACGGCGATCCAGCCTCGCAACGAGTCCGGTGTCAGTGCTTCCCCGATCAGGCTTGCCGCATCCGCTGCAGAAGCGCGCCCGACCGTCACCGCGACCCACTGATCGTCCTGCGCCCTGAACAGTCCTTCGACTGCAGCCGGCACCCCGATCGGATACGACTCTAGCGGGTTTCCCTCAGCAGCCGCAACTAGCGCTTCCCCGACGAGGAAAGAAGTCAGTTCCCGCTGCGAGAGATCGAGCACGACCCCTGTTCCCGTGCGGTGCCGCTCGACGAGCGCGGCCATGATCGCGCTGGCGGCAAACAGTGACGCGACCTGATCGGGGTAGTTCAGGCCGCGACCGGTGATCTTGGGGGTTTCCCCAGCATAACGCATCAGGTATGCAAGGCCGCTGGAGGCCTCGAGCGTCGAGCCGAAGGAGGTATTGCCGGAATCGGGTCCCGTCTGCCCCTGGCTGGAAATCGACGCCAGGATGATCCCCGGATTCGCCGCGCAAAGCGTTTCGTAATCAATCCTGAGGCGCTTCAGTACCCCTGCCCTGAAATTCTCGACCACGACATCGCTTTGCGCGACCAGCTTCATGAAGAGGCCATGGCCGCGCTCGCTCTTGAGGTCGAGACAAACGCTGCTTTTGTTCCGGTTGGTCGCCCTGAACTGTGGACTCTCGTTCCACCAATTTGGTGCATTGGTCGTTCCCAGCCATTCGCGAAACGGATCCGTATATGAAGGGCCCTCGACTTTGATCACCTCCGCGCCCAGATCGGCGAGCACGGCCGACGTGCTGGCCCCGGCCGTGATGATTCCGAGGTCGAGCACGCGGATTCCTTGCAGAGACTCGTAGGTCATTTAGAGCGTCCTCCATGAGTACTCGCGCACTGCCTGCGTCAAGGGATATCCGTTCCAAAGGACCGGCAGACGCGGAGAAAGAACGCCGCCGTCCCTTTCGAAGAATTCCCGGTAATGCATCTGCGGATCGTCGATCACTTCCCGCGGCGGTAAAACCGCTGAGAAAGGCAGCCCGAGCGACTGCGCCTCGGCGACGATCTCATCCCTCGACCTGTCAACAAGCGCGTCCGCAATGATGCTGCGCAACTCGCCGAGGTGGTTCGCCCTGACTTTCAGCACTTTGAATTCTTCCGCTTCGAGCCGGGTGCTGCGCATCAGCCGGGCCAAAGCCGGCATGTCCCGGTCCCTGAAAATCGCTGCGACAAACCCGTCGCGGCAACGCACGACCTCCCACTCCTCCTGACGATTGACGCCTGTCTCGCGCACTCCGCTCACCGAGGACATTCCGTGCTTCCAGTTGAGCCACGTCGCGACCTCGCTGGCTGCGACCTGTGCCGACTGCGACTTACCTGCGAAGAGTTGCGAGCAGTGCAGCGCGAGCAAAGCGGAAAACGCCGTCAACCCCGTGGCATAAGCCATCTGATAGCCAGGAAGCGCCAAGGGAGGCCGGCCCGCTTCGCCAACAATATCCAGCAAGCCGCTGACGGCTTGAATCGTGAGCTCGCTCTGCGCGCGCCGGTCCGACTCGAAGCTCGAACGCACCAGCACCTTGCGAAGGTTTCCCCATTGCTCGGCCACCCCGGCATCGTCGGTGAGCAGATAGCTGCCGGGCTCCTGTTCCGCAGGACTGTCGACGAGTTGCTTGGAATCGAGCAAGAAGCGAGACGCGGCGCTCGATCCGTCCGCCATCAAAGGTGCCCAATTGCGCATCGGGTCACCGCCTTCTGGCTGGACCCGCTTGACGCGCGCTCCCATGCGAGCAGCCAGCATCCCGGCAAACGACACCGCAGCGCGGCCGATGTCACAGGATTGCGGCCCGAATACTTCGATGACATCCAGACCATCCAGCGGGCCCACCCTGGACCCAGCTGCGGATGCTGGCGGAAAAGCGTTCCGGTATGGCATGTCAGTTTCCTTTCTCGCCCGGCAGCGCATCCTTGAATGGATTCGCATTGGCATTGCGCAACTGGATTTTCGCGTTGACGAGTTCGCCGTATTGGAATGCCTGACGCAAATCGCGTATGTTCGCGGGAATTTGACCGATAGCCTGCTTGGCCGCAGACAGCGCTATAGGGTTGAACTGCGCTATCCGTTGCGCGAGTTCTTCGGCGCTAGCCATGAGTCGCGCCGGCGGAACACACTGGTTGACCAGCCCCCACTCCACGGCCACGGCCGCGGTGATCCGCTCGGTTGTCAGCATCATCCATGAGACTCGCTTGCGCGAAAGAGCCAGTTGCGTCGACGGGCCCGCCATGGCCGGGTAGGTACTGAAACTCATCTCCGGCATGCCAATTTCGACCGTGTCGGCCGCGATCGCCAGGTCACAGACGTTGATTAGCGTAGCTCCGCCTCCCAATGCAAGACCGTTGACGGCGGCAATGAAAATCGACGGATGCTCGCGGATCGCAACATTCACGTCGATCCATTCCGCCGACGCGGAGAAATCTCCCCGGGCCACGTCGTCCGCCCGCTCCTTCAGATCGATGCCCGCGCAGAAAGAGGACCCCGTTCCCGTGAGGATGACCACCGGGAAGCGACCGTTCAGATAACTGAGCGCCAGCATCAGGTTTTGCCGGCAACTGCGATTGACTGCGTTTCGCTTCGGTTCCCGGTTTATCGTCAGGATGGCGAACGATCCCCGATCCGTCACGACGATATCGCCCCATACTTTCTGTTCGTCACTGCGCATTGGCATCCGCCCACACAAAAATCGGCACGTTCACGTCGCCGCGCCGTTCGAACCGCAATGACACACGCCGGCCAATTGCAATTTCGTCGTTTGGAGCGTCGATGTTCGTCACGAGATCGAAGCCCTCGTCCAGACGAACCATTGCAACGTTATAGGGGATGCGTTCAGCAAATCCAGGGAAGTACTTCTGGTGAAATACCACCCAGGAAAGCACTGCCCCCTCGCCCGTGCTTTGGATCCAGTTCCAACTGCCTTTCGGGTTGTATGGGCTGACAGGAGAGGGAGGAAACCAGGTTTTCTTCGTGGTCTGGCACAGTTGCACCATCAGCCGGTTCTCCGAGCATGCGTCCCAGAACGGCTTGTTCCATACGTCGATTGCGGGTTGGGGCATCATGATCACGGTCTAATCTCTCCTGAAAATCAACGAGCTCGAAATATTCGTCGCGGCGGTGTACTGAATGGCCCGCGCGTTCGGAATCTGCCGCTCGCCACATTCGCCGCGAAGCTGGCGCGCCGCTTCCGCGATCAGTCCCCAACCCTGCATGTAGCTGTCGGACAAGTGGCCGCCGTTCGTGTTGGTGGGCCACCGGCCCCGATTTAGCTCCAGCGTGCCTCCTTTCACGAAATCCGCGGCTTCGCCTTGCGCGCAAAACCCCATGCCTTCCAGAGTGAATAGCACCGTTGGAGAGAAGTTGTCGTAGATCATCAACCCGTCGATATCATTGCGGGATATCCCGGCGCGATCGTAGACTTCACCGGCGATCTTTTGCAGGACCGGATACCAGTAGTCAAGCCGGGGAGCGGCTTCATCGAACACGTCATAGCGCGAATATCCCGAGAGCAAGACCGGTGGTTTGCGAAGATCCTTTGCTCTATCCGCCGACGTCATGATCAGGGCCACACCGCCGTCGTTGATCTGGCAATAATCCAGCAGCCTCAAGGGCTCGCAGATAGGCCGCGACGACCGATGGTCGCCATGCGTGATCGGTGTCCGCATTAAGGCTGCCGGATTCAGGCACGCGTGCTTTCGGAAAGCGACCGCCACGTCTCCAAGCGATTCGGTGTCTGCGCCGAATTGATTCATGTAGGCTCGATACATCATGGCGTGCGTCGCTCCGGGAGACGTCATGCCCCAGGGGTTCCATTGCCCCCCCTCGGCGCCTCCGTAAAGCATCCTCTTTGACCGGCCATTGTTGCCATAGACCAATGCCACGGTGTGGGCCGCGCCTGTCGCTATCGCTTGCGCGGCAACCATCACTGCAACCGACGCAAAGCGTCCGGCCATGTCAATAGGAAGGCAGTAGCGGGGATTGACCCCCGTCATCAATGCAAAGCGCTCATAGGACGGGATCCGGGAAACCAGAAGCCCGTCTATGTCACCGTGATCCAGTCCTGCGTCTTCCAGCGCCATGTTCAAGGCCGCCGCGCCCAACCCATAGCTGTCATTGTCGGGAAACGATCCCGACGCCGTTGTCCCTACTCCTGCAATGCAAACCTTGTCGCGTAAATCCCAGCCGTCCATGGTTACTCCACTGATTACTCTTCGTTAGGTATGTTTCAGAAAACGTCTCATGTCGAGTTTCTGTTTTCGGTAGTACTACAAATAATATTCACGCTAGATATCCGATAAACCAGGCCAGTTCCACAGCATCGCGCGCTAACGCTCCAGTGATAAAAATTATAGAGCCGCGCGGGTTGGGTATTAGGACCCTGGTGATCCGAACAATGATGACCCACCGTCAACAATGACAAAGATTATCCGTGATTCGACTGCATCGCGGGATCTGCCACGCCAACATCTCCGACTAGAACCTGACGCGGATACCCGCCCGCACCAGCGCCTCGCGGTTGTTTGTCGAGCCGCCCGCCAGATACTGCCCCGCTGTGGCGGAAGTACCCGTGGAATCGATGCCGGACGCGATCTGATAGACGCCCACGAGTGTGAGGTCCGTGCGCTTCGACAAAGCGTAAAGCGCCGACACCGAAACCTGGTTGTAGGTAACGCCACCGGTATCGTGCGTACCGTTGCTCAGGAGCCGGCCAAACCGGACGCTGCTGCCGCGGGTGTATGAATAGGCAACTCCGGTCAGGAACGACGGCGTCCATTGCCAGGTCAGGTTCGCTTCGATTGCATTGAAGATCGCGGTGCCTTGTGCACCGGTGGCCGATGGAGTCAGCCCGGACCCCGCCAGCGAACTCTGCATATCGCTGAACTTCGTATTGGAGTAGATCAAGCCGATCTTGGCCGGACCAACCTGATAGGTCGCCGACACGTCGGCGCTCTGGTAAGAATTAGCGCTAACATAGCCGCCAAAAACAGGAGTGCTCGTTGTGGTAATGCTGCTCGTAGCGGTCCCCAGCGAACCGGCCGCGATGGCGCTGTTGCTGAAGTACGATGTGTTTGGCTGATTGACGTGCAATATGGCAGCTGCCAGAGCCACCGGACCCAGTGCGTAGCCCAGTCCGAATGAGTAGATCTGGTTACGTGCAACCGAACCGGCTACGCCGCCAAAGCCGTAGAGTGCTTCAAACGACACGCCGTACAAAACCGGGCTTCGATACTTCACCGAATTATTGATGCGCTGACCGACGGTTTGTCCGTTTACATCCCCGGGGAGCGCAGCGTATGACGATCCGATCGTATCGGAAAACGTCGCCGGCCCGATAAACTCCGTGATAGGGTCGTATTGACGGCCCATGGTGAATGTTCCGTACCTCTTGTCGCTCAACCCGACATACTCCTGGCGGCCGAATTCCAGTCCGCCATTTCCGAGCGCGCCGTTGTTCAGGTTGAATGCGTTCTCCAAAAGAAACACGGCTGACAAACCCCCGCCGAGATTCTCCTCCCCTCTCAAGCCCCAGCGGCTGCCGCTGACGCCATTGGTCGAATCGAGCCAAAACCGCTTGCCCCCAACGTTGGGACTGGCTGCCGTATTGGCTCCGCCGGTCTTGACGTTGGACGTATAGACCGCGGCTTCATCAATGATTCCGTATAGGGTCACGCTGCCCTGTGCATGCGCCACCGCGCCGAAACTGCCGAGCACCGCGAAGGCTACTATTGATTTTTTCATCGACTGTCTCCAACATTTTTATGATTAAAATTTGACGAGTTACCCGCCCGCCGATGGCGGGCAATCGGTCGTCCATCCACTGCTGCAAGCCCGGCTGGAAAGCCATCGACCCTTGTCAGCCCCGCGCAGAAACCGTGCGAGGCCGCGTGAAACGCGTCAGACCTTCATCTGCGCAACGGCGTCGTTCGCCCCGGCAGTTATCAATCGTGAATCGTTTGAACAGGTCACGAAGCGAAACCCCAGATCGAGCATCTTTCGGGCAAATTGCGGACTCGAGGTGTGCGTGCAAGGAAAGACGCCATGCTCCTTCGCTTTAGCAAGAATGTAGCGAATGGCGTCCCCCACTTCACCTTCCATCGTGTCTGCCTGCGGTCTTCCGGTAAGCGACAGGCTTAGGTCTCCAGGCCCCACGTAAATCGCGTCGAGGCCTTCGACTGAGCATATTTCGTCGATCCGATCCACCGCCTGCGCCGTCTCGATCATGGCGAAGTTCAGGACGGTATCGTTCGCGCCAGACAAGTAATCCGTGCCCGCATAAAGCACCGCTCGCAAAGGCCCCCAACTGCGTTTCCCGCGCGGCGCATAGTGTGTGGAGGCCACAAGCAGCTCGGCGTCTTCACGCGAATTGATCATCGGGCAAATGATTCCGTACGCGCCTGCGTCCAGCATCTTCATGATGATGCCGGGGTCGAGCCACGGCACTCTGACGATCGGTGTGACCGAGGTGGTGGAGATTGCCGTCAACATGCTTAGCGCGCATGGGAAGTCAATCATGCCGTGCTGCATGTCCACCGTCAGCGAATCGAATCCTGCTTGCGCCATCAATTCCGCCGACAGGCTGCTCGGCAACATCAGCCATCCATTCAGTACAGGCTTGCTATCTGTGAGCAGCGTGCGCACGCGGTTTTCACGCATGACCCTCTCCTTATGTCCTGGAAGCCCTGGAGAGCGCGGCTACTACCGCGTCGCCCATTTCCGCCGTACCGGTTAGGTGTGATCCTGCTTCGAAAATGTCCTGGGTTCGCAGCCCCTCGGCCAGTACCGTTCTAACTGCCTGTTCGATTTTCTTCGCGTCCTCTTCCAAATCGAACGTGTGACGAAGCATCAATGCAGCCGAAAGGATGGCGGCCAGCGGGTTCGCCACATTCATGCCCGCGATGTCCGGCGCGCACCCGTGCACGGGTTCGTAGAGCCCCTTCCTGTTCAGTCCCACGGCGGCAGACGGAAGCATGCCGATCGAGCCTGTCAACATGGCTGCGGCATCCGACAGAATGTCGCCGAACAGATTAGGCGTCAGCATCACGTCGAACTGCTTCGGCGAACGCATCAAGGTCATCACGGCAGCGTCGACATACAAGAACGACAGTTCGACGTCCGGGTAACGCTTTCCAACCTCCGTTACGACTTCCCGCCACAGCGCCATGGTTTCCAGGACGTTGGCCTTGTCCACAGAGCAGACTTTCTTCCGCCGTTGCCTGGCAGTCTGAAATGCGACATGTGCGATCCGTGCAATCTCCGATTCGGAGTACCTCATAGTGTTGAACCCGACGCGTTCGCCAGATGAGGTCGTCTCGATGCCTCTCGGCTCACCGTAATAGATGTCTCCGTTCAGCTCCCGGAGGATCATCAAATCCAATCCTTCGACAACCTCGGGTTTCAGTGTCGAGGCGCCGAGCAATTCGGGAAACATGAATGCCGGCCGGAAATTGGCAAAGAGCCCAAGCGACTTCCTGAGCAAGCGCAGCCCGGTCCTGTTGCGCAATTCCGCGGGAAGCGCGTCATAGGCAGCGCCACCGGTAGCGCCAAACAGAATGGCATCGGAGCGCTTCGCCAAATCCAGGGTGGCGGCAGACAGAACCTCACCCTCACGCTCATACGCCGTCATTCCCATCTGCCGTTCGACGATATCGAATCGGGACCGGCCCCCATCCAGGGCATGCAGCACCTTGACCGCCTGCGCGGTCACTTCTGGACCTATACCGTCACCAGGCAGTACTAAAACACTGTATTCCATATGTAATCCTTATTAATTGCTCGACCCGATTAAATCCATTTCCTTGGTTCGCTAACGGGTCGTATCGGACGCAAGCGGTTTTATCAGCCCTTCGGCTTCAAGCATCGGAAAGATTCCCCCACCGCGCATCATCGCAAGGAACCTAGGCGGAACCGGCAAGGGTTTCAGAGTCGTTCCGGTGCGCGGATTCCTCACGATCCATTGCTCGAGGCACAACTCCGCGGTATCGCCTTCGTCGAATATGCCGAGTACACCGGGACAATCCAGCGCCAGAAATCCCAGATTGATACAGTTCCTAAAGAAGAGGCTATTAATCTGTTCCGCGAGCAGATATCCCAGCTTGAGTTCCCTCAGCGACCGAGGGGCCGGCCGTGCGGATCCCATTCCGAAATTTCGGCCCGCGACGATCACGTCCCCGGCACGCATTTCGTCGACCCAGCTCGGACGATTGGCAGAAAATACATGGCGCAACTGTACGCTGACTGGCTCACGTATCACCCGTCCTGGCATGATGAGATCGGTACTGATGTCATCGCCGAATTTCCAGACCCGTCCGCTTATCACTGCATCTCTCCCTGGAAATAGACTGAGGGATCTGCGATGACGCCGGCAACCGCCGATGCCGCGACTGTGGCCGGCGAGGCCATGTAAATGCGCGCTGACGGGTCCCCCATGCGGCCCTTGAAATTTCGGGTGCTGGCCGTGATGCAAGTCTCGTTCGGTCCGAGCACGCCCATGTGTCCGCCGATGCACGCCCCGCAAGTTGCAGGCGTAACCACGGCGCCGGCGTCCATCAGAATTTTGACGAAACCCGCATCGACTGCGGCCCTGAAAATCGCCTGCGAACCAGGGGTGACGATCAGGCGCACGCCCGCCGCCACGCGTTTTCCCTGCATGATCCTTGCCGCCACCGCGAGATCATCGAGGGTTCCGTTGGCGCACGAGCCAATGAACGCCTGATGAATGGGTATGCCCGCGGCGTCATGCGTCGAAACCGAATTATTGACTACCTCGTCCGGAAGAGCGACCAGGGATATGATTTCGGCAAGATCAATGGTTCGTACTTCTTTATATTGCGCATCCGAGTCCGGCCAGCGCGGAGTGAAGGGTGTCGGGTTGCGCTCCCGGACATAGGTGATCAATGTGTCGTCAGGCTCAAATATCACGAACTGCGCAGAGAGCTCAGCCCCCATGATTGCGATCGTACGGCGGGCGTTCAGGCTCAGGCCAGCCATTCCAGGGCCGCCGAATTCAATGTTCTGGTTGACGTGACCACCGTAGCGCCCGGCAATGTGAAGAAAAACGTCCTTGGCCGATACGCCGGGCCCCAAGACGCCATGCAGGTTGTAGCGAACAGTCTCTCCGACCCGGAACCACGCTTCCCCTTTCGTGATGGCCAGGTACAGGTCGGGAAATCCAACGCCTCGGGCCGCGCAATTGAATGCCCCCGCCCCGCACGCGTGAGAATCCCCGTTCACCATGACGGTACCCGGCAAGGCATAGGCGTAGTCGCTGACAATGACGTGACTGATGCCCTGGTCGAAACCCACGTCGTGCATACGCGTTACGCCAAAGCGACTGGCGAACTGCCGGCCGACGCCGTGGGCTGCGGCGCTGCTCGCCGACGAAGCGGGTACCAGGTGGTCATACACGATCACGACTTTCGAAGGATCGGCGACGTGAAGAATTTCGCGCCACGCTCCCTGGGCAAACATCCCGTCGATGATCACCGAGGTTTCAACCTGGGTCACAACCAGATCATCGGGACCCACTGCTGCGCTGCCGCTCGCATGAGCCAGTATCTTTTCGACTATGTTCATGCCCATAAACCGTCTGCGATTGAGATTGTTGATTGAGAATGAGCTTACTCGTGCAGCCCGGGTGGATAAACGCGTTGACGATACGTACAGCGATGCCGCGGCGTCATCAATGCGCGGCATATTCTGTCTTGAGGATCCTCGTCTGCGAACGAGAGTGATGCTGCTTCAGGCTATTCACAGCCTGAAGCAATCAATACCCGGATTGCTTCAGGTACACGGTCCCGTCCGCGAGACGTCGCGCGGTACGCAGGATTTTCGCGGAATGCACCGTGCGGCCCGTCGACGATTCATCCACTCGCGCCTCCACCCCAATGACGCCCGACGGATGCCCGATCTCGATCAGCTCCCGTGACAACGCCCTCTTGGACAGGTAGCGAGACGGGATCGAACCTTCTATGCGGCAGGCAGCACCCGTGCAGGCGGTGCCCGTCGTCGCCAGGGCCTGGGCCGTGCTGCCGGTGGCGTATGACCGGCACACGAGGTCGATCGACTCGGCATGGACTTCCGTCCCGTCGGTAAATTTCTTATACGTGGTCGGCTTCTGCACCGCGATCAAGAGCGGTATCGCAGGCGACACCCGCGAGTCCCAGTACTCGCCCAGTCCGACTTCATGCGCCACCGCCTTGCGAATTGCATTGATCCGGGCGACCAGGGCGATATCGCCGTCGATTTGGGCGGGAGTCTCCGTTCCGGTCATTCCCAACGAGTCGGCGGCAACGAACACGACGAGATTCGCACAATCGACCACCGTCACTTCGATCGACCCGTATCCTGGTACAGGCAAGTTGACGGCCGGATCGCCGAGCGGCAGCAGCTTCCCTGTGGTCGCGCCGGCGGCACGGCTGAAATCCAATGCAATCGGCGCGCCGCTTCCAGGCACGCCCCCGATCGTCAGTTGTCCTTCGATCAAGGGAATACCGCCGCGGACCTGGACTTCCGCATGAATGACCTTGTCGGTGTTGATATTGTGAATACGGACCGTCGTGACCCCTTCTTCCGGTGCGACCAGGCCCTCCTGGATCGCATACATGGCCACTGCCGACGTCAGATTGCCGCAATTGGGCTTGAAGTCAACTTCGGCGGCGGAGACTCCGACCTGCCCGAATAGATAGGTCAAGTCGGTTTCAGCTCGAATAGGCTTCCCGATGATTGCAACCTTGCTCGTCAGTTTGTCGGCCCCGCCCATGCCGTCTATCTGTCGCCGGTCTGGACTTCCAAACAAATCAAGGATGAGCGGCACCAGCCTCGCACGATCCGCCGGAACATCGCCTTCACGGAGGAAGACACCTTTGGAGGTGCCCCCGCGCATGAGGGTGAACGGAAGAGACATTTGCTTCGTCATTGTGATCCCTTCTTCTAAAGATACGGATTCGTCAGGCATGCAAACCTAAGATATGCCAGACGCTTGCTAATAGCCGCCACTGATGTGGTCACCTGGAATAGCGGTTGAGCAGTCCTTGACTACTGCCACGCCTGGGCGATGAATTTCGTGTTCAGGTAGGCCTCAAGACCTTCGCTACCGCCTTCGTGCCCATAACCGCTGTCCTTGATCCCGCCGAACGGCGCCTCCGGAATCGAGACGCCAAGGGTATTGACCCCCACCATCCCGGCTTCAAGGTCATCCGAGATGGCTTGCGCCGTCGATAGAGACCGCGTGAAGGCATAAGCCGCGAGTCCGATGCTCAGGCTATTCGAATGCCTGACCACCTCTTCGTAGCTCTTGAACGGCACCACTGGCACTAACGGGCCGAAGACCTCTTCCTGCATGAGAGCAGCGTCCAGAGGCACGTCTCGCAAAACGGTCGGTGCATAGAAATTGCCTGTTCGTCCAACCCGATTACCGCCGGTAACGACGCGAGCACCCTGCGCGCGCGCCTTGTCGACGAACCCTGACACCGCCTCGAGGCGCCTCACGCTGGTGAGCGGCCCCATGTCCATGCCCGGCTCCAGGCCGTTGCCCACCTTGAGCTTTTCACTGGCTGCGCTTATCAGCGTCAAGAAGCGCTCGTACACGCCCTCCTGTACGAAGAAGCGGCTCGGACAACTGCACACCTGGCCCGCAGTCCTGAACTTGAAGGGCATGATCTTCGCCACCGCGGCGTCGACATCTGCATCGTCGAACACGATCACCGGCGCGTGGCCACCCAACTCCAGCGTGATGCGCTTCGGAGCCTGAGCCGCCTGCGCCGCCAACAATCGGCCTACTGCGATGGACCCGGTGAACGATACCTTGCGTATGTGGGGAGAGTTGATGAGCCGACGCGAGATGTGGGAAGGAACGCCATAGACGACGCTCAGCACGCCGTCAGGCAAGCCGGCTTCCATCAGGATCTTTGCCAGGGCGACGGCGCCCGAGGGCGTTTCCTCAGCGGGTTTGAGGATGACCGAACAGCCCGCGGCAAGTGCCGGCGCCAACTTGCGCGTGGCGGTCATCAAAGGCCAGTTCCACGGCGACAACGCGAGCACGGGACCAATGGGCTCTTTCGTTACCATCTGCCGCACGCCGGGGGCGCGTGCCGGAATGATCCGGCCGAACGCACGGCGGGACTCCTCCGCGAACCAGTCGAGATAGTCCGCTGCGGAAGTCACCTCCATCGTGGCCTCCTGCAAGGTTTTGCCGTTTTCCCGGGTGATAGATTCCGCGATGCTCGCGGCGCGCTCACGCATGAGTTGCGCAGACTTGCGCAACACTGCGCCGCGAGCGAGTGCCGAAACCCGGCGCCATTTTTCAAATCCCGCTACCGCTACCTCGGCCGCTTCATCGAGGTCCTGATCCTGAGCGACGTGGAACTCGCCTTCAACCTGTTCGGTTGCCGGGTTGACGATCCTGGCCGTCTCCCCATTGCTCGAGTTTCGCCATTTGCCATTGATCAAGAGTTGCAAGGTGAACATGTTCATCATCCTGGAAGTGAGCGGTGCGACCGTTGAATAAGACGAGAGATAACTGACTGCGCCAACTATAGCTTGCAGTCGCGCAGCGATTGCGCCGGGTGAAATCCGAACAGAGATGACACCTGTTCATTAATATCTTGAGATCCTCTCTTCACCTGCATTCCGACATCAAGAGGCCTGTCCGATCGGAATGCCTCCACGTATTACCCTTCCGAAATCCGAACAGTCATGCCTGCGAGTCAGCAATGACGAAGGCCACGGGTTCGCTCCCTTGGCCCGGACGGCTGGCATCTCCTTAGCCGGCATGCCTTTGCAAAAAATCGCCGCGACCGCAGCGGCCGGAAATCCCGCTGAAAGGCGGACTTATTGGCACCGGCAAAAGTGCCGTACCTGCTGTTTTCACAAATTGACATGCCTTGAACCCGCACGTAAAGTCGGCTGCAATTCCACCAGCAAAAAAAGCTGTGCATTGCTGCGGCTAGCGAAGCGATCGCCGCAGCTTCCATAGTGTTATAACGCGGGTCAAATGCGCGCACCGAGTGCGGCCAATGAATGTGGCCAATGAGTGCGACCACATCAATACAAAGGATATCTAATTGGAAAATTCATGCTTTCTCTGGCATACGCATTCCGACGCGAATGCCTCGCTCATGCAGCGGGCCACGACCTTGCCTGACCGGACAATGACGATGCGGCATGGATCACGAATTACACGGTCCCCATACAATGTCCATATCGCCTACGGGCTTCGACAAGGCCATCCTCGCCAAAGCGTTAACGCTCGGACGCTTCGTCACTTGCCCCTTCCGGCGGCAACAATTTCGCCGTCAACCAACTGGAAATCATGATGTCGTTTCGTCGGGGTTGGATCGCTGTATTCTTGTTTACGCTCGCGATGATCAACTACATGGATCGCGTTGCTCTGTCGATGGCCGCCACTCCGTTGGCCAAGGAATTCCATCTGTCTTCAATTGCCATGGGGTACCTCTTTTCTTCCTTCATCTGGAGCTACGCCCTGTTGCTCCTGCCGATGGGAATCATGATCGACCGTTTCGGTGCGAAGCGGATGGCGGCTTGGGGGGTATTTGTCTGGTCTCTCGCGACTGCGTTGACAGGCCTGTCCACCAGCATTGTCACCCTCTTCGCTTCACGGCTGATCATGGGAGCGGGAGAATCGACGAGCAACCCGATCGGGGCGAAGGTGATACGTCAGTGGATCCCGGTGAAGGAGCGCGGCATCATGACATCGCTCTTCACCGGCGGCTCGTATTCCGGGCCGGCCTTCTGCTCGATCATGCTCGGCTCATTGATCGCTCTGTATGGATGGCGGGCCTCGTTCATCGTCGCCAGCGGCATCGGTTTCGTATGGCTTGCGGCATGGCTCGTGTTCTTCGATTTGCCCGAAAAGGTACGATGGCTCAAGGCGGACGAACGTGCAAAGATACTGGATGAGCAGCGCCCGAGAACTGTCGTAACCGGCGAAACGGAAATGGCGAGTTTCCGGTCGCTACTGCGTACCCGAACGCTCTGGGGACTGGCGATTGCGCAAGGATGCAATGCGTACACGCAATATCTGCTCTTGACCTGGCTGCCGAGCTATCTTCAGGCAACCCGTCACATGAGTATCCTAAAGACAGGTGCGTTCTCGGCTGTGCCTTACGGTACGGCGGTGGTTGGCTGCATCCTGATCGGCACCCTGAGCGATCGTTATCTCAAGAAAAGCGGGGTAAATTCCGGTCGCCGCAGAAATGCCGTCGCCTTGGCGTTAATCGCCGGCATGGCGATTTTTGCTGTGCCATTCACATCGAGCATCAGCGCACTGCTGCTGATCTTCTGCGTTACGCTGACCGGCAACGCGTCTACTTCCGCCCTGAACTACGCGTTGTTGAACGACCTTCTTCCCAACCCGGGCGATGTTGGGAAAGCCACGGCATTCATAGTACTGGGAGGCAATGTCTTCGGTCTGGTGGCACCCATTGCCACGGGCTATGTCATTGCAATGACGGGCAGCTATGACTGGGCGTTCGGAATAGCCGGATTTCTCCTCCTGGTTGGCGCGGTCGTTACATTGACCATGACCCGTCAGCCAATGACGGCGAGTGCAGGACGGGTTTGTACGCCACATGTTGCTTGATTTTCGCGAGCAGCCCGTTCGTTCAACGCAAGACGAGCACCAATAATGACGCTCCCGTAGAGTGAACGGGCTTCGAGAGTCGACCCATAACATTGCATCTCGCCAAAATGCCGTGAGAACCCATGACAACATACGTCGATAGAAGCCGATACCTTACCCTTGATGAAGGATTCAACCTGGGGCGCCCGCAGGTGCCTGCTCATATCTTCAGCCGGGAGCGCGACGAGGCACTCCTCGAGCATGACGATTCGGTACGTATTCCTTGCGATATGAAGTCGGTCATCGGCGGTGACGTAGAAGCAACGGCCCCGCTTTTGCTTGCTTCCTACGTCAGGTTGAAACCGGGAACACCGCTCGTGCTGACGAGCGGCGCGACATCCGAGATCTTTTACGTCATCCAGGGCGCAGGCGTAACGACCTGGGGTGATGAGCAGATACGCTGGCAAAGCGGCGACGTTTTTCTACTGCCTGGCGGGGGCGAGGAGACGCATTGGGCGGAGGGCAAAGCGAATGCCGTCTTATGGCAATGCACTAACGAACCGCAACTCGCCTACGAAGGCGCCCTTCCGCCGCCGATCGACAAATCCCATATCCGGCCTACGCATTACCCCCAAGCGGCCATGCATCGGGCGTTGGCCGACGCAAAAAAGCTTGAAATGAAAAATGGCATGAAATCGATGGCGATCATGCTTGCGTCGGAGTCGTCGAAGTATGGAACTATCACGCCAAGTTTGACGTTGGCGTTGAATTCGGTCGCTGCCGGGACCTCCCAGATTCCACATAGACACAACTCAGTTGCGATCTCGCTCGTATTGGAAGGAGAGTCCTGTTATTCGATTGTCAACGGTAATACGGTGCATTGGTCCAGGTTTGCCACCTTCGTCACGCCAGGCGGTGCATCGCACTCTCACCACAACGAATCTCCCGGGAATGCTTTACTGCTTATCGTGCAGGACGGGGGGTTTTATTACCATTGCCGTACGATGGGATTCGCCATAGTCGACACACCAACGCCTTCATGAGTTGTCGGCGTCCTTGGAACCCGAACGGAAATGTGTATGGGCCAATTCCCTAGTTGACGACCATCTCCACATGCAGGCGTTGACGTATTTCGAGAATACGTCGGGGATCATCAAGCATTTTTCCGACAGCGAGATAGAGGCAATATAGCTCGGCACTGGGTGCCTGCCGAAGCGAGTCGAGAATGTCCATGCTTAGAGGTGTTTTAACGGGCGAGCGGCAAGAGCTCATGCACGCGATTGACGGAATAAGACGGCAATTGCTCAAGCGTTCGCTTGAGCCACGCGTAGGGCTCGATCCACGCAACGCCGCATTCCGACAAGTTCCGAAACCCGTAATCCTGCGGCGAAACGAACCGTGAGGTTCGACTCGCCCGAAGCGTGGGTTGACCCGCCGCTTCAAGCCAGGCTTCCCAGTCGCGTGGACGGTTTTCGCTCGTTAGCCAGGTCTCAGTAACAAACTGCTCAGTGGTCCTCATGCCCGAACGGCGGAGTAGGGACGGACTCGCAATCACGATATTTGATTCTCGAAACAACGGTCACGACTGAAATTGGCCGCCGTTCGGTACATCCCGCCGTATTGCAACATCGAAGCTTCCACTGAATGCAGGCTCCGATGCGTTTAAGCCGAGTATGACGGGTATTTTATATTTTACTAAGGAGGCTATCATCCAGAGAAAGGCCGCCGTCACGGACTAGGCAGACGGTCAGATGTTCGGGAACGGCGCAGGTGAGTGACAGGCAAAAGCCGGCCTGAAGGAGGCGTGGAACTGACGCGCTCAAATCGACGACAATCGCACCTCCGCAGACTCGCCCGCTCTAACAACATCTCAACCGGCATACGCCAGGGGCCGCCTTTAAATCCACTGGTCGTTCTCGACAGTACGCTCGCCCTTCGCGCCATCGCCCGTGTTCACCACGCCTCTCGGCTCAATCAGCAGCATCTTCACTTCTGCGTTGGCACGGGGCCTATGCTCGATGCCCTTCGGCACCACGGCCATCTGACCGGCGCGCAGGACGATCGTATCGTCGCCCGAAGGCCCCCCGCGAACGTCGATACGCAACTCGCCTTCGAGCACAACAAACGTTTCGTCGGTATCGGCATGCCGGTGCCACGGGAACTCGCCCTCGACCTTCACGACCTTGAACTGATAGTCGTTCATTTCAGCGACGACGCGCGGTTGCCAGTGCTCATTGATCTGCGCGATCTTGCCCGCCAGGTCGATGGTCTGACACTGGCCGCGCTCGGCGGGCGTGGTGGTGGGGTTCGAGGATTGGGACATTGTTCTCTCCGTTGAAGGGGCAATAAAGGGCCAATAAAGGGCCAATGCGTCGAGGATACGCATGCTCCTTGCGGCCGTATTGAACGATCGTGGGTGTTTTAGCCGCGCTGGACGCCACCGGCGACACGGAGCCAGCGCCCCGGCGTCAGTCCGAATGTGGTCGAGAAGTGTCGCGTCATGTGGCTCTGGTCCGCGAAACCCGCAGCCGCCGCGGCCTGAGCGAGCGAGGTGCCAGCGAGCAGCATGCGGCGCACCGCATCGAGGCGCCGCATCGTCAGATAACGGTAGGGGCTCGTGCCATAGAACGTGCGAAAGTCGTGCGAGAGGCTCCAGCGATCACGGCCCGTCGCCGCTTCGAGTTCGTCAAGCGTAACGACGCGCGCGCAGTTCGCGTGCAGATAGTCGCGTGCGCGCCGCGCCGCGAGGAAGTCGCCTTTCGAGCGTCGTACGGGCGTGCCGGCAACGGCGGCAAGCGCATGCGCCAGTTCGGCGAGCGCGTCGCTCTGTTCGAGCGGTTCGAGCGTATAACCCATGTGCAGCAGCAATCTCGCAGTGGCCACCGCAAGGCGCGGATCGGTCGTCACGCCACCCTCCAGGAACGGTAGCGCGCGTCCGCCGAGGACTTCCTGAAAGAGCGCCGGTTCAATGTAGATCATCCGGTACCGGAACCCTTCGTCGGTGCCCGCCTGACCGTCGTGAGCCTCATCGGGGTGCAGCACGATCGTGTTGCCGGGCAGGCTGTTTCGCTGGCTGCGCCGATAGCTGAAACTCTGGACGCCGGCGAGCGTGCGGCCAATCGCATAGGTATCGTGGCGATGCATGGCATACGCCTTGCCGTGAAACCACGCTTCGATGCGCTCGACACCTTCTATCGGCTCGGCACGCCGCACCCAGTCGGGACATGAGACGTGTGCTTGTCGGTTCATGATGTAAGGCCCTGGATGGCCTGAGGCTGCCTGAGGTGTCGCGCTGCGGCACGGGCGCTCAGGCGCGGTACGGTGCGCAGCCGCTACCCGAACTGGTTTAAGGTCGGACGCGCACAGCCCATACGCAGCAAGGGTCTGAGCGATGCCCTACTTGCTCAAACCTTCCATGAACTGGACGGTCTCATAGCCCTGCACGAGTTTTTCGAAGCCGCGCACGACATCTGCTTCCATCTCTATCACTCCCCTGTCACCCTGAAAATTTGAGCGAACGGCCGAATTGAACCGGTTGTTGAAGTAGTCGCTCACCTCTTTGATGCGTTCAGATGTTGCCGCATTGGTGTAGAGAACTGATTTCGGCGACGCAGCATCGTAGAACAGGTTGTGCTTCCACTTCGGGACAAACGTATCAGGTTTCGTCTCGGTGATAAGAAATGAACCCACCACCTGAAGCTTGCCCTTCATGCCTTTGGGGGTCACGAAAGTCCAAACTTTTCGAGGGAGCCGCTGCTTCAATTCTTCCAGCTTGTCACCCTCTGAACCCAATGTTCCTACGCGCCCTTCTTTCATATCCGACGCGTAGTTCTTCCAATAATAAAAAATATCCACAACTACCCTACCTGTAGGTTGACGAGAGCTATCTTTTCTTCAAGTTCACGCGAGTTCACGCGAGTCCACGCGCTCGCCCGAAGTAATCCAAGGCCAAGGCGCAGATATGTCCACACCTGGCCGATGCCGCCAATCGTCGCGTTTTGCGTACGCGCGACCGCCTCGTGCGTCGCGGTCGAGTTCCGTGAGGAGGCATTTTCAGCCGTAGGGAAAATACGGCATGGCCTGACCGTTCGCAAAGCTGCCTTTTTGCGTGCTTGCCCTTCGATCGTTCATCACAAATCTTCACGGCACACTAGCCTGGAGCATGCGGCGCAAAGACGGGCTCAATCGTCGCCGGGTTTCGTCATACGCCTTCGACGAGAACAGCGCGATAGCGCGCCCCCTTGAAGCGGTGCTGCGCGACGTGCTGATAAGCCGGACTGTCATACCACGCCCGGGCGGCCGCCGTGGACGGAAATTCCACGATCACGACGCCCTCCGGCGCGTCACCCTCGAGCACCTGCTGAGGTCCGTAGGCGGCAAGAATCTTGACCGAGTGACCTTTGAAGGTCTCCCCGACCTTGCTTTGATAGATGTCGAGTTCGCCCTGATCCTGCGTGCTTTCTCGTGTGAAGACAATATAAGTCGCCATGGCGTGCGCTCCTGCAGCGGTGAGAAGGTGCACACGATGATGCCACGAAACCGCAGGCGCATCCGGCACGCTGTCCGCGCAGGTGTCGGGTCATCACGTGAACGGAGAACCACCCGATCCTCGTACGCGAGCATTCGCGAGGCGATGGTACCCGTAAAATCAGGTTTTTGCAGGGCGATGTACCGCCCGGGAAAGTGTCCGAACCATCCCGGTATCGAAGCCAAATGCGAAGGCCAGCCATAACCTCGCCGCTGCGAAGGCGCCGCGATTATGAGTCAGCGGCTGGAGCGATCGAACCGCTCTACCGGTATCAGCAATGGCACCGGTCACAGAATTCCGAACTGCTCACGCTGCTGACTCGTACTGTCGTTCTCCTGGGTCTTTCCGATCTATTTCAGTCCGAACCCGAGCGTCCGCAAGGCGCTCACGAGCCGATCACGCCCGGATAGCGCCTCGGGACCCCGCATGCGGCTTGAGGCCTGCGCGGTCCAGTCCAGTTCAGGCAACTGCTGCAGGCGCTGGAACGCGTTCATCGATGCATCGTAGTCCGCCAACGCTTCAACGGATTCCTGCTGATAGCGCTCCAGATGCATGATCACGCGCTGAGGCAAGCGCGGCTTGATGTCCGTCTTGACCGCGGGGTCCGGATAGCCGATGGTCAGCCCGAACACCGCAAACGCTTCGGGCGGCAACCCCAATTCCGCTGCAACGTCCTCCGGCTTGTTGCGCATGCCCCCGATATAGCAGCAGCCCAGGCCCAGCGATTCGAGCGCCACGACCGCATTTTGCGCCGCGAAAGCCGCATCGGCCACCGCGACAAGGAAAGCTTCGAGATAGTCGAGACCACCAGCATTCGTCCCGCCAGCATCGGAGATGCGGCGCAGACGCGACAGGTCCGCGATAAACACCAGCAGCAGGGGCGCCGCCGCCACGTGCTTCTGATTGCCCGCGCAAACGGAAAGGCGCTGCTTGCGGGCGGCATCGCGTACGGCCACCACGCTCCACGCCTGCAGGTTCGACGAACTGGCCGCGGACTGTGCCGCCGCCAGGACCGTCTGAAGAACATCGGCCGGCAGCGGCTGGTCCGAATAGGCACGCACCGACCGGTGGCTCAGCAAGGTTTCGATCACATCGCTAACGGGCGTATCCGTCGCATTGGGCGTCGGCAACCACGAAGCGCCGTAGCGGTCGCGTAGCAGCGCATGCAGAGTTCCGGCGTCCGGTACGTCATCGCTCGTCGTAATGGGCTCAGTAATAGACTCAGTAATCGGCTCACTCATGTTCAGCCTTTCTCGTCAAAAGTTCGGTGGTGGGAACAATCACAGCAGGCGACGATATCACCATCGCGCCACCGCAGCAGACGCAGCGCGCAGGTCTGCCCTCTTATGAATCAGGCTCGCGCTTGCGGGAACCGCTGCTAACAGCCCTTGGCGCTCGTCAGCCCGACGGGACAACCCAATGCCACCACAAGGGGCGGCTATTTCTGCGCGGTCAGCTTGTCCTGCGTGTTGGTTTCGAAGTCGGCGGCGTCATGGCGCTCATGCAATTGACTTGAAAGCTCCCCAAATACGCGGTTAACCATGCGTCCACGCCGCGCGGCCGGGCGTTCCCCGATCGCATCCGCCCAGCGTTGAACATGCTTGTAGTCCTGCACCGCCAGAAACTCGGCCGCCCCGTAAAGCCAGCCCTTTGCCAAGCCACCATACCAGGGCCAGACGGCCATATCGGCAATCGTGTACTCACTGCCCGCCAGGTATTCGTTGACCGCGAGCTGCTTGTCGAGCACGTCGAGCTGACGCTTCGTTTCCATCGCGAACCGGTCGATCGCATATTCGATCTTCGTCGGAGCGTAGGCATAGAAATGGCCGAAGCCTCCGCCCAGATAGGGTGCGCTTCCCATCTGCCAGAACAGCCATGACAGGCACTCGGCACGCGCGCCGGACTCGGTCGGCAGAAAAGCCCCGAATTTTTCGGCAAGGTATAGCAGAATCGCGCCGGACTCGAAGACCCGGATCGGCTTCGGGCCGCTGCGATCCAGCAGCGCGGGAATTTTGGAATTCGGATTCACCGCCACGAAGCCGCTGCCGAACTGTTCACCCTCGCCGATCTTGATCAACCAGGCGTCGTACTCCGCGCCGCTGTGCCCGAGCGCCAACAGTTCCTCAAGCATCACCGTGACCTTCACGCCGTTCGGTGTTGCCAACGAGTAGAGCTGGAGAGGATGGCGGCCAACGGGCAGGTCCTTGTCGTGCGTCGGCCCCGCGATCGGGCGGTTGATGTTCGCGAAGCGGCCGCCGCTATCCTTGTTCCAGGTCCAAACCTTCGGCGGCACGTAATCGGACGAATTGCTCATGCTCAATGCTCCTAGCGTCATGGGGGATAGGTATCTCGATGCGAGATTAACAAATTGACGGGAGATGTGCCCGCCACGCCCTGCCGCCAGGGTGCATACAATCGCCAAAGGACCGATGAATTGCGCTCCCGGAACCCATCGGTCAACCGCTGGCCGATTTTGCTCATCGGCAGCATAACGAGTTCCAGGCATATCGATCTCGTTGGCGCTTGGGTCCTTACTGCGACAAAACCTCCTTTCCGCCCATGCGCCTTTTACCAGCGTTATTCAACGTGAGGAGGTGTTTCAAAGGAATGAAACGGCACGGGGCTTGGCAATGTCCACTCCAGACCTTCGGCACCATCCCACGGTTTCGCGTCGGCGCGTACCTGCCCCGTCCCTCGGTAGGTCGGCAACGCTACCCAGAACAGGAAGTAGACCTGCAAAAGACCGAAGCCGAATGCACCGATCGTCGCGATCTGGTTGAAGTCCGTGAACTGCGCGGGGTAGTCGGCATAGCGTCGCGGCATGCCGGCCAGTCCCAGGAAATGCATCGGAAAGAACGTGACGTTGAATAAGATCATCGATCCCCAGAAATGAATCTTCCCGCGCAGTTCGTTATACATGTAGCCGGTCCATTTCGGCACCCAGTAGTACCAGCCGGCAAAGATACTAAAGAGCGAACCCGCCACCATCACATAGTGAAAGTGCGCAATGATGTAGTAGGTGCCATGCAAGGCCACATTCAACGGCGCCATGGCGAGCGTCACACCGGTCAGTCCCCCTACGACAAACACAAAGATAAACCCCATCGCAAAGAGCATGGGCGTTTCGAAGGTGAGCGAACCGCGCCACATCGTTGCGATCCAGTTGAACACCTTCACGCCAGTCGGGACAGCGATCGTCATGGTTGCGTACATGAAGAACAGTTGGCCGGTCACGGGCATGCCGGTCACGAACATGTGATGCGCCCAGACCATGAAGGAGAGAATGCCGATGGATGATGTGGCATACACCATCGAGGCATAGCCGAACAAAGGCTTGCGGGAGAACGCCGGAATCACTTGAGACACCATCCCGAAACCCGGCAGGATCATGACGTAGACCTCGGGGTGACCGAAGAACCAGAAAATGTGCTGGTACAGGACCGGATCTCCGCCGCCCGCCGCGTTGAAAAACGACGTGCCGAAGTGCCGGTCAAACAGCAGCATGGTCACCGCGCCAGCCAGCACGGGCATGATTGCGATCAGCAAAAACGCGGTAATGAGCCATGTCCACGCGAACATCGGCATCTTCATCAAGGTCATGCCGGGCGCGCGCATGTTGAGGATCGTTACGATGATATTGATCGCACCCATGATCGAGGACGCGCCGGCCAGATGAATTGCGAAGATGGACAGGTCCATCCCGGGTCCCATCTGCGTGGAAAGCGGCGCATACATGGTCCATCCTGCGGCTGGTGCGCCGCCGGGTACCCAGAACGAGCCGATCAACAACACGCTGGACACAGGCAGAAGCCAGAAGCTCAAATTGTTCATCCGGGCAAACGCCATGTCGGATGCCCCGATCTGCAGCGGAATCATCCAGTTGGCAAGACCGACGAAAGCGGGCATGACCGCCCCGAAGATCATGATGAGCCCATGCTCGGTCGACAACTGGTTGAAGAACTCCGGCCGCATGATCTGGAGGCCGGGCTCGAATAATTCCGCGCGAATCATCAGCGCCATCACGCCGCCGATCATCAGGTTGATGATCGAGAGCAGGAGATATAGCGTGCCAATGTCCTTGTGATTGGTCGCGAATAACCATCGACGCCAACCGACGGGAATATCGTGAGCGTCGTGGTGTTCAACAACGATATCGGAGGTCATATCACTCATTTTTATTCATGATCCAGAGTTGGCGAAACAATCGGGAGTGCTTTGAAAATAGACGCTGAACCCGACTATTCGTGTTGATTTGAATGTTGGCGCTAGTGACCAAGCAACGCTGCACAAGCGGCGAGCGTATCGCTGCCGGAAAGACGGCGAGAGAGTTCCAGGGGAATGACAAGGGACAAGCGCAACGTCGCATTCATCCATCCGATCCGGTGCGCGAGCCACTTCTCCGGGAGAGGATTCGTGTCGGCTTTGAACGTGAGCGTTGGCCCTTCCCCTGTTGTCGACGCAACCACGATCGCGCTCGTGCCCGCGTCCACATGCAGATCGATGAGCCGTTCGAGTGCGGGAAATCGATTTTCTCATCGGCGGTCATCGGCGTGAGCAACGCCACGATTGATCCCCGCAACAATGACGAGTCTGTCATGGCAATTGCTCCGCCCGCGTCATCTGATTCGATGCCTCGACGCGCTCCCACCGGATACAGCGTGCGAGACGCCGGATACCCTCGCCAATCTGCTCGACCGATGCACTGGCAAACGACAACCGCAAACGCGTGCGCTCGGGATGCCCGGCGTAAAACGGTGCGCCGGGCACGTAAGCCACGCCGTGCTCATCGATCGCGTTGCGCAGCATCGCCGTTGTGTCCACGAACGGAAGATCGGCCCAATAGAACATGCCGCCCTCGGGATGCATCGCGTTGAATGGCGTACCGCTCAGTTCCGCCTTGATCGCGCGCTGCATCGCGCGGGCCTGATTTTCATAGAAGCGCCGCATGCGGCTGAGCGAAGGCTCGAGCGACCCCGCATTCAGGTAGTGGAAGGCAACAAGTTGCGACAGAGTCGAGGCGTGGGTGTCGCCCAGTTGCTTCGCGACGACCACATGGCGCAAGAGTTCCGCTGGCGCTGAGAGCCATGCGAGCCGAAGCCCGGGCGCAAGTATTTTCGAAAAGCTCGCCAGATGAATCACCCACTGGCGCTCTTCTTCATTGGCCAACGCAAATAGCGACGGCGGAGGTGGTTCGTGGAAATAGAGCTCCCCGTATGCATCGTCTTCGACAATGAAAAAACGGTGAGTCTTCGCCAGCGCCAGCACTTGCTTGCGGCGCCGTAAAGACATCACGTAGCCCGTCGGATTGGCAAAGTTCGGAATCAGATACAGCAACTTCGGCCGATGCCGCACGAGCATCGCTTCCAATTCGTCCACCCTCACCCCTTCGTGATCGGTCAGCACGGGCAGCACGTCAGCGCCTTGAAACTGGAAGGTTTGCAGCGCACCGAGATAGGTCGGTGCCTCGACCACTACCCGGTCGCCGGGATCAACCAGCACGCGTGTAATCAGATCGATCGCCTGTTGAGACCCCGTCGTAATGAGAAGATCCGATGCGTCGAGCTTCATGCCCTTCGTCTTCGCCCGCTGGGCGATCAATTCCCTGAGCGGCTCATGACCTTCGCTTTTGCCATACTGAAACGCAGTCGCAAGCGATGAGATGAGTGCACGCTCGGTGGCGCCGCGCAGCCCGTTCAGATCGAGTGCAGCCGGGCTTGGGAAACCGCCGGCGAGCGAAATGACATCGGGTCTGGACAACAGCGAAAACAACTCGCGAATAGCCGATGGTCGAACGCGACGGGTCGCACTCGCATACGATGAAGTTTCGATAGTCAATTCGAGCTAGCTTCCAAGAACCGCGTACAAAATGATTGGGACCGCGGACAATCAGCCACAATGGCATCACGCGACGACGCTTTCCTTCTGATACGAAGCATAAGAAAATGGCAGGCATTGCCATAGCAGCAGATGACGATTTTTTAACGAAGCAGTTGGGTGGTGCAGGGACAAACGTAGGAACAAGCGCAGGAACAAACGCAGGGACATTGAGAGCCGATGAACAGATACGAAATACTGGCCAACGCAATGGCGGCTGAAATTCGCTCGGGCAGCATCGCGGTCGGCTCGCGCATGCCCTCGCTGCGCCAGATCATCGCGCAACACGGCGTGAGTCAATCCACGGTGTTTCGTGCGTACTACCTGCTTGAAGAATGGGGCCTGGTGCGCGCGCAGGAACGCTCCGGTTATTACGTGGCCCCCGGCGCGAGTGTCACCGCCGCACGAACGCCTCGTACGGCGGCCCTTGCCGAATCGCGCAAGGTCGACATCAGTGACCTGGTGTTTTCCGTGCTGGACGCGGCAAAAACGCCGGGCATCGTGCCGCTGGGTTCCGCCTTCCCTTCCCCTCTTCTTTTCCCGCTACCGCGTCTTGCGAAGTCGCTCGCACAAGCCTCGCGGCTGCTCAGCCCGTGGAGCACCGTGGTCGATTTGCCACCGGGCAATGAACACCTGCGCCGCCAGATCGCCATGCGTTACATGGGCATGGGTATATCGCAGCCCATCGAGGAGATCGTCATTACCAACGGTGCGCTGGAGGCATTGAACCTGTGCCTGATGGCGGTCACCCGGCCTGGCGACGTGGTCGCCGTCGAGTCTCCCGGTTTCTACGCCGCACTTCAGGCTATTGAACGGCTGGACTTGCGGGCCGTCGAAATCCCGGTCGATCCGGTGACCGGCCTCGATCTCGACGCACTCGCCGACGCCTTGAAGAAACATCCAATCCGCGCGTGCTGGTTCATGACGAACTTTCAAAACCCGACCGGGGTGACGCTCTCGCTTGAGAAGAAAAAGGCCCTCGTCGAATTGCTCGCGCAGCACGAAGTACCGTTGATCGAAGACGACGTCTACGGCGAGTTGCACTTTCAGCCCGAGTATCCGTTGCCGGCATTGGCGTTCGATAAACACGGACTCGTGATGCACTGCAGTTCGTTTTCGAAGACGCTCGCGCCGGGGTACAGAATCGGGTGGACATCGGCAGGACGATTCACCGACAAAGTGCAGCGGCTGAAATTGATGACGACGCTGTCGGCCAGCATTCCGGTACAGGCCGGTATGGCCGACTATCTTCAGCATGGGGGCTACGACAAGCACCTTCGAAAATTGCGCGCAGCATTGAGCCAGCAACTCGGTGAAATGGATAACGCTATCCGGCGCTGGCTACCCCACGGGGTACGCCGCACGCATCCGAGCGGCGGATATTTTCTCTGGCTCGAACTTCCCGAAGCGATCGACGCAATGGAGCTGCATCGCCTTGCAATCGAACAAGGCATCAGCCTTGCCCCGGGCCCGATCTTTTCTGCCACGCACGCATTCGAGCATTATGTGCGGCTTAACTTTGGTCATCCGTGGAGTCCCAGGATCGACGACGCTATTCGCGTACTGGGCGAGTTACTTGCGCGGCCGTCGGTGCGTGCCAAATTGTGAGGCTGCTCTAGCCGGCGGAAACCAGAAGTGGTCTGTTGTGGTCAAAAAAACTCAGTGCGCCACGGCTGTCGCAAGCCGTGCGAGACAGAACAGAATCGCACCAAAACCCCCAGCCAATCCGATTGCGACCACCGGTAGCAATGGCAGTTTTATCGCCGCTATATCGGCTTGATGCGACGCGCCTTTGCGGACGCCAAAAAAACTCCACAGTACGATTCTCAGCATTCTCAGAAAAGTCATGACTCACCTCCCGCGGTTGATCAACGGCAAAACATTTTCATTGATTCCATCATAGAGGGGTCGAGGCGCGTGAAACAGCAGCAGTTGGGCGAAGTTTTACGGCAGCAGTCAAATTAAGCCGATCTTTGAAATTCATTCCCGACGCGATCTGCTGCCCTGTATCCGGCGCCATCTGCTTCTTGTACCGGGCGCGTGACTCCCTTACCTTGAGGCACGGCCCTGGGTCCGGGCGATTTACGTAAAGGCCGGCTCATGAGCACCCCTGTTGCTCCTCGCGCGCTGCCATTTAAAAGCACTGAAAACAACAACGCGGCCCCATCGGCTTCAATCGACAGGGTCGCAAGATCGTCCTGACAATGTACCAATACACCGAATTCGACAGAACCTTCGTGCGCGGTCGAGCTGCGCAATTCCGCGACCAGATCGAGCGGTGGCAGACCGGCAAGCTGAGTGAAGATGATTTCCGTCCCCTGCGCCTGCAGAACGGTTGGTATGTGCAGCGCCATGCGCCGATGTTGCGCGTGGCCGTGCCGTACGGCGAATTATCAAGCGTCCAGCTTCGCGTGCTCGCCCGGGTAGCCCGTGAGTACGATGAACCCGAAGCGGAGGTATATCGGCTCGCATCAGAGGCGCAACGAAAGCTCGGCACCGTTCGTCTGCCCACCCACTACGCTCATTTCACCACGCGCACGAATGTCCAGTTCAACTGGATCCCGCTGTCAAAGGCGGCCGACGTGATGGACCTCCTGGCAAGCGTGGACATGCACGGCATCCAGACCAGCGGCAATTGCATCCGCAATATCTCTTGCGATGAACGGGCAGGCGTTGCACCCGATGAGGTCGCCGATCCCCGGCCCTTTGCGGAAATCATGCGCCAATGGACGACGCTGCACCCTGAATTCGCATTCCTGCCGCGCAAGTTCAAGATCGCCATTACCGGCGCGATCGAAGACCGTGCTGCCACGGACTGGCACGACGTAGGCCTCCATTTACTCCGCAACGATGCAGGGGAATTGGGCTTTCGTATTTCTGTCGGAGGCGGGATGGGCCGCACGCCTGTCATTGGAACCGTGCTGCGTGAGTTCCTGCCGTGGAACCAGATCATGAATTACATCGAGGCGGTCGTGCGCGTCTACAACCGGTATGGCCGCCGCGACAACAAATACAAGGCACGCATCAAGATTCTGGTGAAGGCCGAGGGCCAGCGTTATATCGATGATGTGGAGGAGGAATTTCGCCAGATCGTGGAACACGATGGCGGTCCGCATACCATCCCGCAAAGCGAATTAGACCGCGTAAGCGCGTCCTTTCTCCCACCGACACTGCCGGAGCAGTTCGTGGAACGTGGGCATGCCACATCCGGGGACGTCATTGATACGCTAAAGGAAAAAGCCGCGCAGCACCCGCTGTTTGAACGCTGGCTGCAGCGTAACGTCGCCCTGCATAAAGACCCGTCGATGCGCATCGTCACGCTCTCGTTCAAGCGGCTCCTTCAGGCGCCAGGCGACGCCTCGGCCGATCAGCTCGAACTGGTAGCGGGACTCTGCGATCGCTTTTCCGCAGGCGAAGCGCGGGTCACGCATACGCAGAACCTCGTGCTCCCGTGGGTCCATGTCGACGACCTGTTCGCGCTTTGGGAAGCAGCACGCAACGCGGGACTGGCAAGCGCGAATGTGCATCTGCTCACCGACATGATCGCCTGTCCCGGGGGCGACTTTTGCGCCTTGGCGAACGCACGCTCAATCCCGGTCGCCGAAGCAATCACCGAGCGTTATCAGGATCTCGACGAACTCAATGACATCGGCCCAATCGATCTTCATATCAGTGGCTGCATCAACTCGTGCGGTCATCATCATAGCGGCCATATCGGCATTCTCGGCGTCGATAAGGACGGCAAGGAATGGTATCAGGTCACGCTCGGCGGATCGGACGGCTCAGCCACGAGCGGTGCCGCGCAACCGGGCAAAGTGATCGGGCCGTCTTTTTCAGCGCCGGAAGTGCCCGAAGTCATCGAGTCGGTCCTGACGACCTACCTGGCCATCAGGCAAAGCGCCGGCATAAGGCAAGAGCACTTCATCGAGACGGTAAGGCGCGTTGGACTCGATCCCTTCAAGGCGGCCGCAAACAATGTGCGCACGAGCGGGGAGCGAGTCGCATGACGGATACCGCGCACATCGGGCTTCTTACAACGCTAGAGCATTCGCTGGACTCAGGCCAACGGGTTGTATTGCTCGCCAATGACGAAGATCCCCTGACGTTGAAGGACCAGCTTGACGGGGTTGGTCGTATCGAACTGCACTTCCCTCACTTCACCGACGGGCGTGCTTATAGCCAGGCGTATCTGCTTCGCCGCCGGCTCGGTTTCAAAGGTGATGTGAGAGCGACCGGTGATGTCCTGATCGACCAGCTCATTCAGATGGAACGCACGGGGTTCTCCAGCGCGGTATTGAAAGAAGGCGTGGATCCCGCCGACGCCCAGCGTCAATTCGAGCGGTTCCCTGCGTTCTACCAAAGTGATGTCTTGAATGAAACGACGGCGCTTCGTCGTAATGCTCAGGAAAACTAAAGCAAGCGAGGCGGCGCGATCAAACTGCAGTCGCGTTTCCTGCGTGATGCGCGCGGGCCGACCGTTTGCACGGACACGCCCGGTTCCTGCGCAATCTTCGTATTGGATTGGCTCTCATGAGCCAATCACGCAATGCTCGCCCGCATCACGTCTCGCTGTGCGGCTGTCTTCCGTCCTGTCAGTCATGGCAGTTCTTGTCTTTCCCTGGAAGCCGAGATGTCTGAGCATTCTGGCCACGGCAAGAGCCGGCATCGAATTGCCGGAGGGTGTTAGAGCCATTGCTTGAGGAGCGCCAAATCGACATTGCCGCCGGAGACAATGCATACGATCGGCCCGGGCAGCGTTACCTTGCCGGCATGTGCGAGCAACCCGGCAACCGCGGCGGCGCCCGCCGGTTCCGGCATTAGCTTGCAGCGTTGCATCAGTAACTTCATCGCATCGATGATCTGATCGTCCTCCACTAGCACGACGTCAGTAAAGCGCCGGCGCACCAGCTCGAAACAGGCTACGCCGGCACTCGGAGCCGCGAGGCCATCGGCTATCGTGCGCACCGTCGGCAGTCGGACCGCGCTGTCAGTCTTCAGGCTTTCGTACATCGCCGGCGCGCCCGTGGGTTCGACACCAACGAGGGCCGCATTGTGCTCAAGCGCCAGCGCCGCCTTCGCGAGACCGCCCGCCATCCCCCCGCCACCAATGCCAACGAAGATCCCGGCAACATCTGGAACAGCTTCGAAAATCTCGCAGCCGAGGGACGCGTGCCCGGTCATCAGCACGTCGTCATCATAAGACGAGATATAGCTCAACCCGCGCGCAGCGGCGACGTCAAGACAATGCTGGGCAGCTTCCTGCGGGGTGCCGTGCAGGATAACCTCTGCTCCGTATTCCCTGGTTGCATGCACCTTGGTCGGATTCGCCATCGCGGCCATCACGACAACCGTCCGGATGCCGAGGATCGACCCGGCATAAGCCAACCCTTGCGCCGCGTTGCCGGCGGAAAACGTAATGACACCCGCGGCGCGCTGCTCGTCCGACAGCGACATGAGCGCCCACAGCATGCCGCGCGGCTTGTACGATCCGGTCTTCTGGAAGAGTTCGGCCTTGAGGTAGATGTCGCGTCCCGCTAGCCGGGAAAGGGCCTGGGAACGCCATAGCGGCGTCTGGTGTATGTACGGGGCAATGGCCGTCCTTGCCTTCATAATCTCGTCAATCGAAAGCATGAAATGGTTCTCCTTGGTTAAGGTCAAGTTGCATCAAAATTCCATGCGGGCGCCGAGATTTCGTCTCCCCGCTTCCAGATACAAATGCCGCGCGCAGATCAGGTCCTGAACCGGGATGCCGAGCGACTTGTAGAGGGTGATCTCGTGATCCGCAAGCCTGCCCGATTTTCGGCCCAGCAGAACCTCGCCAATCTCGCCGGCGATGTGCTCGTGCGTGACGCGGCCGTCCTCCTGCGCCGCCAGGAATTCCCCGCCTTGCAGAATCGTGGAAGGCTTGTAGTCGACGAAAAAACGCGACATCGCGACCGCGTCGCTATCGATTTCCCGAGCCGCCGCGACACTGGAACCGACCACGTTCAGATGCGCGCCCGGCGTGATCCACCGCCCTTCGAGAATGGGCTCGAGCGCGGCCGTCACCGTGCAGATCAGACTGGCGCCGTCTACTGCGGCCTTGACCGTGGAAACGACTTCGAACGATGCATCGACAAATTGCATTGCCTCATGCACGAACATCTCAGCCCGTTCACGCGAGCGACCCCAGACGCGTACCCGTCTGAGCGGCCTGACGATCGACATCGCCCGCAGATGCTGCAGCGCCTGCTCTCCGTAGCCGAGGATTGCAAGATCGTCCGCATCCGGCCGGGCCAGGAGACGAGTGGCAAGTCCACTCGCCGCCGCGGTACGGATCGCGGTCACTTCGCCCCCGTGCACGATCGCGACCGGCGCGCCGCTCTCGGTGTCGAACAGAAAAATCGCGCCCTGATGCGACTGCATCCCACGCGCTCCGTTCTCGGGATAGACAGCGGTCACTTTCGCCCCGAAGCAGTCCGGGTCCGATACGGCTCCCGGCATGAAGCCAAGGCAGCGCCCCCGGTCACCGGGCAGCGCAACGATCCAGCGCGGGGGCTGAATCGTCTGGCCCGCCGACGTCGCGCGCATCGCCTCCTCCATGAGGGCGATACAAGCGGACATCGGCAGCAGTTCTCGGACAAGTGCCCGGCCGATCACACACAACTCCATTTCGATATTCCTTCTCTCAAGAAAACAAGACCGCTTATTGGGAGACAAGACGAGCTTTCGAACCCGAGGACGATGCCGTGCTTAATCGTCCCTGCTTGAATCGGTCCGCCGCATACCGGAAAAATTCCAGCGTGCGTCCTGTCAAATGCTTCAATGCTCGCGGATCATGGGTGTCGGAATCATCGATCAACGACCCTGCGGCTTGAGGAAATACAGCAAGCGGCTTTCAAGTCTCCGGAACGCCCATACGAGCGCGAACGCAATGACCGCGTAGAGCAGCGCAGCAATGCCAAACGCCTGGAAAGGTTCATAGGTTGCGGAATTAACATCGCGCGCCACTTTCAGGATGTCCGGTATCGTCGCGGTGAAGGCGAGCGTGGTGGCGTGCAGCATCAGGATCACTTCATTGCCGTAGGCTGGCAACGCGCGCCGTAGCGCGGATGGCAGCACGATGCGCGAATAGAGCGTGAAGCGCGACATGCCGAAGGCTTTGGCTGCCTCCACTTCTCCATGTGCAGTGGCCTTGATCGCGCCGGCAAAAATGGCCGTGGTATAGGCGCATTCGTTGAGCATGAAGGCCAACAGCGTACAGTTCATCGCATCGCGGAAGAATGCGTTGAACAACACGTGCGAACGCACGGCCTGCAGGCTGTAGAGTCCGGTATAGCACAGCAGCAATTGCACATAGAGCGGCGTGCCCCGGAACACATAGGTGTAAAGCCGGACAGGCATCGAAACGAACTTGTTGCGCGACGTGCTGGCGACCGCGAGCGGCACCGCAAGGCAAAAGCTCAGAAAGATCGATGCGACGAGCAGCCAGAGCGTGACCACGAATCCCGAGAGCCGGTAACCATCGGTGTACAGATAATTTTTCCAATACTCGTGTACCAGTTCAATCACGGCGCCACTCTCCTCACGCCCGCCGAATAGTGCTTTTCCAGCCACACAAGGACGATGTTCGATACGGTCGTAATCGCGAGATAGATCGCACCCGCGGTTACCGCGAAGAAGAAAAAGTCCAGGGTATTCTTCGCGGCGTCCTGCGAAACCTTTACAACGTCGACCAGTCCGATGATGGAGACTAGCGCGGTGGCCTTCACTATCACTTGCCAGTTGTTGCCAATACCTGGCAGTGCGAAGCGAATCATCTGGGGAAACATCACGCGGCTGAATACCTGCCACGGCGACATGCCGCACGCATACCCCGCTTCGATCTGCCCCCGAGGAACCGACATGAAGGCGCCGCGAAACGTTTCAGTAAAGTACGCGCCGTAGATGAAGCCCAAGGTCATGACGCCGGAAACGAACGGATCGACACTGATCGATTCGATCCCCAGCGCGTCCGTCATCCGGTTCAGCTGTATCTGAATGCTGTAGAAAAGCAGCAGCATGAGCACAAGGTCGGGAACAGCGCGAATCAGCGTCGTGTAGGTCATGCCGGCGACGTTACAAGCGCGGTTGCGCGATAGCTTCGCTGCTGCCCCCAGCAATCCGAGAGCGAACGAAACTGCCAGCGCCAACAACGCGAGCGCAAGCGTTTCGTACGTTCCGGCGAGTAGCTGCGAACCATAACCTTCGAACAGCATGACCGTCTTCCTTCATTGTTTGTTGTTGCGTGCGCCCGATCCGCGCATCCCAAACTGAACCTCGGCTCGCGCCGCCCTCGACTGCATCGATTCACACCATCCGTCATCACGCGCCGGATTTCTCGCTCAATGCAGCGAGCGCGCGCTCCCACGTATTGCGGGTTCGTTGCCACGCAACGGCGCCCCAATCCGGGTCCGCCGGCACGAACGCCTCGAACAGTGAGCGGCTGATCTGTTTGCCGAGCGGGTCGCGAGGATCGCCATACAGATGCAGCCAGTGATCGTTGCGCAACGCCGTATGCACGCGTTCCTCGGGATAGGTGCCGCATTCGATCACGAGCTGCATCAGACGCGTATCTGGAAGCGCTTCGAGTAACGCTTGAGACGTGTAGCCGACCGCACGCGCGACCACGCCGGTCTGGTTCGTAGCCGCGTCAGGATCGGTGAACACTTCGTATAGCCACGGGCCGTACAGTGCCTCTGCGTCAGCCAGCGCCGGATAGCGCGACCTCGCGATCGCCAGTAGCATCGGATGGCCGAATGCGCCTGCGCCGGTATGCAGGTCGAATGCGATGGCCGCTTCGGCTGGCCGCAGAAAGCGTTCGACGATTTCACGCAGCGTCCGGTTCGACCACGCGGGTCTCTGACCACCGTAGTAGAGGCCGTCGGCGTGCGCGTACTGGCCCGCGCCGGCGATCGCCTGATACTCGGCCCATCCGAGTGACTGCAGATGAGCGGCGAGCAATTCGTCGCTACGGCGCCGCCCGGGGCCGTCGAAGTCGCGGCACGTATAGACTTCATGGATCGTTTCGTACCGCGAATTACGGGGCAACGGGTTGTCGAAGTCCAGGTAATTGCGATTCAGGTCGATGTTGTCCTCGTTGACACGCCTCACCCAGGCCGTGCCCCACGGGTTGATCAAGTGAATCATCAGCACGGCGACGTCTTCCGGAAGCTCGCGCGTCGCTAGCTCATGCAGCCACTCTGTCTGGCAGACAGAGCCGTAATACCCCTCGACCCCGTGGGTGCCCGAAATCGTCACCAAGACACGGCGCGCGGTTGGCGCACCCAGCCACGCGACATCCGTCGCCAATGTCTCGTCAGCCGGCCCCTTGAGGGGATGGACATACGAAGTCAGCGTCGCACCCGCTGCATTCGCCGCTTCCAGAAACTGCATTCGCTGCGCTTCGAAACGCGCTTGAACAGGAAATCCGTGCCTCATGTGCTCCTCTTGTCGAGATAAATAACCTTCAATACCGTGGATCGACTCCTTACGTCCCGTGTCCGTTGCGCTTGCGGCCATACCGGCCGGCGGCGGCTCAAGGAGTCGTCATTCGTGTGGCAAACCCGGTTGGCACCCAGAAGTCGGGCAGCGATGCTACAGGGCAATCCATCGCACCTGTTTGAGCGACTCGCGTGGAATTGCGTGGCGCATGCAGCGTTCGTCAGCGCCGAATGCTTAGACCGAGGCGCGTTCGCCAAGACCGCCAAATGCTCGCCGGCAACCTTCCGGCTCCCTTCTTGCAGAGCCAGCGATCGATCGACATTGTGTCTTTGCGAGCCGCATGCGTAGACCTACGTCGCCTTATGTAGCCTTATCTCTTGCCATGCGGAAAAGCCCAACCGGATGATCGAAAATAGCTACCTGTAACCCGTGCGGCATCACATATGCTGCCAGCAAAAAAAGAGGTCAAGCCGGAGCATTCATCAAGAACAACGACTTGCCCCATCTTTGTTTTTGGCTTATTTAACAGCAGTACATGCAATGTTTTCCTTTAAAAAAGCATAATGAAATTGCTGGGAAAATAATAGATGTCGAGTCCTGTTCGTTCGTTTAGACTATCTAAACTAACTGTGGTGTATGTTGTTCGTCATTTTGTAGAAGAGGTAAAAGAATGAGTACGCTTCCGCCATTGCGCGCGCTGCAAATCTTCGAAATAGTCGGCAGGAGCGGTGGAGTAGTGGAAGCGGCGAAGCGGCTTGGCATCTCGGCAGGCGCAGTCAGCCAGCAGATGAAGTTGCTTGAGGACGCGCTTGGCTTGCATTTGATGCAGAAAGAAGGCAAGCGGCTACGTCTTACCCCGGCGGGGCGCCAGTTCCACGAAAGCTGCTCGGCCGCGTTCGAAGGTCTACGCGCCGCGCATGCGCAGGTCGAACGATCGAGGAACATGCTCAACCTGAGCATCAGTGCGCTGCCGTCCATGTTGTCGAAATGGCTTTCAAAGCGCGTGCTGGAATGGCAAGCGAAGCACCCCGAACTGAGCGTTTATCTCGACGGCTCGCATTCGGAACCTGTGCCGGAGGGACATGAATTTGATTTCCGCATCAGTTACGGTGATCGGGTCGCCAGTATGGACAACGCCGTCGAATTGTTCCGCGACAGCGTGGTGCCCGCATGCAGTCCGCAACTACTGGAAGGCCGGGATCCAATCGGGAAGCCGGCCGATATTCTCGAGTACTCGCTGATTTCAGTGGACTGGGGCCCGAAGTTCGTCTCGCCGCCAATGTGGCGGGACTGGTTTGACGCCAATCATGTGGACAGCGGAGAACTCGATGACAAAAGGCGAGTCTTCACACTAGCGAGCGTTGCGATCCAAGCGGCTATTGATGGCCAGGGTTTTGTGCTTGCGCAATATTCGCTAATCCGCGATGACCTTGCCGGCGGCCGCCTGGTCGTACCGCTGCCGACCGGATTGTCGTTACCTTGGCCTTACTTCTTGACCTGGAAGTCGAACACCTTCGACAGGCAGCATTGCCGCAGCTTTCATCGGTGGATTCTGACCCATAGCAAGGAGCAGCAGCAGATCAACGACTGCATGCTGCGCACGCCGGACTAGACGGCGAACGCAGCGCTCGGCCAGGCCCGCTTGCCAATCAGAAGCTGTGACGCATGCCGACTCTGGCAACGAACTGCTTGTCACCTGATGAAGGCGACGCCGTGTCGGGATTAGCGGCAACGTCCAGTCCGGTGCCGGCCAGATTCGAACCGCTAATCAACTTGAGATAGGCGCCCTGAATATACACATCCGTGCGCTTCGAGATATTGAGGTCGGCCATCAAGCCGGCCTGATGATATTTCGCTTTCGCGCTATTACCCGATGTACCGTCGTACGTGGCCTGCGTGTAGGTATACATGCCGCCGACAAATAGCGAAGGCGTCAACTGATACTTGGCATTGAACTCGAAGTTATTGAATTTGATCGACGACGCCGCACCGATCGTTGGACTTGGCGAAAGTGTCGCGTACTGCGTCGCGGTTGGTTGCGACAAATCGGTGTTCGTGAATACAAATCCCAATGTTACTGGCGCAATCGTATAGTTGATGCCTACACCATAGATTCGTTGGCGGTTGGCAGTCCAGCTACCGTCTGGATTGCCGTTGGGGCCAATCGCTACGGCTCCGTTAGTTCCGTCGTTAGGGTTGTCGACATTCAGGTATGCAGCAGCGACACTCAACGGACCGTTGGTGTAATGTGCGCCGATACTTTCGGCACGGTTCATGGCGAAGCCGGTGGAGTTGCTGAATGCATAAGCGCCCCCAAACGAGAAACCACGATAGTCGAGGCTCGTGTACTTGATCGCGTTGTTGAGACGGAACGTATTGTTCGTGTTGTCGTTATCATAGGGATGGGCGAATAGCGTGCTGCCCCAGCTGCCGTTGACAGTGAGCGGACTCAGAAAGTCGACGAGCGAGTCATATTGCCGCCCGAACGTCAACTCCCCCAGTTTCGAACTAGACAGTCCGACAAAGGCTTGGCGGCCAAATGCTTGTCCCTCTTGCCCAAACTTTCCGTTGTCTACGTTGAAACCCGATTCAAGGTCGAAAATCGCGCGCACACCACCACCCAGATCCTCTGTTCCCTTCAAGCCCCAGCGCGAACCGACTTCGTCTCCACTGGATAATGCGTAGAGGCTATGCCCTCCTGCATTGCTCGTATAATCAAGCCCTTCGTCGATCAAACCGTACAGCGTGACGCTGCTTTGCGCATGAGCAGCACTGGTGATTGCGCTCACCGCGCACATAGCCAATAACGATTTCTTCACTTTCATCTCCGATTGGAAAGTCATCCGATTAACAAGATCTGATTAACAAGGTCAGTTCAACGACAGGCAAAATGGCGGACATGCAAACGCGCTCGGCGTCTCGACTAACCGAGGTCAGAAGCCATCAGTTGCATCCGGGCGATATTCTTTCGACAGGTGACGGACAAAATGAGGCCCGTCGCGGTAAAGCGTTGAATGTTTGGCCGTTGGTCGATCGGCCTGGCCCACGGAAGGACGCCCGAAGCAGCGCAGGGGCGCCGGAACGGTCTGGGTACAAATCAATCCAGAATTATTTCCAGATTAAAATCGCGATACTAAAAATTACCGGCATGTCCCATTTCAATGATTCAAAATATCGAAATCAAAATATCGGCGCTCGATTTTCTGATATGTTCCATCCTTGATTATTCCGGCAATTGCCTGATTGATTTTTTCGCGTAGCGCGGGTTCATCTTTACGCAGCCCGATACCAACACCGTTGCCGAGCGTCTTCGGATCGGTAATCGGATCGCCCAGGAACGCGAGTTCCTTGCCCTGTGGCGTCTTCAAAAACTGGCTGCCGGAAATCATATCGGTCAATGTCGCGTCGATACGCCCGGACCGAAGATCGACATAAACCTCCTGCTGATCGGCATAGGAGACAACATTTACGCCTGCAGGCGCCCAATACGCCTTTGCATAGGCTTCCTGTGTCCCGCCCTGGTTGACGCCAATACTCTTTCCCTTCAGCGACTGGATAGTGGGGCGGATGGTGCTTCCTTGTTTGCCTATCAGGCCGCTCGGCGTGCTGTATACCGATGTCGAGAACGCAATCTGTTCTTCGCGCTTCGGCGTGATCGACATGGCAGAAAGTATTGCATCGAATTTGCGTCCCTGTAACGCGGGGATGATTCCGTCGAACGCCGTTTCGATCCAGATACATTTGACATTAAGACGCTGGCATATTTCGTTGCCTAAATCGATATCGAAACCTGCCAGTTGCCCCGACGACGCCTTTGATTCGAATGGGGGGTAAGTTGGATCCACGCCAAATCGAAGCTCACCGGCATTATTGGCGTGCGCACAAAATGCGGTCATCCAGATCACCAGACCAGCAAATACCCTTTTCATTTTTGCATCCTCTTGATCGAGCCAGTAGTCATATTTATCAATTGAGCCAATCACTACCGCGCCAGGAATATCGACCGAAATCCGGCCGGGTGCTGGCTCATTGATACAGCGCTAGCTTAGGAATTCAAAAAAAGAATGAATAGGGGATCTATTCTGAGCGGTAGTTAAGATTTTCTAAAACAATCTGCCTGATGGCGTGAGGCTCCCTCGGACCGCTTTGTACGGCAAAAGCGCAGCGCCAACGAGATCACTATGCCTAGCACTACTTATATTTACAAAGCGTAAAATTTGTCAGTGATTGGACAGCGTCTAGAAGGGGCAATTGAAAGACAGGCGGAGCGGGCAGACTTTCGCCGAGCTGTTTTATTCGTTGAAAAAATAAGTTATCCATATCATCTAGAATTTTCTCGCCTGGACATTCTTATTGCATGTGATAGCCGAAGCAGACCATGAATTCAGCTGTGGCGCGCGTGCTCGGCAGCGCAGACCTCGACGAAAATTTATGTGCTAGATTCGCCGGTGCAACAAGCAAGCCGCTCCGTCGAAATGGAACTATGCGAATCCCAAACGTCGTGTCCGCGTCCGGTGCGATTCATCCGGTTCAGTGGACCAGGATCGAGATGCAAGATGGAATACTCCATCATTACTGGGTGACGCTTTGTGTCCAATATCGCCGGAAAGAACTTCTATCAGCCCGTTGAAGGATCGCCGATGCGAAAATCAATCCAAACGTCTCCTGCTGAGGCGCCCGCTTTCACAGGGCGCCAGGGCTTGAGATATTCGGCCGTGGCGATTGCCCTCATAACCGATATCCAGTCGGGGCGCTACTCGATCGGCGACACGCTCCCGAGCGAGGCCACCCTGCAGCAGATGTTTGCCGTCAGCCGCCAAACCGTGCGGCAGGCATTGCGCCACCTCAACGAACAGGGCTTCACGAGCACGCAGCAAGGCATTGGAACCACGGTGCGCGCGCAGCGCACCACGTTTCGCTTCGTGCACACGGGAGCGACCATGGACGACCTGGTGCAGTTCTCCAAAGCAACCCGCACGCGCCTTATCGGCCAGCGCCATTTCATTGCCGACGAAATGGCCGCGCAGTCGCTGCACTGCCCGCCTGGACAGGCATGGCTCGAATTGTCACTGCTGCGCTACGCTGCGAGCGGCGCCGATCCCATCGGTCACCTGTGGGTCTACTTGCGCCCTGAATTCGCCTCGATCGTCTCGGAGATAGAGAGCAGCCGGCATCCTCACTTCTCCCTGATCGAAAAGACCTATGGGATACGGTTGGTTGAAATGGAACAGGACATTGCCTCAGTCCTGCTTCCCCAGGACATCTGCGAACGGCTGAACACGCCGGCCGGGTCGCACGGCCTGCAGATCACGCGCCGCTTCGTCGACCAGCAACACCGGCTGACGCAGGTCAGCGTGGGCATCTATCCGTCGGATCGACTCGTGCACACGACCAAGGTGCGTATCGGGCGAGATTCCGGACAGCAGCCTTAACCGCAAACGCATCCGTCTTTCCGATCAACGTTGCGTGGTCGTCCCATTGGATTCAGCCGATTGCGGAATGCGAATGCCGATCAGCGGTTCGTGCTGCTGCGCGCCGTACACGTCGCGGTCGCCCGGCGCGCCCGAGGTTGGCCCCGTGCGTGGAATCGTGATCTTGATGGCGTTGGCGGCGTCGAACGAGACGATGCTCACGAACGTCTCCCCCACGTCGTAAAGCGCGCTCACCAGTTCGGCCGTCAGCACGCCGCTGTCGAGCACCCGACGATAGACGCGTGAATCAGGAAAGATCAGGTCGAAGGTTAAGTACAGCGGTCCGGCATTCTTGCTGCGCATCACTTCGGCGAGATCGTAGATCCTGTCGCCGCGGGCGGGGTCGAAGGCTTGGGCAAAATCCATGGCGCTCATCCGATCTGGGTGGTGGTAATGGGAAACAGCGAGGCCGCGTCGTCGACCTGCATGACGTGGTAGATCGTGAATTCATACACGGGACCGCCGATGAGGTCCGACGGCGAGAACGGAAACGCCAGGTTGCCGGCGGTGGCCTTGCGGCCCTTGAAATAGCCGTGCAGGAACGAACTGCGCGCAAGCGAGAGCGCCATGCTCGCCAGCTCCTGCGTCGGCGCGATAGCCTCGATGACCATCCCCACTTCATGAGCGAGTCGCGGCACGCGCTGCTGCACGCGCACGCCGTTGCGGCCGTAGTAGATGAAGTTCAGTTCGTACTCGCCGGGCTTCATGTCATGCGCGACAAGGCGCGCCACGTCGTCGCGCACGCGGGCTTCCACTTCGTCGAGGCTCGCGAGCAGGCGCGGGTCCGTCATGCCCGCCACGGTGATGGTGCGGTAGCCGCGCAACCTGACGCCTTCCAGCTTGATGCTCGGTGGCATGTCCACCAGCTTGCTGCCGCGCACCTTCACGCGGCGCGCATCGATCGGGTCGATCGTGGTGTGTTCGAGATCGACCATGCCCTCGGGCTCGAAGAAGTGATGCGGGTCCGGCTGCTCGTACATCATGTGCGCCGCCACCGACACCGGCGTCACGCCGCGCTCCGGGTTCATCGGCTCAAGTTCGAAGTGATCGCGCCGCAGCGTGCCGAGCAGACAATCGTTGGCCGCAAGCGGCACCGCGCATTGAGCTCCGCACTCGAGCAGCTTCGCCATGTGGAAAGCTAGACCCATGTCGAAGCCCCTGAATGCCGCGAGGCTCGCGTAGATAGCGGTATCGCAGGCACGCCCGGCCACGATGACATCCGCCCCCGCCTCAAGACTCGCGACGAACGGGTCCGTGCCCATCTGCCCGACAATACGCACGGCTTCATCGACCGTTTGCTCCGTCAGTTCCGGCAAGACGCCCATCGACTTGACCCGGCCCTCGCGAATGGCGCGTTTGATCACGGCCTTGTCGATCTCCGCCGGAATGGTCGCCAGCCGGTAACGATGGCCGTCGCGGCGAGAGACTTCGTCGAGGATATCGAGGAAGCCTTCCAGGTGCGGCTGTCCGCCCGCGGTCCCTGCCGTGCCGATCACATACGGCACGCCGGCCGAGCGCGCGGCCGCGAGCGACAACCCCAGGTCGCGGCGCAATTGCTCGTCCTTGATCAGGGACTTGCCGCTGCCCAGGTAATAAGGGCCCGGGTCCGACGAGCCGTTGTCGGCGCCGATCAGGTGCGGCTTGCGTGCAAGCCCCACCTTCAACGAACTCTCCGGGAAGCCGTAGCCCAGGTTTCCCGCCACGGCCATGATGCGCAATTCGCTTTCATCTCCGACAATCATCTGATGTCTCTCTTCGTTGAGGTCAATGCTTTTCAAATAGCTTGTACGTACAACCGTACATGAAGGATGACGGCCGTGGGCGCGATGTCAAGCCGCCGTGCCACGGTCATCCGGAAGCCAACCTTTCAGCCGTTCGACGGCGCCACGTCGAGACGCGCCACGATCCCCTGCAGTTCGGGCGTGGGAGCCGGATAGCGGTCGAGCACGAGCGGGTCGTGCCCCGGGATCACATGCTGCCGTGAACTGGCGGCGGCGTAGACCGTGCCATAAGCCTCCAGCATTTCCTCGACGTGATACACATTCGAAAACGGCTTGCCCTTCTCGATGTTGTCGTAGAAATGCGAGGCGTCGGACGCCAGCACCACCCATCCCCGCGCCGTATGAACCCGCACGATCTGAAGGCCCGGCGTATGGCCGCCCACCGGAATCAGTTCGATGCCCGGCGCAAGCGTGGCCGGTCCGTTGTGCATCTCCACGCGCTGCGCGAAATTCATTTTCACCATGGCCGCGACATCGTCAGGCTCGTAGTGATGGGCGAAATGCGCGTGTTTCATGTGGCGCCCGGCCGCGAAGTGCATCTCCGGTTCCTGGATATGGAAGCGCGCCGAGGGCAGCAAGGTGAAATTGCCCACATGGTCGTAATGCAGGTGCGTGATCACCGCGTCCGTCACGGCGTCCGGATCGATATCGACCAACCTCAGGGAATCGATCGGACAACGTAATATCTTGCGGCCTCGCCGGGCGGCCACTTCGGCGTTGAAGCCGGAGTCGATGACCACCGAGCGCTCGCTGTTGCGCGCCGCCCAGATGTAGTAGTCGAGCGGCATCGCGCTGCTGTGGTCGTCATCGCCGCCGATGAAGTTGTCGGCCCGCCAGCCGTCGCGCCGCGCATACTTGATGGCGAAGAGTTCATATGTTTGTAGCCCGTCTTTCATTACATGCCTCCTATATGAAGTTTGGTTTGCGCCGCCATGTCATCGGCGGGCTCGACTGGCGCCTGCACTTCCTCGAGCGTGCGCTGCCTCGTCTCCACGCCAAGCGCGAGCAACACGGCGACCAGCACCAGGAACAGCACGCCGATGAACGAGACAACCCCGAGCAGGCCCGCGAAGGCATATACCGCCGCCACCGCATACGGCACGCCGACGTTGACGAAGCGTCCCGCGGCGTTGCACAGGCCCACGCCGCGCAGGCGCAGCCGGGTCGGGAACAGCTCCGTCACATAGCAGGCCACGCCAAGCGCCGATGTCACGTAGATGCAGGTGGTCACGCCGAAACCCACCAGCGCGATCGTCACCGGGGTCTTCACGAACGGATACGCCATGCCGATCACTGCGCCCGCCAGCGAGAAGATCACGAGGCCCCACTTGCGGCCGATCCGGTCGGCAATCGCCATGCTGATGAGCGAGCCCGCCGGGCCCCCGGCGAACATGGCCGCCGTGATCAGCAGCGAGTTGGAAATACCAAAGCCCTGCTTCACGAGGAAGGTCGGCGCCCAGGCGATGAACGCGTACATCGCCGTGAACGAGATGCAGATCACCGCGATGCCCACCACGGTGCGGGCCAGTTGCCGGGGGGCGAACAGGTCGCGCAGTCGCCCCGGCTCCTCGCTGTGGTGCACGACGGGTGGCGGGTTGGCGAGCCGCACGCTCTCACCTTCTATGCGCTGCATGATTTCCTGCGCCTCGGCGTCGCGGCCGACCGCGGCCAGCCAGCGCGGCGATTCGGGCATCGACTTGCGCAGGTACCAGATCACGAGCGCGCCGATGCCGGGAATCGCGAACATCCAGCGCCAGCCGAAATGCGGAATGATCAGGTAGCTGGCCGCGGCGGACACCAGTACCGAAGAATTGGTAATCAGGTTCAGCAGCGACGAGAAGCGTCCGCGCGCGTGCGCCGGCATGAACTCGCTCAAGGTGCTGTAGCCCACCACGATCTCCGCGCCCAGCCCGATGCCCATGATGAAGCGCAGCACGATCAGCCAGGTCATCGAGGGCGCGAGCGACGCCGCGAGCGACGTCACGCCGAACACCAGCAGGTTGAACTGATACGAGAAGCGGCGGCCGAACCGGTCGCCCGCGATGCCGGCCCACCACGCGCCGAGCGTGAGCCCGGCGAACCCCATCGATATGAAAAGGGCGTTCATGTGGATGTCGGACAGCCCCTGGTGCACCAGCGCGCCGAGCACGCTGCCCGAGAGGAAGTTGTCGAAGGCATCGAAAAACATGCCCCCGCCGATGAGCCCGAGAAGGCGCCAGTGAAACGGGCCGATCTCCAGCGAATCGAGCCGTTGTGCCACGTTTGCTGCGCGAGCCGACATGGTTGTCTCCTGTATCGTTATGTGCTGCCGGCCAGGCAGCGCATCATGCGAACGCCATCTGTGCCGCAAGGAAGATCGCCTCGATCAGCGGTTCCTCCCGGCGGCGGGCCTGGGTGATGAACGACAGCGGAATCTCGATCGGCAACTCCCGCGAGATCGCGACTCCGTATTTCTGCGCTTCGTCGATAGCCACCGACTCGCGCGCGAGCGACAAGCCCACGCCGGCGCGCACGAGCTCGACCATCGACGCTTCGAGATCGACTTCGGCCGCGACTTGAGGCCGGACCCCGGCGGCATCGAACGCGTGCGAGAGCATGCGGTGATGCGTCGAGGTAGGCGGCGTCCAGATCCACGGCAGCGCGGCCAGCTCCGTCCAGCCGCGCCCATTGATGCGGTCCTGCCAGCCCTTGGGCGCGATGACGTAATAGGTGATCGGCATGAGCGCGATGGCATGGAACTCGATCCCATCGATATCCCCCGGCATGCCCAGGTAAAAGCCCGCGTCGAGCGTACCGCTGCGGATCTGGTCGAGCACCTGGCCGGTCATGGCGTGGCGCAGGCGCGTGCGCACTTCCGGGTAGTGGCTCGCCATGTGCTGCAGGATTGCGCCCAGGCGGATGGTCTGCGGATTCAGGATCGTGCCGATCGATACGGTGCCGCTCAGGACCGTCAGCATGTTGCCCGCCGCCGCCTCGAAATCGCCGATCGCGTGCAGGATATTCTCCGCATACGGCAGCAGCTTGAGACCGTCGGTGGTGAGCGTGAGACCGCGCGGCGAGCGCGCGAGCAGGCGCAGGTTCAACTGGTCCTGGAAGCTCTTCAATTGCAGGCTGACGGCGGGTTGGGTGAGATGCAGCAGTTGCGCGGCGCGCGTCAGGCTACCTTCGCGCGCCACCGCGACGAACGCGCGGATGTGCTGAAGGTCGTTGACATTACGGCATGACAGCACGCCGGGCATCGGCTTCTTCAAAAGGGTCATCGGGAAAGGCGCGGGCGCGCGCACTCGTAGCAAGCGTTGCGCGCCTTCTTTCATGACGACCTCAGCCACGGCCGGCGGACGCCACGATGCGGCGTGCCTGCGCCAGCACCGGTGCATCCACGAGCCGTCCGTCCACCGCGACCGCGGCGCCGTTCGACACGACCTCGCACACGCGCAGCGCCCACGCCAGCTCCTGCGGCGTGGGACCGAGCCCATGATTGACCGGCTCGATCTGGAGCGGATGCACGCACAGCTTGGCGCCAAAGCCAAAAGCCCGCGCGCGCCGCACTTCATCCTCGAGGACCGCCGGGTTGTCAAGGGTGGTGCACACGCCGTCGACAGCCGGAATCAATCCCGCCAGGCGCGAATAAAGCAGGATCTGGCTCCGATAGTAATTCAACGGCTCGCCAGTTTCATTCGCCGCGAGGTCGAACATGAGGTCGACCGAGCCAAACATCATGCGCCGCACGCCCGGCGCCTTCGCCAGCGCGCCAATATGCTCGAAGCCCACGGCCGTTTCCATCAGGAGGTGCAAGGCCCAGAACGGATGGCGCTGCGCCACGCTGGCGATCGCATCGGGGTCCTCGGCCTTCGGTATCACGATGCCATCCAGTTCGAACGAGGCGCAGGCGGCGAGATCGTCGTGATACCAGTCGCTGCCGCGGCTGTTGATGCGCACGAGCACTTCCACGTCGCGCGCGCGGGCTTCACGAATCAGGCCCGGCATGGTCTTGGCGAGCGAGACGCGCGCCGCTTCCTTGCGCGCCGGCTCGACGGCGTCTTCCAGGTCGACGATCACCGCGCCGGCGCCGGACTGCGCGGCTTTCGCAAAGCGCTCAGGACGCGTGGCGGGCGCGAACAGATAGGAACGGATTGATTCAGACATGCGGGTCTCCGGTTTTGTCATGCAGCGGCTCAAATAACGCCCGACACGCGCAGCGCTTCGATCTGCGCTACGCTCAGGCCGAGCACGTCGCGGAAGATTTCATCGTTGTGGCCGCCGAGTTCCTCGCCGAGCCACTCCAGGGCTCCCGGCGTCTCCGAGAGTTTGGGGATCACATTGGGCACGGCCACCTCGCCCGCGCGCGAGTCCATCACGCGGATGTTTTCCCGCGCCTGGTACTGCTCGTCCTCGAAGATGTCGGCGACGCTGTACAGGAGGCTGGCGGGCACTTCGCCCTGGTCGCACAGCGCGAGGACTTCGTCGTGGTTGCGCATGCCGACCCATTCCTGCACGACCTGGTTGACTTCGTCAACGGCGGCCACGCGCGGCCCCACCCGGCCCCAGCTGTCATCGGAAGCGAGTTCCGGCTGGTTCATCACGCTCGCGAAGCGCTTGAAGATCTTGTCATTGGTACAGGCAATGGCGATCCAGCGGCCGTCGCGGCTCCGGTAGTGACTGTGCGGCGCGACGTTGACCGCGTTGGCGCCCATGCGCTCGCGCACCTTGCCGAGCTTGTGATACACGGGGACCATTTCGTCGAGCACGCGGAACATCGATTCATACAAGGCGAGATCGACGCATTGCCCGCGTCCTGTCTTCTCACGCGCCTGCAACGCGATCAGGGCGCCGATCGCGCCGTACATACCCGACCCATAGTCGGCGAGCGACGTCGAGCCGGGCGTCACGGGGATCCGCCCGGGTTCGCCGGCGAGGTAGGAAAGCCCCGAGAACGCATGCGCGACGCGCGCAAAACCGGGCTTCAGCCGGCTCGGCCCGTTCTGCCCATACGCCGAGATGCGGACGAGGATAGTGCGCGGATTGAGCGCGTGAAGCGTATCGAAATCGAGCCCCCATTTTTCGATGACGCCCGGCCGGAAATTCTCCACCACGATGTCACAGCTCGCCGCGAGCTGGCGCAGCATCTCCTGCCCTTTCGGATCCTTGAGATTGAGGCTGACGCATTTCTTGTTGCGGCTTTCAGTCAGCCACATCAGCGTGTCGCCACAGTCCGTTTCGGTACCGAAGCGGCGCAGCGAATCACCCACGCCCGGCGGTTCCACCTTGATCACCTCGGCGCCGAATTCCGCGAGTATCGTGGCGCAGAAAGGACCGGCGACAAAGGTTCCAAGATCCAGCACCCGAAGGCCTTCCAAAGCTTTCATGCCACTCCCGTTGAATGGTTCGATTGAATGCGATGGTCGACCCCGACCCGGCGAGCGTCTATTGAAATAATCAAAACTGCGTCATAAGGAACGCAAAATAATGCACCGCGTCACGACCTGCCAGTCTGCCTCCGATCCTTTCCTGAAAAGGCCCTGAGGCGTGCCGGTGAAAACCGGGACGCTGCTGCGCAACATTCGCCGCCTGCTGACAATCCATTTGCACAGCCCGCGCTGCGCTCATATGATTCACCTGTCCGTACAAGTGGGAAGCTGGCCAGCCGGCGGATTCACCGGCCACGCAAGTCAATGCCTTGTCACCCATGCCTCATCAACAGAATAAAGGATTACTGAATGATATCGTTACGCGAACAGGTCGAAACGTTTGTCCGCCATGGCGGTTACTGGCCCGACACGCTCGCGTCCCTGATAGACAGCAGCCCGGAATTCGTACGCGCCTATCTGGACTTTGCGGGCTCGCCGCATCGCTCGGGGCCGCTCGACCCCAAGACAAAGGCTCTCGTCAGTCTCGCGCTCGACGCCTCGGTCACCCACCTCTACGCGCCGGGCGTACGGAGGCACTGCCGCGACGCACTGCGTCTGGGCGCCAGCAAGGAAGAACTGCTCGAAGTATTGCAACTGGTGAGCGTGATCGGCGTGCACGCCTGCGTGATCGGCATGCCGGCCCTCGCCGAGAAGGTCGCACACGATCCCGCACGCGCGCTCGACCTGAGCCACCCCGACGCGAGGCGCCAGGCCATCAAGGCCGATTTCGAGGCCAAGCGCGGCTACTGGAGCCCGATCTGGGACGGGCTGCTCGCGCTCGATCCCGACTACTTCGAAGCGTTCACCACGTTTTCGGCTGTTCCGTGGGTCAGCGGAACGCTCGACCCGAAGGTGAAGGAGTTCATGTACATCGCGGTGGATGTTTCCGTCACCCATCAATACCTGCCCGGCACCCTGGTGCATATCGAGAATGCGCTCGCGTATGGTGCGACCCCGGCGGAAGTGCTGGAGGTCATGCAGTTGGCCAGCATCATGGGCATACACAGTTTCGAAGTCACCCTGCCGATTCTCGCTGAAGAACTGGCGTCGTTCGAAAACGAAACATCGCGCTAAGGAAGCGCTGGAAGTGTTGAATGCCCGCACTGAAAACAAAGACATTTGCTAACCGCAAAATTCAGGAGACAAAGATGCAGATTCGGGACGACGGAGCGAAAATCGGGAAAACGAGGTGGAAGCGCATCGGCTTGCTGGTGTTCATCAGCTATCTGATCGCCTTTGCCGACCGCTCGAACATCGGCGTGGCGGCGCCGCAGATGGCGCATGACCTGCAACTGGGCACCACGATCACCGGCGCGCTGCTGTCGGCGTTCTTCTGGGGATACCTGGTCACGCAGATTCCCGGCGGATGGCTCGCGAGCAGGATCGGCCCCAGCCGCGTAATCGCGGTGGCCATGACGATCACCGGCGCGACCGCCTGCCTCACGGGCCTGGTTCACAGCCTTCCGGCCTTGCTGGCGGTACGGGTGGTGATGGGACTGGCGGAGGGCGTGATCTGGCCATCGTTCGCGGTCATTTTCGTGCGCTGGTTCCCGGCTCGCGAACGCGCGCGCGGGATTGCCTTCGCGCAATACGCACTGCCGTTGTCGTCGGTTGTAATGGCGCCGCTTGCCGGCTGGATGATCGATGTCTTTCACTGGAAGACCATGTTCATCCTGCAAGGCATCCCCGCCGTTGCGATGGCCCTGCTGATCTGGTTCTTCGTTTCGGACGATCCGGCGAAGGACCGCTGGATCAGCCCTGCCGAGCGGGATTTCATCGTGCAGCGGCGTCTCGCCGGCGTGGGCGCGGACGGTACGTTCTCAGGCGTATTGCTGCGCCCGACCGTATGGCTGCTGTCCTTTGCGGCGCTCTGCTGGATCATGGTGATCTTCAGCTTCGGCCTCTGGATGCCGAGCCTCATCAAGCAGCATTTCGTCAGTGGCTTCCAGGCCGTGGGCTGGCTGACCGCCCTGCCGCCGTTATTCGGCGCCATCTCGATGTTTCTCAACTCATGGCTCTCGGATCGGCCGTCGACCATCTCGCGCGGCTGGTTTGTCGCGTTGCCGTTGATCGTCTCGGGTGTCGCGCTGCTCACCCAGCACTATGTGGATGGCGGCCTGCCGTTCTCGATGGTGATGTTCTGCATTGCGGGCGCCGGACTGTATTCGCCCGGCGGGACGTGGTGGGCCTGGGTGCTGAGCAAGGTGCCACGCAACCAGGCCGCGCCGTCGGTCGCGCTGATCAACGTGTTCGCGAGCTGCGGCGGCGTGGTCGGTCCTCTCGTGGTCGGCTTCTTTGCCCGGGGCGGCAACCTCTCCAATAGCTTCTACATTCTCGGCTACGCCCTGTTCGCAGCGGCGGCGATGGTGGTCTACATCATCGCCAAGCCGAATTATCAGGAGTACGAGGCTTCGGCGGACACTGTCGTGACGCACTAGAACTCGTTGTCCACGGCGCAAGGTCCAGGGTAACGGACCTTACGCCGCGATTGCTTTCCCCTTCGTCCATGCGATGCCGCGTTTTCTCGACGGCCGGCATCCGGCTGCCCATACGATTCCAACCCAAAGGAGTGAAGAGTGAAAACTGTTGCCTGTCTGGCCGCCATTCTCGGCCTGTGCGCGCAGACGTCTCATGCGCAAAGCAGCGTGACGCTGTATGGCCTGCTCGATGCCGGCCTGACCTACACCACCAATCAGAACGGCCACCGCAACATCCAGGAAACGACCAGTCAGATCCAGGGCGACCGGTGGGGACTGCGCGGAGTCGAAGACCTCGGCGGCGGCTTGAGCGCCATCCTGACCCTGGAAAGCGGCTTCACCTTGCCGACCGGCACGCTTGCGCAAGGCGGCCGCGAATTCGGCAGGCAGGCATTCGTGGGCCTCGCGAGCAACCAATATGGTTCAGCCACATTCGGCAGGCAGTACACCAGCATCTTCGACTATCTCGGGCCGCTTTCGCTGACCGGAACCATTGCGGGCGGCACGCAGTTCGCCCATCCGTTCGACAACGACAACCTCAATGGATCGCTGCGGGTGGACAATTCCGTCAAATACACGAGCCCGCGCTTCCACGGCTTGCTCGTGAGCGGCATGTACGGCTTCTCCAACGCGGCCGGGGACTTTGCCAACAACCGCGCCTACAGTTTCGCCACGTCGTATATCTACGGCGGCCTGAATCTCGTGGCGTCCTACCTGCAATTCAACAATACCGTCGCGCTCACCGGCGGCGTGCAGCAGATCAGCAACAGCAACGGCGCGATTGTTTCGGACAATACCTTTACCGCCTCGCGCCAGCGCACCTGGGGCGCCGGCGCCAACTATACGCTCGGCCAGCTTACGCTCGGCCTGGTGTTCACGCAGACCTTGCTCGACAATCCGTTCGCAATCCTTTCCAGTTCATCCGGGGTGAGCGGCGGACTCAGCCTGAACGGGGACAACGCACGCTTTAACAACTACGAAGCCAATGTCCGATACATGTTCACGCCGGCCTGGTCGGTTTCCGGTGCTTATACCTACACGGACGGCAAGCTCAACGGGCGCAATCCGAAGTGGAATCAGCTCAGCCTCCAGACCTCCTACCTGCTGTCCAAGCGTACCGACGTCTATATCCAGACCGAGGTACAGCAGGTGAGCGAAGACGGGCTGAAGATCGGCGCCGATATCTTCGGCATGTCCACGGCGTCGAACAACAACCGGCAGTTGGGCGTCACCGTGGGCATGCGGCACAGGTTCTAGGCCAGCCGTCCGCCTGGTTGCGACCGTACGCGCCTTTGCCAGTGGGCCGGAGCCAGGCCCGGCACCGGGCTTTCGAAGGCGCGTATGCAATCATCGAGCAGGCAACCGAGATAGGCGGTGCGCAGTTGCGGACCGCCGAACGCAAGGCTGGAAATATTCCCGAGGCGGGACTGTCCCGCGGTCTTCATGTCTTCCTGCGCAAGCGTGCCCTCGCGCAACTTGCGCGCCAGCCCTTCTGCATAGGCGGTATCCGTATCCGACAGCACCGCCTGCATGTTCCCATCCGGGCGCAGGACCACGAGCCGGTTACTGCCAATACACGTGATCCACGCGCCGCCGTGGGCGTCGAAGGTCAGGCCATCGGGCAGATCCGCGCCATCGAACTCGGCCATGACTTCCTTGGCGCCCAGTACGGCGCCGGGTTGCAGTGAAAACCGGCTGACGCGCTGGTTATAGGTTTCGTTGACGTAGAGCCAGTGCCCATCGGGAGAGAAGGCAATTTCGTTTGTATAGCCGATGCCGTCCGCGACGATGCGGGCCCCGCGCGCGTCCACGACACCGATGAAGCCATCAGCCACACGATGATTCCATGCGTCGGTACGCGGCCGTTTGCGGGTGCTGACGGTGAACCAGAGTCGGCCTTCGCCATCGACCAGAACGAAGTTGCTCGGCGGCAGGGGCTGCCCGTCAAGCGCGTCGAGGATCGATTCGACATTGCCGGCGGCATCGATTGCGAAGATACCGCCAACATCCTTGCCGAGATCGGCGAAGAGGACCCGGCCGTCCGGCGCCACCGCGATACCGTTGGGCAGATAGGCGCGCGGGCCGGGTTGCCGTATCAGCGTGTGCTCGACGCGGCCGTGCGCGTCAATCAGCGAATAGCCGGCGGCTCCATGCGCCGCGACGAGCGTGCCATCGGACAGCGCCAGCACGCATTCGGGGCGTGTCAGGCCCCGCGCGACAATCCGCAAATCCGTAAAGTCGAGGGAGAAACCCGGATCCAGTGGATAAGACATCGTTTATTTTCCCGTGTTCGATAGCGGCCGTTATATTTCCCACTCCGAAATGATTTCCTGCGTGTGCTCGCCGTGCCTTGGCGCCGGATAGCGCACGGTGCAGGGGGTATCGGAGAGTTTGACCGGAAACCCGAGCATGCGAACCGGGCCGTGTCCCGGGTGATCGACTTCGATCACCATCTCGCGATGCAGCGTCTGCGGATCGTGGAACGCTTCCGGCAGGCTCTGCACGAGACCGCAGGGCACGCCCGCCGCGTTCAGCCGATGAACCCAGTTCGCCTGGGTATCCGAACCAATGCGTTCGTTGACAATAGCGTTGAGCTGATCGCGGTTGTGCATGCGCAGGGTATTCGTGCGAAAGCGCGGGTCGGCGCGCAGGTCGCTGAGACCCACGACTTCAAGGAAACGGTCGAGCACCGCTTCCGTGCTCAAGGCCACGGCGATATCACCGTCGCGGCCGTTGAACATGCCATACGGCGCGGTGATGGGATGATCGTTGCCCGTTCTGCGCGGCGTTTCGCCGGTCGCAAGATGATCGGAGGCATACCAGGCGAAGAGGCTCATGATCGAGTCCATCATCGCCGCTTCGACGCGTTGCCCGCGGCCGGTCTGGTCCCGCGCGCGCAAGGCGTTGACGATGCCGAACGCCGCGTAGAGCCCGGCGACGAGGTCCGTCACCGGAATGCCTGCCCGAAACTGCTTGCCGCCTTCGTCGCCGTTCAGGCTCATGAAGCCGCTCATGGCTTGCGTGACAAAGTCGAAAGCCGGACGTTGTGCATAAGGTCCGCTCGAACCGTAGCCGTTGATGCTGGCCACGATCAGCCGCGGGTTGATCTCGTCCAGCCGCTCGGCGGAAAATCCCATTGCCGCGAGCACGCCGGGCCGGAAGTTTTCGACGAGCACATCCGCGCGCGCCAGCAGCGCGGCCATCCGCAGCTTGCCTTCTTCAGTGCGCAGATCGACGGTCATCGACCGCTTGTTGCGATTGAATGCCGCGAAGTACGTGCTCAGTCCGTTGACGATCGTGCCCTGGGCGCGAATCGGATCCGGGTTGCGCGGCGCCTCGATCTTCACCACGTCGGCGCCCATGTCGCCAAGCAGCATCGTGCAGAAGGGGCCCGACAGGATGCGCGTCAGGTCGATAACCCGGATGCCGGACAAGGGTCGCGTCATCACTCAGCCCGCGGCCGTGGCGACAGTGCCTGCGTCATGCAGGCGCAGGCGTGGACCGGCGCGCATGACTTGCCCCACCAGGCGCTTGCCGAGCAGCTTCTCCATCTTGTGCGCCACGGCAATGGCCGCTTCCAGGTCCACCCCGGTCTCGTAGCCGCTGCCTTCCAGGAGGAACAGCAGGTCCTCGGTGCAGATGTTGCCGGTCGCGCCCGCCGCGAACGGACAGCCACCCAGACCGCCGACCGATGAATCGAAGCGGCGGATGCCCTCTTCCAGTCCGACGAGCACGTTCGCCAGCCCCACGCCCCGCGTATTGTGCAGATGCAGCGCGAGCGGCGTGCCGGGCAACGCGGCGCGCACCGCGCGCACCAGCGTGCGGATGTTGGCCGGCGTCGCCATCCCCGTCGTGTCGCTGAGCGTCACCTGGCTGGCGCCCGCCTCGACATACGCCCGGGCTATCTTCAGCACGTCGTCCACCGCGATGTCGCCTTCGAACGGGCAGCCAAACGCCGTCGCGACCGCGCCGATCACGTCGATGCGACGCTCGCGGCGGTTGCCTTCGGCGAGCCGGGCGACGACCGAAGGAACGCCGGCGAGCGTCTCGTCCACACTGCGGTTGAGGTTCTTGCGGTTGTGCGTGTTTGATGCCGAACACACGAGTACCGCCGCGTCGAGCGAGGTTTCGACGGCGCGTTCGGCCGCCCGCAGGTTCGGCACCAGCGCCAGCAGGCGCGTATGGGGAGCGCGCGTGATGCCGTCGATCACCTCCTCCGCGTCGGCCAACTGCGGCACGGCCTTGGGCGAAACGAACGACGTCACCTCGATGCTGCCGATGCCTGCGGCGATCATGTCGTTGATCAAGCCGATCTTGCGGGCGGCCGGGATCATGACCGGTTCGATCTGCAAGCCGTCGCGCGTGCCGACTTCGGTGACTTCGACGAATCGATCGTCGTGATGGGGTTGCGGTTCGGCGTTGGACGGGTTCATCGTGTGGATCTCCAGGCTGTCGTAATGACGGGGCGTTGGTGAGGGCGTTGGTGAGACAATCGAGTGCCTGCTTCGGCAGCCCCGGGCCGACACATATGATCGCCGCGACGCGCGCCAACCGCCAAGCGACGATTGAAGGCTCCCCCCCTCTCCGAATGAGATGGCTCGCCTATGCGCAGACTGGATACCACCTCCGCCCGGCTCTTCGTGGCGATCGCCGAGGAAGGCAGTATCGCGAAGGCCGCCGCCCGCGAACATATCGTCGCCTCGGCGGTGAGCAAACGGCTTTCGCAACTGGAGTCGATGACGGGCGTGGCGCTCGTCGAGCGGGGCCAGCATGGCATCCGGCTCACGCCTGCCGGGGAAGCGATGGCACACCACGCCCGCATGGTCGTCCAGGCGCTCGACCATATGCAGACAGAGATGTCCGAGTACGCCCAGGGCGTGCGCGGCCACATTCGCGTGCGTATCAGCGCGTCGGCGCTCGCGGCCGGCCTGCCCTCGCAGATACAGCGGTTCGTCAAGCAGCATGCGGGCGTCAAGATCGACCTCGAAGAGCACGAGACGCCGTTCATCGTGCGCGACGTGGCCGAGGGTCGCGCCGATATTGGCCTCGGTCCCGATTTCTTCGGTCATGAAGGCTTGCGCCTGATCCCGTACAAGCGCTATGACCTCGCGGTTGCCGTGCCCGCGAAACACCCGCTCGCAAGACGCAGGGATGTCCGCTACGCCGAGACGCTGAAATACGAGCAAGTCGAACAAAACCAGGCCAGCGCCTTGTCGCAACTGCTGGACTACGCGGCCCGGCAAAGTTCAGCGGCCAAGAAGACGCGCATCCGGGTGCGGGGATTCGACAGCGTCTGCAACATGATCGGACTGGGATTGGGCATCGGCGTCGTACCGTCGTTCCTGGAAGCGACCTACGGCAGGATGCACAACCTGCGGTTCATTCCGCTTACCGACGCGTGGGCGCATCCGATGATCTGCATCATGATCAGGGACCTGGACAGCCTGCCGTCCGCCGCCCGCGCGCTGGTCGAGCACCTCGGGCGTCTCGCCTCGGCGCCGGATGCTCAGACATAGCAGGGGCCGTCGATCAGCGGATGTTCCTTCACGAACGCTTCGTTTATCACGATACCCACGCTCACGTCGTCATAGGCGCTGACGCATCCCTGCGCGTCGAGTTCGTAAGGCGGCCGGTTCGTCAGATGGTCGCGGAACGGATTGAGCACGGTGACATCGGCTTCGAAATAACCCGGCTGTTCGATCGCGCACAGAAAGTGGATCGATGTCGCCATGTTCGGCGCGGTGGTGGACGTATGCGGGTTGACCGAGATTTTTTGCGCGCTGGCCATCGCCGCGATACGCATGCCTTCGGTCACGCCGCCGGTCTTCGATAAGTCCGGTTGAACGAAACGCACCACGCCGTCATCGAGCAGCGTGTTGAAGTCGAACCGCGTGAAATGATTTTCGCCGGCAGCAAACGGTACCCGGCCGAGCGCCGCGCCTTGCGCATACGAGCGGCGGTCGTGGGGCGGAAACGGTTCTTCGAGCCAGCCAATGGCCGCTTCCTCGAAGGCCGGCATGACCTTCCTCACGTCCTCGACCGTGTACGCGGTATTGGCGTCCACCAGGATATCGACGTCCGGCCCCACCGCGCGACGCACCGCCTGGACCCGTTCTATGTCCCGCGCCGGCGTGTCGCCCATGCGCAGCTTGAGCGCACGATAGCCGATCCCGACAAGCCCGAGCGCTTCGTCCGCGAGCATGTCCGCAGGTTGCCAGCCCAGCGAAATGCCGCCCGCGTAAGCCTTGATCGGCTTGTTGGCGCCGCCGAGCAGGCGGTACAACGGCCATCCGGCTGCCTGCGCGCGGATGTCCCACAGCGCGCAATCCAGGCCGCTCAACGCCATGCTCGCGGCAGCGCCCACACCGTGACTGGCCAACTGCATCTTGTAGACGTAGGCCCAGATGCCGACCACGTCGAACGCATCCTTGCCGAGCACCAGATCGCGCAAGGTCGTATCGACGACACGGCTTACCGCCCCCGGACATCGGCCGTGATGCGCTTCACCCCAGCCCACGATCCCTTCATCGGTCTCCACGCGCACCAGCACGGCATCGCGCTTGACGGTGCGGCCGAGACTCAGCGTCACGGATTTGTCGGCAGGAACAGGAAAGGAAATGGGAAACGAACGAACCTCGACGATCTTCATGATGGCAGCCCCGATGAAAGCATGATGGACCGGCGCCCGGCATGCACGACAGGTGCAAGGCCGGGCGGCCGGGAAAGCCGTTCATTGCGTTGCGCGCTTGCGAAGCAGGTGGCCGATGCGTTCATTCATCATCTCGGTCGACCCGTCGGTGTAGCACAGCAGCTTCGCCGCGGCGAGATGCCGTGAAAGCGGAATCCCGGCGAGCAAGCCGTTCGCGCCCATCGCCTGGACGCACGCGGCAATGCCGCGCGACGCACAGTCATTGCCGAATTTCTTGGCCATCGCGGCGGCTTCCTGCGCGTCGGCGCCCGCATCGATCAGCCGGGCACCGCGATACGTCAGCAAGCGCAGGGCTTCAAGGTCCGTCGCCACATCGACGAGGGACCAGCGCAAGCCCTGGAAATCCAGCAAGGGCTGCCGGAACGCCTGGTGTTCGGCGCCATAGCGCAACGCGGCGGCAAGCGACGCGTCGAGCATGCCTGCGTTCATCGCCGCGACATGCACGCGCGCGCGATTCACTGCCTGCATTGCCGCCTTGAATCCCTGGCCGGGCGGATAGAGCAGCATGTCGTCCGGAACGAAGCAGTCTTCAAGCGTAAAGCCGCCCACGCCAATGGCGTGGCAGCCGTGCAACTCATAAGCGGGCAGCCGCGTGAAGCCGTCACGGCCGGCTTCCACGACAAAGCACGCAATCCCGTCCTTGCCGAGAGAGGCGTCCGTCTGCGCATAAGTCAGGCAGACATCCGCCACCGATGCATTCGATATCCACGCTTTCTCGCCATCGAGCCGCCAGCCGCCCGCAACCTTGCGCGCGCGGGTCGCAATGGCGGCGAAGTCGCTGCCCGCGCCCGGTTCGGTCATGGCCGTGCAACCGATCAGTTCTCCTTCGAGCATCGGCGCAACGAGCCGTTGCGCGACCTCCGGTGCGGCCGATTCCGCCAGCCTGACGATCACGTTGTGCTGCTGCATCAACGCAAAGGTGAAGGCGAGATCGTGCTTGCTGAACTCCTCCGCCATGCGCATCTTCGCCGAATACAGCAGGCCCAGGCCGCCTGATTCCCGTTCCAGTTCGACGCCGGCGAAGCCTTCGACGCAGGCAGCCCGCAAGGCATCGCGCGGCGAGGAACGCGCGTATTCCCATTGCCGGGCATGCGGCCCGATCGATATTTCGGCGAAGCGGCGGCATCGTTCGATGAACTCCCGCTCGGCCGCGGGCAGCGCGGAATCGAACTCTTCGGTCAGTGTCATCTTCAGGTGTCCGGATTGACTATGACGCGCCCCTCGACCTTTCCGTCGAGCAAGGCGCTCGCGGTCGGGATGGCTTCGGCAAGCGTAATCTCGGTGGCAATCGCCGCGATCATCTTCGGGTCGATCGCCCTGGACAGCCGCTCCCACGCGGACAGACGTTTCTCCAGCGGCGCCTTGACACTGTCGATCCCCGCCAGCGTGACGCCGCGCAGGATGAACGGCGCGACCGTCGACGGGAAGTCCATTCCTTGCGCGAGACCGCAGGCCGCCACGGCGCCGCCGTATCGGGTACCCGCGCACACATTGGCGAGCGTATGGCTGCCGACACTGTCGATCGCGCCGATCCAGCGCTCCTTCTGCAAAGGCTTGCCGGCCTCCGAAAGCGTGTGCCGGTCGATGATCTCCGCCGCGCCGAGCGCCCGCAAGCGCTCGGCATGTTCCGCGCGGCCCGTCGATGCGATCACGCGATAGCCCAGCCCCGCGAGTATTGCCACCGCAAAACTGCCGACACCGCCGTTGGCGCCGGTGACCAGCACCTCGCCCTGATCCGGCGCGGTCCCGGCGCGCTCAAGCGCTTGCACGCACAGCATTGCGGTGTAGCCGGCGGTGCCGATCGCCATGGCGTCGCGCGCACTCATGGACGCTGGCAACGCGATCAGGAAATCGCCCGGGACGCGCGCCTTTTGCGCGAGACCGCCCCAATGATTTTCCCCGACGCCCCAGCCGTTCAACAAGACTTTATCGCCCGCATGAAAACGCGGATGCTCGCTCGACTCGACCACGCCGGCGAAATCGATACCCGGGATCATGGGCCAACGCCTGACGACCGGACCGCGCCCCGTGATGGCCAGCGCGTCCTTGTAGTTGAGCGTGGAATATTCCACGGCGACCGTCACGTCACCCGGCATCAACTGCGCTTCATCCACGAAGGCCACGCGTGCCCGGGTCTCCGTGCCGTCCTGCTCAAGCAGCAGTGCTTTAAACATCGTGCTTCCTCGCTAGCGTCATGAAGAACATATTGGCGAACAACCGCATCGGTCCGGCATCGCGCGTCAGCTTCGCACGCAAGATCGCGCCTTCCCAGCCGATCCAGAAAAATTGCGCCAATGCTTCGGAATCCTGATCAGGGGACAGTTCGTTGCATGCGATTGCCTCGCGGAAACAGTCAGCGGTGCGATGCTGCCAGGCAAGCAGCACGGCTTCCAATTGATGCCTGAAACTGTCATTCAAACCGCCGAGTTCCTGTCCGAGATTGCCCACCAGGCAGCCGCGCTGAAAGCCGAAGCGCTCCATGCCGCGCACGGCCTCGTCGACGAAATCGCCCATTCGCTGCAAAGGCGAACGGGACGAATCGCTCAGCAGCCGATCCAGCTTGCGCTGGAAATACGCCGCATAGTTCTCTATGACGGCTTCGCCGAACTCATGCTTGTTGCGAAAGAAGTGATAGAACGACCCTTTCGGAACGCCGACCAGCCGCAGCAGTTCGTCGATGCTCGTTACCTGGAAGCCGCGTTCCGTGCACATCTGCGTGCCGCATCGGATCAGCGCCATGCGCGTGTCGGTACGCGCCGACGCACGGGCCTTTCGGTCGATTCGCGCAGGCGGCGCGGTGGCTTCGGTGGCTTCGGTGGGTTTGTGTCGAGTACTCATCAGATGGGCAGGCGGGTCCGTTGGGTCGTTGCGTTGGGTCGTCGGTTAACATTATTGTATTTTTGAACAGACTGGTCTATTCTTTTTTTGAATCGCGAGGCCGAGGTCCATTTCATCGAGCTTTGCAGCGAATCGCCGCCTGGCTGACACAGTGACGCAGGCGGCGCCGGGTCAGTACATCGTCGATCGGATTGGCGTCGGGTCACCCATGACACAAAGCGTTGCGCTGTTTCCCCTTCCTCTTCACGGGATGCCCACGCCTTTGCACGAGCAAGTGCGAGAGCACGCGCGGCGCGCACCCGGCAAGGTGGCGCTGGTCTGGTATGGACGCGAAATCACGTACGCTGAGCTCGATCAATCGAGCGACGCATGCGCGGCGGTCCTGGCCCGCGAGGGTGTGAAGCAAGGCGAGCCCGTCGTTCTGTTCATGCAGAACTGCCCGCAATTCGTGATCGCATTCCTCGGCATCCAGAAACTGGGCGCGATCGTCAGCCCGTGCAGTCCGCTGTTCAAGCGTCACGAACTGGCGTATCAGCTTGGCGATCTGGGTGCGCGCGTCATCATCGCCGCGGATACGCTTTATCCGGTCGTCGAGCAGGTCCGGCATGAAACGGCCTTGCGCAGCGTGCTGCTGGTCCACTATCAGGACATGTTGCCGGCGCATCTCACCTACGCCGTGCCGCAGGAGATCCGTCATTCCCGCGTGATCGCGCCGGGGACCACCGACCTGCTCTGGGAGATGGCGCGCTGCACGGACCCGCCGCCGCGCCCTCGGCTTCACATGGATGACATTGCCTTGCTCATCTACACCTCGGGCACGTCGGGCCGGCCCAAGGGGGCGATGCTGAGTTACGGCAACGCCTGGTTCAAGACCAGCGGCATCACGAAACTGAGTGGTCTCGACGCGAACGGCGTGCACCTGGCCATCCCTCCCCTTTATCACATCTCGGGGATGCTCTATGGCCTGGACATCCCGCTCTTCAGCGGCGCGACCTCGGTCCTTCACTACCGCTTCGACGCGGTCTCGACCCTCGAGTCCATCGCGCGGCACAAGGTGACCTACTGGAAAGCAATCGCGCCGATGCTCGTGGCGCTCATGGATGCGCCCGACGCCGGGCGCTTCGACCTTTCGTCGCTGCAAACGACGAGCGCGTCGAGTTTCGGTATCCGCATGACGCAAGCGCTCTCGCTGCGCTGGCAAGCCTTCACGGGCTGCATGGCGACAGAAGCGGGCTACGGTCTCTCCGAAACCCATACGGGCGATGTCATCACGCTGCCGGGCACGGTGCGCTGGGGAACCAACGGCCGCCCGCTTCCCGGCGTGGAATGCAGGATCGTCGACGCGTTTGACGGACGCGATCTTCCCGTGGGCGAGCACGGTGAAATCGTCCTGCGCAGCCCGGGCAACTTTCACGGCTACTGGAAGCAGCCGGGGAAAACCGCCGAAACCTTGCGCGACGGCTGGCTGCATACCGGCGACATCGGCAAGCTGGACGAGGACGGTTACCTTACCTTGCTTGGCAGAACGAAGGAAATGATCAAGGTTTCAGGCTACAGCGTCTTTCCCGAAGACGTGGAAGCCATCCTGGTCCGGCATCCAATGGTGCGCCAAGCGGCGGTCGTCGGCATGCCGGATGCGAACCGCGGCGAAGTGGTGAGGGCTGTGGTGGTCCTGAAGGGCGAGGCGTCCGGCTCGGTCAGCGAGAGTGAGCTGATTGCCTGGAGCCGCGAGAACATGTCGGCCTACAAGGTGCCCCGTCAGGTTGAATTCCGCAGCGAGCTTCCCACCACTGCTTCCGGCAAGGTCATGCGCAGGATGCTTCTGGAATAGTGGTCCGTGTGTTTTCACGCCGCCGATCGTCTGCAGTCAGCAGTCAGCCGTCGATCAAGGCACCCGACAATCGCGCCGGCGAGCGCGACCCGACAATATCAATGGAGACGTTCATGACAGTTTCGCGATTTCCTGTCGGCATGGCGGGCATGGCGGGCACGCCGCCCCGCTGCTGTAGTGGTCCCTGCACGGTATCGCAACAGATCCGGCAAGGAGGACGATGATGCCCGATCACGCCTTCCATACGCTCGGCTGGGTACGCTGGCGCCGCCTGATGCCCGTCATCTTCCTGCTCTACACCATTGCCTACTTCGATCGCGTCAATATCGGCATGGCGCTGCCGAGCATGTCGCATGACCTCGATCTGTCGTCCTCGCAAGCGGGCTTTGTCGCCGGGGTATTCTTCTGGGGCTATCTGATCAGCTTCATTGCCGGAGGCTGGCTTGCGCCGCGCTTCGGGGCGAAGCGCACGATCCTCGGCGCACTGCTGCTCTGGGGTTTCTTTTCGATGTCCACCGGCCTCGTGCGCAATGTCTATGAGCTGTCCCTTGCGCGCTTTTTGCTCGGTCTGGCCGAGGGACCCGTATAGGCGTCGATGTCGCTGCTGCTATCGCAGTGGTTCGTCAAGTCCGAGCGAGGCCGGGCCTTCGGCTTCTGGAACCTGGCCATCCCGTTCGGCGCGCTGCTCTCCGGTCCGATCTCGGGCTTCGTGCTCACCCACGCGAACTGGCACACCATGTTCGTACTCGAAGGCCTGCCGGCGTGGCTCTGGGCGATCGTCTGGTGGAAAGCCATTCCAAGCGGCATCGAGACCGCTCATTGGTTGCCCGATCACGAGCGCACGGGCCTTGAAAAAGGGCTTGCCGAAGAAAAGGCCGCCTTCGCCGGCGCGGGCTTGTCCAAACGCTGGCGCGATGTCCTTCGCCAGCCCGCGGTCTGGCTCTTCATGGCAACGTACTCGATGGCCAACATGGTCGCCTATGGATTCGGCCTGTGGCTGCCTTCGGCCATCAAGGCGGCCAGCGCGCTGAATGTGAGCCCGCAGATGATCGGCTGGCTCAATGCGCTGCCCTATCTCGCGAGCGTGCTCGGCCTGCTTTTCATTACCCATAGCTCGGATCGCTTCCAGGAGCGCCGGCTGCACGTGGCCATCCCGCTCGTCCTGATCGGCGTGCTGCTCTATGCCGGTTCCCGTCTGGGCGCCCATCTGATTCTCTTGCAAATGGTGGTCTTCACGCTGATCGGCTTCTTTCTGTTCATGAATGTGCCACTCGTCTCGGCTCTGATCACGGACATCTTTCCCCGCGAACTCGCGATTCCGACCATTGCCGTCACGGGTGGGATCGGCAATCTGGCGGGAGGGTTCATCGGGCCACTGCTGGTGGGAGGCCTCAAGCAGATGACCGGCAACTTTTCGCTGGCCTTTGGCGTGCTCGGTGCGGTCGGCATTCTCGGTGGCGTCTTTGTCTCCGCTGTGCGCCCTTTGCGTCTGCATCAGTCCGATACACAGAGCAGTCTTGCCACAGACGGACGAGCCAAGCAGAGTTAATCGCGTGCGTGGCGCGCCCGTCTTGCCCTTCTTCCGGGTAATGACCAGAACCATCCTGGCATAAGCCGCCGTGGGCCCGTCGTTAGATCGACTGTGCCGGCTTCACGCCACGCAGCGGGAAACGCCGGGCCTCAGTCTTGGCATGCCGGTGCTGGCCGAATTGCCCGCGCACGCTTGCAAGCTGATCGCAGCGCGCACGCTTCATTGAGCCCGCTTCCCCGATGCCGACACCAGATAGAGGCGAACGAGTTCACGGATTTCGGCCATCAGCATGGCGCGTGCGGCGGCCTCTTCGTTGGCAATACTGACCACTCCCTTAAGCAGGTGGAGCAGGACCACCGCCATGACCTTCGCCCTCGCCGGGCTCAGGTCGGGAAGCGCCTGGCGCAGGATGTTCGCCGCGCCCCCGCGCATCGCCTGGCGAAACCGCTTGCGTTCGTCGACGCTGCCCCCGCGTGCATCCACCAGCGCGACCGCGAAGCTGCGCCGCGACTGAAGCACGAGCATGAAGTCGACGAATGCATCGGCCACGCTTTCAAGCGTCATGTCCGGTACCTGCTGCTCCAGTTCAGCGAGCCCCATCTTTACTTGCTGCGCGTAACGAAGCAGCAACGCGTCGGCGAGCGATTCCTTGGACGGAAAGAATCGATAAAGCGAGCCGATCGCGGTCCCCGAGCGGGCGGCGATCTCGGTCATGGTGGCCGAGTCATAGCCTTTTTCCGTGAACACTTCGACCCCGGCCTCCATGATCGCGGCGACGCGCAGGCGCCCCCTTTCCCTTTTCGGTTCGCAAGCGCGCGGGGAGTCCTGAGTGGGCGTAGACGAAGTCATGCTGCTCTTCCGATATGCGAGTATTTGATAGGTATTCCTCGCATATTAGCATGCCGCGTGATTCGGACTGTCTCTACTCGCCGACTGCTCTATCGTGCTTCAGTCGTTCCTGGGTTCATGCATTCTCGTTGACTTATGCGAGGATGCCCTCTAACATTGTTTGCGAAGATGCCCTCGCAAAAGTGCCGCACTTTCCACGCAGACCGGCTGGCCGCTCGCCTTCGCTGACTGTCGGCACGTACGACACTTTTCCCCGACGCCCTGAACGGACCGTCGCATACATCGCATAAGTTACAACGGCACAACCCACGTCTCGTTCGCTCATGACTCAACAAACGCTTCAACGGCCCTCGGGGTGGATTGAAAGATCGAGGCCAGCCGTCCAATGGACTGCGCTCATTGGCCTCTCGCTCGGGTTCGGCGCCGTCCTCTTCTGGCTCGGCGTGCCCGCTGCCATGCTGATCGGTCCGCTGCTGGCGGGAATCGTTATCAGCGGCAATGGCGGAAAACTGCGGCTTTCCCGGCATGCATTTGTGCCGGTGCAGGGGATCATCGGCTGCATGATTGCCAGGATGCTGCCGTCATCAACCGGGGGCGAGCTTGGCGTCCATTGGCCGGTCTTTGCAGCAGGCGTTTTATCCGTGATCGTGGCAAGCGGCATCCTCGGGTGGGTTCTGGTCCGCATGCGTGTCCTGCCGGGTACGACCCCCCTGTGGGGCGTCAGCCCGGGGGCGGCAACCGTGATGACCTTGATGGCCGAGGCCTTCGGCGCAGACGCGCAGTTGGTTGCGGTCATGCAATACTTGCGAGTCCTCATGGTTGCGGCAATCGCTTCCGTCCTGGCGAAAGTAGTCGGTGCAAACCCGCATCACGCCGTGGCGGCCGTCACCTGGTTTCCTGCAATCGCGTGGCTGCCGTTCGCCAAGACGCTTGCCCTCGCGGTGCTGGGTCCTCTCCTCGGACAACGGCTGCGAATCCCCATGGGCCCGATGCTCGTGACCCTCGTGGCGGGCGTCGTCATGGTTCACCATGGCTGGCTGAGCATCGAACTGCCGCGCTGGTTGCTGGCCATTGCCTATGCATTCGTGGGCTGGCGAATCGGCCTGAGATTCACACGCCCTCTTCTCGCTCATGCCGCTCGGGCGTTGCCCCGCATCATTGCATGCTCGCTGGCCTTGATCGTGGTGTGCGGCGCGATAGGCGCAGTGCTTGTGGCGGTAGCCGGTGTCGATCCCCTCACGGCCTATCTGGCGACGAGTCCTGGAGGCGCAGATTCTGTCGCGATCATCGCGGCGTCGAGCAACGTCGATGTCCGCTTCGTGATGGCCATGCAGATGGCGCGCTTTGTCGCCGTGCTGGCCATTGGACCCGCCACCGCCAGATTCCTCGCGCGGCGCGCCACGGCGAACGCGAACGTCGCCGCCGCCGCTTCATCAACAGATAACAGATAGCAGATAACTGAGGCGGCGGCACGGCGCGTCAGCCCCATTCAATTTCCTACTACCATCGAGGTAATCACATGCAGCACGTTTGGGTGTTTCTCGCCGGAGCGCTTCTGTGCAATTGCGTCCCGCACCTTGCTTCCGGCTTGCAGGGGTTTTCATTTCCTACGCCGTTTGCCCGGCCAAGAGGCGTGGGAAATTCTCCGCCGATCGTCAACGTCCTGTGGGGATTCGCCAACCTGGCCCTGAGCATTCTGATCGCCGCGCGCCACGCGAGCATGCCGGATATCGGGCTGGATGCCGTAGCGGGACTTGCAGGAGGCCTTGTGATGGGAATCTACCTGTCGCTTCATTTCGGCAAGGTTCAACGCGACAAGCAACTGAGCTGACAGCGACCGGCATTGCAGGCAGATTAAGACGTCACTGTTCCTCAGCGGGGAATTTTGAATGCTGACTTGTTCCCCTATATTCCTGCTCTTCGCGCGCCCATAATCCAGGCAGCCCACCTCACCTGTCGAAGGTCCCATGCGCCTGCTTCACGTCATCGCGTCTCCACGCGCCGAGCGTTCCGCTTCGCTCGATGTCGCCCACGGTCTCATCACGCACTGGCGTGCCCGCTACCCACAAGGCGAGGTGGATACCCTCGATGTCTGGCACACCGACTTACCGCCCTTCGATGGCCCGGCGCTCGGCGCGAAATACGCCGGTCTCGAGGGCACGCCGCTGAGCGCCGAACAGGACCAGGCGTGGCAGCAGATCGGGCAACTCGCCGGGCGCTTTACACGCGCCGACGTCATTGTCATCAGCACGCCAATGTGGAATTTTGGCATTCCGTACCGGCTCAAACACTTGATCGATGCGGTGTCGCAGAAGGACCTGCTGTTCACGTTCGACGGACAGAGCCTCAACGGTTTGCTCACCGGCAAGCAACTCATCGTCATCGCCGCGAGAGGAGCGCCGCTTGGCGGCGACTACCCGGAAGCGGACTTCGATCATCAGGTTGCTTACCTGCGGACCTGGGGCCGGATGGTGGGCATCACCCGCTTCGAGCCGATCGTCGTGGAAGGTACGCTGCTCGGTCCGCAAGCAGATCAACAAAGCCGCCGCGCGGCACATGCGAGGGCCGCTGAACTCATCGCGCAGCCTTGATACAGCGGCTGCGCCTGCTAACCAAAGGAGAGATGACATGATGGAAAAACGCACGCTCGGAAAAAGCGGGCTCGAGGTATCCGCGCTCGGCCTTGGCTGTATGGGAATGAGCTGGGCCTACGGCGCCGCGAGCGACAGGCAGGAGACGATCACGCTGATCCGCGACGCGGTCGGGCTCGGCGTCACGTTCTTCGATACAGCCGAGGTCTATGGCCCCAAGGTTAACGAAGAACTGGTCGGCGAAGCGTTGCAGCCGGTGCGGGAACAAGTCGTGATCGCGACCAAGTTCGGCTTCGAACTCGATCCCGCCGGCGGCCCGATGCCGGTCGGCATCAACAGCCGTCCCGAGCACATCAGGCAGGTGGCGGACGAAGCGCTCAAACGGCTGCGCACAGACCACATCGATCTTTTCTACCAGCATCGTGTCGATCCGAACGTGCCGATCGAAGACGTGGCGGGCGCGGTCGCCGATCTCGTCAAGGCGGGCAAGGTAAAGCACTTCGGACTTTCCGAGGCGAGCGTCGCGACAATTCGCCGGGCACATGCGGTGTTTCCGGTCACGGCCGTGCAGACCGAATATTCGCTCTGGACCCGCGACCCGGAGGCGGAACTGCTGGGTGCGCTCGAAGAACTGGGCATCGGCTTCGTCTCTTACAGCCCGCTCGGCCGCGGCTTTCTGGCTGGCGCATTCAAGCGCGGTGACGCGCTGGCGTCAAATGACCTGCGCCGCCGGCACCCACGCTTCCAGCCGGACGCGATGCAGAAGAACCTGTCGCTGGTTGACGGCCTGACCGACATCGCCAGCGGCAAGGGCATCACCCCGGGTCAGCTTGCGCTCGCCTGGGTGCTCGCCCAGAAGCCCTGGATCACGGCCATTCCCGGCACCCGCAAGCGCGCGCGTCTGGAAGAGAACATCGCATCAGCCAGCGTGACGCTCACGCAAGCCGATCGCGACGCGATCGAGGCCGTCATTGCGGAGCACGCCGTCGAAGGCAAGCGCTACGGCGACAACGAAATGTCGATGCTCAATCTATGACGAGCGCAAAACGAATGGGATAAATGAGGATTCCCAAACGAAAGCTGGGCCGGCAAGGCCCGGAGGTATAAGCGATCGGCCTTGGCTGGCGCGCCGCCGCGAGGAAGGCCGTCTTGATCTATCCGATGCCTTCCAGCGTCAGCGTCCCGGGTTTCGGCCATCCATCCTCGGCCGGTTGTGCCGACGCGGCAACGACAAGCCGCGAGTGATCGCCGTACGCAAAATCGGCCTCGCCGAGCGGGCCACTGCCATGCCGGAGACGCTGAGCCGCAAAAGTTGACGCGCTTTCATGACATTCATCCTTGGCGAAATCATGAGAGGTGAGTGAACATATTGCGCGCCAGCCAGCGGGCCCATCGCTCACCCGTTGCCAAGACCGTCCTGGCAATCCTGCGTAAGCGACCCGCCTGGATCAGGCGATCGAGTAACCGCCGTCGGCGACCAGCGCGTGGCCTGACACATAGCTCGAATCGTCCGATGCCAGGAACGCCACTATGGTGGCCATCTCCTCGGCCGAGCCCCAGCGCCCCGCTGGCGTGCCCGCGGCAAACGACTGCTGCACGTCCACCGAGGGCCAGATGCCACGGTGATGGAACGGCGTCTCGATGAGACCCGGGCACAGCGCGTTCACGCGCACGCCGCGGCGGAACCATTCGATCGATGCACTCTTGGTCATGCCGACCACCGCGTGCTTGCTCGCGATGTACACCGACGCGTTCTCGAAACCGATCACGCCGCCCATCGAAGCGTTGTTGATGATGCTTCCCGATCCCTGTTTGAGCATGACCTGGGCTTCGTACTTCATCGCATTCAGCACGCCTCGCACGTTGGGCTCGAACACCATGTCGTAGCGTGCGGCATCCTGTTCGACGAGTGGCGCGAACACGCCCTCGGTACCCGCATTATTGAATGCGACGTCCAGCCGTCCGTAGGTCGATACCGTGAAGTCCACCAGCTTCCTGATGTCGTCCTCGTTCGCAACGTCCACCGTGATGGCTGCCGCTTCGCCGTCCGCTGCGGCGATTTCGCGGACCACCTGATCGAGTTCGTCCTTGCGACGGGCCGCGACCACTACCTTTGCGCCGCGCCGGGCGAGCTCCAGCGCCGTTGCGCGGCCGATGCCGGAACTGGCCCCCGTGACCAGCGCGACCTTGCCTTCGAGCTGGCGTTGCGTTGTCGTGACTGCGTTCATGATTTCATCCCTCTTTGCTGTGGCGTTACCGCCGATTGGTTGAGTGAGCGTGAGGTATATCCATCACTGTCACCTCACGCCTGCAGCCAAGTATGGGTAAGAAACAGATGAATTAGAATGGAACAATCAGGCATTGAAAATTCCCCTCTCGGGAACGCCAGAGGTCGTCGCTTGACGAAGCCCTCCGGGGTACGGCGAGAACAGGAAACCGAAACGGCAGAACAGCCGTCGTTCTTCCAACTGGAATAAAGGAGCGCTCCGTACGATGCTGAACCGACTTGAAATCCTCAAGATCTTCGCGGCTGCGGCAGCTTCGCCTACGTTTCGCGAGGCGGCGAGGCGCCTCGGTGTTTCGCCCCAGGTCGTCACTCGCGCGGTGCGCGAACTTGAGCAGTCACTGGGGGAAACGCTCTTCCACCGGAGCACGCGGCGCATGCAGATCACAGCGTTCGGCCAGTCGTTCGCGCTTAAGGCGCAAGCGGCGCTGGGCGCGGTTGACGGGCTCTTCGGCCCGATTGCGGGCGACTCGGACGAGGCCTCCGGCACGGTCAGGATCACCGCGCCGAGCGGACTGGGACGGCACTACGTGCAGCCCCTGCTGAACGATCTCATGGCGCGCCACCCCGGTATCGTCCTGGACCTGCGTCTCTCCGATACACCGTCCGCCGTGGTCGATGAGCAGATCGACATCGGCGTGCGTGCCGGCGTGATTGGCGACAACCGTTTCGTCGCGCGTGTAATTGGACCGCTGCCGATCTGGGTAGTCGGATCGCCCGCATTGATCGAGCGGAGGGGCGAGCCGAAGAACCTGAAGGATCTGGAAGCCATGCCGGCCACCAGCCTGATCGACCGCACGAGCGGCCGGCCATGGCCCTGGATGTTTCGGGGCGAGCGGCATTTCCAGCCGCATTCACCTGCGTTCGTGACAGACGATACGGAGGCCGAAATCGATGCCGCATGCGCGGGCATCGGCCTCAGCCAGTGCACGGAGTACCTCGTAAGGCCGCATATAAAAAGCGGACGGCTGCTGCGAATACTGCGCCGCCTTGAGCCCGAGCCGTGGAAGCTGCATGTGTATCGGCCGCAGCGGGGACCCGTGCCGAAGCGAATACGGCTAGTGTTCGACGAACTGGTCACGAAACTTCCGTGGGCCACACAGCGTGACTGATGTGGGTACGCAGCGAAACGCGAAGCCGTGGTGTGCAACGGAGGCACGTGGCTTGCCGTGTCGATGCCCACCACCTCGACTCGCGAACGCCTAATACATCGCGTAGATGAAGTTCGATACCTTTTGCGTTTGCACGTCAGTCGCACGCAGTGCGTTCGCGAGCTTGCGGAAATCCGGCTCCAGCGCGGCAAGCGGTTCGAGTCCAAGCCGATGCCAGATATCCACCAGCGACGTGATCGTATCGGCCTGGCTGATAATGGGTTCAGGCTCGAACACATCTTCGAAGTAGGACTCGCAACTCGGGTCCGCCTTCACCGGAATGAACGGCGAAACGAGTGCCTGAAGTGGCGCAAGCTTCGAAGCGAAGAATTGATTCAGGTCGGCGTCAGTCAAGTTCATACTCCAGTTTCCAGGAATCGTCGGTTTCAGTCACCGTCTGTTCAACGCGATGCAATGCATAGTCACCCAGGACAAGCACGTCGATTTCCGTTCTCATGAAGCAGCGATACGCGTCCTCCGGCGTGCACACGATCGGCTCGCCGCGAACATTGAACGAGGTGTTCACGAGGAGCGGACATCCGGTCAACGATTCGAACGCTTTCAACACGGAGAACATGCGCGGATTGACGTCCTCCGTCACGGTCTGAATACGGGCGCTGTAATCGACGTGCGTAATGGCAGGAACATCGCTTCGTACCGCGTTGACGATCTGAAGCATGTCATCGGGATCGGAGGCAGCATCCGGAGTCAAACGATGAGCCTCTTTGACTGGCGCTACCAGCAACATGTAAGGGCTGTCCGAATCGAGTTCGAAATACTCGGACGCGCGCTCCCGTAGAACGATCGGCGCAAAAGGCCTGAACGATTCGCGAAACTTGATTTTCAGATTCATGCGTGACTGCGTCGACGCGCCGCGCGGATCGCCGAGTATGGAGCGGCCGCCAAGCGACCGGGGACCGAACTCCATGCGCCCGGAAAACATCCCGACGATCTTCTCCTCGGCGAGCAATGCCGCAATCTCTGCCGCGCCACCGTCTGCACTGTCGAGTGGGTGATACACCGCACCCGAACGCTGCAGGAAAGCAAGGATTTCGTCGTTCTTGTATTCAGGCCCGATGAAACTGCCACCCTGAGAGTCCGAGTCCGCCGATACGGCCGGCCTATGCCCCCCTGACATCTCGAAGTCCGCGAGATACGCGGCGCCAATGGCGCCGCCGGCGTCGCCCGCCGCGGGCTGTATCCATATTTCATCGAAAATGCCTGCGCGCAGGATCTTGCCGTTGGCTACACAGTTCAGCGCGACACCGCCCGCGAGGCACAATTTCGAAGCGCCGGTGAGCGCTCGCAAGGACCTGCAGATCTTGAGCATGACTTCTTCTGTCACGCTCTGGATCGATGCCGCCAGATCCATTTCGCGGCGGCTGATTCTGGACTCCGGCTGGCGAGGTCCTGCACCGAAGAGTTCGTGAAAGCGATCGTTGGTCAGCGTCAAACCCCGGTGATAATCGAAGAAATCGAGGTTCAGCCTGAATGAGCCATCAGCTTTGATATCGATCAGGTGGTCCTTGATCTTGTCGGCGTAAATGGGCTGGCCATAGGGTGCAAGTCCCATCAACTTGTACTCACCGCTATTCACCTTGAAGCCGCAGTAGTACGTAAAGGCGCTGTAGAGCAGCCCGAGAGAATGCGGATAGCGGATTTCCTTGAGGATATCGAGCTTGCTGCCCCGGCCTACTCCAAGGCTCGTGGTAGCCCATTCTCCGACGCCATCGACGCAGAGCACCGCAGCCTCTTCAAAAGGCGACGGAAAAAAAGCCGACGCGGCGTGTGAATAGTGATGGCGCGCAAAGTAAATGGGCACGTCGCAGTTGAGCATTTCCTCAACCTGCTCCTTGAAATAAGGCTTTACTCCGAAAAACGATTTGACGGCCTTCGTGAAGAATTTTTCCGACTCGGGTGCAAATGCAATCGAGGATCTGATGATCCGGTCGGCGGTCAATGCAGGATCGTCGTAGAAAGCGATTGCGGCCAAGTCGCTGCCGTCGATCTCCGCCTCTTCGAGGCAATAATTGATTGCCCCACGCGGGAAACCCGGATCGTGTTTGCGCCGGGTGAATCGCTCTTCCTGCGCTGCCGCAATGATCTTTCCGTCTTTCAGGATCGCCGCGGCTGAGTCGTGATAAAACGCCGAGATACCCAGTACGTATCGTGTCATTATTTTTCCCCGAGCAACGGTGCGAGATATCTGGCTATCGATTCACCGATCGTTTTATGCGCCAGTGGCGTCAAGTGAACGTCCGATTGAAATCGGAACGATCTCCGGACGTCGGCGGGGTAGGGCCAAAGATCATCTATCACGTGATGGACGGGTGCCCCGGTCGCATTCGCAAACTCATTGAAGCGTTTGCGGACGTCCGCATAACTTGCGGTCTTTTCCACGTACTGGTAGACGGGAATCACCGCGATCATGACCGGCACGTTCAACTCGCTCAACTCGGATACCCACTTGGTGAGAATGGCTTGCATAAGCCGCCAGCCATAGTTATCCGCCGAGTCGTAATCCGGAAGGGGCTGGAATCGCGTGAGTTTCTGGACCTTGTCCTTGAAGCCGGGTCCCAACTTGTTCACCATTTTTCGGGCTGTCGCGAGGACGTCCACCCCACCCTGGTCCGCCACTTGTTCCGATCCTTTCTTCTGCGGCACCGGGACTGGCACGCCCTTCAGGCTCAAGTCGCCGGACGAAGATAACTCGAACCACGGCTTGGATACGCGTAGCGATTCTCCCGAGCGGTCCGTCCATTCCCGCGATTTTGCGACGTTGCGCTCAATGTTCTCCACGAGGACACTGATCACCGCGGCGTCATATTCAATCTCTTTCGCATATTTCTGGAAGATCAGATATTGCTGGTCGGTACCGCTGCCGCTCAATCCGAAGTTCAGGACTTCCGTATCTTCAAGCGTTTGCTCGAGAACGTCTGAATACCGTTTGCCGTTGCTGACGCCATCCCCTGCCGTGTAAGAGTCGCCGAACACAAGGACCCGGCGTGCCTGGGGCTTTTTAGACGTCACTTCGTTATCGCAACGGAAGCCTTCCTTGTTGGTCTTGACGAGATAACCACCGCCCTCATGGGGGATTCTCACTTTCAGACCCGGTGCGAATTTGTACCCGAGGATATCGTCGTGCTGCATCAGTTGCCGGTGCAGCGGTGGAATATCTGCGCGCGCATTCATTGATTGTCTCCGTCTTGATTATGTAGCACGGTTTTGTCGAGTTTGTCGGATCCCAAAACTTATCGTCCTGGTGCCGTCAAGGGTTCGACTAGCGCGCTAATCTTGTGTACGAGATTGTGTGGCGCACGACTAGCTGTCGATGTGCGGAGCCACACACTCCTGATCAGGTGCCATGACACGTCTCGTCCAGCGTGTCGGCAAGCCAGTTTGCTGCGCATTGCGTATCGATGAATCAAACATGAGCGGCTTCTCCAACAAACACGCCATTGACCACTACGGGCAAGCCATCAATCAATACGTGGCGTGGCCTTCCGCTAACCAGCAGTCTGAGGAAGTGAAGACTGCCGTAGCCGCCGTAGAGGTCGGGCGGTCGATCGAAGAGGCAAAGATCGGCTTTCATATTCGCCGCTATTGCGCCGATGTCGTTGAGTCCAAGTGCCGATGCAGCCGAGTGCGTGAGCGCGTCGACGAGTGCGTTGCAGGTTTGCGTGTTGTTCTCGGACGCGTGCATCAGCGTTGTCGACGACATGAGCATCGATGCATGCCGATTCAGATCTGCATCCGATTCCTTGCGAAGGGAAAGAGCTATCGCGCGATCTCTGAACGATGGTGTCGTACAACCCTGCCGAGTCGAGGGTTCGCTCATGGCCTTGGGTGCGCACACGAGACTCGCTGAAGAGTCGCGCAGCATAATGACGTCTCGACGAGAAAGCTGGGAAAGCTCGAAAATCGTCACATGGGCTGTCAGAATGTGCAGATACGAAAGAAGGCCGACTTCCGAAAAAAATCGCGTTTCCACATAATTTTGGGCGTCGGCTTTTGTCCCGGAAAGCCGCACACAAAGCCGCCGCCCCACTCGCTCGGCAAGTGACGTGACTGTTATCAACGACGACGCCGACCATATTTCTCGAGGAACCACGGCAGGCAATAAGGTGCATCTGTCGAATGCCCTTGAATTGGCGGCCCGCTCGAATCTCTCCAATGATTGTCTGTCGATTTCCGCGAGCCCAGACTGGCTCTCCCCTAATTCAACGTAAATCAGCCGTCTTACGCTGCTCTCCCCTTCGAATCCGTCGCAATCGGGTAAGTCGCGATTGAACGAACCGGCAGTCGTGATTCCGCAGCGCGCGAGTTCGTGCGAGTATTCAGGCCAATCTTGTTGATCAAGGCCAGTATCGGCATTAATGAATCCAGGAACGCAGACAATCTCATGGCCCGGAAGAACCTCCGTGCGCCGCGATGTTTTCGGCGGGAGGATACGTTCTATTTTCGCCCCGTCTATTTCGATGTCGCCGCGCATAAAGCTATGCGTGGTGGAATCGAAATACGACGTATCGACTATCACCCATTGAGTCGTACGGCCGGCAAGGTTCTCTAAAACGCTCATGTTGCACCTGTACAGTAGGAGAACGAAGCTGTCGTGGTGCGCTGCCGCAATGGCCTTTGTCTTTGTGTTCTCGAACATTGCGCAGCGACGTTGAGAATCGGCCGAGTCACCATCGGCCGCGTCAGCAGATACCAGCTTTGTTCATTTCCATTTTCTGATTCAGATGCGGAGCGTTGCCGTTGACACGCCGACCGTTTATGGGACCGCGTTGCAACGCAATAAGTTGCTCTTGAACGAGATGATCTCCGGACATCAACGGGGAAGTCCCGTGCCTGGCCATCGGGTGATAAACCCCACCATGTAGCGGCCTCGGCATGCACCATGGGCCGCCCAGGCAAAGGCGGACGCGCTGCGTGCGCAGTCATAGATCGTCTCCAGTTCATTCGGGCATGGAGGCTTCGCACTTGCGTACATGCATACGACCGCCGCGCCCATATTTTGTTGAAAGTGTCTATGGCTGAGGAGAAAGGCGATGTGCGGAGCCACACAATCTATTGCGAGTATCCACGGTGCGTATATGTATTGGTCTCTCTAAATGCCATGACTCGTCCGTTGCCACAGGGAAGGCATTTGGTTTAAGGAATGTCTGCAAACCTGCTGGATTTACCTGCAACAGGCATTACCTTGATGACTAGAAGATATTGCGATGACGCAACTACATCTCGCTGAGCCAAGCGCGTGCATTCGCTTGTGCAATGCAGCGCGTTGATCGACGCCCTCACCGTAGACCGCGTTAATTCCGTTACTTCGGAATCTCGGTGCCGTAGGAAAAATCGACTTTAAGTCTAATATTTTATTTGTAGTGCAAACTAAATTAAGTCATCAATTCGCATAAGTCCGCGTGGCTTCGTCAACTTGTCGCGAGCGAGGCGTAGTAGCAGAAGGGACGCGCATCCCTCAGAAAGCGAACGGTGGATTTTCGGAAGTGTTGCCGGATCGCCCCAAAGATCGAGAGGAATGTGGGTAGAGAAAGGGTTCGCGAAAGCCGCACCCGCTCCGAAGAAAGTCCCGTTGGGGCATGCGGCGTTCGCGTATCGGCTGATGACTGTTTTCAGCCCTATTGTTCAGCCCGGCCGCTGCTTTGACGAACGCGTGCGTTACGTTCGTCGGCTCCGGGTTGTCAGCTCTTGCCGCCCGGATAACCAACCATCCCGCAAACATGAATGACGGCCTATCCTCATCAAAGGCCAACCGGCTGGACCGATACTGTATCGAGCATTCGCTGCTTGCCGGTCAGCACGTGGAACTCGAACGCCTCTGCGGCTTGAGTGGCCTGGCCGTTACGCAGTGCATCGAAAATATTGCGATGCTCGTTTGCCGAGCGGCGCATCTGCACGGGCGAGTAAACGCCTTTGTGAAGGTACAGCGTCAATTCTTCTTCGACTGCCCGGTTCACTTTTATCAGTCGCGGGTTCTTGGTTGCCAGCATCAGATGATGATGAAACTCGATGTTGAGGCTTTGATAAAGGTGCGCGTCATGAGCCTCGCTCGCGAGGTCCATCCGCGCGAGCAAGTCGCACAGCGCACGCTCCTCGTCGCCCGTCATGCGCAATGCCGCCAGCCGGCCCGCCGTACGCGCCAGGCCTGCGCGAACTTCGTACAAGTCCATGGCCTCCTCGAGAGAAAGACGCCTTACATGCGCGCCGCGATTGGGCACGATCTGCACGAGACCGGCTTGCTCGAGCGCGCGGAGCACCTCGCGCGCCGAGTTGCGCCCCACGCCGATATGGTTGGCCAAGGCCTGCTCGTTGACGCGTTCACCGGGTCGCAGTTCCCCTCGTTGAATCATTCCACGAACCTGTTCGCGTATTCCATCGAGCTTCGAGGTTATCGTCTCGGGCGCACGTGCATTCGTTTTGACTTCTATGACGGGTCCATCTCCCGACATGGTTTTTGTTTGCGGCATGTTCAATCCACTCTTACACGGTCGGCAATCGGCTCAATCAACTTCATGACGTCACCGTCTGGCTGGCGGCATGCAGCGGAATCGAGCGAAGCATGACCGAGCGAGCCTGCGCACCCGCCATGAGGAAGGCCAGATCGGATCCGCTGAGAATGAAGCGCGCGCCCTTCTGGATATAAGCCGTCATCAGCGCCTCGATATAGACACCCCCCACGCCCGCCACCTTCCCGTGTTTCGCGCAGGCGGCGCACACGGCGTCGATCGCTGCGTCTACCTGCGGATGGCCCAGTTGTCCCGTCACACCCAACTCGGCCGCGAGATCCGTCGCACCGACAAGCAGCACATCGATACCCGGCACCGCCGCGATTGCATCGACATTTTCCAGACCCTCTCGTGTCTCGATCATTGCAACGACCAGGACTTCGTCGTTCACGGCCCGCACGACATCCGCGATGGGATGCGCCTCGAAGCCCATTTGCGGCAACAGGCCTGGAATGGAACGGCTGCCGGCCGGCGGGAAACGGCACATGTCGGCAATGCACGCGGCCTGCGCGGCGGTGCTGACATGCGGCACGACAATGCCCATCGCACCGTTGTCGAGGAGCCGCGTTGCGTGAAAGGATTCATGACCCGGCACACGGATGATGGGTGTCACGCCGGACGTGAGCGCGGCCTGGCAAATTTGCGCCGCGGCATCGACATCCATCGAGTTGTGCTCCATGTCGATGAAGAGCCAGTCGAAACCGCTGGTGTGCGCGATCTGCGCGATATCGACGGTGCGCGCCTGCCGCAACCCCATGCCCAACGCCAGTTCTCCGGCAGCGAGACGCGCTTTCGCGTGATTCCTGATGCTCTGCATGGATGATGCCCCTTCGCGGGTGCGCCTCGCCTGCCCAGCCGTCGGCAACCATTAGGCAACCATCCGGCAACAGGAACGCGACGATAAACAAACCGTTGAAAACCGATATCACGCTTGGGCAATCCGCCTCGCCCCAAGCGCCGCTTAATACTAGGGATCGTAGATACTTGACATCCATGTGTCAACACTTCTACAGTGAGTGAGAGCAATAGCTTATTTATTGCCGACAACCGCATCCCCCATCGACCCTGATGGCGGCAGTTCCGCGTTCATATTTCCTTTCGCCTCGAAAGCGTACTCCGGACATGTCCAACACAACGATCAGCCAGCAATTTGCTCAGTTCATCACCACGCTCTCGTTCGAGACCCTGCCACCGGCGCTGATCGAACAAGCGAAAATCCGCATCCTGGATTCGCTTGCCACGGCGATTGCCGCGCGGGACCTTCCCGTGCCTGCCATTGCTGCGGCCCTTGTCGGCGACAATCGCGGCCGCGCAACGATCATCGGGCAGGCCCGGACCGTACCCGCCATCGACGCCGCGCTGGTCAACGCAACGCTCGTGAACGGCCGCTCGCAGGACGACTTTCTTTGCAAGTCACACCCCGGCGCGGTCACGCTTCCCGCCGCACTCGCGCTGGCCGAGCAGGAAGACACCAGCGGCGCCGAACTGATCGCGGCGGTGATCCTGGGCTACGAGATCGTGGGCAGGGTGTATCTGGGCGGACCGGGCATGGTGTCGAAATTCAGGGCGACGGGCGTGGCGGGAACGATCGCAGCCGCGGCAGCCGCGGCCCGCGTGCTCAAGCTGGACGCGGAGCAGACCAGTCACGCGCTCGGCTGCGCGGCGGTGTTCGCGTCCGGCTTCGGCGCAGGCTTCCTGACCGGCACGGCGGAGGTCAAGCTCAACGTTGGCATGGCCTGCCGTAATGGCGTAAGCGCGGCGCTCCTCGCGCGGGGCGGCGCGACCGCCAGTCCTCTGGCATTCGAAGGCGAGGCGGGGTTTTATAGCGCGATGGCCGGAACGCTCGACGATATTCAATACGCGACGCAAGGCCTCGGCGAACGCTATCTGCTGGAAGAAACCGTCTATAAGGAATTCCCGGTCTGCATTTTCGTGCAGACGCCGATGACCCTTGCCCGGGAACTGATCAGCCAACGCCCCCTGCCGGCCGACACCACCTCCCGGATCACGGTCACGGTGTCCCCATCGACGTACGCCTTCCCCGGCTTTACCAACGTCGCCCCTTTCAAGAGTTCACTGCATGCCAAAGTCAGCGCACGCTTTTGCGTGGCGGCTGCACTGCTGGACAAGCCCATTGACGATTACGCGTTCTACGAGCATTTCGACGCCGCCGACGTGCTCGCGTTGGCCGAACGCATCGACCTCGTCATCGACCCGGCCAGCAAGGACCGGGTCACGGTATCGATCACTGACGGTAACGGGAGCCGCGCTCTGGAAGGTATCGAAGGAGAGACGCTGCTTTCTTCGTCCGACAAGGTCATTGCCAAATTCCGTCGCCTGACATCGCCCATTCTGGGTCCGAAGACGGAGACCCTGCTGCGGGATGTCCTGCGGCTGGAACACTTGCCGAACCTGCATGACCTGACGGCGCTACTGCGAGACTGAGCCTGCAACGTCTGGCGCAGGGTACGATTTTCCCCGCTTCGAACACATAACAAGACGGGCAGCAGCCGGAACAACCCATATCCGGCTGCGCGCCCGTCAATCAGGAGACACCTGACATGGAACGCAGCAACCTGGCTGGTTTCCCGGGCCACATTCACCGGGAGTATTACGGCGGCGTGCTGATGCTGCTGATCGGGCTCGGCGCGGCATGGATGGGCTTCCAGTACCGCATGGGCGATCTGCGCAGCATGGGGCCGGGATTCTTTCCCGTCTCCGTGGGCGCCATCCTGGCGCTGCTCGGCATGCTGATCGCGATGAGTGCGGGCGCCCGGCAACAAGCCGAAGCCGAAGCCGACGATGCCCCTCTTCGACCTGAATGGCGCGGCTGGTTTTGCATCATGCTCAGCATTGCCGCCTTCGTCGTGATCGGCCGGTTCGGCGGCCTGTTGCCCGCCACGTTCGCGATCGTCTTCATTGCCGCGCTCGGCGACCGGCAGAACACGCTCAGGAGTGCGGCGATCCTCGCGCTGGCAATGTGCGCCATCTGCGTCGTGGTGTTCTGGTGGGCGCTGAAGCTGCAGTTTCCCCTGTTCGCCTGGGGAGCCTGAGCGATGCTGTCGCAAACCTTGACGGACCTGATGCAGGGGTTTGGCGTTGCCCTGGAACCGCACAACCTGATGTGGTCGTTTTTCGGCGTACTCATGGGCAACCTGATCGGCGTATTGCCGGGGATGGGCGCGTTGTCCGCCATCTCCATGCTGCTGCCGCTTACCTACACGCTGCATCCGGTGCCGGCCATCCTGATGCTGGCCGGCATCTTCTACGGTTCGCAATACGGCGGCGCGATCGGCGCGATTCTGCTGAATCTGCCCTGCCATCCGCCGCACGCGGTCACCTGTCTCGACGGCTATCCGATGACCCGGATGGGCAAAGGCGGAACCGCGCTCGGTATCGCCATGATGGCGTCGTTCTTCGCGGCATCGTTCGGAATCCTTGTGATGATCTTTCTGTCACGGCCGCTGGTCGCCATTGCGTTCAAGTTCGGGCCGGCGGAACTCTTCTCGATCATGCTGCTCGGCTTGCTGGCGGGCGGAACGCTGGCGAAGGGTTCCGCGTTGAAGGGCATGGCGATGACCGCGCTCGGGCTGCTGATCGGCATTGTCGGCACCGACGTCAACAGCGGCACGATGCGCTTCACCTTCGGCTTCATCGAGCTTTCCGACAAGGTCGAACTGGTGGCGCTGGCGTTGGGACTGTTCGGCGTGGCGGACTTCCTGTGCAACGTCAACCGCATGCAGGTGGTCGGCAGCGGCACGAAGCTGCGCCTGAAGGACATGCGCCCGAGCAAGGCTGAAATGAAGCAGGCGTTCCTGCCGATGGTGCGCGGGACGCTGGTCGGCACGCTCTTCGGCGCGATGCCGGGCACCGGACCCACGATCACGACGTTCATCGCCTACGCGCTGGAAAAAAAGATCTCCAGGACGCCGGGACGTTTCGGCAACGGAGCGCTCGAGGGCGTGGCGGCACCGGAGGCGGCATCGCACTCGAAGACCCAGGTGGACTTCATTCCCACCATGAGTCTCGGCATTCCCGGAGACGCGGTGATGGCGCTGATACTCGGCGCCTTGCTGATCCAGGGGATCCAGCCCGGGCCGCAATTGATCACCGAACATGCGGACATCTTCTGGGGCTTGATCGCCAGCTTCTGGATCGGCAACGTCCTGTTAGTGATGCTGAATGTACCGATGATCGGCATCTGGGTGAAGCTGTTGCAGGTGCCCTATCGTTTCATGTTTCCATCCGCGCTCTTTTTTATCGCCGTGGGCGTGTACAGCACTAACAACGCCCTGTTCGAGATAGGCGAAACCCTGGTATTCGGCGTGCTGGGGGCACTCTTGATCGCGCTCAGGTTTTCAGTGGCGCCCATCCTTCTCGGCTACGTACTCGGACCGTTGATGGAGGAGAATTTCCGGCGCACCATGCTGCTTTCGCGCGGCGACCTGAGTGTTTTCCTGCAACGGCCTATCAGCGCCACGTTCATCGCGGCCGGTGCGTTGCTGATCCTGGCCCAGGTGTTCTTCGCGCTGCGTGCCTCGCGGCGTCGACGCCACAATCTCGATGTGGCGCGCATGCAGCGCAGCGAAACGTGAACGACACCGCGCGCGTGGCGAACGCCGTCAGGCGCGCATGCGCGCGGCGATCGCCAGGATGCGCTCGGCGCGCTCCACCACGGGCACGTCCAGCATCCGGCCGTCCAGGCCGATGGAACCACGACCGCTGCGCAACGCTTCGTCGTAGGTATCGACGATCCGCTGCGCGGCGGCGATCTCGTCAGCACCGGGGCTGAAGCCTTCGTTCAGGATGGGCACCTGCGCGGGATGAATACAGGTGCTGCCTTCCACGCCAAAGCGACGCGCCTGCGCGACAGCGGCGCGAAAGCCGTCGAGGTCCCGGTAGTTCGCGCTGGAACTGAAAATGCCGAGCGGCAGCACGCCTGCCGCGCGCGCCGCCAATACCCCTTGTTGCTTCGGATAAAGCAGCACGTCGGGGTCCGGCTGTGCGCCACAGGACGCGGTGAAATCCTCCGCTCCGCACGCAAAAGCAACGATGCGCGGATGCGCGGCGGCAATCTCGAAGATCTGCGCAAACGCGGTGACCGACTCGACCACCGCGTAAAACCGCGTGTGACCCACGGCCATGCCCTTTCGCCGCTCGATGCTTTCCACCAGTTCGGCAAGCAGCCTCACGTGCCCCGCACTGTCTACCTTCGGCAGCATCAGCGCGCTGACCTGCGGAGCGACGACCGTCTCGATGTCCCGCACAGCGAGTTCGAGCGGACGATTCACACGCACCAGGATGTCCGCTCCTGCTGTAGCGCATCGCTCGGCGGCCGCGGCAACCTGTGCGCGCGCGGCTTCCTTGTCGGCGGGGGCCACGCTGTCCTCGAGGTCGAGGATGATCGCGTCGGCGCCGCACGCGGACGCCTTCTGCACATACTTCTCCACGTTGACCGGTACGAACAGCAGCGAGCGCCAGAACGGCAGGCCCGACCTTTGTTGCAAGCCCATGACGTTCGCCCTCCTAGTCGATCTGCAGACGCTGCAAGTGGCGCTTATATTTCGGGTCGAAGGTTTCGCGCGCGTGCTGTAGCGCGAGGTTGTCCCACACCACCAGGTCACGCTTCGCCCAAACATGGCGGTACATGATCTCCTTGTTTTCGATCATGGAAATGAAACGCTGGAACAACGCCTGACTTTCCTCCACCGACAAGCCCAGGATCTGCCGCGCGTGCAGCTTGCTGAAGAAGAGAACCCGTTCGCCCGTGCGTGGATGCGGATACATGATCGGGTGATCGGCTTGCGGACAACCCGCACGGGTGTCCGATTTATGCCGGATGATCTTGTCGTCGATACGTTCGCGGATATCTTCGGGCAAATGACGGGTGACGAGACGCATGTCGGAAAAAAGTGTATCGCCACCCGTTGGAGGAATCTCGACGCCGTACAGCAGGATCGCCTTCAGGACGTTTTCCTGGAAACAGTGGTCGAAGTGGAATTGCAGTTCGCCGTCGCCCGCGGCCAGGATCATCTCGCCCGCGGCGTTCAAGCCGCGCGGATGCAGGTTCGACACATAGTTGAAGCCGCCGGGCGCCTCGCCCTGCTCGGAGACTTTTCCAAAGATATCGGCAACGCGCAGCAGGTCGGCTTTGTCGAGATCCTGATCGCGAAACAGCAGCAGCGCATGCTCGCTGAACGCTTCGCGCAGGACCTGGCGTTCAGCTTCGGACACGGGCTGATGCATGTCCAGGCCCACGACCTGAGCGCCGAACGGCGCTAACGGCTTGATGTCGAATGGCTTCGATTCCATGATGATTTCCTGGTCGATTGAACGATGATTGAGCGATGATTGAGCGATAAGCGCCGGTCTCACACCGGTGTAGCTTCGCGAGCCACATACCTCAAGAAGTTGGCGCCGGTGATTGCCTCGCGCTCGGCCACGCTCATGAAGTCGCACCCGGTACGGATGAAATCGAGTGCTTGCCGATAAGTGCATGCCCGCCGAACGTTTGGAAAGTTGGAACCCCATATGAGCCGCCCCGCGCCGGCCCGCTCGTACAACTGGCGCATGTAACTCCGCGCGAGAGGAAATGGATAGTCTTCGAGGTCCTTCGCCGCTTCAGGGAAGTAGCTGCATTTGATCCACACGTTGGGTTCCTGTGCGAGATCGAGCAACGCATCCCATTGGCGAAATGCCTGGCGATTGTCCTTGCCCGCGTAATAACGCAGGCCCATGTGGTCGATCAGCCAGCGCACGCCGGGGAAACGTTTGACGGTGTCGTGCATCTGCGCCACATGGAACGGCGCGAACAGTTCCATCGGTACCTGCAGCCGTTCGGCCAACCGGAAAAAATCATCCACAGTGCCGTCGGCCAGCCAGTGTTCGTTGTCCTCTATCAGCGTCAGGCGCAGCGCCAGCATCTTTGGATTCTGGAGCAAGGCGCGCAGGTGTTGCTGGACGTCCGCGTGCAGCGGATCGATCCGCGCAATCACGCCGAGGACGTCGGCCGGATGACGCTCGGCGACGGCGAAACCATGTCGGTTGTCGTAACCGGCGGCGAACGGCGTGACCTGCACGATCTGGCCGACGCCGATCTCGCGCGCCTCTGCAATGACGCGCTCGAACGGCAAGTGATCGTGATGAACATCGCCGGGGGGCTCGGCAAGCATGTCGTAGAAATGCAGGTGGGAGTCGATGATCATGGAGGGTTGCGGCCAAGGTTAAATCTATATAGTATTTGATACTATTATCTAGTATTGGTAACGTCAACTACTGATATTTACCTAGGATCACGCAAGGCTCGCGCAAGCGGCACGCGAGACGCCGGCGCCAAGCCACGGAGGAGACTTCCATGACAGACAAGCAAACCGCCGCAGGCCGGCCGCGACCGCTGGAAGGCGTACGCGTGCTCGATTGCTCGACCATCATCGCCGCGCCGTTCGGCGCGATGCTGCTTGCCGACTATGGCGCGGAAGTGATCAAGGTCGAACATCCGCGCGGCGATGGCCTGCGCCTGAGCGGTCCGCAAAAAAATGGCGTGGGACTGAACTACGCTTTCTACGGGCGCAACAAGCGCAACATCGTGCTGGACCTGTCGAGCGCCGACGGACAGCAGATCCTGCGTGACCTTGCGGCCAAAAGCGACGTGCTCCTGGAAAATTTCCGGCCCGGCGTGATGGAGAAATGGCATCTGGGCTGGGAGCAGCTGCATGAGGTGAACCGGCGCCTGGTCATGCTGCGCATGACCGGCTTCGGCCAGTCCGGGCCTTATTCGGCGCGTCCGGGTTTTGGCACCCTGGCCGAATCCATGAGCGGTTTCGCCCATATCAACGGTCATCCCGACGGGCCGCCCACCTTGCCGCCGTTCGGTCTCGCGGACGGCATCGCGGGCTTGTCGGCGGCTTACGCGGTCATGCTGGCGCTCTATCACCGCGACCTGCGCGACGGCGAGGGACAGATGATCGACATCGCCATCATCGAGCCGATCCTGCATCTGATGGGAGCACAGGCCTCCGTCTTCGACCAGCTCGGCCAGATCCAGCAACGCACCGGCAACCGCACGCACAACAACGCACCGCGCAACACCTACAAGACGAAGGAAGGCAGGTGGGTCGCGATATCCACCAGCTCGCAGGCAATCGCCGAACGGGTATTGCGTCTGACCGGACGGCCTGATCTGGTGGACGAACCGTGGTTTGCAAGCGGGGGCGAACGTGCGCAGCACGCGGACCTCCTGGATGCGGTGGTCGGCGGGTGGATCGGGGAACGCGGCATCGACGAAGTCATGCGCGCTTTTGCGGAGGCCGGCGCGGCGGTCGCGCCGGTTTATGACATTTCGCAGGTGATGGAGGATCCGCAGTACCGCTCGCTCGACACGATCACCGATGTGCCGGATGCCGTCCTCGGGCCGGTCAAGATGCAAAATCTGTTGTTCCGGATGAGCGGCACGCCGGGCGAAGTCCGTCACACGGCGCCGGCGTTGGGGCAGGATACGGACGAAGTGCTGGGTGAGATCCTTGGCCTGACGCCCGCCCGGCTGCGTGAACTGCATGAAGCGGGGGTGATCGAGCCGATGGTGGCGAAACGTCCAGGCGGGACGGGCCGTTGAAAGCGGGGTGAATACTCTATAGTATTCGCCGAGCCGCCGTTGACATCGCGTCATGATGTATTCGAAAAGTTCAGCGTAATCGGGGAGCTTCATACCGGGCATTCACGTCCCCGGGATAACGCGGTTTGAGCTTTACCATCGCTGCGTCATCGAGGAAGTCGCGGAAGTCGCGGCCTGCCCACCGGTCCCATTGAACGCATTACCTGGAACGTTACTTAGCAGCAGACATGGACACTGAACTCATTGACCGGGATTCATCGGTACCGCGCTGGATGCAGATTGCCGCGATCCTGCGTCAGCGTATCGCCGAGCACGGTACTGACCTGACCGGTCTCACCGACCAGGAACTCACCCGCGAATTCGGCGTGAGTCCGCTGACCGTGCGTCAGGCCCTGCAAGACCTGGTGCGCAGCGGCCTGCTCACGCGGCAGCGTGGCAAGGGCACCTTCGTCGTCCAGAAGCCGGCACAAGGCTCCGTCGATCACTTCGAGGCCACGCTCAGCGAATGGCGCGTGCAGGGCCGCGATGTGCGCATCAGCCTGCTCGAGCGCAGCGTCACCGCGGCAAACATGCTGGTCGCAGCCTCGCTGAACATAAAACCGGGCCAGCCGGTCGGCTATATGAGGCGCCTGCGCCATGCGGACGGTCATCCGGTCAGCATCGACTATCGCTATATCGTGGTGGAAATCTTCGAGCGGCTCGACGATGCCGACCTGGTGCACGAAACCGTCTGGGAGACGATCGAGCGCACGCTCAAGTTGCCGACCCTGCTCTCGAACACGGCCATCCGCGCGACGGCGGCCTCCGAGGAGGAAGCGCAATTGCTGAACATCCCGCCGAATTCGCCGGTGCTGCTGCGCGAAAGCCAGTTGATCGGCGCCGACGGCATGCCGATGGTCGCCGGGCGCTCGATCTACCATCCCGAGCGCTTTATCTACGCCACGACAATCCGCCGCTGAGTCCGCTGAGTCCGCCGCCGGCGAAACCCCCGCTGCTCGAAGAGGCGCGCCGCCATCACCCAAGCGTTCTCAGCAACGGCCGGCCCTCCAGCCACGCCGACAGACATTCCACGACGCCGCGAGCAAACGTCTCCAGGACCGGACGGATCACGAAACCCAGATGCGGCGTCAGCACGACATCCGCCCGTTGGCGCAGCGGATGGTCATGCGCGAGCGGCTCCGTATCGAATACGTCGAGCGCCGCCGCACCGGGACGGCCAGCGTCCAGCGCGTCGATCAGCGCGGCGGTATCGATAAGTTCCGCGCGCGCCGTATTCACGAGGATTGCTTCGGGCCGCATCAGCGCCAGCCGTTTGGCATCGAGGAGCCGGTAAGTTGATTCGCTTGGCACGATATGCAAGCTGACGACTATCGAACTCGACAGTAATTCGTCGAGCGGCACTGCGACGCAACCGCACTCGCGGGCGCGTTCGGGCGTCATGTGCGGGCTCCACGCCACAACTTCCATGCCGAATGCCTGCGCGATCCGGGCCATCTGCCGGCCGATATCACCCAACCCGATGATTCCAAAACGTTCGCCCGCGAGCGAGCCGGGCAATCGGCCGGTCTCGCGCCAGCCGCCGGCACGCATCAGGGCAAAATTGGTTTCCAGCCGTTTCACCGCGGCGAAAATAAGCGCCCAGGCGATTTCGCAGGTGCCGTCGCGGGTTGCCGCGCGGCCGCTGAAACTCACGGGAATGCCGCGCTGGTTCAGCGCGTCGAGATCGAGCGTGGTGTTGCGCGAACCGGTAAAAACCAGGTATTCCAGCTTCGGCAGTTGGCCGATGAGTTCGCTGGGGAACGGCGTGCGGTCTCGCTGCAACACGATCGCGGAGGCATCTACGAGCGCCGCCAGCAATGCGTTGCCATATAGCGGAGCATGTTCGACCCGCACGCTTGCCAGCCGGTCGATGCCGGACCAGTCCGCCAGCGCGCGAAACGAGCGCTCGTAGTCGTCGAGCATGACGATAATCGGCCGTGCGTCCGGCGCGTCGGTCATGGCTGCAGCAGTGCTGACAGTTGCCGGATGTCGGCAAGGTCTTCCAGTGCAGCGACGATTCCTGCTACCTCGGTGGTCCGCTCAGTTCCAAGCACCGGCGTCGCGCAATCGGTGAATTTACGCAGCAGGGCTGCGGACGACAGCGTCCTGTGCGGATGACCACGCGGCAGCTCGACTTGAGCCGCAAGCGTAGTGCCGTCGCGCCGCCTGATCGTCAGCTCCACGCCAAAACGGCCCGCACCCGAGGCAAGATGAGGCGCGACGCGCACGTTCACGCGTTTCATCAGCGCCTGTACGTCCTCGCGCTGCACGCGTGCATCGTCGAACTGGGCGAGGCCGCCTGCTCCGTCCAGGTAAGCCACGGCAGCGCAATACGCGATGCAATACTTGCCCTCGAGTCCGTTGGCCGCCTGTTGCAGCGGCATGATGCGCGTCGCCATGCTGGTCACCGCACAGTCGATATCGAGCAGATCTTCCACCGGCGGCAAGCCGCCTTCATGCAGGTCGAGCATGACGTCGATCACGGAGATGCCCGCCCCGCAGCACGCATAGGGCTTGATTCCAATCCCCGAAGCATCGATCTCCAGGGCCTCATCCAAAGGGGCTTCCTTCGGTACCGGGTTGGCGCCGTAGGTGGCGAACAGGCCGTCCGGCGCATCGAACAAACCGACATTCGCGGTGAAGCCGCGAGCAGCCAGCATGGCCGCGCGCACACCGCCCTCGGCCGCCTGGCCCGCATGGAGCGATTTGGTTTCGGAACCGAAATTGGCCCGCAGGCCGGCAACATTGGACGCCGCGATGGCAAGCGCGTTGAGCATGCCGCGCGCATCGAGCCCGAGCACGCGCGAACAGGCCGCCGCCGCGCCAAAGATGCCGATGCTCGAGGTGGTATGCCAGCCCGCGTCATAGTGGCGAGGCACCATCGTCCGGGCGAAATGGGCGGCTATTTCGAAGCCAAGCACGTAGGCGTCGAGGAAAGCAGATCCGCTCATCGCCCTCGCTTCGCCAAGCGCCATGATCGCCGGAACGAGCACCACGCTCGGATGTCCGATGAGGGTGGCGTTCATGTCATCGTAATCGAGCACATGGCCCGCCACGCCGTTGACCAGGGCCGCAAGCGGCACCGACAGGCGCACGCCCGTACCGAACACCGCCGCCTGTTGCGCACTGCCCTGCTCGATGGCCAGCTCACGCACGGTCGCGGCCGTGTGCGTTTGCGAACCCGCGACGATGCATCCGAGAATATCCAGAATCCCCATCCGCGCACTGGCCCGGCTCGACGGCGTGAGCGAACCGCCGCTCCACGAGTCGTAAAGCTGCGTCAGTTGCGTTGCGTGCGATGCACTCATGTCGACGCTCCCCTGATGATCGGCGCTGGCCGGTTCGATGCGTCGTTCGGTATACACATTCGTCCTCCTGGATCGGGCTTCGACGGTCAATGCATCACACGCTGCTAGCCTAGGTAAATTTCGTCCCAACGTCAATGAAACGTTTCATGCAAAATGCCGGATGCAAGCATGAAACCGCGCGATCAATCAAGATATGCCGCCCTCTTGCCCCTATAATCCGGTCACTTCCGTGCCATCTCAAGTGTCATCTCAACCAGAACCGACGCATGCCACCTCGCCGCAAATCCTCCCCACCGCCAAGCGAATTCGCCAGCAAGCAGGCGAAGCGCGTGACAATCGTCGACGTGGCGGTCCGCGCCGGCGTCGCGCTGGGAACCGTTTCACGCGTCATCAACAACAAGGAGTCGGTGGCCCCCGCGCTGCGCGAACGCGTCAACGAGGCCGCCCGTGCGTTGGGTTACGTGCCGAACTCGGTCGCCCAGAGCATGCGGACCCAGTCGACGCAGGTCGTGGGCTGCATGGTCTCCGACATCTCCAACCCCCTGTTCTCCGCCACAGTCAGCGCGGCGGAAGAGGTGTTGCACCAGCACGGCTACAGCATGATGCTGTCCAACAGCCGCGACCGCCTGGACACGGAAGCCGAGATCCTGACGCTGTTCCAGCGCCGCCGTTTCGATGGCCTGATCATCACCCTGAGCAGGGAAGAAGATCCCGCCACCCTCAAGCTGCTGGCGGACTGCACCATCCCGACCATCCTGCTTGAGCGCGAATCGAGCCTGCCAATTGATGCCGTCTCGGTCGACCACTTCGGCGGCACGCTCCAGGCGATGAACTACCTGATCAAGCTCGGGCACCGGCGCATCGGTCTGGTAACGGTGACGCAAGCCGCGCTGCCCGGCCGGCAGCGCCGGCTGGCCTACCGCAGCGCACACCACGAGGCGGGTATTCCCATCGACGAGTCGTTGCTGTCGCCGGACGTCTTCCTGCCCGACGCGGGCTACCAGGCAGCCTACCGGATGCTGGTCTCGTCGAAGCCGCCCACCGCGATCGTCGCGGGCGCCAATCAGATGCCGCAGGTCCTCAAGGTCGTGCGGATGCTGAAGCTGGCGGTGCCGGGCCAGTTATCCCTCATTACGCTCGGAGATACCGACGTCGCAAGTCTCTTCGAACCCGCGTTGACCGCCGTGCGCTGGGAGCTTGCCAAAGTCGGGACGGCCGCAGCCGAACTGCTGCTTGCGCGGATGAACTCGACCGCCTCCGCACGCGATCCTCAGCGCATCACCATCCCGACCGAGCTCGTCTTGCGCGATTCCTGCGCTCAGCGCTGAGCCGGTGGTGTGCCGGCGCCGCGCAATGAGCCCATCAGATCGTGCAGATGAGGCAAGTGCTCAAGGTCCAGGATCTGGCGCAGCACCGTTTCCGTCTTCGGACCCAATATTTCCGACGTCAGCCGCCGGTACTTTGCGATCACTTTCTCGCGCGAAGGACGCAGCGTTTCCCCTTCTATGCCGGTAAGCGCCAGCGTATGGCCACCGTGTTCCACCGCCACCCTGACCGTATCCACGCTTTGCGGGTCCAGCACGAGGTCGATGCGCGCAGCCAGCGCGAGCACATCGGGATCGTCGACGCATGCGTAGAAATCGTGCTCGTCGATCGGCTTGCCGAGCAACGCGGCGGCCACGCAAAAACGCGCGCTGACGCGGGCGCGCAGCGCGCTCGTGAACGGCGCGACATTGGTGAAGCCAGGATTGGTGTAAGTCAGCTCACACACCTGCACCGTCACGCGCTCGATCCTGTCGACGTGCAGCGGGTACAGGTGCGCAATTTCGCGAGCAAGCGTCATCGGTGTCTGCACAAAAATGCAGACCGGATATTCCTTGTAGACGGTGTCCCCGAGCAAATAGCGCTCGCCGAGGTCCTGCGTCGCAGCGCTGGCGTGATCGGTCGTGCCGGCCATGGCCAGATAGAAGCCGGCCTCGCCCTCGAACGCGAGATCGCTCGCGGTCGCACCGGCCTGTGCGAGCAATGCCGCGCTCACACCGTTGCGGCACGCCATGCCCACGTTCAGCTTGACCTCCATCGTGCCGCTCAGGAAACCCGCGCCGAAGCCCGATGCAAACACCGCCGCGCAGCCGAGCGCGTGCCGCGTGCGCTCGGCATCGAGCGCGAGCATGCGCGCGGCCGCGGCAGCCGCGCCTATTGTTCCGGCCACACCGGTCGCCCGGAATTTCGGCAGCATGCCCGGACCGCCCAGGTAGACCCGGCCGGTGATTTCATAGCCGGCCACCACGGCGGCGATGAAGTCCGCGCCGCTGCCACCCTCCTGCTCGGCAATGGCCAGCGCGGCCGGAACCGCGATCGCACCCGGGTGCGACTTGCACAGGAAGTCGTCCTGCGAGCGCCCGTTGACGAGCGTCGCATTGACCCATGCCGCATCGATCGCGGGCACCCTCTGCTGCTGGCCGATGATCGTTGACTTGCCGCGGTTCTCGCCGACGAGGGCAGCGGCAACGCCCGGCACAGCCAGGCCGTGGGCGGCGACCGCCGTGGTGAGTGAGTCGAGAATGCGCAGCTTCGCCTTCTCGACCACGCCGGCCGGCAGCGTGTTCGTCGACATCGCGACGATGGCCTGCGCAAACTGCCCGCTGATCGAATTACTGGACATCGGTCATCTCCTCAGCATTCCTCTATAAACTCGGCTGCCATGATCGCGCACGCATCGGGATGAGTCGCGGCGATGTGGTACGAATCGGCCGGAATCTCGCGCAGCGTGGAGCCCCGCACCCTGGATTGCAGGCGCAGCAGGTCGGCCGGCGCGGGACGCTGATTGTAGGTCCCGCCGGTTTCATGGGCGCCCGGCACGATGAACAACGTGGGGCAGGCAATCCCTTCCGGGTTCGGCGGTTCGTCGATACCGGGCAGCAAGCGCATGCACGCGAGCACCGTGGCCGCCGAGGTCGTGCCCATCAATCGCGCCCACCACTCCAGCGCCTCGGGCGGCAGCGTCGTGCCCATGCGTCCGGGCATGGTCAGGCGCGCCCAGCTTTCGACGCCCTCCCGCTCGATAACCCCGACCCATTCGTCGAGCCACGGCCCCAGTGCCTTGCTCGGCGACGGCAGCATGCCGGCGAGCGTCATGGATGCAATCCACGGAGGACGGCGCTGCGCCAGTTCGAATGCAACCAGCGCCCCGAGCTTGGTCCCGATCAGGTGCACGCGGGGAGGCGCGTCGTCCGGCCCCCGCCCTGACCCGATCGAATCGATCATGCGTTCGATGTCGTCGGCCCAGTCGGCGAGCGTGAACGCGCCCCCTGCCGGAAGCGCGCTGGACCGGCCAAAGCCGCGGAGATCGGGCCGCAGGACGCGATAGCGGCGCGTGAGATGGGGCACCCACGGCCGCCATATGCCGCCGTGCTCCGCGATGCCATGCAGCAGCACGACCGTATCGGCGGGACGCCACGCGTCGGTGTAATCGTCGAGCGCGCAGTACAGGTGGGCATCGCCGCCAAGCTGAACCCGCCACGCGGCTTCCTGCACATCCCTTGGTTGAACCATCACAGTCGATCTCCCCGGTCTCACGTCATACGCCCGGATTCGCCACAAGCTCGGCGACGCGCTCGAGCGGCCGGTGCACGAGCAAGATCATCGCCAGCACGCCGACGGCGTCGATTGCCGTGCACAGTTTGAACGCCACCTCGAAGCCGCCGAAATGCTGCACTGCCATCCCCGTGATGGCCGGCCCCACGATGCCCGAGATATTGCCCATCAAGTGGATGAACCCACCCACCCCGCCCACGTGGCGACGCGGATAAAGTTCATGGTTGATCACCCAGTGAGCCTGCCCCGCCGCCGAGATGAAGGTGATTGCCGCGGTCACGAGCAGGACCGCCGTCACGAGCGAAGAAGCCGTGCTGAACAGCAGCGCCGCCAGGCCCGAGAGCGCCAGCGGCACCCACGCGCAGAGCTTGCGCGCGCTGACGGGATTGCTCATGCGCCGGTAGACGAGATCCGATACCAACCCTCCGCCCGACGACCCGATCATCCCCGCGATCCACGGAATCGCCATGAGCAGGCTCATCTGCTGGACCCCGGCATGCTGCGCCGAGACGAAATACGTGGGCAGCCAGAACAGCAGGTTATTGATCGTGTAGTTCGCCGCGAACAGGCCGATGCACACCCCGAGCGTATTACGGCTGATGAGGCACTGCCGCAGCGTGCGGTTGTCGTTGGCCTGCAGTTCATGTTCTTCGCGGCCGGCTTCGATGCGCTGCAGTTCGTCGCTCGTCACGCGCGGATTATCGGCGGGCCGGTTGGTCGCCATGCGGCGAAAAACCGCCAGCCAGACCAGCCCGAGCACCGCGATGACAACGAACGAGACACGCCATCCCAGCCGCAGCGCGAGCAGCCCGACAATCGGCCCGGCAATGGCCGCCCCGAACATCTGCCCCGAGAAGATCGTTCCTACCATGGTGCTGACTTCGCGGCGCGAGAACCAGTTCGCCGCGGTGCGGTTGATGGTAGTGAGTGTCGGGCCTTCACCCATGCCGAAGAACACCCGCAGGATGAAGAATGAGCTGAAGCTGAAGACCACCGCCGTCAGTCCGCACAACACGGACCAGATGCCCATGGACCACGACATCACGCGCACGGGGCCGAAGCGGTCGGCGAGCGATCCGCCGATGAACGCAAACGCCGTATAGCCGCAGAAAAAGCCGCTGAAGATCACGCCCATCTGCGACGGCGACAGGTGCAGCTCCGGGGTCAGCAAGGGCGCCACGATACCGATTGCGGATCGGTCGATATAGCCAATCGCCGTCGCGAGAAACAACATGGCGGCAATCGCGAAACGGTATCTTCCCTTGAACATTGCTGTCTCCTGACACGTTATCTTGTGATCGCTTTACACGTTGTTATTGTTATCTTCCGCCCTGCATGTTCACGCGCCTCAACCACCCGCCAGCACCGGTCGATAATGCTTCGGCAACCCGGCTTTCGCGATGCCGCCGTAGAACGACTCCCGCTCAAGCCGCTCCTGCACGAACGCCCGCACTTCGATCAGCGCGGCCAGATCGACCGAGGTGGAGTACCCCATCGATTCGAGCAGGAACACGAGGTCTTCCATCACGATGTTGCCAGTCGCGCCCGGTGCATACGGGCATCCGCCGAGGCCGCCGAGCGAGGCGTCAAAACGCGTGACGCCGACGTCAAGCGCGGCCACCACGTTCGCGAGCCCGAGGCCGCGCGTGTCGTGGAAATGCGCCGCCAGCGGCAGGTCGCCCAGTTCGCGGCGCACCGCGCCGAACAGCCTGCGCACCGCGGCGGGATTGCCGTAGCCGACGGTGTCGGCCAGCACGATCTCTTGCGCGCCCAGTTCCGCGAGTTCCACGGCCAGCCGCAGCACGCGGGACTCGTCCACCTCGCCCTCGATCGTGCAGCCGAAAGAGGTTGCAAGGCCGCCGCTCACCACCGGCCTTTCGCTGCGATCGATCTGGCGGCACAGCGCGACGATCTGCCCGAAGTCAGCGACCGAATCAGCAACGGTGCGGCGTACGTTTGACCAGTTGTGTCCTTCGCTGACCGACATCGCGTAATTGAGCTTCATCGCGTTCGCGGCCACGGCGCGTTCGGCGCCCTTGAGGTTCGGCACCAGGACGGATACGGTCAGTCCCGGGAGCTTGCGGGCGCCGGCCACGATCTCGGCCGTATCGGCCATTTGCGGCAGCAGCTTCGGCGGCACGAACGAGCCGACTTCGATATCGCTCACGCCCGCTGAAAATTCGCGCCCGCACCAGTCGAGCTTGACGGCGCTTGGCATGATCGTGGCGATGCTCTGCAAGCCGTCGCGCAGACCCACTTCGCGTACGCTGATCCTGTTTCCGGCAATGGCTTCCATGTCCCGCGCTCCACAGATCCTGTAACAGCCCCGCGTCTGCTGGCCCGACTACCTATCGGCCGACGAACTTCGGCGGACGCTTCTCGTTGAATGCCGCTATGCCTTCCCGCCGATCCTCCGTCGGGATCATGCGTTCGTAAGCCTGCACTTCCAGCACCAGCCCGCTGCGCAAGTCGCCTTGCAGGCCGTAGTGAATCGCCTTCTTCGCCTGTTGCACTGATATTGGCGCATTCGATGCGATCTTCGCGGCCGTGGCGAGCGCGGCGGGCAGCACCTCGTGGGGCGCGTGCACCGCGTTCACCATGCCCCAGTCAAACGCCTGCTGCGCGCTGAATGGCGTACCGGACAGGATGATCTCCTTCGCGCGGCGTTCGCCCATGGCGCGCGGCAGATTCTGCGTGCCGCCGGCGCCAGGCATGATGCCAAGCGTGACTTCCGTGAGCGCAAACCGTGCTTCGGCCGAGGCGTAGATGAAATCGCACGCCAACGCCAGTTCGCAGCCGCCGGCATAGGCCGCTCCGTTCACGGCCGCGATCACCGGAACCGTGCAGTCCATGATCGCGTAATACGCTTCCTCGAAGATCGCGTGTTGCAGGCGCCAGTCGTGATCGCTCATGCCACGCCGCTCTTTGAGGTCCCCGCCGGAACAGAACGCCTGTACGCCGGACCCGGTGACCACGATGCCGCGCCAGTCGCCCGGCGTGAACTTCAACGGCAGGAACAGCTCGCGCAGTTCCCTGCCCATCTGCGTGTTGAGGGCGTTGCGCACGTGCGGGCGGTTCAGCGTGACCTGTATGACGCCCGGGGAGACTTCATCGACCAGCAAGGTTTCGTAGCGGCTGCTCATTACGAAGGCTCCGGTTGCGTCAGCTCGAAGAAGGTACCGTTGTCCGCGCCGAGAGCCGGCGGCGTGGAGCGGAATGGCAGGCGTTCGCCATCGAAGCGCAGCGGCAGGCTCATCAGCGACATGGAACCGTCGGGCAGCGGCCGGACCATATCCAGCGCCCGCGTCTGCGGATGCGCCAGGACTTCGCTGACCGACTGCAGCACCGTTGCCGGCACGCCGGCCGCATCGAGCCGCGTCACCCATTCATCAGCGCTACGCGTCAGCACGATTGCGTCGATCAGTGCATTGAGCACCTCGCGATGTTCGACCCGTGCCGCGTTGGTCGCAAAGCGGGGATCGGTGGCCCAGTCGGGCCGGTCGAGCACGCCGCACAGCCGCCGGAACAGCGCGTCGTTGCCTGCGGCGATGATCAGATAGCAGTCCGCCGCCAGATACGCTTTATACGGAACGATCATCGCCGCCTCGGAGCCCGTGCGCTGCGGGTCTTTTCCCGACGCGAGCGCGAGTGCGACCGGCACGGTCATCCACGAGAGCGCCGTCTCCAGCAGCGAGGTATCGACCGTGCAGCCCTCGCCGGTACGATGGCGCCGTTCCAGCGCCGCCATCACGCCGATCACCGTCCACAGTCCCGCGCCCATGTCCACAATGGAAGGCCCCACCCGAACCGGCGCGCGGCCCGCCTCGCCGGTCACGCTCATGATCCCGCCGAACGCCTGCATCAGCGGGTCATAGCCGGGCTTGTCGGCCATCGGGCTGCCTGCGCCGTACGCGCCAAGATTGCAGTAGACAAGACGTGGATTGAGTTGGCGCAACGTGTCGTCGAGTCCAAGCCGTTTGACCAGCCCCGGGCGCATGTTCTGGATCACCACGTCGGCTTCATCCACGATGAAAGCGCGCAGCCGTTCACATTCGACTGGGTCCTTGAGGTCGAGCGCCACGGAGAGTTTGTTGCGGTTGAGGCTTTGGAATGTCGCCGATGCGCCGTGCCAGAACGGCGGTCCCCACGAACGGGCGTCGTCTCCGCCAGCGGGGTTCTCGACCTTGACGACGCGCGCTCCCAGATCTCCGAATATCTGACCGGCAAAGGGCGCCGCGACGCTATGGCCCATTTCGACCAGGGTGATGCCTGCGAGAGGGAGATCCATGAGCAGTCCCGGAAGTCGAGGTTTCAAAAAGTCTATGCAAGAAGGATAGCACTGTCAATGAAACGTTTCACGCCAAAAAAGACAGATGAAATCCGGCAAGGATGACCACACAGTCAAGCGACGAAACCCGAGCCGGTCAGGAAGTTCTCGACCACCGCATTGAACACATCGGTTTTGTCGATATTCGACAGATGCCCGGCGCGCGGAATATCGACGAAATGACTGCCCGCGATCAAGCGCTGCATCGCAACGCTTTCGGCTGAGGGAATCAGGATGTCCTCGGTCCCGCTCACGATCAGCGTCGGGGTGCGGATCGACGCGAGCGCCGGCGTCCGGTCCGGACGCTGTGCCATGCCCCGGATGAACGAGGTGAGTCCCGGGATGCTTTGCCGCAGGGTGATCGAGCGCGCGAAGGTCTTCGCGTCTTCGGAGCAATCGGGGCCGAAAGGCCGCTCCCCGAAACTGTCGACGACAGCTTGCGGGCCGCGCCGCTCGACTTCGAGCGCCAGCGCCTCGCGTTGCGCGCGCCCTTGCTCTGAGTCAGCGCCGGCGCGTGTGTTGGCGAGAATCAGTCCGGATACCCGGTCCGGATAACGTAAAACCAGCGAAAGCGCGACGTAGCCGCCAAGCGAAATGCCGCCGATCACCGCCTTTTGCACGCCGAGATGGTCCATCAGATCCACGATGTCGTCGGCGTGGGTATCCATTGTCACCACGGCGGCGTGCGTGCCGTTCGCGTGCCCCGAGCCGCCCGCGCCCCGCAGATCGGGCGCGATGACTCGGCGCTGCGTACCGAGCGCGCGAATCTGCGGCGACCAGAGCGTGCCGTCCTCCGCGAACGCATGCAGCAGCACCAGCGCCGGTCCCGTTCCTTCGTCGATGTATCGAACGGTCCGCTCGCCTGAGCGATGATCCCGCGCGCCGAGCGCGCCTTGCGCGATCATGATGCCAACGCGGCGCGCGCGGCGACGCGGCCGAAGATCGCCGCCTTGCCGTTGGCCGTGCCTGTCATGTAGGCCTTGCCATGAAATCCGCCCATCACCCCTCCCGCTGCAAACAAGCGTTCTATCGGCGCGCCGAATACGTCCTGCACCCGGGCCGAGGCGTCGACGCTCAGGCCGCAATACGTGGCGAGTACGACGCTTGTACTGACGAATGCGTAGAACGGCGCGGTTTCGATGCGCACGAGCGCGCCGTAGTGGTTGCACAAGCCGTCGCGGCCGAATGCCGGATCGCGCCCGCTCGCGACAAAACAGTTGTACTCGGCGACAGTCGCGGCAAGCTGTGGCGGATCCAGGCCGAGCCGTTGCGCCAGTTCGTCGAGCGTCGGCGCCGTGATGACGCGTCCGGCGGCAAGGTCCGCCGCAAAATCCATCGATGGAATGCCGGGGCGGCCCCGTTCAAAAATCGCTTGGTCGAAGATCTGGTAGCCGCGGCAATCCGTCTGGCGCAGGCAGGCATCGCCTATCAGCTTGTAGGAGAGCGATTCATCGACAAAGCGCCGGGCCTCGGCGTTGACCACGATACCGCCCGCATACATGGGGAACAGCAGGAAATGGTCTTCCGCTCCGGCGCTGACATGGCTCCCGAAGGTGCCCTTGATATAGGCCATGTCGCGAAACGCGGCGCCTTCCCGCCACGCCATCAGGAGGCCGTCGCCCGTGTTGCCGGGGCCGCCCATGCGTTGCGCGCCAGCCTGCCCGGGCGCGAACAGCGTCAGCAGCATCTCGTTGCGCGAAAATCCGCCGGTCGTCAACACCACGCCGTGGCGCGCCCTGACCTGTTCCACACCGCTCGCTGTTCGCGCGTTTACGCCTTCGATCTCGCCATCGGCACCGGATCTGATCAATCGCAGCGCGCGGGCGGATAAGCGGGTCTGGACGCGGCCGGTTTCATGCGCACGCGCCGCGATCACCGACAACACCTGGAGCGGATTGCGCGAATGGCCGCGCGGCACCGACTGCCCCGACGCCACGAATACCTGTTCGAAGCGCACGCCGCGCTCGGCCAGCCACGCGTAGGTATCGAGTTGCAGGTCGACGTAGACTTGCACCAGCGCCGCGTCGTTCTCATAGCCGCCGACACGGCGAAGGTCATCGAACAGCAACTGCGGGGAGTCCTCAATGCCCAGGCGGCGCTGCAATTCCGTGCCCGCGAAGGCGAACGAACCGCCGCTGAGAATGGTCGCGCCGCCGATCTTGTGTTCCCGTTCGAGCAACAGCACCGAGGCGCCTGTTTCAGCCGCTTCGAGCGCGGCGCAATAGCCCGCGAGCCCGCCGCCCACCACGATGAGGTCGGCCTCCCGGGGAAGCGCAGCATCGCTCATGCCGAAGCTCATGCCGACGCTCCTGCGCGCTCCCGAGCGACACCCAGTGCGCCGCGCGCCGCGAGCCGGCCGAAGATCGCCGCCTTGCCAAGCGACGAGCCCGTCATGTACGCGTTGCCGTGCAGGCCGCCCACGACTTCTCCCGCTGCATAAAGCCCGGCGATGGGTGTGTCGTAGACATCGCACACCCGCATGCCGGGATCGACCGCGACGCCGCAATACGTCGCCACGATCACGCTCTTCGATGGATATCCGTAGAACGGCGGCGCGTCGATCCGTTCCAGCTTTCCATAGCCATTGCTGAGGGCGGAACGCCCGAACGTGCGGTCGCTGCCCGCTTCCACGTAGGCGTTATAGGCGTCGACCGTTTTTGTCAGGCCGGCTTCGTCGATGCCGAGCCGCGCGGCCAGTTCGCGCAGCGTCGGCGCGCTTACCACCTGGCCGAGCGCAAACTTCGCCTGGAACGCCATGGTCGGAATGTCGGGCTGGCCGCGCTCGAAGATGCGCTGGTCGAATATCTGGAAGCCGGTCGCGTCGGGCTGTTGCAGCACCGCGTCGCCGATGAGCTTGTACGACTTCGATTCGTCGATGAATCGCTCTCCCTGTGCGTTCACCGCAATCGCGCCGACGTAGATCGGCAGCATGAGCGCATGTTCACCGGGTTTCGCCCCGGGATAACCCCCGAAGGTGCCCTTGATGTAGCCCATGTCGCGCATGCCGGCGCCGAGGCGCCAGGCCATGCGCAAGCCATCGCCGACGTTGCCCGGACCGCCCGCTCGCATGGCGCCGGCCTGGGTGGGCGCGAACAGCTTCAGCAGGTCGTCGTTTCGGGAAAAGCCGCCGCTTGCAAGGATTACGCCGCGCAGCGCGCGGATCGCGCGTTGCCGGCCCTCCACGTCCACCACGACGCCCTCGACGGGCCCGTCGCTACTCGTGCGCACCAGCCGCCGCACGGCGGCGCGAGTGCGCGTCGAGACCCGTCCGGAGGCTTGCGCCGCTGCGGCGAGCGTCTCGAGCACGACACGCGGATTGCGGGAATGGGCGCGCGGCACCGAATGACCCGCCGCGAGAAACACCTTTTCGAACACGACACCGTGTTCGGCCAGCCAGTGATAGGTGTCCAGCTGATTGTCGACATACACGCGCACCAGGCGCTCTTCATTGCCGAAACCGCCCACCCGGCGCAGGTCGTCGAACAGCATCGCAACCGAATCCTCGATGCCGTTGCTGCGCTGCAGTTCCGTGCCGGCGAAGGCGAACGAACCGCCGCTCAGGACCGTCGAGCCACCTATTTCCGGCTGCTTTTCGAGCAGCAGCGCCTCGACACCCTGCGCCGCCAACTCCAGGGCCGCGCAGTGTCCAGCCAAACCGCCGCCGATCACGACCACCTCCGCTTCCTCGTCCCACGACGGCTCCGCGTTCTGCCCGAGTGTGTCTGTCATCATTGCGCCTGTAAGTTGATTGATCGAATCACCGTGCGCCACTTGGCAATCTCGGCGGCAATGAACACGGCGAACTGCTGGGGCGAACCGCCCAGCATCTCGGTGCCGGGCAGCTTGGCTTGCACATCCGGCATCGCGAGTATCTGGTTCACGTCCGCGTTGATCTTCGCGACGATATCCGGCGGCGTATTGGCCGGCGCCGCAATGCCGAACCAGGCGCCGAACTCGAACCCGGGGATGCCTAGCTCGGTCATGGTCGGCACGTCCGGCAACAGCGGCGAACGCTTCTTGCTCGTCACCGCCAGCGCGCGGACCTTGCCCGCCTTGATCTGCGGATACTCGAACGGGATGTTGTCGAACATCACCTGCACGGTGCCGCCGATCAGGTCGATAACCGCCTGCGAGCTTCCCCGGTACGGAACGTGGGTCATCTGAATGCCCTCGACCGACTTGAACAACTCACCCTGCAAGTGCGTTGACGTGCCAATGCCGGTCGACCCATAGCTGAGTTGTCCAGGTTTCGACTTCGCCAGCGCGACCAGTTCGGCCACGCTCTTGACCGGCAACGACGGCGTGACGAGCAACAGGTTGGGAGTCGATACCATCAGGACCACGGGCGTGAAATCCTTCACCGCGTCGAAGGGAATGTCCTTGTAGAGGGTCGGATTGATGCCGTGCGTGGCATTGGTCGCGAGAAACAGCGTGTAGCCGTCGGGCGCTGATTTCGCTACCACCTCGGCGCCGATGTTGCCGCCCGCGCCCGCGCGGTTATCCACGATCACCGCCTGTCCAAGCTTCTGGCCCAGTTTCTGCGCGACGACGCGTGCCAGCGTGTCGGTGAAACCGCCCGCAGCGAACGGTACGACCAGACGAATGGCGTGGTCGGGGTAAGCTGCAAAACTTGTCTCGCAAAGCACCGCGAGACCTATGCCTAGCCCTATTCCCAGCAGCCATCTCGTCAGTCTGAATCCGGACCTCGACATGGTGTCTCCCCCGTCAAGTCTTACTTGTGTTCCACTTGTTTTTAGTACGAACGTGGCATGCCGAGTACATGTTCCCCGAGATACGAGAGGATGAGATTGGTCGAGATCGGCGCGATCTGAAAAAGCCTCGTATCACGCCACTTGCGCTCGATATCGTATTCGCGCGCAAAGCCGAAACCGCCGTGGGTCTGCATCGCCGTGTCCCCTGCATGCCACGTGGCTTCCGAGGCAAGCAGCTTGGCCAGGTTCGCCTCCTCGCCGCACTCACGCCCGGCGCTGAACAACGCGGCGGCACTGCGGTTGACGAGATCGGCGGCCCGGGTTTCGGCATAGGCGCGCGCGATGGGAAATTGCACGCCCTGGTTTTGCCCGATCGGACGGCCAAATACCACGCGCTCGCTCGCATAGGCGGCCGCCTTGCGGATGAAGAAACGCGCGTCTCCGATCGCCTCCGACGCCACGAGTATGCGTTCCGCGTTCATGCCGTCGAGAATGTAGCGAAACCCGCGATTCTCCTCACCAATCAGGTTGTCGCTCGGGATCCGCAAGCCATCGAAAAAGAGTTCGGTGGTCTGGTGGTTGATCATTGCGTCGAGCATGCGGATCTCGAGTCCGTGGCCGACGGCTTCGCGCATGTCGATCAGGAATACCGACAGGCCGTCGGAGCGCTTCGTGACCTCTTCCAATGGCTTGGTTCGGGCCAGCAACAAGAGCAGATCGGACTGACGGGCGCGCGATATCCACACTTTCTGCCCGGTGATGACGTAGTGGTCACCATCGCGCACAGCACGAGTCCGGAGTTGCGTCGTGTCTGAGCCGGTGTTCGGCTCGGTCACGCCGAACGCTTGCAGGCGCAAGCGTCCAGCGGCAATCTCGGGCAGATACTTCTGTTTTTGCGCGGCGCTGCCGTGCCGCAGCAGCGTCCCCATGATGTACATCTGCGCGTGGCATGCTCCCGCACTGCACCCGCTCGCATGAATTTCTTCGAGAATCACCGCTGCCGCGCGCAGTGGCAACCCGGCGCCGCCGTATTCCTCAGGAATCAGGGCCGCCAGATAGCCGGCCTTGGTCAACGCCCCGACAAATTCGTCCGGATAAGCGGCCTTGTCTTCCAGAGCGCGCCAATAGTCACCGGGGAACCGCTTGCAGATTGCCTGGATAGCTGTACGGATCTCGGGAAAGTCGTCCCCAAGCTCCACCACCGTAGGATCTCGTTCGCTCATGAGAAAGCCCTTTCGCCTGGTTATGGCACCGCCGCGGATCAGATCTTTGAAACCCCGAATCACAGCACGCCCCGCAGCACGCCCTAATCTAGACAATGTCCCTGGCGTTGTCAATGAAACGTTTCATCGAAAGTTCCTTGCCAGGTGCCAGCAGGGCTTGCGATCGATCTCGCGGGCAACCGTGGGCTGGCGCGTCGCGACGCGTTAGAGCTGCACCGTTGCAATGTTCTTTGCTGCCAGATTCGTGCGCCGTCGAAAGCGCTGTTGCGCGGTATTGCTGCGCGCGCCGCACTTGGCGCTGGCCAACGTGATTCGGGAAGCAATTAGCCGCTGACCTGCGTGCGCCATCGCCACGGCCGTCGCATCGTGGGGTCACGTCGCTTTCGTGGAATGCAAATGTCAATTCGATGGTTAGCCAAAAAACGCAACCATGCCATCCTAGCGATCCTGCCTTGTCGCTCGCGCACTGCCCAATGCTGCAAGGCGATCGATCCTCTTTCATTTCCATTCGTCCGTCACATGGCCCTCCATGAGCCAGAACATCCCTCTGAGTGCTTTCATCGTGCATTTCTTCAGCCGTGACGGCTTCGACATCAACGTGGACAGGACTTGCAAAACGCCTTATCTGCTTAAGCGACGATTTTCGACAATCGAGCATCTCATCAATGAAAGAACCGAAGGGAACATGGTGATCGGCTATCCCGGCAGCGCGGCGCAGCTGCCAGAACAACGCACGGGCGCGCTGTCGAGATGAACCCGACAACTCCACTGCTCGAACTGAACAAGCTGGCCGTATCGTTCGGCGGACGTCCGGCGGTTCACCCCATCGACCTCTCCATTCAACATGGCGAAATGCTGGCGCTGGTCGGGGAATCGGGCAGCGGTAAATCGACCATCGCATTGGCTGCAATGGGACTTCTGCCGGCGCAAGCGCATGTAGAAGGATCGATACGCTTCGAAGGCCAGGCGTTGCTCACGCTGCGAGAACGGGAATGGAGCGCGTTGCGCGGCAATCGCATCGGCATGATTTTCCAGGAGCCGATGACGTCGCTCAACCCGCTTCAGCCGATCGGGCGGCAGGTCGCCGAAGCGCTGACGCTGCATCGGCCGATGTCGTTTTCAGCGGCGCGCAAGCAGGCGCTTGAGCTTCTGGATCTCGTGCGTCTGCCCGAGCCAGCACTGCGCTTCGATCAGTATCCGCATCAGCTTTCCGGCGGCCAGCGACAACGCGTGATGATCGCGATCGCGGTAGCGTGCCGCCCGAGCCTGCTGATCGCCGACGAGCCCACGACGGCGCTCGACGTCACCATCCAGGCGCAAATTCTAGAACTCATCGATCAGTTGCGACGCGAGTTGTCGATGGCGGTATTGCTGATCACGCACGACCTCGGTGTCGTCGCGCGCTGGGCAGACCGCGTGATCGTGATGAAGGACGGCACGAAGGTGGAGGAAGCCGACACTGCGACGTTGTTCGCGCATCCTGCGCAGCCGTACACGCGCGCGCTCCTTGGCGCGTCGCTGCACTTCGGCGCGGGACTGCATTATCGTGACGGCCGCCTGACGGAGACCATCAGCGAGCGGCTGACAGCCACAGAAGCCACAAACGCAATAGCGAGTACCGCCCCGCGCATCCTGCTTGAGGTAACCGGCTTGCAGGTCGACTATCCCAGCACGGGACACAATGTGCGCGCAGTCGACAGTGTTTCGTTCAACATTCGAGAAGGCGAGACGGTGGGACTCGTCGGAGAATCGGGCTGCGGAAAGTCATCGCTTTCCCGCGCGTTGACGCGACTCCTGGAACCGTCCGCGGGCAGCATCGTATTCGATGGCGACGACGTCACGCATCGCCGGCGCCGTGCATTGCGTCCCTACCGCAGACGCGTGCAGATGATCTTTCAGGACCCGTACGGCTCGCTCAATCCGCGCCACACCGTCGAACGAACGCTCGGCCTTGCCCTGGCGATTCATGGCGTGTCGCAACGACGCGAACGCGAAACAAAAATTCGCCGCATAGTAGATGCGGTTGGCCTGCCGGCTTCGGCACTGCAGCGCTATCCGCACGAATTTTCCGGCGGCCAGCGACAACGCATAGGCATTGCGCGAGCGCTTGTGCTCGAACCTGAACTGGTGATCTGCGATGAGCCGGTGTCGGCCCTCGATGTATCCATCCAGGCGCAAATTCTCGATCTCCTCGCCGACCTCAAGGCCGAACTCGGGCTCGCGCTGCTCTTCATCTCGCATGACCTTTCTGTTGTTCGCTATATCGCTGATCGCGTGCTCGTGATGCAAGCGGGACGTCTCGTCGAAACCGGCGATCACCGCTCGATCTGGACCTCGCCGCAACATCCCTACACGCGTGCCCTGATCGACGCCGTACCGTCGTCGCATGTGCCGTTGCCGTTCACCACAAGGAAAATCCATCGTGACATCCAAGCGCCCCAAGCCACTCCCGCCTTCGACCTCGACACTCCTGTTTCGCGATGATTCGCTAGGGGCGGCCGTGGCCGACCTCAAGCGGCGGCGCTTGCTCAAAGGCGCCGGCGCATTGCTCGCGGGCGCGGCAACACCGTTCATGTTCACCGGCGAAGCATGGGCGTTGACCGAACCGCTGTCGAACACCTTGCAGGGCGCCAAACGAGGCGGCACGTTGACCGCCGTCATTCATCCGGAACCGCCGACCCTCGCGTTCTTTGTGAATTCCGCCACCATGATTGGAGCGGTCGCGAGCAAGATATTCGATGGTCTTGTTGAATACGGCCCCGACCTGAAGCCGCGTCCGCAGTTGGCGGAAAGTTGGACGGTCTCGCCCGACAGCCTCACGTGGACCTTCAAGCTGCGTCAGAACGCGACCTGGCACGACGGCCAGCCGTTCACCGCCGCCGACGTGAAATTTTCCGCCGAAGAAGTCTGGCTCAAGATCAGCCCGGCATCGCGGCGTGTGCTGCAATACCTGACAAGAATCGACACGCCGGATGCGCATACGGTCGTTCTGCATTTATCGAAATCGACGCCTGCCACCTTCGGTATTCTCGATTCGCTCGGCACGCCGATCCTGCCGAAGCATCTCTACGAAAATACGGACATCCGCAACAATCCGTACAACAACAAACCGGTGGGGACCGGGCCGTTCGTATTCAAGGAATGGCTGCGCGGCGACCGTATCGTGCTGGATCGCAACGACAAGTACTGGGCGCCTGGTCAGCCGTATCTCGATCGCCTGACCTGGAAGATCACGCCCGACGTGTCGGGGCGAGCCACAGCGCTCGAGACGGGCGCCGCGCAATATGGCGAGCGCAACCCGGTGACGTTCGCGGACGCGGACCGGCTCGCCAAACTGCCCAACCTCGTGGTTTCGCAGGAAGGTTACAACGGCTACGCAGCGTGGCTATGGCTCGAACCAAACCTGCGGGACCCAATCCTTGCCAAGCTCGAAGTTCGTCAGGCCATCGCGCACGCGATCAACCGGGACGTCCTGGTGAAGACTGTGTGGGGTGGCTACGCCGTGCCCGCTACGGGCCCGGAATCGTCGCTGGTGAAGGCGTTCTACACGCCCGACACGCAGCAGTACCCGTACGACCCCAAACTCGCCGAAACCCTGCTCGACAAAGCGGGCTTCCCGAAGCAAGCGGATGGCTGGCGTTTCAAGCTCAATCACGATTTCATCCCGTATGGCGACGACTATCGTCGTACCGGTGAATTCGTGCGTCAGGCGCTGCGCCGGGTTGGCATCGACGTGACCTTGCGGGGACAGGATCTGCCGACCTGGATCAAGAACGTCTTCACGGACTACAACTTCCAGCTCATCAGCAGTTGGGGCACAGACGGCCTGGATCCGCAGATCGGCATAGAACAGCATTACTGGTCGAAGGCGGAAGCCAAAGGTACGCCCTGGTTCAACGCGTCCGGCTATGCAAGTCCCGAGATGGATCATGTGATCGAAGCGGCACAAACGGAAACCGATCCGGCCAAACGACGCGACCTGTACTTCCAGTTGCAAAAGATCGCTCAACGCGACCTGTCGCTCATCAACCTGTTCGAGTTCCGCTGGTTCGGCGTGTGGGCCAAAAACCTGCGCAATGTCACCGATACCGCCAGCCATTCGCGTGCCAACTTCGCGCAAGTCTGGTTCGACAAGGCGTAACAACCATGCTGCAACTGACATCTGGCATTAACGGAGGCAGGATCAGACGGCGCCTGATTCAACTGGTGCTGGTCCTGCTCGGCACCACGGTGCTCAACTTCGTGCTGCTCAAGCTGATGCCGGGTGATCTCGTCGATGTCATCGCGAGCGAAAGCGGCAACGTCTCGCCGGAGTACGTGGCCCAGCTTCGTGAGGCTTACGGGCTCAACCATAGTGTCGTGTGGCAGTTGCTGCATTACGTCGGGCATGCGCTACGGCTCGATCTCGGCTTTTCGTTTCGCTTCGGCGAACCGGTCGCGACGCTGATCTTTGAACGCTTGCCCGCCACGCTGGTATTGATCGGCACGTCACTGGTCATCTCGGTGCTGCTGGGCGTATTGCTGGGCGTGCTCGCCGCGCGCCGGCCGCATGGTTTCGTCGACACCTTCTTGTCAACGCTTGCAACCCTCGGCTATTCCGCGCCAATGTTCTGGACAGCGCTGATGCTCATCGTGGTGTTTGGCGTGCATCTCGAATGGTTCCCGATCGGCGGTATCGTCGATACCAACATCGCTCATCACGGCTTCGGGCTGCTGCTCGACCGGCTGCGCCACCTCGTGCTGCCTGCGGCCACCCTCGTGCTTTATTACGTCGCCGTCTTCGCACGACTGGCGCGCGCGTCGATGATCGAGACGCTGCAGGAAGATTTTATTCGCACCGCCCGCGCCAAGGGTGGACGGCCCTGGTACGTGGTGACGCACCACGCATTGCGTCATGCCATCCTGCCCGTTCTCACAATGCTGGGCCTGCAAAGCAGCGCGTTGCTCGGCGGCTCGATCATCGTGGAAACGGTGTTCGGCTGGCCGGGACTTGGGCAACTCTCGTTCGAAGCGATCAAGAGCCGGGACGTCAATCTGCTGGTCGGCGTGTTGCTGCTGTCGGCGGTTCTGGTGGTCGTGTTGAATCTGGTTGTCGACCTGCTTTATGGCTTGATCGATCCGCGTACGAGGCACCGGCAATGAAAAAATTCCTGCATTTTTTTAGTCAGCCGTCGGCGTTCTTCGGCGCACTTCTGCTCGTGCTGGCCTTGGGCGCGGCACTTTCGGCGAACTGGCTTTTTCCGGGCGATCCGCTGGATATGGTCGCCGCGCCCTACCAGTGGCCCGGCGCCGATAGTGCGTATCCGCTCGGCACGGACCTGATGGGACGTGACCTGCTGGCAGGGCTCTTTCATGGGGCACGTGTCTCGCTGTACGTGGGCGGATCGGTCGCAGTCATCGCACTTGTTTTAGGCATCCTGATTGGTGGCATCGCAGGTTTTTTCGGCGGTCTGATCGATCAGGTGCTCATGGCGTTCACCGAGTTCTTCCAGACCGTACCGCCCTTCCTGCTTGCCATCATTCTTGTCGCCATCTTGACGCCTTCACTGACCACCATCGTTTTTGCGCTCGGCGTGACGGCATGGCCCAGCATCGCGCGCCTGACGCGTGGTGAGTTTATTGTGTTGCGAGAGCGCGAGTTTGTCAGTGCGAGCGTCGCGATAGGCGCCAGCGATGCGCACCTGATTTTCATCGAAATCCTGCCCAACGCGATGACGCCCATTCTCGTCTCCACCGCCCTGCTGGTCGCCAATGCAATCCTGTCGGAAGCAGCGTTGTCGTTCCTCGGGCTCGGCGACCCGAATGTGGTGAGCTGGGGTTCGATGGTCGGCACGGGGCGCGAAGCGTTGCGCACTGCCTGGTACATGATCGCGGTGCCGGGCTCGGCGATTGCATTGACCGTGCTCGGACTCAACCTGCTGAGCGACGCACTGCATACCGCATTCAATCCGCGGCTGCGAAGAAAACGCAGCGCCGAAGTGGTGCCGGAGATGCAGGCGGGCGTTTCATGACTTGGGGAATAAGGCACGAAATTGCCGCTTGGTCCGTGTCCCGATTCAGCAACATCCTCGTGCCCCGGCATTCACTCGCCCACCCAACCATCAAAGCGCTCCATGCCGGGGCGGAAGCTTGTCGTTGAGATAGAAGTTACCCACGGCGTGATACTTCCAGCGCACCGGGTCATGCAGCGTATGGGTGCGCGCATTGCGCCAGAAGCGGTCAAGACCGAGGCTGTCGAGCGTAGCGGCCGTACCCGCGAGTTCGAACAGGCGCGAGCCGGCGTCGAGTGACGCGGTGGTCGTGAGCGCACGCGCCTCGGCCACCGCGACGGAGGCTTCTGCCACCGAGCGCTCGGTGGGATCGGCCTGCGCCGCGTCGACTGCCCGTCCTGCTCTACGCACCAGGGCCTCCGCTGCCCGAAGGCGCACCGCGAGATCGCCGACCTGGGCGATCGTCAGCGGGTCGTCACTGGCACGCGCGACCTTCGCATCGATCCACGGCCGCGAACGCTCGCGGATGAACGGCAACATCGCATTGAATGCGCCACGGGCCTGACCCAGATCGATGGCCGCGTGGATGATCTGCGCCAGCGGACCAATGGTGGTGGGGCGATCAAACGAGGTTTGGAACGGTATGACCCATTCCGGCTGCACCGCTACGTGTTCGAAGCGGACCGAGCCGCTGCCGGTCACCCGCTGGCCGAAGCCGTCCCAGTCGTCGGTGACGGTCACTCCCGGCGCTCCACGCGGCACGAACACCAGGTACGTCACGTCACGGCCATCATCGTCCGCCACGACCAGCGTGGGAATCCAGTGCGCATAGAGGGCGCCAGTGCAATAAAACTTCTGGCCGTCTATATGCCAGTCGCCCGGCGCGCGCGTGAGCCGAGTGCGGCGCTTGAAGTCCTTGTTGCCGATCTCGGCGAGCGCATTGCCAAAGCGTTCGCCCGCCAGGACACGCTCGTAAAAGAAGCGTCTTTGGGCGTGACTACCGCCCACGCGCAAGACTTCGAGCGCGTAGTAATGGTTTTGCGGAATCTGGCCGAGCGACCCGTCGGCTGCCGAGATGATCGCTGTCACCTCTGCCAGCACACCGTTGGTGACGCCTGCGCCGCCGTATGCGCGCGGTACGGTGATACCCCACAGGCCGCTCAGGACGAAGGCATCCAGCTCGGCCCATGGCAAGTGACGCTCGCGGTCACGCAGCGCCGCATTCGGCGCGAATTCAGCGGCGAGCCGTTGCGCGACCGCTAGCGCCTGCGCGTCGTCTTTTATCAGATCGGGTACGCGAGCCGGACGCGGGCTGGGGATCGGTCCTGCGAGCGCGGCGGCCGTGCTCCCCTCGGATACAAAAAAAGTCATGGCTTAGTTCCAGGAGTGCCGCGCGGGCAGCACATCGTTGAGATAGTAGTTGCCGATCAGGTGCGACTTCCAGCGCACCGGGTCATGAAGCGTGTGAGTACGCGCGTTGCGCCAATGACGATCCAGGTTATGGGCCGCGCGCGTGGCCGAGGAGCCGGCCAGCTCGAACAGTTTTTCACTGGCCTCGAGCGCGATGCGCGTGGTTAATACCTTGGCTTCGGCAACCGCCACCGAAGCGCGTGCGCTGAGCTCGGCGTCAAGCGTTCCTGAGGAGGCGATCGCATCCAGGGTACGGCCGGTCTCGAGCAGGACTTCGTGGGCGGCATGGAGGTCGATTTGCAGGCGGCCGACATCAGCGATGATGTACGGATCATCCACAGCATGCTCCAGCCCCGAATCGATCCACGGCCGGGCGCGTTCACGCACGAAAGTCATGGCATCAGCCACTGCCGCTTCGGCGATGCCCTGGTCGATCGCGGCCTGAATCAGTTGCGAAGTCGGACCGTATAGCCCGGGACGATCGGCCAGTTGCCAGATTGGAAGCACGTCTTGCGGGTCGATTGCTACCTGATCGAACACCACGCTGCCGCTGGCCGTGGTGCGTTGACCGAACGAACTCCAGTCGTCGATCACGCTGAGTCCCGGCGCGTCGCGAGGTACCCAGACCTGGACCGCGCGGCCCTCGTCGTCTGTCGCTCGAGTCGGCACGCGGTGCGCGAACAATGCACCCGTGGAGTAAAACCGGCGGCCGTCGAGGCGCAATCCATCGGGGGTCGTGCGCAGACGCGTGGTGCCCTGGAGAATGGTCGAGGACTCGGCTGAGCGGCGCTCCGGTCCGGCATTGCCCAGCCGTTGCCCAGCCAAGACCTCGTTGTACAGGCGCAGCTTCTGAGCGGGCGTGCCGATCTCGCGCAATACGCCCAGCACACCGAAATGATTCTGCGGAATCTGCCCCAACGCCGGATCGGCCGCGCACAGTATGACGAATACTTCGGCAAGGGTCGCAAGCGACACGTCGGCACCGCCGTATTCGCTCGGTACCGTGATGGTGCCGAGGCCGCTTTCGGACCAGAGATCGAGTTCGGCCCAGGGTAGCAAGCGTTCCCGATCCCGGCTCGCGGCCCCGGGCGCGAATTCATCGGCCAGACGGCGAGCCGCGTCCAGCGCCTGTGCGTCATCGGAAATACGCCGCACGCGCTTTGGATCGGGAAGTTTTGGAAAGCGCACTTCAGCGCCTGCGATAGTACTGGTCGACATGATTGTTCCAGAGGGAAAGGTTGCTCGCAGGCTTTCGATATTTTGGAAATCGCAAAGCGCTACTGCCGAACACCGGAGCGGTGCGGCCACCGCGAAGGGTAGTCACCGAAACGGATCCTTATCCTCAATTGGAACAGTGCCAATCTCACGGGCCTACTATCAAAATGGAAGTTGCTTATCAGCAATCGAGATTAGCCCGGCACGAGCACCAAGATGGCGTTTTCACGAAGCGTGACGCCCTGACGTAAATTTCCTGTGGAGACGTCGAAAGCGCGAGAGCGTCACAATCGACGCGGTGACCTCGCCGCGTTGGATAGAGGATAGACAGGCTTTCCCGGTGACGTGACGGACAAGCGTCACGGCTCATCCCGCCAGTCGCTCAAGGGAATTTCGGGGATAAAAACGAACAGATCCGCGACGTAGCCCATGTCAAAATAGCCCGCACGTGCGTACGCAGCGATGCACTCCAGCCGCTCCGAAGCGTGCAGTGCCGGCCCAACCTCCTGCTGTCCCGCCTTACTCGCACAGGCCGCTGCAGCAGGCCTTGACGGCCCGCGTCGCAGGATATTTCTGAGCCTTGCCCAAAGCCCAGTCTTCACGGCAAATTCCTTGTCCGGTGCCATGTGCTGCCCTCCGCTCATCCTGTAATCCCCGGCCGGCTACCGCACGGCGCGCTCGGCACCGCCGTCGCTTCGCGCGCAACACGGGAGAGGGTGGCGAGTAAGACGATTTAATCGTAGAACGCATGTCATGCGTCGCCAACGAACAATGCCTGCTTTGCTTATGGCTGTGCCGCGATTGAGGCCTGCTGGGCGGCTCAAGCTGCGGGTTGCATAACGAACCAGGCCACTAAAAAGACACAGGGACTTGAAGACTCTTCGATAGGCATTGCCCCACTGATCAGACCATCGGGCAATCGCAGCACGGACGAAAACACACCCGATTCTTAGCAAAGCAGAATTGCTTGCTTTGCGCCAGAATTTGATTCGCTTATCTTCGCGTCGGCTTCCTGAAAGAGTGGGCGTCAAAAGACTACAAAGGCTCGTGGCGCTGCTGCGACTAAAGCAAATTACGTGGAGATTGAGATGAATTGGGTTCGTGGCATTTGTGCTTTCCTGCTCGTACCGGTCGTGGCGGTGTCTGCATACGCGGCAGATCCCGCGAAAAACGAGATCCGCTTTGGCGCGACAGCGGGTCCTTATGCCGACCAGATTCGCTATGGCATAAAACCGGTGCTGGAGAAGGAAGGCTATAAGGTCACGATCATCGAATTCACCGACTATGTACAGCCCAATCTCGCCCTGGCGGACGGAGCGCTCGACGCCAATGCGTTTCAGCATGAGATTTACCTGAAGAAATTCTCCGATGATCATAATCTCAAGCTCTCCGAACTGATCAAGGTCCCGACCGCACCGATCGGCGCCTACAGCCACAGATTCAAAAGTCTTGCGGACGTGAAGGACGGCGCGACCGTATCGTTGCCCAATGATGTCACTAACCAGGCGCGTGCAATCGTGCTGCTTGAACAGATCGGCTGGGTCACGCTCAAACCGGGGACCAATCCGGTCACGTCATCCGAGCGAGACATAGCCACCAACCCGCATAAGCTCAAGCTGCTGCCACTTGACGCCGCGCAATTGCCCCGCTCCCTCGACGACGTAGATTACGCGTTCATCAATGGAAATTTCGCGCTGGCCGCCGGGCTGAAGCTTACCGACGCGTTGTTGCTCGAAAAGATTCCGCCTCACTACCTCAACCTCGTCGCCGTGCGTAGTAGCGACCTCGAAAAGCCGTACGTTCAGGACATCGCCAACGCTTACAAGTCTCCCGAGTTCAGGCGCGTGGTCGACGAGCGATTCAAGGGATTCACGCGCCCCGACTACCTGCGCTAAGTGCTCGCATGAAGATTTAAAAATCTTAAATCGCCCGGCAGTCGTACTTTTTCCGGTACTTGGCAACGCGCTGAAAATGATGAATATCTGCCGATAGCTCGTCGAGTATCTGCTTGGCATTCAATATTTTCAAATAAGCCGCCCTTGCGCAGCTTTCCTCAAATACTTACACCTCCTCGCGATAACGACATTCCGATTTGTTGGTTCACCTTCGCCTTTTCCGCTGATAGTGTATGCGGCCTCCAGGGAAGCACTCCTCAAGCGAATCATTCGAACACGCAGTCACACAGAGGGAATAACGGTGTCCATACAGTTGAAAACGTCCGCATGGGGCATGCTCGGGCGTAGCGTGATGATCGTCGCCCTGCTAAGTCAGGGAATATTGGCTCATGCACAAACTCCCAAACGCGGAGGCACGCTGACCGTCATCGCGCAGCCCGAGCCTGTCATCCTGACGGCAGCGCTAAGCACATCGTCACCCACCGGAACCTTCAGTACCAATGTATTCGATGGCTTGATCGAATACGACAACGACTTTCACCTGAAACCCGGCCTCGCGGAAAAATGGGACCTGTCGAAAGACGGCAAGACCCTGACGCTCAATCTGCGTCACGGAGTGAAGTGGCATGACGGCCAGCCATTCACATCCGCTGATGTCAAATGGACCCTTGAGAACGTCTGGAAAAAATACCATCCGCGTAACCAGGCTCTGTTTGCGAACGCAAATCAGGTCGATACCCCAGACGACTACACCGTCGTCATCCACTTCTCCAAACCTTCGCTCGCGGTACTGAGTTCGCTCAACAGCAATGGCGCACAAGTGCTTCCAAAGCACTTGTATGAAGGCACGGACATTCTCAACAATCCGTACAACAACAAGCCGGTTGGTACGGGTCCGTTCATCTTCAAGCAATGGGTGAAGGGCAACTACATCCTGCTCGAACGTAATCCGGACTACTGGGACAAGGGCAAGCCCTATCTGGATAAAGTGATTTATCGCGTGATTCCGGACGGCGGCGCGCGCACCGCCGCGCTTGAAAAGGGAGACGTGCAATATGCGTCGTTGAGCCCGGTGCCGGCCCGTGATGCGCAACGTCTGGCGAAGCTGCCCACCCTGCGCATCCAGACCAAGGGCTACGAATGGCTCTCACCCTGGCTGTTCCTCGATACCAACGTCGAGCGACCCTACCTGAAGGACGTGCGGGTACGCGAAGCACTCTACCGTGCGATCGATCGCGATGCGTACATCCGCGTGGTCTGGTCCGGATTCGGCAAAGCGGCAGTCAGCCCAGTGGTCTCCACGTTGACGGAGTTCTTCGAACCGAACGTGCCGAAGTATCCGTATGACGTGAAGCAGGCTAACGCGTTGCTCGATGCAGCGGGTTACAAGGCCGGTCCGGACGGTACGCGCCTCAAGATCGTTATCGACTATCTGCCTTATGGCGACGAGTTTCGACGCAGCGCCGAGTTCATCAAGCAGGCGTTCAAGAAAGTCGGCGTGGATGCGGAGATTCGTAACCAGGACGTTCCCACCTACACGCACCGCATTTACGGCGACCGCGATTTCGATGTGACTATCCAGTGGTATGCGGGCTTTTCAGACCCGCAAGTCGGGGTAACGCGTAATTACCAGTCGGACAGCATCGGCAAGAATATTCCTTTCAGCAACGGTCCGGGCTATCGCAACGCGAAGGTCGACCAGCTGATTCGCGATGCCCAGGGTTCCGGCGACCAAGCTGAGCGCGTGAAGCTGTTCAAGGAGTTCCAGCGTCAGGTTCAAACCGATCTGCCTTCGTTGCCGCTGCTCGAAATGCACTTCTTCACGCTCGAAGCATCCGATCTGCACGATACAGTGAGTGGTGTCGACCAGGTGTACGGCTCGTTCAAGAATTTCTGGTACACCGATCCTTCAAAACATGAGTGACTCTGACGCGACTCGCCCATCGCGGTTTCATTCCTCGATTGTGTCGAGATGGCTCAGGAAGCTGTGGCAGCTCGCCGGTATCGTTCTCGGTGTGGCGATCGTCAACTTCTTTTTGTTACGCCTCGCGCCGGGTGACGCGGTTCAGGTCATCGCCGGTGAGGCCGGATCGGCATCGCCTGAATACATTGCCGCCTTGAGGCAGCAATTCGGCCTCGACCAGCCGCTCTATGTTCAGTTCGCCAAGTACCTCGGCCGCCTGGCGCACTTCGACCTGGGCTATTCGTATCGACAAGGTATGTCGGTCGCGCATCTGATAGGCACCCGGCTGCCGGCCACGTTGCTGCTGATGGGCAGCGCCGTGCTGCTGGCCGCCGTGATCGGCGTCACGCTGGGCGCTCTGGCCGCTTACCACGCGGGTCGCTTCGTCGATATATTGGTGTCCACGCTCGCATTGCTGTGCTTCGCGACGCCTCTGTTCTGGGTCGGCATGATGCTGGTCGTTGTATTTTCCGTCTGGCTCGACTGGCTGCCGGTCGACGGCATGGCAACGGTCTCGTCGGGGTTGACCGGCCTCGCCTACCTGGTCGACGTTCTCCGTCATCTGATTCTTCCGAGCGTCACGCTTGCACTCTTCTACGTGGCGATTTATACCCGGCTGATTCGGGCAAGCGTGATCGACGTGAGACGGCAGGCTTACGTGAGGACAGCGGTTGCACGCGGTGTACGGCCGGCGCGGCTGTTTCGCGTGCATGTACTGAGAAACGCGCTGATTCCATTCGTCACAATGCTCGGCATGCAGATCGGCTCGATCATCGGCGGCGCGGTGGTCGTTGAGACCGTGTTCTCGTGGCCGGGCCTTGGAAGGCTCGCTTTTGACGCGCTGGTACAGCGCGACTTGAACGTGCTCCTCGGCATTCTCCTGTGCAGTTCCATCCTGGTCGTCCTGATCAACTGGGCCACTGATTTCGTCAATCGTCGACTTGACCCCCGGATCGCGAAAGACTGACATGTCCAGCTCAATCGAACCAATCACCCCTCGCCCTGCCGCGGTTTCATACGAACGGCGTTCGTGGTTGATGCGCCTGCTGCGCTCGCCGTCCTGCGTGATCGGTGGTGGCCTGCTGCTGGCCATTCTTGTCATGGCGGCGACAGCAGGTTGGCTTTGCCCTGGCGATCCGCTCGAACTCGTGGCCGAGCCCTTTTTGCGTCCCGGGCAGGATCCCGCGTACCTGCTCGGCACCGATATGCTCGGGCGCAATATTCTTGCGGGCATTGTCCACGGCTCACGGGCTTCGCTCTTGATCGCGAGTGTCGCGACCCTGATCGCAGCGGCGCTCGGCATCGCGGGGGGACTAGCGGGCGGTTATTTTGGCGGGCGCGTCGACCGCGAGATCAGCCGCATCACCGTGTTTTTCCAGACCATGCCCCCTTTCCTGTTCGCGCTCGCCATCGTGGCTATCGTGCGGCCCTCCGTGGCGACCATTGCGATCGCGATCGGTATCACGTCATGGCCGAATCTCGCGCGCCTCGTCAGGTCCGAGGCGCAGAAGCTGCGTCATAGCGAGATGGTTCAGGCGAGCATTGCGCTCGGCGCGAGCGACTGGCGCATCATTATCCGCGATATCCTTCCGAATACGCTCACGCCAATATTGGTGTCGACATCGCTGCTGGTCGCAACCGCGATCCTCACCGAATCCGCCCTGGCGTTCCTGGGACTCGGCGATCCGAACGTGGCGAGTTGGGGCAATATGGTGGGCTCGGGGCGCGAAGTGTTGCGCACGGACTGGTATATCGCCACGCTTCCCGGACTGGCTATCGTGGTAACAGTGCTGGCGCTCAATCTTCTTAGCGACGGGCTGGCGAAAGTACTCGACCCGCGCGGAAACGACTAATGGCAACGACCGATTTTCTGAGGATACTGACATGAGCCGCATCGACAACATCGGCAAACAAGGACTTGAAGGACGCGCGCTCGAAGTGTTCGAGATTGTCGAGCGTGACTACGGTGCATTCGGCAACATGCTTGGCGTGCTCGCCCATCGTCCGGCGTCCATCGAGCATATTTATGGACTGCTGCTGCAGTCGGCCAAAGACGCGCTGATTACGCGACGGCACCTGGAAATCGTACTCGTGACGGCGTCGCGCGAAAATCAGTGCCAATACTGCGTCTCGCATCACGCGCCGAAACTGGGCGCGCTGGGTATCGACACCCATACTGTCGAGAACATTCTCGACCCCGACGTACCGGGGCTCGATCCGGTGGAACGGCTGGTTCGCGACTATGCGTCAGCAGTCACGCGGCAGCGCGTGACGGACCGGCTGGTCGAACGCCTGCGCGAGCACTTTTCTCAAGAACAGGTGGTCGAGCTAACCTTGCGGGCTTCACTCTGCGCATTCTTCGCACGATTCAATGAAGCGCTGGAAATTGAAGTGGAAGAAGATGTGGCAGGCGCTCCTGCTCACTGAGTTGATCAAACATTGACGCCGTCCCGCGCGCGCTCCAATGCGCGCCGATGCCCGGGCGCCGATGCGATCAGGGAACGCGTGTAGGCGTGCGCGGGGCGGGACCAGATAGCATCGTGATCGCCGCTTTCTACAATGCGGCCAGCGTGCATGACCAGCACCCGGTCCGCTATATACCGAACCACGGCAAGATCATGCGAGATGAACAACATCGACAGATTGAACTCGGCTTTCAGGTCGACCAGCAGGTTCAGTATTTGCGCCTGAATCGATACATCGAGTGCCGACACGGGTTCGTCACAAATAAGCATGGCCGGCTTTAGCACCAGCGCTCTTGCAATGCCAATGCGCTGCCGCTGGCCACCCGAAAACTCGTGCGGATAGCGGTGCCGCGCGTCGGCCGGCAATCCAACGGCATCGAGTATGTGGTTTATTCTTGCCCGTCTTTCACTCTTGGACAGGCCGCCCTGCACGGTCAACGCAAACTGCAAGATCTGATCTACCGTTTGCCGAGGATTCAGCGATGCAAACGGATCCTGGAAGATCATCTGCAGGTGCCGCCTGTGGGGCAGCAACGCTTTGCGCGACAGGCTCGAGATATCCTGTCCGTTCAACAGAATGCGACCGGATGCGGAATCGACGAGCCGCATGATCGTGCGCGACAGCGAGGTTTTTCCGCAACCTGATTCGCCCACGAGCCCCACCGTCTCCGCGCGGTTGACCGTGAGGCTGACATCACGGACAGCGTGCCGCGGACCCTCGGCAGTCTGGTAGATTGTGTTCACGTGGTCGACGACAAGCATGGGCGTTGCATCGGCGGAACTCACCTGGTTTTCAGGCTTTGCAGGTGGCGTTTCGAGTGAGAATGCCAGTTCGCCTTTCGGCGTCTCTTTCACCCGCACCTCCGCAAGCCGCGACGTCCGGTAATGGCGATCCGCCCCAAGGTGCAGCGACGCGCCCAGCAAGCCGCGCGAGTAGGCATGCCTCGGCTTCGCTGTAAACGCCCGCGTTGTTTGCTGCTCCATCTCGCGGCCGCGGTACATCACGACCACGCGATCCGCCCAGTCCGCGACCACACCAAGATCATGAGTGATCAGCAGCAAGCCCATCGACAAATCACGTCGCAGCCTGTCCAGCAGCGCCAGGATGTCGGCCTGGATAGTGACATCCAGCGCCGTGGTGGGTTCATCGGCAACGAGCAACTTAGGCTCGCATGCGATTGCGGCGGCGATCATCACGCGTTGACGCTGACCGCCGGAAAACTGATGAGGGTAGTCGTCTATGCGCCTCGCGGGCTCGGCAATCTGCACGAGATCGAGAAGTTCGAGCGTCCGCGCGCGAGCGGCCCGCCTGGACATTCCGAGGTGCAGCCGCAATGCCTCGCCAATCTGATCGCCAATCTTCAGGACCGGGTTGAGGGACGTCGTCGGCTCCTGGAAGATCATCGATATCCGATGACCTCGTATGGCGCTCAAGCGCGACTCCGATAGGGCCAGCAGGTCGACGCCATCGAAATGCACTTCACCGTGGACGCGGGCTACGGGAGGAAGCAGGCGCAGTAACGCCATTGCCGTCGTGGATTTTCCACAGCCAGACTCGCCGACCAATGCGAGGACCTCCCCGGCTTCAATGTGCAAGTCGAGAGCGGTGACCGCGCGATGCGTGCCGTAGGACACGTTGAGGTTACGAACGTCCAGAAGACGCGGTGTGACAGCAGGAGGCATTGATGAGGGCGGCGGGTAAGAAGGTGCGAAGGTGTGATCCGGCTTTCGCGAACGTTCGAAAATAGCAGAACCGTACCGTCCAGCAAACCAACAATGTCAGCTATCAATTGGCATTTTCCTGTGCTTGGCACAAGTGCGTTTCGTATGCAGCGCCTCCCATAACACGTGCAGATATAAGCAAATCGTCCATCACGATTTGCGATCGGATTGACGAGCCCTAAACTTCATCCTTTCACTTTTCGCGAAACCATCCTGTGACCAGACCGATCCGGCTCAATGCCTTCCTGATGAACTGCGTCGGACATCTTGCGCCGGGGCAATGGACCGCCGCGGGAGATCGCGCCGTCGATTATCTAAGCCCGGTGTACTGGACCGACCTCGCGCGTCTGTTGGAGCAAGGACTTTTCGAAGGGGTATTCCTGGGCGATGTCCTCGGCGCCTACGACGTTTACGGCTCGAGCGCCGATGAAGCACTGCGTCACGCGGCGCAGGTTCCGATGAACGATCCACTGGCCGTCATTCCGCTCATGTCCCAGGTAACGGAGCATCTGTGCTTCGGGGTGACGTGTTCGCTTTCTTATGAGCATCCGTACACTTTTGCCCGCCGCATGAGCACGCTGGATCACTTGACGAACGGGCGCATCGGCTGGAACATCGTCACAGGTTATCTGGACAGCGCCGCCCGCAATATCGGCCTCGACCAGCAGTTGTCCCATGACGAACGATACGATCTCGCCGACGAATACATGGAGGTCTGCTACAAACTGTGGGAAGGGAGCTGGGAAGACGGGGCGGTGGTGCGCGACCGCGAGCGCGGCATCTATACCGATCCATCGAAGGTACATGGAATCGCTCACGAGGGCCGTTACTTCAAGGTTCCCGGCTTCCATATGTGCGAGCCCTCAGTGCAACGCACGCCGGTGCTGTTTCAGGCAGGCAGCTCTGGTCGCGGCAAGCAATTCGCCGCGCAACACGCCGAATGCGTATTCGTCGCAGCACCAACGCGTGGCATCGTAAAGCGCAACGTGGCGGATATCCGCGCGGCAGCGAGCGCAAATGGTCGCGACGCCAACAAGCAAGTGCTGATCTTCGCGATGTTCACGGTTGTGCTTGGCCGCACGCAGGAAGAGGCGCTTGCCAAGTTTCAGGAATACCAGCGGCACGCGAGCACCGAAGGCGCGGCTGCGCTGCTGTCAGGATGGACCGGAATCGACCTATCGACTTATCAACCGGAAGACGAGCTAACTTACGTTGACACCAACGCCGGCCGTTCCGCACTCGCTTCGTTTTCATCGGCGGATCCGTCGCGGGTATGGACCGTCGCTGAAGCCGTTGAGTACGTGTCCATAGGCGGACGTGGACCTGTCATTACTGGAACGCCGCAACAGGTCGCCGACGAGATGCAGGCCTGGATGGACGAGACTGATCTTGACGGTTTTAACCTAACCTATGTCTCGGCGCACCGCACCTTTCAGGACGTAGTGGAGTTACTCGTGCCTGAGTTGCAACGGCGCGGTGTTTATCGGGAGCACTACGAGCAAGGGTCCTATCGGGAAAAACTGTTCGAGACTGAAGCGCGCTTGCCTACGAATCATCCTGGCGCTCAGCATAGAAAAGTCACTACGACCCAGTCTTGATTACCGGCCCTATCCGGAATTTCCGAGCACCATCGCTAGCGCGTGCTTCAGCGAATCCGGGACTGTACATTGCTGACGAATTCCCGTTGTCCCGTCGCCGTCTCACCCGCATTTTTCGTGGGTCAACAGGCGAAAGAATCGGCGACTATCAAACGCGGCAGCATGTTGCACGTGCAGCAGAACTTCCAGGCGTGTCAGGCACCCCGGGCGCTGGCTGCATCGATGGCGGTCGGCGTCGTGTCCGCCTCCTGTCTGGCCCGGCTTTTTATCAAGCGCGGCCAGCCGCTTCCAAAAAGTTTCAAGCCTTGGCGCCCACCGCCCTTTACGCTTGGTGCACCAGTGGGGTAAATCGCAGCAAAACTGTTGTGGTGTGCAGTCGTCGGGCTCGGCTGTGAACCCGACGTACTCGTGCAAGATGCAAAAGCAGCGCGGTAAGGCAGCCGCCGGATGCATCATCAAGCACGTGCCCCAGCACCCTGCCTCCAGGCCTTGATCAGTTCTGAAGCAGGCTCAGGTAACTGCCGCTCGGATACGCGGTGTTCAGCCACGTCGCCAGGCGATTTACCTGGGTTTTATCAATTCCCTCTCCTTGCATCAGGGGGATCTGATTCCACGTCCAGGTGGGAAAATTCTCGACCGTGCCACCGGACATTGTCCCGTGAACATAGTCGATCGCGCATAAGCTCCTCATGCTCCAATAGCAGGTCGTCTCGCCAGGCACAGCATTCGTCTGCCCTTCGCGCTGCCACGCGTTAATGTTGAAGCTGGTTGTGGTATCCATCCAGTTCGACAGGAACGCGCCGACAACCGCCTGCTCCGTCGCCAGGCTCGTGCCTTTCCAAACACCGGTCTGGCCGCCATTCCATACATCGAGAGGGCTGGAATCGCGAATCGTCCAGCCACGGTCGACGTTGGTGACCCCCACGCCGTTATCCATTTCCTGGGCGCCCTTCAAGACATACAGGAAGTTCCTGATCGGCTCGGCCCTGCCGCTGCTCTGATACAGGTTGTTGAGCAGGCCATACGCGTATTGCCAGTCCGTCGGCAAATGCACGTTGTGCGCGCCCGATCCAGGGTTCAGCAGGATCTGCAGGTAATACCATTGATTGGCCTTCACATAGTGGCCAACGGCACTACCGAACATGCTGTTATTGGGCGGAAAATTTTGTATATGCGGGGAGACATTGAATATGAATCGCCAATATCCGCACCAGCCCCGTGCTTCGGCTTTCGGCGCCTGCTCTTCATTAACCCATGCGACCGGACAATTTGTCTCCAGCGAGTAGTCCTGGGCGAGTTCCCATGACTTCAAAAGCTGCCATTGCACCGTCCCGTAGAGATTCTCTTGTTGAGGAATCGTATAACTTCCGGACACGCCCGCATTCGGTGGCGCGAAATCTTCGCCAAGTGCGACTCCCCAGTAATAAAGGTCGTTAAATATATCGCCCGTCTTGCCTTGAGCGTAGGGCGTCCCGCCCGTGGCAAGCTGGGTCTTCATATTGTATGTTCCGTTCCCGGTGCCCTCTCCCGCGTATAACTTGTTTAGATTGCTGTTGGTGAAATAGTCGCCCCACGCATCTTTCGGATGGATATGCGGGACCCAGTGATTCCAATCGGGCAGTTGAAAACCAATCGGTATTTCCCTGATATTGAGTTGCCCTTTGGTCGCTATGGCGGCTTTATTTACGCCGCTGGGGAAGATCGCGGCGAGCGTGTCCAGGTCGTTCTCGGACACCGCATCTACGCCGGCCCCGCACGTCCAGTCGCTGACCGGAGCACTGTCCAGGCCAGGGCCCGGTTGATAAGGCGGGTTCCACGGTCTGCAATTGACACCCGGTGTTGGATATCGGCTAGCCAGGCTGCGAATGTAGCTGGCAATCTGCACGCCCTGATTTTGAGTCAAACCGTGGTATTCACTTCGAACAACAATGGAATTATTCGAATAGTTGAACTTGAACAAGTCGCTTCCGCTGGCGGCGTGACAGTCCATGCAATGAGCCTTGAGTTGCTGGCCGGCGTTGATGGGCGAGTCTATCAGCGTAGCGCTTTGCCACAATGCCTGGCCGGCGCTGATATCACTCGCTCCCGGAAGCGGCGCGGTCCATTGGGTTGGATCATCTTGAGTAAAGTTGGTGCTCGGGATTAAATTTTGCCCCGACACATCCTGCAAATTAAACGATAAAACCCGATAACCGGAACTGACGCCATCGGTTGTGTTGTATCGAAAATTAATAACGTTGCTGCCATTGACCGCGCCGGAGACAGGCACATTCAAGCTAATGGTGTCGTAGCCGCCTCCTATGCCGCCATACAATTTAGCATTACCAAGTACCGTGACATTTGCGTTGGTTAGATCCATCCAGGTTCCGCCATTGATCTGAACGGAACCTTTAGCGTCGTACGATAAATTGTTGACCTTCATGGTCAGGACTTTAGCCGACGCACCGGCTGGAATAGTAAGCGTCGTGCTAACGATCTTGCCGCTGGCGGCGCTCATCACTTCGAGAGGCATGATGATGGCGCCTGACGTTGATGTGCCGGCATTGGTGGGAGAGGTCTGCCCAAGGCTGGATCCGCCCGCTGCACCGCCCGACGATGCTGGAGACGAAGCGCCCGCCGGTGCGCTGGCAGAAGATGGGCTACTTGCCGAGCCGGAAACGCCGTTGGGCTGACCCGACGTACCGGTGTCACCGCTTCCTCCGCCGCCTCCGCACGCGCTCAGGATGACGCTGCTGATCACAAGAAACATCGAAACTTTATCGAGTTTTATCATCGTTTATTTCGGTGTGGAAAGATAAAAACCCCCGGCCTGAAAAGGCGGGAGTCCAGCATTTTTAGGTACAGCGCTATTTCTGCAGAAGGCAGCGCCTTGCATGAAATGGCAGTGGTGTTGCTGGCATAAACCTGGACAGGGGCGCGCCCACTACTCGGCGCAAGTTCGTCGGGCGGGTAATGTTTTTCGCTCGAGACGGCCCCATACCGGCGCGCTGTGCGGGTTTCATCAGAACGGGCAATGTCGCTAAGCCGACTGCGAATCCAATTAAGCTCGTATCGAGGAGCTTATGAAAATTGCTGGATATATTGTCTGAAGAATTAATCGGGTGACGCCTGATTTTGAATTGTGACTTCGGCTCACCGAGCTTGAGCATTCGTTTTCGTCTCCACGCCACGCATTGTTTGGGTTCAATTCACCACTGCAGCATGCTTACGCATTAACGTGTGAAACATGTGAAAACGCGGATCTTAAAAGTCGCGTTTGTGCCATCGCCATGCGCTCGGTATGGGCGATGTCGACGATCAGCACTAGCTGACTGCTTCTACTCCAGAATGGTTTTTCAGTGCACCGCAGGCAAGCGATGCTAGATGACGGGATGATAAATGGTATTAGTGGTTTATCAAACAATTCATAATATTTTATCGAAAAATATAAAGGCGCTAATCGCTCTAGCTTAGCGCCGCGACGCACGCATGCCGAAGGCAAACCCTCCCCCGAGTTTGTGTCCCCGATCGACTCGGAATCAATCGCGCGTCTTGACCACTTGCGCGGGCCATACGATCTCCAGTTCCAGCGCAATTGAACGCGCCAGTCCTTCGAGGTCCGGGAAAAGCGATGCGTTCGTGATGTTCATCCTGTACAACGAACGCATGGCTTCGTCCCGTAAAGTCGACGGCAACACGATCTTGCGCAGCAGTTCGTCGCTGCAGGTGTATTGATCAAGGATCATGTCGAGCGGCTGATGCAGCAGGCCGGGCAACACGAACGTGCCCGCTTGCGCGATCAGCCGCTGATCCATTTCGGCGGGTTCGCCAAACCACATCACCGGGTTTTCGTCGCTAAGATAAAACCTTTCGAAATTTCCGGGCAAGCGTGGATCGATCATCTCTCGTATAAGATGCGGTGCCGAAACCGGGACTGCGCGATCCGTCCACAACGCGGGGGTGTTTACCGCGAAAACAGCTGCGTCCGTCACAGCGCGCTCGAGCGCAAAAAACGCGGCAACAAACGGCGACTTGGTGAAATCGAGCAGTCTGGTCGGCGCACCGTGGTGCTGCATCAGCCCGAGGCAACGCAGGTCGTCGGACAGCGCGCGGACATCGGAAAGATAGTTATGCGCCTTTCGCCTGAAGATGCGAATGGCGCGCTGCTCCTGAATCCGCCACGCCGAGCGGTCAGGCACGAATGCGGACAGGTAGCGCGATAACGAACTTTGCAACGGCCATCGCGCGTCTTGCTGACCGCGAAACGCCCAGCCATCGAGTTCTATGGTGAGACTCATGAACTCCTGCCAGTTCGACACAATAATGGTTTGCATTGTCACTTATCCAGAGTAGCACTCGCTGCTTACTGCCCGATCACAGGTCCGGGCGCGGTAGAAGCAGCCGACACAGCATCCCATAGGAGGAGATGCGGAAGAGACGCGCCGCAGGGTTCATGATCCAACTTTTGAGCGGGGCGCGCTGCCCAGACCTCCCAAAGCTGCAATCACACCCAGCTCGAAAACCTTTAACCGCGATGTCATATCATGTTTGCTTCGCGACCATCAATACCCCACAGGCAGATCGACATGACCGACAACGGCAACCCGCTGCTACAAGACTGGCAAACGCCCTACCAATTGCCGCCCTTCAAGCAGATCCAGTCCGAGCACTTCGCACCCGCATTCGCGGTGCTCTTCGAGCAGCATCTGGCGGAAATTGATGCACTTGTTGAAAATCAGGCCGCGCCCACATTCGACAACACCGTGGCCGCGTTCGATGCCGCCGGCGCCACGCTTGATCGTGTGCGGCTGACGTTCGAAAACCTGTGCGCCTCCGAGTCGCCGGCCGCGTTGCAGGCCGTGGAGCGCGAGATGGCGCCGCTGCTGGCCATGCACGACAGCAAGGTCTCCATGCACGCCGGTTTCTTCGCGAGGCTCGACGCTGTCCACCGGCAAGCTGCCGTGCTGGATCTTAACGAAGAGCAGCAGCGTCTGCTGCAACGCATGCATACCGATTTCGTCCGTACGGGCGCCACGCTGCAAGGGCTCGACCGCGAGCGTTTCGCGGCCATTGCCACGCGGCTCGCTGATCTGCAGACGCAGTTCGCGCAAAACATACTCGCGGATGAATCCGGCTACCAGTTGCCGTTGACATCGGAAGCGGAACTGGCCGGGTTGCCTGATTTTCTGCGCCAGTCGGCACGTAGCGCCGCAAAAGAACGCGGTATAGAGGGCTACGTGATCACGTTATCTCGTTCGCTGGTGCAGCCCTTTCTTACGTGGTCCACCCGCCGTGATCTGCGCGAGACGGCATGGCGCGCCTGGACCAGCCGCGGAGAAAACCCTGCACGCGATAACCGGCCGATCGCTCGAGAAATACTGATGCTGCGGCAAGAACAAGCACGTTTGCTCGGCTACGAAAACTTCGCTGATTACGCGCTTGCCGATCGCATGGCGGGCAAGGCGTCTGCGGTCCATGCGCTGCTTAGTCAGGTATGGGAGCCGGCGAAGGCCAGCGTTGAACAGGAGCGGCAGGCACTGGCCGCGCAGGCTGCCGCGCTGGGCGAACCTACCGACATTGAACCGTGGGACTGGTATTACCTCGCCGAGAAGGTACGGGTTACCCGCTACGCACTCGACGATGCGCAAGTGAAACCGTACTTCAGTCTGGACGCTATGCTCGCCGCCATGTTCGATTGCGCGGAACGCCTGTTCGGCGTGCAGTTTGTCGAACAGACCGGCGTGCCGCTGTATCACCCGGACGTGCGCCTGTGGGAGGTGCGCCGCGGAGCTGAACAGGTGGGACTCTTCCTTGGCGACAACTATGCGCGGCCTAATAAACAGGGCGGCGCGTGGATGCACGTTTATCGCAAGCAAAGGCGTCATGGCGGCAAGGTGACGCCGATCGTGGTGAACAACAACAACTTCGCCCGCACCGACGATGGTCCGACGCTGCTGAGTTTCGATGACGTACGCACGCTGTTTCACGAGTTCGGCCACGGCCTGCATGGCTTGCTGTCCGATGTGAACTACGGTCGCCTGTCGGGTACCAATGTCCCGCAAGACTATGTGGAACTTCCTTCCCAGTTGATGGAAAACTGGGCCACGGTGCCGGAAGTGCTTGCGAAGCACGCGCGTCATGTAACGACTGGCGAGCCTATCCCGGCTGCGTTGATCGAGCGTATCCGAGCTTCCCAGACTTTCAACCAGGGGTTTCAGACAGTCGCCTATACATCGTCAGCTTTGATCGATATGGCGCTGCATCTGCGGAACGATCTTGATGGCATCGACATCGCCCGGTTCGAGATAGCTGAGCGGGAGCGTCTCGGCGTTCCACGCGAGGTGGGCATGCGCCATCGGCTGCCCCACTTTGGCCATATCTTCAGCGGCGGATATTACGCCGCCGGGTATTACGTCTACATGTGGGCGGAGGTCCTGGAAGCCGACGCGTTCGATGCATTCGAAGAAGCCGGCAACGCATTCGATCCCACGCTGGCGGACAAGCTGCATCGATACGTGTACAGCGCTGGCGACAGCCGCGAACAAGGCTCGGCGTTCCGCGCTTTTCGTGGCCGCGATCCACGCGCCGAACCCATGTTGCGCAAACGCGGATTGCTTCGGACTGAGTGAAGCGGCCTTATTGGCGGGCCATGAGCGCATCGAATCAAAGTGACTGGCCCGATCCATCCTCGCCTATCTGTATAGGGCGCCTTGGCGGTCCGTGAAGCAATAATAACGGCTCGTTATTGGTCAGCACTATCAAACCAGGGAAGCACTCATGGACCGTCGCTATGTCACAGCCGATGTATTCACAGACGAAAAATTCAAAGGCAATCCGGTCGCTGTCGTGTTGGACGCTGAAGGTTTGTCGGCAAACCAGATGCAGGCGATCACAGCAGAATTTGGGTATAGCGAAACCACATTTGTATTGCCGCCCCGCGATCCTGCCAACACGGCCTGGGTGAGAATCTTTACACCGAGCCGCGAAATTCCTTTCGCCGGACATCCGAACATCGGTACGGCGTTTGTGCTGGCTGCGAGAGCGGCATCGGGTCAGACGCCTCTGCGAGATCAACTCGTGTTTGAGGAGGCCGCGGGTCTGGTTCCGGTTACTCAACTGAAAGAAGACGGGAAGCTGGTCGGGGCTGAGCTCATTGCGCCAGAGCCGCTCGCCCGGCTGTCGCACGTGCCGCGGGAGCGCGTAGCAGCTTGTCTTTCCCTCGATCCCGCCGATATCCTCGTCGACGCTCACCCACCACAGGTCGCCTCGGTCGGCCTCCCGTTCGTCGTTGTTGAACTTGCGTCCCGGGATGCACTGCGCCGGTGTACACCCAACCTCGTCGCTTACAAAGGCTTGCTGCCCATTGACGGCGCTGTATCCATCTACGCCTATACACGCGATGCAAGCCGCGACGCGACTAACGCTGACTGCGATCTGCAAGCCCGCATGTTCACGCCTCGCATGACGGAAGACCCGGCGACAGGCAGCGCAACGGCCGCCATGGCGGCGCTCGTCGCCCAGGTCCAGGGACAATCGGATCTGGTGCTGCGCGTGGGTCAAGGCGTAGACATGGGGCGGCCGAGCATCTTGATCGCCAGCGTGGATACTGACAACGGCAAGACAAGAGTCCGCATTGGCGGCAAATGTGTCAGCGTGATGGAAGGATCGTTTTGGCTCGCTTCTTCCGACCAGACCTGAGCGTGAGCAGCAGCGCGGCCAACATAGAGCTTCGTAGCCGGCTTTGGCTTTGGCTTTGGCTACGCCCTGCTCTATTCAGTGCCGATGATGCATCCACCAATGCCGAGGATGCTCAGTCGTGCGCTCGCGTTTTTGAGCGGGCCATTTCGACTCGTTAATTAACAGGATAATTGCCACCAGCGCCAAGCCGCCGAGACCGACCAGTACGTTGATTAAATCGATGGCGGAACTGTGCAAGGTTAGTCGCGACGCGGATCCAAGGATATCCATTACCGTGTTCACAAACTCGTCCATGATGCCCTCCCGCGTCCTCTGCACTTACCTCTTCATGATAGGTAAACAGAGGCTTAAGAGTAAGCGGTCAGCATTCAAAATTCTTAGGTATTTTCACGGGTGGATTCCAGCGTTTCCGGCTAACGTGCCGAAACAATCGCTCTTGCTACTCGATCAATGGGCGACCGGCCAATATCCATTGCTCCAGCTCCTTCAGCCGCAACCTGTAACGGGCAAAGTTGTGTTCGCCGAGCCTGGAAATGTCGCCTCTCACCATGTCGATAAGGCGCACCGCTTCGTCGTCCCGAAGCTTGAACTCTGCGATAACGGTTCCCAGTGCTTCCCGATCCCGCACGATCCGCGAGACCATCTCATTGATGGCTTCGCGATACCTTGCACGGAACGGATCTGGCACTCCGGCGGCGTCGATCTGCGCTGCGTACTTGGCAATGGAGCGGCGATAAGTCCAGGCAAAAAGATCGGCTGCAATACTCGTGTCGAGCCGCTCATAGACACCGATTTTTGCACGGGCATAGTCTTCGTCACCCACATCCAGAAAGCTGAGCGGCGCGCAGTTGTACAGCAGCAACGGGATGTTGGCACTGAGGCGGCTGGTTCGTTTGTTGCCGTCCTCGAAAGGCTGGAGGTAGGCCAGGTTCACCCAAAGGAAAAACGCGGCTTCGACCGGATTCTTAATGTGACGCGCCTTCTCGGTGATCTGCTCCAGCATTTCACCAAGCAAAGAAGGCACATGAGACGGGATATAAACGGTATTGCTGATATTCACGACTCTTTCGCGAATCGAGCCAAGTGCGCCCTCATCATTAAGTAGTCCTTGCATCAGCAACGTGTGCAGATTGCGAATGACCATCGCAGTCAATCCGTACGATGGCACGTCGTCGATCAGGAACTCGATCGCCCTCTTATGGTTAAGCAACATGGTGGCGTCTTTATCGGCCGGATCGGCGGTTCCCGCGTCGAACAAGACCTCGGTGTCGAGCCTCGAATATCGATTGCCCTCAAGACGTGAGGAGGAGAAGGATAAATCGATCAGCAGCGGCTCGATGACCTTGCGCGCGTACGTGCCGGCGGGTTGCTGGCCCGGTGATCGTCCTTCTTGATACAGATCGTCGGCGAGCGCTTGGGGAAGAAGGTAGCTCTGGTTTGGCACGTAACCGTCAACAAAATGCCGTTGATAGCTGATGGGCTGACGCGCCCCCAGCGGGACGTTCAGTTCGTCGATAAGCGCCGCAGCAGCCTCAGACCATGCGGGCGAAGCCGTCAGTTTCGCCTTGGCCGGGCTCGCAGCCGCCACTGAAGCCATGGGTTCGACTTTGCGCCCCGGTAACCTGTAACGGACGGCGGAAGTTGCTCCAACCCGTTCGACCTTGCCATCGCCGATGAGTCTGTCCAGATAGCGCAGGACCGTTGCTGACGGAGCGCCCATTGCCTCGGCTATCTCGCGGCGTGATAACAGATCCTGGCCTGCTGCTGCCCGTCTCACAAGAAGGTCCGAAATGGCGCTGTACAGCTCGCGCTTTGCCATGGTGGCCACCTAAAAATGATTCAAGAATGATTCTTGAATCAATCTTAAATCAAAATTTGATTTGAGGGGCCATTTTTGATTCAAGAATGAGGTGAGAATGATTCAAGAATGAGGCGACGGAGCACGAAATAAGCGATCCAATCGCTCTCCGCATTCGCGGAGCAACAGTCTGCTTTCGAGAGCACTCCGCCTAAGTGAGTGAGCGCTGGCGAAGGATTCAAGCCGTCATCCGAGCCAGCCATGCAGCCAAAAACGCGTTGTCGCGCGCGCAGTTTCCTGCGGCGTAACACCGCACGCCATCTCTTAAACGTAAAAACCTTTCAAGTTAAAGGGGTTAACTGCCGTTATGTCCTTGTAACGCGAAACGCGTTCTCGCGTTACGTTCCAGATCGAAGAAAGGACACAATAAATGCGCAATAACCAGCCCGTCTCGCAGCAGGAGTACGACTTTCCCGCATCAGACATGCTCGTTTCGGCCACGGATCTTTCAGGCAACATCAAATACTGCAATCCCGCCTTTGTCGAAGTCTCCGGCTATTCGAGAGAAGAACTCATCGGCCAGCCGCACAATCTGATCCGCCACCCCGACATGCCCCGCGAGGCTTTCGCCGACATGTGGTCGACGATCCAGGAAGGTCGCCCGTGGACTGCCCTAGTCAAGAACCGTCGCAAGAATGGTGATTACTACTGGGTTCGCGCGAACGTGACGCCGGTGATCGAGCATGGCAAGGCCGTCGGTTTTCTTAGCGTGCGCGTGAAGCCGGGCCGCGACGAAGTAGCAAGCGCGTCCGGCCTGTATGCGCGGATGCAGGCCGGCGCAATGGGTTCGCTGCGCCTGAAACGAGGCGCGCTTGTACGCACCGGCCTGGCCGGCAAGCTTGGGGAACTGATGCGCATGCCGGTCGCGTCGCGTATTGCGATTGGCTATGCAGCCGGACCGCTGGCGGTGCTCGCGACCGGGTTGATCGCCTACCAGGGACTTCCGCCGCTGCCCTTGTGGATCGCCTTTGGCGTGAGCGCACTGACGGGCGCCATCGGCTGGGTGACCGTTTCACATCACGTGGGCGCGCCCGTGCGCATCATGTCCCGATTTGCCGCGCGCATGGCGGCCGGCGATCTGACGGCGGCGATGGAAACCGGCGCTCGCGACGACCTCGGCGACGTCCAGCGCGCGCTGAACCAGCTCAAGGCGAACCTGTCCGCAATGGTCCTCGATGTACGCGGGCAAATCGGCGGGATGATGGATGCCACGCGGGAAATTTCGAGCGGCAACATGGATCTGTCGCGCCGGACCGAATTGCAGGCTGCGTCGCTGCAGCAAACCGCCGCGACGATGGACCAGTTGACCGCCACGGTAAAGGGCAACGCGGACGCGAGCGTGCGCGCGCTGGATCTGGTGAAGGACGCGCAGACCGCAGCCAGCGATGGCGGCAAGATCGCGATCCAGGTCGAGCAGACCATGGCCGGCATCAACACGGCGTCGCAGCGTATCGCGGACATTATCGGCGTGATCGACGGTATCGCGTTCCAGACGAATATCCTCGCATTGAACGCGGCGGTGGAAGCAGCGCGTGCAGGCGAAGCGGGCCGCTCGTTCGCGGTGGTCGCAACAGAAGTGCGCAACCTGGCGCAACGGTGCGCGGCGTCGGCGAAGGAGATCAAGGCGGTGGTGGAAACAAGCGTGGCACAGATCGCGGAAGGGACCGACCTGGTGTCACGCACAACCCTCCAGATGCATGCAATCGACGCGGCCGTGCTGCGGGTGTCGACAATCATCGGAGAGGTGGCGAATGCGAGCAGCGAACAGGCCGAGGGCATTCGTCAAGTGAACCAGGCGGTAGCGCATCTGGACGGTTCAACGCAGCAGAACGCCGCGCTGGTCGAGCAAGCTGCCGTGACTGCGCAACGGCTGGCCGAACGAGCCGATGTGCTCGATGACGCCGTGCGGTTATTTACGGTTAGATAAGTGAGGCGAGCGCTCGCGGTGCGTCTGGCGCGAGCGCATAACCCTCAATTAATCGGCGTCGGAACCAGCCTCAGCTTCAGCGTCCAGCGCCAGCACTGTCACCCCCACATCGATCCGATGTGACCCGCCGCCGAGAATCATCCCCCGCAGCAGCGATACGTCGCTATAGTCCCGCCCCGTGGCGAGCGTCACATGTTCGAGATCGGCGAGCACGTCGTTTGTCGGATCAAGATCGATCCAGCCGCTGCCGGGACAAAACACCGACACCCAAGCATGCGATGCATCCGCGCCGATCAGCTTCTCCTGCCCCGGCGCGGGATCATTGCGCAAATATCCGCTCACGTACCGGGCCGGCAACCCGAGCGCACGCATGCAGCCGATCATCACCTGCGCAAAATCCTGACAGACGCCCCGGCGCATTTCAAACGCGCGATGCGCAGGCGTGTCATAGGACGTTGCCAACGGCTTGTACTTGAAGTCCCCGTGAATCCGGTGCATCAAGTCAATCGCGCCTTCCGCCAGCGGCTTGCCCGCGGGAAAGCTCTCCAGCGCGTAATCCCGCAGGTCCTGTCCGAGACTGATATTGGGCGACGCAAAGCAAAACTCTGTCTCAGGGCGAAACGGCGCACTGGCGCTAAAACGCATACCCTTCGCGACCTCGTCCCACGCCGGCGTGGTCGCCGGATCGAGCGAAGCCCATCGCGGCGTCAGTTCAACGGTCGTTTCGCTGACCATCTGCAACGAGCGGTGCGGTGACTCGAGCGAAAAATACAGCACGTCGTTACCGAAGGTATCGACGCGACTATTGATGTACGGCGGCTTCGGATCAATGCTTTCGGTGTGTGAGATCACGCGTTGCCATGCGCAATTCTGCGGCCGGATAGTCGCGAGATGCTGAGCTGTTTCCACGTACGTTGAATAGCGGTAGGTCGTGCGGTGCGACACCCACAACACGGTTTTCGGAATCTTCACGACGACACCTGCAATGCCTGCGTATTCGCGTGGCTGAAGTAACGTGCGCTGATTTCATGCGCAGCGGCGCTCACGTGATCGCCGAGTGCCTCGCAGGCCTGGATGAGTTCGCCATAGTTGCCCTCCTCGTCGGTCGTGCAGAGTTGCTCAAGTCCTCGCAACGATTTCAGCAACAGCGTTGCGTCGCTGAACGCGCCGTGATTTGTATTGCCGGCCGCAATCGAAATCTCGTTGAGCTTCGTGCACAAGCGCGAATACACACCGTACAGCCCGCGCGGATTGGTCGGCTCGACCACCAGCAGGTCGATCAGCGCGGGAACCTCGAAACGCCCCGGATAAAGCGATCGATACGTGAGCGTGCTGTCGAACAATTGCAGCAGCAGATCGAACCCGGCCGGCGTCGTCATCTGGCCATGCTCGGCGACTACGCGCAGGAAGGTGGTCATCGTCCATACCCGTTCGATATGCCTTCCCGCGAACACCAGCTTCCACGCTTCATCGCGCGTCATGCGGTCGCCCTGCGCGCCGCTGATCGCGAGCAGTTGCGTCGATAGTGCTTCAAGCGTTCGCGTCAGCTTCACCCGGTCGTAACGCTCCACGCCCGGTCCCGGCTTGAACTGCTGGATGGCGTCGCGGAAATCGTTTCGCGCGGCGAGGATGGTGCGCCAGTGATCGGTCGAAAGACGTCCGCGGATTTCGCTGCTCGCGCGCACCTGGCTCGCCAGGTTCTGGCCGATACTCGCCGCCGTGCCGTTCTCGCCTATATTGGCGACCAGCAAACGTTCGAGCCCGCGCGCGGTGTGCCCCTGGAGCGGCGTGCCCGGCGGCAGAAGGCCGCTCTGCCACGCGAGGTCCACCATGGTCTCCAGCATGCCCTCGGAGTCGTTGCTATCAATAGACGAGAGGATCACGCGCAGCAGCCGCACGTTGTTCTCGGCGCGTTCTCCGTATCGTCCGGCCCAGAAGAGATTTTCCGCAGCGCGGCTCGATACCGTCCGATGCTTGCGCGCAAGGTCGGCGGGCTTAATAGGCGTGGGGAGCAGCGAGAAGGTTGAACCCGGCTTGCTCGACAGCACCCAGGTGTCGACACTGCTGCTGCCGTATTGCATCGATACCGACGGTTGGCGCTCAGCCCCAAGCCGCGTAAATCCGCCCGGCATCACGGACCAGCCGCCATCGATGTTCGCAATCGCATAAACACGCAGCACCGACGGCCGGCCCGTCAGCGTGTTGTCTTCATAACGCGGCGCGTGTGAACTCGGGAACAGGTTCTGGATGGTGAACGCATCAGGCATGGCGTCGATCCGCGCGCGCCAGCCGGCCAGCGGTTGCAGGCCGTCGCCGAAACCGCGCGGACCGCCGCCGTTGAGCGGCAAGCCCGGCCAGGTGGGAATCACGAATGCCTTGTCCAGACGTGCCAGCACCGCTTCGCGCGCCGCTGCTTCACCGCACCACCAGGTGGGCACGCTGGCGAGTTCCAGGGGCTCGCGCAGCAGCGCACGCGAGATGGCCGGCAGGAAACCATGCAGCGCCGGCGATTCGACAAAACCCGAACCCGGCACGTTGGACACCATCACGTTGCCGGCCCGCATCACCTGCAACAGGCCCGGCACGCCGATGGTGGAATCGGCGCGCAATTCGACCGGATCGCAGAATGCATCGTCCAGGCGGCGCATCAGTACGTGAACCCGTTCCAGTCCGGCGAATGTCTTGAGGAACAGCATGTCGTCGCGCACGGTCAGGTCCTTGCCTTCGACCAGCGTAACGCCGAGATAACGCGCAAGGAACGCGTGCTCGAAGAAGGTTTCGCTGAAAGGCCCAGGCGTCAGCAATGCGATGTGCGGCGAGCCTTCGCCCGACATCATCGCCCGGCCGCCCTGGACCAGCGCGGCGATCAGTTGCGAGTAGAACGGGGCGAGCCTCCGGACCTTCATGGAACGGAACGGCTCGGTGAATACGTCGGAAACGATCAACCGGTTTTCCAGCGCATAACCGAGTCCGGACGGCGCTTCGGTGCGGTGCGCCATCACGGTCCAGGTGCCGTTGGGAGCACGCGTCAGGTCTACGGCCACCAGTTGCAGATACTGCGCGCCGGGAGGCACGAAGCCCTTCACCGAGCGCAGATAGCCTGGGTGCCCGAACACCAGCGCGGGCGGCAGCAGGCCATCGTGCAGCAGCGTCTGCGGCCCGTAGATATCGGCAACGATTGCATTGAGGAGCTTCGCGCGCTGCGTCACCGCGCGCTCGATCACCGACCACTCGCCTTCATCGATAAGAAACGGCAGCAGGTCCAGCGCCCACGGACGCGGCTCGCCCTTGTCCGCGTAGACGTTGTAGCTGATGTCGTTGTCGCGGACCTGCTGCGCGATGGAAGCGGTCGCCCGGTCGAGGCCGGCTATGCCGTCGTCGCCGAGCGCATCGAAGAATTGCCGCCAGGGAGCGCGCAACTGGCCCGACGCGTCGCGCAGTTCGTCCCAATGACCCTCCCGGGCCGGTACCGCGCGAAGGTGTGACGACACACTCGCGCGGTTCGTGATTGCTTCAAACGGAAGCGTGGATTGGAAGGCCAAATTGAGCAGCTACCGTTGAAGAGTTGATGAGGCTACCGTCGGCGCAAATCGAGCGTGAACGGAAACTCCAGGCTGCGCTTCGGTTCTTCCACGACCATCCGTCCAGGCGTATGGCCGATTCTGAAAAAGCGCGCGCGCCGCCGGCTTTCCGCCTCGTATGCGTTGACCGGATAGGTCACGTAATTGCGGCCACCCGGATGGGCTACATGATACCGGCATCCGCCGATAGACCGGTTGCTCCAAGTGTCAACTATGTCAAAGGTAAGCGGTGCATCCACGCCAATCGACGGATGCAGCGCCGTCGGCTGGGACCATGCCCTGAAGCGCACGCCGGCCACATGCTCGCTTACCCGTCCGGTGGGTTGCAACGGTAGCGGCACGCCGTTGACCGTCACCACATGGCGGTTGTCGTTGAGCCCGAGCACGCGCACTTCGAGCCGTTCCACCGACGAATCCACATAGCGCACCGTCCCGCCCGGCGACCCCTGCTCGCCCATCACGTGCCACGGCTCCAGCGCGCTGCGCACCACCAGTTCGATCCCGTTCGTCTGGACCGCTCCCACCATCGGGAAACGGAACTCGAAATGCGGTGCGAACCACGCGGCATCGAACGCATAACCGGCTTCATTGAGGTCCGCGATGACATCGTGGAAATCCATTTCGATAAACGTGCCAAGCAGGAAACGATCATGCAGTTCCGTGCCCCAACGCGTGAGGCGCGTGGTGTACGGCTTGTCCCAGAACCGCGCGACCAGCGCGCGCAGCAGCAACTGCTGGACGAGGCTCATGCGGGCGTGCGGCGGCATTTCAAAGCCCCGCAGTTCAAGCAGGCCGAGGCGGCCGGTGGGACCATCGGGGGAATACAGCTTGTCGATGCAAAATTCCGCGCGGTGCGTGTTGCCGATCACATCGATCAGCAGGTTGCGCAACGTCCGGTCGATCAGCCACGGCGGCAGCAATGCACTGTCGCGTCCGCCCAGACGTTCGAGCTGATGCTCGATCTCCTTGAAGGCGATCTCCAGTTCATAAAGCTGATCGTTGCGTGCTTCGTCAACACGCGGTGCCTGGCTGGTCGGTCCGAGGAACAATCCCGAGAACAGGTACGACATCGACGGATGGTTGATGAAGTACGCGATCAGGCTTGCAAGCAGGTCGGGACGTCGCAGGAAAGGGCTGTCGGCAGGCGTTGCGCCGCCGAGCACGAAGTGATTGCCGCCGCCCGTGCCCGTGTGTCGCCCATCGGTCATGAACTTCTCGGTGCTGAGGTAGCTTTCATGCGCCGATTGATACAGGAACTCGGTGTGATCGACGAGCTGATCCCAGCTCGACGCCGGATGAATGTTCACCTCGATCACGCCCGGGTCCGGCGTAACTTGCAGCATCTTGAGACGGGCATCGCGTGGCGGCGGATACCCCTCTATCACCACTTTCATGTGCAGATCGGCAGCGGTTGCTTCGATGGCCGCCAGCAGGTCGAGGTAGTCATCGAGTTCGGTCAGCGGCGGCATGAACACATGCAACAGGCTCTTGCCGCTTCCAAACGATTTCTCTTCCACGTCAGGTCCTGCCGCACGCGCCGGATCGCGCGCTTCAACACACAAAGCCGTACGCCGGATCCACGAAGCAGACTCTCCGCGCGACGGCTCGCGGGTTGACGTTGACGTTGCAGGCGCGTGTCCGGTGCCTGCGGCCACGCCAGTTTCAGTGCCCACACCTTCACCCGCGCTTGCGCCTACGCTCTCCCCAACCACGGCTTCACCGCGATATTGCATGCGCAATTCCATCGCCTGACGCAACGGCGCAGGCGGCCCGAACGGATCGTGCGGATGCTGATACGGATAGTCCCCCGCACTCACCCACGGCAGCGATTCGAGCGGTAAGCGGTAACCCATCGGCGAGTCGCCGGGAATCAGGTACATGCGGCCATCGCGGAAAAACCAGGGGCCGCTGACCCATGTCGGCGCTTGCATCGGAACATCGCGCTCGCGTGCAATAGGCATCACATAACCCGTCACCTGCGACAAGCCTGCATCGAATACGCGACGCAAGCGCATGCGTTCCATCTCGTCGTCGAGTTCGGATTCGAACGGGTCCACGTTCACCGGCAGACGACGTTCACGCCACAGGTAGTAGAACGTGTCTTCGTAGCCGGGCTGGATATACGACGGATCCAGCGAGACCTTGCTCGCCAGATGCTCGATGAACCGCCGCGCATCTTCGGCTGTGTAGTTGCCGGGATCGCGTTCATCGGCGAACAGCTTGGGGTCTTCCCAGATCGGCTCGCCATCTGCGCGCCAGTACAGCGACATGGCCCAACGCGGCAACTGCTCGCCCGGATACCACTTGCCTTGGCCGAGATGCAGAAAACCGCCTACGCCATAACGTGCACGCAACTTGTCCATCAGCGAGACGGCATAACCGCGCTTCGTCGGCCCGAGCGCGTCGGTGTTCCATTCGGCCGCATCGCGGTCGCTCACGGCGACGAACGTGGGCTCGCCGCCCATCGTCAGGCGCACGTCCATGTCGGTCAGTTCCTGGTCGACTTGCGCGCCCATCTTCTGCACCGCGCTCCACACTTCTTCCGTGTACGGCTTCGTCACGCGTGGCGTTTCGAGTACGCGCTGCACCTGCATGATGTGCTCGAACTCGACTTCGCTTTCATCGACAGCGCCGGAGATAGGCGCGGCGCTCCCCGGTTCAGGCGTGCAGGCGACGGGGATATGCCCCTCGCCGGCCAGCAGCCCGGAGGTCGGGTCGAGTCCGATCCAGCCCGCGCCGGGCAGGAAGACTTCGCACCACGCGTGCAGGTCGGTGAAGTCGACTTCGGTGCCGCTCGGGCCATCGAGGGACTTCTGGTCGGGGGTGAGCTGGATCAGGTAACCCGAAACGAAACGCGCCGCCAGCCCGAGCTGACGCAAGGTTTCGACGAGCAGCCAACCGGTGTCGCGGCACGATCCCAACGCTTTTTCGAGCGTCTCTTCCGGCGTCTGAACGCCGGGTTCCATGCGGATCACGTAGCCAATGTCGTGCTGCAGCCGCTGGTTCAGTTCGACCAGGAAATCGGCCGTTATCTTGGGCGTCCGGTCGATGCTCTCGACAAACTTCGCCAGCAACGGCGTGGGCTCGCGCTTGATCAGATACGGCGCCAACTCAGCCGCGAGTTCCGGTTCGTACGCGAACGGGAATTTCTCGGCGTAGGGCTCAAGGAAGAAGTCGAAGGGGTTGTACACCGCCATTTCGGCGACCAGATCGACCGTGATCTTGAATTCCCGGGTTTTCTCGGGAAAGACCAGCCGCGCCTGATAGTTGGCGAACGCGTCCTGCTGCCAGTTGATGAAATGGTCGGTTGGCTCGACCCGCATCGAATACGAAACGATCGGCGTACGGCAATGCGGCGCAGGCCGCAGGCGCACGACCTGCGGTGAAAGGCCGACTAGGCGGTCATAACGGTAGTGCGTGACATGGTTCAACGCGACACGGATTGACACACCTGACTCCTGGACGAATTTTGGCACTCTTCAAAAGCAAACTCCATGCCGTTTGGTCGAATGCACCATCGGGCAAGGATCCCGGGAACTTCCATGCACTCAATACTGCGATTAAATCGTTTCCAGCGTCCGCCGATGCACCAAACTAGCGCGTAAAACGCCCTTTGCCTCTGACCAGGACCGTTCCTGCGGCGGCACGTGGCTTGCTTGATAGCTTTCAACAAGCCATTACGCGCTGCATTCCAGCCTATCTCTTCAATATGAAAACATTCCATTGCGGCCGTTGCCAGCATCACGTTTTTTTCGAGAACGTGAAATGCGAATCCTGTGCCGCGTTGCTGGGCTTCGTGCCTGAATTGTCCGAAGTTTGCGCGTTCGAACCGGCCGGGGACACGCTGTGGCGGGCCCTGAATCCATCGGCGAACGGCGCGCTGTTTCGGCAGTGCAATAACTACGCGCTCGAGAATGTCTGCAACTGGATGATTCCGGCCGACTCGCCCGACGTATTGTGCCCGGCGTGCAGCCTGACGCAGACCATCCCCAACCTCACCCTGCCAAACAATCGTGTCTACTGGTACAAGCTGGAGACGGCCAAGCGGCGCTTGCTGTTCGCGCTCTCGGCACTCGGGCTGAACACGGACTCACGGCGAACCAATCCGGAAACCGGGTTGCAGTTCGAGTTTCTGGAAGACGGCGAGATGGGGGCGAAGGTCCTGACCGGTCACGACAACGGCCTCATTACGATGAACATCGCCGAAGCCGATGACGCCCTGCGCGAACGCATGCGCGCGGATATGCACGAGCCGTACCGGACTTTGCTCGGGCATTTCCGGCATGAGATAGGCCACTACTATTTCGACCGGCTCGTATCGAACACCAGTTGGGAAGAACCGTTTCGCGAGATGTTCGGCGATGAGCGCGCCGACTACGCTCAATCACTCCAGGCCCATTACGACAATGGACCGCCAGCCGACTGGGACCAGTCTTATGTGAGCGCGTACGCCACCACGCATCCGTGGGAAGACTGGGCGGAGACGTGGGCACATTACCTGCATATCGTCGATACGGTGGACACCGCCGCCGCATGCGGATTCAAGCTCGATCCAAAGTCCGACAATGAACCGTCGCTTACCGAGATCGAGCCGGTCGAGAACACCAGTTTCGATAACCTCATGAAGCAATGGTTTCCGCTGATGTACGCATTGAACAGCTTGAATCGAAGCCTGGGCCTGGCCGATGCGTATCCGTTCACGCTCTCGCCAAAGGTCGTCGCCAAACTGCGTTTCGTGCATAGGGTGATTGCGAGCGCGAGTGCCCCGAAACAAGCGGACGAAGCGACTGCCGACGTTCAGCAAGACATCAAGCAGGATCAGCCGGCGGCAGCGGGTTGATCGGAAATTAATCAGGAGTTCGATGGTTTTAACTCCGCCTTGAACATCGTCCTGGTGAAGCAAGCGAGGTCGATGCCGATGTCGATGTCGATGCATTAACTCCCCGGCCACTCATGCGCCCCAACCTAAAAAGGTCAGTCCGATGAAGCTCCGCGTTGGTTACGAACTGGTCTACGAATGCGTGCAGCCAACCCCGATGCTGCTGATGTTGAACATGCACGCATCGCGGGCGCAGAACATCCTCGTCCCGGACATCCTGAGGGTCAACCCGCCGGTGCCCTACTCGCAGTATCACGATTCATTCGGCAACCTGTGCAGCCGGCTGGTTGCACCGCAAGGCTGGCTTACGCTATCCACGCAGGGATTGATCGACGTGCCGCCTTATATGGAGTTGCCGGAGCCAAACGGTTATCAGCATGCCGTTGAAGAACTGCCCGACGAGTGCATGCAGTTCCTGCTCGGCAGCCGCTATTGCGAGACCGATTTGCTGTCCGATGCCGCCTGGCAGATGTTCGGCCATACGCCGCTCGGACGCGCCCGGGTGCAGGCTATTTGCGACTACGTTCACGGGCACATACGGTTCGACTACAACTGCGCGCGTCCGACCAAGACGGCGTTCGAAGCGTACCGGGAAGGCGTGGGCGTGTGCCGGGACTTTGCTCATCTGGCCGTCGCGTTATGCCGCACGATGAACATTCCGGCACGTTATTGCACGGGGTATATCAGCGATGTCGGTTTGCCACCGCCCTACGCACCCATGGACTTCTGCGCCTGGATCGAGGTGTATCTGGGCAACACGTGGCAGACATTCGATCCGCGCAACAATGCGCCGCGCACCGGACGCGTATTGATGGCGCGAGGCCGCGACGCCGCCGACGTCGCGTTGAGCAACACGTTCGGCGCCACCACGCTGGTGAGGTTCAGCGTGGTCTGCGAACCTCAGTAATCCGCACGACATATTCAACCAGGAAAATTCAGCAAAGCGCAGGCGCCGTGCGAGCCAGCCTATGGAAGTGGCGGCCGAAATAAATCAGGCTGTCACCGTCGCCGCGCACGACGATGTCCGCCACTTCCACGAACATCACGGAGTGCGAACCAACCGTTTTGGTATCGACAATGCGGCCTTCAAGGCTGGCGAGTGCATCGGCGAGAACGGGCAAGCCGAGGCGTCCAGCAGTCCATGCCTGCTGCTCGAATCGTTCGCTCATCGGCAGATTGGTCATGCCGGCGAAATGACGCGCCAGCTCCTGGTGATCGGCAGGCAGCACGTTGATACAGACGTTGCCATTGCCCGCGAGCACGGCATGCGCCGCGCTGGACTGGTTCACGCAGACAAGCATGGTGGGCGGCGTGTCGGTAACCGAACACACCGCGCTGGCGGTCATGCCACAGCGGCCGCGCGGACCGTCCGTGGTGATGATGTTGACGGCCGCCGACAGGTACGCCATGGCCTCCCGAAACAGCTTGCGGGTGCTTTCGTTATTCATGTCCTGTTCCCCGGTTCACGCTAATACCCCTGAAACACCCGAATACAACGGACTGTTGCGCCTGGTGCGTTTCATCGGGTCGTTCGCCGGGAATGGCGGGCTACATAACGACCGTGGCGACCGTGCGATGGGCAAACCAGGCGGCTGCATCCGGTAATGGCCGTAGCTTGCCGCGATCCCGGCAGGCCGGTATGCCTGCTGGACCACATCCGCGGACAAATGATCGAGGAACGGCCACGCTGCGTCAGCCGGATTGCCCGGCTGACGCAGCAGTTCAGTGCATCGGTTCGCTACGTGGAGATGGCGGCCGGTGTTACTTCGCAAACAGCGAAGCGATGTTCGCAAACGCCTTGATCTCTAGCGCATTGCCCGACGGGTCCAGGAAAAACATGGTCGCCTGTTCACCGACTTCGCCCTTGAAGCGCACATGCGGCTCGATGATGAATTCCACTCCGGCCGCCGTGAGTTTGTCCGATGTCGCTTGCCACTGATCCATTGGCAACACCACGCCGAAGTGCCGGACCGGGACTGCATCGCCGTCTACCGCGCTCGTCTTCCGATGACCGATTTCGTCCGGCGCGAGATGGGCCACGATCTGGTGCCCGTAGAAATTGAAGTCCACCCAGTCGGCAGAGCTGCGGCCTTCCGGGCAACCGAGCAGGTCGCCATAAAATTCACGGGCGGCCGCAATGTCATGGACCGGAAAGGCGAGATGAAATGGGGAAATGGCAGCAGTGGTGTCGCTCATGGCAGGCTCGGATATCGGTTGAATTACGTATTCGACGACGCGGACGAGGTCCGTCCGCACCGCCTTCATGGTGCGCGAAAAATGGATGTCACGCCATGGATGGACAGTTTAGGGGCAACGAGAATAGTTGAATAATGATAGTTTTTTTAGCTCAGCATCAATAAAATTGATTAATCAAAACCTGCCAAAGATCCACCAAAGCGGTCGATAAAACCATGATGCGAGAGCTGAAAACCTTTCTGGCGGTGGTGCGTTTCGGGACGTTCGCGAGTGCCGGGGCGCATATTGGACTGACGCAATCGGCTGTCAGCGCGCAGATCCAGCGGCTGGAGGAGGACCTGGGTTTCCTGCTATTCGACCGGACCGGACGCTCGGCCACGCTCAATGCCGCCGGCAAGCAGACGGTCGACACGGCCGAGGAATTGTTGTCGGTTTACGCACGCCTCGCCGCGCGTGGCGGCACGGCGGAACAGTCCGGCCTGCTGCGGGTGGGGGCTATTGCTTCTGCACAGGCTTCGTTTCTCGTCAGCGCAATCGAATTGTTCCGGCGGACTTCGCCCGGGTGGCGAATCCGCGTGGTTCCCGGCGTGTCGCTCAACTTGCTCGCGCAGGTGGACTCCGGCGAGGTCGACGTCGCGGTGATCATCAAACCCCCTTTCGCGTTGCCGGCCGAATTGCAATGGCGCACGCTGCTCACCGAAACCTTCGTGCTGCTGGTCCCGCGCGAGCTTGCGGACCGGCCGTGGCGCACGCTGCTCAAGTCAGAGCCCTTTATCCGATACGAGCGGAGCTCCTTTGGAGGCCGCCTTGTCGACCGCTTTCTCAGAAGGATTCGCGTGACGGTGCAGGACGTGGTCGAACTGGATGAATTGCAGGGAATCGTCGGGCTCGTGGCGCACGGGGCAGGCATTGCGCTCATCCCGCAATCGTCCGCGCTGCATATACCGGAGACCGTGCGCGCGTTGTCTCTTGGAGACGATACCTTCACGCGTGAAATCGGCCTCGTCCAGCGGCATACGAGAAATGAGCAAACCGTCACCGTGCAATTCGCCGGGTCTGTCTGTGCAGTTCTGCCACGGTGAGGGATGCCGCTTCATTGGGGTCCAAGGCGCAGGGGAACGGAAAACCGGGTTAAGCCGCGCTCTCGCAAGAGCGCCGGGATCTGGTTGGTCTTGGCTCCTCTTCTGAACGTGTCGCGCTAGGCCCAGTGGCGGCTCAGGAACGCCGCCACCTCGTCGAGCGCGCGGCGCGCGGTCGGCAGGTCTCTCGTCGCACCCTGGAAGACGTGGTGCAGCCCTTCGAAGATATCGAGCCGCACCTCGCCGCCCTTGTCCGCGGCCGCCTGCGCATAGCGCCGCGCGTCGTCCAGCAGGATCTCGTCGCCGCCCACCTGGATGAGCAACGGCGGCAGGACCTCGGGCACGGCGTAGAGCGGTGACGCCCGGCCGTCCTTCGGATCGGCGCCGGCAAGATAGGCTCCTGCAGGCCCAGCAAGCATTTCCGGCTGAAAGATAGGGTCGTGAATGTCGGGACTGGTGAACGAGGCGCCGGTCATCGCCAGATCGAGCCAGGGCGAAAAGACCGCGACGGCCGTTATCGCCGGCGAAGTCGCTGCATCGCCGAGCACGCTGAGGGCCAGCGCGCCGCCTGCGGAGTCGCCGACCAGCGCGACCTGCGAAACACCCTGGCCCTGGCTGCCCAACCAGCGGCGAACAGCGGCGGCGGCCTCAGGCGCGGCCGGGAACACGTGCTCCGGAGCCAATGGATAGTCGGCCACGAACGCCGATACCCCGGCGCGGACCGCGACCTGGCTGGCCAAGCCACGATAGGCCTTGGCCGAGCCCAGCAGGTAGGCACCGCCGTGCAGGAAGAGGATTGCCCGATCGGCCGGGGCACCGCTCGGGCGCACCCACCAGCCGCTGACGCCGTCTCGGTTAATGGCTTCGAGGGTGACGCCGTCGGCGATCGGTGTCCTGGCGATCAGCGTGTCATAGGTCTCGCGCTGATCGCCGGTCGGGTTCGAGAACAGCTGGTGGATCTCGGCGAGCACAGTTTGCTCAATTTGGCGCTCGTCGTCTGATAGAACGTGCCGGGTCTCGACAAAGGCTGTCGTGGCAACAGTGGTTGTGGTCATGGAATTTTCCTCAGGGTTTTTGAGGCCAGAAAGCACCGGCCCTCATCTGCCGACAGAATCATCCATTTCCATCTGGCGTAGAACCCCGGACCCTGGAATACAATCCATTCCCAATAGGAATTATTGGGAACCTTCAATGGATCGGCTCGACGCAATGCGCCTCTTCGTTCGTGTGGTCGAGCGCGGCAGCTTTTCGGCGGTTGCCCGGGAAGCCGGGGTCGGCCAGTCGGCGGTCAGCAAACAGATCGCCGCCCTTGAAGCCCACCTGGGTGCGCAACTGATGCGCCGCACCTCGCGGAGCATGACCCTCACCGACGCCGGCCAGATCTTCTACGAATCTGCCTTGCGGCTGGTCGACGAATTCGATGCAGCGGAGTCCCTGGTGGGCCGCGGCCAGTCGGCGCCGTCCGGCCTGATCCGGGTGACCGTCGCCCCGGTGTTCGGGCGACTCTACATAGTGCCGCGCCTCCCCGAGTTTTTTGCTCGCTATCCGGACATCTCCGTCGAGCTCACCGGCTCCGGGCGCAACATCAACCTGATCGAGGAAGGGGTCGACTTGGCGATCCGCAACGGCGAGCTCGCCGATTCGAGCATGATCGTGCGCCGCATCGCCATGGCGCCTTTCGCGACCGTCGCCACGCCGGCGTACCTCGCAGTTCGCGGCGAGCCGCGGACCCCCGCCGACCTGGACGCCCACGCCTGCCTGATTTTTGCCCCGCTCCACGAACCGCTACCGTGGGAGTTCCGGGACGGGTCGAGGTCTGTTCTGCATCATCCAAGGTCGAACTTCCGCACCGCCGACGCCGAACAGATCCGGGCTGCGGCGCTCGCCGACCTCGGCCTGGCCCACGGCCCGGTCTGGGCGTTCGCGCCCGAGATCGCCTCGGGCGCGCTCCGCGTCGTGCTGGCCGACTACGCTCCCGGCCCGCTGGCCATCAGCGCCGTCCATCCCGCTGGCCGCCGGCTGCCCACCAAGGTCCGGGTGTTCATCGACTTCCTGGTAGAGACTCTGGCGGGTAATCCGGCGCTGACGGGGCAACTGGGTTGAGTCGGCATTTAATGGCGTCGGCGTTTCTCCGGTTTCGGTTCCTTTGTTTTTCTCGGACAACAATTGGCCGGACGCGACGGCGCGCTTACTGCATCGATCATGATGGCAACGCAGCCGACGATTGGCCTGATCGTGAATTCGAGCGCGCGCAGGATTGCGCCGCCGTTGTATTCGTTTCTGTTTATCCTGATGCCGTTTGCCGGGGTCGCGCTGGTCGTGACAAAAGGCGATATGCGGCACTGCTGAACGAGCCCCGGCATTACTCGGCGAACGCGTTGATTGTGGTGGGCGCGCTGTGCTGGGTGATCTACGCGTTCGGTGCATCGACCTTCAAAATTTGCGCCGTCGCACGCGGCGCGTTGCTGCCGGTTCGTAGAACCGGGCCGCTACCCAAACGGTATCGGCCCCCGTCCTCAAAGAACCTGGAACGGCGCTCTCGGTACTGTATCTCCGTCCAGAGTGGCTATCGCCCAGACGACCGCAAAATTCGTGGCGGCATTATGCGAAGCGAAACGGCCAAGTGTGCCGTGCGAGCGTTGATTTCCATGCTCGTCCCGGATGATCACAAATGAATCAAAGGCGCCCCGGGCGGGGGCAACCACGGGTCGTATAGTCGATCCTCGGTATTGCATTTCCATATTCAGCCCTCTCTCATAGGTTGATGCAATGGAAGCCGGAGTAAAAAACCAGAAACGTTTTAGTTGTCTATGCGTCTATGCGCAACGTTTTGGAATCAATATGTCAAAAACGTGAAACTCAAACCCGGATAACTGAATGTTGCCTGCGACAGTCCTTTAATTCACCTTACCGCACAATTCGTTGCATAACGCTCCGCGCCACCATCAAACTACCGGGTTCACGCATTCGAGCATTCGCTGCATAGTGGCGTGCTGGGTTGGCGTCAGTTCCGGATAACGCGCCAGATCGATGACACGCTTGCGCCAATAAGCCTGGCCAAGTAGCGAACCGCTGCCCTCGTCGCTCCAACGCGGAACGATCCGTTCCAGATGCGCGATTTCCTGCTCGACCAATAATGGATGTCGGGGGGCTGCTTCGAAGGTCTGGTCAAGGCTCACGGCTCATGCTCCAGTAGCAAGGCAGCCGACATTACCGCGACTTTGCCGACAGCGAATCCTCAATTCTGAGGATTTACGTTAGACGGTAACGTCTAGTCATCATCTTCAGGCAAAAACGATAAATAGCGCAGACGCACCATGCCAGTGCGACAAATGCCGTTATCAAACAAAAGGGGAATATTGTCCAGAGCGTGCGATAACCAGAGCGACTTCAATTCAATTGGCATGCCAGACTGACATTTTCGCCGGACTTCTGTTGAAGCAGTTATTCCACCGTATTCAACTGTCTACGCACGCCAATTCGAACCGCACGTCGGCCGAACGCAGTGTTTAGAGAAGATTATTTCCGAGCAGCGGGTATTTATAAAAATACTTTCACCCGTGTGCCGCCCTGCTACCGCCCGTTCGTCTGCACCACGCGAATCAGTTTGGAGCGGCTTCCAACACCCAGCTTATGGAAAGAACGGTCAATATGCGTACGGACCGTCGTATAAGAAATACCCAGCCGGAATGCAATTTCCTTGTCGAGCAGACCTTCCACCACCAACCCGACTACATCCCGCTCACGCGCTGTCAGGTTCTTCAGCACGTCCTCTGAAATCAGCTTGGCTTGCGGTCCAGACGGCTGCGTCATGCCCGCCGCGGCGCGCGCCCGCGCCAGTGCTGCGGTAAAAGCCGGGCGAACGAACTCGGCCATGGCAAGGTCGTGATCGGAGAAATCTTCCCGATGTTTGCCGCGCCAGATGCGCAGGTCGCCTATGTTCGAATCGCCGGCCCATGCATAGACATTCATGCCCCAGTGCAAACCGTCGCGACGCAGAAAGTCATTGAACAGTTCGGTCCGCATCAGCTCGCCCTGCGGAATCACGTTGGTCACACGAACTGCTTCGCGGAAATTTTGTAGCCGCGGGGTCACGGTATCGCGGTATTGGTAGTACTGCTCATACTCGGACAGATTATCTTCCGACATGTTGAAGGAGACCCGATTGACGAATTCTTTCTTCGTCTCGTCCCAGACATACGACCCGAGATGGTCCGCACGCAGCAAGCTGAGCATGCGAACGCCCACCTCCTGACGCATCAACTGCTCAGGAAGTGAATCAGCAAGCACGGCGAAGATATCGGAAACCAGGCCGGTCTCCCGGCTCGTCAAATACATTTCACGGACATGCTGGTCAGTCCCCGGGTCAATGGCTCGCGTACGTTTTCTCTACGCGCAAGCCTCCATATTTTAAGATGCTGCCCCGCAGACTACACGGACGATATTGCCGATTCAAGTCTGTTTTATTCGTGCCGTTAAATAGTTTGCCGTCGTTTCAACTGACGGGCCAGTTGCTTGAACGCATCGCATCGCATCACGTCACGTCGCATCACGAAGCGGCGGCGGAACAGGATCAGGCCGCCGGCACCCAATCCCGACTTCTACCAACGCGGAAGTACTTTTACCAAACAGGGAAAATGCATGGCCTTCATTCCTAATCTACGTCGCCGCAAGCCCATTATTGCAGCCGGTGAAACTGCCCCAGCTTCACAACCAAGCTTTGGTTATATCGATACCCTGTTCGATTATGGCGCTTTGCTCGTTGAATCGCCGGATTCGCTCGGCAAACTGCCTGCTGCCGGCAACCGGACGATAGCGATTATCGGCGCAGGCATAAGCGGCCTCGTGTCGGCATATGAACTTCTGCGCGCCGGCGCGTCGAATGTCGTGCTGTATGAAGCGTCCGGACGCATTGGCGGACGGGCCTGCAGTGTTCCCTTTACGAATCAGGCGCCCGCATTCCTGGCCGAACTCGGCGCCATGCGTTTCCCGCCCAGCGAGTACAGCCTGTTCCATTACCTCGACCGCTTCGGTATCCAGGCAAACTCGAATTTCCCCGATCCCGGCGAAGTGCTGACCAATCTCGGTTATCAAGGACAGACCTACACGTGGCCGGCGCAAGGAAACCCGCCCGATATGTTCGCGACCGTCCATGCAGGCTGGAGCGCGTTTATCAGCGATGGTTTCACGCCCGCCTCCGGACCGGCCTTGCTCGCGCCGGTTTCCATCACCAATCTATTGCGCAACGGACAGTTAGGGGCGGCGCGGACCGCGTGGCAGGCGTATATCGATATGTTCGGTAACGTCCCTCGCGTTCGCGCTGGGTTGATGCCGTTTATTGATCGCGCGTGGATAGCCGTTTGCCTGCCGTACATACGTAACTTGCCTGAAAGCGCGATTTTGCTGATCCAGGTTTATCTCACGGATCTGCACACGACACTGAAATCGAGGTATTGCAGGATAGGCTACCGCCGGTTTTGGGCGCCATCGTTATAAGCCCCATGAATTTGGCCAACCAGACTCCCACTCATGTCGGCGCCCGCTTGTTTGTGTCGAAGCACGAAGCGCTCAACCTGACGCACTGTCAGATGGCTAAGCGGGCAGCCCTGGCTCGAGCATCCACGAACGGCTTGAATCACTTTCAATCGGTCAAATTCGTGCGAGTTCAACGTCACCAGTTCGGCTGGCTGCACCTGGATGCCGTGCTGCATGGGGCGGGTGTCGGGCTCTTTTTCGTAGATCAAGTCATGAGTTACGTAGTAACAGGCAAACTATCTCTGGCGCTGGACGACTGGCTTCCCAAACGATCCGGCTTTCATCTTTACTATCCCAGCTGACGACACATGTCGCACGGCTTCCGTACGTTCCTGTCTTTCATAAAAGAACTGGATCGGTAGCAACGGGCTGGAACGCCCGAGCGTTATGACTGCATTAAGCAGTCGGAAGGCGCGTCAGCCCTATTGCAAGCGCGCATGTCCGCATGTCCTCATACCGCTTCCGAGGATTCTCCTGAACGAGGCGTTAAATAGTCAGGCAACACCGTTCGCAAATAAGCAATGCGTGCACGGTGAGCCATCCGCTCGGCCTCAGCACTGATCACTCCGTCTCGCAACAGGTAGAGAGACCAGATCGCATCGTTGATAGCGGCCATTTCTACAAAGCGCTCGTGCAGGTCAGGCAGTTCGAACAGAACGAAGTGTCGACGAAATCCGTCGAGAAGATGCTGGGCCAGAATTCGGTTGTTCTCCTGGTCGAGCCGGCGAATTTCCGACGAGTATCCGACGCCCAAAAGCACTTTGCGTACGGCAGGATTCGTGTCGAACACACGCAGCATTCCCGCGTGCTGAACCTTCAGTAAATCTTGCCATGCTTCGAAGTGACCGAGCTCGGCGGTTTCGACTGCGCGAAACGACGCCAGGTAACGCTCGGCAAGCGCAACAAAAACCAGCGAAACCTCAGGGAAAAAATGGTAAACGCTTTGCGGCGATATACCGAGACTAGCCGAGATATCATAGATGCCAATGTCTGACGGATCCCGATCCTGCAAAAGGCCCTCGACCGTATTCAAGATGTCCTCGTACCGCTGCTTGCCACGCTCCTGGGTCGGCCGACGGATTTCCGGCTTGCTCTTATCACCGACCTTAGTCGTCGCCTGCATAACCATTGGATCTGTCCTCCTCTCCGGTCAAACCATTTTCTTTACGCGCAGCAGCGAGCAGCACCACGTATAGGTTGATTCAATATGCGCGACCATCTCGGTCCGCGCTGCGTCCGCATCGCGCGAACGCAGCGCTTTGACCAGCGGATCGTGATCCATCGACAGCGTGTCGACCGGCTGCCGAAGCAACGGCAACGACGTATAGACGACGCCGAACTCGTCCTGGATCGCCCGCTCCTGCTCGACCAGATGATGCGACCCGGCAATCTCGGCAATCAGCAAATGAAAACGGGCGTCGGCTGATCGCCGGACATCGACGTCTGATATCCCGTCGACGAAAGCCTTTGCAGCCGTTTCAATCTCAGACAGTTGCGCGTCCGACGCACGCAGGGCCGCAAGAAAACACGCCTCGCCCGAAATAGCGCGCCGCCAATCGCACAGGCTGCGCAACGCTTCGCTGCTGATCTTCTTTTCCAGCGCCATTTCGCGCAACCGCTCGCGAACGTCGGCCGTGACGAAGGTGCCTCCGAACCGCCCTCTGGCGGTCGAGACCAGGCCCAACTCCCGAAGCACGACGAGCGCATTGCGCAATGTCATCCGTGCAACGCCGAACGACGTCGCGAGTTGCGCTTCGTCCGGCAACTTGTCACCGGCCCTCAATTCGCCCAAAGTCAGCGCCTCAAGAATCCGCTCCACGATCGCTTCCGGCGCGCTGATGCTGCTAAAGGGCTTGCTGAATACAGCAGGAAGTGGCTCGGACATACGTTTAACCACATGTCTGTGAAATGGATTACCGCGAAGTATGGCATGAGTGGAGGTCGCGACGATGCCCGTGGGATCCACGGAACCCCCGCCCGTCGACCGTCCGGCCCTCTGCTGCTCTCGCAGCTAGGGGCAACTACCAGATTGCCGTTAAGTTTAAATATCTATAGTCTAGTCAATATACTTTTTATCGACAATGACGGGCTTTGATAGCCGCCCTGCCAACGTTCCCGGACGACTGCGGGCATCCCGAATAGCAGCATGTATTGCGCGCCTGACGACGGTCGGGTCGCGCATGAATCGCCTGGGCCTCCCGCCGTGAGCCTCGGACTGCAGTTTGAATCCGTGCAGATCGTGCAAGGTCCATCCCAACCTATTTATTTCGTATTGCTAACAGATAGAGAAGACGATGGAAGGAAAGGGATGGTCAGCAACCGGCGTACTCAGCGCTGCGATTTTCGCCTGCGTGTCATGGAGCGGCGCATTCGTGGGCACGGTGGACGCCATTGCGAAGACTTCGGGCGCTGCCGCGCCGGCCTTGCTGACGGCCGCCGCGTATGCGGTCCCGGATAAATACAGCGCGGCCGCAGCCGAGCAGATTATGAAATTGGGCGGCAACGCGGTCGATGCCGCCGTCGCGATCGCATTTACGCTTGCTGTTACCTACCCGGAGGCGGGAAATATTGGAGGTGGCGGCTTCATGACGCTCTACATGAACGGCGCGCCACATTTCCTCGATTATCGCGAACGTGCGCCGCTCGCTGCCAGTGCGACCATGTATCTGGATCAGGACGGTAAGGTAATCCCGGACAGCAGCCTGATCGGCGCTCGCGCCGTCGGCGTGCCTGGCACGGTGGACGGCATGTGGCAAGCGCAGCATCGGTTCGGCAGGCTGTCGTGGAAACAGGTTCTCGCACCGGCGCTGCACTACGCGACGGACGGGTTCATCGTCGACGAACAACTGCAGTCGCGTCGCGACGACGCATCGAAATACTTTGCCGGCAAGACCAACTTCGATCGCTACTTCGGCAAGCTGAAGGCCGGCGAGACATTCCGGCAACCAGAGCTTGCGGCCGTATTGACCCGCATCACCGAAAAGGGCGAATCCGACTTTTACGACGGCGAAACGGCCAACCTGATCGCCAATTCAATGAAACAACACGGCGGCCTGATTACGCGCGCAGACCTTCGATCCTATAGGGCACTTTGGCGCCAGCCGGTGCAATCGAACTGGAACGGCTACCGTGTCATCACCGCGCCACCGCCGAGCTCCGGCGGCATTGGACTCGTCCAGTTGCTGAAGATGAAGGAAGACAATGCGCCGCTGTTCAACGGCGTCGAGCTGAACTCGCCGCACTATATTCATCTGATTGCAGAGATTGAAAAACGGGTGTTCGCGGACCGCGCGCAGTATCTTGGCGACCCTGACTTCTACAAAGTGCCTGTCGCAAGCCTGATCGACGAGGGTTATATCCGTAGGCGCGCGGCGGAAGTCAACCCAACGCAACCGTCGGATACGCTGTCGGTCAAGCCAGGTCTCGGGACGTCGATGCCGGAACGCGTGATGCCGGAGAAATCAGAAACCACGCATTTCTCCGTCATCGACAAGTGGGGCAACGCGGTATCGAACACGTACACGCTGAACGGAGGCTTCGGTTCGGGCCTCATTGCCGAAGGCACTGGCATGGCGTTGAACGACGAGATGGACGATTTCTCGTCGAAGCCCGGCGTGCCGAACATGTTCGGTGTGGTCGGCAGCGACGCGAATTCAATCGCACCGAAGAAGCGCCCTCTTTCATCGATGACGCCGACAATCCTGACGAAAAACGGGAAGGTGATGCTCGTCATCGGCACCCCGGGAGGGTCGCGCATCTTCACTTCGGTCTTCCAGGTGATCACGAACCTGTACGACTTCCGGATGCCGCTTAAAGAGGCCGTGGCGGCGATGCGCTTCCACCATCAACTGCTACCGCCAAACACGATCTTCTACGAGCCTTACATGCCGATCACCGGCAAGCTCGCCGATCAACTTGAAGCGCTCGGCTACACACTGGCTTCCCAGGATTTCTCCGGCGACATCCAGGCAATCCAGGTCGTCAGCGGCACGCCAAGTGCCGTCGCCGATCCACGTGGCCGCGGTATTGCAGGAACATTTAATCCGGACTCCGATAGATAAACCGGGTCGCTTAAATCGGGCCACCAACTTTTAGCTGGCTTTGGAGGCCCGAATTCGTCAACCGGAAAGGCATGGGCGGCGCGCGTTGCCCTTGGCAAGTCCGATTCGCAAGTCCGATTCGCAAGTCTCCATTCCATAACAACATAGTTTCGATCATGCGTCGATTCAGGGAATCAACGCGTTTGCTCGAAGACAGGAATTCTGATATGTCCATTCGCCCCATTTTTCCATTAAGCGCACTGACGTACGCGGCACTCGTTTGCAGTCCACCCGTCCACGCGCAGTCGTCGGTAACGCTATACGGTGTCGCGGATGCCAGCGTCGTCTGGCAAACTCACGCGGACTCGCAGGGCGACCATGCAGTACTGGTGAGCAACGGCGCGATCAATCACAGCCGTTTTGGCTTGATCGGCAATGAGGATCTTGGCGGCGGCACCAGCGCATTTTTTCAACTCGAGAGCGGCTTTAATCTGCAGGATGGCACGATGGCGGCGCCGGGCACAGTGTTCGACCGGATGGCGATAGTCGGTTTAAAGGGAAACTTCGGTTCGCTCAGCGTCGGCAATCAAGACACGCAGTTCTATTCAATCATGGGCGCGCTCGACCCGTTGACCGTCGGTGACTATTACGATACCGCGTGGTGGTACGCAACAGATACGTTCCGCAAACCCAGTTCAGTCAACTACACGAAGCAGTTCGGGCCGTTCACCGCGTCACTCAGTTACGCGTTCGGCGGTATCGCCGGCAGCGTCGCGCGCGGTTCACAGTGGGGCTCAGGACTCACCTATGCGCAGGGCGCGTTTTCGCTCGCCGCCGTGTATCAACAGACGAAAGCCGCCGTGGCCGGGGGATTGCAACAGATCTTCGGCGTAGCCTCTTCCTACAAGTACGGTGACGCGACGTTTTACGCGGGGTACCAGAACAACCACGACAACGCCGACATCGGCGACGCGCAACTTAACATCGCGGGTGCGCCCTACGGATCCGCGAACGTCGCGCGCAAGGATCAGGGCGCATTCGCCGGCGTGGCGTGGCGTGGCAACTGACACCGTATGTGTTGCTGCGCGAGGCGTACTACTACGACGACATTCACGACGCGATGAAGATCAGCGGCAACGATGGTGTCCGGTGGGCGGCGGTGTCGGAAGTGGAATATTCGTTTTCGAAGCGCAGCAGCGTCTACGCGCAGGTTGACTACAATCACACGTCCGGCGCTGCCCGCGTGCAATTGCCCTATTCGAACAATCAGACGGAGTTCGCAGTCGGGCATGCGGCACTGGTTCTGATGCCGGCGATCGTCAGATTGCAGCCATGATCGCGGATACCCATTGTGTCGTCAGGAGATCTTGCTATGCGCCTGCGTAGTCGTTCAATTCCCCTTATTGCCTGCATACGGGGCATGAGAGGTGTAATGGCCGCACTGGGCGTGATGATCTCAATGTCCGGTGCCGCCGGCCCGGACGAGGTCGTCAAGATCGGCTTCGCCGCGCCGCTGACCGGCGCGCAGCTGGCGGTCGACGAACTCAACGCACATCCGTTGATCGTGAACGGCAAGGCGGTGCAACTGGTGCTCGATGCACAAGACGATGCCGGCGATCCGCGCGCTGCAACGCAGGTCGCGCAGCGGCTGATCGACAACGGCGTCGTGGCGATCGTGGGTCACATGACGTCAGGAACGTCCGTGCCGGCTTCTCGCCTGTACCACAATGCCGGCGTTGCGCAATTGTCGCCCGGTGCGACTAGCCCCGTGTACACCCATCAGGGTTTCGCGACCGCGTTTCGCCTCGTCGCAACGGATGCGGCTCAGGGCGCCGCGCTCGCAGACTATGCGGCGCACAGTCTGCTTGTGCGCAACATTGTGCTTATTGACGATCAGAGCGAGTATGGGGAGAGCCTAGCGTCTTCTTTTGAAAGGGCGGCACGCAAGAACGGCATCGAGATTGCGCGGCGCGAGGCGATCAGCCCATACGGGATGGATTTTCATGCACTGCTTACTATATTGAAAGCGCTTAATCCCGATGCAATCCTGTTCAGCGGCTTCGTCAACGCCGGCGTGCCGTTTATTCGCCAGGCCCGCCAGTTGAACTTGCGCTCGTTGATACTGGGCGGCGACGGTTTGTGCTCTGAAGCACTCGGGCGTCTCACCGGAAAATCAGCTGACGGCGTGGTCTGTTCCATACCCGGCTCGGATTTCCGAAACAGCCAGCGCGGTGCGGCGTTCGCTCTGCGTTACCGGCAACGCTTTGGCGCGGAGCCAGACGGTTTTGCGCCGTATTCATACGATGCCGTCTATGTGATTGCCGATGCCATGACGCGCGCCAAATCAACGGCAGCGGGCGACATCCTGCGGACAGTGCCGACAACCAGTTTGGACGGGGTGACAGGCTCCATCGCCTTCGATCAACATGGCGACTTGCGGAAATCCATTACCAGCATTTTTCGTTACCGGAACGGCGATCGCGATGTTGTGTTTGTCGAAAAAGAGGCCAATTGACCGCCCGCGCCAGCCACTTCAGTCACTCACCTCTCCCGCTTCACTCGTCGAACACGTCAAGCCAACTTCGGTAAGATACCGTCAACGCCAGCCGCGTTGATGCGTTTGTATGCTTGACCCGCAAGTCGGACTGAGTGGGGATCGGGCAGAACAAGAGGACGAACTGGATGGCCAAAAGGGCCACAAAAGCAAACATGCACAAGCGAAAACCCGAAATCCGCCGACCTACGCAAGAACGCGGCAAGCAGCGATTCGAGGAGATTCTGGATGCAGTCGAGACTTTATTGCGGGAGCGCGATCCGTCGGACATCGGCATTTATGATATCTCCTCCCATTTGAACATTCAGCCCCAAAGCGTCTATCACTTCTTCCCCGAAGCTTCATTGGTCTTCGTGGCGCTCGCCGAACGCTACCTGGCGCTGTTTCGTGAGGTCCCGACCTCCAATCTTGGGCGCTACGAGCGTTGGCAGGATCTCCTGGATGCGCAACATACGGCAATGCTCGCTGTGTGCGAAGCCAATCCCGCAACCCTCAAGGTCTTGCTAGGCACGGGGTATTCCTCCGAGATCCGGCGGCTCGACCTGGAGAACAATCGGATCCTGGCGCAGCATTTACTCGATGGATTTCGCGAGCAATTCCTATTGCCGGAGATTCCTGACCTGCTCGAACGCTTTGTTGAAATGGCGGCGATCAATGACGCAATCTGGTCGGTGTATCTGCTTCGCGACGGGCATCTATCCGACGGCGCAAAGCTCTATGCACGCCGGGGACGCACCGCCTATCTGCGCACTGTGCTGCCGGAATATCTGACACCGAGGCCGTGCGATTAGCTCGGCGCCGCTGTCGGCCATTGCGCGCCCTCACCCCGTAGTCACTATTCCAGCCGCAGCCAGGCTGCAGAAATTCGCACCGACCCGACCGTCTCGAATTTAGATAAATATCTAAAAAATGTTTTTGTATTCGTTGACGTTACAAAATTTCGCCGGTAACGTTCGATATAACTTGATAAATATCAACTTAGGAGTAGCTGATGAACGTAGGCCTTGATGCGCTGAAGCAAGCTGATGCCCAATACCACCTGCACCCTATGACAAATCCAAGAGACCTTGACGCCAAAGGGCCGGAGATGGTGTCAAGTGCCGCTGGAATTCATATGACGATAGACGGCAAGACCGTGATCGACGGTTTGTCCGGACTGGGTTGCGTAAACATTGGCTACGGCAACGAAGTGGTCTCGAAGGCGGCTTACGACGCAATGCGTTCGTTGTCCTACTGCCATACCTTTGGCGGCTATTCGAACCAGGCCGCCAGTGCATTGGCAGAAAAGTTAGTTAAGCTAACTGGTGGCGCGTTCCGCAAATTCTTTTTCGCATCGACCGGTTCCGACGCGAATGAATCCGCGGTGAAGATTGCGTACCACTATTGGCGCCTGCGGGGCGAACCGCAACGCAGAATGCTGCTGTCGCGACACCATTCGTACCATGGCAATACGGTGGTCGCGACGAGCCTGACCGGGATTGACCACTACCATCCACAATTCGGGCTGCCGCTGCCGAATCTCGTCGCGCACGCCGACGCGCCTTACTGGTACCGCTACGGGCAAGGTCAGACACCCTATGAATGTGGCCAGCAAGCGGCAGCTTCTCTTGAGCGCATGATTGAAGAAATCGGCGCGCATAACATTGCCGCTTTTTTTGCGGAGCCAGTGCAAGCAACCGGCGGGATGATCGTGCCGCCCGACGGCTATTGGGCTAGCGTGCGCGAGATCTGCACGCGTCATCGCATCCTGCTGGTCGCCGATGAAGTCGTCACCGGATTCGGCAAGACCGGCAATATGTTCTGCCATCAGACGTTGGGTTTCGTGCCGGACATGATGACGCTCGCCAAAGGCATGACCTCGTCATATTTCCCGATGTCGGCGGTCGGCATCAACGCTGATATTGATGCGGTGCTCAACAACGCGAATCACGACTTCGAACACGGTTTCACGAATTGCGGACATCCGGTCGGCGCGGCGGTCGCCCTGGCAAACATCAAGGTAATCGAAGAAAACGGTCTGGTCGCCCACGTTGCCGAGCGACTCGGACCACTGATCGCCCGCCGCGTCGCCCAGCTTGCTGAGCATCCTGCGATCGGCGACACACGATCGATTGGTGTGCTGGCGGGCGTCGAATTCAACGTCGCTGAAAGCGACCTCGAAAATAGCGCATTCTGCGAGCAGGTCGCGAAGCAAGCGTACGAACGCGGCTTGATCGTGCGCGCAATCGGCTCGACGTTGCACATCGTGTTGCCAATGATCACGACTATTGAGGAGGCAACGCAGTGCATGGACATTGTCCAGGCAGCGACCGATGCCGCCTACGCGATGCGCTATGCAATAAAAGGATAAGCGAAAAAATGAACCCGGCGAGCCTCCTCGTCAAGCATTGCGCGGGCAGCCCGGTACCGGAAAAGTCTTGGCCGGTGCCGTCCGAACATCGACACCGACACTCACTCTGAGGAACCGCCAATCAGGCGCTGGACATATGGAAATCGACCTTTCGCGGACTTCCGCCCCTCGCATCGAAAATTTGCGGCTATTCGTTGCGCTGTTCTTCCTCGGCACCTTTCCCAGCGCTGCACTGCTCTACGCTCCCGCGATTGCGAACGAGCTGGTACGCACCCATCATCTTGATCCCCGTTCAATCGGGTTGTTCTTCTCGGTCGAATTCTGCGGCTATGCGGTAGCCGGATTTCTCGGCACCTACGTACTGGCGCGTGCCCGCCTGGCGTCGATCATGCGCGTCTCCCTGGTGCTGTTCGTGCTTGGCAATATCTTGTCGATCGTCGCCAGCGGCAGCTATCCGCTACTGCTGGTTATGCGCGGACTGACCGCCATTTTCGGCGGTTGCACGCTAACGATGATCGGCATTACAGCATGCGGCCGGAGTGAAAATCCGACCCGTGCGAATGGCGCTTTCCTGCTGGGGCAGATTGTCTCCGGCGTGATTGGTCTCGCGCTCCTGCCGTCGTTATTCCAGCGCTACGGCCTGTCAGCGTTCTTTCTTGGTGAAGTCCTCGCCGGCATGCTCGGATGGTTGATCGTGCCGTTCTTGCCCGATGAAGCGGGCGGCCCGGCAAAGGTACGGGCAGCGAGCATGGCGACCCGCGGCGACTTCCTGCGCGGACTCGCGTTGGTCACGATGATCTATATCAGCTTCAGCGGTGTCTGGACGTTCGCTGGCGCGATCGGCAAGAGCCTTGGCGTACCGGTTACGAACATCGGCATGATCCTGTCATTGTCGGCGGGCGCAGGCGTGCTAGGCGCCGGTGTTGCGACAATTTCCGGCAAGCGTTTTCCGTTAATCGCGGTCGTCACCATCGGCCTTGCCTTGCTCATCGCGGCCGTCGTCGGATTGGCTTCAGCACGGGACGTGACGGTCTTCGTCGTGTCCGCGATGCTATTCAAGTTTGCCTGGACCTACACGAGTCCGCCGCTGTTTGCCATCATCGCAGCGAGGGAAAAGAGCGGACGCCTGGTCACCTTCTCGTCGGCGGGTATAGGCGTTGGCTTGATCATCGGCCCATCGTTGTCCGGATGGCTGATCCAGTCCTTCCACGGTTTCACGCCGGCACTGACAGCGGCGGCCTGCTTCCTCGGCGCTGCCTGGATGCTGGCGCTAATCATGTATCGATCAACCGCCGCTACATAAGGGCCATGGTCGTTACCGTCCAGAATCCGCAGTCCAGCCGTTTTTGATTAGTTATACGAATAAATTTTGTATTCCACGCTATTAAATGAAGAGACGATCATGGAAAAACTCATAGCCGCTTGTGTGCAATACACGGCGAGCACAGACTGGCAACGTGACGTCGACACGGCGCTGTATTGGCTCGATATCGCCGTCGTCCGTGGCGCGACGCTGGCGCTGCTGCCGGAGGTCTGTGCCGGTGTCGGCACGCGCGGCGGCCTGCCTGCGCCGGTTGCGTTTGCTGAAGACGAACATCCGGCATTGAAGGCCTTGTCCGCGTTTGCCAGGGAACGGGGCGTGGAGGTGATTGCCGGCTCGATCGGGATTCTTTCGGATGACGATCGAATCTTAAATTCGTCGTTCATGATTGGCGCTGACGGTGCAATCAGAAGCCGGTACGACAAGATTCACCTATGCGACATTGACCTGCCGGATCGCCAGATCCGCGAAAGCGCCACAGTCTCGCCGGGCACGGGTCCCGTGTTGAGTTCATGCGCACTCGGCAAGTTGGGCATGTCCATTTGCTACGACCTGCGTTTCCCGCATCTCTATCGTCATTACGCGCAGCAAGGCGCGACCGTGATCAGCGTTCCATCCGCGTTCATGCGCCATACGGGCGAAGCCCACTGGCACACGCTGCTGCGTGCCCGGGCAATCGAGACCGGGTGTTTCGTGCTGGCGGCTGGACAATGCGGCCGGTTTGAAAACGGCGTCGAACTGTACGGACATTCGCTGATCGTCGATCCGTGGGGACGTGTGCTCGCCGAGGCAGCCGACGAACCTGGCGTGATCACCGCCGAACTCGATGTCCGGCTGGTTCGGGAAGCACGCGGCAAGGTTCCCGCGTGGTCATTTCAACCCGGCGAGACACCGGGGTTCAAGCCTTCGCCCGTCATTGGCGAACGCACAGTTCCGCAGTAACCGGATCACTTTCCCTTCACATTCAACATTGACGCAATTGGAGAAACGCCCGATGAAAACGAAACTAGCAGTGGGGGCAGTCATGACGCTGTCCTTGTCGAGTGCCTATGCCCAGAGCAGTGTCACACTGTTCGGCGTCGTGGACGCGGGAATCGCGTTCACTTCTAACGCCGCCGGCGCTCATCAGTATGCCGAAGTTAGTGGCGCGAATGGCGCGAATCGCTGGGGGTTGACCGGCAGCGAAGATCTTGGCGGCGGACTGAAGGCGATCTTCACCGTCGAGGACGGATTCCTGATCAACTCCGGAAAGATGGGCACCAACGGCACCGAGTTCGGCCGCCAAGCGTTTGTCGGCCTGTCGAATCCGTACGGTACATTGACGCTCGGGCGGCAGTATTCGGCCACCTACATGGCGGTCGGCCCGTTGTCGGCGGGTGGCTACTGGGCTGCGATCGGCGCCGGTTACGGAACCCATCCGGGCGATGTGGACAATCTCGACAGCTCGAACCGGATCGCGAATGCGATCAAATATCAGAGCCCGATGTATCGCGGTCTGCAGGTGACGACGCTCTACAGCCTCGGTGGTGTCTCCGGTGATTTCACCCGCAACGAGATTATTGACGTTGCTACGACCTACACGAACGGATCAGTGACGCTGGCTGCGGGCTATCTGCTCGCGAAAGATCCGAACTTCTCGTTCTGGGGCAACAAGGCGAATGACAGCACGACGGGTGTCAACATTGTCAGCCCGGTCAACTCGGGTTACGCGTCAGCCGGTTCTCAACAAATCATTGGCGCGGGCGGCAACTACGTGTTCGGATCCGCGACCGTCGGACTGCTTTACACGAACACCCAATTCAAAAACCTGGGTTCCGTTGAGGTGGCGGGGCTCAATGCCGCCGAAAAGCACTACACCGGTTCCGCGATATTCAACACCGGTGAAGTCAACTTCAGATATCAATTGTCCCCCGCCCTCTTGCTGGGCGCGGCTTACACTTACATGAAGAACAGCGGCGCGGGAGACCTGGGTTCCGCGCACTATCAGCAGGCAGACGTCGGCGCCATCTATTCGCTGTCGCGCAGTACTTCGCTGTACGCTTTTGGCATCTATCAGCGCGCGGCGGGCACCGATTCAACCGGTGCGGCTGCGGTTGCCGCGATTACCGCGGCAACACCGTCGAGCAACAACCACCAGATTGTCGCGACAGTAGGTATGACGCATACGTTTTGAACGTGCAGAACGCATCTGAGTTTTGGGTCCGGCGCGAATCAACGCGACGGACCTGAACGGGATCATAGTCAACACATCAATACCAGAGGAAGAGCGATGGCGGAGTCCAATACGCTACGAATCCACGGCCTGCACGACACAGTTCAGCTGTGGCGAGATCAGTGGGGAATTCCCCATATCGATGCCCGTAGCGACCATGATGCGTTCGTCGCGCTCGGCTACGCCCACGCGCAAGATCGCCTGTGGCAAATGGAAATGCAGCGCCGCAAAGCGGTCGGTCGCTGGGCCGAATGGAAAGGCGCTGACGCCCTCTTCGGCGATACCCTCGCCCGACGGCTTGGCGGCGCGCGCGTGGCCCAGCGCGATTACGCCGCACTGGACGCGGAGACGGTGAACATGCTTGAAAGCTATGCGACCGGCGTGAACGCGTATATCAACAGCGTGGACATCGGCGACTTGCCGCTCGAGTATCAACTGCTCGGCACGCGCCCGGAGGCGTGGCTGCCCTGGCATTCGATCGCGGTGATGCGCCAGATTGGTTTCCTGATGGGCTCGTTCTGGATGAAGCTATTCCGCGCTGCCGCGCTCGCTCAGGTTGGCGAAGAAAACATCGGAAAGCTGCGTTACGACGATGGCGGCAACGACTTGCTCTGTGTGCCGAGCGGCGCATCGGGACAAAGGTGGGGCGTCGATCTCGCCATGCTTCAGCCTTCGATCGCCGAGTTGCTCCAGTTCGCGCCGCACGACGCAACGGGCGGCGGAAGCAACAACTGGGCGGTCGGGCCGCAACTGACCGAGAGTGGCCGGCCCATCCTGATGGGCGATCCACACCGCGAACTGGAAGTATTGTCGATGTATTCGCAAGCCCATCTGCGCAGTCCGAATTTCGACGTGATCGGCTTGACGATCCCGGGCGTGCCGGGATTTCCTCATGTTGGCCACAACGCGCATACCGCGTGGTGCGTGACCGTCGCGTTCGTCGATATGCACGATCTCTATATTGAGCGATTTCGTGATGGCGGTACCGAGTACCAGACATCGACGGGCTGGGAAAAGACGGTGCAGCGAACCGAGCTCATAGCAGTTCGCGGCGAAAAGACCGTCGAGATCGATATTGTTGAAACGGCACATGGCCCGCTGATCATTGGCGACCCAGCCGAGGGTTGCGGTCTCGCGTTGAAATCCATCCAGTTCGCCGAGACTGACCATTCTTTCGACTGCCTGCTGCGCATGCAGCGCGCGACGTCCATTGACGAACTGTTCGAGTCAACGCGTGGTTGGGGGCTGATCGATCACAACCTGGTCGCGGCCGACACGCACGGCCACATTGGGCATCGAGTCCGTGGCAAGGTTCCCGATCGCAGTCGCCACAATGGCTGGCTGCCGGTGCCTGGATGGCTCGACGCATACGAGTGGCGCGGCATCGTACCGTTCGAGTCCATGCCGACAATGATCGACCCGGGCAACCACTTGATTGTCACCGCAAACAACCGCGTGAGTGCCGATGTCGACTGGCCTTATCTGTCGACCGACTGTATCCCGCCGCACCGCGCGCAACGCATCACGCGTCGCCTGGCGGAGCTTGACCGATATTCGATCGATTCGATGAAACCGATCTTCGGCGACCTGGTCAGCATTCCCGCAGCGCTGTTCCAGCGTCATCTCGCGGAACTTGCATTGGCGCATCCCGAAGCAGCGGCCCTGCGCGCGATGATCGTCAACTGGGACGGCCGGATGGGCGCGGACTCCGCGCACGCCGCTGCGTACAGTGTGTTCCGCGTAGAGCTTGCCCGTCTCGTCGGTGAACGATGTGGCCTCATTTCTTCGAACCCGGTGCATGAGGTCTGGCAGGGATGGGTCGACGCGCCAGCCGTCGTCTCACACCTCTGGTGGATTGTTCCTACCTTGCTACGCGACGACGACACGTCGCTCCTCGGCGGCCAGCGCTGGACAGACGTCCTCACCGAAGCATTGCAGCGTGCGGCGAGCGCGCTACCGGCAGCGGCTTGCTGGTCGGATCTGCACACTCCGAGGCTCGAGCATCCGCTGTCGCGCCTGTTCCCCGAGGCAGCAAATGTACTCAATCTCGACTGCGTGCCGGTTGGCGGCGACGGCGACACCGTGATGGCAACCGCGTTCAACGCCGGACAGGGACTACGGACCGTGTATTCATCGTTAGCGCGTTATGCATTCGATGTAGGCAACTGGTCGAATTCCGAATGGATCGCTTTTCAGGGCGTCTCTGGGGCGCCGGGAAACCCTCACCGCAGTGACCAGAATCGCAGGTGGGGTGAACTGGAAATGGTGCCGATGCTCTACGACTGGACCGACATCGCAAAGCAGGCTACCTTGTGCCGGCTTCTGCCTAACTTGTCTCGCGAAGGCCCCGCATAGATACTTGCCCCATTGATCGTTTTTCCCTCGGGAACGGAAAATCTGTTGAAGACCACCGTTTGGCTCTGAGTCGGGCGCCGTCGGCCTAGGTCGATTGGATTGAACCTGCGCGCGCCCTGATCACTGGCCCCACGAAGCCGATGCGCGCAGCATCGAAACAGTCCGGCACCGCCACGAAAAAGCAGAGGAGGCAAACCATCCGCTAAAACCTCGAGACGGCATGTGAATCGATGAATTCATCAATGCCCAGATATTCGTCTGCCCACATAGCGTTGGCTCATCGGTCCTCGTCTGCCCCGAACGCCGCTGCGCGATGCCATGCGCCCTTGCACCAGGCACGGCGCGTGGCACGAATTGCCTGCTCCGTTGCGGTCCATGGACCGCAACGGCAACGCCTTAGAACCGCTGAACGATGCCAACCCGACCGATGAACTGATGGTTCGTGCTCGATGGCGTCATGAGGTCGATATTCGCGACTGCGGGCTGACCCAGCGAGTCCGTGCCGGACGCAACCTGATAGACGCCGTAGAAATAAACCTCGGTGCGTTTCGAGAGGAAGTACTGCAGCGAGAAAATGCCTTGATGATAGGTCGCCGGGCCATTTCCGCCGGCGCCGCCGCCGTGCGTGTAGCTATAGCCTCCACCAATCTGAAAAGTGGACGTCGCGAAGTAGGACACCGTTGCCGTCGCCGTATTGAAGACTGCCGTGCCACGATAGTCGAACGGATTGGGGCCGGCTTCCAGATCACCAAGATTCTCGAATGCCGAATGACTGAACGATGCCGCCAGCGTCGCCTTGCCGAGCTTGTAGCTCGTGCCCGCCGAATAGATTTCAAACGTATGCGCGGAGGCATAGCCCGCATAGATCGGGTTGGACTCCGGTGAGGTCGCTGATCCGAGCGAGCCCATATTGTTCGTTCCGGCGCCACCGGAATTCGGGTTATTGCCAAAGGCGGAAAGATTCGGATCGCGCGCGTTGAAATACCCTACCCCAGCGGAGAAACCACCGGCCTCGTAGCTCGCGCCGAGCGCCAACACCTGAGAGCCGGTAAAATCACCAGCCTTGCCGCCGAGTGAATACAGGCCGCCAAACGTCAGACCGCGATAATTCTGGCTCAAGTATTTGATGGCGTTGTTCACACGTCGTGTGTGTCCGAGGCCATCCACGTCGCCAGGTGTCGTGCCGGAAATCGCAGCAATGAGAAACGGCGAATAGTTCGAGACGAAGTCAGCCTGTGAGTCATATTGCCTCCCGAAGGTCATCGTGCCGAACGTCTCGCTCTTGAGCCCTACGAAAGCCTGCCGGCCGAATAGCGCTCCGCCCTGCCCTAGCGCGCCATTCGCAATATTGAAACCATTTTCGATCGTGAAGATCGTCGAAAGTCCGCCACCGAGATCCTCGGACCCTTTGAGGCCCCAGCGGCTGCCGTAACCTCGCGTCGAGCCGTCCGTCATGTTCACCAGCGACTTGCCTTCGAGAGCCCCGTTCGCGCTTCTGCCGGTTTGAGCGCTGTTCGTATAGTTGATACCGGTGTCGATCAATCCATAAAGCGTGACCGAGTTCTGCGCGTGAGCTGTGTTCGCAGCCACCAGCGCGATGACCTGACCCAGCCAGAAGTGACTCTTTTTCATACCGTCTCCTTATTTCATTTAATTTATATGGTGTACTAATGATATACAGCGTGTTGCTTGTATTACTCTTTGTTTAGCGACAGGAAGCGAATGCACCCGATTCCCGTCGCTTGGTGGTTTTCGCTTGAGTTCCGTCTCGCTCAGGTATCCGCGCGCGTCAACGATGCTCCGAGTTGCGCGCGCCGCTTCAGCCAGGGCGAAGGGCGATAGCGCGGATCGCCAAGCGCGTCTTGCATATTGTTCAGAATCTCAAGAATTCTTGCCGCCCCGATCGCGTCGCCCAGTGCCAGAGGACCTTTCGGATACCCCAATCCGAGCGTTACGGCACGATCGATGTCCTCCGGCGATGCAATTCTCTGCTGCGCGATATCGCAACCGACGTTGACGATGGTCGCCACAATGCGCTGCGCCACAAAACCATTGGAGTCGCGTATTATCGTCACGGCTGCGCCATCCTGTGCGAAAAGTGCTCGGGCCTGTTCACGCACTCGTGCGTCCGTGACGGGCGTCGTCATTAGCGTGCGGCGCGCGGAATTGCCGACCGGAAGCAGACAATCGAGCGCGACGACCCTCGTTGCGTCAAGCCCTTCTTCGATTGCGGCAGTCGTGGCGTCCTTGCCAAGCGGCGCCACGATGATTAACGCATGTTCCGAGGGCCGCCCGTCTTTCTCCAACGTGACTCCGGCCGCCGAAATCAAACCTGCGATCTGCGCGTACGCAACGGAATCTTGGCAACTTACCCAGACCCGCTCCGGTAGGTCCGTTGCGATGGCATCTTCCGGCGGCAAGGCCGGCTTGCCATTCACGTATTTGTAGAAACCCTCCCCGGTTTTTTTGCCAACCAGGCCGCCACTGAGACGAATCGCGGCCAAGGTGGACGGCCGGAATCGCGGCTCCTCATAAAATTGCTGATAGATCGACTCCATGACCGGATGCGAAACGTCAAGCGACGTGAGATCCATGAGCTCGAAGGGTCCGAGCCTGAATCCGGCCTGCTCCCGCATGATGCGATCAATATCGACGAAGTCCGCAATTCCTTCACCGACGATGCGAAGTCCCTCCGTATTCATCGCGCGCCCGGCGTGATTGACGATGAAGCCTGGCATGTCTTTCGCGCGCACCGGCGTGTGCCCAAGCCGACGCGCGAGTAGAACCAGCCGATCACCCGTCGAACGCGCGCCTCGCAGACCGTCGACCACCTCGATAACCTTCATCAACGGCACTGGGTTGAAAAAGTGAAAACCGGCGACGCGCTCGGGCTTTGAGCACGCCGCGGCGATCGCGGTGATGGAGAGCGACGACGTATTGGATGCGAGAATGCAGGTGTCGAGTACCATTGCATCGAGCTGCTTAAAAAGCGCGCGCTTCGCTTCCAGGTTCTCCGCGATCGCCTCGACGATGACATCGCAGTCTTTCAAAGCCTCGATCGAATCTGCGGGCTTGATTCTCGCGACAGCTTCGGTCGCTGCCGCAGCGGTGATACGGCCTTTTCCGGCGAGCATCGTGAGCGTGTCGCTCAAATATCCGCACGCCGCTTCGACCGCATCGCGACTGATGTCGTAGAGACGCACGTCAATGCCGGCGAGGGCGGAGATTTGCGCGATGCCACGTCCCATCGCACCGGATCCAACGATGCCGAGAGCGTGCGTCTTGAAATCTTCTTTCATTAGATATGGGTTCGGGTTTTCCAATTTTGTCATGCAATGCATTGGGGAGCAGGCCTGCACCCTCTATGCATTGCCCTTCGCGGCGAGCCGCGCATTCGCGGCAAGTCGCGCCGGTGCGAACGCCGGTTCACCCAGCGCTTCATAGAGCGCCTGCGAGGTTTCCGCGTGTTCCGCAAGGCCAGTTCGATCGAGCAGCGCAAGCGGGCCTTCCGGATAACCCAGTCCCATTTTCAGCGTTGTGTCCAAATCCTCGGCGCTGGCCAGTTTCTCGTCGTAGCGGCGCAGCACGGCGTTGTAATAAGGGCGAATCAGGCGGTTGACGATACGGCCTGGAAAGTCGTTGCAGACGGCCACGACGAGGCCCGCATCCTCGAAAAGCGCCTTGAGTGTCAGAAGCGCCGTCCCGTCATATTTACGCGGTACTACGAGCTCGACCAATTGCGTGGGCGCTGCCTTGCCGAGGCGGAAACGCGCGAAACCAAACGCCCGCTCCGATACGCGTTGCGCGTCGAGCAACGCCTCGCCTTCGTCGGTATAAACGCCGAGGCACTCATCCTTGAGTTCGATAGCGACAATCGCGTCTGTGCGAAGGCTGGCGCGATCGGCGACGTACTCCTTGCCCGCGTACTCGCCCAGATAGATCTGGCAGTCGCCTTCGTCTGACGCGTTGTCGAGGAACGCGTGGCGCTCGGGAAACGACCGGCTAACGCCGGACAATTTGATGCAATAGCTCATCTCAAGCTCCAAACATCTTTGTGTCAGTGTATTGGTGGAATCCACGGCCCGATTTCTTGCCGAGCCAGCCCGCCGCGATCATTCTTTTGACCAACGGTGGGCAGGCCGATCGCGGTTCATTGGTAAGGCCATGCATTGCATCGCAGAGCAAGCGCTGCGTGTCCATGCCGACCAGATCCAGAAGCTCCATTGGCCCCATTGGATAGCCCAACGCCGTCTTGATCGCCTTGTCGATCTCGGCAGGTTCTGCAACCCCCGACTCCACAAGCCTGATGGCGTCGTTGTTGTATGGAATCAGGAAGTAATTGAGGATGAATCCTGGCGTGTCCTTCGTCTTGACCGGATGCTGCCCCATCGCAAGCGCGAATTCCCACGCACGACTCCAGGTATCGTCGCTAGTGATCAAGCCCGACGACATCTCGATGAGCTTCATCAACTGCGCCGGAAGGCAAAAGTGCATGCCGACGAACCGATCGGGTCGACCCGACCCAGCAGCAATCTCCGTGATCGAGATGGTCGACGTATTCGACGCGAATACGGTGTCCTTTCCACACAATCCGTCCAGCGCAGAGAACAGTTTGTGTTTGACATCGAGGTCCTCGAACACCGCCTCAATGACAACGTCGCTGTCTGCAAGATCTTCAAGCACGGTGGTGCTGGACCAACGCCCAAGGATCTCCGACACAGCTTCTTCGGTCAGCTTTCCGCGTGCGACTGATTTGCTGAGAAATCCTTCTGTCTGAGCACGAGCGCGGTCGAGCGCGTCCTGGCATGTATCGTAGATTTTCGTTTTGAAGCCAGCCCGTGCAGCAACAATTGCGATGCCGGTTCCCATTGTCCCGCTACCTGCAACTGCGACGGTCTTCACTTTCGTCATTTCAAACCTCTCATATCGTCAAATCGCGGTGGTTTTGTCGGCCCGACACGCTCTGCGTCGGCGATGCCGCGCGCCAATACCCGCGTGTTTCCGGTGGTCACGCATCCCTGAACTGCGGTTTGCGTTTCTCGATGAACGCAAGCATGCCTTCGTCAGCGTCCGCAGTCTGGTACGCGAGTGTCGAAAGGTCCGCTTCGATGCTTAAGCCTTCGTTGAGTCCAAGCCCGTAGGATCGCTGCACCGCCTGCCGCGCGAAAAGCAATGCAAGCTTGCTATGCCGCACGAACTGAGCACTGAATTCGCGGCCGATGTCCCGCGCGTCACCCGCTTCGACAACCCGGTTGACAAGGCCGATACGTTCGGCCTCGATTGCATCGACCGTGCGGCCGGACATGATGAGCTCCATCGCCTTCGCGGCTCCAACTAGGCGTGGTAGCCGTTGCGTGCCGCCGTAACCTGGCACAAGGCCCAGTTTGATTTCAGGCAAACCCATTTTGGCGTCCGGGGTCGCAACGCGAAATGTGCATGCCATCGCGAGTTCCAGTCCGCCCCCAAACGCATAGCCCCTTACCACCGCAATTGACGGGATAGGCAACGCGTCAAGTTGACAGAACACGGATTGTCCAAACACAGCGCCGTCGCGCTGCGCTGAAAGATCGCGTCCGGTCAACTCCTTGATATCCGCACCCGCACAGAACGCCTTTTCACCGCTGCCTAGTACGATCAAAGCGCGCGCGTCGGAACTACGCACCGCGTCCAGCTTGCCTGACAGTTCCTTAAGTACGGCAAAGCTCAACGCATTCAGTGCTTCGGGCCGATGCAACGTTAGAAAGGCGATTCCGTCTTCCACGGCGAGTTCAACGCTCATGAAACGCTCCTTCAGTGACCGAACTTCGATGCATCAGGCGCACGGCGTTCACCAAACGCAGCGGCAAGTTCAGCTTGTTCCTCCGTGTCCAGGTAACCGCGCAGCAGAAGATCGTGAGTGACACGTGAGAGTCCACTGACGCCACCGTGGCGCGCGTTAAATGCTCCCTTGATTGAAGCCAATGCGAACGCGCCGCGCTCCGCTACCTCCAGCGCGTAACGTCGTGTCGCGTCCTTCAATTCAAGGTCCGGTACAACCTTGTTGATTAATCCAATTTCCAACGCTTCCTGCGCACTGATCTTTGGATTGCGATACCAGATTTCCTTCGCGCGCTTCTTGCCTACCAGATCTTCCAGGTACCACGTTCCGTAGCCGGCGTCGAAGCTGCCTACCATAGGACCCACCTGCCGAAAGACCGCGCTTTCCTTCGCAATCGTCAGATCGCAAACTACTTGCAGCACGTTTCCCCCTCCAACGGCAAAACCATTGACCGATGCAATCACCGGCTTTTGCAAACGATCGATGCTCTCGTACATTTCGAGTGTCGGTAATACGCCCGCGTAGAGCGTGGAGTCCTGCATCCCGTCCTTCCGACCGCCTGTGCAAAAGAACTTGTCGCCCGCTCCCGTCAAAACGATGACTCGCGTTCGCGTCTCGCGCCGAATCTCATTGATGCAATCACGAATCTCATGACACATCCGTTCAGTGAACATATTTCCGTCATCGGGGCGATTGAGGGTGATCGTGCCGATCGGGCCGTCCTCCTCGTACAAAATTTCTTCGTAGGCCATGAAATTACTCCTTTAAACAACGCGTTTTGCGATCAGGTCATCAACATCCTGTTCCGACAAACCAAGCCAATCCCTCAGAATGTGTTCCGTGCTTTCCCCAAGCGCAGGCGGAGGACTTCGATGAACCTCGCTGCACCCATCGAACCAAATCCCCAGTCCCACTTGCGGAACAAGCCCATCCTGCCCACTCACCGCATAGAACATTCCTTCGTCTATCAGGTCCTGGTCATCGACGAGCTGATCGATACGGTTGATTGGACCGGAAGGAATCCTATTCTTTTCGAATAATTCCAACCATTCGGAACGTGGCTTTATCTTGAGGATTTCAGCCACCTGCGCAACGATCTCCGCGCGGGCGTTTCTTCTTAGCGCATTCGTTGCGAAATCCTTTCGGTTGCCGTAATCCGGATATTCGACCGCAGTCCAGAAACGCTGCCAGATCGCGTCGTTTCCAAGCCCCAGCGTAATCGGTTCGTCCGCTGTATCAAACACCTGGTAGATGGCAATGACGGAATCCCGGCCGCCTGAGCGTCCAGGACACTCACCAGAGCCCAGATAAGCAATGATGCGAGGCGACATGAAGCGGACCATGCTTCGCACCATTGACACGTCGATAGCCTTGCCGGCTCCCGTGCGCTGTCGCTCGACTATGGCTGCGAGCGTCGCAAGCGCGACATCCTGCCCCGCGAGCAGATCGGCCGCAGGTGTGCCGACCTTCTGCGGCCCGGACTCGGGCTCTCCTGTCAGGTCCATCACGCTGGAATAGCCTTCTGCGATCAGGTCATAGCACGGCAACTCGGCGCGGCGTCCGGTTAACCCGAAGCCCGTCAGGGACACGTGAATGATCTTTGGGTTGATCTCTTTCAAACGCGCGTGGTCAAGGCCCAGCTTCCGTTGCACTCCCGGCACCATGTTCACGACGATAACGTCACTTCCTTCGACCAGTCTCTCCAGGATCGCCCTTCCGTCAGGGTTCGTGACATCAAGCGTCATACTCTCCTTGTTGCGGTTGACGCTGGCAAACCAGAGCGACTGCTCCCCCAAAAACGGCGGACCCCACGCTCTTGTGTCGTCACCGACCCCGGGCCTTTCCAGCTTGAGGACGGCGGCGCCCATATCGGCTAGCAATTGCGTCGCATATGGACCTGCAATCGACGTTGTCAGGTCCAGAACGCGGATCCCCGCCAACATGCTAAGTCCTGCTGATTTATCCTGAGTGGGAAGTTTCTCGATTGTTTTCAACATTACTCCATCAAACCGTTTTCATTCCTGAGACTCATTCTTGCATCGCGCCGCGCTCCCCTCACACGTCGAGCGGGAGCGGCCGATTGGAGGTCTCGGGCATCAGCACAGACGCAATGAACGCGATCCCGGTCGCCGTCATCAGGAAGAACGCGGGCGATGCCGGATTGCCCGTATGGGCGACTAGCCATGTCGCGATGTACCCCGCTGACCCGCCTGCCAGGATCGATGCGATGTTGTAGCCGAGCGCAACCCCGCTGACACGCATGGAAGCGGGAAGCGTTTCCGCCAGCGTTGCCAGCAGATTCGCCAGATAGCATGCCGTGATCTGGCCGAGCACCAACTGCGCGATGATGCCGAGCGCGGCGCTATGCGTGGCCAACATGAATAGCGGATAGGCGGTGATGACAAACAGCGCGTTCGCGGTCGCCATGACAACTTTTCGCCCAACCCGATCCGAGAGCTTGGACCAGAATGGCATGGTGACAGCCGCAAGAATCAGCGTGGCGGTTGTTGTCCAAGCTGCGGTTTTCGCGTCGAGTACGTGCTGAGTCTGCAGGAAGGTGCTCATATACGTGAACACAGTCCAATAGCTCGCGTTCGAAGTGAGCGCAAGCGCGATCACGACGAGAACGGAGAGCGGCCTTGCCTTGACAACGCCCAGCGCGGGAGCACGTTTGATCTCATGCTCCTTGGCGATCTCTTCAAAGGCGATCGATTCTTCCATGCGCAGCCGGATTAGCATTGCAACGATGCCTAGCGGTAACGAGATCATGAACGGGACTCGCCATCCCCACGACGCGAAGTCGACGTCCGGGACAAGCGCTCGCGTCATGGCAACGGTAAAGGAGGCGAGCAAGGTACCTCCGACTGTACCGAGATTGACGAACCCGGTCAGATAGCCGCGACGGCCCATGGGAGACTGCTCGGCGACATAGGAGGTGGCCGTGCCTAGCTCACCGCCGGCCGAGAATGCCTGAACGCAACGCAGCATGACGAGCAGCACCGGAGCGGCGACACCGAGCGACTCGTATGCCGGAATAAAGCCGATCAGCACACTCGCGCCGACCATGCCGGCGACCGACCATGTCAGTGCCTTGCGACGTCCCAATCGGTCTGCCAAATGCCCGATGACAATGCCGCCGAACGGCCGGAGCAAAAATGACGCGGCAAAGATTGCGAACGTTGAGAGCAAACCGGCGGTCGGGTCCGATCTCGGAAAGAACACTTGCGCTATCGTGGTCGCAAGAAATGCGTAGATGGTGAAGTCGTAGTACTCGATCGCGGTTCCGATACCCGCACCAATGACGATTCGCCGTCGCCGGGCGGGGCTCTTGGCGAGACTCTGTTCGAGTTCATCTTCCACTCTTCCCGGCAGGGATTTATTCAGCGTGCTCATGTCTCCACCTCTTTCCTGAAAAAGGAAACCACTTTTGTCATAGATTATTTGTTATGGATGCTTGCATCGAACAGCATGAGTCACAAGTGAATTGACGCGCGTTGCTTACACGCCCGATCACTGCAGGCGCTACTTTTCGATAGCAACTTCACACCCTGCTGCCGGGCGGTGCTCGAGCACGCCTCGCTCAATAAGTGCGTCTATCGCTGCTGCGGACATGCCAAGTTCTTCGGTCAAAACCTCGAGCGTATGTTCCCCGAGGCGCGGTGCCGCCTTGCCGACGACCGGCGGCGTCTCGGAGAATCGCAACCCAGAGGTGACGACTGGATAACGTCCGTAGAGCGGATGCTCAACGTGGGAGACCTGGTTCAGATGCTTGACCTGCGGATCTTCGAATACCGCATCCATCTTGTTGATCGGGGCAACTGGCGCGCCGGTCGCCGATAACAAGTCTACCCAGTAGGCGGTTTGATGCGTCCGCGTGATCGCGCTGATCATGCCAACGAGTTCCGGCTTATGCTTGACACGTTCGCCGTTTGTCAGAAAGCGCGGATCTTCCTTCCATTCCGGTTTTCCAAGCGCGTCGCACATCTTGCGGAACAGCTTGTCGTTCGGCGAACCCATGAGCACCCAACCGTCCTCCGTTGGAAACGCTTGATAGGGCGCGACGTTTGCATGCCCCGAACCTTGGGGTTTCGCAATACTTCCGCCAATCAAATACTCGCTCGCGACGTTGATGAGTATGGCCAGCTCCGTGCTGAGCAAGGACGCATCGACACGCTGCCCCTCGCCTGTCAGGGTGCGGTGATGCAACGCCGCCAGCACCCCGATCGCCGCATGCAAGCCAGTCGATACGTCGATCAATGCGACACCCGTCTTGACCGGTTCTCCGTCTGTATTTCCCGTCACGCCCATAAGACCGCCGAGCGCTGAAATCATCAGATCATAGCCCGGCCGATCCATGTACGGTCCCGTCTGACCGAACGCGGAAATGGCGCAGTAAATCAGGCCAGGCTGTGTTTTTTTAAGCTCTTCGTAGCCGAGTCCAAGCCGGTCCATGACGCCCGGCCGAAAGCTTTCGACCACCACGTCCGCTCCGGCGATCAGCTTCCTGGCTATCTCAACGCCTTCCGGTGTTTGCAGATCGATCGCCACGCTGCGTCGATTGCGGTTCAGCCCGAGAAAATACGAACTCACTTCACCGATGAAAGGCGGGCCCCATCCGCGGCTATCGTCGCCCGTACCGGGCCGTTCGATCTTGATGATTTCAGCGCCGAGATCGCCCAGGATCGACGTCGAATAGGGACCGGCTACTACGCGCGTAAAGTCGATCACGCGCAGTCCGTGCAAGGAGGTTTTTTGATTCATGATTTTCACCTGCAATAAAAACTGTTCTATTTGGAGAGTCCAGGGCCGTCGCCGCCGGTTAGCTCCCCGGTTGTATCAACAAGGCTCCGCAAGATGGCGAGTTCTTCCATTGTTGGGCGGGGCGTTTCGGGCCACGGACCATCTGGCAAGTCGAAACCGGTATTGGCAATGACTTGCGCCGGGTCGACACCGGGATGAATTGACCGTACACGCATCGACTTTCCTTCGTCGAAGTCGAACGTAACCAACGGCGTAACGCACAGCACGGGGCCCTCGGTTGTTATGCCAAGCTTTTCACGCGCCCCGGCGCCATCCAGATGGCCCGCCGCAGTCAGATACTCGACGTTTTCGACAAACGTGCGCGATGTGTGGGCTGCGCTGAAGAGCAAGATCCGCTTCGATACCACGGCGAACGATGTATTTGCGAGGCCGGGGCCACGGAACCGCGGCCGGCCCGAATCCTGATAACCGGTACCGGTCAGATTGATGTTGCCGCGTTTGTCGATCTGCACGCCGCCATAAAACATCACATCAAGACGGCCGTTTTCCGACATTTCGAACAGGTCATACGCCGTCCCCACCGCCTCCGCACCGTTCAGCCACCGCCCATCCGATGCAGATCGATACAAACGGCCCGGCTGCGGATTCACAACGCCAGCCGGTGTGATCAGCGTCAGGTTCGGTGCGTGCGTCTGCTGCGCGAGCATGCACGCGGCTACCGGTACCAGCGAGCTTGCGCCAGTCACTGCAAGGTCGCCGTCGAGCAACTCGCGCGCCAGCAGAACCGTCATGAATTCGTCCACGCTGCAGGTGTTCATCGAACAGCCTCCGCGAGCTTAAGGATCCGCTCAGCACCACCGACCCGTTCGACATAATCCGAAAGCGATTCGGGGTCCTTAACATAGGGTTCAAAATAGTCTCGCCACCACGTGGCGACATCGGCGCCAGCCGCTATGTACTGATTGATCAGCTGTTCATCGTGCACATACACCCCATGGCTGGAGCACGGGTGAGCGCCAAAGGGCGCCTCAACCACGGCATCGACCAAATAGCCTGGAATAGTGGTGCGATGCGGCTCCTGGCGCACAATTCTGTTATCGACAATAAGGTCCGCCGTGACAATCACGTGCTTAGACGCTTTTGCGAAAAGCGGGTCACAGAACGGCGTGCCAAGGTCACGCACGTTACCGTAAATGTCCGCCTCCTGAACGTGCAGGATGCAGACGTCCGGACTCATTGCCAGAGGGGCGACAACACCCGCGCCATTACGCGGGGCGATAGACGAACGCGTGATGTCCGTGCCCTTCACCGACGTCACCGGATGCGAATCGAGGTGTTCCACTGTCGCCATCAGGCCGCCGAGGATGGTGGCCTCGTCGGCATCGATAATTGTGACCATGCCTTGCTGCGCAGCCCTGCGAAAATTGGGAGCGAATCCAAGGTGCTCGAAGGACACGTGACCCACCGTGGCGCGGGTAACGCATCCGGCGCCGATCAGCAAGTCAACGGCATAGCTTGAGGGCGGCGCGGCGACGATCTGCAAGTCTTTCGCCCCTCGCCGGGCCAGTGCGCGAACCGCCGCACTGGGATTGTTATGAAACCACAGTCCGCCAAGGGCGACGAGATGACCCGCCTTGACTACCGACAGCGCATCATCGAGTTCACGAAGCTTGCTCCGCCGCTGCGGATTCGATGGGGGTATCGATTCATGCTTTCGCATTTTGTCTCATCCATAATATGATCTTTGAATCCATAATATGGCTCTACAAACCGATTGTCAACGTCTTCTAATCATCCGAGGAGGATAAAAATGAATCGCCGGACTTTGCATTGCGAGCCCCGCACGTTTCCCATCCGTGGCGTTTTCCGCATCAGCCGTGGCTCGAAGACGCAAGCGGAAGCCGTGATCGTGCAGATCACCGAAGGGGGTGTGACCGGCCGTGGAGAATGCATCCCGTACGCGCGATACGGCGAGACTGTGCAAGGCGTGTCGGCGCAGATCGCCTCGGTAGCGGACGCCGTGCGCGATGGCCTCGATCTGCAAGGTTTGCAGACGCTGCTTCCACCGGGGTCCGCCCGCAATGCGCTGGATTGCGCGCTATGGGACTTGCGCAGCAAGATAAGCGGTCACGCAGTGTCCAGCTTCGCAGGACTGAAAGCTCCTTTGTCGCCGGTTACCACTGCTTTCACGCTGAGCCTGGACAGCGCCCCCGCCATGGCCGGGATAGCCCGCGCCAATAATCACTTACCGCTGTTGAAACTCAAGCTGGGAGGCGACGGAGATCTGGAGCGCGTCAGGGCGGTTCGCGAAGCGGCCCCTCAATGCAGGCTGATGGCCGATGCGAACGAGTCGTGGACGCCGGATCACCTGCGCCTTTACCTGCCGGAATTCGCGGCTCTCGGGGTCGAGCTGCTCGAACAGCCATTGCCCGCCGATGCAGACGATGCATTGATTGGCTACGCGAGTCCTGTCCCGCTGGCCGCCGACGAGTCGTGCCGGGACCTGAAGTCAATCGCCGGCATCCGCGACAAATACGCGTTCGCCAATATCAAACTGGATAAAACCGGGGGCTTGACCGAGGCGCTCGCGTTAGCCGGCGCGGCGCGCGCGGCCGGCATGAAGGTGATGGTGGGATGCATGGTGGCGTCATCGCTGTCGATGGCGCCTGGAATCGTGCTTGCCCAGGAAGCAGATGTGGTGCATCTGGACGGGCCGCTGCTACTGGCTGAGGATCAGGAACCCGCGCTTCGCTACGAGGGCGCAACGCTGTTCCCGGACGCCCGGGTTTGGTCCATTTAAGCCCAACCCGGGTGGGTATGCGGGCATCCGGGTGGCTGCCCGGATGCACTCATTCGAAATAGCTGAGCCTTCGCGAGATGTCCTGCCCCGCAGCAATTACTGCATCGATGAGCGCGCGTACGCGCTCGGGATCGGTCGCCCGCGACTTGAGTACCGGGATGCTGACTGCAGCAACGACCTCACGCGTATGGTCGCGTATGGGCGCGGCAACGGCCCATACGTCACGTTCCGTGTATTCGTCGTTGATTGCGTAGCCATTACTGCGCACATCGGCAAGCAGCGACAGGAATGCTTTGGGACTGGCAAGCGCCGGCGCCTGACCCGGCCGCCATTCGGCGGTAGACGGCAGCATCGCATTCAGCTGAGGCTGCGCAAGCCAGGCAAGCAGTATTTGTCCCGATGCACGGCCGTCCCAAGGCGGACGCCTGTAGCCAATGGGGCTGAATATCTTGATCGTCTGGTTCGTCACCCGGCGGTCGACGAAGACGACGTCGTTCTCGACCAGCACAGTGAGCTGCACGTTCTCACCTGTCTTGTCGCGCAAATCGTCAAGCGGCTGGCTTGCGCCCGAGATCAGGTCGTTACCCTGCACCGCCACCGCAGCAAGTCGCACGATCTCGACGAACGGTGAGTATTTTCCGCTACGCGGTTCAAGCCTGACGAACCCGCGCTGCACCAGTATGTCGAGGATCCGGCGGAGCGTGCTCGGCGCGAGGCCAAGTCTTGCGGTGATTTCCGCAACTGTCAGCGAAGGCTCGTCCGTCGAAAAAATCTTCAGTACGTCGAGCATTCGCTCGGCTGACCGCAACGTTTGTCCAGTTGCGAGTTTTGGCACGTCTTGTTTCCTCCAGATAGAAAAGCCATGCAGAGCGTAGGGCTTAAGCATTCGCCCCATTCTATGGTATGTTTAACCATATAATGAAAAACAGAACCATTATTTCAAGCGGTAGAAGATATCAGGAGAGTCTCATGCGCGTGAAGGACAAGGTTGTTCTCATAACGGGTGCAGCATCTGGGATTGGGCGTGCGATCAGTCTACGGCTGGCGTCGGAAGGAGCGAAGGTCGTTGCGACGGACAGGAACGCTGACGGCGGGGCCGACGTTGTCGCTCAGATCGGGAAAGAAGGCGGCCAAGCGTGCTTTCTCGAACTCGATACCGCATGTGAAGCCCAATGGGCAGAGGTCGCTGCGCGAACAGTCGACACGTTTGGAACGCCCGACGTGCTGGTAAATAACGCCGGAGTATATCTGATCCGCGCCCTTGCCAACACGACGCTGGACGACTGGGACCGCATGATGAACGTCAATGCGAAGGGCGTATTTCTGGGCATGCGCACGATCGCGCCGTTGATGGCGGCAGCCGGCGGCGGGGCGATCGTCAACATGTCGTCTACCAACGCGCTGACCGGGATTGCGGGACGCACCGCTTACGCAGCCAGCAAAGCTGCGGTGCGAATCATGAGCAAGACCGTAGCAGTCGAGTATGCATTCGACCAGGTCCGCGTGAACTCGGTGTATCCCGGTTTCGTGCGAACCGGAATAGCGGAGTACGGCGCCCAGGTCGCCGGCGCGACCGTGGACGACCTCGGCAAGATGGTGAGTCCGCTAGGAAGGATTGCCGAGCCGGAAGACATCGCCAGCATGGTCCTGTTTCTCTCATCCGATGAAGCCCGCCATATTACCGGCGCGGAATTCGTGGTTGATGGCGGTTTGACAGCGAGTCCCAATAGCCCGACTCATGTCAGCACACTACAACGTGCGGAGGCATGAAATGACGCTTGATGCCCAGCCTCTTCTGAACGTGAAGTTATTCATCGATGGCGAGTGGACGGACGGATCGACCGGTCGTACGCTCGAAAACCGCAATCCCGCCAATCACGCGCTGATTGGCCATGTCGCCGTCGCCGACGAAGCCGACCTGGCGCGGGCCGCACAAGCTGCGGCAAGCGCCTTTGAAATCTGGCGCTGTAAGCCGGCGATCGAGCGCTCGGGAAGGTTGCGTGCGGCAGCGGCGCTGCTACGCGAACGCTCTGACGTTATCAGCCGGGCAATGACCATCGAGCAGGGAAAACCGCTGGCCGAATCACGAATAGAAGCCGAGATGGCAGCGCAGATCATTGACTGGTTTGCCGAAGAGGGACGGCGCACCTATGGCCGGATCGTACCGAGCCGGCATCCAAACATCCAACAGAACGTCATACAGGTTCCGGTCGGGCCGGTCGCCTCGTTCGCACCCTGGAATTTTCCACTAACCCAGGTAGCCCGCAAGATTTCCGCCGCACTTGCATCAGGTTGCTCGATCATCATCAAGCCGCCGGAAGAAGCGCCAGTGTGCACGTCGGAACTCGCACGATGCTTCGTCGACGCAGGTGTGCCACGGGGCGTTGTCAACGTCGTATATGGCCTGCCCACCGAAATTTCTTCGTATCTGATTCCGCATCCGGCTATCAAAAAGATCTCGTTCACTGGCTCGGTGCCGGTCGGCAAACAGTTGGCGTCGCTTGCCGGCCTGCATATGAAGCGGACCACGATGGAACTCGGCGGACACGCTCCAGTGATCGTCACGGCGAGCGCCGATCTCGAAGCCGCGGCGAAATCGATTGCGCTTGCGAAGTACGCGAACTGCGGGCAAGTCTGCATCTCCCCTACTCGCATCCTGATCGATGATTCGGTGTACGATTTATTCACTTCGGCATTCCTCGATCAGGTCAAAAGCGTCAAGGTCGGCGACGGCCTGGAACCTGACACGAGAATGGGACCGCTCAACAACGAGCGGCGCCTCGCAGCCATGCAACGGTTGGTGACTGATGCACGCGAACACGGCGCCACCATCCTCGCGGGCGGCGAACGGCTCAATAAGCCCGGGTTCTTTTTCGAGCCCACCGTGATTGCAGATCTCGACAGCGAGAGCGCCTTGATGAACGAGGAGCCGTTTGGGCCTATCGCGCTGTTACGGCCCTACCGCGACCTCCATGAAGCGATTGCGGAATCAAACCGCCTTCCCTTCGGACTCGCCGCCTACGCATTTAGCGACTCGGCAAAAGACATCTCGCGCATTACAGCGGGCATACAAACCGGCATGCTCGGGATCAATCATACGGCCATCGCCTATGCGGAGACACCGTTCGGTGGTGTCAAGGACAGCGGTTACGGCTCGGATGGCGGTCTTGAAGCATTGCGCGGCTATCTTCAGCCAGAACTGGTGACAATCGCCGCGCATTGATCGCGCTGTGCTCTGCCGCTATCGACGGCGGGGCACGCAGCTTGATAAATTGATCTGGAAAACGATCTTTCCCCCTTGATTCGGCTCTACGCTGGGAAATCCGCACTGAAAATTTGCGTGAGGAAAGCCACTACGGCGTTGATGCGGGGCACACGTCTCAGATACTGGTGTGTGCTGATCCACACGTCGCGATGGACATCCACGAGTTGAGGGAGCACAGGCACGAGGCCGAAGCGTTCCGCTCGCGCGAACGCAGGCAGCATGACGATCCCGGCCCCCGCCGCCGCAGCGAACATCTGCGACAGCATGCTGCTCGAATAGAAGTCGATGACCGGATCGGTGATGACATCGTGAAGCCATCGCACGGCGTCGAGCTGAACAAGATCGTCAATATACCCAACGAAGGCGTGATCGCGCAGAGCCGAAAGCGAACGAGGTGTTCCCCGCCGCGCAAGATATTCGGCGCTCGCGTAAAGATGCAGCGGGAAGCGCCCTATACGCAGCGTCTCCAGGTTGGCGCCGCGCGACTCGAAGAAACCGAGAAAAATATCGGCTTCTCGCTGCGAGATGCGCACATCGTGCGACGAGGTCACCAGTTCGATCGAAATGCCGGGCCGGGTCTCCTTGAAGCGTGCGAAGTGGTCGCTCAAATACAGCGATGCGATGCCTTCCATGGTTGCGATGCGCACGTGGCCAGCCGGTCCCGGCGCACCGTTTTCGAGGATGTCGGCAAGCGCGAGCAGATTCGCTTCAATCGCCTCCACGTGCGTCAGCATTTCGCGCCCGTGCGCATTGAGCCGGCAGCCGATACGGTCGCGCTCGAAAACAGGCGTCTCCAACGCGAATTCGAGCGCGGAAATACGCCGGCCGACGGTTGCGTGATCCATGCCGAGGCTGCGTCCCGCGCGCGAGAAATTCCCATGGCGCGCGACTGCCAGAAAAATACGCAAATCGTCCCACGCCAGCCGGTTGATGTTCATGAAAGTCGCCCGATGAATTTTGCATTCGCAAATATTTTCGCTGTGCAAAATTGCACATGCCATAGATTCTTTTCCTGTTCCGTTCCTCATGGGGTACTCCGTAGACTCTTCCGCAGTTGCGGCGCTTTGCAATGCGCCATGCGTCTTTACATGGAGAGAGCTATGTCGAATAACAGTATCCCCTGGCAAGCGGTGCTTGAAAGCGAGCGCTTCCAGCGTCTGGCACGTCGCCGTCGGACCACCGTGCTTACGCTTGGCACGATCGCCGCCGTTTATTACTTTGCAATCCCGGCGCTGATCGCGTGGGCGCCCGGCTGGTTCCGTATCCACGTGACAGACGGCTTCAATCTGGGCACGCTATTCGCCGTATCGCAATACCCGCTCGGCGGACTGATCGCGTGGGCATTCCTGCACCGCACCGCCGCGCTGGATCGGGAAGCGCAAGGACTCGTCGAGCGGGACGATGCACCGGTTCTCTCAGGAGAGCACTGCAATGCGTATTGACGTCCGCTTCACAACGGCGGCCTGCATGCTGGCCGCCGCCCTCCCCGCACGCGCGCAAACCGGTGCCGGCGTGATCCAGCATCACGGACTGACGTTTCTCGTATTCGGCCTCGTGATTGCGTCGACGCTGCTCATCACGTACTTTGTGTCGCGCCGCAACCGCACCGCCGGAGACTTCTACACCGCAGGCGGCGCTATCAGTCCGGCAAGGAACGGCTTGGCGATCGCGGGCGACTATCTTTCCGCAGCGGCGTTTCTTGGCGCCTCGGGGCTGATCTCGCTCTATGGATTCGACGGCATCATCTATCTTGTCGGCTTTTTCGCGGCGTTCATTCCGGTACTGCTGGTCATTGCCGAGCCATGTCGCAACCTCGGCCACTACACAATCGGCGACGTCCTTGCAATGCGCAACGGTTTTCGCTCGACCAAGGCCGTGTCCGCGTTGTCGAGCGTAGTCGTGGCGCTGGTCTACATGATTCCGCAGGTGGTCGGCGGCGCCGTGATCGTCAGCACGCTTGTCGGCATCGATTACACCGTGTCAGTGCTTAGCGTCGGCTTGCTGATGTTGGTGTACGTGGCGTGCGGCGGCATGCGCGCGACGACCTGGGTGCAAGTCATCAAGGCTGTCCTGCTTATCGGCGCCTCGTTCGTGCTCGTAGTGCTCGCGTGGATACCGTTTGGCTTTCGCGTACCGGCATTCATGCAAGCCGTTGTATCAAGTCCGTTTGTTCATGCTCACGTGGCTTCGTTGACCACGGGAACGTCGCTCACCGGCGATGCGCTTGGCTGGCGCTTTCTCGAGCCCGGCTTATATCTGAAGCAGCCGCTTGAACTCCTCTCGCTCGGTCTGGCGCTTGTGCTTGGCACCGCCGCGATGCCGCACATCATGATGCGATTTTTCACCGTAAAGGATGCGAAGGCCGCACGCCATTCCGTCATGTGGGCGATGCTCGGCATCGGCACATGCCATCTCTTCATTGTCGTGATCGGCTTTGCTGCAGCGTACTTCGTCGGGGCTCCGCTCATCACGTCGCTAGACAAGGGCGGCAATCTCGCCGCGCCGCTGCTGGCTCAAGCACTAGCGGGCGGCCAGGGCAGCGTGGGCGGCGACCTGATGATCGCTTTCATTGCCGCTGTCGCGTTCGCCACGATCGTCGCCGTGGTCGCTGGACTCACCCTAGCCGCGGCTTCGTCACTGGCGCACGATGTCTACGTTGGCGCGCTGCACGGCGGCCAGGCGAGCGAGCGTCAGCAGGTCGTGGCCGCACGCATCGCGACGCTGTTCGTCGGTATCGTGGCGATTGGCGCCAGCATTTTGGCGCGCGGACAGAACGTCGTCCAACTCGTCGGCCTGGGATATGCGGTGGCGGCCTCCGCGAATCTGCCCGCGCTCGTACTGACGCTCTACTGGCGGCGCTGTACAACACAAGGCGTACTTGCGGGAATTGTGATCGGAACGCTCGCGGCGATCGCGCTCGTGCTCGTTTCGCCCAACATGACCTATCCCGGACTCGTGCGTGAGGCCGCCGAGCATCGAGCCGAAGCCATCGCATTGCACCTGCAGCACGAGCAGGATGTTGCTCAACGTAGCGCGCTGCTTGCCGAGGAGGCCGAGGCACGAGCGACGGTGCACAGCATTGCGCCGGACGCGACGAGCATCGTGGGTCTACACAAGCCGCTCATCGCGCTTCGTAATCCGGGCATTGTGTCGATTCCTTTGGGTTTCCTGCTTGTCGTGCTGGTTTCGCTCTTCACGCGCGATCCGCTGGCGTCGTCGCGCTGGGCCGAACTCGTGGTACGGCGCGAGACCGGATGGCATAGCGCCGCGACCGTCAATCATTGAACAGATAGCCCTCTTAAAGAGCTTGGTAACTACATTGCGAGCCTGAACATATGTCGAGTCTTCTCGTCGTCAAAGTCGCTGCCGTCCACGCCGCTCCCGTATTCCTGGACCGCCGCGCGACCGTTGAGAAAGCAGTTTCCATCATTCGCGAGGCGAGCCGCAATGGGGCAGAACTGGTCGCTTTCCCTGAGGCGTTCATACCCGCTTTTCCCGTATGGACCTCGCTGTGGGCGCCAATCGACAATCACGATCTCTTCGAACGCTTTGCCGCCGAAAGCATCTACGTTGACGGTCCCGAAATCGCCCGGATCGCTGCGGAAGCCAAACGTTGCAGTATCTTTGTCTCGCTGGGTTTCAGCGAGCGGTCGTACGCAAGCGTAGGCTGTTTGTGGAATTCGAACGTGCTGATCGATGATCGTGGATCGGTCGTCAATCACCATCGCAAACTTGTGCCGACGTTCTATGAAAAGCTGGTCTGGGCTGCAGGCGACGGTGCGGGACTGCGGGTCGCCGACACGCGTATTGGCCGCATCGGCGGCTTGATTTGCGGCGAGAACACCAACCCGCTTGCGCGTTACACACTCATGGCCCAAGGTGAACAGATCCACATCTCGAGCTGGCCCGCGCTGTGGCCGACACGCCGGCCCACCAGCGGTATCAACTACGACAACGTTGCGGCAAACCGGCTGCGTGCCGGCGCGCACTCATTCGAAGCAAAAGCGTTCGGTATCGTCTGCGCGGGTTACATGGATGCAGCCATGCGCGATTTCCTCGTCCAACGCGATCCAAATGCGGCGGCGGTACTGGACGGCTCGCCGCGCGCGGCGACGATGTTTGTCGATCCGACAGGCGCGCCGCTCGGCGACCTTTTGCACGAGGAAGAAGGCATTGCGTATGCGGAGTTTGACCTGAACCGCTGCGTGGAGCCCAAGCAATTCCACGACGTGGTGGGTTACTACAACCGTTTCGACGTGTTCTCGCTGACAGTAGACCGCACGCGCCAGGAACCAGTCACGTGGCGCGAGCAAGCCGCTGTAGCGTCTGCTCCGTCCGCTGAAAAAGAAGCTGCAACGTCTGATTCGATGTTCAAGTGATATGGACCAGGGAAAGCAACGCGAGGCGCCGTGTGCCAGCGGAATAACGGTTACCCATGAAGGGTATTTTCTGCGAGTCCCCGACCGTGGAGTGCACGCGCTAACCGAGTATGTCACCGACGATGAGCAGCTCTTCGTCGTTACTCACATGGCGCTGATCGAGGTTGATCCGCAAGTGTGGTCGTTGCGTGTCGACGGCATGGTAACGAATCCAATAAATATAACGCTCGATGAAATACTTGCGTTGCCGCGACACGATGTGCATTCGGTGCATGAATGCGCTGGCAGCCCGCTTACGCCCAAGGTCGCCAAGCGGCGAGTCGGCAACGTGGTATGGAGTGGCGTACGTTTATCCGACGTACTTGATCTTTGCGGTATCCAACCCGGAGCGGCGTACGTCTGGACCGAAGGACTTGAACGGGGCGAGTTCGCGGGAATCAAAGACGAGCCATTCGTCAAGGATCTCCCGCTGCACAAGGCCCTGGCGCCGGAGGTTCTTCTCGCTGTAGCGCTTAACGGCAAACCGCTACGGGCCGAACGTGGCGGTCCGGTTCGTCTTGTCGTTCCCGGGTGGTACGGCACGAACTCCGTAAAATGGGTGGGCAAGATCACGCTCGCCGATAGACGTGCGCCTGGGTCGTACACCACACGCTTTTACAACGACCCGACGCCCACCGGCCCGCGCCCGGTCTGGGATGTTGCGCCTGAGTGCGTGATAGTCTCGCCCGCGGACAAGAGTGTCGTGAGTGCCGGTGAACCCACGAATATAGAAGGTTGGGCGTGGTCCGATGCCGGGGTCACGCGCGTCGAAGTGAGCGTGGATGGAGGCGAGAACTGGAAGGTGGCGAAGCATGCCGGTCGCCGCGACTTTAGCTGGCAGCACTTCAGCCTTTCATGGACCTTTCTTGTAGGCGAACATCGTATTCTATGCCGGTGCTTTGATGCTAGCGGCGTAGGTCAGCCCGTATCGTCAGCGCGAAACGAAATACATTCGATCATGATCACAGCCATTTCGACTGCGGCCACGCACAATGCTATGCCGTCGTAAGGATATTCAAGGCGCACGTACACCATCGCGCGTTGGCGAGTAATAATCGAGCCATGAATACATCTCACCGCCCACAATGAAAGCGCTGGAGCTTCGACAATTTCGCTACTTTTCAATCCTTGCACGCGAGCTGCATTTCGGCCGGGCGGCAGATATTGCCTATGTAACGCAACCCGCCTTGAGTCAGCAGATTGCCAAGCTGGAAGAACTTGTCGGCACCCCGCTGTTCATTCGAAGCCCCCGCGGCGTCGCGCTCACCCCTGCCGGGGAAGTACTCCGCGACGGTATTGAAGAGATGCTGGGGCAGCTCGAAAGAACACTCCGGGCCGCACGCGAATCCGGCAAGGTGCAAAGCTTCACACTTTCGATCGGGCTGGTCGAATACACCAACCTGCCTTTTATTCCGCCCGCGCTAATACGCCTTCAGGCGCTATACCCCGATGTCAATATTGTCCGCCACGAGATGAACGCGAGGCGGCAAATAGCGGCGCTCGCAACGGACGAGATTGACGTAGGTTTTGGCGTACCTGTCGAGCAACCGGACCCAAAGGCGCACATAGGCTCTGAACGCCTGCTGGATTCCGGCTGGTGTCTGCTGGTTCGTCGCGATCATCGCTTTGCACAACGCACCCGTCTGCGTATTGAGGAGCTTGCCGGTGAGCGACTGATCGTTCCCGCGCGGGCCGTCAACGAACCGCTCTACGATTCGGTGCTCGCCCGCTTTGCCGACGCCAACGTCAAGCCGACTATCGTCTACGAGACCATGCAATCGCAAGTCGGCATCGCCCTGGTCGACCAGGGGCTCGGCTCGCTGCTCAGCGCAGCCTACGTTTTTGCATCGGTGCCCGACTCTCTCGAGCATTGTCCGGTCGACGGTTTCGAGCCGCTGGCCGTGGAGATATTCTTCCGCGAGCACGAGCGTAGTCCGCTAGTGCTCGATTTCATCGAACTCGCGATCGAGGAAGCACGTCGTACGCAATTGAGCCAGCTCCTCCTGCCCACCGGCGACAGGAAGGCCGATTAGCAAAACTTATCGCGAATCCCGCTACTTCGAATTGGCCCGATGAACCACGCTCTGCCACACTTCTCTCCTCGGTCAATGACCACAAGTCCCAAGGAGAATCATGAAATCCCGAAGTATTTCCGCGCGTGGTTTTGCGGCAGCGTCAGCGATAGCCGTCACGCTCGCCGCTACCGCTGTGCAGGCGCAAAGCGCCCCGCTGTCAAGTAGCGACGGTATCGCTGCCGTCAACGCCATGCGTCAACAATCCCTCGTCGGCACACACGACTTCATCGACCGGCGGGCCGCCTTCGAAAAGCTGATGGCGAGATTCCCGGTTCCGGATGGCGTGACGATCCGCACGGTCAGCGCGAACGGCGTGTCCGGCAAGTGGATCTCGCCGGACAATGGCAGTGCATCCGGCGCACACAGGCGTGGCGTGATTCTGTATCTGCATGGCGGCGGCTTCTATAGCGGCTCCAGCGACAGCCATCGTGTGCTCGCCGCCACGCTCGCGAAGGACGCTCAAGCCGACGTATTGCTAATCGACTACCGGCGCATGCCCGAAGCCGTCTATCCGGCCCAGATCGACGACGCTGTCGCCAGCTACGAATGGCTGCTGCAACAAGGCTATTCGGCCTCGAATATCGCACTTGCAGGCGAATCGGCCGGCGGCAACCTTATGCTCGAACTGGCGTTGAGGCTGCGCGCGGCACACCGGCCGTTGCCATCGTCGATGGTCGCGATGAGTCCGATCATGGACCTGACCGCGTCGGGAGAATCGACCCGAACAAACGCCGATAGAGACCCGGTACTAACCCGCGATGGACTGCTAAACGTAACCCGTATCTACATGCATGGCGTCGATCCGCGCAGCCCCGACGCGTCGCCCTTGTTCGCCGACCTGCACGGATTGCCGCCGCTGCTTCTGCAGGTCGGCGCGGGCGAAATCCTGCTCGACGACAGCCTGCGTATCGCGCGAGTGGCCGCGATGGACGACGTAGCAGTTTCGGCCGAAGTCTGGCCCGGCATGGTGCACCAGTGGCAACTGTTCCCGAGCCTCGTACCCGATGCCCGCCGTGCGCTCAAGGACAGTGGCGAGTTCATCCAGACACGTCTGGCGGCCGCTGGAGACGCGCAGTGACTGTCATCCATACTAGCGTCGCCGGTCGTAGAGTCGGCGTACGCTACCAGGGATTAGCCTTCGGATTGACAGCTACACTGATCTGGGGCGGCTTTCTTGTTGTGTCCCGCTACGGTATTGGCTCTGGCCTGAAGGCAACCGATCTCGCCTTTCTGCGCTATCTGACGTCGGGGCTGCTTCTCCTACCCTGGCTGCTGCGGCATTCCCCGCGCCGCCTCGCCGGTGTGGGCTGGCGCAAGGGACTGTGCCTCGCTGCGCTTGCCGGCCCTTTGTTCATCATCGTGAGCGCCAGCGGCTATTACTTCGCGCCACTGGCACACGCAGCGGTGATCCAGCTCGGCATGCTGACCCTGGTCAGCATTCTGCTCGCAGCCGTGATTCTCCGTGAGCGTCCGAGCGCAAGTCGATTGACGGGACTCGCTGTCGTGGTATTCGGGCTCGCTGTCACAGCAGGTCCCGGCTTGCTGCATGGCAGCTCGATAGCATGGCTCGGCGACGCGCTCTTTGCACTGGCCGGATCAATGTGGGCACTCTTTTCAGTGCTGCAGCGACGCTGGGATATCGCGCCGCTTCCCGCCACCGCGGTCGTCTCTGTGTTGTCGGCGGCCGTCTATACGCCGGTCTATCTCGCTTGCTCCGGACTCCAGATCTTCACTACCACCAGTATGGCTGTACTCGTTGTTCAAATCATTGCCCAAGGCGGCCTGTCCGGTGTGGTTGCGCTGTTTGCTTTCTCACGGGCAGTGCAGGACCTGGGTCCCAGCCGGGCGGCTCTGTTCCCGGCACTCTCGCCGGGTGTGGCAATGCTGCTCGGCATCCCGGTGACCGGTGACCTTCCCTCGCCTGCTCAGCTTGCTGGGTTGGTCATCCTGACAGCCGGACTCATCGTTGCCGTACGCGCTCGTGGTGGCTGAGACTCATACTCTCGTTTCCGGGTTCTGTCCAGTAAGGAAATTAGGTGGAAGTGAGACAGAACGGATAGGAATGCTTATTTCGTGAGATCGTAGAATTGCTCGGCGACTGAACGACGCCGTCCATCGTCACTCTTCATCTGCCCCTTCGCTATCATGTGCATGAGTTCGATACCGCCTAAAATGATGCAGGCGCAACGGAAGCTCTTGAATCCTAGGATTGGTCGTACGATGCGTTTGATCGCTCGATGGTCCTGCTCCACCACGTTGTTCAGATACTTCGATTATCGAATTTTGATCGGCACTTCGCGATCAGCATTGATCGCATTTAGCCCTGCGAGATTCGCTCCGCTCTTGTCGATCGTCACCGTCTCCGGTACGCCGTTTCCAGCGATCGCCTTTTCGAAATAGCGCAGGGCCGCGGCCTTGTCCCGCTTGGCTCTGAACAGGAAATCAATGGTTTTGCCCGCCTTGTCCACCGCCCGATAGAGGTGGTAAGTAGGCCCGGGAGTTTCGCCCCGAACCTCTCGCAGAACCGTACGTGACACTCTCGCGTCATACGGCTCCCGTTATCCAACCAGTCCTTCGACGACACGCCAGTGGACAAACATCCGCGGCACGGACCTTTTCATCTTGCGGAGCCATTCCACACTACGGCGCCTGTGGCCCGACAGTGTCTTATACTTGCGTCTGGCCCATTGCTCAAGCCTTCCGTCAACGTATTGGAAGAGCTCGTGCATCGCAGTCTGATAGAACGCACCGTAGTAGTTCCACCACCCTTGCATCGTCAGGTTACATTGCTGCGCAAGGTCATTAAGTGTCGTTGGTGTCCGACGATGTATTCGCCAACCCCGCACTTTTTGCCGCATCCGGTTCAATGCATCTTTGCTCACCGCTGGCAGGAAACTGGTAAATCGCCGGTTGTATTTGCTGGATGCCACTCTTAGTCTGAACGTAAAACCGAGAAACGTAAACTGCACGTTCGGATACACATGGGTACGGTTGCTATCCTTGCAGTACACGATCTGCGACTTCTCCGGATGCATTGTTAATCCGCACTCCTCCAGTCGTGATGCGATCTCTCGCATCAGTTCTTCTGCCTGTGCCCGACTGCGGCAATGAACCACCGCATCATCGGCATACCGAGCAAAAGGAGAGTGAGGATAAGTTCGCTCCATCCAGAGGTCGAACGCATAATGCATGAATAGATTCATCAGGATGGGGCAGACCACTCCGCCTTGCGGAACGCCCCGCGCCCGTGGCAACTGAGTCCTATCCGCAGTCTCGAACGGCGCAATTAGCCACCGCTCGATGTACAGCAAGATCCGGTCTTCCTTGATGTGGCGTCGCACCGCCTTCATCAACAACGCATGATCGATCCAGTCAAATGCCGCCTTAATGTCAAACTCAACGACCCAGTCGTACTGCCAGCAACGCTTTCGCGTGACGGCAATCGCCTATTTTGCCGACTTGCCCGGCCGGTATCCATAGGAATTTTCATGGAATATCGGATCGAGCACCGGCTCAATCATGAGCTTGGCCACGCTTTGCGCAACTCGATCAGACACAGTGGGAACGCCCAACTTCCTAGTGCCGCCCTTGGCCTTCGGAATTTCAACCTGCTTAACCGGCGGCGGGAAGTACGACCCCGACGACATCCGGTTCCACAGCTTGTAAAGATTTCCCGATAAGTTCTGCTCGAACATGGCGATCGTTTCATCGTCCACGCCGGCAGCGCCACGGTTAGCCCTCACCAGTTGATACGCTTCCCACACCATACGCTTTGCTATGCAATAGGGTTTTGTTGATGTCACGTCACTCATCCCCGCAATGCAGGTTGGTGACCTTCGTCAACCGGATAACGCCGCCCCTTCGCTCCACCATCATTACAACGGCTTCAACACTACTACGGGCAGCTCCGCCCCTCACTCTGGCATCGGTATTCTTTCTCATGGTGTCTGCCACTTGTCATTTCCCTTCACATCCAGAGCAAGGTTCTCACGTTCCGTACCAAAGCCTGTATTGAGATCATGCCGCCTATACACCGACTGCCATCGGGACCGTAAGCAGGTATCGTCCCGACCTATCCTGGAGCTGGAAGTCGTCCCCAGTTTTGACAGTGCTTTAAGGCAATAACGATGCGTCATCGGACGGTTCACTTTCGTTCATCTTCTCAATACTTATCTGCCATCCTCAACGGCTGACTTTTCCACGGTCGCTCACTACCACGCCTTTTGAACGCAGCAGCACCGGGCGGTTTGAAGCCTGCCCCTGCAGGCCGGCTTCGGAAGGCCAACTTCCATCTTCAGTACAGCATCACAAGCTCCTCGCTTGTGTTCGTGACACACACTTCCATTCGCCCTTGACCTTGATGTAGGTCTCATCCATTCGCCAACTTCGACCAACCTTTTTCTTTTACGGTCCGAATGCCTTACCGAGCGCAGGCAGCAATTTGATAGCCCACCGGTGCACCGTCGAATGATCGACCGACACTGCCCGCTCGGACATCATTTCTTCCAGATGACGCAGACTCAACGGATAGGCGACGTACCAACGTACGCATGTCAGCATTATATCCAGCGGGTAATGCAGCCGCTTTAGCGCCTTGCTCACAGTGGCGTTCGGGGTCTTGGTCATTCGTTACATCGCTCGTCTCGGAACCGACCACCATAGGAGATCGGCTTACTGCGACAGAACCCATGGAGTTAGCGCCACGCTCGGACAGCAATGCCGTGGGCATTTCGGCAACCCCGCTGCTGACTCTGCCGGCACGTTGACGGGTCGTGCAACCACGCGCACTATCGCCAGCGCTATTTTGGCTGGGACACCCTCATCCAGCTTTCCCGAGTTCGTCCGAGCGCGGCGTTAGATATTCAGGCAGCACAGTTCGCAAATACGCAACGCGCGCGCGGTGCGCGATGCGCTCCGCCTCAGGATCGATCACTCCTCCCCGCAGTAGATAAAGCGACCAAATCGCGTCATTGATAGCAGCCATTTCGACAAAGCGTTCGTGCAGGTCAGGCAGATCAAACAAGATGAAATGTCGACGAAATCCATCGAGGAGATGCTGGGCCAAAATCCGGTTGTTCTCTTGGTCGAGCCGGCGGATTTCTGACGAGTATCCGACGCCCAGGAGCACTTTGCGTACTGCGGGATTTGTGCTGAACACCTCCAGCATTCCGGCGTGTTGCGCCTTCAGCAAATCCTGCCACGACTCGAAATGACCGAGTTCGGCGGTTTCTACAGCACGAAACGACGCCAAATAGCGTTCTGCAAGAGCAACAAAGACGAGCGAAACTTCAGGAAAAAAATGGTAGACGCTCTGCGGCGAAATACCGAGATTGGCCGAAATATCGTAGATACCGATATCTGACGGGTCTCGATCCTGCAACAGGACCTCGACCGTGTTCAATATATCCTCATACCGCTGCTTGCCCCGCTCTTGGGTCGGCCGACGGATTTCCGGCTTGTTCCTTTCGCCGGACTTCGTCGTCGCCTGCATAACCATCGAATCTCCCTCCTGTTAATCCCGTTAATACTGCTTCTCGCCGGTCTCTCGGCAAAACCGCCTCGACCTGAAATTTTCCGGCGCTCAAAGCAAAGTGACGGTAGCGAACCGCCCAACAGGTATCCTCCTCGCATGTTGCTCAACAGGCACCTGTCGACTTCCTCCAGGCAACGAGGCCTCACTGCACCTCGTGGAGGCATCCAATCGCCGGACCTGCCCGAATATGCAACTGTAGCTTATCAAACACCTGACTGACTGGGTTTGTCGCGTGCGAGCGGACCTATATGGCAATCGGAGACGGTAGTCAAAAACGAGGATTCAAAAAAGATCAAGTACCAAGGAGTCACTTCGGCCCTTGAGTGCCGAGATAAAACGAAGTCGAGAGTCTCGCTACAATGAAAGAGATCCCCGAGCAGGGAAACTGAAGCATCCAAGGTATTTGCAGACCTGACAACGCAGCTCAAGCTACCGCAAACCCACCGTCCACCGGGAGCACGATTCCCGTCACGTACCGCGATTTGTCCGAGCACAGAAAGTGCACCACTCGCGCGACTTCCTGCGGGGTTCCCCAGCGTCCCATCGGCAGCCTCGCCATAATCGCCTCGCTGCGCACAGGGTCGTCCAACGCACCGGCCGATAGTTCCGTGCGAATCCAGCCCGGCGCTACCGCATTCACCCTCACCCCATAACTCGCGAGCGCCACCGCGTAGGAGCGGGTCAGGCCGACGATGGCAGCCTTGCTGGTGGCATAAGCTGGATTCTTGGCCGAACCGAAGAAGCTCCACATCGAAGCGATATTGACCACTGCGCCGCGCGACGCGATCAAACGCTCCTGCAAGACGGCAATCAAGCGCTGTGAGCCGTTCAGGTTTACGTCCATGACAGAGCCGAAGCCGTCAGGCGTAAATTCCCGTCCTTCGTGCCTGATGATACCGGCCGCATTAATCAGGACCGCCACGGTATCTAGATCCGCGAGCGCTGCCTGCACGGCGTCGGTGCTCGTGACATCGGCGCGCACGAGTTCCAGATCACGATGCAGGTCGGGATCTGCATCCATTCCCAGGCAGCGCACGCGCATACCGCCTCGGGACAATTCCTCGGCTACGGCGCGCCCGATGCCGGTACCGCCGCCCGTCACAACCGCGATGAGTTGAGTCATATCCACTTTCTGCCAAGTTCTGCTCTTGCTCGCTACGCGGAGCAAGGCGATGAAAAAATCGGACTAACGAATGAACCTCTTCACATAGTCGGCGCCGAGGCCGATCGCCTCGTAGTGCTCTTTTGCCGCTTCGATGCGCGTGAACACGTCCTCGTAACCCAAGGCCTGCCCTTGCGGGTCGACGTAGGTATAGCCGCCGGTGACATGAAACCACGTAATCATTTCGTTGACGTCCGGCGGAACGTATAGCGTGTGAGTTTCGCCTGCGGGCTCGTAGGCATACGAGCCTTGTTCGGCGACCCAGTCGTGTTCGAGGTAATACCAGCGTCCCTTGAGAACCAGCGCATGGACGGGCCCGGCATGCCGGTGCCGGGACAATACACCGCTCTGACGAACTCGTAGCAATGTGACGAAATAGCCTTGGCTTGCGCTCAGGAGCAGCGGCTTGAATGCGACTGAGGGGGTGATCGGCACCCAGAGCTTATCGTCGGCCAACCAATCGCCGAGAACACCCAGGTGTATCAAGTCAGGCAACATGAAAGCGGACTGCGGCAGTTGATAAGGGACGGCCGTTTGGTCTGGCTTTCCGCCAGTGAATTCGGGCAATTTTAACTCCTGTGTTAAAAAGCAAAACGTGGATGGATTCATCGCGGATCTCCGACGCACGGCAGTCATTGTGCGAGTCCGCGCAGCAACTAACGTTATCGGTAGCAACCGCAGGCTTGGTTAACCGCTCCCGGTCGGATCAAACGGTTACCTGCACGCAAAGCCAGCGCGCCGTGTCGTCCAGCGCATTCACCGCGATGTTCCGGCGCCCAATCGGACGCTCGCCGAAGGAACACCAAGTCACCTACCGGAGCCGAGGCGTCGCGCCCCATGTCCTCGATCACACGGTCATTCTTGAGAAAATGACTTTCTCTTGCACGGCAAACCGTGCGACGCACGACAGCGTGACACTATAGAAACCTCTGCGCAGCCACGAAGGCCCTCTCGCAATACTCCAGTCCGCCAGGACGCTCAAACTGCTGCGCCGTACGCTCGCAAACCTCGGGCGAAGGAAACGTAAGCCCCGCACCGCCCGACATTGCCTTCACTTGCGCCTGGCACGCGCGCTCGAGGAAATGGATGTTCACGAAGGCTTGGGCGATGGTTTTCCCCCCAGCCAGCAATCCATGATTACGCAGGATCATCGCATCGTGTCGCCCGAGATTGCGAATCAGTCGTTCTCGTTCTTCAAGGTCCAGCGCGATTCCTTCGTACGCGTGATAGCCAATCCTGTTGTAGTAGCGCAGCGCGTGTTGAGTGATCGGCAACAGGCCGTCCTGCTGGCATGCAACCGCAATGCCGTCTACGGTATGCGTATGGATGACGCAAGCCAGATCGTGCCGCGCCGAGTGGATTGCCGAATGGATCGTGAAGCCTGCCGAGTTGATCCTCTGGCTTTCCTCGTCGCCCTCCTCGACCGGATTTCCATCGATATCTATCTTCACTAGGTCATCCGGCGTCATCTCATGAAACATCACGCCGTAGCGATTGATCAGGAACTGGTTCGCGGTGCCTGGCACGCGCGCGCTGATGTGCGTGTCGATCAGATCCGTCATGCGCAAATGGGCGACAAGCCTGTATAGCGTCGACAAGTCACGCCGCGCCTTCATCTCCGCGTCGTTTCGCCCCGGCTCGAGGCCGGGTTCAATAGGGTTTGTCATCTTAATTCCCGACCAAGTCATCGTTATGTATAGGCCGGACTGTCTCTCTGTCAGCCATCAATTGCGCCAGCATTTTGTCTTGAGCAGTACCCTCCCGTCGCAACGCGGCGATCACACCGTGGCGGTCGTCCGCCGAACGGTCTTGGTTCAGCTTGAACTTGCCTTCAATGCCGGTGATCGTCAGATCGAGGCCCGCGATCGCGCGAAGCCGCGGCGCGATGAGATCTTCCGGCATCGCACCAAATAACCATGATCCACCGACCGGCGTGTCATACGTAACGACCGTACGCGTGAGCACCTCGCGAATAGCTTCCGGATCGTCAATCCATTCAATCCGGACGTGCGCGTGGATCGCCGCATAGTTCCAGGTAGGAAACGTCCTTTGCTCGCGATACCAGCTCGGCGAGACGAACGCATGAGGACCATTGAAGACAACCACGACCTCGATCGCGGTGTGCAATGCATCGCAATGCGGATTCGCGCGAGCCAGATGAGTGGTCAGCGTTCCCAGCGGACCCCGTTGCGGGTCAATCAGGAACGGTAAATGAGAGACATGCAGGCCTGCATTCGAGCGGCTGATCAGGGTCGCGAAACTCCAGTCTTTCATGTGCGTGTGCAGGACTGAAAGATCGTCCTCGGCATAGGGTGGTTTGATATACATCGTGTTGCTCTCCAGATACGAAACCTCTCCGGCGTGGCGGGCGCTGCCCGTTTCCCGGTCTTGCGTTGTCAGCCACCCGACGCGCGGGCGGCCGTTCGATGAAGCCATTGCGCGGTGTCATCGAATGCGGTCGCGGCCACCTCGGCAATCGACACCGCTTCGAGGAAACTGTGTACCGTGCCGCGATAGGTGGTGGCCAGTACATCGACACCAGCCTGCTCAAGCTTGCGCTGGAACGCGACGCTGTCGTCATGCAGCGGATCGCATTCGGTGATGACCATCCACACCGGCGGCAGGCCCGCAACGTCAGCCCGCATCAGGTCGTAGCGCGGGTCGCGCAAATCCTGTCCACGTTCGATGTACATGCCGCGAAACCAGATCATCATGTGTGCGGACAGGCCGTAATCGCCCGCGCCGTAGCGCACCACGGAATTACGGAACAGGTTGTTGCCGAAGGTCCCATAGTTCAGTACAAGGCCTGCCAATGCGACTTCGCATTGGCCACCTTCGCCACACAATGCCAGCGCGACGCCGACCGCGAGGTTCGCTCCCGCGGAATCGCCGCCGATGAAAAGCTGGCCCGCATCAATGCGCAACGCGGACGCGTTTGCGGCGATCCATTGCACGGCATCAATGCAAGCTTCAAGGGGGCGGGGGAACCGCGCCTCGGGTGCACGCGGGTAATCGACGCCTATTACGACTATGCCAGCTCGCTCGGCATACTCGCGCATTAGACGGTCATGGGAGTCGACACTGAAAAGCACGAAGCCGCCACCGGGTAGGTAGATCAACGCGCCCGGCTGATGGCACACCGCCGGACGATAGACGCGGATACGCACGTCACCGTGGCGTGTCGGCACCCGCTGCTCGTCCACCTGCGCCATCGCCGGGCCACCCGCAGCCCACGGCGCGCGCACTTTTTCAGCAACGCGGCGCGCCTCGGCGATCGGCAAGGTATCGCGACGCGGATACTTGCGGCCCTCCGCCGCCATTTGCTCGATGAACGAGGCAATCTGCGGATCGAGCGGCGCTGGCGAGCCGGTAGGGATGGTGAAGGCGGGATCGTCAAAATCCATGGTTACTCCGCTATGAAATCTGTGAATGACAGCGCCCGACGGCTCACGCCGCCCATCGCCGCTGTATGCTGGATATCCAGTCCCGTGCTCAGAAGCGCTTGTTGATACCGAACGACATGCCAAGCTGATTCTTTCCGGCCTCGGTCGTCGCATAGTTGTAGATACTGAGGTCGGCATTGCCCTGGTTAGCCATGTACCCAACGTTTGCATATAGATAAGTGGTCTTCGACAAGAAATAGCGACCGCTCGTCGTAAGCATCTGCGAGTGCTGGCCCTTTCCCTGATAGTCGTATCGCCCCGCTGTCAGGTCAAGATTGATATCCGGCGACAACCACACGCCGCCGGTCGCCCAGTACACGGTACCGCGCGGCGTCAGTTGCAGATCCCCACCCACTCGCGTAACGCCTGCCGACACGATGTAGCTGTTCGGCACTGACCAGCGCGCCGCCAGGCTGTAGCGGCGATCGGCGAGCCCTGACTGATCGATGCCGGTGCCCACCGTACCGCGGCTCTCTTCGTACACGAAGCGCGTCGCGAATGGACCCACCACGTATTCCAGCGACGCGCCGATATAGCGACCAGCCTCCGTGTTGCCGGCCAGCTGTTGTCCAAAGCCGTACATCGCTTCGACGTTGAGGCCGGCGAGTGTTGGCGACAGGTATTTGACTGAGTTGTTCAGTCGCAAGGTCGTGAGTGGAATCGGATCGATCGAGAGGATCGAATACGACGCGAGCGAGGTGGGATCGTAGTTCAGCGTCTTGTCGTACTGAACGCTGTATTGGCGTCCGGCGGTCAGCGTGCCCAAGCCGTTGTTGCCCAAACCGACCAGTGCGGTCCGGTTGAACAATGTCCCGGATGACACGAGCGCGCCGCTAGTCGAGTCGAAGCCGTTTTCAAGCTGAAACAGCACCGTGGTGCCACCGCCGATATCCTCCTGGCCACGCAAGCCGAAGCGTGACGGCCAGAAGCCCGCGTTGATCATGCCGACCTGGGAGTTGCCAGCCGAATTCGCATGGTTCAGGTACTGGATACCGGTGTCGAGCATTCCATAGAGCGTGACACTGCTCTGTGCATAGGAAAGGGCAGGTGCCAACGCGAGTAGCCCAAGCATCGATTTAAATCGCATTCGAAACCTCCATGAAATTATGTAAATGATTAGTAGACCTATAAATTCCGAAAAATAAAATTCTTAAACCCGGCACATCGATGGCAGCGCGCCGATCACGGCCGCGTCAAGCCGCCGGACTGGCGCAGGCGGACCGCGTCGCGTCGCCGGGATGCGCGAAAATCTCCTTGCCCGGCATCGCATCGAGCAATTGGCGGGTGTACGCGTGCTGAGGCGCACCAAAGATCTGTGCGGATGAACCTTCCTCCACCACTTGTCCCCGCTGCAGCACGATGACCCGGTCAGAAATTTCCGCCGCCACGCGCAAGTCGTGGGTGATGAACAGCATCGTCAACTCGAGTTCGTTTTTAAGTTCCTCGAGTAACGCGAGCACTTGGGCCTGCACTGACACATCGAGCGCGGACACCGCCTCATCGGCGATCAGCACACGCGGCCGCAGCGCCAGCGCGCGTGCGATCGCAATGCGCTGGCGCTGGCCGCCCGAGAACTCGTGCGGGTAACGCGGTATCGCCGCAGCACCGAGCCCGACACGCTCCAGCAAGCGGGCGGTGAGTGCGCGGGCATCGGCACGCGGCATGCCGAATGCGACCGGCCCCCGCATGATGGCGTCGCCAATAGGCTGGCGCGGATTGAGCGAGGCGAATGGATCCTGGAAGACGATCTGCACCTGGCGCCGATACGCGCGCAACTGCGCGCCAGATGCCTGCAACACGTCGTTCCCGGCGAGTTTGATGGTGCCAGCATCGGGCTCGGTCAGCCGCATGATCATGCGCCCGAGCGTGGTCTTGCCCGAACCCGATTCGCCGACGATCGATACAGTCTCGCCCGCGCGCACCACGAAGTTGATGTCGTCGGCAGCCACCACCACGCGCGCTGGATTGAACCAGCCGCTGCGCGAAACAAAAGTCTTGTACAGGCCAGCAACTTCGAGCATCGGCGGCGCGACCCGGCGCGATATGTCCTGGACCGCGGCTCCAACGCTCGGCCGGCGCCCCGGCACGGCATCGATCAATTGCCGCGTATACGGCTGCGCCGGACGCGTGAGAATCTGCTCGCGCGTTCCCTGCTCGACGAGCCGGCCCTGACGCAACACGATCACCCGGTCTGCAATGTCCGCCACCACGCCAAAGTCATGCGTGATGAACAGAACACCCATGCGCCGCTCGACTTGCATGTGACGCAACAGATTGAGAATCTGTCGCTGGGTCGTCACATCCAGTGCGGTAGTCGGTTCGTCAGCAATCAGCAGCCTCGGACCGTTGAGCAGTGCCATCGCGATCATTACACGTTGGCGTTGTCCGCCCGACAATTGGAACGGGAAGCTGCGCATGATCTGTTGCGGAGATGGCAAACCCACCGAGCCGATCATCTCCGCGCAGCGCTCATCAAATTCGCGGACCGGCGAACGACCGCCGTCATGAAGGCGAACTGCTTCGGTTAGCTGACGACCGATAGTCTGCAAGGGATTGAGCGCGCTCATTGGATCCTGGAAAATCATCGCAACGTCGCGACCGCGCAGGCCGCGCATTCGCGCATCGTCGAGTCCGACTAGTTGCTTGCCGGCCAGGGACACGCTGGTCCCGGGCAGCGTTCGCACGCCTCGCGGCAGCAGCCCAAGTATCGAATGCGCGGTCATTGATTTGCCCGAGCCCGACTCGCCAACGAGGCAGACGATTTCACCTTCGCGCACGTCGAACGACAGATCAGTGACGGCCCGGTCGCGGTCCGCCGCGCTCGGGAGTGCAATCGACAAATTGCGGACCGCCAACAACGGGGTATCCTGCTGGTCCGGGAAAGTAATGGAGTTCTTCATCGACGCGATATTCTCGGGTTAAGGACATCGTTCAGGCCTTCGCCCACTAGGTTGATCGCCATCACCGTCAGCAGAATGGCCAGCCCCGGAAAGGCGCTCATCCACCAGGCAACGCGGATCATCGTGCGTGCTTCGCCAATCATGAAACCCCAACTCATCAGGTTCGGGTCTCCCAGCCCCATGAAGCTCAACGCACTCTCCATCAGCACTGCGTTTGCCACGCTCAGCGACGCGGTGACAATGATCGGTGACAACGCGTTGGGCAGTATCTGGCGCAGCACGATTGCCATTCCGGACTCGCCCTGGCAGCGTGCAGCCTGGACAAATTCGCGTTCGCGCAGCGCCATGAACTCGGCGCGCGTGAGGCGCGCAAGCTGCGGCCAGCTCACCAGCGCAATCGCCACGGTGAGCGTCTTGATCGACGGTGTGAGGATCGCGACCAAGAGGATCGCCAGTAGGAAGGCTGGAATCACCTGAAAGAGCTCGGTAAAGCGCATCAGCCAGTCGCCGATGCGGCCGCCCAGATACCCGGCGGTTGCACCGATCACCAATCCGATCGACACGGCGGCAAGCGTCGATACACAGCCGATCAGCAGCGACACGCTGGCGCCGTGGACAATACCGGAGGCGATGTCCCGACCGAGACTGTCGCTACCGAGCAGCAAGCCGGGGCTGTCGGGAGGCATAAACGGCTGGCCTGCTGAATCCCACGGACTGCCCGGACAGATCACCGGAGCCAACACCGCCAGCACGATGATCGCCAGCAGGATAACCAGGCCGATGACACCGCTGGGGTGGCGCAGATAGGAACGAATCAGTGCTTGCATAACAGGATCCTGATGAAGGAGACGTAAGCGGACGCGGCATCGGCGTTGCCGTGCGGCTAGGCAGCTCGAATGCGCGGATCGACGACCCGATACAGCAGATCGGTGAGCCAATTGAACAGGACCACCACGACCGACAGCACGAAAAAGACACCCTGCAGCGCTTGGTAATCGCGCGCCAGCACCGCTTCGTAGGTCAGCCGTCCGAGTCCGGGCCACGCGAATACCGTTTCGATCACCACCGAGCCGCCGATCAGCGTCCCAGCCTGGAGACCGGCCATTGTCACGACCGGCAGCAACGCATTGCGCACCATGTGCCGCCAGAGAACCTGGCGAGGTGAGGCGCCCTTCGCCCGGGCAGTCTTCACGTAGTCCTGGTGACTAACCTCGATGATCGACGCCCGCATCAGCCGCGTATAGACCGCGAGATACAGCATGCCAAGTGTCACAGCAGGCAGCACCAGATGCCGGGCTACGTCGATCGCGGCCGCCCAGCCGGTGAGTTCGCGTGAGACGTCCCGATACCCGAACGCCGGCAGCCACGGCAGACGCACCGCGAACAGCAGAACCATCATCAGGCCGAGCCAGAACACGGGCGTCGCATACACCACGAGGGAGATGACCGTGATGACCGTGTCCAACCATCGCCCGGCTCTCACGCCGGCAAGGCAGCCGAGCAGCATACCGCCCAGCAGCGACAGCGCGAATGCGCTGAGCGCGAGCAGCAGCGTCGCTGGTAGACGCTCAAGAATCAGCGAAAGCACCGAACGCTGTTGCCGGTACGAATAACCAAGGTCGAGATGCACGATCTTGTCGAGATATGTGCCGAGCTGGACCACGAGCGGCTTGTCGAGCCCGTACTCGCTGCGGATGCGCTCGACGAACTGCGCGTCGACCGCACCCGACTGGCCGGCAATCACAAGCGCAGGGTCCCCCGGCGCCGCGCGAATCAGCAGGAAATTGAACACGGCGATCAGCAACACGATGCAGATCATCTTGATGATCTGCGTGGAGAGCGCCATCGCCGAATTCCATGGCGCTCGCCCGGACCGCACAGCCACGGCAGGCTGCATGACTTCCGCACTCATTGCATCAACCCTTGAAATAGACGTTATCGAAACTTTCGTGAATGCCGATCGCGGTCGTCACGAGGTTCTGCAAGCGCTTGTCGTAGATTGTCGGGAACTCCAGCTCCACCAGCCACGCGATCGGCACGTCTTCCACAAGGATCTTCTGCATCTGGCTGTAAAGCGCCTGACGCTTTGCATCGACCGTCTCGCCGGCGGCCTGATCGGCCAGCCTGTCGACTTCTGGATTCGAATAACCCTCAGTGTTCGAGAACAGGATCTTGCGGATATTCGACGATACGTAGCTTCGGGTGACGCCAAGCGCAGGGTCGCCGAACTGATATAGCCAGTTGATGGTCATCTGGTAGTCCCAGTTCGCGATGCGCTGTGACCATCCGCCGGCATCCGTAGTCTGCAGCGTCACGGCGATGCCGACTTTGCCCAGCGACTCGCGCAGGAATTCGCAAGCACGGCTGACCATTTCGCCATACGGCGCAACTACCAAGCTGATCCGTGCGCGCACGCCGCTCGCGTCCGGCTTGAGACCCATCTCGTCGAGCAGCGCGGTCGCCTTGGCAAGTGAGTACTCGTACTTCTTGACGTTGGGCTCGTAGAACCGAGTGCGCGAATTGATCGGACCGGTAGCGACCCGGCCGAATCCGTAGAGAATTTTAGAGCGGATAAACTCACGGTCGATCGCGTACATGACTGCCTGTCGGAATCGTCTATCGTTCATCGGCGGGACACGGTTGTTCATCTCCAGCCACATGATCGGCGAGAAGTATTCGTAACCCTTGGTCGTCATCGCCAGTTGCGGTTCGGCGGCCAGGCGGCGTGCGTCAAATAGTTCCAGATCTGTCCATTGGGTAAGCTGGACGTCGCCCTCTTCCAGCGCGAGCGCACGGGACGCACCGTCCGGGACGATGTGGTAAATAATCGCGTCGAGATACGGCTGGCCTTTCTTGAAGTAATCGTCGTTGCGTACGAGGCGGATATGCGAACCGCGGACCCATTCCTGGAATTTGAATGGTCCGGTACCGATCGGCTTGAGGTTGGCCGGGTTCTTGACCACGTCGGTGCCCGCGTAGATATGCTTCGGCATCACCGGCAAGTTGGCAATGTCGAACGCATTCAGGAACGGACCGAACGGCGCTTTCAGTTTGAAAACCACCGTGTTCGCATTGGGCGCGGTAATGGACGCGCAGCGGCCAAATATGTCGCGCGCACGCGGACTGGTTTGCGGTAGGAATTCTGTCGCTGTATAGACTACGTCATCCGCGCTGAAGGACTTGCCGTCGTGCCATTTGACGCCCTGAGCGAGATGGAACGTATAGGTCAGCGAGTCGGCGGAAACGTCCCACGACGTAGCGAGGCTCGGCAGCGGCTTGAGGTTGAAATCGTAGGTCAGCAAGCTGAGGAAAATTTTGCCGGCGACGGTTTGCGTCGGCGTCTGCTGATTGACAGCGATATTGAGCATCGGCGGCTCGGGCTGCAGGATCGAGTTGAGCGTTCCCCCGCGCGTCTGGCCCATCGCCCGCGTGATGCCCAATGGAAACTCGACGAGGCCCATTGCGGCGGCCGCGACCAGCAGCTTGTTGAAGTCTCGCTTCTTCATTCCTGCTCCTCTGTCAAAACGCTAATTGCTGTAAGAACCGCTTGCCGGCCAGTGCCGCCCGGATGATCAAAGACCGAATACCGAATCGTCAGCCGCAAGGGTATAAATCCGTTATTGCTCCGTCCAATACCGAAACAATTGGCTGACGATGCCTTTGTCTTATATGCTTGCCGTCATGAACCTGCGCCGTATCGAGTACTTCCTGACCGTCGTCGACACCGGGACCATCACCGCGGCTGCCGCCCAGTGCTTCATCGCACAGCCGGCGCTCAGCCGGCACGTGCAAACGCTCGAGGAAGAACTGGGCCTCAAGCTCTTCCATAACACCCGCAACCGGCTGCAACTCACGCCAGCGGGCCGCGAATTCGTGCCAATGGCACGCTCGCTGCTGACCATGGCGCGGCACGTCGACACCGCTGCCCGCGCGCTCGCCGGTGGCCAGGTGCGGCGCCTGCACGTGACGGCAACGCCCACCACGGTGCGCACGATCGTCGCCCCATTTCTCGCGACACTGCCCAGCACCGCGCCAATGATCCTCACGCATGAGGTCGATCATTTCCACGTCTACGACACCCTGCTCAATGGCAACGACTTGGTAATCTCGCCGGCGCCGTGCCCTAAGGATTTCGCTTTTCGCGTGCTGGGCCGGTTCCCGTTGCGCGCCTATGTATCGCCGGATCATGAGTGGGCACAACAACGCGTGACCCGCATCGGGCTCGCCGCTCTGCTTGCGCAGCCGCTGATCGCACACACCGCGCACAGCGTGAGCCGGCGCATGCTCGACATGGTCGTGGCCCAGCACGGGCTGCGCTACGACCGGCTCGAAGAATGCGATGACGGCCATACCATCCTCGCGCTCGCAGCAAGCGGACAAGGCGTCGCAATAACGACCGACCAGGCGCAGTTCGGTGCGTTCGGCGTCGACATCGAAGAGCCGGGCGGCGCCGACCCCGGCGGATCCGGGCGGCCCGAACTCGCACGACTCGCCGTGACGCTGTACGCCGCGTGGGATCCGGCACACTATGGCGCGAGCACCCTCGAGCAACTGGTGAGCGAGCTGCAGACCTATCTCGAACGCCGCTAGGCGTGCTGCCAGCAATGCCGCTCAGTAGCCACGGACACGGTCGACCGTGTTGAGCGGCGGTGTACCCGCGAAGACCTTACGCGCATTCGCCACGATCTGTTCCGCGATTACCTCCAGACGCGCCGCCGATGCCATGTGCGGCGTCACCACGACCCGTGGATCGCTCCACAGCGGGCTGTCGGCGGCCAACGGTTCTACGGGGAATACATCGAGCACCGCGCCGCGTAGCTGGCCGGCATCGAGCGCCGCGACTAGGTCGGACGCGACCAGGTGTTCACCACGTCCGCAGTTGATCAGCGCGGCGCCGCGCTTCATCAGCGCGAAGGTGGACTTGCCCAGGATGCCCCGCGTGAGCGGCGTCAGCGGCAACAGGCAGACCACGATGTCCCGATCAGCGAGGAACGCGGGCAGCTCTTCGATGCCGGCAAAGGTCGCGATGTCGCCGCCTTGCTTTTGGGTGCGTGACCATCCGCTGACGTCGAAGCCCAGTCCTCGCAGGAAGTTGGCCGCCGCGAGGCCCAGCACCCCGAGTCCCATTACGCCGACGCGCGTCTGCGCCGCGGCCCGCTGCTCGGGTGTGCGCCATTCGCGCAGGCGGCGTGAGGCCACGGCTTCATCGAAGCCACGGTGATAGTAAAGCGTCGCCCAGCCGACGTATTCGGCCATGCCCGGCGCCAGGTTCGGATCGATCACGCGACACACCGGCACCTCCGGCAGTTGCGGATCCGCCAGTATGCTGTCGACGCCGGCAGCCACTGAAGAGATCATCCGCAGGCGCGGGAATCCGCTTAGCACGCCGGACGGCGGATACCAGCACACGGCGGCACCGACGTCGTCGGGATCGAGGCCGGGCGCGGGCCAGACCTGGATGTCGAACTCAGGAGCGGTGCGCTGAAGAATCGATTGCAGACGCGAAAGGTCATGCGTCAAACTGCAAAGTAGGATCGTCGTCATGTTCAGGGAAACAGGGAAGAAATCCGGAGCGCGCAGACGCACTCAGGCCGCCATCTCGACGCACCGGGCTACACGCCGCCGGGCTCCAAACCACACCAGTCGGCAATGAACTGAGCGAATACGGTCGCTACGTTCACCATGCTTTCAATCGAAACGCATTCGTCGAAGCCATGCACGTTTTCCGCGATGGGTCCGTAGCAGGTCACCGGTACTTCAAGCATCTTCCTGAAGTGACGCGCGTCGGTGGTCGCGGTCAGCGCGATGCGACGAGCGGGCACGCCATTCACACGCGCATGCGCGTCGGCCAGCCGTTGCATCGCGGGCTCGTCCAGGTCGTATTCGCAGCCCGGCGCGTGAAATCCCTCGTAGCGAAATTCGACGCGAATGTCGTCCTGACTCAACGCGTCCAGAGCCGCTCGGACATGCGCTTCGACGAGCCGTTTCGCCTCGTCGATCGGCATGTCCGGATAGCAGGCCAGACGCAAGCCGAGCGTGCACGTGCTCGGCACCGACGAGTTCCAGTCGCCCGCATGCAACTGCCCGACATTGAAGTTGATCGGGTGATCGTGCTCGCGATACCGCGCGTGGCGATGCGCCAGCAAGTTCCATTCGCGCTCGAGAGCCTTGAGAGCGTCGATGATGCGCAGGCCCGCTTCCAGCGCGCTCACGCCGGTGCTCATATAGGCTGCGTGCGCGGGCTTGCCGGTAATGTCCAGGTATAACCAGAACACGCCAAGCTGAGCCTCGACCAAGGCTTCCCCGGTCGGCTCGGGAATCACGACCGCATCGAACGCGGTGAGTTTCGCCGCATCAATCGCCTGACGCAGCGCCGACACGGTGGCGAGCGTGCCGTTGCCGGTGCTCTCTTCTTCGAGCACGCCGTTGAAACCGACTACGCCAGCCGGCTGAACGCCGAGGATGCGCAACGCCCGGTAGGCGGAAAATGCGCATACGAGGCCTGCCTTCATGTCTCCCGCGCCGCGACCGAACAGCCATCCGTCGCGCAGTTCGCCGCTAAAAGGCGGACTGCTCCACAACGCTGCGGGACCAGCGGGCACCACGTCGAGGTGGCCATTGAACAACACTGAGCGACCGCCGCCGCGGGTTGGACGATGCGTGGCGAGTACGTTGTAGCGGCCGCCATCTGCGCAGCATGGCGGAGAAAAGAGCGGCTCCTCCCTGAGCAGGGCCGTACGCAGCACGATGCGCTCGGAAGCAAGTCCAAGCTCCCCAAGGACATCTTCGATGAATTCCGCTGCCGGCGTTTCCTCGCCGGACAAGCTCCGCACTGAAACGAACCGTGCCAGCGTATCGGTCATATATGGGATCGTCGCGCGCACCGCAGCGACGATCTGTGCGGCTGAGATAGCGACGGATGCCGGCATCGGCAAATCGGACGGCGTGAGTGCCACGGGTTCTCCTTGTAGTCGTTGACCTCGTCGCACGGCAGCGCTGCCACGACCTGTCCGGAAGCGGCACCACGCATGCCAGGCGACGACACGGCGCAAGAGTATAAATGCGGGTCAATAGTGTCCAATGCCAAAACAATTGGCCGACGATGCCGTTACCTTATACGGATTGAAGAATGCGTTCGGGGCGACTTGCGGCGAGATCGGAGAACATCCATCGATTGTGGAAGCCGTTACGACGGTAGTCAAAATGGACGTTCGTACAACGGCGTAGAACATCGGCGCTACTGTCGGCTTGGAGGAAGACTATTTCCTGCAGAAACGATAGCCAAGCGCTGGGATCATTGTTCTACCCTGCTGAGGGGAGTCCGCATCCGGTGGCTGGCGTGGCTGGACATAGCAGCAATGCCCGTCGAGTGTGTGATGTACGGCGCGAAGGGATCCATTTTCCTTGTGGTTATATTGTTGACTCTCATCGCAAAACAATAAAACATCCTACTTCCCGGATTGGCGGCTGCCGAATCGTCAACGCCACCCGCATGCCGTTCAGACGGCGTTTGAGTAACAAAGAAAACGGATAGTTATCGACAGAGCTCAACCAGACCGTTTTTGGCCTGCGAAAACGGTCCCGCAGCGAAAACTTGGAGCGACGCGTCAGAACCGATGCCGGATGCCCAGGCTGACGATGGTCTGGTTGCCACCGCTCGAAGGCGTTGCCGTGAACAGCGTAGCCTGGACGTCGCCGCCATGCACGTGCTCATAGTTGAGCAGGGCATAGAGGTCAGTTCGCTTCGAGAGGAAATAGTCAGCCGAGACCATGTATTGCCCCCAGCGGGTTTCATTCAGCTTCGAGTAGGCGTAGCCGCCGAGCACCGATACCGCCGGCGTCAGCCAATAGGTAACGCCTCCCTCCCAGGTGCTCAGCACGGCGGTTGAATTACCGCCCTTCATGTCGGTGAGCGAATACACGCCATGCAGCAACGCGGGACCGAACTTGTAGCTGCCTCCTGCCGCGAAAGTCGAAATCCGGTTGAGCGCAACCGTTCCGCTTTGTGGCGTGCCGAACAGGTCGGGTACGCCGATCGTCGCGGCCGGCGTGATGGTCGTATTGTTCACGCTCGTGTACGCGGCGGCGAGATTCAGATTGTCGCTGCTGTATGAGATGCCGTAACTTTGCGCGCTGCCTGCCGCCAGATGGCCGGGCTGGCCGCCCGGCGCGTAGAGCACGCCCACCTTCAACCCGTCGAACGTCGGGGTCTGGTAGGCAATGACGTTATTGAGCCGTTCCCCTCCGAGGCGATCGTAATCTCCCAAATGGAAACCGTACGTACCGGCGTTGAACAGGTTGGTCATCGAGTACAGGTAGATCAGGAAGTCGTATTGCCGTCCCAACGTGATCGTGCCGGCGGGCGTCGTGAGTCCGACGAAAGCCTGGCGTCCGAACTCCAGGCCGCCCTGACCGAATGCCCCGTTGTTCAGCGCGAAGCCATTTTCCAACGTAAAGATGGCCTGGTAGCCGCCGCCCAGGTCTTCCGTACCCTTGATGCCCCAGCGGCTGCCCTGCACGTTGCCGGACGTTTGCGTGAAAGCGCTGTGGCCGCCTTCATTGCTCACGTAGTTGAGGCTTTCGTCGATCAAACCGTACAGCGTCACATTGCTTTGCGCGTAGGCGGTGCCCATGCTGACCAGCGAGCATGCGATGGCAGCCAACGACAGCAACGCCGCCTTGATGGAAGTTTTCATTATTCGTCTCCAGAAAATTATTCTTGTAGCCATAAAATCAATATATTAATAGTAATACTAATCAATTAAATTAAACTAAAAATTTGTTTCGTCAGCTGCCTTAGTCCGCAAAGCAAACCTACCTCAATCCAGTAGCCCGATGGATAACATGAGTATGTGGAGATCTCGTCTACGGCCCGATATAGAGACATTGATTCGCATCGGAGGTGCATGTAATTCTCATCAATTTGTAAACTATTGCCGACCGCGCGTTCGCATGGGCCAAGCGCTTTCTCACTCTGCGGTAAGAGTTCGATCTTCGAGCAAAGCACCGCTGAGTGATCAACCCATTTTTCCGTTTTCAGTCATTCTTTTCTTAAGGTTGCGCAAGCTCAATGGACGAATCATGCATCGCAAGGCGACTTATCCCACCGAGAGTCCAACCGCTTGAACTGCTTCCCTCCCCCTATCCAAGCAATTGAAGCGTCGTTCCATAGGCCTTGTAAGACCTACAGCGTCGCAATGGCTTACTGCTACGGCCTTCTGCGGCACAACATCCAACTGCGATCGCAAGACAGCACTGGCACAGAGATATCCTCCGCACAATCATTTTCTGACGGACGTATGCTGCCCATGCAAAAAGCTATCCGATTGGTCTTTTGGCAGTCAGTACGGCGAGCGAGCCAGTAACAAGCAAAAGACCGGCTATCACGAAGGCCCAGTTATAAGTACCCGTTGATGCGATGACGTAGCCGGTCACTATCGGAGCCATGAGACCGAATCCGTTGGCGCCGATAGTCAGGATCGCCATCGCTTTGCCCTGATTGGACTCGCTAGACACAAGATCGGTCAAAAGCGAGAAGTTCAGGCCAACCGCTGTCGCCACCGCCGCTAGTGAAATACTGATGATGGCCAGCACTAGCCATAGCGGTTCGACGAATGGAATGAGCAGAACGATAGACGCACTGATGATGCTGGCTGCCGACAGCCAGCGGCGCTTTCCCGAAGCTGCGGTCTTTTCATTCAAAGTGCGATCACTCAGACGGGAAACGGTCAATCCGATGACAATGGCCGCCACGTAGGGCACAGAAGTGTAAAGGCCCATTTCCCTGATGGAAATATTCCGGGTTGCCTGGAGATAAGATGGCAACCAGGACAGAAACAAATACTGCGCGTAGACCGCAGTGCCTTGAGCCACGAACACGCCCCACATCGAACTCGACGAAAGAATCGCCGTGAACTGGCTAAGCGTCGTTGTAGCGCCGCCGGTGGGTTCTGTTGGTGCAAGGGACTCGGGAACGGTTCTGTCAGGGGAGTGAGAAGCAGCATTTCGATAGAACAACAGCCAAAACGCCAGCCAGATTATGCCGGTCAACCCGCTGACCGCAAATGTGCCGCGCCATCCTATCCACGCCATCAACGCGGCCAGGCTTACAGCACCGATCGCAGGTCCTGCATAGAAACCGCTGTTATACAAGGCGAAGGCAAGGCCCCGTCCCCTGACAGGCACCCAATCCCGGATAACCCGGCTCACGCCGGGCGTGCCGGCTGCTTCGCCACCGCCGAGAGCCAGGCGAGAGCAAAGCAGCAACGGGAAACTAGCGGCCATACCCGTGCCGACGGTGGCAAGCGACCATACCGCGACGCCAACAGATATCGGAAGCTTGGCACCCACCCGGTCGATCCACACGCCGAAGGGCACGACACATAAAACATAACCCCACAAAAATGACGAAAAGAGATACCCCATGGCCACTGGCGACAAGCCAAATTCCGTCGCGATTGGATGTGCAGCTACCGATACAACGACCCTGTCGATATAACTTAATGAAGCCAAGAGAAAAATCAGAATATAAATGGATATTCGGTAGGAGACTTTCGTCCCTACTTCTGTGCTGTATGTAGGTTCCAAGGTCTTGGCTGTCATATCTCCTCCAGTTTGTTAGTGGCGACTATTGTCTGCGCGCACGGCGTGGCCCACGGCGCGATGTCGTTTATAAAATTAAGGACTAGAAAGCGTCTGCAAGGACAGATCGCCTAAGGATGGTTTCTTTGGCATGCCGGCCAATCCTTCGCGTGAGTAAACTATCGGGCGACGGTCGGCCCGGCAGTGAGATATCGCTCGAGCAAGGAAAGATTCGGATCGCATCCCAAACCATGGCCTTCCGGAAGAGACAGCCAACCATTTTGCGGCCGAATCCACGGATCGAACGGACTTGGCTCCATATCCATCCACAATACTTCGATCGGCGGGGCCCGCAGTCGAGAGGCCGCAATGTGAAGCGTCGCCAGAAACCCTGGTCCAAAATAGGGGCTATGGGGCACGACTTCGACACCGGACCTTTTAGCCGCCTCAATGACGGCAAGCATGGCGGTAATCCCGCCAATCTTCGTTACGCTCGGTTGCACGACATCCACGGCGCCCGCGTCGAACATGCGTTGAAAATCGCTCAGCAGCGTGCAGTTCTCCCCTGCAGCAACCCGCACGCCTAGCTTGCGAACTTCAGCCAACGCATGAAAGTCTTCCGGTGGCCAAACCGGTTCCTCGAGCCACAACAGTCCGTCCTGAGCGAGCGAACGAGCGACAGAGACGGCATCTGTTCCCGACCATTGACAGTTTGTGTCGAGGATGATCTCTGCCTGTCCGCCGCAGGCCTTGTGCGCCGCCAGCAGCGATTCTCGAGAAATTTCGTGAAGCTTGACGGTACGATAGCCAGCTTCGCAGGCCGCCGCGGTGTTCTTGGCAACCAGCTTGCTATCGCCATACCAGATCAAGCTGGCGTAGGCAGGCAACCGGGTGTGCTTAAGGCCCCCCAGTAATTCATAAAGCGGCTTCTTTTCACGCTTTGCCGCAATGTCCCAAAGTGCTATATCGATCCCGGAGAGGGCGTAGATGAAGGGCCCGCTCCTGCCAAGCAGATGCAATTTTTTCGCTGTCTGAGCGATCAAGGAGCCAATATCGGTAGTGTCGGCACCGATCAGAAGCGGCGCCACCACGCTGTCGAGCGCCGCCTTGGTACTCGGGATGGCGACATGCCCGAACGCCTCGCCCCACCCGATCAGGCCATCTTCCGTCGTAATCTTGACCAACAAGGTGTCCAGCGTCGTCCACGGTCGGCCGGCGAACATGTTCTGTTGACCGTCCACCGAAAATGGTACCGCCACAACCATGGTTTCTATCGAGGTAATTTTCATCAACGGCTCTCCAGTCGAAGGACCTGCCGGTCTCTTCCAGGCTTACAATGTGTTGCCAGACAGCGGTTCAGGGGCAATGATGGCTTATGGGCATCACGAATATTCCGGCCTGCTTGGAGAAAATACATCGATGTTGATGACCGGTTCGTCCCCGATCACCTCGGCCCAATGTTCAACGTTCGGTGGTACCACTAGAAGCTCTTCCGCACCCAGCAGGTAGACGGCGTCGCCAACGTGAAAACGCACATTTCCGCTGACGATGTAAACGATCTGCTCGTGGGGATGCGAATGGGGACGCGGCTCATGCCCGGGCAACAGCCTGTTCAAGGCAATCGTCGCTCCGTTGCCCGAGAATCCTTTACGCTCGACGCCTTCGCGTACTTTCGTCCACGGAGCGAGATTCCAATTAATTCGTTGAATGTCCAACGGGATTCTCCCTTAGTCGTTTATCTCGTAACTTACGATTGCCCTTGCTTGAATAGCCGGTCGAAAGCGCTCTACGACGTGCTCTTCGTGCTCTTTGCTCGAGAGATAGGCTCTAAGAGCCGATTCATTTTCAAACTCTACTGAGAACGCGTATTCGAAGGTGTTATCTCTTTCGCTGATGTTTCTTCCGAAAGAAAAATTGCGCATTGAGGAGAAGGTTTTCGGGAACGATTTATACTCGGCGATGAGAGCTTTCCTAACCTCATCGTCCAAGTCACTTCTGAACCGAAACATCACGGTATGCTTTATCATCATGATCCTCTGGATTGCTGATTGATTCGGCCTTGCGCTTTCCGCCGCTAGCTGTTCAGGCGGCGGAGATCGGATTGGAGAGCGTACCCACGCCCTCGATTTCGATCTCGCAGATATCACCAGGTTGCATGAATACCGGAGGCTTGCGCGCGTAGCCTACACCCGCTGGCGTTCCGGTGATGATTACGTCGCCAGGCTCCAGCGTCATTGCGTCCGACAGAAGCGCGATAGTGCGGGGAATGCTGAAGATCATGTCGGCGGTATTGCCATCTTGCATGGTCTTGCCGTTCAGGCGCGTCAAGACACGCAGGCCATGAGCACCGATCGGCAATTCGTCCGCCGTGACCAGATCGGGACCGAAACCGCCGGTGGCGTCAAAGTTTTTGCCGACGGTCCACTGCGTGGATTTACGCTGATAGTCACGTATGGTGCCGTCGTTGAAGCAAGCATATCCCGCTATGCATGTCAGGGCATCACCCTCGGATACATTCTTCGCCTTACGGCCGATTACGATCGCCAGTTCAGCCTCGTAATCCAGCTTGTCGGAATTGGCCGGACGCAGGATTGGCTGACCGTGCCCGACCAGAGACGATGTCGCACGCAGAAAGACTGCCGGGTAGTCGGGAATCGGATTGCCGCCTTCCTTCGCATGGTCGGCGTAATTCAGGCCCAGGCAAATCACTTTGCCGGGCTGAGGAATAGGAGGCAGCAGATGCAACGCGTCCAAAGGATAAATCTGTCCGAGAGCCCCCGTACCGTCCCTGATAAGCTCAAGAGGTGAACGGATCGCCGGGTCGGTGATCACCCTGACTTGATTGCCATTGCGCAGGCCGATGCGGTGCTGCCCGTCTTGTAAGAAAGAAACAATACGCATGTGATTTCTCGAAAAAATGTTTAGCACGAGCATTTTTGCCGATAAAATCGTGAAACACAAGTTTTTTGTCGATAAAACAGGAACGCCATGGATGCTAACCTCGATCAACCTGCTCACACTCTCGCGCGCCGTACAGCCGACCTCCTGCGGCGAGACATCCTAGGGGCGACCCTCGCACCTGGCAGCCGATTAGGAATGGAGGAATTGCGGACACGCTACGGTGCCGGCGCGTCCCCGCTACGCGAGGCGCTGAGCCAGCTCGCGGCCGAGGGGCTCGTGCTTCGGGTCGACCAACGCGGCTTCCGCGTAGCCGCAGCCGATCCGGCTGAGCTGCGCGATCTCATAGCGACACGATGCCTGGCGGAAACGGCGGCTATCCGAGAGTCCGTTTCCTGTGGCGATACCGCGTGGGAGGAGCGGTTGCTGGTTGCCCATCATCGGATGTCTCAGTCGGCGCGCTCCGAGGAAGCCGGTAGATTCGTATCGAATCCTGTATGGGAAAACCACCATCGTGCCTTTCACATCGCCTTGATCGAAGCCTGTGGCGCGCGAGCGCTGATTGAGTTCTGCGGCGAATTGCATGACCGGGCGATGCGTTTTCGTCTGCTGTCAAATACGGTCGCCTGGCCTCAGCGTGACGTGGCAGCCGAACATGCGGAAATACTTAGCGCGGCCCTTGACCGACGCGGCGACGACGCCGCGATGCTGCTGGCCGCGCACTATCGCCGTACCGGCGCGTTCGTCGAATCCGCGCTCGAGACGGCTCCTGCATGCCAGTCACAGCGGCGCCCCGCTGCGACTGGCATGCAATCAAAATAACGGCATGGTCGAGCCCGGAACCGAATGGTGGCAAGCTGGAGAACGTCGCGGCGATGGCAATCCACGCGTCGACGCGCACAACGCAACTGTATGACCGGCGTTGCGAAATGTCCCCCAAAGATCTGACCTATGCTGCATGCCGGACTGTTGGCCCCAATGAGACGGACAATCAATTGACGCGCGCAACCCCAGCCCGAAGGGCACCGCATCAGCTCGTCAAGAATAGGCCCAGAACCATGGCGATGCGCTCGCCGCTAGCGAACTCGGACCAGAGTCGTGCACGTCGTCGCTCAATTAACAAGTTATCGTTTGTGGCCGTTCACCGCATCCTTGAACGCCTTACCGGCGCTGAATTTCTCAGTCTTCGCAGCCGGGATCTTTAATTCTTCATCGGTCGCCGGATTGAGACCGTTGCGCACCGCTCGCGCACCTACGCCGAACGAGCCACATCCAATCGATTGGACGGTGTCGCCTTTCACGAGCGCAGTGGTGATCGTCCCGATCACTGCATCGACCGCTTCTCCGGTTGCCGACTTGTTCGTTCCAGTCGACGACGCGATGGCATCAATCAACTCTTGGGCGGACCTGTGAAGTCCCGTCGCACATGAACCTGACGATAGCGCAGGGCCACACTCGATGGGTTTACTTCCCTTTGTAACAACCGGGGCTGCCGTTGTTTACCGGCAACGCTGGGCATTCAGCTCGCATAGCGGTACGGCCTTGCCGGATGGCGGCGCACGGCTTCAATGTCGATGCTCTCGAGCAGCCAGTGCAACTGTTCGGTCATCAACTCGATCACCGCCTGCTGTCGACGTGGCCAGACGAAGCGGTCCTCCTCGAGGCGCCGCGGCATCAGCCGGAAGCCAGCGCGATCGAAGAACAGCAACTTGATCGGGTTACGCGACCAAGTCTCATAGTGCTTCTCTCCCATTAAAATTCAGGCAGTCTCAACGTCTTTACGCCTTGTAGAGCCTTGAAGTTGCGGGGTCGTCGCTCAATCGCGCCTCGCCCCCCTATCTGCACGGCCTCTGAGTCTAGCGATGCCACTGGTGTCTGCCACGGGGCACACGGCATGAGCTGCAAGACGGGCATGATGCCTTCATCAATGAGGCGGTGAACGGAGCCAACGCAGTTCTGCAGCCGCCGGACTGCTTCCTCGACGCTAATCGTTTCGCTGCCTCTTGACGCCGGATCGAAGGCTGCAATTCCCAGCCGCTCGCGCAGTTCCCGTACCCCGCACAGTTGTTCAGGTCTTGCCGTCGGGCGATTTACACCGCATCAGGTTCATAGCCACGGTCAGGTCACGATCTTGCCATTTGCCACCGAGTTTTCGCATGACCTCCACCGACCCGTGCTAGGACTGTGCATCGGCATCCGGGTAACGACCGGCACGTATCCGTGCAGTACGCACTTGAGCGTGTCGCCCTCCTGTCCAATGGATTGCAAGCACGGCCTCATTGGACGAGTTATCCAGATCAATTACCACTTTCTGGATAAGAACCCGTGTTATCCGTTGCCTGGTTCTCGGAGTGGCGCCCGAAGCATTCCACGCAGTCGGCAAGTCGTGCGCGAGTAACATTAGTCGCTCACGATCGATTCCCGGACGGGCAAAGACCTTCGCATCAAGGCGTTCGATACGAATCTGAAGCTCGGCGACGCGCTCAAGAGTGCATTCCATCATGCCTTCAGTTCACGTCCCACCAGGCGCTTGCTTGGATCGACGGCCTCGTAGCGTCGTTCCGCCAGCGAAGCTTCATCGCGTGCTTCTTCCGCCTTGTGCATCAGTGCCTTTCGGACTTCATCGTCTACATGGGACTGCGTTTCGCCCGCTCGTATCGCTGCTTCTACCGCGTATGCCGCAAACCACCTCCAGCAGTTGAGTCTTACGGTCCTTGTCAACAGGTGCGCCGCCAATTCCAATGCAAAGTCCAGCACCAACGTGACTATCATCCCCGCGGCAGTGGTAGCGGTGAGCCTGCCCCGATCTCATGCCATAGAAGATCCGCATCATCCGGCCACATCGACAACATCGTACCAAGCCTCCCAACAACGCACGGCCACGTCGAGCAGACTTGCGGGACACGCGCTTTTGCATATGTACATTCTACGCAATCATCTTCTGATTTTCCTCGAATTCATTGCAGGTGACATAGCCCGGATGATGGCCTTCCAGCAAGACATTCCACGATTGCATGGGCTTGCTGCGTGGACTACCTTTTCTTGGCCGCCCGTCAACCACATGCGTCTGTGAACTCTTCCTGCCGAATACATAGGCTCCAGCGTAAACAGGATGCTGCAGTAGCTTGATAACGCTGTGATAAGCGGAGTGATTCCCACGCAATTCGATTGCCAACGGCGCTTTGCCTCACAGCGGGAATTGAACTTTTTCCAGCTTGGCCCATAGAAATACCTGCCGAGCGCTTGCCAACTCGCGAAACCGCCGAAACACGAGACGGATTGTTTCCGTAACGCGTTCATCCGGGTCCAGCTCGATGCGCCCCAACTCATTCCAGCAGTATCCCGGCGGCAATGCGAAACGGAGCTCTCCTCGCGCAGTAGGCTGAGCTCGTACTCCGACATCGATCCGTTCAGTCCTAATAGAAGGCGATCGTTCGTCAGCCGCAGATCGTGGGCACCATCGGGATCGACAATCAAGGTACCTGTCAATGCACACAGATTGACCAGGTGATGCCAGTCCCGGCCGTTGCGCGTGAGCCGTGACGCCTCAATACAGAACACCGCACAGACCGTACTGCTGCATATTGCAGCCACAAGTTTTTGAAACCCGGGCCGCTTCGTAAGCCCTGATCCCGAACGACCCAGGTCATCGTCGATCACAGTAACGTTGGCGAAACCGGCTTTGCGCGCGGACTCGGCAAGATCATACTGATGGCGCTTGTTCTCTGTGGCCATGAACCTTGCCAAGCGTCGACTGGCGGATGGTTACGACGGCGCCGCGACTCAGATACCCGGAACTGATTTTAGAATTTATCTCCGGCGCCTGAGCCACATTCTCCATCGGCATCCTCAGAGCTTCCAGAAGCAGGTCGGCGACGGCCTATACCAGCTCTTCGTGCGATGACGCCGGGAGGAGGAGCACCTGTTCTTCCCGTTCTAGCAAAGAACCAGTTGTTTCTTGGAATCAGCGGCGATGGGCTCATCTGAAGTGCCTTCCTTTTCTCGGCGATGACCACAGGAGGAACAGGCAATCGTCTCGGGATCGATTTTTGAGTCGCTAGCGATAAAGTCCTCTGACCCACAAGCGTCGCATTCAACGATAAAGCCGTAGAACTGCTGGCGGCAGCACTGGCAAGTGAGTTGGTGAAGTTCTCCTGCAGCCAGCAGTTCCCAGTCATCGTGAGTCGGAACGCCGCATTTAGGGCAAACAAGCCCCAGTTCGGAAATTACGTTTGTCATGATTCGAAAGCTTTTTGAAAAAACAATCGCGTTACGACAGTAAACGTCTGGTGATTACATTAGCACCGTATGCGTAGGTCTGCTCGAAGGTGATCAGCGGGGTACCCAACAACCAGTATCGATGGGTCGTTCCCCCAATTCGCCGCCGACCGCCATGCAGACATCTGCAAGCGCTTGTACAGCGCTCGGCGCGATCACATGTTTCAGTCCGATGGCGGGGGCAGTTGCGGGCAGGCGAGCGCTCGCAGCACGGCCACGAGCGAGGCAGCGGACGAGAAGGCAGCAGACGATGATGGCTCGGATGGTGATTCAGAAGGGGAGCCTGAACGGCGCCGGCATTCTTACATCCCTGGCAAGAGACTGCTGCGTTTGCCGCAGGATTTGGACATGATCGGCTTTAGCAAACCGATGGTGCACAAGATGATGAATCTGGAGCGTTTCCGCAACCGCGGAAAATACACCACGCTACAGTTTTGGGTCGAGTCAGAAGTGCAAAACTGGATTAAGGAAATCGTAACCCCCTAATCCAGCCGGCTAAAAACCGGGTATCGTTTCAGTTCGTCGACGACCAAACCCATACCAGCAAGGGACTACGCGCTGAGTGTAGCCATGTCGATCACGAAGCGATATTTCACATCGCTTTTGACCATGCGTTCGTACGCCTTGTCGATCTCGTCCATGCGGATCATCTCGATGTCCGACGTGATGCCATGCTTGCCGCAAAAATCGAGCATTTCCTGCGTTTCCGCGATGCCGCCGATCAACGAACCAGCCAGCGAACGGCGCTTGAAAATCAGGTTGCCGACCGATGGCGACGGATGCGCATGCTCCGGCACGCCGACGAGCGTCATTGTTCCGTCACGCTTGAGCAGCGCGGTGAACTGGTCGAGGTCGTGCGAGGCGGCGACGGTGTTGAGAATGAAGTCGAACGAGTTGACGTGTTCTGCCATCTGTTCCGGATCTTTCGAGATCACGACTTCATGCGCGCCAAGCCGCTTCGCGTCCTCGACCTTACCGGCCGACGTCGTGAACAGCACCACATGCGCGCCGAACGCCGCCGCGAGCTTCACGCCCATATGACCAAGCCCGCCCAGCCCGACAATGCCGACCTTCTGCCCGGCCTGGACATTCCAGTGACGCAGCGGCGAGTACGTAGTGATGCCCGCGCACAACAACGGCGCAACGGCGGCAAGTTCAAGGTTCTCGGGAACAAGCAGCGTAAAAGCTTCGTCCACGACGATCGACTTGGAATAACCACCGTAGGTCACGCCGCCCGTGTGTTTGTCGGGCCCGTTGTAGGTGCCGACAAAACCACTGCCTTCACAATACTGCTCGAGGCCTTCCTTGCAAGACGGGCAAGTCCGGCACGAATCCACCATGCAGCCGACACCCGCCAGCGTGCCCACCTTGAACTTCGTGACTTCAGAGCCGACCTCCGTCACCCGGCCGACAATTTCGTGGCCCGGCACGTTCGGGTACACCGTACCTGCCCATTCACCGCGCGCGGTGTGCAGGTCCGAATGGCACACGCCGCAATACAGGATCTCGATGCGGACATCGTGCGGACCGGTGTCCCGGCGATCGAAGGCGAAAGGAGCAAACGGCGTACTGGCTGAGTGAGCGGCATAGCCATAGGTCTTGTACATGGTGTGGTCCTTGAAATGATTCGTTGGTTCGTTGTGTGTTCGTTGCTTGTTCGTCGATACCGGGGGCGCTCGCTGTCCGTTCAAAAACCGCGAACATCCGCGTCGGCAGGCAACCCTGGCAATTTGCGTCACAACGCCGATCGGTAGGCAACAAGTTTGCAGGAAGGCTTCTTGGGCTTGACGACGTCTGGAACCGCGTCAAAACCCCGCGTCAAAACCTGACCCAGCTTCACGTGTATCGACATCTGCGATTGTGCGGTTGCACAATCGCAGATGCGCCTGAGTGCGCGCTGCCGGGCTTCGTTTGCGAATCCGAATCTGAATCCGAACGCCCGGGAGATGCGAGCGCCCCTTCACAGAACAGTATGCGAATTCTGGGCCAACCGCTCAATGGAAATATTGCGATTTCACAATTCCAATTAATGGAATGTCGTGTTGCAGCAGTTGCAGTGATTCCAGGATCGATATCAGGACGTTATTTGCAGAAGCGAGCTGCCCTGTTTGTGCACCGCTTGATCGGGATCAAACCGGATCACGCATCATCATGCCTGGATCAATGCGACGCAACATAAATGGAATCGGGTCCCGCCTGAGGAACAGCGAAGGTCTTTTTCATCCGGTCCGCTTCTTCTATCGGACTACGCCCGAACAGGCGTTTGAACTCGCGGCTGAACTGCGACGAACTTTCATAGCCCACCTGCGCGCACGCAACCGCCGCGGTTACGTCGTTTCTCACCATTAAAAGGCGCGCCTGATGAAGCCGCGTCGACTTCAGATATTGCATCGGCGAGGTATTGGTCACCGCTTTGAAGTGCGAATGAAATGACGGCACGCTCATGCTCGCCTCCAAAGCAAGCCGTTCGACGTCCAGTGGTTCGCGAAATGAAATATGGATCTTTCGGAGCGCCTTCGCGATCTTGCCGAAATGCCCTTGTCGCGTGAGTGCTGCGCGCATCGACCCGCCCTGCTCGCCTGTCAGCACGCGATAGTAGATTTCACGCACGAGGCCGGGTCCGAGAATCCCAGCCTCCAGGGGCGAACTCATCGTCTCCAGAAAACGTAGTACCGATGCAGCCAGCCGGGCGTCGAGCGGAGTCGACATCATCCCTTTCGGCTTCGCTGGAACCCCTCCCGCCCGTTCGTCGAGCTGCAGCATCAAGTCAGCCGCAACGTTGAAGTCGAGGCGAAAGTAGATGGCCAGCATGGGCTCGGCTTCGCTTGCCTCGGTTTCCATCGAAAACGGCACCGGCACCGACACCGCAAGATAGTGCTGCGCATCATAAACATAGACGTCGTCGCCGAGAAATCCACGCTTGGTGCCCTGGCAGACGATCACAATACCCGGGTCGTACAGCACGGGGGTCCGGCTCAACGGACGGTTCGACCGCAGGAACCGCACGTCGGGCAGCGCGGTCAGGTTGTATCCCTCCGCAGGCGCCAACACCTCCAGCAACGCGGCCATGCGTTGCTGCGCTGTTGTCCGGTCATCGGGTTCATCGCGTTCAGGGGTCACGTCCGGTCTCGTCAGATTTTGCGGCCAGCTTGCAATGTGCCACTTGCCAGCGCCGAAATCCACCGGCTCATAGGATTAGGCAAACACAACAGATGAACCGGCATTCGCGTTGCGGCGCGGCGCTCCTAACATGCGGCCATTGCTGAGATCGCGCGTGTCATGCGTCATTGGAGATGCATCGCGACGCTCAGCCTGTCCACGACCACCGACAAGGAGTGCAGCACCATGAACCCCATCCAGGGCAAGAAGACGTTCCTCATTACCGGCGTGAGCTCGGGTTTCGGCCGCGCGTTCGCGGAAGCCGCGTTGAATGCCGGCCACGTCGTCGCAGGTACGATGCGCCGCGAAGCCGACATACACACATTCGAGGCGCTCGCAGCCGGCCGTGCACACGCGATTGTGCTCGACGTGACCGATTTCGCGGCTATCGGCCCGGCTGTCGCGACGATCACGGAAAAAATCGGCTCTATCGACGTGCTGGTCAACAATGCAGGATACGGCCACGAGGGCGTGCTTGAGGAGTCGCCGCTGGAAGACCTGCACCATCAGTTCGACGTCAACGTATTCGGCGCCGTCGCGATGATCAAAGCCGTGCTTCCCGCCATGCGCGAACGCCGGTCGGGTCACATCATCAACATCACGTCGATGGGCGGCTTCGTCACCATGCCGGGGATTGCTTACTACTGCGGCAGCAAGTTCGCGCTCGAAGGCATCTCTGAAACGCTGGCGAAAGAAGTCGCGGGTTTCGGCATCAAGGTAACCGCCGTTGCACCCGGCTCTTTCCGCACGGACTGGGCTGGCCGCTCGATGGTGCGCGCGGGTCGCAGCATCGCGGATTACGATGCGCTGTTCACCCCGATCCGTCAGGCGCGGGAGGCGAAAAGCGGCAAGCAGGCGGGCGACCCGGTCAAGGCAGCCGCCGTGTTGCTCGAGGTGATTGCGGCAGAACATCCGCCAGTACATCTGCTGCTCGGCACCGACGCGCTCAGCCTGGTCAGGGACAAATTGGCGGCCCTCGGCAGCGAGATTGAAACGTGGGAAAAGGTATCGCGCTCGACGGACTTCTCGTGACGCCTTCATGACCCGATAGCCACGAAAACCCCTACAGCGGCCCGTTGTGATTGTGAAAACCGGGCTGCCGCTCTCGTGTACGATGGCTTCACGTCGAGCCCCCGGCCAAGCCGAGCGTTACAGGCAACGCCATGCCGCGAGCACGCTGCAATAGCCCGCGCGCTTGAGCCGGATTTGCGCGCCGATTCGATGAATCCGGAAGCTACCCGTACCAAAGCTCGTTGAGCGGAATCGTATTTCCAACCCCGACTTATTCGTACACTATTCGCCCACACACGATGAGGTTCCGATGACCCGTACTGTCGCCGAAAAACGCGCTGCCTTTCGCGCGCTTCACCAGCGAGGTTGTTTCGTGTTGCCCAACCCTTGGGATGCAGGCAGCGCGCGGATGCTGCAGCATCTCGGCTTTGCCGCGCTGGCATCGACCAGTTCAGGCTTCGCGTGGTCTACAGGCCGGCCCGACTACGCGGTGACCTGCGCCGATGTCCTGCAGCATCTGGGCGCCCTCTGCGAGGCGGTGGACCTGCCGGTCAACGCCGATTTCGAGTCCGGGTTCGCCTCCGACCCGGCGACGCTCGCGGCCAACGTGAGCCTCGCGATCCAGACAGGTGTAGCGGGTTTATCGATTGAAGATCGCGACGTGGAAGCGCCGTTCGGACTCTACGACACCGCTCTCTCGGTCGAGCGCGTTCGTGCGGCCCGTGCGGCGATCGACCGGTCGGGCGACGACGTCATCCTGGTCGCGCGCACCGAAGGCCTGCTAAGCGATCCAACCGCGCTCAGCCCGTCCATCGACAAACTCGTGGCCTTCGCAGCCGCTGGTGCGGACTGTCTGTACGCGCCGGGCGTGGTCGATAAGGCCGACATAGCGGTCATGGTTCGTGCCGTGGCGCCCAAGACGCTCAATGTACTGATGATGCGGCCCGGCATGAGCGTCGCCGAACTGGCCGACCTTGGCGTGCGGCGAATCAGTGTTGGCGGAGGGTTGGCGCGGGTTGCATGGCAGGCCATGCTGACGGCCGCCGAGCAAATGAAGGCCGGTTCTTTCGATGGCCTCGCCGGCGCCGCATCCAGCAAGCAATTGAACGCTGTCTTCGGCGGATTCGCCTGAGTCTGAACCTGAGCCTGAGCGCTCGGCGCGAGCCCGGTCTTTTCGTCAATGTGCCTGCAGCGCAGGGACATTCATGCATCGGGATCGATCGTGCAGCGACTCTGCAGCAGTCCCTTGCGCTGTTTCGGCTCGACAACATGTGCGTGGCCGAAAGTGGTTGGCAAGCGCTATAAGCGCCTGATAATATTGGGACATGGATAGCCGCCCGGCTCCATGTCAATCAACTTTCATTTCTCAAAGGGAGGCGAAAAGATGCTCGCATTCAATACCGTCGTCCCTTACATGCCGCGCCGGCCAGTTTAAGCCGCCGTCCGCGCGGGCACAGCAGCCCGCGCCATGTCCAGACAGTCCGTTTCAGTTCGCCCGCACATGCGGGCGTGCTGTGGCTGTCGCTCTCATTTTCTTTCGACCGGATAGCCTCGTCGCGCTTGGGCGCTACGGGCTGTGGCAAATGGCTTACACAAAAAAACTCGACTTCGGCGGACGGGCGTTCAAAGACGTTCTTGGTTTCACTGTGGTTCACTGGGGCAAACAACCGTGGCGCATCGTAGCCATTGTCGTGCTCGCGCTGCTGTCGGCACTGGCCGATGTCCTCACGCCGCTCTTCGCAGGCCGGCTCGTGGATGCACTCGCCGCCGGCGCGGCTGGCAAGGAGCTGGCATGGCGCGCGGCCACGACGGCGTTCGGCATCCTGGCTTGCCTTGGGCTAGCAGCCACGTTGCTGCGTCAGCTCGTTTTCATGAACATCATCGTGTTGACGCTCAGGATGATGAGCGAGATTGCCGCCAACGCGTTTCATCGCGTGCAACGGTTTTCCTCTGACTGGCACGGCAACAGCTTCGCCGGTTCGACCGTGCGCAAGATCACGCGCGGCATGTGGGCGCTCGACCTGCTCAACGACACGTTGCTCATCGCCCTGCTCCCGTCACTCGTCATGCTGGTCGGCGCGACCGTGCTGCTCGGCATGCACTGGGCCGTCATGGGCGTGGTCGTGGGCCTCGGGTCGCTGCTCTACATCGCGGTGACGGTCGGCCTGTCGCTTGGCTTTGTCGCACCGGCCGCTCGTTTGGGCAACGCGTGGGACACCCGCATGGGCGGTGCACTGGCGGACGCGGTGAGCTGCAACACGGTCGTCAAGGCCTTCGGTGCGGAAACGCGCGAGGAAGCGCGGCTTGCCCGCGTGATCGGCAAGTGGCGTCACCGGACGCGGCGCACATGGGCGCGCGGCACGATCAACGGCGGTGTGCAGGGCGGCATGCTAGTGGTCATGCAAGCGGCAATCCTGGGTGCTGCGCTGTTGCTGTGGGAAGCCGGCAAGGCCAGCGTGGGCGACATCACGTTCACGCTGACCATGTTCTTCATGTTGCAGGGTTATCTGCGCGAAGTCGGCATGCACGTGCGCAATCTGCAGCGCTCGGTCAACGACATGGAAGAGCTGGTATCGCTTGAAGGTCAGCCGCTCGGCGTGGAAGACAAGCCCGACGCCGGGCCGATCGCGATCCGTGAAGGCGAGATCCGCTTCGAGCATGTGACCTTCAGCTACGACGGCCACACGAAGCCGCTCTATGAGGACTTCTCGGTGCGGATTGCGCCGGGAGAGCGCGTAGGGTTGATCGGGCATTCGGGGTCCGGCAAGACCACGTTGATCAAGCTGATCCAGCGGCTGTACGACGTCTCGGGCGGCAGGATCATGATCGACGGGCAGAACATTGCCGATGTCAGCCAAGCGTCGCTGCGCGGCCAGATCGCGATCGTCCAGCAGGAGCCGGTGCTGTTCCATCGCTCGCTCGCGGAGAACATTGCGTACGCCCGGCCCGGTGCTACGCGTGCGGAAATCGAGCGGGCCGCACGGCAGGCCAGCGCCCACGATTTCATCGCGGCGCTGCCTCAGGGTTACGAAACGCTCGTGGGTGAGCGCGGCATCAAGTTGTCGGGTGGCGAACGCCAGCGTGTGGCGATTGCCCGGGCATTCCTCGCGGATGCGCCCGTCCTGATCCTGGACGAAGCAACGTCGAGCCTCGACAGCGAGAGCGAAGTGCTGATCCAGCAGGCAATGGAGCGGCTGATGGTCGGCCGTACCACGCTGGTGATTGCTCACCGGCTTTCAACGGTGCGGGCGCTGGACAGGCTGCTGGTGCTCGACAAAGGCAGGATTGCTGAGGAAGGCAGCCACGAGAAGCTGATCCAGCTCCACAACGGCTTGTACCGGCGGTTGTTCGAACGGCAGGCGCTCGGCTTGACGACCGATCGCGCGGAACCGGCCGGTGCAGTAAAAACCGGCCATCCAGCAGGTGGTTATGCCACCGATCCGATGACGACCGGGAGATGATGCGACGGTCCGGGTAGACCCCGGACCGTTGTATCAAAGTCCGGGGCATTGCAAACGCGTGATCTCGTTCACTCTTGATCTTTGAATTACGTAAGGCCTTCGCCGAATCCAGCGCGATGCGCCTCACGTTCCTCAAGCACTAAAACCCTTTTGCACGAACCAGAAACGGTGCCGGCGAGTGAATCGACGCGTGCAGTCCTGTGTCTGGCCCGGGGAGATAGTCCGTGTGCGGTTGCTTCGACTCATCAGCTTGCTTGAGCAGATTGGCAGCGGATGCATCGATAGAATCGGTCAGCGGTTTCGGATAAACGCCGATCGCCAGCACCAGCACCGCGAGCGCACCCAGCATCCCAAACTCGCGTTTGCCGAGATCGCCGAGACCGGCTACGCCCGCATTGCCGACCGGTCCGTAGATGGTTCGCTTGTACATCCACAGCGTGTACGAAGCGCTCAGGATCAGCGTCGTGCAAGCCAGCGCTCCGATCCAGAAATTGAACTTGACCGCACCCATGATGACCATGAATTCGCCGACAAAACCCGAGGTGCCGGGCAAGCCTACATTAGCCATCGAAAACAGCATGGCGAAGACCGCGAAACGCGGCATCACGTTGGCGACGCCGCCGTAGGCATCCATTGAACGCGTGTGCATCCGCTCCCACAGAATGCCGATGCACAGAAACATCGCGCCCGAGACAAAGCCATACGAAATCATCTGCACGATGGCGCCGTCCAAGCCGATGTCGTTGAACAGGAACAGCCCCAACGTGACGAGCCCCATGTGCGCGATGGCCGAGTACGCGAGCAGCTTGCTCATGTCCGTTTGCGCCAGCGCGACCAGGCTTGCATAGATCACCGCAATCAACGACAGCACGATGATCACCGGCGAAAAGAAATGCGCCACGTCCGGCGTGACAGGCAACGCGAACCGGAGGAAGCCGTATGCGCCGAGCTTCAACATGCCGAGCACGACCGAAGCGCCCGTGGGCGCTTCAAGGTGGACCTGTGGCAGCCATGTATGGATCGGCCACATCGGAACCTTGACGGCAAAGGCCGCAAAGAACGCGATGAACACCAGCACCTGCGGCGTGAAGCTCATGGGCAGCGCCTGCCAGCTGGCGAGGTCGAAGGTATGCGATTGCTGATACAGATTCAACATCGCCATCAGCATCATCAGCGAGCCAACCAGCGAAAAGAAGAAGAACTTGACGGCCGCAAGCACGCGTCCGGTTCCGCCCCAGGAGCCAATCAGCAAATACATGGGAATCAGCGTCGCTTCGAAAAAGACGAAGAACAGCATGCCGTCGAGCGAGGCGAAGGTCCCGATCATCAGGCCCGACAGAAACATGAACGACGCGAGATATTGCGCAACGCGCACCGTGATCACGTTCCACGAAGCAATGGTCACGATCAGCGTCGTGAACGCGGTGAGCACCGTGAGCCACATCGAGATGCCATCGACACCGAGGTGATACGAGATATCGAAAGCCGGCAGCCAGTTCACGCGTTCGACGAACTGCATCGCAGCAGAATGGGTTTCAAATCCGCTGACCAGCGGCAGCGTGACGACGAAGCAGACGGCCGACCCGGCAAGCGCGAGCCAGCGCGCAGGCATCGGGTTGCGGTCGGACCCGATCCTGAGGATCGCGACGCCAAAGATGATTGGAAGCCAAATGGCAAGACTGAGAAGCGGTAAGGATGACATCGCTGAGATAAGACCTTGTTTGAGCGCTAATCGGCACTGCCTGGGGCAAATCCGCTACTAAGTGTGAAAGAATGAAAGTCAATCGTTAGCCTGTTTCCCCCGGTCTGTCGTTAAACCGTGGACGTAAGGAAACGAAAGCTCGCCAGCGAGTACGAGCATCCTGCGTAAGGGTTAACGAGCATAATTCAGTCACAAATATTTTGCAGCGCAACAGTGATGAATTTTTCGTGATGCAGGCTTGTGGCTTGATTTAAAAGTGTTTCATGACGTCCGATGGACCATAAAAATGTGCGAACGCACAATATTTTTCGGGAGCATGACCCGCAATATGGGACGTCTCGACGAGCATCCGGCGGGTTGAAAACCCGTGGGGCTATCTCGAACGTCTCTTACAGTCGTGCTTTCGTTTCACTGTCACGGAAAATCAGATCCGTTCAGCGTCGGTATAGGTGAAGCACCTCTACGCTGCTAGACGGGATTCGGACGTACCGCGAAAACGCCGGGCCGAGTCGGCCCGGGAATCGTCATTTCGTTCCAGATCTTCAGTGTCATTTACTTCGTATGACTATGTATTTCGCCGAACCACTCACCCATTGTTGGCCGGCAAGCGGCCTGCAGCGACCGCAGCAGCGCCCACGATCCGGTCAAATCTAAAAAAAACTTCATTCTCCGATAGCGTTGTTTCAGATTTCGCAAGTCGCGAAATTCCATAATGAATGGACCGATTACACATTGGGAGTTTCGCGATGTACCAAACACTATTAGTCGAGGCGGTCCACGATTCCGGGCGTCAGGCAGTACGCTTCGATATTGGATCGAACGCGGCAATCCTCGATGTCGATGACGTCGACCTGCTGATAGAACGTCTTGGCCAGATTCGCTCGGGGCTGTCGCCGGCCTTGCCGCACGAACCGTCGCGCACGCATAACTATGTGATCGAAATTGATCCGTGCTGGTATCTGGACAAGAATCCGTTGTTCGACGGGGTCGTGCTGCTGCTGCGTCATACCGGGCTCGGTTGGGCTGGCTTTGCGATTCCTCAGTCGAGCCTCGAGCGCCTGCAGGACGCTATCGTCAAGCCGGTGCCACAGTCGTTTGAAGTGAGCCAGATACCGAGTTGAACACGCGTGCCGCCGGCACGTTTGTCGTACGTGTGCTGAGTCACCCCACTGCCAACACGTTGGCTGTGATGTGGCGCGAAACAGCCCGCTACTGCTATCAGGAGCAGAAATGGAGACGGGCGCGCGCCGAAGGTCCGGGGCAATGCGCCCTTTCGTTCGTGTCCTTCAAGGCAGGTGCGTGGGTCTTCAGGCCCGCAGGTTCATCACGTCCGCTGAATCGGGAGTGCAGCATTGCCGAGACATCGCTAACTGCAATGCTGGACGATCGAAAATCTTTAAACTTCGATGCAACAAGCCGCTAAGAACTTTAAGGCTAGCCGATTTCCTTGTCGGCTAGCCTTTAGTTTTTTTATCCGCCCCGCATACCCATCTACAAGCAAAAAAACGACGCCGCATGAAACCACGCGGCGTCGATCATTTACTCACTCACGCCCAGCGACTTAGAACCGGTGACGCATGCCGACCGTTACGGCCACTTGCTTGTCCGTTGTAGACGGGCTCAGGCCGTTGATCGCTGCATCACCCAACGCCGTGCCGTCGCCACCCGACGCGTGTTGAAACACGCCTTCCGCATATACGTCGGTGCGTTTGCTCAAGTCATAGTCTGCAAGCAGCGAGAACTGGTGATACTTCGGCTTAGCATCGCCGGCCGCCGTGTTGAACGAGCCGTTCGTGAACGTGTAAGCGCCTTCGAGACTCATCGCCGGTGTCAACGCGTAACGCGTATTCACTTCGTAGTTGTCCAGACGCAGACTGTTACCCGACAAGGCCGTATAACCGTCGTTCATGTTGATCGCATCGAGGCCGTCAAGCTTCGTGTGCGTGTACACGAATCCCACCGTGGCCGGGCCGAAAGCGTAGTTGACACCACCGCCGAACGTGCGTTGACGCGCGGCGACGAACGTTGATGTGTTATTCGCTCCCGACACTGCACCATTCGCGTTGTCGCCCTGGCCGGGATTGTTGATCTGCAAATACGACGCAGCGAAGCTCAACGGGCCATTGGAGTAAGACGCGCCCGCGCTATAAGCGCGATTGTCCGAGAATGCGCCCGCCTTGTTCGAAAAGCCGTACAAACCGCCGAACTTGAAACCGGCGTAATCAATGCTCGCGAACTTCACCGAGTTGCTGATGCTGAAGCTATTGTCCAGATTGTCGTTATCGAACGGGTGGGCGGCAAGGTTGTTGCCCAGACCCTGGCCGGCTTCCGACAGCGGCGCCAGATAATCAACCGTGGAATCGTATTGCTTGCCGAGCGTCACCGTACCGTACTGGTTCGATTGCAAACCAACATATGCCTGACGGCCGAAGATCTCATTCGACTGCGAGAACGCGCCGTTGTTCACGTTGAAGCCATCTTCCAACTTGAAGATGGCGTGCATGCCGCCACCCAGGTCTTCGCTGCCCTTCAAGCCCCACAGCGTGTCACTGACGTTGCCGCTACCCACACCCCACGATTGGCCCGACGAGGCCGAACCCGGCGTGTGCGAGTTGTTCGCATACACCACCCCGGCATCGATCACGCCATACAGCGTGACGCTGCTTTGCGCGTGAGCGGCTACTGCGAACAGGCTGGAAATAGTTGCAGCCAACAGAACTTTCTTCATCTTGAACTCCACATAGATAACGGGTTCCGGGTCAGGAGGCAGCTTGCAACGCTGCGTGACTTCGGCCGTACGCTTAAGCGAAGCAGGCAATGCTTCGAGCGGGAGGACATGCAGCGTTGAGTGCGGCCCTGACCTCAGAGCATCGAAGTCTACGGAGCGAGCGTCGCCAGGCAGCGTGGTCGAACTGAATGACAGATTTTCAGTTTTCGAAAGCAAGGCTTGGGCGATCAGCGCGAAGGCAGACGTGCGCTAGGTTTGAGCGCTGTTCTTGTTTTGTGGCATTCCCATCATCGAGGGTTTGCGTGTATCGAATGCGCCACGCCATTGATTTATGGTTGCCTTAAGAACGGCCGACAAAGTTAAAAAAGACTTAATAAAGCAGGCGCGTCCTTGTTACGTCACGTAGCAGATCATGCGGTCAGTCAAATCGATACAGGCTGCCCGTCATGAATCAGCTACAAGCAATGCGCGTGTTCACCCGCGTGGTCGATCTCACCAGCTTCAGTCTGGCCGCCAAGCAACTCGGCATGTCGGCCGCAGCAGTCACCCGTAGCATCAGCATGCTGGAAGCGCACCTGAACATGCGCCTCCTGAATCGCTCCACGCGTCGGCTCTCGTTGACCGAAGCGGGACAGTCCTATGTGGACGGTTGCCGCACGATCATCCAGCAACTCGATACGATTGAAGAGAGCCTCGTGCGCTCAACCCGCGATCTCAGCGGAACGTTGCGCGTGGCGGCGTCGACGACCTACGCCGCGTGCGGCTTGAGCAATCTGCTCGCGGCGTATCGTGCAGCGTATCCGCGCATTGGCTTTGATGTGACGACCTACGACTCGCCGATCGAGTTAATCGAGGGAGGTTTCGATGTCGGTTTTTCTGCCTATCGCAACCTGCCGAACTCGTCGCTGGTCTGCCGTCATCTCACCGCGTTCAAGGAGGTCACGGTCGCTTCGCCCGGTTATCTCTCCCAGAACGGCACGCCCGTGAATCCCGCAGCGCTCGCGCATCATCATCTGCTGTCGATCTCCGACGGCTCCGCGCGTAATTGGGAATTCTCGGATCAGAACGGCGTGTATCGCGTGGCGACCGGAAATGCGCTGCACGCAACCAGCAGTGCAACGGTGCGTTCGGCAGCGCTGGCGGACATGGGGATCGCGTTGTTGCCGGCACCGCTGGTCAAGGACGATCTGGCGAAAGGCCTCCTGCTGCCCATCCTCGGCCAGTTCCAGATTGCGGGTGGCGTACGCCAGGTGTCCATTCTCTATACGGGTCGCAACTATCTCTCGGCGAAGGTCCGGCATTTCATCGACTTCTCGGTGAGCCAGTACCGTGCCCCTGATAACACGGTAGGACTTCGTGCCGCGGCCTGACGTGCATCCCCCACTCTGGAGCGCGTTGTAATGCCGAAAGTACTTGCCATAGAAGATGACGAACTGATGGCGCAGGAAGTGACACGTGCATTGTCCGCACCGGGCTATACGGTCCAGGTTGCCCGCACGGGCCGCGACGGTATTGCGAAAGCCATTGGCGGCGGTTATGACATCGTCACGCTTGATCGCATGTTGCCGGACCTGGATGGCCTCACGATTGTGACGACCATGCGAGGCGTCGGCATAGACACGCCTGTGCTGATCGTCAGTTCAATGAGCCATGTGGATGACCGCGTGCGCGGACTGCGAGCAGGCGGTGACGACTATCTCACCAAGCCTTTCTCTCACGATGAAATGCGCGCCCGCGTGGAAGCCTTGCTTCGACGCAAGGCGGGACCCGCATCCGACGAAACGGTCTTGCGCGTGCATGGCCTGGAGCTCAATCTCGTGCGCCGCCGCGCCACGCTTCACGGCCGTGTGCTCGACCTGCAGCCGACCGAGTTTCGCGTGCTCGAATTCATGATGCGTCATGTAGGTCAGGTGCTCACGCGAACCATGATTTTCGAAGGCGTATGGGGCTGCCGTTTCGATCCTGGTACTAATCTGATCGATGTTCACGTCGGCCGCCTGAGAAAGAAAGTGGATGACGCCAGCGGCCGGCCGGCGATCCGCACCATTCGCGGCTCCGGCTATTTGCTGGACTAATTTCTTCATCGTCGAGCGCAGCCACAAGGTGTTCCGCACCTTGTGGCTGCGCTCGATTTTCGTCACGTCCCCCTTGCCTTCTCGAAACTAAAACTAGTTTCATTTTTCCCGTGCGTGGGTGTTAACCCGATCCTTCCAGAATGACTGACACCGGCGCTGTCATTGCGCAATCAGTCCGATGTCCTGATGTTGTTAAGTCACCAAGTCACTAAGTTAGCGCGAATCATGCGCACCCTGAACGGAGCCGTTCTCAATGTTGAAAATTGTCCGATTAGCTTTGACTCGGCCCTATACGTTCATCGTGCTGGCGATGCTGATCGTGTTGATCGGTCCGCTCGCGGCACTCCGTACGCCGACGGACATCTTCCCCGATATCCGCATTCCCGTCATCAGTGTCATCTGGAACTACGCAGGGCTTCAACCGGACGACATGTCGGGCCGAATTGTCACGTACTACGAACGTACGCTCGGCACGACCGTCAACGACGTCCAGCATATTGAATCGCAGTCGTTCCGGGGTTATGGCATCGTCAAGATCTTCTTCCAGCCGACCGTCGATATCCGGACGGCGACTGCTCAAGTCACTTCAGTTTCGCAGACGGTACTCAAGCAGATGCCGCCAGGCATTACGCCACCCCAGATCCTTAACTACAACGCATCGACGGTTCCGGTCCTGCAGATCGCGCTCACCAGCAACACGCTCGATGAGCAGAAGCTTGCCGATTACGCTACCAACTTCATTCGACCCGCGCTGCTGAGCGTACCCGGAGTGGCGATTCCGACGCCTTACGGCGGCAAGACGCGCGAAGTGCAGATCGACCTGGATCCGCACGCATTGCAGGCGGACCGGCTGTCCGCTACGGACGTAGCGAACGCATTGGCGCAGCAGAACCAGATCGTGCCGGCGGGGACCGAGAAGATCGGCGACTTCGAATACAACATCAAGCTGAACAACAGCCCGCTTGCGCTCGACCAACTCAACAACCTGCCCGTCAAGACGATCAACGGCGCAACCATCTATATCCGCGATATCGCACACGTTCGCGACGGCAATCCGCCGCAGAGCAATATTGTGCGTCTCGACGGCCATCGCGCCGTGCTGATGAGTATTCTGAAAAACGGTTCGGCCTCGACGCTCGACATCATCGCGGGCGTCAAGGCGAAGCTACCGCTGATTCGCGAAACCCTGCCGCCTGGCCTCAAGCTCGTGACGATGGGCGATCAGTCCGTATTCGTGAAGGGCGCGGTGAGCGGCGTGGCGCGTGAAGGCATCATTGCTGCCGCGCTGACCTCGCTCATGATCCTGTTGTTCCTGGGAAGCTGGCGCTCCACGCTGATCATTGCGTCGTCCATCCCGCTTGCGGTTCTGGCCGCGATTGCGGCGCTGTCGGCGATGGGCGAGACGCTCAACGTCATGACGCTCGGAGGACTCGCGCTTGCAGTGGGTATTCTCGTCGATGATGCAACTGTCACCATCGAAAATATCAACTGGCACCTGGAACAGGGCAAGCCCGTCAGGGACGCTATTCTCGACGGCGCCGCGCAGATCGTGACGCCTGCCCTCGTCTCGCTGCTGTGCATCTGTATTGTGTTCGTGCCCATGCTGCTGCTCGACGGTATTGCACGTTTCCTGTTCGTGCCCATGGCCGAGGCCGTGATCTTCGCGATGATCGCCTCATTCGTGCTCTCACGAACCTTCGTGCCGATGATGGCGCAGTACCTGCTGCGGCCGCACGCGTCAGGGGGGCATGCATCCGGTGAGCTTGCCGCGAGCATGGACCCGCACGGCATCATGCAGCATGCGCCTTCGAAAAATCCGCTGGTCCGATTCCAGCGCGGCTTTGAACAACTGTTCGGGCGCTTTCGCGGCATGTACCGCATTCTGCTGGGGATGGCGCTCAGCAGCCGCAAGCGGTTCATCATCGGCTTCCTCGCGGTGGTCGCGGCGTCCTTTTTACTGTCGCCATTCCTTGGGCGCAACTTCTTTCCGAATATCGACTCGGGTGAAATCGCGTTGCATGTGCGGGGTCCGGTTGGCTTGCGGATCGAGCAGACCGCGGACCTCTTCGATCATGTCGAGGCCACTGTTCGCCGGACTATTCCACCGAACCAGTTGCGTGCTGTGATCGACAATATCGGCTTACCGAACAGCGGTATCAACCTGACGTATAACAACAGCGGCACGATGGGACCGTCGGACGGTGACATCCTCATCTCGCTCGGCGAGGACCACGCGCCAACGGCTGAGTATGTCAAGAAATTACGCAGGCTGCTGCCGCGTGCATATCCGGGCATGACCTTCTCGTTCCTGCCTGCCGACATCATTTCGCAAATTCTTAACTTCGGTTCACCGGCCCCGATCGATATCCAGGTGGCCGGTCCGAATCAGGCCGGCAACTATGCGTATGCCCAGCAACTGCTGCGCAAGGTACAACTAATCCCGGGCGTTGCCGACACGCGCATTCAGCAGGCGACGACCTACCCGCAATTCACCGTCTCGGTTGACCGGACCCGTGCCGCCGAACTGGGCATTACCGAGGGCGACGTGACCAACTCGGTAGTGGCCAATCTCTCGGGCACGAGTCAGGTTGCCCCAACCTACTGGCTCAACCCGCGCAATGGTGTGTCGTATGCGGTCGTCGCGCAAACGCCGCAATATCGAATGACGTCGCTCAACGATCTCGGCAACCTGATGGTCACCGGCAAGACCGGCGAAGCGCAGATTCTGGGCGGCATTGCGATGATCAAGCGCGGCGTGGGAAACGCCGTTGTTTCGCACTACAACATTGAACCCCTGTTCGACATCTATGCGACCACGCAAGGCCGGGATCTCGGCGCCGTTGCCGCACAGATCAACACAATCGTGCACCAGACCGCGAAGGAAGTACCGAAGGGTTCGCAAGTGACCGTGCGAGGCCAGGTTCAAACCATGAACAGCGCATTCATGGGACTAGGCCTCGGCCTGATCGCGGCAATCGTGCTGATCTACCTGCTGATCGTGGTGAACTTCCATTCGTGGAGTGATGCGTTCGTGATCGTGACCGCGTTGCCGGCGGCGCTCGCGGGCATCGTGTGGATGCTGTTCATTACGCACACGCCATTGTCGGTCCCGGCGCTAACGGGCGCGATCCTCTGCATGGGGGTGGCCACGGCGAACTCCATCCTGGTCGTCACCTTCGCCCGCGAACGGCTGGTCATTACCGGCAACGCGTTGGTCGCCGCGATGGAAGCAGGATTCACGCGGTTTCGCCCGGTGCTGATGACCGCACTCGCGATGATCATCGGCATGTTGCCGATGGCACTGGGTCTCGGCGACGGCGGCGAACAGAACGCCCCGCTCGGCCGTGCTGTGATCGGCGGCCTGATGTGCGCCACCATCGCCACGCTGCTGTTCGTGCCTGTTGTGTTCAGCCTCGTGCATCGCAATGAAAAGGCTCAAGAGGATCACCCACTTTCCGGATCAGGAGAATCGCATGTCCACTGAAATTGAAATCAATTCCCCTAAGCGCTTGCGTCATCTGAAGCTGGTCAGCGTGATCATCGCGTTGATTACCGCGGGCGTGGTGACCGACGGCATCATCAGCCGCTCGCACGCGGAGCGTGAACTGACGACCTGGACCGACGCGCAAGCGATACCGACCGTGGCAACTGTCGCGCCCCAATTGCCTGCGGCCGAGCAGTCGCTGGAATTGCCGGGGCAGCTCGCCGCCTTCGTCAATGCACCGATCTATGCCCGCGTGTCCGGCTATCTGCAAACGTGGTCCGCCGACATCGGCACGCACGTGAAGGCCGGCCAGTTGCTCGGCCTGATCGATACGCCCGATCTCGATCAGCAACTGAAACAGGCACGGGCCGACCTCGCCAATACGGTGGCGAACGAAAACCTCGCGGCGACCACCGCAAAACGCTGGACGCAGATGCTGAAGCAGGACTCGGTCTCGCAGCAGGACGCCGATGAAAAGACCAGCGACCTGATCGCGAAGCAGGCCACGGTCGACGCCAGCCGCGCCAACGTCGCGCGCCTCGAAGCGCTTGAATCGTTCAAGCGCATCACGGCCCCGTTTGACGGTATCGTCACGGCGCGCAAAACCGATATCGGCGCGTTGATCGATGCGGGCGGCGGCACCGGCCCGGAATTGTTCGCTGTCTCCGACGCGCGCCGCCTCCGGCTCTATGTGAACGTGCCGCAAAGCGACGCAGCGGCGATCAAGCCCGGACTCACTGCCAAGCTGACTGTGCCGGAGCGGCCGGGCATGACCTTCGACGCGAAACTTGTCGACACGGACGACGCCATCACGCCTGCATCCGGCACGTTGCTCGTGCAGTTGTCGGTGGACAATGCATCGGGCTTGCTGCTGCCCGGGGAATACACACAGGTTCACTTCGCGCTGCCTAACGCCGGCAGCGCGTTGCTGGTTCCGGCGAGCACGCTGATCTTCCGTACTGACAACATGCAGGTCGCGGTCATCGACCCAAACAACCACGTGCATCTGAAAGACGTGAAGATCGCGACCGACCTCGGTACCCATGTCCTGATTGAATCGGGATTGTCAGCGAGCGACCGGATCATCGACAACCCGCCGGACTCGCTTGCGGAAGGCGAACTCGTGCGCGGCGCCGCGACTGCCGTGGCCACCGCAGCGACCGGGCAGCCGGAGCATGAGCATGGTTAAGCGCCGTCTCCTGGCAGCGGCAGCCTGCGCTGTCGCGCTGAACGCGTGTTCGTTCGCGCCCACCTACACCGTGCCCGCCACGGCGATTCCTATCACCTTCAAGGAAGCCGGCCCTTGGCAACCGGCAAAACCCGCGGACCGCATCCCGCGTGATGGCTGGTGGACCATGTATCGCGATCCGGTATTGAGCGGGCTCGAAGCAAAGATCGCGACAGCCAATCCGAATGTGGCGGCAGCGGTCGCCCGGCATGACGAAGCCAGCGCGTACCTTCAGGAAGCGCGTTCCGGGCTGTTTCCGACTATTGGTGCCGAATCCGATGTCTCGCGGCAACGGCAATCGGATAACCGGCCGTTGCGCGGCACAGGTCAGCCGTCGACTTACAACTCGGCGACGGCGGGTGTCGGTATAGGCTATGACCTTGATTTGTGGGGCAAGGTGCGCAATCAGGTCAGCGCGGGCCGCTCGCAAGAGGAGGCCAGTGCGGACGATCTCGAGTCGCTGCGCCTTAGCCTTCAGTCAAGCCTCGCATCGACCTATTTCGAACTGCGCGGCCTCGATCAGCGCGCCAAGCTGCTCAACGACACCATCGATACGTATAAGCGTGCACTGAAGCTGACCGTCAGCCGTCACAACGGCGGCCTCGCCTCCGGCATGGATGTCTCGCGGGCGCAGACGCAACTTGCATCCGCCCGTGCCGCCGCCGACGATACCCAGGCGAGCCGTGCGCTGCTCGAACATGCGATCGCGACGCTCACCGGAACGCCGGCATCGTCGTTCTCCCTGCCGCCGGACGTTGCGTTCAACTATCTGCCCCGCGTGCCCCTTGGGCTGCCTTCAACACTCTTGCAACGCAGGCCCGATGTTGCGGCGGCGGAACGGCGCGTGGCGGCGGCGAACGCGAATATCGGTGTAGCGAAGGCTGCGTTCTACCCCGACATTTCACTCGGCCTGGACGGCGGATATCAAAGCGATACCTTCTCGCCCTGGCTCGCGGCACCCAACGAAATCTGGTCGGTGGGACCGCAATTGCTGTTCACGATCTTCGATGGCGGCAAGCGCAGCGCGGCCGTGGCGAATTCGCGGGCGGAACTCGCCGAGAACGGTGCGAAGTACCGGCAGACCGTGCTTGTGGCTTTCCAGCAGGTCGAGGACGGCTTGGCGCTGCTGCATCATCTCGGCGACGAATCAGTCAACGAAGATCAGGCGTTGAGCGCCGCGCAGCAGACGCTCGCGCTGGCGACGTCGCAGTATCGCGACGGTGTGGTGAGCTATCTGGATGTCGTCACGGCCCAAACCACAGAACTGACTGCGCAGATTTCGTCGCTGGACCTGCGTACGCGACAGCTGACGGCTTCGGTGTCCCTGATCCGGGCTCTCGGTGGTGGATGGACCGGGAAGCCCGCCTGAGGCATATTCAGCCGTAGAAGTTAAAACGCCGCCGGGGGTATTTCATGGCCCTCGGCGGCGTATTTACATCAAGCTCTGGTCGGACAGGATCAGAAGTGGAGACGCACACCCGCTGCGACCACTGCTTGTTTGCCGTTCGACGACGCAGCCAGGTTGTAGATCGACGCATTGCCCAACGCATTCACCCCCGTTGCGCCGGTCGCATGCTGGTAGACACCTTCGAGATAGACGTCGGTACGGCGGCTCAGCGCGTAGTCCGCTTGCAGCATGAACGCATTCCACTTCGGCGAGAGGCTCGACGTGGCGGCGTCGAACTTGCCGTCGGTGAACGTGTACGAGCCGCCCAGGGTCAATGCCGGCGTCAGTGCATAGCGGGCATTCAACTCATAGTTGTTGAACGTGAGCTTGTTGCCCGATAGCGCCGTGTATGAGCCGCCCTGTGAGATCTCGCTTGGGTCGTCGAGTGTCGTGCGCGTGAACACCGCGCCGATGGTCGCGGCACCAATCACGTAACGCGCGCCGGCGCCCATGATGCGCTGGCGACCGCCGACCAGCGTTGCGTCGCCGTCGCCGCTCGAGAGCGCGCCACCGGTGTTAGCCGGTGCCGTGACACCGCCCGGATCGTTGGCCTGGAAATATGCTGCAGCCAGACTCAAAGGACCGTTGTTATACGACGCGCCCGCCGTATAGGCGTTGTTGTTGCTGAAGCCATTCGATGAATTGCTGAACGCGTACGCACCGCCGAACACGAGCCCGGCGTAGTTCACGCTGCGAAACTTCACCGCATTGTTCATGCGGAAATCGTTGTTCAGGTTGTCGTTGTCGAACGGGTGATCGGCTATGTTCCCGCCAAAGCCCGAACCGGTTGCCGACAACGGCGCCACGAAGTCCACCATGGAGTCGTACTGGCGCCCCAGCGTAACGGTTCCGTAAACGGAGCTTGAAATACCGACCCATGCCTGACGGCCGAACTCGTCGCCGCCGTTCGAGAACTTGCCGCTGTCAATGTTAAAACCGTTCTCGAGGTCGAACACGGCCGCCAGACCACCGCCAAGATCTTCTGTGCCTTTCAGGCCCCACCGATCCGTACTCACGTTACCGCTCTGCATGCCCCACGCGGCATTGCCACCCGTTGAGGATTTCTGGTTGGAAATATAGTCGATACCCGTATCAAGTGTGCCGTACAGGGTAACGCTGCTTTGTGCGTTCGCGGCTTGAGAGACCGCGGCCGCGATCAGGCTCAAGGAGGCGATCAACGCTTTGTTCATGTGTGCAATTCCAGAATGATGCGGCTGCTGTTCCGCTCCCCGGCAGGGCGGAGACAGGATGGCGAAGTGCAGCCGCCCGACTCGCCATGCGGACCGGGGCAAATTTAGGCGGCGGGCATGACGTGGCCGTGTCGGAATCGCGTTACTTCATGAAGAATAATTTATAAAGCCGACACAAAATATTTAACTTAGCTATCCGATGTTATTTAGTTGTTTTTTTGCGCGTTTCATGAGCTTCTCTACATGAACAACTCTTCACGTTTGAGCGTCTTTCCCGATAGGGCTGCTTCGTTAATCTGCATTCACCGGACAACGATCACACCTCTGCATCGAAGCCCGGTCACTCGTTAAACGGACTTTTAGGAAAGCACCATGAAGACCATGATGATCGCCCTCGCTTTTGCCGGCCTGGCCACCACGGGCTCAGCCTTTGCCCAGAGCACGACGCCGGCTCAAGCCCCTGCTCAAGCACCCGCCCCTGTCATCGTCGCACAAGCAGGTCAATGGGTACCACCGGATGGACAGACCATTGCGCCTAAAACACGCGCGGAGGTTTATCAGGACCTCGTGAAGTCTGAGCAGGATGGCCAACTCGATTACCTGAACCGCACGTTGTACTGGCATCACTAGGCATGGAGCGTCGATTGCCACTTGCCGTGACGGATGGAATGAGCTTGTGTGTGACGACCGTTTCCGGTTCCGCCGCCGCAGCTTCACGCCTTCCGTCACGCACTGCCGGCCCACATCCTGGTTCGCCGCAATGCGAACGTTCAAACCATAGATTCGAATGACAGGCGTGTTCGCCAAGGTGATGTCATGAGCCGCTTAAGACGCATACTCGCTTCCTTACGATTGCCGCTTTGCGCGCTGGCGTTGGGCTTTTCATTGGCGGGTTGCGCGTCGATGCAAGGCGCATCGACCGATCCTAATGCTTGTGTGGGACCGGTGGATTACTGCCAACCCTTCTTCGGTTCCTGATCTCGTCTGACACTAGCGCAATGAAAGCGTGAAAGCGCGAACTCCCTACACGGGAGCATCGCGCTTACGCATTTCCAAGGTTCGATCGAGAAACGGACAAGGCGAGAACCGGCGGCGGTTGGGTCGTGATGATCTGATAACCGAAGCGGCTGACGGTTTCAAGACGCGCACCGAAGGTATGCAACTCAAGCTTGCGGCGCAGCCGCGAGACAACCAGGTTAACGCTCGACGGATCCACGACGTCCTTGTCGGGCCACGCATACCGAATCAACTGGTCGCGCGCGACGGGGGCATCGGGCTGGCGCAGCAGCGACTCAACCAACAGGAACTCGCGCTTGGTCAGGGGGAAACGCTTGTCTCCTTCCACCAGCTCCCGCGTAAGTGGATCCAGCCTCAGCGAAAGGTCAAGCGTGGGGTCGCCCACGCCCTGCACCGACGATCGATGCAACGCCAGCATACGTTCCTGCATTTCGATAAACGAATACGGCTGCACGAAGCACGCGTCCGCACCCGCGCGCAGCATGCGCGCTCTCTCTACAGGCGTCGCGCGTCCGAGCACGACCAGGATCGCGGGCGAACCCGGCAAACGCGCGAACTCGGACAACAGCGTAGCCAGGTTGCAGATGGATTCAGTATCGACGGCTACGATCAGCACCGCGTCAAAGGTGTCTTGCGACGCGAGATGAAGCCCGTCGCGTAGATCGTCGGTCATTTGCAGGCTGTGCGCGCTTTCGCGTAAAGCCTTATGCAAATAAGCGCCTTCAGTGCAGACGGTGGAAATGAGCAGAACGCGCATAGGGGTGGCTCTTACTCGGTTAATCGGTTGATCGGGTAATCAGGGCCGGCAATCAGCACGCGCATCATTCGAGCGCGTGGGGCCAGCATTCAACCGTCATCGTCGTGCCGGGGGTGGTACCGGTCCCATTGGCGCCCACACGAAGCGCGAAATCGTGCAGCCGCATCACGGCCGACACAATGCTGAGACCGAGTCCCGAGCCTGCCAGATGACGCGTCTGATCGGCTCGGTAGAAGCGCTGCAACACCGCTTCCCGCTCGCGCTCCGGGATACCTGGACCATTATCCGAAATGACCAGTAGGGCGCCCTGCGGATGATCCGTCAGTTCAATACGCACGGACCCGTTGTCCGGCGCGAACTTGATCGCGTTGTCGAGCAAGTTACTGAATGCTTCGAATAGCAACGCGCGATCGCCATGGACAGCGGGAACCTGTTCGACCACAACCGCCCAGCTAATTCCCCGGTCCTCGGCGAGCGGGTTATACAGTTCGCTTAATTCATGAACCAGCGTAGTGAGATCCACTGAAGAGAATCCGCCACGCCGCTTCAAGGCGCCAATCTCCGAAATGCGGAGCATCGCACCGAAACGGTCGAGCAGCATATCGGCCTCGACTCGCGCACGATCGAGCATTTGCGCGACGCCGTCGTCCTGGATCACGTGCATGCGTTCGGCCACGTTGGCGAGCAAGGTGCGGATATGCGCGGCCGGGGTACGCAAGTCATGGGCTATTCCGTCGCACGCGCTCTTGACCTCCGTCATCAGCCGTTCGATTTCCTCGAGCATGTGATTCACCAGATGCGCGAGCATGTCCAACTCGTCTCGGCCGCCGATCGGCAAACGCCGGTTCAGGTCACCCTCTGCGATCCGCAAGGTTACGTTACGAATATCGCGCACACGCCGCATCTGCCGCAGGTTGAGCAACAAGCCACTGGCTATGCTCACCAGCAAGCAGAACAGGCCACCGCCAACCAATGCGTTGATCATTGTCTCGCGAACAGCCAGCACGTGCGTGAGATCGCGGGCCACCACGATCTGTTCGCCGCTGTGCCGACGCACGCCCACGGCTCGAACGACCGGCGACTTCGCCTGGTTGGCGACGATCAGGCTATCGTTGAGCGTATGACCTTGACGATCGAGCGGCAGGTCCGGCGGCAGCACGCGGATATCGCCGGCGAGATGGGTGCCGTCGGGGGCAAACAGCCCAAAGTAATTGGTATTCAGGTGTTCGCCTTCCGTGCGCCGATAAATGGTCGCCGGAAGTGCCTGGTCCTCAATGGACCCGAAGTAGAAGATCTGCCAATGCAACACCGAGTCCGCATCGAACTCCATGCGAGTGGTTGCGGACCAGCCGATAAATCCGATCAGCACCATGACCGACAGCGCGAAGATGACGGCGTAGACCGAAAGCCACCTGAAGGTCGTGTTATGCCAGCGGCGCCCCATTTCTACGGGATGCGTTCGATTCGTTGAGTCAGCCAAGGTGTTCTTATAGGAGAGGGATCACGTCAGGATGTAGCCCGAACCGCGCACGGTCTGAATCGTTGCTTTGGCACCGGGGGAATCGATCTTCTTGCGCAAGCGTCCCATGTGAACGTCAATCAGATTGGTGCCGGGATCGAAGTGATAACCCCACACCGCTTCGAACAGCATGGTGCGAGTGATGGTTTGACCGGCGTGCCGCATCATGAACTCCAGGATCCGATACTCGGTTGGCAGCAACGACACTTCAATGCCGTCGCGCGTCACCTTGCGCAAAATCAGATCGATGAGGAGCGGTCCTGCATTCAGCGTTGTTTCATTGCGTGTGGGCGTCTCGCGCCGGCGTCGCAGCAGTACTTCGAGACGTGCTGTGAGTTCGTCTGAATTAAACGGCTTGGTCAGGTAGTCGTCACCGCCTGCGCGCAGGCCGCGAATACGCTCATCTACGTCGCCAAGCGCGCTTAGCATCAACACCGGTGCCTGTATGCCAACCGTTCGTAAAGTGGTGAGAATAGTCAGGCCGTCGAGTCCCGGGAGCATGCGATCGAGCATGATCACGTCATAGTCGCCGCTCATCGCACGGGCAAGACCGTCGGGTCCGTTATCCACCCAGTCCACCTCGAACCCGCATTTTTCAAGCTCTGCCACGATCTCATTCGCTGCTAGCGGATCGTCCTCTACCGTGAGCACTCGTGTCGTCATTGTTCCCAATCCAAAGTCGGCACCGGCGAAAAACCGGGTGCCGTCTGCACTACCAGAGGGTAAATGATGCCACAACCGACTCGATGAGATCGGCGAATGGAATTGACGGACAGGCATCAGAAAGGTGCCTGACCTTAGTGGCCGCCGCGATAAACCACCGAATCGAGGTAATTAAGCTGACCGTCTTTTTCAGCGTGAACAAGCGAGCGCTCAACCTGCGCGCGGGTGAGCGTCGAGACCGGCGGCTTCCACGATTGGTCTTGAGCAGGTTTCGCCGGTGACTGGGCAAATGCCGAAGAACACACTGCGCATGAGAGAAGACTGGCTGCGAAAAAAAGTTTTTTCATGTCGCTACTCCTGGGAAATCGGGTGAATTAAGCGTCGCTGTCCGCTAATGGCGTTGCGACGATGTTGAGACTACGCGGTGACCCTTAACGGTCCGTCATCTGCTTCATGAAAAGATATTTACTGAAATTCGCTTAGGGGAAAGCCTCTAAGACAACATTGAAATGTTTGCGAACCATTGCTTGGTGCGACAGGTCGAATTGCCGGCTTGCTTCGTCCACGGCCGGTTGTCCGGAGGCAACGCTCAGGACTTAGTTCGTGGACGGACTGGCGGGATCGCCTGCGACCTGCGCCGGCATGCAGTCGTGACGGAACTCCTGATGCAGCTTGACTTCGGCGGTTTGTAGATCATCCGGATATTCGTTGTCGTCGGAGGTCGGCTGATATCCGACCGCTTCCAGTTCGCTTAACTCCTGCATCAGTTGTTTGTGCGTAACGGTGTGCTTGAGTTGCGTGAACGGATAGTCATGACATTCAGCCTGCGTGAGGCTTGGGGCGGCAAAGGCCGATGCGCTGGTAAGGGCGAGTGAAAACGTAATCAATGCAGCGGAAAGGCGTTTCATGGGTGTTCTCCGTAAAGATATCGGTCTTGAGTAGTCGCCTGCGCCTCGCTGGTTTTGTCTAGCGACGGGTGACGAGATTCAGGATAGCGAACTGATTACGACGGAAAGTCCGCTGTAACATGAAGAGTAATTTAAGATTCGTTAAGGTCAGCGCAGTGCCTCTATGCAAGGGCCGGCCGAACGTCAGGATCGTCTGCTGCCGCGTGCGCACTGAACGAACCGGCAAGCGCGTTTGATTCAGGAGCACCGGGCTTTCGATGATGGCGTGGAGTTGACACCCTGCTTGCGTGAAGGCTCGTTTCGCTTACAAACCACATTTCACCCATCACACTTCCCTGCCTGTTTGGAGAGGCCGTACTTTCACGCCGTCCCTTTTTGGCGATGCGTATACGGACTCTGTGAAGCATTGGGCACGGTCCCAATACATCAATTCAAATTGTTTGGAAGTTGGCTGTATCGGATTCACGACACGCATCGTCCTCGTTCGTCCCTGCCTGATGCTCCACGCTGAAATCCGTCCCCTCGCCAGCAAGCCGCAACGCGCTTTTGACGCGTCTCTTCCTGCGCCTGAAAGTCTGAATTTCAGTTAGTCGCCGCAGCTATGAATAACGGCTCATTAACCTTCGTGGGCGCTTTCATGAAGTCTTAAGTTCGTCATTACGTTTGCGCTGCAAGAACCGACATCAAGCGACACACACGCGTCTGAATCTATATATTGGGATTGAAAATCATGAAGAGAACCTTGCTAGCCGCTGCGATTCCGGCAATTTTTCTGAGCACCGTCGCGCATGCGCAAAGCAGCGTCACGCTCTATGGCTTGATCGACGAAGGGTTTGACTTTACGAGTAATGGTCAAGGCCATCGCGGCTACGAAATGGTCAGTGGCGACACCGTGGGTAGCCGCTGGGGCCTGAAAGGCAGTGAGGACCTGGGCAATGGACTGAAGGGAATCTTCCTGTTGGAGAATGGCTTCAACACGAACAACGGGCAACTGGGTCAAGGCGGTCTTGAGTTTGGGCGGCAAGCTTACGTTGGCTTATCGTCAGATCAGTATGGTACGTTCACGATGGGTCGCCAGTACGATCCCACCATCGACATGTGGAGCGGCTTCACGGCAGCGGGCAACACCATTGGCGATCTGGCGGCGCATCCGTTCGACAACGATAACTCGGACTGGGATTATCGTATCCAGAACTCGGTCAAGTATGTGTCGCCGACCTATAGCGGCTTTACTGGCGAAGCCATGTATGGCTTCAGCAACCAGGCGGGCGGGTTCGCGACGAACCGCATGTACAGTGCCGCGGGTACCTATAAGATGGGAGGCTTTGCTGCGGCTCTCGCGTACATGAAGACCAATAGTGGCGGAGCCAATGCGTCGGGCGCCGTGTCGAACGATACAACGGTCTTTACGGCTGACTCGCAACAGAACATTGACGCGGGCGTGTCGTACACATTCTCGAACAAGGCAATGTTGGCGTTCGCGTATTCGCATATAGACGTGTACAACCCGACTGGCAATGCGTACTTTACGGATCAGCCGGTGGCGGGTACTCAGAACTCGTGGAAGTTCGACAACTTTGAGGTCAATGGCCAGTACTTCTTCAAGCCTGATTTCTGGATGGCGGCTGCCTACACTTATACGTTCGCTCACATTTCCGCTACGACCGGGCGCTCGATGCCTAAGTACAATCAGTTCTCGTTGATGCTTGACTATGACCTTAGCACGCGTACGTCGGTCTACATTCAAGGAGCCTATCAACACGTGAATGGCAACACGGGAACGCAGTTCGACAATGCGGATATTCCGGGTTCATCGGGGATTTCTTCAACCGGGAATCAGTTGATGGCCCGGCTCGCGATGACACACAGGTTCTGATCGTTCGCATAGAAAGGGGGCGGCGCTGGCAACACTTGCGCGTGCAGCTTGTTGCAAGAGGTCCGCGCAACAGGCTGCACAAAACCATCGCATCGCTAAGCCCCGAAAACCACACGCTTCAAACCAAGACAGATTCAACAGGTTTTCAGCGATGCTGCGCACCTCCTTGCCACTAATCACAACCTCCGGGACAGGACCGTCCACATCGTAGGCGGACAGGTCACCGAGATAACTATGCAGCATCGCAAGCCCGCTGAGCGGATCGATCAGCGCCTGCGGTTCATCGAATTTTGCCTGCGCCTCGCCTCGGCGAATCGACCGATTAATCCCACTCATTCGTCGCCAGCCGGGACACGCGTCGTCTGGCTAACTTAGCCAAAATTTTCACCCAATCCTTATTGTTTGCTTGAAAACAATAATTTTTTGGCAGAAACTTCATCACAGTGTAATTTTCCCATCTGCCTCCACAAGGCGACACCGTGTCCGAAGACTCCTTGCCGTTGACGAATGCCCCTGTGCACGAGCAAGACGTGGTCATCGGCGGCCGCTTGCGCGCCATGCGCAAGGCGCAGGACCTACGCCTCAAACACGTGGCAGAGCAAGCCGGCCTGTCCGTCAGCATGCTCAGCCAGATCGAGCGCGGCATCAGTTCCCCGTCCATTCGCGTGCTTCGCAACATCTGCCATGCGCTGGGCGTCGATGGCGCCGCGTTGTTCGATGAGAGCAACACGCCCGCTCCGCAAGACGGCGCAGGCGCGGACTTTGTCGTGCGGCTCGCGGACCGCAAGCCAGTGAGCGTCGGCGGCGTCACTAAATATCGGGTGACACCCGCGGGCTGCTCGGTCATGGAAGGGTTCCTCATGGAGATTGGCGCGGGCGCTGTGTCCGACGTGAACTTCGTCTTGCAGACCGGCGACAAGATTGGTTATATCGTGCGCGGCAAGCTGCGCCTGTTCGTCGACGACCAGGAAATGTTGCTGGAAGCCGGGGACATATATGGGTTTCCGTCAGGCCACCGGTATAGATGGGAGAACGGCTGGGAGTCGCCCACCACCATTCTCGTCATCAACAGCAATCATTTCTACGTTTAGTTTTTCGCCCGGGCGCGGCCAGTCTTGTGCGCCTACTTAGCTGTACTGGACACACCGCGCCCTGACCGGCCGGTGCTCACCACACAGGACGCAAAGATGAAGCAGGCGATCGGCAGTATCGGCTCGGACGGCATTCCATCATCCTCGCAGGCATCCACGCACAAGATTCGTGACGTGGTGGCGGCAAACGTGGGCACATTCTTCGAGTGGTTCGACCTGCTCGTCTATGCGATGTTCGCGATCACCATCTCGCACCTGTTTTTCCCCACTGGAAATCCGCAGTCGGCCTTGTTATACAGCCTGCTGACCTTCGCGAGTGCGTATGTCGTACGGCCCGTTGGCGCGGTCGTACTGGGCATCTATGCCGATAAACGCGGCCGCCGCGCCGCGCTGACCATCGCTGCGTTCCTGATGCTCTGCGGCACCGTCCTGATGGCGGTGATTCCGACGTATCGGATGATTGGTGCATGGGCACCCGCCCTGCTCGTGTTCGGACGCCTGCTGCAAGGGTTCTCGGTCGGCGGTGAATTCGGCTGCGCGAACTCTTACCTGACCGAGCAAAACTCGCGCACGAAAGCGTTCTTCGCCAGCCTGCAGTTCTCGACCTCCGGCCTCGCGGTGTTGACCGCCTCGCTATTTGCTTACCTGATCAATCACTATCTTTCGCAAGAGCAAGTCGATTCGTGGGGATGGCGCACGCCGTTCATCTTCGGCTGCCTGATCGGTCCCGTTGGGCTGTATATCCGCACCAAGATCAACGAGACGCGCGAGTTCGAAGAAGTCGCGGACAAACCGCATCGGCCGCTTGCGGAAGTCTTTACCTTTCACAAGCGTTTCCTGCTGATTGGCGCGGCAGTCGTGGCGGCGGGCAATGTAGCCAGTTTTCTTAATATCTACATGCCGACGTTCGCCATCAATAATCTTGGCATAGCTAAGGACTCCGCTTTCATTGCATCCATCTTCAGTGGCCTCGTCAGCACGATCTTCCCGATCTTCGGCGGACTGGCTGCCGACCGTTTCGGGACCATCAAGGTCATGCGGATTGCGTTGATCGCGGGCCTGATCATGGTCTTTCCCATGTTCTTCATGCTGACGCATACGCCCTCGTTCCAGTCACTTATCTTGTTCCAATGCGCGATGTCGCTGGTGTTCTACAGCTTCTATTACGCACCGGTCGGTTCGCTGTTGTCGCAGCTCTTTCCAACGTCGTGCCGGACAACGGGCGTGTCGATCGCCTACGTTGCATCGCAGACATTTTTTGGTGGCGTCACGCCGCTCGTGGTCGGCTTCCTTGTCGCGCAGACGGGCAGCATCATGTCGCCGGCTTATTACGTGATCGTGATCGGCGTGGTCGCGCTAGTGGGCTTGTCGGCTAGCCGAAGCCGTGCTCACTGACATGAACGACCGCTTTTCTTCAAGGACATAACATGCGTTCGACATTGCCTGCGGAGATCGACGTTGCGATCGTCGGGGGCGGAATTATCGGCATCAGCACTGCACTCGCGTTGGCACGCGAGGGGGTACGCGTCGCTGTATTCGAAAAAGGCATGATCGCGGGCGAACAGTCGTCGCGCAACTGGGGATGGATTCGCACGGTCGGGCGCGATCCAAAGGAGTTGCCGCTATCCGCCATAGCGAACGATATGTGGGCCGACATCCAGGCGCGCATCAACGTGGGTTACCGGCGCACCGGCCTCGCCTATCTGGCGGAGACGGACAATGAGATGGCCCGTCATCAGGCGTGGCTCAACTCGGCCAAAGACACGGGCACGGAAGGAAGCCTGTTGGGACGGGATGAACTTGCGCGTCTTATTCCCGCCTCGAACCGCCCGTGGATCGGCGCTTTGTACAGTGCGGGCGACGGCGTTGCCGAACCCACGCTAGCCACCGCCGCAATCGCCAGACTGGCGACCGAAGCCGGTGCAATGGTGTTCGAACGGTGCGCGGTTCGCGGGCTAGAGACCAGCGCGGGAAGAACGTCGGCGGTTGTCACCGAGCTTGGCGTGGTGAAGTGTGCGTCAGTGGTACTGGCAGGCGGCGCATGGTCACGGCTTTTTTGCGGCAACAACGCGATCGACTTTCCGCAGTTGAAGGTACATGCGTCAGTGCTGCGAACGGGGCCATTAGAGACCGGCTTGGAGATGGCGATCAATGGGTCGGATTTTACGTGCCGCAAGCGCGCTGACGGGGGGTATACGGTGTCGCAACTCGGTGCGTCGATAGCAGACCTCACACCGGACAGCATCCGTTTGTGCCGTCAATTCCTGCCGGCGTGGATGGCAGAGCGCAAGTACTTAAAGCTTCGCGTAGGCAGGTGTTTTATAGAAGAGATGAGCATTCCGCGCCACTTTCGCCTCGATACCCCCACGCCATTCGAAGCTTGCCGGACGCTCGATCCGCCGCCGACCATGAAGATGGTCGACGGCGCACTCGACAAGTTAAAGCATGCGTTCCCAGCGTTCAAGAATGCGACGGTCGCCGAAGCCTGGGCCGGGTTTATCGATGTGACGCCAGATGCGGTGCCGGTTATCTCGGAGGTCGGCAAAATTCCAGGATTCTTTCTGGCAGCGGGATTTTCAGGGCATGGTTTCGGCATTGGCCCGGCAGCCGGCGCGTTGATGGCAGATCTGGTGACCGGAAACACGCCAAGAGTGGACCCGAAGGCGTTCCGTCTGGACAGGTTCAATGCCTGAGACTGGACCGGATACGAATCGACAATAACAACGTCCAGCACCCACTCCGGCGACGCGCACTCGCGCTGCCGGAGCCCGCCGATCAGAACTCCTGCATGGTCGGACGAAGCACGATCTCGTTGATATCGACATCGCCGGGTTGCTCGATCGCGTAAGCAATCGCCCGCGCCACCGAGTCCGCGGGAATCGCTTGCTGATAAAACTGCCCCACCACCTTCGCGCTCTCTTCATGGGAGCTGCCGAGCTTCAGTTCGGAATCGACCGCGCCCGGCAGGATGATCGTCGTACGGATCGACGCGCCGACTTCGTGACGCAGTCCTTCGGAAATCGCGCGTACGGCAAACTTGGTGCCGCTATAGACGGTGCCGCCGGGGCTAAAGACCTTGATGCCCGCCACCGATGAAATGTTGATGAAGTGGCCGCTGTCCTGCTTCTGAAATACCGGTAACGCGGCGGCGATCCCGTACAGCACGCCCTTGATGTTGATGTCGATCATGCGTTCCCACTCGTCGACCTTCATCTCCGAGATCGGCGCGATCGCCATGAGCCCTGCGTTATTGATCACGACATCCACGCGTCCGTAGGTGCTCACTGCCTGATCGACCAGCGCCTGCACGTCTGCACGGCGGGTGACATCGGCGGCCAGTACCTCGACCTTGCCGCCCGCTTCGCGCAACTCGGCGGCGATGCTCTCAAGCCGGTCAAGACGACGCGCACCCAATACAAGCGACGCGCCTTTCGCCGACAAATGACGCGCCGTGGCTTCGCCAAGCCCGCTGCTCGCGCCAGTGATGACAACGACCTTGCCTTCAATTCCATTGCTTGCGTGATTGCTCATTATTGACAGGCTCCTGTGTTCCTGAGAGGGCGAAGGCCCTCGCGACAGAAGACAGTATGGGAATCTCAAGCCAGCCATTCAATGGAAATGATACGATTTCATAATTCCATTTTATGGAAGCAAAACCGAGAACCCATCATGCAGAATCGCCTTGAAATGTTGCGCATCTATTGTGCGGCCGTTGAAGCACAGAGCTTTAAGGAAGCGGCTACCCGGCTGGGCACTTCGCCTCAGGCAATCACGCGAGCCGTTCAGGAAGCGGAAGCGCTGGTGGGCGAAATCCTGTTCCATCGCAACACCCGGCGCGTGCGCGCCACGCAAGCAGGAGAAGCCTTTGCGCAGCGGGCGCGCAAACTCGTGCAGCAGATGGATGATCTATTAAGACCGAAGGACAGCGAGATCGATGCCGAGATTGCCGGCCTGGTCCGGCTGACCGCGCCCAGGTCCATCGGCGAACGTTTTCTCATGCCCGCGCTTGTGCGGCTCGCCGAGAAGCATCCCCGCATCACGCTTGACCTGCGTTTATCCGATGCGATCAGCGACCCTATCGCGGAGCAGATCGATATTGGCGTGCGGATCGGCTTCATGCGGGATAGTCGCTTCGTGGTGCGTCCTGCATCGCACGTGGGCTTCTCCGTCATTGCCAGTCCAAAGCTTGTCACACGCGTGGGCCATCCCGCGGACCTGGCTGAGCTTGCGCTGCTGCCGTCGACGGGATTCATCGACAGGAACACCGGGCGAGTGTGGCCCTGGCAGTTTTCCAACGGGCAGCAAATGACGCCGACAAACCTTGCATTCCAGACCGACGACGGCGAGTGCGAGTGCCGCGCCGTGGTGGCGGGAATGGGGTTTGGGCAGATCGTGAGTTATCTCGCACTGCCGTTGCTGCGCGCGGGCAAGGTGATAAGCGTACTCGACGACATCGCGCCGGAGCCGTGGCCGGTCTACGTCTACAGGCCGCAGCGGGGACCTGTGCCCGCACGCATCCGGCTCGTGTTCGACGCCGTGCTGGCAGCGCTGGAGAAATCAGAACTGCAGCATGGGCCTTATGTGTCGGGCTGACTTCACGCTCCGAGGACGGAAAAAAGCGCCGTGCGAACATGCGAACCATCGACGAAGCCCAGCCGGCGCTTGGAATTCGCCATGCGCTCTAAGGTGCCGGCCGATGTTGGGATGATGGCTAGCTAGGGATAACCCCATAGACCAGATAGGAGCCCGGCCCTGCTGCGTCCAGGCTTTGCTATGTTCATACAAATAATCAAGCCAAATCGCTATTTTCATCCTAGATTGGTATTTGCTTCCATTGCCGATCACGAAAGTCCGTTAAACGGCGCCTGATTCGAACTCGCCGGCCGTGTCGCGTTCTCATAACAATCGCGCCTGCTCGATACCCGCATGGGCGAACGTGAAATAACGTGAAATAATGAGTCGTGGCGGCAAAAAGTAAACAGCCGGCTACACGCGCAGATAACATATGCGAATAAGAGCCGTAAAAAGCTTATTGCCGCACAAAAAATGCTTGCCGGCGAGAATCAGAAGACTTGTTACTTGATTCTTACTTGATGCTCCTCCGAAAACGGGACGCGAACTTCAAACGGGGTTTTATGGCATGACCAACACAGCCGATCAACCTTCGATTCCTTCAAGTTTCCGCGTACTGAGTCGATATAACTAAAGCGCGTGCAGTTTTCGTGAGGCCGGCAACTGCAACTTATCGCCACGTGCCCAAAATGTGCTGACCCCGCAGCGACTTGATAGCGGCGGTCGCTATAACTAACCGGTATGACTTTCATGGCTGCTTCTTCATCGCTTCCCAGGCATTTGTTTTACGTAGGCGATCCTTTGACGCTCGAACTTCGCTCGCTCCTGGATGCGCGCGGCTGGACAGTCAAATCCCTGGAACTGGACCGTGAACCGGGGAATTTCTCGTCGAAGCCCAGCGGCGGTTTGCTCGATTTCTCGGCGCGAAACGTTCTGGCTAATCTGCGGCTGGCTGAAACCTGGCTATCGGTAAAAACAGTGGGCTGGTTAGCGCTCTTGTCGCCGGCGCAACTTGAAGATTCAACTATTCGGCGTCTCGTCCGGGATTTTTGCTTTGATTATGTAACGCTCCCCGCATCGGGCGAGCGGATTTTGAACGCGCTGGGTCATGCTTATGGAATCGCCGCCTTGCATGACGGAGGGACGCGCGACCCCGCTAACGCGAAGAGCGACAGCAACGCCGAAGGCGACATGATCGGCTCATGCGACGCCATGCTTGCGCTCTTCCGCGCGATCCGCAAAGTGGCCATGACCGACGCGCCCGTGTTTATCTCCGGCGAATCGGGAACGGGTAAGGAATTGACGGCGGTAGCCATTCACGCGCGGTCGGTACGGCGCAACGAGCCGTTTGTCGCGATCAACTGTGGGGCTATTCCCGCGCATCTTTTGCAATCCGAGTTATTCGGTTATGAACGCGGCGCGTTCACCGGTGCGAATCAGCGCAAGATCGGGCGCGTTGAAGCGGCCAACGGCGGCACGCTGTTCCTCGACGAGATAGGCGACTTGCCGCTGGAGAGCCAGGCGAGCCTGTTGCGTTTCCTTCAGGAACGCAAGATCGAGCGCCTGGGCGGTCATGAGTCCACTTCCGTCGATGTGCGCATTGTCTCGGCTACGCACGTGGACATGCAGACTGCAATGATCGAGGGCCGGTTTCGCTCTGACCTTTACCACCGGTTGTGCGTGCTGCAGATCGAGGAGCCGCCGTTGCGCTCGCGTGGCAAGGACATTGAATTGCTGGCCCGGCACATGCTGGATCGATTCGAGAAAGATGCCAACCGGCGTCTGCGCGGTTTCGCCCCTGACGCTATCGCCGCGATCCATAACTATGGCTGGCCCGGTAACGTGCGTGAGTTGATCAACCGCGTACGGCGCGCGATCGTGATGGCCGAAGGCCGCTTGATCGGCGCGCATGATCTCGAACTCGGCGAGTTTGCGGAATGCGTGCCCATGTCGCTTGCGCAGGCGCGCGAAGTGGGAGAACGGCAGGCTATCGAAATGGCCCTGCTGAGGAATCGCGGGCGCGTAGGCGACGCGGCGCGCGAACTCGGCGTGTCCCGTGTGACCCTGTACCGGATCCTGTCCGCCTACAACATGCGCAATGTAGAGACGCCGTCGGGTCTTGGCCTGGACTAGTTCATTCCTGCGGCAACGGCCGTTGGAACATCTGCGACGCTAGTGCTCCTGCCCGCCCGGCCCGCCCTGCCCGTGTGCCAAACAGAGTCCGGAGCGGTGGAATCGCTTTCATTAACATCCGATACCTCCAGGGTTTCGTAGCGGTTCTCAAGTGCGGCTCGATTGCCGAAGCCGCACGCCGGCTTGACCTTACCGCTGCGGCGGTCGCCGCGCGCGCTCATTCTCTTTCTCCTGCTGCAGACTTTCGCTCTGCAGGAAATCGAAGTCCACGCCCTCATCCGCTTGCGTCACCGTCTGCAAAAACAACTTCCGGTAACCACGTCCTGCGGTCGGACGAACGACGGGGTTGTCGAGCGCACGCTGATGCAATTCAGCTTCCGGCACAAGCAGCGCAATCTCCCGGTTGATCACGCTCAAACGAATCCGGTCCCCATTGCGGACATGGGCAAGCGGGCCGCCAATGGCCGCTTCCGGCGTGACGTGCAGAACGATCGTGCCGAACGCGGTGCCGCTCATGCGGCCATCGGAGATCCGCACCATGTCCTTGACACCCGTTCGCGCCAGCTTGCGTGGAATGGGGATATAACCCGCTTCGGGCATCCCCGGCGCACCGACCGGGCCAATGTTCTTCAGCACAAGAATGTCTTGCGCGGTGACGTCCAGCGCTTCGTCGTCGATCCGGCTGGCCATGTCCTCCAGATCGTCGAAGACGACCGCACGTCCTTCATGCTCCATCAACGCCGGATCAGCCGCCGACTGCTTGATGATCGCGCCGCCTGGCGCAAGATTGCCACGCAGTACGGCAAGTCCGCCCTCCGGATAGATCGGATGACTAAATGATCGTACGACGTCCTGCTGATACCCGGGTCCGCCAAGCTCGATCTCCTCCCCCAGCGTGCGCCCGGTGACGGTCAGCGCGTCCAGATGGAGCAACGGCTTGAGTTCGCGCAGCAGCGTAGCCATGCCGCCCGCCTTGTGGAAGTCTTCCATGTAGTGCTGGCCGGTTGGTTTCAGATCCAGCAGTACCGGCGTTTCCTTGCCCATCCGGTCGAGCGTGTCCAGATCGATCCGATGCCCCAGCCGTCCGGCAATAGCCGTCAGATGAACAATCGCGTTGGTCGAGCCTCCGATTGCCAGCAGCACGCGCATCGCATTTTCAAAGGCTTTTACGGTAAGTATCTTGTCGATGGTGAGACCGTCGACTGCCATCTGAACTGCCCGTGCGCCCGTTTCTTCCGCCACGCGAATCCGGTCGGCTGTGACGGCAGGAGGCGACGCGCCGCCGGGAACCGTCATGCCCAATGCTTCCGCGACACAGGCCATGGTGCTCGCGGTGCCCATCACCGAACATGTTCCCACGCTCGCGACCAACTGGTTGTTGACGTCGGCGACCTCTTCCTCGTCAATCTCGGCCGCGCGAAACCTGGCCCAATAGCGACGGCAATCGGTACATGCACCCACGCGTTCGCCACGATGCGAGCCGGTCAGCATGGACCCGGTGATGAGCTGGATGGCAGGCGTGCCCGCGGACGCCGCGCCCATCAATTGCGCGGGCACGGTCTTGTCGCAACCGCCTATGAGAACGACCGCGTCCATGGGCTGCGCGCGAATCATTTCCTCGGTATCCATCGACATCAGATTGCGCAGGTACATCGATGTAGGCGACGCAAAGCTTTCGTGAATGGAGATGGTCGGGAAGTCCATCGGCAAACCGCCGGCAAGCATCACGCCGCGCTTCACCGCTTCAATCAGTTGCGGCATGTTGCCGTGGCACGGGTTGTACGCACTCCCCGTATTGACGATACCGATTACCGGCCGGTTCAAGGCCTTGTCGGTATAACCGGCGCCCTTGATGAACGCCTTGCGCAAGAACAGCGAAAAATCCTGGTCGCCGTACGACGTAAGTCCTCGCTTCATGCCGGTCGCGCGGACCGGGGCTTGCTTGTCGTCCGGTCTGTCAGCCGGCTTGTCGGATTGATCGGTCACTGGGGAATTCCCTATGAAGTAAATGATGGTTCGCGCCTGGGCGCCGGTTGGATTCCAGTTTGCCCGGGCCGCGAGAGCGTATATAGAGTCTATTGCGACGCCCCCGGCATAGTGACGCCGACTGCGGTCAACTGTTCGACCAGGGGCGCCACCACCCGCTCCGATCGCTTGAGCGTTGGACGTACTGTGCGCCATTGCTCATCGTTTAGCCAATGCGCGATCGCATGTTTCATGGCGGTGATGATCGGCAACGCCTGGAATATCGCGCGGATCACCGTGGCGCGTTCCCGCAATGCGCACGCGTTATACAGCTTTCCGCCGGCCTCTTAGCGCCGCACAAAGTGGCCCACGAGCATCGCGCGTTTCCACCCAAAGCCTGCCACTTTCCGATATTCAAAACCCGCTTGCAGCAGCGCGCGTTTCACATCGCCGGCGCTGGTGTAGGTGGAAAACGTCGCGTCGTCACCTGCCAGCGCGGCGAGTGAATTGAAGATCGCGGGCGTCCAGAGTTCAGGATTTTTCGCCGGCGCAAAACCATCGAGATAAAACGCATCCGCGCGCAACCGCAGTGTGGGCAGGATATCCACCGCGTCGCCGAATATAAGCGTCAGCGTGACGCTGCCATCGTCGAAATCGAGCTGGTGCGTACCGGGTTTCAGCGCGGGCCACGCCGCGGCAAGCGTGTCGGCCAGGGCGAGAACCGATGCATCGTCCACGGTCACCTCGTAGGCGCGAAGCAGATCGTCCGCCGAAAACGGGTGCTTTTCGATCGACACAAAATGGAGCCGTTCGCTGCGCGCGGGATCGGCGCGCCACGCGGCCCATGTCGTCAGGAAATTGATGCCCATGCCGAAACCGGTTTCAAGCACGGTAAATGCCTGACGCTCCTGCCATCGTCCGGGCAAGCCGTTGCCCTGCAAGAATACATACTGCGACTGGGCAAGACTGCCCACGATGCTGTGATAGATATCGCCGTATTCAGGTGAATACGGCGACCCGTTGGGGCGGAACGCAAGCGTGGCGGGAATCAGCGGATCGGTCATGCGGGTCAGTTGTCAGGGAGGGGGCGGGGAATCATGTTTGACGGGCCACGGCCGCGTCATTGTCGCGCGGTCCGGTAAAGGTTCAGCACGTTAGCAAAAACGGCTGACCTTCGGCAAAAAATGCACCGAAGAAAGCCTCCCCATGGCGCGATGCTCAATCGCGATTTATCCGGCAGGCGGCAAAGTATCCCCGTTTTGCCATGAAGACGAGCTAAGATAAATCGAGTGGTTCCGGTTTGACCGGGCCGCGTTCGCGCGTGATTTTCTTTGACAGGAGAACAACATGGCAGCCAAGAAGATCTTATTTCTGACCGGCGATTTTGCGGAAGATTATGAAACGATGGTGCCTTTCCAGGCGTTGCAAATGGTCGGCCATACGGTGCACGCCGTGTGCCCTGGGAAGAAAAGCGGAGACAAGATCAAGACCGCGATTCACGACTTCGAGGGCGACCAGACCTACACTGAAAAGCCGGGTCATCTGTTCGCGCTGAATGCGAATTTCGATGACGTTGATGTCACCCGTTACGACGCGCTGATGATCGCCGGCGGCCGTGCGCCGGAATACCTGCGGCTGAACAAACGGGTAATCGAAATCGTACGGCAGTTCGCCGCTGCCGAAAAACCGATCGCCGCGGTCTGTCACGGCGCGCAGTTGCTGGCGGCAGCCGACGTCATTCGCGGCAAGCGGATTTCCGCCTACCCCGCTTGTGCGCCGGAAGTCCGGTTGGCCGGCGCCGACTATGCGGACATCGAAGTGGACAGCGCCGTCACTGACGGCAATTTCGTTACGGCCCCGGCGTGGCCCGCTCATCCGCAATGGCTGGGTCAGTTCCTCGCACGACTGGGAACCGAAATCTCGCTCTGAGCGATGCGGCGATTGCAGCGGCCGCTATAGTAGCGGCCGCCGGGGGCACGATTAGAGGGCCCTGAGAGCGTTCCTGGAAGGTGGATGCAGGTCGCGTCCACCCTGCTATTCATCGGCGTATGGCGGCCGCTTTCGGGCCGTTGCCGGCGTCGACAGGTGCTGCAATTGACTGAGGATTGTTCCGCCTGCCTGGACAAGTAGAACACCGGGAGTGGCGGGCTGCTAGAATTGACCTTTTACTTGCCTGGTCATGTGCTATGGGCTTTGAACAGCTCGCTGTATTGAAACAACAACTCGAGAAAGAGCAACAGGCGAAACGCGCGCAGTCGAAGCCCGTGGCGAAGCCTGCGCATAAGCCTGCCCCCAAGCATGCCTCTAAGCAGCCCGCCCCCACACCGGTCTCGAAGCCCGTCACCAAGCCGCCGCGCCCTCCTCGGCCAGCGCGGCCTGCTGCTCCCGTCGCGGTCAGGTCGAAACCCGTGGACCCTGTGGTATTGACCATCGGGAAGCTGCAAAAACGGTTTCCTAAAGCGTTCCCGAAAAACCCGTCGCCCAAGGTGCCGCTGAAGATCGGAATTTTCGAAGATCTTCTCGCACACGCCGCAGAGTTGGCGCTGACCGAGACCGAGTTGCGGGCGGCGATCAAGATCTGGTGCCGTGGCAGCCGTTACTGGACGTCGATGGTTGAAGGCGCAATTCGGGTCGACCTCTCGGGCGAGGAAGCCGGACGGGTATCGCCTGAAGATGGCGTCCGCGCGACGAAGCTGGAAGAAGGCCGTTTGGCAAGAGTCGCGTCGAAGGCCGCGGCTCCTGAAAAGGCGGCGGTTGTTGAGAATGCAGTGGTTGCTGAAAAGGCAGCCGTTGCGGATTCTGAGAAGGTTGCCGGATAAAAACGGGTGGGAGCGGGAGGTTTGCGGCGCCGCCGCAGCCTCTCCCCGCGCGCTCAGTTAACGACGGTGTCCTGATAAATTCCGTATTCGGACCGGATGATTCAATGCCCGGTTCCAAGCGCACACGTGTGTCACGCGTCTGCTGCCGTCGCATCGATCGCAGCCAGACCGTTTTCGTTGAGCGCGGGAATGGCGGCGAAAGCCTCCGCTATGAAATCCATGAAAACCACCGCGCGTCGTGGCAACAGCCGACTTGCCGCGTAGACAATCTGCAGCGGCACCGGCGGCCCAATGTAGTCGCGCAGTATCAAACGTGCGGACCCAGTTCGCAGCGCGTCTTCAAACAGCCAAAGAGGTCCATATCCAACGCCGATGCCTTGCAGCACCGCCTCGCGGACAGCGTCCGGTGAATTGACGCGCAGACGTCCCGTAACGGAGACCTCGGTATCGCGAAAGTGCCATGTTCCGGCCGACGACAACAATGTATAGACGATGCAATCGTGATCGCGCAAGTCACCCGGCGTGCCTGGCATGCCGCGACGCGCAAGGTAATCGACGCTTGCGACGCAAACCCTTTGGAACATCCCGATACGCCGTGCACGCAGCGTACTGTCCTCAAGATTGCCGATGCGAATGGCCAGTTCGACCGCTTCATTGACCAGATCGACGTAGCGATCGCTGATCTGCAATTCGAGTTCGAGTTTGGGATGACGCTCCAGAAGCGGACGCACCAACGGCAGCAAGTGGATCCTCCCAAGCGTCGTGGGACATGCCACGCGTAGCAGGCCTGAAGGCTGATCGTCACCACGGGCGGTCGATTCGGCCTCGGTGACTGCGTCCAGTATCCGTCGGGCTTCGGCGTAGTAGCGCTCGCCTTCGGGGGTGAGGGTCAGCCTGCGCGTGGATCGCTGCATCAGCCGTGTTTCAAGGTGCTGTTCCAGCGCAGCGACATAGCGGCTGACGTTAGGCTGGCCAATGCCCAGTTCCCTGGCCGCCGCAGAAAAACTCCCGGTCTCGACCGCCCGGGCAAAGCATTTCATCAAGAGGAAACGATCCACGGTGCGTCCTGATCATTTATGCAATGAGGGCATGAATGATATACCTTTCGACCCACTTATCCCCGTGCGCAAATGACTCCATTCTGTCTGTACAGCGAGGCGGCGCCAGCTAAGCACCGTCGACTGTTCATTCATTTACCGGAGATTCCCATGCCTCGTCTTCAAGGCAAACGCACCCTCATTACCGGCGGTACCAGCGGCATTGGTTTGGAAACTGCGAAGCAGTTTCTGACCGAAGGCGCACGCGTCATTGTCACCGGCGTCAACCCGGACTCTATCGAGAACGCCCGCAATATACTCGGCCAGGAAGTGCCCGTGCTGTGCGCCGACTCCGCCAGTGTCGAGGCTCAGAGTGCGCTCGCGCAAGCGGTCAAGGAGCACTATGGTCAACTCGATGTCGCTTTCCTCAACGCCGGTGTATCGGTATGGGTGCCGATCGAGGAATGGACGGAAGCGCTGTTCGATCGCTCCTTCGCTATCAACGTCAAGGGGCCGTACTTCCTGACTCAGGCGCTACTGCCCATCTTCAGCAAACCCGCCTCGGTGGTGTTGAACACGTCGATCAATGCGCACGTCGGCGCCGCGCAGTCGAGCGTCTATGCAGCGACCAAGGCAGCCCTGCTCAGCCTGTCCCGAACCCTGTCAAGCGAACTGCTGCCGCGTGGTATCCGCGTCAATGCGGTCAGTCCCGGGCCCGTCGATACTCCGCTATACGACAAGCTCAACATTCCCGACGCCTACCGCGAGCAGGTTACTCAACAGATCATCAATACCATTCCTGCCGGACGGTTCGGAACACCTGAGGAAGTGGCGAAGGCAGTGGTCTATCTGGCGTCGGATGAGTCCGCGTGGACGCTCGGCGCAGAAATCGTGGTGGATGGCGGACGGATGCTGAACGGTTGATTGCGGGTGGCCAGCGCGGGTGGTTCACAGGCGCGCTGACCTGTCCGTCCAAGCGCGCCTGCGTGCGCTGCTACACTTGCCGCAGTGTCAATTTCCACACAATCCTTGCCGCCCGGCGGATGCCAACCGGCATCCGCCGCAGCCGCGCGGCCACTCTTCTTCTGACAAAGTCTGCAACTCATGCTTCGATTCGAGAACCTCTGCAAACGTTACGACAAGCGCGTTATCTTTCAAGGACTGCGCTATGGCGCCGGCACTGGATGCGTGGCGCTGAACGATGAAACCGGCAGCGGAAAATCCATCTTGCTCGGTATCCTCGCTGGTGAGATCGAACCTGACGAAGGTGAGGTATGGATAGACAAACACTCGATGCATAGCGCCCCGATCGAGGCAAAGTCGCTACTCGCGTACGTGCCCGACGACTGCATGCCGTACTCGCTGCAGACGGGTCGCGAGTATCTGGAACGGGTGGCATCGGACCGACAAACCACCGTCGACAGTCAGGCGCTCGACTTGGCCGACCGCTTTGGCTTGACACCACATCTCGAGAAGCGTTTCGAGCAAATGTCGTTTGGTACACGCAAGAAAATCTTCCTGACGGCGGCGGTACTCGGCGATGTGAAGGTCGTTATCGCGGATGAGCCAGTCGCTGGCCTCGATGCCCCCGCGCGCGCTGTTCTGATCGATTTGTTCAAGACCTTGAGCGAAGACCGGACGGTTTTCTTTTCGAGCTATGACGTGGATTTTACGCAGGCTTGTAGCGCGAAAATGATCAGTTTTGCTGAGCTTGGCGCGGGGGTGTAGGCGGATGCTCGAAGCGCATGCTCCCACGATGGTCGCGGTTGCGCGATGCTTCATCCAAGCCCCATTGCTCGCAGGATCAGGACCAACCCCGTCAGAACGACCACAGCTCCGATAGCCTTCGCCACGCGCTCGCCGGCCGGTGCGAGACGTTCGGCAGTAATAGCTGTCGTGACGGCAGCCATCACGCGCAGATCCATGACACCAATCACCAGAAGGATAGCCGTCAGGCCAGCACAGCAGGTGCTGCAGTGAAGACCAAGGCGCAGGCCATGTCGCCAGGCCGTGCCGGCGTCCGCCTGCAACGCCTTCAACATACAACCCTGCCCCGGCATAGCCCGGCAGCAGGCAAGGTGATGCGACTTCCACGGTGTGAACTGGAGCGTGCCGGCGATCAGGACGACCACGCCGGACGCGACCGGAACGGCGCGCGCGAGTGATGGCAACTGCATCTCGACCGCCGCCAGCGTGCCCCCCAGCGCAAAGGCGGCCATTCCAGACACGGCCCACACGGAGAAGTACCCGGCGCCCACCAGCGCGGTCAGCCGATCCAGCCCTGTCTCGCCAGTCCTGCCGATGGCCTGACGGTAGCGCCACAACATGGGCGCGAGGGATGGCAGCATCATCGCAATCATCATCGCGACCCACATGCCGATGAACGAGGCCGCAGTGCCGGGCCACGTCTGTCCGCATATCGGCATCCACGCCATGGACATGGTCCAGCCGCCGGGCATTGGCATCTCGCCCATCGCCGACATGGACACACACCAGACGATTGTCACCGCCGCACTGGCGACGAAAAGTAGCGCCGAGACGCCAAAGAAAGCTCTCTGGGAAACTCGTTCGGAAACCATGTTTTGTGGCATCTTCCGCCTCCCGTTTGTGCGGGCGAGACCCTGGTCTCGGATCGGTAGTCCTTGTCGACTCAGACCCACGGCGGCGCCTGACGTTGCCGCGCCAACTCGTCCTCACGGCGTGTGAATTCCTTCTCCGCCTCGAGCAACTCGAATAACGCTGCCAACTATTCTTCACGTGTCCCGGCTATGCGTGTCGTCATCATCTTCCCTCCGTCAGGTGTTCTTCGTCGTTCGTTTAACTTCCGATCCGACATGCAGGTTGGTGATAGATTAGTACCGGGCATCGAACGATGGGAGTGACAAGTGTGGCGGGATTCAGATAGACCATGGACCCACTAATTGCGGTCGCGGCGCGTGCGCTCGCCTCGGGTGACCCTCTCGGCGCACTTAACCGGATCGCCTTGCGCGACGACGCGCCCGCGCTCGCGCTCCGGGGCATCGCAATGGCGCAGCTCGGCGATCTTGTCCGAGCGAAGGCTCTCATGCGAAGTGCCGCGCGCGCATTCGGTCCAAAAGAAGCCGTGGCGCGCGCGAGGTGTGTCGTCGCCGAGGTCGAGATCGCGCTCGCCTCAAGAGACCTGGGCTGGTCTGCGAAGACGCTCGACGCAGCGCGGGCGACACTCGAAGCACACGGCGACCGCGTCAACGCAGCGCATGCGCGGTATCTCGAAGTCCGGCGCCTCCTCCTGATCGGACGTCTCGACGAAGCTGAGCGGACGCTCGCCGAGCTAGACCCCACGCCCTTCCCGCCCGCGTTAAAAGCCGTCCACGAGCTGGTCGTTGCGGGGATCGCGATGCGGCGCCTCAAGACCAAGACAGCGCGCGCGGCGCTTGCCCGGGCCGAACGCGCTGCGCACCATGCGGGTATTCCTGCGCTCATCGCGGAGGTCGAAAGTGCATCCCTCATACTGAATACGCCCGCCGCACGCTTGATTTCGAATGGTGAGGAGCGACTCCTATTCCTTGAGGATATCGAAGTATTACTGGCGTCGAAGGCGCTTGTTGTAGATGCATCCCGCCAGCTCGTACGCGATGCAAGCGCCGTGGTCTCGCTCGCGAGGCGTCCAATCTTGTTCGCGCTCGCACGCACGTTGGGTGAAGCGTGGCCCGAAGACGTGCCCAGGGACACGCTCATCGCGCGGGCATTCCGGGCGAAACATGCCGATGAATCGCATCGCGCGCGCTTGCGTGTCGAAGTCGGACGGCTTCGTACCGTGCTTGGGACGCTGGCCGGTGTGAGCGCGACGAAGCGAGGGTTCGTGCTGGTACCGCGTACTGCACGCGAAGTGGTCGTGATGGCGCGGCCCGTTGAAGACAAGCATGCTGCGGTGCTCGTCTTCCTCGCCGACGGCGAGTCGTGGACGAGCTCAGCTCTCGCGCTTGTGCTTGGAGCCAGCCAGCGTACCGTGCAGCGTTCATTGGACTCGCTTGCGGCGGCAGGCAAGGTGCAGTCGTTTGGCCGCGGACGGGCACGTCGCTGGATGACACCGCCCGTGCCGGGATTCGCGACAAGCTTGTTACTCCCCACTTCACTACCCAGTGATTAGGATGGCACCATGAAACGATCAGAAGCCGAAATCATCCGTGAATATGGGCCCTTTCCAGGTGTCGACAGCGTGTCTGGGGTCACGTTTGACGGTCAGCATGTCTGGTTTGGATCCGGAGACAAGCTGAACGCCTTCGACCCGGCGAGCGGAAACCCGCTGCACTCGCTTGATGTCGCCGCCGATGCAGGAACGGCCTTCGACGGCCAACACCTGTTTCAGATTGCCGGGGATATTATCCAGAAGATCGATCCTGAAACCGGCCGGGTGCTCGCCACGATCCCGGCACCCGGTGGCGGCGGTAACTCGGGGCTCGCATGGGCCGAAGGGACGCTCTGGGTGGGGCAGTACCGGAGCCGGAAGATCCATCAGGTCGATCCTGAAACGGGGGCGATTCTTCGCGCCATAGAATCCAACCGCTTCGTCACCGGTGTCACCTGGGTTGACGGCGAGCTCTGGCACGGCACCTGGGAAGATGACGCGAGCGAGCTGAGACATGTCGATTCGCAAACGGGAGAGGTCCTGGAGAGCCTTGAGATGCCACCCGGAGCAGGCGTGTCGGGACTCGAGTCCGATGGCCGCGAGCAATTCTTCTGCGGCGGCGGAAACAGCGGAAAGGTAAGAGCTGTTCGCCGCCCCAGGCAAGACTCCTCGGCCGGCAGCGACGCCGGGATTCCCGTCGACTCTACTAGCGAATAGTCCAAGCGACGCAGCGCGCTGCGCGGAAAGACCTCACGCGCTCCGCAAGCATCGGGCGGACATCACCGCCTGGTGCAATCAACTCCCGCTGCCGCATTTCAGCGTAGGTCCGCACCGGGATTCGTCTAAGTTCAGGCTGCCAACTACTGAACTAATGCGTAAGCTCAGTATCCCTAATCACCATTCCATGGCGCTGCTGGGCGATGTCGCGGGACGATTCGATTTCCCGCCGCATGCGGATAGCATCCCATCCCAGCGAACTCGCCGCGATCGCCGCAGTTTCAGCCAGCACGGCGCCGGTCAATTGACCGGAGATGGCGATCGTCGTGCGACGGAAAAGCAGATCTGCAAGATGCGTCACTGCTTCGTGCTCGCATAGGTACTGAACCTCTCGCACTGTATAACTTGGCTCGCTTGCGAGCGAGCGGTCAGGGAGCCCGTCGTGTATCGACGAGCAGAACGCTGCGATGACGGATGCACTTGTACCGTAACGCGAGAATAAGGTTTCAGCTCGTTCAACCGGAACGCCGCAACGCGCGGCAAGCTCGTTGATCCACGCAGTCCGATCCCCTGAGGTCAGTGGAAAATCATGGCCTCCACCGATAGCTTCGTCGCGAGTGCTGACCCTGCGCGAACGTCCGAGACGCTTGAGCGTATCGTCGGCGACGGATTCGGCAAATCCCCGGAAGGTTGTCCATTTGCCGCCCACCAGCGAAAGCACAGCAGTTTGAGTGTCAGGCAGATGATCGACGTGCACCACGTGATCGCGACTCACGTCGCCCGGATTCGTGGCATCGGAATAGGGCAACGGCCGCACGCCACTATAGCGAAACGTGATGTTCGATGCATCCAGTTCCAGGCGAGGAAAAATCTCCCGTAATACGCCGAGCATATAGTCGACCTCACTGTCCTCGCAGCGAACCTGGTCAGGATCACTTACGCGGATATCGGTCGAACCGACCAGAAGCCGGTCCATAAACGGATAGACAAGACAAATGCGACCGTCCTTCGAGCCGAAGTACACCATGCGGCCCCGCAGTTGCGCATGGAGCTCAGCATGCGTCACGATCAGGTGCGACCCCTTTGCTCCACCGATATACTTTCGCCTGATACCGAGCGCCTGGTTCACGCTGTCGATCCAGGCCCCACCGGCGTTGACGATGAGGGTCGGTGTCACAGGAAAAAGCCGCTCTGACACGAGATCCCGTAGCCAGACCGTGTCGCCTTCCACGTGATCAACCGTAACGTAGTTCGCCGCCGCGGCTTCCTCGCAAGCGGCCAGTCCGTCTGCTACCAGTTCGTAGTTCAGTCGTTCGGCCTGTGTCACCTGTGCATCGAAATACGTGGCGGTTGCCTTGATGGCGGGATCGAGTAATGGCAGACTTTGAAGAGAACGTCTTCTGAGCGCGACGTGGTGACGCGGCATCGTCCGGTGATGGCGACCGAGAAAATCGTAGATCGTGAGACCGAGTTTTGAAATGATCGCGCCGCGGTCGGCGAGCTTCGACTTGACACCGAAAAATCGCAGCGTAGACGCAACAATGCCGCCAAAGTACGAATGAATCGGCAGTACCGTCTCCAGTGGCCGTACAAAATGCGGTGCGTTTTTCAGCAAGAGATTGCGTTCCAGTGTGGATTCGGCAACGAGGCCAAATTCACCGGTTTCAAGATACTTGAGGCCGCCGTGAATGAGCCTCGATGGCGCCGAACTTGCACCTGAGGCGAAGTCCGCTTTATCGATCAGCAGGCAGTCGACCTGTTGCAACGACAGGTCGCGGAATAGTCCTGCACCATTAATTCCGCCACCAACAATTAGCACGCTGACACGGCGCTGTTGCGTAAGCCGGTCGAGAAAGAATTCGCGGGATCGTTCGGTCATTGCTTGTCTCGTGATCAATGTCGTCGTCAATGCGTAGTGGCTGCGCGGTCGAGCGCCGGCCACAATGGGTTCATGCCTGAAATGAGCTGCATGTACAGGGTGTGTGCCTCGGTGAGCTGGCCGTGACGTTCCGCGTCCGGCTGGTGTGTCCGCTGGATGCGGCATGCGCGCGTGGCGGCCTCCGCCAGGGATGGGAACACTCCTGCGCTCACGCCGGCACAGAGCGCTGCGCCAAGTGCACTCGCTTCCTGACTTTCCGGAATATCGATAGGAATCCCGATGGTATCGGCAAACAACTGGGCAAGCATGGGGCTTGATGATCCTCCACCGGTCAGCCCCGCCCGCTGCCCCGGAAGCGCGCTGGTCAGAGCTTCGACATGGTATCGGTGATTGAAGACCATGCCTTCGAGCACGGCCCGCGCCAGATGGGCGCGACGGTGCCAGCCGCGGATGCCAAAAAACGAGGCGCTCGCGGGCTGCTCGAAGGGGGAGCCGAACAGGAATGGATGGAACATGACGGAACTCGGCTCGGCGAATGCCGCCTGTAATTCGTCTCCGATCAGGTCGAACAGCGAGCATCCGCGTTGCGAAGCCTGTTGCGCTTCGTGGGCAAAAAATTCACGCAGGAACCAGTCGACATTGCTCGATGAGGCCGGTGAAATCGACATGTTCATCCATTGACCGGGACGTGTGCCGTTGCGGCACGACCAGCGCGGATCCAGTTGCGGACGGTCCGACAGGATCTCGTTGATGCTGAACGTCCCCGCCGTAATCGACAAGATACCCGGCTCGGTGTTGCCTAGTCCCACGGCACTGGAGGTGACATCGTGCAATCCACACGCGACCGGCGTGCCCTCCTTCAGACCGGTTAGCGCGGCGGCTTGTGCGGTGACCCGGCCTGCGAGTGCCGTGGACGACACGATTTGCGGTAACGCGTGGCCAATAGACGCGAGGCCGTATAGATCGAGGACATCGCCGCTGTACTGTTGCGTGCGGACATCGGTAAAGGATGAACTGGCTTCCGTTGGGTCCGTTGCCGGGATGCCAGTCAGACAGAGGCGAAGCCAGTCCTTGCAGAAGAGCACATGGCCGATCTTTGCGTACCGCTCGGGTTCGTTGACCTGGATCCATTTGAGCAGGCTGACGGCGGCGTAGGGATACGGCTGCTGCCCGGTCAATTCCAGTGCCTGTTGCAGCACGCCGGCTTCGCGCCATTGATCGCGAACGTCGAAGGCCCGGCTGTCGAGCGACAGAATGCCGGGGCCGAGCGGAGCACCGGCGTGGTCGACCAGGTAGAGGCCGTCGCCGTGTCCGGTTACGCCGATAGCGGCGATCGCCTCGGCGGGCACTTGGCTAAGCGCGAGCGCATCGCGAATGGCGCCACTTGCCGCTGCCCAGGTTTCTTCCATGTCGCGTTCGACGTAGCGGGGACGCGGCTGCCGCTGCTCCACACGCCGGGAGCCTACGGCCACGGTGCGACCGGTGGTGTCGAAGATAACGGCCTTGGTCGCGGTCGAGCCGCTGTCTAGGCCCAGCAGATATGTCGCCATTGTGTGTCCGATCCATTAGAGGTTTTTTTCCGTTCGCACTCGGGGTTGGGGGCAGGTTGCTAGGGTTGGGGGTGGTGGTTTCGGTGTTAGGGGTATGTGCCGGGTTGGTGCTTTCGGTGTTAGCGGTCGGAGTCAATGCCGGGTTGGTGCTTTCGGCCGTGGTGGTCTGCGTGAGTCGGATTTTCTCTTTATCACTGTTAGCCACTGTGCGTGGCGGCACGTCATTTCTTTGTCCAAAGCGACAAAGAAACGAAGCAAAGAAAGCGCTTTAACCGCTCTACCCTAAGTGTCCACAGCGTGCAGTTTCTATTCATAGGTGCCCCAAAAGCACGGTGCTCGCCAGAGCGCCGGATGTGTGAACCCCTCCTTCTCGCGAATCCTGACACGAACACGCTTCGCCCCGTACGCTCTCGGGCAAGCACAATTGCCAAGGAACCACACGCTTCGCCACCAGTGATTGAACCTGCCCAAGGAGCACCCCGCGCTATCCGCGGACGACCTCCCTCCAATGTGTACGCGCCTCGAACCTCGTCGCCAACCCGCCAAGAAACGAAGCCGCGAAGATGCGGGCGGCCGTAACCGACGAAAATAGCCGTACAGAACGCGCAGCCAATTCACAAAAAACTGAAGCAGTAAACACAAACACGCATGAAGCTGTGGCCTATGAATACGGTCGCACAGACCAGGTAGCTAACCTGTCAAAAAACCGCAGCCGTAAATACCTGTAAGGCCGTGCGGGTTCCTTGGCAATGGTGCTTGCCCGAGAGCGTACGGGGCGAAGCGTGTTCGTGTCAGGATTCGCGAGAAGGAGGGGTTCACACATCCGGCGCTCTGGCGAGCACCGTGCTTTTGGGGCACCTATGAATAGAAACTGCACGCTGTGGACACTTAGGGTAGAGCGGTTAAAGCGCTTTCTTTGCTTCGTTTCTTTGTCGCTTTGGACAAAGAAATGACGTGCCGCCACGCACAGTGGCTAATAGTGATAAAGAGAAAATCCAACTC
>NZ_CAXURX020000004.1:0-370291 GCF_964253885.1 Caballeronia sp. LjRoot31
CTTCCAAATCATTGGCGATCCGCTAGCGGATCAGTTCGTTTTGCTGGGAATGCTGATTGAAAAGATGCGCCGTTCGCTTGCGGTCATCCACATAAGGGACACTGATCTCGGATTGCAGATCATCGACGATACCGTCCGCGGCAGAATCGAATGGGATGGCAGCGACGATTCACGTATGCCATGTGTCGTCATAGACGGTCGCCGCGTTGAGTGGGACGAGCTCGGGCACATGCTGATGACATTTGAAGGGTGGCAGTTTAAGCTTGAAGTGCACGATCCGAGTGACGAGATGTGAGGTCTGATTGGCGGCTTCATGTAAGCACCGAAAACGTAAGCTGGAGCGACACCGTCGAAAACAGGGGAAAAGGGTGTGCGCTAAGAAAACTCGGCGTGACAACGACTTTCCCCAAAAGCTGGCCCATCATGAACTATCGCGTCAGCTACGAGCACAACTTGGAAAGCGCGCCCTACGATTACATCGCCCGTGTTCCGTCACGGGCGGTCGAAGAGGTTCCCGCGAATCTTCCGGCCGCCCTGCTTCCCGAGTACGTCACCGATTTCATCCTGAAACACTCCACGCGCATCGGCAAACTCCGGCATCTGCGAATTCGCTAACTCCATGCTGTCCCTCGATCCCGACATGGAGGTCGCCGAGAGCAGGGCGTTCAGAGTCATGATGACGAGAATGGCTTATTTCCTGTACGGCGAGGCCGATGTCAGGGCACCCTCGCCTATAATGCCAACACTGATAGTGATTTCGCGAAGGAGCCCTACTTTATGAGTCGAACACACGGGCGATACTCGGGACCTCGAGACAAAGGTCAGCGCCAATCGCGCCAACCTTCAAACACGACATCCCACCGATCAAACAAGCCGTACGTAAAAGCTCCATCTACGCGAGACCCGGCCCAGACGGCATCCATTTTCAAAACTCGTTCGTTTAAGTTGTTGGTAGATGCCGTGGGTGAGGAGAACGTCGCGCTGGGCCTCGATTCCAACTTAACACGCGTGGCTGAGCTGCTAAACGGCGAGAGATTTACGCCCGAGACAGCCTTTCACATCGAAACCACGCTTGGGCTACAGGATGGATTTTTCGATCAGCCCAATCCTGTCCTCTCGCCTGAGACGATTGCTCGCTTAAAGTCGCCGCTTGATTTCATTCACGCGAACGCTGAACCGGAATTTGCGTACGAGCAAGTATTGAAGTCAGCGCCTGCCACACAGGTGAATCACCGCCCTACCCTTACCGATAGTTTGCCCAGAGAGCCTGAGATGCCAAAGAAGACAATTGTCGCCTCGCCAAGGGCCGTCGCGAAAAGCAACACCACAGCGGTGAAGCCTACCACGACAACCCCACCGCAACCGACACCTGCGAAAGTCAAAGCGTCTTCTAAATCAGGGGCTCAGCAAGCGTTGCCTTTGAACGACGTCGCAGCTTTGGAAAAAATCCGCCGCGCTAATCTGCACGTGCTGACGACCCGCAAAGGATCGAAGGTGCGGCTCGGCGTAGTAATGGACATTAGCGCTTCCAACATGGCCAATCGTTATTATGGACAGAAACGTTTAGACGATGCCGAAGCAAACCGGTTCACCGAACGCCTTGGTTTGCCGACTGGCTGGCTGGACATTCCGCGCACGGTAACGGACATCCCCGAGTCCGTGTCGGATTTGCTCGCCAATCCGTTCTCTTCCCATGCATCCGCTCAGCAAAAGACGCCGCCCGCGAGTGAGTTAAAAGCACCGGTCGCGAAGAAGCCTACGGTTACGAAGACAAAAACTATGGGTGCTCGACTCGCCCTACCCCCTGATGCAGATGCCACAGGCGGTCCAACAGATCTTGCCGCCCAGACGCATGCGGTCATTGAGCAACAAGCTGAAGCACTCCTGTCCACGGACGATGCGTCAATTCGGAAACCCGCCCATAACGACGTTTCGTTCCCTGCCGCCCGTCAGCAGTTGGAGCCGGCCTTCGGGACGCAAGTCATCATGGAACCGCCCTCCCTCACTTCAGCAACAAGCTTGGACGATTTGCTCGGTATTGCACCGATAGCAGAGGCGCTGATAAAGACGCTCGCGGGTAAAGCACGCACTGGTCGCCTAGACGAAATGAAAGCCTTACAACTACTGCAACAAATCGTGTCGCTCTGATTAGAAATAATGCGGCCATTGACATCATCGGCCGGACGTTCGGTTGGCTCCCCATTTTTCGCATGCCGATTGCCAACTCTGCCTCGCTGCAGAGCGCATGGAGCGGTCGATCATTTCCAGTGGAGAACGATCGTCGTCCTCCCGCCGCGAGGCTCGGCACGAAATTGTCCTTGTTTCGGTATGCTGCATGGACCACGCGTGTGCACAAGGCGCATGTCTCATCCCTAGCAGATGGGCCAATAACAGGGTTCGGAAAGCGCCTGAGCATAGCGCAGCTACCGTGCTATCGAGGACGGCAGTCGCCGGCTACAAGCAAGTCGAACGCTTCGCGCGCGTCTTTGAGCTCCTGCATCGCTGCCGAGAAACGGGCTAACTCAAGGAGCGATGGCTGCTGAGCATCGTGCTCGCAATAGCGGCGCTCTAATGCGGCGGACGCGGCCTGCACCTCGCGCGCTGCCCCGGCTACTCGTTCAAGTGCCTGAGCTTCCGGTGAGCGCCGACGTTCAGTATTAGGTTCTTCGCGTTCTAACGGGACCATGGTTTCTTGAAGTAGTCGTCCATGAAGATTATCGGCAACATGTCAGTAACAGACTACAGGACGACTATCGCTCGAAGTCACTGGCCGTCAGTTTCAAAGAGTCGGTCTTGGCTCGCATTGCTCTGCGCACTGCCAACGCAAAGATGCGGTTGCGTCCGTCTGCGAATGCCTTGCGCACACGAGCTTCGTTGGCATCCGGTGGCAGCCAAAAGAACTGTTCCAATGCATCTCGCGTTAGCAAACAACGAACTTCTCGACCGCCGACGAAAATCGGAAACTCGACCGCGGCCCCATCGGTGGCGAGGACAATTTCGGCAACGCTTAATGTGTCCATCTTTCACCCCTGCTTCATTCGCTGAAAAACCGGCCCTCGCGGAAATGAGGTCCATTTTGGCCTCGCCGCGTCGGATTTAACAAGAAACCTAGGTGCTTTGCAATTCAATGAGAAGAACTGTTGGTCCACACAGCGCATTTTGCCATTAATGACCCGCCTGTGAGCCCCCAGAGAATGCATCTCACGGTTCGCGCGGGGGAGTTTCGCTCAAATACGGCAAAGCCGTCGCGACCGGATAAGCGGCTGTGCTGGGAGAGCCGTCCGGAGGCGCCGGTCGCCCACGACGAGCAGATCTCTGTCTAAGCATGCCGGATTTCGCGCGGCGAACGCCGACCACCAACTCAAGTTGTTTGAACTACTGTCCGCTGCAGCCCTCTTATTTGTCATCCACCGACGGAGGCGCGATTGAACCGAATAAAGGTTGGCACCCGGGTAAAGCTGACCAAAAACCGTATCCTGCAGCTGGAGAGCAGCTCTGCGAAGCGATACCGAGAGCGCGTGGGAACAGTTATCGGCTATCGCCCTGGTGCTGCTGGCCCGCTTGTCGAGTTGGACGCTGATGAGGAAAGGCGTAGCGAGATACTGCAGGATGTCGCGCACGCATACTTGGAGGTCTTGCAGGCACAGCTGTGTCAAAAGTCTTGGCCGTCATGAAGCGTGGTCATCCCTAGCCTGCCAATGGTTGGTACGAAGATATGAACAATTTGAAGCAAACAGACCTCGGTACACCTCGCAAAGGCCGACGGATGCGATGAGCAGCTACTCACATACTGCTCACTTGCTCGAACGTGATTCGTGCCTCATACGTAAGTTAAGCCGACATCGCCGCTGCGACGCGAGGCCGAAATTAGAAGGCGTATGATCGGCGGCGATTTCCAATAAAGAGCGACCTGCCATGGCTGAAGTGAGTTGGTTTAACCAGATAGACCGCGAGTGGGCAGCACTAAGACGGCACGACCCGGCTCTCGACATCGAGAAGTTTTATCGACATGTCTTGTCGGCCTATAAGGCTGGATTTGCACCTTTTGAATCCATCGCGTCTACTGCGAATGCGTTGCTGGTGTCGGCACTCCCAGGCGCGGTATATCTCGGGCGCAAGATGCTGGACCAAGTGGGCGTCGACAAACATCCGGCCTTGCGAGTCGCGTACGCGCTATCGCTGCTCAGTGGCACCGGCGGCGAGGCCGACTACGCACTGGGTCATCGCGTGTTGACGGATGTGCTGAAGGACGAACACGCTCCGGACAAATTAAAGGGCCTAGCTGCTGCCGCTCTTGGAGACAGCGCGCGATTGGGACGCGGAGAAGAAGTTGACCTTGAGCTTGCCAAAGCTCAATACGAGATAGCATTTGAATTCGGCATACGAGATGCCGCCCACACCCTCGGGCTTTACTGGGAGCACTGTTGGAGCGGCGCGGCACCCGGCGACGTTCTACCGGACCTGACCCGCGCAGTGCAGTGGTACAAACGCGGTGGCGCAGCTAGTCCGAGGTGCGTGGCCCGACTTGAATCCCTGGGCACCAAGTAGCGCGGCGGATTCACGGGCTGCGGACCTATTCATCGTCGCCCGTGAAGACCAGCGCCGAGAGCGACAGCTTCCCAGAGTCGAAGTAGGCTGATGGACGTGAGATTTGGTCATGATGCTATTCCTTGGTTCCGCTGAACCGTGCGTGGATGACGTTGTTTCCACTTAGCCCCACGCGAGTTCGCTTGCAAGAGAGATCTCGGTGCTCCCGAAATAACAGCAGCCCAATTCTGAACACCGTCAGCGTGACGGCGACGACTGAAGCGACCAGCACCGTTGTGTGTGGCGCATCGGTTCGGTTGTCCAGCGCTTGTTGCTTTTCCTGTTCGGCCTTTTCTTGTTTCGCCGTAAGCGCCTCAGGAGGGCCGTTGTAGATTTGTGTACGGACGCGAGAGATGATGTCGCGTCAGTGTCCTCATCCTGTACGGGCACCCGCGGTCAATCGATGAACTTTGGGCTTGGCAAGAAGGCTCACCGCTTTGCAGCGACGTTCCATGGCAGCAATTCGTCGACGCGATTAATAGGATGATCGGCAATGCGGCTGAGCACGTGGCACAGATAAGCGCGCGGTTCGATGTCGTTCAGTTTGCAGGTCGCAATGAGCGAATACATTGCCGCCGCGCGATCACCCCCGCTGTCCGACCCAGCGAAGAGGAAATTGCGGCGACCGAGGGCGACACAGCGCAACGCATTTTCAGCTACGTTGTTGTCTATTTCCACGGTCCCATCGCTGCAATACAGCTTCAGCGCGTCCCACTGATTCAAGGAGTAGTTGATTGCCTTGGCCGTTTCCGATTTGCGCGACAAGGTTTGGAGCTTTGCTCGAAGCCAGGCTTCATGGATGTCGAGCAAAGGTTGTGCTTTCTCCTGGCGCACGCGTAAGCGTTCTTCGGGAGGCTTGCCGCGAATGCCTGCTTCGATGGCATAGAGTTCGCCGATTCGCTTGAGCGCTTCGGTGGTCGTTTCCGACGGTGTTCGCTCGTGGATTTCGTAGAATTTGCGTCTCGCGTGAGCATGACATGCCGCCTCGCGAACATGACCGCCTTCTAGCGTCGCGTGATATCCGGCGTAAGCATCAGCCTGAAGAATGCCTTTGAAGTTACGCAGATGTTGCTCGGGGTGTTCTCCTCGTCTATTTGGCGAGTATCCGAACCACGCAGCGGGTGGCTCCAACGACCCGGATCGGCTGTCATCGCGCACATAGACCCAAAGCCGTGCAGTCCTCGTTTTTTTATGCCCCGGTGCGAGCACGGGGATCGGCGTGTCGTCTGCATGCAGCTTGGCGCTACTCATCGTATAGCGTCGCAGCGCCTGGACCAGCGGATCAAGCAATGCCTCGCACATGCCTACCCACCGGCCCATGCTCGCGGTGTCGAGCGTGACATTCTCGCGCGCCGCGATGGCCGATTGCCGGTAAAGCGGTAAGTGATCGCCGTACTTGCCAACCAGCATATCGGCCAACAAACTCGGATGGGCAATGCCGCGTTGGATGGGTTGGCTCGGCGCTGCAGGCTGTACGATGCAACGACAGCATGTACAGATCTTCTTGCGACGAATCGTACGGATGACTTTGAAGGTGGCCATGATGCGCCCGAGTTGCTCGGAGACATCTTCGCCCAGCGGCTGCATCTCGGCGCCACACTTGGGGCACGCGAGATCGGGCTCGAGAACGTTCTCTTCGCGCTGCAAGTGGTCAGGGAAGGGTTCACGCGGGGCACGCTCGCGCGGCGTCGAGCTGCTTTTATCGCTGTTCTGAGGTTGAGCCCGAGCCGCGAGCATCTCGGCGGCGCCTCGGCTTGCGCTCAGATCCTCCAGGCGAGTCTCAAGCTCTTCAATGACTCGGCCCAGCTTCTCGGACTTACTGCCGAATTGCATGCGCTTGTACTTATCGATCTGCGCCTTGAGCTTCTCGATTTCCAGATCGCGCTCAGCCATGTCCTGTTGCATTTGCGAGATCGACGCGCGTGCCTCAAGCAACATGGCTTTGAGTGCATCGACATCATCAGGGAGATCGGCGCCGTTCGACATAGGCGCAGTTTACGAGTATGCCGCGCGGTTTACAACATCGACAACGGGGCGGTGCGACGGGGCTGTCTCCAATCGATGCCTTCAAGGAGCATCGACAGTTGTGCGGCGCTCAGATGGACTTTGCCGCTGTGGGCCTGCGGCCAGACGAAACGGCCACGTTCGAGCCGCCTGGCCAGCAGCCAGAGCCCGTCCTCGGTTGCCCAAAGGATCTTCACCAGGTCGCCGCGGCGGCCTCGAAAGATGAAAACGTTGCCGCCCAGCGGGTTCTCCTCAAGCGCCGTCTGCACCTTTGCGCAAAGCCCCTGAAACCCGCATCGCATATCGGTGACGCCCGCCGCCAGCCAGATGCGTGTGCCTGCCGGAAGGCTGATCACGATCGTAGGCTCCCCAACACGGTTCGCAACGTATCGGCATCGACCACGCCGTCGACTCTGACCACGCAACGGCCAATATGAATCTCGATCGTACCGGCAGGAGCTACCGGCTTTACGCCCTCCGACTCCGCCGGCAATGTCGGCGCAACGACCGCCGGCGCTTCATTCAACACAACAACCGGAATGAGCGCAGCAGACTCAGTCTGCTGCCGGGCTCGATATCGCCGTCGCCATGCGAACAGCATGTTCGCATTGATCCCGTGCTCTCGCGCCAGCTTTGCAACTGACACCCCTGGCTCGCAGGCGGCCGCGGCGAGGCGCTCTCGAAGCACGGGGTCGTAGTTTGGGCGCCCCTTTCGGCTGCCCGCCTTCTTCTCTTCGGACTGTGACAAAGTGATGCCCATCAAATTGGAATGATGGACACCACTTTGATGTCGCTCCGAGTCACCGTCTATGACGGTCTATTCGAGGCCCTTACGTTTCGCCTCGTTCTCTTTTGCCTTCACGCCGCGCTGGTGGTAGTCCTTTCGGTCGTAAAAGTATTCGGCCTTTGAGGTGCGAAATTTCAATACGACGAGATAGGCGCTTAGCATCACACCAAGAATGAGGGTCAACGCGAGTGCGTACTCGATCGCCGTATAAACTGGTCCCGACAACAAAGCCCCTTGGGTGTTTGGCTTTACGAGTAGTTCCGGAAAAACCTTCGCGAGAATGGCCGGGACCGAAAAGCAAAACGCAAAGATAGCGGTGCGATCGATGTCTTGTTTGAGAGCTTTCACGCGCAGCTTGAACTTCTTATCATCGAACAAGGGACTGTCAAGGTTTTTGAGATCCAGTCCGTTCAACGTTGTGTTGATCCATGCCAACAGGCTGCCGATCACAAGGGCCGCGATTGTCAGACACGCGAAGAGTAGCTGGTCATCTCTGTCCGAAAATCTAAAATATATGCCGATCCACACGGCACCTCGCAGTGCGCCGTACCATATCGCCGTCATCACCAACGAACCGAGAATGATGCGTGCCTTGCTCGGCTTCTGCCAGTGCTCGGGAAACTCTTTTTTGACTACATTTTTCATTTTTTTCCTGGCCGTTGTGCCGGCGTGGCCGGCTTTTCCGGTTCGTCTATCGGACTTCAGCCCAGGTAAGTTAGCCGTGCCTCAGATGGGGTCTGGCGAAATCTTCCAACGCTTGGATCGCAGTCAGTATGTCGTTCGTCAATTTGTTATCTGCCGAGTTGCGAGTTCCGAAAACTTCCGATCTGACCTTTTTCGAGAACTCACGGTCAACTTTAAAATTCTCACCTTCACTTACGCAGTTGTCGATATAGCTTTCGATCGCCGCGTAGAGGATGGACACGCAACACGACAACTGCTGTGTCGCTTCGCGCGCATCCGCTCCCCAAATTGCTTCCACTTCAAGGCTGCGAGTATCGAACTCTTTTAAAGACGTGGCGACATGCGACCAACGATGTTTGAATACATGGTTCCAGGCATTCGCTTCGTCCTTCGTGGACGGATTGACGCCGCCCTGCTTATATCCTGCCGGGAATTCCGCTGCGACCACGAGCGAAGCGCGACAGTTGAACAGAGCCTCTCGAAGTGAATAGGAGGCACGCATCAGCGCTAGTGCAGCCTCGAATTTGGTTCTTCCGCCAAGCTCGCGGAGCCAGTTATTCAGCCCCTTTCGAGCGACGAGCGCCGTGATAACCCCCGCTACCGCGAGCGCCACATCCTTGACCATGCCCACGACTAGGCCAATCTCAACTAGTGCCATGACAACTCATCAATAGTCTCTTTTCCTGTGTGCCGGCACTGACCAGCGCTTCCGACCACACTCCGCGGAGACCCGAAGGCAAGCGGTCGAGGCCGCTGATCCCTTGGGCGTGTTAAACGGCTATCTCCGCCAGTGCCTTATCCATGCTAAAAATTTTTGTCGAACCGGATGCTGTGACCACCGCAAACGCCTTGGTTTGGGCGTAGGTGCCGTGAGATCGTTGCTCGTTGTCCCATTCCGTTGTTACATCAACTGCATGTTCAGCCGGCCATGCCGTCGCCGCGCAGTAACGCCCATAGATATCCAGCACGTCCGACCTTTCAGGCTCCGAGAGCCGAGTGCCTGGCGGAGTAGCTTCCCGCACCTTGCTAAAGTGTTCTTTCGCGGCCTTGAGTGTCCCGAAAACAGTGCCGCTCGAGACCGTCACTTGCTTTGCCATTTCGACCCCAATCTACTGTGACATGATAATTGCGGCCCGGTCGGCCGTTACCCTTTCCGTGCTCAGTTGTCGATGATCTCGACCACTTGGTCGAGATCACGATGCAGGCCCTTTTGGTAAGTCTGCCAGGCTCGACGTCCAGCGTGTCGGCATCAGTGACCGAAGTTTTTCGACGTAGACGATCATTTCATCAAGCCACTCGACAAGTTCGGAGAATCGCACTTCATGCTCGGCAATGCGGAGTCGGTCGATGGTTCTGACAGTCTGACCAGGTTGCGTCGGATCGTTGAGTGCGAATTCCGCGCCCGTTGGTTGGATCATGTAGGGCAGATCATCGGTCAACTCGTCGGTGATCAGTCGCTCCTCTATGTGCTGCATTGTGTCACGCATGACCTTGAGCCTGTCCTTCACCGCTTTCGTGGCGAAAACAGGTTTGCAAGAGTTAATCACCGCGCGAGCTTCGGGCGACAGTTCAACACACCGGCGAAACCGAACAAATGCACGCACTGCTAGGTAAACGCCGGTGATACACGACTCGAACCGCGCGATGCTACGGTAGATCTCGCCGAGGTGCATCGCGCGGCTCGCTCGGAAGGCGCCACGAAGGTGCTGTGCAGCAGCTAGATAGTCCTCCCGCGCGGAAAACACACAGCGAACAAACGTCGAGGAGAGCGTGATGACCTTCGTGGAGTCCGAAAAATGACCAACGACGAGCTGGGCTCCCCAGTATCCGAGAAAGGGATTCGTGGGTGCGGGTACATCCGGGATGCTGAACTCGATGATCATGGTCAGGGCGTTGAAGAAGTGGCCAATGCGTTTGCCTTGTTTCGCGCGCGCGAAAACCAAATCACGCGGACGCCACATGCCGGCAAAATGTACTTCGACATATTTGCGTTTCCTATGCAATACCAAAGTCAGGCATTGCTTTGTTGAAGAGTACAGGCTCTGACGAATTCCCTGCCCAATACAGTGGTTCTGACATATTTGTGATTTTCAGGACCACCGTGGGTCTGTCCGAGACTGATGCAGCCGAGCCGAGCAAGAAGAGAAAGCGCCAAGGTGACTTCCTCAGTCGGTTCCGGAAGATCTTTTCCCTGAATGGAAATCGTTCCGTACTCCACGCGCTCAGGAAGCCGACCGGTGTACACGCCGAGGTTCTGTGACCCGCTGAAATCTAGCGAATAGATTTTCTCTAACACTATTGCCTCAGGAGCGGAAAGTTGCTCAAGAATTCCAATATAGGCGCGATGCATACCGACGTGGCTCGCCGAATTGGCGGCATTGACCAGCAAGTTTGCCCACAGCTCCCTCAATTCTGCGACGTCTTCAAGCGACGCCGCTTCAAGAAGTGGGATTGCAAATTTAAGAGGTACGTCGCGGGTCGGTTTCTGAATGCCAAGAAGGGCTAACTTCTGATCAGCGCGCGTCATCAAGTCGAGTTGATTTGACCACCGATAAAAGAGAAGTCTATCGTGAACAATTCCGGATACAGTGTCCAACGGTGCACCGATGAAACGTGACAAAAATGCACCCAGCTTTTCCACTGCCTGCACAGTGATCGCAGTTGTCTTGGCAACTTCTTGTGTCGCCTTCGCTACTTCTGTTGTCGTATCCATTGGGCTTGTTAAAGTTGTAATCAAAAAACAATAAATATCGAAGACGTCTTATCTACAACGGCAAATTTCTCCCGTCTCAGCTTTCTGACGCCGCGCTGCGGAAATCCTTGTGAACATCATCTAATACCGTCTTTTGCTCTGTCATTCATAAGACGCTGCCGATTCGCTCTATGGTCCCGAACTGGACCTCGAATACGTGCTCCTGATCTAACGGCACTTCAATTGGTAGAGAGGGCAATCCGTGATCACGCATCCAAGCGAATCGATGACGACCGTCCGTGAAGATCGGCACACCGTCCTCGTCCAGCGACAATACCGGTACATCCACGAAGGTTGCTCCCTCTAACCACCGACCAAACTTCGCGTATCGATCGCCATGCAGTGAGCCACGGCCAGTTTCGCCAACATACTCCTCGCTGTCACGCCATGCGATGTCGAGTGCAGCGATAGAAATCCAGACCAAGGCGTCGGGCTCTACGTCGTTCCATCCGTCGCCCAAGGTGTGTCGTCGCCACACCGGCGCCTCCAGCCATCTCATCCAACCTCCGAGGCTTTTCCTAGCTCAGCCGCATCGCCTACGATCCGCTCAAACGTCTCTTGCCCAAGTTCATCAACGGTCGTCACCAGGTCAAACATTCGAGTGTCCCACATGGCGAACGCTTCGCTGCAAGCATGATACGGGTTGATGGGCTCGGCACCCGATTTCAGCGCCTCGGAGTACGCATCGTCTGCTGCGCGGGAAACGGCTAGATATTCACGAACATTTTGCATGCTCTTTTCCCGAGCCGTCTACTGGACCGCCGGAGGTGTCCAACCCGCCCTCAGCGCCAAGATCTGCCACTGCGGCTCTTGCTCCTCGGACATCTGCTTGCAGTAGGTCCAGATTTGAACGATTCTTTCTGCAAACTGCTTTCGTTGCAGGTCGTGTCCGGCCTTGAAGTTGGCCGCCAGAGTGAGGAGTCGATTTTTCCCACTTAGCTTCGGGCCAAAGAGTGAACGTATGTGACTAGCGAGACCGGCGGCCGCCGTCTTCAATTTTTCGTCCTCTGAATCGATCGCAATCTGCCCCAATTTATTGAGGGTAGACGTGATCGACGCTTCCGCATCCATGATTTTCATCATGTCGGCGTATTCTTTTTTGTCATCCGTTTTGCTCATGGATTTTTCCCTGTCGCGCGACCGAGGCCGCTTTTCCGTTACGTTACATTACGTTTTCCAGCCAGTCGCGATATATCCAAGCCTGATTCGGCTGGTCTGTCGCAGATCTAGCGTTGCTTACCTCTTGCTCGAACGCAACCACAACTTCATCGTTACCTTCGTCCCAAACGACCTTACCCTGAAGTCCGAGCGGGCTTGCTTCGTCGTCGCCCAGCATGGATTCATGGCGGACGACTCTTACAGCCATTCCTTTCATGGAAGCAACACGCTTCATCGTCTTTCCGATCCGTGCTTGCTAGGTGCATCGCTAGCGGCGAGTAGCGCGTGGAACGCAGCATCGAAGCCAGGAATATCGCTCGAAATGCTCAGAAGTGCGTCGCTTGCGTGCGCTTCGTACCAGCTGACAGACTTCGTTGCGCCCTCGTAGAAGCTCGCGTTTCCGATTCGAACTGTTCTACTGAGTTTGAATTTCCACTCGCTGGTTCGGGTCCGCGCTGAACTCTCGCCGTTTGAGCAGTGGGTCCCCGGACGACAAGCAATAGAACTCGATCTCTGCCTCCCCGCAACCGCCGTGCAGGGCACATTCACTAGATTGCTCATGTTGCAGCAATATCTCCTTGCCTTGTGATGAGCAAAAGCTGTTCGCTTCCTTCAGCGCTTGGCCCTTTGCCGAAGCAGGTCCGCCCAACGGGACGCGGGTAGAAATCGTGTAAGTGTCCGGCTCAATCTTTATCGGTCCCGTATCTGTGCAGCCGGCCAGCAGGAATGCGAAGCTGAACAACGCAAAAACTTTTGTGAGCACATGGACATCTTTCGCTCTTGGACTTCTGGCACGCCAGATCGGTTTTTTCTATATCTAAAAGGGCCGCTAGACTAGCCCGCCAACACACCGCGCAGCGGGGACGCTGCTGCGGTGAAGGCATATTGGTTCCTTCCCATCGCAAAATCGACCGGCGTCGTTACCGCGGCCGGTTCCTCCGGCTGGCGCGGTTCGAGGAAGGAGCGTCACCTGGCGTCGGTGTCAACCGACCATCCAACCAATCATAGAGTTCTTGCAACGAGCTCAGCGTAATGCCAATCGTCTCACCCTGCGAATCCCTCCCACGCGCAAGTAGCTCAAGCGAGGTCACGGCGCCTTGAGACACCGTTGTAAGCAGCCAATCGACGTACGTCTTGAAGTCGGCTTTGCTGATGGCGCGTGCGGGCGGCGGCGGTGCGGTCGCAAAAAACTCCTGCGCGAACGCATCGACGCTCACTTCGTTCGTGTTATCGACGTTCACTTGTACCAGCCCACATCCGGAACCGAGAACCTGCTGATTGCAAATCCGATGGCGGTAAATGTCGGTGCGCAATTTCGCGCTGGAACTGTCCCGCCACGCGATGAAATGGCAGCGATCGTGGAGTGCTCGCATGGGAGGATTGGAAGCTAATCCCTTGCACAATTCGAGTACTCTGTCACGTTTCTTTGCCTCGGTGGATAATTGGCGCTCGCTACTCTTGAACTCAACCAACGAGAAGAAGTGGTAGTTCGTCAGTAGTTGATCGGCGAGTGCGCTCCGATCTTGGCCATCGAGAGGAAAGCGCTGAAACGCGTAGCCTTGCTGCGACGCCACATCGTAGAGTGTCTCACCGAATAGTTTGATGACAGAGTCTTCATGTTGCATCCCGCTTGTTTTCCTCTAGTCCGTCTGGTTTCGCAAGAGTATATTTCGTCTATTTTTTCCGAGGTCAAACCTCAGAGCTGGTCGAAGCAGCGCTAGGAAAAAACAGCGTGACTTTCGAGCCCTCGTAAAAATTCAACGCCATGACGACTGCACAGCTCGGATCGGGGTTCTCGCGGTACCTATATAAGAACACTCCTGGGTTTTCCCCGAGTGGCTCTATATCCGCCACGGTTTGGTCAATCATGCATTCGACCGAATGGGCGAAATCGTTGTCGTCCTTGTCGGCTGCGTCGAGGCCAATAATGAAATGAGGGATCGCTTGGACGGTTCCGACCCAGTGCCGGTCGAAGTGGCGGAAGTAGAGCGCCCTCCCCATCAGTTCAAGGCAGCCCTGAACTCTCGGCATATCGACCGGCACAGCTATGGTTCTGTCGGTCGTGTCGGCGGCCAAATTTTCAAGGTACACGGCAACCTGTCGCTCAAGCATCCGATTCATCAGGGCGGGTTTGCGCTCTATTCCCGACATCACTTTCTTGCTGAAATGCGCGTGTGCGATCTTATTGTTTGCGGCATTCATGACGAGCACGAGCCGTAGGTATTCGTCATCAGTTGACTTTACCGTGTTGTGTTTCTCGCACGATGGAACCGTAATCAACGACTTACGAAGGTCCGTGCCAGGCGGCAAATGTTTTACCTCCGGAAAGAAGCACCGCGGGGGTACGTGTTCGTCTGTCGTGGGCGCCGAGTCACAGGCATAACAGGTAGACAAAGCACTGGCAAACATACAAATCTCCGATTCCTGTTGCGATTCTCGACGTTTGTCATCGCGTTTTGCTACGGTAAGGTCTCGCTCGCCGCGTTTTCCCCGTGCTGCCCGCGCGCAGCGCGCGAGCGCTTTTCCGGTTCCTTGCTATTCGGCCGGCAACGTCGCCAATGCGACCAATTTTACCGCGAGGGAAATCGCCGCATTGACTGCCGTGGTTTCGAAGGCGGTCAACGGCAAATCGGCGGCCTCCACTTCGGTGATGTTTCGCAAGCCGTGCGTACGGACGTGCCGGCCGAGTGCGGCCCACGACCCGCCAGCGGCAAAGGCTTCCGGGACGACGTCATACAGCAGTTCGGCGGCAGCGCCAAGCGCGCGGCATTCCTGGTCGCGACGCGTGCCGGCTGCGAGCGCGGGTGAAAGGCGCAGGTCAAAGCCATGGTTCTTCAGGCGCATGAGTGCGCTTTGGATAATGTCGACTTGCATGGTGTGTCTCTTTGGTTCGGAGGATAAGTCTTCCAACGTTGCGCCGTGATCGGCAATATTTCGCGGTTTTCCTGATCGCCAGCGCGGGGGTGCCGCTACTTCTTGGCCACTCCCTGCGCCGTAGCGGCCTTCGCCTTTAACTGCTGCGCGGCGCTGCCAATGCGCCGTTGTACGTCTTGCGGCTGCTCGTAGTACCAGCCCCAAGCTGTAGCCCAATCATCAAATTCCCGTACGCCTGCTGCGGAGTACGCCAAGTTCCGGGTCAAGAGATCGGCCATCCGCTCTCCAAAGGCTCGCTGACTGTCCTCGTCAATCGCGCACAAACGGTCTATCTCGCCGCGGGCTTGCTGAGTCGTGGTAAATCTCCCGGAGGTCGCAACGCCGTCCCGGAGCACCATGTAACACCCATCTCTCATTCCGACTGAGTATTCATGATCGGGCATCATGCGGCCGCCGTATTCAACTTCGCTGCATAGCCCTGCCACGCAGCGATGGTCCACTGGCGTTCCCCTAAGCGCGTGAGTGCATATGTGCCCATCTGTGATTTCCTGTTCGCCGGTATCACCGGCTTTTCCGCGTTCAATAGGCCGGATTAGGCACAAGCCAACCGATGTCGAAGCGATGACCGTTCTGAATTGCTTGATCCACGTACGACTTTACAGTCCCAATCGCCGTGTGAATCGCGGCAAGGACGGTGCTCTCGTACGACAGGGAGGTGATGTACGGCGACATCTGATCGGGTGTCCGGGCGCGATGGCTGGTTTCGAAGCTGTACGGCCGGCCTTCCGCGATATCGGTTCGTTCCACCTTGATGCCAAGCGGATACCCCTGCGCTGTAGTTGTGAGCAGCGTCAACTTCACTTCGAACACCAGTCGAGACGACTCAACGCCGGCGAGGCTCGCTAGATCGCTCCGCAAAAATTCAAGCGCATCCGCGATCGAGGTGTCGATACGGCCTAGTTGTACTGCGGGCACTTTGTTTTCTATTGCCGACATTGCCTGCTTTCCCTACACAGTGATAACGAGATCGGTGTACTTCGACAGATGACCATCCGACGTGACCAACCGCAACGGCTCCGACAATGCCTGCGCAACCAGAAGCCGGTCAAACGGGTCGCGATGAATGTCAGGCAGATTGCGAACCAATGCAGCGTGAACGGCCCGCACCGGCAGCTCCATGAATCCGCTGGCTTCAATCTCCGAGACAAGCATGTCGACGTCGGCCTCAAGCTTGCCGAGCCCGACCTTGATCGAAGCCTCCCAGATGCTCGCGCTGCTTACATATACTTCGTCAGCTTCCAGAATCAGCTTGCGCGCCGCTTTGGTCAGCTTGCGATCATCCATGACCGACCAGAGATAGACGTGTGTATCGAGAAGCAGGCGCATCAACGACCCTCGAATGCCGCAATCACATCGTCGGGGAGCGGGGCATCGAAATCGTCCGCGATACGGACCTTGCCCTTGAGACCGCCGAAACGGCGCGTGACCTTCGCCCGCTCCATCGGCACCAGTCGGGCGGCCGGCTTGCCGGCCTTAGCGATGACGATCTCCTCACCGCTCGCTGCGGCATCCACCAGCCGCGAAAACTGGGTTTTCGCCTCGTGAATATTGACTGTCTGCATAATCGCTCCTAGTGGACTAAGCCCATATTAGTCCACTAAGCCACGCTGGTCAAGTGGCAGGCTCCCGCCACATGAATTACGGCAGAGAAGCGCTATTGTTTGAATTTTTGCCCCGACCCGGAATGCGCACGCATGCTCAGCGTATTCCGAGGAAGTTTGAGGCTATCGGGCTCAAAACGCGCGTGTGCAACCCGTGCCAGTTCGTGCCCTCGGAAAATGATGAAATTACAGACGTAAAAAACCCCGCCTCCTGGAGTCTGAAGGCGGGCTGTGGATTGCGGCTCGATTACATGTCCGGCGATGGGCTTTCCAGCTTCCCAGCTGGGACATGTTCCTCGCCATCGACTTCGGCCAAGTGCGGCTCATCGTTCATGCTTACTTCGCAGACAATGATCTGCCCGGGAATCTCACCAAGGTTTCACGCTGGAACTTTACGAACGCTGTTTTCTGATCCGCGCTCATCGGAGAGAGCTCTCACGCAGATGGCGGCGAGCGAAGGAGCGACTGACGACCCAACCAGTCCGGCGCTATTCGTGACGGCCACAGGGGCAGCACCACGGATCGATACCCGTGAGCGAACAACCGCCCGAGGCCTCAATTTCTTCCCACGCGGCATTCAGTTCCTCGGCCGTCGCATAGTCGTGTGACTTCGCAATTTCGATCGCAAGCCCTTGATACTCTAACTCGACCTCATCAAGCCTCGCGTCGACCATCCCTGAAAAACGCTTCACGAAAAGTTCGTAGACCTGTCCGCAGCCTCTGTTTGCCTCATCGGCCATCGCACTGATCCACTCCGTGAGACCTTCGCGCGTACGCAGCTTCAGGAGTTTCAGGCGTACGGCCTTGAACCCGGTCTCCCACTCGCACGTGAGTTGTGGAACGTCAGCCACTAATCGCGGCAGCTCCAGATTCTCGCGCGCGGCGACCTCGCCGCAACGCCTTGCCAATTTGAACGCCCATCCAAGGTTCCGTTCTGCGCCCTTCTCGTTGCCGGCCACCACGCTGACCCTGTGGTGCGCCCAGTAGACTCTCGCCTCGAGAGCAATCGAGTACATTTCGCCAGCCATTGGGTTACTCCATCATCTCGTATTTTTGCCGCTCGAGCGTTCGTGCATATGTCCTTCTCATGTCGCGATTCCTCTGCTATTTAACACTGCCCGGGGCGTACCTGACTTTGTGCGATTGTCGCGACGATACGTGCCGCAGATCGACCAAGACTGCGCATTCTGGCTCGCCGGTTGACCGATCAATGTGTAGCGCTGATCAGACCGTTTTCAGTTCTCAGTTCCTTCAGCTCTTCGATGATCGCCATGGTCCGCTTTGCCCGGGCCTCGTAATCACTCTTTTGCTGCGCATCGCGCTGAAACTTTAGGAACGCCGCTTTCTGGTCAGCGTTCATCGGCGAGATCCGCTTCAATGTATTGTCTATCGATTGCGACGCTTGGGTCGTTGGGTTGTATGCCTGTTGAACTGAACTGATGATCGCAAACGACACTGACGACGTGACCTGATCCGCCATCACATCCATCAACTGGTTGTAGATCTGGATCGCGTCGTTCTGGTTCAGGCCGGTAAGCTCCATCATCATCCGCTGCATGTTTACACCCAAAACATTGACGAACTGCTGCTGAGTCGAAGTCAAGGCCGTCCCAGTGTTGTAGTCGTAGATAATGGACCCGGACTGAATCGTCGTAATGATGTTGCCCGGCTGACTGGATGTACCACCGGGTGCTGCCGGCTGTACACCCGCGAGCTGATCGATCAGATACCGGCGGATCCCCTGATAGGTAAAGCTGGTCTGCGTCACCTGCTGGCAGCCCTCATCATTGGCCTGGAAGTCGTTGCATAGATAGACCTGCCTGGGCTTGGCTGGATCGAACCCTTCCTTAAGGTCTTCCCAGGTCAATGACGCCGGAAATACCTTGTCGTCAATTGGCGATTTCGAAACCGGACTGTTGTTGGTGTCGGGACGCACCTCAGTTCCGAACAGGCTCATGATTAGTTCCATGCCCGGTTCCTGCCCGCCGAGCGCACCAAGGTCCATCGTGTTTGCTGCCCCCGTCGCGAACATCGTATTGAAAAACGTGTTTCGGTACCCAGTCGTATCGTTTTGCATCGCACCGCGATTGACGTTTGGACCGCCGGAGAAGGCCGCATTCAGTCCGGCGTACATATCCGTGTACCAGCCCTTCGCCACGGCAGCCTGGTTTTCGACGTCCTTTGCAAACGACCCACCCACTTCACCATCGAGGCCGGTCGCGCTGATCGCGCTTCCGATAACGGCCTTGCTTACCGCACATGAATTGATCTGCCCGTTGTTTAGCATGTCCGCATAGTGCTTCATGGCAGCCATAATTGAGTAGCAGTCGTCGCAGACGGCCTTGATTGCCAACTGCATGAGGTATCCAGGTGCTGCCTGAATAATGCTGCGCACGAGCGACTCGAGCTGCGCGCCGGATAACATTGAAAAGCTGCCAAAAAATGCGTCGATGCCTGAACAGCCAGCCGCAAGCCGCGGCGGATCGATGTGCACAAGCTGGTAGTTTTGCACCGGGGCGCGCATGTAATAGGACGGCCCATATACACCCATGCCATTCTGTCCAGTGATCGCCCCACCAGCTGACGAGTTCCACATCGAGTTCAGCGACGAATTTACGTCCGCGTGGACAGCGGAGCAAAAGAAAGAGAGAAGCCCTGCAGCTACAAGAATAGTGCGCCGAAGTTTCATTACTGGTGCTCCCCTGTACCCTGAACTACGCTTGGCATACGGCGGCCAACCGCTTCCCGCATTAGCTTGACGAGCTCCGCTGGGTCATCGGTGTTGGCGGCTGCAGCCTCGTTCTTCATCCTATCCAGATCCGCCGGACTGATGATTCCCCGCTTTTCAAGTTGCGCGGCATCCATCAAGTCCCGCGGAACCAGTTGGGCGTCGATCGCGGCCTCGACGATCTTGCGCTGCAGCTCATCCTGCGCCATTGCGCCGTGCGCCACGATCATCACCGTCGAAGGCGGTACAACGAGCACCACCGCCGGCGTCAATTTCAGTTCGAACGACCGGAACGTGCCGTGATTGCGGTCGACCACCATTGCCTCAGGCCGCATCCCCTGCAACGGCGCCCCGTCTTCGGAGATGTACCTAACGGGGAAGTGGTATTTGTCAGTAAGTGCCTTCACAGTCGGCAACTCGTCCTGACAGAAACCGCACCGCGAATCGAAGAAGAACCACAGGCCTGCGTGTGCGGACAGATCGGTCAGGATCTCTTCCCGAGCGCGATCGACGTGCCATAGCGCGTTGCTGCGCGCGGCCGCCGCTGTCGGGAACCTGACTTCTTCGTTGAGGTATGGATCCTCTGCAGCCACTTTCGAACCGACGTCGGCGAAGTTCTGGCTCATGTCGAGCATCATTCGCTGAGCCCACATGTACGCCTGCAGGTTCTCCTCGGTCGGGTGGTTCATCGCGTTCAGCTTCAGTATTTGCATCTTTTGGCTCAGCCACTCGACTGAAAAAGGCTCCGGACTCGACGGCGCTGACGCGGGCGCCGGAGCTGCCGGGACCGGGGCAACCGCGACATGGCTTGCCGGCGCAACCTCTACTACATCGGCCGGCGCCGGCGCGCGGCCGTCGTCGTAAAAAAACCATCCCTGGCTCTTTCCCTCGTAGAAACCGTCTGCCCGCGCGGCTGGCCCCGCGAGGATTCCTCCCGCCACGGACAGTGCGACACAGACCAGAATCTTTCGCGTTCGACTTGGCGACATTGGTGATTGACCATTAAATCAACAATCTGAATACGGTTATAGTAACTCTGTTGAGAGACTGTTTTTTATCCGCATTTCCTGGATACGGCCTGATCGTTGCGTTTCAGGGGCCGACTCTTTCATGCCAACGGGGTTCTACACATGTCAAAAATCCTCCGCGTCGCGCTCGGACTCATGGTCGCTTCGCTCCTGATGAATGCTTCCTTTGTCCCACTGTTCCGGCACATCGTCGTTGACTCTGCGGCGGCTGTGTTTGTGGAAGCGATCCGGGCCTTATCGACGAACATCGCCCAAAGTACCGGCGCTGAAACACTCATCCCAATTACGGTGACCCTGTTCTACGTCGGACTCGCCCTGCTCATCGTTGAGGCGGCGCACATGGCCGTTTCGTCAACGGGCCAATATGTCCGCCACGTTGTGTCGTCCGTGCACTCGCGGGTCTTCCCGGGAAGGTCGATGTAATGCTTTGCGCACGTTCTTGACACTCTGAAAAATCATGCGACTGCCGATTTTCTGGACACGTTGGCTCGTCTTCGTAGCCGTCCTGTTTGCCGGGACGCCTGCCGCATTCGCGCAGTCTGACGCCGACGTCGGCGCCTGTTTTATCGCATCGGGAGCGAAATACAGCATTGACTCGCGCCTGTTGTGGGCCATTGCAGAGACGGAATCGAGCGGTCGCCCCGACGCGAGGAATCTCGGCCATTTTTCGCGTACGGGCACGATTGATATTGGCCTTATGCAGATAAATTCGTCCTGGCTGCCGACACTCGCACGTTTTGGCATTACGCGCGATCGCTTGCTCGACGATCCCTGCCTGAATATCGATGTCGGGGCGTGGATTCTGGCGCGAACCATCCGGCAGCAGGGTGCTAGCTGGAACGCCGTCGGTGCATACAACAGCGCCTGCACCCAACTCAAGGGGGAAGCCTGTACCGACGCCCGCCAGGAGTACGTGCGCAAGGTCTGGAGCTGGTACCAGGGTACCCCTCCCCCTCGCCTGGGTTCGGTACGACGACCTTCACAGCCAAACTCCGGGCCTCGGCAGCCAGCGGGCGCGGCTCCGGGCACCGTCATTGTTTTTACTACTGAGGACGGAACCGAATGAAGACGGTCATCTCCTATGCGGCCGGCGCCGCGCTGGTTGGATGGGTCACCTATGTCATGGTGTCTACAGACCCTGCGGTACGTGTCAGCCGAACCTGCATGCCTCTGGGCGCGAGCGTACGACTATTTGGTGCGGTAATAGGGATGCTCGATGAAGATACCGGACGCGATGTGCGTGACGACGCTTTGCCCATGATCGAGGCATGCCGCTCATCGGTCTGGTCGTGGGCTTACGACGGAAAGCCCCTGCCCCGGTTCAACGACGTCGATCCGGTCTTTGGGGACTATCGACCACGCGGCAGCACGACGGTAGACACGACCGCCCAGGATCCGCAGCCTTTGGCGACCGACCACCGCCATCGCGGTGGCGACACCTCCGCAGCCTCCGGAACCGCGGCGCAGGGAAGTGCCGACGACGGAGACAAGCTGTGAATGCGCCAGACGTGGTCGCAGCCACGCAACCTGACTTCGCGTCGTTGCTAGTCTCGTCCACCGGCTTTCTTCATAACGGTCTCGACCGGTTTATCAGCACCTCGAGCGGTGATGGGAAGCTCGTCGAGTTTCTGAACTATCTGTTTCCGACCGCTTGCCGGGAGGGTGCGTCCGACATCCACATGCGACATCACCAAAACGGCTTTCAGGTGCGAATTCGAACCGACGGCGTGCTTCGCGAGCGGTTCCTTCTGAATAGCAACGCAGCGCGGGAGATCAACGTCAAGATCCGTTCGCGCTGCAACCTCGAGGTATCCGACACTGAGTCACCGCTCGACGGGAAGTTCACTGTCGCCGTCGACGGACGCCGCGTGGATATCCGGGTCTCCATTCTCCCAAGTGACCTTGGACAGTCGATTGTCTGCCGGATTCTTGACGAGGCCAACGCTGCGAGAAAGATTGCAGACATCTGGATGCCGTCCAAGCTTCGTGCAGCGCTGATGGAAGCGCTCGAGGAAGAAGAAGGTCTCATCCTCAACGTCGGTCCGACCGGTTCCGGCAAGACGACAACCTTATATGCCTGCCTCGATCATCTAAACGAGCCGGACATCCACATCATGACCGCCGAGGACCCGATCGAATACACGCTCAGAGGAGCTACACAGATCGCCGTCACCGCTCACCGTACTTTCGCCAGGATTCTACGAGCGATGTTGCGTCAGGATTTTGAAGCCGGACTAATAGGCGAAATCCGCGATGGAGAAACCGCCGGCGTGACGCTGACCGCTGCAAACACGGGGCACCTGATGCTGTCCACGCTTCACACGCGCAATGCGCTTTCAACGATCACCCGCTTCCTCGACCTGGGCGTCAAAGCATATGAAATCGCAGACGCGATTCGTCTCGTCACCGCCCAGCGTCTTCCGCGCATGTTGTGCCCGAACTGTTCGACCCTGCACGTACCGACCGACGAACAGATCAAGAGGATAAAGACGAAGCATGGCGGCTCCCGTATTGAATTCGACCGTCCCTTCTATGCGGCGAACCCAAGCGGCTGTGAACATTGCAGGGATGGCTACAAAGGGCGGATTCCGATCATGGAGATGCTCGTCGGCACCGATTCGCTACGTGTGGCCATCGAACGTGGTGATCGCGAAGCGATGCGCGAAGAGGCGTTCGCGCAACCACAATACGCGCCCCTTCTCCAGGCCGGAATCGACATGAGCTCGCAGCGGCTTGTCGACTTCAGGACAGCACTTAAATTCGCCCAGTGAGCATTCCATGGCAAACCGACGACACTTTCTCCTTTCGGTCGCCTCCACGGGAATCGCCAGCCTGACTGGCATCGGCGCTCGGCCGGTCAACGCACGGGCCGTTGATGTCGACGGAACCGTTCCTGGCCTTCCAACCAGTTCGAGCCTCGTGGGCCAGGACAACGGCAAGATCAACATCAAGCCCTATCTCGAAATAGGCGACTTTGCAGAAGACCGCAACAGGGTGTTCTTGTTCTTTCTTTACACCTGCCCATTCTGCGCCCAATACGCAGAGTCATTCGAGGCATGGGGTAGAACGATTCCCAAACCGGTACTCTTTGTCCCGGTCCCGCTGATGATCGATGATCCAACGGACCTGTCTGCCGCAGCGGCATATTACGTCGCACGCAGTCTCATCCCCGATCGAATGGCCGAGTTCGAGGCACGTGCGTATGACCTCGGACAACGACGCGATCCGATGCCCACCGCCAAGGATTTTCCTCAGATTCTCTACGGCATGGGTCTGCGACGCGACGTGGTTCTTTCCGCGTTGCATTCGCCCGAAACGCGGGACCGACTGCTGCGGGCGGCCGCGCTCGCGCGCCGGTATCGTGTAAGCGCCACTCCAGATTTTGGCGTCGGCGGCCGCTACACGACCAACGCGAACTACACGGGCGGGAACTATGGAACGCTCGTCCAGCTGCTCAACGGCCTGATCTCCATGGCAATGAACTCATGAGCCGCCGCGACTTCCTCGCCGGGTGTATCGCGGCGCTTCTCGCGCCGGTGACAGCACCCACTTCAGCAAGCGCAGCGCCGACTCCGATGAAACTCGACGGCGCTGCGCATAGCCTCCAGGTTCAGCTCGACACGAGCGCGCTCAAGTACATCGTAGATGAACCGTCCCTGGGCAGGACTCCCCTCTGGTTCATCCTGGACTCAGGATGCGACATTTGCAGGAATGCCTTTTCTGACCTGCGCACCCATGCGGCCATTCACGATCGCACTCTCTCATCGTTTGAGCTTCGGTTCGTGCCCGTGGGCGACACGCCTGACTCTGCCGCGGCAGCCGCTCGCGCGTTTGCGGCCAACAGCATGGAAGGTTTCTTCGTTCAAAGCTGGAGCGTTCCCGTCACTCCGCTCGCGAAGCACGCGCAACACGAAAACACCTTGGCCACGCGGTCGCTACCCGGCTACCCCGCGTTCGTTATCGAAGATCAACCTGTCAAACTAGGATACGGCGGATGGGCAGAATTTGCCGAATGGCTTGCGCCCTGATCGCCTCCTGCGCGCTGTCCTCGCATGTTGAAGCGATATCGCGCGAGCAACCGCAAACGCCACAAGCAGATTCGCACGCAGCTGCCGCGGACTCAGCAAGCGCGCCCTGGGAGTTCACGCCGGGCCCGACGCCAGCGCGGTGCGACAGTTGGCAGGTTCGTAGCCCCTTCCGCGCTGCGTTCCTATCCACGCTCTCGCTAAGCGCCTGGCCCCTGCATTTTGGCGCATGCACGCCCGTATCCTCCATTGCCGAGGACGGGTGGACTCCAGCAACGCTTCGACTCGTTTTTCCGCATGCGAAGAACGCATTTATTCACCTCAGGATAATTATTTACCTCATGGAGATTTTGCTACTCTGGCGAATCATCAAGCCATTGCGGGCAATACGGAATTTGCGCGGGAGCAGATCTTGAGGGGCTTTTACAAACAGGCAAATGCGCGGATGAAGCACATGCAGCGCGCCATTTCGTCATCCAGTCGCAACCTCCTCGCGGCGGTCGCGACAACATGGCTGCTCGGAGGGTGCGCGCCGGAGCATGCGCCCGAGCCGTATGTCGCCAAACGCGGCTGGCTGGGCGTTGAAACGCGTTCGACCGGTTCAGATTACGCGAGCCTCGGTACGGCGCAGGAGCCCGTTATCACGGCTCAACCCGTCAAACCGGTTCCGCCGGATGGGTGGGAGATCGATCAGCCCGAACCCATGGTTGTTTCCGCGCCGCTCGATCTTGACGACGAGCCCGTGCTCAAGACAGCACCGATAGTCACCAAACACAGTCGTTCGCGGCACAAGGTGAAGCCGGCGCTGACGAAATCCGTCGCGCCGCTTTGTCGTCCATCAAATTCCAGGAGTGCACCGTGATCGAGCGCGACATCCCTCAGATGATCGATAACCCACCGCAGATCGTGTTCTGGGAGACCGACGACCTGTTGCCCGTGCTGCTCGCAATGGGCTTCGGCGTAATTATGAACGGCTTCACGACCTCCGTTCTCGCCGGACTTGCGCTCAGCGTCGTCTACATACGCTACAAGCGCAACATGCTGCCGGGCACACTTCACCACATGGGTTACTGGTACGGCCTCATGTCTCTCAACAGAATCTTTACCAATGGGCTGGCCAGGGAATTCATCCAATGAAGATGCCTCGCCTCTTTCAAACCTGGGACGGCACGCGCAACGCGAACTACTGGCTCGCCGCCTCGATTGGCGGGCTCGTTCTGGCCAACCTGGTGCTCACATTCAAGATCGCGTCTATGCATGAGCGACTCGTGGAACAGCCGCCCAACATGACTGCCGAATACTCCGTTGCCTGGGATAGTGCGTCATCCAACTTCTATGAGTCGTGGGGTCTGTACGTCGCGAGTGCCGTTGGATCGGTGACGCCGCAAACCGCACATTTCGTCGCGGACCATCTGGCATTCATCGTTGATGCGACGATTTACCCGGCTGTGCGCGACCAGATCTATGCGATCGCCGATGATCCGGCGTACACGACGAGCGGCGCCTTGAACGTATTCGTCCCTCATAACACGGCCTGGGAGGCGTCCACCCACAAGGTGTTCATCGAAGGAACGCTCAACACGACTGCGTATAAGAGCACGGCTCAACCCGTGGCTCAACTACCTGTTACCTACGAGTTGACCATGCACATGGTTGCGGGTCTGCCGAAAATCACGGGTTTCACTTCGTACGTGGGTCCCGCCCGCACTCTGCAATGGCAGAAAACTCATCCGGCAGCTACGTCGAACACAACAGTCAGAGATCGTCTGCATCCCAATATCGCACCTCAGGCCGATGACATCCGGGGCGCTCTTGAAAGCGGACAGGGTCGCGTAAATCCGACCGAAGGCCCAGGCACCGCGCCAAGTCACCGTACCGGCACTAACGCGGGTATCTCCCAGCCGGTTCCGGCAGGTGGGCTTCCGGCGGCTAGTCGCGACTCGGGGCCTGCACCTGCGTTACCCGTCACGCCGACTGGGCGCGATCCTGCCAACGAATCAACCGGAAGCCTATAAGGGATCGACCGTGCATACGCTATCCCCATCTATCAAGCAGCCTGTCGGTCGTCGGCGCATAAGGAGCTTCCGGCGCGTGCCCGTGGCCCGGGCCATCGCCTTGCTCACTATCGCTCTCGCCGCGACCTCCGCTACAGTATTCGCGCAGGACAGTGGCGTTGTGCAGAACGTTCACATCGAGATGGATCCACCGGCCGGGACAACACCTGACATGTCTGCCCAACCCGCCGCCGCTACGGCTGCGGTGCAGCCACGCCAGGCCGCAGTCGCTCCGGGCAATCAGACGTTGCCGCCCATACTCACGCGAGCCGACATCTCCCGGCTTGTGAATTCCCTCAAGAGCGGCCAAACGAGCGACGCGCCGACCTACGGCCTCGGTCCTGGCGAAGAAGTCGTGCAGAGTCCAGCGCGGGCCGCCCCGACGGTTCCGACAGTCAATCTCCCGCCGCAAACCCCGCGCGTTGTGCCACATGGGCACTTTCCTGCACCGCCAAATCCGACGGTGGATCAGATGCCGGGGGAGGACCCTGCCGTACTGCACGTACGGCACGGCGTGACCGCGGACTTTCAGGTCTCAAGCACGCAGCCAAACATGGTGGTAACGCCCTTCACGACCCCGAAGGTCATCGCCAAGAAAGTTGGGGGTGAGGATCCTTCAGGCTCACGGGTCCTGGGTACGGATGTTTTCTTTTCGCCGAAGGAAGAGACCACCGTTTTCGTAAAGGATGCTGCGGTAGCAAACTCGCCCGTTGTGTCCCTTCACCTGCTGCCCGCGAAGATCGCCGGCCGTTCCGTCACGCTTGTACTCGATGGCGCCATTCCCGAGAGAAGCAACATCCCTCAATCCGCAGGCGAAGACTCGAGCTATGTTGGTGGCATCACGGCCGCCATGAAACAGGCGGTACTTGGCCAGATACCGGACGGCTACACGCAGGCGCCGCTCGATGCGCCGATGGCCATCTCGGGACCCATCAAGGCCAGCCCTGTCGGCCGGTATGCAGGCTCTGACGCAGACATTTATCGATACCGCCTGACCAACGCAGGAACGGAATCCGTCACGCTGTCTGAAGAGGCGTTTGGCAGCGAGCACGTGCTTGCGGTCACCATCTTTCCGAACCTCGCGGTGCGCCCAGGCGAAACCACGGATGTGTTCATCATGTTCGCCAAACAGGTGATGTGATCATGTTCGACCAGCTCAAACGCAACTGGGCGCTGATGACGCCTGCCCGCCAGAAGCGCGCTGTTGTAGTCGGCACGATCCTCGCGTTCGGTGCGGGCGCGTGGATATTCAGCGTCAAGACGACGCCTCCGAAGCCGCCCAGCGACAAACTCAGCGTGAACGTGGTTGCCCCACCTCAGCGGAATACGGATCTTACCGATGTTAATGCGACCGTTACGGCGATCCAGCGTCAGCTATTGGACATGGACCATCGCCTCCAGTCGCAACAGAATGAGACGGAGCACCGGTTCAGCGCGCTCGAGACGCAGCAACGCGACAATCCCACCAGTTCAGGCGGTCCTGGAGCGTTGACGCACGGCCAGAGCGCGGGCGCTGCTGGAACGAATTCCCAGCTTCCGACTCCAGGAAGCGGCGACGGAATTTCACCTCCTGGATCATCGCCGTTTCCTGGCTCCGGGCAGCCTCGTCTGAACAGCCCATTGCCCGGCGCTGGGCCCGTCGCAGCCTCGCCGATCAGCCCGCCACATGGCAACGGTGATGGCGCGACCGGCTCGAACGACGATCAGCCGGACGGCATTGAAGTCGTGGGGGACACGACCGACACTCCGGCCGCCTCTTCGTCTGCGAGCGGGGCCAGCGTGTCGAAATCCGGAAACACAAAGGCTACTGACGGCCCGCAGATGTTCCTGCCGATGGGAAGCATCACGAGCGGCCTCGCAATCAACGGCGGAGATTTTCCGACGACCCGGGCATCACAGCGAGATCCGGTCCCGATGCTCATTCGGCTCGACAAAGACGCCATCCTCCCCGGCAAGCAACGCGCGTCCGTCAAGGATTGCTTCCTCATGGTCTCCGGGACAGGAGACCTGTCTACTGCCCGGGCCAATCTGCGAGCCGAACGTATGTCTTGCGTACTGAAGGGGGGGCGCGTTGTCGAAGTGGCTGTTGACGGTTACGTCGTCGGTGAAGACGGGAAACCGGGCCTGCGCGGAACCCTTGATGCCAAAGACGGCGCCTTCATTGCAAACGCCATTCGCGTCGCGCTGATAGGTTCGGTCGGCGAAGGCGTTGCGACCTATGTCGCAACCGAAGCATCGGACATCCATAGCAGTGGTGTGAATGTCCAACTTGGAAGCAACAGTAACAACGGCCAGCAAATAGCTGCTCCGATCGGTCAAGCCTTCGCGAACGCCGCCCAGCACTACACCGACCTTGCAAAGGAGATTGTCCCCGTCGTCGAAATCAATCCCCTGCGACAGGTCGATGTGATCCTAACCAAAGGCGTAAGCCTTCCCATTTAAGGACGAAGCGTGCGCTTCCAATCAATTTTGGCCGCCGCGTTGACGGCGACGGCACTGTCCGGCTGTGCATCGATGTTCGGCATCGGCTCCTCTTCACCGTCCTGCCCGGGCGGTCAGGGAATAGGGTGCGTATCCGCGCGCGAAGCTTATTCGATGTCTAACAACCCTGCGGCCGTCGAGGCGGCCGAAGCCAAGGGCTCAGGCAAGGACGTACGCCAAGGTCTCCTTGACCCGCAACCGGTGTCAGCCATTCAGGTCAGCCTGCCCGAACCCGTCCAGCAGTCTATGCCCGTGATGGAACCGGCAAAAATCATGCGACTGTGGATCAACACGTGGCAGGACGATCAGCAGCAACTCCATTTCCCAAGCATCGTCTTCATCGAAGTGACGCCCCGCCGCTGGTCCATTGGCAATAACTCGAACACCTCTCAGGCGAAGACGCTCGTGCCCTACCGGATCGACCCGAGCCCGAATACGGGCGCAGTACTCGTGACCTCTGGGCCTGGTGGAAGCCGGCCTACCCCCGCACGCCCTGTTGCTCGTGCGCAGTCACAGAGTCAGTTGCCAACTACCAACACGAGTAACTGATTTTTAGAAATCTCATAACATACTATTAAATCACAAGGCGATTATCAATTATCATTCGAACCACTTTGAACCTTGCACGGAGCCGAGATGGCCAATCTGAAGGAACGCTGGGCAGATCCGAAATCCCGCAAAAAGCTGTTACTGCAGATTGTCGTAATTCTCGCGGTGTGCCTGGTGGCAGTCCACGCGTTCGCCGGCAGCGACTCGACTTTCGATACGGTCGTCCAGTGGTTGACAGGCGTTCTCAGTGGTTCGGGCGGGAAAATGCTGGCCCTGTTGGGGATTGCGATCGCACTGATTTCTGCGGTTGCCCGCGGGTCGCTCGGCGGCGTGCTGCTGGGTCTCGGCATCACGCTAACCGCTATCTACGGCCCGACCATTCTCACTGGCATGTTCTCGGCCATCTTCTAGCTAGTCCTCGTGACGGATTGCTCCCCGCAATCCGGTCTCTTAACCGCCCATCGGGCGGTTTTTTTTTACCTGAGATTTACCCTTAGTCACAAATAATTATCGTATTGCGATTGGTGATACGCTCGACAAACACATTCGGCAACCTTGACTCAAACTGGACTTCTGATGGGTGCTACCGACCGTATAACTGAAATGCTTGATCGCAACCGACCGGGAGACGCTTTTACCTGTCTTGCTGCCGACGACAATATGTTCTTCTTCGAAGAGGGTGCGCTCGGCGCACTTCTACAGGGTGACTTCATTACTGGTGCGGACATCAACATCCAGAAGATGCTTGAGAACGTGCTCGGCGAACATTACCCGCCTGGCACGTTCATTCAGGACATCCAGATGGCTGTCCCGGATCTGGACGACCAGCTTTCCCCGTACCGGGAAGCGCGTGTACATAGCCCATACGGCAACCGCGTAGCAAAAGTCGCGTGCGATGATCGCGCAAATTTTATCGCTGCTGCTGCCCACCAGCGACTCGCACCGACCTTGACCACACGCGTGCTCGATGCCCGCCACTATGTGGCAATGAAGATCCCGACGCGAGGCATACCCTTCCCCAAGGCATCCGAGATAGCAGAGTTCCGCGAGCTGCGTGACCGCGTGCAGGCGATGTACGAGGCAGCGAAGCTTCCTGTCGAGCCGATCGGTCCCGACGAGTATCTGGCAGTCCTGCGTCGCTACTTCGACATGTATGGAAAGTGGAATCGCTCGTACGATGAAGATAAAACCATTCGTGATCAGATCTTCACTCCCAGCCAGCGTATCAAACAGCTGAAGTCTACGATTCGTGCCGACTCTCCAACCAGCGCGGGGCACGTCCATATCGGATTGATGACGACGGCGAAATACCCCAAAAAAGCCAGCCTGTATCTCATGGACCTGCTGCGCGGAACGCCCGATGGAACCGGCACGCAAATCAGCATGCCATTTGTTCTAACCACAACCGTCCACGTCCCTGAGCAAAGCAAAAAGATTGGTGGAGTGCGAACAAAGTCAGTGCTCATAACTCAGCAGGCGTTCGGCCCCCTACTCAAGTGGGTGCCGCTTCTTGCCGCGAAGAAAAAAGGTTTCGATACTCTGATATCGGCGCTCGACTCCGGGGCCAATGCCGTTGAAGTCAATACCACGCTCGCGCTCTTTAATCGCTCAGCGCGGGATATCAATCGTATGGCGGCGCGACTCAAGTCGTATTTTTCTGGGAAGGACATGCAGATGTCCCTCGAAAAACACATCACGTGGCCGAATTTCTACAACACCCTACCTCTATGCCCTAGCGCTAGGAGCATTGAACGAACGCGCCGGTTCTTCACGATGGGTTCGGTCCATGCGGCGCAGTTCCTGCCCGTGATCGACGAGTGGCGAGGTTACGGTAACGCGATGCTTCTGACCACTCGCCGCGGCCGCCCGTTTGGCTATGACCTTTTTCACGGTCGTAACTCGAACTTCAACTGGCTGCTGACGGCCGACGCCGGCGCGGGAAAGTCGTTTGCCGTGCAGCGCATGTTGCAGGATTACCTCGCGCTCGGCGCGATCGTTCGGATTCTGGACATCCGTCGTTCACACGGAAAGTTCACCAAGGCTCATCACGGCGACTACATCGAATTTACGGACAAGACCCGCGATAGCCTCAACCCTTTTACGAACGTCACTGACATTGACGAAAGTATCGGCGTGCTGCAGGCCCTCCTCTGCAAGATGGCCAATCCGAACGAGCCCACCCGTTCGTCTGAGGCCGTCCGGATCATGTCCTCTATCAAGAGCGTGTGGGCATCGTACGGGCCCGCCATGGAGGTCACTCAGGTCTACCAGTACCTCATGAACCAGGCAAATGACGAAATCAGCCGTGAACTTGCACGCAAGCTCTACCCGTTCACCACTGAAGGTCCTTACGGCGCATGGTTCTCTGGCCCGAACACGCTGCATGCCGACGCGCAGCTGGTCACATTCGAGCTTTTCGAACTGCGATCGCAACCTCACCTGCAACAGGTCATCCAGCAGCTGCTGATGATCCGCTGCGAACAGGACATGTATGCGACGAAGGGGAGCGCGCAGCAAAAAATCCTCGTGATTGAGGAAGGCGGCGACATCATGCCCGACGAACCCTTCGCTCGCTTCATCGCCCAGCTGTACGCGAAGGTCCGCAAAGAAACCGGGTCGATTGGGTTGATTCTTCAGAACCTCACGCAGCTCTACAACAGTCCGCATGGCCCGACCATCGCCGGCACTGCCGCGACGAAATTCATCATGCAGCAGGCATCTGAGTCCATCAACCTGGCTCGCAAAAACGGGTGGATGGATATCGGCGAAGCGGAGGCCGACCTGCTGCGCAGTGTTCACACTATCAAGGGTCGCGGTGGATATTCCGAGATCTACTTCCGGACCGAGAGCGGCTCGGGGATCGCAAGACTTGTTGAATCGCGATTTAACCAGGTGCTCTTCTCATCGGAAGGCGCCGAGAAACACGTGATCCTCGCCGCAGCAGACCGCGGCGACGACGTCATCGAAGCTGTTCATGAATTCATTCGCGGAGAAAGCGCATGAGCGAGAGCTCGCCTAGCCCCGACGTGCCTCAGAACCCGCCCCGGTCCGAACCTACCCTCGGCACGCCGACGTCGAACGATACCCAGCGTGCCCACGACGGTCCCATCGATTCGCGGGCGTCGGGTACGGGCGCCATCGCTGATACCGCGGCTGCGGCCGCCCCATCGGTGCGCGCTGGTCTTTGGGGCATGCTCCGGCTGGTCGCGACCGTCGCGCTGGTATGTACAGGTTTGCTGTTTGGAGGCCGCGCGCTGGTCGCACATATGCCGTCCATTTCGCCACTCGCCTGGTTCAAGTCCTCGACGCCAAATACGGGAAGTGCCACCTGCTACCGCACGATTGATATGAGTCGCCTTACGTCGCTGATGGTGGCAGACCTCTTGACCCGCTCCAACGGAAAATCTGCCGCTGAGGCGCAGGTTTTCTACCGTAGCCAGCTGCAGAAAATGGATGCGACTATCAGCGCGCTTGCCGATAGCTGCCTCTTGGTCCGTCGGGAGGCCATTGTCGCTGCGCCTGCGGGAATTGACGTTAGCGCGCAGGTAGCCGGCGAGCTCGGTCTTGACTGGTCGCGTGCGCAGAAAATCGTTGCGCCCGACGCGCTCCCCGGCGCGACGCCGGCTGCCGCACCGGATAGCGCCACAAGCTCCGTCGGGAGCAATCCCACAAGTCCCTCCATTGGAAGCCCGGCACTTGATAACTAGATTGCCCGCCCGTAACGCTACGCTCATTGCGGCAATACTGGCGTTCGTTCCAGTCGCACTCTTTGGGGCGCGGCCGTCCGCCGATCTGCTGCACCGTCACGGCTACATATTTTTCGACCGTGAAGAAACCGGTTGCCTTCCGTGGGAATGGTACTGGGGAAGCATCGATACAGGTGTGATCCGGCGCGGGGATCTCGTCACCTTCCGAAACGAACAGGCATCCCTGTTTCCGCGGGGTGCACTCATGACCAAGATTGTTGCCGGTGTGCCCGGTGACACGGTGGTGATCGGTCAAGGGGTCATCAGCATTAACGGCCAGATCCTTGGCACGCTCGCGCGGGGTGCGCAGCACTTCTTCAAGCCCGTCAACACGTGGGACACCCGGTACCGCATCCCTGCCGGCCAGTACTTCGTGTTCGGATCCGAATACCGTTCATATGACTCCCGTTACTGGGGACCGATTCGTCATGATCAAATCGTCACTAAAGATACGTTGCTGGATTAGGCAAATCTCAGCGCTGCTCGCTGGAGTCACAGTCATTGCGCAGCTCGCACATGCGCAGTCCGCGGTGACCGGCGCGAACATTCGCGCCGGCGTAGGGGCGACCAGCAACGTTCTGGCGATCGTCCGTGAACAGAACCAGCAGATCCGAGCCGGCGCGCTCAAGGCGCAGTCCGTGTTCGGAGGTCCGACGACGCATGACAACGGGAAAAATCCGGCGACCGAAGCGGTTCTCAAAGCCAAGACTGCGGTCTTCATTTCGATGTCAATGCCCGATCGTGAACTCTCAGCCCTGCTGGACGAAGGCCGCGGGCGGCGTGACGTTGTGTTCTTTCTGCGTGGTCTGGAAGGCAACAACGGGCGCAAGACCAACGAACACATCAAGGCCGTGACGGACTTCAAAAATCGCCTACGCGAGGGCCAGCCTGTCGTTGCAGTTCTTCCCCAGGCATTCGCAAGGTGGGACGTGACGCGAGTGCCCGTCGTGATGCACGAATCAGTTGTTGATCACAAGTGGTATCGCGTCGACGGAGCAATCTCCATCGAATCTGCAACCCGCGATATCGACGCCGGCGTTAAATCTCGCGCTACCGGTATGACGTGGCCCGTGAGCGAGCAGGATCTCGCCGACGTATTCCGCGACCGCATGCAGCACTACGACTGGAAGGCATGGCAAGGTCGAACGGCTGCAAACATGAAGCGCCAGATGAATCTGGGGACCCCGCTTCCGCTCGCACAGCGTGACACACGGTATACCGTTGACCTGAGCGTCACGTTCCCTCAAGACATCCGAGACCAGAAAGGCAATCTGATCATAGCCAAGGGGACACGCTACAACCCACTCGCCAAGTCGGGACTGCCTGGAAGTGCGATTGTCATTATCGACCCAGCCGACGAGCGACAAATCGCGATGGCCCGCACATGGATGCAGCGCTACCCCCACGGACGGTTGCTCGTCACGCACTTCGACGAGGAGGGCCTGAGCACGCTTGTTCAGCAAACCGGGATCAAGCCCATGATGCTCGACAAGATTATTGTCAAGCGCTTCCAGCTCCAGGCCGCTCCAAGTCTGCTGACGGCTGAAAACGGCTTGCTTGTCGTGCAGACGTTCTCACCCCGAGTCGAAGGAGGCATGTAGGCCATGACGCACTTTCTCCGGCTTCTCGCGTTCGTCATCCCATTCTTGCTGCATCCGGCCAGCGTCCAGGCGCAAAGCGTCGCCATGGGTTGCAACGTTGCGTCTCCTTCAGACCTTTACACGAACTTTTGTTACGACTCAATGTTCCCGTTAGTCATAGCGGGCGTAGACGTCATTCCGCCAAACGATGTTGACGCGCCTTATGATGCCGTCCGCCAGACAATCTGCTGGTGCGATGGACCGTTTGATATCCAGATTCCCGGATACCCAGAGGGCACGTGGGTACCTATTTCTGTTATTGAGACCACACGCTCGCCCGGATGCTCGCCGATGCTCGGAGGCCTGAATCTCGGGAGCACACTAGGTGCCGGTCGACGCACGGGTGGCTCCGGAGGAACAGCAGAGTCCGGGTCATTGGCCGAAGGCGGCTTTCGGCAATTCAACCTCTACGACTTCCCTCTGTCCTCTATATTCGCGACCATAGTTGGATCGGGAAGTGCCGATCTCGGAATAAGCGATGACTCGTATATGTCGTCGCTGTTTCTTCCTTTCTGGGACGACGAAGCACTTTCTAATCTGCTGTTTCCTGAAGCGGCTGCTTTCGAAAATCCTGTCGCGATGATCGCCGCGCCGCTTGATTGCGCGGCGGAAATGGCATCGGGCCTCGCAAGTATTGCCGGCGCCGCCGACGACGCAATGTTCTGGTGGATGGGGTGCTGGGGAGCGACATACCCGCTAACCGGCAACTTCGGCAACAAGGACGTCACTACCGGATCGTCGCTTGTTGCTGCCAAGGTCATGTACACGATGAATGCCATGGCAAGGTACGGCGCCGTCAATTCGAAGTACGGCATGACGACTGTCGGGGAAGCGGTGGTGAGCGGCGCCTGCAGTCCCGTTCCTATGCCCGTCATGAACAAGAGCGAATTCAAGATGACGATGATGTTCCCGGTCAGCGAGGCCGGTAACTCGGTCGGGACTGACAGCGATCCTTCCTTGAACGCAGGCTCGATCAATCCGGTCTCGTTCCTTGAAAACCGGTGTGCCCACAGTGTTGGTTCATCTGAATACCTCTGGGGGTTGGGTCGAAAGGTGCCCGGAACCGGTGAGGACGAAGCGTATCTCGTTTGGCGATGGGTAGACCATTGCGAAGAGTGACGGTGACAACAAAGGACATCACATGCGAAAAAAGCTAATCTGGGTGACGCTATTTTCCGGCCTGCCAGTCGCGGCAACACCGGAAAGCGCGGTAGCACAGGTATCAGACGGGTTTTCGGCCGCCGCCGGCGCGTCCGCGTCTGTGACGTCGCAGGCGAGCGGAGCGGGTCAACTGGTCTCCTCCGCCGGTAGCACTCCGGGGAGTACTACCGGTCTTGTCGGCAGCTCGCTGGGCGGTGCGAACGCTGGCAGTACCGGAATGACGAACGCGCCACTCACTTCACCGTATACATCGCAGCAGGAAACAAGTGCCATGCAAAGCGGCGCGGTAAGCGCGGCGAATGCGCTCTCATCCATGGGCCTCCCCGCTGGTTCAACCGTTACACCATGCGCAGCCTGGATTCAGGCCATGCAATCATATGCGACGTCCTACTCCAATGGGGGAGCGGTCAACCCCAAGGCCGCTCAACAGTCATTTCCGAGCATGGCCCAGCTCTGCGCGCCCGCCTCCGATGGCAGCGGCGGAGGTGGTGGTGGGGGGGCATCGGACGGCGCTGACGGTGCAGGTGGTAGCGACGGAGGAAGTGGTGATGGCGACTGAAATGACGGCGATCCAAACGAAGCGGAGATCAGCCCTCTTCACGATTGTCACTCTCCTTGCCATTCCCGCAGGCGCTCGCGCGCAGCTCGCACCCTTTAGCCTCTTCGACAACGGTGAGAAGCGCGCGTACAACCTCTATCGTGCAGCTGCTGCCGGCAGCAACGCCGCTTTCGAAGAGTTGCGTCAACGCGGCAACAACGGGGATCGCTGGGCAGCGTTCCAGTTCGGGTACCTGCACCACGTTGGCAAGGCGCCTGGTGTCGGCAAAGATCTAGCGATTGCGATGAAGGCTTACGGTATCGCGTGCCGCACTGCCGCGGACAAGACGGCCATCACTGGAAACACCCTCGCGGCCTACAACATGGGCCTCATCTACCTGTACGGGGACAATGGCATCTCACCCGACCCCGCGACCGCAGTGAAATGGTTCACCGCGTCGGCAGGGGATGATCAGCACGCGTTTGTCCCGGCTGCCATGAATCTTGCAAACGTCTACGAGCATGGATACCTGAACGTTCAACGAGACCTCGACGAAGCCGCTCGCTGGTACCGCGCTGCGGCCGCGGGCCAGGAGCCCTATGCACTTTACAAGTTTGGCCTTTGCCTGTTGCGTGGGATTGGGATGCAAGCCAACCAGGTCGAAGCGAACCTCAAGCTCACAGCCGCAGCGGATCTGTGGAGCCGGGAGGCGATGTACACCTTGGCCGTTATCCAGAGTTCAGATCCCAACTCTCTGCTCGATCGAAACCCTGTCACTGCAGCACGGTGGCTTCTGATTGCTTCCGAGGGCTACCCTTCGTACGCCCGCGCTGCCCAGGCTGCGATGAATGGGCTCAACCCGAACCAGCAGGATACCGCCCGGCAGAGCGCCCGCTTGTGGTTACAAAGTCACGCCCGTGTGCCGGAACGGGTCGACTATCGGGCGCCCATGAATACTGAACCAAAGTACGGCCTCGGGACCGTTCCTTCCTGACCGGATCGGCCCGCAGGCAAGGCTTTTCCCATAACTCACTGCCGCGCCATACACGATGCGACATACCGGCCACGATACGCGTCTATCGCCTGATCACCCGATCGACGACTTCCTGCGCTCGATCGCCCGTTATGTCCGGGCCACAACGTTCGGCGTTCCGCGGATCATTGTCGACACAGCCGGCAACGTCAGACTCGACGTCCATACGACAGAAACGGTCGCGGACCTCGCCTCACGCGTTGAGCGCTCGCTGCCTCCTCACTCAAGCTGTCTTGAGCACGGGCTGGCTCGCATCATCGCGGTTCGGGACGCGTCCCGGAACCTCAATGCTGTCGCCCGCGAGGCCCTGATCCACTACGCCTGCGCCGGAGACAACGCCCTCGAGAAGATGGAGCTCGCCTGCTCACGACTTCCACGCGAGAACGGGGCATAGCCGGGCTCGCCGTTAGAACCCTGGAGCAAATACACAAATGGAAAAGATCGAAATCTCCGGCCATGTCAGCCTGGATTCTGGCACGGGCCAGTTGACGCAGCGTACATCGATGCGTCCGCCCGGTGTACTGCACGTGGCACTTGGCCGGCTACCCCGGTCGGCGTGGACAGGTCAGTCGCCGGAGCTGGCCCGGGCATGGCTTCAATGTCCACGCGTAAGAGCGATGACCATGCGACACGCCTTCGCGTATAGCTGCGACGCGGACGATCTGATGATGAACATGTGGCTCATTCTCACGGAGAAGCTGCTCGCGAACCTCGACGAGCCCGCAAACGTGTACTCCCTCGTGTTTGCGACGGCGGAGAACTGTGCTCGCACCTTGCGCAACGCGCAGCGGGAAGTATTATTGGACGACGGTGATGATGAGGACCACTCAGATGCGGTAAGCCGCATCCCGGACGAGGCCACGATCGCCTCACCCGCGACGGGCAATCATGTCGAGATCAGCCTCGATCAGGAAAGCGCAAAGCGCGCGCTGGCCGAAAAAATCAAACGATTGGGCTGGCCTCAGGCGATTCCTCGCAGTGATTCCGGTTATCGTCGCGCCGGACGACCACTTGGTTCGAGAAATAAAATTGACCCGTATAATTCGCGAAAATCCTCAGGCGATTCCACCATGAAAACGCAACTGTCCCCCTACCTGACTACCGAGAAACCCCGCTTCATTGACGAAGCGCACTCGATTGAAATCGAGCGGGAGATGGCCGACGCGAAGACTTCCCCAGACCCGGCCGTTCGGGAGCTCCAACCGACCGCCCGCGAATTGCTGGAGATTCGCCTCGAGCTCGGCATGACGAACCGAAGTTTCGCACAGGCCCTCGAGGCGTCGACGACCGTGGTGTCCGCGCTGCTCTCCGGTAACGTATATCGGCACGAACAGGCGCAGGGTCTGCTCGCGCGTGCGCAGGCCCTTCGCGCCCAGTTACTCAAAAAGCGGGATACTGCCTTTCTGATCACGAATGACATGCAAACGATCGTTCAGAATTGGCGCAAGCGCCTGCGACTCAAGTCATCGCCCGAAAAGGCGGCTCGAGAGATTGCGGTCCTGTGCACTGCGAATATGCCCGAAGGCCAGGCCGTTAGTGAGTCGACGATGTACCGCTGGTGGCAGCAGAATCGCAAACCGGTTGACCTGGAAACGCTGGTCTCAATCCACCGGGTTGTGCTGCAGCTTGAGAAGCAGGGCACAAACTCAGGTAAGGCGCGCGGCGGCTAAGATCGGCGCCGCCGGCGCTCATCGTTGTCATGCGCCGCCACGCGGCGCGTCGCGCAGGATCTGATAGCACACACCGACGACCAGCACGCCATCTATCACACCTTGCCTGATGGCCTCGTCCATATCTTCAAAGGTATAGGAAAGCTTCGAGCGCGTGGCCATGTAGGCTTTCACGTCGGCCGTGCGGCACATTACCTTGTTACCCGGGCTATCATCATCGGCGGCAAGTTCGCGGTGCACGAGCTCCCCTTTCGATATTCCCGTCCATAGCATCGAACGGACAGCTTTTGAGAGGGTGCGTGGCGACAAGGATTGCTTGCCCGACGTCGACGCCGGCGCCGGGTCGGCAGAAGGGGGGGCTGAATTCTCGCCATCCTGCGTTACATTTTCTCCATTATCAACGGGCGCCGATAGCGACTCAGATGAATCCGGTGCTGGGTCAGCCCCGGGGCTTGACTCGCCGATATCCGGTTCGTCCCACGGTGTTTCCTCGTCGTCCCAAGGCGTGCCGCCGTCGCCGCTGTCAGAATTCACTTCCGAAGTCGACTTCCCGTCGGCTGGCGCCGAGGGCGCCGTTGACTCCTTCGCACGCCGAATCGCCTCCTGCGCTTGAAGAGCGGCGCCAAGCGGGTCGAACCCACCGGGCATTTCCTCGCCTGCATCCCCCGCGGGTGCCGAGTCAGTAACTTCAGGCTGAAGTTCAGCACCGAGCGCAAGATCAGCGATAGTGGTGCGATCGGCGCCTCCCGCCTTGCGAACGCCGCCCATACCCAGCCTCGACTTGCCGATTACGGGCACCTTGTCGAAATCCGCTAACTGGCCGAGCGCAGGGAAAAGGGTGTCGGCCCTGATGACAATGACCGAGCCCAACCGGAACGCCGGCGCGCCCCGCTCTTCTCCGCTTTTAGGCACCTTGCGCTCGCGGTCCGCCCAGTAGCTTTTCGCCGCGAAAAACTGGACGTTATAGAGTGCCGTCGAGGGACTGCGTTCGCGATCCGTGAACAGCACGCCACGATCGTTGAAAAGCATCAACACCTTTTTCGAGACCGCGGATACGTCGTTCCTGAGTTCCTGAATGGTGTTGGTGACACGCGCTTCGGCGCTGACAGCGTCAATGAAATCCTTCTCGACGAGGTAGACAAGATTCGCGCCACTAGCCGGGTCGCGATACTTGAAGCCGATGTTCCCGGAGCCCGTTCGACCGTTGATCGTGCCAACGCGCGTCAGAACGGATTCGACCGCCTTCCAGAGATCCTTGCCTTCAATTGTTTCAACAAACTGGCTCTCGCCGCCCAGCTCGCCTTTTGCCGCCGCAGCATTCAGGCCCGCTTCGCGCTTGGACGAGAGAACATCCGCTCGGATCAGCAGCTCGAGCATCGCGTGATTGCGATCGGACAGGACCTCGAACCCATCGAGAGTGGGCATGTCCTGGGGATGGTGGTAATGCCCAACTACAAGCGATAGCGTATCGCGGTCATCGTCAGGCAGATCCCAGAATTCCGGCATCCGCGCGAGTATGCGCGAGCCCGTCAGATCGTGGTCACGACGGCAACCGGTCAGCGCACCACTGTCATCGTACTCGTAGCATTCGATCTTCCCGATATCGTGCGCGAGTCCCACCAGGGCGATAAGCGGGTCGGCGCCGTCGAACTGATACGCTGGTTCTTTGAGCTTTAACGTGATTTTGAAGTCAGGCAGCTTGATTGTGCCGTTGTAGGTGTGCGACGGAGCCAGCTTCACCATGTACCAGCAAACCAGCAGGCTATGAACGAGCAGATTGCGACCGCCGTGGCCTCCTGGAACGTGGGTCGCTGGCAGCGCGCGGTGTTGTGCCATGACCCGCTCCAGCGCGTACATGAGCCTGCTGTGCTCCGGCGCACTCGAGTCGAAATGCGTGTGCCACTGATTCAGGAAGCCGGTTGAACCGTCTTCGCTAATCTCGCGGACTGCCGCGACGTCATGCTCTGCAAGCGACTTGTCGTCGCGCGGCAACTCGCCGAGATGAATCGGTATGGGTCCGATCGTAATGCTGACACCCCGCTCGATCCTTCCCTTCAGCGCTTTTTGCACCTGGCGCCTGTCGAACCAGATCGAATACGTGGTGACCGCCGAGCCTGCGGCAATACCGGCTGCAACGGAAACGATGACTGCGAGAGAATATTCCCAGCCCATCGTCGCGCCGTGCAACACCATATCTCTCAAGCTCCAGCCGGCGTGCCACAGCGTCAGCAGACACCACCAGAAGATCGAGACAAACGCGGTAGCCTTGATGATGGGCTGCTGACGCGATATCACGGCTTATCCATCCAGTAGAAGTACTTGCACTCGGGGAAATGAGTGCAACCGGCATATGGGCGGTCACTCGCGCGCGCGGAGCGGAGTGTGAGCTTACCTTTCTGGCAACCCGGACACGTTGATCCGATAGGTCCGCCGGTTACTTTCGCCGGCGTCGACGATGCGGGTTTTTCCGCGACGGCGACGGTTCCGGACTTCGCCAACGTCTCGGTGGCTCCTGTCGGAGGTTTTGGCCGAGCCGGCGGCAAGGTCAGCCGTTCGACCTCAGAACGGGTTGCTTTTCCCGCGACGTCGGCCGTTCTGACGCCCGGCTTGCCGTTATCGTCGGGCAACGTCGCCTTGCACGTCGGGTAGGCCGTACAACCCCAGAAGGGGCCGTTTGCGCCTTTTCGTTGCATGAGCGCTTTGCCGCACTTTGGGCACGGAAATGTGACCCCCTTCGCTGTCGCGGTCACTTTCCCCGGTGCCTCACGGGATGTCCGTGCCTCGCCCGGCCGCCCGTCAGCGTCCGGAAGAGTCGTCTTGCACTTGGGGTAACCGCTGCAGCCCCAGAAAGCCCCATTCTGGGTTGTGCGCCTGATCATGGGCTTGCGGCAAGTCGGACAAGCGAAGGTCTCGCCGGTTGGTGAAGTCGAAGTAGGCGCGGCCTGCTGCGCGCCGGGTTTGCCATCGACGTCCTGACGGGTTGCCGAACACGCGGGGAAGCCTGTGCATCCCCAGAAATGGCCCCTGTTTCCCTTTGCCTCGCGCCGCATCATGGGCTTGCCGCATGCTTCACACGTTGCGGCGGGCGGTACCTGTAGACTACGGTTGACGATATCGACCGTCAGGCGTTTGATTCCATCGAGAAATTCCGACCCCTTCGCCTGCCCCTCCTCGATACGCTTCAGGTGCGCCTCCCAATCTCCCGTGAGCTCCGGCGAAAGCAGCACTTTTGCATCAAGCCGTGTGAGCAGCGCCTTCAGCTCGAAGGCCTTTGCTGTGGGAACGAGGTTGCGCTGCTCTCTCGTCATGTACTGCTCCTCGAGCAGTTTCTCGATCGTCGCCGCACGCGTGGCCGGAGTGCCCAGTCCTTTCTTGGCCATCGCTTCGCGCAGCGCATCGTCAGCCACGTCCTTTCCTGCATGCTCCATGGCGGAGAGTAGCGTTGCCTCGTTGAACCGAGGTGGCGCCTTTGTTTCTCCCTTGCTGATTTTCATGGACTCGGTCTTGCCTCGCTCACCTGCGCCCAGTGCTGGTAGCTTGGCCTCCGCGTCGCCGTCGGTACCCTTCTTGGCCTTCTTCGCAGGGGCGTCCCCATACACGGCTTGCCATCCCTGTGCGACAAGCACTTTGCCGCGTGCGACGAATCGGTCATCGCCAATCCACGCTGTACGCAGCGTCACTGCGAATTCCGCATCTGGATGAAAGACGGCGAGCAGTCGCCTTGCAACCAGATCGTAGATTTTCGCCTCGTCTGCCGACAAACCCTGTGGATTGGATCCAGTGGGAACGATGGCAAAGTGGTCGGAGATCTTGCTGTTATCAAAGACCTTTTTTGTCGGCCTGATCCACCCGTTATCGAGCACCCGCCGCGCAGCTTCTGCATATCCTTGCGTCGCAAGGGCCTCGACGGTCCGGGTTACAGTCGGCACATAGTCTTCCGGTAACGCCTGCGAATCCGTGCGAGGATAGGTCAGAACCTTGTGGGTCTGATAGAGGGCCTGCGCGATTTTCAGCGTGTTGTGAGCAGAGAGGCCAAAACGTTGGTTCGCTTCGCGTTGCAACGTTGTCAGGTCGAAGAGCACCGGTGCGGCCGAGCGGCTTGGAGTTGTGTGTTCTTCGATTCGATCCGGATTGCGTCCAGTGCAGCGGGACAGAATCGCCTCCGCCTTTCCCCGTTCCCACAACCTCTCTGCCGGCGCGCCAGGCTTAACCAATTCCGCAGGGCAGTGCCACGTTGCGTCATACGCTCCGGCCGCAAGCGTGAAACGCGCCTGAACCTCGAAGTATTCTTGTGCCACAAAAGCGCGGATCGCTTCTTCGCGCGCCACGACGATCATGAGGGTCGGCGTCTGCACCCTGCCAGCAGTGGTTTGCTCGCCGCGTATACGCGAACAGCTGCGGGTGACATTGATCCCAACGATCCAGTCGCTCTCATTGCGCTTTCGGGCAGCGTCGGCGAGTGGCCGCATCTGCGCGTCACTGCGCAGGTTTTTGCTGGCCTGGAGAATGGCTCCAGGCGTCATTGACTGAAGCCACATCCGCTTTAGCGTTTTGGATGTGCGAGCGTATTCCACAATCAGCCGGAATATCTCCTCTCCTTCGCGACCAGCGTCACACGCATTGATCACCGTGTCGACATCCGGTCGCTTCATCAGCGTAATCAGCTTGTTCAACTGGTTCTGCGCCTTATCCCGGACCTCGAACGCAAAGCGTTCCGGAATGACCGGGAGCTGGCTCGCAATTTCGGGTGGCGCAGTCAGCCCCAGAAGGTGCCCGACCGCATTGGAGATCACCAGGGAGTCGTTTTCCCAATGGTCCCCGACAACCCGTACATTGAGCGCCTTGGCGATGTCCTTCGCGACCGACGGCTTCTCCGCGATGATCAGGGATTTCATGGCTTACTCCCCAAGAATCATCTTCCGGTCTTCTGGATTATCACGGCACATTTGCTGGTGTTCTGCGGAAAGGGTCGCCCACAGAGGATGGCTTTCGAGGTCTAGCGTCGCTACGTCAACTTCGCGTTTTGCTGGCGTCACTCCAGTGGTCGTTGACGCTTCTGACGCAGTGGAAGTCGGCGCCGCGGGAGTTTGCTTCGCGGGGCGTTCTGCGCGCTTCGCACCGCGCTTGAAGCGCTGATGCATCTCGATCATCCAGGATGGGTATTTGTCTACGGGACCCCCGATATAAACGATGTCGATCGCAGTCGGCAGTGATGGTTCCATGATCTGAATGAACGGAACGCGGCGCACCTTAGGCTTACCGTCGACCAGTTCACCTTCGATCTCGACAGGCTTTACCCGGTATTTGCCCTCGGCGTAGATCATGTCGCCGGGCTTGATGTACGAAGCAACTGTCTCGGCGAGCTTCCCATAGTATTTGACGGGAATCACGTTTTCCTCCTCGGTGTCCTGTCGCAAAAGAATCGTACAGGCCCCAGACTGAACGACCTCGCCACCCGGATCCACTTCCGTCTTTCGAACGCTGATGCCCACCACCATGCCTGCAATCTTCACCTGATTGCACGCATTGCTCGCGCGGTAGCCGCTACCGTAGGGGCGGAAGTCTTTGTCCTCAGGCGCGCGTTCTGGAACGACCTTCTCAAACGCGCTTTTGTTCGGTAGCTCGAGGACGTTCGGCCGTTCAAACGAACGGGCGTACACGCGAAGGCCCGGCTCTCCGCTCTCTTCCGTGTGAGATTGAACCTGGCAGATCATCTTTACCGCCTCACGCACCTTGAACGGTCTCGGTAGCCGGATTCCGGGTGGCACCGTCACGGGAACGAGGAGATTCAGGTTATTCGTCAGCTGAATCCAGATCGTTGCTCCCTCGAGCGAATGAATGTGACCCGTGAGGTAGACAACGTTCTTGAAGCCCCGGAAGTACTGGTGTTTTGCAGGTACTGACCGTGCGGCAACAGACAGTAATGTGATGGACTTTTCGGTCATGGAAAGCTCCCATTTGAGGAACTCCCATCCTAGTTTAAAATCTCCGCAAGAAATAATTTTGGCCAGACTACGAAAAATTTGCCGAAGATTCCGGCTTTTGGCCTGCTAGAACCTACCAGGCGGAACCTGCAACAGATTTTAGAAAGCAATTGTGAGATTTTCGTAAATTGAGTATATAAGTGATCGACCTCACAAGTGATCGACCTCAACTTTTACTTTCGTCCCCAGGACATAAAACATGGATCACCCTTACCTCGAGAAGCAGCGTCAACTCATCGTCCAGGTCAAGACGATGATGGCTCGCCATAACATTGATGCCCGAAGACTCTCGGAGATTCTTGGACTGTCCTACTCGCACGTGGTAGGTATTCTTGCTGGAGACCGATGGCTAGGAGGAGGAGACAAAAGCAATGTAGAGAAGTTTGCCAAGTTCCTTGGAGTGCCAGTCCTGACAATCCTGGTCTGGTGCAATTACATCACTGCGCAAGACTGCGTGGTCTCTCACGGCGTAAAGGAATCTCTGGCCTTAGCGCTTAGAAAGCTGGAACTCGATCCATCTGCAAACGTTCTTGTGCCCAGCCCTGATGACTGGAACGAAACACCAGAAAGCGTTCAATTGGCCTTCGTGATGATGTACGAACTGTACGCGAAGCGGACTCTGCTCGAGCACGCACACATGGAGCTGCCGGAGAACGCTTTTAATAAACCGATCCCGAAGCCCTAATAACTGCGTGTCCATTGCCCGTCGCGCGAAACTACGGCCGCCCGGTAGTCGTATGACCGAACAGTAGAGGCGGCCCGCTGTATTCCGCATACAGACACTAGACGACTGGATCGACCCGTTGCAAGACCACTTCAGTGCCGGCCACGCAGACGGCACAGAGACAGAGGTCTGGCCTAATTCATCCCATCAGTTGATTGACAAGGTCTTTCATACTGATTGGGGTCCGCCCTATCGCTCATACGTGATGTAAAAGCCGTGGATGTAAATACTTCGAATTGAAAGCATTGCGTTCATGTCGCCAACACTGAAACCGCCTTCTCCATCCCAGCCGACCAAGACACTACGCGAGCTGCTTGCCTACAACGTACGGGCTTGTCGCGTCGCAGCGGGTGTCTCACAGGAACAGCTTGGTTTCGCTGCAAACCTCGACCGCACATTTATCAGTCAGGTGGAGCGAGCTCGAATCAATGTCTCGATCGACAACATAGAGAAGATCGCAATCGCGCTGAACGTCGACGCGGCCACGCTGCTCCAGCGCCCTGAGGCCATTTCGCGAGCTCGCAAAGCGTCGGAACACGGTTAGTCGCAGTGTGCTATTGGACTGCGGCGTGCTCCAGAATGATGTGTCAGTACGGTTGCGTAGGCATCCAGTGCTCGCAGACGGTGACGAAGCGGGGAGCCGTTGACAAGGGTGAGGTCGGAGGTGATGCTGACCGGAACTCGCACCCCAGACTGCCCACCCCTAACCCCGCCCACAGGCGGGGAAGTCCTTGCCGCCGGACGGGCTCGGTGGCTGGCATCGAACAGCTATGCCAGCCACATGCCCTTGAGCGTCAATGGTCAGATGGGCGCGTCAATGGTTCGCTGCGCCGGACGTTCCGTCCGCCATTGACCCGCCCATCTGACCATGAAAGGTGAATGCAGCTGACGAGAAAAAGCCCGCGTCTCGGGGAGATCGCGGGCATTGTGTTGTGGTGGTAAGGCTGTCGCCTACGCTCCGGAAATTGCAGCATCAAGTACTGCTGGCGTGATGTCCATCAGCTCCAATCTACGACAGATCTCTGCATAGTCTGGGTCGACCTTCATACTCGTGAGTCCCCTGTCCTGCAACTCATGGAAAGCCTGATACCCGCTGTCCCGTCGCTGGATCAGGAGCCCTTCTGCATTGCGGGAAACAACTACCACACCGCCGACTGCTGAGGTACGGTAGAAGATTCCGTAGATCTCATCCGTCAGTGGGAATCGCCCTTCCGAAGGTTCAAAGAAGCAGTAATATCGCTGCAGTGCGAGTAGCCAGGGGGTGTCGGCCGGCGCTTGCAGCATACAGATCCGACTGAGTGCGCCTCCTGAGACGCGAAACCCTTTTGACTCGAGTGCACGACAGCGCTCCGCAAGCTCGAGCGCGTCGCGTCTGCTCTCGGCAGGATCGCTGTGCGAGTAATGCTCGATCTGCCTGCCCTTCCAGAACACGTACCCTTGATGATCACGAGTCAGATGCTCTATGCCGTGAAACCAGTGACGCGTGGTTGCATACGCTCCCGAAATTACCGAGCTATGGAGCTTTTCGAAAAGATCCCTGCCCGCCTCGTTCAACGCACCGTTTACCGCCTGTTCGACGAGTTTGAGGTCTCTCGCCTCCAACGTGTCGCCATCGCGGGTTCGCTGAAGAATCTCGATTGCTTTGTCTGCAACTTCAACCTGTACGCTTTCCATCATTCGATCTCCTGAAAGTAAGTCCGCGGCTGCGGACAATGAACTGAGCCCAGGAGATGTGAGGACAAAAAAAACCGCGCTTCGAAAGGAAGCGCGGTTCGTGGTTTGCAATCGCTAGGTTCCGTCACTCTCGGCTGCATCGGTAAGATCCGACCATTCCTTCGCAAGATGTGCGATCGGATCATCTGGCTCGTCGACCATCTCACCATCCGCGACGCGAATCAGCAAATGTCCCTCGCCGAGCATTGCGCCCGGGTCGTACTCCATGCGACACCCTGCCGCTGCGAGCTCCTGCGCGATTGCTTCCCGGCGATCGATCGCATCGACTCGTGATGCGGTGGCTTTTGATGGATGAGGTGAAGCGTCCGCCGCTCTCCTGGCAACCAGGGCAGCGGTGCTGCGCACGAAATGGTGCGAATCATCTAACAGCGCGCGCTGTGCATCGGCGTTGCAACGCGTGAAGAGCAGATCTGCGACAAGGGCGCGGGCGCCCCAATCCAGACCATGGAGATGCGTTGGCGAGATCTCGGGCAACAGTGCCAAGTGCCTTACTTCCATTTCACGCAGCTCGTACAGCTTCTCGACGAACTCCGCTGGCATGCTGCCCTTTCTAGGGTATCGGTCGCGCAGCGCCTGGGACGAAAGCACTACGTCTGAGTTCAACCCTCCGTCGACCGAACCTGCTATTACAATCGCTACCCCGCTCGCCCGAATGTTCGTTTCGCTGCTCATTGAGAAATCTCCTTGTGTAAGCCCGTGCTACCGGGCGATGAACTAAGCACAAGGAATGTCGCGACAAAGAAAAGTCGCGTTGAGTTTTTTGTGGCGGCGCATATCCGAACGCCATGTATATGATTGCGCTCACGCACGCTGGACGAACCTGTCTGGTATGGCGGAAAGGCGGGCGACCGGAGCGCTTCTACGGAGAAAAACAGATATGCTTGAAGGTGTAATGTGGTTGTTCATCAACCTCGTGCTTCCAGTCATCGCACCCATTTTGGGTATGTGGCTGGAAATCGTGTCCGCGCGTAACATTCGGGACGACGCTGAGAGGTTGGACGCGCTCAGAAGACGCCGGATCGTCATGCTGTTCAAGGACGGGCAGCTTGGATGGGTCGGCCTGCTGATGTGCTTTGCGGCCGTCTCCGATACACTCGACGGCATCAGAAAGCATGGACTGCCCAATTGGGCACCGGTGGTTTTCGTTGCGTTGCTCGGACTGGTTTACACGAGCGGGTATTTCGCGACGAAAGGTGCGGTGGATACGGCTGACGCGCTGGACGGCTTTGCCTGGCGGACTTTCGCCAAGGACTATCCGACCGCGTTTTATACTATAATATTCACTGTGTTTTCTGCCGCATTATTTGGTTACGCCCACTTCTGGGCTCAATGAGGATCCGACTATGACTACCATCGCACATCGCCTTTTTCCTCGCGCGCATGGCAAGGAAGCCATGTTGTCGCTGTCCGCAGTCATTGCCGGCGCCGTCGGGTCCATAGCAACGATCGTCTTGATCGTCGGCGACGCCCTGAAGCTCTGGCACTAAAACCGCGTCGCAGCCCCTATGGGTTGCTAAGCCAAGCTATACCAAAAAGCCGCCCCATGCACGGGGTGGCTTTTTTTTGTCGTACACCTCGATACCGCGCTGATAAAGCCATTTGGGGCTGTCTTCAGGATCCGGACGAAGACGTACGTCAGCCGCCCGCAAAGCCTTACTGGGGAAAGATCAGACCTTCCACAGAAACGGGAATCATGTCGCCAGCACGTGCGAAGTTAAGTCTTTGATTTCATTGATTGTGCACCGCAGCCATCGTACGAAAAAAATCCGAATCGTGAAGTCATCCCCGCAACAACATCCTTTTCCTTGGAGTCGCGACCTTCGAAACAAGCCGAGAACACTTTGCGCCTTGCGTTTCGCCAGACCAACGATAGACACGCTGCGCATCGCCTATACTGTATATCCATACAGCTTTTGTGATGCAGAATCATGTCGCTCAAAATCGAGGATTTCGAGCCCGTCTCCAATGGAGACCTGCGTGATCTATGGCGGATTTGTCGCGATCCAGCCCTTCGTCGGCTAATCCTAGAGGTGGTGCGCTACCGGCGCGTCATAGATAGAGCGCATGCTGAGGCCCTGGAAATTCATTACGGCCTGGAAGCAAATAACCAGGGGAAAATTGTTGGTGCTGCGAAGTCGCTATTAGCTCGCCTACAAGACGAGCACGTCCGACTCGGATCACAAGGTGGCATCATGATCAAATTGCCGACGGATGGTCAATATGCCGGTAAGCGTTGGTGAACCAAGGATGTGCCGCACAACCGTAGCTCTACAGGAGCGATTCGTTCACCTCAGACTTCGGTTTCGGGCGCCGCGGTGGAATCGGCGCCGGCGCGGCGGCCATCTCGTTAGCGGGAAACAGGTTTAGGAACGAACGCGCCTCGTCCGTTGTGCGGCAGCCAAGCCAGTCTTGGTATTGCTCAGGCCGCAAGATGATCACCGATCGCTTCTCGGCCCCCGGCTTATGAAAGCGCCGCATGAGCGCATGGTTCTCGGCATTGACGGTAAGCATCGTTTCTCAATAGCGGTAACCGTTACCAGGAGCCGTCCAACCGAAGCGCAATAGTGCGGTCCGGCGGCGCATCGGCATACGAAGCGTCGGCCTGTCTGGTCCACTGCGCCCCTTCATAAGACGGCCATCGCCGCGCCGTCGTGATCGGCGCTTAACGACCCGGAAGAGACCTTCAGGTCGATTCGAAGCAGCCACTCAAATTGCCGACGCAACACGCGAAGTTAAAACTCGCTTCGGTAAGCAAAAAGCCCCGGAAGCCCACCGGTCATTACGAACAGGATATTTTGACCGGCAACGTAGTTTCCGGAGGTGGCGCTTTCCACGAGACCCGCGAAGGCCTTTCCACCATATACGGGATCAAGCAACAGGCCTTCCGTCGATGCCAGCAGGCGAACAGCGGCGCGCATGCTGTCGGTTGGGATTCCGTAGCCGGATCCGAGTTGCGCTTCGTCAATCGAGATCGCAGTGCTATCAACGCGCAGATCTGTACCTATGAGTCGAGCGGTTTGATTTGCTTTATCGAGTGTGGCGGAATGAGCCTGTTCGGCCCGCCCATATACAGTGAACGCAGTGATAAGCGACGGATTCAAGTTCAATGCGACAAACCCGGCGACGAGCCCAGCGTGCATTCCGCCGCTTCCGTTGGGAACGACGATGCGATCGAAGACCAAACCAACTGCGTTCGATTGGGCCATGATTTCAGCCGCGCAATCCGCATACCCCAAACAGCCGACGGGACTTGAGCCGCCGAGCGGGCATACATACACGTTTCGACCTTGCGCTCGCAGCTCGTTCGCGCGTTCTTCGGCGAATTGCAATGCGTTTGCCGAACCCGGCAAATCATGCACGCGCGCATCAAACAGGCTATCAAGCAGGATATTGCCGTTGTCGATATAGTCGGTGTCGAAACGCGGCACCGCTCTAGTCAGAACAAGTTCGCAATTGAGACCGACACGTGCCGCTGCCGCGGCCGTCAGGCGGGCGTGGTTCGACTGTCTTGCCCCGACAGTGATTATCGTGTCCGCGCCGCTTGCGATTGCTTCCCCGATCAGGAACTCGAGCTTTCGCAACTTGTTACCGCCGCCGCCTAAGCCGTTCAAATCCTCTCTCTTAACGAAAATGTTGATGCCACCAAGGCGGGCACTCAGGCGAGGAAGGTGCTGGATGGGGGTCGGCCCCTCAAGAAGAATACGACGCGGGAATTTCGAAAGATCAAGCTGGGATATTGATGCGATGGTCATTGGCTTCGGCGATTGGATGAATTCCACAGCGCGATTACTCGCGGTCGTATCTGCACTGACTCTAATGATATCGGAAGAGCCGTGGCGTTTGAGTATGGGCGCGCAACGATCGCGAGCCCCCTCTTCGATCCGATGGTCAACGATTTACGCAGCGACGCCGAACGGCCGCTAGTGGCCGATCGGCGCCTGATGCCAGTAGCATAGATTGACCGGATCGCACGCGGCCACGATCGGCAACACGCGACCCGCAACAGTCAGTCGCATTTTCAGAGAGCGGACACTCAGCGAGCGCGCCCAATCGTGTGCCCTACACCAAGACGCCAGCATGAACAGCAACAAAGAAGCACGCGCGGCAAGTTCGAGGGTTCACAGCGGGGGGCGATTCAGGGCGACCCAATGCTGAACAGACGGCCTTTGCCACTGATGCGCAGCGTAGTCAGCCAACCTTCCCGGTACCGTATCACCATTCAGAACGAGCCGGTTCAGCATGAGAGCAAGCTCTGCGTCTGCGATGCACCACTCGCCGAAGAGGTTTGGCGAGTGGTCGGTAAGCAATAGCTCGCAAGCAGAAAACAGTTTTCCTGCAGCCGTACGTGCTGCAGCAGATAGGGGCGCCGCGGAAGCGCCGTAAAATACCACCTCAGTGGAGCGCTCTTGCCGGATGGGCATGAGATCGCTTCGCAGCCACGCTTGGACTTGGCGTGCGCGAGCGCGACTGATCGCATCTTTTGGGTATAACAAGGTGCCCGGAAAGACCTCGTCGAGATACTCAGTTATTGCTGACGACTCGGACAAAGCGAAACTGCCGTGAATCAGCGCAGGTACACGCTGCGTGAGCGAACTCGCTGCATACCCAGGTTCGAGGTTTGCATTGTTGGCCAGGTCGATGGTTACAAGCTCAAACGACAATCCCTTTTCGTGAAGTGCCACGAAGGCCGACATCGCATATGGACTTGCGAATTGAGTATCGGCGTAGAGACGCAGATTCGTCGATGGCAAAGTGGGCTCCTGTTTGTTTACGCAAAGAAAACGATTTTTAACGATCTGGGTGACTGTGTCGAACGTCTCAAAGTGGCCGTACCTCGCCTGTAAAAGGATGTATTGGCTCCGCCCCGCCCCGTCGACTAGTCGTCGTTCAGACGCGCATACAGTTGGAAATTTCCCGGTGTGCCACGGACCATGCGAAACGAGCGAAGCAGCCCCTCGTGCCGATACCGGCATTTCTGCAGTACGCGTGCTGAACTCACGTTCGTCTCGAGGACAGTTCCTTGAACTCGGACGAATCCGAATGCCGAGAACGACCATTGCGTTACGCTTGAACATACCGCACTCGCAATTCCTTTTCCCCAATAGTCGGGCGCGAGATCGTAAGCGATTTCCGCAGTACGGTTGACATCGGAGACGGTGTGAAACCCTATCGTGCCGATCAGTTCGCCAGAAACGTCACTGATGATCGCCAGCCGCCTGATTGAGGTCGGCAATTCAGAATCAAGCGCGTCAAACATGGGAAGAAGGTCATTTTCTGACTGTAGGTTCCAGCTAGTGTGTCGAACAACATCGTGATTCGACAGATACGCGTACCAAAACGGCAAATCACGTCGTTCGAGCTGACGAAGCGAGAGACCAGGATAGCCGGACGGAGGAGCGCTTAGAATTTTCATTGTGTTGTGTACCCGGAGTAGGCGGTGCGCACAAAGCCTGGAGCCGCTGGCGGCACTCTGCGAGAGATTCTAGCCGATCATCCTTTTTCAAATGGCCAATCAGATTTGTCGACAATCCTGGCCGCCGCTCCCAAGGTCCGAAAGTGGCCGGTCCTTGCCGGATGGCGGTCGGCGCTTCCCGACCCTGAACTGCCCTTCGATATGCTCCGGAACGGACACTCGCTCGATGTTTCTCTTCCCCTGCGTCTTCGGCACTACGCCGATGGGATGCCTGCTCATACAGACTGCTCCGGCGCGGCGCCTCGACCCCGATACTTCATCACGCGCTGAAACATATCGCTGGGAGTAGCGTCGAGAATGGGCGACTTTGAGCTTTTGCGAGGGCGTCATGCAAACCGATGTTGTCGAACTACCGGTCCTGTACTTCGGAACTCCCGTGGCATTAATTTCCAGTGTGAATCCCGACGGCGCGACCAACCTGAGTCCCATTTCGTCATACTGGGCGCTATCGGACACAATCATGATCGGGTTGAGTACAGCAGGCCGATGCTATAGCAATATTCTCCAGCGCCCGGAAGCGGTGCTCAACTTGCCCGATGCTTCATTGTGGAAGAACGTCGAGGCCATTGCGGCGACCACGGGCTCCGAAGTTGTGCCGGACAACAAAAAACAGATGGGCTATCGATTTGAGCGTGACAAGTTTCGATGCGCAGATTTGAATACGAAAGCAAGTGAATGTATCGTGCCCGATCGGGTTGCGGAATGTCCGATTCAGATCGAAGCGAGGGTTGTTCGCATGCACAGGATTGGGAGCGACGATGATGCTATGGTTGCCGCAGAATTGAAGGCTCTGCGAATCCATGTTCATACTGAGCTGCTGGCGCCAACCCGCCGGATCGATGTGGAACGATGGAAACCATTGCATTATGTATTTCGACACTACTACGCGTTGGGCGGCTGTCTCGGCACGAATTTTAGGGCGTAACAGACCAGATCCCGAGGCGTTGTCGAGGTCTGACCGTAGATAGCCGGTCGCACGCAGGTATGGCCGCACGCGTAGTTGTTGCCACCGATTGTCAACGAAGTAGGCATGGACGCCGAACATCTCAAACTGGCCGGTCGCTGTCGAATTCACGACGAGTCAGTTGCAATCGGATCGACTTTGGCTGCCGAAAGCGGGCAGCCAGCCCGATTGACCCCAGAAGACGCGTTCATTAAACTGAGATCCCTTTCGCGCCTTGCGCACAAGCGGACCTGTCATGCCTAGCCTCGCAACTCTCGGACTCTTTTCAGCGGCCTGTCTCGCGCTCACTATGACTCCCGGTCCGGATATGCTGCTCATAGCGTCGAGAAGCGTTACTCAAGGACGATCTGCTGGTTTCGCATCGCTTGCCGGGATTCAGGTTGGGACTTATTGCCACGCTATGCTGGCTGCGTTTGGCCTGTCCCAGTTATTCCTCGCGGTTCCCGTCGCCTATGATGTCGTCCGGTTCGCGGGTGCCGTCTATCTGCTCTATCTCGCATGGAAGACCCTCCGCGCGTCCCCCATGCCGATCTCACCTACCGCTGGCGGTACCCGTTCTCCTGTTGGGAAGATATTCGGGCAGGGATTGCTAACCAATCTGCTGAATCCGAAGATGGCATTGTTCGTCCTTGCACTCTTCCCGCAATTTTTGCGTCCGCAAGATGGCCCAGTGGCCTTTCAGATTTTGACACTCGCCACCGTGCTCAACTTCATCGGTCTGATCGTGAACGGAGCGGTCATACTTTCTGCAAGTCAACTTAGCCGCCGGTGGGCGGCTCGACGCCGTCCGTCTCGAACCCCGCAATACCTGCTTGCTTCGGTTTTCGCTGGATTGGCGGCGAGACTTGCTGTCGCCAGCCAGAACTGAACATCCCATGGAAAGGCAGGCGTCGTTACAAAATTGTCGGCGATCTAGGACTTTCGATCGAACGGCTCAAATTGGCCGCGCTGAGACGGATACACAGTTCAGGCTGTGCCGGTTCGGGCTGCCGTTTCAGGCGAGAAGCCGCGACTTTTGAATAGCTGCTCTGATGCATCGTTCCCAACGGTGATCATCGCGCAGCATTCGAGATAACCGAGCGCCCCGAGCGACAACAGTGCTGCGTCCACCAACCTTCCACCGTCACCCGTTCGTTTGTACGAAGGTGCGGTCGCCACCACGGCAATTACTGGACAGCCATACGGTTTGTAATTGCAAACGAGGCATGCGGATCGAAGACCGTCAGTTTCTTCAATCGCCCACGATGCCGCCGGAATCCATTCCCCGTACCGACCGGCGACAATCGCGGTTGCCTTTGATTCGTATCGGGTCATAGCCTGACCAGCATCATCGATTGTTCCGAGAAACGCGCCAAAAAGAAGCGCGCCTAGCGAGGGTACGTCTTCCCGCGTTACGTTGCGAAGATTGGCAGGTATCACGCCCGCGCCAGACTTGGCCAACAGCGTCCGCTTCCAGAGTCGCGCGTTGCGCCCAGGTGTCTCATCCGGCATGCCGTGTCCTTCTCATCAACAGGAAAGCCTCATTGTTCGCGAAACGGAGATCGATTGTCGACTATGAAGGCTGCTTATTCGAGTGTCTCTTGCTGGCCGAACCCTACCTCATGCAATCAGCATGCTCGGCGTGTCAGATACTAAACCATTCGATTCTCGGGAGGTGCCGGCGACAGGCGCTGCATGATTGATTCGACGGCTTGCTCGACCGAAACCTTTGCGGTGTCGACGACGAGGTGCACTGCCTCCCATGGTTCGTATTGACGTTCAAGCACGCTCTTCCATGTCGGCAACTGAAAGCCTGGGATATCAGCCTTTCGCCCCTCGACCCTGTGACGGTGCATCGCGACGTCCGAACAAATCAACTCGATCTCGAAAATCTGCACACCTGCATCAAACGCCACATTTCTCCAGGCGCTACGCGTAATGTGCAAGGAATTGACCGAGTCCGCGACGACGGTCAACCCGAGCCGTAAGTTATCGCCCGCAACGGCATATGCGGCTAGGTAGCCGGCAGGTCCAATGTCCGCCTGCCCGTCCCCAGACGCGATGAATGCCTGTTCCAACGTGTCGATACGCAGATAAACTGCGGCGAGCTTGCGTGCGAGTGTTTGCGCTACCGTTGTCTTTCCGGTTCCCGGTAGTCCTCCGAAGGCAATCAACATCCCAATGCTCCCTGAGCGATTTGTGTCTAATTGTCGCGGATTCCGGAGGCGACCTTGACTGGTCGATGTTGGCCGCGTAGCTCCGCACCGCCTTGGACGTACATCGACCTTTCCGCACATTTTAGATGGCCCGAAAGCAACGGTTGTTTCCTTTGATCAGTGTTGAACTGTGCCTCATCAACATTCAGGGGGCCGTCGGAGCGTCACGACGTTTCCACTGGCCATAGCCTGCTGCATCTGAAGCTCTCTTCGTAGAGCTTCGTTGACTGAAGCCAGCGTGCGCACTTGCTGCCGCCAGCCTTCGATCTCGATTCGCAGTTCCTTGATCTTCCTCCGCTCTAGCTCCAGGACAGTGAGCAGGTCGTCAGGATGCCGGCGCGGGGGCTTGCCTGCCAGCCCCCGCACCTCTTGCGCGAAGTCGGGGTACTTGTTGTGAAGTAGAGCAGCTGATACGCCCGCCTCTCTAGCCACTGCGGCAATCGATGGCGTTGCACCCGTGGCCTGAAGGCGCCCAAGCGCTGCGCGCAGTTCGAGTGCGGTCTGTTGACGGTTTCGCTGCCTGGGCGTGTCGCCCGATTCACTCTTTGATGTTTGCTTTGTACCCATCCGGGTCGCCATAAAGTTTCACTCCTAGATCGCTCAACACCTCTCTAGACTTCCGCAGATCGCGCTGAACACGGCACATCGCTCCGGCGCCGAGATCATTCGCCTCGGTCAGGAGCTCCTCCTGATGCGCGTAGATCTCCGACCATGCCAGTGCGAACGCGCTATCGATGACCGCGTCGTTGCAGGACGTACAACGTGTGGGCTCGTACAACCCTTGGCCACCGCACCCTTCGTCCTGCGCCAGGCACCACGAGTGACCGGTGCTTCGGATGCTAATCCAATCAGCGGTCTCTTCGATGAGCGCCTTCCGGTTTGGATAGTTGTGTGCGCGTATCGCTGCAATCCGTCGGCCGCCGCCACCTGAGAGCGGCACGTCTTCGCTCATCCACCCTTGGATAAGTTCGACCTTGTGGGTGTCGATTTCTTCGAGCAACTCGTCGTAGAGCGTCTCGTCCTGCATCGGGTTTGCGGCGTAGAGCTGTGTCATCTCAATGCTGGAATGCTTGAACTGCTCCTTAAGGAACAACAGGTTGCCGAGGCGATGACGCACGAACGTCCACGCATATACCCGCCGCAGTTGATGCGGCGCGAGCGCCCAGTCAATGCCAGCCGAACGGGCAAATACACGCATGCACCCGCGGCAGGCGACTCCTGAGATCGCCCGCACGGAGTCGTCATGGCTCCCACGCCCCAAAAACAGTCGCCGACGGTCGGCCCGGGCTTCGCTGATACGCCTCAGCCGGTCGTGTCGATCCGAGGGACATGTGTCGGCTTCCCATAAGGCAAGGCGCTGCTCCAGCAGCCGTCGTAGCGGCGCAGACCAGCGCTCCATGACTTGCAGAATCCGATGGCCGATCGAAGGCATCAGATACTGGACTCGGCCCTTCTTCGTCTTGTGCTCGATGCTGACGACCCAGTGGTACGTGATGCCGTCCTTGTGCTCCGTGCTTCCTGCGCCAAGCTCGATACCTACGATCTCCTCACATCGCATCCCTGTCAAGACTCCGAGCATGAAGAAACAGGCGTGACGCAGCAATATAACCTCAGGATCCTTGTACGCGGATCGCATCCCCGTGTCACGCTCGTCGAGCAACACATCAGCGCGATCGAGCAGCCGCTCGGCATGCAAATACAGCGTCTGTAGAACAAGTGGCGGAATCAATGGCGTCTTGCCGGACTGGCGAGCCGCCTTCCCAGTCCAGCCAGCCACGGCAGCAGCTGACAACCCTGGCCAAGGTGGAAAAGCAAGGCGGTCCGCGTGCTGGTCGCCAAAGCGGTAAAGAAGCTCAACGGCTAGTAAGTTATGGGCGAGAGTCCCAGCCTTCACTCGGTCGACCGTCTTCCGCTCATGCACGAAGTTCGACAGATGGATCTGCTGCACCTGCGACAGCGAAAGTATCCCGAGTCGCTCCAAGTAGCCGAAAAAGACCGCGAGATGCCATACGCTTGAGGCCATGGTTCTAGCAGTCGGTCTCGGCCGTCCAGGCAAACCGACGCGCCAGTACCGGTAGATCACCGCCTTGCTTACCTCACGGAAGTCTGCTGGCACGCACGACCAGTCAATACGCTTGTGGCTTGGAGTCACGTTCGATTGCGTAAAGAATGGCCACAGCTCCCATACATCGTCGCCGAAGCGGCTCAGCGCATGCCGTTCGCCCGAGTCGTCGATCACTTCGCTAATGATAATCGAAGCACAGGGCTCGCTGCCCGTCTCACCGATGCTGAGAGGCTGCTGGGTCAGGACAGACAAGTCTCTACGTGCCATCAACAACCCCCGCCTCATTTGCCGCGCCGCGGCGGCGCCAAAACTTCAGCGGATCGCATCGTGCCCATTCCTTTGCTTCGCGCACCAGTGCGTGATCGAACTTGTCCAGTGTGAAGGAGTCGATCTGGGTCATTACCGACGCGAAGTGTTCGGTCCAGTCACGAGATCGAAGCGACTGTCTCTCGCCGTCCAGGAACCAGTAGAAGCTGAAGAGCCGGTGCAGGTCCTCTCTTGAACCTACGATCGCGTAGCTCCGACAGCCGAAGCAGCTCAAGAAGTCCATGCAGTGCGTGCCGTCCCTGGGTGCCCGGTCGCCGTGCCTGCTGTCCTTGCAGCGGCCGACTGGCGTTCGCTCGAAATCTTCCCCGGGAGCGCGAGTTCCGGCGCTCTTGCACTCAGTATCCGTGTCTGCCGTCCGATACGCGTCAGGCAGTGCCTCGCCCACGATCGTCGCGTTGGCACGCATCTCTGGTGTCACAGCTAGATAGCTCTGGTCCGCGACCTTCGGGTCGTGCCCCATGATCGCGGACACCGTGAAGAGGTCACCGTTGCTCAGCCGCCAAAGTCGGTTCTCCATGGTCTTACGCAGCCGCGACATCGTGAGCTCCAGCGGCTTGCCGTCGTCCCCTACGAGGCTGTGTCGTTGGACGAATCCGTGAATGTTGTATTTCAGCGCGGGCTCGGTGAGTCGGGTCAGTTTGCCGCGATGGGCCATGGCTTGTGCTCGGTATAGCCATACTGCGTCCCTGAGTTCGGGCGGAGCAACCGCTGCCAGTGGTTCATTGCGCTTCAATAGATACTCTAACAATGCCACGCCATCCATGGGAATCGATCTCGGCGCCAGGTCGGTTCGTGTGTAGCGCAATGACTTGATCTGAGTGGCATTTCCGCGTCGCTTGAAGGTCTCGAGAAGGCGCATTCGCGGCATGAACGGATGCGGCTTCAAGCAATCGCGCCGGAGCTCGAGCAACGGCGTCGTGTTCAGCCCCGTTCGAAGTGCCAACGCGAGCGCATAAACTGCCAGCATCTGGCCATCGGACGCTCCGAATGAGCCGGTGTGCGCGGCCACAATGTCGGTGCGTAGTGCGTCGGCAAGCCGGGCTCGTTCGCCCGACGAAAGGGGAGCTTGCCCCTGCTTGACACGGTTGATACCAGGAAACGGATTGCGGGGGAAAACGGCCGTTCCGGCGGGAATCAAGCCGCGGTCCATTAGCCCCAGTAGCACCGACTTGGTCATTGCGTACACGTTCTTCTGCGAGGACTGGCCCAACCTTGGGTGCTCCCGCAGCCAAGTGACGAAAAGTTCGATGTGCCGCAGATCGACATCGAGTGGACCATCCCGGAAGCCCGAACTGGTGAGGAACTCGAAGAAGTATGCAAGACCGCCTTTGGCGTAGGACACCACCGTACTAGCCGCGACGGACTTACCCCGCAAGAAGACCCTCAATTGCTGAGCGCAAGCCCACACCCAGGCATCAATGCCATGGCCCAGCCAGCGGCCCAAATCGATGACTCCTGCGCCGGATGGGTTCTTTGGGACGACAATCACGACGTTCAGTTCTTCGGAGCGGTCCGGCTCCGTCCATACGATTACCGGAGCGGCTGCCTTGAAACTCTTGCGCTTGCCTGCCATGTCATGCCACCTGGCCGGAAAAGAGGGCGTCCAGTTCCTCTTCATGCTGCAAGACGAGTTGCGCGTCGAGCTGATTGACAAGGTGCAGGTACACCGATGTTGTGGTGACGCTGCTATGCCCCATCCGGTCACGAACATACAGCAGAGGTTCTCCGGCAAAACCCATCTTCCTGAGTCGCATCAGGGTGTAGGTACCGAAGGTGTGACGCAGCATATGCGGCCGCACCCGAAATCCAACCCGCCGTTCCAGCGCAGCAAAGATGTCGGTAAATGAGGTGTCGCCGTACTGTTGACCGCTCTCCGTGAGGAAGAGTGACGATTGCCGGTGGCTGGCGTTGAGCACGCGTTCGCGCTTCTGTCGATGGCGCGCCGCATACCACCACAGATCGTCCATCAGGCGGTACGGCACGTCGATATCGCGTGGCTTATTGTACTTGAGCTTCATATCGGTCGGACTCAACGAGATACGAATCATGCGACCCGGTGTAAGGTCACGGCGCCTGGACGGATTGAAGACGTACTTCAGCGGAAAGGTTCGGCACTCGACCTGCCGCAGGCCGCTGCGCACCATGAGTTCGAACATCAGCTTGTGCGTTTCGTTGTTGAGCGCGCGCATGCAGACCGCGACCTGTTCAGCGGTCAGGAATTTTATGGAGGCTCGCTTCTGGGGGAGAAGCGCGCTCGGCGTGACGGCCCGGCCCTCCGAGATATCGACATGTGCCAGAAGCCCGGGCGCACGCGACGTCGAAACGCACAGGTATCGGAAGGGCAGCGCTTCGATGTGCCCGTGTCCGAGTGCCCATTGGTAGAACCGAACAATCAGACGCAATCGAGAATTGACAGTGTTTGAGTCCAGACCAAGTTCGCCCTTCGACCAGTCGCGGTACCAGTCCACCACGCTTGGCATGCTGAGCGCTGGCGGAGCGCGCCAATCAAGTCCATTCGCGGAGATGAAGGCAAAAAAGTCATAGAGGTCACGGCCGTACTTGGTCCATGTGAGAGGGCTTTGTACGCGCCCTGTCGTGGTCAACACGTCCCAGAGAAACGTTTGGGCAGGCTCGACAGCGGTGCCATCGTCATTTATGAGTAGCGGAAAGCCAGCGAACGAGCGCCCCTGCACCACGCAGTGATGGTCGGCGAGGACGAGCCTCACAGACCGCGCTCCTTCAGGACGGTCGCAGCGCGTCTGAACCCGTAGCCTGTGAGGTGCATCGTAAGGTCCACGGCGCCGCCACCGCCACACTGCGCACGACTGCCCCAAAACTTGGGGCCAGTCAACAATAGTTCGAACTCACGCCCTCGGACATTGGCATGCCAACGTCGCGTGGCAGCGTCCTTGGCCGGCACGAAGGAGGCGTCAGGCTTCGCGTGTTCTGCAAGGATGCGAAGCACCGTAGCAGCGTCGAGTTGACGCCACCGCTGCAGAGTCAAGTTATCCACAGGCATTGCCCCTCCCCCGGACCCCTTCCCGCTACTCGCCTCGATGAGGCAATAGGGAAAGGCAAAACCACTTTACACCAAACGGTTCCGCCAGGTAACTGTTTGCACCCCTAAGAACATCGAAAACGACAACGAAGGGCCGTCTGGATCGTTCCAAGCGCGCCACAGGCCGGCGAGAGCGAGTGGCTGGCCAGAGCCCAAGCCGATCCGCCAGCGCACCGGCGATCCGGTCTCGTAGTTCGGCTCGTAAAAACTGCGACACGGGATCAGGCAGAGCTGGAGATTCTTCCATGCTCCGCTGAAGCTGCGCTTCTCCCCGATCGACTCAGCGCGTGCATTCATCGTGTCGAAAAGCTTCACACCCTTGGGAATGTGCTTGCGCGGCACAATGCCGAAGGTGGCAGGATCGGTCAGCCGCTTACCGCCGTCCATGCGCAGGATGGGCGCCGCGTAGTCTTTCCACGTCTCAGGTGGATAATCAAAGGTCGGACGCGGAAATTCGCTGAATGCCTCGAAATCGATTTCTTTAGATGGATCGTAGTTTGCGCACATGGGCCACCTCCTGCCTTAATGATAGCGCTGAGTTAGGCCGTTTTTCGGAGAGACATCATGGACCCGACAGACCTTCCGGACGCAACCCTCGACTGCTGGGTCGAACGAGCGGAACTGCTCCGTTTAAACCCGCGCGCGTCCGCGGCCGATATCGACAGCATTTCCCACTGGCCGCGATACACACTGAATCCTGAATTGGCGGAGCCAATCATCGAGCGCGCACAGATCGTCATCGATGAGATCGATGATCCGGGGCGCGGAATTGTTTTTTTTGCATGCCGGCCGCATGCCGAGCCAGTTTCGATCTTCGTAGACCACCGCGAGTTCCATGGCGATACCTACCTCGACGCGGCCATGATCTGCTACATCGCGTCGGTCTTTGGGCCAGAAGTTGAATATCAACTGCTCTGGGATGACGGAACATCGCGCTATGAGCCGTATGAATAGATTCGCAGCAGGCTTTGTGGCAAGAAGATTGGTTGATTCGCCGCCGCGCGCGGCAGGGAGATAAGCATGACGCACGAAGAATTCGGGGCACACGTCGCCATGTTGCTGCGTGATCAGCCGCGCGGTACAACTGCAGATCTGACTGACTTTGCGGTTGCCTACTGGGACGGCGAGCGAGTGCGCTACGTGTTCCTTCACGAAGACGGCCAAGACGCGCTCGACGAAGAATTCGACCTGACTGATTATCTACTCGATCAGTGGGAAGCAGACTTCGCTGTCTGGTTCGCGGAACCGCGGTATTCGTTGCGCCCAGAGTTGCTTCATTGGCTCAAGGCTGGCGCATAGGCACGCTTCCGATGCGGCCTCCGTGCAACTCGGTTATAGATCGGATCGCTATTACGGGTACCTTCAGGATTTGGTCTTTTTCATACGATAGCAGCAGTGCACTGCTGCATTGTTGGCAGGCAATGGTCGGAAACCTGCGGGATGCCCTGCGCCAACCAGACGGGCCGCATTTCTGTGCCAGTGGTTTGTTTCGGAACGCGAATGAGGCACATAGCGCGTCGGGCACGCGCTTTTCGACGAGACGGAAAAGACCGCCACAAATGAAAACGCCCCTGAAACTCGTGGACTATCAGGGGCATTACGTCACACGTCACTTCGTTATTGCGTCAAACCCGACCCATCTGCACCATTATCTTGCGACTCAGGAATCGCCCGTTCGGCCCAACAGCCAGGCGGCCATCGCGCAGCTTCTTATAGCGGCGCTGGTGCCCCGCGAACATGCTTTGGTCCACCGCGCTCAACTCTTTTTCCGACTCGACCTCGACCGCTATCTCGGTGTGCAGAATCGCGGCAGCTCGCGTGATGGCACGCGCCAGCAGCTCGCTGGTTGACGCTGATACCAGGAGCGGGGAATTGAAAGTCACCGATTTTGCGCGACAGCTTCTCGCGATAGAAAGTACGAGTTTGGCCTGGTCGCGGAACGAGGCGCGATCGCTGATCTCCAGGTGCGTGGCAGGAAGGTGCACGCGCAGCTCGCGCCCATACACGGACGAAATCAGCATCGACGCGCCTCGACGCAGCCGCGTGTACATGCTCCAAATCGCAATTGGCAGAAGGCCAACAAGGACAATTACGAATCCGCTTGTTGGATGCAGATAGAAAGCAACGGCGACAGCCGACGCAGCGCACAGGACGACCACCGGCGCGTTGTAGCGCGCGAGAAGGATGAACATGGCGCGCTGCAGCCGCGTCGAGAAAAACCAGTTTGCGACAGGTCCTGTCAGGTCGTACCCAATCTTCAAAATATGCGCAGCGAGCGATGCCAACGCCAATCCAACTGACCGAAGGCAGTCCTGCGCGTACGACGTCCCTAGTGCCATTTCATTTTCCTCATTTCGTCAACAAAAAACCCGAGTAACGCTCGTCGGTATATCGGCACGCCGACTGGAATTCTTTAGCTCAACAGGCGAGCACGATTGCCTGCCACGCTCGCGGAGCGGATGGCGCCCAGTGCGCCGCCGAGATGGCTCTGGCTAGTTTTGGTGCGCCAGGCGCCGAGACCGATCCCCTCCCGATGTATCTGACGGGTAACGGAACCGGCCTGACATCGTGCCTTGCGTCGGCATTCTCGACGCTCGACACTTCACGCGCTATGCTTGGCCTTTATGCTGGTCGCTGAGATAACAGCAGTCTTACCTTTCTGCTAACGGCATACACTATGACGCGCATGATTCAAATAAGTCCGGGCGTTGCGTTCGCCGCCGTCGTGCTTTCCCCGGAATGGAACGGTATTGCGACCGGCGACTTTAGGCCCGCTCCAGCTCAGGCAAGCAACTCAGCACCCGCAGGTGCCTCGACGATGGTCAGCACGATGGACTCGACCCGCGATATCGAGCAACTCGACTTGCTCTAGTCGCCAATCGGAATTGCGCATCGCGATAGCGTTAGGCCTCAGTCCTATGCGAATCGGTATAAGCCGCGCGCTAATCCCAACAACAGATGACAGATACTGATGCCGACGCCTATGAGTTACCAACCCTGCCCCGCTATCGCTCGTGGGCAGAACGCGAAGCGGCACAACGTGCGACACGAGACGCTGAGCGTGATGAGCTCGCCCAACGCATTCAAGCGTCCCGCGCCAGTCAGAACAGATATGAGCGAGAAGGCTCTCAACGCAGGCAACTCGCCGACATCCAGGTATTCCGCGCCCTGATGTTGGACGTCCTCGAACACCCACTCGCCAAAACGAAATCGCCTCGATCAGGCTCATTTGCTTCGTTCAAAAGCGTCTGCTCGCTGATTAAGCAACGTAGCGGCGAGGATCCAAGTTTTCTGTCGCCGGGCTTGAGTCAAAGCCTGCCATTCTTCTACAAAATGGTATCGACACCCGCCGCCTGGATCGCGATCGCGGATCGGCTCGCCGACCATACAAGGGCCGGCCTCACGCGGGAAATGACGGCGCTCGGACCCTTCGCGGGATTGAGAGTCAGTATCCGTTCCATACTGGTGAATACGGGCATCCAGAACGTCGTTCAGCTACGTGGTGCAATCGCCTCCAGCTCGATCGTCCTCGAACACGACATTTCGAGCAATGGATTAACGCGCCGACGCTGGGGCGAATTGCTCAAATGGCTCGACCGGCAACCGTAGTTAAAGCGGCGACCAGGGAGGTCGCCAAGAAACGGACGAAATCGCACGCCACGCGTCTATTAGGGGGCGTTTGACGAGAGGGGCGATAAAGTACCTGAGCGGCGCGTCACAACACCGACCAGAAATAGGCGAGATGGGCGATGGGGCCGCCGGTCTCCGCGGCTATCGGCGGCGGATGCATTTCGCCGATGTGCTTCTCGAAGACGAAACCGACGGGAGAGAAGACGACGCGCTCAATGTAGGCGATTCGTACCCCGCCCGGACGCTTTTTGGCCTGCTCGTAGCGCTGGCGGACCTGATCCATCAGATGTGTGCGTACCTGATCACGATCGCGCAAATCAACGCGCTTCGCGGTGTCCATTGAGAACGTGATGTCCTGTTCTTTCTCCGCGGCCGACTTCATCACGGCGTTGACCGCGGTCTCCAGATTCAATGGATCGAATCCGACTGTCAAGGCGCCTCGCTTCTCATCTAACGCATCTGCGCGAAGCCATCCCGGAAACTGTTTCTCCACCGATGTCCGTGCGATATGGAATGCCTCGTCGTCGCGATAACCGAGCTGGTACAAGCGCTCGCGTAGCTGTTCAAGGTCCAGCGACATCGGGGGCCGTTCAGCCTCCGGCTGATCCAGCGCGCTCTTGAGCGAGGCGTGGGTCCGAAATCCTAGCCCGAAGGCCAGTGCTTCAGACAGGTGGGACGATTTAACTCGGGGAAATCCGTCGACAAGGGCGCGTTTCAGCGCATCAAGTGACGGCGCACTAAGAAGAGGGGCAGTCATACGGCACTCCAAGCTATTCGATCGACGGTTCCCGATTACACATCGATCCGGAATGGAGTCCGCTCGATTACATGGAAGCTTGGTCTGCTTTAACCCGGGAACAGGTTCGGCCCAGACGCCACCGAAGATATTAAACGACCGAGGTGGGCGAAGCAAGCCTGTCTAGGGGGCCCCGCGGATTCGCGGCTATCTTATCGGTCGCCATATGCAGCGCGTCGCACGCCGTCTTCGCGATCTTTCCTAGCAGCTTGCGTTCGACCCCCGACCCGCGTAGACCTCACAAATTCCGCCACCGTTGCGACGGTAAATCTGTCACTCGCTACGATGCGATTTTGGCCCTTCTGCCTGGTCACGGTTCCCAACGCGGTGAACCAACAACTCCATTCTCAATGGCTTGCGCAATGCAAACAACGATAGTTGGCAACTGGTCCCGACACGCCTCAATTTTCTCGAGGACCCTTCGTTTGTCATCCGCATCAAGCCGGATACGGCTCATTCCCAATGCAAGGACAAACTCCGAGAGCGCCTCGCCCATTTGGTCTTTCGCTCCTTCGATAATCTTGAGCAACAAGTCGCACAACTGATTGCTAAAGCTCTCGGTGTGCGTGGCCACGTAGATCAGCTCGTCACCGCTACTTGCCCTCAATATTGCCGCCTGGATAACACCGTCATTGAAGCGAGCAAAATTGTCTGGTGAGAGAACCCTGCGCTCATACTCGCTGCAGCGAAGTCGGTCCGGACCTTCTGAATGACGAAGGTTATCCCTATGAATCAAAGCCGGCAAGGCGCTGCTTTGCTGGACTGCTTCGTATGAGCTTATCTAATCGGCGGCTCGCTTCAACAATTGCTTGCAGACGGGTTTCCCGCAGTTGTCGGTCGTGCTCGTTCACGATAACCGTAAGTGCTTCGACCAGAGGTTGCGGAAAAAGCCACTCACCCGAATCGCGACCATGATCGAGTAGATCTGAAACTTGACGCTCGACGCTATCGAGAAATTTGATTTCAAGCAGGCCGTGTCCCGCTTGCGTTAGAAATCCAGTTAGTAGTGTCACTTGAGCCAGGCAATGGGCCGACGCACGATTCCCGGCCCCATGTCGGATCGTTTCGAGCGCCAGCCGAAACTGAAGACTAATCTGATTGACGGAAGACTGATCCATCGGCAGGAACAAAGCTTTCAGGTGCCTCGACATCGCGGGCATCGGTTTTTCCTTTTTTCGTTTCTTCGACGTTGCCATCCGTAAGTCCAATTTTCTTTGTCGAGAAGCAGGCCGTCGACGCGTTCCTGCAGTTACTCCACGGAGAGCGCCAGTGCATTCAAAAATAAAAACAAGCTTTCCAAGATTACATCAATGGATCCGTTGCTACATGTAGCACGGACACAGTGAGGTTGTTGTACGGCTAGCGTACGTCTCCTGAAGGCCCCTGGACTTGAAGGCTTCGACCGTCCTTCGATTACTTGCCGCCCTTCGCAACCAGTGCTCGGCGATACTGGTCATTGTCGAGAAGCAGGTGGTCTACGCGCTCCTGCAGCTGTTTTACGTGCCGACGCAAGGCGTCCGCCTCGGCGGTCGCCTGCAGGTGAACGGAGTCGTTTTGGAGTTTTAGGAACTGCTCAGTCCCGCGTAGTTGCTCCGCGACTTTCGCCAACGCTCTCGCGCCGCTCGACGACTCAGCGATCGTGGCATGCAACTCTACAAGCAGATGCGCGATGCGCGTCTCGGCGATCGATGCGTGCGCTTCTGCCTGACCTAGTTCGCGCCTGAGCCGTCCGTTGTCTTCCTCGAGGCGGCGCACGCGTGCGTGTGCGTCCTCCAAAGCCGTCTGGGTCAATCTCGCGTGAATCGCCTCGTCGCCTGCCGGCATCGTGCTGGGTCCGTCGCTAGGCGACGGCCTGGTCGCCAACAGTTGGGCGAGCAGCTCGTGCACGGGTCCAAGTGCGTCCCGGACAACCGGCTCCACCGCGCGACGCAGCGTGTGCACGTCGAAACTCGGTGCCTCAGAATTGTCGCCGGCGGGCAACGTACCCGGCGTCAGTGCCTGCGCGCGATCGATCGCCTTCTGAATCGTAGTCGTTCCTGGACGACGTGTGACAACAGTGACGCCCAATAAACGGACGTAGGTCGACACGCCATACAGCCTTCCGGTGACGAGGCGGATCTCGTCAATCACCGCGTCCAGAAAGCGCGCGTTGTCCTGCGGAAACTGCCGGTCATAACGCTCGATCCCGCTCATGATCAAGCGCAGTTGCGTATCGTCCCATTGAATGCGCGGGCGGCCCACCGTTACTCCTGCCGCTCGATGCCGGCTGCATCGAAGGTCGATGTTGCATTGCCGAGATTCAGCGCCTCGTCGGTCTGGAGTTTGGCCAACATGGCTTGCGGTATCTCGATGCCGAACGACCGCGCCTTCTTCGCGAAATACTTGAGCTGCCCTGCCAGGCCTGCACTCTCGTCGGATAGGTTGCTGTACAGCGGCTCATCGTCGTCGCTGTCGTCAAAATCGATCACCATGAAGTGGTACTGCAATCGAGCGTCCCAGCCCATCTGGACTGTCACAGGGCGATCGGCAATGGTGGTTTTCAGAGAACGTTGGGTCATGGGAATAACTGATTTTCGGTTCCGGATAGGTCATCTGCCGTGTTCACTCGGTGCCCTCGCCCTTCGGCATTTCGCCCGTGCGAAGCAGATTCGCGAAGCGCCGGTCGATGTCGTTCGGCCTCCAACGCATACGCAGTCGTGCCAGTGGTCGTGGCCAACGGTTAAAGACCAGACGATCGAGAAAATACGTGGCCAGCTCTGCGTGCTCCGTGCAGTAGTTCCACGCTCGCACTGCCCGCGTCGCATGAAACTGGATCATCGCTTCCAGATGCGCGTGTTCTTCTCGAAACGCCTGCGTCAGCGGTTCCCCTGACCGGAGCGACTCCGCACGCACCTTCTGCCCCACCCGAAAAACCTTGTCGACCTCCTCGAAGGACCCGAGTGCACGTTCGAACGCGCGATGCGTCATCTGGCACTGGAAAAGATGGCTGTACAGCCGCACATCAATGTCGGATACCTGCCCGATCATTGGCGTGTAGAGGGCGGTCACGTTAGGGCGCTTCTCTATAGGTGTCGGCACAGCGTGGGTTGCCGCTCTTATCCGTCACGGCCCACTTGTCCAGATACCCGGTGAACGCCAGCTGCGCCGCCGTTAGCTGCTGAACTTCGGGAAGCACCATTGCGCCGCCCTGGGCAATCTGATAGAAGGGGTGACACACGATGCTGTTCATCGTCCCCGCCCCGCCCGTCCGATCACGTCGCGGGTGTACTGTGCAGCGAGATCCGCCTGCAACTCTGTCCACTTGCCGAGCAAGGTCGGATCGTGCAGCAGAAAAAGTGGGCGCGTCATCCAGTTCGGCCGCATTTCACCATCCTCCCGGCTCCAGCCCGTTTCGAACACGCGCAGATCCTCGTCCTCACTGATTCCCTCGTTGACCAGGTCTTCGAACGAGTTCAGATTGAACAGAGACGGTTCGTCGTCAGGCTCCCGACCGAGAAGGACAATGGCCTTGTGCAACAGATATTTCGCCTCCGCCCGCGAGCCCGCCAGGATGAAAGCGTGCACGCTTTCACCTTCGATCGTCTCCCACACAATCCGGTAAAGCCGGCTGCGACAGTCCGCGCTGAGTATCGATAGGCTCACGACTTCCCCTTTAAAAAAGACTGCCCTGCCGCGGATCGCGCGCAGGCGGCTTCGACGCCTTCGCCGGCCGCGCCGACACGCGCAGCTGCCTGACGCGCCGCAGATGCGCGACAAGCTGGACCGACATGCCCTCGGCCGTCAGCGTCAGGCTGAAGTGGCCGGTTTCGCCGGGCGCACCCGCGCCCGGATTGTTCGCTATGGCGCGCAGCGACGGGTGCAGTGCTTGGCGCCGAGCACGGGAGATCAGCTGCGCGCGGCTCATGCCGGGCCAGCAGTCAGCGACGAACCGCTTGACCACTGGCGGCAACGACTCGGGAGCGAGTTCCAGCGGCAGGGCCAGCACCATGAGTTCAAGCGTATTGGCCATGTTTTTCGCCGCGTGTGGGCGAGACGACGGAGTCGCTAGCGAATCTGGATGTCATGGTTGCCACGTACGATCAGAACGTCCGGTTTGATATCGCCCAGTTCCAGCAAGTGCGAGGCAGGCAAGATCTCAATGTCCTTGACCGTCATGTGATCGGGAATCTTTCCGTCGAGCGAGACCAGCGCCTCGAGTTCGACCTGCTCGTCGGAGACCACTGTGCCGATGCCAATATCGAGGCGCTGGTCCTGGGCGTCCCGATCGAAGTACCTGAAGGTGCTAGTTACCTTCAGATGAGCGGTATAGGTCACATGGATGACCAATACACCGTCGGTGAAGTCGACCGCCGAAAAGTATCTCGCCGCAATCCTGGTGTCCGGCAGCGCGATGCGCTGCAATGACCACTGGGCCCTGTCCTGCTCAAAATCGTAGGGCGAGGAGGCGTACACCCCGAAGGACAGCTTTTCGGCCAACTGCTCGCGCGTAATCTGCTCAAGCGCCTGCGTCAGCCCAATCGGGTCACCCTCCCCCAGCAGCTCCCCGACACGCCGGCAGGCGTACCGCGCCGTGTGCTGCTGGAATGCGCCTAGCGCCTCCGTTAGATCCTTGACGACCACGATTCGCGCTGACTGCGCACCATAGCGTTGCCAGTCGCCGTCGGCCGAGACAGCCAATACCTTCGTGTTCTGCTGCTCGGCCCAGCGCTCCAGCGTGAGCAGCGCAATTGCGTCGGGGAACTCGTGCTTCTTGTCGCCGCTGGCCGAGAACGGAGGCTTCGCGTCGAAGTAGCGCAGCATCACCTCGTCAAGGCTTACGTGCTCGCCCGAACGCAGCACGTCGGCGCCGGTTTGCCCGATCCAGTCCTGCAGGCGCTGATGCGCGACACTATCGGCCGTCGCAGGGGCCGCAACTGCATCCAGCAATGTGTCGACGACGCTTCCGCCCTCGAGCTGCTCGAGCAGTCCGGCGTTACGTGCGAGCCGAACCGCCCGCTGTAGTGCACCCTGCGCTTCTTTCGCTGCAGCCAGCAGATGCGCCTCGACTTCGCGGGCGATGACATCCGGCAACAGCACCCGGATCGCGCCGTCGTGGAACTGCGCGACCCGCCGGAGAAGACCGGTTTCAAGGCGAAGCTGCTGTGCGTCGAACACCGAGGTGTCGAGGACGATGGCTTCGAAGTCGCCTTGCTGGATGTCATCCTGCATCGCCTGGTCCATGGAAGCGTCGCTATCGGTCGTAGAGGGTGTGGCAAGTGTGCCACGTTGATGGGTATTTTTAAACCGATAAAAATACTCCTTATTTCCTCTACTGAACATTACCCCTAGAATGTTCAGTAGCTATGAATTGCATCGGCAAGAGTTATATATTGCAACTAACGATCGGCAAAACTTCACTCCACGTCCAACACCGCTGCCAGTGCGGAACGCTCACTAAAATTTGCTAATCAAGATCGGTTCGGGCAAGCGCGGAGCCGTTGGCGGATTGCTCCGAACGGTGCGATGGGTCGGCAGCCTTGGGAGCAATGTTGGTGTTGTGGGTAATACTGGACTGGTTACTGCTCGCGGGTGTGGCAAGACGGGGTTGAAGGCGGATAAAAGATCGACAGATAGTTAGTTGCATTAACGATTTTCATCGTTGAACCACCGCTAGGGATTGATGCCTGGCGTTTCGAGGTAACAGCCAACGCCCTCTTTGGTCGAATCCGACAGCTGCGAGCTATCGCGTTTTAATATACGTGGCGTGCAACCCAGGATGCAGATCGCGCAGCGCCTTGCGCCGATCGACCAGGTCATGCTGGCTACTCTGTCGTTTGAAGTCAAGGATCTGCGGCAGAAGACGCGTCGCCCGTTCTGGAGACGTTTGTCGTGACGGTTGTGCTTCACGAATCCGCGACGCCAAGGCTGCCTTTTCGACGTTGTAAACGCCAGGCGCTGACGGAGTGCTCCGCTTGGCGCGAACCACTTGCGATTCGTTGACGTACACGCTCGACCTTATGGAATCAGTCCTCGCCTTCGCCGGTGGCCAACCAATCGTCGGCAGACACGGATGTCCGTCCGCGGTGTCCGTTTTCGATCGTCACGATCAGTTGTGCGGCCGTGCCACGCAGACGGCCCTCTCCGAGGAACCGGGACTCGATGTGCCCGCGTTTCATCGACAAGGCCACGACCACGTCGTCTGCAACGGCGCTAAGGCGGTATTCGTCGTCTTCAATGCATTCGAAAAATCGCCACTGCACACTCGAGATCCCCGGTAGGACGAATTTCAGATGAGGAGTCGAGATCTGATCGCCGTCTCGCAATGATAGGAGTCCCTCTGGAGCGCGCGACCGGTCAGCCGAGTGCAGCGAGAGTATGACGGCACTATTCAGTACCACCATCGTGCGGAGGTGAAGGGCTGCGTAGGCCTCGACTGGTCCCAGTCGCACATATGTGCTTTCGCGATGAGGAAATGACACGTTATAAAGCGCCGATGGACAAGGCGAAAAATAATAAGCTCCCGCACCGATCTTTGAAAGCCATCGCCGCTATCGCCCGATGGCTCGGGTGTGAGCCGAGACGTTCGCCCCCCGGTCGCGTTGATGCTCCTGGTTCCGACGATCTGTATGCGCCGGCGACCGCCGCAAAACGAACCGCTTCCCAAAGCAAGGGCGGTCTACACCGATGAGTTACCCAGTATGCATCGCGCGGTTTTCCTAGATCGGGTGATCGGGCAGCCACATCAACGCACCGTCGCCCTGATTCCCCGCAATGGCAGTTCAACTCCTACCGTCCTCATCGATAGCAACACAACCCGGTTGCCAATGCTCTGGATTGCGCAGTGTGTTGAACCAGCTCTGCACGTCACCTTCGAACAGCACGATCACGCCACCCGGCCGACATAGCCATTTTCTTCGCGCCAACGGCGAGCAACAGCAATGAGTTTCATAAGTCTTTTCCTACTCGTGGTCCCGAAGATCGGCCAACGACTTTTCGAGTGTATCCACTGCGTCCAAATGCAGTTGCACGAGGGCGTCATTTAACGGCTCGCCTGACGGCATTTTGCGCGACTCGGCTGAGTCACGTAGCACGTTAATCGCAGCCCTCAGTGCGAGTGCTGGGGTCAATTTGGACATGGTTTGCTTTTCCGGCGAGTGGTCAGTCGACTTTGACGACTTCGAGCTCGTACTCTGCGATCCAGTCGGAACCCGCACCACCGTCGCTGGTCACGACGCCGTTATCGAGTTGGTTGCGGATCTGTTCCTCAAACTCCTCGAGCGAGGAGCATTCCATTTCTTCGAGTTCCGCATCCGAAACTTCAATCCTGATGATCACGTGGCTCTCCTATGCGCCGGCTCGACCGGCTTTTCCTGTCTCTCAGTACATCGTGATCTGGCCTGTCGAGGGATCAATCACAGCGACGCTGTCGAACGACTGGCCGGATACCTCTTGCTGATAGAAGATGGTGCCCGCCAAATCTTTGAATTTCTGTTCCCAAGGATCTTGTAGATCCGCGTCGGCTGATTGGTCCGACGAACGTGGACATCATATCCGGGCGGAAGCATGCGCCTAAGTCGCATCGTGATGAGTCAATTCTAACAACCCTCGGTACGCGTCAGCTTCTTTCGCTGGTACCGCTTGACCCATTTTCTCGTTTCTGCCGATCTGTTGTCGGGTAAGGCCCCATCGCTCCGCGAGCTGGGTCTGAGACATCACAACCTTTTTGCGCACGGCTTGCACGTCTTGGGGTGCACTCAGGATACGGGCTTTTTCGTACTTCAGCGGTCCGGAAAGCCTTGTCCGATAGGGCCTCTCTCCCACTATGTGTACCGATCACCAACGCTGCCGGAGCTCATGACGACAAGTCGTTGATTTTATTGATTGTGCAGTGCGGCTAACGTACGATTTATTCCGTTTCCTGACGGCACCCCTTATTGGTCGATTGACGTTGTCTTCCAAACCTCGTTTGCTAGTCGAACAAGCATATCTTGGCGATCTTCTATTGCCTTCGCATCCCATGTGTCGAATGCCGCAAGCTTTTCGTTGATTCGGGTGATCGATGTGTTCTGCCCGACCTTACTGAGGCCAGCAAGGCTGCGGGTAAGATAGTTACCAGACTCTTGGTAGATTGCCTTTTTCGCCGCGAAGAAATCGTTGCTAGCCACTATGTTGATAGGTTTTTCAAGCAAGGTAAGGTTGCCAAGCTTCGCTGTGTAGAGGTGATACCCTTGGTCAGGATTTGCTTTGGTCCACGACTCGATCAGTTCCGCTGCCGGCGTTTGAGGCAGGATATGTTCTATCTCCAGGCCAATGTATGGTGCCAAGCTCTGCGGACCTTTCGTCCCCTGGAAGGCCATCTCAACATACTGCGTAACCTTAGCAACGAGGTAGCGGGACCTATATTGCTGCATGGAATGAAGTGTGAAGCGCTTCAGCGCGTCGTTAAGCTCGGCCGCCTTGCTTTGCATGTTGGTCTCGAAACGCTCAGCGACGAACGAATTCAATCCCGCCTTCTGGGAAGCCAGGTCCGTGACGGCACAAATTGCCCGAAGCTCGTCCGCCCATAACGAAAAGCTGCGTTCAAGATCCTTTGTAGGCGTCTTCGTGAAGATGTAGTAGAACAGAAAGCTTTCAAGCTGTTTGACGAAGTGGTCAAACAGTGCCTTGGGGAGACCAGATGCCGCAAGCAGCAGCACATAGTGCAAGCTGAAGGCGCCGCCTGTGAGCCGCTTCAGATTCTCCATGGGCACGCTTGGCTTGCGGTCATTGCCTTGGCCGTTGCTGAACGCAATGTAGTTCTCCACGCTGACGATGACTTTCCGCACGAAGTCAAATGGCTGCGCTGCGTAGCCACACAGGCCAGCATTCTCTTTATCGACAAACCAGTCATAGATTTCGTCCTCGCGCACTACGGCATCATTGCGGGAATTCTTGATAACATAGTTCGCCATGAGGAAGTAGCGAAGGAACCGAAGGGGCTTTTCCTTTGCCTGCTCCAACGGCTTTGTTATCTTCTTCCACTCGTCTTTAAGGCGCGTGAACTCGTCCTGTCTGACCTGGGTAAACAGAAGGTTCTTGAGGAGGTCCATCGGGTTGAGACCGACGCCTCGCTCATTAATCGTCTCGAAAATCTTCAGCGCGCTACTGACATCAGTTGAGATCTGAATGAAGACGACATTGTTTGCCAGGTATCCCCAATACTTTTTGAGTTCCGCGGTGTCTGGGTAGTTGTCTTTTAGATAGTTGTAGATAGTGCTATAGGCACCTATCAAGTTCTCTAGCGAGCCGAAGCTTGGGATCGTAGAGGCTTGGATTGCGGCCCTGACTGTTTGCGGGTCCGCGTCCATTTCCACGAGCTTGTGCATCACATCGCCTGCATGCTCATATCTAGGCTCAAGCTTGAGCTTTGTGCGTATGTCACCCTTCGTATCGGTATAGCTCATCGATACGAGATTGGTAAGCAGTTGTTTGTATTGCCCGTCCGGTCTGAACAAATTCTTGAGCGCGCAGAGCAGCAGGAAAAAGGTGGTAAGCCGCTGCTGTCCGTCGATAACCTCGTAGTGGTCTACCTCGTGGCTCGGTGACACCAGTACGGTCCCCACGAAATACGGACGCGACAACCCAGCGTCGATCTGCTCGTTGATGTCGTCGAGCAACTGTGTGACTTCCTTGTCGGTCCAAACATACTCGCGCTGATAGTCGGGAACGATGTAATAGGTGTCTCTGAAAGCGGTGTTTATAGTGTGCTGTTGGTTCTCAATGCGTGCCATGGTTCTTTATTCTGTCAAAGTGTCTGTGTGTTTGCGGGATGCTATAGCAACAATATTTTCCAAATTGGCCGCAATCAGATACCGTGGCTTGTTCCGCTGCACTTGGGGTAGCTTCAGAACTCGGAAATTAAAGCACGGTAACACAGCTTGGTTGAGCAGATGAAGCAGGTGGCCGCCGCGCTCGCAGGCAATCTGATTTAGCCAGCCAGAGCGCAATCGTCAAGACGTGATGCCGTTAGGCGCTCGGCCACGCGGGGCGGCGTCGACGAGATGCCTGCCGCTAAAAAGCGTCAGTGAAAAGGGAAGCGAACTCGAACGCCCTCCTCACGCATCAGCGCCGAAGTGCACCGCTACAAATCCAACCTAAGCAGTCGCTCCTGCGCCGGCGAGCCACGTAGGCTTTCGCGCAACCATGGCCTGATTTGAACTTCATCGGGTGGCTGAGTAGTTGTAGTCACAATGTACTGAAACAAAGCCGGCCCTGGGGCCTCCAATCCTTTGGCTAGAGCGAATAATCGGTGGTAGACGCTCAAACCGAGATCGGCTTCTCGTGGGCTATCGTGCAGCAAAAAGGCCGGAAGTCGAGTGCCGCCTTCAATGCTCATGCACATTACGGCCAGATCGAATGCGATGACCTTGAGTGAATCAATCGCCGCGGTCGAGCGTTCCCCTCCCAACTCCACGACCAGCTTCAACCCGTTGCCATCGAGAGAGACCTTGCCGTGCGCCATGGGGCCGACAATTTCACGGATCACCCCATCAAAGAAACGTGACAGTCGGTCAAATACTTCGCGCTGCGCCTCCCGGAACGTGCCCGTCAACTCTCGCTTCTCTTCCACCTCCGCCGCATGGGAACCGGCTTGCGCCTCTTCGAGGTCTAGCTCGCTCAACATTCCGTCGAGACGCTTCACATCGTCAATAACTCGACGCGCCTTGAACCAAGCACCGGAACGGGCATCGTGGAAGCGCTGGGCTGCCCTGACTCGTGCACGCTGTGCGTCCCGAGCTACACGCGCCGGCACCAAAGCCTGCAACGTTGATGCGACACTGTCGTTTATTTCCTTACGGCGCCGCTCTTCGGTGGCGATCTCGTCGATATGGCACTGACGCCGATCGCGAATTGCCTGGAGGTCGGGCAGTTTGTGAGACATCCCACAGCCCTCGGCGAGCGCACGGTCAATCGGGACTTCGCAAAAGGGGCAGATGGGCGTCGCTGACTTGGCGACTTGGGCGGAGATGCCCGGCATTTCTCCCCTCATCCGCCGCACCAGCATATCGATCTCTGGAAGTTGAGCTTGTGCTACCGCCAGGTGTTGTTCGAGAGCAGAGACAAGTTGGCGTTGCTCGTCGTACTCCGCACGGAGCGCTTCCAGGTCACCCGCGTCCCAGGACGGGCTCACTCTTGCCAGCCGCGCCACGTTCTGCGTCGCTGCCTTGCGCAACGCCTCGATCGAAAGCCGTCCCTTCGGAAGATCGTCTGGACTCAGCCCCACAGCAGTCGCGACCTCAGCGCGGAGTCGATCACTCGCCCATTTTCGGCGGGCAACATCTTGGCTAGAGGCCTTGTAACGCTCATCAAGCGCAGATATCTCGGCCCGCAGTTGCAGCTCCTCGGCAACGATGGCACCGACAAAGGCCCGCAACGCGTCTAGGTGCTTTGCGGCCGACATCGAGCGTGTCGGCGATCCCGAATCGGAATCCGCGGATCGCCACTCCAACACACGGTCGAAACGGCACTCCTGGTCGCGCGTGAGCAATGCCAATGCAACGCGCCAGGCGTCGAGCCGATGCTCGCCTGGAATCAGCGCGGCGACGCCTGGGGTCACGATCTGCCGCTCGACGACTTCGAGCAATGGCTCGATCCCGGTTGCAGGTATGTTCCCCGCCAATAGCTCCTCTGGCGACGCGTCGGGAACAGCGTAGTGAGGCCGGCCTGCACCGAGCGGCCTCAGTATTCCCCAAAGTGCACCATCTACCAGCACTTCGGCAGACACCCACCCTTCAGGAAGGGCTGTGGCGATCCGCAATCGCTGCTCGTCCGGAGCGTAGCGGTCCTCGCCCAGACAGAACCGTAGTAGGCGGCAGAACAGCGTCTTGCCACTGCCATGCCCCAGGTAGTCCGTGTCGCCGCTATTTGATTGGTCACTGGGATCCGGGGACCAGATGATGTTGAGACCCGGCCGCAGCTCGATATCCCGGAGGCGCGTGTCCGAATCACTCCAGATTGTGAGCCGGCGTACCCATAGCCGAGGCTGGGTACGGCCGGACTCCGGCTGAACCGTCAGCGCAGCATGGCCGAACAGGTCAGGCTGCCTTGGCATCAACAAACTCCCGAAGATCAGATGGCAGTGACAGAAGCATGGAGTCGGCACCGCGCGCGCGGAGCATGCGGACAGCCATCGCTGCACGACCGTCGGGCCACCCAGCCGTCTCGAACTCGCCCAACGTCACCCCAGGCCCCCAAGTTCTGGCGACAGCGTCCTCGATCAGTCCACCGCTTCCCCGCAGCTGGGTAACGGCGCGGCCCCAAGCCCCATCGGTTTGCGGCCCGAGCTGCGCTACACCTGCCGGCAACGCTTGGGCTTCAGCTCCCACGAGGCGCAACCATTGTCGCCCTTCATCGGCAGCGAGCAATGGCATCATCAGACGAGGCTCCATGCACATGAACGCGATCAGGCGCACTTCCCGCGCGGGGATCGGCTTCCCCAATGTCTTGAGCACGGCAACCAAGCTGGCCAGTTCGTCATTTGATCGATCGGTGCCGTATCGAGCCCAGGCGCCGTCCGGAAGCGCCGCCATCTCGACGCTGGAAGTCGCAAATGGCGCAGCTTCGATCGGCGCGTGCACCACGAAATCAGTGTCGAACAGTGGCAAACTCGAATCCGCTGGCTGCTTGCCGACGCGCGGCTTCCGCTCAACAGCTGCGGACACTATGCGCCGCTCGGCCTCTAGCTTCGCTCGGTCGTGGTTCAGTGCGAGTAGTCGCTTGAGCACGTCCTTGCGCGCGGATGGGGTGATGGTGTAACGGACGCGGTCGTTTTCAGGGAGAGTTTCTACTTCGACGAAGTCGTGACTGAGAACAATGTCCGTCCAGCCGTAGGCGTCGCGCACGGCGGTGTCAAGCTGCACATGCAGCCGACGCAGTTCAAGCAGGCCTTCATAGCCGGCCTGGGCAACGGACTCGGGCTTCTTGCTGACCTTGACCACCATCGCTAGATTCAGGTCACGAGCGTGGAAGAGGTTGTAGATGTCGGTAAGTCCTAACCACAACTCCTGCATCAACGCACGGCGGTGTTCGTGATAATGCTCGCCGATCACGGCCAGCTCGGGCTGAGCGACCTGCCAAAGGTCGCCGGGGACGGCGAAAGTTTCGAAACAGTCCGACGGCGAGTAGCGCAGCCGTGTTTCCAACGCCCCGCTGTACTTGCGAGCCCAGACGTCGTGCAGGGTGGATTGCACGACCGCGTAGAGGTCCCACCGATCCGTAGTGAAGACGTATAGCGCGTCCGAGAAAACGCGGTCCGACGGTGACGCGGAGAAGTTGAGATGCTTCGTTGTGCGCGCTGCTACAAAGCACCGCTCAAGGCCATTCAGTCGGCTATATAGACCGGTAGCCCGCTCAGCGTACTGCCACCAACGCTCGCGACGCGACGCGCGCTTGTCGCTGGCCCTGACGGGCTTAACTAACTGCTCGACGCGCTCGAAGGCCGCACCAAAAGTCCTCGCCTTGTCCTCGGACCAGTCGAAGAAATTAATGATTTGTCTACCGGGTGACTGGTCGGGGCTATTGTTAATCTCTTGCCCATTGATGATCGGCCTGATGACCTCGGCCGTACGGCCGTTCGATTTGATCAACGAAGCAGCTTCGGTTGGAGTCAGAAGAAAGCCGTCCCCAAGGAAGATGGTTCCTTGGAACATCGTCTGTTCGTTTTGGGCAAGACCGACTGGATCGCCGGCGTCCTGCGCGTCCTCCAGAAATGCGTTTATGTGGGAGACGGGCTTGCCGTCCAGGAATCGCTGCGCCTGCCAGTTTCCCTTGTTGATCGATAGTAGAGACACGACCAATTTCGCTCGCCCTGGCCATTTAATACCGCGCACAGCGAAGTTAATCACGCCGCCTCCTGCGACGACTTGCTCCAGGCCATCCTTTCGAACGTCGCCATCCTTGATCGAGTTGGTTGTCAAGAACGCCATGAATCCACCCGGGCGCAAAAGATTGAAGATCCGTCGAACGAAATAGACGACCAAGTCGCTCAGTCCGGCCGGGTCAAACTGCCATTTCACATATTCGCAGAACGGGTGCCCATAACTCCCGCTCAGGTCCTGGCCGCCAAGATACGGCGGGTTGCCAAGGATGCAGTCAAATCCCCCCCGAGAAATCACCTCGGGAAATTCCAGAAACCAATGAAAGAACCGCTTTCGCTCCGCCATCGCCCAAGCAAGCGCCGCGGGGTGATCCAACGGCTTTCGCTCGCCTCGCCAGTACCGACGAAACTCGGCCTCGGTGACATGCTGTCCCGGCCGATCGACCTCCTTGGGCATATAGAACTGTGCAATCGGAATCGCCGCCAATTGCTCCATCAGCATCGCGTCAGCGGACTGCGTAAGGTCCACAAAGCGCTGCTTCTTGTCCTCGATCTGCTCAGGCGTTTGCTCAGGCAGTGCGTCTAGCGCATGCCAAGCCTCCAGCGCTTCGCCAAGCTGACGCTCGATCTCTGGCGAAAACTTCAGCGTCGTCTGGCCTGTGCGCTCGGCCTTGTTTCGCTTGCGCAGTGCGGCCGCAAGGTTTTTATCATCGCCTGGCATCGTAACGAAAGCCTCGTCAGGTACGCCGCGTTCGATGTCCTCACGACGTGCGTAACCCACGATAGCATTGCCGCACTTGATGCGATGGTCCAGAAAGTTCAGCGGCTCGCCGGGGTTATGCGCCTCCAGCCACAGCGCCACCTTGCACAGCTCCACCGCTAGAGGGTTCAAATCCACCCCATAGATGCAATGGCGGATTACGTCGCGGATGGCTGTGCGGAAGGCGCTGGGCGATGGCTGGTCTTCACCGGTGCGGACAATCGCCAGCTCAATAGCGATGCGCCGCGCAGAAGCCAGCAGGATGTGCCCAGAGCCGCAGGCCACGTCGACCACGCGCAGATCGAGCAGCGCCTCGGCGGGGTTCCTCTCCTTCAACTTTTGCGCGATCAGGTAGTCAAGGGAGTGCTTGATGAGTGGCTGAACCAGCTCGTCGGGTGTGTAGTGCGACCCGGTATTGGCACGCTCGTCTCCTTTGCGGAAATGAAACTCGGTGCGCGGACCATCGTGCATGAAGGTGGGTTCGTATTCGAGCAGCCCCTCGTAAACGGAACCAAATTCCTCGACATTGAGAGCGCCATAGTTGACACGGATAAGCTGGCCATTGTCGGGATGGGTATAAAGATTGAGCGCGCGCAGCGCGGTGAGCAGCACGTCGTTGCCCAGCGTACAGCTTGCCAACGGCCCGATGGCTTGCGGACTGAAAAGGTCACCGGCCAGAGGGGCCAGGCCAATTTTCGAGCCGGGGCCACCAGCTTCGAATAGACGAAACGTGCCGAACAGTGCGGGCCAGAGGTCAGCATGGCGGCGGTCGGCAAGGTGACGCTTCTCGCTCATTCGGCGGAGGCGCATGAGACTGTAAAACTGCTCATACAGATTGCGGTGCCTAGGGTTCGCGTTGGAGGGAAAAACGAGCCCCCGCTCCTCGATCACCATCAGGAACAGCAGTCGGTAGATTAGGCGCAGCAGATGCTTGTAGAAATCCTCCGCGCTCAGCCGGCTACCGGCAATTTCCTGGCGAAGCGCTTCGTTGTCGCGGTGCTGCAAGAAGCCGTTTGCCAACCCCGTGATAGCCTGTTCCACCGCCTTGCTCAGCCCCTCGCGAATACGCGAGCCAGCGTCGAGTGAGTCCTGATGATAGCGCTCGATCCAGCTCTGCGCCGCGTCGTCGCGGCTAGCGGGCAGTCGCGAAGCGTGCAGCAGCCGGTACAGCAAGGCGAAGTCGGCAAACAGCCCGTCCGTGAAGATGCGGTCAAGGTCGAACTCAAGGTAGGTGAGCTTGATCAGACGTGAGCTATCGCGAAGCAAGCGCAATATCCGGCCATTGGTGACCAGGCCGTAAAGCTCGTCGGATAGATTCAGGTACTCCTGCACCATCGCATGTGCCGACATACGCAAAGCACCGCTGCGCTGCTCGGCCTTACGGTCCAAGCCCGCGAGGTCGCGGTAGCCGCTGATGTGCACCACCGTCTGGCCGCGATTGGCCACACGGTGCGACAGCGGATAACTCTTTCCGTTGACCTCACTGCTCTTGGCTTGGTAGTCGAGCTGATAGCCCAGGAGGCCGAGCAAGGGCAGCACCCATTGCTGGCGAGTCTCTGTGGTGGCAAGGCTGCCTTCACGCAGAGACTCCAGCTTGCGTTGAAATATGCGCCAGTAGTCTTGAGCATCGGCCCAGGCTCGGGCGATCTCGTCTTTGACCTTGTTGGTGCCATCGAGGCCGAAATCGGCAGGACGTTGACCCGCCAAATCGTCGAGGCGGTCGAGGATGTCGGGCGAGAGGATTGCACCTTCGATGCGGATGCTGGGGTAGATCATTGTGGTCCCTCCGGCAGCAACACATATACACCCAGTAAATCCATCGGAAGCACGGGGTACACGACCTGAAAGCGCTGCTTTTCCATGAGAGAGCTAAAGCGCTCGTGCGCGTCTACGAGGCGCTTCGATTGTTGCTCGGCGACTTGCTCGAACGCGTCGCCCAGTTGAGCAAGCAGCATGAGCTCGTTGTCCAGAAAGCTGGCACGGGCTTGAGGCGACAGGTCGGACGATGCGGCAGCTTCGGTGATCAACGTCTTGGCGGCCGCGTGATCCAAGTATTCGCGCTGCTCCTGCGGCGTGCCACGCCAGCCCCATAGCAGCATCTCTTCCGCCACAATCTGTTGGTGGCTCTTCGTCTGCTCGATGACATTGCGACAGCGGAACAGCAGCAAGGTAGTCTTGGTTTGTACAGTGCGAGTGCGGATTACAGCAGCTCGTGCCGCTCGCTTGTCTTGACGGTTAACCGTGTTAGCCATCACTGCCTGGCAAAGCTGCTCCACGAAGCGGTGATTGCGACCGATGTAGTGGAAGCCCTCGGGCGTGGGCGATTGGAAGCTGGCCAACAGGGTTTCGCCGGCAGGGAGCAGCTCGCGCAGTTGCGCCGGCATGTTCGCTGTAACGACCCGGTAGCCTTTGCCCTGCGGCACCATTTGCACGCCCAGCAGGTTGTTGAGTACGCTGGTCACGAACGACTCCACGGCCTTAGGGTCGCCGATCGCTTCGTCAACCTCGCGAAGATCGGCCTCGATCTCGTGCGCTTTGATCGCGTGCTGAGCGAAGATGCTACGCGACGCTTTCTCACGGGCGGCGGCTTGGTCCAGCTTGTGGGTGACGGCGGCCTTGGCCGTGGCGGCCTCCTCGAAGTCGCTGAAGTCAAACAGAACGCCCTGCGCGTTTCGCTGGGTGCTGATCGTCCGCCTGGGGTTGAGCAGCAGCGCCTGCGTAATGGTGTCGATGATGCTTTGCGAGTCCTCCGGAAACGGCACGTTGATACCGGTGGCACGCTTGATTTCCTTCACTTTGCGTAACAAGACATCTAGCACGACGCCATCGATCGGGTTGTCGGCGCCGTAGAGCATGCACGCCTTGACGATAGGTGCCTGTTGGCCAAAACGATCAACACGCCCCTCTCGCTGTTCGAGCCGGTTCGGATTCCACGGCAAGTCGTAGTGCAGGACGGCTGTGAACTGCTCCTGCAGATTGATGCCTTCGCTGAGACAGTCTGTGGCGATCAGGACCCGCAGCTTTGAGCGCCCCATTTCTTCAATGCGCTGCCTGCGCAGGTCGTCGGGGAGTTCGCTGGTGATGACTTGGATATCGAGTCTGGGGTACTTCTTGCGCAGCGCGGGGGCTAGCCACTCACCAACGTACTGCGCGGTGGCTATGTAGCGACAGAAGATGACCGGGCACAGCGCCGGTGATTCTGCAAGCCACTCGCTGATTTGACGCTCAGTGGTGGCAAGCTTTTGATCATGCGTACTTCCTGCCAACTCGCCAAGGCGCTGGGCAAAGTCGCGCAGCTGCCGGCGCTGGTGCTCCGACCAGTCCACGCGCTCGATGACCTGCGTCGGCGCGTTATCCCCCTCGTGGCCAAACTCGGTGTCACCGACAGGATTCAGGATGTCTTCCTGTTCAGCCTTGGCGTCATCGGCTATCGCGGCCTTGGCGAGACCCGACATGCGCGTGTTGAGCATCTCCACGCCCGCAGCAGGGCTGGACATCACGCCGCGAAGCAGTGCGAGTGCGGTCCAGTACTGCACCCGTTGCTCGCGCTTGCCCTCGGCAGGGGCGATGAGCTTACGCGAGAACTCAATGAGTTCATTGAACAGCGCCGCGTATCCAGGCGCCAGCGGATAGTTCAGTTCGAACGCGTCACGCTGCGGGAATGGCGTGTCCTCGCCCAGCCACTTTTCAACGTCGCCGCGCTTGCGCTGAACAAAGTGCTTGGCCAGCTCTCGCCGCTGCACCTGGCTGGCGGACGGGAGGTCCATGGTTTCAAATTCGGGCCGGATGAGACCCAGTAATGACTGGAATTCCTCGGCCTTGCCGCTGTGCGGGGTTGCGGTGAGAAGGATAAGCTGCTGATTCGGCTTGCGCGCAATTCGGCTGACGAGGTGATAGCGCTGCTGCTGGCTAGCCGAGGCGCCGGCCGGGCGAGCGCAAGTGTGCGCCTCATCGACGATGACCAGCTCCGGACATTGCTCGATGAATACATCGCGCCGCGTATCGGACTTGATGAAGTCAATACTGATGACCTGGTAGGGGTAATAGTCGTAGACACTGGTGTCGCCATGGATCTGCCGATCGAGTCGGGCCTGGGTGTTGGAGCGGATAATCACTGCCTCGATGTCTAGCTTGGCGCGGATTTCAGCCTGCCACTGCTCGCACAGGTGAGGCAGACAGATCACAGCAAAGCGCCTGATTTTGCGGCGTTCGATCAGTTCGCGGACGATTAGAAGTGATTCAATCGTCTTGCCGACGCCCACATCATCCGCAATCAATAAGCGAGTAGGCTCCTCCCGCAAGGCCATGACGAGCGGAACCATCTGGTACGACCGCGGCCGAAACGACAATTTCGCTAGGCACCTGAACGGGCCGGCGCCATTTCGAAACGCCAGGCGCGCGGCGTCATAGAGGACCCGGGCGGTGGAGAAGTCACCCAGATCTTCGGAGGTTGGCGGGGCGAAGCGGGCGTCAGATGGCTGGTCACCGCCTAGCGGAAGGTAGAGGCCGGTGATCTCGTCATCCGAGCCACCTAAGGGTCTCAGGATGAGTAGGTCTTCCTCGTCGGAAGGCAGCACTACCCAGTCGCGTCCGCGCAACGACACCAGCTTTCCAGGTTGGAGTGAGACGGTCATCTGACCTTCTTGAAAATGTCCGGCCGAGCCGCGACTTTGGCGGCAAGGTCGTCCTTATAGTAATAGACCCAGACCTCATCCCCTTTGGCTATGATCGCCTGCCGCTTGGCGGCATCGTCAGCCTGAACGGTAGCATCGTCGTGAGGGGTACCATCACAGAATACCCAGACGCGTGGCTCGTAGTGGAAGTCAGGCTGCACATAAATACCATCGACCCGCTTCTGTGCTGCATCGGGCAGGCGCAGGCCATGGCCATACAGATGCTCGATGAATTTGCGCTCCGTCGACGAGCTCGGATCCAGGTGCTTCAGCATGCTTTGGTAGTGCTCTTCGTAGCTGCCGTATCCTGAATTGGCCTGAATCTCGAGGGTACAAGCGGCCAACTTCGACAGCGCATCCTTGATGAGGTGGCGGTCGATGATCTGATGATCGCGCTGATTGTAGTAACTCAGCAGATCGTCGTAGGACGCCGGCCCGAGGTACTTGGGGTCGTCAAAACGGCATAGGTTTCTAGCGAGGTTAACTACGGTCTGGAAGGCACTCACGTCCTCAACAAAACGTGAAAGTATGCCGAGACTGCCTTCAGCGGCCTCATAGAGCAAGATATTCGGCGCGCTGGGCTCACCGATTGCAATAACACCGATTTCGCTTGACTCGACTTGAAAGACTTGTTCGATGGCCCGTTTGAGAGCGTACTGAAGCGTTACCACACCTTCCGACTTCAGACCTAGAGCCTGAATCGGAACTATGTAGAGAGCGTCCGCCAAATTTGATGTCCAAAGCTTGACACGTCGAAACTCTTCCCGGCTTTGTGCCTCATCTTCGGGCATTGAGCTACGCCACTCGCCTGTAGTCAGGCCAATCGGAAACCCATCTGCCTGCTGAGCGCGCCACTTTTCGTTGACATGCACGAGACGCGCCGCAGGAACGTAAATGAGGTTCATCAACGGTTCACCATTAGCCTTGATCGCTGCCCGCTTGACGCGGTCTGTGTTGCCACCGTCGATGCTAAAGTAGGTTTGAATTGCGAAACCACGGGAGGTGCGCTCCTCTTCCTCGCACGAAATTCGGTCCACCTCCTCGGCGCGCGACTCGGCCATCTCCATAAGGTGATGGAGATGGATTTTGTTAGCGTTGTCTGACAGGCTCACGCCCGAGAATGGACAATGTTCGAGTTGCAGTTGCTCGCCCGTTAAGAAATATCCCGCCTTCGTGCTGACCTTCGCCTCGATAAGCACCGAGTCTGCGTCCTGCACAACCAGTTGTGAAACGCGGTACTTTCGGCCGCGGTGATAGATGATGTTGAGCGGGCCAAATTCTCTCAGTGCAATGGATCGCGGACGCGAGATGAATTCACCGGACGTGTCCGTAGTAGGAAGGAATACACGGATCGGTAGGCGCGTGAAGTTGTAGCCCGGCAGAAAACCCTCGGAAGCTAGGTATCGATATGGGTAGAACTCAGAAAGCTCCGAGGAGCCGCCGCCCTGGTTGCGGAGGAGATCCAACTGGCGGGTGGCCTGATCCTGGCTGCGCTTGTACTTTCGGTACTCGTCGCTGCTGAGACCAAGCGTGCCGCTCTGGATCTTTTGGGTCGCTCTGTCCAGCGTCGTTCGCGCGGAGCGGTAAAGCGCCCGCCAACGGTCAATTGATTTGTCCAGATGCGCAGCAAGGCCGGTCAGTGTCTGTTCGATCCAAGTGTCGTTAAACCAATGCCCGGCCCGTGCTTCTAGATCCGCAGAGATATCCTTAATGGCGCGCTGAAACGTTGCACGCAAGCGATCACGCGTGGCCGGACCAAGTTCCAGGCCGGCATACATTGAAGGGAGCAACGGCAATTCACGCTGCTCTTCGTCGATAAAGCGGGTGACCGAGGGGCGATTGCCAGCATGGTTTTCGAGCCCGGGAAGACCTACTTCGGAGATCGCCAGTGCATTGAGGTGAGTTTGAAGCAGTTCGCGATTTGCGAGGTCGAGCCGCGGCGGCTGAACAGCACCAGCCACAAGATCCTGCTGATGCTGGAAATAGTGACGATCGTGTGGTGAATATGTCGAACAGTACGTGAAAATCAGCGCCCCCTGTCCTCCGCGGCCAGCGCGCCCGGCACGTTGCGCATAGTTGGCGGGGTTCGGTGGCGCATTACGAAGGTGGACGACGCTCAAACCACCGATATCGATCCCAAGCTCCATCGTTGGTGAACAGTACAGCGCACTGATCGATTGGCTTCGAATGCGTGAATCGTCCAGCACCTTCTTGTTTTGATCCAGATACCAGTCGGCTCGGAACCGATCTTCCCGGTCGCGGCGCTCGTCGACTCCGAGCTGACCTGTATGGTCCTCAGCGCGAAGCCGTTTTGCGCGAGCGAAGTTGCGCTGGTATAGGCCCTGGAAGAACAGATTCGGCTGTGGCGCTTGGCCCTTGTAACTGCGCCTCTTGATAAGATCAGCCTTGACCGTCTTCAAATCGCCAGCCAGCCAGACGAGCTTTTCGATCCGCAAGCGGTAGAGCTGCACATTGTCGCTCGTCTCGCCCTTGCCATGCTGCGAAACAAGGTAGTCTGCACCTTCCAGTTTCTGCATCAGAAGCCGAATGAAGGCAATGTAGTGATCACCGCGGAGATCGACGTCAATGCTCTGCTGTTTGATGAACAGCTTGATAAATTTACCTAGGCCGCTAGCGGGACCCATGCTCTTGGACGACACCTTTGCACCGCGATGCAACGTCTCGAAGCGCATGTAGAACGGTTCACGAATGTTTTCATTCGGGTCGAGTGTCCACGGTAATCTAAGTCGCTCGCGAAACAGCTTCTCGTTCTCACGGATCTTGGCTTGCGTCAGGTAGTTTTCACTGTGGACAGCATATTCGAGGCGGAAAAAGTCGAGGATGGTCGCTATGAATGCCGCTCGATCCCCCGGTGAAAGTTCGTCCAACACGGGTACCTTGTCCCAGTACTTGTCGTTGTCTGCAACCTCGGGAAGGTCTGTGTACCCGATGTTGAGCAGAGCACATTGCTCAAGATTCGGTAACACGATTCGCCAGCTCCGGCGCAAGTCCGCCAATGCGCGGTACAACAAATACGTCTGAAAGGCCTCCTCATAGCTTCGCCTAACGTGAGCGAGCTCCGGCTCCTCGTTTTTATTGGCGTACTCAACGAACGGGAGTCCGAGCGCTTCAAAGACCGCTGCCCCCAAACGCTCGAAGGTGAGGCCCTTTTCTCCGGCTCGCGACAAAGCCTGATAAATACCAGCTCGCAGGCGAATCACCTCGACGAAGTCGTTAAAGTGTCCCGCTTGCAGTGCGGCGTCCTGCCGGTTATCAGTGAAGCTGATCAGCTTCTGATCGCGGACGGCATATCCCGCATCGCTGAGCCTGTTGAGAATCGAGAACGTTGTTATCGTGGTAGAGGTACTGCGCCCCTCGCTGCCCAACTTGGTGAGCTTCGTTCCTTCGTTCGTTTTGGTGTCGTAGAACACACCAGCGGTGGGGTCGAATAGCAGTGGGGCTCGCATGAACCATCCCCACCACCGCAGCGGCTCTGTTTCTGAGCAACGACCTGTTTCATCGAAGCCCAATCGAACCGGAAACTGCGCCCGTTTGCGCGTGTCGGGTGCCGTCTTACTGCGGTTCAGCCAAGAGTCTGGCAAGAAGGCTAGGTCATCGCGTTCGTCCCAGACGTCGTCGCCGACGATCAAGTATCCATCACTCGCGACCTCGTCGTCCTCCGACGATGCTCGGAACTCCCTTGGTTCAAGCCGATCGCCAACCCGCGTGACACAGATGAAGGCATACCCACTGATACGGCTAAAAACGTTCGGATAGATTGGCTTTTTCTCCTTCTCGTCGACCTTATAGACGCCAGGTTCCAGCGTGATGAAACGATGCTCGTCCTGATCAAGTGTTGTGTATACCGAACCCGTCTGAGAAATGAACTGATGCAACTTAAACGGAAGCACCGTATAGCGCTGTCCGTCGGCTTGCAGTCCCTCATTGACGTTGCTAATCCACTGCAAGAGCGAACTAACCGCTGATCCTGCCTCCACAGGCGACACATCCGCATCTTGTACCAACTCGTCGACAACCTCTGAAATCCGTCTAGGCTGACCTCGAACCAAATCGGCACCAACCTCGGCAAGCGCTACTTTGTTCTCAAGCCAGACAGCCAAAGGATGGCTTTTCAATGAGGCAAGCGGCGCGCCGACGTCTAGCGGCCCAGCGATGGCTTGAGCGAGTCGTTCTCTATCCGGTATCTCTCCACTCGGGGCCAGCGATCGTGCAAGCGACTCACCAATGATTTGCGACGGTTCGAATGTGCGGCCGAAGAGCTGAGTAGCGACCGCTGCGATGCGGCTCTTCTGGCTCGCGACGCTACCGCCCGATGCCATCGTTGCTGAGGTGCCGATGCACACAGCGCGACGTTCACATTGAGCCTGAATTCGGCGAATGAGCATCGCGACGTCGGCACCTTGCCGGCCGCGATAGGTGTGGAGTTCATCGAAGACCAGGAATCGCAGGTTGGCGTAGATACCGTCCCGGATTGGCCTCTCGGCAGTGCGAGTCAGCAGCAGCTCCAGCATCATGTAGTTTGTGAGCAGAACCTGTGGCGGGTGCTCACGCATCGCGCTGCGCGTGTTCTCGTTTTCCTGACCTGTATATTGACCAAACGAAATCGGGAACGGCCTGCCGGTACTCTTTATGTAGTTCTGCTCATAACGCTTAAATTCCTCGAATTGCGAATTGATGAGAGCATTCATCGGGTAGACGACAACAGCGCACACCCCGCTTTCGCTTGGCCGCTCAAGAAGATCGTGGAATATCGATCCGATGTAGGTCAGCGATTTGCCGGATCCGGTTCCGGACGTAACGATAAAGTCCTTACCCTTGCTACCCAGCTCAATGGCATCGAGCTGATGTTTGTACAAAAGGTAATCCTTGAAGATATCGGACAAGGCAGGGTGCAGCGCACCCTTTGCCGCCTGCTCGGCGACACTACCGACCATCTGAAAAGCCGGATTAAATTGGAGCAGCGGCTCCGGCCACAGTCGTCCGTCCGAAAGCTTCGATTCGACCTCAGACAGGATCTGTGGATCCTGTATGTTCAGGAAGCTGCGGATATAGCTCGCATAGTCGGAAATGATTTGACCATGTGTCTCAAGAACGTGCATGCGGTGCCCCTAGTTTATTCGCGTGTAGAGCGCTAACCATTCGTGAATGATTCTTCATTCGATCGTCAGATCGTAGTTTTTGGCGAACATCAACCAACGCGACCAAGAAGTTGATCGATGATATCGCTCGCTTGACGCTGCCGCAGCGCCCTCGCCTCGCGCTGCTCGAGTTCATCGCCTTCGCCGATTTCGAACCTTGCCACCGACACTGGGCCGTCCTTGCGATAACCCTCGATCTTGTCGTCGTGCGAGAAGCGATTGCGCAGAATCGACAGCGCCGACTGAATCACGGCACCATGCTTGCCATCGCGCTCAATACGAAAACTTTCCGCAACAGCAACGAGGCCCTCGGGTGCATGTTCGATGCAATAGATGAGATCGTGGGCATCCTTGCGTTCGTTGCGCTGATCGAAAGCAAAAGCCTTCAGGCAGGTAAAACTGACGAGATTGGCATGCTTGACCTTCTCGGTCGCGATGCCGTTATCGCCCAGAAGTTCGGCCTGGATCTCGGTTACTTGGTGAAGGTCGAAAACGATGGACGAATGCGGGATGTTCAGCGCTGAAATCGTGCCCTCGGTGGGCAGCGCCTGAACCTTGCCGCCGGCGATATCGGGTGCATCGGCGAGCAGTTCGAGCACCATGAGCGCACCGTGTTCAGTGCGGGCTTGCCAGCGCCACGAGAGCTTTTGATGCTTGTCGTTTTCGGCGCGCTCAAAGCCCATTTTCTTGAAATTGTCCTCCAGCGTGTGATACGCGTCGGTGTCCGCCAAGATCTGCAGGTCGATGACAACGTCCACATCGAGTGTGCCCGCATGCGCGGGAACAACGGGTGGTCGTGCCGGCACCAGATAGCGTGGCGTGAGGCCGCCAACCAGGTAGACCGAGTCCTTCCAGGGCCCCAACCCACGCAGCAGCGTCACAAGGACACGCTCGCAATCGAGTGTGTATTGGTCGCTGTAGCCGTCAAACGTTGCAGGCTTGGCCATCAAAATCCGATCCTCTCTCTGCGTAGGTGCTCTGCCATTTCCTTGGCGCGACCTTCGCCGCGCAGCAGATCAAGGTAGACCTGAATCGGGCTGGCAAGCCAGATGCCGCCAACACACTCACGAAGCAGCAGCTCACCCGGTGATTTCGCTTCGATGATCGCCAGGTTTGCCCCTTCGCTGACGACGCGTGCGCCGAGTTCGCCAATAGCAGCGCTAGCGACAGGGCCGGCCAACATCCGACAGCGGACCTGGGAAACGCTTGAGAGAAACGGAGCGTAGCGCTGCGCTGCAGCTTCATGGCTGATTGCGTACTCGACATTGTGGGCGGTAAAGACTTGGCCGACGTGCTCAAGCAGGTTGCCCGCCGTCATTGCGGGCACGTAATAACGCTGTAGTGTCGCGGGGCGGATCGACGGGAGCTGCTTCACCCAGGCATCCAACAACGCGGCCGGCTCCTTGAGGTGTCGTTCCTTGCTAGGACCTTGTCCGCGCGAGGCCAACCAGTCGAAGCGCTCCAGTTCCGTCAATACCTGCGAGGCGGTTGCAGGTGACACCTGCGCTCGTTCAGCGAGTTCCTTTCCGCCGAACCACTCCTGATGGTGAACCAGCAGCGTATGCAACACCTGTGCGCTGCGCCCGGAAAACAACGCCCGCACAGACTTGGACAGGGCCTTCGGCGGTGGCCTGTCGATGTAGAGATATGCGCCATGGGCGGATAGAAATAGACTGCCACCGCTGTCGTAATACCCTACCCGCTCAGTCCTGAGCAACTCCTTGCCCCCCGGAGATATGAACTCCGCGACCAACAGCAACATGGGTTTGTCCCCGCCTATGCCTGCCTGCCTCGTGGGACCAAAGTCTTTGAGCTGCCATAAGACCTGACGTACATCCCTAGGATAGGCGGTCTTTTTTGCCACAATCAGCAAAACGAATGACTTGTCTGCGATATGGAGGGTGATCCGAGCGTCATGACGCCTGTCACCGTCCAAGCCGACCGCCTCCCTACAATCTAGCTCAGCGCGCACGTCCGGCAGCGCTCGAAGAGTTTCGAGAAGCTGTTCGATAAGTGATCGTTCGGTCGTACTTGAGGTATGCATCTTGGCTTTGGAAGACCTGCTTTACTGAACAGTGAATATCGCTATTCTATCGAATATTTGCCATAATTGCATTATTTACTGCACAGTAAATCTGAGATTGAGCATCACGGGGATGCACTCAGGCTTGCGCTGGATGCCGACCTCCCACAAAGGATGCCGATGTTGTTCCACGATGTTCCAAAAATCTCTTGACTCATCAAATTAACGCGGCTACATTCGTTTGCCACAACACGGAACAACAAGAATGGATCGATGGCTTACACAGCTTCTCTGGCGACGACCCCCGGTCGCCCGGGCTACAACATCAGTTTTCGACACCCCTGCCGGCTCGACTCAAAGGGAAAGCCCGGCCTGAAAATGCGCCGCGGCCTCGGCACCGACGACAAGACCACGGGCGAAGAACTGGTCGCGCAGATGAACGCGCTGCTTAAGGACGAGGCTTGGTGGACCATCGCCCGCTATCAGGACGCCTTGCAGGCCTTCGACAAGCGCATCGTCGACGCCTTCTACGACAGCATCCAGGCTGGCGTGCGTGACTCCTACGAGATCCGCAACGGCGTCATTTCTATGCCTGGCAAGGCGGATGGCTACGCCAAGGCGCTTTTCGTGGGTACCACCGGCGCAGGCAAAACATCGCTGCTGCGCCACCTGATCGGCTCGGACCCCGACCAGGACCGTTTCCCGTCGACCTCGACGGCCAAAACAACGGTGTCCGACATCGAGGTGATCCCCGCCGCAGGCGACTACAGGGCTGTCGTCACATTTTTTTCCGAGACGGTAATCCAGGCCAACATCGAGGACTGTGTTGGCAACGCCTGCTCCGCTGTCTGGGAGCGCCTGCCAGAAGACAAGATCGCTGATCGCTTCCTGCACCACCCAGACCAGCGCTTCCGCCTCAGCTACCTGTTGGGCTCCTGGAAGAAAGACAAACCCGCCGAACAAGCTACCGACGACTGGGATTTCGGCGAGCCCGATCAGGCCGCCGCCGCTGCGGCAACCAGCGATGAGGCTATCTCCACGGCGGATGCCGAAAAACTGCAGGCCAAGCTCGAAGGCTATGTCGCGCGCATCACCGCGCTGGCCAAGGCGAAGGGCGAAGTGGTCGCCAAAGAGCTGTTACCCGATCCCTACTCCGCTTCGGTCGAAGACCGCGAAGCCGCGCTGGAAATCTTCCAAGGCGAGCTGTTCGCGGACGAGGGCTTCCATGAAATCGTCCATGACGTGATAGACGATGCCCTACACCGCTTCGACCTGCTCGACAGTGGCGAACTGACGCATCGCAGCAGCAGCTCGAAGTGGCCGCTCATGTGGGCTTACGAGACTGACGATCGCACGGAGTTCCTGCGCCAGGTGCGCTGGTTTTCGAGCAACTTTGCCCCCTCCTTCGGTAAGCTGCTGACGCCACTGGTCGATGGCATCCGCGTCATCGGGCCGTTGTTCCCGGTTTTTACCGACCACCAGGCCAAGCTCGTGCTACTCGACGGCCAGGGCCTCGGTCACACGCCCGATTCATCTACCAGCGTGACCACGCATATCACCCGGCGCTTTTCTGACGTGGATGCGATCCTTCTTGTCGACAACGCCGAGCAGCCGGTGCAGGCGGCGGCACAGTCTGTGCTGCGCGCGGTCGCATCGAGCGGCAACTACAGCAAGCTGCTCATCGCCTTCACGCACTTCGACCAGGTTAAGGGACTGAACCTGCCGAGCTATGCCTACAAGCGAACTCACGTCCTGGCGTCGGTTCACAACTACCTGTCGAAGCTGAAGGAGGTCCTAAACGGGCCCATCGTGGCCGCCATGGAACGTACGATCGACGATCAGTGTTTTATGCTCGGTGCGCTCGATGGCCCCCTCAATGGGTTGCCTGCAGGCGTCCGCGCCCAATTGAAAGCCTTGATCGCCTTTGTTGAAAGGTCCGTCGAGCCGCCGCCAATTCCCGACGCGCAGCCCACCTACGACCCCTCAGGCCTGGGCTTCGCCGTGCAGCGCGCGGCCGACAGCTTCCAGAAAGCATGGGCGGCCCGCCTCGGTCTGGTGGTCGGCGCCACGCTGCCGGCGGAACACTGGAGCCGGATCAAGGCGCTCAACCGTCAGATCTCGAACGAATCCAGCGTCGAGTACGACTCCCTGCGGCCTGTCGCTGATCTGGTCGGCCGCATCACCGAAGAGGTGGCCAACTTCCTCGACAACCCGGTCGCTTGGACGCGGCCGCCTGTCGATGACGACGAGGCCCAGCAGGCAATCGCGCCAATTCGACAGGTGGTTTTCAGCGGACTGCACGGACTGGCCCTGCATCGTCTGGTCGATAAGCATCTTGCCGACTGGCGTCGCGGAATGGAGCACAAGGGCAAAGGGTCAGCCGCCCGCCGCGCCGTCGATATTCGGGGCATCTATGAACTGGCGGCGCCCATTCCGGGCACTGTGAATTCGGGCCCTGCCCTGGAGTTCATGCGGGGGGTTCGGGACCTCGTCCGGGCTGCCGTAGAAGAGAACGGCGGCACGATGCGGTCGTAGTTCTGCAACGGGGTTGCCACTTCACCCGTTGGATGCGGTATTGGAAGATGAGCGAACTGGAAGTGTGTGCTGTACGCAGAACGCCTCGTCTTTACGTGGACGACTGTCGCATCCTGAAACGGATAGGACCTATATGGACGAACAACCGCAGCCTCAAACGTGCCGCATCCTCGCTCTGGATGGCGGTGGGGCAAAGGGCTTCTACAGTATCGGCATCCTGAAACAGCTCGAAGCTTTGCTCGGAGGCAAGCCGCTGAGTGAACAGTTCGACTTGATCTTTGGGACCAGCACCGGGGCCATCATCGCGGCACTCCTGGCCCTGGGCAAAACGGTTGATGAGATTCATGCGCTCTACCGCACGCACGTCCCGCAGATCATGGGTTTGCGCTTCAGCGGATCTCGCACCAGAGCCCTTGAAAAGCTCGCTGTTGATGTTTTCGGCGATCAGAAGTTCGAAGCGGTTCAAACAGGTATTGGTGTCGTCGCTTCGCGGTGGCGCGAAGAACGACCAATGATCTTCAAGGCGAGCGTGGCACAGGCGCATGGGATGCATGCCACGTTCCAGCCCGGATTCGGTTGCACCATCGCGGACGCGGTGGTGGCGTCGTGCTCCGCCTATCCCTTCTTCAACCGAAAGATAATCACTACGTCGGATGGCAGTGAGATCGAACTCCTAGACGGCGGCTACTGCGCAAACAACCCCACGCTGTACGCGATAGCCGATGCGGTAATGGCGCTCAAGATGTCCCGCGAACAACTCCGGGTTGTGAGCATTGGCGTGGGCGTCTACCCCGAACCTCCGAGGTACTGGCACAAGTGGTTGATATCGAAGTTCTTTCTCGTTCGACTGTTGCAGAAAACCCTAGACATCAACACTCACTCCATGGAGACACTCGCCAAGCTTCTGTTCAAAGACGTGCCAATGGTGCGCATCAACGACACGTATAGCACCCCGGACATGGCGACTGATCTCATGGAACACGATCCAAAAAAATTGAACGTCCTATACCAGCGCGGCGGTCAGTCGTTCAGCAAACACGAAGACGAACTCAAGAAACTACTGATGTAGGGGAAACAACAGATGGCCATCCCAGAAGACCAGTTGACGCAATGGGCCCAGATCGGAGCGCAAGTTACCTCCAAGGACACTTACGCGACGATCAAGCTAGCGCTGGAAAGCAGCGGGGCTGGATACAAGGATATGAACTACAAGATTTTTCTGCAGGGGTCATACCGCAACGACACTAACATTCTTAAGGAAAGCGATGTCGATGTCGTCATCATGCTCGAATCAGTTTTTTATTACGACATCATTCCGCTTTCCGAGCCGGAGAAGGCCGCATTCTCTGCCGTTCATCCCGCCGCGGCATACACAGCGAAGGCCTTTCGCGCTCATGTGATGGAGGTGTTGATTGAACGCTTCCGCGATGACGCCGTGCCCGGCACCAAGGCCATCGCGATCCAACCGTTTCACAACCGGCGGAAGGCCGACGTGTTGATCGCCGTCCAGCACAAGAAATACCGCCGATTCACGGCAATCGGGAATGACGAGCAAGTGACCGGCATCTGCTTTTTCAAATCAGATGGCACCAAAATCGTGAACTACCCGAAACTGCATCGGGAGAACCTTGCGGCGAAGAACCAGCAAACGAACGAGTGGATGAAGCACATCATCCGCATCTTCAAGAACGCCCGACAAAAAATGTGTGAGCAAGGGGTCTTGGAACGAGGCCAGGCACCTTCGTACTACCTTGAGGGCCTGTTGTACAACGTTCCGGTGGATCGATTCGGAAACACGTATGACGACTCGGTGGTCAAGTGCATCAACTGGCTGCTCCAAGCGGACCGCTCAACCTTTCTGTGCGCCAATCGACAGTACAGATTGCTCGACGACACGCCCGACGTGTCTTGGAATACGAAAGACTGCAACGCCTTCCTGAGCGGCTTCGTTCAACTGTGGAATGGATGGTAAGTCTACGCCGAGAACCACCGGTTTCGATTCTTCGACCGGCATCTCTTTATGCGCTATGGGCAGGATCTACTGTCCACGTTGCTGAGACCATGACGAGGTTGGCAGCTTAAGCCGGTTGGCTGCTCCTATTGCTCCCCGAACCCCAGCTTAGGCGGCGAACTTCGCCCGAGCCAGGGTTGCACGCGCGCTACTCAGAAAGGCTGTCCTGACGTCGTCCGCGGACAGCGGATTCTTCAGGCCGTCGCTGCCGTTCGGGTAGACGTCGCCGAGCCACACCCCGTCGATGAGCTTGCCGTTGCCGAGATCCGCCCAGTTGGCCTTTTCCGAATCTACCCGATGGAACGGGCGGTCGGGCAACCTGAATACGAACGGCGAGCCGCCCCAGAAAGCCTGCACGCGGCTGCTCGCAACCAGCCGCACGCGCCACACACCGTCGTTGTACCCGAATGGACGGAACACGTCGCAACGCAGATCCGGCGCGACTGCGAGCAGGATGGCGCGCGCGAGATTCGCCTTGACCCAGGCTTTGCAGCGGCGATCGTCGTTTTGGTGTTGCGCGTCGTAGATGTAGAGTGCGCCGCGCCACTGGCCGTCGACGAGCTGGGCCGTCAACAAGCGCCCGTCACGGCTGCGTGCCGGCGAGGCCACTCGCGCACGGTGCGTGTGCGCCGAGTCGATGCGGTACGGCTCATTGCCGCTTGCGAAAATCTGCTCCGGTAGATCGAAGGTCCGCGTCCGCCGGGTCACATCCTGGCCGACGCCGGAAAGCTCGGCGTCCAGGTCATATGCGAGATCGAGAAACCGTTCAGGTTGGACGGCACGCCGCGCGACCCCGATCGTCAAACGGGCCCCACCGAAGAGGACGTCGACCGCCGCCGCGGTTGCCGGATCGGTCAACTCCGCCAACCGGTCGATGCATGCCTGGCGATCAAAGCTCAATGGATCGAGCGGCTGCTGTTCGTGGCGGTTTCGCAGAGCGGCATACGTACGCGTGTCGTAGCCGGCTGAGACCGCTTCGATCAAGTGCCCGTGACGGATCGGAAAAAGGTCGGCGATGGACTGGCTGAACGCGCAAAGTTGCGTGTCCACGATGGACTTCAGATTGGAGGACTTCATGTCCGCTCCCCAAGTTACTGGTCTGGTTCGCCGATTACGCACAGACCACCCTTGGGAGGGAAGCTTGGCGAGAGATTTCGCCGCACGAGGCAGCGTCTGATTCGAGCCGGCGACAGCTCCGGAACAGCACCGTGGCGACCCTGACGGGTGGCCAGCCCGTAGAGTAGACGGACCGTTGCTGGGTTGTCAATCACGCGCCCGCGCACTGCGCCCTCCTCGCACGCTCGCGTCGAGCCATCGATGGAGACGTGGCGACGCCAACCGCTTCGGCCGCGCCTCCCCTGCCCCCTCGCCACCGCCTGCGTTTTTTGCCGGCGAAAGCATGTCGTCTTCGGCCCGGCATAAAAATCGCGACATCTGATAACTGGAGTTATCAGGCCTGAAAGCGGTAGTTCTAAAGCCGGCTAGCGACTCAAACCGGCGTTCAGAGCAGGCTTGTGGCGCGGCAAGTTTTGAACACGGTTACTGCACATCTTACTATTTCCTAACAACGCACCAGCCTGCGAGAGGTCAGCCCGCAACCGACGCAAGGCGAGAAGCACGCGAATGTCCCCAGACGCAGACCACGCATTCTCAGCCGGGTGCAACATCCACCGCGAGCATGCGCGGCGAGCAGGTACGCGAACCGCGGTTCACGTGTCCCGAGTTTGTTCGCCAAGCGCGTTGACTAGGAGGCCTCATCGGGCCCGAAAACTAGTTACGGCGAGGAAAAATCAAGGTTTTTTCGTGCGCGGCGATTTGCGTACCGGCGCACTGTCTGCGCGCACGCCGGCGGTCTGCTTGGTCTTCGGCACCTTCTGCTTCGCGTTGGCATTCGCCAGCGATACCGCCAGTTGGTCTCGCTGATCACGCGCCTTCGCCGCTTCATCGATATAACGCGCGTTCTCGGTACGCAGCGCATCCAGCTTACCCTCGAGCACACCGACTTGCTGACGCAGATTACCGACTTGAGCCTGCAGTTTCTCCACGTCGTCGCGATGCCGGACACTGCCCTGCTCCGTTTTACGGGTAGCCGTGTCCAGTTCCTTCTGCAAGCGCCCGGTCGCTTGCCGCTCACGATCGATTTCCAATAGCGCCCGGGTCTCGGCGGCTTTGAGCCGCTCCTGCGCCAACCTGCCGTCGGCCCGCAGCTTGTCCAGTTCCGAGGCGAAATCCCGCCGGGCGGTCTCAAGCGCCTGCAGTAGTTGCTGCTCGCCCTGTTGCGCAAGGCCTAGCTGGTCCTGCAGTGTCGATGCTGCTGCAACCGAGACGACCAGCGCCTGGTCCAGTTCTGTGATGCGATTCTGCGCGCCCTCCAACGCGGCTGCACTGCCCGTCAGCTCCTGACGCAGCTGGTCGCGCTCGGCCTCGGCCCGAGTCTGCTGAGCCTGCGCGTCCGCGACCGATCGTTGTGCCTCGAGCTGCGCGGTGGCCAGTTGGTCTTGCGCCATATCGACCGCCCTCATCCAGAGCGCGGCCGCCAGTTCCCCGGTCGCGGACTGCAGCTCCACCGGCAGGTCGGGATGCTCGATGCGCACCCGGCTTTTTTCACGAAGGGTCGCCCAGAAGCGCGTCAGCGCCTCGGCCGGCGCGCTCATGCTGCCCTTCTTCACCAGTTGATAGAGCCGGTTCGCCGTGGGGGTGATGCCATGCCGGAAAAACAGCAGCACGCAGACCTCGCGATACAGGTCCTGGGTGCGCGGAAACTGCGCGCGCAGCTGGTCGATTTCCGCCTGCAGTTGCGCCTCCAGGGCGGGCGAAGCATCCATGGCGAGTAGTTCCAGGCGATTGATGTGTTGATAATATAACGTATAACGTTGCTTATCTTGAACGAGAAACTCTAATTTAGACATTATGACTATAATGTCGAGTAAAATGACGCTTTGTGTGAATTGACTACGTCCACCGTTGGTTAAAGCAAATTTGTGTCCATTCTTAAACTCATTTTGTTCTCAGCCCCCTGGGTTGAAATCGTCGTGCCGATGCACCCGGCGGCCGGTGTTGGGCTCAACCGTCGATCAGCCCGGCAACCATACAAAATTGCTTAAAGTGTCAGCCGAAGGAACAATTTTGGTTAAAACTTTTTAAAGCAATTTTGTTCCCAATGATCGACGTTGCCGCCAACTTGCCATTGCTTGATGGGAACAAAATTACTTAAACCGACGTCTCACCCCATATGTCGTTTCCTGAGCCCCTCCGCGTGTCCGACGGCACCCTGGTGCCGATCGAGAACTTGTATCTCCCACCAGAGCTCGACGGCAGCCTCGGCACGAACCGCGCGCTCGGCGCCCGGCCTCAAATTGCGGCCCAAAACGACGTCGACGCGATCCGGGCGTGGCTCGCGCGCTTCGTGGACACGAAGGCGACCTTTGATACCTATCGAAAGGAGTCCGAACGGCTGTTGCTATGGTCGACCACCGAACTGCGCAAGCCGCTCTCCTCTCTCACACACGAAGACCTCCTTCTCTACCGGCGGTTTCTGGCGGACCCGCAACCGGCGCAACGCTGGGTCATGACCGGACGCAAAGTGGCCCGCGCCGACCGATCCTGGCGGCCGTTCGCGGGACCCCTCTCCCCCGCGAGCGAGCGACAAGCGTTTGTGATTCTGAATACGCTGTTCGCGTGGCTGGTCAACGCGGGCTATCTGGCCGGCAATCCCCTGTCTCTATCGCGTCAGCGTGCGCGTAAGGCGAAGCCGCGCGTGACGCGCTTCCTCGAGGACGATCTTTGGCAGGCCGTCAAAACCTCAATCGACGCGATGCCCCGTGACACCGCACGGGAGCAGGAGCACTACGCACGCGTGCGCTGGCTGATCTCGATCCTGTATCTGATGGGTCTGCGTATCTCGGAAGTCGTGAGCAATCCAATGGGGGGCTTTTTTAGACGGCGGGACCGCGAAGGCCAGGACCGATGGTGGCTGGCGATCACTGGCAAGGGCGACAAGGAACGTTTGCTGCCGGCGACGACCGAACTGATGATGGAGCTGACACGCTATCGCCGACACTATGGCCTTGCTCCCCTGCCCTATGGTGGTGAAACGACACCCCTGCTGTTGCCGATCGGTGGCACACCCCGGACTATGACACGTGGCGCCGTGCACCTGATCATTAAGCAGGTGTTCGACAATGCGATCGACCATCTACAGTCAACGGGGGCAGCGCATGAGCGCGCAACAGAACGGTTGCGCCAAGCGTCGGCCCATTGGCTGCGGCACACAGCGGGCTCGCACATGATGGATGGGCAAGTTGACCTTCGATACGTGCGTGACAACCTAGGGCATGAATCGATCTCAACAACCAGCCAGTACCTGCATGCGGACGACGATGATCGGCACCGTGCAACAGAGGCGGGACTGAGACTCAACTGGTAGCAAGATGACTAGCATTCGAAGCTCGGCATAAGCAGGCCTGTGACCAGTAGACAACGAGAGCCTTCGTATTCAAAGGTCGATGTGGCAGATTGCGCACGAAGTAGCGCTACGGCTGATGTCCCAGGGGCGCCCGCGCTATTACACCTTTTCTTAGGGGATATGTGCTAACACGCTTCCTTGCATCGACAACCCTTCGTTCGGGCCAGCAGGCAGCGCTTATGGCAGACCTGTTGTCGCTGCTCGATGCGCTTCAGGTTGAACAGGTCGTGCTGGGCGGTTATGACTGGGGCGGCCGGGCAGCATGCGTCGTGGCGTCGCTGTACCCCTCGAGAGCGCGAGGGCTGGTTTCGGTCAACGGCTACAACGTCCAGAATAAAGCCACCGACATGCGGCCAGCCAGCCCGGAAAAGGGACATCAACTCTGGTACCAATATTATTCTCATAGTGAGCGCGGCCGGGCGAGACTGACTGAAAACCGGCGCGCGTTCTTTCACCTCTTATGGTCTTTATGGGGTGCCCTCAAGAAACGGACTTTTGCGTACTACTACAAGGGCTCCCCGTTGAGCACAAGCTCAAACGCGGTTTTCTGTTGTTGACGAACTGTATTGCTTTGCCAGAGCGAAGTGAGAAGGTGAAGGACTGCGGTACTACAAACGGTCATGTTGGGCTCATTGCCCGGACCCTGATGAAAGACGCACGCGAGGGCCTCGTTCGCTAAACGGGATTGAAATCCCCGTACTTTTTCCAGGCATACCCCGCGCGGGTCCAACCCGCTTCACATCCACGATGGCAGTGCAAAGTGATCTTTTCTATACGCTCATGGTTCCCGCCGTGATGCTCTAAAAGACTGATCGATGTTGCCGCACAGCGTTCATACGCCGGCTGGTTCTGATGGTTCATGCCTGAAGGCGTCGCCGTACTTCAGAATCGCCCAGGCCATCCTGGCATTCTTGGCGGCGATCGCGACGGCTGCTCGCCAGTAACCGCGGCGTTCGACTAAGTTCCGCACCCAACGACTGAAGCGGTCCTGCTTGTCGCCCAGACTCGCCATTACTGCGCGAGCTCCGAGCACCAGCAGGCTGCGCAGATAGGCATCTCCAGCCTTGGTGATGCTTCCTAGGCGCTCCTTGCCGCCGCTGCTGTACTGCCCGGGCGTCAACCCAAGCCAGGCAGCTACTTGCCGACCATTTCTGAAGTCGCGTCCCGCACCCATGCTGGCAATCAATGCGCTCGCCGTAGTCGGTCCGATTCCCCTCAGTTGCATTAGTCTTCGGCTTCGCTCGTCTTCGCGGGCGATCTCGCCAATTGCCCGGTCGTATTCGACCAGTCGGTCCTCGATGTTGCCGGCGTGTTCCAGCAGATCGCTCATGCATCGTTTCGCCCAGCCAGGCAAGCCGTCCAGATGCGGGACAATCTCTCTTCGCAGTCGTTCTGGACTCAGCGGTAACACCACGCCGAATTCAGAGAGCAAGCCGCGTAATCTGTTGTAAGTCGCCGTACGTTCCTCGACAAAACCCTGCCGCGTGCGATGAAGACAAAGCGTCGCTTGCTGGTGCACATCTTTGAGCGGCACGAAGCGCATGTTGGGCCGCGTCACGGCCTCGCAAATCGCGGCGGCGTCTGCAGCGTCATTCTTGCCGCGCTTGCCGGACATCCTGTACGGCGCGACCAGCTTCGGCGCAATTAGTTTTACCGTGTGACCGAACTGCTGAAATAACCGGGCCCAGTGATGCGCTCCTGAGCAGGCTTCCATACCGATCAAGCAAGGAGGCAACTGCGCGATCAGCGCCACCAGCTGATCACGTGCAACCTTCGGCTTGACCAGCGCTGCTTTGCCGGCCTCGTTGACCCCGTGAACAGCAAACACTGTCTTGGCGAGATCGATTCCGACGGTGATAATTGACATGGACTTCCCCTCTTGTGGTTTTGATGCAGTCGCGAAACTCCATCATGGCACCTTGATGCCGACTTGCGGCTTTCGCCGCAGCCTCGGGACGGGGAAGTCCCTTTCATTCGCTAAGACCGAACGGCCCTTACGCGTCGAGCAGCGGCCATTCACGCGGTTCCAACGAACTTCTAAAATTGGCCGAACCTGGTCCGACGTTGGCCTGGCGGAGTGGGCTGCCATTGATCGGTCCGCGTCGAGCAGAAGTCGACCCGAAAGCGACGTACGCTCAGCCTAACTGAGCAGCCGGTTTTCGCGTGCCACAGTCGCTCAATACTCTGATCTCCCGCCGATAGACCTGCATCCGGTTGCGCAACGAAATCAATTCGACAATACTTGAAATATCGAATCCAATGCTCTATCGTTCCGTGCATGGACTCTAATCTCGTTGTACGCGCCCTGAGCGCGCTCGCCCATGAATCGCGCCTCGCGATCTTCCGCATGCTGGTCGTCGCCGGGACGGACGGCATGGCCGCTGGTGAAATCGCGAAGCAGCTCGGGCTTTCCCCTTCCAGCCTGTCATTTCACCTCAAGGATCTGTCACATGCAGACCTGATGAAGCCACGGCAAGAAAGCCGTTTCATCATCTACACGGCGAATTTTGACGCGATGACGGGTCTGATCGGCTTCCTGACGGAGAACTGCTGCGCCGGCGCGACCTGTGCCGCGAGCGATCTCCCCAACTGTTGCGGAGATACACCATGAAGCGCATGCATATCCATGTCGCGGTCGAAGACCTCAACGACAGCATTCGGTTCTACAGCGCCATGTTCGGCAACGTCGAGCCCACGGTCCTCAAGGGCGACTACTGCAAATGGGAGCTGACCGATCCGGCAGTGAATTTTGCGATCTCGCGACGTGGGGTGCAGCCAGGCGTCGACCACATCGGCATCCAGGTTGAAACCGACGCGGAGCTGGCTGAGATGAATGCGCGCTTCACTGCGGCGAAGCTACCGGCACAGCAGCAGACGGAGACAACCTGTTGTTACGCCAAGTCTGATAAGGCGTGGACAATCGATCCGCAGGGTGTCGCGTGGGAGACGTTCAGATCCCTCGAAGCTGCTCCGGTCTACGGTAAGTCCCACGATCGAGCGCAAGCACAAGCGCAATCAACGGCGGCATGCTGCTCGCCTGCTGAATCCATCGTGACGATCCGGAGTCGCACGTGAGCGATAAACCTTACTCGATTCTCATTCTCTGCACGGGGAATAGCTCGCGCAGCATCATGGCCGAGGCGCTGGTCAACGTCCTGGGGAAAGGGAAGTTTTGGGCGTACAGCGCCGGTAGCCATCCCTCCGGAGCGATCAATCCGTTTGCCATTGAAAGATGCGAGGCGCTCAGCTACGACACGTCCGGGCTGCGAAGCAAGAGCTGGGATGAGTTCGCAACGCCTGACGCTCCACACATGGATTTTGTGATCACGGTCTGCGACCAAGCGGCGGGCGAAGTCTGCCCGATCTGGCCGGGCACACCGATGACAGCGCATTGGGGTTTTGAAGATCCGGCCGCGTTCGAGGGCAGCGATGAAGACAAGCGCAAGGTATTCACCAAGGTATATCGACAAATCATGAGCCGTGTGAGCCAGTTCGTGAACCTGCCGCTCCATGTGCTTGACAGCAACGCGATTCAGCACGAAATGCGCGCGATCGGTGAAAGGCCTGCAGAGGAATCAAATGAGCAGCACTGACACGGCAGTTGGCGGCCATCGGCCGGCGATCGGATTTTTTGAGCGCTATCTGACGGTCTGGGTTGCCCTTTGCATCGTGGGCGGCATTCTGCTCGGGCAGGTGGCGCCCCAGCTCTTCCAGGCAATCGGCCGCATGGAAGTGGCACAGGTCAATCTCCCGGTCGGCGTGCTCATCTGGGTGATGATCATTCCGATGCTGGTCAAGATTGATTTTGCCGCGATGACCCAGGTCAAGAGTCAGTGGCGTGGTATTGGCGTCACGCTCTTTGTGAACTGGTTCGTCAAACCGTTCTCGATGGCGTTACTCGGCTGGATCTTCATCCGCCATGTGTTCGCGCCGTGGCTTCCCTCGGATCAACTCGACAGCTACATCGCCGGCTTGATCCTGCTGGCCGCAGCCCCTTGCACAGCAATGGTGTTCGTCTGGTCGCAGCTCTGCAAGGGCGATCCGTATTTCACGCTATCGCAAGTGGCGCTATGGAGCCGCGAGCGGACTACTCTCGATGCCCTCGAATATTGCCAAGGGCATTGCGCCGATTTCCGCCGCTGCGATCTGGACGGTCGGCGGAAACTATCTCCCTGTCGAATGGACCGTGTTGCTGGTGTCGCTGGTTTCAGCCGTTGCGTTCATCCTGGCGACACGTCTCGCCTCCAGAGAAAAGTTCGACGACCGTCAAGTCAATTTCGAGTGAGCATACTGCTATGCAGATACGAATGGCCGATGAGGCCGACCTGTGCGAGATCCAAAGTCTTTTACGCGCGAATGACTTGCCTGTAGAAGATATTTCGAAAACGCTCATCAAAGGATTTCTGGTTGCAGAAGGTGCAAGCGGATCGGTTATCGGCATCGGCGGACTTGAACAGCTCGGCTCTAGCGTGCTGTTGAGATCACTGGCTGTCGCACCGGAGGCACGCGGAATAGGAATCGCACGTGCACTGGTAGCACGCCTCGAAGACAACGCACGCTCATGCGGGCGACAGGATGTTTGGCTACTGACAACGACGGCGGAGCGATTTTTCGAGCGAGCCGGTTACGAGCGGGTGAACCGCGAAGACGTCCCCAGCGAAGTGCGGTTATGCAGGCAATTCGCGGCGCTGTGTCCGTCGACGGCCTCCTGCATGCGAAAGCGGATCAACACGGTATCCTCCGCACCCATCGTCGAGAGGCTGGCATCAAACTGATTTCCGACGCTCGACGCCAGTTCGTCACCGGCTCTTGGCCGAATTTCGCCCTCCGGCGCTGCCTACCAGGATCGCACAAACGATCATTTGAGCAACGTCGCCGCGTGATGGATAAGAAGGCTTGCGAAGGTTGCGCAAACCAGTTGCGTTATCAAACTCAACGGCAACAGCTTTGCGCACCGTTGAAGACGGCACGCGCCTATCTTAACGTGCGCAAGTTTCCGGATATTGAGACGACCCCTACTTCTCGTGGAGTTGTCGTATGGACTGCGGCGAGACAAGCGCGCGAAGTCGTTGATCTATATGATTGTGCGGCTCGGCTATCGTACGTTTTCATCCGAATGTTGAGTGCACCCCGTAAAGGTCACGGCGCTACCATCGCCGTGCTGGTCGCCCGTGGGAGGCACGCTGCTCCATCGACACGTCGGGTCATTCACACTGTATCTTGGCCTGTCGTCGGAAACGGTCGTTAATCACCAGATGGCGTCGGTGATCCGCCATATTCTTCCACCCTCGGGTTTCTTCGAGAGTGCGAAAGCATCCGACGCATAATTTAGTCTTGCCATCGAACGCGCATACGTCGATGCAAGGTGATTTGACTGCCATGGCTCAGGCCGCCGAATGAGCGGGCTGCACTTCAACGGTGACATGCGATAGTCCCTTGAAGCGCTTAAGAGCCGCGTGATAAAAGCACGAGTCGTGCTGCGACTCATCGGTGGCAATCGATACCACCGCGCTCATATGGCCGGGTCCCACTCGCCACACATGCAGGTCAACCACCTTGTCGCCACGGTCCTCGATGGCATGCCGCACATTCTCTGCTAAGCGCCGGTCGGAGCTCATGTCGAGCAGGATCGCACCAGTGTCTCGGATCAGACCGTACGACCAGTTTGCAATCACCAGCGCGCCGATGACACCAGCGAGCGGATCCATCCAAAGCCAGCCAAACGCGCGAGCCAGTACAAGACCGATGATAGCCAGCACAGAAACCGCCGCATCCGCGATCACGTGAATGTACGCAGATCTGATGTTGTGGTCGCGAGTCGCTACTTCATGCGGGTCGTCGTGGTGCTCGTGTTCCTCGAATTCGATTTCGTGCTCGCCATCCTGCAACTGCACGATAGCTTTGAATGCGTGCGGCTCAGGAATGTCTTGTTTCGATTCCAGATAGCCGCCACGGTCTGCCAATTCAAACACCTGCCGAGTACCGTCTGGCCGGATGGTCGTGACGAACACGGCTGTCGGGTCCAGTCGTGATTGCTCGGTGGCCGGAGTGATCCGGAAAACCGGCGGCACGCCATCCTCAAAGATGGAAACGCCGAACACACCGGCTGGAGAAAAGATCTTTTGACCTTCTTCTTCATGAGCGTGCTCATCGTGACCATGTCCGTGACCGTGGTCGTGTCCATGACTGTGTCCGTGACCGCCACCGCTTAAAAGCCACACGCTCGCGACGTTGACAAGCAGGCCGAGCACGGCAATAGGAATCGCTTCACCGAAATGAATAGGTACCGGAGACAGAAAACGAGAAATGGCCTCGTAACCAATCAGCAGCGCAATCATCGCCAGAACGATGGCGCTCGTAAATCCCGCGAGGTCACCAAGCTTGCCCGTGCCGAATACAAAACGGGAGTCGGTCGCGTGCTTGCGTGCATAAGTATAGGCCAGCGCTGCAATGAGCATGGCACCCGCGTGCGTCGACATGTGCAGGCCGTCGGCGACCAACGCCAACGATCCGAACATACTACCGCCGACAATCTCGAGCAGCATCATCGCGCTGCATAACCAGATAACAGCCCAGGTTTTTCGTTCGTTGCTTTCATGGCCTGCGCCAAGAAAGATGTGGTCATGTCCCGCGCCGAACGCGGCGTTTTTGAAATCACTCATTTTTCGCTCTACTTGAAATAGCTGTGGACGACTTCGATGAGCTGCTCGGTCGCGCTGCCAGCGAGCTGTTCGTCAGTGTCGGCATCGACGAGGTGGGAACGGATGTGGTCTTCGAGCACGACGGCTAGCAGTCCGTTCATCGCCCCGCGACAGCTCGTGATTTGCTGGAGCACGTCAGAACAGCCTCGCTCTTCTTCTAGTGCACGCTCGATGGCTTCGACCTGTCCCTTGATGCGACGGACTCTGTTGAGAAGCTTCTGCTTCTCACGAATTGTGTGACTCATGAACGACTCCTCATATACCGTAGGGGAGTATATATCATGATCAAATTTCCATATAGGGAGGAGGGGTATATGCGAACCACCACCAGATCGGGCGGCATAGGCGCAAAAGGTCCGCCGCCGAGCTTCCAGACACTGCTCGCGGGGAATTCGGCCGGGGGGCGTGAGTTTTTCTGGCCGGTGGCTTCGGACACGACAGAATCAAGGCTGTCGAGGGCTACGTGAGAAACGCAGCGCACAGATGCTGCCAGCACCACGCGACCATCATCGCGACGAGATTCGTTGGTCGTCGTGTGCTATGACGATCGCCTAGAAGCTGGCACGTAACGGGGGTCAGTGCCGAAGCTATCGGTATTTGGCGTTAGGCCAGGTCAGAGGCCTTAAATCGTTCACGGTAGTAACCTGGACTCGTACCGAGTCGCGTTCTGAAGTGATTGCGCAGGGTCGCGGCGGCGCCGAAACCAACTGCTGACGCGATCTCATCGACCGACAGAGTCGACTCTTCGAGCAGTTCACGGGCACGTGCCAAGCGTTCACCCAGAAGCCACTCTCCGGGTGGCATTCCCATCGTGCTGACAAAATGCCGCTGGAAACTTCGCCCGCTCATTGCGGTGGCGGCAGCCATGCGTGTGATTGACCAGTCCTCGGCTAACCCACCACGAACCGCGTCGACCAGCGGCGTTAGCGTCGACCCGCTGCGGCGCTGAACGGGTTCTTCGACATACTGCGCCTGACCGCCTTCGCGATGTGGCGGCATGACGAGGCGTCGGGCGACTTGATTGGCGGCCCGAGGGCCCAAGTCACGTCGGATCAGATGCAAACACAGATCAATTCCCGCTGCGCTGCCCGCCGACGTTAGAACGTCGCCCGCGTCGACATAGAGAACGTCGGGTTCGACAGAGATTGAAGGATATCGCTCTGCTAAGCCTGCGGCGTGACGCCAGTGCGTCGTCGCGCGCTTACCGTCGAGCAGACCGGCAGCGGCCAATACGAAGGCGCCAGTGCAAATCGACATCACGCGTGCACCGCGCTTGTTTGCTTTTCTTAAGGCGAGGCAAAGTTCATCCGGCACCGGTTCCGCGATGCCGCGCCACCCGGGAATGATGATCGTTTTCGCTTTGGACAAAAGCTCGAGTCCGCCGTCTGCCTGGACATGAATGCCGCCGGCTCCGCGCAATGCCCCCGGCTCTGCGGCCGCGATCGCGAATCGATACCAAACATCGCCCATCTCTGGCCTCGGAAGTCCGAACACCTCGACGGCGCACCCATATTCAAAGAGGCTCAAGCCATCGTAGACAACGACCACGACCAAGCCCGCATCAGTCTGACGAGTAATTTTCACTTTGGCATCATCCGGACGTTAATAGGCATTCGCGCCACTGGTGCCTGCATTTTGCACTATTTACTCTACGGGTCAATAAGTCGTCTTGATGAAATTTCGCGTCCTGTGCGAGTGGAGTGGTTGCATGAAAGTAAAGATCATCACGAAAACTGAGTTGGCTGTCGGCATCGCCTCGTTCGAGCTTGCGGATCCAAACGGAGCGCCTCTGCCGGCTTTCACCGCTGGCGCCCATATTGATGTGTTCGTCGGCAACGGATTGGTACGGCAGTACTCGTTGTGCAACGACCCGAGCGAGACCTTTCGGTATCTGATCTGCGTGTTGCGCGATCCGAAGACAAGGGGAGGATCGAGTGCGATGCATGAACTCAAAGAAGGGGCGACGCTTGAAGTAAGCGAGCCCAGAAATCATTTTTCGCTGGAACCGTCCGCGAGACATTCAATATTGCTCGCAGGTGGCATTGGCGTAACACCGATCCTGTCGATGGCCTTGTGGCTAGCAAGAAAAGGCGCGTCTTTCGAAGTGCACTACTGCACCCGTAGTCCAGCACACACGGCATTTCACGAGCGATTCCTCCAGCCCGACCTGCGCGATCAGGCCCGTGTTTATTTTGACGACAGCCCGGCCTGCGATCGATTGCAGGCGCTACGAATCTTGGCAACGCCTCACCCCGCGAAACACGTCTACGTCTGCGGTCCGTCTGGGTTTATCGAGTCCGCTGCCAGCGCAGCAATGGCAGCGGAGTGGAATGAGGCGAACGTACATCGTGAACATTTTGCCGCTCAGCCGGCGCTCTCCGGGAAGGCCGGTTCGTTCGCACTTCGGCTCGCGAAGAGCGATAGGGTGATCGAAGTCGACCCGAACGAACGAGTGATTGATGCGCTTGCGCGAGCCGGGGTCAAGGTTCCGATCTCTTGCGAAGAGGCTGTGTGCGGAACGTGCCTGACTGGCGTACTCGGAGGCGAGCCGGATCACCGCGACAGCTATCTGACTGCTCGCGAACGGAAGATGAACGACCGTTTTCTGCCGTGTTGCTCACGTTCCAAAACACCCATGCTTGTTCTCGATCTTTGACCTTTTGCTGCTGTCATCTACTGCAGTTAGCGCACCAAGGCGGACGCTGCGATCTCCCGTTGCCGTCGTAACGCCGCCAGTCCCGCACTTTGGCAAGATCAGGACGGTAATAGTCATTTGCGCCACTGGCACGGACTTTTTGCGTTGCTTAACCTGTGTGTCAGGTCGTCATATAGCCACCACGCAGTGTCTGGCAGGCATGTCTTTTTAAGGGAGCTTTCAAATGAGCACAGCAGCAAGTCCAGCGGCGCGTCCGAAATCGCGCATGACGCCGCTTCGATGGCTCGTCGTGGGCCATCGATGGGTCGGTATCGTCCTGTGCCTGTTTTTCTCGATGTGGTTCGCCACTGGCGCTGTGATGATGTTCGTCCCATACCCGTTTCTAGGTGACGGTGCGCGCATCGCCCATATCGAACCGCTGCGTGCAGATCAGATCAGTGTCGCGCCGTCAGCCGCAGTCACGGAGGCGGGCATTGTCAGTCCGAGTCGTATCCGTTTGCTCGAAGTCGCGGGACAGGCTCTCTATGTGGTGAATCCGCCTAAGGGTCCCCAGGTAGTGGTGTCAGCGACAACGGGCAAGCGAGTCGATGGCGTAACCTCAGCCCAAGCACAGGTAGTCGGAGAACATTTCGCGCAAACCCCCGTCAAGGACGTCTCCGAACCCTTCGACTACGACCAATGGGTCGTGCATCACCGGTTTGATCGCTATCGTCCGTTGTACCGTGTAGACCTCGCCGACGACGCCGGGACGCAGCTGTATGTTTCTGAGCGGTCGGGCGAAGTCATTCAACGTTCTACACATTTCGAGCGCTCATGGAATTACGTGGGTGCTGTCCTTCACTGGATCTATCCCACCGTGCTTCGCAAGAGCTGGGTCACGTGGGACCGCACGGTGTGGTGGCTCTCCCTCGTCGGGGTGGCCGTTACGATCGCAGGTATCTGGTTGGGCATCGTTCGCTGGAGAAATCAGGTGAAGTCAGGCCGAGGCGGGATGAGCCCCTACCGCGGTTGGATGAAGTGGCACCACATTGGCGGAATCGTCGTGGCCGGGTTCGTTTTTACGTGGATATTCAGTGGTTGGTTGTCGATGGATCATGGCCGGCTGTTCTCGACAGGAGACATGAGCGACGCGGAAGCGTCGGCCTACACCGGCATTTCACCTCGCGATGCAGCCAAAGCCGTCACACCCGATCTATTGCGGCGCATGCTGCCGGCTTCCGAACTTGAAGTCACGGCGCTTGCCGGCAAAGCTTATGTTGTGGCTCGCGGAGCAGGTTCCGAGCCGAAAGTCCTCGCGGTGGGTTCCGCCACGCCTGCGAGCGCGTTTGCCGACGCGGACATTTGGGCCGCAGTGCGGGCCGCATGGCCCGGGATCAAGGTCGACGCGCCCACGCCGATTCCTCTTGACGACACCTACGCTCGATTGCGCAGCACCGACGGAATCGGTGGGGACGGCGTACGCGTCGTGGTGCACGACGACAGCAACTCGGACGTGTACGTGAACCCCGTCACGGGCAAGGTCATCGAGGTAATGGATACGAGTCGCCGGGCTTATCGCTGGCTCTATTTCGGTCTACATACTCTGGACTTCCCGTTCCTATCCAGCAACGTGATCTGGAAGCCGCTGATGCTGATCCTGCTCGCGCTTGGGTTCGCATTCTGTGTCACCGGCGTCGCCATCGGATGGAAGCGTCTTGTGCGCAAGTTCTCGTTTCGCCGGGCATAGCGCCCGCGTGTCCTAAACACGGATGACCATGCGGGGAGCAAGGTGGCCGCATGCATCAAAAGTCTTCAACCCGTAGTGAGAGAGAAAGTGAAAGACAAATTATTCATGCTTCGTCCCGGCTTTTTTCAGGGATCTGAGGGTCCGTTCTATTGCGGCGACTCCGTCGCTGTCGAAGGTCTGCTCGGATTCTTTCCGCATCTTCGCAGTGAGATCGAAGTCGAGTATATCGATGCGCCTCGCCCGCGCGCTGCCATTGTCGAGATGATCGGGCAGGAGAATCAGTCGGCGCCCGTCCTGGTTCTGGCTGAGGGTAGAAAACCCGTCGACGAAGGAGTGCAAGTGCACCTCTACGGAAATACCCGCTTTATCGATTCCCCGGACCATATCCGTCGTTACTTGTCATCTCAGTACGGTGTCGCCCGACCGGCCTGACAACTTTTCTCATCAATCTTTAAAGGCCTCTCATGCAAACCCGGCACCTCCTGGCAGTTGCCGCACTTGGCGGCATCGCAAGTTCGGCACATGCGCAAAGCAGCGTCACGTTGTACGGCATCATCGATAACGGTATCGCCTATGTGAACAATATTGGTGGAGCACATTCCGTGCAGGCATCGACTGCAAATCTGTATGGCAATCGATTTGGCCTGAAGGGTGCAGAGGACCTTGGACAGGGTTTGAAAGCTGTGTTCACCCTGGAGGGGGGATTTAATGGGTTCAGCGGGCGTTCGGGTCAGGGCAGCCGCGAGTTTGGCCGGCAAGCTTACGTTGGTTTGTCTGACGCTCGCTACGGAACATTGACGCTCGGCCGTCAGTACGATCCTTTGGTCGACACCGTTGCCAACTTCTCAGCGCAAAACGAGTGGGCGACCGACTATGCAGCCCATCCCGGCGACGCGGATAACCTTGACGGGTCGTTCCGAATCAACAACGCGGCGAAATATGTAAGCCCGACATACGCGGGCTTGCAGTTTGAGGCGTTGTACGGACTCAGCAACCAGGCAAGTGCGGGGAACGGCACCGGGTTTTCAAACAACCGCGCTTATGCCGCATCGGCCTCTTACGCGAATGGTCCGTTGAATCTCGCGTTAGGCTATCTCAAGCTCAACAATCCGGGTGCGGCGAACAATACAGGTGGCGCAGTTAGTGGCGATTACGGTGGCACTCTCTACGTGAGTCCGCAATCTGGGGCTGCCGCTTCTTCGGATGCGGTTATCGCCGCTGGTGGCACATACGCAATTGGCAAAGCAACACTCGGCGCTGTCTATTCGAACGTCAAACTCTCGTACTTCGATCAGACAAGCCTGCACCTGGACAACTATGAGATCAACGGCCAGTACCAACTGACGCCGGCCTTGCTGCTCGGGATCGCATACACCTACACGGACGGCAAAAGCAATCTGCACTCGGGCACCCAGCGCCCGCGTTACCATCAAGTGGAACTCGGTACCAATTATTCTCTCTCCAGGCGAACTTCGGTATATCTCGTCGGCATATACCAACAAGCCGCCGGAGATGCAAAGAACGCAGAGATTGCCGAGTTAGACCAGGCGTCGTCCACAAACAAACAGATCCTCATTGTGGCCGGACTCAAGCATAGCTTCTAGAAAATCCGGTTTCTATAAATTTGGAGGTCGGTAACAGCTGCAATCGAAGCGCTATACGATTATCAAGTCAAAGCATGATCCTTAGTAGTTAAGTATAACTAATGATACTGATTTGTTTCGTGCAGCCTGAAATGACGTAGCGGCTTGACCCGATCGTCTCCCAACTACCGCGCTAAATCGATATGAAAACCGTGATGCACACTCGTTTGCGCAAGGCCGGCGTTGCCTACCTTCCACTTCTGCTGTTCTTTCAGAGCGTTACAGCAGTGGAAGCGAAAGATACGAATACGTTGCACGTTGCTTTGGCGCAGGAGGCCGGTAGCCTCGACCTGCTTCAAAACGAGTCGGCGTTGAGCTCATACGGCCTGGTGTTCGACGGCCTCGTGCATTACGGAAAGGGTGGGAAGCTTGAGCCCGATCTAGCGGAGAAGTGGGATGTGTCACCTGATGGGAAAACCATAACGTTCCAGTTGCGAAAAGACGTACGGTTCAGTGACGGCACGCCATTTGACGCCAAGATAGCCCAATGGAATTTGGCGCGGTGGATTGGCAAAACCGACTTCTCATGGATCGGCGTTTCGGAAAACTTCGAGCGCATGGAGGTAACCGGTCCATACACACTCAAGCTTTTTCTAAAAGCTCCGGCGCCGGTCGCCTTGGCTGAACTTTCCATTGTGCGTCCAGTGCGCTTTATCTCGCCCAAGGCGGTAGATGCGAAGGGGCAGCAGATCGCGCCGGTAGGCACCGGTGCGTGGAAGGTGGTCCAGAACGATAAGAGCCAGACGGTGCTTGTCCGAAACGACTATTACTGGGGTCCAAAACCGTCGTTCAGCCGGATAGAGCTGTTGGTGGTTCCCGACGAGCTTTCGCGGGTAAATGCGTTGCGTGCGGAGGATCTCGATGTAATCGGCGGTGAATGGGTTGCGCCTCTTCTTCCGAATCGGGCGAAGGCTTTGGCGAGCGACCCGGGAGTCGGTGTGTTTGCTGCTCCTGGTGTGTCAACGGTCTTGCTGGGGTACAACAACGCTCGCGGTCCTCTCGCGGACGCCAATGTCCGGCGAGCGATCAGTCTTGGACTTGACCGCGCCTCGATCGCAAAAATTCTTTATCAAGGCTATGCAGATCCTGCGAGCAATCTCTTCCCAGCGACCATTCCGGATGCTGGCAAGCGTGAACCTGTGGTCGTAAGGGACGTCGCCGCGGCCAACAAGTTGCTTGATCAGTCCGGTTGGATCAAAACAGGGACGGTGAGGCGGAAGGACGGAAAAGATCTGACACTAAATCTGCTCGCATCGGATCAGGTTTTGCCAGGGGCTCGCCGACTTTCCGAACTGATCCTCGGCCAGCTTGCCGACCTGGGCATTACGGTAAACGTCTCTTCACTGGATGACGCGACCTACCACGATCGCCGGCAGAAATTCGACTACGACCTGGCCTTCTTCAGCACCTATGCAGCGCCGTACGATCCTCAGGGTTCGCTTTCCACTATGTTTGTTTCGACCGCAGACAGCGGTCCAGACGGAAAGATATTCGTGTCGAAGGAACTCGATGGCGTCATCAACGCGGCCCTGTCGGCAACGGGAGAGGATAGAAAGGCCAAAGTGCAGAAGGTCTATGACTGGATGAATCAGAACGCAGCCATTTGTCCGCTCGTTTATCCGCAACGGCTGTGGGCCTATAACAAACGCGTTAAAGGCTTCGCTTTGCCGCCCACGGAGTACGACATGCCGGTGTCCAACCTGTCTCTTACTCCGTGAGGCGCAGCACCATGGATATCGAGGAAGGTCGACACGATGCTTAAGCTATTTTACCGGCGGCTCGCGCTGGCAATTTGCCTTGTCGGTGTCGCGAGCGCGCTGACCTTCGCGTTAATTGCAACGGCTCCCGGCAATGCTGCTAACTTCCTCGCGGAGCGAGCCGCGGGTCCTAAGGCGACTCACGAGTTGGTCCAGAAGATCGAGCATGACCTCGGTCTGAACGACCCGCTGTATATCCGTTTTTTTCACTGGGTGGGAAACGTGGCCGATGGGCGGTTGGGCGAATCCCTGCGCACGGGGCACCCGATTACGGAAGAGTTTGCACAAAGGCTTCCAACGACGATTCGGCTTCTGCTGGGTGGAGGGGTAATCGCTTTCTTCATGCCTTTACTGATAGGCGTGGCTGGAGCGTTAAGCGACGGCGGTGTCCTTGATCGGAGCTTGCGGGTGCTCGCGATTGTCGGCGCGTCGGCGCCAAATTTCTTCGTTGGCGCTCTGCTCGTGCTTTTGTTTTCCGTGAAGCTGCATTGGCTACCCGCCTTTGGAACCTCCGGATTGCTGTCTTGGGTGATGCCGTGGGTCACGGTAGGCCTTTTCCCGACGTGCGTTCTGAGTCGCGTGGTCCGCGTAACGCTGCAAGAGCTTATGTATCGCCCATTTGCCACAACCGGTTTCGCCAAAGGTTACGGCCGCATGGGAGTGCTTGTATACGAGGCCTTGCCGAACCTCGCGGTGCCTTTTCTCACAACGTTCGGTGCGCAGTTCGCGTTGATGATCATTGGTGCAATTGTCGTTGAATCAGTTTTTGCGTGGCAGGGCATTGGTGCGTTCTTCATCGACTCTATTCGTTTCAGGGACTTCCCCGCGATGCAGGCGATTTTGATGACTTTTGTCGTGTTTTTCGTATTCGTGAATCTATTGGTCGATATGGTCTGTATGTTGATCGACCCACGCATTCGCCGGTCGCAATTCGAGAGTGCGTGAAATGATCAATCGACTTAGGGAACGGCTTGGTGGTATCAGCCCTTATGCCTTGATACCGGTCCTGCTGTTTGTGTTGGTTGCGGTCTTCGCACCGGTACTGGCGCCGTACGCTCCAGGCACGCAGGTGATCACCGACGCCATGCAAGGACCGAGCGTCGCGCATTGGCTTGGCACGGACTATTTGGGACGCGATCTCTTGAGCCGTCTCATCTGGGCGGCTCGCGTCTCGCTGGCTGCGATGACCATCGTACTGGTCTCAGCTTTGGCAATCGGCATTCTGATCGGATCTATCGCCGGTTACGTGGGTGGCAAGATAGACCTCATCCTGATCAGTGTCATCGACATCATGCTCAGCTTGCCAAGCTTGATCATTGCGTTAGCGCTGATTGGCATCGTTGGGCCCGGTTACTGGTCGATGATCGCGGCACTCACACTCGCCTGGTGGGCGAACTACGCACGGATGAGTCGTGCAGTCGTAGCAAGCGAAGTCCATCAACCGCACATCGAAGCCTGCAGGGTCATTGGTGCCAGTCATTGGTGGGTTTTCACGCGGCATATTCTGCCGTCTGTACTGGGCGTAGTGCTTGTCTATGCGAGCGCCGACGCAGGTGCTCTGGTCCTGTCCATCGCTACCCTTAGCTTCCTAGGGCTCGGCGTTACGCCCCCGACTCCAGAGTGGGGCCAGATGTTGGTCGATGGCATGAGTTACCTCGAAGAGGCACCAAGCATGGTTCTGCTTCCGGGTCTTGCGTTGACGCTCGTTGTGGTCAGTTTCAATGTACTTGGTGAGGCGATCGCTTTGAAGAAGTTGCCGCGAGCGATAAAAGGACGTGTCTTGTCAAAGCGCATACGAGCCAGAGCGGATGAAGAGAAGACGATTAAGCGGGGTGTCCAGTAATGCCAATGACGATTGACGAGCCGCGCTCCCAGCCGATCTACGAGGTTGATCGACTGATCGTCGACCTATATACGGACAAGAGAACGATCCGCGCCGTAGATGACTGTTCCTTTTCAATTAAGCCTGGCGAAACACTGGCGATTGTTGGCGAGAGCGGAAGCGGTAAGACCGTGATGACGCTCGGTCCGTTGGGACTGCTCCCTGAAGGGATCGCGGTTCATTTTCGCGGTAAGGCGCTCACGGGCCGAGGCGATCTTCTTGCTGTGAGCGGGCGGCATCGGTCGGCGGTTAGAGGAAACGACTTTGGGGTAGTTTTTCAGGATCCATTGAGTGCGCTCAACCCGATGCGGCGCATCGGTCCGCAATTGGCCGAGCAGGCCCGGCGCTTCGCCGGCCTCTCTGCTGTCGCCGCAAAGACGGATGCCATATTGAATCTTCGGCGGGTTGGCATCGCCGATCCGGAGGACAGGTACTGGCGTTATCCGCATGAATTCTCGGGCGGCATGCGCCAGCGCGCCATGATCGCATTAGCGCTGGCGTCCCGACCGAAGATACTCCTTGCCGATGAACCAACGACCGCGCTGGATGCGACAGTCCAGGCTCAGATCCTCGCGCTGCTCAAGCAGATCCAGGCAGAGGATGGTCTGGCAATCATTCTTATCACCCACGACATCGGTGTAGTGGCAGGCACGGCGGATCGAGTCGCCGTCATGTATGCGGGGCGCATTGTCGAAGAAGGAGCGGTCGCAGACGTACTCAAAACGCCCATCCACCCCTATACACAGGGCCTGCTTTCTTCTGTCCCCGACCTTGATACGCCAATCGGCGAGCGCCTGACTGAGATCCCCGGAGCGCCGCCTGACCTTTCGAGCCTGGCGGCTGGATGTCGGTTTGCGTCGCGTTGCTTCGCTGTCACGCCTTCATGCGATCTGACTCGTCCGTCTTTAGCGTCCGTATCGTCGGTTACGCCCACACACAAAGTTGCGTGTTTCGTGATGCAGTCAAGCTGCGAGGAGACGATCAGATGAATGCGTCAGCGGCTATTAGTGTGAAGCAGCTTCAAGTGCACTTCGCGAGTTCCAGGGGCACCCCGGTACGCGCCGTGGACGGTGTAGATATGGAAATACAGCAGGGCAAGCTTCACGGCATAGTCGGCGAATCTGGCTGCGGCAAAACTTCTCTTGCGCGCGCGATTGCCGGGCTTCAGCGGCCAACAGGCGGCAGCGTGACGTTCGATGGCCGGAAGCTCGATGACTGGCACCGGGAGCGTCTTGCTTTCAGCCGGCACGTCCAGTTCATCTTCCAGGATCCGTTGGCATCGCTAAGCCGGCGACAAACGATCTCGCAATCTCTTGAAGAGCCCCTGAAAATTCACGGTTTGGGAACTGCCTCTGAGCGCCGCGAACGAATCCTGGAATTGCTTCAACTCGTGAGCTTGCCGGAGACATGCCTGGATCGGCTACCTCGCGCGTTGTCGGGTGGTCAGCGGCAGCGCGTGGCAATCGCTCGCGCGTTGGCGCTCGATCCTCGTATCCTCATCTGCGACGAGCCATTGAGCGCGCTCGACGTTTCGATTCGGGCGCAGATTCTCAACCTCTTCGCAGATTTGCAGAAGAAGCTGGATCTTTCAATCGTGTTGATTGCGCATGATCTGGCGATCATTCGCTTGGTGTGTACTCGAGTGAGCGTGATGTATCTTGGCAAAATCGTTGAGACAGGCCCTACGTCCGAACTCTTTGCGCGGCCGCGCCATCCCTATACGCGCGCTTTGCTGGATGCAGTCCCGTCGATCGATCCGGAGATCGAACGTTCGCGTCATGTTCAATTACTTTCTGGTGACCCGCCGAGCCCCAGTTCGCCGCCCGCAGGCTGTCGGTTCCACACGCGCTGCGCCTTTTCAGCGCCGGTCTGCGAAATGGAAGAGCCGATACTGAGGCTGGTTGATGAACGAACCAAGGTGGCCTGTCACCTAGCTTAACAAGCTTACCCATGCCCTCGGAGAAAGCGATCGTTGAAGAATTCGACGAATGCGTCGTATGTGCACCGCGCCAATGTCAGCGCAAACGTGCACTCCGAGAGTGGGCGCGATGTTCTCTGAGAGCCGCTCGCTCAAGCTGGGCCAGTGCCGCAACGAAGAACGGATGACGGCGGCCCGATGTCCTCACGAAGAAGTTCTACCGACGCCGACCGAAGGAAAGGCGTCATTCCTTTCATGGTAGGTGTCAGGTTGATGTATGCCCTATCCTGACGTCAGGTATGACTGTCAGAACCGTCAGGATAGGGCCGATTAATCGATTATTTGACGGTCTCCTCGGGAAGTCATAGATTTCAATCTGACATCTTTACCGGAAGTCGGTCATGAACGGCCAGCGCGTCGGGTATGTCCGGGTGAGCACCTTCGAGCAGAACGCCGTGCGACAGCTCGACGGAATTGAGCTTGACCGGACCTTCACTGAGAAGGCCCCGGGAAAGGACACGAGGCGGCCGCAACTCGACGCGTTGCTGACCCTCGCGCGCAACGGCGACACGGTGGTCGTGCATAGCATGGACCGGCTTGCCCGAAATCTGGACGATCTTCGCCATATCGTCCAGGTGCTGACCACACGCGGGATGCGTATCGAGTTCGCGAAGGAATGTCTGACGTTCACGGGCGAGGATTCGCCGATGGCGAATTTGATGCTGTCGGTGATGGGGGCCTTCGCTGAATTCGAGCGCGCGCTGATTCGTGAGCGCCAGCGTGAGGGCATCGCCTTGGCAAAGCAACGCGGCGCCTATCGCGGTCGTAAGCCGGCATTGTCCGACGCCCAGGTCTCCGACCTCCGCAGTCGCGTAGACGACGGTGAACGTAAAGCTCATATCCTTTGTGAATTCGGAATTAGCCGCGAAACCCTACACCTATATCTGCGCTCGACGAGGTGAATCTTGCCCCGCCGAGAACTACTTACCCCTGACCAGCGATTCCAGCTATTTGCGTTCCCCGCGGATGAAAGTGAGTTGATCCGCTTGGCCTCGTCGTCGACGGAGGACTTCACCTTTGTTCGACGACATCGAGGCGGCCTAAACCGTCTCGGGGTATCGCGGTGTTAATGGTCTACCTGCGTTATCCAAGTGGGTGCTGGGACCTGCTTAGAGGCAGCATGCGCCGAGAACACCTGCAGAAACTTCTCGTTAGGTTGGACCTAGTGCAATTCAGTCGGAAGGACTATCGTGCGCTGGTCGAGTTGCTGCTACCTGTTGCGATGTAAATTACCCAAGGAGTTGTGCTTGCGCAGACCGCGGTTGACGAACTTGGGCGTAGGCATGTGCTGTTGCCGCCGGTTCCTGCACTCGAAAAACTATGCGCGGCCGTGGCAACACGTGCACAACGCAAAGTGCACCGTCTGTTGACCGCACCGTTAACCGATGAGCAACGCTCGGCGCTCGACCAACTTCTGTTGCCGCTCACCGATCGCCCGTCAGTAAGCTGGCCTGGCTAAGGCAATTGCCGGGAGAGCCCAGCGCGAAGCCGTTCTCGCACATATTGAGCGATTGCAGGTAATCCGATCGCTCGGTCTGCTGGAGGGAGTTGGTCGCAAGATCCATCAGAACCGCCTGCTGCGCTCGAGTTGCCGGGATCATTCGCGAATTCGTCGATGGGCTTGATCGTGCCAGCGGAGAGGCAATGACGATCACGTTGCTAATGAACGTGAAGGAAGGTCTTGCGGAGGAGTTTGTTAGCGGACTGCCCGCGCTAATTCGCGAAACTTCATCTTCGCCGGGTGCCAGATCGGTTCCCTCGTTTCGCAATGGCGAAAGTGCAAACGCAATCCTGTCTATCGAGGAGTGGGAAAGCGAAGAGGCGTTCAGAAAATACATCACGTGGCGGACCGAGCGTGGTGATATGGAAAGGCTCGGACAAATGATGTCTCTGCCCCCTGAGATTGCTACGTGGTCCACAGCAACGCGGGCCCTGAGTTAATACTCGAACGTACAATGGCGCCGATTGTTTCCTGTTCCAAAGTACGCGGCAACTCGACCGACCACCGCTGTTCCCATCCGCTACGGGCTTCGCTAACAAATAGGAACGCGGTTGCCGGACTTAAGCCTTTCCGCTCACGCGGTCGATTTCCTTGAGAAGATCAGCCAGCGATTGCCTGCATTCCACAGCGTCCGGAGTACCCGCGCGCAGTGCCGACAATGCGCGATCGATTGCTTTATCGATGACATGCCAGTCTGCTGCAGCGCGCGGCTTCAGGGAGGGCTCCGCCTCATCCCAAGAGGTTTCGAGATCCTTGATGCGTGTCTTCGCGCCGGCGAGATTGCCCCTGTTCACCAGGGCCGAGGTATCGGCGACAATCGCCCGGAAGGGTGACAGATCGCCGAACTTCGATGCCGTCGCCGCGTTAGCCGATGAAATGATCTGATCTGAAGGGAAGACGTGTCCGGTTGCGACTACCGTGACGCCAAGCGCTGCGGCCAGAAGGGCGCGGGAAAGGGTAATTCTGTTCATTGGATTGTCTCCTGTGCAGGTGATCCGCTCAGACCGCGAGCGAATGGTTTTTAGGAATCATGCTGCGTCGAATGGACCGTCTGACGGTGTCGTTCGGCCCGATCGGTTCCGGCCCACGCTCACGAGCGAGACCAGAGCGACGATAACCACCAGGAACACCACGCTGGTCGTCACGTTGCCGAATCCCAGGCCTCCATAGGTCCGTGCCTGTGATAGCAGGTCACCCAGCGATGCACCCAACGGGCGCGTCAGGATGTAGGCTACCCAGAACGTCAACACGGCATCGGCGCCGAGATAAAACGCAACCGTGGCGATGGCAATGAGCGCCCCGAACGCGACCACGCCAACCCTGAATCCAAGGCCGAGCGCTTCGGTTGCCAGGTCACCTGCGGCCGTGCCCAACGCGAACGTGGTCAGGATGGCAGCCCAGTAGAAGAGCTCGCGCCGCCTGGTAACAATCGTGTGGATAGACAGCGTCCGCTCGCAGCGGTACCAGATCGCAAAAATCGCGGCCAGAGCGATGGCGAAAACAGTTGTGCTGACGTAAAGACTGATCCCGAGTCCGTCGGTGAGGGCATCGGTGATCTGTGTCCCCACTACGCTCACGAGTACCACGCACAGCCAGTAGATCCATGGCACGTACTCGCGCGAGCGAAGCTGCAGCATCAGCGCGATGACCAGTAACGTGCCCATGATCGCGCCCGTTATGGCGGTGCCGAGACCCACGTGGACCGCCAGATAATCGGCACCGGTTTCGCCAACTGTCGTCGACATGATTTTGATAATCCAGAAAGCGAGGGTCACCTCCGGGACCTTGTTGAGCATGTCGGAAACATGTCTGCTAGTAACGTTACTCACGCTCTTTCTCCATTGGTGCCCTACGACTGCGGTTATCCGGTTGCCGGGCCTGAAGCGCCCGGCTTTTGAGTACTACGTCGCGGACCACTATATGCAAGGAAACCTTATGGAAACCTTAACGCGCGGGCTGCCGTGTCGAACCCATCAACGTCAGGTCATAAGACCGCTGGTTCGCAATGACCGGCGGCGCGTCTCTTCCGCAGTAGAAAATCCTGTTGTTTGCCGGCCACAAAATCGCAGTGCTAATGCTCGATAGGCGCGCCGGTCAAGCGTCGCCCTCCGGTGCTCGGTCGTCCTCTTTCCAAAGGAAAGTCATCATGCGGTACACCCTCTTCGAGCAACGTAAAGACGAACTGATTCTGGTCGCCCGTTTATTGCTGATGATCCTGTTCGTGATCTTCGGGTGGACCAAGCTGACACGTTTCTCGAGCACGGTCGGCTACATGGTCTCCGAAAGGCGCGCCGTTTCCCACGGTCCCCGCTATCATCGCGATCGTCATGGAGTTTTTTGCCGGTATTGCGATCGTGATCGAGAATGTGCAAGAGTTGGGGAGGTAGATTTCGTTAGGTATCCATGTCTCACGGCATAATTGTGCAGTTCGAAGCACGCTATAACCTGGAACCACTGCGCATCAATGATGGCCGAACCCGGTGCGATTTTGGAACGGTGTCGCCGACGTACCGGAGGTCGACATGCTGTTACCCGACACCCCACCATACGACTTATCGTCGGGCTGTTGCGCATGAATCTTCTCTTCGGCTGCCTGGATACCGACTGGATAGTTCGATTCCTTTCGCCCGGGGTGATAACCCGCGTTTTCCACCTGAATGAGGTCGGCCTTGACTTGCGCGCGGGTGACCGGTGCCTGCGAGGCTTGCGCGAATGACAAAGTCGTCACGCATAGGGCAGCGGTGGCAACGAGCGTACTGAGAATTGGTTTCATAATATAGGATTCCTTAATATTAGCTAGGTAACGATTCAATTCATCGAGTCGCATTATCTATGCGAATACAGCGAGTTGTTCTCGACGAACGGAATCACGCCCTTGGGCGAATGCGAATAGCTTGACTGCGACAAACCGAAGGTCGTCGATCCATAGCTGTTCTTGTCTGTAGCGGCCGCTGAACGGTCATAGTTAGCGACCGCACTTTGCGACTGGATTGCCGGTTGGGCCGGCACGGAGCTGGCCTCCTGAGCGTGAGCCGCAACCGACACCAGAATCGTGGAACCAACCAGCAATGCGGAAAGTAGGGTTTTCATTGCAATTCTCCTTGAATTAAAATCGCGGTGATCGCGATGCGTGAGTTTCATACTACTCAGTCGCGCTTATCGGATGCTTAAGGAGAATAGTCACGTCGCAAACAACCGGCCGTCTCTTACCCTACTAATGGAACTGGACTCAAGGCCGGACACCTGAACGGGGTGCTCTGTTATCAAGCAGTTATGTAATCTTCGAAATAAGTATTCCTATCAACTTCACATCGAAGCGCCCCGAGTACCTTGCCATGACAGAACCTCTTTCCGTACCCCTGCTTCATAACTCGGTGATCCGTTCGGTAATTGATTCCGCCGTCGCCTTAGGGTCCTCACGTGTCGGTAACTTTCGCAAGAGCGGGATCCATGCTATGGGGTTCGCCGCGCCGTGCAATTAGTTACATTTGTTCTACGAGCAAACGGTCAACCCCCGTCACTCAGGGTACGTTATCAGAGACAGTCCGCATTAATCTGCGGTCGCACACTAAAGGATTTAAACAATGAAAAAAATTATCGCTGCTCTCGCCTCCGCCCTTCTCGTGTCGACCGCTTTCGCACAAACGGCGGCGCAGGAATCTGCAACAACTGAAACCGGTAGGGCCCAGTTAAAAGCAAACGATAAAAAGGTCGACGCGCAAAAAACGGCGAACGAAAAGAAAACAGACGCGTCAGAGGATGCTACGAAGGCCCAGGCGGCTGCTAATGAAGACAAGGCTTCAGCGCAAGCCGATGCCAACAAGGACGCAGCGAAGGTAGCGAGGGCGGACACCCCTAAGCAAGCCTCCGCCGCTCGGGCCGTCGCAATGAAATCGCAGCACAAAGCGAACAAGAAAAAGAGCGAAGCGCAGGCCAAAGCAAATGTGAAGAAACAGGATGCGAACAAGGACGCTTCTGTCGCACAAGCCAAGGCCGACAAGGAAAAGGTTGAGGCGCAAGGCGATGCAAACAAAGCAGCCGCAGACTCGAAGGTTGACGCAGCCAAGAAGTAACTGATCATGACAGGGGGCGTTCAATGTGGATGCCTACTGCCCGAACTCAAGAACTCGGGTGGTTCACGCTCCGGAGTCGTCCTTTAATGCGGTTTCAACAATCCGTTCGCATACTTTCGAGACCACCATGAAAATAAGATTTACGCTGGTTTTTGCGGGTTTGGCACTTACGTTGGCGGCGAGTCAATCGCAGGCTTCTGGATGTCTCAAAGGCGCAGCAGTCGGTGGCGTCGGTGGGCACTTTGTTGGCAGGGGTCACGCGGTATTGGGTGCTGCGGGTGGGTGCTTGGTCGGTCGGCACATAGCCAACAAAAAAGCGAAGGAAGATGCGGCGGCGAACAAAAATGCACAAGTGGCATCCCACCCGACACCCGGCGGCTAGACACCTTCTTTCAGAGAGTTGAAGCATGAAAACAAAAGCTATCGCGCTGCTCATGGTCGCAGCCTTAACCGGTGCACCAGCAGCGGCTGTATTCGCTCAGGAATGGCATCCGGCCTCGGCGGGTGGCCCCGATAATCATGGCCGACCCGACGATCAAGGTCGGTATGGCGATCAAGGTCATCCTGGCGATCGGGGCAAGTATGGGGATCAAAGTCACCCTACCGATAACAGCCGATACAGCGATCAAGATCGCCACGATCACGGTTGGCACGGCAGTGAACAGGCCGATAATCGCCGCGGCGGCCCCATCCCGCATCGGGATTGGCACAGGGGAGATCGGTTGCCCAATGAATATCGCGATCGAAACTACGTTGTGGATGATTGGCGCGGGCATGGCCTTCATCAGCCTCCGCGTGGGTATCACTGGGTTGGCGTCGATGGAGACTATGTCCTCGCGGCGGTAGCGACCGGCGTCATCGCAAACATCTTGCTCTCACCGCAGCGGTAGCTTCGCTAGGGCGGCGGCGAGTCCTCGGCTCCTTCGAGGCCGCCCTCTCTTACTGCAGCACATCTTCGCATTGCACGTTGTTGCCTCCTGCGTGTATGGCAGGTTTCGTAGCCGCTGAGAATGGTGAGTCGAGCATAACCGGGTGTTTTCCCCGCAGGTCGAGCCGAGTCGACCGATCGAATTAGAGCGTGTTCGAGTGTTTCACACGAGACGCTTCGTTGTGGCAAGCACATCCGTTGTGGCAAGCACATCGTTAATCCGCGGGCTCAATATAGTCCGCTTACGACTGACACGAGAGAGTGATTTATGAAAAAAACTATTGCGTTAATGTTGTTGGCCATTTGTCTTGGAAGCGCGCTGGGCGGCTGCATCTTTTTACCTGAAGGCGGCTACCACGATCACGACCATGGGCATGACCACGATCACGACCGGTATTAACTGCCTCTGACGCGCTCGCGCATTCATCTGCTCAACGGTAGCATGACAAGGAAAATTATGAGCATCTCACTCAACCGCAGGTTCGCGATGACACTGGTTGCCGGTCTCGGCGTAGGCTTGTCGTCCGTCGCGCTCGCACACGTCGATGTTGGAGTGAACATTGGAGTTCCCGGTGCTGTCTATGCACCTGAGCCCGTCTACGCTCCGCCCCAACAGGTGTATGTCCAGCCTCCACCCGCCATTGTCATTGGCCCTGGCTGGTATGGAGACAGGTACTACGACGGGCGTCGTTATTGGGAGCGTCGGGAGTGGGAAGAACGCCACGGGCGTGAACGCGAATGGCATGACGCGTGCGACTACCGCGGCGGCCATCGAGATGATTGGGGCCACGACCGTGAACACGGTGAACAGCGAGGCGACTGGCACCACGACCATGAAAACGACGGCGGGCGCGGTGACCATTGACACGCGCGGCATGAGTTCTTGCGTTCGACCTGCCAGAACCCCGCACACTTGTTCTCTCGTCTTACTGGATAGAGTTTCCCACAGTAAGACGATTGGCGCCGTCAAACGACTTCAAACGACGCATGATCGGCCATTCATTTCTTCGGCGCGACTGTCTACAACTGGCAAGTGGTCGGCGCGGTAGGGTGTCTAAGGCACTCGGCCTCTATGCGGCTATTCGCGTGGATGGCGTGCCGTGCTCGGTGACGATTTCAACGGTCGGTTCGAGCGCCGCAAGTGAGCGCGACAAGGTGGCAACGCGTTTTGTCTGGGAGACCAGCAAGTCGTATCGTGTCTCGACGGAGGCAAGCCGCCTGCTCCAGTAGGCCAAGTCCAGGCCTCGTACCGCGGTGGCCACAGATCGACGCCCGGCAATGGCAAGCACCGCCTCCAGATGACTGAGTTCGGAATCGGCCAGCTGCGCCGGCCACTTTTTAGCGTTCGATAGCACCGCCGTCGCCATAGTTTTCTTCTTCATGTTTTTCTCGATACCCCACGCCGGGTATCGAGACACCGCAACCGCTGTGCCACACGCTGCATTGCGCAACGGAAAAGTGCTGCGTTTCCCTGAAAAGCGCATTTTTTGTGAGAAGATTTTTTGGAAAACGTTTGCGCTCAGAACACGAAATCGCGGTTGGCTTCGTGGTATCTACTGACTCAACAAACGTCTCAATGTTAGCGGGGTTTGAGCGTGAGACATTTCCAATTGGGTCAGCTCTTGTACACGCGCCGATTTTTGACAAATTTCCAAGGACAGCCACCAGTCGAGTTCGGTGACCGTCGCGCTGCGGCGTCGAGGACACGCGCACCTATTCCAGCTATGGGCAACCGGGCTACGGTCAGCCGTTCCCTAAGTCTGTGCTAAGGAACTTGTTTTATTAATAAGCCGCTCGGGGTCTGTACGCTCTGCGGAGCGCAGCGTATGCACATTGGGTACGCGGTTACCAAACGCAGTGTCGCCTAATAACGACCGTCCTTTGGGAGGATTCGCTAAGCTGGGCGTTCAGGTGATTTACTCACACCAAAATCGTTATATAAAAAGAGACTGAGTTCTCGATCTTTTCCGGGGAACTATGCTTGAAGACCTAATCGACGACGACTTCTGGGCGCTTATTGAACCATTGATTCCTGCGCGATCGCTGCCCGAGCGCCGCAGCGCCGGGCGTCCCCGAGCACCGGACCGTGCCGTATTCTCCGGCATTGTGTTTGTGCTGCGATCGGGTATTTCGTGGACTCTGCTTCCTAAGAAACTCGGCTATGGAGCTGGCCAAGTTTGCTGCCGGCGATTGGCCGAGTGGCAGGAGGAAGGAGTGTGGCCAAGTCTTCAAAGATTGCTCGTAGACGAATTGCAGCGTCGCGGCAATGCTGATGCGGCAAATGCGATTGTGGACAGTTTGTCGGTTCGTGCCGTGCTGTCAGGCGACAAATCTGCAGGGACCCTACGAGCTAGCAAGCTTGTTGGCAAAGCCAGTGTCGACAGAAAACGAGCGACGTTCCGAGTTTGATTAGCGATTAAAGGGCCAACCTCGTTTCGTCATGGAGCCAGACTCGCATATCTCGATGGCTGAGCCAAAAGCGACTCTGCGTTTCGCCCGCAGGCGCGGGTGCTGACAAGCAGGATAAAAGTCACGGGATGATTGCACACCTTCCACGATCGACATGGAGAACAACTCAAAGCATGCCATCTTCTTTCATTGAGGTCGTCATCGGGGTGTAGCGCCAAGCCTTCAGCCGCAAAGCGGTGCGCCTTCGATTGCGTGTCGGTGGCTTCGTCGGTTGCAATCACGAAGGCGGTTTTCGAGCCGTCAGATACGCTATCCGGTCTGCGGTAACGAACTGCCGGGCCTCCACCCTTGGGCGAAAGATTGTCTCGAACAAGTCCCGCTCTTCTGTCGAGAAGCGTTCCGTGAGAATGCGACTGAGCGACGGTGCCCAGGGGTGAGGCGAACTGCCAAGAAATACCTCCCACGAATGCACCGTCGACGGGAGGACATTGACGTGAAACTCCATGTGGATGTCGATGAACCCCACATCCAGCGCGAAGCGAACCAAATCGCGTTCACTAAAATTGGTGATGGGATTGCTGGCAATTTTTTCTTCAGTGTCGGGAAACTGGGCACCTTTCCAACGACTTAGAAGGGGAAAGAATCGATCATCCAATCCCGGGGGCTGTGCGTCTACCAATTGTCTTAGCGAGGCAGCCTCAAACGCATCGTCGCGAAGGATGGGTTCGCCGATCGACAGTCGTCCTCCAGGCTTAAGAACACGGCGGAACTCACGAAGCGCTTCCACCTTGTCGGGCACGTAGGCAAGCACAGCGCGCGTGGTAACAACGTCGACAGATGCGTCGTCCACGTCCTTTAGCGCACCGGCTGAACATTCGATAAATCTACACTGGCTTTGAACGCTCCTTTGAATCGCCAACGCTTCGGCATGACGCAGTAACGGCGCCGATATATCCGTGAGGATAACGCGAAGTGACGGGCCGATAGCGTCGATGGCCCGAAAAGCTATCAGCCCGTCGCCAGTCCCGATGTCGACTAGCGTCATGCCAGTAGAAAGCCGGGCACCGTCCAGAACTCGATCCGCGATTGGGTCAATTGCGGCGCGCAGAATCTGTTCGTGCTCGGGATCGTTACCGAAGCGCGTGTGCAAGAGCCATTCAGACCAGACATCAATTTGAGATTCGTTTGGCCCGGTGTTCATTTGTTGCAGGCACCTCAGGGCAGAAATGAGAGACGAGACCGCCAGCCGCATAGGTACGTTGAGCTTGGAGCAAAATACCGGGCTCGAATCAGAAACCTCTGCGGATTTAAACACGCAGTAAGCGAATAGAGGATAAGGCCAGTGTCTTAGTTGAAGCTTAGGAAGGTCCGGTCCCCAGCTCGAGTTGCGGATTTCCGTCCATCAGGCAGGCTGCTATCCGTTCAGGCGCCCGCAACTCTTGCAACAACGCACCCTCCACATCCTAAGTATCGAGAGCCTGTTGGCACGGCAACTGAACCCGCGCTTGAACGCTGAACAAGTCAAGCGGTTCGATGAAGCGGACGGGCGCGCGCTGAGCTTGCCGCCGCACGTCGAGCCCGCGCTGATGGCCAGCTTGGCGGTGATGCATACGCTGCGCGGCGATATTACTGCACTCGCGGCGATCCTCCATCGGGAAGCCTAGCTACCTCCTGAGTTGAGATCTTGAAAGACCACGCCCGGCATCGGAAATGCGCTCGCCGCGACGACCATTCTCGAGACCAGCACCATCAGGTGGTTTGCGGCTATTTCAGTTCCTATTGCCGATGTGTTGGCGCGAGCGGATCTCGAACGGCAAGAAAAAAAACGAAGACAATTCAAAGAACGGCAACAAGTATCTCGCCTGTGCGTTCATCGAAGCTGCAGCAGTGGCGTTGCGCTGCAGCACGCCGGCGAGACGCTTCTACGAACGCAAGACGGCTAAGCGCTTGCCCGTTGTCCCGATGAAAGCGCTCGCGCCCAACCTTGCACGTGCTACCTACTACATGATGCGCATCGGCAAGCATTTTCTCAGGCGGGCTTCTTGCTGTTCTTCTCCAACATCATTGACTAACGCTTATCGCTGAGCACAAACATGCGCCTGCTAAATCGTCTCGCTGCTTCAATGGTTTTGCCGCTCGCCGCCTGCGCGGTTGGACCGTCAAGTTCAAGCGATACCGGTTTCGGGGCATCGCCCGCCATGCCGGCTCCAGAATCGATGTTGATTCCAATGGTCAACATCGCGCCCGTTCGGGCGCGCCCCGCCGGTTTCATGCCGATCGCTCCCAACGGCTTTTCCGTCACTGAGTTCGCCGGCGACCTGGCGCACCCGCGGTGGCTTTACACGTTGCCTAACGGTGACGTACTGGTGGCGGAAAGCGATGCACCCAAAGAGCACGACGAAGGAAGTGGCATATTCGGCTGGATCAGACGGCAGGTCATGAAGCGCGCAGGCGCGGGTGTGACGAGTCCAGATCGCATCGCGCTGTTACGCGACGCGAACGGCAGTGGCGTCGCCCAGATGCAATCCGTGTTTCTCCGCGGCCTGCACTCGCCGTTTGGAATGGCGCTCATTGGCAATAAACTCTACGTTGCCGATACGGACGCTCTGCTGCGTTTCGACTACGCTATGGGCGCCACGCAGATCACCAGCCCTGGACTTAAGGTTGCCGATTTGCCAGCCGGCCCGATCAATCATCACTGGACAAAAAATATCCTCGCGGATCACTCAGGCAAGCATCTATACATCACTGTGGGATCAAATAGCAACGCGGGAGAAAATGGCATCGCCGCCGAAGAAGGCCGCGCACGGATCCTTGAGTTTGACGTGGACACGGGTCGCTTGCGGCCCTATGCGACAGGATTGCGCAATGCCAACGGCCTTTCGTGGCAACCGGACAGCGGGGCGCTGTGGACGGCAGTCAACGAGCGGGACGATCTCGGTAACAACCTTGTACCGGATTACATGACCGCAGTGAAAGATGGAGCGTTCTATGGCTTTCCCTACAGCTATTACGGCCAGCACGTCGACACGCGAGTCAAACCTCAACGCCCCGACTTGGTCGCCACGGCCATCGCACCGGACTATGCCCTTGGCAATCATACCGCTTCGCTAGGTCTTGTCTTTTACGATCGAATGCTGTTCCCAACGCACTATCGGGGCGGCGCATTTGTCGGCCAGCATGGATCATGGAACCGCAAGCCGCGCACCGGCTACAAGGTGGTGTTCGTGCCATTTGTCGATGGAAAGCCTAGTGGTGCCCCTGAGGATTTTCTGAGCGGCTTTCTGACGGCGGATGGCCACGCTGTGGGGCGACCCGTTGGCGTCGCGCTGGATGCGCACGGCGCCTTGCTCGTGGCGGACGACGTAGGTAACGCTGTCTGGCGAGTCGCGCCGCGTAGCAACATCAACTCGGCGCACATCTTGTCGACGGGCAAATGACCCCGCGCTCGGGTTCATTCGGCTCGAAGACCAGTAGCCGGAGCTGCCACGGGGGTCACTTTTAGGTCGGCATCTACAGTGGAACAACATCGACAGCGCCAAATAAGGCGCACGGTCTGTATCGTATTCCGCTAGACGGCATTGTTTTCCCGAAGCCCCGTGCCGATAGCCAGGACGCACAGCGTCAACAAACAAAAACCCGCTCCGGCGTAGAAAGTTGCCGCCGCACCCATGCGGTCCCACAGTTCGCCTGCAACGACGCTTGCAATCAATATCGCTAGGCCGCTCATCAGGTTGAAGAAGCCGAATGCAGTGCCTTTCAGGTTCGCAGGGGCCGAATGAGCAACCATGGTTGCGAGAAGACCTTGCGTCAACCCCATGTGCAAGCCCCACAGCGTGACACCCAGTAATATGACTGACCAATGGCTGCCGTGCGCCAGCACGACATCCGCAGCAATGAGCACCACAAGACCGATAGCGAGCAGTTTGGTGTGACTCATGGAATCAGCCAATTTCCCAAATGGATAAGCCGACGCTGCATATACCAGGTTCATCGCCACCATGACAAGCGGCACTAGCGCCACTGGGACGCCGCCCTGCATCGCGCGCAGGACAAGGAATGCTTCACTAAACCGTGCGAGCGCGAACGCGGCACCGATGAACACCACCCACCAGTACTGACGAGTCAACTGCTTCAGGTTGTCGAGCTTTAGCGGGTTGACGCGCTTTGCGGTCGTATGATGCGTCGGTTCCTTGATACCGATTATCAGCAGAGCCACCGCAATGAGGCCGGGAATCACGGCGACCCAGAACACGAGACGAAAGTTGTCGGCCCACAGCAGCATCAATACGACTGCAAGCAACGGCCCGAGGAATGCGCCGACGGTGTCGAGTGACTGGCGAAGGCCGTATGCGGCGCCTCGCAGATGGGAAGGCGTGATATCGGCCACGAGCGCATCGCGCGGCGCCCCTCTCACACCCTTTCCGATTCGGTCCGCAACGCGTGCGGTCAGGACGAAGCCAGCGGTTGGCGCGAGCGCGAACAGGGGCTTGCTTAACGCGCCCATGCCGTAACCGATGACTGCGAGCCATTTCCGATTGCCGAGGTAGTCGCTCAGCACACCGGAAAAAGTTTTCACGATGGGCGTCGTCGCCTCCGCTACGCCTTCAATCAGGCCCACCATCATGGCGCTCGCACCCAGGCTCGTCACCAGGAACATCGGCAGCAAGCTGTGAATGATTTCCCACGATATGTCCATGAACATGCTGACGAACCCGAGCATCCATATGCCACGGGGAATTTGGCTGAGCGTGCCAGTGTGAAGCTTGGAATCGGTCTGCATCTTTTCTCGGTTCTGGGATTGTCCGGTTCGACGGCAGCGTAGTCGCACGCCAGAGTAAACCTGGTGTGAAACGTCGCCAATGATATTAGGCGATGCTCCTCGTTAGACAAAAATCTAGGATACCTTATGGCTCTGCTTCTCGCGCCTGTACACATAAAGAGCAGGCAGCAGGTTTGTACTGAGCAAACCACTCCAGACAAGCCCACCCAGCGTAACGATGGCTAACCCTTGCTCGGGAGCCGCGCCCTGGCCGAAGCCGAGTGCGGTCGGCAGCAAGCCCAATGATGCAGTTAAAACCGTCAGGAGAATCGGCCTGAAGCGAACTTCAACCGCGTCGCGCACGGCGTCGACCACAGATAGTCCCTGCGCTTCGTTTCGCTTCACCAATTGCAGCAACACAATGCCATGGTTCAAGCTCACCCCAATCAGGGTGAGGAAGGCAATCAAGCCTATGGCGTTAAGGCCGACACCGCTGACCACCAAGGCGATTGCTCCTCCTGAGAACGCCAGTGGCATTTGCAGCAACAGCAGGCCCGGCACCAGTAGACCGTCGAATTGCAGCGTCAGGATGCCCAGCATAAGCACCAGCGCAACAATTGCCGCCACGCCTACATTTAGCGCGGCGCGTTCGAGTTGCGGGTACAGGCCGCCGAACTTTACTTCGTAGCCTGCCGGCAAGGAGAGCGTCGAGAGTGCTTGTTTGGAAGCTGAAATCACCTGTCCGAGCGGGGCGGTGGGCATCGCGAGAATCTCGATCGCGCGTAGCCCGTTCAGATGCCTGATGACATTGGGCCCAGTCGCCATATGGACGTCGGCCACGTCGCTCAAGGCAACCCACCCGCTGGCCATGACCGGAATCCGCTTGAGCTGTTCGACGGACAAGTGCGTCGGGTCGGCCAGTCTCACAAATACGTCAAGGTGACCATTGCCTTCCGGAACCGTAGAAACTGTCTGACCGGCCAGCAAGACGTGCAACTGTGAGAACAGCTGTGCGGGCGTGATGCCATGGAGCGCAAGACCGCTCGGCCTGGGCGTGATTTGCAACTCGGTAATGGGATAGCCGTCGTTGTTGAAGACGTCGGAGAGGTTGGGCACACCAGACAGCCGACGCGTGACTTCTGATGAGACCGACCGCAGGGTTGTGACGGAATCGCCGTACACATCAATGACGAATGGCTGGGGCAATCCGGAAAGCGTTTCACCCACACGCTCGAGAGTCGGCGTTCCAATCGCGGTCTGTACGGCAGGAAGCTTCGAAGCTTCCAGTACCTGCTGACCGATTTTGTCGAGACTGCTCGCATTGACATTCGGCTTCAGCGCAATCTGAATCTCCCCAGCGTACGCGGGCTCCGTGTACGAAGTCCCTGATGCAGAGCCCACGCGCGAAAACACATGCGCCACGGCTTCGAGCCCGAGCAATCGCTGAGCGATGCGGTCTGCTGCATCTTGAGCATCATGCAAGGACGTTCCCGGCGGCAAGGTAAAACTCTCGAGCAGCACTGCCTCGTTCGGGAGCGGCAGGAAATCCACCGGAACCAGCACAAGTCCAGCAATCGAGAGCGCGAAGATAGCCACGCAGGTCCAGAGCGAAACCTGTGGGCGACGCAGAGCAAATTCGAATAGGCGCAAGTTCTGGCTCTTGAGCCACCCGACCGCGCGCGAGCCCGACGTTGCGCGCTTCTCGACGCGAGGCCCGATGAATCCCAGCGCGAGCGGAATCAGGCTTAGCGAAATGAGCAGCGACGCAATCAGGCTCACCGTCATTGCCAGAGAGAACGGCACAAAGAACAGTCCCGCCAGACCGCCAACGAATGCAAGCGGCAGGAACACTGCGACGGTTGTTATCGTCCCGGAGATGTCAGGACCCGCAATATCACGCAAGCCGCGCGCAACGCCCTCCCATCGACCGTCACCGGCCTCCCAACGATGGTAGATGCTCTCCAGCACAATGATGGCATCGTCGGCGAGTAAGCCCACTGCTACCGATAAGGCGCCGAACGTCAGCAAATTCAGTGTTTGCCCCGCCAGATAAAGCCCTGCGATACCCAGCAAAAGCGAGAGCGGAATGCTCAACGCGAGCGCCCATATCCCGCGACTCGCTCCGAGCATCCAGAACAGGACCGTAACGGCAAGTACAGCGCCAATGGCGAGATTCCTGCTCAAATCGGCGGCGACCACACCGACGATGTGTCCCTGGCTGTAGATGCGCACGAAGCGCGCCCCACCGGGCAACTGAGGCTCGAGTTCATGCAGCGCCTTGTCGACCTCGTCGACGACCGGCATTGTCGAGGCACCCGGCTGCTTAAACACAATCAATGCGACGGTCGGCTTGTTGTCGAGCTTGACCGAATGATGCGATGGGGGCGCTAAACGCACGATGTCGGCAAGCGCTCGCAGGGGGACGGCGCCACCGGTAACCGGCACAGTTACCCCGCCGTAGTCGGCAGGATTCGTAGGAAGGTTTCTCCCCTCGATGAAGACATCCTGGTGGCCCGCCTCGAGGTATCCGCTTGGCACCATTGCCGCATTGGACTCTAGCGATGCGGCGAGTGCCGTTGCGGACACGTTGAAACGCTGCAGTGCCGCGAGGTGCGGACGTATCCAAATTACGTCCGCACCAGGACCCGATACCGAGACTCGCTGCACTCCCGCAATGGCACGAATACGCGGAGCGAGGTTTGATTCGATGACCCGCTGTACTTGAGAAGCATCCATGCCGTCTGGAATCTGAACGGCATAGTCGGCCACTTCATTTATCGCGTTGCCGGAAATTTCGGTCGAGAGGCTTGCCCCTTTCGGCAGCGAGGCAGCTATGCGTCCGACAACGCCATTGACTTCCTGCAATGCGCTTGCCGCTACCGTGCCTTCCGTGAAACGCGCTTCAATCTTGACTGAACCTTGACCAACGACCGTGCGTACGTCACTGAGCGACTGGAGCGAAGTCAACTCGGCCTCAATGGGCTTCGCTATCAAACCCTCCAGGTCGAGGGTCGTTGCACCAGGCAATTGGGCAATGATGCTCACCTGGGGCAGGTTGAATTGCGGCAGGACCTCGGCGTGAATATTGACCAGTGCGTACACGCCATAACCAATCAGTGCGGCGTAAAGCATGACCCAGAGAAGCGGCCGCTTGACGATGTTGTCGAGCGCATTGTTTCCGTCAAAAGTCATCAGTCGGCTTGTTGGTAGTGTGTTGCAAAGTCTTTATGGAAGAGAAGATAAGCGTCCTGCGTTACTACCCGCTCGCCCGGCGAAAGGCCCTTCTCAATTGCCGTCCATCCGCCGTTCGCTGGCCCCGGAATCACCGACCGACGCTGATTTCCGGCCTTGTCGTGAAGCAACACCCACCATCGACCACCATCGAGCACAAGCGCCGATGTAGGCACGGCGAGCCGCATATCCTCCGATACGGTTAAAGACACGGAGCCGACCGCTCCCGCAACAACGTGGCCTCCTGACGAAGGACTTAACCAGACGTCCATCTGGCCGGTCGAAGTGACGCTCGGGGTCACGCGCTGCACGACCACGGCTACCGGCGAGGAAGCCCCTTCCGACACGAATGTGCCCCTCTGTCCAACCGTGACCAACCCCGCATCGCCTCCATACAGGTTTGTCACCACATAGAGTCCCCTCGACGGCGCCATGGTTACGAGGGGTTGGCCCGCACTGACATATTGTCCATCTGCAGCCCCGACCGCCATCACCGTCCCGGCCTCTGGTGAAACAATCGTGACAAGCCCGCTATAGCTTCGAGCGGCGGTCTGCGCGGCGATCAATTGTTGGCGCGCCATCTCGAGTTCGCCGTTGGTCCGTGCGAGCGCGTCGCGCGTGCTGAGTTGCTCGTCGAACTTCTGACGTTCAATCGCGGCGCTTTGTGTTGCAGTGGACACTCGCACTTGAGCGGAAGTCACTTCACCGGCGAGTCGCGCTCGCTCTCCAGATACTGTTGGGCCGCTCAAACGAGCGACCGATTGACCGGAGCGGACTTCTTCGCCGGGTAGAACGCGCAGACCGGAGACGACGCCCGGGGCAGGAGCGCTCAACACCGCATTGGCTACGGCTTGCACGCGCGCGGGCGCGGATACGGTGGCTACGATGCGCTTCTGCGTCGCGGGCATCGTTACGACGTCTTCGGCAGAGACGCGAATGTCGACGGCTGCAGTCGCACCGACCAGAACTACAATGGCGAACAACCGAGCGGGTTTCATAGAGGACCTACTGAAGCGGCTGGTGGTCAATGGCACTCACCCCGATTAGGGTGCACAGCTCAACCTGTTGTTGAAAGACCGCGTTGGCGAGCTTTGCTGTCGCGATGCGTTGGAGCAGCAGTCTCGACTCTTGGTCTGCAAACACCGGTAATGTCATGTCGCCAGCATCGTGTTCAGCGCGGGCCGCCGTCACCGACGCTTGGAGCACGGTCTCCAGGGAACGAGCGCTCCTAAGTTGGTTATCGAGGAGGTTCAGTTGGGAGCTGATGCCATTGACAGCAGCGTAAGCATCACGAAGTCGCTGCGTGTATTCCTCGTAAAGACTCCCGCGCGTCGCCTTTTCGAGCGCAATGCTTCCACGGTTGCCGTTAAATAAGGGCAGCGTTACGGAGACGGTCAGTCCTGAGGTGTAGATACGAGACGTGTCTCTTCCTCGCGTAACACCGATGTCCAGCCGCGGGAATTGCCCGAGAAGCGCTTCGCGATATCGCTCGTCCTGTTCAACGTAAGCCGCCCTTAGCGCCAGAAGGTCCGGTCGGCGCCGTCCGAGTTCGGCGAGCCCGCGCGAAACAGCTTCTGGCGGGACACCATCAGGCTCATCTGACAGGGACACCAGTGTCAACTGTGTCTCCGGGCGCAGGCCGAGCAGCCTCGTGAGTTCCTGACCCGATTTGAGATGTTCTTGCTGAAGCGTATCGAGCTGCTGCACGCTCTCATGGTAGGCTGACTCAGCCAGCACCGTAGTGTCTCGTGTCACGTGGCCACGTCCAAGCGCGGCTCGCATCCTTTCTGCGACGTCCTTCTGACGGGCCGACAGCAGACCCACCTCGTTTTCGACCCGCTCGAGGCCGACATTGGTCACATATAGCGCGTACGCATGATTGGCGACCTGCCATTTGATCCAGTCAAGGGCTAGCTGCTGCTTTTCAACGGCGACTTCGGCAGCGTGTTTCTTCGCAGGTAGCGCGACAAGTGCAGACATTTCATAGCTGAGTCCGACCATAAAACCAGGGATGTAGCCGGCCGCCCCAGGGCGGTCCATGCTGAAGCTAAGCGTTGGGTCTGGTGGCAGACCATCCGCATACGCTTTAGCAGACGCTATCGCGAGATCCTGTTTACCTCGAAGGACATCTGGACTATTCGCCAGGGCCAGCCGGACTACTTCGTCTAGGGTCAGCGGCCTTTCCGATACCGCTAGCTCATCTGACCATTGAACCGACTCCGGAAGCGCTCTGGGAGCGTACGCCTGGCATCCGCTCATCAACAGAGCCGATGTCAGAAGCAAGAAACCCGCGGGCGAAAATGAACAGCATCGTATCCCCCCGGTTGCGGGAAACAATCTTTCCAACCTACTATGAGATTCAAGGTGGGACACGCAGTACATCCGCCGAGGACAATGCACGCGAGCCTAGTCCTCGAAACTTAGCTTTGACTTACGGCCGACAGAGAATCCGGTGAGACGCATGAGAATACTTCTCGTAGAAGACGACGAAATGATTGGTAGTGCAATTGTTCAGGCGCTGAAAGATGCGGCTTATGCTGTGGACTGGGTAAATGACGGGGAATCGGCGAGCGGTGCGTTGATGAGCAAAGAGCACGATGCCGTCTTGTTGGACCTCAATCTGCCAAAGCGGGACGGTCTCGATGTCCTTCGCTCCTTGAGAGCCGAGAAAAATAAAGCGCCCGTTATTATCCTGACCGCACGCGACGCTCTCGCCGACAGGATTGCCGGTCTCGACGCTGGCGCTGACGACTATGTGAGCAAGCCGTTTGAGATTAGCGAACTACTCGCGCGGTTGCGTGCGGTTTCGCGCAGGCTGGGTGACCATGGCGACAACGCGATGCGGAGCGGAAAACTCATGGTCGACGCGGCAACCCACATGGCGGTCTACGGAGATACCGAGTGCAGGCTCACCGGTCGTGAGTTTGCCTTAATGGGAGCTTTGCTAAATCGTCCGGGCACGGTTCTATCGCGAAGTCAGTTGGAGCAAAAAGTTTATCCGTGGGAAGCACAGGTCGAAAGCAATGCTATCGAGGTTTTGATACACGGAATTCGCAAAAAGCTCGGCTCATCAGTAATTCGCAATATACGAGGTGTGGGATGGCTGGTGGACAAAGAAGACAATCACTAAGCTTGCAACTATCGGCTGGGATTGGCGCAGTAATTGTCGCAGTAGGTATTGTTGCCTGCGGGCTCTCCTTCGCCTTCGCGTTTCAGGAAGCCAGAGCTCTTCAGGATGGTCAACTCAGTCAAATAGCTGCCCTCATCGACAACCGCACCCTGACTTTCTCAGGCTCACAAGCGTCCCTCCGGAGCCCGCTCGACGCTGATGTCAGGGTGGTTATAAGTAGGCTAACCGAGGGGAGCTCACGTGTTGTGCCGACCGCCACGCCAGCCGTTGACCCTAAATTAGCGGACGGCTTTCACGATTTTCGCAGCGAAGAAAGGGACTGGCGCGTTAACATTCGAACACTTCAAACCGGGGCGCGAATCGCGGTTGCAGAACCTTCCACGTTGCGTGATGAGATCGCGCGCGACGGGGCGATGAGAACGCTCGTTCCCGTCCTGCTTCTGCTTCCGGTGCTCATGCTCGTCGTCATGGTGATAGTCCGCTCGAAGCTATCGCCGCTTACACGACTTGCAACTGTCGTTGACCAGCAAACCCATGCATCGCTCGAACCGCTGCCGGACGCGAACATCGCCAAGGAAATCTTGCCCTTCGTGAACTCGATAAACAGTCTTATCGAGCGGTTAAGAGATGCCATCGGCCACCAGCGCCGATTTGTCGCCAGTGCCGCACACGAGCTACGTTCACCGCTCGCTGCGCTATCACTTCAGGCTGGCAATCTCGAGAGCACGATTACATCGCCGGATGCGCGCCAAAGGCTCTTGGCGTTTCAATCCGGGTTGCGTCGTACGCATCGATTGGTGGAACAGTTACTCGCGTTGGCGAGGTCCGAACAGGGCGCACTGGAACAGCCGACCGTCGCGTCGCCCCGTGGCTTGGTGACCGACGCTATCAATGCGAATATCTCGCTCGCCCGTGCGAAAGATATTGACTTGGGCGTAGAGCGCATCGATGACGCCGATATCGTCATCGAGATAACTTCTGTTTCCGTGGTCCTGAGGAACTTAATTGACAACGCCGTGCGATACACGCCGACCGGTGGAAAGGTGGACGTCTCCGTGATTCGCTCAGGTGCGGACGTGACATTTGAAATCGTCGACTCTGGTCCAGGCATTCCGAATGATCAACTCAAGCGCGTGTTGGAGCCGTTCTATCGGCTGAATGCTTTCGGTACATCAGGAAGCGGGTTGGGTCTTTGCATTGTGTCGGAGATTGCGCGGCGCTCGGGTGGGCAATTGATACTTGAGAATATCGACGGTGGATTTCGTGCGCGCTATTTTCAGCCTCTCAGGTCAAGTCCGTGACTGATACCGCGATGCCCCCCGGAATTTTCGCGACCGATGTTGCTCGCTCCGGCTAAACAGTTTCGACTGTTCCCGTTACCTGTCCACCGGCAGGACACGCATAACGCACGACGAAGGAGAAATTCGGATGGAGCATGCATATGTCCACTTGTTGCACGTGCTCGCCGGGCATCCGGGTTGGACGCTTGCGGTCGTCTTCCTAGCTGCATTTCTCGAAGCCATTGCCGTTATTGGAACCTTCATACCGGGCAGCACCGCGATGTTCCTAGCTGGTGCGCTTGTTGGCACGGGGTCCCTGAATCTCGGCTGGTTATTCGCATGCGCCATCGCTGGCGCGGTAGGAGGCGACGGCCTCAGCTATTGGCTGGGTCGCCGTTACAAGGCTACGATTGTCCAGTTGTGGCCCTTCCGCACTCATCCGCAGGTACTCGACGCAGGGCAAAAGTTCTTCGCAAAACATGGCGCGAAAAGTATCGTGTTCGCGCGCTTCATCGGTCCGCTGCGGGCGATTGTCCCTGTAGTTGCGGGCATGTTGGGCATGTCACCGCTTCGTTTCTATTCTGTCAACGTCCTGTCGGCCCTACTCTGGGCACCTGCACACATTCTGCCGGGGGTGGTTTTCGGAGCATCCGTCCAGGTAGCGGGCGCGGTGTCATTCCGTCTCGTGATCATGCTCATGCTCTTGGCGGGCATCGTATGGTTGACTGCTCGCGTCGTGCGATTCGCTCTGTCGCATGCTGCGAGTTGGGCGAGGCAGGCACGTCTCGCCCTGTCTTCTTGGGCTCGTCGCCGCAAAGGGATAGTCGGCCGTATTGCACTGCGGACGTTTAACCCCGACCGACCTGCTATCGGCGTAATTGTCTCGGCGTCAGTGCTGGTGGTCGCCTCGGCGTGGGTGTTCTTCGGCGTTTTACAAGACGTAGTCAGCGGTGACCCGCTGCTGCGAGTTGACGCGTCCGTCTACCACTTTATGCAATCGATACGCACGCCATGGGGCGATATCGTGTTGTCTGATTGTGCAACCTTAGGCAGCGTAGGCACTTTGGTGGCGCTCGCGGTAACGGCGGCACTGTGGATGCTGTGGGAACGGCATTGGCGTGCTCTCGGCTACTGGTTAAGTGCAATATTTTTTTCACAACTGCTCGTGTTTGCTATCCAGTTCGGCGTACATCGCGTTCCGCCAGGTTCGCTCCCATCAGACACGTATGCGTTCCCTAGCAATCATGTTGCGGCCGTGGTCATTGTGTACGGTTTTCTCGTGTTTTTTGTCGCGCGAAGGGTTGGCTCATTGACAAGTCTCATCATCGCAACGACAAGCGCTGTCATCGTCGTCGTAGTCGCGCTCACTGGACTGTACTTCGGTCGCTTCTGGTTTTCCGACGCTATCGCAGGCGCTGCGCTCGCAGCAGTCTGGGTCTCGATTGTTGCGTTGACGGTCGCGTGGCAGCAACCGACAGCGCCTGCCTCACGCGGATTCTTACCGGCCACGATGCTTGCGGTTCTATGTTGCAGCGTTGTCCTTCAAATCATGGGCAACCAGCCGCCGGGGCATGTAGATGGCATGCGGAGGGCAACGTTGGTGTTGGGTACGCAAATGCAATGGACGAACTCGCTATGGAAGCGGCTACCGTGCTATCGCTCCGATATGGATGGCGACCAAAAAGAGCCGTTGTCCATCCAGTGGTCCACGGGTCTCGCGACGCTGGTAAGCCAACTGCGCTCGCAGGGCTGGATCGAAGGTATCGACCTTTCCACGCACAGTCTGCTTTCCCTGGCTTCACCCCACGCGTCTGCCATGGCGCTGCCGGTGTTGCCTCGACTAAATAACGGGGTGCTGTCGTCGTTGGTATTCGTTCGCCCAGGCGCGACGCGCGATGAGCGAGACGTGCTGCGCTTTTGGCCGAGCGGGTATGTGATAGACGATGGAAACAATGGACCGACCACGCCTCTTTGGCTCGGGTCACTCGTACGTGAACGACTGTTCCGCGCGTCTTGGCCCATCAACATTCTGCACACCGATGTCGAGACACAAGCCGACCTCAAACTTCTAGGAAAATTGCTCACGGGGTCTCGGGTACAGGTTGCAGTCATCCAAGACTGCCAAGGGATTCCGGTAACGCTACTTTCTTCGCCTACCGAATGAAGACAAGACAGTGCTTCGTTACTCAGGTGCCGCGCCGGTTAAGCCAGTTTGTTATTTTGTCCGATTGCGGCTGTTGTCGGCTCCGTTGAACCTGACCATACTTCAAACGGTTTCCTCAAACAAAATTAGACTTGAGTGGCCAACGCGAGGCCGCTCACACGCACACGTAGGCCTTTGCGATCAGTACGGTTCTGTATTTCAAAGGATGCGCCGTGCTTTGCGGCTATCTTAGCTGCAATCGCCAAGCCTAGCCCGCTCCCTTGCCCGGTCGTGTTCGCGGCGCGATAAAAGCGATCCAGAACGCGCTCTAACTCGCTTGGTGGAATTCCCGGGCCATCGTCGATTACCTCGACCGCAGCCGTGCCCGAATTTACAATAACCCGCACATCCACTCGCCCACCAGCACCCGCGTAGCGAAGCGCGTTGTCGACTAGATTGGTAAGCAGCGTGGTCAGTGAATTTTCGTCACCACGAATAATTATTCTATCGTTCGGCCGCGCTACGCCGACGCATTCCAATCCGAGATCGATTTTCCTGTCCTCCGCCAAAATTGACAGTTCGCCGATCACGTGCGACGCGATGATTGCCAGATCAACCGTTCCCTCTCGCGCGGTAAACTCCGCGTCCTCTCGCGCTAGCGCGAGAAGCTGTTGCACCAAGTGAATTGCGCGGTTTACTCGCTCCTCTAGCCGCTGAAGCCAGGAAGGATCCGACGACACGGCTCCATCGCGCCGAGCGGCCTGAATCTGAAGTTTGAGTGCTGTTAGCGGCGTTCGCAACTCATGCGCGGCGTCAGCGACGAACACGCGCTGACTTTGTAGCGCTCCCCGTAACCGTATGAGCATCCCGTTCAAGGCGTCGACGAGCGGCTGGACCTCGGTCGGCACCGCACTATCCTTTTCAATCGGTTGCAATGTTTCGACGGAGCGTGCAGCGAGGGTCTTTGATAGAGTATTCACGGGGCGCAGAGCCCGTCTCACGATAAGTAGGACGAAGGCTATCTCAAAAGGAAGCACGGCCAACAAGGGCCACAGCGTTCGAGAAGCAAGCTTCAATGCCAGCTCATCCCGGACAAAAGTCGGTTGCGCAAGCTGCACAAATCGAGACGATTGTTGTACCCCAAACACGCGAAAGTGCTTCTCGCCGATTTCTATCGAGTGAAAGCCGGTTTTCTGCAATGGAAACTGTGCGCTTGGAACCGAACGGTAGATTTCTTTCCCTTGTGTATCCCAGATTTGGATGACGACTCGCTCGTCATCCAGCCCTTCGACGTCTTTGTCCGGCTGGGTTACCAATTCAGTGGCAGCAACCGACGGCGGCAGAGAGAGTGCGATGGAGCGAAGTTCGTAGTCGAAAAGTTCATTTGCTTCTTCCAACGCACTTCGGAAAATCCCATACCCGGCGATCAACGTCGCTAGGCCAAGGACTAAAACGAGTCCCACCAAGAGTTGCGCGCGCACTGATTTCAATCTGACCTCGCTCGGCGTCGCCGCCCACATTGAGAGCCAACCTCACACTCATCCCGATTTCCACGGCGTCTCGTACATTGCCCTACAGCGTAGCTATCCAATCAAGCCTATCGATAACAACGCTTTTCTGCGGAGGCTCTTTTACTCTCGTTCGTCGGACAACATTTGATTGAACAGTCGATTAAGCGCAGACCCGATTGTTTCGCTGTGCACCACTGTTCGCCGGGGTATGACCTGGTCCTTGCATTACCGACAGCCTGTGGCCCCACAAGAACCAACATCCAATCCGACTAAGCAATCGAGAGCGATTTGTGGCGAGGCCGAGCATCGAAGTTGCACGTGGAATCCACCTAGTCACAACATTCGTCGGAGAATTGCGCCCTTAAACGAGAACTGATGCGTGAGTGCGCCAACAATATGCAACCCAATCAGTATTAGCAGAACGATAGCGCTCGCGCTATGCCATTCTCCAATCGAAGCGCCCAGGGACTCGGGTGTTGCTATCTGGGGTAGAGGCCAAACACCAGCGATCTGAACCAGCCACGCGCGGCCGTTTGCGTTAAGCCACCCAAGTACGGGAACCACCACGAGCAAAGCGTACAGCGCAATGTGAACGGTGCGCGCCGCTACGCGGAGCATTTGAGACTGGTCGATGTGACCGGGATTTTTGCGAATCAGGGACCAAACGAAACGTATCAGAATCACCACGAGCAGCGAAGTGCCGACGCCGATATGCCAAGCAACAAGACCCTCTGGGCTTTTGACCGAATCCGCGTCTGGCATCAACCACCCGAGAGCGAATTGAGCAATGAGCAGCGTAAGCGTGAGCCAATGCAGAAACCGAGAAATGCCGTCATAACGAGCGGTTGGTGCGTCAATGAGAATCTGATTCGAGGTCGCCATCTACTGTCCAGGATGTCAGTGCTAAATGTGAATAGATGTCTTGCGCTACGCGACGTAGCGCCGTAAAAAAAAGCACGATCCAGAAAGCCTTTGATCATGCGAATGTGGCTCATCGCTTTCGACAATGCTGCGTCGGAGACTCTCGCATGTATCCGGTTGGGCAGCCTCGCGTTCCCGATGATGATTGCCGACTTTGCCGCGCATGCTAGAACAAGCAGTCTTAAGAAATGCTTAAGTCAAAATTATTCCTGCACATCTTAAGGCGATATTTCTTAAGGGATGCTTAGGTCAAGCTGGGATATCTGAGCATAGCGGGGATTGATCAAATCCACGACCATCTCGTTCGCGTCGGTATTTAGCAACGTTTGTTTCGGTGAGTTTTTTTTCGGTCGCCGTCGGGCTATCCTCGGCGCGTCAACACTGCGACATGTCAATTTACCTGACCGACTTTACCCGGAGACCATGCCATGAAACGAACCGTCCTTGCTGCATTGTCAGTTGGCGCACTTGGCCTTAGCGTGCAGGCTCATGCACAGAGTTCAGTGACGCTCTACGGTCTTATCGATGAGGGCTTCAACTTCACCAACAATGCAGCCGGCCATCGTGGCTATCAGATGGTCAGTGGCGACACCGTCGGGAGTCGCTGGGGGCTGAAAGGCAGCGAAGATCTTGGTGGCAGTCTGAAAGCTATTTTCCAATTGGAAAACGGCTTTAACACAAACAATGGCGCGCTCGGGCAAGGTGGCCTGATGTTCGGCCGCCAAGCTTACGTCGGTCTGTCATCGAGTCAATACGGTACGTTAACCATGGGCCGTCAATACGATCCGACCGTTGACATGTGGAGTGGTTTCACCGCTGCAGGCAACTGGGAAGGTGACTTGGGATCGCATCCGTACGACAACGACAACGCCGACTGGGACTATCGTATCCAGAACTCAGTCAAGTATGTGTCCCCGACAGTTGCAGGCTTTACCGGCGAAGCGTTGTACGGATTCAGCAATCAAGCCGGTGGTTTTGCGCAGAATCGCATATACAGCGCGGCCGTCCAATATCAAATGGGCCCGCTGTCTGCCGCGGTTGCATATCTGAAAGCCAACAACGGTGGCTTGACCGCCGGGGGCGCGGCGCCCAGCGCGACCGTGGTGTTCACTGGCAAGTCGCAGCAAAATATCGACGCTGGCGTTTCCTACAAGTTTACCGATAAGGCGATCCTTTCATTTGCCTATTCGCACGTCGACGTCTACGATCCGACGAGCAATGCGTATTTCACTAATCAGCCAGCCGCAGGTTCCCAAAAGTCCTGGAAATTCGACAACTTCGAAATCAATGGCCAGTATTTCTTCAAACCTGACTTCTGGCTGGGTGCGGCCTACACGTACACGCGAGCTCACGTTGCGACCGTGACGGGAAGCTCCGAGCCGAATTGGAATCAGATCTCCCTGATGCTTGATTATGACCTCAGCACGCGCACGTCGGTGTACGTGCAAGGGGCTTATCAGCACGCCGACGGCAAGACTGGCGGAGACTTCGATGTTGCGAACATCGTCGGTTCGCCGGGCCAGTCGTCGACGGGCAACCAGATGGTATATCGGGTGGCCATGACGCATCGCTTCTAAGCGACGCGATTCTCTTAGCATTACAAAGAGCAACGGCCGCCACCCTGGCCCACGCTTTTTGTAAGCGGCCGGTCGCCTCATTTGATGAAGGTTCGGGGATCAGGCTGCAGGCCTCGTACGCAAACAACGCAACAGACAACCACGACAGCTTGCAGGCAACTGAAGATTTTGGATAATGCAGGTGACAACCATTTCGAGATTTATGCGTGAACGCACGGCAACAATACGTCCCTGCTCATCAAGCATTTTCCCCGGTGGCAAATTGAGCCGATATGCTCGGCGCTTAGCGCATTTCGACGCGAGTCGAGCGTGTCCTTTGATGCGAGACGTTTGGACGACGAGTGGTGCTAGTTCTTGCGCACGAGTGTCAGGCAGCGGCAACTCCTATAGGTAGCGTTGAGCAAGGCGTAAGTGTCGACACCGGTCATTCGAACGGTCCAGCGACGGGCGAACACATCGCGGCGGTTGCTCGCGCAACACCTAGCAACTCTAAAACGTGCCCCTCTCGCTGAACGGAGCGAGCCGCGTACGAATACTCGAGACCGATTGAACTCGTCCAAGGCATCTTTTGCGTTACAGTGCGCTGAATTCTTACTATTTTCATTCCACAGACGACGATGACGACCGACATGAATCGCAATGAAACCGCCATCTCGAACACCGGATCGCGCAAAGACCGACGTGCTGCGCCAAAAATCATCACACAGATGTTCGAGCAAGCCGGAGTCAAGGTGAACGGCCCTGCGCCGTGGGACATTCAGATCCTCGACAACGCCTTCTTTCGAAAGATGTTCTCTACATGGGAACTGGGGATCGGCGAGTCGTACATGGACGGCGACTGGGATTGCGACCGGTTGGACCAGTTTTTCCATCGGGTAGCGAGCATCGACCTCGAACAAACGGTAGTCGGTCCGGCGAAGATTAGGTTCATTGTTGAAATGGTGCGTCAAAAGCTGATGAATCTGCAGAGCAAACGTCGTGCATTTCAAGTGGGTGAGCGGCACTACGACATAGGTAACGACATTTTTGAAAGCATGCTGGACTCCAACATGATGTATTCGTGTGGCTACTGGGAGCGGGCTCACACGCTCGAAGACGCGCAATTGCACAAGCTCCAGTTGATATGCCGGAAACTGGAGCTCAAACCCGGCGAGCGTGTCCTGGATATCGGATGCGGCTGGGGTGGCCTGGCTCGATATGCTGCCAAGGAATACGGCGTCGAGGTGGTGGGCATTACCGTCTCGAAGGAACAACAGAAACTCGCTCAGAAACGATGCGCCGGACTACCTGTCACGATTGAGCTTACCGACTATCGGGATCTCACGGGGCAGTTCGACAAGGTCGTTTCAGTAGGAATGTTTGAGCACGTCGGACCGAAAAATTACACTACCTACTTCAATATTGTGAGCGATCTGTTGCGCCCAGATGGCTTATTTTTATTGCACACGATCGGCAACTTCGTGACTGAGAAGAAGACAGACGCCTGGATCGACAAATATATTTTCCCGAACGGCCATTTACCCTCGGCCAAACAAATCGTGACCGCTTTGGAAGGTAGATTTCTCATTGAGGATTGGCATAATTTCGGCCGAGACTACGACAAAACGTTGATGGCTTGGTCTGAGAAATTCGACGAAGAATGGCCTCGCCTGCAGAGTCGGTACGACGAGCGATTCTATCGAATGTGGAAATATTTCCTCTTGTCGTCCGCCGGTTTTTTTCGATCAGGCCAAGGCCAGTTGTGGCAGTTGGTGTTGAGCAAGCGCGGACGGAGCGATGCTTACCGATCCGTCCGACTATAGGCTATAACGTGGCCATGAACGCCCCTACGTTGAGCGGTCAATGACGTCTATCGAAACGGTGAGGCCCCATGATACCGTATGCGATCGGAGAGCGGGTCGCTCTGAGCGCAGGGCTACAATTGCTACATTTGCTGCACGGTTTGTGACTCAGGTGATTCAACATTTCTTGCGTTTGGCTAACGGTTCTCTCAAAGGATGGCGAGTGTTGCACCGCAGCCTCCGCAGGATTCCTTTCCGTTTGACTCGGCCCGCAAGCCCGACGGCATCTGTGTGCATTGCTATCCTGTGACGTTGACCAGGCCAGAACGTCCCGGCGGTTAATCGATAACAAAGACTAGATTGTCAAGTCCGCGATTCAGAAGCAAGAGGTACCAGAGGTGAATCTCGATGCTCGCCGAGTACGGTAACCTCCTCTCTGCGTGCAAGCAACCCCGTCGACAATACTCCGAACCTTGGCAGCGTTTCGGGCAGCTCAACCATGATCTCCCTCGATTATCTTTCGGGCGCGGTTGAGCATAAGCTTGAACGCTAAATTCTTCCATTTTCTACTCACAACTGATTGGTTGCTGCAAGCCGAAGCTGCGACTAGAGGAAGCGTTGCAAGGCGCCGTCGGAACGAGGTGCCGCGTATGTCAGGGATGCGCGCAACTGCATGGTCATGACGCGGTTCAGCGTGCTCGTCGCCTCACGCCATTCCCGCTTACCGCCCCTCACTGAACACATCCCTTCTGGATAACTATCGCGGGTAGTCGCTCTTAGTGACTTACTTCGCCACGAAGACGCTTCGCATTGACGCCATATAGTGCCCTGGTTCGTTGCAGAACACGATATAGCGGCCCTTCGCGAGCACCATTCTTGTCGTAACCGTTTCGCCCGGCGCTAAATCTTCGACTCCTTCCATAGCGCCTAGTTTCGCCTCATTGACCTGTTGCGTCTTCGGTTCGTAGGGTAAGGCGTCCAACTTGGTTGTCCATGGAACAATCATGAACTCGTGCTTTAGGCTCGACGATTGATTTTGAACTACAAATTCGACGGGACCGGCCGCTACCGTTGATGTACTGAGATTGAGCGACATTTTACCGTTGCTTCCGTCCGACAATTTAACCTCTACCTGGACCGGCTCTGCGGCAATCGCAAGCGACGCGGTATGAGCGAATGCAAAAATAACTATCCAGCGTGGGAACGACAGCTTATTCATTTAACACCTCCTGAGCGCAGTTGCGATGCAGTGTTGGCGCTTGCGTGTGCTGAGACGTCCGTCCTCTTCGACATAACGGCCGTTACGCCTACTCCGCAGAGCATCAATGTCCGTGATACCCGTGAGTGCCAACGGTGCACGTGTGATCGGCGGTTTACCTGGCGGTGCAAGGGTCTGCCGTATCAGTGCAGCCGGCCTAGTAACGCGGCGTCAACGCATTCAGTCTGAGCGTCCGAAGCTTAAGAGTCCCTGAGCAAAGTATCTATACGCAACGCTTTATGTGATTTTTCGAGAGCTATTGCGCGAATTCGTGTTCGCCTCCTCTTAAAGAACGCTCCCGATCGTGTGGACGGAAGAAGTTATCGCCTCCGGTCCCGTCGGCTCTTCAAAGCGATCGAAACCAAACCGGTCACAGCCTCGCGTCGCTCTTGGCGCCCCGAGCGGAAGCAAATCAGTCGTTGCTAGATCACTCATGACTCAAACCGCTCAGAGGACGTTGGCGCAGCGTTTGAGACCGCGTTACAACGAGATTGAACACGCGCCCGACGGTTGTCGTAGTGTTCATGGACGACCCTAACGAGTAAAACGCAAGCGCCACGTTATCGGAGTTGGTGGGGGTCGCGTCGATTTTTTGTCGCAAGCTCGCCCGCGTCGGATTGTTCCCGGGTCACGGCGGCTTGCAGCCACCCTCAAGTAATCAGCATTGTCGCCGCATTGATCCTAGGCCACTGTAACGACGCAGCCAATTAGATATCCTTGAGGATGACGACACAGTGAGCGGCGCGCCGATTGGCGTCGCCCTACTTCCGCTCGACAATTTCCTAACCACCCTTTCGGCTCAGCGCGCCTTAAGCATCACCGCTCGACAATGATTTCTCGCGCGGTACATTACCGCGTCATCGTAAGGAGAATTATCATGCGTCAGGTTTCTCACATTGCGGTCGCACTTATGCTTTGCGGAACAGCGGTCGGCAACGTATTCGCCGATTCGGCAACAAGCTATACGACGACGGTCCACTTGCGAGACGGCAAGCAGGTCACGTGCGCAGTCAACGAGCCGACATTCGCTCAACAGGCCACCATGCAGACACTCAACAGACGCGATCGCAACGAAGCCGAAGTTACTGCGACCGCTCGCTTGCGTCGCCTGCCCAATAACAGGAATAGTTATCCAACCCCGATCAGCGCTCCAAGGGTCCAATGCTCGTGAATGTGATGCGCACGACCCGATGGAAGTATCCGACCAATTGTCGGTTGATGGTGGCCATGATAGTGAATGTACAGAGTGGGGCAAATCCTTGTTCGTATTTTTGCGTCTCGCGTATTTGTCGAGCAGCGTGGACAACTCGCTCAAGTGCTCGCGACTATCCTGATGCGAAGAGACACAACCGTATGGGATACTTATCACCTGGTCTGCGGGCTTATTCATGCCGATGCGAAATTTCTATGTCTCGCAGCCTGGATCATTGGGGAGTTCCCAAATAGATCACGCGGCCTGTCACCCGCAATAAATCGTCACAACCAACGCAGACGATAGCCGACGCCACGTATGGTTACGATCTGGTCCGCTCCAATCTTGCGACGCAGGCTATGCACATGCACCTCGATGGTGTTGCTGCTTACCTCTTCTCCGCAGCCGTATAGCTTCTTTTCCAATTCTGCGCGGCGGAAAACGCGCGCAGGTTCCTCGATTAAGGCCTGTAAGAGATCGAACTCTCGTGGGGCAAGGTACAGCAACTGACCGCTCTTTTGCACCTCGTGCGCCGCGGGATCTAGGGTCAGCTCGCCGTGCGTATAAACCAACTGCCTGTGACCTATGCGTCGCCGCAATGAGGTCCGAACGCGAGCAGCAAGTTCGTCGAGATCGAACGGCTTCATAAGATAATCGTCCGCGCCGGCGTCCAGACCGCGAATACGATCACGAACCCCGTCGTAAGCAGTCAGAATAATGATAGCTGCTGCGCCACCGGCCTTGCGATAGCGAGTGAGAACGTCGAGACCGTCCCGTTGAGGTAGCTCAAGGTCCAAGAGAACCAAATCGTATGCCCCGTCTCCCAGTGATAAATCCGCAGTTCGCCCGTCTTCCGCCCAATCGATTGCATAGCCAACGCGGCGCATAGCCCCCAGGACCGTCTGCGCAATTATCCCATCATCTTCGACTAGTAATAAGCGCATCTCACCCTCTCGGAATTTTTAAAATCAATTCTCGCAGACGTCAGCTTAGGAGCTCCTTAAGCTGGTTGACGGAATAAGCGCGCAAGGTGGTAAGGCCTCGGGAGTAAGTGTCGCTTTTGCGGCGTGAATAGGCCTGAATCAAGCCGCTTCGCCTACGCCCTCTCTCGCTGCACGCTGGGGAAGCACGAGCAGGCAGGCAACGATGAAGGCCAGCAGTATAAGAGAAGCGAATAGTCGGTTCAGGTGAAGACCACCTTCCGCCAACGGCTTGTCAAGCAGATCTCCAAGAGTTGCACCGAGCGGCCGCGTCAAAATGAAGGCCGCCCAAAACAGCAGCGTTCGCGAGATTTTCTTCCAGAAATAGAGCGCGGCCACTATGACCAAGCCTGTTGCGAAGACCAGCGCGCCGTATTCATAGCCGAGCCCAAGACCGCCGCGATCAGTATCGGCCATCCAGTCGCCAAGTGCCGTACCGAGCGTCTGCGAACACATGATGGTGCACCAGTACAACCACTCCACCCTGGTCGTGGTGACACTCTGAACGGACACACTTCCTTCGACCCAGTACCAGATTGCGAGGCTGGCGATAAGCAACCCGAAGACGACCGTTACGCCACCCGGATAGCCAAGTCCCATTGACCGGTCGGCGAAGTCGGCTATCGTCGTCCCGAGCGTCGTCGTCGCAACGATAGTTGCCCAGTACAGGAACGGTTGAAACTTTTCTGCCTTGATCTGGGCATATACGAAACCGATAAAGACGACAGCAAAAATCGCTGTGCCAATCAGATAGCCGAGTTTCAGGGACATCGTGACCCAGTCACCGCCCGTCTCACCCAGCGTCGTGGCGGCAACCTTAATGATCCAGAAGCCAAACGTCACTTCGGGAATCTTGCTGAAAGCGTGCGCGGCAGTGCCGCGTGCGTCATTTTTCATGTTTGCTTTTTCTCGCAGATATCAGGAACGTGTTGACGCAACGGTTGTAGCCGACCTTAACGCCGCACCGGTACGGAAAGTAGCGGCCGCAGTAGTCTACGATTCCATGATGGATTTGCCAGGCTTTAGATCGGATGCGGCACTGCGCCTGCACCGCTGCCAAAAGCCCAGGTCAGACCGAGCGCTGAACCAACTATGTAGGTCGCGCGCAATTCAAAAATAGTGTGCTCTCGCAGTTGTTTGCGAAAGCACACCTGTTTTTACCCTACCGTGCGTAGAGGACTGTTCGCAAAAAGCCCTAGGGTATTAGTGGTGGCCGTAAAGCGGTTCCCAGTTCGCAGATGCGGAATGGTGGCCCGATTGCGCTGTGCCACCCGCCACCCCACCCACCCCTGTGGTGGCGGCTTGCCCCGCGTCGTTCCGGGCAGCAACACGGGCTTCGGCAGCCTGGATGTCAGCTGGATAGGCGTTGTCGCGTTTTGCCGGGTTGTAGCCGGCCTTTTCCAGCTGAACCAGTTCGGCACGCACCTGAGCACGGGTCACCGGCGCGTTCGACTGTTGAGCAACTGCGGCGACCGGAGCCGCCAGCACGGCGGCTACAAAAAAGGCTTGACAGAGAATCTTCATGATTTGATACCTCCACTATTTCTACCGTCACGAACAGCCCTGTTCGCAACCGGTGATTACACAGTAAGGTACCTACGCTTAACGCATGATTAAGCGATTGTCGTGAGCGAGAAAAACGAGCTGGCGCCGCCTTCTTTTCACAAAGGTTGCGGTCTTGTACGTTTGCAACTGTCCATTACCAAGGAAAACCGTGGAAGGAACACGCAAAGAGATCGCTTCGGGTTCTTGCTGACATCCCGTCTGGGCGCTTCATTCCGATGACGAATCGCGAGTTTTGCGTTGAGCGTTAACCTGATCTTAGGAGCCGCGCGCTTCGTAGATTGAACGCGGCTCCATTGTGCGCGCGACAATCGTTGCAGTCGCTACAGCAAGGAGAAGCTGCACGATGAATTATCGGTCGCGTGCAGTCAGTTCCATTCTCAGGACGATGGTAGAAATTGTGCCTTGTGCGCTCGCCGCAATATCGGCTGCAGCCACGACCACTGCGAAAAGTTTCGACGGCACCGCAAGCCACAACCAGGGCTCGAACTCGTTGAGTTCGTGCGCAATCAGCCGCATGCCGAGCTACGCCAGTTGCCAGCTCTCCATCGCGTATTCTCTGCGAGCGTGAGACGGGGCCGACCAGCTTAGCCTGCAAAACCGTGAGGTGACCGACGTCTCCGCATCCGGGTACTAGCCGCGAGGGTGACAAACACACATACGGAATACCTTTGATTTAATGGGATGCTTCTACTGGGCCGCCTCGCAAACGCGCGCAAGCTTAAGAGGGCTCCGATCCGGGAAACGACATCGAAATACAGGCGCCCCAAAAATGGCGCATATCAAGCGGCGAGCTGTACAGGCCGTGCAGCATCAGGACCGCACGGTCGCTGCCGGGGGTAAAAGGTCGAAGCGTTCAACGCAGGCGTTTCCTTTGTCACGCTAATCAATCCTGCGCAAGATCAGGAACTCACCGGCGTGCGTGGTAAAACGCTCGCAGATGCATTCCACAAGTTTATGCATGCCGTCGCCCGAAGCAATGCGCACGCGATGTCGCCCTGGCTGCAAACCACGCTGCATCCGTTTGATATCGTCGGGATGGGCATTGGCAAATAGCCGCCCAGGCGCCACTTCGTTGGCGCCGTGCTCCGCGCTGCGCTCAACCGCCTGCAACAGGATGATGGCGTCGTGGTAGTGCGGCAGATGCCGCACTAGCCGATGCGTTTCGTCCACCGCCCGGCGCGACAGAGCACGTTCGTTGTCGGCGCGCAGCAGCATTTCATAGCGAGAGAGCGCCACTGCCGCGATCAGTTCTGTACTGAATTGCGAGCGCCGCAGCCGTTCAATGAGGATGATGGTGGACAGCGTGACGAGCGGGTAAGAAATCGCCAGCATGATGTCAGCGCGATCGATGACTGCAATCTGGCCGTAAGGTGGCACAAACAGGAAATCGGCAATGCCCAGTCCAAGCAACATTACCGTTAGCGAAGGGATGAGGCCAAAGAAGTATTCGACCATGGCCGCCGCTATACAGAAGGCGACGCCCGGCATGACGGGGCCCAGGAACGGGTGCAAGGCGAGCCTGACCCCGCTTGCGACACAAAGCGCGAGCGCGCTCATCAACCACACTCGCTTGCCTCGCGGCGCCCAGCGGCGAACGTTTTGAATATTCATTACCGCGGGTTTTAGGCGAACCATCGAGTAGGTCATGGACTATTACAGTAGTTACATCAGTGTCTCATGAGCTTGCTTGAGCGATGCTTACGCAAGCTCATCACCGAGTAATTGATAAAACAAGGTTTCCCCAGCTAAGCATATGTTAAGTATCACTGTGTATTCTGGAGACATGCATCGCTCGCTTCAGCGTCCGAATTTCACTCCTTTCGCGATGTAAATCCGGTTCTCCGGACACGCCGGACGACCGCTTGTTCCTGGAGAAAGCATCATGAAAACACTCGTATTGTCGCTGCTCGCGGTCTCGGCCCTGACTCTTCCCCTCGCCTCATTCGCGCAGACTGCGAACGACTCTGTTACCCGTGCGCAAGTACGCTCCGATTTGATCCAGGCGGAACCACAGGGCACGGTGCCGCCGTCGAAGACGAAATATCCGGCTGGTCAGGATACCAGTCAGAATATGACTCGCCAGGCAAATCAACAAAACGGCGACGCAAACACCGCTTATGGCCCTTCGACCTACGGATCGGGCCAGTCAAGCGCACGCGGCGTCATGCCGCGCCCGCAAGAATCCCTCTACTCGCACCATTAATTGAGATCTTGCTTGTGCGGTATCAGATTCCCGCTTTTCAAGCGGTTTGCGTAGTTCACTGACAGGGGCGCTTTTTAGCGCCCCTGTTCATTCACCCATTCACCGTTCATCGATCCATCAGCGCCGCCGGTTTATCAACAACTTCAGCACCAGCGGCAATTTCACGATCAAACTGGAGATGATCGCGACCGCCAGCAGTTACATCGAAGGAGCGATTGATTCTAGGTAGCCCGTACTTAAGGAACGCTTAAGCACCTGCCGCGGAAAATTCATGCTAGATACTTTTTGGTAGGACCTGGGAGAGTTGACGATGCGGCTATTACTGGTGGAAGACGACGAGATGATTGCCGAGACCGTGCTCGACTCCATGCGCCGGCTGGGCTACGCAATCGATTGGGCGGCGGACGGACGCGCCGCCGATCTGTCGCTTGGCAATGGGGTGTACGACCTCGTATTGCTCGACCTCGGTTTGCCGAAACGCGATGGCATCCAGGTGTTGAACACGTACCGCAAGGCAGGCGGTGCGGCGTCAGTCATCATCCTGACTGCGCGCGATGCCGTGGACGACCGCGTTCGCGGGCTGGATGCGGGCGCCGACGATTACCTCATGAAACCCTTCGATCTCGACGAACTGGCCGCACGCGTGCGCGCGGCGCTACGACGTCGTACCGGACAAAAACAGCCCATCTATACGCATGGCGAACTGGCGCTCGATCCCGCGTCGCACGAGGTTAGCAAGGCCGGTGTACCGCTGCCGCTGGTGCCGCGCGAGTTCGCCTTGCTTCAGGTGCTGATCGAGGAGCCGACGCGCGTATTCAGGCGTGCGGAACTGGAGGAGAAGCTGTACGGATGGGGTGAGGAAGTGGGCAGCAATACCATTGAGGTGCATGTCCACAGCCTCAGGCGCAAGATTGGCGCCGAGCAGATATTGACGATCCGTGGCGTGGGCTACCGGCTCAAGGGACTCGAATGACATCCATCCGCCGCTGGCTGCTCCGCTCGCTGATCTTTAGACTGGCCGCGACGTCGCTGGCGACGGTTTATGGCATCTTTCACACCGCGCGCCGCGAAGCGAGCGAGTTGTTCGACTACGAGCTGCGCACCGTCGCGCTGTCGTTGCTGGCTAATATTGCTATCGCCGATGCTGCCGAGCGGCGCACCCACGACATCAAGGGCATAGCCGACGCCCGGATTGCAATCGATATCCGGGACAAACAGGTGGCACAATCGTTCTCCGTTCGCGAGGATCTTGCGCTGCGGCTTGCCTGGCGCACGTTGTGGCCGCTCGCCATGGTGGTGCCGGTGACCGTTGCGCTAGTATTGTTTTCGTGGCCCGCGGACTTGGGCCGATCGGTGGATTGTCGCGGGCGCTATCGCCGCTGTCGCTCGACTCGCTTGAGCGGTTGCAGGCTGGTGCACGGGTACCGGTGGAGATCCGTCCACTGGTTAATTTTCGAGCATTTGTACGCGATGCCGCGGCGAGGACTGTGCAAGCTATCCGCAGGTTCGGCCCAGGAACGCGGTGTTCTGCTCCTCGTTACCAATCAAGCACCGGTTGTCGACTTGGTCAAACCGCCCGGAACTGATCGGCCGATTCTACCGCCTAACGACTATTGGTATTGACGAGAGAAGAAGCGTCCTTCACCCCCCGCAGTGCCACGAAAGTCAAATTACAATCGAGCAGGAGATACCGTGGAATCAACACGCATCTACGGCGACTTCGAAGTCGCCGCAAAGATTGTGGCGCCGCCGACAGTCGACGGTACTCTTAACATCTGGGTTGATGTGTCAGTCACGCATGCGGTTTCGGGGGTAGTGGTTTACGCGCGAGTCGAGCCGTATCTACGAATTTGCGGCGGGCCCTTCTGGGATGAGCAGGCGCTCGATGCGGCGGCGACAGAGGCGTGTGCATTCGTCGAACGGCGGCCCAAAGGTATTCAGGAAAAAGGTGGGCGCGCGTAGGTTCACGCTTTGGAAAGTTATTGTCTGTGCTCCAATGCCTGCCGATGTGAGAGCAAGAATGGACCGTCTGTTCGAAAGAAACCGAACTCATGTGTTTTCCGAATCTATCGAACATGTGGTCTCGAGGAGACCGTACTTCAACCGAAAGGTGAAGGCTTGGCTGCTGTGCTCCGTCGTCTCCGAGGTAACGGCTTCATTGATGGCCAGCGATTGATACGAAAGCTCCTCCGCTTCGCGCACCCTTCGTGAGGCCATATGTGCTGCACCATCTGCGGAGTGTCACCAGAGCGGCCAACGGGAGGGTAAATAAATGACTGATACCGAATTATCCCTATGTATTACTTAATAAGTGTACTGTAATATCGTATTATAACTTCCTGGCCCCAAAGCGTGCCTGCACTTGGCCAAGAAGCTTTACCGACCAACGCGAGCGATCGGCGGCGACACTACGCAGTTCGTGTACGGATGACGTACGTACCCATAGTTCTCGCTTCCGATCACTCTCTTTGGCCCGGCCGCAAAAGCCGGGCCTTTTTTTGATCTCAACGTTGTCGGGGGTGTCAGCTTGCCGCGCTCTTTGCATTTCTCTCTTGCTCTCACAATGCCTCACCAGCTTAAAAATCAGCATGCCGACGAGCATGGCGACAAAAAAGATGAAGGCGCTGCTCTTCGCCGCGCCCACAGCAGCTACCGCGGCGCTTTTGCTCTGCAAGGAGAGGTTCCTCGATCCGCAGACTCGCATCAAATCGAGAGCGTGCAAAAGCTGGGGAGGCTCGCCGAGACAGCCAATAATGCTTTCTGCGCGGCAACCGTTTCGTGTGGAGTACGCTGATCGATATCACAACGGTGGGAGAAAGCCATGCGGTTGATCATCGAAGCAAGGTTGGCCGATGGAGACAGCGACACGGTCAATGACGGCGACGGAGTTTTGGCCGTGATTGAGCGCCGGGACTGCAGTCTTGACCAACTGGGTCTGACACTCGCCGAAGGACGATCGCTGCTAGCCATGGTGCAGGCCGAGTTGATTTCGAAACAGGTGCAATGGTGGCTCTCGGGCCAGACCCAGTGCCGGCTCTGCGGTGCTCCCTACGCCACAAGGATAGTCGCTCGACGGTGCTACGCACTGTGTACGGCAAAGTGATCGTGAAGAGTCCGCGACTCTGGTCGTGTGCTTGCGAGCAGACTGCGCAGACGCCACGGCGTGTCGTGCATCCTTTGTCCAAAATGCTAACTAGGCGCGTCACGCCCGAGCTGGAATACCTTCAGGCAAAGTGGGCGGCCCATCTGCCATACCGACAGGCCACGACGATGCTCAAGGAAGTGCTGCCGCTAAACAAGGGCATTTCGTTCAGCGGCGCCCGGAACCGGATTCACACCCTTGGAAAACTGCTCGACGCTGATATCGAGCGCGATATCGCGAAGCTGCCGCAACCCGCGACAGATGTACAGGTTCGCGAATCCAGCCATGTCGCCGCCGTGAGCGTTGATTCGGCGTGGCTGCGAAGTTGCGACCAGTTGAGAAGCCCTGGCGGCCACGTGAGCATCGTGGCCGGGCGAGCGACGTTCACCGACGGTCCTCCAAAGCTGTACGCCTAAGTGCATAAAGAGGTCAAGTCGGCCGCAGCGCGACTCGATCAGTTTCTCAGCCAAAACGGCGTGGCAAGCGACGAGCGCGTGACCGTAATCAGCGACGACACAGGAGAATTTGCGAAGACTGTCGAGGGCAGTCAGCTTGCTCGCGGCCGGATTCTCGACTGGTTCCACATCGCGATGAAATTCCAGGCGGCGCAGCGCTCCGTGTTCGGCAGCAAGATGATCGACTCGATGGAGCGCGAGTCGGTGGAGACGGAAATCATCCACGCCAAGTGGTTGGTCTGGCATGGCAAGGGCAACAAGGCGTTGGAGCGGATCAGGGCACTGGACAGTCGGCTTCTGGCAAGGGAGGGATACGAATTCAACACGCTGTGGTGGAATCTGAACACGGTCTCCAGTTACCTGAAAAACAACGGGCGCACGTTGGTCAATTACGGCTCTAGGCATCGCAAGGGCCTACCTATCAGCAGCAGCATAGCCGAGTCCGCGGTGAACCAGGTCGTCAGCCACCGCATGGCCAAGAAGCAGCAGATGCACTGGACCGACGAAGGGGCACATTGCATGGCGCAAGTCAGGGTCGCGATTTTCAATCAGGAATTCTCGCCCCATCGCGTCTCGGAGCTGGAGATAGCCGCATCGCTTCACGGCAAATGCATCTGGGCAGCGTCGACAAGCCGGCACCGACCAACGAACAGAGCAGGCTGTGCAACCTTGCACTAAGCCGTGGCGACCTGACGAAACCGATCGCCCCTACTTTTGCACGCTCTCCCCTCCTGCGTCCACAGCTCCCAGCTGCCGCCATGTCGCCAGCTCGGCACGGCGGCGTAATCTTAGGCGGTCAGCACGGGCACAACTGCCTCGACCTCGGGCCGAAGCGTGAGCGATCCATCCCACACCAGCGGTGTGCCGCAGCGTCCGTCGCGATGGCTTGACGGGGCGTCTGTCCTCTTAGTCGTGAATCCCGCTCATCCTGACAGCATGCGAGTGCAGGCTCTGCCGACATTGATGGGGGTGTCGGAAGACGACTCGTTTTCAGTTGTTCTCGAATGTCCGCTTTGCGGCGTCAATTTGAAGCAGTCGACGGGCAGGTATTGGCCGGTTGTACCCACTGACCTATGCCGCCACGGAGCTGTCGCTGGCACAGGGAGAATGTTTTCGACTGGCAGCTTACAGCGAAAGAACAAAGGACAGCGACCCGCAACCCACCGACGGGCTCAGTTAGTTCGGCGGCTCCGCGTTATCAAGGCCCGGGCAAGAACTCGACGTCTCCGTACCAGGCGCGTGTCGTAGTACCGGTATTGTCGGTATCGGTCAGCAGCCCGTAGCCGCTAATTCGTCCAGGTGGTTCGTGAAAGACCCGTTCGTAGTCTTGCACGATATTGCGGCGCAGGCTTTGCCACTGACCCGCATCGCCGGACAGACCAGAGACTACGATCATCTGTACGCGGCCCGTGTGAGGGTTGGCAATGACGGTGCCCGGCGCGGCCGTGGTCGACCAGACATACATCAGCGTGGCATAGGGTAGCTCTTCGCCACCCAGGCGCTTTGCTAGGTCCATCTTGGCCCGGTCGAAAAACGATAGCTTGCTTTTGTCGCCGTCAAATGAGAACACCAGTCGCGCTGGCGCGTCTTCCTTCGATCCGACGCGGTTGTCGGCGCCCTCGATCGGTCTTTCTGCTTTCCAGCGCCATGCCACGACGGGTGTGCGGACGAGGTCGATATTACCCTCGTGCATCAGCGCAGAAGCAGAACGGTTTGCGTCCGCCTGCAGGACGGTGGTGTGGCCGTCGCGAACGAGCGTGTATTGCGTCATGGGCTTACCGTGCACGACCGGCAGGTTCTTCCAGCCTGCGGGCAGTGGCGCGCCGGGCTCGATCGTGGAAAAGGAAATACCCGGCTTTTCGTCCTGGGCAAGGAGGGCTGGCGGCAACAGAAGGAGCGCAATGCACACGGCGACCCAGACTGGCCGGGCTGTTCGTTTCCGTGCTCGATGGATCGAGGGAAGATGCATGGCTGGTCGCACTCGTCTTTTGGCTAGCGTCCATAGTAGTCGGCTCAGCTAACGGAATTTCAGCGGGCCTTTACGCCGGCGGTGGATCTGGTGCAAATAGCGGTAGTAGTCGAGGAAGTTGCTTTTGATAGGATGCTTATTGGGCTGAGAGGACCGCATCCCAAGCAGTCCGTGTGGCGGTGTCTTTGAGGTCGAGCGACGGGAGTTTGAACTGGCCTTTGCGAATGCGATGGATCAGCTCGATACCTGAGATCGTGGTCGCGGCGCTCCTAAACCGCTTGAAGCCAAGCATGACCTTCGTCCGGGACTTGACGTTTCGATGGTCTTGCTCGATCAGGTTATTCAGATACTTCGAGGATCTGACTTCCTTGCCGGCGGGCAGCAAGCCGTCAGCCTTCATCTCGCGCACGGCCCGGTGCGAGGCCGCGTAGCCATCGAGTGTGATGGTTTTCGGTTGCTGCCCCTGATGCTTGATGGCCTTCTTGAAAAAGGCTTTTGCCGCTGCTACGTCGCGTTTGGCGCGCAGCATGAAGTCTACCGTCTGGCCGGCCCTATCCACGGCCCGATAGAGGTAGACCCACTTACCGCCGATCTTCAGGTACGTTTCGTCGACATGCCACGACTGTCCTGTGGGCGTGCCAAACCGGTTCCAGCGTTTGACGAATTCGAGCGTATAACGCTGCACCCAACGCAGGATCGTCGTGTGTGCGAGTGACACACCCCGCTCAGCCATCATCTCGACAAGATCCCGCAGGCTAAGCTTGTAGCGCAAGTACCAGCGAACACACAGAAGGATGATCTCGCGATCAAAATGTCGCCCATCGAACAGCTTACCCAGGCTCTTTAGCTTACTCATCATCGGTCATCAGGTCGTGTAGTCCGACGACTCTAACCCATTCACTGCCTCCATTTGCACCAGAACCGTGAAATCCAGAATGGAAAGCAGATGGGTTTCAGCCTGCAGTCGCTGCGCAAGCGCAGCGTAACGCACGCCGCCCCGCGGGGGTCGCATCATAGCAAAAAAGAATCGTGTTAAACGGAACCATCGTCCCCACCATCCCGGTCGCTATTGTCCCTGTGGCGAAATCCAAGCCGCCAGATAGACTTGGCCCACATGAACGCGTCCGATGTTGACCCATCTATCCAGGTCTAGGTAAACAACAGGACCGCTTCGATCAGCCCAAGACCTAGTAGCGCACCCACCGTCGCACCCAACAGCTTCGGAGGCCAAAGCTCGAGACGTAGTGCAGTGAGCAGGCTATCTGTGAAAATTATCCCAAGCAACGACAAGGTAATGATCAGATAACTGATTCCAATATCGCCTTTAATGAACACGATGCCCTCCTCCATCCGAAGGAGCTGCCACACGAGACGAAGTTTCCCCGCGACTCGGAGGTTAACCCGCGAATCGGCCGGTCTGCCGCTGCCTCGCCTATGCTTCCAATCCCTTCTCTTTGCGGCCGGGTCCTGGAGTCACGCCGTCAGACACTTACTCCATTATTGTATGTCACGCGGTGACATACAATAATGGGTGAAGCGCGGCTGAGCAAATGCTTTTGTCGGATGGTCGCCCCGCGCATGGACTCATTCGCCTCGGGGTTTGTCCCAGCTTCCGCTTTAAGTTTCGCTTAAGCCCATCACCCTACATTCGATCGTGATCGAATGTAGGGTGATGGGTGGAGATGCAACCCTTCGCCACCGTGAAAGTGTGTGCTCGTGCGTTCCACGGAGAACTCGCAGACGTGTGCGCTGAATTCAGAGTCGCGCCAACGCTTGCGTAAGGTCCGGTTGGTGGCGCGCAGTCAACTGCGGCTATGCGGATGAACTTCCTTACCATTCCCGCATACCGTCCTCGAACGCCTTCAGAGCACCTCTGAAGAACCGGCAGGACGATCTGTTCCCACTATGTCCGTGCGCGGCGACGGCGACCGTCAGCGAATCTTTACCTGGTAGCGCCCCCACGACATTTTGGCCAGTCGTTTAGCAGCGGAAGGTGCTACCCCGAGGCGTCACCCATAGACACTAACTCCCGACTGAAAGCAGATGCAACCACCCGCTCCCTTCCCGCACAGCGCTCCAGGCGAAACTCCAACTTAACAACAGTCATCGAGGTAAGGAATGAAAAGGCTGCTGAGTCCCCACGAGATTGCGATGTTGTTTGTATTACTCACCTCTCCAGCCGTAGTTGATTTCGCCGACCCCGACGTCGCAAGCCTCCAGCGAGAGAGCCTGGTGGAGTTGGTCGCAACAGCATCTGATACCACCGAGCTCAAACTCACCTCGGAGGGTGCGGAGTTGATCAAGCGGTTCGAGTCGTTGAAATATGGAGCTTAGGTTGACAATGGCAAGGTTGCATCTGCCTTTTGTAGAGTCGAGGCCGATCTCGCAGGTTTTGATCTACCGATTGCCGACTTTCGACCAGAACGGGCGCCGCTCTATCGGTCGCATCTGGACGATGAGCGACATGTCCTGGTTCAACTGACACGCCGCAAGCAGGGGCTGTTTGTGCCGAAAGGCAATCCGAAGGGAATCGCCGGACCCGCTGATCTCGCGCGCTGATGTTCGCTTCGATGTGACATTAGCATGGGAACATAGATACTTCTGCGTTAGACGATAGCCATAAGTCGCACCGGTTGCTGACCGGCAGTCGTTCGTCCGTCGCTGCGCGACTGCGTATTTTTGCAGAAACCAGGAAAGCCACATGTCGACCACAAACACACTCACGCTTTCATCGGAAGTTGCGCGATTTTTTTCGGACAATCCGACTCGACGTTATTTCGTGAAAGTGCTTGATAGCAGCGCAGGCAGCGGCTCTTGTAAGCTCTTCATCGTTCCCAACGAGCCTTCCGTGCATTACGGAGTCGCGATCGACTGGCACGTTGAGCAGGATCAGACATCACTGACTGAGTTGACTCACTGGTTTAACTTTGATCCCTATGCAGAGATCCTGACTGAGGCGTTACTGCCCAGCCGCGTCCAGGCGCCGAGCGATGATATGAACTTCACGCGGGAAGAATCGCGCTTCCTCATTAAAAGTCGGCTGCCGAGGCACTGAACGGCATCAGCGAAGCCCTTAGTAGGTTGTATGTGCCGATTTGGGATTTTCTCGTTGCAGCGACTTGGCGATCGAATTGTCAAGGTCGCGCCAGCCACCATCGCCGGACATCACGATCGCCAGCGTGTCGCTTGACCGTGCAGCAGGCAATTCGAACTGCGGCAAGTCCGATACATCGTCGCGATACGTCTCGTATTGTCCGACGTGTGGTCCCACCAGCGCCAGCAGGGCGTCGCTGGCGGACGTATGGGCAGCGAACCGCTCCACTTTCGTTGGCCGCCCGCCAGGCGCTGCCCCGGCACGTTCCGTCGCGCTGATACCACGCGCCCAGAAACCCGGTAGCCCCGGACCGCGGCTTAGCGTCGGGTCTGGTGGACAAGGTTTGAAGCGCGGGTCGAGGGTCGCCGCCGGATCGAACGATGCGGCCCCCACCATGTCCCGCCGCAGATGCGATAGACCAACGAATCGAGGAATGGCAGTTTGACTACAACTGGCGCCGCTTGCACGGCTCACTCGACGGCAAGACGTCCGTCGATCGTATCGCGGAGCTGAGCGAGATCACACCTCTCGCGGAGGAGGTTGCAAGCGCCTGCGACGAACTGAATGAGCGAATCCGGTATCGCGAATGGTGAATCGACAAGATCCTTGCCGAACATCACAGGCGTGTGTCGGAACTCGCGGCTCCTATGGCAGCCGCGAGTTCCGACACTTCAAGAAAACGGACCTGAAAAAAAGTGAAACGATGTCTGTGAATCGCACAGATATGGGCTGCCTCGGCTCGCGCATCAGTCCGCATCCATCTTTGTAATGGGTACTGCCCGCCTTCAATGCTTGAGGCAGGTGTCGGCATTCTTCCAGGTGCAGGTGTCGAGGCCGGTGTGGATGATCGGCTTCACCGACTTTCCTTCTGCGAGGTCGCGCATGACCATCGCTGCCCGATAGCCCATTTCCTCCGGCCGCTGGCCGACAAGGACATTGACCTTGTGCTCCTTGAGGGCTTGCAGTTCAGGTCCGAGCGTATCGGCCGAGACGACGACGAACTTTCCGCTCTGGATTTTATCCATGATCGGCGCGACGACCTGCGAATAGGCCTGCGGAGCAAACAGCGGCCAGCCGCCCTCAAGCACGAAGGCATCGAGACCGGTGGCATTTGCGGTTAGCGTGTCCTGCATCATCTGGTTCGCCTTGGCGGCGTCGTCATTCACGTAGAGCGGGCAGGCGCTGATCTCCTTCCAGCCGTTTTCTCCTGCAAGCTTCGCGATTCCCTTCTTGCCGGAGAGTACGTCGCGCGTACCCTGGGCGCGCTGGTTGATATTCTCGGCCGCGGGATTTCCCATGACGAGGCAGATATTGCCGCCCTTCGGCATCAGCAACTTCAACTGCTCGCCGAGCTTGACGCCCAGCTCGTAATTGTCGGTGCCGACGTAGCTCTTGCGCAGCGAGGCATCCTTCGGCAACAAATCGGCATCCGCGGTGATGACTGGAATCGTCACATGGCGGCGGCGCAACTCTTCGGCTACGGCCGGGGCATTCGCGGGTGAGATCGCCATTCCCGCCACGCCCTTGGTCAGCAGGTCGTCGATGATCTGCACTTCTGCGCTTTCGTCTGCGGCCGTCGCGGGGCCGGTGTAGTAACAGGTATAGCCTTGTTTATTGAGCTCCTTGTTCGCCCGCTCGCATCCCTGATGCATGAGGTCGAAGTACGGGTTGTCGAGTCCCTTCACCACCAGCGCCAGGGTCTTATCGGCTGCGAAGGTGGGAGAGGTCAGCATTGCGAGCCCTCCGATCGCAGCAACACACATCCAAACTTTCTTCATTATTGCCTCCGTGGCGACCGGAGTTAGCGCTTTAGCGCTTATTCCGGTCGCATACAAAGTTGTCCCATACAAAGTCATCGGCGCCGGCTCTGCGGTGCCCATGTCTGCTCGCACAATTTTCGTAATAATCGCAAGGAAAGGTGGTGTCCGAGCCTTAACCTTCCCGCGGAACCTCGCGTTTCTTGTGAACCCTTGCGTCCGGCAGTTCCGCGTTTCGTCCGGCCGCCCCCCAGGCATCGGTCGCATCGCGGCCGGTGCGCCCGAAGACATTTCAATCTCCTTGCCGCTCGCCGCCGAGCCGGTTGAAGAGCACGGCGATGATGATGAAGGTACCCACGACCGTACCCTGCCAGAACGAGTCGACGCCGAGCAGGATCAGGCTGTTGCGGATGACTTCGATAAGTGCGGCGCCAACGACGGTCCCGAAGGCGCTGCCGATGCCGCCCGTGAGATTGGTGCCGCCGATCACGGTTGCGGCGATCACACGCAATTCGTCGCCCGTGCCAAGGCCCGTCGTCACCGCGCCGAGCCAGCCGACTTCGAGGATCGCCGCGACGCCCGCCATGAGGCCCGCGAGCACATAGACGGAGCAGATGATGCGACGCACCGGAACGCCGGTGAGATTCGCCGCATGGCGGTTGCCGCCGACTGCGAAGACGTAGCGGCCCCAGCGAGTGCAGGCAAACGCAAACCAGAAAATCACGGCAAGGACGATCAGGAACCACACCGGATTGGCGAGGCCGAAGGTCTTGCCGCCGCCGAGCGCAAGGAGCTTGGCTCCGTCGGGACCGAAATCGAAAATGGTCCGACTGCCGGAGAACACCAGCGCGAGACTACGGCCGACACTCAGCATGCCGAGCGTCACGACGAAAGGCTGCATGTCAAGATAGGCGATGAGCAGGCCGTTCACGAGGCCGACGAGCCCCGCGGTCAAAAGCCCCATCCCGATGCCGACCCAGATCGGATAGCCGGCGTTCATGACCACCGAGAGGACGATACCGCTCAAGCCGATAGTCGAGCCGACCGAAATATCGATGCCGCCCGTGACGATCACGGCCATCATGCCGAGCGCGACGATTGCGACGAAGGCGAAGTTGCGCGTGACGTTGAAAAGGTTCTGCTGCGTCGCAAAGGTCGAGGTCACGAACGAGAGCAGGACGCAGGCGACAATAGTTGCAAGCACTACCCAGAAGACCTGGCTCGCGAGAAGCCCCGTCCAGCGGGTATGGGTCTTCGCAGTTTGCGGATCATCAAGCAATATCGGCGTTGGGGTGGGCCTTTGCGGCGCATCGTTCAATTTCGGTCTCCTGTTGGTCGCACTTAGCGCTTTAGCGTTTAGTGCGACCCCATGCATAGTCGTGCGAGGCAGATTCAGGCGGCGGTGATAGCTCCGGTGATCAGGCCTGTTACTTCTTCCGCAGAGGACGCTTCGATCTTCTTGTCCGCGACCTTGCGCCCACGCCGCATAACGACCACGCGGTGGGCGATGCCGAAAACGTCAGGCATGCGGTGGCTGACGAGAATGACTGCGATTCCATGTTCGGACAGGCGCTTGATGAGGCCGAGCACCTCCGCCACTTGCCGGACGCTGATCGATGCCGTGGGCTCGTCCATGATGACGAGCCGCGCCTCGGAGAGGCGCGTGCGAGCGATCGCCACGGCCTGTCGCTGACCTCCGGACATCTGTCGGACGAGGTCCCGCGGACGCGTCTCGGATTTCAGTTCTTTGAATAGCTCGCCGGCGCGCCGATACATGGTCGCGTGATCGAGAATCCGGATGGGTCCGAAACCGATCCGTGGCTCACGGCCGAGGAAAACATTTGCGGCCGCCGTGAGGTTGTTGCAGAGGGCGAGTTCCTGATAGACGACTTCGATCCCCTGAGCGCGGGCGTCGACCGGCTTGCTGAAATGCACCTTTTTACCACCGATGAGGATTTCGCCGTGCGAGGGGGGAAAGTTCCCGGCAATGACCTTCACCAGCGTCGTTTTTCCGGCCCCATTATCTCCCATGAGCCCGACCACCTCGCCCGGCTCAAGACTGAACGTCACGTCGGTCAGGGCGTGAATGGCGCCGAAGTGTTTGGAAACACCTCTGAGCTCTAAAAGACTCATGGACTGTCGCGCTCGCTCCAGTGGGGTCACCCATTTCTTCGGCCGGACGACCGATAGACATGCTAGCTAATTTTTTATAGCACAACGGTGCCTTTTAGCAAGGCTCCTTCGGTTACCCGATTCATCTGCGGCCCAATGGGGTCAGCACGCGTAGTGATCAGAACAGATCGCCGCTCATCCAGTCGGCGATGACGCCGACCACTTGGCGTCTATATCGCTGCTGATCTCCGCGACCCGGGCGGAAGCGGCGGCGATCCTCGGGGCGTCATGAAATGCAACCGCCCGCACGCGTCGAAGACGGTTTTGTGGCTTCGATCCCTGAGCTGTTCTGCTCAGCCGCGTGCTCGTACAACAACAGGCTTCCTTCTCGGCGACTACGCGCACACGAAATGTCATGAGCGATTCGTCGACGCCTTGAAAACCCAACCGAAGGATTGAACCTCGGACTTGTGCAGCGCCGCCAGCCTTGTCAAACAGCGCTCTCCTTTCGTGAGCAGGTGCACCTCAACCTGGCGGTGATCATTTTCGCTGGGCTTTCGTGTAACCAAGCCGGCGGCTTCGCAACGGGACACGAGGGCAACGGTGCCGTGCGGCGCCGCCTGCAGGCGTTCCGCCAATTCACCGACCGTCGCCCAGCCCCGCCCAGGGAAGCCCTTGACGTGGAGCAGCAACATATATTGCAAAGGCGTGATTCCCTCCGCTTGCACGATCTTCTCGGAAAAATGAACGAAGCGTCGCAACTGATAGCGAAACTCAGACAACTCTTCCAACTCCTGCTTCGTCAAAGCGTCACCCACCGGGCGTTTCCTGGTGTCCGTCATCCAGTCTCCCTGAAAATACGGTCGGCATTGGAAATGTATCACCCCATGATCTATCACGAAACGTGATTGACTACGCTGCCACACAATCTTTCTGAAAGGAACGATTGTGTGGCACGGCATGTGCAAAGAGCAACCGATCCGTGGGTGTTTTCCCGTATCCCCCGTGATTGCAGCGACGCGTAGGAGTCCGTCTGAAACGTATGTGTCAGATCGGGGTTGCGCTCGCAATCCGGCCGGCCGGTAAGCGAGCCAAAGGAACAACACTGGACAGGACGACCCGTTGTGGGAAATGAGGCGTGAAGCACCATCTGATAGCGTTATCCGCGGTCCTGCCTGCGTCAGTTGCGTGCACCTCCGCTATGCGTACCTCGAATGCAGCGTAGACGCCGCGATGATTGACCCAACAGTTTTAAGTCCACCATGCATGGCAAACGACGTGGTAACCGGAAAGTCCGATCGGAGACTTTGCCTTATCCTGCTGCCAGTTCGTCATCTTCGCGACTTCGATCGCATCTGCGGCAACGTACGAAGATGTCTATTGCAAGCGCTACTTTGCCTCGCAAAATCCATGGCTCCCGAACTTCCAATTGGAGCGACGTTGAGAGGTCAGCTTCCAAGCTTCGCGATTATCTTCTGCTCCCAGATTTCGCGGCGTTATTCTGACTCGCGCACCGACACCGCTGCGGTGCCGACCGTTCGCTTATCCCAGCAGTCACTGAATGCAAATGTGACTGAGATCGACAGTCCGCCGATACACGTTCCTGTCCATCCAAGGCACGAATGTGTACTCGCAGTACGCATTGCTCCCGATCAGAATCCAGTTATGCAGAACGTCTGACATGACATCACCCCGAACGACGCTCCCGATGCCGAAAGCGAACCATGCGCATATCGTTAGGCATAAGCGGTTGCATTTGCCGGGATCGAGATTTGGGCCGCGGACGTTTGCGATCCTGGGTATGTAACACTTGTTTCGCGTAGGAACGCTTCTCAGACACGCGACCGGTGACGCGGTCCCTCTACGATTTCAATGTAGGCGGGACGAATTAAGAGCAGCTTAAAGTGCGACTGAGAACAATTTGGACCGACGCCCTCAATAGCCAAAAGGACACTTCTCCTACCAACGATGCTTACTCAAGACCACTTTCAAGCCATTGTCCTCGCCGCACCGTTCCTTGCATTTACGGCAAGCACTTCGCTCGGAAATTCGGCATTCTCGCGGGCGCACCGGATTGTGGTGCTCCCTGCCCCATACGCCGTGAGATAGCGATAGATGCCCGGCATCGCGAGCCACGTGCGCGAAGCGGTGTTTTGACGGCCACGTGATGTCATCTGGACTGGGCGGCGACGCTCTTGATTTCTCAAGCCGCCGGCTAATTCGCATCAGCGGTCACCCTTCCGTTTGAAAGGGCGTTATTGCAATAATCGGCCGCAGGGGCAAGCTTTCGCCCGCAATCCTAAATTCAAGAGATACGCACGGACTGGAGGCGTGCAAGTGTCGCCACGTGGTTCACGATGCCAATATGGATTGTGACCTCCATCGCTTGCGAACCGATTCAGCATGCTGAAAGACGATTCCCGTGAGCGTCTTGTATCGGTACATCGTATTCTGAACGAGCGAACGTTGGTGATAGTCACTGCGCTGCTTCCATTCGCCTCGCCCTCCTCGCGCGATGTCGTCGATCGACCTCATTGCGCCAGCTTGTGCCGGGCATACCCTCAGGCCAAGGCTTCGCTTGCGACGGCTGCGCTAGTTGCAATTGATCAGACAGATGTCGAGTTCGGCGTGCAAGCGGGACTAACTCAGCTTGGCCTGAATTTCACTGCAGCAGCGAACGGTTAAACAGACGTGCTTAAGTCCAATCATCTTCTCTTCGGATTTCGAGTCGTGTCAAACTACGGCGGCAAACCGCATCGTGCTCAGAGAACCAGCCGGCTTCGTGCGCTGGGACTGGGCATGGCGCGTTGGGCATGAACTTTTCGGGTATGGATGGCATCGAAACTTTATTGAACAGCATCTTCCTGTCAAAGACTTTAACCAATACTTACAAAACGCACTTGTCCGCGCTAAGATCGCGGAATGCCTCCGCCGGCATACGCGTTGCGCCCGAGCCGGCATTACGTCACGGAAAGGAATTCCCTCGATGTCCACCTCCCGTCGTCAATTCATGATGATTGCCGCATCGCTCGCTTCAACAGCTGTGCTTTCAAAGGAGTCACGGGCGGATGCCGCTGTGCTCACAGAGAGTGATTCCACTGCCCAGGCCCTCGGTTATAAAACAGATGCTTCCAAATAGACGAGACCAAATATCCGAAGTACCAGACCGGTCAGGTTTGCGGAAATTGTCAGCTCTATCAAGGCAAGCCCGGGAGCGCCCAGGGTCCGTGCCCGATCTACAGCGGCAAGCTGGTTGATGCAAAGGGATGGTGTAGCGCATACGTGAGAAAGACGTGAGCCTATTCCGTTCACTATCCACTGTAATCCGGTCGATGCAGATCGTGCGAATGATGATCTTGCGCGCGAGCTGAGAACATCAGACGCGCGACCCTGGTGTATCTGGATTTCGATCTTTTGTACCAAATGCGGATTGTCATTCGTGACGTCAACGTTCAAGCGCCTTTATTCGTTAAAAGTATTCCTAAGCGAGTCCGCCTCTAGTCGCAGGAGCGAGATCATGATTAAGATCGGTGTCTGCGTTGCGGTGCTCATGGTGGGTATCCTTGCTGGATGTCATCCGAGTGTAAAGCCGAACCAGGAAGCGACTGCCACTCAGGGCAACTCCGCAAATAGCCAGGCGGCAAACGTTGCACCAGTGGCGGTCGAAGAACTTAACAATCCCAATGATCCGCTCGCCAAGCGTAGCGTCTACTTCGATTTTGATAGCAACAGCGTCAAGAACGATTATCAGGCGCTCCTTGAAGCCCATGCGAAATACCTGAGAACCCATCCCAGTCGTCGCCTACTGATTCAGGGCAACACCGACGAACGGGGAACAAGTGAATACAACCTCGCCCTTGGTGAAAGGCGCTCGGAAGTCGTTCTCCACGACCTTGAAACCCTTGGTGTGCCAGGCTCTCAGCTGGAAGCGGTTAGTTTAGGAAAAGAAAAACCGATCGCCATGGGTCACGACGATGCATCGTGGGCGCAGAACCGTCGCGCGGATCTGGTCTATCAATAAGCTCAGGCTTCTTTTACAGCCCAATGAAACACGCTTGCACGTCCATGTCCTCGGCCCAGTGAACTGGACACGATGCTCCCAAGGCTGCTGCGTCGATTCAAGATGCCATCACCGGGTGCTTACTGTGCGACTGCGAGACTGGCCGCCTTCGTCTCGTTGGCCGTAGCGTCAGTCTAGGTTACGCGACGCGCGTCAATACACCAGGGCTCGGCCGCCGTCCAACTTGGTATCCTAGTGCGCTGGCACGCGCCACTGGCGAAATAACGCAGGCGGCGGAAGTGTTCGCTGCGGCAGTCACATCGTCTAGAAAAGTAGAGAAACAAATGGCGAATAATGATCAAGAAGAGATGTACGAGAAATTGATGGCCGCGAACCTGGCTCGCACAGTGCATTTCATCAAATTCGCGGAGACGAAGAACGCAGCGTTGCTTACGTTCTGCTCAGCTTGGATGCTGGGCGTACCGAGCCTTCTGTCTTCAGGCAAGGCGATTCCGCTTTTTGTTGATAGCGGCTTTCGGCTGTCCTTCATCTTCTTCGCCTTAGGAGCGTACGTCGCGATTACATCTTTCCTAGCCCGGCTGTCGCTTCGCCAAGGTAATTGGGAAGACGTAGAAGCTGCCGGTGAATTAAACGCGAGATCCTTATCTGGACGCTCAGCCGGACAACCGCAATGCTAGTGCCTTCGATCTTTCGCACGCGATGCCGTGGCGATCCAAGTGTAAGCTGGACTAATGCACTAACCTAGGGCACGTTGCATTGCTTTCTGACAAGGAGGAATGTTATTGATGGTTAGATTACTGACAGTACGCGCCGGGGCTATTGCATTTTGCTTGCTCATTCTCAGTTATGGCGTTCGTGGGTTGGCCGACCATGAGCACTTGCACACTCCCTACGTGGTTTATTCGATAGTGGGCATCTTCTTGGGAACGGCGCTGACGCCGTCGCTAAGCCGTAAGACCTAAATTGCTGCACCCCAGCGTGAAAATATGAATGCATTGTGCCTTCGCACCCTAATTGGTCGCAGGCAGGTGTCGCATCTCATATTCGCAGGTTGGGGATGTCCACCTACACCACTTCGGGCTTGATTCTATAACGTGGCGCGATTGCTGATCGGGTTCGAGCGCATCACTATCGCCCGCGAGGCTTTCGAGATGGTGAAAGTCGGTGGGAGGACCAATCGCAAACGGAGTTCGACTTCGCTTCATGCCGTTTAACCCTTCTCGTGACGCCGGCTCATCCAGATAAAAACCGGTATCGCGCTTGCCTGTGTAATCACACAAAACGCCACGGATCAGATCACCGAGCGATCGTAGATCCAGCCATGATGCGCTTCCCGCAATCCCGTAGAGGCCGTATACGGCAGTGAACGGACCGAATGCCGATGCTCTTTTCGACTGCACCATTATCGGCGAGACCGCAGCAGGAATGATCGATTCATGCATGCCCGTGCCCCACAGCGTGGCGCCGAGAAACATGAGGCGAGCGAAGCACCTGTTGATCGACGCCGGAGCGGATCCGTCGATTCCAGATTCGGTAGGTCGCGACAGTGTAGCGATCGCTCGGGAACCGAAAACTGTTGGAAGAAATTATGGAACAGATGGTGCCGCTACAGCAACGCACGCTACAGGGCCGTGCTCAAAGGTACACCTGGATCCGTCGCTAATGGCTGTGTTAGGGAACCGCCATCGTCGCTATACAGGATTGGACGGCGACCGTCCAAAGAAGCGCTCACTTAACTTCCTTCGTCGAAAGGAGATTGTCATAGAAGCGCAACTTCATCCCGCTCACACGCGCGCGCCATTCAACACGAAGCTCGCCGCGAGATCGCGGCGCTGGCTCTTACGCGAACACGGCGCCGCGCGGCGCCGAAGCCGGCGCGAACAGTACGCCGCCGCTAAGGTCGGCGTCGTCCACCTGGAAGGCCGCGGCCGCGCGTTGCAGGCTCATCGCCTGCTCCTTCAGCGACTGCGCCGCGGCCGCGGCCTGCTCGACGAGTGCCGCGTTCTGCTGCGTCATGCTGTCCATCTGTGTGACCGCGAGATTCACCTGGTCAATTCCCGCACTCTGCTCTGCCGCCGCCGCGGCGATCTCCTGCACGACGCCAGTCACTCGCATGATCGCGTCGCGCGCTTCGTCGATCGTCGATCCGGTGTTCTCGACCAGCGTCGCGCCGCTGCCGACGCCGTTCACGGCATGACTAATCAGCTCGCGGATTTCCTTCGCCGCGGTCGCGCTACGCTGCGCGAGGCTGCGCACCTCGCTCGCGACGACCGCGAAGCCGCGACCCTGCTCGCCCGCGCGTGCCGCTTCGACAGCCGCATTCAGCGCGAGGATGTTGGTCTGGAACGCGATGCCCTCAATCGTCGCGATGATCTCGACCATGCGGCCCGATTCGCTCGAGATGCCCTTCATCGCTGCAACGGCCTGCGTGATCATGTCGCTGCCGCGGTTCGCGATATTCGCGGCACCGGCCGCAAGCTCGCTCGCGGTGCGTGCGTTGTCCGCAGTCTGGCGGACCATCGCCGTCATCTGCTCCATGCTCGACGCCGTTTCCTGCAACGCCGCCGCCTGGCTCTCGGTGCGCGACGAAAGGTCGGCATTGCCGTTCGCGATCTCGCTCGCGCCGCACGAGACGTTGTCGGACGCGTGCTTGATCTGGCAGATGGTGCCGGTCAGCGCATCGCGCATTCGCTGCATCACGTGCAGCAGGCTCGACGTATCGCCGTCGCGCGTGTGGATCGCCACCGTCAGGTCGCCCGATGCGATTGCGTCCGCCACGCTGACCGCGTAGGCCGGATCGCCGCCGACCGTGCGCACGATGCTGCGGTTCGTCACCGTGACGAGTGCCACGAGTACCACCGACACCGCCACGAAGATCGCGCCGATCAGCCACAGCGACGCCATGAACGCAGCGTCGATGTCGTCGACGTAGGCGCCGGTCGCGATGATCCAGTCCCACGGCGCATAGCGCACCACGTAGCCGATCTTGCCGACCGCCTGCGCAGACGCCGCGCCCGGATGCGGGAACACGTAGTCGACGAAGCCACCGTCCGGCGCCTGTGCGACTGACGCGAACGTCACGTAGTGGTGACGGCCGTCGGCATCTGCGTTGGCCGCGAGATCCTTACCCTCGAGTGCCGGCTTGATTGGATGCATTACCATCTGTGGCTTCGAGTTAATCACGAGAAAATAGCCGTCTTCCCCATAGCGGATGCCGCGCAGGCGTTCGAGCGCCTGCTTGCGGGCATCCGCCTCCGGCAGCGCGCCGCTCTGCGCCAGGGCCGCATACTCCGTCACGATGCTGAGCCCGACGTGCGCCACGTTCGTGAGGTCGTGCTTACGTTCCTCGATGCGTGTCTCGCGCGACTGCCACGCCGCCGACACCGAGACGGTGAGCAACGCGACGAGGCTGATAATCAGCGGCAGCCACAGCTTCTGCGTAAAACTGAGTTTGTGCATCCTGAGTCCTATTGCAAACGGATGAAGATCGAGCTGGGTTGCCATGCGAAGCGGCGCGTCAATGGGCGCGCCGGATGGTGCCGGGGGACTGTCCGGCGCCCAAGTGTGGTTCCTGCTCGAGTTATCGGCAGATGCGAGCTAAAGTTTCGTCCTGTGAAACCCTCGGTCACCACGCTCGCCGCCGCCAGCGAAAAATCGATGCTCGGCCAACCCCCGTGGGCGCTGTCCAAGACTTGCCTCTGATACTTTCGGTTCATTCCGTGCCTCGCGGTTTCACCGATCAGGGGCGTAACCGGCGCAGCTGCAAGCTGCCCCCTCGAAATCAACGAATCGAAGGCGCAATAAAAGCCCATTCTCCGCAGCCCGCGCTGTCGACGCCCTCTACCGAACCCGCGACAAACCCGTCGACGGATATTCGGATGAATCGTTTGTTCTCCGCTCGTGCACTGCGAGAACTGGCAGGGCTGCCAGCGCCTCGCTCGGCGGAGCTTGATTGATACGGCCTGGACACCGGCGAAGCGCCAGCCTCCCCACGACGCGGCCCGACGCGCCAGCGCTACACGAGATGATCGGCGAGGAGCGCACCGGCGCGCTGGACGCGCATTTCGTGCAGCTTACAGCTACCGCGAACCTGGCTATCAACGGCATCGGGCCTCGGGAGCGAGAGGATGGAACACACACGGACAAACCGCGATGCATCCCAACCGGCTGTTCATGCCGGACACCAGGGGCCCTCCACTTGATAGCCCTTCCCCGGACCGCCGGCTTCCCGCATTGCGGACTGACTTTGATGTTGTAGAAGAATCCGGAAGACGAGCCCATGTGTTATCAGCAGTAGCGGTACAACGAGAGCCGGAATGAAGTAGGCGGCGCTCTACTGCCCCGCCATGAGCCCGGCGATCGGCCTGGTGAACGGTTCGAGAGATCGGCTGAGCCCCAGAGGATGAAGATCCATGCGATGACAGTGCCAGCTCCGCGTGGCAGCGATACAAACGAGAGCAACGCGAGTGCCGCCGAGACGAGGTCCCCGTAGGCGGCGGAATACGCGAAGGCAGATGGCAGCTCGGGCGACACGACGCCTGGGACGAGGAATGCCAACCCAATGAAGTGGAAGCTGTGCAGGATTTGAAGCGGCCGCAGCGCTTCGACCCGTCGCAGGAAGCGTAGTTTTGGTCAACGCGAAGACCAAACGAAATTCGGCTATTTCTGCCTTTTCCCTGATGACTCGCAGCTTGCCGCGGTAAAGCACTTGGCGCGATCGGTCTTGTCCTGATAGGACAGTGGCTGTTGGCCACCGTACCCCATACGATTGCCGGTGTGCCGGTGATCCTGTTCGTTTATTTTCTCGGCTTCAATCTTCTTGAGGCTTCGCTGATGTCGAAACTGGCGCCGGGCACGCGCGAGGGCGCGTCGACCGGAGTGGACAACACCACGCAGTCAATTGGACTGGTGCTGGGCCGGATAGTGGGCAGCTGGATGCTCAAGGTAGAAGGGCAAAGCGCAGCCTTGTTCGCCTGTGCGGGGCTGGTGTTGTGCTGGCTTGTAATCACCGCGAAGGTGACACCCCCACAGGAAGGCACAGTAGGTCTCAGCCGGCGGCGTACAGGATCTCGCGCAAGAACTGACGCAGTCCCGTCTCCATGCGGGAAATCGGGATTCAGTCGTACTACGTCGAACCCCGTCACCGGGTCGGTCGCAAAATTCCCGCAGTCGGCCGACTTTTCGGTCACAGACCCTTCGTATTGAGTCCCTCGGGATGGGTTCCGTCAATGATCGATCTCCCCTCCGCGAAACCGGCCTGTTCGGCCGCTTCGGCAGTAAGCAGATCGGCGAACGGATGGACAAAGCTCACCTTCCGCGGCGCATAACGAACGTCGGCGCCGGGGCGGGCGACGTATCCCGTATAGGCAAATGGGATGTTCGGCGGGTGAGGTGAATACTCGGGAACGGCGATGACGCGAATGGTGAAACCGTTGTACTCCTCAAACTGCTCCTGTCCCTCAGCCATGTCAATCTCCATCGTCATATGCATGGAAGCGCCGTGCCCGGCTCACCTCCAGTTTTGTCGTACCAGTCAATAGAACAAACATCCGGACAGGAGATTTTATCGGCTCAGTTCGGGAACGGGGAAATGCCTCCTGAATCGTGTGATTCGACAAGGTGTTCATCACTTGCGAGTGAGGCACGACGAATTCCCGCTCTCATGATCGTTAGCTGCCGGGCCAACCGCACATGAGAGAGGGTGGCGACCCCAAGCGCGACACCACGGTGGCGCTGCGGTTCCTGTCGGGCGATGCCGTACACACCTTACGGTCGCCTCACTCTATCCTAATTATCACATGCGACGTTGCGCTTACCGTGCGTCGGCATCGGCGCTTCGGGGCGCCGGGGGAAACCTTGTCATCCGACGCGATGCGAACCACGCAGGAGTTCGCCATGCCTGAAATGCTTGCCGCCGATTCGCTGCGACGTCGCCTCGAACTATCGCTCGTGTGCGCGGTGCTATTGGTCGGTGCGCTAGGAACGCTCGGCACCTTTCTGGTTGTTCGCGGTCTCGAGACAGCTTCCGATCCGGGGCTTTCGTATGCCGCATCGCCGCTTGCCCAGCCCGCGGTTCACGCAACAGCGACGACGAGATTGTCATCCGCTATTCCAAAAGAACCGATCGTCGAAATCTGGAGTCCGGGAAGCGGCGCGCGCCCCGACATCACGAGTCATACCGACGTAGTTCTTCCGAGAGCGAAACCAGGGTTCACGACGATGCGCTCCGCAGGCCGGCAATGGGATGTACTTGCCTTTGGCACCCGAAACGACTTTGTCCAAATCGCCGAGCCGCACGGTGCGCGCGCTCGGGAAGCAGCCCGCTTGACCTTCTTGGGTCTGGCGCCGCTTTTCGCCCTGCTCTCGATGCTGGCTGTAACTATCGCGATTCTGGCTCGCCGAAACCTGCACGCGATCGATCGGCTCGGCCGCCGGGTTGCCGAAATTGATCCCGGCGACCCGAAACCACTCGATTGCGCGGTAACACCAGCGGAGTTGCGACCGTTCCTCGGCTCGATCGATCAAATGCCGAAGCGGCGATCCGTATGCGGGGAGGCGGAGCGAATATTTGTCGCCAACGCCGCGCACGCCCTGCGTACCCCGGTCGCGGCCATTCAATTGCAGGTTGCCAATCTGCACGATGCTCCAGTTGAGCAGCATAGCGAGCGTTTGGAAGAGTTGCAGCGCGGAATCATCCGGGTGGCTTCGCTCACCACGCAGCTCCTGGGCCTGGCCCACGCAGACACAGGACCTGCAGCCAAGGCGCTGGCCGACGTGTCGCTGCCTCGAGCCGTCTCCGATGTCATTGGCGAACTCCTTCCCTTAGCGATCCTTCGCGGCGTGGATCTCGGCGCGGTCGCGCTGCAACCGGTGGTGGTCCCGGCCGCGGAAGACGACCTCCAGATCCTCCTCAAGAACGTGATCGACAACGCCATACGCTATAGCCCGGCCGGCGCCCGCGTCGACATCGGCGTCTATCGCCAGGGCGATGTTGCGGTCGTGGAGATCGTCGACGATGGGCCTGGAATTCCCGAAGCGGAACTGGAAAGGATGTTTGAAAGATTTCAGCGCGGCGCAGCCGCTCGGGAACCGGGCAGCGGCTTGGGACTTTCAATCGCGAAAGCTGTGGCTGCGAATTACGGCGGCCACGTCACGCTGTCGAACCGGGTGGATGAAACAACAGGAGTTGTCGCGCGTATCGAGCTGCCCTTGCGGCCGTGAAGCACCTGAAATACATCACCATGTGACATATAAAGAGCGGCCGTTCAAAATGCTGTCGTATGGTCGCTTATACTTTGTTACGTATCCGCCGTTCCTTGAGATCAAGCATGCGGTGACAGCGGGTGCTGAAGCGTCGTAACGTGCAAAGCTCTTCGGCTTGTGCCGCTACCACTATCTTCTGCATTTCATGCAATACGTGTTTCCCTTCAGCCAGTGATAAACCGATCTTTGCGGGTTCAAGGTCTCGATAGGGGTGCTCAAGCTTCAAAATTCCGAAGGTTTCGGTTTCCCCACAGTCTGTGGCGACCTCGATGCGAATGGCGATTTTCATCGCCACCTCCAGCGGCCCTGATTTCGCAAATTTAGGCGTTCTTCGCTAATACCCCAAGGTTTTTAACGCTCCCCAGGAAAGGTATCGCCCGTTTCCCAACGATGGAACGACGGTGCGTGCCTAGAAGGTCATGTGGCAACGCGGCGAAGAATTACGCGACGCCGATGCTGGCCGAGGAACCGGCACTCGCTCGCTATGCTGTTCGATTGATTCCTGGCGCTGGCTACTCGATCGGATAGTGACGGGCGTCTCAGTTTGATGGAAAAGACAAATTCTATTTTCTCGTGAGCGGATATTTACGGAAGGTTGATCACCGGGCGATCAAACGCCGAACCGGGCCCATGATGCGCTTCAAGGATTCCGGTGTGCCCGCATTATCCCCTCAGGGATTGAGACAATGCACAAAATAAAAAAAGAACCGGTGACGGACGACAGTGTCACCCGAACAACTGACGCTCTGTTTGATTCTCTGATGGCGTACGAAATCCTTACCCTAGTAGAAGAGTTTTTCGCGTTGTCGACCTTATTGCGGCACAACCGTTGTGGCCGACTCATGTACCAACCTGCACCTCGCAATGGCATGCACTCGCCGGACATCAAAATTGGACTCGCCGAGAAAGTGCAAAGCGGGCGAAGATCGTACGGCCGGCGGTATTCCTCAACGCAGCATGGGACAGGACGACGACGCGTAACTTGGGGGTGGAAGACCTAGCCTGGGAGTCCAGCATATGCCAAGGCGTCGCTTAGCTGATCCGCTCTCGCTGTCGCCTCACGTCCACGATGAATCGAAGTCGCCTGTCCACCGGTCAAAACATCGTCCGGATTCCAGTCGCTACGATGTAGTTGTTTGACTCTGATCCGATAAACGCTGCGCCGTTAAATTTAGAAAACATAAATCCGGCGTAGACATCAGTACGACGCGTAAAGCTATAGTCAGCAAGTACCGAGTATTGAAGCTGATTGCCACCGGCAACACCCGTCGACTGAATCGTTTGCGTATCGTAGACGCCTGCAGCGACATCAAAGGCTGGTGTGAACTTGTAATCACCGCCGCCGAAATAGACGTTGGTCTTCGTCGGATGAACGGTATTGGTCAATGTCCCAGAAAAACCGAAGTAGTCAGTCGTACTACCGGCAGCAGCAGGGTCCGATGGAGCCTTGAGTTCGTAATGCTCATAGCCAGCCTTGATTGTCGCAGCGCCAAATGCGTACTTGGCGGCGATCATGACGTCTTCGTCGTTGTTCAGCGTCAGCGTCCCTACGCTCGTACCGATTAGGGCACTGCCCACCGGATTCGCGCCGACCAATGCGCCCGAATGAACCGCATCGCGGGCACTGTAGTAAGTCGCCTGAACGCCGAAACCGCGGTCTTCATAGCCCAAATTTGCTCCGAAGGTCGACCCCGCTCTAAAATTGCCTGCGACTCCGCCTAAGCTGTATGAAAGGCCATAGTTGATCGGGCCCGTGTGGTTCGTATATTTGATGTTGTTGTCGGTGCGTGAGCCCTCCGTAATGCCACCAGCTGAGTACGAGCCAGAAAAGCCGAGCGGGGAAAATAGCTGTGCCGCAAGCACCGGGTCATAGTTCACGATTGTGTCGTAGCCGAGCGTCGTTGTTCGGCCGAATGCCACGGATCCGTACTGATCCTGCTTCAATCCCACAAAAGCGCCCCGGTTAAAGAGTTGGCCGTTCAATGCCGACGCAACTCCAACAGTCTTGTTAGAACCCGCTATCGAACCGGCCGCATTATTGAGGTTCCCCGATGGAACATTGATCCCAGACTCCAAGCCAAAGAAAGCATGCAAGCCCGCGCCCAGATTTTCGGTTCCGCGGATGCCCCAGCGCGAATCGGATATCCCGCCGTTAAACATTCCGATTACCGAATGGTTGAAGGCCGTGCTAACTTTGCTCACGGGATTAACCGTAGCGGGGAATAGCGCGCTGCCATTCGCGCTATGCTCAACTGCACCGACTGCCACATCCATGATGCCGTAGAGAGTGACGCTGTCCCCCTCGTCGGCGTGAGCGAAGCCAAAAAATGCACTAAGAATCGCCGATGCGAGCAAACGTTTCTGCATGGTTTTCATATTTAGGTCTCTTTAATGTCCGAGCACAAATTCATTGCTTCATGCAGCGTCAGGCAATAAATGAGGCTTGCGTTGGTTAAGTCAGTTCAACATTTTCTATACAAATGCGGCCGATGCCGGATCTTTTCGTTCTTTTCGCCCCACCTTCTCAACACAGTGAGACGTACTCATTCCCGAGAGTCAGCAGAGAACGCACGTGAATATAGCGACACGGCGCCTTAGTGCACGCGCAAATCTGCCTTTCAGAAAATGTGTTGGAACGGGGCCAACACTGACACGAAATTGACCAATTTCAACGTTAAAGAGCAGGCGCTCATTCGATGGTAGCCGTGACGATGCGCTTACGTTTTATTCAAATTGGGGGGCAGTGACCAAGGAACACTGCGATTCGATCACCCAGCGACCCGGTTCATCGGGCGAATCGACCAGACGCTTACGATCGAACGCAAGTGAGATGACACCCGATCAGCAGCAGAGGCTCGTGACCGAAGAAAGTTGACCGAGCGCGCACGATATCGAGTACATGTATCTCAAACACATACGCGAAGGCTGCCGCTGACCGCATTCAAACAGCCCATTGCACTGTCTTCTTGGGCAGTAGTCACTGTCGATTTGATGTGTATAGAATGGCGCTCGGGCCGCCTCTGATAATTCCTGCGAGCACACTATTCGCTCTTCTACCTTTGGACGGAGCAACCGGCTTTTTCCACGATATCTTCGCTGGCGCCCAAGACAGCTCTATTCAATTCGTGCAGATATACGTCTGCGAGGCCAACGCGACTGATGCTTATCCATGTCTCGTGGCATTGCTTAACACCCCTACTTTCGCTCAGGATGTGGACGACTACGGCGCACTTACGGCTTTGCGTACTTGCACCGTCAGTGTCCACACCGCAGGGCATGTCCAACTGTCTTGGCGTAAGGCCAGTTGTCCCATGCACGCTTACATTAAAGGAGGAAGCGTCAGATGCTCCCACGAGACTCCCAGCTTCGTCAAACTTCCGTCCATTCAGAATCGGAGCATGGGGCTACGGTCAAATAGCGCAGTGGTCCGAATGAGCTCGTTCAATACGCTGCGGGATCGATGCTTCCGCGATCAACGGTCAAGTTGATCAAAACGCCAGGGACGAGATAGAGATGTCGAAGAATTTTGGAATGCATTCCAGACCAAAAAATCCCTATCGGAGAATTGTCTCTCTCTATAAGGATCGCCACGGCTTGCGACTGTAGAAAAGCACATCCGATCCGCGATGGCTGCGCTTATTTCGACTCTGTCGGCGGCGGACCGCCATCGGTTTGGGGTGCACAGTCTCTCCGATACTCTGCTTGCAACTTGCCTTCGGCACTCATCAAGTCGGTCGGATAATCGTTGTCGTCGGCTGTCGGGTCGTATCCCACCGCCTCCAATTCGGCTAGCTCCTGGATCAACTGAGCATGCGTGATCTCGCCGCGGGGCTGCCTGAATGGGTAGTCGTTGCATTGTTGTGGCGTAAGCGACGGGCTTGCGATCACTGCACCGCTCGCAAACAGCAGCGAAGATAGAATAGTTGTTCTAAAGAATTTCATATCAGTTTTCCTAAGTGACTCGTTGATCTTTTCTATTGCCTCGGAAAGCAGGAAATATCGCTGAACGCCTATGTCACGAAGGATAGCAACTGCGGACCTCTGATTCACTTTCATGAAAATGAAGAGTTTTTTATCCGCTGCGGAAGTGCTTTTCCAGCGATCTTGGCCTCAGAAATCCGGACGTGCGGTCAGCTAGGAGAAACCCGCTCACAAGAATCAGCAGAGCTACCGCGGGACGCTGGTCCAACCGATCCCTTTCAGTTCAGGCCTAGCTCAGAAGAAACCGATCGACCCGTTTATTCCGGTAGGCGTATCAGGGACTCACGACGCGGTCAACTTTCAATGATCCGTTTCTAGAGCACTTGCTGGACCGCACGCACCCCACAACCACCCTGCGATCGAGCGGCCCTGTCGCAATGCATGCATGCCTGAATCTTACTCATGGGTATGAAACCGCGCCTATCAATGGTCCCCGCCAGAACGGATATTATTGCCTAGTCCTTGGGTGAAACCGCTAGCGTGTCTCTGGATTCACGCTTGTAGAGCGTTACGCTATCAGGAGTCGCACCCATATACCGTTAATCTCGTCCAGGCGCGTTGGCTGCTAGGCATTCGACATTCCCCTGGAAACCACGCACCTCAAGCCGCCGTCGATGTCAGTCCTGTTGATATATTTAAAAAAAGAGCCCGCTGCGAACAGCGGGCAATCGCCTTCGTGAAAACGTCAGGGTAAATGGAATCTGGTCGAGGCTATCTAAGCGAGCCGGAACAAGCGTGACATTGCCACCCGTTACCACTCACTTGTGCAAACCTGCGACTGCCGACGCCGACAACCATGCTCGTGCAATATCACCAAGCTCATTCAAGCCGTTCCACCTCCCGACGAGCCTCGATAAGGTGTTGAACGTTGGCCGCATTCGTAATACATCTTTCAGCTAGGCGCCCGAACGGAGATTTTGTTTGTCACGGACGTCACGCCTTCCACGTTTTGTGCCGCTTCAGTTGCTAAGTCGATCTGGGCCTGGTTCACCGCCGAGCCTGTCAACGTGATAGCGCCACCAACAGCCTTGACGTAGATGTGAGTCGGATCAAGACCTTTTTTCTTGGAAAGTGCGCCGTGAACCTTCCTCGCGAGCGCCCGATTTAAGGCCTTAGTAGAAGGAGCCGCCGCTGTAGATGGAGTCTCCGACGTGCCGCTGTCAGCTGCATATGCATTCAGCGTGAATAGCACAGCAGCGATGCAGCCCAAGGCCTTCACGATTTCCATTGATTTCATCAATCTTCTCCTCCGTTGCATTAGAAAAATGTGCTTACCTAAACTCGAGCGTTTCATTCTGCTTGCCTTAGAATCGGCCGCCCGGTTCGGAAATCGACGTGAATTTGCGCATCGATCTCGTGTAGATGGGGCGCAGGCCATCATTAACTTATCAATTGCTCCTTTAGTGCAATGCACTCATGACCTAGCGTGCCCCGCCTACTCAAATGACGCACATTAAAACGTTGTGGTCGGCATCGACTGATGCCGATAACCTCCCAGAGGACGTTCATCCTCTAAATTTGTCGCAACTACTTGCCGTCAGTGAAACATATTTCGGAGCTAAAACCGAGTCCGCAAGAAGAGGGGAGACAGCATCGCCCACTCTGTGAAGCAAAAGACATGACGGCAACATCCCAACGCTCAAATACGGGGAAGTATTAAGTTGCACGTAAACTTCTCTTGGGCCGTTCGCGCGGCAAGACAGATTTAGAAATTAGTCATGATGCCTGCAAACACGCCCACCTGCCCGTGACCATAGTTCGGGTTAGTTGTGCTGTTTGCAGTTGCGGGATCGTTGTTTGCGTTCGCGCCGTACGGATCGCTGTAGCCGTCACCCAGCCCGATATTCGATGTCGAGCTATTGTGAATATAGCCGACCTCTGAGTACAGAAAAGTCCTCCTCGAGAGATTGTATTGTCCCGCCAAGGTGTACATCGTCGCATTGCCGTTACCGTTGTTCGCATTCGCGTGATAAACGGCAGCTGTGACGCTCGCAGCAGGCGAGAATTGCCACGCGGCCCCAGCGAACTCATGATCGACCGCCGTCGGCAAAGAGGTGCCCCCAGGCAGGGCAGTTGGCGTTGCAGTGCCGTAATACCCGGCGTTCGAGGCGTTGGGTGCGCTCAAGTGCTGATAACCTGCATATAGCTTCACTGGCCCAAGGGTAACGTTGCCACCTGCCAAGGCGGAGCGCGATGCGAGATACACGTTACTGAACTGGCCGTTTTGATCTCGGATCTCATCGTAGATAGCCTGCAACTCGAAAATCGACGCGTTGTACTGTGCCTTGATCCCGCCAGACCGTCCTTGTGCACTTCCCAGCCCAGTCGACGTACCCAACTGACCTGGCGCGCTGCCTGGACTTCCCGCATTCCACGTGTAACTGTTGGTCAGATCGTACTGCCCTTTGATGCTCAATCCGCCGAAGGTTGGCGAGGTATATTCAAGGCCATTGCCTGCTTGAGACCAGTTGCGACCCCGCACCAAGGTTGAGATTGCGAAAGCCTGCATGAGTTGCGGATCGACGTCGAAGCTGTCTTGCTGGATTTCACCCGCACCCAAATTGCCCATCTTGAACGTTCCGAACGTCTGGTTCGACAGGCCAACGGTCGCGGCCCGACCAAACAGTGAACCGTTTCCATACGATCCATTTTGCGTGTCTATGCCCATTTCCAATTGAAAGATTGCGTGCGTACCGCCACCAAGATCCTCGGCGCCCTTAACGCCGAATTCCGACTGACCAAAATCCCCGCTTTCCGCGCTATACGTGTGGCCGTGCGGAAGACCGGACTCGTACTGCAACCCGTTATCAAGCCGACCATATATAGTGACGCTGCTTTGGGCTTGCGCGATGCTAGCCAATCCAGCCAACAAAGTTGCTAGGATAGTTCGTTTCACTACGGTCTCCTAAAAGATTGAATAAACTACGTCCGGGGTACGACCCATCTGAAGTGACGCCGGAAAGAGCTTTCTGATTTCTCCCGACACACATCGGTAGTGAGTATAGTTTTCATAGAGCGCCGTTCAGATACCGGGCCGCCTTCGGACAAACACCAGTGCGAATTGAATTGCAAACATTTTTTCGACACTGTAGACGGAAGGTGCGAGCTAATTCTGAAAGAATTCTAAAAAACGAAACCCAGTCGGATCAGGCAGTTGCGATATATCTATCGACGCAAATTACAATTATTAATTAATCGATACAAAACTAAAATGTTTTTTAAATTAAAAATCGGAATAATCGTTAAAAATCAACGTTCTTGTTGAAAGAATAGAGTTTTAGTGCTGCGATTTTTTTTGTGCACCGTTGCTTAACCGCAACCTTGGCTTACCCGTCGCTCTGGGCCTGCGGGTGCAGTGGGCCGTCTAACTCGACGTGATGCGCGCCCGACGGCAATGTGAATCACATCGATTGCTCTTCGATCCGGAGTTCATACCCGGTGCAAAGCAAGCTGCCTTAGCTCGGTTCTGAGCATGCTATCCGGGCGATAAAGACAAGCGGCAGTGACCGAGTAAAATGGTCCCAATTATGAACATTCGAAGATAGAAAAAATTGCGCAAGTTGTAATATGAATCACGATGTAAAGCACGATAATAATGACAAAAATTACTTTTACTTCACAATTTCCAGACCAAAATAAACGATGAAAATAGTTTTTATCAAAACTGTTCATATGGCCTAGTTTTTGGACTAGATTCTTGCATCTAGACATAACACGCGCCCACCAACTCGCTCTCAGCGCACCCATCATTTACTCGCATGGTCGATCGCGGGTTTATTCGATCTCTATTCTATTTTAGAGAATCAGTTTTAGCCATTCAATCTTGGTTTTGTAGAGGATAATGAAGGCCCGTGCATTCACTGAAGTTTCGGTTTTCGCCCTTACGATACCGGGCGGCGCCGTAGGCCCAATCAAAGCGGTTGTTCTGCAAACTTTCTTTCAGTTGGCGGGGAAATTTTATCATTTCGATTTTATGCCTCTTATGCCTTTATTCTTAGTGGAAGCGGGGAGCTGCTATTTTTCAAATTCATCAGGCGGCTGTTTTCGTTGATGAAATAAATATTTCATTAGCAATATTGATAAGCAACTGGATGCGGAGATGCCCCATCGTTTCTGGCGCGCACCACCGGAACATCATGGCCACTCTGAGCAAGTTTTAGGCAGGAATTGAATCAACCTTCCGATTATCGACCTCCGTTCAAAATCAGGGAGCTAACGCTGTCAGATCTGGATACCCCTCAAAATTCGATGAATGATCTTTATCATCGTTTAATGAAGATGACTACTTCGCTGAGGTTGCAGCGGACCACGAACCGTAACCTGCTCAAAATTTCTCGGAGATCAAGTTTCAAGATAAGCGTCCGGAAGGAGGTTCCGAACTCCTCTCCGACGGCTGGGCAGAGGTCCGACTCGACACATTCCTCTTTCATGCCACGGCTGAGCCAATAGGTAGTTTGCTTATCCGATCTCCTCCAATCCCCATGAGGATGACATTCTTAGCGAACATCTCTGAGACACCTGGGAGCATCTCGCCAATCCCACAGATTGGTTTTGGTGGTTCAGTACCCTACGACATCTTCATACTGCCTCGAGTGGCAAGGCCTGATGAGTTTTGCTGGTAAGAGCTGTAGCGTCCGACCTAGCGGAAGTTGTCGGCGAGCGCTAACGATATGCGACAGTTAATGCATTCGAATCTGCCAGCACAAATAGTCGAGTAACGTTGGTTTTTGCGGTAGTCATCTTGGACGGGAAGTAGGTGCAAGGGCTCCCGCAGCCGACAAAATTGGTTTAATCCGACTCTAGTACCTAATGTAAAAGCGTAAAAATGTCGTAAGCCCGAGAATCGAATGAAATCGACAAAACCGTTCGTTGAATCGGATCAATGCGGCACTATAAATAGTCGTGAAAGCAAAAAAGTTTCGACCCGCTGTGCTCCATTCCCCGCCTTCGAGCGGCCGATTGCGTACTGCCCTTGCCGCTTCTAACGACATCTCCATTCTATGCACGACTAGGGAAATCCCGAATGAAAAGTTGTACACATTTAACCGTCTCAATAAGCTATCTGAATTTTAGTTCCGTTCACGGCACAATTATCAACCATACAACACTTTTTCCGAAAAATAGAATTGCGTTTTAATTTTATTAAAAAAACATATATTACAACGCATTCCATACGGAATGCCCACGACTGATCGCGCACCGGACGATCACCGCTATAACACTTATTGCGCACGCTCTTTATGAGCGACGCCATATACAGAGGAGACCTATATGAAAATCAGAAAAATGCACATATTCGCATCGTCGATCTTAGGATTGTGCGTCGGTGCGGCGCACGCGGACGACGGGAATAGCGTGACTTTATACGGCATCATGGATGTTGCAATCGGCGACGTTCAACATAGTCCGAACGGAAACGCGCTCTTTCCTGCGACAATTAACCCCGTGAGCAAGGTCAGCACGAAGTTCAACAATAACGTCGTTGGTATGTTTAACGGAGGCATGTCTGACTCGCGTTGGGGTATCCGCGGTAAAGAGGACCTCGGCGCTGGACTCCATGCCTTCTTTGGCTTGGAATCCGGATTTAATGTTCCCTCTGGCAATCTTAATAACACCGCTGGGTCGATCGCCGGTACGAACAATTCGGTTGGAGCTGCCTCAGCGCTAAACGGACAATTATTTAACCGCGGAGCGTTCGTCGGGTTGCGGAAAGACCAGTATGGATCGCTGGCCTTTGGTCGCACCACGACACTCGGATTCGATACGATCGTCAATTATGACCCGGTTTTCGCGGCACAGCTGTTTTCCCCAATCGGCTTCTCAGGGTCATACTCCGCCGGTGGGATCACAGAAGGTTCTCGCACTGATAATAATATCAAGTACACGAATACCACCGGTCCAATCAACTATGGCGCGTCCTATAGTTTAGGCGGCGTCGCCGGTAACTTCAGGGCGGGGTCAACCTTCGGAGCTAACGTCGGGTATGAAGCTCATAATTTAGGTATTCAGGCGACATATTACAGCGCCCGCGACGAACTACATTCTGGAGCGCTCGTGGGCGCGAACGCCGTCGGGAGCGCTTTGATCGGAACGAACGTCGGTGCGCTGACGCTAAACAATGACGAGGATGTGATGATCGCAGCCAAATACACAATTGGAGATGGAACAATTAAAGGGGGATACGAACACTACGAGCTTAAAGCGCCATCGGATCCAGTCGGAGCGGGCGCCACCGCGGACTACTTTGGCTACAGCGGAACGGTGACAAATACAGTGCACCCGACGAAGGTCAATGTGTACTTCGCCGGCGGAGACTACAAATTCACCCCTAGCTTTGATGTGGGCGTCGGTGTCTACGATACTCAGACCATGCAGTCCTCAGCCGTCGCGGGGGGCAACCAATGGCAATACTCAATGCTAGCGGTCTATAGTCTGACGCGCCGTACGGATGTGTACGCCGGCTTTATGTATTCAAAGTTTAACGGTGCAGCGTTTATCGGCTCGGAACCGACCAATTACATCATTGCGAGCGGGATCCGCACGTTGTTTTAACTTTTGTCCGTGCGGTGTCGGTGGGATGCAACGAGACCGTACGAAACGCGTGCATGCGTGAATGTGAGTGAATCGGAATTGGCTCGACATCAATCTCGCGCCGGTAATACAGCGGTCCAAGCCGACATACTCCGCGATCATTCCAATCATGTAGCGTTGACAACACGGTAACCCGGGCGCCCCGGGCGTTTGCTATCGCACCTTCGCTATCGCATCGCACGGTCCCAATTCGATTTAGCCGTCTGCATGTACGTTCGCGGCGCGAATCTGAGTGGGATTGGTTTCATCCCCTAAATGCTACACCGACACCAGCGACGCCGATGGTGGGAAGTTTAGAAGCCACCCGTCGGGTACCCACGCCCAATGCTCATTGCTGATTGCTGGATCGAAAATCTCAAGGTCAAACCAACCTTCTAACGCTGAATTTGAAATCCCGAACAAAGGCAAATCATTTCGGTGCCAGGGAGAGCCTGTTGACGCTAGAAATAGTGACGTCGGCAAACTTATCATTATCGAGCAAATGATGAAGCGTCAGCCGTGCCTTTGCGATCAAATACGCGGGCATCGACTGCATTTGCACGTCATGCAAAGTCACGACTTGCTCGAGACACCAACTATCGTTTTGGTCGATCCGCCAAACGCCGTCGCGCTTAGCACTGGCCACGCTTCTCCTCAGTACGTCCTGGGTAGTATTGAATGCTCGAAGCTTAAGCTCACCCAGCGGCTCCTCATGTAACAAGTAAGCCAAGTACATCACTCCGAGCAGGTGCGTCGCGATAACGAATGACCCCTTCCCCTCTCGCATTGCCACTAGACCCAGGTGGGCTCGAAGCGACATCGTCTGAGCGCTAATAGCCGGCACCGGCAATAACATGACACGGGGAATATGCGGGTCAGCCCGACCACTTCCTTTCAGCTTCTTCGCCATCTGATCAAACTCTCAGGATTAGTACCCCAATCATTCATTGGGCTTTTCGTTCGCCATAGTTGAGTGGGTATAGATTTTTGGTAGCTTGAGAGGTCGAAAGATAGCTAAAATCATATCCTATGGTACGTGTTGCACGGGGTCGTATTCTTGGGCACGGCCATGATACTAGTGGCCATGGTGCGTGCCCGTCACGGTACATCGCAGGCGGAAAAACCCGTCGCGAGCAACACAGTTCCTCGCGGGTTCCCATTGTCAAATCGAGCGAACGTCGGACCGTGCTCTGTGCCGCGATACCAAGTCATCGCCTTCCTATTTGCTACAGACGGTGTTATTCGTCGATTTTATTTCGAACATGAGCTCACCTCCACTCCGGAAGTCCGAGACGCTTCGCTCTTGGTTGAACGCAATCTACTGGATGACATTTGACGTACGCTCTCCACGTGCACATGCGGAAACCGTCTCAATGAACCTCTTAAGGCTGGCTCTCGGTATGGCGAACCCGGCCCAACCGAACCCGGTGTGCCGCATGAAAACGACAGCACCATCGAGTAAGGGGTTTCCTTCCGTGTGCCAAATTGGATTGGTTTCGATCACGTACTTGTGTGACTTACTAATCGACGTAGGCACCGCGGGTTGCAACTTCGTGCGGTAACTACTCAAATTTTCGATCAAAGCATCAATCTCAGATGGATCGAGCAGTACCTGACTCTCTTCCATTGACACTAGCAACGAATGTGCACCGTATTGGTTAAGCAACTCAAGCTTCAGCACGGCTGCATCCTCCATCTCGTTAGGTCAAGCGATGAGACTTAATATGAAGTGCCGGGAAAGAACTAATCGTCGTCGAGACCGTTCAAGGCTCGGTAATGGCATGCCTCCCGAGGTCCGACCCAGCTCTTCTCCCGAAAATACCTCTACCCCGCACATGTCATGAATTGCACGAAAACGTGCAGCGTCCTAATTTGCGAGGCCAACGGGACTGAGTGGCGCGTTCGCGTAGCTAGAAAGCTCTTCGCAAAGCTTTACAGCTTTGCGTCGCGATATGGCGAAACCTGCCCATCCGATTCCTGTATCCCTCAGAAATACGACTACGGCGTCGGAGGTGGGATGTGGCTCTGCGTACCAACTGGGATCGACTTCGATCGCGTACTGATGTGTTCGAGAAACTTTGCCTGGAACAGCAGGCAGCATTGCGGCCCTAAATGCACCCAATTGCTCAATTAGCGAATCGATATCATCCGCATCTAGGTGCACGAGGTGCGAACCGACCTCAAGACGGACAACTTGTGCATCACCTTCTTTGACTAGCTGGGTTCTCATTTGGCGCCGCATTGTTAACCTCCGCGTTCAACTACGAAGAATTATGATGCCTTTCGCATCTGCTTTTCTTAAAAAAACAATGCTTAAAGATTAAAGCTGATACATCTTTGGGATTGCAAATCCAGTAGAGCAACTGTCGACTACTTTCGAGTACTTCACAGGCATCACACCTCGATACCTATGAAGTATTCATTGGAGAGCGATGGCGCAATCACGGCACGCTTCATACTCCCCGGGGGATTTCTCCAACCTTATGGCATGTCAGAACCGGTGACGCATGCCGACCGTCACAGCAACCTGCTTATTTGTCGATGACTGGTCCAAACCGTTGATACTCGCGTCGCCGAGCAGCGTGCCATCCCCACCGGCGGCGTGCTGATATACGCCTTCCAAATAGACATCAGTGCGCTTGCTCAAGTCGTAGTCTGCCTGCAGAGTGACCTGGTGATACTTGGGTTTGGCATTCGCCGTCGCCGAGTCGAAAGCACCATCCGTAAATGTGTAGGCACCTGCGAGACTCAAAGCCGGCGTAAGGGCGTAACGCCCGTTCACCTCATAGTTGTCTAAGCGCAGGCTGTTGCCTGCCAACGAGCCATATCCATCGCCTACATTTACCGCGCCCAGGCCATCGAGCTTGGTGTGCGTCCAGACAAACCCCACGACCGCCGGCCCGAACGCGTAGTTCGCACCCGCGCCAAAGACACGCTGGCGTGCTGCAATAAAGTTCGCCGTATTGTCCGTGCTGCTCACTGCTCCCGCGGGATTCGCGCCCGTCAGCCCCCCTCCTGGATTGTTAATCTGCAGGAAGGCCGCCGCAACGTTCAACGGTCCGTTGGCATAAGAAGCGCCAAGACTGTAGGCCCGGTTGTCAGAGAAGCTACCTGCAGAGTTGGAGAAGCCATACAAGCCCCCGACCTTAAAACCGGCGTAATTCGCGCTCTCGAATTTCACGGCATTGCTGATACTGAAGCTCTCCGCGAGATTGTCGTTGTCGAACGGGTGAGCGGCTAGGTTATTACCATAGCCAGCGCCCGCCTCCGCGATAGGAGACAGATAGTCCACCATGAAGTCGTATTGCTTACCGACCGTGACCGTCCCGTAGGTGTTATTTTGCAAGCCGACCCATGCTTGGCGACCAAAGATTTCGTTGGATTGCGTAAATGCTCCGTTGTTCAGGTTAAATCCGTTCTCCAATTTAAAGATCGCATGCATCCCGCCGCCAAGGTCTTCGCTGCCCTTCAAGCCCCACAGTGTTTGGCTGAGGTCGCCGCTGCCCATGCCGAAAACCCGGCCCGAATTGGTAGATCCCGGTACTTGCTGACTGCTTGAATAGATCAGGCCAGCGTCGAGCACGCCATACATGGTTACGCTACTTTGAGCCTGAGCCGTCGTAGCCGCGAACAAACCCGAAACCGTTGCTGCCAAAAGCAATTTCTTCATTTTCAACTCCATAAAATCTCACGCCGCGATGCGGCGTGATTTAAGCAATGGTGTTCTACGGGGTGGCGAGCCGCACGTTGACGCCCGCCAGCGGTATCCCGTGGACCGAAGTCTACGAACCCTTTGCCGTTGAGTAAGTGCGAAAAAATTGGAAAGCGTATTTTCAAAAATTGAAAGAAGCACAACGAATGAACATCCCTGCCCCGCCAGTAATGGTTTTCACCGATTTAAATCCATTGGGTGTGTCGGGCCAAAGACCTGTTGCGAACGTCGTTGATCCGCAACACCACGTTCGGTCTTTCTGCGAGCGCTTGTCCGGGACCAAAGCGAATGGGAAAAGTTCACCCCAATCTGCGGTGGCTAGAAAATGACGCTTTGTCTGCATAGGCAGTCCCAGTGGACGCATGCTTGCGAAACGAGAAAGAAAGACTCATATCAGAATGTTAAAAAAGACTTAATGCGTCTGATCGTGAGCTTTTTTTCCCTACCTGTGATCATTACCTCGTTCCTTTCTGGGCGACCGATCATGAATCAACTTCAAGCTATGCGGGTATTCACTCGTGTAGTCGATTTGGCAAGTTTCGGACTTGCCGCGAAACAACTTGGAATGTCGGCAGCGGCGGTCACTCGGAGCGTTAGTACGCTTGAGGCACATCTGAACATGCGCCTATTGAACCGTACGACGCGCAACGTTTCTCTCACTGAACAAGGTGAGGATTACGTTGGAATTTGCAGAACTATCATCGATCAACTAGACGATATGGAGTCTTCGCTAGTCCGGTCTACGCGCGACATGAGCGGAACATTACGTATTGCCGCATCGACCGTATTCGCGAATACGGGGCTTACCGGGCTACTAGCGACCTACCGCAACATGCATCCCCAGATCGGCTTTGACGTGACCACGTGTGACACCACCATCAACATGGTCGAGGGCGGCTTCGATGTCGGATTTTCGACCCAGCGGTCTCTAAGTAACTCAACGCTTGTATGCCGCAAACTCACAGCATTCGCCGAAATCGCCGTCGCCTCACCTAACTATCTTGCAAAGTGTGGTTCTCCTGCAAGTGTCTCGGCCCTGAATACGCATAACCTTTTGTCCGCGGCTGATGGCGGTGCTCGGATGTGGGAATTCTCCGACGGACGTGATGTGCAGCGAGTTTCGGCCGGTGGCGCACTTCACGCAACCAGCAGCGAAACCATTAGGGCTGCCGCGCTGGCTGACATGGGTATTGCCCTCTTGCCCGTGCCGCTCGTAAAAGATGATCTTGAGGCAGGTCGGTTGTTGCCCATACTTGGTCAGTACCTAATCACGAGTGGTGCTAGGCCCTTGTCGATCGTATACGCGGGAAGGAACTTTCTCTCTGCCAAAGTTAGGAATTTCATCGACTACACGGTCAGTCAATATCGCGCTCCCGAGGAGGCGGTGATGTTGCGCGTTGTAGCATAGTTCAACCCATTATCAGGAAACGTCACTATGCCAAAAGTGCTCTCTGTCGAAGACGACGAACTGATGCTTGACGAGATTGTCGGAGCCTTGTCCGAGCCGGGCTACGAAATTGATATGGCTCGTTCTGGACGTGAAGGCATCGCAAAGGTCATGACAGGCGACTACGAATTAATAACGCTTGATCGGATGCTTCCCGACCTTGACGGCCTATCTATACTTACCACTATGCGCAGCGTCGGCATAGATACACCTGTATTGGTCATCAGTTCGATGTCCGATGTCGACGAACGAGTACGCGGACTACGAGCGGGTGGCGACGATTATTTGACAAAACCGTTCTCTCCAGCCGAACTACTTGCACGTGTGGAGGTTCTGCTTCGACGCAAATCGCCGCTTCGGGTCGAAGAGACAAGCTTACGCGTTGGCGCACTTCAACTCGATTTAATCAAACGAACGGCAACTTTTGGCAAGCAAGAACTCAGCTTGCAGGCAACCGAATTTCGTGTACTTGAGTTTCTGATGCGCCACCCTGGACAGGTCTTGACGCGCACGATGATATTCGAGGGAGTATGGGGATGCCGATTTGATCCGGGAACCAATCTGATCGATGTCCACGTGGGCCGATTGAGGAAGAAGGTCGAATCGCTGACGGTGCGACCGATGATCCGAACCATACGTGGATCGGGTTACCTCTTCAACTGAGCCAGTGATTAGAGAATCGGGAGATTATGCTCACCGCTGCGTCCAATAAGTTAGGTCGCTCTTGGCACAACGCCGTCAGTTTCGTTCACAAAGTCGAGTCAATGATCTATGGCGTTTGGGTCACAGCTAAACTCGCTAAAGACCGTCGAATGGCGCGCGCGCAACCTAAAACATTCTTCATGCTTAGGTATCTTGATCGATACTCCCGCTCGCTTATTCTATCTCTACCGAGTCGCGAAGCTGGCTGCGTCTCGCAGTTCGGTCAACTGTGCTCGGCCTCTATCAAGGAGCTCTCATGAAAACGACCCTTATCGCCGCCCTGTTTTTGTTTGTTGCAAGCAACTCGGCATCCGCCCAGACTGCGCCCAGCTCGATGAATCCCGGAACAACCGGCGACTCTGCAGCAAGCCCCATTCAGATGGGCTCGACCGACCAGGGTACCTGGACGCCCCCGTACGGCCAGGCTATTGCGCCCAAGACACGCGCGCAGGTCTACCAGGAACTGGTCGAGGCGGAACAAGACGGGCAGCTCGCCTATTTGAACAGCACGTTGTATGCCCATCACTAAGCAATAGATCGAGATCCCACTCGTGTAAATCCGCATTCCGGGCCTTTTTTTAAAGCATGGGCATGCGGAATGCAAGCCGCAGTTTTGTGGCCAAACCGCGCGATGGACAAATGTGCCCGGATCGGAAATGCTGCATACGCGGCGAACCGGGCATGCCGGGCAACGATCGCGGAACGAAAAACTCTCCCCCACGATTGGTTTTTTTGCCGGACAAACGTGTGCGATTTATCGGCTAACTAATCATTGCTCGGAAAAGCGAGAAGATTGTTGGCTTTCTTCGCGCACGTAGCTGCACGCTGGATTTCTATGCATGTTAGGTCGGTTCGATTCAAAAACGTCTATCGTTTCAGTCGCCCCCTCCGTGCTGACGCCTGCTCAGCTGATGCATCGCGATCGCGTTGAATAAGTGAACAGTGGAGCTCGTTACTTCAGCCGAAACGACATGCTATGAGCCGTTCAGCGACCGCTCAAGAGAATCGCTCGTCCCGGCATTCCCTCCAACCACTTTCGCCATCGCTGGAACTGACCTCGAGAACGACAAGGTCTGGATGAATGAAAAAGTCTTCACCCTCCCGAGCTCGTAATATTCGAAAATGTTCACTACTCTTGGCTATATCCAACCGGTTTCTTGACCTTATAGGCTGGTAGGAGCGAGTTAACTTCTGTGTACCAGATACTTCGGAGAACGTACATGAATACTCTCTGCAAATCACTTCTATTTGGTGTTTTAGCAATTGCGAGCACAGCGGCTGTAGCGGCACCCCAGCTAACGCCACAACAATGCAACGACTATCCGTTCAAACAACCGGTGGGGGAGATCACCCACGCTCAGTTGGCCCAAGAACTGGCTGAGCTTGAGGCAGTCGGCTATCGTCCCGGCGTCGATGACCCGCACTATCCACGGCTAATAAACCGCGCCGAACATAAACTACGGCAAGAATATCGTCGAGATTGCATGGCTCCTGCGCATTCCTAAGTGCGGGGCTCTCGGTTTCGTCACGCCAATAGGCAGCCAGCGCGCTAGAAAACGACACCTCGCGTGACGTACGCTCCCCAAGGGAGTGCGCGCACAAAATCGGGCAAATGTTGATGCCCCAATGCATACGCCATGCAGCTGTTTCATTGGAGCAAATGACAAGCCAATATTGTGCCGTGCGCAGTGATCTTATGGAATACCTATGACGATAGTTCGTTACAACATAGTCCTGTTTTCGTTGCAACACTCGCAAGCTCAATGACGCTTGTGGCAAAGGCCAAACGCCGCCGCAATGCAATGACGACCGGCCCTGGCAGCCAACCGGTGAAATTAACCACGCTCAGTCGATTCGAGAACCAGCAGAGTTTGATGGAGCGGGCCATCTGCTCGCTGTTGGCGATGCAGACAATGATCAACAAAATCAACCTTTCCTGAATGGAAACTACGTTGAGCGCTTAGAAGGTACAGGGACCCTATTTGTTACCGTATCTATAGAATGAGGTGACCGCTATAATTCCCATGGCTTTCGTAGTCGGGCAGATTTAGGAGCGGTAGCTGCGTAGGATGCAATTTCGTCCCTGACCGTTTAAGTGGTGGATTCATCTCGCATCATGCCGTTCAAAGCATTTGAGATCGATTGGACGCGTGGACAATCCAGACGACCGCATAAATCTACATCAGGCGCAATGATGTCGACGATAGGAATCATGCCAGAATCAATAGGATCGGATATTTTCGCCAATAATGAATACAAAGATTCGGCCCGCTGACGCGGCTGAGACAAACGTTCGATTCACAGCTAGGCGTTGGCTTATCAGTCTGTGCGCCGTTCTTATAATCTGCGCGGGCGATACGTTTTATCATGTCACCCGCAACAAAGCTCACCAGCTTAAGACCAACGAGACAGCGCAGCGCTGCATTGATGCCGCGCTCGCGAAAGCTTACCGTTATTCCCCGTCGGTACAGAACACGCACGCCGTTATAGAGGGCGAGATCGAGAGATTGGACGACATCGGAGAATCCCATGTTTGCCTAGTTGCGATTGTAAGCCGGAACGATCAGAAGATCTTCCGCTTCGGCGTATTGTTGGCCCCCCACGGAGAAACGATCGTGAGCTTACTTGAGTGAAAAGGCCTGCATTCAAGAACGTCGACTCTTACTAAAGATACCGTCAAGATTGGTGTCTCGATGAACGTAAGCGCGGATTCACCCTCGCCAACACGCCAGTGAGTGGATAGGCACGACGCCTGCCGCGACAGTTGCGGTGCTACACCCGAGCCAATGTTTGGTTAAAAACACGGCTTGGCTCAAGGTTCCATCGAAACTCAATCATTCGTGCCCTCGTGTATAAAGTGGACCGAAGTGAAGCAAAAGGACGATGTAAATACCTGAACATGAATGCGGCGGAGTTCATGACACTGGAGATGCGACGGGTGAAGGATCGAGCGCGCATAGCCGGGGAAATGGGGAACCAGCGACCTCAAACATCTAATGCTAAGTCGGCACACGCTCAGCGTCAGAAGTTCGCCACACGCCGCTTCGACGATTGATTTCATCGAGTTGGCGCATTGTTAGTCTGTTGACTGTATAACCACCTTGTAGCGTTCATCTAGAGCACCTCAATTACGCGTGCCCGCTAGGCGATCATTGCATTCGCGTCGTCCCGAAATACATTCACAGCTCCAGCCTGTTGCGGTTGTCAATCAGGCTGACGCAACTGCAAGCAGTCCCTCTTGTACTCCGCCTGCAGGGTCGCCTCGGCCTGTTGGAGATCGTTTGGATAGTAGGCGTTGTCGTCTCGACCGGAATAGCCTGCAGCCTGTAGTTCGGCCAGCTCCTGCATCAACTGTGCGTGTGTCACCTCGCCCACCGGCCGCTTGAATGGATAGTCATCGCATTGTTGCGGGGTAAGGTGCGCATCTGCAAAGGCGCTTCCGTTAGCAAACAGGAGAATGGACGAAACCGCGAGGCATTGCAAAGTGTTCATGATACTGTCCTAGGTAGTTTGTTGGTTGCCGACCGGCGAGTAAGAAGCGCACTCGAAGCAGCTTGCTAAGTCGGCCGATTAGTCAGAATACCTCTGGCCAAACACCGATTTGCTTTCGGATGAGTGAAGTTTTTTTTAATAGAATTCCACCAGCGAGGCATCTGCCAAAAGCAAATAAAAAGCCCGGACCTGTTGTTGGGCTCCGGGCTTTAATACAACATCGAATGACGCTGCAGGGTTTGACTTACGAATTAGAAGCGATGCGTCATAGCGACGCGGTAGAGCACTTGGTTTGCGGTTGAAGATATGCCAGCCGACGCAGGAGTTTGGGCAAAATCGAAATCGGTGCCCGTATTCGCGCTCACAACGTGCTGATAGGCGCCCTGGATGTAGACCGATGTACGTGGGCTTAGGTCATAGTCGAGCATGAGCGATACTTGATGGTACTTCGGACTGAAGTTTCCCACGCTGGAATCGAGTTGAGCTCGGGTATAGGTATACGCTCCGCCGAGCCAGAAGTCAGGCTGGAAGTAATATTGCGCGTTAACCTCAAAATTGTCGAACTTCCATGAATTCCAGTCGCCGCCGGCCGGTTGGGTGGCATTCGCAGTGAAGTAAGCGCTGCCGGTCGGATCGTAGACGTCTGTGTGTGAGTAGGCGAAGCCTACCGTCATTTTCTGGAATTTGTAAGACACTCCCGCATCGATGTCTTGTTGCGACGAGCCGGTAAAGAGACTACCGCTCGTTACAGCGCCCGAGGAGTTGAGGCCCGGGTTGTCAATCTTCATGTAAGCGACCGCCGCCGTCAAACCACCCATTTGATATTGCCCGGCCGCGCTGTAAAGGCGATTGTCTGCGAAGCCCGTGCTATTGCTGAAACCGTACATCGCTTCGCCGGAAAAGCCGCGAAACGTGGGGCTCACATACTTGATGGAGTTGTTAACGCGGAAATCCCAGTCCGAGTTATCGTTATCGAACGGATGCGCCGCAAAATCTCCGGCCCAGTTACCGGCAGCGGTCAAGTCGCTGAACATGTCGATCGTAGGATCATACTGGCGACCGAACGTGACCGTACCATAGTCTTTAGACGAAAGTCCGACGTAGGCTTGGCGACCGAACTCGAGACCACCCTGTCCGAGAGCCCCCGTGTTGGTATTAAAACCATTCTCGAGACGAAAGACAGCACTGTAGCCCCCGCCAAGATCTTCATTTCCTTTCACGCCCCAACGACTGCCGACGACATCGCCGCTAACCATCTGATAAGCGCTATGCCCACGGGCGTTATTGGTAAAGTCGATGCCATCATCGATCAAGCCATAGAGCGTGACACTGCTTTGGGCGTGCGCGACGCCGCAGATGAGTAACGCAGGGATCCATGCACCCCAGTAAGCTTTCATTTTTTTCACCGAAATAGGATGTGGTTGAACGTGTTTGCCGCTCCCATATCTGTCGTGGGAGAAAGCAGTGAAGCGCACTTCTAGAGCGCGGTCAGAGTGTACGTAGCTGAATTTCACACAGGCATCAAAAATATCCACAAATCTATCTTTCAGAAAATGAAATTACGGAACAGGCCGTTTATTCCTATATTGTGCTAATCAACTTATTCAGAAGATTGAAGAGAAGCGAGCCACCTAAGCACATCGCGCCGGAAGCACCTCTCAAACAGGGTCAACCTCAAACCTTTACTGCCCGGATGTCTGTGCGGAATGCGTACTGCTTGCTCGCTTTTCTATGGCTTTGGTGCGGATTAGCGTTGGATCTAGGCGATGTTTACCACAGGCCCTTCGCTGTTGACGTCAAGACCGAGTTAGCCGCCTCGAAGTCACGGGCCGCGGCCATTTGGATGTCCAACAGACCGCACTTTCTCAAGTTTTACGAGCTTCCGATTGTATTGATGTCCGAATTGACGCGCTACGCGGCCAGTGATGCGGCTTGACAGGTTATACTGTTCTGTTTCGATATTATTCTTGGGATTACATACAATATTGCCCTTCACACTCCAAAGGCGTGTGCCCCTGAAAACCTCGGGATATCGAATGGCTCAAGATCTCGCACGCTCGCATAGCACTTACGTAATGCGGTCATCAGCTTGTAAAGCACCACACTCACCGGATCGCGAAATGCCGCCATCCATACCCGGCGGGTGGATAATGCATCAGCGTAGCGTGATGAAGCGAGCGCGCTTCAGCGAATCCCTTCGTGTGATATTTCCGCTACCGCTTCCTAGTTCGCTAATCCGCCAAGCGTACCAGCGAACGAACCGAACGGATCCGACGACGCGATCGCCGAGGGTTGCTATCGGGGATAGATATTTTAATGGCATTGTGAACTATTTTTAAATGCAGTGAAGATGGAGTGAGTCGGCAACACTACTACTCTTGGCAAAAAAACAACGTTGGCGTGGTACTTTGGGGCTAGTGGTAACCCAAGTGTGACCGTGAAATCATTCAAGAAAATTTGCAAAATACTTTTTCAAATTTCGATATCTATGCGTTATGACGCGGAGCATCGAAACGTTCCACGTGTTACTAACCGTCGAACTTCATCCCACTGTTTATCAGATCAAGCAATAGCCTGCCCTTGGTAACGTCTCCGAAAGGCAAAACCCCGGATACGGATCACCACGGACAACGAAGTGAAACCTCAACTAAATAAATAGTGAGGGCGCGGGCGACCCGGCCGATGCGCATCGCGCATCGGCTAGACCATAAAAAACTCTTAATCCGTCAGGCGTTGCTATTTTAGACGTCGTCGTTGAACATGCGACGCTTATCTAGTGAAGAATCCGATATGAATCAATTTCAGTCCATGCGCGTCTTGATCCGTGTTGTCGCCTTTCCCAGGCTCGAACTCGCCTCGAGACAAACGGGTATGTCGTCTTCCACGGCGAGACCAAGAGTTTCCATGTTCGAAGCACATTCTGCGACCCAGACACTGGCTTGGCGGCCCGGACACGTCTCGCTGACCGATGTGATCCAACAATGTCTTGAGGCCTGCTGGTCGCTCATCGGGCAACCCGCAACGCGAATTCCCAATCGGGCTTACCCCAATGGCGAACTGCTTGACTTCGCGAGCATCTCGTCAACGACGATGAAGTTTGTGGCCCTGCTCTCGAACGGTTCGACGTCGCCAATAAATCGGGCGTGGTGTCAATTCTGGACTCCAGGCGCAACCATCCGTCCGCCGCGGTAGACGCCCTTTCACATTTTGGCAATCTTGAACCGCGCACGCGGGGCCACGCTATGTCTTCCGGCCTCCACAACAACTAACTTCATGGAATAAAAAGATCATGCAGAAAATGGCGTCGGTAGACCGAGACGATCCAATCATTCTAGAACCTTTCACCTCCCGATTAGCCAAGGGGAAATGGTCACTCAAGAGTCCTGACCGCGGCCACCGTCGCAAAGCAAAGAGATAGTCGAGTATAGCCATCCATCACTTATCTTGTTGCTCGCGCAGCGCAGTTTTACGCAGATTTTGTCCGGATTTTCCGACCGTACCCTATGAACGCTCTTGTCCTAGTCGCGCTACGCCGACCTTTGACCTTCGTGGTGATGAGCATCCTGATCGTGCTTTTTGGCGGTATGGCAGTGTTCAAGACCCCGACGGATATTTTTCCAAACATCCGGATCCCGGTGGTCGCCGTCGTGTGGACTTATAACGGTCTCTCGCCACAGGACATGTCCGGCCGTGTTATCTACTATTACGAGCGAGCTCTAACCTCGACGGTTGAGAACATCGAGCATATCGAAAGCCAATCGCTCTATGGGCGGGGCATCGTGAAGATATTCTTCCAGCCCGGCACAAACGTGGCTGCTGCGCAAGCACAGATCACGGCGGCCTCTCAAACCGTTCTCAAGCAAATGCCAGCCGGTATAACGCCACCGCAGGTTCTCTCCTACAACGCGTCTTCCGTTCCGGTGTTGGACCTTCAGGTTTCCGCTGCGGGTATGACTGCCTCACAAGTCTACGACATGGCATCCAACCTGATCCGCCCGCAACTCGTTGCAGTACCCGGTGCAGCGATCCCTACGCCCTATGGAGGCGCATCGCTGAACGTCGAGATCGATCTTGACCAGACCAAGCTGTTGGCACATGGGCTGTCGGCCTCCGATGTTGCACATACGCTGAGTTCGCAGAACGTCGTGCTTCCGGCGGGCGACCAGAAGATCGGTGGTCTCGACTTCATGGTCGAGACCAACGCAAGTCCTATCGCAGTGGCGACCTTCAATAACCTTCCGATCAAGATCGTCGGTGGCGCTACCGTCTATCTGCGCGACGTCGCCTACGTGCATCGCGGCTCGCCACCCCAGATCAATGCGGTTCTGGTGAAGGGCAAACAAGCCGTGCTGATCCAGATTCTGAAGAGCGGTGATGCATCGACCCTCGAAGTGGTCGACGGAATCAAAAAAGCGCTTCCGGGTATCATCCGTACTCTCCCCCCAGGAGTGAAGATCACGACACTAAACGACGCTTCGGGGTTCGTTCGTGATTCGGTGGATGAGGTCGTGCAGGAGATGATCACAGCGGCCATTTTGACCGGGTTGACCGTGCTGCTCTTTCTTGGCAGTTGGCGCTCGACGCTTATCGTCGCTACGTCGATCCCGCTCTCGATTCTGTGTTCGGTGCTAGTGCTCTCATGGCTTGGTCAGACCATCAACGTGATGACTCTGGGCGGTCTGGCGCTAGCTGTCGGTATTCTTGTAGACGATGCGACGGTTATGATCGAAAACATCGACTCGCATCTCGAAGCAGGGGCAGAACTTGAGCCTGGAATCATTGCCGCTGCCAACCAGATCGTTGTCCCTACTTTCGTGGCGACCCTGTGTATCTGCATCGTGTGGTTACCGCTATTCCAGCTTGGCGGGATTGCGGGTTATCTCTTTCTTCCGCTAGCAGAAGCGATCATCTTCGCAATGATTGCCTCCTTCATCCTCTCGCGCACGCTGGTGCCGACAATGGCCGCTTATTTACTCCGGGGCCAGGTCGAGGAACACAAGCATGGTCGCAGGGCCAACCCGGGTTTCTTTACACGATTTCAAAGGGGCTTCGAGCACCGGTTTTCCGACTTTCGCGACAGCTACCGGATTGTATTGACTCGGGTCGTAGCCAAGCGCCAACTCTTTATCCTCGTGTTCGCCGCCGCCTCGTTCGGCTCATTGGGTTTGATTGGCTTTCTCGGGCGAGATTTTTTCCCAAGCATCAAATCCGGCGAGATTGACCTGCACATGCGCGCGCCGGTCGGTACTCGGCTAGAGGATGCATCCAAAATCGCCGTTCTCGTTAATGGCTCGATCCGGCAGATCCTGCAGGGTCAAGTGAGCAATGTTTTAGACAACTGTGGTCTGCCCGCGAGCGGCATCAACGAAGCGTACAACGCTACCGGCACAATCGGCCCGCAAGACTGCGACATCACAATCAGCTTGAAGAATGATCGGTCGCCGGTTGACGACTATCGATTCAAGCTGCGCCGGCAACTTCCTAAGCTGTATCCAGGTACCACCTTCACTTTCCTGCCGGGCGACATAACGGCAAAAATCCTCAATTTCGGTCTGCCGGCCCCGATTGATGTGCAGATCTCAGGTCGTGGGCAAACCGCCAACTTCGCGTACGCACAAGCCATGGCAGCACGCATACGACGCATCCCCGGTAGTGCCGACGTCAATATTCAGCAGACTTTCAATGAGCCGACACTAAAGATTGCGGTGTCTCGATCCTTTGCTTTAGGTACTGGCTTGACGGAATCCGATATCGCCAACAATGCACTGTCGACCTTGTCCGGCAGCGGCCAAACCGCACCCACCTACTGGCTCGACACGAGCTCCGGTGTGTCGCATCTTGTCAATATGCAGACGCCGCAAAACCAGCTCACGTCGATGAACAACCTAGAAACAATACCGATAGACAAGGGTGATGGCGACCCCACCGGCGATGGAACTCAACTTTTAGGGGCACTCAGCCGAATCACCCAGACGGGCACACCGTTGCTTGCCTCGCACTACAGCATCCTGCCGGCGATCGACATTTTCGTAAGCAACCAGGGGCGCGATCTTGGAGCGGTGAGCGACGCTGTCGGACGGGTTGTCGCGGACATGGCCCATGACGTTCCGCAAGGCGCTACGGTGCACCTGCGCGGCCAAGCGCGGACGATGAGCAGCGCCTACATCCAATTGATAAGCGGCCTTGCTCTTTCGATTCTGCTCGTCTATCTGGTCATTGTCGTCAATTTCCAGTCCTGGCTTGACCCCTTCATCATCATCACCGCCTTGCCTGCAGCCCTGGCCGGAATCGTATGGAGTCTGTTTCTTACCCACACGACCTTATCTGTACCGGCACTCACGGGGGCGATCATGTGCATGGGCACTGCAACCGCCAACTCGATCCTAGTGGTCTCTTTTGCCCGAGACCATTTGGCTGAGCATGGCAATCCCGTCGCCGCCGCGATCGAGGCTGGTTTCAGCCGTATTCGTCCGGTCATGATGACAGCTCTTGCAATGATGATTGGCATGCTGCCCATGTCATTCAGCAACACCCAGAATGCGCCACTAGGCCGCGCTGTGATTGGTGGCCTGCTGATTGCAACGTTCGCAACCTTGCTGTTCGTGCCTTGCGTATTCGCTCTTTTGCATCGCGACAAGAACAAAGACATGGAATCACACGTATGACCACCCGCCGAAACACTCCCCTCTCGCGCCGTACTCGAAGCCGACTGTTGATGACGATTGCCGTTCTGATCGTTGTTGGACTGGTGGTCCTCGGCATTGTCCAGCGACGCAATGCCGTCGCCAATCTGCGCGACATCGCTGACGAGGATTCCCTACCTCAGGTGCAGGTGATCTCCCCTACGCCAGGACCGGCAACACGCACCATGACGCTGCCCGGAACCATCAAAGCCTGGTATTCAGCGCCGATCTACGCACAGGTCTCGGGCTATGTGCTCAAGTGGTACAAGGATTATGGGGCTCCAGTGCGAGCTGGCGATTTGCTCGCCACTATTGATGCACCCGCTGTAGACGAACAGTACGAGAGCGCGCTGGCGAATCTCGACGTAGCACAGACCAACTATAAGCTAGCGGTGGTGACCGCCAAACGTTGGACGGCGCTCGCGGGCACAGAGGCTGTGTCGCAGCAGGAAGTCGACGTGCAAGTGGCCGGCGCTGCCGCGCAACAAGCCCAGGCACGCGCAGCACAGCATCAGGTTGCGCGCTACAAGGTTCTGGAAGGGTTCAAAAGGATCGTTGCACCGTTCGACGGGATTGTCACGTCACGCAATACCGACGTGGGTAACTACGTCAACGCTGCCGGCGGCGACGTCGGCGCGCGAGGTGCCTCGGATGAGTTGTTCAGTGTCTCTGACATTCACGAGATGCGCGTGTTTGTATCGGTGCCGCAGGACTATTCCGCCATGCTTAAACCGAATCTGACAGCGACCCTCTCGTTGCCTCAATATCCTGATCGGAAATTCAAGGCAGTCTATGAGACCACCGCTAATGCCTTCAACCCTCAAACGCGTACGGTGGTGACCGAACTCTTGGTACCCAACCCCGATCATCTTATCTGGCCCGGAACGTATGCCGATGTCAATTTCGTCGTCCCGTTAGATCCCAACGTGCTTGTGGTCCCGGAGCAGGCACTGCTATTCCGCGCACAAGGCATGCAAATCGCACTAGTCGGCCCGGGAGACAAGGTGCATCTTCAGAACGTCCGGCTCGGCCTCAATCTCGGTCAAACAGTGCAGGTCACGTCCGGCTTGAAGCGCAGCGACCGGTTGATCATCAATCCCTCGGCTGGCGTCCTGGAAGGCCAGCAGGTGCGGATTGTGCCGGGTGTACCCGGGATTGCACCTGAGGCGCAGTTCCGCGTAGATGGGAACGAATCAAAGAACCTAAGCTCAGCACAGCGCGCGAAGGTTGAAGCTGCACGTAACGACGACTCGGACAAGTAATGCTCAGCGCCCGACCTACCGGATACATTGCCTGTCTCGCACTAACGCTGCTTTCCGCCTGCGATCTGGCGCCTATCTATTCGCCGCCAAACATGATCCTGCCTGCCCAGTATCAAGGCTCCGGGCCCTTTGTCGTCGCGCAGCCGCAAGATCAGCTCGCGCGAGGTCCTTGGTGGCGGGTATTTGGCAACACAGAACTGGATCGTCTCGAGGCACAGCTTGATGCCGCCAACCCCAACCTGCAGGCGGCCGAAGAAACCTATACACAGGCCCGGGATATTGTCGGCGAAATACGATCGGGCCTTTATCCGCAACTGAACGCCCAGGCATTCGTCAGCGAGAACAAGGAATCCGCTCATACCCTGTTCCACAGTGGAACCGGCCCGATCCAATCTCAGTCGAACGGCTACGGCGCAGTGGCTTCGTGGGAGCCCGACTTCTGGAGCGAAATCCGCAACCGGACCAATCTTGCCCAGCAGGATGCGCAAGCTACAGCCGCGCAGGTTGCATCGGCACGACTAAGCTTGGAAATGGAACTCGCCAACGACTATATAGCGATCCACGGTCTCGATGCGCAGCATGCCGTCTACTTGCAGACGATTACGTTTTATGAGAAAGCCGTCTCGATCACGCAATTGCGCTTTGCTGGCAAGATCTCCTCGGGCCTGGACGTTGCTCGCGCCGAGAACCAGCTTGCCTCCGCGCAGGCCTTCGACACCGAGGTGCAAGCACAACGGGCACTGCTAGAGCATGCCATCGCGGCCCTGGCTGGCGTCAATCCTAGTACTTTCAAGCTGCCAGTGATCGCGGATGCCCAAATCACCATTCCCACGATCCCGGTCGACGCGCCTTCCGCGCTGCTACAAAGACGCCCTGATGTCGCGCAAGCGGAGCGTGCGATGGCAGCGGAAAATTCATCCATTGGCGTCTCGCGGGCCGCGTTTTATCCGAACGTCCACCTTAACGCGAATGCCGGATTCGAGGATACCGGATTTGGCCTTGCCTCACTGCCGAACGCCCTTTGGGCCTTTGGCGCATCCGCTGTGTTGCCACTGTTCGAGGGTGGCCTGCGAAAGACAGAATTGCAGCAGAGCTGGTCTCAGTTTTACCAAGCGACGGACAATTATCGCGCGACTTTATTGCAAGCCTTCGAGCAGGTTGAAGACAATTTGACATTGACCGGCAAGCTCTCGACCGAAGCCACTCAGCAGGAAGCCGCGCTGAAAGCAGCGGTCAGAGCGCAAAATATGGCTCTCAGCTTATACACGGATGGGTTGGATAACTATCTGAATGTTACCGTTGCCCAGATCGCTGCGCTGACCGCGCAAATTGCCGAAGTGCAGGTGCAGACTCGACGTCTACAAACAGCAGTTACCCTCATCGGGGCCTTTGGTGGTGGCTGGAGTACCGCCGATTTGCCTACCGCAGAACAGACCCTGCCCTTCAATCCGCTTAGCCCGCACGACGCCCCTGGCGACGTGCATGAGCCGCATTAGATCATTTCACAAAATCTGGGGATGGGCTGCAAAATGGCATTCAGGGATATTCTGGTTCACGTGGATGCGAGCGAGACCGGCAGGATGCGATTGCGCCTCGCCGTCGACCTCGCGACAAGACATGGCGCACGGCTGACCGCTCTACATATCCGGCAATACAGCATTGCCCAGCAGCGCAGGCTTAAGGCGTCGGAGTTGGGACTGGTACCGGGCAAGAAAACGGATCGACTAAACCACCTGATCAGGGGCGAAATCGACACCAGTATTGACGACCTGCACAAGCTACTGCAGCAACTAGAGCAGGACCGTGCAGTCGACGTAAAATGGGTCGGTATTGAGGGCCAAGCACATAAGCTGGTTCCCCAATATTCGCGCTATGCCGATCTAACGATCGTGGGCCACGACTCATCCGAGAATGCGGACCTACCGGATGAGTATTCGTTTGCCGAAACCATGATTTTTACTTCCGGGCGACCACTGCTCATTATCCCCTCGGAGGCGGCGACGGCTGTGAAGCCCCAGTTGGGGCAACATATCGCGATCGCTTGGAATGGCAGTCGTGCATCCGCACGGGCATTGTCCGACGCCCTCCCACTAATTGAACAAGCCGAGCGCACGAGCGTGCTGCTCGTCGATCCGCATCCACGCGGGCACCCAAACAGCTTGCCAACCGCCTCTATTCTCGAGCATATCGGTCGCCATACTGCGAACCCGCATCTTCAGTCGCTTCAAGCGACAGACCTCTCCACTGCCGACATGCTGCAGTCGGCGGCGCTCTCACTCGGAGCCGATATACTGGTGGCTGGCGCCCACGGTCGACCGGGACTATGGGAGAAGATGCTCGGTGGGGTCACTCGTGACCTTCTAGCCCGAATGCGCCTACCGCTCCTGATGTCATATTGATCAATCTGCCTGTTCACGTCGCGCGATGAGGAGAAAGGTTCGACTGTCGGGCACGTCCAACCCTCCGCCGTCATCCCCTACATGCATCGTTCGTCCATACCTGATTCCGTACCGTTGCAGTGGGATTGAGCTCCAAGTATTATGCGCCGCTGGCAAATCGTGGCTGAACTTACACGTCGCGATGCAAGGAACTCGTCTTTCGGGACGAGCCGCGTTTGATCGTGACGACGAACGCCCTCGGATGCCCAATCTTCCCCAATTACCTTCAAGAACGGAGTATCAATAGTGCGGATGCGACTCGGATTGCGAATTCGGCATATAGCTCTGCGCCTGAAAAACAGATTGATAGTTTTTCCCAGAAGGCGTGCTGTTGGCTCGATTTCATGCGCAGAATCTTGGCGATCCATTTGGCGCGGCCGCACAAATCCGAGCGTTTATAGAGCATCCGCGTCGTCGCCGATGAATGATTCTTCATGTTCATGAAACGACAATCACGTTCATGCGCATATATCATCGGGACATCTAATGTTGCCATTCTGAGTCGCAGATCTTTGCTTGACTCGCGCGAATAGTTCGCCGTCGTCAGCAATCTTTTTTTTCCGTTACTTGTGCCTCCCGGCCTCGTGGTGTCGCTTCTTCATGCTCAGTAGAAAGCTGCTCACAATATTTTCGTAAGCAGAAGCGACCGTACACGATGCACAGAATAACAATGCAACTACTGTTGAGCCAATGGGCACCAAACGCAGAAGAATCGCGATGAGCTCACCCAACTCATCGCGCAGCGGTTCATTTATATCACTCGGGCGCGGATGGCACACGACGACTTTCAGATGGCTAACGGTGTACGCCGTTGTGTTTACCATATCGATCATGTCGCTGCTTGCTTTCGTCGAGCAGTCCGTTACCCGTGCCATGGAAAACGAAGCGGACAGCGGCGTTCGCTGGCAACTTCGTTATTTCGATTCGATTACCGACGCAGATCTCGCGAGTGCTATCGATAAGCGCGTACAGCATGAACAGCACCGGTCGAACTATTACGGCCTATTCGCCGCCGATGGGCGTCGGCTCGCCGGAGACATTGTGACATTGCCGTCGCGCCTTTCGATCACACAAACCGGAGAGTCACGCAACGATGCAATCGGGCAGACCGTGTCGCTCGCTCACAATCCTTCGATGCCGACAGTGCGCGCGTTAGCTGAACGCCGGGCAAGCGGCGTTCAGCTAGTCATAGGCCGGAGCGTAGCCGATATTATTGATATCAAGGATGAACTGATCAAGGCGCTCGTGTGGGGAGGCCTGTCTTGCGCGGCCGCGAGTCTCGTGACCGGATTGTTACTGAGCATACGCCAAATAAAACGCGTTCAGGCCATTCAACGCGTGACGACGCAAATCGCCCAAGGCGATATCAAACAACGCTTGCCAATCAACGGTGGGGACGAACTCACGTTGCTCTCGCATCTTGTTAATTACATGCTCGATGAGGTGGAGCGGCTGATGACCGAAGTAAAGACTGCATGCGACGGAATCGCGCACGATTTGCGAACGCCACTTGCACACGTTCGCACGCTGTTGACAAACATCGCGGACCGCGCGAGCGTCATCGGCGACAACCAGGTGCAAGACCTCGCCAAGGAGGCATCTCTCGAAGCCGATTCGCTTCTGGGCCGCTTTCGAGCCCTTCTGCGGATGTCGGAGATTGGTGCACTCAAACGACGCGAAGGCTTCCGGTCACTCTCTTTGCCGACACTTATCTTCGAGCTATGTGAACTATACGAGCCTTTAGCCGAGGAGATGTCTATTCGCCTCAGATGGAACGCGGAGTCGATGGAACCCATCTATGGCGACCGAGATTTGCTATTCGAAGCGTTCAGCAACCTGCTTGATAACTCGATTAAGTTCACACCCGCAGGAGGTGACGTGAGCGTTGAGCTAACATCTTCGACATTAGGTCCGCGGTTAGTTGTGCTCGACAATGGGCCGGGAATTGCGGAAAACGAACGCGAAGCCGTGCTGCAAAGATTCTATCGAGCCGAGAAGACGCGGCATGTGCCAGGTTCGGGTCTTGGCCTCGGTATCGTTTCGGCGGTCATGCGCATGCACGACTTTGGGTTAAATATTTGCAGCGCAAACCCGGGGGCAGTCTTCGTTGTGGAGTGTTGGCCTCACTCTTTGCAATAGGAACGGTCTCGCGATGCGCGTGCTACTGATATCTCCACCGGAGAGGGAGGCGAGGTACTTTCACAAGGCGCTCGGAGAGAGTGCCCACAGCGTGCGGGCTGCGGATGATCTCCGATTTGGCTTGTCGCTCGCTTCGAGGGAAGAGTTCGATGCGGTGGTCATTGCGGCGATTGGCCCAATACCTGTAGCAACTTTGCTCGAGGTAATTCCAGCCTTCGCTCGTCTTCCTGGTCCACCAGCCATTATTGTCGTACGCACACATGCTACGTCACAAGAGCGTAGCCTGATGTTACGCGCAGGGGCGGACGCATGTTTCGTGCAGCCGTATTCGTTTATCGAGATCCATGAACGGATGCTAACGCTGCGCCACACATCATCGCCTATGAACGACTCGCGTTCTGCAGTGGCCGCGTTAAAAATCGATTCGCTTACACACGAGCTGATCGAGGGGAGCAGGCGACTACTTCTCACCAAACGCGAATACCTGCTCGTAGAATGCCTCTTACGTCACAAAAACGCGCCCGTAGCGCGGGACCAGTTGATTGAGTATGCGTGGCCCGAAAAGGAAGATGCGGACCCTGCCAGTGTGAACCTGCTTGTATCGCGTTTGAGGCAAAAGCTAAAGGTCCAGGGGTTTGAAACGAGGATCCTAACGGTCAGCAGATATGGCTACCAACTCAATACAGATCGGGCCTCTGCATCGAGCTAATGAGCTTTGGCATTAGTGGCGTACTCAAGCGGACACACTCATTAATTGAAAGACTTGCCTCAGGTTCCGGCGAAAGAACACGCAGTGGCGGTTCTTTGCGTGCATCTCCCTCGCACCGGGCCTCTTACGGCAAGCTAACGAGATCGTGGGATCCTGCCGCTAAGTAATATTCGCATATTTCACAATTGTGTATCGTCGAAACGAGGGTTTTCCCTATCTTGAATCTAATCTATGCTCCTTCCATTCGCTTCTCATACAGCCTGTGTGAGTGAAGCAAAATCGCTTCTGGAGGTAGATGATTATGAGATCTTTAATCAAAGCTGTTGTGTTAACCATTGCGATCGCCGCTCCGGTTGCATCCTTCGCGCAATCGAAGCAATCACCTGTGACACGCGCACAAGTGCGCGCTGAACTTGTTCAGCTTGAGTCGGTTGGGTACAAGCCAGCTGCCGGTCGGGATCCGTACTATCCGGCCGATGCACAGATCGCGGAAGCACGCGTGGCCGCTCAAAACGAGCCGATACAAGCGGGAGTCGCCGAAACCAGCTACGGTACGTCCTCAAGCGGTTCGTCACAGTCGGGGCCCGCAACGCCAGCCGGCCGGTCGCCGTCGCAATCCATCTACTTTACTGGTCGATAGTCGACGCCAGGCACGGCAGTAGCACGCACGGAAAGCATAGCTGAAGGCTCGCGCCGTGCTCATTAGGTGGGACGCGGCGCGGCATCCTGAAGAGGTTTCTGTGCCGGACTGTCTGTGACGCCGGGGGAGTGCGAAGGCTGTTTTAGCGATCGCAATGGTTTCACATTAATGCGTCCGGAAAAGATCTTGCGCTCGACGTCAGCTCGATAGGGCGCATATTGGACACAGTGCGCGGTTGGCTTTCCCCGTCACTCTTTCATTCCCGTCGGTGCGCCGCGCGGCGTGCTTTGGGGGGGTATCCTCTGCTCTCGCGGCCGCGGCGGCGGCGGCGAGCACTGACCTTCTGATGTGACGGCATTCGCGCCCGCGGCGAGTTTCATCGTTTCTGCACCGCTTGCGGGGTTGGACCTTTGCGTGACGATTCGAGGGCTCAAGCTGCCGTTGTTCGCGCTGTTTTGAGCTAGTGCACCCGTGCTTCCGAGTGCACCGAGTAAGTACAACCCTATCACCGATATTTTCACGATTGCCTTCCGTCCGGGGACCGTTGGGGCCGATATCATACGATTCCATAGAAGAAGCAGCGCTTATGCTCCTACCCACGCGGGGGCGTGAGCCGGCATATCGTTCACCCGTTTGTGCCTGACGCCGCGCTCCGCCGCATTACGATTTGTTCCGCGCGATTTCATCGAGCGCGTCAGACAAGCGACAGATTCGAAGTCGCATCTCCCGCTTCGACGCTCCGGATGTACCACGGAAATCACGCTCTCTCAGATCACGCGTATTTTGCCAATTTCCGCCCGATCAAATTGCGCGACAAAACTCGCGGCCTCGCGGCTAGCTTGCCGGCTTTGTCTGCGTCACGTCTGGCACCGGCATTATCGATACCGACGAAACCGGACCCTTGCTGTTCGCGCTCGAGTTGTAATACGGAGTTGCATCGGGCTGACGTGGTGGGTCGCCCGCGTGCTCGATCCACCCCCCACCGAGGGATCTGTACAGGCCAACCAGGTTCGTTGCGCGCTGATATCGCGCCGTGATCAACAACTGCTGAGCCGTGTACAAATTAGTCTGCGCTGTCAGCACAGCAAGATAGCTGTCGACGCCATTGGTAAATCGCAATTCCGCTAACTGCAACTCGCGTCTTTGCGAATACACGTAGCGTTCCAGCGACCTGATCTGGTCGTCGTAGGTCCCGCGCGCGGCCAAACCATCGGCTACTTCCCGGAACGCCGTTTGGATCGCTTTCTCATAGTTCGCTATCTCGATGCGTTTCTGTACCTCTGCCAAATCCAGATTCGCGATATTCGTACCACCCTCGAAAATCGGTAGCGAAATCTGAGGGGCAAATGACCATGCTGCCGTCCCGGACTTAAACAATCCACCCAACGAAGTCGAGAGCGTACCGAAACTGCCTGTCAACGAAATCTTTGGAAAAAATGCCGCCCGCGCTGCTCCGATGTTCGCATTCGCCCCACGCAGCGTCTGCTCGGCCGCTACGATGTCCGGACGCCGCGTCAGCAAGTCAGAAGGCAAGCCCGCGGGGATATCGGCAAGCATGTCCTGATTATCGAGCGCTACGCCCGGCGGCAGGTCGGCCGGCAACTGCTCGCCGACGAGCAGCACCAGAGCATTCTCGTCCTGGGCCTGCGCCCGCATTTGTGATTGCAAGTTTGCCGAGACTTGCTCTAGGATGCCTTCCGACTGCCTCACATCGAGTTCCGTACCCACGCCGTTATCGAACTCCAGTTTAGTAAGCCGAAACGACTCCTGCGCCGTTTTTAGCGTGTTACGTGTGACGGTGAGTTGGTCGCCGTCGGCGAGCATCGACAAGTACTGGTTCGCGACCTGAGACACCAGCGCTATCTCCGCTGCCTTACGCGTTTCCGCCAGCGCAAAATATTGCGCGAGCGCCTGATCCTTCAAGCTGCGGATCCGGCCGAAGAAGTCGATTTCCCACGACGCATTCACGCCCACCGAATACTCGTTAACGATCGTACCGGGGAAGAACGAAAGGTCTCTCGGCGTGCGTTGCTTGCTCTGAGACCCTACCGCGTTGAGCGACGGAAAGAGGCTTGCGCGCGTAATCTGGTACTGCGAGCGCGCCGCCTCCACGTTCAGCATCGACACGCGCAGGTCGCGGTTGTTCTTAAGTGCCATTGCGATGATTTGCTGCAAGCGTGCATCGGCGAAGAAATCCCGCCAGCCGACATCAGGTGCTGGAGTGCTCTGTGCCGTGCGTCCAACTGACGCCTGCGAAGACGAGGCCGCCTGCTTGTCATAAACACCGCCCGTCGGAAACGACTGACTGACCGGGGCCGCCGGACGCTCGTATTTCGGCTGCAAGGTGCAACCGGCTCCAAGGATTGCAACGACCATCGCAGTCAAGGAAGGATGTCGCATCTCAATGCTCTCCCCGCATCTGGACCTGAATCGGCGAACCGCTGCTATTCCCATGTCCGTCATTTCCACGGCCACTTACATTCAGGCCCCGCGGCGCACCCTTACTCTTCGATATCTTGTCGACCCCGATCAAGAACGACGGGATCGTGAAAATCTTGAACCGCATTCCCGTCAGCATCGCGCCAATCGCGGTCATGCGGACCGTATGCGGGGTGGCTGAACCGCCACCGCTCCTACGGGAGCGCTGCAACATCCCAGCAAAGAGCAACTCGCCCGACACACCGTACGCAACGGGCACTCTAGTCAGCGACAGCTGCCAATAAGCCGCTCCTCGAGAGCCGCTCGACGCTGCCGCCGGCACGATCCTGTTCACACCGGCGCAGCGGCGAAACAATTCAACACCCCAAAATCTCCTGTTCATCGCCCGTGCCCACCACCGCGGCCGCCATGCCCCGCGCTTTGGATAGCGCCATTGGCATGTCCGCGCCCAGTCCAACGACCATGGCTATGGCTATAGCTATGCCAACCATTCTTACCATGCCGATAACTGGTGGCATCCCATCCCTGGCTTCCCCCCCAAAGACCAAATCCCGGATACGCGGTCTGGGAATCGATCGCATACGGATCGACATACTCATTAGGTACACTGAATGAATATTCGGATTCGAGATATTCCTCGTATCCATGATCTGGTGCGGTAGCACAACCGGTTAAAGCCCCTACAATTCCTAACATGACAACAATGCTAAGCACGGTCCTTTCGTCCAAAATGATCGCCAAAACAGACGTACCTCGTTCAATTCCGAGTGCATCCAACGTGGATGGCCTAGTTGCAACTTAGACGTTGTTGGACTCATTAAGCTGCTCGGCATACCAAAGATGGCCCTAGTTGTGTTGAGCATTTGCATATACGTCGACGATATCAAATGTTGTTCGCCATTTTTCTAACTTGAGCAACTGCTGGCATCCATCCGATCGAGTAGCAAGTACGGTTTCGCGGACGTCACGGCAAGTGCAGTAGAAGCGAGGCCAACAGCGCGCGTAGGAGCGTCGCGACAAATCAGAATCATGAGGAGCCTCCCAACCTACGAAAGCTGACGGACAGAAGCGCGAAGCCGTCTAAAACGCATCGGCAACAACTTCCATAACAAAGATCTGAGAGATGTAGCGACGGCAGAAGCAGACCACCAGCAACGTCGCTTTTCAAAGCGCTTCCATCTGGAAACAATGCATCGATTCAATACTCTGCGAAGTCAGTGTAACCTTGATATCAACCGAAGAAGCTGACGCTAGTTCGGCAACGTTTTACCGCTGAAGAGTCATCACATCTGTATAGCTAACCGCAATCTGCAGTACCGCTAGAGAGGAGGATCAGCCACATCTTTTCGGCGTCAGTTCTGGTGCCACGACCACGATGGCATTGAAGACTGCCAACAAGACGATCGCAGCAGTATTGCGACTGCAGCTTCACGCCACATCACTCAATTTCAAGCGGGAGCAATGTGAAACTCCTCATCAGGTGAAAATCTTTAAACTACAAAGACCACGAGTGATTGCTCGAAAGACGCTGCGCCATCGAACTGCCCTAGTATAGTTGGCATCAGTTTGAAAGATGTTTCACGATGGTGAAGCTTGCTTCATCTCCCGTATACGAAACGTAACGTGCGTAGAGGCCTAGATTTGAGAAGCCTTAGTTTCGATAATTTGAAGACTGAGATCGGCTCAAGAAAAGTGGACATCACCATTCGGTAAAATTGAAAGAATCGAGGTACAGACGAACCAGTTCTCCAAAGCGCTGTACGCGGAGGACTTGCAAGTTCAGAGTGACGACCAATTTGACGCACAACCTGCCGGTAGCGCCGAATTACTGGATCAACACTTCAGTGCCAACGCGCCGGATCAAACGTAGTGTTACCAGAGTATCTGCACCCCGACTGATGACGGCCGGCTGCTTATGACTTGGACCGCAGGCACGGCAAGTCAGCACTAGCCATAGATGATCGCAGCGGCCTTCGTACCGGAGACAGAGTCTGAGAAGAGCCAGTATTTTTTGTCATGAAAAGATTTGCAAAACAGCTTATCACTTTACATACTTGAAGGTTGATGGATAGGCCGCGTCGGCCGCGGCTTAGGTTAGGGCATCGTGGAAATCACGCTACTCAACTGCACTTCGCAAGGTCAAGGGCTTCGGCAGGAACCGACGCTCCAAGGCAACTCGACATCGTCAAGACGAAGCCTGCAGAAAAGCATAGCTCCATCTGGTTTGACAAGAGCGTTCATGCTAGGCTTCTTCTATACTAGCCATGGAGGTCTCTATGTCCGACGCCGTGTTTTCCGAGGAAGGTGACTATTTTACGTTTTCACGTGTATTCGAAAAAGAACCCGGACTTTTCGAAGCCTCTATTCTTTTTGAGCGCAAAAGTGATCATGTACATGTGCGCGTACCAGCGATGCGCCACAAGCTAACAACGACATTCAGCGACCGGAATGAAGCGATGCAGGCAGCGTTGAATTACGCTCGAGAACATGCCAAAAGCAAGGACGTAGGCGTCTAAACGCATCACCGTACCCTTGTGCAACCCGATTTCTGTGATGCCAGACTCCGATTCCCGTGGCGATCTAGCACGATCGATCCAACATCCAGGGCCGCTTTCCCTCGTTTTAAATCTTGGTTGCTAGCAGCAACGTGGCAGATCACCAACTATTAGTATAGCAAATTGTAGTACTACGAAATTACAGAGTTCGACGAGAAAAACGGATCATCGTCGAACTCTCCGACAGGCGCTACGCCGCTCGGTCAGCATCGTAGCTTCGGATCCGCATCCCGGATCTCCGCGCAAGTTCCGCTTACCGTTATTCCGAAGCAAGACACTATTGGACTCGTGGGCATTGCCCGTGCGAGGCGAAGCGCCCACAGCTGGTAATGCCGCCAAGTTACTGGTTGCAGATCTGATGAATGACGCATCCCTGCGGATGTGCCAGGCCGCCAGTAATCGACAACATTGCCATCCGTGCCTGATTGTCGTCCTCTCTGATCCTCCCGCGCATCCCGGCCTTCGACAAAGGTGGCCGGTGTGCGGAATAAATCCGGCGATAAGGAGCAGAGTCCCAAAACAAAGTTTCTTCGAATCGAACACTGGATATCCTTTGCCGTTGTCTTTGTGCTTGTCCGCGGAAACGCCTTATTTAAAAGGATCTTGCGATCAAGTTCGACACATACGACATAGTGGGGACTTCCAGTGCATCCCCCAAAGCGTCGCGTCCGAGTGGTCGATCCAGAGATGCTCGATTGAATTGAAATTCTATTCGGGTAATCCTTCGATTCAAGCGGTCCGCCTGAGCCCAGCTGACTGGCGATAAGCGGTGTTTCAATGCCAAACATGCTCGTGAAGCGACGGATGATTAAGAATTTTAAGGGGCAGGAAGCAACTGCTATTAACCATCTGATTACGCTGCGTTGTTGCGACATATCACGATCTCCTGATTCGATCTTGCGAAGCACCGCACGCTCGCACCTGCGCGATGACCCGATAGCAAGCGGCTAGTGAACAGACCTCTATCTGTCGGGACCCGTGTTTGAGATATCGCGGATCCTCACTGAGATAGTCGTTTAGACTGCATCTCTCAAGGCAGTTCTCCTAAAAATCGGACAACTCCGCCATCGATATTTAACGGTTCAATAATCGTCTGCTACCATGATCAGCAGCTTGAACCTGAGCGCGTCGGGATGCCATTCCATTGCAATGACAATTGTTTTATTTATGGAACAATCCACTGCGGCCGTCAACACGAGAACCACTGAGACGCACACACATCGCCCCCGGAGGAACATAGTCACGGGCCCAAGAAAAATCTCATTGAATATGAATTTCATAAAGAATACAGGAGATCACATACCGTCGAGTCTGTTCGCCATGTGTGCAACGGCCGCGCAGTCTGCTGCCCGACGGAACATCGGCGAGCACACAACCGCAAGGCCAACTCTAGTTCAGACGACCGAGAGCTGTCCGGAAACCAGCGCACAAGTGCGGACGGTAATTCAGGCACAGAACGATGGTTAGCTCGCTTACTTGAAGAAGACGGCGCTCCACCATCAATGCTTGAATCAAGGAAACGATAACTGAAGCAGCGAAACCGATTTCATCGTCGGGAACTTGACGCCCCGCAAGATTGCGAAAATGCGAACACTGGCCCGGTAAAAAAAGGGCTACGGCCTTTTCGAATTTCCGCTGCAGGCCCGCGACCCGATGTTCCGGCGACGTCGAAACATCACTTCGCGAGAGGTTATTCGAGGGTATGTGGCCAGCACTCAACGGTGATCGCCGCACCGGGATTCGCGCTACCGATCCTCACGCCGAAGTCATGCATCCGGATGATCGCCGACACGATACCTAGACCTAGTCCAACACCGGCCAAATGCCGAGCCACCTCACCCCGGTAAAAGCGTTGAAAAACGGCGGTGCGCTCACGCTCGGGAATTCCTGGCCCATTGTCCGACACGACGAGCGAGGTACCAACAGCGCTGGATTCGAGCTCGACGCGAACGGTGCCCCCTTTGGGAGCAAACTTGATTGCATTGTCGAGTAGGTTGCTGAACGCCTCAAACAGCAATGCGCGATCCCCGTGGACAGGTAACTCCATATTCATACTGCTTTCGAGGCTTATGAGCTTCTCCTCCGCAAGTGGCCGATAGAGATCACATAGTTCATCGACAAGACCCTGCAAGCTCAACATGTCGAACCCGCCTCGTCGATGTAGCGCTCCGATCTCTGAAATCCGCAACATAGCTCGGAATCGATCAAGCAACGAATCAGTCTCGAGACGTGCTTGAGCGAACATGCGTGCCACGTCTTCATCTCCCAGGTCCTGCGCTCGAACAGCGATGTTGCCGAGCAAAGTACGCACGTGTGCGAGCGGCGTGCGCAAATCGTGTGCAATACCATCGCAGACGCCTTTGACCTCGTGCATAAGTCGCTCGACCTCGTCCAGCATGTGATTAACCAAATGGGAGAGCATGTCGAGTTCGTCCCGACCTCCCACTGGCAGTCGCAGCCTCAGGTCGCCTCGTGCGATCTGCAAGGTGGCGTGCTGTATGTCTGTTATTCGACGCATTTGTCGCAGGCTCAACACTAGACCGGTTGCCAAGCTGGCCACGAGACAGAGGATGCCGCCGAGGAGCAAAGCCTTGATCAGCTCCGCACGAATGTGCCGGACTTCGGCAAGGTTCCGGGCCACTACCAATTTCGTTCCATCAAACCGGCGCTCGGCGATGGCACGCACGACCGAAGTTGATGCGCCCTGCCCAAGCGTCAACGTGCGGCCTTCGAATAGGCTATGGACTTGCGCTGCACTGTCGAGCTTAAGGCCATCAGGGAAGGAGGATATGTTGCCAGCGAGGTACCGACCGTCAGAAGCGAACAGGCCATAGTAGTCGGAGTGCAACTGCTCTCGCCCGATTCTCTGCGCCACGACCATGGAGACGTCCGTATCATCCAGCGAGTCGAAATAGCGTAGTTGCCAACGAATCCCAATGTCCGCCTCCTGTTCCATCGCGTGAGTCGCCGACACTTCTATGCAACCCAACAGCGACATGCTCGACAAGATAAAAATGACCGCATATATCGATAGCCAACGAAATGTCGAGGTGTGCCAACGACGCCCCAACCGGGAAGAGGGAACGGAATCCTTCAAGTCTGTTGCAATCATTGGGTCCTCGATTTCGATGCATTCGGCGAAAGCGCCGCCAACGTCAGGTCTGCAGCGGTCGTCTGCGAGATTGGTAGCGTCGATATGTACAAGGCTACAGCGTACACAGCATGAAGCTGGATCGGGCCGATCACGGCCTTGGGTCGATGTGACGTCTGCCGTGATCCTATCCAACTTCTGCGCACAATGTCCGGCGACACGGCTGTAAAAAACTCATGAAAATGAAGATTGATTTAAGCCAGTTTGCATGACGGGACCACGATGCTTTTCACCGCAAGAACAAGCGATACTTGCGCTTCGCCCTCATCGAAGGCGACTTGCTATTCCTAATACTGATCCCACACCCACAAGCTGGAAACACTCTAACGAACTCAGCTATCGGCATGCTTACGCAAGCTCATAAGCAGCAGTAAAGCGCTCTTTTAAAAAAGAACTCTTAACGAAAATGAACTGCCCTTGTTTCGTCCCTCCGATTATGCGTTAGCTCAAACCTGACGGGCTCGTCAAGTTGGGCCAACGTCACGCCATGCGTGTCTTTGCTCACGTAAACGACCTCGCAAGGTTGGGCCCTGCCATTTGGTTGCTTGAGACATTTGCTGCCACAACCACCCCGAAGCATCAACCTGCTAGAACCGCCTCTTGGCGTGAGGCTATTCGCCGTTCCACGCGAATGCTATACCTTTCGGAATCGCACAGTACATAACTCGAAGTGTGCAGCACGATTGTCCGAAAACTCGGTGCGCTCGAGTGCAGCCTGACAAGCGAACGCGCGAGTCAGTTGGAAAATTCAGCATTTTCGCCGCTACCACGTTCGCAGCGAGCTCCGGGTCTTGCTTCGGCCCTCTTGCTGCCATCGGTGGCGCCCCATGACCCCGTTCCTTAACCCTGGCATTGTGAAAAACGTTTCATTATTGCGTGCCCGTTTCGACACCGTTTGAGCGCTAATGTATCCAAGACATTGGGCGGTGTATAAAGCGCCGCGTCACAGACAATCTGCTAATTCAGCTCTGAGGAGAACATATTGCAAAAACTATCTGCAATCCATACACGCAGGCGCAACATACTTTGTTGCGTCGCAATCGTCTTTCTAGTGTCGGGTTGCGCTTCCATGAATGGAAACTCAACGGACCCTAACCAGTGTGTCGGCCCACCAGGTTTCTGTACGCCGTATTTCGGATCGTGACCCGCGTGAGGCCGGCTGAAAAAAGTGGACACCTCCATTCCGTAAAATTAATAAATGGAGACGCGGATGATCCGCATCCCCAAGGCTGTGTGCACGAAGGAGTTGCGTGAAGAGTAGTAGAGCTGGCAATGACCGAAGACATCGGCATGTCCGAACCCGCGCGCTGACTGCCAATACCGATGAAGACTTTGGCGAACTGCATGCGTGCAGCAAAGGCTCGCAAGCTGAAGAGCGTTGGGCAGTATCGGAAGCCCCTGACGGAGGTCGAAGTTGAGGCTGGACTCGGCTAGGTCAAGCGGGAATCAGTCGAAGTGAAAATGCGGTGCGATTTGCTAAACAAATTCCTGACGTACTTCGCGAAGGAGCCATGGGGAAAGCCGGCGTGATTGTAATAGCGCTATAAGCGCCCGACTGGCGCAGTATTGTGCGTGATCGCGTTTGTCGCCGATCAGCCAACGAAGCCGATCCACAACGTTGCGAATCGGTGATCGAAAGCCAGCGCAAGCTGGGGCGTGCCAGCCGCGCCTGGGTTGCAAGGGAAAAATCTCGGATGAATGGAACATGGCTGATCAAGGAACGTTTATGCCAAGATGTACCCGGAGCCCCGAACCGTCTGGATGAGCGCCTTGGTGCCCTGCTGATCAATCTTTCTGCGGAGGCGCCCCATGTGAACGTCGATCAGATTCGTACCCGGGTCGAAGTGGTATCCCCAGACCACTTCAAACAGCATCGTCCGCGTGATCGTCTGACCAGAATGCCTGACCATGAATTCAAGGATGCGGTATTCAGTTGGCAACAATGCAACTTCCACTTCATTGCGAGTGACCTTGCGGGATACCAGATCGACCTTTAGCGGACCCGCCTCAAGAACCGTTGTGTGGTTCGGCAAGTGATTAAGTCGTCGGCGCAACAGCACGCCCACACGCGCAGCGAGCTCCTCAGGATCGAAGGGCTTAGTAAGATAATCATCACCTCCGGCTCGCAGACCGCGTATTCGTTCGTCAACGTCTCCGAGCGCGCTAAGCATCAGCACAGGTACTTGGATACCGGCGGCACGGATGGCGGTAAGAATCGTAAGGCCATCCAATCCCGGAAGCATCCTGTCCAGCGTGATTATGTCGTGTTCGCCTCCCATCGCCCGGACAAGGCCATCGTGGCCATTGCTGACGCACTCAACGGCGAATCCACCTCTCTCGAGCTCCGCGACAATTTCGTTCGCGCTCACTGGGTCGTCTTCTATAGTCAATACGCGCGCTTTGGTCATTTCCCCCGCTCCCTCGATTGCGCCGACAGAAAGGGAGACGCCGTTCCCAACCACTGTGCAGAAACGATGTCGCGTGCGGGCCGTCGGCAGGACGCCACATACAGGCTACAAGAATGAAGTCGATAACCGACCTGTGGGGGCCGCAGGCTTAAACACGGAGGATGCGTACCAACATGATCAGCATGTCGGCCGAAACGTCGAAGATCAAAACCGGCATTCAAAAAACGCGCGTACCGGTCGATATGGTCAGGTGACATCTTCCCTGCCTGTCTCATTTATCAACTCGAAAGCAGTATGAAGGTGAATCTGCAACAACCTTACGATATTGTCGGCAGCTTCACCAAAGCATTTTCATGAAACTTTATTTAAGTTACTGATTTGACGATGGAGGCTTCGTCCTGACGACTGAAGTGTCTGCGGACGAACAGGCTTAAATCACCGATAATTTTCTCGGAGGTTTTAGTAGTGTTGGTAGATTTCGATGCCTGCGTGACTAAAGAATGATCAGCAATCTTTGGCCGTGGATTGCGTATGCGGCGTACTGACAGGATTGCAGCGGACTGCGAAAACGCTTCCCTTGGCTTGAGTCGCGCGCCTGCCTCCATCCTGTTGCCAGGTTCGTTGGCCTCTTCATACGTCCAACGTCCAGCGCAAATGGAGACCGGAACAAGCGCAGCGGACTAACGCGCGACTGGCACCCCACGGAATCCAAGTTTACAACTTGAATTAAAACTCCTCAGAGGTGATGAGCCCCGGTCGAGCTCACCCTCGGTGAGCCGATGAAACCGCCAACATGAACAAAAATTCACTTAAAGGTAGCAGTGGCCTAAAATATCAACTGAGTCGTCAAGGAGTTTGATATGCCTCAGTCAATGATTGGCTTCGTGGTGGGCCTGGCAGTACTTTTGGTGATCGCCCTCGTGCCTGGGCGCCGTTATCGGCAAGGAGGCTCCCGAGAGCCTCTTGGAGGACGGAGCGACGCTGAAGGATCAACCGATGCGAAACGTTGAAATTTTCATGAATAGCTAGGAACCGCTGAGAGATTCGCCGGTTGCGTCGATGTTCGTGGGCCTGTAAGGACGCACCTTGAGCGAGACGAATGGTTCTCTATCGCGGTAGGGAAAAGCGGGGGAAAATCGGGACGACGCGAATACATCATGGACTTGCGCGTCTGCAGGGCAGTTCGCTGCGTATGTACCCTGTAACTAGCGCGATCGCCATCATCCTAACGAATTGCTTCATTTTCACTTCATAGACTGGATTGCGAAGCCAACTTGGCCCTCCGGCCACCGGCCCCACAGTCGCTGCATACGCAACGTAGCTTTATTGAACAGATGCTTTTTTGTGATTCTACGCTCTGCAGCCGGATCGTAATGGCCAGGTCTTTTTGAGCGGCGTTGGTGAAGAATGAGCGAGGGGCTGTAGAACGGGCGCCGCCCAGCAATTTCCGACCGGCCCGTCGCTCTGTCCAGCTGTCTGCACGAGACGCTCCGCATCGAACTATCAGCGGAGTATCAGACGAGAAACCGGATGCGTCATCATGCTTCGCGGCGCGGTGTGACCAGACCGCTTTACAACGAAGCAAGACAATGCGTCAGGGAAACGATTTTGCCCATCTACCTCGGCCTTTCAATGAGTGGCCTGATCAATTTGAACGATACCGGTCGAGATCGATCGAATCGCGCAAAGCTAACCGAACCGCAAATTTCATATTCGTGATCGACGACTGCCTCTTTTGTATGCTGGCCGCCTATGTTCACGAGCCATGGGCAGCCAGCTACAATTTTAGGAGTCCGATGACCGTGCAGCTCCTGAAGTCACTCACGCCGGCACTGCACTCTTGCTCGATAGCAACGGCCACTCCGCAATCCTATTTTCAACAGCACGCTGACAATAGCTGCAGTGTGGCGAATGGTCATTCCCCGAAAACATTGGTTTGCCAATGAAACGTCAAACCAAATTATGCGGAAAGCGCGTAGCAGAAGTATTCAGCCGGTTAGCCCTCTCCGAGGGCTGATACGGGGAAATGCCGCTCTGGCTCAATTGAACTGACGCTCTGGCCTAGTGATGAGGATACAGCAGACGAGGTGCCCGGTATTTCAGCTTTGGAGTAGAAGTCTCATAGGACCCTCCATAAGAAAATCCGTAACCAGAGCTTGCGCCCCCGGAAAGTGTGCTTTTCGGTTGCAATGTTCTAAAAGGTCTGAGAGAGAGAAAACAGCACCTAAGCCCATGTCCGCCACTTTTGTGAACGTGCGGCGGGTAGCTGGAAGACGCCGGCGATTGATCGAGCTCCACAGCTAACGCTAGCGGTATCGGTGCAGCAACCACTGCAGCTGCAATCAGCAAGGCTCTCACAGTATCTCCTGTCACATAACCCGTTGGTACGAACCAACACGTGGTCAGACTAAGTGTGGCATCAGCGATGGTATCGGAAGCCAGTTGGGCCTCGAAAAGCACTGGCCTTCTACCCGAAGTCTAGCGTTGCGAAAAACTCAGGGACATTGGGTTTCTCCCGGTATGGTCAGAGAAACGACAAACCCCCGCGGCTAGGGACTGACCTCTCGAACACACTGCTTCTAATCTTGAAATCCACTCATGTCTGCTGCAGCCCGGAACAAGGGGTGCATCGATCAGGCTTCCCCCCGCTCGTCCTGCCCAATCAACACGCTCGCGGACGATGCGAACATATAACGCGGCACGTCCAGGTTTTGCGGTGCCGGTTTGTTCATAAACACACGGCCCGCCAAGTCATACGTCGAGCCATGGCATGGGCACAGGAAGCCTCCGGTCCAGTTGTCAGGTAGATTGGCTTGTGGACCCTCTTCAAATCGCGGTCTGGGTGTGCACCCAAGATGCGTACAAACGCCGACGACGACAAGAAGATTCTGGTGATTCTCACGCGAGCGGTATTCATTCCTGCAGTAGTCCGGCAACGGCATGGAGAACGGATGGCGAGTAGAAGGGTCTGCGACCAGTGGGTTCGCCTTGACCACATCTGCCAGCATTCTTCGTGTCCGATTGACGAGAAACACCGGCATTCCGCGCCAGGAAACCGTCATCATCTCACCCGGTCTCAGCGAGCTGATGTCCGCCGTGACTGGTGCGCCCGCTGCTCTGGCTTTGTCAGATGGCGCGAACGACTCCACAAACGGCACAAGCGTAGCAACACCACCGATGCCTCCTGCGACCGATGTTGCAATCAACCATTTGCGACGGCTACCGTCCACGCGATCTGTCTGGTCGGCTCTCAATTCGCGCTCCAATCATTCAAGGCCATGTCTATTTGATAGTGATTCTTTCGAGGGGTTCTGCGCCCTAACAGAACATTTTTAGTAATCCAACCGAGGCCACATCATCGACTGTCGGTGTCGCACATCGCTGGACAGGTATATCTGCGAGATAGTCGTTCCCGGAGTTCGTCTTCCCGACAAACTCGAAAACAAGCGGATAGCTACGCATTGCGCCCATGACTGCCGCGGACTGATCGCTTCCCACACCTCCGGACAAGTAACTCATGTGACCCGCGTGCTGCACTGGCGGAAGGCTCGCCGGTACAGCCACCGCAACCTGTGTGCCTCCGGCGAGCACTAGAATCGCGAAAATCAATCGCAATATTGAACATGACTTCATGTTGACCTCCCTCGATAGTATCGAAATGCGGGAGCATCCGGCGCAGCTGCACCTATCCTAATTCGATCGCCACGAAAATCGGATGACCATCACGCTGAACCAGCAGCCTAACGTTGTTACCGGCGTTGTTGAGTTCTTCCTGCGACTGAGCTGCGCTTGACATCGGTGCATTGCCGATCCGCGAGATGATGTCTCCCGGTTGAATACCAGCCAGCGCCGCAGGGCCTGAGCTCTGCTCAACGCGCACACCGCCGGTCACCCCAGCCTTTCGTTGCACTTCGGATGCCAGACTGCACGCCGTCAAGCCAATCTGAGCATCCGTGGTCCGAGTGGGCACGTCCGAGGCAAACGCGTAGCGCCGCATAGACTCCAGTGCGACCGAAGCCTCATGGTTCTCATGGTCCCGCCAATATCCAACGCTCGCCACGGACCCCGGGCGCAAGGCCGCTATGGCCATCGGCAATTGCGTTGAGTCGGCGATCGTTACACCGTTCACCTGCAGGATGATGTCTCCGGCACGCAAGCCAGATTTGGCCGGTGGACCGTTCTCGTCGACTGAACTGATAAGCGCGCCGACCGGCTCGGCCATCCAAAAGGAATGTGCGAGAGCGGCGGTCACCTCCTGAATAGTCACGCCCAGGTGGCCAGGTTCGACTTTCTCATGAAGCTTCAATTGCTGCTCGATGCTCATTGCGACATCAATCGGAATCGCGAATGAAGGACCCTGAAAAGCACGGTGAACGGGCGCTTGGATCCCGATGACATCGCCGTTCAAATCGAACAGCGGCCCACCGGATTCACCCGCGTTAAGGGTCAGGTTAGTTTGAATCAGCGGGATATAGCTTTCGTCCGGAACTAATCGCGATTTGCTGCTGATAATGCCGGCGGTAACCGTATTTTTAAAACCATAAGGTAAACCGATCGATACGGCCCATTGACCTACCTTCGCTTCCGACGGTGTCCCGATTGTCACCGCCAGTAGGCCGTGTGCATCGACTTTCAGCAGCGCAACATCGCTTTGCGGGTCTATGCCAACGATGGTGGCCTTGAATTCGCGGCGATCGGTCAGCTTGACCGTGACTTGCATCGCGTCTGCGACCACTTTGGCGTCGGTAAGGATGTATCCATCAGGGCTGGTGATGAAGCCGGAGCCAAGGTTTCTCGAGGGCAAGATGCCACTAGCGTATGGGTTAGGCAAAAATTGTCTGAAGAACTGGGCGAACGGGTCATGTTCACTCGACGCGGGTGGCCAAAGCGGCATCAGACCAGCAACAGTGCTTCCGCGAGCCGCACTGATGTTGACCGCGGTGGACCCATCGCGCCGCGCAAGCTTTGAGAAGTCCGTGGCAATTCCTATGGACAGCATGTGGGGTACTGTTGGCGTGGCGCTGACGCGCGTCGCTCGCGGCACCGGCGATGAATAGTTCGACCGGGTCATGCACGCGACAAACAAAGCCGCCACTAGAGACGCCTCGACCCGCGCGCGTAGCAGATTCCCGATTCGCATAGCCTTGCTCCAACCGACGTGGAACAGAGCGCCATCTCACGACAGTCGCGCGTGAGACACGCGTACATATGTCACCACGACGATTGGAGCCTAGGACGATCGGCTTAAGGAATACTTAAAGTTCTGCGCAGAGGAGCTTAGGATTGTTAAGTCAGTATTGAACCACGTGGCCACCGTCCTCGATAGCCGACGCGGAGAGTCCCGAATTCGACAAGACTTGATCCTTCCGATCACTTCGCGCACTCGTGTAGTGCACTTGCCTTGTGGTGAGACGGTACTCACGCTTGAATACGCCGCAAACTTCGGCATGGTTCGTTCGCCTCTTGCAATGAGTCGGGACGCCCTGCGCCGCCGAAGGTGCGAGGTATGCGCGATGGGCAAAGACGGCGTAGGGAGACCGCACGATCTGTGAACGTGCCGAATTCAATGGTTATCGTCTCGAGCGCAAGCCCATATTGGTGCAAGCCCCAAGCACGATCATGCAGTGCTCAGAATATTCACGGCCAAAATGGTGACGGGTTGAGGAGCACCGGGCAGTTCAAGCAGGCAGCCGAATCCGCATCTGAATCGCAGGCTGGGGTTCACTTGCGAGACAGGAAGGATATTTTTGCATTGACCTGGAACCATATTTTCGCACTGAGGTAACGGCGCAATAAGGCTCTCAGCGTCTCGAAAAAACGCACGTGGAAACATATTTCTGCATTCTGTCGAAACTGGCAGTATATCTTTGCAGTTTGTTTCGCCTGGGTCCGAGAGGCATGCGCGGCCCTTGTTCATTGGGCAATGCTGCGTTGATCCGGGGCCGTCAATCTGGTTATCGGACAGGCGAACATAAGACCCTCTTCTCAAGCTGCAACCAGAGATGGGTGCTGTGCACATCCCATTGCAAGACTAAGTGAACTTTAGCTTCATGTCATTTATGACTCTCTTTAATTCAGCATTCGCTTAAGATAAACCACATAGCCTTTAACCACTCCAGACCAGAACGACGCTGTATGCGAGACGCGAACCTGGCAGTGGACGAACAGCACCGGCAACGCTCAAGGATTTTCGATGCAAAGGGTTAGACATGACCATTCCCGTTGGGTTATCGAAAGCAGCGTCCTCGCGATGGTGTTGATCGGGTTAGTCGCCGGCACGACAGCCATAATTTGTCTGTTCGCCGCGGTATTAAAGATTTCTGACCTTTTCTGATCATCGCGGGCTGCGTTACCGGACACGGTCATTGACACTGGCTCCAGAAGAACTTACAAACGGCACACAGGATTGATTCTTGCGGGATCGTAATGAGCAAGTGCGACCAGCGGCAAGGGCTCTGCACCGATCCCAGTCGAGAGTTAAGCCATCGCCTCTGCTTTTGCAGCCACTATTGTTCGCTAACAACAAAGCTCATTAAGAACCCATGAATCGTTACGACGTCGTCGTGATCGGCAGCGGCTCCGGAGGCGCATCGCTTGCCCATAAGCTTGCGTCCACCGGCAAACGCATCCAGTTGCTGGAACGAGGCGATTATCTAAAGAGGGAGCCGGCCAACTGGGATTCCAATACGGTATTCGTCGACGGCATCTGTCAGACAAGCGAAACATGGTACGGCGGCGATGGACGCAAGTTTCATCCGGGACTTCATTACTATGTCGGCGGCAACTCGAAGGTTTACGGAACGGCACTCTTCAGGCTAAGCGAGCGCAACTTCGACGAGCTTCAGCACAAGGCAGGCGTGTCACCCGCGCGGCCACTGAATTTGGCCGACTATGAACCGTATTACGGGGAAGCCGAGCGCCTGTTCCACGTCCACGGAGAGCGCGGCGAAGAGCCCTCCGAGCCGCGATCGAGCAGGCCCTTCCCTGACCCGGTTGTGTCCCACGAGCCGCGCATTCAGGCACTTCACGACTTATTGGAGAAGGCGGGTTTGCATCCGTTTCACTTACGGCTTGGCATTCTTCTCGATGAGAAGAATGCCAAGGTCACACCGACAAGCACCTGCATCCGCTGGGACGCTTTTGATGGCTTTCCTTGTTTGCTGAACGGCAAAGCTAATGCTCAGGTCGTGTGCGTCGATCCTGCGCTCGCCGCTTACCCCAACCTCACGCTGATGACGCATGCCTACGTCACCCGGCTTCAGACCGACGCATCAGGGCCAACCGTTACCGGCGTGCACGTCGAGCAAGCGAGCGTGCCGGAACGCTACACAGCGGACATCGTCGTGGTCGCTTGCGGCGCCCTTTCGTCAGCCCTTTCTGCTATTGCGTTCCGCAAACGAGATGCATCCGAATGGGCTTGCAAATGGCTCCGATCAGGTCGGCCGCAATTACATGCGGCATCACCAGTCAATCCTGATGGCGCTGGTGCGGGAACCCAGCGAAACCGCGCTCCAGAAGACACTCGCCATCAGCGACTTTTACTTTGATGCCGATGACCGGGACTACCCGCTCGGCCTGATCCAGATGTGCGCGACGTCTCACGCTGAGCAGATCCGAGACGAGGCAGTGCCTCAATAGGGCACCGGTCAGACACGATCGGGGACCAGCCGGCGGTCCTTATGACCGTCCAGCTTCACATCGAACCCGTGCATCGACCGGGACACTTTCGCTAGCGGAGGAGCTATGAACACGGGACATGTCAATCGCATTGTGCGCATCAGTCGCAACGTTTCGGAGCTGGACCGTAGTGTCGCTTTTTACCGGGAGCGCCTCGGTTTTCAGTCGAGTGGCCTAGCATTCAGGATGGAGGATGCGCTGGTCGGCCTGCTTGGCTTCGGGGACCGTGCAGTGAACGTGCAGCGTATGCGCCTCGGCGCGCAGGAACTGGAACTTACGGAAGTCGGTACAAACGCGCGTCCGTACCCGGCGAACAGCACATCGGCGGACCTCTGGTTTCAGCACTTCGCCATACGCTGCAATAACATCGACAACGCAATTCGACAGTTATACCGGCTTGACAGCACATCTGCCCTGCCGGCAGCTATCTCTGGTCAACCGGGCGCAGTACCGTCGCCCATACAGTTACCCCCGGGTAGTGGGGGCGCAACGGCGTTCAAGTTCCGCGATCCGGACGGACACCCAGTAGAACTGCTTCAGCTTCCCGGCGATTCCGCTGCCGGCGGCGGTGCGCAACAGGCTTTTCCCAACAAAATCGATCACTCCGCGATCAGCGTATCCAACGTCCAAGCGAGCATTGAGTTCTATACCGAAGTCTTGGGTCTGAGGGTCGGCTCCCATCAGACCAATTCGGGAAGCGAACAAGGCGCGCTCGACTCGTTGAAGGACGCAGTGGTTGAGGTTATCGCGCTTGAAACCTTTCCGCAGATAACGCCTCACATTGAGCTTCTCGGCTACCGCAGTCCGGTTCGAACGGCGCTTAGGCAGTTTGCCAGCCCGACTGACATCGCGAGTGACAGGCTCGTCTTATATTTAAGTGGTTTGCGAGGCGTCGTGGCAGCGCTGAACGCCCCGTCTCAGGTTCTCCGGTTGGATTCGAATGAGTCAGCGACGCTGATTACCGACCCTGATGGCCACCTTCTTTTGCTGGTCGAATAAAGGTCGGTTGCCGCAAGGTGGCGTGACCGACGAAGCGCTCCTGCTCAAGATTTCTCGCTAGCGGCATTCACGCAACGTGAATTTATCAATCGCCCCGGTCACCCCGCTCCTTAGTCTACCGTTCTGGCTGGGTACCTTAGGTAGACTATCTGGCGCTACGCCAAGCCTCCGGGCGTGCTTCGTTACCCGATCCATAACATGATCGTGGATTAAGATCTCCTTAAGATTCAATGCATATTCTCTCTATACGAGTCGCAGGCGCTACTTCGCCGCTTCCACGACGGTTTTCCCCACGTGTCAGCCGGTAGACGACCGTTCGATTCGCGCTACATATTGAAGCGGTTTGGGAAATACGGTCCTGGCTTTTCTGCGTTCGTCTCCGCTCCTACCAATCCTAGCTTCGCCCGGGAACGTGAGCTGATGCCACTTTCTTCGCAGTCTTAATTATCTACGTCTTGACTTATATAGGCAGAGCGAGCCGAATGCCATTTCGAATTAACATCGGGCCAAGAGAAACGAACGACAGAGAACTTATGAAACGCTTCCTTAGTCATCACGAAATTGCAGCATTACTGTTTTTGGCATCTGCTCCGGCCCTGGCGGTCGCGAATACGCCCGATATCAACGCACTTTCTCAAGAACAGTTGGTGGAATTTGTGACTTTGCCCTCGCAAGTCTCTGTGGTTCAACTGACACCGGACGGACGTGCGCTATTGAAGCGTCTCAGTGCGGCATGAGCCAAGGGATATATTCCTGCTGTGGAATCGTCGAGTGGAGAGAACTGAGAGATGAGATGCCGGCGTTTCATACAATTTAGACGAGTAGGGCAAGTTAGACGGCTAAAAGTATGACCGCTGCGTGAGCTGAAGTCGAATTAGACTTGGGCACGGTCCAAGTCCAATACGGAGCGGCACCTTTTGAGCGAGGAAACTGTCATGAAAAAAGTATTGACTGGAGCGTTCGTGGTGGGCCTAGGTCTGTCGCAGATCGCATCTGCGCAAGCGCCTATGAAGGTACGGCCGGCAAAAATGAAATGCGAAGACTTCATGGCGCTTGAAGACAATTACAAGCCGGCATTGGTGTATTGGGCTGCTGGCGTCAACCAGCCTGCCGTGAAAGGAACCGATGAGCTCGTAGTCGATGCCGCAAACCCCGTCGGGTTAGTCGTTGATGAATGTAAGAAGACTCCGAAAACGTCGTTCATGGGCAAAATCAAGCAGTTGACCAAATCGGGGCGGTTCAACGTCGTGGACCATAACGATCATCACTAGGACGTCCCCCGTTTGCGCGTCGCGAAGCGCGAAGTAAGGCCTGCCGTGCCCTTGGCAAAGATGATCACGTATTGCTCCTTTGTGACCGAACCATCCATAGGGATGCGCGGCCACACACACCTTAAGCTCTCAAGCAACTCACGAGCAGCGGCCTCCAAGCAGGCCCTGCGGTTACAGTTACTCCACTAACAAATCGCACGGGCACATCTGATACATCTGACGTTGCCCGGGGCTCCAGACAATGGTCAGATGTTGCCAAGGCGGCCTTTTGCGCATCGCAGGCACACCAGCAAACAATCTTACCGACGTTGACTGCAACCGTGTCTTTGGTCGGCGCTGCTCCGCCTTGAAGGCCGTTGTCTCGATACATTCAACGCGCAAAGACATGGCTTCTGGTTCCTGCAGCGATGCGCGTCTGGGTTGCGTCATTCGGACGACGCATCGCGAGCCTTGCGTCGAGCTTCGACCTGATCCTCGGAAAGGCGCGCTTCGTAGATTGATCGTGGTTCGATTGTCCGAGCGACGAGCGTTGCGGTTGCTACAGCAAGAAGAAGCGGCACGATAAACGATCGATCGCGCGAAGTCAGTTCCATTATCAGGACGACGGTGGAAATTGGGCCTTGTGTGGTCGCCGCCAAAACGGCGGCCGCTCCAATCACCGCGAAAAGTCCTAACGGCACCCCGGGCCACAACCAATCCCACGCGTGTCCCAGTACCGCACCCAGCAGGGCGCCTAGTGCGAGAGAGGGCGTAAACAGACCGCCTGGCGTGCCGCAACCCAGGCACAGCGCAGTGGCCATCGGCTTCAGGAACAGCAGCGCGAGCAGCAGTGCCGGCGTGTACTGTCCCACGAAAACGACCTGGGCAATATCCTTGCCATTGCCCAGCAGTTGGGGAAATTTGATTGAAATAACGCCCAACAGGCCAAGTACAAGGAGAGGCGCCAATATTCTCCGCCAGCCCTGCGGCTTGTTTCGATCAGCAAACGCAATGCTTCGCACATAGACAACCGAAACGACGCCAGCGATCGGACCGAACAGCAACGCCCACAAGGCGGCCGACCATGAGTTTTGATAGGCGGGAATCAGATAGGTCGGCATGTCTGGAAGGACGATCCAGGAAACAGCGGTGGCCACGACAGCGGTGACTAATGCGGGGAGCACCATCCGCAGCGATAACGCGCCTCTAAGCACTTCCAGGGCGAAAAGTGCCCCGCCCAACGGAACGCCGTATGCCGCCGCCATGCCGCCGCCTGCGCCGCACGCGACCAGCAGTCGACGTTGACGGTCCGATAAGCGCGCAACGTCGGAGACCACATTTGCGATCACTGCACCTGCCTGCTTAGGCGCCCCCTCTCGGCCAAGCGATACGCCCATTCCGACAACGATGACCGAAAGGATGGCGCTGCCCAGCGTCCGAACTACAGGAAGGCGTCCAGCGGTAAACCAGATTGCCTCGGTAATGTCGATGCCGTTTCCGCTTGATAAGCGGACCAGCACAATTTGCCCGACACCGGTGAGCACGCCGGCAGCCGCCAACACAAGAACATGGCGCCATGCCGAGGCATTCTGCGTCGCAGCCAAAAGAGATGTGCCCGGTCCGGGCCACATCAAGTGCTGCACAGCCACGAGCAAAGATGTTAACGCTGCAGCGCTCGCCCCCGTGCCGATAGCGATAATGACGACGGCTATCCAGAATCTAACGGCGCCCGGGCTCGATAACGTCGAGGGGACAGCGTCCTGAGTGGACGTGCTCAGCGTGGCTCTTTCCATTTAGTTAAAAGGAGGGTAAGAGTATTAATGGACCAGAGCAACCCGGGCATCAGTCAACCGTTTGAAAGCAAGCTTGGCCGACGTTAGAGAATCCGAACAATCGTCGTTCCTTGATCAAGAGCATGTATGGAGGATCCAATCGAAAGCAGTGTGCACTCAAAACGTTCTTCAAAGACGGGTTTTCACGGTCGAATGTCGCGTTCGCACGAACGGTCCTTGAAAAAAATGCTCTAACTTGTGAGAGAGCGAGGAGTCGTCGTACCGGAAGTATCGTTAACTACCGTCCCGTGCCCTTCGCATCAGCTTTATCTTTTTGAGGATATCGCAATGGCAACCACAGTCATTGGTGTGTTCAACAAGTTCGAAGATGCAAAAGTTGCGGTCGATCGGTTAGCGCAGGACGGAATTGCTCGCGAAGACGTCCGCGTGCACTCACGCGACCGTGATATCGGCTCGTGGGATGATGCGATGCGTGCGCCCCCCGCATATCATCCGCTCGATGACCCGAGAGTGCACTCGGAAGGCGGAGCTGCCCAGTTTTTCGAACTTTTTTTGGGTGGAGAAGGCCAGGCATCGCAGGAAAGCCAGCTTTACAAAGTGGTTCAGCGCGGCGGCACGCTACTTGCCGTCGCCGTCCGTGACGAATCCCGAGTGAATTCCGTTTGGGCAGCCTTGAACGGTGCAGGAGCGGTTGAGGTCGCCGCGTGTTAAGCACGGTGTGAAAGTTCGCATCAGTCGACAGAGCACACACCAACCTTTAGGCCATCATAGCGCCTCGATTGGAATCGTCAAAATGCTCACCACGTAGGATGTTGATAATGCTCGTCGGTCCCAGCCAACCGAAATCGCAACGGTTCTGGAGGCATTGATTAGAATGACTCATCGCCCGGCTAAAAGACGATCCACCAGTGCTCGCGTCCTACATTTCTCGTGAGTATTGACGTACCGTGACGTTCGACGCCCTAGGATAGATCCGTTTGACTCTCACTTGCTCGACCAGACCAATTGCATCGCAATCGAATTTGCGCGATCGTCTTTTGCCTTGGCGATACCGCAGTGGCAAGGATTGTGCGCGAGAAGCAAGCAGACCCGCCCCCCGCCAACGCGGTGGTGACTAGCAAAGGTGACTGGTCCACCGGTTCGCAGATGTGCCGTATTTAAGTGCCCTTTAAGACGCCCCCCCTATCGTGAAGGTATCAACGTCAATCGCAGCCCGCTTGGACCGCTGAAGCACGGTACGCTCAAAAATATCGTTGAAATTTCGCAACGCGGCGCTTGCGAATCTCACTTCGCGTCGCATTCCTAATGAAGGAGTTAAGCAATGGTTAATCGACTGATTCCGATCGTCGCAGTTACGTCACTTGTCGCTGCGACATGCTTATCGATGAACGTGAACGCGGCTCAACGCCCCAACGCGGCGCTTAACGACATGGGAAAGCTTTCCAGCAAAGGAACCAAGGCGTTTGAAGATATCGAACGCGCAAGGATAGCGATCTTCAGTGGTCGCCCGGCGCAAGCCACTAAGCTCGTGAAGGAAGCACAAGATTCACTCAAGATCGCTCAAAAGGACAACACCTCTTTTCTCAAAGCCGAGACGGATCTAAAGCCACCTCCATCGCGCACCTATGCTTCAACTGCGCCAAAGGTCACAACAGCCGTGTCCTGGCTACCAGTTGGCACTGACATTACTGTCAGTGACGATTTCTCCACTCCGTCCAAGACAAGCGCCGTTACTTCGGCTAATGCTCATTTGAAGAAAGGACAACCTGAAGCCGCAATGAAGGTATTGAAACTTGCCAACGTGGGTGTTTCTTATACGATGGAGATCGTTCCTCTCAAGCAGACGACGGAGGACGTCGACAAGGCGGCAGGTTTGTTGAGCCTGGGTAAATACTATGAGGCCGATCAGGTCCTTAAACAGGTTCAGGACAGCGTCAGATACGACTGGCTGGATTTCAGTGCCATGCCTCATCCAAATCAAGTGGCGACGTCCGGCACCGATTCAAAGGCAGCCTCGTCGGCAGTGGCGAAATAGTCCGGGATAGGCTGCGCCTGCCGGCTCGACAGTCAGGCAGGCGCTGTCACGTTGGCGATGTGGTTGCGTAAGATGACGCGACCGAGAAACAAAAGCCGAAATCGCTTTATCACGGGCTCCGCTTCGCTGCCTCGGTTACCAGCACCGAACACCGTCCAGGGTTGGCGGCCCACTTCAGCAATCACCCAGCCCATCTCACAGGCGATGAACGGTACCGGGATCGTCCACGGCGCGAGCAGAAGGAACCAGCGCTGGCGGCAAATATCGCCGCGTAACGAGAAGATCACCGAGATCACGAAGTACGCGAGCATCAACAAACCGCACGCCTCCAACAGGCGAATGCTCCAAAACAGCAAGAACACGTTGAGGACCGTATCGCGTGACGCCTGCGCGATATCGGCCTCTGTGACCTTGGAGACATCCTGCTGGTCAGGATAGCGCTGCACCAGAAAACCGAAACCCAGATCGGCTTTATGCTGTTCGAACTGCGCGAGCGGGCCAGGACCGGTTGACGTGGCGCTCAGTTTCTTGAGCGCCACGACTGCCGGGATGCCAGAACGGATGCGCTTGACCGCATCGGCTTCGACGGCGTCCACGCCAGGCAGGACGGTATCCATCGTGTGCGTGACGAATGGAGTCAGCACGTAAGGAATCTGCAGACTCCAGGCATTGCGCCGCTCGCTTTGTAACGGCCAAGCGGCAAGGTTGAATGGCGCAGGTGTGGGCTCCGTCTTCCACATCACCGCCATTGCGGCGAGTTTGGAGGGCTGGGCGTGACCGCCGACAAATCCTAGCGCGTCACCCAGCGTAATGACGCCGCCCTAGCGTTCGCCGCTTTGTTTCGCGTCGATTCAGATCACTTCGGCTACGTGGCGCCCTTTCATACGACTACGCAGTCGCATGAAGCGTCAGAAGCAATACAGATGCGCGGACACAACTTCACGGTCACTTCGCGAGCCGCTTGCGGATAGCCTGTAATTCCTGCCGTCGCTTTGCGGTCGTTGTTGGATAAGCCATTTTCAGTTCTTCCAGTGCATCGAGCAGAATCTGGGACACGATCAGGCGCGCGTTCTCCTTGTCATCGGCAGGAACGACATACCAGGGCGAATCCCGGGTGCTAGTCGCACTGAGGCACGCCTCGTACGCTGCCATGTACTGTTTCCAGAATTTCCGCTCCTCGATGTCCGCACCGCTGAATTTCCAGTTCTTCTCCGGATCGTCGATACGTTCTAGGAACCGCTTGCGCTGCTCCTCCTTCGAGAGGTGGAGGTAGAATTTTATGATTCGGGTCCCATTAACGCGTAGGTGCTTTTCTAAATCCACGATCGAGCGATAACGGTCGTACCAGACTGTCTTCTCATCGAGCAGTGCCTCCGACAATCCTTCGCCGTGAAGGATCTCGGGATGCACACGGACAATCAGTACCTCTTCGTAGTAGGATCGGTTGAAGATGCCGATCCGCCCGCGTTCCGGTAGATCACGGGTGGTGCGCCAGAGAAAATCGTGCTCAAGTTCGGTGGCGCTGGGATGCTTGAAGCTGAATACCTGGCAGCCTTGGGGGTTGACCCCAGACATCACGTGCCTGATCGCACCATCTTTGCCCGCCGCATCCATTGCCTGGAAGATCAGCAGGATGGCACAGCGGTTGGACGCATAGAGAAGCTGTTGCAGCGAGCTAAGCTGCGCGACGTGCTCCCCGAGTAGCTTTTGATAATGTTCCTTCGACGTGTATATGGGCTTTATCCTCGTTGGCCACTTCCGGAAGTTGACCTCATCGCCTTCCGGCACGCGAAATTCGCTTGATCTGATTTCCATTCGTATCCTCTAGTCTGCGCGGCCAACCCGAGTCACTTTCATCGTTTGAGGTACCCGATCCCGACCTCTCCCGCTGCATCACCTCCACCGATCGATTCTCGTGACTAACGCCACCACATTGCAATATTGAGACCCGGGAAGGCTCGGATAACGCTCTACGCGACCCTGAAGTGAGCGAATACGGGGACCTTCACCAGGCCCATGACTAAAGCGAAAGCAGCAGCCGCGGCAAGCACGCCCGCCACTATTGAAACCGGCAGAGGCGTCATAGCGATCCCGCCGATAGCCAATGTCGATGCGATCACAATATCGGCAACGGACGATACGACGAGCCAGAGGCTCGGCCGGGAGCCCCATATGTGCTGGCGCTCACGAATCGCGTAGAGCATCGCCTGGCTACCGAACACCAGGACAACAAAGGCAACGGTTCTCAGTTCGTCGCTTCCGAGGGCCATCTCAAATTTGCCGATGGCTAACACTCCAACGCAGAAGGTCAACAAGCAAACGCCCAGAAGAACACCCACGATCGTAAGGTTGCCAATGCACCATGCATTCGGAAACTTCGAAGGCTGCACATTGTCCGTCGTCAACGACATGGCAAGGAAGTCGCCGGTGATCATCACAATTACCATCAATAGCGGGTTCAGGATGGCGTGCCCGGTCATGATCAAGCCGAGTACCAGGAAAAGTACTGCCACGACCTTTTTGATAATTGAGTTCAGCGTGTACGTGAGGATGCGCTGGAATGTCACCCGCCCTTCCTTCACTGCCGCAACGATGCCGCCGAGCCCAGGTTCAGTCAGCACCATGCCCGCGGCCGATTTGGCGACGTCATTCGCCGTCGACACCGCGATTCCAATTTGCGCCTGGCGCAGCGCTGGCGCGTCGTTGGCGCCGTCGCCGCACATACCGACGATCTGTCCACCCGCCTGGAACTGCTTGACGAGTTTGTATTTGTCCTCAGGCAGCACGCCAGCGAAGACCGCGAACGCTGTCGGTTGCAACCCTTCCGGGATTGGACCGGGCGGACATGTGGCGCCATCGAGTCCCACCGCGCGCGCCACAACGGCTGCGGTCGCCGCCGCATCTCCCGTCACCATTAGCGTTCGCACGCCCAATCCGTGCAATTCCGTCACGAGCGCTGCTGAGTCTGAACGAGGTGGATCGCTCAGCGCGACCAGCCCCGCGAGCTTCAGCGCCGCCCCGGATCCCGCCGCGACTGCGAGAACCCGGAAGCCCTGCCCCTCAAGTTCGTTCGCCGCCGCGTCCGCAGTCTGTGATGGTTCTGCGAGCCCTGCGACCCAAGTGAAGGCCCCCTTTACAATCCGTTGTGTGCCCCCCGCCGAATCTGTTGCTATCGCTTCTGACATCTTTTTCGTCGGATCGAATGGTGTGAACTTGATCAATGTAGGCACGTCGGAAACCCCGTTGTTCGAGGCCGCAACCCTAATGGCCCCGTCGACAGGATCCTGTCCGCCATCTGCACTCGCCAGTGCCGCCAGCGTCAGGACGCGCTGCTTATCGAAGTCTGGCATTGGCCAGACGGTGGCGACCGCGAGCGCATTGCGCGTCAGGGTGCCTGTCTTGTCGGCGCATAACACGCCCATGGTCGCCGCTTCATCCACCGCGGAGAGACGCGTCGGCAACACGCCACGCTTTGCCAACTCCCGAGCGCCAAGCGCGGCCGCAAGAGTAAAGGTTGCCGGAAGCGCAACCGGGATCGATGCCAGCACCGCCGTCAGCACAAGCGGGACGATCTCTGCAATTGGCATTTTGAGGAAGTAGGCATAGACCACCAGCATTGCGATGACAAGACCATTGAACGCCCCGAGATTGCGCACTACGCGCAGAACCGCCTTTTGCTGGGAGCTCACTACGTGGGCGGTACGGACGAGTTCGGCGGTCCGGCCGAACTTGGTGAGCGCCCCGGTCGCGGTGACCACCGCTACCGCCTCGCCTCGCCGTACCAGCGCGCCGGCAAAAGTTTGCGCGTCTACGCCAGCTTCAATCGGCACTGATTCGCCAGTGAGCATTGACTGGTCGAGCAAGACTCCTCCAGAGATGAGCCGCATATCCGCAGCAACTACACCACCGAGCGACAGCTTGACCACGTCTCCTAGAACCAATTCAGCGGCGGGTATAGTCAGCCAGGTACCATCGCGCCTGACCGACGCGGTCAGGGCCAACCGTGATTTCAACGCAGCGAGCGTCGCCTGGGCACGGCTTTCCTGGAATAGACCGAGTGCAGCATTGAAAACAAGCAGACCGGCAATGATTCCAGCTTCGACGAATTTCCCCAGTGCACACTGGAGCACGATGGCAGCTTCGAGCATCCACGGAACGGGCGCCCAGAACTTTTCTAGGGCCATGCGCAACGGGTTCGCCGACGTATCGGGGATCGCGTTCGGGCCCGACGTTGCCAACCGCCGACGAGCTTCATCGCCAGTGAGGCCATCTGCCGAAGCCGCCGTCGAGGTGTGGGCTACACAGACTGTCGACGAGCTCGTTGCAGTGGGCGGAGTAGACATGGCCTTAGCTTGTTTGTTGTGCGAGCACCCGCGACGGTGAACGGTCGAGGGGGCGACGTGCTCTACCATCGCCACCCGCTCCAGCCAGACAGCGTGATCTTTCACTGGAGTTCGCAGATTCGCAGGGCGAGTATACGCTCCCAATTTAGATATCTTATGCTGAGGGGGGCCGGTTTGCACTGCGCCCCTTGTTCTTTGCTTTTCCAGACCGACAATCGGGTGACAACGGTCTTCGCCGCCTGTGGTCTCATGCAAGGCGTCCGATAAACATCCGCCACGAAGCGATTCCGCATGGACGAATAGGACACGCAACCGAAAAGCCAGACGAAAGAGATTCGGAGTGGTTGCTGGACGTCCGTCGATGCCGGAGCACTTGCAGGTCGAGCACTTTGCATTCTTGGACGGTGCCGCCGGCAAGCGCAAAAACCAGCGATAACGGCGGAACAGCCGCCTCCCCCCAAAAAAAGTCCCAGAATCACGTCCCGGCCCCTGAAAGGGGGTTATCGCATGGCTATCTCAGAACGGAACATAACCGCACCGAGCTTGGCCTGCGTTTCCGGCCACCTGAAGTACGCGAGGTACACCGCCTTGGGCTCTCTCAAGTTGGCAGGCTAGACTACCTGTATAGCTGAATAATAGTTATCCTTATCAGATAGCTTTCTCGACTGCATCAGTAACAGTCCAACCATGCCATGTGGCGAACCGTTCCTTGAGTGCGGTACGACGACATGCCGCGTTCATTTGATGTCTGGGCAACGCGAAGTGCTGCCGGATTGGTCCGAAGCATGAGAGAAATGCCTGCATGCGACGCGCATCGCGAAAACCGCACATCTGGCGTTCGCACCTGCGTGTCGGCTGGTGGCTGTCCTCGGCACGGTTGTTCACGCGTGCAGCCGCTTTGACGAAAACGTGCTTCACATGAGCGAGCTCGGGAATGTCAGCCTTCGCCGCTGGATAGCTGCGCAGCTGATCGGTAACGATTCTGTGCGGCACCGGGTTTGAACGCATCCGCCCCGGAAGAAGCGCTTTGCCGCAGCCTTGTCGCGCCTCTTTTGCACCAGCACGTCAAGTTCGGCACCATGCTCGTCGACCGCTCGCCATCACAGATATGTCTCGCCACACAGCGTCACGAACATTTCGTCCAGATGCCATGTGCTGCGCGGCTTGCGCCGCGCCGCTTTGGCGCAATGGGCGAATCCAGCGCCGAACTTGTCGCGCCAGCAACAGATCGTTTCGTACCTGACCACGACACCACGTTCGAGCATTAACTCCTCGATGTCGCGCTCGTTCAGGCTGAACCGGAAATCCCACCGAACCGCGCAGCTGATGGCAACGGCGGGGAAGCGGTGACCGTGATAAAGCGATTTCGTTTTCTTCATCACTTCATTCGACCGCCGCCTTCCCATCAACCCGACAGAGCCGTCCATCACATCAGAGCCACCCGCACGTGGCTCGAGCGGAACGATAGCGACATGACGGCCCGTGGTGCTGCAAGGCCCGGCTGGCTGGCGTCATCCGGCTTGCTTCACTTCAGATAGCCCGCCTGACGCACGGCGCGCTCGGCCGTGGCCTGCCCGGCTGCCAGCGCCTGATCGACCGTCATCTGTCCAGCGAGCGCGCCCGAGATGCTCTGGCCCACCACGGTACCGAACGACTGGAACTCAGGAATGCCGACGAACTGCACACCGGTGTATGGCACCGGCTTAAGCGTCGGGTGATTCGGATCCGCCGTTTCGATCGCCTTCAGCACAAAGTCGGCAAACGGAGCCGCCGCCTTGTACTCGGGGCGCGCATAGGTCGACTGACGCGTTCCCGGAGGCGCCGAGGCCCAGCCTTCGTCCTTCGCGACCATCTCGATGTAGTCCTTCGAGGTGGCCCATTCGATAAACTTCTTCGCGGCTGCGTTCTGCTTCGACGTCTTCGGAATTGCCAGCGCCCAGGCCCACAGCCAGTGCGAACCACGCGGCGTGACTTCGATCGGCGCGGCAGCGAAGCCCACCTTGTCGGCGATCTGCGACTGCTCCTTGTTATAGAGCATCCCTGCCGCCACCGTCGCGTCGATCCACATCGCGCACTTGCCAGAAGACATCAGCGTCAAGTTTTCGTTGAAGCCGTTCGAACTCGTTCCCGGAGGGCCGTCTTTCTGCAGCAGGTTGACGTAGAAGTTAATGGCCTTTTTCCATTCCGGTGAGGTCAGTTGCGGCTCCCACTTCTTGTTGAACCAGCGGCCACCGAAGGTATTCACTAGCGTGGTTACGTACGCCATGTTTTCGCCCCACCCGGCCTTACCGCGCAAGCAAATGCCGTAGACGCCATTGGCCTTGTCGGTGAGCTTGTCGGCAAATTGCTGAATCTGGTCATAGGTCGGCTGATCGGGCATCGTCATGCCCTTCGCCGCGAACAGGTCCTTGCGGTAGTACGTCATCGAGCTTTCGACGTAGAACGGCAACGCGTACAGCGAGCCGTTATATGAGAGCCCGTCGCGGGCCGTCTTCACGACGTCGTTCAGATCGTAGCTGGCGGGCAGGTTCGTGAGCGGTGTCAGCCAGCCGCGCTTGCCCCATTGTGGCGTCTCGTAGGCGCCGATCGTCACCACGTCGAACTGGCCGCTCCCAGTCGTGATGTCGGTAGTGGCGCGCTGGCGCAGCACGTTTTCTTCGAGAATCACCCAGTTGAGCTTGATGTCCGGATTGGCCTTTTCGAACGCCGGCGACAGCTTCTTCAGTTCGATCATGTCCGGATTGTTCAAGGTCGCGATCGTCACCGTCGCGGCCGACGCGTTCAGTGCCGCGCACGCGACAGCTGCTGCGCCGACCACCCTGAGCGCAGGTTTAAGGGCTGCTTTCATCACTTGTCTCCTTTCTAGTGCTACATCGTTAAAAAACGAGGAATTACTCGCTCATCTTCAAGGCTTGTGATGAGAGCGATGAGAATTGCAACGGAACGGTTTAGGGGTTGGCCTCCTCGCACCCCAATCGAGTGCTCGATTTTCGTAACTCATTCGCGGCCCGCACGCAAAGAGGAAATCGTGCGTACCGAGACACGACCACACCTACGTCAGCAGTGCCTCATTGTCCAAAGGTACCGTTACATTGAATCCCCGTGGAGCAAGTTCGAATATGCGGACTCCCGGTCTCACTATGAATGTTGAAGACGCCACCATAGGACGTGTCCGATGTGGCTTGAGTTGGTGAGTCGGCCACATGACGTACTTGTCCATAAGACATGTCGGTACTTGATTGCGCGGACTCGTCGGCGCTCTGTTCCATAAAAGCACGACCCGCTGGCTGATGGTCAATTTGGGTGTCCGATTCGTTCGCCACACCTGTCGTAATGAGCAGCGCAGCGCTTGCGCGCAACAATCCCAAACGTACATTCATCTCGACGACTCCTTCAATCCAGTTCGTTCCCCGTTCTGCATCACCAGCAATTCATCAATCTGGGCCTGAACTCGAGAGCCTCGTCCCAAACCAACCGGGGCATGCCTCGTACGCGTCAAGCCGTGGAAAGCCGACACAGGAGCAACGCAGCTACCTAACGCACAGCATTGCTACCCACGCCCTTGATATCGGGAGACACCGCGCCGTGTGCCAAACGATCGACATCGGCAGCGTACTCGGGTTGTAAGACAATAGTTCCACGGTCGCACGCTCTACGAAAGCATGAACAGTCCATTTATGCCTCTCCCTTTCTCGTCCTGGCCAGTCAGAACACTTATCGGTGTCACAAACATGTAGCTCGGCAAATCCAGGTTCTGCGGAACCGGCTTATTCTTGAAGACACGACCGGCGAGGTCGTATGTAGAGCCATGGCACGGACACAGGAAGCCGCCTGGCCAATCGTCCGGCAAGTTGTCCTGTGGGCCCGGCTGAAATCTCGGTCGCGATGTGCATCCAAGATGCGTGCAAACTCCCACAACAACCAGGAGGTTCGGGTGATTTGCTCGCGCGGTATTCATTCCTGCAGTAGGTTGGCAGCGGCGTCGAGAACGGATGGTCGGTTGAGGGGTCAGCGACCAAGGGATTGGCTTTGACCACATCACTCAACATGCTCTTTGTTCGGTTGACTTGAAATACCGGCATACCGCGCCACGCAACTGTCACCATATTGGCGGGCATCAGATCGCTGATGTACACAGTGACCGGTGCGCCCGCCGCTCTTACTCTTTCTGACGGCGCAAACGAATTGACGAACGGCACAAGCGTGGATACGCCGGCGATGGCCCCCGCAACCGATGTTGCAAGCAACCATTTGCGACGACTACCGTCCATGCCTTCTTTCGCATCTGCTTTCACCTCGCCCTCCGTACGTTCGAGGCTTATATCCATTTGATTTTTGTTTCGTCAGGGTATTCTGCGCCGCGACCGAAAATTCTCCGATACTTCAACGACGAGGACTCCATTGACTGATTAGTGCGCATTTTCTGAGAAGCCGACAACGGATGACCGCTGGCAAGCTACCGCATCGGCTCAACGACCCCGACGCGCTTGAGCGATAACAGAGCAATGGCGAGGTTGCACTGCGAGTCGCAGCCCCAAGGCCGTTGACGGAACTAAAGTCGTCGTAATCTCACCGCCCAGTTGCGAAGCAGTCCGATGCACTGAGCCTCGGAGACTACTGCTGATAAGCCAAATCGGCGCGGCGGTTTTGCGCCCACGATGCTTCATCATGTCCTGTTGCGACTGGCTTTTCCTTTCCGAAACTGACCGCCTCGAGTTGCGAATCGGGAACGCCGAAGAGAACCAGTTCACGGCGGACCGCCTCGGAACGCTTTTGACCCAGCGCGAGGTTGTATTCGCTCGAGCCGCGTTCGTCGGTGTTGCCCTCGATGCGTACATGGCGTTGTGGATGGCTCTTCAGATAATCTGCGTGCAGTTTCAGAAGCGGTTCATATTCAGGCTTGACGGTATAGACGTCGAAGTCAAAGTAGATGCTGCGTTTAGCGAGCGGACTGTTCGGGTCGTTCAGCGGGTCGACACTGACCTGAGCAACGGCGTTCGGGTTCGTTTGTGCGCCGACACCGCCACCAATGCCGTTTGCGTTTGTGCCCTGGTTGAGCTTGACGCCCGAGTGACATGCTGCCAGTGCAGCGACCACAATAACCGCCAGCAGTTTAAAAATTTTCGATGTCATTTGGTCTCTCATGTGTTCGACTGCGCTTTATCGAGCCGTCAATCAGGGACGACTCTGTGTTCCGCTTCGTGTCCGCTACGCTGAGAAACGAAACGTCGCCGCCACCGCGTATCCCAGGCGTCAGAATGTTGGCCCTCCGAAGGATCGGTGAAGTCGCTCGCCGCCCATAGGCAGCTCCACTTCCTACATAGGCCATATGAACGCTTCATGCTCGTGCACGCCGGTTGCGACATTCACCACTCGGCGTTGCTGCGTTCCTTTGTATCTGGCGGTCACGGTGTATCGGCCATCCGGTAGTGAGACCAGCATGAACGGGCCGCGGGCGTTCGTATCCACCAAGACGGTGCCATGCGCGTCGGAAATCTGGACGGGTATATCTGCGAGATAGTCGTTGCCAGCATTCGTCTTGCCGGCGAACTCGAGAACGAGCGGATAGTTATGCATCTCGCCCTTCATTTCCGCAGACTGGTCGCTCCCCACTCCACCAGACAGATAGCTTATGACACCCGCGTGCTGTACTGCCGGAAGGCTCGCCGGCATAGCCAAGGCAAGCTGTGTGGTGCCGGCGCACAGGAGAACCATGGCACTCACCCGTAATCCCGAATGTTGCTTCATATTGACCTCCGTCGAACGCCTTGAACTCAGGAGCATCCCGCGCGGGTACCACCTATCCCAGGTTGATTGCCACGAAAATCGGTTGTCCATCCCGCCGAACTCGCAGGGCAACATCGCCTCCGGCGTTATGTAGTTCATGACGAAGCTGAGTGACATTTGATACCGGCGTGTTGTCGACACGGGAGATGATGTCTCCGGGGCGAATACCAGCCAACGCCGCCGGCCCCGGACTCTGTTCGACGCGAACTCCGCTAGCGACTCCCAACTTCTGCCGCTCTTCGGATGTCAGAGCGCGTACCGTCAACCCATACTGCCTAACCGTTGTCTGGCTGGTTATGCCCGATGCGTCCGATGCAAGCGACTCATTCTGCATTGCCCCCAACACCACGGATATTTGATGTGCTCGATGGTCCCGCCAAAATTCAACCCGAACTGCGGAACCTGGCCGCAACTCGGCCACGGCTACCGGCAATTGCGTCGAATCGGTGATTTTCTGGCCGTCAAGTTTCAATATGACATCGCCAGCCCGCAAGCCGGCTTTTGGCGACGGGCCGTTCCTGTCGGTTGAACTGATGAGCGCGCCAACCGGTTGCGTCATCCCAAATGACCGAGCGAGCGGGGCGCTGACTTCCTGAATCGTCACCCCCAGACGCCCGTGCTCAACCTTCCCATAAGCCTTCAATTGGTGCTCGATTCTCATCGCAACGTCGATCGGAATCGCAAAGGAAAGTCCCTGAAACGTTCGATGAACTGGCGCATCGACGCCGACAACGTCCCCGTTCAGGTCAAACAGTGGGCCTCCGGAATCGCCGGCGTTGAGGGTCAGGTCTGTCTGGATTAGTGGAATATATGTTTCGTCCGGCACCAATCGAGCCTTGCTACTGACAATTCCGGCCGTGACCGTATTTTCAAACCCGTACGGGGCACCGATAGAGACCACCCATTGGCCAACCTTTACATCGGACGGCGCGCCGACTTTCACAGTCGGGAGCCCATGAGCGTCGATTTTCAGCAACGCAATATTGCCTGGCACGTCGACTCCTACGACGGACGCCTTGAATTCTCGCCGGTCGGCCAGTTTGACCCGGAATTGCGTTGCGCCTGCGACGACTCGGGCGTCGGTGAGAATATATCCATCCGGGCTAATGATGAACCCTGAACCGAGCGTTCCAAGGGGCAGCAAAGATTGACTGGACTGGCCGGGCGAGAATTGTCTAAAAAACTGGATAAACGGGTCGTGTTCGTTCGCCGCCGGCGGCCAAAGAGGTGTCATGTTGGCGACAGGCGTCCCCTGAACAGCACGGATATTGCCTACCGCCGGGCCGTCCCGTTGCACGACATCCGCGAAGTCCGTCACAATCCCGGTCGAGGTGACGTGCGGGGTCGTCGAAGTTACGCCTAAGCTTGCCCTTCCAGGTACTGGCGACGACACGGCTGGACGTGGCATGCACCCAGTTGCTAACACTGGCACGAGGCACGCTGCGAACAGCGCACGCATGAAATTCCCGGCTTGCATGACATCGCTCCAGGCAACATGGAACCGGTCGCCGCGAAGCGGCCGGCGCGCGACAACCTCAGACGCAATCCACACTACTAACAGTAGCCTAGGGCGACAAACTTAAAGAATTCTTAAAACGCCTACGGGGGTGGAAGGCGTACTCGGCTGGACACTATTGCCTGCTCTGACCGATTGATGAAAACAGCCGTTTCCGTCAATTCCTCCGAACCCTTCGTCGGTCTGCTCGCTCATGAATCTGCGATAGCGGCGGCCCACCGAGCTGTCGAATATCAACCCACTGAAGTCAACACGGAGGCGGTTATGCCCATTCTGCAGCCATGGACATGCTCAGGTCCGTCGACGCGACGATTTTCGTTTGAAGTGGCACGAATGCCTGATGCCCGCCGCAAACGCTAGCTGCCACTTTCACCGTTGAGCATCGCGATGCCCTCCGGCACAGACTGTCCGCTCTCGGATGACGCATTAAAGCGCTCGCTATCTACACAACGCTTAGGTACTCGACCGGAGTCATATGCGTGCGACCTAGTATGGCCGATTCGCCAAGCGCTCGTGTTGATCACGAAGTGGCCTAGACCACATATCACGACAAACCCTGTTTATTGCTTTGAGCGTACGCGCGACACGATCTCTGCCGGTCAATTGCCGCATCAGTGCCATGTCGAGCACGATAAGGCTGAAATCCTCCGTCATGCCAAGTGAAACCATCGGCCCCGTTGGAAACCATATCAACCTGGAAACCGTTTCCTGACAGCAATTGACGTAAAACATGAGTTGCGAGCGGCGGCGATCCGCTCGCGTTGCGGCGCCGGGGCACAACGGATAAGCGATACTCGTGCCTTGGTGAACTGGTAATCAGTCCGCGAGCGAATCTGGATGCAACTCTATAACTGAAAGGCCTAAGCGGGTACCGCTTTTCTTTGCAACATGACCCGTGTATATCATTGGCCAAGCTTGGCGCTTCCCGTTGCGTGATCGTGGCGCCACGTTCGTGCCGCCCGTAAGCTTTATGAAATTCAATCGACGACACTTCGGCGCGACTGCAGACGATGGAAAAGAAAAATAATTGGTTCAGGTCCTCCACAAACAGATTGCTGCAAGGCAAGCTAGCGTCGCCCAACAGCGTTGTCTATGGCGGTGTGCTGGTCGCCCTCATGATGCTCGGCCTGTGCGCGATCGTGCTGTATCAGAGCCGACGCGACGCATTGGATCGAACCAGGGAGACATCGCACAACGTCGCCCTAATCGCGGAACGAGATATCGAGCGGAATTTCGAGTTATACGGGCTCTCGCTGCAGGCGGTTGTAGACGGTCTGCATCGACCGGATGTTATGGCTTTGCCGCTACACCTGCGAAGGCTGCTGTTGTTTGATCGTGCGGCCACCGCAAAATATCTCGAGTCGATGCTCGTACTGGATGAATCCGGCAATATTGTCATCGACTCGGCTAGCGATGTTCCGCGAAAGCGCAATTTCGCGGATCGCAAGTATTTCACTGTGCAGCGGGATAACCCGAACGTGGGCCTCTATATCAGCGATCCGTTTCGCTCCCGGCTGCACGACGGGGCACCGAGCATTGTCCTGAGTCGCCGGCTTTCGCATCTCGACGGATCGTTTGCCGGGGCTGTGGTCATCGCAATCGATCTAGAGTATTTCCACAACCTATTCGCCGGGCTATCGCTGGGCTCGCACGGGTCCGTGGCCCTGATCGGTCGGGATGGCATTATGATTATGCGTCAGCCGTATGACCCTCACATCATTGGCCGTGATATCACGGGAGCGAGTACCTTTCAGCACTTCGTCGCCGCGCAAGAAGGCAGTTTTTCCGACACCGCGTCGATTGACGGCGTTCGCCGGCTTTACTCATTCAAGAATTTTCCGCACTTGCCCCTGATCATCATGGTCGCAGCGGCGGAGCAGGACATCTATGCGGCTTGGCGGCAGAGAGCACTGACTATCGGCACGCTGATGCTGGGTTTCGGTTTCGGGTTCGTCGTGTTGTCAGCCGTGCTGGGTGCCCAGCTCAGGCGACGGATGCGCGCGGAATCGGAGCTGCAGTTGCTTGCCAGAACCGATGACCTGACAGGCCTGCACAATCGACGTACGCTCGGCGAGATCCTCGACAGCGAATGGCGCCGCGCGAGACGGACGAGAACTGTGTTTTCGCTGCTGTTTGTCGATATCGACCGGTTCAAAGCATACAACGACGCCTATGGCCACCTGGCGGGTGACGAAGCGCTGGCTGCGGTCGCACGATGCATTGGTGAGACCATCCGGCGTCCCGCCGATAGCGCGGCGCGCTACGGCGGTGAAGAATTCATCGTGGTTCTTCCGGACACGGCTGCTGCGGGCGCATCGCTGATCGCCGAGAAGATTCGATTAGCCATCAGCGAGCTTGGGATCGAACACGCCAATAGCGAATACGGACGCATCACCGCAAGCATCGGAGCGACGAGTTGGCAGCCGGAACAAAATAGCGACGTGACGGCTGTGATTAAAGCTGCCGATGAGGCGTTATACATCGCGAAGACAATGGGTAGGAACAGGGTGTCGTCTTCGTGACGGGGCACTTATGCCGAACAACCAGCGACAAACAAGGCCAGCGGCGTCTGTCTGCTGACACAGCGGTTCCCGAGTAGCCGAAAGCGGCAGCAGCGGTTTGGCATTCCAGGAGAACAGCTCGTCGATTCAGTCGCTCGGATGATATGCGATGCGATCAACGCTGCGCTGGCGACGCGCCAGCGCGTTTGTCCGGTTTGTCAGCATGCGACTGCCATGACACAATACATGGCCGCTCGGGCACGGGCTCGCGGAAACCTCACGTGGTCCTAGTGTCAACTGCAACCCTATCTAAGCGCCGCAGGCGCCTCTTATTGGCAGCTTTCAGTGCGACGGCCATTGCGCTCAACGCGCGTGCCGTGCCGAAGAAGCATTTCGACATCGTCTACCCACAGATTCGGCCCGGCGGCGACGTTCATGCCGCCTTCGCGCTGGCGGTCCTTGATCTCGCGATGAAGTCGGCCAATGCCGACTTCACGACTCGACAAGCGGAAGTCGTCATGGAGCGTGGCCGTGCGCTCGCCGAGCTTGCAGACGATGACACCATCAACCTGCACTGGACGAGCATGGAAGCACGGGCCGAGCGCGGGCTGAACGTGGTCCACATCCCGATTCACCGAGGCCTGATCGGCTATCGAGTGTTCCTCATAAGAAAAAACCGGCAGCCGGATTTCGACAGAATCGACAGTCTTGACGACCTGAAGGCGCTGACAGGAGGGCAAGGGCTTGGATGGGTCGACACAAAAATCCTGAGAAGCGCCGGCTTGAATGTGCAAACGGCGACCTACGAAACGCTTTTCAAAATGACCCAGGGCAGACGGATCGACTATTTCCCTCGCGGCGTCATTGAAGCGTTTGCTGAACTGGAAGCGCGCAAGCAAACGGAGCCGGACCTTGCGGTCGAGAACAGGCTGTTGCTGATATATCGGTCGGATTTTCTGTTCTATGTCGCCCGGGGTCACAAGGAACTCGCCGCGACGATAGAGAAAGGGTTCTCCGCAGCCTATCGAGACGGCTCGTACATGAAGCTGTTCAACACCCATCCGTATATTCAGAATGCGTTGACACAAGCGAACCTGGCCGGCAGAAAGGTTGTCCACCTCGATAACCCGTATCTTTCAGAAGCGGACCGCAAGATTCCCGAGGACTATTGGATGCACTGACCCGCTGTTATCCATGGGACGGACTCGGCGTGTGAAGATTGCGCCTTCGCCATCGGGGAAATGACGCTGGAGTTCGGTATCGCGGTGAAGTACCCCGACCGTACATTAATGAGAACATCGGTCGCAGAAAACGAAATCGGAGGGCGAGACCTGCCGGGATGTTACGCCCATCCATGAAGAATTGCGCCGCGAAAACTCGCGACTCGTGACAGGGAAAATCGATTCAAGCCGATATTAAGGAAAATCGAACACGACATAGATTACCCCAAGCGAACCGCGACTCATTCGGCGCTGCGAAGGATGTGCTGCGCACATCAATGATTCTTGAACGGTGTGACATTTGAATCAAGTGGCAGTGATGCGCCGGATCGCGAAGAGCCATACGTCGTCGCTCCATAAGAAGGTCGGGTGCGCTCTGCGTGTGGGTCGTCCACGGGGCTGCCGGCGGGTAACGGGCCTTTGATTGATGTACCGTGCCCTGCTGCTCTGCCTCGACCACTTGAGCTTTGACTTACGCACGGGTTATGGGCCCATTTGAACTCTGTGCGAATGACGCGGCGGGAACGATCAGCGTGGAGGCGACACAAGAAGGTGTTGAGTAAAGATCTCATGATGTTTCTCAATTGATCATTTATCGCCCGGAGCCTCCGAGCAACCGATTGAACATCGTTGATAGCTGACCGCCAGAGACAGCAATCTCCGAGACAAAAATTACCGCAATCAGTGTCAATATGGTTAACAATGCATGTTGTTAGTTTGCGCTTCGCGACCCTAAGGATTACTTATCTAGAAAAAAGTGACTTTAGAGCGGCATAAGCAATTTTTAAATCCCTCCGACTCACAGCGCAAACCTATCCTCGCCAAATCCACTTGTGCGCAGCTGTCCCTAAATGCATCGAAGATGCAGACTCGGCGTCATGTAAAAATTGAGTAGGCTTCTCACGGACTCCGCGCTCTCCGACGATAGCGGAGTTACGCAGTCGCAGGGGGATCCATGCTCGGACTCGCGATGCGGGAATGAAATCTGCCATTGCAGCAAGGCTCACCGGGACTAACCTAGCTCGACCCGCAGCAATCGTGACGCTGCCAAGACTCACAATCTCGGGTACGCCGTGGGTGCCGCAGCAGGGACAGGCATTTAAGGTTGTCCGCACGGAGGTTATGCAACTGGCCCTTCGGCCCATTCCTGCTTGGGCGACACTCACCCTGGGCGAGTGGGTACGGCACCCGCAAATATCGAGCGGCTGAACGCGGGGTGAAATCGGTTGAGGAACTCGACCTTCAGGCGCTGCACCGCGCACTGGATCGGCTGATCCGGGAACGGACTGGACAGATCAACCAGATCCGGGCATTTCTTCTGGAAGACGGCATGACCGTCGTGCAAAGCAGAGCGAAGCTGCAGCACCGTTTGCCGGAGCTCATGAACGACGCTAGTTCCGGGCTGTCGGTCGTGATGCTGCGACTGCTGGATATCCTTGTTCGACGCTGGAGAGAACTGGACGAGGCCATCACCAATTTCACGCGTGAGATCGAACTGATTGCGCGGCAGCGAGCTCTGTCAGCGCCTCGTCACCATTCCCGGTTTGGCACACTCAGTGCCACCGCGCTCGTCGCCGCTGTAGGTGACGCCAAGTAATTCCGGCACGCCCGGGATCTGGCCGCCTGGATCGGCCCCGTGTCCCGGCAGCTTGGTACGGGCGGCAAGCCTTGTCTTCTGGGCGGCGGGCGCCGAGGCAACAGCTATATGCGAAAGTTGCTAATCCACGGTGCACGCGGTGTCATGAGCCGGTTGAACCGATCAAAACACCGGCTGGCAGCTTGGCTCACTGAGTTCGAAGCGCGCAGTCATCTGAACATTGCTGCCGTCGCGCTGGCCAACAAACTGGCGCGCATCGCCTGGGCCTTGCTTACTAATGAAAAACTATCGTCCAGCCTGAGTTCCCGTCCCGTTACTGCAAGTGACATTGTGTCGAAGAACAGTCAATCGGCGCGATCGTGAACCTGTGTGCGCACAAGGCTCACTGAGGCCGCGGAAGTTCATAGGTCGATCGCGCGCGGATACCCATCACGGCCGGAACCTCGTACCGAGACCGAATAGATATAAACAGACGCCCCTTCCAGGCAGCAAAAAACGTCGCTTCCAATTCGTGGGTGGACCATAGATTTGCGCACGTTAGGCGTTCACGAACTGCGCGTTCGAATGGCACGGGTCGCCGCGATCCTGACGCTCGAATCTCCTCGAAGCGGCCGTGCAGCCACCCAGCAAAGTCCAGGTGAACTCACGGCATTCTCTCAGTGCAAACCTTGGATTGCGGGAGCACCCCGACTTTCGGCTCGGTTCGTACCGCGAAGTACTTTGGCAGCCATTCTCGCCGGTGCTGTCAGGCTACTAATGGCAGACGCGGCGCTGTCCGACAGTTTGAACACTGCCACGGCTTGCACCAATTGCTGGGCTTGGGACTTCAGGCTTTCTGCAGCCGCAGCACTCTCTTCTACCAACGCAGCGTTCTGCTGCGTAACCTGGTCCATCTGACTCACAGCCTCGCCCACTTGCCCCATGCCGACGCTCTGCTCATTGGTGGCCACACTGATCTCACCCATGATGTCGGTCACACGCGCGATCGCGCTGACGATCTCGGTCATTGTCGTGCCAGCGTGATTAACCAGGGCGGTACCCTGTGCTACACGTTCAACACTAGTTGAGATCAGAGTCTTGATTTCCTTGGCCGCGGCTGCGCTGCGCTGTGCCAGGTTGCGCACTTCCCCGGCAACCACAGCGAAGCCACGACCCTGGTCACCGGCTCGCGCCGCTTCCACGGCAGCGTTCAGCGCGAGGATATTGGTCTGGAAGGCGATACCATCGATTACGCTGATAATCTCGGCAATCTTCTTCGAGCTGTCGTTGATACCAGTCATCGTTTCGACGACCTCATCAACAACCGCTCCGCCTTTGACGGCGATCGTACTCGCGCTCTGCGACAGTTCGTTAGCCAGCTTGGCGTTTTCTGCGTTTTGTTTGACCGTAGCTGTGAGCTGTTCCATCGAAGCGGCGGTTTCTTCCAGAGCGCTCGCCTGCTCCTCGGTGCGACTCGACAGATCCAGATTGCCCTGAGCGATTTGCGCGCTTGCCGTAGCAACACCGTCGGCGTTCTCGCGTACATCCGACACAACTAGCAATAGACTGTCGCGCATGTTCTTCAGCGATGCCATCAGGCTATGTGTGTCGCCGGGCCGCAGGTCGATGCTTACGCTGAGATCGCCTGCCGCGACGCTTTTCGCCAGGTCGGCGGCTGTTGCCGGCTCTGTTCCCAACTGTCGCGTCAGGCTGCGCGTCAGCCAAGCGCCAATTCCAATTCCGGTCAAGGCAGAAAAGATCACCAGGATGATCATAAGATTGCGGCTTTCCAGATACAGATTCTGGTTGGATTCGGCGGCTTCCTTCGCGTCTTCCTGCTTCCTGCTGACCAGGGTGTTCATCAGTTCGTCAACCTTGTTGACCTTCTGCCGGAAATTGCCGAACAAGTTTTCGGTTAGCTCGCTGCGATCCTGCAACGGAGCCGTGCTGGCTTTCGTTCCCATCTCCTTGAAGGCCTGGGCGTAGTCGCGCCAGCTCTGATCAAGTTCAGCGAAGACCGCTTTACCTTTTTCACTCCAGTACAGCGGTCTGGCTTTGTCGAGCGCATCCCGCGCCCGCGCGAGGTTTTTCTCGCTTCGGTCCAGGAAGCCGGCTCGCTGCTCAGCGCTGGAGGCCAGTATGGCGTTGCTCAACGAGCGGCCAGCCTCCAGCAGATCGATATTCGCCTTCTGGGTCAAGGATAGCCCCACGAGGTCAAGATGGTAGACCTTGTCGCCCTCGTCATTAATCTGGGCCATATTGCGGATGCCGATCCCGCTGACGACCGCGCCGATCGAGCATACGAGTACAAACGCGCTGATCAATTTGGTGCCGAGTCTCATGTTGCTGAATGTCATGTTGCCGTTCCTTGAAGTTGAAGGACTTTTTCCATTGCGGGTGATCGCATGAGACGCGCGCAAATTCTGCGCACAGTTTCGAGTAAGAAAATCAGAGTCTCGTTGCTCGATTTCATCTGAAGAAAGCAACAAACGGACGCACGCACTCGCAATACAATTAGTAATCCTCTTCATAATTGATGCACTACGAAGCAGCTCATATCCAGACCGGCTTAACTCAGGCGCTCTAAGAGTATTTCGGCGCAGGCGCACCGAACTTGAGAGTTTGTGCGTATAGATTTATCTTCATGCGGCCGTATGCAGAAGATCGGGGACAAAGATGCTGGACAATCTGCGATCCGAACGAAGGCACTTACTGACGCCTTGTTACGATTGTCAGCAATCCGCAGGGTAGCGTCGAACGGCCGAAAGTGGCCGGACGCGACCTCATGCGATGGGCATACGCAGCTTGAACTTCGCAAAGCTGCGACTGGCGTCATGCAACCCAAAGCCACCAGAAAGCTTTTAGAAAGTTGACGTACGATGTTGTAGACGAGAATGAACCAAACCGTGGGAGGCTATTTCCGTCGACTTGACCGCCGTCATAGACGACGAGATGGCTTACCTGATGGGATACGGCGGTTGGAATCCGCGACGTTTCTAACGAAAAGAGCCCAGCGAGTCCGCCCAGCACGCTGGCCTTATCAGCTATGCTGGCGACGTTGCCAAACGATCGGAGTTGCCATGCGACTGATCATCGAGGCCCGCCTCGAGGGTGGGGAAACGAGTGAGACTGAAGCGACGACCGTTGCTGTTGTGGAACGAAAGGACCGAAGCGTCGCCGGCCTGGAACTCACACTTGCCGAAGGTCGCGCCTTGCTCGCTGAGGTTCAATCGTTACTGGTATCGGAGCAGACTGCCGGGTGGATGGAGAGCCAATTGGCTTGCCACCGTTGTGGCTCAATGCTGGCGCACAAGGATGCCCGGTCGATCGTGGTGCGAACCGTATTTGGCAAGGTCGACGTGCCGAGTCCGAGGCTGTGGGCGTGCAGCTGCGCGGCAAAGCAAGGTCAACCCCGCCGCTCTGTGAGTCCGCTGTGCAAGGCCGTTCACCAGCGTGTGACGCCGGAATTGGAGTACCTGCAGGCCAAATGGGCCGCCCATCTACCCTACCGTCAGGCCACTGAGCTGCTTCGAGAGGTCCTTCCGCTGGACAAAGGGATTTCCTTCGGTAGTACTCGCCGTCGGATCCTCGCCATCGGTAGCGCGCTGGACGCGCAGATCGAGCGCGATATCGCGTCTGGACCAAAAGCGGTCAGCGCAGAACAGGTTCGCGATCGACCACCGTCGGCTGCGTGAGCGTCGACTCGGCGTGGCTGAGCTTCAGCAGCAGCCCCAAGAGCCGCAAGGCGGCGCGCGACCTTGCGGAGATGAAATCGCCTTGGGCGCAGAAGTTAACGCGGGATCGACATGTCAACATCGTTGCGGGCCGTGCAACTCTTGCTGATCGCACTCCGCGTCTCTACGCGTACGTGCATAAGCTAGTGCCATCGGCGCCCGCGCGGTTGGACCAATTTCTCTTTGCAAGCGGCGTGGCTCCAGACGAGCGAGTCACCGTGATCAGCGATGACGCTGGCGAATTCGGCGAGGCTGTGGACGGCAGCCAGCTCGCTCGGGGAAGGATCCTGGACTGGTTTCACATCGCGATGAAGTTCAAGGCTGCCAAGAACTCGGTGTTAGGAAGCGAGACGGTGGAGCCCCACGAGCGAATCGCTGTAGAGACAGAGATCGATCACGCCAAGTGGCTGGTTTGGCATGGAAAGAGCCGACGATCGGCGTCCCGCATCAAGGCCCTGCATGCCACACTGTTGGAGAAGGAAGGCTATGAGCACTCGACGTTGTTCCGGAACCTGCGCCGCCTGTACTTCTACACCGAGAACAACGCCGGTACGCTGGTGAACTATGGAATGCGCTATCACAAGGGACTACCGATCAGCAGCAGCATTGCCGAGTCCGCGGTGAACCTGGTGGTCAGCCATCGCATGGCGAAGAAGCAACAAATGCGATGGACGGACGAGGGAGCGCACTGCCTGGCACAGGTCAGAATTGCTGTTCTAAACAAAGAATTCTCGGTTAAGAAACTTGCCGTGTTGGCCAAGACTTCTGCAGCTGCAAACTCGCCAAGTGAGCGCCGAGCGGCGTGAACTGACCTCCCACGGTTTGGTTCACTCTCGTCTACGACGCACGATCCTGTTCACAGCGAGAGTGCCTGATATTCCCACCGACGGAAATGCGAACAATCTACAATCTGCGCTTACCGATTCATACCACTTCGAAGATTAACGATGGCGACAACCCCTAGCTCCGTCGCGCAGACGGCAACCGGTGTAGCGGCGTGTCTGGCGATCCTGTATTTTTTGCGCCCGGTGCTCGTCCCTTTTTTTCTGGCCGTGTTGCTCCGTATTCTCATTGGGGGCATCGTTTCACTGGTGATGCGCATGCTTCCCCGTGCGCCAAGATGGCTGGTACTCGTTGCGACCGCTGTTATTGTCGGCTTCAGCGCATACAGCATTCTTATCGTTATCCTCCAGGGCACGAGCGATCTCATCAAACAAGGTCCGGCCCTCCCCGCTGAGCTCGACAGCCTCATTCGATCGGTCAGCGTAGGGTTTGGGCGAAAGTTCGATCTAGCAACTGTCCTTGGGTTTATCGACTTCCCTGCACTGGAGCACAGCTTGGCTTCCGGGATAGGCGAGGCGGTGTCGGAAGCGTTTCTTACGTTATTTTTCTTCATGTTTATGCTTTTGGGACCCACGACAGACACCGACCCAAAGGTTGTCAAGATCGCTACCAACGAAGCGAGAGCGAACTCCCATCGGATGGTGCTCTATAAAGTCGTCCGTAGCGTGCAGATCTATCTGATTTCCCAGACTGCCGTCAACCTGGCGATTGCCGCGATCGCCGCAGCCGTCTTCCGTTTCGCTCAATTGCCTAATACGGCATTTTGGTCGGTCACGGTATTTCTGCTGGCATTCATGCCCGTCGTCGGACCGTTTGTTGCCAGCGTTGTGCCGGCACTTTTTGCCGCAATCCATAGCGAATCGATTGCCGTGCCTCTTGGTGTGTTCGCGATCGTTCTCTCGATTTTCCAGGTCGCACACAATCTCGTACTGCCCAAACTCCAGGCCAAAAGCACTAACACGGATCCACTCGTGGGGATGTTCGCGTTAGGGATCTGCACGCTCCTCTGGGGTGTACCGGGCGCCATTCTCGCAACTCCCCTGACAGTGCTGATGATGGTGATAGCCGCCCAGTTTCAAAGTACTCGTTGGCTAGCGATTTTCATGTCAAACGACGGTGAGCCAGACACAGTTGATCCCCGGTTCCCCATCGAGTAACTCGTCGGAGATACAACTTACCGCTAACGTCGGGGCGACCTGATCCGGGTCGACGAGAGGCGTTCACTCCGCCGGCGCCCTCGCGCAGTTGCGCTTCACTTCGTTCGCTGTGGTCAACTCACGGGAGGACTTACATCTCCAAGATTGCGCCCATGCTGGGCGTAAAATGGGAAACGCCCCTCGGATTTTCGTCGCGAGGGGCGTTATCACTTCAGAACACTTTCGCTTACAGCGCAGCATCCTTCAGCTTCTTTAGCGGGCGCACCTTGAGGCGCACCGAAGCCGGCTTCGCCGCAAACCATTTGTCTTCACCCGTGAACGGATCCTTGCCGAAGCGCTTCTTCTTGGCCGGCACGTCTTGCGCAACCACCTTCAGCAAGCCCGGCAGCGTGAACTCCTGTGCGCCCTTCTTGTGAATCGATGCGAGCACCGTTTCTTCGAGTGCCGCCAACAACGCCTTGGCCGCCTTCGGCTCCACGCCGGAGCGCTCGGCAAGGTGAATGGTCAGCGACGCCTTCGTGAACGTATCCTTGATCGGTTTCAAGGGAGCCGCCTCGACTGGTTTCTTCACTGCAGGCGCGGCCGCTTTCTTCACGACTGGCGCAGCTTTCTTGCTGACAGTTGTCGCTTTTTTCGTAGCGGGTGCTGCCGCTTTCTTCGTCGCCGGCGCCGCGGTTTTCTTGGTGGCGGTAGTTGCCATGAATGCCTCTCTTCTAGTCAAAGGTTGCCCAAGGCCTTTGCCTTTGCGCCGTCACCGACTAACGCAAAGGTACAAATTCTCGGGTTTGGCGCCAGCGTAACAACACCAACATGAAGACGCAACGTCTGAGCTCGTGAATTAAGGGGTTTTCGGCACAAAAGTCACGAAGACGGTGACCTGTACCTCGCTTCATGGAGGTGGATCTAGTGGAACTCTTACCCAATAGGGCTTGGAGCACGATCAACGACGGTCGAATCAAACAACAGCTTTACTCTCGGGCAGTCGCTGTTTTGAGAAAAATAGTGTCTCAACTAGCATGGTGTCGCGATGATCGGGCGTACATGAACGGTGGCAGACAAACTCAAATCGCGAAGGCCCCTTCCCGGTTCAACCGCCATAGTTGGTTGCATCTGCGTAACGCGAAAACCCTATCAGCGCTTTCGCACTATCGAGGCTCATGGCATAGTGCGGCCATATCCATTTAAGGAGCTCACGATGCCCACCCTCGAACAGATCCAAGCAAAGATGAAGAAATTGCAGGTGCAAGCAGATACGTTGATCGCAAAAAAGGCGCAAGCCGCGCTCGACCAAATTCGAAAAATCATGCTGACGCACGGTTTGACCACTGAGGACATCGAGGCCAAAGCAAAGGCAAAGCGCGATGCGAAAGCAGCGAATGGGAGTGCTCCAATTGTTAAGGCGAAGGCCACCAAAAGTCTAAAGGGCGGTACCCCGCCAAAGTATCAACATCCTAAGACAGGCGCCACCTGGACCGGCCACGGTCGTGCGCCGGCATGGATTGCGGAGGCTAAGGATCGCGCCAAGTTCCTGATTGCGAGTGGCATTGATGCCGTTCGTGCGGCAAGCGTGAGTCCTGTGAATCCTGTGAGTAAGGCCAAGACTACGGCCAAGAAAGCCTCGGTAGCTGCAGGCGCAGTTGCTTCCAAGGGACAGCTTAAAGGACCGCAGCCCGCAAAATACCTCGACCCGAAGACCGGAGCAACCTGGAGCGGACGTGGTCCGGCACCCGCGTGGCTTGCGGCAGCGAAAGACCGGACGAGCTTTCTGGTTGACGGCGCCGACAGTGGTGCGGCGAAAGCGGGTAGCGCAAAGCTTGCAGGTAAAAAAACTTCCGCGAAGAAAGTAGCGAAGAAAGCTGTAGCGACGAAGCCTGCCGCCAAGAAGACCGTGTCTGCGAAGACTGTGGTGGGTAAAAAAGTTGCTGTGAATGCGACTCAGAAGCCATCCGCAAAAAAGGCGCCGACGAAAAAGACGGCGCCAAAGAGCGCGGCCGTGAGCACCCCGTCAGCAGTTGTCGAAACCGGTGTCGGCTCAACGACCTGAATGTGATCGCCCGGTTTGACCAGCGACTACTTCTCACACCGGGCGAACGAAGGACACTATGTCTTATTGGTGCTGCGGTAAGGAGCCGGTGCCAAGCCTTTCATCCACAGCCATGTCTAGAGCTTACTCGCGGTGTTCTTCGCACATTTGCGGTGGAGACTTGCCGCCCCACCAACGAATACCACTCAGCCGACCTACACCGCGCGATGTGCCTGGGCCTATCCGTTCGACTTCGCGTGGTCCCGACCTTCGAAGTTTCAGACGCTTGACCGTCTAAGCTGGCAGCGACTCACGGAAGCGCTGTCAGTATTGCGCACGACCAATGCAGAACCTCACGTTGATCTGCGCGCCCACTATTCCTTCGATATTCCCAACCTCGCGAGAACCCTGACGGGTCCCCCCGCCGATCTTCGAAGTGCATTTTTTGTGCTGAGCAGCCACGGGGTGATACTCGACTTCGCCAGTACGCCTTTGCGGTTCCGTCAATCTGCGCTGAGACTCGATTTCACGCGACGATATAACAGTTTGCGGCATTCACGTATTGCCCAGTCCATCATCGCACCTTGCGCGACACCTCTGGATTCGATCAAAACCTGCCTCCGAAATCTCGTTTCGAAGCTCCGTTCGGTGGCCTTGTCTGGCCGATCATCTCCGGCTCGGTTACGTCGATCAGTCGTAGCCGGCGTCGCTCCGGCTAGTCAATCCTGGGGGGTATGCGTCGATGGCAGAACTGGATTCCACCTGACCGGCCGTCGGCTCCCGATTTCAAGCATGCAACTCGATATTTTTGCTGACTGCCGCGACGTGATACGGCGTAACGATGCCCTGAGCACGCTGCAACGCTACGACGCCGTGAGCCACGCTTCGACGGTCATGCAGCCTCCAACAGTTCGCAATATCGGGGCGCTGCCGACTGTTCGGGGTAGTCCGCTTCGTACAGCAGTTTCGCCGTGTTCCAGTCGATTCCCACCGCCGCTTCCGGCCTGTAGATGATCAACGCCATTTCGAAGCGCGTCATCCAGAGTTGACGTGCCAACTTGTAGCCAGCGGAGTTGCGCGTAATATCTTTCATGCGTGTTCCTTGGTCGTAGGTGGATAACCACCCTACCCTACGCCATTCACCGATCCTTGTCTGCAAGCCTTTTTGAACCATGCAACTGCTCGTTTTCGCACGCTCCGCGGGTCTAGAACTGCGACCACACCTCTCGGTCGGATAAATTGGTCTGCACCGACAGTTAGCGTCGGATAGTATCCGTAAGCGGAACCTTGCAATGACCCACATCTTGCCGATTTCCGTAAATATCATTCTATTAGGAATACTCTTTAATTAAATGAAAGCGAAACCGAAATCTAATTGGGCGCATCAGGCAGACGCGGTCGTGACGCGGGCAGAAGAGGAGCGGTTGGAGCACGAGGTCGCGGGCAGCAATCTTAAGGACGCCGGCTGGTCACACAATTTAGGACGTTACTCGATCGGTTGTGGAGCAGGTAGGCCAGAACACTCCGCTCGCTTGCCGGCGATTGGGCCAAAGCAAGGTAGCTCACCGATTTTTTACTAACGGCCGTGACTGAGCATGATATTTTGAGAGGGTACTTCGGGGCAACCCGCGCTCGCTCTCAGGCAACGGAAGGTCCGATTTTGTAGGCAACGACATTGTTGGAAAAGGCGCATGCTAGGGTCTTCGATCGCTCACATTGATGGAGATCAGCGATGAGCAAAAAGACCTTCTTACATGGCAAATACACCGTAACCGTTGAATCAGTAGAAAGCGACACGGGTTCCTGGTCGTCAGCAATCGGTCTAGCAAAGGACGGCGCAGATGTTCCCGTACACCTGCCAAGGAGCATACAATCGACGTGGCCAACCGACGGTGAGGCAATCCTTGGCTGGCATTGCACAGGGACTTGTATGCGTGAATCGTGATAACAAAAGCGCAAGCGACTGACTAAGCGATATCGCGATGACCTCGTGGCGATGTTCAACGTTCGAAAGATGCGAGACTGCAGACATCGTTCGATGTTCGTGTCGAGCGCAAGACCACCCCGCATGACGCAATGTGCGATCACCTAAGAGGATACGGATCATGTACGAAGCCAAGTTAAGCAACCTAGCTGCACGGATAGCGATTCAAACCAGCAACGTGGCGTTAAGCGGCGACGAGACAGCGAAGTGGGTTGAGAGTACGAATGCTGAAGTTGATGCATTACAGTTTGAGATCGAGCGCAATCAAAACGTCGGGGCTGCGCCGCGTGCTGCGCTGTTGCAGACACTGGCAGACGCGCGCGACCGTTTGCGAGTTCTGGCACTCGATCAGATCTAAGTGGGAAGCGCCAGGCTTCTCATACGCCATGTCGCTTACGCATCTGGTCGATCACCGCCGTGGAAAACAGGTCAAAGCGACTTTGACCGTCAGTCAACCGGCAACGGATCTTTAAACACGCTCCGCAGAAGATTAGCCATCATGCAAGAAGTCACGCAGGTCGGCATTGATTTGGGCAAGCACTCTTTTCACCTTCACGACAAGATCGGCAAGGCAAAGCCATGTTCCGCAGGAAGGTAGATCGCAAGCAACTGGTCGAGTTCTTCGCCACTTTGCAACCATGCACCGTCGTCATGGAAGCCTGTTGCGCGAACCGCCGCGGGTGCGTCGCGGGGGTTTCTGCATTTGCTGGTCTGCTCCCGAAGGATGTGATCGACGCTGTTCTACCTTTGATCCTTGACTCCGGCCGGCCAATGGGTGTTCGTTGGCTGCCGAAGAGCAACCGTCCAGATCGCAACTTAGTGGGATGTGCAAAGCTATGTCCGCAACCGCAGCGCGGCCAAACCATCTTGACTCGCCTCGCGTGGCCGCGTGCGAGCTACTCCTGCTTCGGTGTTGCATAAAATTTCCCGGCGTGGGCCCAGTTCGTCGGAGGGATTTCGACGAATATGACGTCGATAGATTCGACCGGACAATTCAACACGTCCGACGTGAGCTTTGTCACCTCCTCGACGTACTTGGCCTTTTGCTCGTGTGTCCGCCCTGGCGACAACTCGATCCTGACGATGGGCATTTGATTTCTCCGTTGGTTAGTGATTGCGCCGCCATGTGCCGGAATTGTTAGCATCCGTTCGACCGCCGACAATGGTAATGGAGGTGCGCATTCTGTGTGCAGAAAGAGGTCGAGCCGACATAGGAGATCGGGGTCACCGATCGCCTCCTGCAGGTTTGCGAAGAACGCTCCTTCCGCATGGCGAGGCTTGTGCTCACACCGCGCGTGGTAGCTCGTCATCCTAGGATATCGCCTCCGCCTAATTCAAGAACACTCATTCAACGATTTCGCTCGCTCGACCATCAACGACGTCGCGGTATCGAATATGCACCTCACTCAAATCTCTCGTCTCGTTCGCGATCGCGCGTGGTTTCCCAGCGCAAATCATCGCTGGCTTCACGTAGCAAGCTAACCTTCTTCGCCGCGATGAATGAATATAGCGCTGCATTGCCTTGGACATCGAACTGTTCTAGCAGCATTGCGTTCGTTTGCAATATTGTCGACCTTGAACCGCTCCACATCATCGGCCGAAGCCGCGCAACAAATGCGCCCATTACCACGAGCGGATCAGGAGCACCGTGTACTAGCCGCGCTGCTACAGGAGACCATGCACTCGGGTTTTGATCGGCGGTTAGAGTGAAGACGGACACGACAGAAGCAACGCCTGGATAGCGATTGACTGGATCTTCGGAGCACCATTTAAGCAGCGTACTTTCACTCACCTCATCCATTGGATTTTGTTGTCGATGGCTTGACTGGTCGATCAGACGCACACTGGCTGAAACCGCCGTCTGATCTCCCGTTAGCAGTGCATCCAGTACTGCTTTGGGCTGCACTTTGAGCAGCGCTTTGAGAAGCTGATCGTGATCAAACCCGCTGATCTTGTGCTCTATGGCCGCCAGCCTGAAATTCTCGCACAGTGTTTTCACGACGCGATAGCCCTCGTCGCCTGCCCCGCAAACGGCTACAACACCGTGCAGGTGATAATCATGCCGCCAACTGTGTTGATCGAAGTTCAATGTCTGAAGGACGGTTCTGCCCGCTTCAACGACTTCAGGTGTATGAGCGCGTTTATCCTGAAGATCGGTAAAGAACTGCGTGCTGAGCAATTGAATAGCGACGGGCTCGCCATCGATTGCTTTTGAGATAGATGTAATGAATGCCGCGATGTCTGCTCCCGGAACGACCTCGACTGCGCGACCCAGTTGAACGTTCGCGTACATCTGGATTGGTGCCTTTCCGATATCAAGTGAGCGGATTAGCCGAGTCATACCGAGTGGCGTGAAAGGTGTCGAGGTTTGCAACGAAGGGAAATATGGCGCGAGCGGTTCGTTCTCTAAAGCTTCATCTAACAACTCGTCAAGCAACGGCGAGTCGTTAGAGCTCAATTCAAAAAGAAATCCACCTAACGCTCTCGTATCGCGCCTGTCTTGCGGTGTTACCTCGAACTGCTCGACGATGTTCCGCCAAAGCTGCATCGGCTCTTTCGTTCCTTGAGCCAGACCCATCCCGAATTCCCATAGATTCCCCTTCCCGCCAACGATTTCTGGCATAAGTACGGTTAGTGCGGCCGAATCGCTTGCGACGTCGCTGCCAAGCGACTTAACTTCCGCCTGCCGTTGCTCGATCGCTAGGTGAAAATTATGCGCATCCCCTGCGCCAATTCCGTCGACGTCATATGAGCTTGAGGCAAACACCTTGCCTCTAACGCATTCCACCAGATCACGGGGACGAAGCATTTCCTCCAGCTTTGTTAGCCTTGCGTAGTTTTCGGAAGCCTTGTCCTTCTCGTCGTAGAAGCGGGTCTGTTTCACTGCGAGCCAACCATCGCTCCAAAATCCCTGGGCAGCGAATCTGGCAGCTACGTTCTCGAGTTCGTCCCGCAGGCCAACTTGCGTCCACAGACCGCGGAAACTCATTGATATAACATTGTTTACGTCATTCGCGGCAGCATTGCCGGTCGACGCAAATTCTTCGGCGACAACGAAGGCCGCCCTATACCAATGTGTCATTTCGCCATATGTACTCGGCGCATACCCGTAGTCGCGTGAATGCGCGCCAAATTGGAAATCATGATGCGAAGTAAAATAATTACATTGCAGCATCGCGCGCAAAGCAGCGATGCCCAGACCACGTTCCATCGCACCATCAGAGCCTATCAAATTCCTCACAACGCTGGCTCGCTGCTCCGAGGTTGCGTGAGTGCCGGACAGATAAATGGAGAACAGTGACGTATGAATCTCATGCGCCTCTTTCGCAATCCTCTCTTCACCGCGAATTGCGATGACCTGAAGCAACGCAGTACATCGATCAAACAGCGCTGCGCCCCAAGCTAGAGAGCGCAGTAGCCGCGGCAAATAGTCGCCTGAAGTGATTGGCGTTTCAGCGTCAAGTGTCAGCAGGTTGACCTCAAGTGCCCGCAAGCCAGCTTCTGGTTCGGCTGGCAAGCTGTTCCGAAGCATCGAGCTGCCAAACTCGTTGAGATTCCAAATGTGCTCCCCGATCCATCCGTTAGTACCAAGCCAATCGCGGACGATACTTGCCGCTTCCTGGCTGCTGTCAAGATAACCAAGCCGCCTGGAAAGCGATATCGTTAGACGCTGCGGTGCACCGTTTACGAGGTATTGCTGAATACGGGCATACGGTATGTTTTGCAGCGCGGTCGCTGCGATACGGTTGGCCAAGGCATGTGGAAGAATCGCGCGCCACTTACCGCGTCGTTGGGCCAGATCACGTCTAAGTAACTCCGCTACGTCACGGTGCACTTGATCGGCAGTTCCACCGATCAAACCGCCTATTCTCGCCATCTCGGCTTCTTCATCATCCGATATATCTTCACCGTTGAACGAGTACACCAGCGCGCAAGCTTGCGCAGTTTCGAACAAGGACCGATCCTGTCCTTGGCGCTGAAAAAACAAGCGCTCAAACAACTGCGTGTCATTGAGCCTGGCAAGTGTGCCGCCCCGCCCGACGGTATCCGCCAATGCAATGGCGATGCGCGCGTTGCCACCGGAAAACTCCGCCGCTGTTCTGGCGTCTATTTGCGATAGTTTCGGAAACCGGCTTCGAAGAAGCTGCTCGATAAGATTGATCGACGCAGCTCGAATTTCAAATACATCGGTGCCTTCCGGTAAATCGTCCTGGATGTCGTATTCAATCGTCAAAACGCTTACCGGACTTGCGGTAGACCCTACTAGCGCCGCCAGTCGCGCATGCAGCTCTGATGCGCAGTTGTCTACAATCAATATGGCACGCGTGCCGTTCGCGATTAAATCGGATGCGAGGCTAAATGGTTGTGGGTTCGGCTCATTGCTCATATTCGTGTAGATAGCAAGGGCCGGGTCTAATGCTTCCTCGCCAATACGCTCGTCGAACAATGCTTGTACAAATCGAGTCTTGCCTACTCCAGACAATCCCACTAGACGTACCACGCGCGCGGAGCTACGCAAGATTCCGCGAATCTTTTTCAAGCCCTCTTCGACCGACATATCGTCACTACTATTAACTGTTCGATCGCGAACGCGGGCGTCGCTTTCCGAAAGATATCCCGCCTCAGTACCGCCAGCCGGGTATGCCCACGCGCCGTACGGCTCCCATCCCGGTATCGCTCGGCCTATCGCTCGCCGTGTCCAAACGACGAGACCAGCGTGACTTCGGATCCACGTTGCCAAACGAGTGCGGTCGTAGAAGTCAAACGCAATTTGATCATCCAATCCCGCGAGTGCGTCGGCCATCGCCTTCATTCGCTTAGTCAGTGCAATGTCAGCAGTAGAGCCCTCCGAGCTGACAATAATATAAGCCCCACCGTCTTCGGCCAGTTGACGGATAGCTGGACGCAACTCGCCCTTGGGACACATTTCACCGGCAATCGCTCGTGGCGGCATGTCCTGTTTCTTGACTTGGAATCCAGTGGCGGGTCGCGGGATGAATCCATCGATTGGTTTGTCCCGCTGCAAGCTGACTCGCACATCTAAGCCGCCGTCCTTCGCATTCTGGTCACCACCCCAAGTTACCGCGGCTGTGGGATACCCACGACTACGCAAATCCGCCTCGCATAGCAGCGCGACGAGTGTCCTCAACTGCGTGTCGTCGAGCTGCGCAACATCTTGAGGCGTAATTTCGAACATGATTGCCGGATGATTAAGTGGGTGCGAGCCATTGTCTGCCAAAGCGGCATCGGCGCACTGGCATGGATCGCGTAGACCGAATTAAATGTGTCACCGACCGGACCCCGAAGCATCGGGCCGAGGCGCCGCTGAGGTGACACTTTTGCTTGCAGTCGGAACGACGTAAAACTGTCACTTCGCATAAGTCCGTATTAACTTTGTCACTTCGCATCGTGCTTAGTGCCTTTTGCCGTAACTCTCTGATTTTGTGGATGATTCTCGATCGCGACCGGCGGTTGTCCGTCACCTGTGCCTGCCGCATGGGCGCCGCGCTTGGGAGGCGCCATCAGCAGTTCTTGCTTAACCGTAGAGGGCCGATGAGCAGCGTTGTGTGATTGCAACTAAGGATATACAGTTAGGAATACGACATAGATTAAATCTAATCCAGAGCGATGCCTTGCATCAGATATGATTGAACCCGAAGCAAGGGGTTCTATCCAGTGACCGAGGTATATTCAACCTGTGAGTTCAGTCGCAGGGAGCGGGTCAACTACCGGAGCTGAACCGCTTACGCAGCAAGGGATGCGGGCCGACACGGAGGTTCTAGCGAGCGCCTCGACCATACCCTTCTGGGACACCGATGGCAGTACAATTCACCGCATCCTTTCGTACCGGAGGCGACCCCACCTGCTATGCTGCCACACCGTTGCACCGCGGCCATAGATAAGGATTACGTATCATAAAATCATAAAGAAAGAGGGCGATCTTCATGCTTTCCCTAGGCTTGCTTTTGCGCTCCGCAACGCAAGAAAGCGACCCAAGCGGATTACACAGTGACACGCTCGCGGACCGGCGGCAGTGACGATTTTCCTTCGCTCGCGCCAAGTCATTGAACCGGCGCGTTTTTTTGCGAAAGTGACTGACCAACACGCGAAGTGACAGTTTTATTGCCGAAGTTGTGACACTTTTAATGCGGTCTACGAATACGGGCGGTCGAATTCTTCGCCGAAAACCTGAGGTGATCCTCGCACGGCAGTTCCCTGCACGTAACAGAAGACCGACATGCCCGACGGACAAGAGTTAGTACCCGAATTCGCGTAGCCGATCGAAACGCAGTCGTACCTGTTCGGCACTGAGAGGACGACGACCAGCTGCCCTCTCGACTCATTCACCGATCCGCGCGACCAGACCTTCGCGGCAACAGGACAACCCTTAGCAGACTTCCTCAGTCTGGCGCACGCGTGGCAGCATCCGGTCGAACTCGCGCTTGACGATGCCATAGCATTCGCACGCCCGGGCTTCCAGACCTGCGCGATCCAGCACCTTGATACAACCACGGCTGTGATGGATCAGGCCCGCGTCATGGAGCTTGCCTGCCGCTTCCGTGACCCCTTCGCGACGCACGCCCAGCATGTCGGCGATCATCTGCTGCGTCACCTGAAACTCGTTCGACGGCGTACGGTCAATCTCGATCAGCAACCAGCGGCACAGTTGCTTGCTCAGCGAGTGGTGACGGTTGCACGCGGCGGTCTGCGCGACTTGCGTCAGCAGGGCTTGCATGTACAGCAGCATCAGGCGGCGCAGGAAATCCGAGCGATTGAACTGCTCGCGCAAGGCGGCGGCGCTCATCCGATAAGCAAAGCCCGGGCATTGAACCTGAACGCGCGTCGGCATGGTATCGCCGCCGGTCAGGATAGGAACGCCGGTCATGCCTTCCCGGCCGATGGCGGCGATCTCCGCCGAGCTGCCGTCTTCCATCGAGTGAAGCAGAGAGATGATGGCGGTCGTCGGGAAATACACGTGATGGATCCGTTGCCCTGAATCACAAAGCAGTTGGCCTGTACGAAGCTGAACGAGTTCCAGATGCGGTGTAAGCGCTTGCCATTCGTGCGCCGGAAGCGCACCCAACAAATGATTGCCGTGCAGGTCGGATTGAAGGGTCAACATGTTTTTCTTCTCTGATTCGTGCGCTGTGCGCCGTATTTTTATTCTGGTCCACCCCGCGTCCCGTGATGCATCTAACGGCATCCATCGAAGACGTATTGCGACCAGCCCCGTAAGCAGCTCTGCCAAAGTCGTTTGCTTGTTTCGAATTTCGACATTGGCTAGTGCTGCACCACACAGATAGCGAGGACCGTGCCAGTAGGCGTAAAACCCAATGCCATCATGGAGCGCCCTAGGATATGCAGTAGCGCACAGTAGGGATGAGAACGTTTTTGATTCAGTCTTGAACAGTGCCTGATCGAACCGGAGTTATCCGTCCGATCAATCGCGCAAACGCTTTCGTCTGTTCAATGCCTTACTGGAGGCGCATCCGATTTCTATAACGCCGTTTGAAACACCTGCATTTGCGACCTTGAAACCGTGATCGCATAAGCATTTGTCGGTTGTTTTAAAAGTGATACAGAAATGTCCGTCCGTTTTGGCGTGACCCGGGGAAAGTTTGCGTCGGGGACCCGGCGGGGCAGCGCTGTCGCGGCATTAAGGGCCTTCACACCTCGATGACAGAGCGGAGTTGTCAACCTTTGATGGGATCAAAAACGGTTGCATGAATTGCGCGAGATTCAGCGACGGCCGTCTTCAGTAAAGTCCAGGGTGGCGATCCGTGAGATTCTCACTTGCGCCGCATCAACCACTTGGCATCGCACGCGACGATCTAGCTTGGTGCTCCGTCTCCCTCGCAAAGAGCACCAGCTCGACGAGCTCGCCAACATGCTGCCAGCGTTCGTATCGGTGATCACCGTGTCGTCGTCCACCCTGCCCTTTCGAAAAAGTCCATTGGCAATGTGCAAGCTCGAATCGCCTGCGGCCGACGGCCCAGCTGACCAGGCCCCCTTCGGGACGTAGTGATTAATACGCTTTACATCCTATCCAGTACAAACGATTCATTCGGTGGGCATTTCGCTGTTCGCCAACGCAAAAATAGCCGTTGAAACCGCATCGCGCCCAAAGTAGTTTCCCGAAAGCGTGAAACATTCTTGCGTTTATTGCTGGCACTCCATGCTGGATATAGGTTTCAGGGTGCCGCGAATTCAACGTTGATTGTTTCACGAGTTGCAGAGTTGCGGAACGCTCTGGCACGCAGGCCGTGCCGCGGTGCTCAACCGAGAGTCGATCAGCCGCCGTTCCGGCATATGGTCCGCGGGTGATTCAGCAAACCTCGATGCGTCCCATCGAACCGCGGCAGTGGCGGACTGCCGGGGAGCCCGTCAATCCCTTGGCTGGCCGGCGATCTACTGGACATTACCGCGCTAATGTTCAGTAGTTTTGGACTGACCCGCCGACAACACACGCAAACCCTTGCTCTGGCCGCCCGGCTGACCCCGCGCTGTCGGCCTCGGGTGCGCTGTTGGTGCCGCTCTTTGAGCTCGATTGCGGCCCCGATTGTGGCCCCTTCTACGTTCCGGTCAGCTTGACCTTCTTTGCTGACGGACTGCGGTTGGGCAGATGCAGGGTTCAGAACTATGACGCTTTCTGCCCTTTGTTTTTGACGTGATGTCGAGAAATCGGCCCGACAGCCATACTGGACAAGCGATGCGCCTTGCGAAGACGTTGAAAGTTTACTTGCAGTTCCCATGTTTACCGGGTACATTTCGAGCAAATTCGCCGATCAGCGCTCAATAGTTCGACCAGCGGCGAATCCGTTAGATCACCCGATACAGGACGGATCCCATGGGAGCCAATGGTAAGCCCATCGTCTCGATCGCGACCACCGTGAACAACACCCCCACGTCATTCGCGCTCGACGACATTGAAATTATCTCGGATCACGCCAACGAAACCTTGTTGACTGTCCGGGAGCAAATGTTGCTGCCACATCCGAAAAAACATCCGCCGGTGTTCACGACACCACAGCTCGCAGCGCTCTGTCGGATTGATCGGAAGAAAGTGAACTATTACTGGGAGCGCGCCGAACTGGGCTTGCCTCAGGGCACCAGTATGCCGCGATCGCGTGAGTTTACTTTAGTACAGGCTCGCGAGTGGATCAAAAAGGTAGGGCCGTTCACGCCCCGCCCGGAAGGCGTCAAGGGCAAGAAGATAGCCATCGGTAACTTCAAGGGCGGCGTTACTAAGACAACGACTGCAATGACGCTGGCGCAAGGCCTTTCCCTCTTCGGCCGCCGCGTGCTTTTAGTGGACCTGGATCCGCAAGCGTCGCTGAGTGCCTTGAACGGTGTGATCGCCGATAGTGAGGTCACCGAAGACCAGACCATTCTCCCGTTAATTTACGGTGAACAGCCCGACCTGGAATATGCCGTTCAGGCGACATATTGGGATGGCATCGACTTGATCCCAGCGAGTGCTGCCCTATTCTCCGCTGAGTTTTATCTACCGTTCAAACAATCGCAAGACTCGACGTTTAGGTTTTGGGACGTGCTTAACGCCGGCCTGGAACCACTGCTCGACCGGTACGACGCCATCATTATCGACACGCCCCCAGCCCTGTCCTACGTGACCATTAACGCCTTTATGGCGGCGAATGGCTTGATTGTTCCTATTCCGCCCAATGCGCTCGACTATGCATCCTCGACCCAGTTCTGGTCCCTCTTTACAGATCTTGGCAAGAGCATGAAGAACGTCGTGCCTGAGCTCGACAAGCGTTTTGACTTCCTGCACGTTTTGTTGACGAAAGTGGACTCAAATCAGATCGCGACTAACAAGGTACGCGAGTGGATCACGCGTTCGTACGACAGCTTGGTGCTCCCGATCGAGATCCCGGCGACGACCGTGACGACGACAGCATCGATGGAGTTCGGGACGGTTTACGACATCTCCAAGTACGAAGGCAGCAACAAAACGTATCAGCGTGCGCGAGAGGCCTACGACCGATTCGCCGAGATGATAGACCAACAGCTCACCGCACTGTGGACGCTGGAGGCGCAATCGCTGGAGGTGCCGGCATGAACTTGCGGGACAAGTTAGCAGCGAAGAACGCTGCCATCGCGGCGGCTTCCGATGAGAACCGAGCAAGTACACGACCGACCGACGGCGGTCCTAAGACGGCGCCCGGGCGGCTACTCGAGGCCATGCCGATGCTGGCAGCTAAAGACAAACTGGTTGCCGATCTGGAACTCCAGATCGGCAAGCTGCGCCAGGAACTTCAGGTGGCGTCTAATGCAGGCGCTGAGTTAGGTCTTGATGCACTGGTCGAAATCCCCGGTCGTCGTCGAAAGATGACGGCGGAAAAGTATGCTGAACTGCGTGAAAACTTGCGGCATAACAAGCTAATCCACCCCGTGGTGGTTCGCAAGACTGCAGACGGGCGTTTCGAGATCGTGTCCGGTCACCATCGTGTTGACGCGTTCCGAGAGATCGGGCGCGAGGTGATCAGGTGCGTGGTCATTGAAGGGAGTGACGACGAGGTCACCGACGGCGCCTTCAATGCCAACCTGATGCAGTCAGGACTGACGGACTACGAGAAGTATCTTGGCTTCAAGATTCGCATTGAACGCACTCCGGGACTGACCCAAGCGGCGATTGCGGATCAGTTCGGCGTGACGCCCGCTATGGTCTCCTACATCTTCGCGTTTGACCAGTTGCCGCTTGACGCCCTTTCGGTGATCGAAGGACAGCCGGACATCATTGGCTCGACTGCGGTGGCCGCACTAGCCGGAATTGCGAAGCAGGGGAAAACGACACAAGTTACGGACGCCGTTAGGAGACTGGCAGCTGGTGAGATCGATCAGAGTCAGGCAGTAAAGCTGGCCGGCCAGGATGCGACAAAGCCGAAGAAGGAAGCGGCCAGCCCAGCGTCGGACAAAATTAAGCAGGGCAAGACGACGTACTGCGAAATGCGGCGAGCCAAGAATGTCGTACGCCTGGAGTTCAAGTCGGAAGCTGAAGCGGAGCGTTTGCATGCAGGCATCCGGGCACTCATTGAAAACGAGTCTAAGAACCCATCCGAAAGCATTTGAGAAATAATGTTGTTTAAAATCAATGCATTAAGAGTCTTAACATACGCGGAGGACTCATGCAGTAAGGCCCCATAAAAGACAAAAGCCCCCGGCTGGAAACCGCGGGCTTTTGCGTAAGTGGACTTGACTAACGATTCTCGTCACTCACTAGACTCCCCAGCTGGAAACTGGAAAGGGACTGCTCTCAACCCGGAGTGTAGCGCAACGAGATCGACAGTCAAGCATTGAAATCCGTTTATTTGTAAATGGACCGCTCGACATGTCTATCGCGCAACGCTTCGTTGCTGGCGAGGGTGATCTGTACCCTTCAGCACCTCAGACTCAAATCGATGGCTCCGATTCGGCTGCCCTCGCCGCTTTTCATTGCGATTCGGTGAACCTTCCCTGGGTCATTTTTCGCGCTGCGTTCCGAGCAAATCACACTGAGCAACTTCCACAACGTGCGCGGGCAGTTCTAGCTGCACTTGCCCGCACTGTCGACGCCGCTCAACCATACGCTGCTGTCTTTGCAAGACGCGAGCTACTCACTGGCCGTGCCATGCAATCCATGCGCACGTTCTATCGAAGCCTGGACGATCTGGAGAGAGCCGGATTCATCGATCGTCGTGCTCAGTCCCGCTACGTTGAAGCTGGCTTGTTCGGCCGCGCATACATCCACCTCACGGAGCGTGCCGCAGCCCTCCTGGGCCTCGCTAATGAACTCCCACCCTCTTCCGTTGATCCTGCACCAACTCCACTTCCGCCTGCCTTATCCGCGAATTCTGACCAGGCCAGTACCACTCTCACCACTTCGTTTGTCCCTCCGTCTGCCACCGTGGCAGACGGAGGTATATATAAGGATCTTGACCCTAAGATTCAAAAGAGACACTCAGGCACGGTCCCTCGCGACCTCACGCGCTTGATGAACCTGGGTTTTCATGAATTTCTAATTTTCAAGCTCATGCGCGAAGCCAAGTTGCATTCGAAAATGCTCTCCGACGTGGTGGAGGCTACCTGGGAACATTTGCGAAAAGCCGAGCGGCCCATCAACTACCTTCGGACCCTGCTGCGCTCGCCAGTCGATTTCGGACACCAGATGCGGGTCAAGCAGGCGAGCGCCGAACGTGCCCATCGTGAGCAGCTCGACGCGATCGAGCTTGAACAGACGCTCGCCCGGTGCGCCGATCAAACCTTCGTCGATCTAGCCGGTGAACGTCAGATCGTGATTGGGCAGGGTGGCGAATCCATGACCGTCCACAACTCGTCCGAGTGCACTCCACGCCTTGCAGCAGGAACCTGGAAACCGGCCTTTGTCGCGGCCCTTAATGCCGGCAGAATCCGCGTCGCTACCGCTGAGGACCAGGAGGCTTTTGCCGCCCGCCGACGCGAACGTCTAACGCAAAACGCGGGCTCTAGACGTTCTGAACCGACCGTCATTGCTTCCCGCGTGCTGACCCCTGAGATTGATACGCGGCTGGCACAACTCAAGCAGCTGCTGCGCCACGCAGGGGCAGGGGCAGGGCGCCAGTTTGGTCGCACTGACATTGCTGACGGTGCAGCCGCATGACGGCCGAACAAGACATCAGAAACGCCGAATGCATGAACCTCCCGCCGCCCCGCACGATGCCCGTGCATGGTGATGTAGAGGCGTCCAGGGCTCTCGGTAGCCAGACATCGCTATCGGAAGAATCTGGCGATCAATGCCGCTAAGTCGTGTTGGGGGTCAAAGTCGGAATCGCCGAATCGGAGCCGTACTCGCAAAGGGATAGCACAAAATCGATACCGCTCGCGTTACCGATACCGAAAAACTGTATGCACATCCGAAATAGGGAAAGCAAAAAACTACATGCGCACCACGATCGGCCGTACAGCACTTGTCCGATAGCACCGTGGCGCACCCATCTCACTGTTACCGCGTCCCACCGGGTCAATATCCTCTCCGAAAGAATGCAGGCCGCGGAACGCCCCAACCCGATTACACGTTCGCCTTTTCCCAGCACACGGAAGCTCGCACGCCAATGGACGTCCGAGAATTTCTGAGTGAGGGTAGGGCAGACCACCGCCGGGCGATGCTCTTGTCATTCATTAGCGTCTGCACTTTCAGATCGAAGACAGTTGCGGAACCAAAACTCTCCAAATAAAACCTGCAAGCACAATAATTTACCTTTGGGCGATTCCACTATGATCGGCAGGAACGCCTGATACCGCTGAGTTAGCAGCATCAACCAAGACCAGCTCTGGCGCATCCTTTCCCGTCCCCGGAGCACTTGATGGAATCCTTGGGCAACAACCCGTCCTGGACGCGCTCGCTCGCTGCGCTGGCCTGCGTCGCGATCGTCCTTGGCCCGAGCCTCAGTCGCGCAGCCGCAACCACGCTGATCATTCAACCTACTCAAGCACCGTCCACGTCCCCACAGATTACAGCCAGTGCTGCACACGCGGTAACGGCGACACTCTCTGCGGATGCCATGTTCGCCTTCGGGTCATCGAAGCTATCACCGGCCGGCCGCGAAAGCCTCGCCAATCTGTTTGACTCCCTCGGCGGCACCAATCAAATCAGCCGTCTTAGCGTGGTGGGTCACAGCGACCCAATCGGGGGCGCGACGTACAACGAACGCCTATCAGACCAACGCGCAAATTCAGTGAAGGCATTCTTCATTGAACAGGGCGTCCAAGCCGCTTCGATAGACGCGAGCGGGGTAGGCGATACTAATCCGGTAACGAAGAATTGTCCGCGGCTGCAAAACGCGGAGGCCATCAAATGTCACGGGCCCGATCGCAGGGTCGAACTTCGGGCCATTGTCCAGGCCAGTACCCCGACGAAAGCAGCTCCCTCCACTGACGCGGGATTTATCGACCTGCGGGCGCAGCCGAACCCTCCAGTTACGGGAGATACGGCCGGCATCCAGATCGCGGCGAAGGAGGCTCTCGCTCTGACGATTGAACCTTCCGCCGCACCAGCAATGCACTCCGTGCCAACCGCCGTTCCGGCGATCGCACTTACCCAGCAGGCACAAGCATTGGCGTCGCGGAGCTCGACCTCGAAGCCAGTTGCTGCGAGTACTCAATCGACAAACATCGCGCCTCTCGCTCAACTGGACGAAGCCAGATCGTCGTCATCCGAATCGGACCCCGTAGTAGCTCCGGTCATTGTCCCGGACAAGCTCCAACGGTTCGCACTTAAGAGTGGCCTCCCGCTTGAGGACCAGATTGTCGCCGACGGAGCGAAGGCAGGCTGGACCGTGCTTTGGAACATTCCCGGCAACTGGACAGCACCGAACGACGCGTCTTTTAGCGGCGACTTCGAGCACGCTGCGATCCAGTTCTTCGACCAGATGGCGGAAAACGGAGCTGACATCTGGGTAGATGTATGGGAAGGGAATCACACGATTATCGTTACGCCGACTGGGGCGCAGGGAGCCGAGCAATGAGGAGCATGTCTTCAAGAGCCATGTCGCTGAGCGTAATCACTATGGCGACCCTCCAGCTGAGCGGCTGCGCTATACACGATGTCCACACGCAGCAAGCAGCAATGACTGCAACGACCCAGGCAAAACTCGATACGCCGCAAAACAGTCGCTCGGTCGTAGTCATTCATAAAGGAGCGTGGTTGCTCGGCCAGCAGATTCCGGCGAGCAAGCCTGAACCGGCGATTTACAACAAAGACGTTTCGTACAACGTCCCTGGGAGTCTCACACTCGCAGAAATTGGAAACTGGATATCGAAACGCGTGGGAATCCGCGTAGTAATTGACGATTCCGTAAGCTCGTCCTCTGCTAGTTCCGGCCCAGCACAAGTGGCTGGACCCCGTATGGTGGGCGCGATACCGGCACCGGGCAGGGCGGTACCCGATCTTTCAGCCGCATTGCCGGGGATGGCAGCGGCTCAACCCTTGGCCGATCCATCGGTCGCGTTCAAATTCACGGGTCAGTTCGGGGATTTTCTGAACATCGTTGACACACGCTTCGGCGTTTGGTCCAAATATGCGGACGCGACGCTCACGTTCTTTCGCAAGGAAACCCGCACGTTCACGATCGCGAGTCTGCCCAAAGCCAGCTCTATGAGTGGCTCTATTACCACGGGTGATTCGAGCAATTCCGGAGGTACGCCAAACGTAATGGGCGGCTCGGGAACAAGTACAGCCGCGACGGGGAGCGGCAGCAGTGGTCAGTCGGGTAGCGGGGGGCAAACTTCTTCGGAGTCCTTGTCGATCGACCCATGGCTTAGCTTCCAAGCTTCGGCGCAGGCTGTGGCGGGCCCGGGCGCACAGGTTTATGCGGACAAGAATCTGAGTCTTTTAACGATTACGGGAACGCCGCCACAGTGTGATCGCCTCGCGGCCTGGGTCAAGAATGACATCAACGCCACCTTCGGCAAGAACATTGCGATCGAAGTGCGCCTGTATCAGGTCCAGAAAACGCGCGAGGATAACTACGGCTGGAATCTTGCGCTCGCTTACACAAGCAAAGGCGCTCACACGGGTGCAAGCATCTCTGGTGCCCCAGCGCCGTCAGTGTTGAGCAATACGTCGGCGATGACCTTTGGCGCAAGCATTGTCGGTGGCACTCTGAGTGGGACGCAAGGGGCCGTACAGGCTCTGTCGACGCTCGGAAATGTAACCTCACTCTATGGTACCGGCGGCGTTACCCAGAACGGGCGCTCTATCGACCTGCAGGATGCAGAGCAACAGGACCACGTAACGTCGAATCAGTCGACACTGGTCGCATCTGTTGGTGCTACGAATAGCACTCAGGTAACGACGATGGTTTCGGGTTTCACCGGATCGTTTGTGCCGAAGATTATCGACGGGCGGATTGTGATCAGCTTCGAACTGACACTGACGGACAAACCTACTTTTACGGTGTTCCCACCGCTCGCAGCTTCCAGCAGCTCCACGTCGTCTTCGACGACATCTTCAGTTCAACTTGCCGACAGGCACATCGACACCTTGCATCAGGACGTCAATCTGAAGCCTGGTGAGTCATTGGTGTTGACAGGACTTCGACAGCACACGCTGACGTCTACAGACAACGGAGTCGGTTCGCCTTCGCTGCCCATCCTGGGTGGCGGTTCCGATGCGCAAGACAACGACACCATGATTGCAGTGGTAATCACCGCGCGCCTGATGTGAGGTAAATGACGATGAAATATCGGATGAAGATTTGGTCTATCGCACTCGCGCTTTTCCCGATTGCTGTCTTCGCCAGCACATCAGGCAAAGCTTTGACTGAAAACACGACGATCGTGAGCACAGCTCTGCCATCTGCGGTTTCGGGACGCCAGGCAGCGGAGGGTCCTGAAAATCCCGAAGGCGGTGCGCTTCAACCCGGAAGTGGACCTTCTGCCCTGGCTGCTGCACCAGGGGCGCCGGGCGCGGCGGTCGACAGTCAAACTGAATCGTCGGAGTCTGACGAGACCGCTGCGATCGAGAAGCAGAAGAGACTCTGGAAGGACCGTGCTGAAATCGCGCGCTACAAAGCCGCAGTCGCTGTGGACGAAGCTCGGGCGCGTCAGGCTGCCGATAGAGGGTCTCCTAGCACCCCAGCAACGTCGGCCGCAAGACCCGTCGGGCTCCTATCTTCTACCTTCGCTCTCGCGCCTCAAGAAGCGTTCGCAATTCAGTTCGCGGGCGCCTTCAATGGACGCTGGGAAGCTGACATGATCGTAGACGGCCGGTCGTACCCATCCGTGCAGGTTGGCAATGTCGTCGGAAGCGGTTGGAAGGTGATCGCCATCACCGACAGTAGCGTCGAGCTTCGGAAAGGATCTGGCGCAGGTGGGCAAACCAAGGTGGTGAGATTCTGAGATGGCCCAGACGCTGATCATTCCGGGTGTCAGAGGCGAGTTCGTTGCGGGGCTGGCCTGGCGCACTCACGCGCAGCCACCGAAGTCAGAGGCCATCCGCGCATGGTCTGTCAGGTCGGGCCGTTGGGGCGTAACGTACAAGACTGGCGAAGGCCACACGCAGGTCGGTCTTTGTGATCCTGTTTCCGGCGTCGACTCGCCTGGCAGACTTAAGTCTCTCGCTGCCTCTGTGGCCGGTCAGCAAGTGGCGCCATGGCGCGCTATCTACGAACTGGGAAACGGTCGGTTCTGGTACGTCGCCGTACGCGATCGAAAGGCGATTATTCCGGATGGCGACCAGATTGGAACGAGAAATGAGCTCGAGCGCGCCTGGGACGATCACACCAGGCTCGGAAACTGGAACGAGCTGACTGAAGGCACCGTCGACGACATCGCAGACATGCTGTCCGCGGCGTCGGCCACTCCCAGCTTGCAAGATATGCAAGCACGTGCATCGGTTCGATTCGTTAAAACGTACGCCTCGAAGATCGCGATACTCTTCGCGATTGTGCTGGCCGCTGCATTCCTCCTTGGACGTGTCCTTGGGTACGGAGTGAAACATCGTCACGCAGAGCAACCTCGCGCGATCACTCTGCCAGTCAAACTTCCGCCCGTCGTAACTCGACCTTGGGTTGACGAGCCAATGCCGTCGCAAGCTATCGACGCGTGCCATCGCATATGGAGCGGAAAACACCTCGACCTGAAAGGATGGAACCTGGTGTCGTGGACCTGTGCATTGGATAACGACGGTATAGCTATCAATAAATCGTGGTCGCGCACATACGGTCGCGCGAGCGATGCACCGGGAACCCTGAGCCCTACAGGACAGTCGTCGGCGGAATCAGAAAAGGCCTCAGCAAGATTCCAGAAATCGCCCGATATGGCGAACAGCATCGACGTTGCCGAGGCGTCGGTTCGCGACTTCGCACAAGTACATGGATACACCCTGACGATCGGTGCGGCTGCGGCCAAACCCGAGCTACCGACTTTCACCTTGGCAAAGGACACAAGTCCGTGGACATCTTCCCACGTGACTATCAACGTCCCGTGGGCACCCTGGCTTGGACTCGCCGCATCCTTCGACAGGGTGAGCGGTTTGCGCATCCGCTCCGTAACCTGGAATTCCGAAGCGGACCAGTGGCTCATTGCCGGCGAACTTTATGGGCTGAACAGGCCTCATCCAGAGGGAAATGCCTCTTCGGGTCAGCAGACGGTCAACAGGTCGAAATCGCAGACAAAACGGGTGCGCCATGAGAATCCCTGAAACCTTTCGTCTGCGCGTGCGTAGCGGCATTCCGTTTTTATCGGGTGGCCCGCGCGCTGACGACAGCGAAGCTAACGAGGTGGCGCGGCATCAAGTCGCTCTGCCACCGCCACCGGACGCTGTCGCGAAGAACATCGTGTATCCGTTGACCGTGGGAGGTCGGTTTGGGGAGATCGCTGTTACCTTGGGCCTACTCACGCAAACGCAGGTTAACGAGTTGCTTCGTGTACAGGGGAAGCAGTTAGCGAAGGGGGAGCGCAAGAGCATCGGCGATCTCGCGATCGAGGCGACCATGCTTCGCAGGGAAGATGTCGACCGGGTGTTGAGTGAGCAGAGAGCAGTGATCTACGTGGATGCTCGTTCCCGCGGCGCGCCGGAGTTTCTCACATGGATGACGGATGTCCGCGCGCTTGTCCCGTCCGCCAGTGTGATTTCGGCGGCCGCACAGCAGCTCCAGGAGATGAAGCAGGAGCACAGCCAGTTAATTAGCCGCGACACGACTGATCAGCCGAACCTCAAGATCGCTCACACTCTTTACGAGAATTGCGCGAAGGCCAACGCCACCGACCTTCATTTGCTGATCCACGAGAATCATGCGGAGGTACAGGTTCGGATCAACGGCGATCTGTGGAGAGTCGACAACACAGAGATGCGGATGACTAAGACGGAGGGAACGCAGCTCGCTCGCGCAATGTATATCGGCGCCGCCAAAACAAACGAGGGTAGCTTCGTCCCCAGCGAGTTCCAGGACGCTCAGATCAAAGGCGACTGGCTGCCGGGCACCGGCCTGTCGAGCATTCGGATCATCCGCGGACCGGCATACCCGGTGGATGACGGTGCTGGGTTCCTCATCGCCCGGCTGCAATCCTCCGTGTTGCGACATGGCGACGCCGCTCCGGAGCATAGCCTGCATCTAAGTGCTCCAGCGCGCCCGGAAGGCGCGGTGGAGTTCAAGGGTTTCACCGAAGGGCAAAAGGAGATGCTCGAGCAGATTGTCCGCTTGCCGGGCGGCATCTTTATCAGTACAGGTCCGGTCAATACAGGCAAAAGTACGCTGCTTTACTGGCTAATGTGGCGGCATGCACAGCTGTTTCCACATAAGCGACAGATAACGTTCGAGAACCCGCCGGAATACCCAAAGCCATGGGCCCTGATTCTCGATGCGAAGGGACACAAGTTCGCCTACCTGCTCGAAGAGTCCCTCCGGATGGACCCGGATCTTCTTCTTATCGGCGAGTGGCGAAATGCAGAGGAATGCCTAATGACGATCCAGGCATCTCTGGCCGGTCGATTTTGCCTAACCACCGCTCACGTGGAGGACCCCTACGAAACGTTTTTACGGATGGAAACGCTCGATAACGAACGGCTGAACAAGGAGGTGATCTGCAACGACAGCATCGTTAAGGCACTCATGGCACAGCGACTGGTACAGCGGCTTTGCCCGGAGTGTAAGCAGCCTTTGGCAAGTAGCAACGGGACACTTCACGAAGTGCCGAAGTACATACGGGAGGCAATCGCATCTTGGCAAGGACACTCGAGTGGACAACTAAGCGAAGTGTGTGTGCGGGGGAAAGGGTGTCCGGCCTGTAACCACACGGGAGTGGTCGGGCGGCTCCCGGTGGCCGAAATCATCATGACATCGGAAGCGCTAATGGACGATATCAAACGCAAAGGCACTGGCGTAGCACGCACGAACCATCGTCTTCGACCCGGTTCAGATCGGTCGATGTTGGCGCATGCCATCGACAGGGTTCTGGCAGGAGAAGTCGATCCAATCGACGCGCACGTCGCCGTCGGGCTGAAGCAGTGGAGAGACGGAGCATGACAGCGGAACTCACATGGCTTTTGCGAAAGCAGTTCTATGAGCAGGCTGCCAATGATCTGGAGCACAAGCGTGGCATCGAGGCCAGTTTGTACGATTTTCAGGATCGGCTCGAACAAAAGAGGAAACCGGCGGAAGCAGAGATCATCCGGCAGATCTATCGCATGGTCACTGACGGCGACACTTTGGTCAGCGCCTTCGAGAAATCTGGTGTAAAGCTCTCTCACTTTGAACGAGGTCTTATCGCCGGCGGCGAAGAAGCTGGCACGCTTCCCTTATGCATGCGGCTGATTCTTGATGTCCGTGGGGTGACCTCGAACCTCCAGTTGAAGATGTTCGCCGCAGTTTTCACGCCGATGATATACGTTGTCGCGCTGTACCTTACCCTTTTCATCGTCGGCTTCTGGGTCACCCCTTCGTTCGAAGGATCGGTGCCCCCATCCCGATGGACAGGATGGGCATACTTGTTATACGCCATGGGACAGCTTGCTGTCGGCCCCATTGCGCCGATCATTGCAACTGTTCTCATCGGCGTTTCGATCTGGGCTGGTCGTGCATTGCCCAGGTGGACAGGACCACACCGTGAATTTTTCGACCGCCATATCTTCCCATTCAATGCATACAAGCAGGTAGAGGGGCTTGCGTGGGTGATGGCATTTGCCGCGATGCGGATGGCGAAGATCGGCGAGCGCGAGGCCCTAACCAGCCAGATTCAATTCGCCTCTCCCTGGTTGAGGTCGCGTCTGCGTCCGATCCGTGGAGGCCTCACCGGCCATGGAGTTGATCTCGCCAAAGCGATGACGCTCAGCGGGCATCAGTTTCCGTCGATCGACATGATTAGCGAGATCAGCGCATACGTCCAATATAAGAATTTTCCAGAGGTAATCGACAAGACCGCGCGTGACTACGTCAAGCGTCTTGAACGAGAGCTTATATGGAAGGCCGTCGCGTTCGGAATTCTGTTTCAGCTCGTGACGTTTGCTCTAAGCGGCGTAATCGGGCTTGGGAGTACTGCTGTGATTCAGCAGGTTGCTACGGGTCTGCACATCTAAACCATACGTTAACTACACGTAAAAAAGGAGTACTCATGGATTCAATCCTTGGCTTTTTCGCCGGCCGCGGCATGCAACTGGCGGCCATCGCGGGCGTAGCTCTTCTGATTGCCGCAACTGTCATCATCATGACCAGCGGAAATATGGTGTCCGACCTGACCTTTATCATGACGCAAGCACGCTCGGAGCTAGCCCAAAGCAATAACGGATATTCCAACTTCACTAATGGAAATTCAGCAGGATTGCTCAATGCTGGAGTCTTCCCGAGCACGTGGAACAAGAGTGGGACGATTTACGATCGCTGGGGTAATGAAGTGACGCTTGGTAGCACAGCGAACGGCGTACAAGGCGAGCTGACGTTCGGCGGCGGCGGTACCGAAACAGCGAGCTCGTGCACGGACGTCGCGACGAAATTGAATGGCTATTCGACCTTGCAGATTGGTGGCACCACTTTCTCGCCGACCACGATGCCGGACGCGGCGACCGCCGGTACCGCTTGCTCTGGCCAGCCGACGCTCTCCCTAACGTTCCAGTAACTCACCACGACCCAAGTCTGAGAACCGCTTATGGCAGCGATCCTTCCCGTCATCATGGCCATGATTTTTCTGGGTCTCATGGCACAAGACAGCCAGCTCACGCAGGCTGTCCCGGGTAGCGCCACGCAGTCGTCGCAGCTGGGTGACGCAGCCGCATCCGCGGCGGTCCAGGCGGAACTCTTCGGTACAGCTTGTCTTAACGCAGCACTTGCTGTTCCAGGGGAGATCTCCTCAAGCGTGGAAGTAACGATGCCAGTGGGCGTTCCGGTTCCCGAGGGATCCGTTTGCAAAACCGTTGCCGACCCCGAAGGTGGGCGCGATGTGCTCAGTTATACGCCCCTCGTGAGCGGCGAGGTTAGCGAAGTCGGATCGGCAACGGAGAGTAATGCCAGCTGGTTCCAGTCCACGGCGAAAGGGCAGGCGACAGGCATCTTCACGGGTGCGAGCCTGCAGATCCCGACAACAGTTCCTGTTGGGGTGCTAATACAGGCGCAACTGCTCAATCCTTGAGGGCGTAACGGATGGATGCAATTCTGTCGATCATGGCGGCGACCGTGATCTCCATGCTGAACATAGCGGGGCTTATGGTTTGGGTGATCATGTCGGCGACGAATGTCCAGACAGCGATGACTGCAGCCCATATGCGCGTATGGGATGCTGGCGCGTTGAGGTACGTGCAGGACTTTGCCTCGACCATTGGGGCGACGGCGACGGCGACGACCCCGGTTACAGTGACGACCGCGATGATGAATGCGGCGGGCAACTATTTGCCCGTCGGCTACTCCGGGGTCAACCCTTTCGGTCAGACACTTGAACTTCAGGTGCTACAGCCGTCCGCGGGAGTCTTGCAAGCGCTCGTGACAAGTCAGGGTGGCCGGTCAATCAGCGACAGCAAGCAGCTTGTTCAGATTGCGGCGCAAGCGCAGGCGGGATTCGTACCGTACGCGAACCAGGGCGGAAATGCCAATCTGAGTGCCTCGAACGCGTACGGTGCGTTCGGCGCGTGGGGGCCCATCGCACTTACCAATTTTACGAACCCCGGGAGTGGTCACCTCGCCGATCTCCTGTCGTTTTCAGGGACGAGTAATCAGGCAAACAACATGTATCTGTACCGGGTCGCCGTTCCCGGTCAGCCCCAGCTCACCAACATGCAGACCGACCTCGGACTGACCGACGCTGGCGGGACGAAGCACAACATCACCGGTGTCAATACGGCCACAGCGCAGACATTTTCGGCGAACGGTGGGGGGCAGTTTGACAGTGACCAGGGCGGCTCCCTCGAGCTCGGCGGAAACAATTCCGTCGCCGGTACAGGACAACCTTATATCGACTTTCATCAGACGGGCCAAGGTGTTCAGGATTTCAATGTCCGCATCCAGAACAGTGCTAACAACCAGCTAACAATTAGTTCTGCTAGCGGACAGGCAAGCGTGGAAATTGGCGGCACGATCCACCTCGCTAACATCGCCACTCCGGAAGCGTCATGTACCCAGAACGGTACCATCGCGGGCATTATCGATGGCACCGGGCTCACGATGACGTGTTATGACAATGCGTGGATACCTATAGGCGGACGCCATCAAATATTTGGCCTGTACAACGTGTCGAACGGCAGCGTTGTCGCCGCTCCGACTTGTTCCGTTGGCGGCGTCGGTGAGATTACGTTGGCCGCCCAAAACTTTACGGTGGACCCCACAGCGACTGTGAATTTTGGCCCGGCATCCGGGAGCGGTCCTTGGACAATCTCAATTACGGACGGCAATACTCCGGCAACGGCGATTGCGGGTACAGCTCAGGTCGTTACGCTTTGCAAATACTAGAATGTTGATGACAATATGAGAAACAGATTTGGAATACTAAGGTTCGCGCTGTTCATCGGTGTGCTTTTCTTCACACAGTCCTCATTCGCGCAGGACTCGGATTGTTCGCCGGGGAATCAGGACAACACGTGCCTGCACCGCGTGACACACGCGATGATTTCCCCGCCGACCTGCTCGACAGCTGCCGGCTGGACGACAGTGACACCTGCGAAATGGATCGGATCCGGATACACCTCGCCGGCGTGCAATTACCAGTCGCCGCCGGCATGTTCAACCTCCGCTGGATGGCTTACGCTCACGCCGGCCAGCTGGAACGGGTCGGCGTGGTCCGCCCCACAGTGCGCGTACGAGGCGCCGCCGACGTGTTCAACGGATCCTGGGTGGACTACTGTCGCCGCAGCAGCGTGGACGGGAAGCGGATGGACAGCTCCGCAATGCAGTTACGTGGCCCCGCCCAGCTGTCCGAGCGGGTATAGCCAGACCGCCGCGCCGTCGTGGAACGGCTCGGCCTGGACCGGCCTCGGATGCGAAGCGAACACACCACCCGTCACCCAAACCACGCAAGAGGCCGCATGCGCGCAGTTCATCAACTCGTGGCAACCGTACGCCTCAACCTATCCGAACCTCCAGAATCAGCCATTCTCACCGTCTGGATGGCAGACCGTCGACAGTTCTGCTTCCTATATGATTAACGGGCCTTATACGTACGCAACGGGAAGTGCGAGCAGTTGGTCGCCTAGCTCGCCAGGTGTGACTTTTTACTACAACTGGAATTTCGGCCAGTACACGGACGCAAATTACCTGGTCTGTGGGGTTCAACAGGGTACGAACACTGTTGTCGGCATGGGCTTCTTTTTCACGACCGACAGCGATCCAGGAGCTGGAGGTGATGGTAGTGGTTAAGCCTGATGGTGCGCATGTTCTGCGGATCAAAAAAATACCCCGCACTGAGTGCGGGGTATTCACAAGGTGTTGGCAGACTACCCCACGACGCTACCAGTCGTGAAAGTAAAGCTGCGGGAAAACGCGGTGCCGTTGTCGGTACCGGTGATCGACACGGAGTACGTGGCGTTTGGTTGCAGAGGAGTGGTCGGATAGGCCACGGCTTCGAACGACGGGAGTTCCTTGTTCGGATCATTCGCCGAGTACAGCAATTGCAGGTTGATGACGTTGCCCGACGTGTCGGTCATTGTCCCGCTTTGCAGCACCAGCGTGTCGTTCTGACTCAAGCCGGCCAGTGCGATAGGCGTGCCCCAGTTACCCGACGTGTTCGGCGGAGTCGGCGTTTCACCGCCTGCCGAATATGCAACACCCGTTGTGCCCTGGCACGGGAACGTGAGCGGACCACTACCCGTTCCCGTCTGCATGTTCCCAATCTCGAGAGAAGCTTGGATTTCCGGAAAACCGTTGTAAGTCGTCTGGTTCCAGCCTACGCCAACCTCGGTAACCGGCCACACGCCGATGGCGATGTGATACACCCCAGACAGCCAGCCATACACGAGTTGCTGGCCATACTGCGTCGGCGTGAGCGTTGCGTTGGTGTAATACCCACCGCTTACCCCGCTGGTCAGCACAGTCGAGGGATAGCCGAAATGCACGGCACGGTCGGTATAGGTCACCCCGGTGAAACCTGGGTTGCCTGAAACCTCGGTGTCGGTAATCAGACCGCTGTTTTCGCCCATATACGTCGCATGCGCCTGAGCTGGCTGGTCCAAAGTTGTATTTTCCGTCAGCGCGGCGAACCCGCACTGCTGACGCTCTTGGTTTAGCAACTGGAAGGCAGCGAGCTGGGCGCTGGATGCAGCGTACTGCGGGGTAGACACGTTCCCGCTCGTTGCCGTCGTCGAGCTCGCCGACGTTGCCGCTGCGGTGCTCGACGAACCACCGCCACCACCGCCTCCGCAAGCTGCAAGGATGGCCGTGCTAAAGATCGCACCGTACAGAGCGCATTTTTTAATCTGGAGATTCCCGTTCATGGTTTTTTATTCCTTGGATGTACCCCGATGTGCAATGTGATGACGTGGGGCAACCTGCGCTCCACGCACACACATTGGTTATCGGTAGGGGATGAAATTTCTTGAAGGTCAGGCTTACTTGTGTGCGCCTGACCGGGGTCTTTGCGGAAGGAGATGACACACCAAAAAAAACCTGCGCGCCCTTGGCGTCAGGCCGCATCAGATACAACGATCTCCCGGGTCCGTGGATTTATCTTGATGTCCAGCTTGGGGACCAGGTTCGAAATCATGCGTAGCGCATCGACGAACCCGCCGGACACGGGCCCGCCCTGGGTCACCTTGTAAGGATCTGACGCCCGCCACTCAGGCGGTTTCCAGCCTGCGGTTTGCGCCCACGCCGCAATTGTTTCCTTTAGCGTATGGTTCGACTCGAGCGTCCAGACGTCCGGCACCGTTGGAGGGGTTTGAACTGCTGTCGGCGTCGGCGTTGTGACCGGCACTAATTTTGCAGCCGAGCTCACAGGCGCCGGCGTAAGGGTGGGCGCCGACGTTTTCGCCGACGTGTACTGGATGGAGTCCGGGTGGAAGACGGCAGACATCATGTAATTCTTCGCAGGCGCCGCCGGTACGACAACTTCAACCCCGTCGCGAGCGGGCGCCTTCGAACCCGCGTCCGGTGCTGATCCCGACGTCGGCGTCGCTTGCGCCGCTTCGTCCTTCATCAGCAGGGAAAGCAGCCGCGCCGCGTCCTCGGGCGGCAGCTGATGGCGCGAAACGAGATCCATGATGTCGCGAACCAGGGCGGTCCTTTGTACGTCACCCATCCTGGAAGAGGTTCCGCGGTTTGTCGCGGGCGCAGTAGCTTGCGTTGCCGCGCTAATGCGATCGCCTGATGTGTCTTTGTCGGCGGTCTGGACGGAAGTTGGCGCCGCCGCCCACGGCATTGTCGGTGACGCCGGTTGTGACTGTGTCGCGAGGGACTGGAGAGATGGAGACATCGTAACAATGACCGCGCAGTCGTAGAGCCGCCCACGCCTCAGTACACTTGAATCAGCGTCAGTCGCGATCGAAACTGAGCGGGGGTCTGTGCCGTTGCCTATCAGCCAGCTGCGGATCTGCGCCGCCCTTTGATGCGGGATCGCGTTCCTTGCAGTTCCAATGTCTCCGCAGCCGGCGATCGTGACCGCTCGCGCGTCCAGAGCACGAGGAAGGACATTGTCGAGCACGATCGTCGCGTCATCGGATAAGTGGCTCGTGCGAGCTGCGAACGGTACGCGATAGACCGACTCGACGAGTGCCGGCGGCCGGCCGCCCGTGGGGTCGGCCTGTGCATGGACATATGCCGTGGGCATGAGGACCGTGCCCACTATGAAGGCGATGCTTGATCGCATTGGTTTCTCCGGGATAGGCCTTGAGGACCTTGAAGTCTGATTTCTGGGATCAGAAATCGCCGTACGAGAATTATATTCGTGTTGAGATTTAAAACTATATTGACGGATAGCCCTGTCGGTCACCAGTGACGGTGTGCGTCAACCGGGCCTGTCACTTGCGAGGAGTTCGTCTTCGGTTCTCATGGCGAAAACACGGAAACCGTGAGGTCCGACCATTCCCCACGCACGCGCACCGCGCGCGAGCGCCGGCGCGCTGGCCAGCGCGTTCTGCTCGAGCAGGTTTGCGGTCTCGAGCCAGGCGAGAGCGACTACTTCGTCCGGGGAAAGGGGTAGGGCGTCGCGCGTGATCCGGTCAATTGGATCGGATCGACGTCCTGAGATCAAGCCGTTAATGGTCGAAACACGCCGATCGAGCCGACAGAACAACAGGGACAGTCGGGCAGCCTGTTCACCAGCCAGATCAGCCACGAGCGGGGCCTCATCCCACCTGCAGACCGTGTGCTCGAAAGCGCTCGTACCGAAGACCGAGTGAATGAGTCCGGCGAGCGCAACGTGCTCCGGCGCTCCAGCGTGGTCGAGGATGTCATAGGTGCCGAGGAGATGGTTCAGTAGCTTTGTGCCGCTATGATCAATCTTGGCGGCGCCGCGGGCGCGCAAAAATGCAAGTATTGGTGCGATAGAAGTCACGGATGACGACAGAATCTCCACAGTCGTGCTCATCGCGGAGCTCTCGTCTTGAACACGATGCACACTCGTAGTTCGTGACATTCCCGATCGACCGCTCTGGCTGCGTGCATCACGTTGGCCGGAAAGACAATCGCACGGTTCGGCCGCGGCAGACATGACCAGGCAATATCACCGGAATGGTCCAGAAAGACAGTTTCACCGCACCATTGCGGTTGCCACTCGGGCACCGCGTAATACACGAGCGACCAGTACCCGTCATCGCGGCGGTCCATGTGCGCATTGCCGCCGATACCGAAGGTGTGGGCATTTGCGTATGCCCGAATCAGCGTATGACCGCGCATTGGGCCGGCCGAGGCTCTGGCCCAAAGAACGCGGGCGATATCGTGCGTCAGTTCGTGCTCGACGCTGGCATCGTTCTCGGTCCGCGTACCGCCGTCGAGATCCACATGCCAGTGACTTCCATTTCTGCCAAGGTTCGACTTCCAGCCAAACTGCCATGGCAAGATACGTGCATCATCGGCCACCCCCCTGACCTGTTGCTCGGGCAGGAAGTCGTCAAAGCGCAGCAGCTGATAGCTTTGCGCACCCGCCATGCGTGCGATGCTCATTCGGGTTCTCCTGCCTTCGCTAACTCGGCAGCGGTCTCCGCAGTTGAGATCTCCTCGTAAATTGCCTCAATCTCGCCAAGGATCTCCGTTGCGGCCTGCAGAACAGTGATGCCGCGGACCCGTGCGCGTGCGGCCACGATCGGATACAGCTCTGGATTTTCGCCCCGTAAGGCAGCTTGCGCCTGCATGCATCGGAGCTGCGCTGCCACCGATTCGCCGGCGGCCCGCTCGCTCAGCCGAAACGCAAGACCCGGGAGAGCGTCCTCGTTGTGAACGTGGGGACGCTCAGTAGACTTGGCTGACCCACGCGGAGCCTTCTCCTCGCCAACTCGTTCGAGTGCCATTGGAAGTGCGATTGCGTTGACGATGTCACTTTCGTCACAGTCGTAGTGGTAGAAACTGCAATTCAATGCGTGTAACCCGACCGGAAGCATTGCGTCGGGAACGACGACGGTGCGCATCTCAGCTGTCGAAAAGGCCCGCTTGCCGTCATTGGAAATGACAAGGATGTCGGTCGGTATCGGATCGTGCCCGGAACGGGAAAAATACATGATCCGGTGCGACTGTGGGTCAAGGAATAGCGTTGCCATGGAGGCAGCATAGCAGCGCACGACCGCATCAAATTATCGCTGCGTGAGTTCAATCCCGGCACGCGGAGCCGTTCACGTCCGGCTTAGTGCGGCCAGTTAGAGACGTTCGACACCGAAGGCTAGATCGTCGACGTTCTTTCCCTCGGAAGTCACTGAAACTTATTCGTGCGGGCTTCAGTTGCCGCGTTGAAGCCCACAAGGCGTGTACTCGAGAAACGCCTTCGACAGAAGGCGCTCAACGGGCGCGTCGGTCGCGACCCACCGCGCACCGTCCGCAGGAAAGCATTACTAGGTGTTGGCGGCAGCTGATGGGGGGAAGTAAGCTTTTTTGAGAAAAGTTTTTACAACCGACGTGACGAACGCGTGAGCCTCTTCAAGAGTCATTGATGCGGTTTTATTCTGCTTTATAGCCTGCTTGAAACCGTGGCGAGAGTCGAACCCTGATAACGAGAAGTTATTAGCGGTGTTGGTGAAAGCTTTCCGGGTTTTTTCGTCGGTGCCTAAGGCAATGGATTTCGCCGCCGCAAACTGCTCTACCGCTTCTAAAAGCTTGTAATATGAAACCCAGCTGGCTTCCATATTCAGGTATTTGAGAATGAAGTACACGTCTTGATTTTCCGTTGCGAGATGTATCAGGGAAAACTTAAACGAAAGCCTTCTACCATGCTCCTGTTCCTCGTCGATCCGCTGCTGCGAGAATGGAGGCGGTCCTAGCAGTGCTGCTGAGCTTTCCATCGGTTCCCACTTGACCCCTGCAGAAGATCCTTTGTACAGCAACGAAGGAATCGACATCCTCCGGATATTGTAAGTAAGAAGCGCGCTCGCACCGTTGAAAAGGCCAACGAGCTCATACCCCACTTGCCAAACTGTATGCGATTCGGTTTCATCCTGCGCATATAACGTTGACATTCGGAAATCATCGTTGCGGCAATCCAGATAGTGGTCGATACCACCATGAACGCGAAAATATGCGGTTCCCAGCGACTCGGAAAGATCACGCAGTTCGTGGGGGTTCCCGTCGACGACAAACTCCCAGTCCATATAGTTTTCGTTCATGTTTCTTTTTCCGTTATTAAAGTGCTGACGTGCATGGTTTGTCCGCTGAGATGATACCTTTACTCCATTCTGTTGCGGAGCCCGATGTACCATCGGCGGCCGTTTTTGAAAGATTTGAAGGGATGCTAAGGATCGACATGCGCCCGACGCGTCGGGCAGCACGCGGCCAACAAGCGACACTCACTTGCCTCGTTGTTCAGTCGTCGCGACGGCGGCTGCGGGTCGGCTAACGGTCAACTCGCGATCAGGGAAAACGAGCCTGACCAGGCCAGGTTTCGTGCATTAGGGTTCTTGCATACGGAGCGGGTGCTTCATTTTCGCAGGCTGGCGCTCCAGAGAGGCTTGTATCAATGCTCGAACGAACGCGCAGCGACCAACACCGGCAGTCCCCCCACAGGGGCAAACCATGAACACAAAACTTAAGCGCATCAGCCTGAGCACTTTTCTGGCCGGCTCATTGAGTATGTTCGCAGCGATAGTACAAGCAGCCGACATCAAGGTCATTAGCGATAGCCCGGGTGGTCGATCTTTATCGCCGGCAGACACATAACCAGGTCAGCTTGGTGTTCGATCCATCGCCCGTTGTGAAGAAAAGGATTGAAGACGGCGAAGCGGCCGACGTCGTTATCGTTCAGCCGGACTTTGCCGAGGACCTTACGAAATCGGGCAAGGCGAGCGCCGGAGACAGACCAATAGTCGCTCACGTTGGCGTCGGCCTTGGTAACCGCAGAGACAGTCCGGCGTACGACATTTCAACCGTTGAAAAATTCAAGAACACTTTGCTCGGTGCAGACCTCCTTGTCTTTAACAGTGTTAAATCGGGACAGGCATTTGAAAGCACTCTTGAGCGGCTCGGAATTGCAGAAACGCTTAAGCCGAAAATTATACGCACGACGCCCAATGGAATTTTTGAACCTGTACTAAAAGGCAACGGCAACGATATAGTGGCCGGGACGATACCGCTTATCGCGACGACACCCGGCATAAAGTTTCTTGGCCCGCTTCCCGGCAATCTCCAGAGCACTCTTACATACACTGCTGTGCTCATGGCGGACATCTTACAACGCGATACAGCCGAAGGGTTTATCAAGTTCCTGTTGTCACCAGATGCGAGGGCGGCTTTCGCCGAGAACGGTGCGAAGTGAATTAACAGGCCGCCGAGTAAATCAGCGACCGGGGTTAGCTCGATCTTGTCGCAGCGGCGGGCGGAGAGCGATTGGGCACACTCTCCCGCACAAAGCCCGGAGAAAGAAAAGATCCGACACTGTTCACCTTGCAAGGTTTCGGCAAGAGCGAAGTGCGCTGATCGTCAGGCATCATTCCCGATTGCAACGCCGACGAGAAAAACTGCACCTCACTCGCCGACCACGGGCCGCCCGAGGCGGCCGTGCCAACGGCCGGTATGTCCCGAGACCCGCCGTCTAGGCTGCACAGTGTCGAAGGACGGCTACGGGTCGCTATGTAAACCTTTGCATAGGGCAGAGATTTTTTTGGTTGGCGGTCGCGGCAACCAGCGCATCGCCATGTCGTCGGACCTGATCCGCGACCGGTAATCAAAAAAATGTTTGTGCTAAACCGCTCCACAGGCGGTGGCCGCTATGGGCATTGAATGACCGCCGCGGTAATTTGTGAAGTCTTGCAGGGGCGATCACACACGGACTTCCGGCGCGAGTGGGAAACATCACGTGTAAAGGAAGCGCGAATGTGCGCGTGAACCGGCAAATCACCCGCCATTTTGGAGTACCCTGGTGCGCCAGCAGATCGAAGGCACGAGTGCAGCCGCGTTGGCCTCGTCAGGAAAGGCGAACGTGTACGGAAACAGGTGCGATGGCAACTAGCGCGCATGGGTGGGACCTGGCGGGGCTCGTGGAAGGCTGCCGGGCATGTCTTCGATGCGGAGCATGTGTCCCTTGCCACATACGGGGCAGTCGCGCAGTGACTTGCCGGTGAGTCGCTGGTAGCGGTCACGGTAGTCTTCCCCGGGCTCGACTGCGGCAACGGCGGGAGCCTCGACACCGAGCAGCCGCCTGCAGGTGGCGAGCTTGTCGGCACGGTGGCAGTTGGCGAGCCACCCGTAGCTGCGAATGCGCTTGAAGCCGTCAGGTAGCACATGCAGCAGGAAGCGACGGATGAACTCGTCGGCGGTAAGCGTCATGGTTCTTTGTCTGGACTCGTGCCGATAGTCCTTCCAGCGGAACTGCACGGTGTGCCCGTCGAAGGCGAGCAGCCGGTTGTTGGAGATGGCGACGCGGTGGGTGTAGCGGCCCAGGTAATCGAGCACGTGTTCGGCACCGCCAAAGGGTGGCTTGGCGTAGACCACCCACTCCGCCCGTGCCGCGGGTGCAAGCCAGGCTGCGAATTCGACGGGATCGCTCAGGGACTCGAACTGACCGCGCAGGCGCAGCCCGCCGGCGTCGTAAGCGCGGCGCAGCTGTTCGAGAAACAGGCGGCGAAAGAGCCGTGACAGGACCCGCACGGACAGGAAGAAGCCGGGACGGCAGGCGATCCAGCGCTTGCCGTCCGGGGAGATGCCGCCGCCCGGCACAACGCAATGCACATGAGGGTGATGCTGCAGATTCTGTCCCCACGTATGCAGGATCGTGAGGAAGCCGATCTCGGCGCCCAGGTGCTTCGGATCGGCGGCGATCGTGCGCAACGTTTCGGCGCTGGCGCGAAACAGCAGATCGTAGAGCGTCCTCTTGTTCTGGAACGCGAGAGCGGCGATGGATTCGGGAAGCGTGAAGACGACATGGAAATACTCGGTCGAGGGGAGGAGCTCCGCATGCCGGCGTTCGAGCCATTGCGCGCGGGCGAGTGACTGGCACTTCGGACAGTGCCGGTTACGACACGAGTCGTAACTGATGCGCTGATAGCCGCATGCATCGCACTGCTCAAGATGGGCACCAAGCGCTGCGGTACGACACAGCTCGATGGCACTCATCACGCGTCGCTGCACACGACTGAGCCCCCCGGCATGGGATAGCCGGAAACTGGGCCCACACTGGCGGAAAATGTCCGCCACTTCGAGCGCCGGTCGCATGACTGCGCTCAGAAGTACTGGGGCGCAGGTGGCGGGGATGGAATGGGTGCAGGGTGCGGCAGCAGGTCGAAGGGACTGGTGGTGGCGCACACGGTGCTGGTGGCGACCTTCAAGTACCGGGACGTTGTCGAGAGGGACCTGTGGCCCATCAGCAGCTGGATCCGGCGCACGTCAGTACCGGCTTCCAGCAGATGCGTAGCGAACGCGTGTCGCAAAGAATGGGGTGTCACGGGTTTGGTGATGCCGCTGCGCTTGCGTGCAAGCTCGCATGCGTCGCCCACGGCATGGCGGGTGATGGGCCGCCCCGGAATGCTGCCTGGAAAGAGCCATTCCTTCGGATGGGCGTCCTGCCAGTACAGTCTCAGGATCTCGAGCAGCCTGGGCGAGAGCATTACATAGCGATCCTTACGGTTCTTCCCCTGGTTCACACGGATCACCATGCGCTTGCTGTCGATATCAGTGACCTTCAGATGCACGACTTCGGAGACACGCAGTCCGGCGGCGTACGCGGTCATCAGGATGGTGCGGTGCTTGAGACTGGCGACCGACTCGAAGAAGGTGGTGATCTCCTCCAGGCTGAGGACGACTGGCAGTCGGAACGGCTTCTTCGGTAACGGAAAGTCCTCGTCGCTCCAGGGTCGCTTGAGCGTCACACGGTAGAGAAACCGGAGTGCGCCGATCGTTGCGCCGAGACTGGCGGGTGCCAGCTTGCGTTCTTCGCGGAGGTAGATGAGCCAGGCCCGAATCTCCTCGGGACCCAGCAGTTCGGGCGAACGGCGAAAGTGGCGGGCGAAACTGGCTACCTGAATCAGATAGGACTTCTGGGTATTCTCTGCAAGGTTGCGGATCTGCATGTCATGCAGCATGCGTTGGCGCAGTGGCGTCATGGCGAGCCTCCTGGAAGCAGTGGGTGGAATGCCCAACCGGGCGTTCACATACTGCTCCCGGCGATACCACTCACCACCTCGCCGAGGTTCAGCGCCAGACAACCCTCTTCATGAAACGTCAGCCACGAACCTGTGCCTACCTCCCACTACCGCGTCAGCGGTTTAGTACATCGACCCCTATGCTCAGGTCGCAACTATGCGCAGATGGTCATCGTGAGCGAGGCCAGCCCCTTGAGAGGTGCGGTCGGGGCTGGCGCAACCTACGCATAGTTACAGCGTCCTCAGGAATCGAATCAACGCGTCCGGTGCCTGATACCGGCGGATCCTGGCATCGGGCGCCTCCAGCCGACCAAGCGCTTTCTCCTTCATCGCGAGGTCAGCTTCGACGTAGCGATGGGTTGTCATCGGGTTCTCGTGACCGAGCCACAAAGCGATTACGTTGAATGGAACGCCCGCCTGCAACAAGTGCATCGCGGTCGTATGTCTCAAGATGTGCGGTGAGACGCGCTTCTTGAGGAGGCTGGGTTGCTCCACACTCGCACGGCTCACGGCAAGATTTAGGCGTTGCGCGACGTTGGAGCGCGACATTGCCTGCCCATCCCGGTTGGGCAGCAAGGCAGCTTCGCCGCGCATCATTGGATTCGATCGCAACCAACTGCGGATCTCGGCGACGGTGGCGTCCCACAGGGGAATCGATCGCAGCTTGCGTCCTTTGCCGCGCAGGTGCACGCACGCTGCACCGTCGAGGACCACATCGACGACCTGTACTCCGATAATCTCGGAGACACGCGCCCCCGTGTTGTAAAGCATCGTCAATAGCAAGTGATCGCGCCGTGAGGACCAGCTCTCACCCGGCTGGCCGAGTACGGTCACCACCTCCGCACGCGTGAGGTAGTTCAGCATCGGTCGCTCGAAACGCTTCATCGGCACCGCCAGTGCGCGCTCGACGTCGTGCAACGACGCCACGTCGCGGCGGCCGGCGAACTTCAGGAACGCGCGCAGCGCGGTGAGCCGCAAGTTGCGGCTGCGAATTGAGTTCTTCCGATCCTGCTCCAGATAGTCAAGGAAGGCCAGAATCAGATCGGGTTGGATGTCGGCCAGCCGCATCGTGGTCGGCGCCTTGCCAAGCTGACGGCAGGCGAAGTGCAGAAACAGCAGCAAGGCATCCCGGTAACAGGCCACTGTACGCGGACTGAGCGCCCGCTGCGCGACCAGGTACTCCGTAAAGAATGTCTGGACCAGCGCAGCGAACGAAGGCGGCTTCGGGGCTAGGGTCTCACGCATCTTGCACCTCCCGCTTGGCCGTGAACGACGTGAAACGTCCGGCGGCCAGCGCCATCAACTCGGGCACCGCCGAGAGGTACCAGTAGGTGTTGGTAACCATCGTATGTCCGACGTAGGTCGACAGCGACAGCATGGCCTGATCGATGTCCACGCCCTGGGCCTGCCACTGCACGATGCGGCGCACGACGAAGGTATGCCGCAGGTCATGGATGCGTGGGGCATGGTGCGCTCCGCGGTTGCCCCAGCTCAGCTGCTGGCTTAGGTCGCGGAAGACGCGTTGCACCTGACGCTGGCCGAGTGGCAGACCTCGTCGTCGACCGCGGGTGCTGACGAAGAATGGGCCATCTTCCGTCGGCGACCCCTCGGTCAAGTCGCGCTGCCAGCAATACCGGCGCAAAGCATCCACGGTGCTTGGGTGCATAGGAACCTGGCGCGACTTGCCGAACTTGGTCCGGCGGATGGTCAGCATCCCGTCCTTGAGATCAATGTCGCCGTTGCGCAGCGACAGTGCCTCGCCGATCCGTAGCCCCGTGGCGGCGATCAATCCAAACAGCGTTTCGTAGACGGCGCCGCGTAGCCCCGGCGATGGCCCGAGTAGGCGCGAGAGAGCAAGTAGGTCGACGATTTCTTCCTCGCTGAAGATGTGTGGCGCTTGCCGCTCCGGCAACCGTCCGAAGATCGAATCGTCGGGTACCTCGGTGCACGGCTCGAACTGCTGCAGCCAGCGTAGGAACGTGCGCAGCCTCTTAAGCCGTCGCGCCCACGTTCGCGGGTCATTGCTCTCATGGCACTCGCTTCGAGCCCAAACGGCCATGAGTTCCACCGTCAAAGCGCCGCGATGGCGGGTAGCGTGGACATGGCGTGCGAAGCTGCGCAGAACGTAGCCATCATCGGAGAAGCCAAGTTGGCGACGCTCGACCAGAAACTGTTCGACGCGTGCTTGCATAGAAGTCGTCGCGCTCATGCTGCACTCCCCGGCCATGGCAGCGCGACCTCGACCAACTTGCGGCTGTCGAGCTTGGCATAGATCAGAGTCGTGTTCAGCGAGCGGTGACGCAGGACGTCGGCTACTTCCTTCAACGAGGAGCCACCGGCCAGCAAGCGGTTGGCCATTGTGTGGCGCAGCAGATGCGAGCGCGTGTAAGGAAGGCCGGCACGCGCGAAGGCTTGGCGTATCGTCTTGCGCACGAGGTCGGCGCCGGCGGGCTGATCGCGCGGCGCGATATGGCGGACGAAGACGGCCCGATTGGAAGTCCTGGGACGTTCCTGCTCGAGGTAGGCCGCGATGGCTTCACCGGTAGTGGCGGGTAGCGGCAGCATATCCTCGCGGCGTCCCTTGGTGTGCCGCAAGACGAGCGTACCGGCTCGCCAGTCGATATCGTCCAGGTTGAGACGGGCGATCTCGCCGCTGCGCAGTCCGAGGTCGAGCGCACAGCGCACGATGGCGTCGGCTCGTCTCATCGAGCGACCCTGTTGGCCGAGCGATCTGATCAACCGCTCGACCTCTTCCACCGTCAGCGACTTGGGCAACGAGGAGAACGACCAGTTAGCAGGATAGGACACCGCGCCAATCAGTCCGTGGACAAGATCGCCGAGCGAGGCGCGATAGCGGAAGTAGCCGCGCAGCGATGCCACGACCGACCCAGCATTCGCCGGTTTGCTATAGAGCTTCGCTTGTCCAGCGAAGAAACGCCGAACGTGCTCGGGCTTGATCGCGGCGACGTCGACGGCGCCTTCGCCGAAACGGGCCGTCAGCAACCGTCCAACGATGCGCAGGGCTATGCTCCGCGTCTTAGGCGCCAGGCCGCGCACGTGATCCATGTACTCGTCGTAGCGGCGCAGTTCCTCGTCTACCGGTGTTGCACGGTCTGCGGGCACCGCGATGACGCCTTGAGCGCGCAACACCACGAGCAGATGTCCTAGCGCCGCGCTGTGGTCACCCCGATCGCGTTGGATCGCGCCGGGGCACTCGCACTGCGGCAGATGCTCGTCGAGGAACTCAGCGATCAACGCTTCGTCGATCCTTTGCCGCCGACGGTGCCCGAAGTGCGCCCATCGAGCGAAATGCGTGATGCAGCGAAGATAGGTAACGACCGTCTTTACAGCGTACCGGCGTTGCCTCAGGTACTGCTTGAACGCACCAACGCATGGCCCAATCGGGCCGTCGGGGAGATGGTCTATGTCAGTGCTGTGGGAGCGGCGAACGATGCCCATGGTGATCTCCAGAAGTGGGACCACCACTGCATCCGTAGATGAGAACTATGTCCAGATCTTTACCCGTTCGCCTTGCCAACGCTTCACAACACTTGGGTCGGCGTCGTCAGCCACCGACCATCTGCGCATAGTTGCGACCTGAGCATAGGGGTCGATCAGCGACAGTGGCGAACGGCCGAGTCCTCGCAGGAAGTGTCGGCCGCCGGATTTTTGCACGAACTGTGGCAGCAGTTTTTCACTTACCCGGCACAGTTCTCACGTTCTGTGGCATCCATCCGACACCAATCTTCGCGAGCAGTTTGTTTGGCGCGACGCAGATCGAGCAGGACAGCCCTGTCGCATCCGTCACAGCGCCCTTGATGCGCGACGCAACGGCACGGCAATCGCCCACGCCTGGCACGTCCGTCAGATCGATGCAGATTCTCGTCGATGCCTCGGTCCTCGATCCGGTCTGTGAATGCGGCCACAGCCGCCTTGAACAGCCTCGAGTAATGTCGATACGAGTCAAAGTCAGTGGGTTACAGGATCGCGTCGGGTGCCAGCTGCGCAGACTTCATCATCCCCATGGCCGAGAAGTCCCCCGGGGCGCGCGCTTCATACGTTGACGTGGTAACGACACCCCGGTCGGTATAGTCCCGCAGCCGCGCTTACCTGCGACCTCCGTCCGGGCGCGTCTCCGGCGCCGCGCTGTGTCGCCCCACTCCAATTACAACGCCCTGACCTCGCAGGTCGGGATATCGCAGGATCTCGACATGGATGCGTAACACGCGTCCATGTCGAGATGCGCAATCCGCCGCTCCGGTGTTGTACCCATTCCTTACCTGTCGGGGTCGAGGGCGTCGAGAACCTTTCGCCCCAGCTGTCTTGTATTGATAGGTTTCCCGGGACTTCGCTCGAGCGGGATTTCAAGGCGATATGCCCCGTTTACCTTGCGGAGAAGTGGATGCGCGGCAAGCTCGGAATCTGAATCAAGATCGAATACCTTGATCGCATCGGAGCGGTACCGGACGATCAGATATCGAACGCCGTCCAGGCTAACCTCGCGCTGCATGAGGACGTCGTCAGCCTCCGGGTCGGCCACTCGGATCGTCGGTGCGGATGACTGAATAACCCGCTCGAGGAACTGCACAAAAGCTTTCAGCGTGTGTCTGGTGTAGTCCGTCACCGGCTCAATTTCTGCCGATGCCTCGCGGCGCAACAGTTCGCGAATCAGATCCACAACGGTTCGCGGGACACTTGGATCAGCGACACCCCGCCATCGCAACCAGACCTTTGTGTTAGCACCGGATGCGTCAAGCTGCAGGGTATCGAACTCTGTCTGCAACACCCGGGCATCACCAGGTGGCGTGAGGAACACAACAGTGACGGGGCACGGTTCCTCCTGCCTCAACGCCTGCATCACACCCTCAAATTGATCCTTGAGTTGGTCGGCCTGTGCGGCACCGGTCTTTATCTTGTTCTCGATGATAATGTGATGCAGCTTCTTCTGCGTCGACGCGTTATCGAAGATCTGTAAATCTATATCAACGATGCGCGCGACCGTGCCGTCGTATCTGACCTCAAGACCGACTTGAGCGCTTATGGTTCGCCTCTCCAGCACGCATCGAAAGCGCTGAGCGTCGCCACAACCTTGCGCCATTTCCTCAAGAAAGCCGCGCAGAAACGTGTCCCCCAGACCGTGAGGAGCGTGTGGCGTAAGCAGGTACGCCAGGAAGGCGCTCAGATTGGTTTCCGTCAGGCGCCCGCGACCCTCCGACAGCGCATAGAAAATGTTCATGGTTTCATCCAGTTGAACCTGAGCTCAGAAGCGTCGCGTCGACCCGACAGTCAGTTACGGTTGATCCATGCCTGCGGCGAGCCGGGCCTGGCGCGTCAGCGGCGCCGCCACTGACGCGAGATACAGGCAGCGCTGCTCTTCCGCGCTCAGTGGATCTCCGTGATAGATCTTCTCTAGAAGATCCAGAAGGTCGGAGGCGGTACCGTACTCCATGCTGGCATCTTGCATGCGCCGCACTGTGATAGCGTCTTCGTCCTCGAGCCGCAAGGAACTACGAGTCACCGGCACGTCAGCGAGGGAATCACGGATACCTGCCTGCAAGCACGGCAAGAAGCGGGCGCTGGATTCCGATAAAGAAGTATTCGGCACCGCAATTTCCATTAAGGTCGACAGGGCCTGCCGGAACCATTCCGTGTCCGTACCCGACGGCGGAATCGCATGGACGTGAGCAATGTATTGCACCGCGTACGCAATTACTTCATCAGACTCCCGCTGACGACGGACGAAATCCTGATGTTCCTCTGCGATGGTGAGATATTTCCGCGCGAGTGTCTCAACCACATCGCTCGACGCGGCACCGTTCTTCCAGAGCACCGCACGCGCTACTTCCTTGCAGGCGTCGAACAGGTCGACTTCGATCGATTCCGTCATTTTCAATGGTCCTTTTGTGTAGTGCGACAACCGGCGCGGCACCGCGACGCGAGCCGCAGCGGTCATCCCCGCGGACACCTGTTTGTATATACAGTATATCGCTAATCCGGGCACCGCTATCTCGGCGGAACCGGACCTGCTTACGCGTAGCTATCGGTTGCGTATTTTTATCACTCACATCTCCGACACTCAGGCAATTGTTCGCGTAAGCGGATGTCACTTTCAGGAGATATCGAAATGGCCGTAAATTTTCAGCAAAGCAACGAAGCGCTGCGTGAGTTCCTCGGCGCGGCCGGGTATCGCGCGGTCGCCTACGGAGAGATGACGGCGATCGGACGAACGGGCAGGGGGCTTGCGCCGTTGCCCACTTCGCGCCCGAACAGGCGGATGCCGTGCTCGAAAAGTTGTCGGCGCTTGGCGGTCACGCCGTCGCGCGGCCGACATCTGTGCCGGGAAAGTATGTCGTTGCTTTCGAACAGCCCGAACGAAAATCACCGGAATCCAGCACGGTCCAAAGGATCGAGGCTGTTGCCAAGACCGTCGACGGGTTGACGAAGGCGTTGATGCAGGTGCTCGAGATGATCGCTAGTGGCTCTGGCGACGCGAAGGCGCTTGCAGCGACAACCCTACACAGGGCTGGCATGTGGGCCCCTGAAAAGGCAGCACCCGCGCCAGCGGTCGCCGAAGTGCTTCGCGTGCCAGTCAACGTCCTGGGGTCGCTCATCGCGATGGCAAACTCGCACGTTACGGAAATCGAATCAGGTCTCGAGGACGGCACCTACGAAGCCTCAGAAAATCTTGATCTCATGACGAAGCAGGAGGCGATTAAGGTCGCCGAAGAGCTTTACCGATTCTGACCCATTGCGCACAAGCAGTATTGTCCTTGCCTAACCCACACCCCGCTCATCTCTGATGCAGCGGGGTTTTTTTTGTCGCTCCATTCCGTCTGCTTTGCTCACTACTCGCCTGAACCGGGCTTACTCATCAAGGAGATTTGACGATGGAAAAAACTACGTTTGAGATGGTGCCGGAGAACGTCCGCCGGGCCATCGCTTTCGCATTGGGACGGCTGACTGAGATATACGACGGGATCACCCGTGCTGCAGACCTTGAAAAACGCATCGGTCAGGCGGGACGCTATCAGGCTGACACTTTCGTCAATCGACGTCGAGAGATCCAGAGCGCACACGCGACGCTCGCCGAGTTTCGGAAGCTTGCACCATCACACGGCGTCGAACCTGAAGCCTTCATAGGCTTCCTGGGAGGAGAACCTGACCTCACACCTTCCTCGGAAGCTCAAGCATGGCTCGATGATCCGCGCGGCCCGGTCATTGGAAAGACGGCCAGCTAAAGGATCACTCAGTAAACAAGCCTCATCAACCACGTCATTTCATATGATAAACGTCACCAAACTATTGATCTACGCCGGTATAGCGTTTGTACTTTCCGCATGCGCTGCCTCTCAACAGGTTCGAAGTCCGGGCTATCGGTCGACTATAGTCGTCGACGAACGGCCCGGAAACGAAGGAGACTTCGTCCTTTGCAAGGACGGGCGCGTTTTAGTCTTCCCCGCTTCACACCCTGTAACCTGCTCCTGACCTATCGGTCTGGCAATCAACAAGCCCGCACTCGTCTGAGTCGCGGGCTTTTTTAACACTCTCCAACCTGCTGGGCGGCCAGAAACGTAGTGCGGCTCACATATTTTCCGTCCACACATCTCCTGCGCTTAGATTCTTGCCCACATGTCGTGGGCTTACACAAGGAGAGTTATTCGATGGAAACGAAGACGTATCAACCAGGTGTAATACAAGCGGATGACTTGTCGTGGGACTTCGTTTGTGCGTATTTCGGACTCGACAGCAGCTTTCAGTATTCAGAACTACAACGCGACGAGTACTACAGATTGATCGAGCAGGATCAGGAGTCCATGCATCCGTTTGAGCGTGGAAGTGCGGACGTTGCGAAGGCACCGAAACAAAGGCCATTCTTCGGCATCTGGTCGGACGTGTTCTGGCCGTGGTACGGTGGTCAACCGCTCTGTCGTGTGGTGATCGATGTGGCGCACGATATGTTGATTGCTGCTCAGGTGCTCAATGGACGGAAGTGGGAGGATCTCTCGGAGCAGGAATGCATCGACGTGGCCCAATCGTTGTTCGATGAACACGATGTAAGTGCGGATCCCGTAGGGAATGGCTTTTCCGCGGTCAAGGCGATTCCGCAATGGGCAGAGGTCAGAAAGGTAATGGTATCGCGGCAGTCCCGGTCTGTAGCGGCCGCAACGGCCGCGATCAAAGAGCACGCAAACGCTCTTGGGATCGAAGGTGATTCCGCGATCCAGATCTGGCACCTCGTCGCATCGCTCCAGGAATACTGTGCAGCAAACGCCGTCGACCTGGATGCGCAACTTGCGGATGTTCGCAAGCAGATCGCGGCGGGTGAAATCGAATCGCCCCTGTTGGTCGAAAGCCAACGAAAGCAGGCGCGCGAGCGCCCACTGTCGTCGTGAATGTAACCCATCAATCGCACCCACGCCCGCCCAACCTCACGGTTGTGGCGGGCTGTTTTGTCTGTCGAGTATGATGCAACGATCCGGCCCGTCGATAAAATTGCGGCCAGAATACCAACCTTGCGTAGCGACATAACACTGCCCTATGAAGACAGCATTGATAGTATTTGCTGCGGCCTTTGCCGCGTGTTTTGCTCCAGTCGGGTGCGCCTATGCGCAAGATGATACGGCGAATCGAGCGTTTATCCATTCGCTCGGACAGGTTGATCCTGATACGGCCAATTATTTGGCGTTGGCCAATCACTCACTGGCAGTTCGCTGTGGTCGGCCGCCGACTGTGCGGTATCTCAGGAAGATCGCCCAGGACCACGTCCCGACGATCGTGCCGGACGGCCACGCATCGGATCGAGCTCAGGTCGCCGATCTGTCATGCGAGGGTCAGCCTGACGCGGCCAACTGAACAACTCTCTTTCCAGGAGGGGAACTCGGCGCTTGTGGCGACCCGTTTGGCTGCCGAAATCAATGCATCACCATAGGAGGACCGCAATGGCAGCCAAGAAGCGCACCTCTTTGGACGTGAAGGATCAGACCGAGACTTTGCAGTCTTGAGGCAGAGACCCTGCGCGCAGCAGAGGTAGAAGAAATTCTTGCGGGCGTCCAAGCCAAAGTTGCAGAATACGGCCTTACCGAGCAGGAGCTGCTTGGGCGAAAGCACGACGCGCGAGAGAAGCGGAGCGTGCCCGCGAAGCCGGCGAGTGTAGCCAGGTACATCTGGCTCAGATGAGCGAGCGGACCTCGTCAATGATAGTTTTAGCGAGAGTGTCCATCGAGTGCGTGAGATGGGGAAGGCGTCCGAGCCGTTTTAGCATCGCCGCATAAGGCACGACATACGCGTCCGCGCTCTTTGCTATCAGAACGGTAGCGATCTCGACCCCCATCTCAAGCGCGTCCGCATACAAGGCGCTTACCTGCTCCATGTTCGGCGTGCGGCCATCCAGTACCACGATGATCAGGCGCCGATCCTCCTCCCGGTCGACCATGTCAACCAACACGGATCTCAGCGCAGGGGCGAGATCAGTATTTCCGCCCAGCTGAGGAATCGCGGTTGCTGTGTGTGAGACGCGCTTCCAGCTTTCGTCAAACCGCTTGATTGTGCAGAATCTTGAATTGAAGACGGTCGCCGCAAAGGGCACTTCGTGCGCCTCGAGCACCTCCGCCAGGGCAACGAGCGCTCCGCCGGCGGCATTGATCGGAACGAACCCGTCAACTGACTTCGCAGTCATGCTGCCTGATACGTCGACGAGTAGCGTAGCACAGGCGTTTATGCCATCTTCGTCACGGCGGCGCCGGAATACTCGAGTGTCGAGCACTGCGAGACGGTGCAGGCGCTTCATGCTGAGCCTTCGGCCGACAAGCCCGACATGATCATTGGTCTCTCGTCTGGATTCCAGGAGCGCCTCGAGATCTCGGCCAAGTCTGGCGCGGATCACGGTCGCGGTCGTAATCCACGACGGCGGTATTGGTTTCGTGGGCGCGCTGGCCGACGACTGGCTCTGCACATGGTTTTGAGGTGGTAGGGCACTCACAGCGTCCTGCAACGCCTCGCCGACTATGTCTCCAATGTCCGACTGTCGAACGTCTTGTTGCACGAGCACCGAAAGAGCAAAGCGTTGCTCTCTCGCCTCTGCGCCTGTCGGAGCCGTGACGTTGGGCGTCTGGCCAGATGCGTCTTCGGCTGGCGTACCGTCATTCTGGCCCTCGGTGACGTCAGCAGCGAGGTCGTCGCTCGGATCCGCACCACCATCATCCAACGGGTCCCCTCCGTCGCCACCATCGGTTGAGGCAGCAGCGTGATCGCCCTGGCAACTCCGCGCTGCGGCGAGGTCTGAGAAGAGCAGCATGGCCTCGTCGACAAGCTGGATGACCTGCCTCGTCGAGTTTGCAGCCCATGCACGTTGTGTGATGTCTTTAAGCTGTAACCAGGCGGACGGGCACTGGGTACGGGCCCAGCCGTCATACGCCCTTGCGAGGTTCAGGAGTGGCTGCCCCTGACCGGGCAAGAGCGCCGCGCGCCCGACGCATAGCATGGCATCAACGAGCGTCTGCGCTGGCAGCGCCTTGCCGATCTCGCCGAGGCGGCCGAAGAACCCTTGTTGTTCGAGCAGCTCGACGGTCCTCGCGAGATTTCGTGCGATTCCGGGGTAGACCTCGGCGGCAAGGCGCTCTACCCGAAGATCCTCCAGGACGCTCAGAATCGAGCGTTTAAGCGGCCCAGCCGTGGCGGCGCAGGAATCGTAAGCGTCGAAGTCGGTGTGGCGCGCGTGCCCGGCCGCAAGATGGTCGATGACGCCCTCAAGCAGTTCGGAAATATGCGAGGTGCCCCCCGGCAGAACTGCTCCGACCCACGTCGCCGGAAGCGTGAGGGTCTCCCGGGTCACACTCGCGACACGTGTTTTGGAGTCGACCACGACATCCAGGTTGTGACGATTTCCAAGCAGGCGGGCTAGCAGGAGCAGGTTGCGCATCAGGGCACTGCCTCAAAAAAATTTCCCGCCTGCACACAGTGCAAGCGGGATGTGAGAATAGGGACTGGTGAGCACTTAGGCGTCGCCATCCAAGCCGCAGTAACAGCAATAACATCGGCCTTCTCCGTGGTAGCCGGAATCTTCGCCACCATGGGCGATTCCGGTATATGCCCAGCTATGGCGGCAGGTGAATTGCTCCATATCGGTGGCTACTCCAGGATCACGTACGAAAAGTAGCGCGTCGACCGCACGGTAGTGCAGGTTTCCACGCGCTCGGCGGTAGACAACATTGGTTGTCGCAAACTCAAGCAGTTCATCGGGTGTGCGCATGATTTTTCTCCATCAGAAGAAGTTGAACGGTAGGGCTATGCGCTCGATATGCCTGAGGAAAAAATAAGCGACAGCAGGTAGCTACGCAGCCCGCTTGATGTGCTTCTGCATGACCTTGACGAGGACCTTGGCGTGGCCGGTGACTACCCACGTTCCGCCCAGAAGGCCGTAATCCTTCTTCCAGGCGAGCGGATACCACAAGATTCCTACGCCGCCGGCGTTACCGGCGTTGAAGGCGATCTGTGCGACGTGGCTGGCAGGCGTTGCGGAGACGTCGCGTCCAAAACTCAGCGTCGTTCCGCGCAGCAGCCTGTGCGACATGGTCACGCTACGCACCGACTTGATCTCGATTACAAACCGGAAGTGAGGTGCCGTAATGACGGCATCGCAGTCACCGTTTGCTGTCATGACATTGCGCCGCATTTCCCAGCCGGCAGGCAGACGGGCTTCGAGCGCATTCAGCGAACGCTCTTCTGTGTACTTGCCAAACCAGCGGTGATAGCCGCGCTGCGCTCTCCAGTAGCCAAAGACTGCCACGAGGACCGCGGCCGGGCCATATTTGAGCGGGCTCACCAACTGGGTCCGAACGAGGATTAACACAGCGCCGATGGAGATGATCATCATCAGCGCGCCGAGTTGCATGTCGCGACGCCACGGGGTGAATTGCTTTGATGTCATGTTTGATCTCGGGACAGAAAGAAAAAAAACCACACCTCAGGAGGTGTGGTTTGTGGATTGCGGTCGCTCGAACGGCCTATTAGAACGGAATATCTTCATCTTCGAGGGGAGCACCTGCCGGCTGACCAGCGCCTTCGCTTGCCGGTATGCCATCGCCTTCACCAGTCGGGGTGTCTGCTTGCGACTGAAATTCCGAGACGCTCACCGACAGATAACGACCAGCACGATCACTCGTTTTCAGCCACGCGGCGAGACGCAGACGCTCGTTGCCATCGCGGTCAAGATCAACGGAGCCGGTGTAGTCAGGCTGCTTCTCCGAGTCCTTCTTCTCGTTAAGGAAGAGGGCCGCGTTGTAGTACGTGTTGTCGAGTCCTGTGCGGTCGATAAACACGAGACGGATGTACTGCTTTCCGGCAGACGACAGCGCTTTGATACCGATGATCTGGATCTTGTCCGCGGCGTCGCGTTCGCTTCCGTTGCCGTTGTAGTCCGCGCGCACCTTCTCGTCTTTCGACTTGTTGAAGGTGATGCCGTCAGTGGTGTTCTTGAACAGCGAAAAGTTGAATGTCTTCTTCATGGTGTAACTCCTGAGAATCAGCACTAGGGAGCTGAAGGGTTAGATGACCTAGTGGCTGAGATGGCGTTTCAAAAAATATCTGTGGCCTGCGTCGCGCCACACTGAGAAATACGCACTACTTACCGCAAAAACCTGCACCACATGCTCTTCGCGTAGGTCAGCACTCGAATACCCATCCGTCCCACAACATGGTGTGCTTGTCGACCCGCAGGCTGTAGCCCAGACTGCGAATGGCCTGGACGGCACTACGGATACGCTCTTCGCCTTCCAGATCCGGCCGCATCCGCGCGATCAAGGTGCGAGGCCGATCTCGTCGAATGCTCGCGATCACCAGCGCGATCTCTGCGGCCATCCCGGATGCCTCCACGAACACGACATCGGGCTTCACGCGCTGAACGAGGCGCTCGGCGGACTCTAGCCACGGGGCGGACAGGTCAGAATCGGCCAGGCGGGGGGTACGTTCGATGTAGGCCGCGTCATAGCCACCGCCCGGCAGCACAAGATTCACCGGCCCGGATTGATGACTCGGCACCACAGCCCAACCGGGATGCAAGTCAATCCGACACCCCCGATTCACATCAAGATTGCTTTGCGCTACGTGGCAAAGAAGGGGAGACGGTTCGTACGCTTCGACGCGCGCACCCAGTGTGGCGGCCCACAGAGACCACGCTGCGGATCCGGCGCCGATGTCCAGCACTGTTTGACCCGGTTCCAGGATCTCGGCGGCCAGGCCAAACTCAGTCTGTTCAAATGGCCGGACGCCCAGGAGCGTTTCTCTGGTATGGCAATCCATATGTGGCGAGACGATCAGCTGAAGTTCGCCCATGGGGCCCAGTGTTACCGTGTGTTCGGCTGGCGAGAGCCGGCCTGTTGGTCGTCCGGCGTCGTCTCGCATCGGGGCCGCGCTCATGAATGCCATCGGTGATAGTCTTGAGGATAGTATCTTAGTAAGATTTATAATCATCCTATAGGATTTCAACCGGCGTAAATTATTGTCCGTAGTAACGCTGTACAAGGTGGTCTCGGCGCGCGGTCGCTCTCCCCGGGGTTGAGTTATTCCTCGACGGGCTCGATTATTTCGCCGTGAAATTTGGTGATATAAATGGCAAACCGGTCAGATAGCCACGGTAATATTTCGGGAAAAATATTTAACAGTGATGTCGAAAAATCCTGATGTCAGGGTAAAAATCTGCGCAAGAAATACGTTGCGTTGGGCGAAGTAATATTTTGTAAGGATTGAAATTTAAGAACGGCGGGGAATTAGTTTGTAACTGCGTAGCAAATAACTCTAAATTTTTCTCCAGAATCTCCGATAAGCGTTGGTAAGCAGGCACTGTTTTTCCGCTTGCCACGATCAAGACCAGATCATCGCCGGCGGGGTCAAAAAGCGGGCAGCACACACTGCCCGCCGCATCGACGCCGCTCCACACAGCGTTTGTGAGAAAAAGAAGAAGCTTTATGGCTACGAGAGTCTTACTTCCGGTCGTCAGCGCGCGCAGCAAGGAAGAGCAGTCAATCCAGGCAACGGTGGTTTTCTGCAGCAACCCTACTGACGGTGCAACGAAGGTTTACCCAATTCATCTTTTCGCTGCAGGCGGGGCAGAAGTGATCCTCGGCCTCGTCGACGGTATCGCCGGCGCATTAAACGCGGTCGGACGTCCGCGGGCGAATAGCGCGAAAGGTTTGAAAGAAATTCGGGAGGCCTTCTGCGTCGCGGCCCAGGCGCATACCCACTCGGATGAATCTCTCCTGAATTCGCCGATATCAGACGCGCTGGAGTTGATCCTCGACATTTACGGGCCGGTGGGAGAGGGGGTCTATGTATTCGATGGTGCGGGCCGGTTCGCTGCGCGTCGCTCGATCCTGAGCGAGTACGATCCGGCTCCGGCTGGCGATACAGAGTTCCTTGCCATCCTGACAAACGCCGGACTGGTGGACCGGTTCCTGAGCGTGCGTGAGGATGCGTGCCGCACCGAAGTTGACGCGCTTAGTGCGGGCCGCCGCGTAACGTCAGCGTTGCGGCAGCGCCTGCTGTCGGTTCTGGTTGACTCACATACCCTATCGCCGGCGAGCTTGTCGTTTCCCAGTTCTGAGGTTCTGGCGCGGCTGGACATCCAGATGAGAAGACCAATTAAAAGGCTGGACCATCCCGACAAGGCCGCAAGTGCGGTTGGCGATGTCCGGGTGGCAGGCTCTGCCGCCGCGGTTTCAGCTGACTGGTGAAAAAAGTTTGGTGAGTGCGCATTGCGCACGAAAGACAGGATAGAGCTTTGCCATGGATGAAGAAAAGAGTGTCGACCAGATGATGGATCTTGGCCATGCCGCGATGAAGGAGGTCTTGCAGCAGTTGCGCACCGTGCGCCGGCCCGACGCCGGAGCGCTGCTGCAGTCAATCGCGATCTCGTCTATCACCGCGCTGCGCTTGAACTTCGGCGACCAATATACGGCTGACTTTCTTCGACAGGCGCTTGACGCAATCGAGCAGCACAGCCTCGCACAACGCCACGCGACGCACTCGCATTAGGCGGATCTCCGCTGATGCGCCAGAACATCTCTCGCCGGCGTCGTTACCGTCCTTTCAGTCTCACGTCGATGTACGAGCGCGCCCTTGCGCGCGACTTGGCGCTGGAGAACGGCAAGATCGGCCAGCTCGTTGAAGACGAACTCAGTTTCCTCGCGGACACGCATGCAGGCGTGACTTATTCCCTGTTCGAACGGGCAAGACGGCAGAAACTCTGCATCGTTATACAGAAAAAGCTCAAAACGGCAGATGGCCCATCAGACTACGCGTCTGCGATTCTGACCAATGCCGAGGCGGGGTTCGTCCTGGGACTTTTCGCTGAGTCAGAACGACGGGCACACGTCCGGAAGAACAGCGAGTCCGCACCCCCCCAGAAGCGATGACGGATCGCCCGAAGAATAAAATCATGGTGGTGTTTGAGCGCACAATCGCTTCAACCTGTTTGATTACAAATCAACGCCATGCCTAAAGTTGCCTTGCTGTCGTCTGTCACAGGCGATGTCCAACATCAGAAGCTGCTGCTCGCTCCCGAAGGGTGTAGCAATCCTGAAGCCGAAATCAACCGGATACTTTTGGGCCTTGCTGCGGATGCGCCTCATTTCAGCTGGCAACAGGCCAGTGAAACGCTCCGCGGCGCCGGCTTTACGCCGCTTGACGATATCGTGGAAGTGTCCCGCGCGTGGGATGAGTCCCGCTGTGGCAACGCAATGACTTTTGCGGTAGTTTTTCCGGGCGATGCCGGACACGAACATGCAGGCAAATCAGTAATGGCGAGCACCTGGCACGCTTGCGAAGGAGGGACCATCACGCTGGTCGACGAGTACGGCCAATGTCTGATGGCAGATGACCGTCTGTGGAAACACGGCGCCGAGGGAAGAGAGCAGGTGCCGCTTGGCATCGTACACCTGCCTTCCGAGCAATTTGCCAGCGCTACCCAACACGCGGCAGCGGTCCGCCTGCTAACGGAAAGTGGCTTTAGCGTAGCGACCGCGTCGCAGGACGTTTCTAGCGGCGCGACCGAGTCGATAACGCAATGAAGCTTCAGGACGGATTGCGGCGAGCTTCCAGCGCGCCAGCGCCACCTGGCCGCACGGGAGGGAGAAGCCGCGTAGTCGAAACAGCTGAAGTCGCACAGTGGCTTGGCCGGTACCGCGGGCACACCCATACAGCCTACAGGCGCGAAAGCACCCGCTTCATCGAGTTTATAAGCGCGAGCGGCTTCCAGGGCGGCCTTCTCGGTGCGACGCCTGCTGTCTTCAAACAGTACGCACAGTCCAGGCCGACTGAGAAGCTAGGCTGTTACGGGCTACAAGTTCTGCGTTCCCTCTATGCAACCCTGTGTGAACAAGGATTGATCAAGACGAATCCGGTTCCGCTGGCCAAGAGCACCCCGCACCCAAAACGGGTCGCGCAGCACAAGCATTTTACGCGGACCGAGCTCACAACGATCGGCGAGGTAATTGACGCGCTTGCTAGTGAGCCGGGAGGGCATCGGCGTTCTTACTCCACGAGGCGTTGGATATTCTGGCTGCTCGCTTACACTGGAGCGCAGCGCGAGGAAATCGCTGCCAGCTCGCGTCGCCCGGCGCTGAGGATGAGCGATCTGCATTGCTTCAAGATGGGAGAGGGTGCGTCTGCCGCGCCGGGCTGGATACTGGATGTTCGGGACAGAGCCGGCACGCTAAGACACATCCGCCTATGTCCATCTCTGATTGACGAGCTCGTAAGGTATAGGCAGTCCTTGGCGCTCAACTGGCATCCGCGGCCGGCGGAAGAAACGCCATTAATTGTCGGCAATGGATGGAAACCTATGGGCGCCCAGGGTATCTATACGAACGTGCAGGCAATGTTTGGAACCGTCGCCAGTTACCTGCGCGCGAAGAAGCGAGAGCCTCGCCTTGTTGCCCGCCTCGAGGAGGCGACACCTTACTGGCTCACGAGATCCATCCGCGCGCTTGCGACGCCCGAGATCGAATGTTAGCGCGCCGGCGGACGCTTGCGAGTCGGGTTCTGTCGCGCGGCGCCGCGAATTGACTCATTGGGAATCTTGCGATGAACCTCGCTGGAATGCTTCGGGCAAGGCGTGAAGAGCTGAGATTGACTCTCCAGGAGGTTGCGCTTGAAGTCGGCATCTCCAAAGGTCATCTCAGTGGTATCGAGTCCGGCCGCTATCGGGACATCCGTCTTGCAACAGCCGCCAGGCTCGCAAAAGCGCTGAAGCTTGACCTGCAGAAACTCGCCGACGTTGTATTGGCCGACGCTGCCAGCCGGTAAGAAGTCGCGGGGCAACGCGCATTGGGTGGATGACTAAATATTCCATACCGAACGCTTCAACAGATAATGCTCTGACAAAGCGGAACTTGTGATCACGCTGCCTGGACAGGTGCGGTCGCGAAGGAGTCCTCCGTTGCCAATGTCGCAAGCGGTTCTTGCCCCCGCGCTGCCTTGATCGCCAGCACGCGGTCAATAGGGACGCCCGCTCGGACAAGCGAGGCTCCAAACCATTGCAGGAACGCGTCATTGCCAAGGCACTCTTTCAGGTCATCAAAAGCTGCGACCGCAGGGTAGCCGCGAGTAACATTAAACTCCGTGCGCATCACGACATCCGTTCCAGTGGCGCGGTAATCGACCTTGAAAATCACCACGTCATGATCCAGAAGTGCCCCGCTATCAACCGTGCCTGCCCGCAGCCGTGCGGCCCTGCGGTCCTTACGGTTTGGTGGCATATTGGCCTTGCGCCAGTCGTTCGCCACGTCGGGCTTTACAACTGATGCCATTGCCCGGAAAAGATACGACTTGTCGATCGGTTTGCGGAAATCGTTCTCGAACTGCGCCTGCTCGAGTACCGTAACGATCGCGGCGCCGTCAGCGGGATCGTCGATCGCGACGACGACCACAAACCACGCGCAATCGCTCTCCGAATACACAAGAACGTGCCCCCGACGTTTCAGGTTGCGTTCGGCGTTGGTCAGCCATATCGCTCGCCCCGCGTGCAAAAGGTCTAGCAGCTGGATTGCGGTCATCGTGGTCCGCGAACCAAGGCGCTTGAGCGCGTGCTCGTCGTCTGGGTAGTGGAAGCGTTGGGCGACGCGTACAGACGGTGCGGTAGACATGAGTCGCATGGGAAAAGGTGGCAGGTCCAGACAGATTACCGCGCCACTTGCCGGCTGAAAAGCGGTTCGGAGGTTGGCGGGTCTGTTTCTGCTGATTCACCATAAACTCGAAAAGGGAAGCCCTGATCAGGCGGTTACCTGCCGTTTCCCCAAAAAAAAGCCGCATCCAATGGATGCGGCTCGTGGGTTGGTATGTAGCTTCGCTTAGGCCGCAAGCGGCTGCGCGGAACGTGCGTTTTCGAACTTCGGACCGATCAGGTCGCGATACAGGTTGTGGTGATACTCAACCTTCTTGTTCGCCTTGACCTTGTTCAGTGAGGCTCGATCGCTAATCCCGGCGGCGGCAAGAACCTTGGCCGCGGCATCAGCTAAAGCTTGCGCTTCTGCCCACAGTGAGTCCGGCGCCTTGACCTCTTTGCCCTGTGCGTTACGCAGGCTGAGGGCCTGGTTCGCGTAGAACCGGTCGCCCCGCTTCACCAGTTGCGAGAACGGCAAAAACGTCACCACTTCACCGGGCTGCACGTTCAGGAGCTTGTGTGCAAGCCGCTGCGCGAGTTCCGACTGGACGTCGAGTGAAAGCATGACGCCATCATCGCCCTCGCAAACGCCTTCAAAGCGCACGCGGACCTTCTGATACTCATTGCCGCGGCTGTCGCGGGTGGCCGCGAGCTTCACTGCGGAAATGCGACCCGTGATGCCCTCGGGCTTGCAGATGCCCTCGAGCGCGAGGCGGGCGACGGCCGTGGGGCCGTCCGCGCGTGTGTCGGAGTAGCCGCCTTTCCAGGCCGCTTCGCCGACCTGTTGCTGCGCAGCCTTCAGTGCACGATCGACCACTTCGTTATTGATCGGAACGAGCATACCTGCGACGGGGTTGTAGGTCACCAGCTTCATGTTGAACTCCTTCAATGTAATGCCCACCAGTAGGGCAGGGAAATCCTGGTGATCGAGATGACCTGCCAAAAAAAATCCGCCGGATTCTTTTTGCCGGGGCATGTCGACTGCCATGACATCCGCCCGCTGGCACGGGCTTTACCAGGAGAATTCCATGTCGGTTGCATACACCCCGCCGTTGTTCATGTTGCTCTGGGTCGCAGGCCTTTTCATGGTCGGATATCCGGCCACGATGATTGCGAGCGCTGGCGTTTCAATTCGCACTGTGCTTCTTGCAATCGTATTTGGCGTGATCGCGTGGGAACTGCGCGGTCTTGAGGCGGCTTTGCCCGTCCCGGTGCGATGGGCAGGCTGGTTTGCCATCATCGTGATGCTGTGCGCCGGGGTGTTGGATGCCGCGCGCGCCGAGCGCAAGGAAAAGGAGGGTTCGTGATGCATACGCGAACGATCGATGCGCGCACGGTTCGGACTGTTCTCCACCTGTGCCAGTTCTCGAGAATGCAGGTACGAGAACGAAAACATCCCTGGCAAGTGAGCCTGGGAGCGGTGTCCCGGATAGGCCCGAGCGAAATTGCGTCAATCCGGCGTCGGCACTTCATGTGCGCGTTGCCCTGACGTTGGACCACGACCCCGTTGACAGTCATCCAGACTTCACGGGGTTTTTTTGTTCGTCGGTAGAGAATATTTTTTGGCGGGAAATCTCCTGGCACAACGCTCCAATCCCCGAATCCCCCAGGAGGACCCTTCCCATGGCCGCACACACCCGGCTCGACATCGACATACTCAAGGTAGCCCAGCTGCTACTGCCCGACCAACCCGTTTCCCAGCTTGATCCCCCACAACTCGTTGCCAGCGACATCAGCCTCTTCAGGTTTGGTGATGGCCAGCGAGAGAGCCTGCACCTTCTTCTTGACGGATGCGGGACATTTACTGCGGTGTTCCATCCGGACACCGTCCTGCAGCACATCGAAGAGCACCACCTGAACGACTTTCCTGATGCGGGGGAGCGCGTCACCGTTCATTGAGTTGCTCTGCTGCTTGCCGCCCCTGGTCCGGGCGGCTTTTTTTTTGCCCTGCGCTGGCACCAGTTAATTTTGGATCGTCATCTCCAGACGCTTTGCCCTTCCCGACGCGAACAGCGTCTTACTGGAGATGAATCATGGATCTGGAGGTGATGTTAAATGCGTACATCCGCGCGGCCTTGTGGAGTACTGTTCTAGAAGATGGCGCGGCTATGGACAGTCGATATTCCTTGGACGATCTCGCGCCTGTGGCCAGGCAAAAGATGGCTGATGATTGTCGCGATTTTTTCAATGCACATGGAGTCGACCTGACAGTCGTCGGCGCGGAAGCTGCAGGGATTGACTTTTGGCTCACGCGCAACCGCCACGGTGCAGGCTTCTGGGATCGTGGGCTGAGCGATTTGGGCAAGCGATTGACGGATGCCGCCAATGCATTCGGCGAATGCGAGCTGTACATTGGCGACGACGGCAAGCTATATCTGCAGCCTGGCTGAGCGCCAGCGTCTCCTAACCCCAAAGCCACTCTTCGGAGTGGCTTTTTTATTTGCGGAAGCGGGAAGAACCAGCGCCGACCGATTATTTAATCGACCTACCTTGCCTTACCCTCTATGGCGCGGCTCATGATCGGCAGCCGTCGGCGTCGCAGGGTTGTTCACCGTGACGGCCGCATGTAGCGACTCGATTCAACCTAAGGATAGCAACGGCGAGGAATCGCGAGGCATCGGCCGTGCGCTGCACGGTGCGCTATCCCTCCCCGGCAATGAGGCTGGGGCGCCCGCGCAGACTGGATGACGCAAACCAATTTTGTCGCTCAACTGCTCGGCCGTTTGCGGGCGCGTCTGACAGCCTTGCTTCGGGGGGACCTTGCCGAGCAAGCGATCGAGGAGGATGACGCTCCGGACGACGAGGACATCGAGGCGATGTTTAACGCGCACATCTGCACGCATCTCGCCGCGCTCCCTCGCGCCTATGCGGCACTGGTGCCACCGGAGCTGGCAGATCTCATACGTCAAGCTAAGGCTTTCCACGTACTGGTTGACACGCGCGGAGCCGAGCAGGAGGCTGAGAGTGCACACGCCGAGATCGGCTTCTATCCACGCCATCATGTCAGGTTACGCATGGGTCCGAATGCGGAGCAGTACATGGCCATTCCAACGGTACTGAAGTGTGAATATGGCGACGGTCTGGACGCAAATGTCGAGCGACTTCAGATCAAGCGAGAGGGTGCTGTGGTGGTTGACGTTTTCGGTCACCGCATTCTTCGTCGATATAGAGAAGAATCTTGAAACGCGGACAGACGCCATTGCGCGCGAGTGTCAGGCTGATCGCATACCCGGGAAGAGCATGAAGCTCCTACAGATCGAACCCTATACGCCGGAGTGGCACGACTGGCGGTCCGGACGGGACCTTCCAGACGGACCCCGAATCACAGAGACGGCCGCGGCGATCATTGCCGGCCACTCGCGTGGAGCGAGCGTTCACCGCCTTTGGCAGGAGCAAACCGGGCGCGTGGCGCCACGCGAGCCGCAGGACAACACAGCGGCCCGCTCGAGCGCGGAGCGTCGGATGTGGCTGCGTGAGTTCTTCACCTCGACCCACGGACTGTCCATCAAGCCGGCCTGCATCGAGTCGTCCGAGCACACATGGATTGGAGCTACGCTGGACGGACTGTCCGAGCGGATGAACGAGATATGCATGCTGGTTACGCTGAGCTCCGGCGAGCATGACTCGGTTCGCAATGGCCAGGTACCGATGCGACTCCTCACCCGGATGCAATGGCAGCTGCTGTGCGCTGGGTCGCAGGTGCGCAAAGGACTCTTATTCGCGTGTCGCTTCGAAGCGTCCGGCATCCAACCTGGCGTCATGGTCGAAATGATTCCAGATGAGGACAAGCAGTTTGATCTACTGGAGAGTGCCCGCCGGTTTCGCGAAGCGGTTGTGGACAATGTCCCACCAGCCGGTAGCCGCTTTGAGCAAGCGGCACATCAGTGGTTGCTTGCCCATCGGCAGGTTGAGCGTGCGAGTCAGCAGCTAGAGGTGGCCCGGGCGCGCCTCGCTGTGCTTTACCCGGCCGGTGTCGACCCGATCACGGCGGGTGGGGTCACCGTATATCGAACAAACAAAAGCAATGCCTCGGGTCCTTCGGATCTGCAATCGCTCGTGGTAAAGCGCGCGAGCGACGCGCCTGCTGTCCTTGAGCAGCTCGACGCGCTTGACGTGCCGCTTGCGGATCTACGGGAGGGTGTGACCGGTCAGGATGTCGTTCCGGATACGCCGATCCAGCTTGGATGGTGAATGCCATGTCGGAAATTGGCGAAGCGAAACTGCAGAGTGACGAGCTCGATCGGATGCCACGTCTGCCCGGATCAGGAGCATCGTCGCATGGGTTTGCAGACGAACTGTTCGGCCTCACGGTCGGCGCCGAGGTACGCGAACACGCGCGGTTCCCGATACGTGCAGCGGGACCGGACACGCCGGCAAAGAACCCGAACTACCTGTTTCGCAAGGACCATATAAAGGTAGGGCAGGCATGGATCAGCGGACTATTTGACAACCTGATGCTTACAGGTCCGACGGGATCTGGCAAAACCAGTTTTATTGAGCAGTTTGCTGCTCGTCTTGGCTGGGGAGTCATTAGGGTCGCGTGCTCGAAGTCGCTCGAGTTGCAGGAGATCATTGGTCGGGTGTGCATCAATCCGGATGGGAGTACCGGGTGGGTTGATGGGCCAGCAATCCGGGCAATGAAAGAAGGCTCGATACTCTTGCTCGACGAAATAAACTTTCTCGATCCGGGGCAGGTCGGAGGTATGAATACCATTCTCGACGGTGGTTCTTTTCTCATTCCGGAAACGGGGGAGCGCGTGACGGCGCACCCGGATTTTCGGATTGCGGCCACGGGGAACGCACTCGACGGTGAAGACTCCAGCAGCTACAGAGGCACCCAACGCATGAATGTCGCTCTGCTTGATAGATTCAGCGGCGGCATCGAGGTCACTTATCTTTCGAAGGCGGAGGAAAGGACCATTCTGATCTCGGAAGCACCGAGGCTGCATCCTGCAGTGGTGAAAATTATGGTGGAGCTGGCCGAGGCGCTTCGAAAGTCCTACGCGTCCGGCCAGTTGTCAGCTGTATTGTCCACGCGGATCGTGGTCGCCTGGGGGGTCCTGTTGCAGAGTTTCTCCACCGTCGAAAAAGGCCAGCGGGAGAGTTTGCTTTCAACGTTGCGATCGACCTTCCTGTTTCGCGTCGGCCGGGCTGACAGGGCGGCAATAGAAGGCGTCGTGAACGGGGTGCTCCAGCGTACAACAACCGTCGGCAATGCGGGTCCGTAGCACCTGGAGCGGCTACCCACGGCAACTGTCACGATATTTTTTCGTGCCGCATATCCCTGTGCAATGTTCTCAACGTTCCAGCACAGGAGGTATCCCATGAATGCAGTCAACAACATAGAGGCAATGGTCGATCGGGCACGCGAGTGGATGCTCGGGCGGATTCAGCGCGAGCGGCCATGGCAAGGTCTCGGTGGTTTGCCGCTGCGTGTCACGGATGGAAAGCCGTACGAGGGCACCAACATTCCGCTGTTATGGATGCAGCAGGAAGCATTGGGCTCGCTTTCGAACGCGTGGGGCACGTTTCAGACGTTTCTACGCCGGGGCGAGCCGGTTGTGGCAGGGCAAGCGCCGGGGACGGCCATCCGCTTTCTCCCATTGGCCGGCGGGAACACGCAGGGGCGCGACTCGTGCGGACAGACGGGGCAGGAGGTTGCTCAGAGTCGAAGTACGGGGGTGACACTTCCGGTGAGTCTGTATAACCGCGCTCAGACGATCGCGTACGCGCCCGCTAGCGTTCCCGTCATCTCTGACACCACGCGTCACCCACAAGCTGTTCACAAGCTTGTAGATGACGTTTTGGCGCGCCATGCTGATGACTTGATCGCTGTGTCGTCGGCCGAGAGTTCGTTTATCACGCGGTTCACGTTCGACGTTGCCCGTATCCTTAGCGGGATCGATCCGTCTTCGATCGACGGGAACTATCAGGCCGACGCGGTGTTGGCTGTGGCGGATCCATCGACCGACCTGAAAAGGTTATGCGGGATCAGCGCAACCGTAATCCGGATCTGGAGCAGGGCGTCTATCGAAGTACGGTCGCCGGCCGGACAGCTCGAGTGTTCAGCGATTACGAACGCACGAGGTGCCGAAGAAGAGTTCGACCGGATACTCGGAATTGTGACGCGTGAAGGTATCGTGTATCGCCGCCCCGAAGCAGTCATTTAGCGACGTCAGTGACAGGCCCGCGCCTTTCACCGACAAGATCATCAGGCGCAACAGCGCCTCAACCCAACCAACCAGTCCGCATACCTTCGGTATGCGGGCTTTTTTTACGCAAACTCGAGGCCGGTCCTTATCGCTAGGCCATACCTGATAAGGTGCAGCGCCGTTTTTCTGAACTCCGCTGAACTTGCCCGTACCGCCCTTGCGGCTGACCGTTTTGCGATTAGAATGGAATCGTGATAAAGAAACGAACAGTTAAAGCGGGGTGAAAAAATGGGTGCAGGACTTCTTATCTTGGGCATCGGATACTTGGTGTACCGGACCATGGCGCGTAAGGGTGAGACGAGCGCATCGAGCACGGTCGAACCGCTTTCCAACGATGAGCTCGCCGCGCTTTCCGAAAGCGTTCCGCCGGCCCACCACTATCGGTGGGTTCCGCCGCACGGCAGCTCGGATGTGAGCGTTAACGCCAGCGATGACGGTCACTGGATGTTGTAAGCGGGGGCGAGGCATGGCCCTGTCCTAGCACCTGATTCAATGAAAAAAGCCACCTTCATTCGGTGGCTTTTTGCTTTATGCGGCGCGAATACTATCAATTCTTAGAAGGATGGAGTGGACGGTCATAAAGGTTGATTGCTTGCTGCGTCGCGTGTGAGGCCGGTGACTGCGGTTGAGGCGGGAGGCCTGCGCCAGGCGGTTCGGGCGGACCTGAATCCAGCAACGTGACTTTTGTGGATGGATCGTAATGGTCGGTGCCTTCCTGTCGCTGTGCGAGGCTTGCCTGATCCTTGGCGGCGCCACCTTCGATCCGGCCAGCCTCTGCCATTACCCGGTCCCGTTCGCCTGCGGGCAGGCCCATCTGGCTCATCGCGGCGGCAGCTTCCTGGCTCAGCGTAGGCGCTGCGGACGAACCAAAGCCGCCGCCGCCCGTTCCGCCAGCGAAGCCGCCGCCTCGAGCTCCACCCGAGCCCCACCCCCCGCCTGGGAGCGACCCCGGTGCCCCGAGCGGTCCGCTCGCGGGATTGAGTGACGATCCCGCTAGGCTTGTCGAACCGTCGGCAACGGCTGCAAGTGCGGAGTTTGTCGACGACGCTTCCGTCTGGCTGACAAACCGATCAAGCGAAGATTTTTCGAGAATACTTTGGCCAAGGTCGCTTCGGCCTGCCTGACTCGCGAGGGCTGCCACCCCAGCTTGTGCAGCGGTGTGCACACCAGAATCTCCGCTAAGCACGCCGCGTGAGAGGGTAGAAGTCACTGAGCTAGCGCTCGCGAAATTGGCACCCGCCAGGGCCGAATCCGTGATCGACTGTGCTTTGCTCATGATACTTTCGGCTGTGCCTGCAATCTGCCCGGAGCTGGCCATCCCTTGAGCAGTTTGCAGCGCGTCGCTGTATACGGCCTGACGAACGGCCTCTCCGACGCGAGCAGGGTCGCTGGTCTGATAGGCCATGGTGGCGATATCGGCCACATTGACCGAAGTCTTAGCACCGGATTGCATTGCGCTTTGGGCATCATGAGCGAATTGCTGATTGCGCTGCAGCGCGTCCTTTTCCGATTGTTGGGCCTGTGCGAGGGACGTGCGTGTCTGCGCGATCTGGCTATCGAGAGAGTTCCTGTCTGTAATCTGGACTCCGTCCCGAGTCGAATACTTGTCGTCGGCGGACACCTTGTTACTATTATTTTGATCGGTCGTCGTAGCGGCGCTCTGGCCGGTTGTGGTCCCTTGGCCACTTGATTCGCTCACGGTAACGCCGGCGCCGGTACCGCCGACCTTAAGGCCTGCGCTGGCACTTCCCGTGACCTGATTGCCTTTGTCGATATGTTCGCCTTGTGTTGCCGAATTGGTCTTTCTAATTGCCGTCGCGTTGTCGTCGGCCGTACCTGTTCCGTGAGCGTGTTCCCCGCCACTGGAGACATCGACACCGAGCGAGTGGCGTTGTGCGGTCAAGCTGGCGAGCTGATTGGTGAGCGATTGGACTCGCTGATGGGCCTCCTCGGACGACAGCTGTGCACTCTGGCTAGCGCGGAACGTATTGCTCAGCCCCTGCCCAAACTCGATCGTTGCCGCCGCTGTCTTATCGCCGGCGGTGTTGAAGCCCGCCGCACGAAGCGCAGATCCGCCACGACTCATCGCCGAAATTGCGGAGCTTACGCCCATGGCGTTGGCATTCGCGAATGGTAATCCTTGGGCCTGGATGTGCGAACGTGCGGCGTCAGCGTTGGTCAAGTCACTGGCATTACCGTCGTTATGCGACGTGTCCATGTAGTCGCGGCCTGTTCCTGTTGCACGGCCAGCGAGATTGGTAAACGCGTAGACCGATCCTGTGAGCAGCGTCAACGTAATGATCGGGGTGGCGGACATCAGCGACGATCCCGTATAGATGGTGCTGCTCACCTGGGTATAGAAGGTGTCGATACTGGCCGGCGAGATGATGGGGCTTGAAGCAAACGCAAGAAGGCGGGACCAGAAGGAAGTCTGGACGTAGTATGAAATGACGGCGGCAACCGGAAGCCATCCCTGGCTCCAGACACCCATCATGAACCACGATCCATAGATCTTGAACCCACCAATCCCCATCGTGAATGCCACCATAATCACGATCGGCGTCAGGGCAACAAAAATGAATGAGAAGCCATTCATGGCGTTCGTCATGAATGAGTCGAAAAGCGAGGCCTCGCCGGCGGTGTCGATCATGGCCTTGTTGCGAGCATTGGTCATCAGCGTCGTGAACGTGAAGGCTGCCTGGCTCTGATCGAGGGAGGCTTGCTGAGCCGAGCGGAAAATCGGGCTGAAGACGAGATTCATCATTGTCGCGTCGCGTTGTGCACCATTCGCCGTCATGGCGCTTTGCGCGCTGAGCGCGGTAACGGCGATGTTCTGGCTCAAGGTGTTGAGCATTGTGTCGGCTGCGGCCGCGGTTGACGGACCATCCGGCTCCGATGTCGACGACCTGGCGAGAACGTCACTCGTAAACGAGTCGCTGTCAATGTAAGTGGCCATCGCCTGGTAGATCTGCGGCCCAGCCTGGCTGCACGGCACTGGCGCCTGATTGATGGCCGGGTTTCCGGACGAATCGGTGCCGACGGTGTAGTAGATCGTAGTGCCTTGCATAGTCCCACTGGCTGTGCCGCCCGGGCTGTTGTTCAGCACATCGCTGATCCCTGTGCTCGATTGCATGGCCTGGCTCGAGAGACCTTGGACCGGGCAATACTTCATGTATGCAACCAGGTTATTGCAGATGGTCGTATTGTTTTGCGAGCAGTCGTAGACTTCCTGCAGCTTTAACAGCATCTTCAATGGCGAAAGCAGGCCGGCGGTGCCCTGTACGGCAACTCCGCCATCCCCAGGCGTGGTGAACCACTGCAAGTAGATGTCCGAGACAGCTTTGGTCATCTCACTCGCGATACCGGCAGGGTAGGCGAGACCGATCGGCACATTGTTGACCACGATCATTTGCGGTGTCACGGTCGTACCGTTGTCGCTGAAAAACGGCTTGACGGTAATCGTTGTGTGGCTGGTGAACATTGCCATGCCGACGATCGTGCTGATAAACCACGGTCCCACCATGAACTGTTGCCGTGTGGCGGTGCTAAAAAGAGCCACGATAAGCCCGGCAAGTCCCCCGGCAAGCAGCCCGCCGGTCATCACGGACGAGCTGCTGTTGCCATTGCCAAAGAATGCAGCTACTCCCTGAAATGCATTGGCGATCTGCTGCGGGTCACCTGCGACCCAGAAGACCGGGAAGCTTGAACTGGCGCTCTGTGCGAACGCAGCACCGGAAACCAGCATTGCAAACAAGCCAGCCAACGTGGTGATCAGTGTTGATTTCCTGCACATACGGACTCTCCTTGCGCAATTCCCCAGCGGAGAATGTATTAGCAAAGAACCGTATCAAATTATTCTGGCGGAGATTTCGTGAGGGCAGTGAAAGCCGCGAGCCGTCCGTACAACCGACCCTGTCGGCTGCTAGTCGTCGTCAAAACGGCTGACGAGGCCGGGCTTTCGCGTTGCCGGGGCGGGAGGTGGCTCCTGTGTCAGAGGCGGAGGAGGCTCCTCAGGTGCAGCCGTTGGGGCGCTCGCCGGCGCGCCGGCGGCGGCCGAAGGCTGCCCTGTGCCTCCAGCCTTGGCGGTGGCAAGCGACGCCGTTGGTGTCAAAGTACCAGTGACCGCCGCAGGCGTCGCGCCCCGCTCCCGCAATGGAGCGGGAGGGGGAGTCTCAGTGGGAAGGGCCGCGGCGATCGTGTCGTCTAGCAGTTGGCTCATGCCGCGCATGGCCACTTCTTTCTGGAAGCCGGGATCGCCAGCGCGATGCTGCGTCTGCTGGATATGCGCCCGAATGATGTCTCGCAACGCCGCACCAACGTCTCCTTCGTTCAGCGTGTAGAGGAACGTGTGCACGTCGGGGTGGGTATTGAAATGGGTGCGCAGACCGATCTGCAGCGTGGTTTTCCACTTGGATGTGGGTCTAGCCATGAAAGGTGCTCCCTTCATCAGGGGTTGAACCTCGAGAGGCCGTACCTGCAGAAGCCTTCGGAAACAGAAAAGCGAGGCGCGGGCGACATGACAGCATGAGGAAAGACCTCGCGAAGACCCGGGAAGAGAAGCTGGGCACCACCACCCGCGACGATTACGCCGTTGAGAGACGACGTCGCTTCGCCAAAACGGCGCTGCGCTTCGTCACGAACAACGTACAGCAGCTGCTCGCTTGATTCACGCAGTTCGGAGGCGAGATCGATCTGTTTGCCGTAAGCGGTCAAGGTCCCGTTGCGGATCGCGCGATCCACTGATCCCAGGTCGGATGGAAGATTTTTGCTTTGGAGGATTGCCGTCATGCGCTCGTACACGGCCGCAAACCCTACGCAGGAACCTGATGCCGCTTCGATGAAATCGGGGCCGTCCGTGAGGATAAAGTCGCTCGTACCCTGACCGACCTCGATGACCCCCCATCGTTCGTTGTCGAAATCATGCGCGGGATTCACACGGCCGTCGGACAGGAAAATCATCTCCTGCAGCGGACCGTTCGGCTGCGACTGCGCACGAACGTTGACGGTCTGCCCCGATCGCAGCATTGGCTCGACGAGTTGGGTTACGCGTGACTTCAGTTCCCGTCGCTGCGTGTCGTACCACGCCTGAGGCAGTCCAACGATCAGCTCGTAATGGTTTGGCACGTAGCCGATAGTGGTCTCGACTGCCTCGGCGACGCGTCGGAACGCACCGATCACGAGGACATCGTGGGTGTCGGTAAAGATCCAGTCCTTGTCCTGTCCCGAGTACGACTGTGCTCGGCCCTGCTTGACCGCAGTCTCGCCGTAGAAGTAATCACGTCCATTGAGGTTGACCGTCTCACGGGCCGCGCGCCGTCGTGTCCCCTCGTCGGATAGTGGGATAGCCGGACAGACAACCGTCAGAAACAAGTCCTGATAGTGCTGGGCGGGGTTAGTCGAGGTTGCCCAGACGAGTTTGGGTGCGGAGTGGCCGATGTCCATGCCGACTGAGATCTTCATGGTTTTTATTCCTATAGAGAGATTGTTGATTCACCGCTGTCCGGTGTTAATAATCTAGCACAGGTTTTAAATACCAAACCAAGATTTTTCGGTATGTACCGGAATTCCGGTTGCACGCACGACACGTTTGCGTGTGCTGCATAGCAGTATTCCGGTAGCGTTTTTGTGATAACGCCGCGTATAGCGGCCGAAGACGGCGAGAAAACTGGAGCGATGCAGAGGTAAGCAGGCGGCCCTGCGTGAGGTCCAAGCGACGGCCGGGACGGGGGGTGGTCGGAGCGCGTAGCCGCGCCCTTGATGGGCCGGGAAACGCGCGGGAGAGGCATGTTCGAGAGCGGAGGAAAGATAACAGTCGGCCCGGAAGGAAAAAGCGCCTTAAACATAATAACTGGACGGCCGTTGCCTTTTTCTGCTTGCGCTGCGCGCCACGCGGGTGAACCAGGAGGGTGCCTGTTTACCACCAGGAGAGGCTGAGGCTGGACCTTTTTCCGGTTACGTTCTTGCCACACGTTACTGCTTCCAGGTGAGGCGAGGATTGCCGGTTTCCTGCCAGTGAGGGGGCTACACGACTCCTTGCCGGCAGAGGCGGGGATGGCCTGTTGCCCGCTGGCGTGCCTCGTCGCCCCAAAGCGGTAGGTGCAGGGTAGAAATCGCTGGGGAGGGGGATCTCTCGTGCAAGGGCCGCAAGCGATTGAAGGGCACGCGGAGATCGTTTCGCAGCCGATGCTCAAGCAGCGGTCGTGGGATCGCACCTTTTCCAGGGTGAACCTGAAAAGGTCAACGCTTATGCCGACGGATGGGTTGAGGTGTGGTTGGCGGTGGCTGGATTCGGCACGGGATACTTAAAAAATGCGGATGTTGCCACGGTCCCACAGACAAGGCAGGAGGCTCCTACCGAGGAGGCTCCTGGTAGCGGGGCGCGGTACGCCTCGATCGACGACACCGGGCCGTGTCCTGGGTCAGGATTCTTAAAAAATGCGCATCTTCTAAACTTTGGTGGGGCGCGCAGCGCCCCAAAGAACAATCGCGGAAGTGCGCTACTTAATCCTCATCGACCTTCGAATAGTCGCGGTTGATGAGGTTGGCATCGATGCCATCGAGTGCCGCTTCCATACGGCGGATCATACGGATCGTCGAACCTCGAAGCTGCGCCGCGGCCGCGGCTAGTGGCACGTAACACGCTTCAACCTTGGCACGCTGTGCCATCAGTTCCTGAAGCAATCTCAGCAACTGCTTTGTTGCTTGGTCGTTGATGCCCTTGCGACGCAGACTAACGTAGCGCTCGCTGCGTGGAATGATCCGGTAGCGCGTTGCCGGCTGGCCCTTCCGGCCGTGCCAAAGGACGACCGTAGGCACACGGTCGCGAACGTTCTCGCCACGGTCGAAGCGCCGAAGGCACAGAAATCTGACACTGATCTTGCCAGCGCGTGGCCCTTGCGTTCGGTGAAGCATAAGGTTCGTGTCGGCAATCTGTTCGTCGATCACGACGAGAGCCTCCGCGAGTTCGTCGACAGTGCGCTGGAAGCGGTCTCGCCATTTTTCGGGTTTGCCAGGTCTTTCCGCGTCCACGGATAGGGCGCGATCGATTCGCGCTTGCCGATCGATGCCATCCGGCTCATTCAGGGTATCGGTTGGTTTGCTCATGCGGCGATGCTACCCCAACCGAAACAAGGTAAAGAACTCGTACAGGTCACCATTACTGGGAAACGATAAAAATCACCATAAGATGCATAAAACTACATCAAGATTGACAAACAAAAAAACGACGACATAATTGCCCGACATGTACTTAAAAAATGAGGGTGTTCGCCGTGGCCCGCAGACCAGTGATTTCCGAATTTTTGTACCAGATCGTCGAAAGAATGTGCGCGGAGCTGCCGTCAGACTCCCGTTGGGTGACGCTAGAGCAGGTTTGTAGCCATCCTGACGTTGTCGCGTCGGGATATAACAGCAAACAGGTCTGGTGCGCGTTGCGACTCCTCAAGCAGCATGGACGCCTCGAGGAGTTACGCGAGGACCAGAAATCGGAGGCGCGCTGCTACCTCCTTCCGCAGCAACAACAGATCAGCCACATCGTAGCCAAGGGTCTCCCGCCCCTGCCCAAGTCACTTGGGATCTCGCCCGAGGCGGCCCGCTACTGCCAGTACTCTCACCTCATCTGCGGGACCCTCCATTCATGAATCAAATGCGCAGGATGTGCCTTCTCCTGTGGGGTGTGGCGTCCCTTTCCCTTTCGATCCCGGTGGTGCAGGCCAAGGAAGATCCTTCCGCGCCGGTCCGCGCAGCGCTTGCCGCGAATGGCATCGCCGCCCAATCGGTCCAGGCCGCTCCGCTGAACGGGCTATACGAGGTAGTGACGGCGAGCCACGATCTGCTCTATGTGAGCGCCGACGGAAAATATATCTTCGCCGGGGAAATCATTGATGCCGGCACGCACGAGCGTCTGACGCAGGAGCGCATCGACAAACTGCAACGCGTCGACTTCACCAAGGATCTTCCTCATGACCTCACACTGAAGGCCGGGGACGCCCATGCAAAGAGGCACATCCTGATTGTGGTCGATCCGAATTGTCCTTACTGCCGCGACCTCGAGAATCGGCTCGCCTTGAGGAAAGACCTCTCGGAGGAGATCCTTGTGACCGGTTTGCTGGGCCCTCGCTCGCGCGAGGATGCCAGGACCATCCTGTGTTCCTCAGACCCTCTTGCGGCGCTCGACGCGAAGACAAAGGGTAATCCTCTGACACCGGTGGTGTGCGCGGCGGGCGATGAGAAGCTCGCGCGCATCGACGCGTGGTTACAGGTCCATCCTGTGCAGGTCACGCCGGAGACGTTTTTCCCGGATGGCAGCATGGCAAAAGGCGACCTGTCCGACGTTGATCTTGCAGATCGGCTGGCGAAAGCGAACTGAGCCGGGTCCCTATCGCGGTCTGCGTACCGCAACGGTTACGGCTCACATCACAACCTCGCGCGACTGGGCGCGATCCAGGGCGAAGCGATGGACAGAAAGACAGCAGTTGCAAAGATCCGCAAGTGTCTGAATCTGGCAGGTTCGGCCGAACCACACGAAGCCGCGGCCGCATTACGGCAGGCGCAAAAGTTGGTGGCGGAATTTGGCGTTGGTGATTTCGAACTAGCCGGCGTGGGCGTCGATGAAGCATGGGTGAAGAGTTCCGCATCTGCGCGTCCTCCCCGCTTCGAGGTCCAGCTGGCAAGCGTCGTCGCAGGTGCGTTTGGGTGTGAAATCGTATTCACGCGTCGTCTGAATGCTACACGCACGGGAATTGTCGGTGGCTATGCCTTCATCGGTGTCGCGCCAGCCGAGCAGATCGCTTCGTATGCCTTCACAGTACTGGCCCGCCAACTGCGAGCCGCACGAGCTCGATATGTCGCGGAAACACTGCGCCGGTGCCAACCTGGTAGTAGGACCGCGCGCGCAGACCAGTTCTGCGAAGGATGGGTGACAGCCGCACGTCGCCTGGTGCAGGCAAGCAACGTGAGCGAGCCCGACGCGCTCAGACTCGAAGGGTACCTGCGCGCGCACTACGCTGACACGCGAAGTGTGGCGCTGCGGTCCCGCTCGGTGGCACGCCACGTGGATCCGCATGTCGACAAGGTCCGTGGTTTCGCAAATGGCGCAAAAGCCAGACTCCATGGAGGGTTGCCATCCGTTCAGGAGCAACTCACGCTCGGATGCAGCGAGTCGTGAATGATCCGGATACCACGTCGAACGCTCGCTTACCTGACTCATCTCATCGGTCACGATCGAGCCTGTTCGCAGGTCCATCCTCGTTAAAGGCTAATCCGCCGAAGGCGCATCCCGAAAAGGCTCACCTGTGTCACGGCGTTCAGCTCGCTGACCGGCGACCGTGGTCGCCCAAGAACACAATTCGCATGTCGGCAGTTGGGAGGCGGAGGCTAAACCTAATGCGGCCCGGCCAGCCGCTCGACGAACGCAAGGACTTTTGACGGGACGACAGCCATGAGTGACCTCAATAGCACCATGATCGCAGGACCCGGTGAAGACACGGGCGAGATGTGTGACAGTCGCACGGCCGTTCTTGTCTGGATTACGAGCAATGCTGGAAGAAACATGCGCCACGCTGCGATCGACATAGATGACGTCCTGGCGATCGCGTGCCATTCGCGAACCACATGGTGGGCGTCGAGGTTGACCTGCGGCGAGTTCTTCGATGGGATCGTGACCGAGTCATCGACGAAAACCGGTGGCGCCCAGTTGATCCGGAAGAGTTCGAGACGCTCGGAGCCATCAGGCAGGTACAGAGGGCGAAGGGGCACCCTGAGGCACGTCGACCGAATGGAGTTGTCGCGCCGGGTGCCCTCCATACGGGACCATCCTTGTCTAGGGGCAACCTACGAGAGGCGAGTCCTGTCCACGCCTATCCTCATAAGGAGTGCCGGCGCAGGCCGTCCTGAGCGCGAGGTGAAACCATGACAAGGGAAACCCTCCAACACGCGGATCTCTTTGCCGAACTCGCCGACGACATCGCCGCTGTTCCTCCTTGTAGCTTGCAGCCGGAACTCGATACGTGGACACGCACGACGCAAAGACTCTACTTCCATTACCTGATCCAAGCCATCCACGAAGGCACCTACCTCGAGGCGAGTCTCGCCAACGTTCGTTATGTGATGCTTCACCTCAACGGACTCGGCGGTCAGTGGTAAAGAGGGCGGGGCGCGGCTTGCCACAGATGCCGCCCGGGGTGGCCATCCCGGTGGGCTTAAGCGTCGCAGGCATGGCTTCACGCCAGCGGTCTACCAGCCACCATCTGGCGCAGTGTTGAGGATGCTCCTAAGGATGGACCTGGCCGTTAACCCCGCGCGAAGCGCGTACCTCGAGGCGCGAAGCGCCTTCCGAAGCGCACAGCGCACTCCAAAGGAGCGAGAAGCCGAACTTGCCGAGAAACCCCGGGGAGGCCGGACGCGAAACCTCGCGGCCGGCCTCCCCGGGGCAAGCCGGAACGGCGCAGCGGCAAGGGCGGATTCGACCGCCACCCCGCCGCAAAGCGGCTTCCTAGGCGGTGCGTCAGCGCCGCCTTCCAACCCATCCGAGCGAAGGCGCTGGATGGGGGTTTCCGAAGTTGCCGTATACCGACCGTGCTACTCATTTTCTTACCGGGCACTTTCCCGTTCACATTGTTTTCAAACGCACATATCGAGCGCTAAGTCTTTCATCAATTTCTCAAATTCTTTGTGGGAGTAAAAAATGACTTGTGACCATTCTTCGACCAACTGCATGTGTCCCTTCGCTTTCACCGAAGCATCAGAACGTGTACAGAACTACGGATGCCTGCCCACTCCACATGAAATTGTCACCATGCGTACGGAGTTCGGCAAGACGTGGGCATGCCACGACGATACAACGAAGCCTTGCATCGGCGCGATTCTTCATCTGAAGGAGCACCGCCTGCCACATAAGGTCGTCGACTCCGACCTTTTGACGGACCGCAGTGACTGGCACCTTTACGCAAGTTCGACGTCTGAGCACACCGCTTGAGCATGCGAAAAACCGGAGCATGCATCTCGCACGCCTAACGAACTCCCCGACGTCTCCGCGCCAAAGCACCGCCCCTCGCTGCATCACCGCAGACGAGGGGTTTTTCATCTCCGCGATCTGCACGCCTATTTTTTGGCAAACCATTGCATGCGCTCAGACCTTTGCGCTAGGGCAGCGCTTCCCATCGGAGATTCAAGATGACCTCAGCCGTACGTGTTGCAGTCAATGAAGCAAACCTTGTCAAAAACCTCAAGTTCGCGTTCTCCAACTTCTCGACCTTCCTCGGCGAACTGATCCAGAACAGCCGCCGCGCAGGTGCCACGAAGGTGGACATCGTCCTGGTAGGGAAGACTCTTACTGTAACCGACGACGGTCACGGTATTGAGAACTTTCAGAACCTCTTTACCGTGGCTGAAAGCGGGTGGAACCAGCAGACACAAACGCTCGAAAATCCCTTCGGTATGGGATTTACCAGCGCGCTATTTGCTTGCGAGCGGCTCACCGTTGAATCATGCGGTCAACGACTCGAGGCGCCGACGAGCACTCTGCTGCAGTTGTCCGATGTTCAAGTCGTGCCCGGGGATTTTGCAGCCGGGACACGCCTCACGTTGGCTAATCTGTCTTTCGATGAAACCCGGGTGGAGAGTGCCCTCAAGGCCATCGCACGTGGCTACCCAATCCCCATCATCTTCAACGGCACTTCGTTGGATCGCCCTGAAGCTCTCGACTGCGCAACGTTCGAACAGATGCCCATCGGTGCCGTGTGGATCAAAGACCTTTCCAAGGTAACACTTGCCCGTTCGAATGTTCGCGTTTTCCTGCAAGGCCTTCTCGTTGCGGGCTTGCCACACTGTATCGCGCCGCTTGTCGTCATTCATCTGGACAGCACACTGTTCAACGCCAAACTTCCGGACAGGGACTGCCTTATCGACGAGCTTGAAAAAATGGCGGAGATCGAAAAGCAGGTCGGCCACGTTATCCATGCTTCGTTGGCTAAAAAACAGCGTGAAATGGATGTTGTGGCGTTCGTGGAAACCTACTGGGACGTAGCGTGCGAGTTCTCACCTGATCTCTTACGTGATCATCCAGCAGTTCCCACGAGACTTCTTTCTGAACTCGAAAGCCTCGCGTGTTGTTCGGACACGTATGTCCCGTACAAGTACGTACCAACTCGCGATGCTAAACCTCTTCTGCGAGATGACTTCGAGCGAGGAGACCACAAGGTAGTGCTCGGTAGCTGCTACGTCGATCTCGAGTGCGACTTAGCGAGCGCATTGAAACTAGCATACGTAAGGGCTATCGGCGCTTCAGTCGTCGAAAAGCGCCTTCCTGCCGGCCATTGGTTATTTAGCGCCCCGTTGCTGGAAGATTTCGATGTGCAGTACGAAATCGTCAACCCCGGTGTTGTAGCGGGGTCCGGCAGCTTTCAATGGGACTTTGACTTGCAGATTTGTGACGCCATAAGGATCAACGGTGTCTGGGGCGAAGTAACGATAGCCGACGACGAAATTGCTGTCGGAAACGGAGAGGACGATCTCCATATCTGCTTGTACAGCCCCAAGGACGTCGTACGACCCGGGGTAGGCGTCGAGCAGTTCGAGGATTTCTACTCGGACGATGGATTTGACGACAGCTGGTATGACGAGAGTCTGGACAAGTTTCGGCGGTTGATCATGCAAGCACGTCACTCGAAACCTACAGATTTGCTGAACGATCTTCTCTCCGATATCTATGTGGACACCGCAAGTGCGTTGAGCACGAGCTATATCCTTCAGGTTTCCGATATCGGCAGGCTCACTGTCATCGAGCAGCTCGCAACCTGACTATAGTCCAACCCAACGCCCGCAATTTCCATCGGAGATTGCGGGCATTTTCTTTCCGTCTACCCCAGCTCCGGCGGTCGACGCTGCCCACCCGCTGCGGGACGTCCCAGTCCCCCACCAAAGCTTTCTTTTTGGTCAAGCATTTCCTTCGCTTTGTTCTCGGCACGTAAAGCGTGCACTGAATCCCTTCTCCAAGGGCAATCCTCGATAAGGACCAACACCATGCAATCCATCTCTCTGAAAATGACGTGGACAGGCACCCTCAACCTGTTTCTCGCGCTCTATGAACACGGCGACCGAAAATACGCCCGCGAGCAGCTCGCCAACATGGCGCGCCTCGCCGACTTCGCCGCCGATGCAAAGGAAGCGTTCGACCGAATCGCTAACATGAAGGACCGTGATGGCACCGCGATAGACATGCATCGTGAGAAGCTGCGCGGAATTGCCCGTGCTGCTCTTGGGCAGCTCGGATCGCTCCAGCCCACCGCGACCTCAGACACAGCATGGGTCTCGCGAACCAGCGACACGGCAAACTGACTCTTGTCCAACCTCAATCCCGTCGACCAGCACCGCTGATCGACGGGATTTTTATTGCTTAAGAAGAAGCCGTTCGTCTGGCCTCGCATTCGGCTCCAGACGCAACTATTTTTTGACCACAAATACCGTAACACCCAGACAACCGCGCCTCCGCGCACTCCTTGGAGATACCATCATGCAGAAGCCCAGCATCGCGACATGTTCTATATATCAACTCATGTGCACGCTACGTGGAAAGCCCTATACGATCTTCCGTGAAGGCGCCTCTCAGCTCGCTGAATACATACAGGAAATGTTCGACGACCACGGTCCTCTATTTGTCGTCAACAGTATTCGCGCCGTGTCGATCGCGGAACAGATCAAGTACCGCCGAGCCCTAAAGCGGTCAGTCAGGGCAGATCTTAAGCACTGTATCAAGTGGATGGACGGAACCTACTATGGCGAAACCGGAGCCGTAGGCGATAAGGCAGACCCGTGGGAAGCAGCGAGTCGATTTTCGCTAAGCACGGGGTGTACTGGACAATCCGCGCAGCAATTTTTTTCCCGCCTGTCCATGCATAGTTACGATCGCCTTCAAATCCGGCAGCGCAACGTGATCGATTGGAGAGCACGACTGAACTGGACGGATGCGACGATTGCTGAACGTCTCCGTTACGGCCGTCGAGTATGGTCTCCATCCAAGCCAACCTTGCCCTGACCTGCGATAAGAGTGGGCAGGCGGATCCGCCTCGTTCCAATTCAACAGCCCGTCGACCAGCACCGCTGCTATACGGGTTTCTATTTTCGTCATCGCGGGGCCCATATGCACCTCTGTTGAATATTTTTAGCCGCGGCGTAGCCCCGTGCTTAGTCGTCCGCCCGTTCGTCCGGGCTTACTCGAGGAGATCACTCTATGAAAACGCGCGTCTATCGTCTGAATGGCTGTTTGCTCACGGACCACAAGATCGACGGTCAATGGGTAACTGTGCACGTTGAACCTGTCTAATTCGCCCATTCTGTGGCCAATACACTGCCCCTCAATCCGCACCGACGGATCGAGGGGTTTTTTTATGCCACCGCGATGAAAATGCCGTCGCATCTCGGACTGGCGCACCGCTTACACCACACCTTCAACCGTACGACTTTCTTTTGGGATCGCATCTCCAGTCACCCTGACTTCCGCCCGCGAGGGCGTTCTACTGGAGATACAAGTGCGACAAATCCACTTGAAAGCTGTTGTATTTGACGAGACGCGACACTGGTGTAATGACGTCGCCGCAATCGCCGGCGGCCGGATCTACCGCACGTACCTTTTCGACACGGAGCGTGCCGTCAACTGTTGCGAGCTCACGCTGAGCTACGAGCTTTGGCCTATGTACACCACGCCGCTTGAAGACGACGAAGAGGGCACAGCGCACGAGCAGCTTGTTGCTGGAGAGGACAGCGAGATCCGTTACTACCATCGACAAGTAATCGATAGCATGCCTCCTGAGTTTGTACAGGATCTGGGCTTTCACCGAGTCCACGAGGACGAGGGCCGCGACGAGGCTTTCGTGCGTTGTCTTGATCACTACCGGGGCAACGTCGTTCTGGACACGCCTCGGTTCGTTCGCTCGACAGCACGGTAGGAGAGGGCATGACCAACGAAAAGATAGTCCCAGAAGCACCGCTGGAGCCGGCAGAACAGGTGCCAGACAGCAAGCTAGGGCTTTATTACGTTAGCGCAGTGGCAGCCGACCGTCGGAAATGGTGGCCACTACTCGGGCCGTTTCCTGACGACCACGCAGGCGCGATCCGCAAGATTGACGCCGTTCGGAAGCTCGCCTGCGAACTTGACCCTCGCGGCTGCTGGTATTCGTACGGCACCGTGAGGATCGAACATCAGGACAAACCTCCTCAAGGGGCTCTTAACGGCCATCTTCTCTAGCGATCCCCTCGCCAAGCCACGTCCCCGTACTCACGCAAGTGAAACGGGGGCTTTTTTTTTGCCCACACATTGCCTCCGCAAAGCCAATGCGACGCGCGGGCCGGTACGTCATCAACCCGCGCTCTCCTGAATCAAACCCAACCTAGAAGGAAACACACCATGCCAGCCCACTATCTGTCGTGCGCCGAAACCGCAAAACTGGTCCGTCAGTCACTCAAAGAAGCCTTCCCAGACGTCAAATTCAGCGTAAAGAGCGATACCTACAGCATGGGTGCTTCAATCGCTGTGCGCTGGCTCGACGGACCCAACGTGCAGCAGGTCGAAAGCGTGGTCGGGCGATTCGAGGCTTCGTACTTTGATGGCTCCATCGATTACAAGGGCTCCATCTATCACATGATGGATGGGAAACAAATCCGCTTCGGAGCCGACAGCGTGCGCCGTGGGCGCGAGAACAGCGATGTCGCAGTTCAGCGCGCGATCGATCGCGTCTTCCGACGGTTCGCCGCAAACTTCGCCGACGGGAGACAGAGCAAGCCAACTGTCGCACAGTTCAACCGAGGCGAGCTGTACAACGTTCAACTTCCGAACCTTCACATTAACGGCGGAGAAAGCGTGCAAACCGAGGTTCGGCGAGCAATGACAAAAGCAACCGACCGCTTAAAAGTTTGCCCGAGCCCCACCGCAGGAAAGGTTTTCGTAACTCACGATGATGGCTATAGCAGATCAAGCGGTTCCGGATTCTCTGCGGTTTCACAGGAGACTCTCTGATTGCGAACGACCGTCGTCAATGCCCGATTAGTCGCGGCCGGCGCATTGAACCCAGCGCATTTCGATGCGCTGGGTTTTTTATTGCATGTTCACCTTGAATTCTTTTTATCCGGCCATCTCGCGTTGCCACGCCGACGGTCGCCGACACCTTCTGCGTCTCAATACGACGCGCTGGGTCAAACGCCCCGGTCCGCCGTTTGGGACCGCACCTATCAACCTTATCCAAGGAAGCGAAAATGCAACAGATCAGGGAATTTGCTCTGCGCGAACACTTGACCGCGCAGCCCGCCATGTTCGACATGGTTGAGCAATACGAGGCAACAATTTACTTCACTGGCCATCATTGGGAGTCTAGTTCGCGTAATGCCGCGCGTTACACCGAAGAAGAGGCGCGCGACGTCGCGGCTCGGCTAGCTCCATCGCCGGTGGAAGTGTTCAACATTGCAGAGTTTGAACGGCGAGGTGCGGTTTTCTCGAAAGTTTGGCGCGCAACCGCCGAGAAACTAGAGGAGTTAGGTGTCCTCGATCGCAAAATCAAAGCTGCAGCAGCGCGAGCGGCAGCCAACGCGGCGCTCACTGCCGTGTACGGCACTGACGACCTAAGCGCAACTTGACCGGGGCGCGAACTTACCCCAATAGCGGCCCTGTTATCAACGGTCGAAAAGGAGAAATAGAGTGTACGAATGGATCGCAACTGTCACACCTCGCACGGGAGGAACATAAGCAGTCATCGTGCAGGCTTGGAGCAAGGAGAGCGCAATTGAACATCTAAACGCTCTTGGATGCTACAACGTACGCAACGTCACAAGAAACTGACCCGTGCTATCGCTGGTAATCCACAGCCCGCTCATCTTCGATGCAGCGGGCTTTTTTCATGCGGCGAATTCATTTTGGTCCGTCATTTCCGCGAGCTTGGTCAATGGTCAGCAACATGCTGGCAACTTCCCCTTTCTCATTAGGAATTTCGTCATGAACCAATTTTTTCGTGCAGTTCGCAGTGGCAGCTTTGGCGGTCAGAAAGCCGGACCATTGCAAAAGTGGGTCGAGTCTTACGTTCGCACGCTGTTTCCCGAGGCCGGTATTGAATGGTGGTCTTGCAACGAATACGGCGGTCCGAAGGACCTAAAAAAGGACTCTCCTTTGCCAGCCACAGGTACGAGCCCCGAACATATCCACCACTATGCCTGCTACGTCCGCACTGGTAACGAATCGCCGATTATAGAGGTCTCGTTCGTTCTTAAGAACGGTGACATGCTTAATCTGACGACCGCTAAAATCTTCGACAATCGCAGTACCTGCTGGGAAATCTGTCATGCAATAGAGCGCGCTTTGGACTCGATTTTCTCGTACGAACAGATTCCAGAGATTGTCGACCTGGCAGCCAAACTTCCTCGCAAGGCTTGGTGGTCCAACGAGGCAGACATCAGTGAACCTGTGCATGTTGAGCAGACTACGACCACTCTCGCAGTGAGAACCACGAGTGGCCGAATCATAGATCAACGTGATTTTGCCGAGCATGGCGCGGCCGCGAAGTACTACGTTGAATCGTATGCCGAGGACTGGAAGAAGATACTCGTCAGTTCTCACGTGACGCTATCGGTGGCGTCGACATCTGCAGAAGAGACGGAACCGATCTGATCACCAGACCCAACCACCCGAGCCCCGCGCATCCAAAAAATGCGCGGGCTTTTTTTTGTACTCGCATAACTTGACGCTTCGTCAAATTCCGGCGCGCCGGCCTTGTTGAATCAACAGCATTTTCAGAGAACTTCGAACCATGACTTACTCCTGTACTGACTTTACCGATGATGTCATCAACCGTCTGATCGCTCTCGGCCTGATAGAGGAAAATGCCGTGCCGCCAGAAGACACCGAAGAGCAAGCTACCCTTGCGATCCGCGCTATTGCGACGCTGGTTTCGCGGCAACAGCTCGAACTTTTGCGAGCTATAGTGCAGGCCAAACTAACCCTCTGCGACGCATTGAAGCGACTGGAGGATGCTTTGACGGATGGCAAGGGATTCAGTGATCGCGCGAATGACGGCATCATTGAGGCCATCGATTCTTTGGCCACTGCCGTGCCAGCGGGGGCCTATGATGCGATCGCCGAAGAACATCTTCACGCCGTCAGTGCGATCGTTGAGAAGTACCCGGTCGAGGACTAGTCAGCGACGACTCCTGCTGGTTCCAAGCCATAGCCCACTCATGTTCGGATGCAGTGGATTTTTTTGTCCAGACATTCCGCTTGCTTTGTCAACGACGCCCGGATCTCGGGTCTCCTCGAAACCGACTTCCCTCGCAGCGATGCGAATCAACCGGAGAACATCATGAATGAGAACGTCTTGGACTGGATCTCCCTCTTCTTGATTCTGACGATCCTGTCTTTTACGATGCCGCTACACCTTTGGTGACTGCCGACGTCTGATCGTCCAAACGACACACCACGCATGGTCAAAGCACCAATCGGTGCCTTTTCCCCACGACCCACCCATCCCCAGGATGAGGTGGGTTTTTTTTTGCCGCACATCCCACGAACTTAGCCACCCGTCCGGACGGCCCGGACTTACTTCAGGAGTTACCCATGCCAAACGTTGCAAGTGTTGCCAACGCATCAAAACTCCTCTACGTCACCGACGGTGATGTTCAGACCATCACCTTTCAAGGACGTACCTATCGTTTTCGTGTCAACGTGCAGTTCGACGAACACATGGGCGAGCCGTGGAAGGAGCACGACGGCCACGGACCTGTCTCAGATTGGACTACTCGAGATAAGGGGCCTGGCGAGTGGGTTCTTGCAAATGACGGCTCTCACAAACGCTACTACGACGCGGCCGAGGCGAACCTTCTCGCGAAGCGAGACGGTTGGGGATTGGCGGATGAAGAACAAGCAGCCTTGCTTGATCGCCTGGCCAAGCCCCGGAAGGTTCGGCGCGTCATTGGCAAACCGAAACGCGGTCATCGATTCGGCGGGCTCATGCGGGTTCAGCAGGTGAAAACAGAGGTCGTGACGCTCGAAGGCCGTGACCGAACCAAAGCGCTTACACGCGGAGAAATCCGCGCCGAAGCTGTCCGGCGGGACTTCGAGTATCTCTCTGGGTGGGCAAAGGACGAGTGGCATTGGTGCGGTGTTGTCGTCACTCCGCTCGGTGATGATCCTGAAATGGATGCTTTCACACCGATCGATTACATGCAGGCACTATGGGGTATCAACGACGATGACGATGCATATATCGCAGAAGTTGCCCACGAGCTGATGCTCACCGCTGCCTGTGAAATCTCCAAGGAATCTGCGGAAGCTCAATATTGGGCGGCCCGGGGTCTAACAACCCTCTGATTCCAAATCCTACTGCCCGACGGTTCCGCAAGGACCGTTGGGCGTTTTCTTTTTTGGCCACATCCCGACCGGCTGTCCGCTCCCGCGGCACCGTATCCAACTCATCTCTTGCGACACAGGCTTCCAGCCCACTATTGCAAGCGTGATGTAACCCCCCACAGCCCCTGTCCGGATGTCATTCCGGGTCAGGGTTTGTTCTTCCTAGCCGTCAAATGCTACGGCGTTGCGTCACAGCGGTGACTGTGGCAGGCGTCTTCCGAAGGGCTATTTTTTTGACGTTGCATCTCCGGGCGCATCGACCCGTTTGAGGCCATCCGCGGCCTGAAATTTCTAACATTTCCCTGGAGATCACAATCATGACGGACTCTGTCTATCGCACCACGAAAATCATCGCGGGATCAAAGCAAGGCGTCAAGTTCGCCGACGGCACACATATGCTTCAACGCCGCGGAACCTCGGGAACGATTCATGGATCGATTGGAAAGGTTTTCCTGGAGGTCCACCAGTCCAATCCGAGTTTCCACTCGGAACTGTTCTTTCAAAACGGCAATATGGGCCCGCAACATCAGGCCCGGGGGCGTTACTCGCTTTGTGGGGACGAAAGCATTGGCAACATTCTGCCAGGTCAACTGATCGAAGAGTCTCTCAACTGGGTGGAAGCTCATACCGGCGACCGCCCCGGCACGATACGGCAGCAAGTGCACGCCTACATGTTCGGATGGAGTCCAAGCGCGATCGCTGATGATCTGCTGCTTTTGCGGTTTCGTTACGACAGTCAGCGACAGGTTGTTGTTGACATCGATAACGAAACGATTCTCGCCAAGGTCGAACCGTCGGACTTGACTTCCTTCAACACCGAGAACGTGGAGGTGATCGCTCAAGACGCGGTAGCAAGAGCATCCATTGTCCGAGCGTTACAAATCGGATTTCACCAGTGCGATACAAAAAAGGGAGTCGACTATTGCATGCGTCGTCTGACGTGGCTTGGCTCCGAATATTTTCACGAAGCTATGGCCGAAACCGTGATCGAGGTTTTCGTACTTAGCGACGACGCCGAAACACCGGCGCGGTTGCGCGAACCCGAACCCTCCATCGCTGTTTCCGTATGACTGCCCGATAGCTCCGGTCAACACCCAAAAAGCCTGACTGGACTTCATCTCAGGCAGGGTTGTGTTTCGTCGCGCATGACTCTCACATCGCAAACACAATCTCTGGCTGCTTAACGCCGGCTTAGTTCCGGGTCAACCCACAAACCTCACAGCGCCCGCTGTGAGGTTTTTTTTTGCGTTGCATATCCGCGACCACGTTTTCCCATCCCGCGCGTCGCGGTTTCGCGAGATCCGCGCTTCTATCTGGAGATTGAAATGACACATCCGATTCTGATCATAGCAGCAGCCAACGTACGCGAAGGCGATACCCGGTGCTTCACCAACTCGCGCTCGAACGTTGTTGTGCAGGGCATCAGCTCAACTGCGGCGGGCCTCCTCTGGTTTCATTGTAACGAGGAGACCTGGTCGGAGTGCCACTCGCCGGGTGATCTTGTCATGGTGCAGCGTACAAGCGAGGGAAGCTACCATCCTTGCCGACACTGGCAACCCGATTGGACCAAGTTCTCCGCCCTCGGGGTTGCTGCCTGCGTCGCGGTTGCGATGGATCAGTACTACAAGCACGATCGTCTCAACCGGCCGGGTGGAATGCGCGAAATTCTCATCGCGAGCTCCGAAACCGCACTTGCCAAATCAGGCTTCACCTGCATCGCTAGTCATCACGACAGCAAGACGGGCAACGGCATTTGGGCCCGCAACGCGCTACACGGCATCGAATTGTTCTCCGATCACCATTTCATGGAGAACGTCGGTACCGTCGCAACAGTCGAGCGCCTCGAGACTATGCGCTTCAACCAGACCTACACGGTCATCACCGATGAAAGCGCGGAAGAAGGCGATGCTGCTGAACAAGGCTTCGATTGGCAGGATGAATCGATGACGTTCAGAGAGCTTGTTCAGCGCATTCAAAGGGACTACAGAGGCGCAGAGCCCAGCGAGTCACACGGGGTGCCATCGTGGATCACTGCACACGGAGAGCGCGACTTCATCGACGGAACATTTCGGGACATCGCCCTCCACCCGGCGAATTCTCGGGCGAACCGCTGGTGGGGCAGGGCATTGGTCTGCGCCGGCATCATCAAAGCCACTGATCTCAGACCTTCGCGGCCGACCTGACCCATATCACGGGTTCAAACCAAGTCCTCAACTCATCCTAGGAGATTGTCATGTCAAACGATGTAAGCGCCGTTTTCGATGCATTGCCCGATACCGACGCGCTGCGCGCGCCGACGGCCGATCAGGTAGCTTTCGCAAAGGCTCGCTTTTACTGCACCGCAGTGATGCGTCCGGAGATAGCGGATGTGTTCCCGGAACACCGCAGTATTGCGGGTAAGTACGTCCGCGTGGTCGCCGATAACGTTGCGTTCAACGTTCGCTTTGGTGTTTGGGAGGTCATTTTTCGTGTATATCGCAACATGGATGATGACAGTTTCGTCTCGCACTTCTTCGCCCGCGCGCTGACCAACCTCTGTCTCTGACCTGCGACAGGTCCGATACCCGGGTCCTAAGTGTCCCCTTCTCTCCACGCCTCTGCTACTCGGAAACGAGTGCAGGGGCATTTTCTTTTTTCGCGAGCCGGAATAATTCGACGACCACGTTCCCGGTGACAATTTGAGCATGCTAAAAACCTACGTGTTCGGGCTGCTCGCCCCCGACAATCCAGAACTCGTCGCGACCCATCTCGCCGAGCGCGCCCGTGTTTGGAACCGCCTGGTTGAGCTCCACGACACGTCCCACCGCACCTTCCTGCAAACGCTCGGCGCCCAGCATCCAGGTGTCGCGATCGCACAGGAGCACTATGAGGCGGCGAGACTCGCGTTGGCCGAACATCGCCGCACTCCAGGCCGGACTGATCGCGCAACACCTGATGTCGAGACGACGCTCAAGCGAGCCGTACAGCAACGGTATGCCGCCGTTGCCGATGCTCTCAAACCCCTGAAGAGCGAGGTGCGCGATATCACTCATGCGTCAAACGCGCGCTTCCTGAAAGAGGCCAACCAGCTCACGGGCAATAGCTTCCTGTGGTGGCCCAATCGAAATGCTCTGATGCATGAGGTCATCCGCGCCCGGCAGCAAGCCTTGCGCCGCGGCGGCAAGCTTCGTCGCCGCAACGACTCTGAAACGGGGGTCCTCGTCATCCCATTCCCGAACCCGGTGCCGGCCACCCACCTCGCTGGCAAAAGCGCAAATCTCGCAATCGAAGGCGAGGGTCGCAAACGCACGCTCCGCTTTACGGTTGCGACATTGGGCAAGAAGCGGGATGACAAGATCCTCGCATCGTTTCCTATGGTGATGCATAGACCACTTCCGCCGGATGCCATGGTCAAGCTAGCAAGACTTGTCACCAAACGGGTTGGCGTCTCGTTAAGGTACGAGGTCCAAATCGTGGTGGAGACAAGCGGCCAGCCAGTCCTGAAACAGGGGACTCTTTCCGCTGCTATCAACATGGGTTGGCGTATCACGGAGACAGGCCTGCGCGTCGCAGCTGTTCGCTTCTCCGACGGCACCGAAGAGGTGCTCGAGCTGCCTGCACAATGGATGCTCAGCTTCGACTACATGGAGGACCTTGAATCAAGCGTCCGGCGTGCCGCCGTGGCAGACATGCCGCAGATAATGCCCGAGCTCGAGCTCGCTCCCGCGAGCCTGCGCCACCATGTCGAACGTATAAAGGCTAACCCAGGAACCGCTCTCGGTCTGCGCTCGCTTGGAGAGCGGTGGTCCCGTGAGGCGGCATTGTCCCCTCAGCTGCAAATCTGGTATCAGGCCAACCGGCGGAAATTCGACGAGGCCGCGCACCTGAGGAAAAACCTTCTTGCACGCCGCGCCGCGATCTACCGCAATTTCGTCGCAGCGATAGCGCCGCGCGTCAGCACAATCGCGATTGAGCAACTCGATCTTTCGATGCTCGCCAACCGGCAAAAGAACGACAACACATGGATTGTCGAACAGAGGAGGGGGCACAGGCAGCGCGCCGCGATATCCACCTTGCGTGCCTTTTTCGCTGAGAGTGAGCGGGCCGGGCGGTTTGAGGTACGCCGGATCGCCGCTCCCTATTTGAGCCAGGAATGCCACTTCTGCGGCAGCCGAAACGTCTTGGGCAGCCCGTTGATGGTCACATGTACTGGCTGCGGCTCCCGATGGGATCAGGACTTTAATAACGCCGCGAACCTGTTGCGCGCGTTGCGAAATCGATAAAGAACCTCTATTGAGTAAAAATAATCTTTTGCAGATTATGTGTGTCACAATAGGATTGTCAGCAATTTTGGGCGTGCCGGCGTTAATCCCGCCCAGTAACCCGCCAAGGATCACCAGATAAACCAGACTTGGCGATAAAACAGCACAACATGTCTCAACGTCAATTTCACCCGTACCTATGCAAACGCAACGGACTCACAAAGTCTGTCGTTCGCGGTTGCGTCGGGTTGGAAAACAGTTTTGTTCGACTGTCGAACCGGTGAGGCGACAATGGCGGACGACTTCCACTTTGACGAGTCGGTGTACCGCTCCGAATTGATCAGTCGTGGTATCCCGGCCGCTGACGCCACACAGACCGCCGCCAACATGGCACGAGCACGCGGCTCCTCCACAACCGCGCAGTCGGCGACCATCCGCCTTTCCAGCGACGCAGATCTGTTCGGGCACCCAACGTCAACGCAGCAAATAATCGCCAAGGCGCCGGCTGCCCGCCGCACGACCAGTTCGAAGAAGCCCGAAGCTTTAGAACTGACCAAGCGTCAGAAAATGCTCATCGAAGAAGCATTGATGATTGAGCAGGAAGAAGCTGGCCTTGCAGGTGCGACTGGATATCTCGCTAGAACACTCGCCCAGGCGACACTGCCTCACACCGACCCCAAGCTTCCACCTGGCCAGATCTACTGGCGCGACACAGGAAAACTCACGTTGACCGTGAGCCCGACAAGCAAGCATTACGGAATTCCCTACGGTGCCATACCTCGAATGGTGCTTGCATGGATCTGCACCCAAGCGGTCATAAGCAAACAGAGGATACTGTCTCTCGGTCGCAGCCAGGCCGAGTTCCTCGAAAAGGTCGGCCTGCACAGCAACGGGCGTGACATCAAGCGGTTCCGCGACCAGAGCATGAGGCTCTTCAAAGCCGTCATTTCCATCGAGTACGTCGACGAGCACATAGATTCGTCTAAAAGGCTGCTGATCTCCGACGAGTCGAACGTTTTCTGGCACCCCAAGTCGGCCGAACAGAAATCAGTGTGGGAAAGCAGCCTGGAGCTCTCTGAAAACTTCTTCAAAGAGATCGTTAGCGCGCCAGTGCCCATCAAGATGGAGGTTTGTCACGCCCTCACAAAATCGCCGTTCGCAATGGACATCTATGCGTGGTTGACCTACCGGATGTACGTCCTGAAAGTCTCCGGGCGCCCCGAAGTGAAAATCCCGTGGATTGCTCTGAAACAGCAGTTCGGCGCAGGCTATCCAGAAACCCAGCGTGGTCTCTACGACTTCAAGGCAAACTTCAAGAGGCGACTTCGGGAAGTCCTCACCTTCTATCGTGAGGCTGACGGCCATGTCGAACCCGGAACCGATTACCTGCGTCTTACGCCTTGCCCGTTGCACATCCCCCCATCGCGATCGGCGTAGTCAAGCACCCTCGACTCACACGCTCACGTGTGAAAGTCTTTACCGGCCCAGGCGGCCGGTTTTTTTTTGCCGCCGTCAGGCGAGCACATCGGTGTATCGCATCTGCGTTCAACGTCATACCGTCAAGGTAGCCTGTGGATAACTGGGATTGTCCACGTGTATCCGCTCAAATCCCACCGGAGGCTTGCTGGGCGGCCCGAATCGCCGGAAATGACCTGGTTGTCCACGTGTATCCGCTCAAATTGGCACGTGTATCTGCTCAACGATTCGCGTGTATCCGCTCAAATTTCCGGCGCGTGTAATCGCTCAAATCGATTGCTGGGCAAGGCTCTGCGGGCGGGGTGGCCATCCGGCAAGTAGTTGCAGGTAGGTTTGCAAATAGCTATACAGGTAGTTGTCACCCTCAGCCCGTGGACAACGCTGCGCGTTGCCCACCGCCTTCGGGCGCTCGACGACGATTTATAGATATGAAATACCGACAACCGTCTGCTCAAACATTGTTCAGGAATATCCGGACCGCATAGCCCGCAACTGCAGACGGCGGCTGGCTGCGAGGCCAGGAGCCGGCAGCCAATTGAACCTGCTCCGCGCGGCATCGGGTATGTCGTCGGGCAGTTGCACCGGCGCCGTCGAATTGTTTTCGGCCTGGCATCTCCGGTCACTACGCCACCGCGCGGAATTTACCCGGAGAGGAAGTCATGCAGACATTTGTCGAGCTTGTCGAATCGTTCATTGGCAAGGTCACCGCCCATTCCACCGCTGCCAATGCCCCTGTTGCAAGCACGCTTGAGACGGCCGCGGCGCAGCTCGAAGCCGAATTGCTGCGCGTCCGTCAGGCGGGCCACGCGCTCTTTATCGGCACCGAAGCTGTCGAGGCGTACGAGACGTTCCTCGCGACAGTGAGGGGCGAGCGTGCCGCGGGAAAGGCATACATCGCCATCATGTACGGCGGTGAACTGGAGTTGCAGGTTCGGGACGAAGACGGTCTGGACGATCTCCATCCCAATTGTCTCGACGGAGATATTCAGTTTGTACTGATCGACCGCAGTAGCCGCCAGGGCGACTCATGGAAAGCAACGTTTTACCCTCACGAAGCCGTCACCAAGTTCGTGAAGAGAACGTAAGCGGTCTCGGTACCGCCACCCACACGGCCCACGCAGGAGAGCCTTCTTCTCGTGGGTTTTTCTTTGCGAAAATGGAACTTGCGGCAGCGCACGAAGCAACATTTTGTTCATTTCGAGATTTCGAGATTTCGACTGCCTGGAATCTTCTATACCAAGAATCCACCTTTGAAAGTCCGGAAGACTCTATGAACAAAACTATCAAACACACCCCTGCGGCCTTTCTCCGCCACGTCGGTACCAACGGCGCAGTTTTCCTTGGCGTGATGTTAATCGCCGCCGTCGTGGATACCGTACGCCAGTGGCTCCTGAGCTGCGGTATGGACCCAGCCACGGGCTATGTATTTAGCCTCGCTGAATGGCTGCTGATGGTCTGCGACCTCGTTGTATTCGGTATTCTTGTCGCTCGAGGTGCAAACCACGTCCTCTTCGAAAGCCGCAAGTCCGCCGGGCCGCGGGGAGAAGCCTGACGTAGGCGCCGGCGCACATTCGTCCTGAGACGCTCGAGAGAGAGGCCATAGTGAACTTCGTTTTCAACGTATGGAACAGCTTTTTTGACGGCTATGTGCAGGCGTTGCGCGGCTACTGCAAGCTCGCGCTTACTATTAACCGGTTCATCTGCGCCGGCGGCAAATCGGAAACCCGCACGGGACACACTGAGGTCTCAATTGCTTCAAACGCGCAAATGAGCTCACTACACCTCAAAGCGGTGTCGCGAGCTCTTTTCTGGTGGGGCGCTTGTAGAGCCTTCTAATATCTCGGCCGGCCACGTGATGCTGCGATGCTGAAGCTTTGGCACTCTGTGTCCCTCGGCTATTGTGACGTCGTTCCGCGGGTGCGAATCTTCTCAATGGCCGCGATCGCGGCTTTTTCATAGCTACGAAACAGATCCGGGAAGAGGGCCATTTGCTGTTCGAGAATGTCGTACAACGCCATGCCGCGACGGCAGCCGTTCGAGTCGTTGCCCGAGCCCTTGTATGAATTTCCAAATTCCATGCTTACCTGTCCTTGCTGTACTTATTTATCGCTTCGCGCCACGCCGGTCCCAAACCCAGTTGAACACCTGTCCTTGGACGGGCGCATCGCGCGGTAACACCAGACAGACCAACGCTTTGGCCTTCACTTCCACGATCTGATAGCGACGCCCCGTTCCCGTAAGCAGCTCGTCGCCGCCGACTGGACCTGGTCCGCTCCAACCGCTCACGCGGAGCTGAACGCGGCTCCACGCAGGCTTCATTTCTCGGTAGCGCCGGCCTGCCGCAGGTAGCCGCGGGTTTCCTCCGGCACCTTCTCCAACGCGACGAAATTCGCACCGTTGGCGATCATCTCTCCATAAACGTCTGCGAGTCGGCTCACTGTCCTGCTAAGCGAAAAGCCGTCCGTGCACGGCTCTCGCTCCATCCAGTAGGCGATCGCTACGCGGACGTCGTCCACATCAAACCCCACGTTATCTACGGCCGTTCGTGCTGCTTCCATGTCGGACCTCATGTCAGAGTGACCGCCATGCTTTAGATCGGCTCCGTCAGGCGGAGGCCAATATTAAAAAATGTTGACGATTAAACCCTCGCCACTGGTTCAAACCTTAAATCCGATACCGGATATCCGGTATTCACTGCATCTCGACACTCACCTGCCAGCCTGCATCTTGCGAACTCCTATCGCCTCGAGCAGCAACGGACCGACGCAGGTCCCTACCACGGTGCCAACCAGGACGCCCATCAAGAACACTGCAGCCCAACCTCCATCAGACCCGTGTGCAACCAGCCATGCTTGCGTCGAAGCGCTGCGCAGATCCTGATACCAGCGGAACACCACGTAGGCGATACCAGCGACCATCGTCCACTGGCCGGCGCGTGAGAGACGCCAACGCCGCATCTCGTTTTTCATTCAGACTCCCGATAAGAAACAACCTGAAAATGCGACTTCGGTACCGAACCGACACGTGCTCGCTCCGAATCATTGGTCACGCGGTCCCAACGCACTGACGCGCCCGCGTGACACGCACGCTGGACCAGCCTGGAGTTTCTTCGCGGGATAGGACGCGCACACACGCGGCGCAAGACGTCGTCATCTGCGAATACCGCCAGACGCTCACGCGCGCGCGACAGCGCCGTGTAGACAATGCCCCTGTGCATGAACCCGGGCATGCCGTCAGTACAGACGAATATGACCTCCCGGTACTCGGAGCCCTGAGCCGCGTGTACAGTCAAAGCGTAGGCAAGCACCAACGCCTCCAGCCCCGTCCCGGGAAACCGGATCTCCCGCCCGTCATCCAAATCGATCAGCAGATGGGCGACTGCGTGGCCAGTGGAGTCCATTTGGCACTCGATCAGTCGGCCTGTGTCACCATTGACAACCTGCTCGAAACGCAGCTTGCCGTTTGCATCTTCGCCCTGTTCGAGACGAAGGTTTTGCCTAATCATCACCCGGTCGCCGAGTTTCAGGAAAGTCCCGGGTACACGGCTGCCGCCAGGATTGATGTGCTCCCGTAGCACCTCGTTCATGTACGTCACATTCCAGCCCGGCACCTTGGCGTCGCCGCGTCGCGCACCCATCAGGAGCCCCACGTTCTCGATGCCGCAACGTCCGACGGCGCGCAGGAAAACGCCGATCACCCGTCCCATACTCGTGGCATCAGCGGAAGGCAAACCGTGCGAAAACCGGACATCCGACCGTCCGACGCAGTCGCATCGGCCAGCACGGGCCTGCTCCACGACATCGAGAATTCCCCCGTCATTTCGGTGGGTAGTCGAAAGGGTACGATGGTCGGCCTCGAGCTCGAGCATGTCCGAAAGTATCTGACCAGGACCAACAGAGGCCAACTGGTCCCGATCACCGAGTAGGACGATGTGTGAACCCGGCGGAAGCGCATCGAAAAGAGCCCGCGTGAGTGCAAGGTCATTCATGGATGACTCGTCGGCAATGACGATATCCGCCGGCAGTGGGTTCTCTTCGTTGTAGTGAAACCCGTCCGCCTCTACACCCAGCGTCGCGTGAACGGTCGCCGATGTCATACCTAGCCGTTTTACCCGGGCGCCAAGCACCTTTGCAGCTTTTCCGGTCGGCGCGCAAAACACTATTCGCTGGCCGGCGCCCAGCGCGCAAATCACCTGTACACAAACCTCCATCAACGCCGTCTTTCCACACCCCGGACCGGCCGTGAGCGTGTGCACTGTGCAAGTAGACGTCAGCAACCAAATAACGGCGGCGACCTGGCTGGCATCGAGCCTGAACGTTTCGCCCATACTCCACTCGGCCATGCTCACTTCGTGGGCAAGCCGCTCTGGCGACAAGGTCGTGATGGGCGTCGCTGGACCTGCGAGACGACGCCCAAGATGCCCGGCCAGTGCGACTTCGCAGTTGTATAGCCCTAGCGGGTAATAGGCCTCGTCACTTACGACAATGGGTTCCCCGTTGTCGATCGCTGCACGGACGGCATCACTTGCCCTCACAGACGGATCATGACGCGCGATACGCGTCTCCATTTCAAGATCCGTCAGGAAAGTATGACCGCCACTCTCACAGCCCTCACGGAGGGCATGAGTGGCGAGCGCGCCGAGCCGATAGGGATGACTCGCCGGGAAGGACAGGTATCGGGCAATTCCGTCAGCGGTTGCAAAACCGTAGCCGTCAAGCGAACGAATCGGGTCGTATGGGTTGGCCGAAAGGCGTCCCCAGGACGACGACACTGGATCATCCAGAGTCCCGACCCGCTCGAATAGCCAGGCGGCGAGACGTCGCAAAAGATAGTCACGTACGCCACTTGCGCCGAGCCTAAGCGACAGATTCCGGTATATCAGCACTTCCGGTCCGTCGTTGGCCGACATCTTCACCGCGCGTCGTGTAACAGCACTAAAGTCCACTGCCGCGGGATTCGAGATCAATTGCTCACGCAGCGCGTCAAGGCCGCCCGGCGTCCCCTTCGCCCATTCGACAAATTTTGCCGCTGTCTGCTGGCCGCAGCCCGCATAGTTTTTCCGCAGATAGCGACATAGTGCGTTCTCATCCTGGGGAACCTCGAGTTGCGCCACGCGAACCTCGAGCTGGACCCCGTACCGCTCATGAGCACGATGTCGCCCTGACAGTTTGTAGTCGTTGCCTTCCACAAGGCCTATGAGTGCCTCGCCGACGCAGTTTACAACCGTGCCGTCAGCCAACCGGACGCTCGCACGTGCCCACTTGCCGTTGTAGGCAGTGACGGAGGCAAGGCGACCAACGATTTCGTCCATGGCTGAAGATCGGAAAGAGGCAAGTGCGCTGAAAGCGACAGGGCATACAAGAGAATAAATTCAAAACCTTCTTGTGGTTAATAATACCTTTTAATGAGAGTTCGATTTATTTTTGCTTCTACATTTCCGTCGCTAGGTCTGCCCGTCCGGGAAACCTTACTTTTTGCTGACGAAACGGAGAAGGGAGATGAATTCAGCCTGTACGCCCCCGGACCACGATGGGAACGGGGCGCAGGAAGACAACCTCTCCCTGTGGACCCGCGCAAGTAAGCGAATGGCCCCGGAGGCGCTATCTCAAGCGTCATCGGTGGTCGAAAACATTTCAGCGGCCGTGCAGCATTTGTCGTATCTGGCAAGCGCGGAATTTGGCCCGATCGGGGTCGGTTGGGGTTATGACATCGAGGAGCATGCTTTGCGCGAAGGGGCGCCCATTCTTGCAGCGGGAAATTTGGTCAGCCGGGAGCTTCTGCACTCGGCCACGATCCGCTTTTGGTACCGCCGCGAGGGACACGAACATCCTGTGAACCTCACTGCACGCTCACACTCGTTTCTTGTTATGGCGACACCGTATGGATGCACCACAGATCCCGACGCGCCGGCGCGGACGGAACTCAAAGCGTTCGCTTCGTGCATGCAGAAGATAGGGTTTAACGTATCTGCTGCAACTTCGTTCGCGCTACGCACGGCATTTCCTCAAACCCGACCGGCTGAAACTAACGGCGTGCGGGACCCGGGAAATACCGGTGACCATTGCCAGGCGACCAGTGCCCGTGACATACCGGCGGACGAGCGGGCCATTCTCGATACGAAGGTAAAGGGCATCCAGATTGTTGACCAGCCCGAAAACATCCGCCGTGCCGCGGAGATGATTTCGTCGATTCTGAAGCATCCCAAGGCGATTGCAGAGTTTCGCGAGAAAGCAGATCAACGCATCGAAGAGATCGAACGCGGCACCAAGCGTTCGGCCCACTTCTAACCCACAGCCCGTGTGACTTCGTCATACGGGCTTTTTATTGTGTAACGCGGGCAAAATATGCACTTCAGGCCTGTCACTGCGAAAAATGCCCGGAAGGTAAAGGAACGTCCTCCGCATGAGGCCGCGCCTTTTGACATGCGGCTTATCTACCGCAAGGCTTTCGACATGCAGCTCGGAGGCCCGGTAGACACAGCCAGCGCGCTTTCGCTCGGGCTGGGTGCTACGCTGTCCTCGCCTTTCTTTGCCGGCACCGTACCGGCACTCGTTCCTTTCGGTGCCGCGCTTGCTGGTTCAACACACCTGGCCAGGCGGATCCTGAATCCATGGAAGCGCCACTTTCACCTGAACAGCTCGATTGACGTCAGGTCTTCCCCCGCACCGGTGCACGGGACAAGCGGCCTCATGGTGGGCTATGCGACCGATACTGGCGAGCCGATCATCATCAACGACGACAACCTATTCCGCCACATATGGATTGTCGGACAATCTGGCGTCGGGAAAACCGTCGCCGGTTCCCTGATGATGTTCCAGCAGATCCAGCGGGGAGGCGGGGTGCTCTTCGTTGATGGCAAGCTCGACGAAGACAACATTCTTTCGCTTTACCAGTTCTGCAAGTGGGCCGGCCGCGCGCACGAGTTTTTTGTCCTTAACCCAGGCAACCCGGCTCTCTCGAATACATACAACCCGATCCTTGAGGGCGACGCCGACGAGGTTGCCGCTCGACTGCTTTCGCTAATCCCCTCCACAGAGTCCAACGCAGGCAGCGACTACTACAAGCAGTCCGCGAACACGGCGCTCGTTACTGTGATCAGCGCATGCCAGAAGACCGGTCTCGCGTACAATTTCTATGATCTCGCAGTTCTACTGAATAATGGGCGAGCCCTCGAAGAGCTTCAGGCGACGCTTACCAATCGATACCCTCGATCCGATGAGGCGCGTAACCTTAGGCTCTTCCTCGACAACTACCGTGTTCCAGCTGACCCTCGCAATCCGTTGAGCGGTCAGATTGACGTCAAGAAGATGAAGGACGTACTGGGCGGTATGGTCGGGCGTCTCTTCACATTCGGGACCAACCAGTTCGGCGAGGTGATGAACACCTACAAGCCAGACGTGCGGCTGTACGACGCGATCAAAGGGAACAAGATTGTCTATGTGGCATTGCCCACCATGGGCAAGGATGTCGCCGCGTCGAATTTCGGGAAGATGGTGCTTGGTGACTTCCGAACTGCCGTCTCCTGGCTGCAGGCAAACAAGGCCGATCGCCCGAAAATTCCGTACATGTGCTTCTTCGATGAAGCCGGCAGCTACGTTAACGAGTCCTGGGCGCGAATTTTTGAACAGGCACGCAGTGCGGGCATTTTTCTATGTCCAGCAGTGCAAACAGAGTCGAACTTCAAGGCGATTAGCGAAGACTTCGCCGAAATGGTTACCGGAAACACGACGACCAAGCTCGTGTTCCGCGTCGGATCTCAATCGACCGCTGAATCTGTTGCTGATCTGATCGGTACACATCTCGCCGTCCGGCGCTCCATGACGTCCACCGATAGCGCATCGAAATCCCAGGACGCGCTACGCGCGGCGCCGGGAGCAACCACCGGCGATTCAAGTGGCGAAAGCTATGCCGAGCGTGAGGAAGAAGTGCACCGCGTCGATCCTAACAAGCTCAAGGCGCTCGAAAAGGGCGAGGCAGTCATGCTCTATGAAGGCAAGCACGTTTTTAACCTTCGCATCCCGTTCGTGGGCCTCACGCCCGAGATGAAGAAAAAGATCGGTCCGATCAGGATCAACAAACCGCGGTTCTACAAACGCGAGGGCTTCAATTTCATCGATCCGGACAAACTCGACCGGTTCCTATCGACCACGCATGGCAACCGCGGAGACGGGCATGGCAACACCGCACCCTGAAGAGGAATACGATGCACTTGGGGAAAGTCTGGGTGATCCTGGCAGTGATTGGGATTTTGATGGTTTTGATACCGCCGATACGGCACGTCGTTTCGCATTTCTTGATCAGTTTCGTCAGTCCCACGATCCGGGTGATCCTGAGGGGGATGATCCTCTGGATATGGGCGTTCCTCAAATCGATCGCGCGGCATCACTTCGTCTTGCTGCGGAATTTGCTGATGCCCCGCCAGGCACTCTTCAAGACCCTGGAAACAGGAGGGGACGAAGACGAGTAGCCGAGCGGCTCGACTACATCACGCCCGAAGACTTCGAAGAAGGCTCGGAGCGGGACGCTTTCAAGTTGATCTATGGATTCGCAGTTGCGCTCTTCGGCGCAACTGCGACACCCGAATCACGAGCTCAGGCGGTCGAGTTCTTCTTCTGTGAGTCGCCTGGTAGTTTCAGCTTCCAGGAAGCGGCGATGGCCATTTCGCCGACGATCCGAACCGACGTCGTCCTGCTGCGTTTTCATTACGAATTCTGGCGCCGTTATGACGTGTTTGCCGAGCCGTTCCCGTTCATCAGTGCTTTGCCAGTGCCGCCGCGAGTAGTCAACGCCGCCGCGTTTGGTGGCAGCGATATCGGCATGCTCGCAGCCCGGAATATGTGGGTACAACCTGGTATCCACATCAACGAGCTCGTCGCTGATATAGCCGACGAGCTCGATATTGCGAACGAAGAAGGGCACGAGAAGATATTGCATGTCATCAACGCTATGACGGACAACTATGTTTTCTCTCGAAAGGTCGATAGCCTATACGTCACCCTGCGCAACCCAGACCTCGAGGCTGAAGATTGGGCCAACAAGAACCGCGCCGATGCCGCTCGCTCCAGAAAATGGTGGACGCGTCTTTTCTAGCAGATACACCAGATAGAAGCGCGCAGCGACGACCGCGATTTCGGCGGTTACACCGTCCACGAGCTTTAGGTCTCAGGAACGACCTCCGGCTGAAAAAACGCCTAGCAGTGGAAGGCGGACATCCCCTTCCTCGATGTCACTCGTCACGACTTCTGGTCTACGGCCGAAGTAGCCGGGATCGAAGATGCCGATCCGAATCGTCCCCGAATCGAGTACTGGCTCGAATCGGCCACCCAGTGGTTCGTGACCGCGCTCGCGCCGAACGAACGATCCGGATCCGCGAATACATCTCTACCTTCGGATCGCTCGAAAAGCCTGCCCGGCAACCGACAGCCGAGCCATTTTTCTATCGCGCATTTTTTTTGCCTCCTCATATCTCGTGCTTCGCCAACCTCACCAATTCCGCCCAAAACCTCACACGCAAAGGACCCCATGAAATTCGCCAAAGTCACCCTTACGCAAGAGCAGCAGTCAGCGCTCGTGGCGTTCGCCACGAGCCATGGACGCAACTGGAAATCCGCACTCCGTCGCCTGTGGGACACCGGTCGCGACGAGCGTGAACCGAACGGTCCGCTGCTGCGTCAAGTACGCAACACACTAGGACCGTCCCGCCTCGTGCGTTATCGCGTACCTGATCAAAACAAGTGACCTACGCACCTTGGTGCCCCAACTCACGGCCCGCTGTTCTCGTCGGAGACGGTGGGTTTTTTTCCGCCTGCGTGTTTCGAAATCTCTTACGACTGGCGCGAGAGTTCGGGAAGCGGTGGCCGACCGGTATGCGTCGCTCCGCGGGTCACCGCCGCTTATTTTTCGCCGCGACAGCTCTTTTACTTTGTCATCCGCTGGTTTTCAGCGGGCTTACACACGAGGAGAGTTGAATCATGGAAAGGAAGGTGGTGGAGGCGGCGTTTAAGCCCGGCGATGTCGTCTGTTGGACCAACGACAATGGCGTGAAATGGCACGGCCGGCGCATTCTCCGATTGGATGAGCCCGACCAATGGGGTCACCGGTATTATCTGGAACCCCATGACGCTCATTGGATGTACGTGCGCGAGCAAAACATTTCGCACGAAACGCTGAGTCACGCGCAGCTTCAGGCCGTATTACCACACGATGGTTCGCTGCGCCGTTATTGCGAGCTGCGGCCGAACTATCTGAGCGACATCTCGCGGGTCATCGAAGCCCGGGTTGGCGAGGTGACTGAGCACCAATATCCGTCCGCACGCACTTAGTCAAACCGTAACCCACGCCCGCTGTTCTCCTCGGAGACGGTGGGCGCTTTATTCCTGATGCTCGGCCCGGCAGTGGCCGTCCCGGATATTTTCCGGTGGGACATCTCCAGTGCTCAGTTATCGCCCGCCTCAGCAGCGGGCTTACCTAAACAGGAGATTTCAACATGGAAAGCAAAGTGAGTATCGTCGACCGCATCAACGCGGACCATCATCATCTCAACTGGGACGCGTCCCGGACGGCAATAGCGTTCGTCGATCGGGAGTCGCCGCGGCGGTTGTGGGTAGCCATGGTTGAGCACGAGGCGATACCTGGAACCCGGGCTGTCCTGTTTTTTCAAGCAAATGAGCCTGCCGATGATGCCATCTTAGGACGTTTTTCCGAAGATGCGTCGCCCGAAGATCTCTCGATCGCTGGCTTGTACGACCTGTCGCACGTTGGCGAAGTCGACCAGCTCAGCCGAGTTGCGCTAAACGATTTCGTGCGTGGCTTCGGCTCGAATGGCATCGTGGACGACAGGATGGCCGCAGGGACACCACGCAGTCGGACAGGTTTGAAGGAGCAGACGCCGCGTTGGTTTGTGGGCGATCTGGATCACACCTGGTCGTGGAACGAAGACGGACGCATGGAAGTGAAGTGCCGTGTCGTTGTCGACGTCGCGAATGAGAGGCTGCTGGCTGCGCAGGTTTGGGGCTACGAAAGTTGGTGTGAAGCGGACTCGGACCAGAACGATGACCTCGCAAAGTTGTTGTTCTTCGAGCACAAGGTAGGCGAAGCTCCGGTGGCATTCGATCTCTTTGAGATTGATCGACTACCCGAGTGGGCAACGTGCGCGGTGGGTGATCAGCAAGTGCCGCCATATCAGGATGATGAAGTGATCGGCCTCGACAAGGACGGCTGCGTAGTGCAATGGAATTCCGACAACGGCATGCCTGCCAATTCGGGGGAGTCTTTGGAGGAGTTCGGATTGCACAACTTGCGAGAATACGAGTTTGCTCGTGTCGGCGTCGCTCGAGAAGCGTGGGAGGCTGCGGTTGCCGAACAAGCGAACACACTACCTTCGGTGAACCCGACGGCGACTCATGCCCTCCAAGCTCTTATTGCGGCGGCGAGCTCGGACGTGGAGCGTTTCAAGCTAAGACTGCCGGAAGCGAAACTGCCAGAAAGCGCGAACGAGACTCCGCGAATCGACCGAATAATCGGCGGTCAAAATCGTGTTCTCGTCCTGCACACGAAAGAGTCGGACCTCACCTTCATCATCCCCCCTGGCGTCAGCGAGCGCGATTGGCTGATGCAGGAGACGTTGAAGGCGAAGTCCGAAGCTGCCGGCCTGTATGAGCGGGCGCAACAGTTGATGGCACGCGCGGGGCACGCGCACGTCGCTGCCGATCTCTGCGATGCGTCCGAAGCCGGCCCAAGTGACAGCGCATCGGCCCCGTCACCGTGCATGTGACCGAGTAACCCGCAACCGACACCCGTCACATCTCTTCGGAGATCGGCGGGTTTTTTCTTGTCCTGGAATTGTGGAATCTTGTTGGCGTCGATGCACACCCAAGAAAACGCACAGAGACTGTTGCATCGTCCGGACGCAGGATTCGCTTATCTTCGACACATCAGGGGGCAGGCGGCCCAGGTACGGGAGATCCTTTCGCAATCAGCATATCCCGCATTTGGGCATTCTCGGGAGAGGATGGATGGCAGTTGATGACATCAATTGGAAGCGCACCAAAGTTATTTTTCATGAGGAAGGGCGCGCCGCTGTTGAGGAGGATCTTCATGATGTCCGGCCTCTGGCTCCACACGGCAAAGTGGGTCGCGGTATTGCCATCAGGTGATCGCGCGCCCGGGTTGTTATCAAGGGCAGGCGGCCCGGGCGAGGCACGGGGTCGACGTATTCCGGCGATTTTCCGAGGTAAATGTAATCTTCCGACCGCGTTACAACCGCTCTGCTGTGACCGGACTGGGCTTACGGCGCCTCGAACAGGTAACAGCATCCTGATCGAGATGGGAAGAGTACGTAGCTCAAGCTGCCGATAAACGAGCGATGCTGGCGGTGCAACCGGCGACCAGTCGGCTAGGGCCAGACGGTGCGTGATGAGGCCGCAAAGCGGGCCGTTCCCTATGGCATTTCACCTTTTACCGGAATTCGACGCGCGTGGTCGACACGGCGAATTGCGCTTTTGCGGCCATCTCGCTCAAGCCGCGAGCTGCTGATCGGACCTCGAACCTAAACGCTACCGGCAATCGCTCCAATCCATATAAGCCCGTAGCCTCAGCTCCGCGCAATCAGGTCGTCTACTTGCCGCCAAGGCGGCGTATTGCCGACTCAAACCATGCCGCGATGCTTGTACCGTCACTGCTCGGGTACACAGCGACAAGCTGCGTAGCGGCGCCAAGTCCGCGGTGAGCAATCCCCGATGCCTCCTTTGGCATGGAAGAAGCCTCGAGACCGTTGACCATCTTTTGAAGACTGACACAAATATCGCGCAGCCGCTCGGCGTTCGGGCCAAGCTCGCGCAGGATGCCCTCGCGGATCTCCAGCGACTCGCGAAACAGCGCCAGCGCCGGCTCCGCCTGGTCCTGACCCAGCAGCACGTCGCCGACCCTGTTCTTCGACGCGGAGACGTCGCGCAGCCGCTCGGCGTTCGGGCCGAACTCGCGCAGGATGCGCTCGCGGATCCCAAGCGACTCGCGAAACAGCGCCAGCGCCGGCTCCGCCTGGTCCTGAGCCAGCCGCACCCCGCCGACCCTGTCCTTCGACACGGAGACGTCGCGCAGCCGCTCGGCGTTCGGGCCGAACTCGCGCAGGATGCCCTCGCGGATATCCAGCGACTCGCCAAACAGCGCCAGCGCCGGCTCCACCCGGTCTTGGCCCAGCAGCACATCGCCGACCCTGTCCTTCGACACGGAGATGTCGCGCAGCCGCTCGGCGTTCGGGCCGAACTTGCGCAGGATGCGCTCGCGGATATCCAGAGACTCGCCAAACAGCGCCAGCGCCGGCTCCACCCGGTCTTGGCCCGATAGCACAGTGCCAACCGTCTCCATCGACACAGAGACGTCTCGCAGCCGCGTGGCGTTCGGGCCGAACTCGCGCAGGATGCGCTCGCAGATCTCCAGCGACTCGCGATACAGCGCGAGCGCCGGCCCCACCTGGTCCTGGCCCAGCAGTACATCGCCGACCCTGTCCATCGACACGGAGACGTCTCGCAGCCGCTCGGCGCTCGGGCCGAAAGCGTCAAGAGCGCGCAAAGCCTCAGTCCGAAATCTATCAAATTGCGAACTACTCCCGGCCAGGTCGTCGATTGCGAGGGCGGCATCGCCGGCATAGCGCAGCAGCATCGATAGTAACGCCGACTGCTCCTCCGTAGCCGGTACTGCCGGCATAAATCCGAGACAGCCCCCCGCAATCTCGGCTACGGAGTTAACGCGATCTACCGCAAATGCACATTGCAACACACCCTCCAGGCGCCTGCGTCCGATGCGCAAGGTATTCGCTTCATCGCCTTCTCGCCAAACTCGCAACCACATATCCAGCAACGCCGCCATAGGCTCTGTTCGGCCCTCCACCTCCAGGTCGCAAATCTGTTCTGCCCAGGCTTGTAGTAGTGGCATGCGGGCGTCTTCATCCGAGCGCTCGCTCAAGCGGGAGTACATCTCACCCGAGGCAAAGACCAGGAAGATCTTCTTCGCCTCTGCCGGCAACCCGCCCAGCATTGTCTCGTCCAGCCAGCGCCGGATCAGTGCCGGAACATGCTCCTCAACGCAGCGCCATAGATCATCGGACTCCTCCAGTTGCCGCCGAAGTACGTCGCGGTAGACCAGCAAGCGAAACTCATCCAGTCGGTCGGCGACCGCCTGGATGATAGCCAGGGGGTTATCGGCCTGAAGGAGGGCACTTTCCACATCCTCTGCACCAAGATTTGAGCAAGGTGGTGCCTCGACGTGCCCGGCAAGGTCTTGAACAATCGGCCGCGAGAAACTGAGGCCAACATAGCTGGCAAGACGCAGCACGGAGGCCTCCACCGCGTCGAGATCCTGCAGGCGCTCTTCGACGAGTTCGTGATAGCTGACGCTCATACCACGCACCTTGGCTTCGCCCCGCGGCGTCAGCTCGCGACTAACATCCGATTGCTCAAACAGGTGTTTGCTGCGGTTCTTCAGCTTGGCCAGCAGTTCGACCAGAAGGCCCGGACTACCCCCCGCGAGCTGGGCGACGAGTGCGCATTGTGTCGCGGTCAGGCCTGGCAATTCTTGCGCAACAGCGTGTTCCAGGCTCGTCTTTAGACGACCGAGGCGACACTCGGTCAGTTGCGGGCCCACGACTCCGCTGTCGTGAGCCTGGTGTTGCAGCGCGCGTATTGCATCAGAAAAGGAGACGGGGCGCGAATCCGCCAGGGTCGAAATCGGTTGCGCAGTTGCCTCGTTCCATTCCCGCTCCCACGAGGTGGCGATGATCAGGAGCCGGGTTGGGGCCTCTGGACGATCCCTGCCGCGCGAGGCCAACTCACGCATCAGTCGCTGAACGAACTGAAGGCTCTCGGGGTCGGCCCAATGGACATCGTCAAGCACGAGAATGAGAGGCATCCCTCCCGGTACGATTTTGTCGGTCGAAGTAAGCGCGAGCAGGTGTTCGGACAGGTGACCGAGTTCAGTCTCAGATTGCGCGGCCCGTCTCGCGAGAATAGAGCGCTGATCGCCCGCGTCATACTTGCGAAGTTCATACAAATCCGCCCCGCGTTCGAAGATTTCGATAGCGGTGCCTGCCAGGCCAAAGGTGGCCAGATTCGCCACGGTCTTGCCAACGCCGACCAACGCTCGTCGTTCGGTTTCTCTTTTTTCCAAGTGGCGTCTGGCCGCTTCGACATGCGGTCTGAGATGGTCGGCAGCAGATATCGCTGCACAGGGTGCTACCTCACCAGGGTTGCGCAGAGCGGGTTTGACCCAGCGCAATCCCCACCACAACCAGGGAGGCAGAAGGTTGTGAGGTAGGTGCCCTTCGAAGACCGGATTGACATGCAGGCTGTCATCGTCGCCAGGAAGCGTGTCGGGCCAGTAGTTACCGGGATCCTCAAACTGGTTCAGCCATCGGTAAAACTCTTGTACGATGCGGGTCTTCCCGAGGCGTGCCTCCGCAACAAGCACGACCACCTGCGGCTTCCCATAAAGCGCAGCGCGCCACGCTTTGCGCAGCACGGCGAGCTCTTTCTCACGGCCCACGAACTCCATGGTATGCACGCTCGCTATCTGACGAAAACGGAAGGTTTAACTCATTGCCTATTGTGCGGATGTGCGTTTCCGATCACGTACGGCGATATAAATGGAAAGAATCGTGTGCGTCGCCGGAAGAAGAAAGCCGAAGCGACCGTCTGTAACACCCGCCACCGTTATGGCCGACCATTTGCGCCTCAAGTATGGGCGCATGTCGTTTAGGATCCGTCTTGTGAGAGCACGTCCTGGCAGCGCCAGTGAACGTCAGCAGTTGCGCGGGCGACTCTACGGAATACGTCGGCAACGTAACCTGAGACGGCGCTCCATGGAAGCCACCGCGAGCTAAGAACAAAGATCGCATCTCAGATCTGCTTCATGCCGGATGAGGTGGCTAACTCGTTGTTCTTCCGTATTATGTGTTGTAACTGTGCGACGGTTACCCTTCGAGGTTGGTAGCAATGACGCGGTGATATGCTTAAAAAAGAGCCTCGCGGTTTTTCTCTCTGAACACGACCGAATTCCAACGCGTTCAGAGGTCCACTATGCGCCAGCAACACATCAAACGCGCTGAAGTTCGAGCTCCGAGCCAAATCCGGCACCTCTTCTTCGCGTCACAGACGCCACGAGTCGCTATCCTGAAAGAGACGCCGTTGTTTTGCTGTTGGGACTGGCGTGCGGCATGCGAATCACCGAGATTGCCCAAGTTACCGTTGCAGACTTCTACTTTGCGAGCGGCGAATTGCGGCGCGAAGTCTCGCTATGTGCCGCGATCACGAAGGGATGTAGGCAGCGACGCATCTATCGTTCATCGATCAAACTCATCGGGGCATTGCGCCGATACGTCATTTATCGCCGCGAGCGCGATTTGGGAACTGCTCTCGGCCGCACTCACTATCACGGGCTTAATCCGCATTTGCCTGTTGTTCTTAGCCGGATAACCGTTTTATCGACGTTTCCGATGCCGAAATTAGTCCAGCATTTCGTGACGTTATCTAAAAGACAGGACGGCCTGGCCTAAAGAATCTAAAGAAACTGCCGTTAAAGACGGCAAAGTGCTATAGCGTCGCGGAATCGCATAGAACAATAGGGAGGGAACCCAAATGCCGGCGATCAATGTACGTGTCCGGCGCGGCCCGTTTTCCGGCATTGCAGCCGATGGCGCTCGGGCAAACATCATCCCTGGTGTGTTTCAGGCGGATCACGACGGCAATACCTAGGCGAGTTGAAGCGCGATTGCGAACGTAGTGAAGGAAGTGGTGCCCAGGAGCGCCGCCGCGAGGAACATCAGCAGTCGCTGCATGACGCCATAGCCCAGTGCGAACGCGATCTTGAAGTGGCAAAACGCCAGCACCGAGGTGGTGCCAGCGGCAGCGCTTCGGTCTGACCGGAAAACAGATCGACCCTTTTGAGGGCGCAGCATGCTACTGAAGTTACATCTGAGTGTTAGCTTAACCGGCACCTCGCGGAACAGGGGTAAGGAAATATCTTGTTAAACACTGCAACAATAAAAAATGGAAATCGCGTGAATACAAAAAATTTCGTGTCTATCTTTCTTGCTACAGCGCTGTGTGGCTGCTCGGCATTGCAATCGGTTACATCACAGCCGCAGGCTACGCCGACGGGTTCGTCATCCACAGCGGGAAGCAACAACCAGTCAACTTCAACCGCCGACGGCCGCAGCATCCAGAAAATCCATGTCGGTGACATTGATGGTGAAATTTACGGTACACCCGCGAGGAACAGCAAATTTGCGAAACTTCGGATTGGTATGGGCCAGAGGGAAGTCGAGGACTTGATTGGCGCTCCGAATGACTCTCATCAGTACGTTACTGGTAAGGCATTTATTCCGTTCTATTTTGGAAAGGATGCTTATCGTTTTCAGACCTTTTACAAGAAAGAAGGCTCTCTTACCTTTCAGGGTGGCGGCATCAGTGGGACCAGCAAAGTACTCATTCGCGTGAGCGTCGATACGACAGCGGACGGCTACGCACACGACGTCCAATAAATATTATTGTGATTGGTTAAGTACCCCGCGCGCTGTGTGCCAGCGCGGGCCGATAACGCATCGGGAAACAGGAGAAGAGATGGCAACGGTCACCGTATGGACGTTCGATGTGCCGGGCTTGCCTACGGACCTTCCTGGTCTTCGGCGAGCCGCAACGCAAGCCGCGATCGATCGTTTCGGATATGCACGTCTCGGCGCTAGCCTCAACGTGGATGAACGCCTGTTAGACGCCAACGGGATGACCCGCGAGGAATATCTGACTTTTCGAGTGCGAGTGGGACATTCTCAGGCATTCGCAGGGTACAGCGTCGACGGTCAAAGACTCCAAGTTATGACCGGTGAGTACGACGCACAGCTAACGATTCGCGAATTCAGCGCGCTTGTCGAAGCCGTTCCATGTGTACGGCTGATGGACGGAGACTCACGCGGTGGTCATCTCTGGATCAAGATTGAGGAATACGACGAACTGGTAAATTTTCCGGACGTCGAAAACCCACGACACTTGACTGTACTTGCATCACGTGTGACAGCGCCGGAAGAACTGTAAATTTGCTATCGGAAAAGACGCATGTCGAGGTTTCTTGAACTGACGGCAGAGCTTGCGATCTTGGATCTCAAGATCGAGGTGGCACTTGCGAGCGAAAAAGCTAGGGCGATTCGCGAGATTCAGGCAAGGATGTACGAATGGGGCATCGAATCTAAGGACCTTCGGGAGGTACGCAGGGGTCCCAAATACGTGCCGAAGAAAAGCGGGCGATATGTGCCGAAGTACAGAGACCCGGATAGCGGAGCAACATGGAGCGGCAAAGGTCGGGAGCCTCGCTGGATCGCTGGCAAGGCCCTCGCTGTCTTCTCTATCGTGTCGGCCGACATCGATCCACTCGCGAGCTGTAATGGGTAGGAAAACACGGTCGTAGCTTTACGCTACATGTAGCCTCAAGCTACACATTGGAAAACAACAATGAAGGTCATTACATGGATGTTTTGACAGTTACCCAGGTCTGGGACGAGGTCAAGCGGACCGGAAGCAAAATTTCGTCGCTCAGTGCCACTCAAGCCTTCTTCACCCTGATTCAAGCCACTGCGGATGCAGTAGATGCGAGATCAAGCGGGGAAAGTGCGGGAGTCATACAAAAATGGATGAACGGCGACGAAGCAATCGCGATGGTATTCGCCTATTACGTCTGGACCGGTTTTGATGATCGCAACGCCGCAATCGTCGGCGCGATGCTTACCGAGTACTGCCGGACGGAAATCATCGCCTCGTTTTATGAGTTTTACCCGCAACTCGCAAAAAAGCGCTTTGAGGAGTTGTTTCCCGATGGCGTGGGTGAGTCACCCGTTCAGCTGACAATGGACATCGGTCAATATGCCTTGACCAATCGCACGAACATCAAACAACACTGGAATCCATTTCGGGAGCCGTTCGCGAGCGACTGGCACGACGCGTTCTGACGACATTGCCTGCGGTTTAACAAAGACGCCCGAGAAGCGCTCGCGCAGGTCGCGCGGGCCACACAGGAAAACAATGGAACTGAGCAACTGGCGCGAATTTGACGAAGGCGAAGAGTGGTTCGCAGGAAGGGCGCTTTGGTTATGGGCGCCCTCTTGGGAAGAACCTCGGCTGGCGGCAGCAGATCGCGGCGACGACTTCGAGTGGTTTTACGCGAGCGGTCCGAAGCTCGAAGATGCTAGCTGGGAGTTCCGCTTGGATGTCGATGACTGGAAACGCTAACAGTATAGTGAGTTTTAATATATTTTTTGATAGAAATTGCGCTGTGTCGGGGTCAACCGGCAGCCGCCGGTTTGCATGATCTGTTCATGCCTCCGCGGAGCTCTCGGGACGCGGAAACAAATTTTCACACCAATCCCTGAACAAGCTTGTTCCCCTGTTGGACGGTCAGCCCGCGCTTCGCGCCACGAGACAACCGGGACGGGCCGCTTTGACGCAGGATCGGGGAACGTTCTATGCAAACAAACGGAGATCACGGACGCATAACATTAGGTATCCTACGTATTTTACATAATTAACATTATCGATTTTTCGTTCGCACTCCAAAATAAGCGAGCGCATCTGCGATGCAGCAAGATATCTTTGCTCAGAGTATGGTGATCAGCTTTCATGTCGCGCAAGATTTGTCGCAGATGCACATTTTGGTAACGCACTGCGGTGACGGCAAAAACATTCACACCGTCGTTCGAAGACTCGATATGGAGGCGCCAAGGTTCATGGTATGGGACACGCTTCCTGGGCGATGATGTGCGACTGCTCGTGGATACCAGCAGGACGGCACGGGTAGATGATTTGGCTCATACTAAGGGTCGCCTAATCAACGGAGGTAGCTGATGGAAAATTCGTTTGTGCACAAAGGCTTTACCGTCTCGATGAACGCAGTGAGAAATGACGCTGATCCTGAGCGTGTGCGTTTTGATGTTACCGTTGCCATCGAAGACATATCCACGGGACAATTTCTTCTCAACGAAACCCGGCCGGCGGAAGCGCAGGATAAGGAACAAATGACCGCGGAGCGGGCGTTGAACCACAGCGCCCGCGAGGCGCGCAACTTGATTGATGGTGGACACACGGCTTGAGCCAGGCGGCCGCAACGCTCGTTCCCCCTAGTTGTCGCCGTGGCAGTGTCGCTGTCCGGTAGGACCATCACTTCCCCGATCACGACGTCCCTGACAAGCGATCGAACATTCGTCATAGTTGGCGTCTTGAGGGCTCTAAGGAGCTGGGCATGCCAGAAAAACTCAGTGCAAAAGCGAAAACCGCGCTTTTGGAACTTAACGAACGCGCTGCTAGCGCCCAACCCCTCATGCTTGAGTGGGACATCCAAACAGAACTGGAAAGGAGTGAGCTGGTTTCGGCGGCTCCGCACGGCGGGTGTCTGATCACGAAAGAGGGGCAGACATATGTGCGACAGATGAACAGCTAACTCAGCCACATGTCTCGCAGACAAACGCACCATAACCCGGATCTCTTACTGCAGAACGGCTGAAGCGAGATGCATCATACTAGAGACGACTTGGAGGTCAGTCGCGCACCGGCTGATGAGGACGCCACTGCGACTTATCGCATTTCACGATTTGGATGTCAGCTGGCTAATGGATGACCCCACGAGTGCTTGATATGTTGTCAGCGTTGCCCGGTCGCGTAGTCGCCAAGAGCTATCTCAGACGTTCCAAAATATGCAGGGCCCAAACGAAACCGATCTTTTGTGCTGCAGCGGGCCACGGCGAGGTGAAGTGCACTGTGACGGATGCTGCGTATCTGAATTCCCTGGAGTTCCATCATGTCCGTCAGCCAATGCGCAGCTTGCGGCACCAACGTGCCGCCGTACGAAACTGTCAATACTACAAACGAGGGGCTGAGCGGACGATTATTGTGCACCGCCTGCTTCAATCGCGAAATGGCTCACCACGCCGGTATCGACAATTTCGGTTCGATCAAGTTTGAGCCGGTGCACCTGAACGATGCTAGCGGAGTCGCCCACGAATTCCATTTTCGAACACTCCTTTTCGGCGACAAACGTTCGCTGGAGTCATTCGAGTCGACAAGCGACGATGAACCTTCGGGATATCGCTTGGCGGTTTCAAAGCTGAAATGCAACAGCGGGTTAATGAACGGAAGCTGAGGTTATCGAAGCGGTTGCGAGCATACGTTCGAAGACCTCGAATGGCGAATGAAATGCATGGGTAGCGCGAGGTCGGCTGTTGAGGCTGTCGGCGATGGCATCGAGTTCGTCCTGACTGTAGATCGAGAGGTCAGTACCCTTGGGCAGATACTGCCGCAGCAGCCCGTTGGTGTTCTCGCAGGTACCGCGTTGCCATGGACTGTGCGGATCGCAGAAGTACACGCGCACGCCGGTGGCGGCGCTGAGCTCCTGATGCCGGGTCATTTCCTTACCCTGGTCGTAGGTGAAGCTCTGGCGCAGTGGGGCGGCGATCGAATTCAGTTTGGCAGTGAAGCCCGCCAGTGCCGAGGCGGCGGTGGCGTCTTCCATCTTCGCCAGCAGCACCAGGCGACTGGTGCGCTCAACCAGCACGCCGACGGAAGACTGATTGCCGGCGCCCTTGATGAAGTCACCTTCCCAGTGACCTGGCATCACCCGGTCGTCGACCTCAGGCGGGCGCACATGGATGCTCACCATGTCGGGGATCTGGCCGCGCCGGTCAGTGCCCCGCTTGCGTGACATGCGGGTGCTGTGACCGTGGCGCAGACAGGCGATAAGCTGGCGGCGCAGCTCACCGCGTGGCTGCGCATAGATGGCAGTGTAGATGGTCTCATGCGAGACGTGCTGGGTTGGATCGTTGGGCCACATGCGCTTGAGCGTACCTGAGATCTGCTGGGGCGACCACTTCCATTCCAGCAGGGTGAGTACGACGCGCCACGACATGCTTTGAGGGTGCAGCTTGGGACATGGGCGCGCAGCCTCGCGTCGGCTCGTGCTGAGCGACTGCGCCGGGGCAGACGCATAGCCCACGACAGAACACGTGTTCCTGGTCAGCTCGCGGCTCACAGTTGATGCCGAGCGCCCGAGTGTTCGGGCCATGGCCCGAACACTCGAACCCAGCTGCTTCATGCTTGCAATGGTCATGCGCTCTTCAGGCTGAAGCTGTTGATACGTTCTTCTTTTTTGCATGTGCGCACCTTACACGAGGAAGGTGTTGCACTTCAGATTTGATGGCGCC